>NZ_CP197024.1:0-3162189 GCF_051993095.1 Leucobacter chromiireducens | reverse complement strand
CGCCGAAAAGACATCTGCGCCCACGTTAGTCACAGATTTGTCCACAGGCAAGTCCCCGCCTTATCCACACACCCCAAACGCGAAAATCGGGCTGCCCGGGCACGAAAATGTCTGATCCTTTTGACGATCGCGCAGATTCGGCGTAAGGTGAATACCTTGTATGGGCGAACTGTCGCCCAACCCAGATTCGACTTCCTCGACGACACTGAGCTTCGGGGATCAGTTCCATAAGTCACGGAGTCTTCAATGAGCAAGCGCACTTTCCAGCCCAACAACCGCCGCCGCGCCAAGGTGCACGGCTTCCGCGCCCGCATGCGTACCCGCGCGGGTCGTGCGATCGTTGCCGCTCGTCGCGGCAAGGGCCGCTCCAAGCTCACCGCGTAATTCCCCGACCCGGGGTCACTATGCCTGCCAAACGGCACCGCGTTACCCGGGGAGATGATTACCGACGGGTCGTTCGATCCGGCTACCGCGTGGGTGGTGCGTTGTGCATCACCCACGCGGTTTTGCGTGCACCGGGCGAGCCAGCTCGCTTCGGCTTCATCGTCTCGAAGGCAGTGGGCAACGCCGTCACTCGAAATCTCGTGCGTCGTCGATTGAAAACAATCGCGGAGCGCAGAATAGCCGCGGGCTTTGCTTCTGTCGACGTGGTGTTCCGCGCGCTCCCCGCGATCGCCACCGCACCGTACGCAGAGCTCGAAGCGGCTGTTGATCGAGCGCTTGACCGGGTGGAGCGAACACTGCTCACGCCAGCGGAGTCACGGTGAAACGCGTGCTCTTCGAGGTGTGGTTCCTCCCCCGCAATATCGCGATCGGGATCATGCACCTCTATCGGCGCTTCATCTCCCCGCTCTACGGGCAGGTGTGCAGGTATTATCCATCGTGTTCCCGGTACGCTGTGGAGGCGTACCAACTGCGCGGATTCCTTGTCGGAACCGTGCTTACGGGATGGCGGCTGCTGCGCTGCAACCCCTTCACGCCCGGCGGGATCGACGACGTTCCCAGCCGGAAGAAACAGAACTTTGTGATTAACTCGCGCGGCTTCGTCCGCCCCATCGAGCGAAAGGCCTAACGCGGTGGATTTCTTCGAGACCATACTCTGGCCCCTCCGCTGGCTCGTCGAGCTGGTACTGGCCGTCTGGCATCAGGCACTCACCTGGCTCGGGATGGAGCCCGCCTCCGGTGTCACCTGGGTGCTCTCCATCATTGGCCTGGTGATCGTGGTGCGCTCGGCGCTCATCCCCGTGACCGTGCGCCAGATCAAGTCTCAGCGTCGCATGATGGACCTTGCGCCCGAGATGAAGAAAGTCCAGGACAAGTACAAGGGCAAGAAGGACCAGTTCTCGCGTGAGGCCATGAGCCGCGAGACCATGGCACTGTACAAGAAGCACGGGACGAACCCGTTCTCCTCGTGCCTGCCGATCCTGATCCAGATGCCCGTGTTCTTCTCGCTGTTCTACGTGCTGCGTCACGCAGCCGAGAACAAGACGGGTATCGGCTTCATGAATGCTGCGCTGACGCAGAGCTTCAACGAGGCCTCGATCTTCGGTGCGCCGCTCAAGCAGAACTTCACGCAGGGCTGGGAGAGCGGCAACTGGACCGTGGTGATCCTCCTCGGCGTCATCGTGATCCTCATGATCGCCTCGCAGTTCTTCACGCAGCTGCAGATCATGTCGAAGAACGTCTCCGACGAGACGAAGGCTTCGCCGATGTACCGCCAGCAGCGCATCCTGCTCTACATCATCCCCTTCGCGTTCCTGTTCTCGGGCGTCACCTTCCCGCTCGCACTGAACGTGTACTGGTTCACCTCGAACGTCTGGACCATGGGCCAGCAGTTCATCGTTATCCGCAACATGCCCACCCCCGGCAGTGAGGCATGGCGTGCGCGTCAGGCCCGCCTGAAGGCCAAGGGCAAGCTCACCGACGATGAGGTTCGCGCACTCGACGCACAGACCCCGTCGAAGGCAGAGGGCCAGCGCCAGCAGCCGATGAGCTCGAAGCGCGCGAAGAAGAAGGGGAAGTGATCCCTGTGACTGCAGAGCAGAACACTCCCGCAGCGGAGACCGAGAACCTGACGCTTGAGGAGCTTGAGGCTGACGGCGATCTCGCCGCAGACTACATCGAGGGCTTGCTCGACATCGCGGACCTCGACGGCGATATTGATATCGACGTCGCGAATGGTCGCGCCTACGTTTCGGTGACGGGAGGCGGCGAGCAGCTTGACCGCTTGGCCGTCCCGGACACAGTGCAGGCGCTTCAGGACCTCACGCGTCTCGCCGTGCAGGCGAAGACCGGGCGCTTCTCGCGACTCATCATCGACATCGGCGGATCGCGCGATGCGCGTGCGATCGAGCTCAAGCGCATGGTGGATGCCGCAGTCGCACAGATTGCAGCTGGACGCGACAGCGTTGAGCTTGAGCCAATGTCCTCGTACGAGCGCAAGCTCGTACACGACGACGTTGCCGGGCGAGGATACTTCTCCGAGTCCCGCGGCGAGGGTCGGGATCGCCGGCTCGTGATCAGCCGCGCCTAGCGCGAGCACACTCGTTTCACGTGAAACGCGCGGAGGACGCAGAATGACCGAAGTGACCGAGCTGGAACTCGAGCCCGCAGCGGCCGCCGAGATCGCGGGAGACCGCATTGACGTGCTGCGTGCCTTCGCCGACGACCTCGCCGCACGAGGCGAAGAGCTTGGCCTCATTGGCCCGCTGGAGCTCCCCCGACTGTGGACGCGGCATCTCCTCAACAGTGCCGTTCTCGCGCCGCTGATCCGCGCAGGCGGACGCGTGGCGGACATCGGCACCGGCGGCGGAATGCCCGGGCTCGTGCTTGCGATCGTGCGACCGGACGCTGATTTTCTGTTCATCGAGCCGATGGAGCGCCGTTGCCTCTGGCTGAACGAGCAGATTGAGCGGCTCGGGCTCGAGAACGCAGAGGTGAAGCGGGGGCGCGCCGAGGAGTTTCACGACGCCTTCGAGGTCGACCAGGTGACCGCGCGTGCGGTGACCGCGCTGCGCAAGTTGGTCCCCATCACCGCTCCCCTGCTGCGTGCAGACGGTGAGATGCTGTTCCTCAAGGGGAACTCTGTGGAGGCTGAGATCGACGCTGCAGCGAAGGTGCTGCGCAAGCATCGCCTCACGGATATCCGGGTGGAAGAGCTTGGCGTCGGGCAGCTTGCCGAAACGACGCGAGTATTTCGGGCTAAAATTGTGAGTCATGGCTGATACGGAGAAGTCACTCGTCGGCGACCACCTCGTCGACAAGGTCAGGCGACGGCGCAAGCTCGCCGAGACCGTCTCCCCGCTGCCCGACGCGCCGCGCATCATCACGGTGTCGAATCAAAAAGGTGGCGTCGGAAAGACCACCACGACGGTGAACCTCGCCTCGGCGCTCGCGCGTCGAGGCGCGCGCGTCCTCGTCATCGATCTCGACCCACAGGGCAATGCGTCGACCGCGCTCGGTGTGCAGCACCGCCCAGAGGTGACGAGTGTGTACGACGTGCTGCTCGGCGACAGCACCCTCGACGACGCGCTTCAGCAGACCACTGACCACGAGAATCTGTGGTGCGTGCCTTCCACGATCAACCTCGCGGGCGCTGAGATCGAGCTCGTTTCGCTCGTTGCCCGCGAACAGCGGCTCCGCACCGCACTGCAGGCGTTCTTGCAGGAGGCCGCTGAGCCGTACCACTACGTGTTCATCGATTGTCCTCCCTCGCTCGGCCTCCTCACGGTCAACGCCTTCGTCGCCGCTGACGAGGTGCTGATCCCGATCCAGTGCGAGTACTACGCGCTTGAAGGACTCAGCCAGCTGCTTGGCAACATCCAGCTCATCCAGAAGCACTTGAACCCCGGGCTGCGGGTGTCGACGATCTTGCTCACCATGTACGACGCACGCACGAACCTGGCGCAGGAGGTCGCGCGTGAGGTTCGATCGCACTTCCCAGAGCAGGTATTGAATGCGGTGATTCCCCGTTCGGTGCGTATCTCTGAAGCACCGAGCTACGGGCAGACCGTGCACGCGTACGATGGCGCCTCGATCGGCGCGCTCGCGTACCTCGAGGCCGCAGCGGAGATCGCGGAGCGTGGTGTGGGAGCTGGTATTTCCATGGAAGGGCGCGACTAATGGCGACGAAGAAGCGGGGCGGCCTCGGCCGCGGGATTGGGGCCCTCATCCCCCAGGCACCAACGACGGGCGAGCGTCCCGTCGACGTGTTCTTCCCGGCGAGCACCGCGGGCGCGGAGCAGCCTGAGTCCGCGGAGGCCACGACGGCCACCGCGCCGGAGACCGAAGCCGCCGCGGCTCCCGTGAGCACGGGCGACGCGGAAGAGCAGCTGCAGGCAGTTCCAGGCGCGCGCCTGACGCGACTGGAACTGAGCGAGATCACCCCGAATCGGGTACAGCCTCGCACCGAGTTCGACGAGGACGCACTTGCAGAGCTCACCCACTCCGTCAAGGAGTTCGGCGTATTCCAGCCGATTGTCGTGCGCGAAATCGAGCCGGCACCCAAGCGCGGACCCCGCTACGAGATCATCATGGGTGAGCGCCGTTTCCGTGCCTCGAAGCGCGCCGGCCTTGACTCGATTCCGGCCATCGTCCGGAGCACCGCGGACGAGCACATGCTTCGTGACGCACTGCTCGAGAACCTGCACCGTGCTGAGCTGAATCCTCTTGAAGAGGCCTCGGCCTACCAGCAGCTCCTCTCAGACTTCGGCATTACGCAGGAGCAGCTCGCAGAGCGAATCGGTCGCTCGCGGCCACAGATCTCGAACACGATCCGACTGCTGCGTCTCCCCGAGCCCGTGCAGGCCCGGGTCGCCGCCGGAGTGCTTTCGGCCGGCCACGCGCGCGCAATTCTTTCGCACGTGGGCGACGCGGAGTCGATGCAGCGGCTCGCCGACAAGATCGTCGACGAGGGACTCTCCGTGCGCGCGGCGGAGGCCGCGGCTGCCGAGGGGCCCCAGCGCAAGGTCGCGAAGCCTCGTGCAGGCGGCGTGCAGGCTCAGCTCGGTGAAATTGCTGACCGCCTGGGCGATCGCTTCGACACTCGTGTCGCGGTGAAGCTGGGCGCCAAGAAGGGGCAGATCGTCATCGATTTTGCGACGATCGCCGACCTGAAGCGCATCCTCTCGGAGCTCGGGGATCCCGGCTTCAGCTAAGCTCTCTCGGACGCGGTGTGATTGACTGGGCGCATGAGCAGCGCAGAGAAGATAGTGTCGGCAGAACGCGTCGTCGCGGCACCCCCGGAACGCGTGTTTGAACTCATCGCGGACCCCGCGCAGCAGCCCCGGTGGGATGGAAACGAAAATCTCGCGGAGGCCGCCGCCGGTCAGCGCGTGCACGGGGTCGGCGACGTGTTCATCATGACCAACGTTGGCGACCGGGTGCGACAGAACCGCATCGTGGAGTTTGCAGAGGGCCGCCGCATTGCCTGGCTGCCCTCCCCCGTTGGCGAGGCTGAGCCCGGGCACCTGTGGCGCTGGGAGCTGGAACCAGTCGCCGAGGGCACGCTCGTGCGTCACACCTTTGACTGGAGCGGTCTCACTGATTCGACCCGGTTCGCCCGGGCGCAACAGAACACCGCAGCGGCGCTCCTCAGCTCGATCGACCGGCTCGCAGCGCTCGCTGAGGTCGGCGAGGAGTAGCTCCCGCCGCTCGCAGACGACAACGGCGGGTGGTGAGTCCGAGACTCACCACCCGCCGTTGTGCTGTGCGCGACGATGTCGCGCACGCCGGGCTTAGATGATGCCGGCGAGGTGCTCCTCGATCATCGGCTTCGGCATCGCACCGATGATCTCGCGGACCTCTTCGCCGCCCTTGAACACCTTCATCGCGGGGATGGAGGTGATGCGGTACTGCGCTGCAAGATTCGGGTTCTCGTCGACGTTCAGCTTGGCGATGAGCAGCTTGCCCTCCTGCTCGCCAGCAATCTGATCGAGGATCGGCGCAATGGCGCGGCACGGGCCGCACCAGGCTGCCCAGAAATCCACGAGTACGGGGATCTCGCTCTGCAGCACGACCTTCTCGAAGGTCTGCTCGTCAACGTTGATGGGTTCGTTCATGATGACTCCTTTGGTCACACCAGTAAATTGGGCGCTGCCGATCAGACGGCGGCGAGCTCCGGATTCTTCTGCTCAAGCAGCGCGAGGAAGGCCTCGGCGTCGAGTGCGGCGACCGTGCCAGATGCGGCAGCGGTGATGGCCTGGCGGTAGTGCGGATCGGTGACGTCGCCGGCGGCGAAGACCCCGGGAACCGAGGTCTTCGAGCTGCGGCCCTCGACGGCGATGGTGCCCTCCTCCGTGAGATCGAGCTTGCCGTGCACGAGGTGCGTGCGCGGATCGTTGCCGATCGCCACAAAGAGGCCCTGAATCGCGAGCTCGCGCTCGGAACCATCGACCGTGCTGCGGAGTGTGACACCCTCGACCTCGGACTCGCCGTGGATTGCCGAAACCTCGGAATCCCACACGAACTCGATCTTCTCGTTGTCGAACGCACGCTGCTGCATGATCTTCGATGCCTTGAGCTCGCTGCGGCGATGGATCACGTAGACCTTGTCGGCGAAGCGCGTGAGGAAGGTCGCCTCCTCCATCGCAGAGTCGCCGCCGCCGACCACCGCGATCGTCTTCTCACGGAAGAAGAAACCGTCGCAGGTGGCGCACCAGGACACGCCGTGTCCTGAGAGGCGATCCTCATCAGCGAGACCGATCTTGCGGTAGGCGGAGCCGGTCGCGTAGATCACGGTGAGCGCTTCGTGCACGCTGCCGTCACCCGCGGTGACACGCTTCACGTCGCCCGAGAAATCGACCTCGGTGATGTCGTCGTAGACAACCTCGGTGCCGAACTTCTCTGCCTGCTCCTGCATACGCTGCATGAGCTCGGGGCCCTGGATGCCCTCCGGGAAGCCCGGGAAATTCTCCACCTCGGTCGTGTTCATCAGTTCGCCGCCGATGCCGATAGCGCTTGCAAAGAGCAGCGGTTTCAGGCCAGCGCGGGCCGCGTAAATCGCGGCGGTGAAGCCGGCGGGGCCGGAACCGATGATGATGATCTGCTGCATGAGGCTCCTCGCACGCATTGCTGATGAATCACGGTCGCGGATCGACCGTTCAGGGGGTACAACCCATCCTAGGCTTGCGCTATTCCTGCTCGCTGGTGACGGCCTCGGAAGCGGACTGGGCGCGGGCACGTTGGCGGAGGCTCCGCCAAATCCCAAAGCCGAGCAGCGCAGCCGCAAGCCCGCCGAGCGTCCACAGCGCGATCGATTCAATCGAGCTGCGGATTGAGATGGAGAGAGTGCCGGTGAACACCGTCGGATCACCGTCAGTTGCGGAGATCGTTACGACCAGTCCGGACTCGCCGGAAGACACCCGACTGTGTACCGGCACGAGCAACTGCTGGTTGCCCTCCGCGGGAATAATCACGTCCGGAAAGCTGTGCTCGCTGAGGGAGAGCGCAGCAGACGCGGGATTGACGTCCACACGCACGCGCGCATCGAAGGGAAGCGTGTTGCGCAACTGCACGGGGAAACGGGTAGATGTGCCCACGAGCTGTACATGCTCGGTGCTGACCGCCTGCACGCCCTCGAGGAGCTCGGCGTCGCGCGCGCGGTAGGCGGCTGCCACGTCCGCGAAGTCTGCATCGGGCGCACCATGCCTGGTAGCAAACAACTCCAGCAGGCGCGTGCGCTGGTAGCCGCTCAGATACTCAGGGTTGACGAGCACCGCGCCGATCTGTGTGACGGAAGACTCGCGGCCCACTGCGGCACGCAGCAGTTCGCGGCGCTCCTCGAGTGTGTCCCCCGAGCGCAGCTTCGCCGTGCCCTGTGGGAGTTCGGCGAGCGGCGTCTGCTCAAGCCAGTCGAAAGTGCTGAGCTGCTCGAGCAGGGCGCTCGGTTGCTCGGCGTTTGCGACTGCGCCGCGGTCGAGCGCGAGCAGCACACCCGGCTGCGAGTGCTGCGCGGCGAGCGCAAGCTGAGCCGCAAGTCGTGCCGCGCCCGCGGCCCGTTCAGCCGACGTGCCTCCGGTGAGCGCATCGCGTGCGGCCGCGCTCAGACTCGCATCGGCGACATACGCTGTGCCGTCGCCGAGCTGTGCGCGGGGCCCACCCGTGAGCCCCGCGTTGCTTGAGCTCACCACGGTGGTGGTGATGCCGTTGCTCCTCAGAAACTCAAGCGTGTCCGCGTTCACCGAGCCCTCCGCGGGCCAGGCGATGCGTGAAGCTGGCTCCCACGCGAGAAGCTCGGGAAGTGTTGGGGCGCTTGCCGGCTGGGGGCCACTCGCGTCGTCGGCACCTGCTGGTGCGTCGGAAGTTTCCGCCGGAGCTGCGTCATCCGCCGTCGCGGGGGCCTGCTCAGTGGGGGTCGTTTCCGGTTTACCGTCGGCAGGCGTGGGGCCTGCGGGCGCTGGGAAAGATCCAAATCGAGTCACAAAATCGAGGCTCGAGGGTGCGAGGAGTTTTGAGAAGCCGAGCGCAGCCTGAGCCGCCGGGTCTGCATCAGCGAACTGCAGCAGGAACACCGGGAGGTCGAGTGCGGTGAGGCGCTCGAGGAAGAGGCGCGAGTTCTCGGGCGCCTCCTCGCCGTATGCGCGAATCCCAGCGATGACACGGGGATCGATCGCGAGCGTTGCCCGCTGCGTCCGCGCCTCGGTGAGGAGCCGATCCCACTCCGGCGTGAGCGCCTCCAGCTGACCCCGCGTGGGGAGTGTGCGAATCTCATCGGGGAAGACCAGCGGCACGATGACGCCGAGCTGCACCGTTGGGGTCTTGTGCGCCGCCGCGCGCGAGCCCGCTCCCGTGGTGGTCTGCTCCGGCCCGTGCCACACAATCGGGGTGGTGGCGGTGAGGAGCGGATCCGCGGGAGCGTCGGCCGTCTCGGCGTCCGAATCCGATGAGTCAGAGGACTCCGCAGACTCTCCCGCATTGTGCTGCGTGGCGGCATCCGCGTCGGAATCGGTAGGTTCGGGATCCCCCTCGTCTTCTGCGCGCAGCTCGGCGCGGAGCAGGTGCACACCAAACGGGGTGCTCGCCGTGAGCGCGACATCCGCGCGCGGCACTGTGAGCGTGAGCGCCTGACTCTTCCCCGCTTGCGTCGCACCTACGTTGAGCGTGCCGAGCGGGGACAGACTCCCCGCGGGTTCTTCCGCGAGGCCGGCCGCATCAGCAACCGCCTCGGTGGCGATCTCCACGACCAGTTCCCCCGCGGGAATAGGTTCCGAGCTCGGATTTTGGATCAGGATCGCGAGCTCAAGTGTTTCCGTCTCGGGACGGAGTACCGGGTCGCTCGCTGCGATGACGAGGGAGGCGAGCTCTTCGGGCTGATCGACCGTGTCCGTGTCCTCGTCTGCGGCGTCAGCGTCGGCAGCCGCGGTGCGCGAGACATCTGCCGTGAAACGCGCGTGTGCCTGCGCTGCTGCGGGGCCCAGCGCGAGGTGACCGCCGACCGCGACTCCGAGCGCGAGCATCGTCGCGGTGAATGCGCGGAACAGGGGAACTCGGGCCATACGCTCCAGTCTAAAGACCAGCTCTGGGATCCAGGCCCAGGTACCCTGGGGGGATGCTTTCCCTTGCCGAGTCCATGGACGCCCTGCGTGCCATCGCCGCCTCCGCACCCGTCGCTTCCCTCGCCAAGGCTTTTGCCGCGCGAGGACACGAGTTCGCCCTCGTCGGCGGGCCCGTTCGCGATGCGATGCTGGGCCGCGCAGTGACGGACCTCGACTTCACGACGTCCGCGCGCCCCGAGCAGACGCGCGAGATCCTCGACGAACTGAGCGGCAATGTGTGGGATGTTGGCCGGGACTTCGGCACGATTGCTGCGCGCGTGAACGGCGAGGTCGTGGAGATCACCACGTATCGCGCGGAGGTGTACCGCGAAGATTCGCGGAAGCCGAGCGTGAGCTACGGCGACACGATCGAGGGTGATCTCGTGCGCCGCGACTTCACGATCAACGCCCTCGCACTCATGCTGCCCGATATGCGCCTCGTGGATGTGTCGGGTGGCGTCGAGGATCTGCTGGCTGGGCGCATCCACACGCCCGGGGCGCCGTCGGCCTCCTTCACTGATGACCCGCTGCGCATGTTGCGCGCAGCTCGTTTCGCGGCGCAGCTCGGGTTCGAAGTGGCGGCGGAGACGCAGTCGGCGATGGCGGAATACGCCGAGCGGCTCGACATCATCTCCGCCGAGCGGATCCGTGACGAGCTGGTGAAGCTGCTCGGCACGAACGATCCGGTGCCCGGGATACGGCTGCTCGTCGACACGGGGCTCGCGGAGCGATTCCTCCCCGAGCTCACCGCGCTGCAGGCAACGCAGGATGACCACGGGCGACACAAGGACGTCTACGAGCACAGCCTCACCGTGCTGCGGCAAGCCATCCAGCTGGAGCAGGATCGTCGCCCCGCGGACGTCACTGCTCCCGACATCGTGCTGCGGCTTGCCGCGCTGCTGCACGACATTGGGAAGCCCGCAACGCGTCGCTTCGAGCGCGGCGGGGTCACGTTCCACCACCACGATGTCGTGGGCGCGAAGCTCGCGAAGAAGCGCTTGCGCGAGCTGCGCTTCGACAACGACACCATCAAGCGCGCGGCACGTCTGATCGAGCTGCATCTGCGTTTCTTTGGGTACAGCGACCAGCCGTGGACTGACGCCGCGGTGCGGCGGTACGTGCGTGATGCAGGAGACGAGCTCGAGCAACTCCACATCCTCACGCGCGCTGACGTGACGACACGCAATCGCCGGAAGGCGGAGCGCCTCGACCACGCCTATGACGACATCGAGCGCCGCATCGACGAACTCGCCGCCGCCGAGGAGCTTGCGGCGGTACGCCCGGAGCTCGACGGCGCGCAGATCATGGCAATCCTTGAGATCCCTCCGGGGCCGCTGGTGGGCCGGGCATACAAGTTCCTGCTCGACGTGCGCCTCGACGAGGGGCCGATCGGGCCGGAGGCCGCCGAGGAGCGGTTGCGGGCCTGGTACGCGGAGCAGGACGTCGCGTGAGCGACGAAGCGAACGACGACCCCGCGAGCATGAGCGTCAGGAAAGAAGAGCTGAGCATGGAAACGACCGAGAACGCATACGACGCGTCGAACCCCACCACCTGGTTCGGGGGTCGACCCCGTGTCATGTTCGTGCACGCACACCCGGATGACGAATCGATCACTACGGGTGGCACCCTTGCCGGGCTTGCGAGCGCCGGTCGGGAGCCGCTGCTGGTGACCCTCACGCGCGGCGAGCGCGGTGAGGTCGTTGACGGGCCGTTCCAGCACCTGCAGGGCACGGATGGGCTGGCACCGCACCGCCAGGGCGAACTCGCCGCCGCGCTTTTCATGCTGGGGATCGAGCGGCACGTCTTCCTCGGGGTCGAGCCCGCGCGAGCTGCGGGCTACCCGCCGGCGATCTACGAGGACTCGGGCATGAGCTGGGGCCCGGACGGCCGGGCGACCGCCGCCCCTGACGCGAGCGCGGACGCGCTCACCAGTGCGCCTGCCGTCGAAGCGCTCAACGATCTGCTGGCCGCGGCGCACGATGCCGGCGCTCAGGGCATCGTGAGCTATGACGATGGGGGCGGCTACGGTCACCCCGACCATGTGTTCGCGCACCGCATCGCGCGTGCGGTCGCCGCCGCGCTGGGGCTGCCGTTCTGGGAGATCGCGGATGACACCGCGGCAGACGCGGAGTCGGAGCTGGTGGAGACGCACGAGATCGATGCGTGGAGTGATCGAAAGGTCGCCGCGCTGCGCTCGCACGTTACCCAACTGACTGTTGATGGGGACGACATCGTGCACGTGGGCGGGCAGCGTCAGCCGATCTCGTCCCGCGAGCTGTTCCGCCTGCGAACGCTCCCGGCAGACGCGCCGAGCCAGGCGGAGTAGACTCTTCCCTCGGGCGCGCCGCGCCTGAAATCGTGAGGAACAGGGGTTCGATGACTGTGAAGGTAGCCCTCGCGGGCGTTGGCAACTGCGTGAGCTCGCTCGTTCAGGGCGTGGAGTATTACCGCGGAGCCGCCGAAGACGAGCAGGTTCCGGGCCTGATGCACGTCCGTCTGGGCGGTCACCACGTGTCCGACCTTGAGTTCGTTGCGGCGTTCGAGGTTGACGCTGCAAAGGTTGGGCTCGACCTGGGTGAGGCCATCTGGGCGGGGCACAACAACACCATCAAGTTCTCGGACGTTCCGGAGATCGGGATCACGGTGCAGCGCGGGCCCACGTTCGATGGCCTCGGCGAGTACTACCGTGACGCGGTCGAAGAGTCCGCCGCTGAGCCGGTCGATGTTGCGCAGGTGCTGCGCGATTCTGGCGCTGACGTGCTGGCGTGCTACCTGCCGGTGGGCAGCGAAGAGGCCGTGAAGTTCTACGCGCAGGCCGCGCTCGACGCCGGCGTCGCGTTCGTGAACGCTGTGCCCGTGTTCGTGGCGAGCGACCCGGAGTGGGCTGCAAAGTTTGTTGCGGCAGGCGTGCCCATTGTCGGCGACGACATCAAGAGCCAGGTGGGTGCAACGATCACGCACCGCGTTCTTGCGCGCCTGATGGAGAGCCGCGGCATCGCCCTCGATCACACCTACCAGCTCAATGTGGGCGGCAACATGGACTTCAAGAACATGCTTGAGCGCAGCCGCCTGAAGTCGAAGAAGATCTCGAAGACGCAGGCCGTCACCTCGAACCTTGATGTGAACCTCTCGGACGAGGACGTGCACATCGGGCCGAGCGACCACGTGCCGTGGCTTGAGGATCGGAAGTTCGCCTTCGTTCGGCTGGAGGGGCGGGGCTTCGGTGATGTCCCCATGAGCCTGGAGTACAAGCTCGAGGTGTGGGACTCCCCCAACTCGGCCGGCACGATGATCGACGCGATCCGCATTGCGCACGTTGCGCGTGAGCGCGGCATCGGCGGCCCCGTCGAGGCGGCCTCCGCGTACTTCATGAAGTCGCCCCCCGTACAGAAGCCGGATCATGCGGCGCGCACCGAACTTGAGGAGTTCCTCGCGGATCCCGCGGCATAGCTTCTGCGAGGTGTGATGTGGGGCCCGGCGAGTTTCGCCGGGCCCCACACGCATATTCCGGGATCGGAATGGTGCGAGGAAGCGAAAACCCCCTTGATCTATTCCAGACTTTGAATATGCGGATTCGGGTATGGGCTAGTCGTTGCGTGAGACGCGCAGGCGGGCATACACCTCGGTGAGCTGCGCGGCGTGCGCGTCCCAGCTATGGGAGAGCGCGTGTGCTCGGGCCGCCCGGCCCAGCTCGCTCCGCCGGGCGGGGTCATGCAGCAGCTCCCCCAATACCCGGGCCCATTCGCGAGGCTGACGCCCCACGACCCGCACGCCCGCCTCTCCGGGCGGCGTCGCCTCGAGCAGCCCAGTGTGCGCCGCGACGACCGCGGGAACCCCGGCGGCCGCGGCCTCGAGCGCGACCAGCCCGAAAGTTTCCGAGTGCGAGGGAACGAGGACGAGCGCGCTGTCTGCGAAGAGAGCGGCCGCTGCCGCCCGATCCTGCGCGGGGAGGAAACGCACGCGGTCCGCGATCCCCTCACGCGCGGCAAGTACGCGGAGTTCTGCGGCGTACTGCTCCGCGCCAGGCGTCGGCTCCCCCGCCACAACCAGTTCGCATCGTGCCCACAGCGCGGGATCCTGACGCGCGAGCTCCGCCGCTGCAGCCACCGCGAGGTCTTGCCCTTTGAGGGGCTGCACACGCCCGAGCACCGTGATGCGCAGCGGCCTCTCGGGATCCCGAGCCGCAGTGGTGTCGTCGCGGGGGCGGAAGAGCGCAGTGTCGACCCCGGGGGTCACCACGGGAATCCCGCGCCGCGAGGCCCCGGAGCCGGAGACGATGGCCTCGCGCTCACTGGTGCTGCACGCGATGAGCTGGGTCAGATGGGTGAGCGCGCGCTCACCTGCCAAGCGCGTGGGCGGTTCGGGACGATCCCCCGGCGCGAGCCGAGCGTTCTTCTGGGCGCCGACGGTATGTAGGGTGAGCGCCGCAGTGACCCCGCTCTGGGCAGCAAGCGGCAAGGCCGCGATCCCGCTCAGCCAGTAGTGCGCGTGCACGGCATCAAAGGTGCCGTGATCGCGAAGTGCCCGCGCGAACTCGGGGACCAGCCTGGGGAGTGCCTCCTTGCGCGCGTCGACGCTGCCCGCGGAAAGCGACACGAGTGTGGCGCCATCGCCGAGGTCGCTGCAGCCACTGGGCTGTGCTGCACTTGCGCGAGTGAACGCTGTTACGTCGTGACCGGCGCGTGAGAGGGCCCGTGCCGCCTGTGCAACGACGACGTTCATACCGCCGGCATCGCCGCTGCCCGGCACCGCAGCAGGCGAGGTGTGCATGGAGACGAGCGCAATCCGCATGGCCTCAGCGTAGGCGAGCCGAAGCGCCGTGCCGGTGCCACACGCGCCGGCGCGACGCTCCCTCGCGTCTTTCCGGAGAAGCCGCCTGTCTGGCCCCCGTGGAGCGCGAGAAAGTGATAAGCTTTCCGGGTTGTCTGTGTGCGCCGTACCCTTCGGAACGCACCGGCACGATGCACAAACACCCTCCTGCCACAGAAATCCTGTGGCCGTGAAGTCCGAAGGAGGTGGGTCAGTTAATGCATCCGTATGAACTCATGGTGATCCTCGATCCGGGTATCGACGAGCGCACCGTGGCCCCCAGCATGGAGAAGTTCCTCGGCGTCATCCGCAACGCGGGCGGCGAGATCGAGAACGTCGACATCTGGGGCAAGCGTCGTCTTGCCTACGAGATCAAGAAGCAGTCCGAGGGCATCTACGTCGTGGTGAACTTCACCGCGTCGCACGAGGCTACCGCGGAGCTCGACCGTCAGCTCGGCCTGTCCGAGGCAGTGCTCCGCACCAAGGTGCTCCGCTCTGACGAGCTCATCGCACAGCGCGCAGCGCAGGCGAAGCACGAGCAGGCCAAGGCGGCTCGCGCCGCGAAGGTGGGCGCGTAGCTCATGGCCGGCGAGCCGCTGATCACTGTCGTCGGTAACCTCGTTGCCGACCCCGAGCCTCGCGTGAGCCAGGCCGGCAAGTCGTGGGTGACCTTTCGGATCGCCTCGACGCCGCGCGTGCGTGACCGTCAGTCGGGTGACTGGTCGGACGGCGAACCGCTGTGGCTCGGTTGCCGCGCGTACGGTGAGTACGCCGACAACATCGCCGCTTCCCTGACGAAGGGCGCACGCGTCATCGTTCAGGGCCGTCTCACGCAGCGCAGCTACACCGATAACCAGGGGCAGCAGCGCACGTCACTCGACCTTGAGGTCGAGGAGATTGGCCCGTCGCTCCGTTTCGCCACCGTGCAGATCTCCCGTGGGCAGTCCCGCGGCCAGGTCGGCGGATTCGGCGGCGGAAGCGGTCAGCCCGCCGGGCAGAGCAGCTGGGGTCAGCCCGCAGCAGCTCCGCAGCAGCCGCAGCAGGACAACCCCTGGGGCGGCCAGCCCGCTCAGGGTGGCTCCGCTGGTGGCGGTTTCGGCGGCGGCTTCGACGACGAGCAGCCCTTCTAGGCAGCCTCCGCGCCGCCAGGCGGCGCGCACCCTCCCGTTCTCTCAGACGGCGAGCATCAACTTCTTGTTCCGGGCCAGCCCGGGGCATCACATGAAAAGAGACCAACTATGGCAGGCAAGTCCAGCGGCGCAGGCCGCAAGCCGGGTCGCGGCAAGAACGCAAAGGTCGTCGCACCCGCCAAGAAGCAGACCGTGGGCGTCATCGACTACAAGGACGTCGCGACGCTTCGCAAGTTCATTTCTGAGCGTGGGAAGATCCGCGCCCGTCGGATCACCGGCGTGTCCGTGCAGGAGCAGCGACTCATCGCAAAGGCCGTGAAGAACGCCCGCGAGATGGCACTCCTCCCCTACGCCGGCTCCGGCCGCTAAGGAGAACGAGAATCATGGCGAAGGTTATTCTCACGAACGAGGTCCAGGGCCTCGGTTCCGCTGGCGACGTCGTTGACGTCAAGACCGGCTACGCACGCAACTACCTCGTGCCCCAGGGCTACGGTGTGCACTGGACCCGCGGTGGCGAGGCCCAGGTTGCGCAGCTCCGCAAGGCCCGCGAGGCTCGTGCGCTCGCTTCGGTCGAGGACGCTCAGGCGCTCAAGGCCAAGCTCCAGGAGGGCAAGATCCGCCTCCAGGCGAAGACCGGCACCGGTGGCCGTCTCTTCGGCTCGGTGAAGCCGGCTGCGGTTGCCGCTGCTGTCTCCGCTGCAGGTCTCGGCGAGATCGACAAGCGCAAGGTGACCGTCCCGTCGATCAAGTCGACTGGCGAGTACAAGGCGATTGTTCACCTCCACGAGGGTGTCGACGCAGAGATCACCCTCCAGGTGATTTCGCAGCGCTAAGCACGCTTTTCGAGCGGGGTGGTGGTCCTTCGGGACTGCCACCCCGCTCGTGTTTTCTCAGGCATGTGCTCGGCGCACGCGACACGCCCGAGCGCGTGAACACGAAGTGACAAGAAATTGTCAGAAATGGGCGTGGCGGGATTGACATTCGGCCCCGTCGCCAGGTACTTGTCCACATCGAGTCCGCTGATCCACACCCTCAACTCCCACCTGAGGGTTGAATAACTTTCTGCCTGTGGAAAAGTAGAATCCCCGATCAAGGCATATTTCTGGGAAACTCACCAACAGTCATCCACAAGTTGTCCCCAGGATTGTGGAAAAGATGTGGCACAAACCGGCGAGTTACACACAGAGTTATCCACAGGCTTGCGGCGTGGGTGCTTGGCGCTCGCGCAAGGTGCCCGTACCGTGAATGTCTGGGGTCCGAGGTTTGATCATTGTGCACCGGACCCGCTGCAGCGAAAAGGAGTGATCGAGTGTCGATCGCACATCTCGGGATCGCTGATCCCGCCGGCGAGGATTCCTCGCGCGGACACGAGCGCACGCCGCCGTACGATCTGCTCGCGGAGCAGAGCGCACTCGGTGGCATGCTGCTCTCGAAGGACGCCGTTGCTGACGTCACCGGCCTGCTCAAGGGCGGCGACTTCTACGTGCCCAAGCACGAGGTGATCTACGAGGCGGTGCTCTCTCTATACTCCAGGGGAGAGCCCACCGACGTGATTACGGTGACTGACGAACTCACCAAGACCGGTGAGCTGCAGCGAGCAGGCGGAGCCGAGTACCTGCACACTGTCACGAGCATTGTGCCCACCGCAGCAAACGCCAGCTTCTACGCCGAGATCGTTGCGGAGAAAGCGCTGCTGCGTCGCCTCGTTGAGGCGGGGACGCGCATCGTGCAGATGGGTTACGCCGGTGAGGGCGAGGCTATTGATCTCGTCAACGTTGCTCAGTCTGAGATCTACGGCGTGACCGGCGAAGCGCAGGGCGAAGACTACGTGCCCCTGCACCTTGCGGTTGACGCTGCGCTTGAGGAGATCAACAAGGCGAACGGTGCGTCTGACGGCATGCTCGGCGTGCCCACGGGCTTCAGTGAGCTCGACGCGATGACGAATGGTTTTGCGGGCGGCCAGATGATCATCATCGCGGCGCGCCCGGCAATGGGTAAGTCGACCCTCGCGATGGACGTTGCGCGCAACGCCTCGGTGCACGCGAACGCGCCCACCGTGTTCTTCTCGCTCGAGATGGGCCGCGCGGAGATCGCCATGCGACTCCTCGCGGCAGAGGCGAGCATCCCCATGCAGACGCTCCGAAAGGGCGCGCTCGACAATCGTGACTTCCAGAAGCTCGCGGCAACACAAGCCCGTGTGGCAGAGGCGCCGCTTTACATCGACGACAGCCCCAACCTCACGCTCGTGGAGATCCGGGCGAAGTGCCGACGCTTGAAGCAGCAGCACGGCCTGCGCATGGTGGTGATTGACTACCTGCAGCTGCTCTCGAGTGGAAAGAAGAGCGAGAGCCGCCAGCAAGAGGTGTCGGAGTTCTCGCGAGCGCTGAAGCTGCTCTCGAAGGAGCTCGACGTTCCCGTCATCGCACTGTCGCAGCTGAACCGTGCGTCTGAGCAGCGTGCCGACAAGATGCCCGCAATCAGCGACCTGCGAGAGTCCGGCTCGCTTGAGCAGGACGCGGATATGGTCATCCTGCTGCACCGTGAGGCTGTGGGCGATCGGGACAGCCCGCGCGCCGGCGAAGCAGACTTCATTCTCGCGAAGCAGCGTAACGGTCCGACCGGTACGGTCACCGTGGCGTTCCAGGGGCACTACTCGCGTTTCCAGGACATGCCGAGCGGTTTGTAGCCTGTGAGGCGGCCCCAGACGACGAGGGGTAGACTAGACGCGGTCAACGAAAGGGGAGCCATGTCTGCTGTGGCGTCATCGTCCGCGCAATCTGTGGCCCCGGAAATCACTCCGTCACGGGCCATCCGTCTGCTCCGCGTCGCAGTTTTGCTGATCGCGGGACTCGTCATCGCCTTCTCTGCGACGATGCACGAGCATCTCGGATTCGATCTCGGGGTCGCCACCGCGGCGCTCGGTGCGATTGGCATTGCGCACGGCATTGAGTGGTTCTCCCTGCGCGCCCCTGCCCGCACGGTCGTGCCGCTGCTGCTTGGCATCATCGCAGTGGTCGGCGCAGTGCTGTTGCCGTTCGCGGGGGAGCCCATCGCGTTTGCGGTGATTATCGCGGCCTGGGCGCTCACGAGTGCCCTGCTTGAGTTCATTGGTGCCACCGTGCGCCCGGGCAGCCGCCAGGACGCGACGCTGTTGGGGGGAGTCGGCGTACTGCTCGCGCTCCTCGTTCTCTTCTTCCGCGACGATCAGGTCGCGATCCTTGGATTCTTCGGGGCATACGCGCTCCTCACGGGCGTGTTCCTCGGAATCTCCGCGTTCGATACGCGTCGCGTCGCCGGTGCTGCCGGTGACGCAGTGGGCGAAACGCCCGCCGCCCGTACCCCCCTCGCCTGACCCGAAAGCAAAAGATGACTCAGCCTTCCGAGCCCGCCAAGCAGGATCCCGTGACCCCTTCGCGTCGCGATCGCCTGCGACCGCTTGAGCTGCTCGGCTTCTCCACCGTGCTTGGCGTGTTCGCCGGCCTGATCGTGCTGCTCTCGACGCGAGACATCGTGCTCGCGCTCGTCTTCCTGGGCGTTGGTTTCATCGTCTCCGTGATGATGGTTGCCCTGGTCGGCCTCGGTGGAAAGCCGAGTGACGAGGATCTCGAGGCGCGCAAGGACCTGCAGAAGCCTGACAACGGCTCCAACTGGCACTAGCCTCAGCAAACGACAACGGGGGTGGGGGCCCGGCGCCCCCCCCGTTTTTTGTCCTTGGCCCGCTAGTCTTCGGGATCCTCAGGGTCGATCGGTGCGTGGTGGTCAAAGCCAGACTCCGCGCGCTTCCAGTACCCGCTGATCGAGTACTGTTCTTTCGCGAAGCCGAGCTCCCGTCGGAGGTAGCGGCGAAGCGGCACGAGTCGCCCGGCCTCGCCGCCGGCGAAAACGTAGGTCTCGGCGTCGACGTCGAGCTGCTGCGCGGCCTCGTCGAGTGATCCCGGCGCCGCGGTGACGGGCACATCGCGGCCACCCTGGGCAGCCAGGTAGAGGCGGACCCAATCGAGGGGCTCCGGGATGTCAGCAACCACCTCGATGCGCGCGTTCTGCGGCATCGATTCGATCCAGCGGGCTACCGCGGGGAGAGCGGTCTCGTCGGCAAAACACACCACGCGTGGGGCCTCAGCTGCCGCGGCGATGGAGCCGCGGGGGCCCACCATCACGAGTTCATCGCCCAGCTCTGCCTGCACCGCCCAGCGGGCGGCGGGGCCCGGATCCTCGTGGCGGAGCACATCAAGGTCGAATACTGTGTGTCCTGACCCCGCATCCACGCGTACGTTGAGTGGGGTGAAGTCGCGGCCGAACATCTCACCCTCGGGGCGCACGATGCCATCTGCGTCTGGCCCGACCGGCGTGGGCGCGCGCAGCTCGCCCGTGTGCGGGTCGGGGAAGAAGATCTTTGCGTGATCCTCGGGGCCCGTGCTGCGCCAATCAGCGAGCTCGGGGCTTGAGAACGTCACACGGGTGAAGTGCTCGATCTCGGTGACGTGTGTCACCGTGATGCGGCGGGCCGTGAAGCGGTGCATCGTCCGTGGACGAGCGAAACGTGCCGCGGGGTCCTGCTGGGCCACGGTGCTCCTTTCATCGGATGAATCACCTGTGAGCGTAGCACCGGGCACTGAGCGTGCGCACACGCCCGAAACGGGCGCGGCCCGGGGTGGAACACCCCGGGCCGCGATCCCACGCGAGAAACTAGCGCTGCAGGAAATCGAGGAGACGCGTCGCGTCGCCGATGTAGGTTGCGGGGGTGAGCGCGAGCAGTCGCTGCTTCGCGTCCTCGCCGATCTCGAGCGCCGAGACGAACTCGATGAGCTCGGCCTGGCCGATACGGCGGCCGCGCGTGAGCTCCTTGAGCGCAGCGTACGGGTCGCTGATCGTCGATCGACCCGCGGTGACCTCTGCGCGGATGACGGTCTGGATCGCCTCGCCGAGTACCTCCCAGTTCGCGTCAAGGTCGGCAGCGAGCACCTCGGGGGCCGCGTCGATCTGGCCGAGCCCCTTCAGAATGTTGTCGAGCGCGAGCACCGAGTGGCCGAGGCCAACGCCGATGTTGCGCTGCGCCGAGGAATCGGTGAGGTCGCGCTGCCAGCGGCTCGTAACGAGCGTTGCGGCGAGCGAATCGAGGATCGCGTTCGAGAGCTCGAGGTTGGCCTCTGCGTTCTCGAAGCGAATCGGGTTCACCTTGTGCGGCATGGTCGAGGAGCCCGTCGCGCCGGCGACGGGGATCTGGCGGAAGTAGCCGATCGAGATGTAGCTCCACACATCGGTTGCGAGGTTGTGGAGAATCCGGTTGGCATGCGCAATGCGGGTGTACAGCTCCGCCTGCCAGTCGTGCGACTCGATCTGCGTGGTGAGCGGGTTCCAGTCGAGGCCGAGTCCCTCAACGAACTCCTGCGAGACCTGGGCCCAGTCGGTTGTCGGGTCCGCGGCGAGGTGCGCGGCGAAGGTGCCGGTCGCGCCCGAGAACTTGCCGAGGTACTCGACGTCGTCGATCTGGTTGAGCTGGCGCTCGAGACGGTGCACGAACACCGCGAGCTCCTTGCCGAGCGTCGTCGGCGTTGCCGGCTGACCGTGCGTGCGGCTCATCATTGGCAGCTCGCGGTACTGCTCGGCCTGGCGCGCGATCTCCGAGGTCACGGAGTCGAAGCGCGGGCGCCACACGTCGGCGATCGCCTGCTTCACCGTCAGCGCGTACGAGAGGTTGTTGATGTCCTCGCTTGTGCAGCACACGTGCGTGAGCTCGGCGAGGTGGCCGAGGCCCTGTGCCTCGAGGCGCGCGCGCACGAGGTACTCGACAGCCTTCACGTCGTGCTGGGTGGTCTTCTCGGTCTCGGCGAGCTCATCGATCTCGGCCTGGCCGAAGTTCGCTGCCCACTCGCGCAGCGACGCGAGCTGCTCGGGCGCGATGGGGGTGCCGCCGAGCAGCGAGTGCTCGGTCAGGTAGGCGAGCCACTCAACCTCGACGTGAACGCGAGCCTTGTTCAGCCCGGCCTCTGAGAGCGTGTCTCCGAGGGGTGCGACGGCGGCGCGGTAGCGGCCGTCGAGGGGGCTGATGGGCTGCGGGGGCAGGGGGGTCATGGCGTCTCCGTGCGGGTTGAGGCGAGCGGCGGCGGTGCGGCGCGGGCACGAGCAGAGCGCCGTGGGCGCGCGCAATCCAGATCCATTCTCCCATGCGGCGCGCAGGGCCGCTGCCCGGGCAATTCACGGCCTGCGCAGAGCGCTGCGGGGCGGCTTCTCGGCGGAGTGAGGCGGGCTAGAACCCGAGGCGGAGTCGGAGCTGGGTAAGGAGCTCTGCGGCGCCCCGCTCAACCTGCTCCAGCACGCCGTCGAAGGCGGCCTGGTCGTCGTAGTACGGGTCGAAGACATCCGGGTCCGCAGGGGAGGAGGGGTCGAAATCCGTGAAGAGCACCACCCGCGCGGGATCTGCGCCGCGCGCCAGGAGTGCGTCACGGTGCCCGCGGGCGAGCGCGACGAGCAGCTCGTCGCCGGCAATCTCGGCGTCTGACACCTGCGAGGCGCGGTGCGCGGAGCCGTCAAACCCGCGCGCCGCCAGCGCGGTGACCGTGCGTGGGTCAGCGGGTTTGCCCGTGTGCCACGCCTCGGTGCCGCTTGAGCGCACTGAGAACCGCGAGGCGATCCCCGCGCGCTCGGTGAGCTCCTGGAACACAACCTCGGCCATGGGGGAGCGGCAGATGTTGCCAGTGCAGACGAAGTTCACGTGGAAGGGAGCGCTCATGCCCCCAGTCTGCCCGAGATACCCACGGCTACGGGCCATGGGTGCTAGCGGCCGCGCTTCTTCTTCGTGCCGAGCAGGCTGTTCATGAAGCCCGAGAGGAGCGAAAGGACGAGCGCGCCGAGCACGCCCCACCAGAAACTCTCGACTGCGAGCCCGAAGCCCGCGAGCCCCGAGATCCATGCGACAACCGCGATCATGATGCCGTTGACGATCAGGCCGAACAGCCCGAAGGTGATGATGTAGAGCGGGATCGAGACGAAGCGCACGATGCGGCCGAGCGTGCCGTTGACGAGGCCGAACAGCAGCGCGACAAGCAGCAGCGTGATGAGGTGGCCGTACTCGCCCGCCTCGATTGGCTTGATCCACACACCGTGGTCGCCGCTCCCCCCGACGATGAGCGTGGTGAGCCACAGCGCGAAAGCGCTGACGAGAATTCGAATAATGGCGCGCATGCGTCCATTCTCGCACCGTGATCTGGGCGTCGCAGGAAAAACGTCGCCCAGACCAGGGTGCTTGTTCGTGACTAACCGAGCAGCGCGCGGATCCGCTCAGCGATCTCGGGGGAGTGCTCGTGGTGCAGGTAGTGATCGCCAGGAATGAGGACAACCTCGCCGTGGTCCACGGCGGCCGCCTGCTCCTCGTGCAGGGTCTGCCAGCCCGCGACCTCGCCGTCGTCGCCCTCCGCGATGAGGAGCAGCACGGGAAGCGCTCGGGGGAAGGTCGTGCCTGAGGCGGCGCTGAAGTTCGCTCCCGCGAGCTCCGCCTCGCTGAAAAGCGCATCGTTCGTGCCGTTGCGCAGGGTGAGGATCCGGCTCTGCTCGCGCTGCTCGTCCATGTAGGGCAGCCCCTCGAGCGGGTCCGGGCTGGCCGCATCAAGCTGACGAGTGAGACCGAGCACGCTCAGCGTGCGCATGAGGCCAACGGGCAGCTCCACAGCTGCGCCGGGCTGGTCAGGCACGCTGCTGTCGATCCCCACGAACGCGGTGACCTCATCGGGGAAGCGGTTCGCGTACTCCAGCGAGTACACGCCGGAAATCGAGTGGGCAACCAGGGCGTAGCGGTCGATCCCGAGCTGGGTGAGCGCCGCGTGCACTTCTTCAACGTAGGCCTCGCTCGTGCGCGGCACGTCCGTGTCATCGCTCAGGCCGGAGCCAAACGGCTCGACGACCACGACGCGGAAGTCGTGCTCGAGCTCCGCGACGAGCGGCGCAAAGTCGATCCCGGGCGCCGCGGTGCCAAAACCGGGGAGCAACACGAGTGTCTCCTCGCCCGAGCCGCTCACCACAACGTTCAGTGCGCGGCCGTCGACGTCCACGCGCTCCCCGTACGGCACGAGGCGTGCAGCCTCGTTCGCACTCGCGACAGCGTTTCCGATGGCCGTGCCGCCGAGCGTCAGCACGATGGCGCTGACGAGCACGAGCAGGGTACGGAGGATGATCTTGCGGGCGGTGCGCACGGGAGCTCCAAGCGATGGTGGGTGAGTTTGAAGCCCCGCGTGTGGCGGGGATGATTCCAGTCTCGCGGGCGCGCAGGAACCCCAACAGTGCAGCCGTGTCACGAAACGGAGTGACGAATGTCACTTCCGGCACCCCTGGCGTATCCCGCTCCAGAGATACCCGATCGATACACTGGCACCCATGAGCGACAACGCCCAGCCGCCGGTCCGGTTCCGCGCCGATGTGCTCGCAGTCCCCGCCTATCGGCAGGGGGCCGCGCCCACGAAGCCCGGGTTCAAGCTGTCGAGCAACGAGAATCCTTTCCCCCCGCTCCCCGGGATCGCTGAGGCGATGGCCTCCCGCGGAGACGTGAACCGCTACGCCGCCGCGGGGATGCCCGAACTGCGCGCCGAGATTGGCGCTGAGTTCGGCGTTGGTGCTGAGCACGTGCACCTGGCAGCCGGGTCCGTCGCGATCCTCTTCCAGCTCGTGCACGCCGCTGCCGCTGCCGGCGACTCCTACCTCTACGCCTGGCCGAGCTTCGAAGCGTATCCCTCGCTCGGCCTGGCCTCGGGTGCTGAGCCCATTGGCGTGCCCCTCACCGCGAGCGCCGAACATGACCTCGATGCGATGGCCGAAGCCATCACCGAACGCACCCGTGTGATCCTGCTGTGCAGCCCGAACAACCCCACAGGGCCGGCGCTGCGCCGCGCAGACTTCGAACGCTTCATGGCACGCGTGCCCGCCGACACCCTCGTAGTGCTCGACGAGGCCTACCGTGAGTTCGTTACCGACCCGGAGGCCGTCCGCGGCGAGGACGTGCTCGCGCAGCACCCCAACCTCGTGGTGTTGCGCACGTTCTCGAAGGCCTACGGGCTTGCGGGGCTGCGCATCGGCTACGGCGTGGGCGATCCCGCCATCTTCCGTGCGGCAGCGAGCGTTGCGATCCCGCTCTCCGTGACCGGAATTGCGGAGAGCGCCGCACGCGCCTCCCTTACTCCCGAGGCCCGCGCTGAGCTCGCCGAGCGCGTCGCCGTGCTCGTGGAGCGTCGCGACCGGCTCGCGGCCGCGCTGCGCGAACTCGGCATCGCCGTGCCCGATGCGCAGGGCAACTACATCTGGATCCCGGAGACGAGTGCCGGCGGGGGAGTTCCCGACGCGCTCGCGCTCGCCGCAGACTTTGCGGAGGCCGGCACTCTCGTGCGCCCATTCGCGGGCCGCGGTGTGCGGATCTCCGTCGGCGAGGAGGAGAGCCTTCCCGTCGTTATCGACCTGGTGCGAGCACACCTCGCACGGCAAGGAGGAGACGCGTGACTGACACCGTACTCACCATGAATCACCAGGACCCGGAGCCCATTCGCTTCCTCGACGATGCGGGGAACTATGCCCCGTCGGCGACGGCCGCCGAGTACGCGGCGGAGCTCGAGGGTGTGGGCGTCGCAGAATTCCAGCAGTGGTACCGCGACATGGTCTCCACGCGCGCCTTCGATATCGAGTGCACGCACCTCCAGCGGCAGGGCCAGCTCGCACTGTGGGTGCCGAGCATTGGCCAGGAGGGCTGCCAGGCCGGGATCGGCCGCGCCGCCGAGCCGCAGGACCACATTTTCCCCGCATACCGCGAGCACACGATCGCGCACATCCGCGGGGTCTCTCGCGTGGATCTCGCCGCGCAGTTCCGCGGCCTCACGCACGGCGGCTGGGACGTGACCGACCCCGCGCACGGCAACTTCCACCTGTACAGCCTCGTGCTGGGCACCCAGACGCAGCACGCCACGGGCTACGCGCTCGGCCAGGTGCTCGACGCAAAGCGGGCCGCCGGCAACACCGCGCTCGACGCGGGCGAGGCGGGCACCGCGACCGGCGAAGCGACGCTCGTGTTCTACGGCGATGGCACCACGAGCCAGGGCGACGCGAACGAGTCGATGATCTTCGCCGCGAGCTACCAGACACCCGAGGTGTTTGTCGTGCAGAACAACCGCTGGGCCATTTCGGTGCCCGTGGCACGGCAGTCGCGCACGCCGCTCTACCGCCGCGCGCTCGGCTTCGGCATCCGCGCCGTGCAGATCGACGGCAACGACCCGCTCGCCGCGTATGCGGTGGCACGCCGCTTCCTGCGTCTGGCGCGCTCGGGCGAGGGCCCCGGCTACATCGAGGCACTGACCTACCGGATCGGCGCGCACACGACGAGCGACGATCCCACGCGCTACCGCGAGGAGGAAGAGCTCGCCCGGTGGGAGGAACGCGATCCCGTTGCGCGCCTCGAGACGCACCTGCGCGCGCTCGGCGTGGGAGACGACTTCTTCGCGGAGGTGCGCGAGACCGCGGACCGCGAGGCGAAGATCGCGCGCGACGCGATTCTGCAGCTGCCCACGCCGACCGCTGATTCGATGTTTGCGCACGTCTACTCGGAGGAGCACCCGCGCATCGAGGAGCAGCGGGCATGGCTTGCCCGCTACGAGGCCTCGTTCGAGAACCAGGAGGGGGTGGGCGCATGAGCACCGACACCACGAACACCGCGGCTGAGAGCCCCGTGCAGACGCTGAGCGAGCGGAGCACGCTGCCCATCGCCCGTGCCATCAACGAGGGCCTGCGCGCCGCGATGGCCGCAGACGAGAGCGTCATCCTGATGGGCGAGGATATCGGCCCGCTCGGCGGCGTCTTCCGCGTCACGGACAAGCTGCAGGCTGATTTCGGCTCCGCCCGCGTGCTCGACACCCCGCTCGCGGAGGCCGGCATCGTCGGCAGCGCGATCGGCCTCGCGATGCGTGGCTACCGCCCCGTCGTCGAGATCCAGTTTGACGGCTTCATCTTCCCCGCGTTCAACCAGATTGTCACGCAGCTCGCGAAGCTCACCAACCGCCACGACGGCGCGATCTCGATGCCCGTGGTGATCCGCGTGCCCTATGGCGGGCACATCGGCGCAGTCGAGCACCACCAGGAGAGCCCCGAGGCGTACTTCGCCCACACCCCCGGTCTTCGCGTGGTGGCGCCGTCCACCGCGAACGACGCGTACTGGATGATCCAGCAGGCGATCCAGTCTCCCGACCCTGTGCTCTTCTTCGAGCCGAAGGCGAAGTACTGGCAGAAGGGCGAGGTTGATCCCGTCGCGCCGGCCGCCGCACTGCACCAGAGCCGGGTGGCTCGCGCGGGCACCGACTGCACCGTTGTCGGGCACGGCGCGATGGTCACGACGCTGCTGCAGGCCGCCGAGATCGCCGATGCTGAGGGCACGAGCCTCGAGGTGATCGACCTGCGCAGCATCTCGCCCATCGACTACGCCCCGCTGGTCGCGTCCGTGCGCAAGACGGGTCGCCTTGTCGTCGCCCAGGAGGCGCAGGGCGGCGCGAGCGTGGGCAGCGAGATCGCCGCACACGTCTCAGAGCACGCGTTCACGGCGCTGCAGGCACCCGTTCTGCGTGTGTCTGGGTACGATGTTCCCTTCCCCCCGGCCCACCTTGAAGGCCTCTACCTCCCGGACGCGGATCGCGTGCTCGAGGCGGTCGACCGGGCCATGCACTACTAACCCCTCGGAGGATTCGCTATGAGTGAGATGTCCTTTCCCCTGCCGGACGTTGGCGAGGGGCTGACCGAGGCCGAGATCGTCACCTGGAAGGTGGCGCCCGGCGACTCGGTTGAGCTCAACCAGGTGATCTGCGAGATCGAGACCGCGAAGTCGATCGTCGAGCTGCCCTCGCCGTTCGTCGGCACGGTCACCGAGCTGCTCGCACAGCCGGGGCAGACGGTGCCGGTGGGCGACCCAATCATGCGCGTTTCGACCGGTGGCGACGCCGTAGATGACGCGGGATCGGGATCCGCGAACGCTGGCGCCACTTCGGCGAGCGCCGACGAGGCACGTGACATCGTCGCCGACGCCGCGGCAAGCGTGGAGCACGAGGACGCCGGCGGCGCGGTACTCGTCGGCTACGGCACCGCCGGGGCCGCGAAGTCCCGTCGTCGTCGTGGCGGTGAGCCGCTGCTCCCCACGCCCGGTGCCGTGCCCGCCGCGGTCGCCGCTGCTGGCACGGCGCCGGGCGCGGTGCTCGCGAAGCCGCCGATCAGGAAGCTCGCGAAGGATCTGGGTGTCACGCTCGCCGAGGTGAGCGGCACCGGCCCCGCCGGCGAGGTGCTGCGCTCGGACGTCGAGCGGCACGCGGGGCAGGCGCGCCTCTTCCGCAACCTCGAGACCCCCGAGCCGGCGGAGGAGCGCGAGGAGCGCATCCCGCTGAAGGGCATGCGCAAGCAGATCGCGAAGGCGATGGTGACGAGCGCGTTCGAGGCGCCGCACGTGAGCGTGTTCACCGACGTCGATGCAACGCGCACGATGGAGTTCGTGAAGCGCCTGAAGACCTCGTCTGGCTTCGCGGGCGTGAAGGTGTCGCCGCTGCTGATCTTCGCAAAGGCGATGCTGTGGGCGATCCGCCGGAACCCGGAGATCAACTCGACCTTCACGGAGACCGAGATCATCCGTCGCAACTTCGTGAACCTGGGCATTGCTGCAGCCACGCCGCGCGGCCTCGTCGTGCCGAACATCAAGGATGCGCAGGATCTCAGTCTGCTCGACCTCGCGAAGGCGATCGAGCAGCTGACTCTCACCGCGCGTGAGGGTCGCACGACACCCGCCGACATGGCCGAGGGCACGATTACCATCACGAACATTGGCGTGTTCGGCATGGACTTCGGCACCCCGATCCTGAACCCGGGTGAGTGCGCCATCCTCGCGATGGGCACGATCCGTGAGAAGCCGTGGGTGGTTGACGGCGAGGTGCGGCCCCGCATGGTCACCACCGTGGGCGGCTCGTTCGATCACCGCATCGTCGATGGCGATGTGATCTCGCGCTTTGTTGCCGATGTTGCGTCGGTGCTCGAGGAGCCCGCGCTGCTGCTCGACTAACGCAGGACGGCGACCCGCTCTCCGCGCAAGGCGACGACGGGGCGAGTGCGACCGAGTTCCACGAGGAACCTGATTGCACTCGCCCCGTCGCTGTCTGCGGGTGTCGCGCCGCTACGGGTGCTGGTCGTCCTCGCCGTGGGAGACCGGCTCGAGCTGCAGTGTGACGTGCTCCGTGTCGAAGTGCTCGTGGAGGCACGCCCGCAGCTCATCGAGGATGGCGTGGTAGCCGCGCTCGCTCCAGGCGGAGTCGGAGACGGTCACGTGCGCGGAGAACGCGGGCACGCCCGAGGTGATGGTCCACGCATGCACATCGTGTACCTCGGAGACGCCGGGCACGGCGAGCATGTGTTCGCGGGCCTCATCGACGTCGATGTTCTTCGGGGAAGCCTCGAGCAGCACGTTGACCACCTCGCGCAGCAGGCTGATCGCGCGCGGAATGATGAGCACTGCGATGAGAATCGAGGCGATCGGGTCGATCATCTCCCAACCGGTCAGCATGATCACAATCGCCGCGATCACCACGGCCACAGAGCCGAGCAGATCACCGAGCACCTCGAGGTACGCCCCGCGCACGTTGAGGCTCTCCTTCTGGCCCGACTGCAACACGAGCAGGGAGACGAGGTTGGCGACGCCACCGATCACGGCGGCGATCAGCATCGGGGTCGACTGAATCTCAACCTCGGAGCCGAAGCGGGAGATCGCCTGCACAAAGATGACCACCGCGATGACGCCGAGCACGATGCCGTTCACGAGGGCCGCGAGGACCTCGACGCGCAGATACCCGAAGGTGCGCTTTGAGGTGGCGGGGAGCGTGGCAATCAGGCTGGCAATCAGCGCGATCGCCACGCCGGTCGCATCGGTGAGCATGTGCCCGGCATCCGCGAGCAGCGCGAGCGAGTTCGAGATGAACGCGCCGATGAGCTGGATGAAGAACACGCTCAGCGTGATCGAGAGGGCGATGATGAGTCGCTTGCGGTGCTTTCCGGTGGCGGTTGTCGCGCCCTGCAGCCCGTGGTCGTGGCTGTGGCCGCCGCCCCCGCCCCCGTCTGCCTGTTCGGGGCGATCGGGATGCCCCGCGCTGAAGTCGGCGTCGCAGTCGGGAACGCGTGCCTGCTCATCGCTCATGGTGGTGACCATATCAATCTCTCCTCGCTCGTGCCCCTGCGGAGGGGCCTCTGTCCGGGTCTTGGGTGGTGCTGGGGGCGGGGCCGCGCGCGGGCGAGCCACCCCCAGCGCCGGGTCGGGCTCCTAGCGGGCCACGCTGCGGAAGCGGCGCAGGCGGAGGCTGTTGCCCACCACGAACACGCTCGAGAACGCCATCGCGGCGCCCGCAATCATCGGGTTCAGCAAGCCGAGGGCGGCGAGCGGGATCGCTGCCACGTTGTACGCGAACGCCCAGAACAGATTGCCCTTGATGGTGCTGAGCGTGCGACGCGAGAGCCGGATCGCGTCGGCCGCGCTGCGGAGGTCGCCGCGCACCAGGGTGATATCGGCAGCCTCAATCGCCGCATCGGTGCCGGTTCCCATGGCGAGGCCGAGATCGGCCTGCGCGAGTGCCGCCGCGTCGTTCACGCCGTCGCCCACCATGGCCACCACGCGGCCCGCTGCCTGGAGTCGCTGCACCACCTCGACCTTGTCGCCGGGCAGCACCTCGGCGTGCACTTCGGTGATGCCCACGCTCGCTGCCACCTGTTCGGCGACGGTGCGGTTGTCTCCGGTCAGGAGGATCGGCGTGAGGCCCAGCTTCGTGAGCTCGCGAATCGCCTCGGCGCTCGTGGGCTTCACGGTGTCGGCCACGGCGACCACGCCGCGTGCCGCGCCGTCCCAGGCGGCAAACACGACCGTGTGGCCGGTGCCCTCGAGGCGGTCGCGCTCGGCAAGCAGCTCGGGCCCGGGAGCTACGCCCCAGTCGGCGAGCAGGGCCGCACGGCCCACGATCACCGGGGTGTCGTCGACGGCGCCGGTGACGCCGTGGCCGGCGGTGTTGCGGAAGTCGCTCACCTCGGGAAGTTCACCCAGCTCGGCGGCTGCGCCCCGCGCAATGGCCTGCGCGATGGGGTGCTCGGAGGCCGCTTCGACGGCGCCCACTCGGCGCAGCAGATCGGCGCGCTCGGTGCCGGGGGCGGCCACGACCTCGGCGAGCGACATGCGCCCGCTCGTCACGGTGCCGGTCTTGTCGAGCAGGATCGTGTCGACGCGGCGGGTCGATTCGAGGATCTCCGGTCCCTTGATCAGGATCCCGAGCTGCGCGCCGCGGCCGGTCCCCACGAGCAGCGCGGTGGGGGTTGCGAGCCCGAGGGCGCAGGGGCAGGCGATGATGAGTACGGCGACGGCGGCGGTGAATGCGCTCGCCGCCCCGTGTCCGAGGGCCAGCCAGGTGATGAGTGTCGCGATCGCGATGACAATGACGATCGGCACGAAGATGCCGGAGACCCGGTCGGCGAGGCGCTGCACTTCTGCCTTGCCCGACTGCGCGTCCTCCACCATCTGCGCCATCTGTGCGAGCTGGGTATCGGCGCCCACGCGGGTGGCGCGCACCACGATGCGGCCGCTCGTGGAGACCGTGCCGCCGGTCACCGGGTCGCCCGAGGTGGCCTCCACGGGGACCGACTCGCCGGTGAGGAGGGAGGCGTCAATGGCGGTCGCGCCCTCGACGATCACGCCGTCGGTTGCGAGCTTCTCGCCCGGGCGCACAACGAAGTGGTCGCCCACGCGCAGTTCCTCGACTGGGATCCGGGTTTCGGCGCCATCGCGCAGCACGGCGACGTCCTTCGCGCCGAGCTCGAGCAGCGCACGCAGCGCTGATCCCGCCTGGCGCTTGGAGCGCTTCTCGAAGTACCGGCCCGCGAGCAGGAACATGGTGACGCCGGCGGCAACTTCGAGGTAGATGTTGTTCGCCCCATCGTGGGGGCTGATGGTCAGCTCGAAGGCGTGCGTCATCCCCTTCTCGCCCGCGGTGCCGAAGAAGAGCGCGTAGAGCGACCAGAAGAAGGCAGCGAGCGTGCCGACGGACACGAGCGTGTCCATGGTGGCGGCGCCGTGCTTCAGGTTGATCCAGGCCGCGCGGTGGAAGGGCCAGGCGGCCCACACGATCACGGGTGCGGTGAGGGTCAGCACGGCCCACTGCCAGTAGTCGAACTGGAGTGCCGGGATCATCGAGATGAGAATCACGGGGACCGAAAGCCAGATCGAGCCGATGAGGCGCTGGCGCAGGCTTGTCAGCTCGGGATCCTGGCTGTCTGCTCCCGCAGCGTTGTCCGGCTGTGCCGCGCCGGGGGCTGCGGGCGGCGGCGGAATCTCAGCGGCGTAGCCGGTCTTTTCGACCTCAGCGATGAGCAGCTGCGGGTCATACCCCTCGGGGGCATGCACGCGCGCTTTCTCGGTGGCGTAGTTGACCGTCGCCTCGATGCCGTCGAGGCGGTTGAGTTTGCGTTCGATACGGTTTGCGCATGAGGCGCAGGTCATGCCGCCGATTTCGAGTTCGTAGCTGGTCGTGCTCACTGCCGACAGCTCCTTCCGTGCTGTGTTGCTGATCCTGCTGCCCGCTGGTGCCCGTCCCGCGCCCCCTCCCGGATTCGGGTCACTTTGTGCGGGTGTTGCCCGGAACCCCACTGCGACACCCGCACCAAGTGACCCGAATCCGGGGAACGGTGGGGCTTGGGGGCGGGCTGTGGGGCGGTGGGCCGTGCGAGGGAGTGTGGTGGGCGGGAGGGCTAGGCGCGCGTAGCGGCGTAGCCGGCCTCGGTGACGGCGGCGGTGATCGCGTCGTCGCTCACGGTGCCGTCGGTCTCAACACTCAGTGCGCCAGTCTTCGAGCTGACCTCGACGCCGGTGACGCCGGAGATTGCTTCGACCTCTTCGCGCACGGACATCTCGCAGTGGCCGCAGGTCATGCCCGTGACGGTGAACTCGGCGGTGGTGCTGGTGCTCATGGGGAACTCCTTTTCGTTGGGGACACCCCGAGACTATACCCCCCTAGGGTATCCCGCAAGCGAGATTGTGGGCGAGTTCTCGCGCGGCGATCGCGCCGCTACCCGTGAGTCGCGGGCGCAGCTGGCGAGGCGGCGGTGAGCTGGGCGGCAAGCTGCAGCAGTACTTCCTCAGAGCCGGCGCGGCCGATCAGCTGCACGCCGAACGAGTGCCCCGCGGGTGTGGTGAGGATGGGGACCGCGATTGCCGGCAGCCCCGCCACATTGACCATCGAGGTGAAGGGGGCCCACTCGCACTGCAGGCGGTAGTCGTCGTCGGGGTGCAGCGCGGTGAACGCGCCGATCCTCGGGGGTGCCATGGCAAGCCCCGGCGTGAGCACAATGTCGTACGTCCCCCACTGCGCACGCGCATCGGCGGCGAACGCGCGGAGCCGGCTGCCTGCCGCGAGGTGATCCTCGCGCGGGCGGGCGAGTGCGCGTTCGCGGAAGAGTTTTGTGAGGGGCATCAGCCGCTCGTCGGCGCCGGGCGCGAGTTCAAGGAGCGAGAGGCCGGCCGTCCACCCCGCGCTGAACGCGTGCGGGTAGCGGGGGTCGTAGCGGATGTCTGCGTCCTCGACCCGATGGCCGAGCCCTACGAGCAGCCCCGCCGCGCGGGCGTGCGCTGCGCGCGCCTCCGGGGCAAGGGGCACGGCGTGCGCAGACTCGAACGGAGAATCACCCGAGAAGCCGATCCGCAGCCCGCGCAGCTCCTCCGACCGCGCGACTGCGGCGACCGCCGGTTCGCCGGGGGCGCCCCGCATGGCGTCGAACAGGAGGGCCGCGTCGCTCACGGTGCGGGCGAGTGGCCCGCTCACCGTTAGGCGTGGCGCGCCGAACTCGTCGAGCGGGCCCCGCAGGAGGTCGGTGGGGACGGCGCCCAGTCCGGGCTTCAGGCCGATGATCCCGCAGGCGAGCGCCGGGATCCGAATTGAGCCGCCGCCGTCGCTTCCTGGAGCTACAGGAAGGAGGCCTGCCGCGACCGCCGCCGCGCTGCCGCCTGACGAGCCGCCCGCGGTTCGCTCGCGGTCAAGCGGATTCCGGGCGGGAGGCGCGATCTGGTTCTCGGAGTAGCCCGTGAGGCCAAACTCGGGCACCTGCGTCTTTCCGAGCGCGAGGGCGCCCGCGCGGCGTAGCACCCCGACCCCGGGGCTATCTGCAGCCGCCTGCGCGTGCGGCACGGCCGCGCTGCCGTGTGTGGTGGGAAGGCCCGCCACATCGGTGAGGTCCTTGTGGGCGAGCGGGAGTCCGTGCAGGGCGGGAAGCGCGTGCCGCTCGTCTTGCGGGGTGTGCGCCCAGCGCTCGTCGGCGGCCGCGGCATCGTTGAGCGCGTGCTCCGCGGCGAGTGACACGAATGCGCCGAGCGCTGTGGCGCCCTCGATCCGTGCGAGTGCGGCGCTCGTGGCCTCGCGCGCTGAGATCTCTCCCGAGCGCACTGCCGCACGAAGCTCGAGTGCGGTGGCTGGCAGATCGGGTGCGGGGGTGCTCACTCCTCCACCCTACGCTCAGGGCTATTCCGTGGGCCCGGGCGCCTCGGTGTCGTCTTGAGGGAACATGGCCTCCCAGTAGGCATCGAATTCAGCTTCGGTTGCAAAGTAGCGAAGCTTGTGGCGGTAGCCGCCCGCGTCGGACGGGGAGCGCTGCGCCCAGAGAATGTAGTACCAGTCTTCGTCGGCGGCGTGGGTGCCGCAGCTGAAGCCTTCCTGGCGGTTTGGTTCGACGCCAGGCTCGGAGCCCGAGGTGCACATGACGCCCCCGCCGTCGATGTCGATGATGCCCGTCTGCAGCTCGCCCGCCTCTGTGTCGGCCGCGTAGAAGAAGCCGTCATCGGGAGTGCGCTCGAGCAGCATGAGTGACTCGGGTACCGCCGGGTCAGCATCGCCGAACTGGCGCTCGATGAGGTTCGTGCGCGCGGTCTCCCATTCGTCGGGCTGCACCGACCAGCTGCCGCTCGCGTTCAGCGGGAAGAGTGTGGCAAGTGTCACCGCGCCGGCGATCGCGGCGACCATAGCCAGGGTGGGGGCGACGCGGCGTTGGGTGCTCATGCACTCAGCCTAGGGGTTCGCGGGAGCGCGCTTCTTCCCTCGCGCGAGTGGCGCCGCTACGCCCCGGGAAGCGGCGCGATCACTGGCCTGGGGAGCCCGGGATGGCTGCCCAGGTAGGCGTCGAGCGCCTCCTCGCTGGGAAACGTGAGGAGCTCGTGCCGGAAGCCGTTCGCCGAGGTGGGGTCGGCGGCGGCCCACGTGTACAGGTGCGGCGCGGTGGGGCCGGCCCACGTGGCGCAGCCCACGCCGTGCGCGCTGGGCGTGGCGTCTGGTGCGGTGCACTGCACGCCCGTACCGTCGGCTGCCGTGATGCCGATCACCGTGCGGCCGGCCTGCGTCACCGCGGCGAAGAAGAAACCGTCCCCAGGGGTGCGCTCAAGCAGCGTGATCGACTCGGGGGTGACAGGATCGAACTCGGGCAGCGCGGCCCAGCCGGCCACGAGGGCACTCCGCGCAGGCTCCCACTCCGCGGCCGCGCGCGCAGAGGCTGAGAGGTTCGCCGGGAGGATGGTCGCGACAGCGACCACCGCCGCAATGCCCACGGTCGTGGCGAACGCGGTGGCGACGCGGCGTGGGGAGTAGGACGAAGCGGACATGTGCCCAGCTTAGGTGCGCCGTGGGTGGGTCGCCAGGCGCTGTTGCGAATGATTCTCATGAGGGGTTATAGTGATAGTCGTTCTCATTTAGAAAGATGCTCATGACGCTTCACTCCCGCGGCGCTCGCCGCGCACCCCAGCACCTCCTGCGCGCCGGCGCCGCGCTCGCCGCAGTCGCCGCGCTGACGCTTGCCGGTTGCTCCGCCGACCACGGTGGCGACGCGAGTGCGAACCCGGACGCGCTGCGTGTGGTGGCCACCACCACCCAGCTCACCGACTTTGCGCACGAGATCGGCGGGGAAGACATCGCGCTCACGGGTCTGCTCGCACCCGGCGGATCCGCGCATCACTTCGACCCGACGCCCGCAGACCTGCTCGCGCTCGGCCAGGCTGATGTGCTGATCGTCAACGGGGCCGGCCTCGAGACGTTCATCGACGACGCGATCGACGCCTCCGGCTTCTCAGGCGAGGTCGTCACCGCGAGCGACGGGATCGACATCGCGGAGGCCACGGCGATCACAGCGGAGGGCGAGGCCGAGGCCGCGGGCGCAGAGCCGACGGACCACGCTGACCACGACCATGCGACCGAAGATGCTGCCGCACACGACGAGCACGACGATCATGATCACGCCGATCACGATCACGCTGACGAGGCGCACGGCGATGATGAACATGACCACGATCACGGCGCCACGAACCCGCACCTGTGGACCTCGCCGCGCTACGCCGCACAGATGGCCGCGCACATCGGCACAGAGCTCGCGCGGATCGATCCCGAGCATGCAGCTGACTATCAGACCCGCAGCGCTGCGTATGGCGAACAGCTGAGCGCACTCGACGTGTGGGCCGCCGCCCAGTTCGCCGCCGTGCCCGCGCAGGATCGCGTGCTCGTCACCGGGCACGATTCGCTCCGCTACTACCTCCACGACTACAGCATCGCTTTCGCGGGCTCGATCCTGCCGAGCTTCGAGGACAATGCCGAGCCGAGCGCCGCTGATATCGACGCGCTTGTCGCTCGAATCACCGAACGCCACGTGCCGGCCATCTTCGTTGAGTCGTCAATGAGCCCGAAGCTGGCGCGCACGATTGCGAAGGAGGCGGGTGTCACCGTGGTCGACGCGGACTCCCTCTACGCCGACTCGCTCGGCGCGCCGGGGAGCGGCGCCGACACGTACGTCACCGCGACCATCCATAACACGCGCCTCATCCTGGAAGCGTGGGGAGCGAAGGTCGCCCCGCTTCCGAGTACGCTGCAGTGATGACCGCCGCGCTCACACTCGACCAGGCCGCGTTTGGGTACGCGGGCACCACCCGGGTAGAGGGACTCACGCTCGCGCTTCCCGAGGGCGCAGCCCTCGCGCTGATCGGGCCGAACGGCTCGGGGAAGTCGACGCTGCTCCGCGGCATTCTCGGGCTCGCTGAGCGCACCGCGGGCACCGTCCAGGTGCTCGGCACCGCGCCGGATCGCGCCCGCGCCCGCGTGGGTTCGCTGCCGCAGGCGGACACGCGAGACACCACGCTCCCCGTCACGCTTCGCCAGGTCGTCACGATGGGGCTGTACCGCTCGCGCGGGGCACTGCGCCCGATCGGCGCGACCGGCCGTGCGGCAGTGACCGCCGCGCTCACCCGCGTGGGGCTTGCAGAATTTGCCCACCGCCGCTTCGGTGAACTCTCCGGCGGACAGCAGCAGCGCGGCATCCTCGCGCGGGCGCTTGTCTCCGATCCGCAGCTCTTGCTGCTCGATGAGCCCTTCAACGGTCTCGACCGCGAAAACCGCGAGGTGTTGCTTGCGCTCGTGGCCGAGTTGCGCGCGGAGGGCCGCACCATCATCGTCTCGACGCATGACCTCGAGATCGCGCGCGAGGCCTGCTCGCACGTGTTGCTCCTCGCGAGCGGGCACGAGCCGAACCAGCCGGGTCACCCCGCGGGGTACGGGCCGCTCGCCGAGGCGCTCACGCTCGACGCGGTGCAGCACGCCTTCCACGACGCCACCGTTGAGCTCGATCACCACACGGTCACCACGACGCGGGAAACCGGGGAGTGATGGACGCTGTCCTGACCCAGGCCTTCCTCGCCCACAACCCCGTCGAGGTGTTCGCGCTGCCGTTCATGTGGCGCGCGCTCGTCACCGTGGTGATCCTCGCGGTCGCCGCGGGCATCGTGGGGCTCTTCATTAGCTTTCGCGAACTTGAGTTCGTGAGCGATGGGCTGGTGCACGCGGTCTTCCCGGGCCTCGTGATTGGCGCTGCGCTCGGCGGTACGGCGGGCGTGCTCCCGGGCGCCGTGGTGGCCGCGGTGCTCGCCGCTGTGCTGTTCACCGTGCTCGAGCACCGGGGCGGGGTGACCGCCGACGCTGCGATCGCAGTCGTGCTCACCGGCCTCTTCAGCCTCGGCATTGTGCTCGTCTCCCGGCAGGAGGGCTACGTCTCGCAGCTCCAGGAGCTGCTCTTTGGCCGACTCCTCACGGTGACCGAATCGCAGCTCTGGCAGATCCTGCTGGTCGCGCTCGCCGCGATCCTGGTGGTGCTGCTGACGTGGCGCGCACAGCTCTTCCGAGCGTTCGACGCAGCGGGCGCCGAGGCAGCTGGCTTCCGCCCGCTCGCCGCCGACATCGCGCTCGGCGTTGCCGTCGCACTGCTCGTGGTGGCGGGCGTGCAGGCGCTCGGCGTGCTCATGGTGCTCGCCCTCCTCATGATCCCAATGGCCACCGCCCGCCTCATCACACGCGGCTTCGCGCTGCTCATCCCGCTCGCGATCATCGTGCCGCTCGTCGCGGGCGTGGCTGGCCTGTGGCTGTCGTTCGAGTGGTCGGTCGGCGCGGGCGCGACGGTGTCGCCCGGCGCGCTCGTCGTGCTGCTGCTGGTCGCGGCCTACGGCGTCGCAGCGCTCGTGCGCTGGGCGCGGAGCCGGGCCGCAGCGGGCCGGATCCCGCTCGAGAAACAACAACCAGCAGATCGGGATCAGGGGGTGCGCGCATGAGCTACTTCGCCCTCGCCGCCCTTGAACTCACGCTCCTCGGCCTCCTCGCCGGCCTCGCCGGGTCGCTCATCGTGCTGCGCCGGCGCTCGTTCTTCGCGGTTGCGCTGAGCCACGCCACGTTCCCAGGCGGCGTCGTGTTCGCGATCGCGGGCTGGAACCTGCTGCTCGGGCAGGCGCTCTTCGCGCTCGTGCTCGTGCTGCTCATGACGCTGCTCGGCCGGCTGCCCGGACAGGGACGGCAGGTGACGAGCGGCGTGGTGCTGTCGTTCGGGTTCGCGCTCGGCACGCTGCTCACCAGCCTGAACCCCGGACTCGGCATTCCGGTTGAGGCGCTGCTGGTCGGCTCGCCGCTCAGTGTGTCGGTGGGCGACGTGATCGCCACCGCGGCCGTGCTCGTCGCGGTGGCCGCCGTGCTCGCGCTCACGGGCCGCCGGATTCTGTTCCACACCTTCGACCCCGTTGGCTTCACCGCGGCCGGGTTCCGCGCGTGGCCGATCGAGCTCGCCGTGACAGGCATCATCGCTGCGGCGGTTGTGGTGGCGATGCCCGCGGTGGGCGCCATTCTCGGTGTCGCCGTGCTCATCGGACCCGCCGCGGCAGCACGGGCGCTCACGGACCGGATTGGCTGGATCCCACCCCTCGCCGCACTCATCGGGGTTGCGGGCGGCTTGGCCGGCCTGTGGGTGTCCCGCGAGCTCGGCATTGCAGCGGGCGGTGCCGTGGGGCTCGCCATTACCGCGCTCTTCCTTGTCGCGGTGCTGGTGCGGAGCGTGCGCGCTGCGGCGGCCTCACGACGCGAGCGGGCCAAGCGAACCGACCACGCGGGCGAGAAGTTCGCTACGGTGGGGGCGTGACCGGAACGGAGGTGCGCGACATGCAGCCCAAGCGCAACACCTGGCAGCGCGAGGCGGTGCGGGCAACGCTCGCCGAAGCGCACGGTTTCGTGAGCGCGCAGCAGCTGCACCAGTCGCTGCGCGATTCGGGCTCGACGATCGGGCTCGCCACCGTCTACCGCAACCTCGCTGGGCTCGTGGAGACGGGCGAGGCCGACTCGCTGCAGTCGCCCGAGGGCGAGAACCTGTTCCGCTCCTGCGCCACGCAGGGGCACCACCACCACCTCATCTGCCGCAGCTGCGGTGACACCCGCGAGCTCTCGGCCACGGTGGTCGAGGAGTGGACGAAGCGGGTGGGCGCCGAGCACGGCTTCACCGAGATTGAGCACGTCGTCGACCTCTTTGGCCTCTGCGAGCGCTGCCGCGCCGCTGGGAAGTAGCGCGGAGACACCGCGGGGCGGGCAGGGAATCCCTGCCCGCCCCGCGGTCGTTCCCCCGGCGAGCGCCGGGGGCTGAGCCCTATTCGGTGGGTCCGGTGGGCTCGGTGAACTCCGTCGGCTCCTCCGGAGTGCGGCCTCGCTTCGCGGCGCGTTCGGCTCGGCGCGCGCTCTTCGCGTCACGCTTCGCCGCCTTTGCCTGGGCCCGCGCCTCGCGCTTGTCTGCGGCGAAGCTCTCCTGCGCCTCGCGCGCCTCGTCTGCCTCGCTCGCGATCGTTGCGGGGTCGATGCCCGCGAGCTTCGCCTCACGGCGGTCACGACGCACCTCACGCTTCGCGAGCTTCTTCTCGCGGCGGCGCTCCACCAGCGTGTAGAGGATCGGCACCAGGATCAGTGTGAGCAGCGTCGAGGAGACCAGTCCGCCGATCACCACAATGGCGAGCGGCTTCGAGATGAACACGCCGCCGCCCGTGAGGCCGAGCGACATCGGGATCAGCGCAAAGATCGTCGCCGCGGCCGTCATGAGGATCGGGCGCAGGCGGAGGCGCGTCCCGTGCTCCACGGCCTCGTCGAGGCTCGCGCCGGCCTCACGGAGTCGGTTCACGAGGTCCATGAGCACGATTGCGTTCGTCACCACGATGCCGATCAGCATCAGCAGACCGATGAGCGCGGGGAGGCCGAGCGGAGTGCCCGTGATGAGCAGCCCGAGGATCGCGCCGGTCGCCGCGAACGGGATCGACACGAGCAGCACGAACGGTCCGCGGAAGCTGCGGAACGTGGCCACCATGACGAGCAGCACGAGCATGATCGCGCCGAGCATCGCGGCACCCAGCTGCGTGAAGGCCTCATCCTGCTCGGCGCTCACGCCACCGAGTTCGAAGCTCACGCCCGCGGGCAGCTCAGTCTTCGCAATCGCGCGGTCGATCGCCGCGGTGGCCGCGTCGAGCTGCCCCTTCTTCGGGTCGACCGTCAGGGTGACCTGGCGCTCGCCGTCGGCACGGGTGATCACGGGTGCCGTGAGCTCCTCGGTCACCGTTGCGATCGCGCTGAGCGGCAGCGACGTGCCGGTGACCTCGGTCGCGGCCTTCTGTTCGGCCTCGGCGGCCTGCTGCTCGGCGAGCTGCGTGGCCGCCTGCTCGCGGGCCTCGCGAAGGCTGACGAGCTGCTGGTCCATGCCCTCGATGCCGCTCTGTGCACCGGCGATCGCGCCCTGGATGGCGGCCAGCTGCTCCGCGCGCTCCTGCTGGGCGCGCACGGCGGCGTCCTCTCCCGGGGTGCGGGGCTTCTCGGGCACGATGGGCGCGGCGGAGAGCTGCGCGAGCTGCGTGTTCAGCTCACCCAGCTGCGCAACGAGCTCGCCGCGCTGGGCTGCAGCCTCATTGATCTGGGTGGTGAGCTCGGCATCCGCCTTGAGTCGCGCATCCTCGGCCTCGGCCTCGGCCTTCTCCTGCAGCGCATCAGCCGCGGCCTTCTGCGCCTGCGCGGTCTGCTGGGGCGTGACGGGCAGCTTGATCTCGCCGACCTTCTCTGCAGTGCGCTCAGCCCCCGGGGTGCGCACGACGATGTCGCGCTCGCGCCCCTCGAGCATGATCTGGCCAACGCGCTGGCCCTCCAGCGCCTCCTGCACGGCACGTGCCACCGATGCGGGATCGAAGCCCAGCTGTGCGGCCTTCGCCTCGTCGAGCGCGACGCGCACGATTGGCTGCTCGCCCGCGAGCTCGCTGCGCACGGACTGCACGCCGCGCTCGCCCGAAAGCTGCTTCTCCAGCAGATCGCTGGCCGCGCGGAGCGCCGCCGGGTCGTTGCCGCGGATCTGCAGGGCAATGCCGGAGCCGCCGGAGCCACCCACGAACGCGTCCTGGGTGAGCACCTGCACCTCGCCCACGTCCGCGAGCTTCTCCATGGCCGCCTGCGCGGCGTCGCTCACCGCCTGTGCGTCTGCACCGTCCGCGAGCTGCACGTCGTAGGAGATCGTTGCGGGGCCATTCGCCTGGCCCACCGGGATCGACGTCATGACATCGCGCACACCGTCGAGCTTGCCGAGGGCCTGCTCGACGGGCTCGGCTGCGGCGACGAGATCGCCATCCTCCGAGGTTGGCGGGGTCTGGACGAGCTGGAGGCTCTCGTTGCCCGAGGAACCGAGGAAGTCGGTGGGGATCATCGTGCTCATCGCGAGCGTGCCCACCAGGATGAGGCTCGAGGCAACGAGCGTGATCGCCGGGTGGCGGCGGGTGGCGCCGAGCGCGGGCATGATCGCGCGCTGCAGCCGATCCGGCGCGGTGTGAATCTCGTCAAGATCGGAGGCGTGCCCGTCGACCGCGTCAGCGCGCACACCGGTCTGCCCCTGCGCCGCGTGCACGGTTGCGGGAAGCGCGGTGGTCGGGGCCTCGCTTGCCGGCAGCTCCGGGAGCTCTGGCAGCACGGCGGTGTCGTCGGCAGGCGTTCCAGCCACAGACTCGACCGACGCTGCTGCCTTCGCGGCCCGCCGCTCCTTGCCACGCATGAACCAGAAGGCGAGCACGGGCACGATGGTGAGCGCTACGAAGAGCGACGCGAGCAGTGCAATTGTCACCGTGATGGCGAAGGGGCGGAACAGCTGGCCCGCCATGCCCGAGACGAACGCGATGGGCAGGAAGACCGCCACTGTGGTGAGCGTCGACGCCGTGATGGCGCCCGCAACCTGCTTCACCGAGGCCACTACGCCCTCGATGGTCAGCTGGCCCGAGCCGCGCCGACGCGAAATGTTCTCGATCACCACGATCGAGTCGTCGACCACACGCCCGATCGCAATGGTGAGCGCACCCAGGGTGAGGATGTTCAGGGTGTTGCCGCTCCACCACAGCCCAATGAGGGTGATGAGCAGCGAGAGCGGGATCGAGACCGCGGCGATCAGCGTCGAGCGCCACGAGCCGAGGAACGCGAGGATGACGAGCACGGCGAAGAGCAGGCCGAGCCCACCCTCAACCGAAAGGTCGTGGATCGACTGCTCGATGAAGGGAGCCTGGTCGAAGATGGTCACGAACTCGGCGTGCAGGCCCGGGGCCAGCCGCTCGAGCTCAGCGTTCACGCCGTGCGAGATCTCCACAACGTTCGCGCCCTGACCCGGGGAGACCTGCAGGGTGAGCGCTGGCTTGCCGTTGACGCGCGAGATCGTATCTGCGGGCAGCGTCTCGGTCTTCACATCGGCGAAGTCGGAGATCTTCACCACGCGGTCCTCGGCCTGGATGGGGAGGGCTGCGATCTCGTCCACCGTCGTGAGCGCGGAGCCCACCGTCACCGAGAGCGGGCCCTCGGGGGACTCAGCCTGGCCGGCGGGCAGCGCGGCGCCGTGCGCCTCGAGCGTGGGGGCGATCGAGGCGGGGTCCACCTTCAGGCGCGCAACGTCGGCGGCGCGCAGATCGATCATGATCCGCTGCTCCTCGCGGCCGGAGAGCGTCACCTTCTGCACCCCGTCGACGCCCTGCAGCGCCGGCACCACGGTCTGCGCGAGCGCGTCGCCGAACTTCGCGGGATCCTGATCCGATCCTGCGCTCAGCATCATGGCCGGCATGTCATCGGCGCCCCCGGAGAACACGGTGACCTCGGTTCCCTGCGGGAACGCCGGCTTCATTGCGTCCGCTGCGGCGCGGATCTTCGCGAGAGTCTCGTCATCACTGCCAAACGGCCACTCGACCATGATGTCTGCGGAACCGCTCGACGTGGTTGAGGACACCTTCGTCACCCCGGGCACCGCACTCAGCGCCTGCTCGGTCGGTTCAGTGACCGTTCGCGACAGCTCCTCTGGCGCGAGGCCGGGGGACTGCACGGAGACGAACGCCATCGGCACCTGCATCGAGGGCATGAGCTCTTGTTTGAGCGCGCCCATCGAGAAGATGCCGAGCACCGCAACCGCGAGGGTCGCGAGGCCGACGATCAGCCGGTTTCTGAGGCTGGTGCGGGTGAGGAAGGACATGTGGCCTTTCGGGGTGCGGCCTCAGCGCGGCGGATACCGCACGCTTCGGCCGCACGTGGGGCCGAGCTCGGCCGCACGAGGCAGGACAGAACGGTCGAGAATTCCACTCTTTCGGAAGTGGTGTCCACCGCGCATCGTCCCCTGGTACGACACAGGTCATCCCTGGGGATGAGTTCGCGCCCGTCCCGGTGCTCCCATCGCGCCCGCTGGCGCGATCCCTACGCGGCGCGTGAGGTGTCGCTGCGCGGGTGCACCCACACCCAGTCGCCGTACTTCGCGAAGCGGCCATCGCCGCTCGAGCGCCCCGTGAGTCGGCGCTGAATCCAGGGCACCACGTGTTCACGGGTGTAGCGCAGCTGATCCCGCGTTGAGGGTGCGCCCACTGGGGCGGCGTCGATCACCCAGTCGGCCGGTGGCTGCGTGTCGAGCGCGCGCAGCACGTTGGCCGCGACCCGGTGGTGGCCCACCGGCGCGAGGTGCAGCCGGTCGTGCGACCAGTACTGGCGTCCCGTGAGTTCGGCGTCGTTCCAGTTGTCCGCAAAGCGGATCCCGAGCTGCTTCGCGATCGCGCCGGCGGCCGCGGTGAGTTCGTTCCCCTTCGTGCGGACGCGCCCGCCGCCGGGCAGGCCTCCCGTTGGGTTCGCCCCGGCCAGCAGGAGTGGCTCGATGCCCGCGTCTTGGATGCGGCGCAGCGCGGTCTCCGTCTCCTGCGCAATCCACGCGAGGTCCGTGCCGGGGCGCAGCATATCGTTGCCGCCGCCGTTGAAGCTCACGAGCGTGGGGCGCAGCGCGATCGCGGGATCGAGTTGCTCGGCGATGATGGGGCCGAGCAGGCGGCCGCGGATCGCAAGGTTCGCGTACTGCACCGGCTGCCCACTCGCGTCGGCGAGCCCCTGTGCCACGAGATCGGCCCAGCCTCGCACCGAACCGTCGGGCTGTTCGTCGCCGACGCCCTCGGTGAAGCTGTCGCCGATCGCGACGTAGCGGATCGCTGCCTGCTGCTCGTGCTCGTTCACGCTGTCAGCCTACGCCCGCGCGGAACCGGGTGGGGCCCTGTCGGGGCAGAACTGGTGGTGACGTGCAGCGGAAGCAGTGGTGCACACACCGGAACCCGGGGGAGGCGTGCGAGGATGGGGCGATGGAGTGGTCGGGGCAACGTGTGTTTGGGGCGGGCGCGGGAGCGCTGCTCGGCGTCATGCTGGGTCTCATCCTGCTCTCCGCCTCCCGCGGCACACCGCTCGCGATCATTATTGCGGGGCTCGTCCTCGTGGTGCTCGTGGTGAACCTGATCGTGTCCGAGCGCATGGTCAGCCGGGTCATCACGCTCGCAGCGCAGCGCACGCAGCTCATCGCAACGGGGTACGCCCCCGGCGAGCCCGCACCGGCACGCGTGCACCGCGTGTTTGGCCGCGCCGCGGGCGAGGTCGCAACGATGGTGTGGCCGGGTGCGCAAGAGCCCGCGCGTCTCGCGATTCTGCACGTGCTGCCACAGAACGCGCCGCCGCGGAGCGTGTACGCGCTCCTGCCGATGCGCTACGGCATCGAAAAGGGTGCCGCTGCCGCGGTGGTGCTTGATCCCGCGTACCCGGACATCGCGATCCTTGACGACCGCGTGCCCCTCGACACGCTGCGCGCGATCGCGGCTGATGGGCGCTGGGCGACCGTGCGGGTGCCGTCGATGTTCGTGCGCCAGGGCGGCCCGGCAACGGTAGTCGCGTGCGTTGCCGGCCTCCTCGGTGTGCTGCTGTTCGGCCTCGTCTTCGGTTAGCCCCACGCGCTCGCGGTGGCGGCGTGCCCAATCGTGCCGACACGCCCGGCTTGCGTCGGGTCGCTCGGTCGCGTAAGCTTTCCCCTTGGCTGTGCGCCGTCCCAGTGCATAGACCGCGCGGGTGTCCTCGCCCGTGCTCGACTCAGGTTGAGCGCGAGAGGCGGCCCGTGCAGACAAGAAATCTTGGGTGAGGCCGTCCGGTCTCACGGTATGAGAGGAAACATCATGGCAGCAGTGTGCCAGGTGACCGGAGCCGTTCCCGGCTTTGGACACAACATTTCGCACTCGCACCGTCGCACCAAGCGTCGGTTCGATCCGAACATCCAGAAGAAGACCTACTTCGTGCCCTCACTCGGCCGCAAGGTGACGCTCACCCTGTCGGTCAAGGGCATCAAGGTGATCGATGCTCGTGGCATCGAGTCCGTCGTTGCTGATCTGCAGAAGCGTGGGGTGAAGCTCTAATGGCTAAGGATAAGGACGTACGTCCGATCATCAAGCTCCGTTCGACGGCAGGCACCGGGTTCACGTACGTGACGAAGAAGAACCGCCGCAACACCCCCGACCGCCTCGTGCTCAAGAAGTACGACCCGGTGGTTCGCAAGCACGTTGATTTCCGAGAGGAGCGCTAAGCATGGCTAAGAAGAGCATGATCGCCAAGAACAAGCAGCGTCAGGCCATCGTCGCGCGCTACGCCGAGAAGCGTCTCGAGCTGAAGAAGGCCCTCGTGGACCCGAACGGCACCGACGAGAGCCGCGAGGCCGCTCGCGTGGGCCTGCAGAAGCTTCCCCGCAACGCTTCGCCCGTTCGCGTGCGCAGCCGCGACGTCATCGACGGCCGTCCCCGTGGCGTCCTCACGAAGTACGGTGTTTCCCGTGTTCGCTTCCGCGACATGGCGCACCGTGGCGAGCTGCCCGGCATCACCAAGTCGAGCTGGTAAGCCAGTACCGCAACACTGAAGCGGGCGTGGATCCTCAGGGATCTACGCCCGCTTTTGTATGTGAATCGACACGCCAGACTGAAAAAACCCTGCCCAGATCCGCGGAAACCCGCCGATCTGGGGTAGATTCGTAGCGATCAACCGATCGGACCCTCCAAATCGGTGGGACACCTGAACCAGATCAGGGGCTCGGCCACTTGGTGTCGTCGCCCTGGAAGGACACAACATGGCACTCAACAAGACCGAGCTTGTCGCAAAGATCGCCGCTGAGACCGGCCAGAGCCAGGCCGCCGTTTCCAGCGTGATCGACGGGCTGTTCGCCGCTGTCTCCGAGACCGTTGCCGGTGGCGACAAGGTTTCGATCCCCGGCTGGATCTCGTTCGAGACCGCGACCACCGCTGCACGCACCGGCCGCAACCCCCGCACGGGCGAGACCATCGACATCCCCGCTGGCAAGCGCGTCAAGGTGTCGGTCGGCTCGAAGCTGAAGGCTGCCGTGAAGTAACTCAGGCTTCCTGGAAAACGCCCCCGCCGAAATTCGGCGGGGGCGTTTTCGTGTATGCCGCCGGAAAACGAGGAGGGTGCGGACGCTTCCGGATCCCACGCTGCCCGCCACTGACCCGGCTCACATCAGCGAGCACGTAGGCTAGAAGCGTGCCTCGGTATATGCGTGTCCTCGCCCCTGCCATCCTGCTCGCGGCGACCCTCGCGGCCCTGCTGGTGGGTCTCGCGATCGGTGGGGCCGCTGCAGAGCGGACGCTCGCCGACCCGGGTACCTTCATCCGCTTCGCAGTGCCGACGGCGCGCACCATCGTCAACGTCGCAATGGCGGGGCTCATCGGTTCGGTGGTGATGGCCGTGTGGGCGCTCGCGAGCGAAAAGCCTGAGACGCGCGTCGCGCTTGATCTCGCTGCGGGCTCCGCGGCCGTGCTGACGGTCGCGAGCGCGGCGACCCTCATCTTCACGTACGTCGACCTCTCGGGGCTGCCCTTCTCCGGCGACTCGACCTTTGGCGCGGGCCTCGCGCAGTTTGTCACCGAGATTGAGCTTGGCCAGCTGTGGCTCATTGAGCTCCTCCTCGCCGCGGCGACCACCGTGCTGGCCTTCGCGATCCGCGGGCGCCGGCTCACGCTGCTCGTGCTCGTCGCGGCCCTCGTCACCGCGCTGCCACTCGCGCAGCAGGGGCACGCTGCAGGCGCGTCCGGCCACGCGCAGGCCGTCAACTCGCTCCTCGTGCACCTCGTCGGCGCGGCGGTCTGGCTGGGCGGTTTGCTCACGCTCATCTTCGTGGCGTTCGTGGTCGACCGGAAGCGGCTCGCGCTGCTCACCTCGCGCTACTCCACGCTTGCGCTGTTCGCCTTCATCGGGGTGTCTGCCTCCGGCGTCGTGAGCGCGTGGCTGCGCGTCGGCACGCTCGATGCGCTCTTCGGCACGGGCTACGGCAAGCTCGTCATCCTGAAGACGGTGTCGCTCGTTGGCCTCGGCATCTTCGGTGCGATCCATCGCAGCTGGCTGATCCCGCGCATCGCGAGTTCGGATCGTGGCCGTGGCGTGTTCGCCTGGTTCGTGATCGCGGAGCTCGCCGTGATGGGCGTGGCGAGCGGTGTGGCGGGTGCGCTCGGCCGTACCGCGACCCCCGTGTCGTTCGAGCCGGCCCGCGACGGCGGCAGCAAGGTGAGCCCGGCCGAGTGGCTCACGGGCGATCCGCTGCCCCCGGAGCTCACGCCCGTGAGCTACCTCACCGAGTGGAAGTTCGATCTTGCGTGGGCGCTCGTGTGCGTCTTCGGGCTCGCGCTGTACTTGGCCGGCGTGATCCGGCTGGCTCGCCGTGGTGACCGCTGGCCCATCGGCCGCACGATCCCGTGGATTCTCGGCATCGCGTTCCTCTTCTACACGACGAACGGCGCGCTCAACGCCTACGAGCAGTACCTGTTCTCCACGCACATGCTGGGCCACATGGCGCTCACCATGCTGATCCCGCTGCTGCTTGTGCTCGGTGCGCCGGTGACGCTTGCGCTGCGGGCCACGGAGAAGCGCCACGACGGCTCATGGGGCGGCCGTGAGTGGATCATGTGGGCCGTGCAGACGCCCTACTCGAAGTTCATCACGCACCCGGCGGTTGCCGCAGTCGTCTTTGCTGGTTCGCTGTGGGTGTTCTACTTCACACCGATCGCGCGCTGGGCGGCGTCCGAGCACTTGGGTCACCAGTGGATGATCATTCACTTCCTGATCTCGGGCTACCTCTTCAGCCTGTCCATGATCGGGATCGACCCCGTGCCGTACCGCTTCCCGTACCCGTTGCGCCTCGTCACGCTCTTTGCCACCATGGCGTCGCACGCGTTCTTCGGCGTGACGATCATGACGGGCGACGCGCTCATGCTCGCCGACTGGTACGGCGCCATGGGCCGCACGTGGGGTGCGACCCCGCTCGAGGATCAATCAACGGGCGGCGGCATCGCCTGGGGCATCGGTGAGCTGCCGACGCTCGCGCTCGCCCTCGTGGTGGCGGTGCAGTGGTCGCGCAGCGACGACAAGGAGCAGAAGCGCAAGGACCGTGCGGCGGATCGCTCGGGCGACGCCGAGCTCGTGGCGTACAACGAGATGCTCGCGGCCCAGGCGAAGCGCGACGGCAAGATCGCCCAGCGCTAGAGCCGACGCGGCGTTCGGCCGTGGCACGGTCTGTGCTGCGGCCGAACGCGTCCAGCGGCTACGCGCCGGGGGCGCCCGCCTCGGTGCCGGTCACGTCCGCGCGGTGGAAGTTCATGTGCGAGCGCGATGCCGTCGGTCCGCGCTGCCCGAGGTAGCGCGAGTAGGTCGCGCCAGCGCCGTACGGGCGATCTGAGGGCGAGGTCAGCCGGAAGAAGCAGAGCTGTCCGATCTTCATGCCTGGCCAGAGGCGGATCGGCAGCGTCGCGACGTTCGACAGCTCGAGCGTCACGTGCCCTTCGAAGCCGGGGTCGATGAAGCCGGCAGTCGAGTGCGTGAGCAGGCCGAGGCGACCGAGCGAGCTCTTCCCCTCGAGGCGCGCAGCGACGTCATCGGGGAGGCCCACCTGCTCATACGTCGAACCGAGCACGAACTCGCCGGGGTGAAGAATGAAGCCCTCTTCGGGATCCACCTCGATGAGGCGGGTCAGCTCGGGCTGCTCCTCGGCGGGGTCGATTACCGCGTACTTGTGGTTATCGAACAGGCGGAAGTAGCGGTCGAGGCGCACATCCACACTCGACGGCTGCACCATCGAGGCTTCGCTGGGGGACAGCTGGATCCGGCCAGATGCGAGTTCGGCATTGATGTCGTGGTCAGAGAGCAGCACGCCCTCTATCCTAGGCGAGCTCGGCGCCCTCGGGAATCTCTTCGGTCAGGGCGAAGAGCAGCTCGGCCAGCCGATCGCCCAGTTCGTCGAGCGCACTCGATTGGGTGTGGGCCGTTCCGGCGAGGGCCGCCGCGCGGAGCGCCTGCTCGTACACGCCGCTCAGCACCGGCATCGCCCGCTCAACCGGGATCACGAAGCGCCTGCCCGCAGCGGCGAGCACGCGCTCGACCACGCCGGAGATGTTCGCGTAGAAGCCGTCCATGAAATCGTGATGCCCGGGGGCGAGTGAGGGATCCCGCATTGCGAGGAGCAGGAACTCGGCCTCCAGCACGAACCACGCCGTCGCGTCCTCTGACGGGGAGAAGAACTGCACGATGTAGCCCGCAGCCTCCGTCGGGGATACGCAGCCGCTGCGCTCCCGAAGCGTGGGGGCAAGTTCGTGCGCCTTCTCCGCGAGGTCTTCGGCGCGGCGATCGAACTCGCGGGCGAGGAGCTCGAGAAACAACTGCTCCTTGCTCTCGAAGTTTGAGTAGAACGCGCCGCGCGTGAAGCCGGCGCGCGCGCAGATCGACTCGACCGCGGCGCCCTGCAGGCCCTCCTCGGCGAACACTTCGATGGCGGCATCGAGCAGGCGAGTGCGCGTCTCTTGCCGCCGGGCGCTCGGCGGCGCATCGGCGTGAACCGCGGCGAGGGCGCCGGTGGGCATACCCGGTTCACGGACGGTGGCGTCCGCAGCGCGCTCGGGTGAAGGAATCATGGCCCCATTTTCTCACGTTCAGCCTGCTCGGAGCAGGCCTCGATACATTAGTGTATCGAAACGGATGCACTCGTGTATCGAACCCGTTAGCGACCGGAAGGCCCTTTCCCTCTCATGTCGACCCTCCTGTACGCGATCGGCCGCTGGGCCATTCGCGCACGCAAGCTTGTGCTCATCCTGTGGATCGCTGTTCTCGCGCTGCTCGGCGCGGGCGCCGTGGTCTTCGGTCAGGGCGCCAATGCACCGATTACGATCCCGGGCACCGAATCGCAGGAGGCGATCACCTCGCTGGGGCGCACGTTCCCCGAGGTGAGCGGCACAAGCGCAACGATCATCGTGGTCGCGGCCGATGGCGAAAGCGTCGAGGACGCACCGTACCGCGACATCATCACGGACGCCGCAGCGCAGCTGGAGGACGTGCCCGACGTGATCACGGTGCAGACGCCGTTCAGCGAGCAGGCGAGCGGAGGCCTTGCGGACGATGGCAGCGCCGCGCTGCTCACCATCCAGCTCGACGCCACGTCCGGAAGCATCCCGGACGCGACGGTGACGGGCATCGAGGATGCAACCGCCGACATTCGCGCGGCGCTCCCCGCGGGCGGCGAGACCTCGTACGGTGGCGACGCCTTCTCCGCCGCGATCCCGGGCATCTCGCCCACGGAAGCGGTCGGCGTGGTGATCGCGTTCGTCGTGCTGATCCTCACGCTCGGCTCGCTCATCGCCGCCGGCATGCCGCTGCTCATCGCGATCATCGGCGTGGGCGTCTCGATCGCTGGCCTCTTCTTCGTGACGGCGTTTGTTGACCTCACCTCGACGACACCGATGCTGGCGCTGATGCTCGGCCTTGCCGTCGGCATTGACTACACGCTCTTCATTGTCAGTCGGCACCAGGAGCAGCTGCGCGCTGGTGTGCCTGTCGAGGAGTCGATCGCGCGCGCCACGGCGACCTCAGGCTCCGCGGTGGTGTTCGCCGGCCTCACCGTGATCATCGCGCTCGTCGGCCTTTCGGTCGCGGGCATCCCGTTCCTCACCGCGCTCGGCGTTGCCGCTGCCGCGGCGGTCGCGGTCGCGGTGCTCATCGCGGTGACCCTCACCCCGGCAATCATGGCCATGGCCGGCATGAAGATCCTGCCGAAGCGCCACCGCCGCGCACTTGAGGCCAGCGGAGACTTGGATGCCGCTGGCGATTCCGTGGACACCAGCGTGGGATCCGCGAGCGCGCCGAACGGCACGCAGCCGTCCCGCGCCGACCGCTTCTTTGCGGGCTGGGTGCGCACGGTCACGCGCAAGCCGATCGTCACGATCCTCGGTGTGCTCGTGCTCCTCGGCCTCGCCGCGGTGCCCGCCCTGCAGCTGCGTCTTGCGCTGCCGAACGCGACCTCGCTCGCCGTGGACGACCCCGCGCGCGTCACGTACGAGCTCACCGGCGAGCACTTCGGCGAGGGCGCGAACGGCCCGCTGTTGCTCACCGGTTCCATCATCTCGAGCACCGATCCGCTCGGGCTCATGGAGGACCTCGCCGATGAGGTGCGGGCGGTGCCCGGGGTTGCCGAGGTTCCCCTGTCGACGCCGAACCGCGGGGCCGACACCGGCATCATCCAGGTGGTGCCCGAGGAGGGGCCGCACGCTGCGAGCACCGCAGACCTCGTGCACGAACTCCGTGAGCACCACGATGAGTGGCAAGAGAAGTACGGCGTGAGCCTCGCAGTCACCGGCTTTACCGCGGTGGGGATCGACGTGTCCGAAATGCTGATGCACGCGCTCGTGCCCTTCGGCATCCTGGTCGTCGGCCTCTCGCTGATCCTGCTCGCCATGGTGTTCCGCTCCGTCTGGGTGCCCATCAAAGCGACGCTCGGGTACCTCCTCTCCGTCGGCGTGGCCTTCGGAGCGGTGGTCGCGGTGTTCCAGCTCGGTTGGTTCGCAGACCTGCTGCACGTGCCATCGACCGGGCCCGTGCTCAGCTTCATGCCGATCATCCTCATGGGCGTGCTCTTCGGCTTGGCCATGGACTACGAAGTGTTCCTCGTGGCCCGCATCCGCGAGGAGTACGTGCACGGCGCCGATGCCCAGACCGCGATTCAGCGCGGCTTCGTCGGCAGCGCGAAGGTGGTCACGGCCGCCGCGCTCATCATGTTCGCGGTGTTCGCCGCGTTCGTGCCAGAGGGCGATCCGAGCATCAAGGTCATTGCGCTCGGCCTCGCCGTCGGCGTCTTCGTTGACGCGTTCGTCGTGCGGATGACCCTCGTGCCCGCCGTACTCGCGCTGCTCGGCGATCGGGCCTGGCAGATGCCGCGCTGGCTCGCGAAGGTGCTTCCGTCGTTCGACGTGGAGGGCGAGGGCCTCGCCCGCGAGCTCGCGCACGCGGAGTGGCCCGCCGACCGACCCGACGCGGTGATCGCGACTGAGCGCGCGCACATTGGTTCGGGGCCGGCGATCCCGGATCTGCGGATCGGCGCGGGCGATGTGCTGCTGCTCGACCCGCGTGACCCGGTGAGCCTGCCGCTTGCCACGGCGCTCGTCGGCCGCGCGCCCGTCGTGCACGGCACCGCCAAGGTCACCGGACTCCTGCTGCCCGAGCGGGCGAGCTCCCTGCGTGCCCGCTCGGGCTGGGCGACGCCCGAGACTCTCCGGGAGGCGCTGCGCGACCGCCCGGCACTGCTGCTGCTGGACCTGCGCGGTGCAGCGGAGGGCCCGATCCCACTCGAGACAGTTGATGCGATGCGCTCCGGCCTCGCAGCCCGCGCCGCTGAGGCGAGCCGCGACCAGATTGGTGAGCTTGCGCTCGTGGTGCTCGGTGAGCGCGACATTGCGGAGCGGGTGCTTCCGCAGGGGATCCGCCTGCTGCGGCCCGCCGATGCGGGGCCCGCGCCCACACCACCCGCTGGGGCTGAGCCGGCCCTCACCCCCACCACCCCGATCTTCGAAGGAGGCGCACGATGAGCGCCGCACTCGCTCGGCTCTCCGGGCGCAAGCCCGTTCGCTGGACCACCCTGCTCGGGCTGATCCTCGTGCCGCTCACCGTGGCCGGCGTGCTGCTGTGGGGGCTCTGGAACCCCACCGAGCGGCTCGACTCGGTGACCGCCGCGGTGGTCAACCAAGATGAGCCCGTTGAGGTTGATGGGCAGCTCGTGCCGCTTGGGCGGCTTCTCGCGGGCGAGCTCATCGACGCGGGTGGCGGGGCCGGGGCTGCCGAGCAGACGGACGCCGCGAAGGACGACACCGTCGACCCGGCGAAGAACTTCACCTGGGTGCTCACCGACGAGGAGGACGCCGACGCAGGCTTGAAGGAGGGCCGCTACACGACCGTTGTGACGATCCCGAAGAACTTCTCCGCCGCCGCAACCTCGATGTCGGGGGACCCGGACGATGCAGAGACCGCGACGATCGACATTCGCGAGAGTGAGCGGGGCCGACTCATCGACACGGCGCTCTCGCAGGCGGTCACGCAGACCGCGACGGGGCTGCTCAACCGGCAGCTCGGCGAGCAGTTCGTTGGCGGCGTGTTCGTGGGCATGAACGAGCTGCACAGCGGCATTGGGGGCGCGGCCGACGGGGCGACGAAGCTCGCCGACGGCGGCAAGCAGCTCTCCAGCGGGGCGAAGGAGCTGGCCGACGGTACGCAGCAGCTCTCGGACGGGACGCAGCAGCTCTCGAGCGGTGCACAGCAGCTCGCGGGTGGCGCTGGCGAGCTCGCCGGCGGTGCGGGCCAGCTCGCGGGCGGCGTCTCTGAGCTGGCATCCGGCGCGGGCGCTCTCGCGGGCGGTGCGAACGATCTGGCCGGTGGCAGCGGGCAGCTTGCTGCAGGGCTTCGGGCGTTTGCGAGCGGCTCTGGGCCTGACAACCCGGGCCTGGCGGGCTACGCCGCCGGGGTGCAGGACTACGCGGCGGGCGCCGACAAGCTCTCGGCCGGGGTCGCCGGGTACACGGGCGGGATCAACGAGATCTTGGGCGAGGTGGTCGCTGGCGGTGGTCAGGTGCAGGCAATGCTCACGCAGTTGCAGGCAGACATTGAAAACGGCGTGATCCCGATCCCGGATCCCGCTCTAAAGCAGCAGGCGCTTGATGCGATCGCGCAGGTCTCTGGGCAGATGAGTGCTGCGGGCGAGAAGATCGGTGCGCTCCAGAGCGCCGGACAAGACCTCGCGGCTGGCGCGCAGGCCTCCGCCGCAGGAGCTGCCGAACTCGCAAGCGGGGCAAACGACCTCTCCGCGGGAGCGAATGACCTGGCGAGCGGCGCAGAGTCGCTCGCGGGAGGCGCCGCGCAGCTGTCTGCGGGCGTGAACGGGGTGGCCTCGGGTGCGAACGCGCTCTCCGACGGCGCGTCTGCGTTGGCCGGCGGCGCTTCGGAGCTCGCCGGTGGGGCGAGCGGCCTTGCCTCGGGCACCGCCGAGCTTGCGGCGGGCACCCCCGCGCTTGCCGACGGCGCTGAGAAGCTGGCCGACGGTGCTGGTCAGTCAGCCAAGGGCACCGCGGACCTCGCGAAGGGGCTCGGGCAGGCCGCGAGCGGAATCCCGAACTACACGGAGTCGCAGCGCGACAAGCTCGCCGAGACCGCGCTCGCGCCCGTGAAGGCGGAGGGTGGCAGCGATGAGCTGTTCAACGCGTCCGGTGTGCCGCTCTTCGCGGGCATCGCCCTTTGGGCCGGCGCACTCGCCTCGTTCCTCGTGCTCGCGCCGCTGTGGCGCCGCACGCGTGAGGCTGCCCGCGGCGTCGGATTCATCACGCTGCGGAGTGCGCTGCCCGCGCTCGGCCTGGGGGCCGCGCAGGGCGCAATCGCCGGTGTGATCCTGCCTATTGCGCTGGGCTACGGTTTCGCGCAGGGAGTCGGGTTCTTCGGGCTCGCGCTGCTCGCCGGGATCGCGTTCGCGCTCCTCGTGCAGGGCCTCTCGGCGCTTCTCGGCGGCTTCGGGCGTTTCATTGCCTTCGTGCTGCTCGTCGTGGCATTCGCGGTGGGGATCGTCTCGACTGTGCCCGCGCCGCTCGCCGCGGTGGGGGATCTCGGTCCGATTGGTGCGGCGCTGGGCGGCTTCCAGGCAATTGCGACGGGCGCCTCGGGTGCGGGCGGCGCAGCCGCGATCCTGATCCTCTGGGCCCTCGCGGGCCTCGCGCTCACCGCATTTGCAGTGGGGAAGCAGCGCAAGGCGTAGGCTCAGGGCATGATGCGTGCAATCGTTGCCCAGGCCCCCGGCGGATCCGATGTGCTCGAGGTTCGCGAGGTTGCGGAGCCGCAGGCGGGTCCCGGCGAGCTGCTCGTCGGGACCGCTGCGGTCGGCGTGAACTTCATCGAGACATATCAGCGCACGGGGCTGTACTCAGTGCCGTTCCCGTTCACGCCGGGAGCCGAGGCAGCCGGTCGGGTGATCGCGCTGGGTGACGGTGTCACCGGGTTTGCGGTGGGCGATCTCGTCACCACCGCGGAAGCGCGCGCGAGCTACGCGGAGCAGTTCGTTGTCGCCGCGGAGCGTGCGGTGCGCGTGCCCGAGGGGATCACGGCGGAAACTGCTGCCGCGCTGCCGCTCCAAGGGCTCACTGCCCACTACCTCGCAACCTCCGCGGCTACGCCGCAGCAGGGTGACACGGTGCTTGTGCACGCGGGCGCGGGTGGCGTGGGGCTGCTCTTGACGCAGCTCCTCACCGCTCGCGGCGTGCGCGTACTCACGACAGCCTCGACCCCTGAGAAGCAGGCGCTCAGTCGAGAGGCGGGCGCCGCCGAGGTGCTCGACTATGCCGGCTTCGCCGAGCGTGCGCGCGAGTTGACCGATGGCGCCGGCGTTGCGGTGGTGTATGACGGAGTCGGAAAGGACACCTTCGACCAGTCGATGCGTGCGCTGCGTGTGCGCGGGGAGCTCGTGCTCTTTGGCGCCGCGAGCGGGCCCGTGCCGCCCTTCGACCTGCAGCGCCTCAACGCCGGGGGATCCCTGTCGGTCACGCGGCCGTCGCTCGGACACTTCCTGCTCAGCGCCGAGGAGCGCGCGTGGCGGTATGGCGAGCTCTTCGACGCGATCGCCGCGGGTCAGCTGAGCGTGCGCGTCGGGGCCACTTTCCCGCTCGCCGAAGCTGGTGCGGCGCACGCGGCGCTGGAGGGGCGCGCCACGACGGGGAAGGTCATCCTGGTTCCCTAGCGAACCACCGTGAGGGGGCCCTCATCGAGAGTGGGCGGCTCGAAGCGTTCGAAGTACTCCGTCGCCGTCTGCTCGGTGAGCGGCCAATCGTCCGCGTGCCGACCGTGGCGATTGCCTACCCGACTCAGGATGACGGGAAGGCTCGTCGCAATGTAGACGGTCTCCGGCACGACACCTCGCGGGGCGAGCAGCGCGCGGTACTCGTCACGCTGCCGCCGGAACCAGAACCCGAAATCGAGCACAACATCGTGCCCCTGTTCGTTCAGGTGCAGCAGGCGCTCCTTGAGCGCCGAGGCCACGTCGGCGACAACCTCCGTGGAGGGCATCGTGGTGATGCCGCGTGCCCAGAACTCCACCTCAAATGAGAGGCGGGTGAACCCCGCGGCCTCCAGACGCTGAGCGTGGTGGGTCTTGCCGGCGCCAGCCGGACCACACATCATGACAACGCGAGGCCGCTGTGGCTCGCTCATGTGCGCTGGCTCACGCCCGCCCCAACCGGAGCCGCTCACGCGGCCGGTTAGGGGACGCGGCGCAGCCACTCCTCGGTCTCAAACTTCTGCTCGACGAGACGCTCCGCAGCATCCCACTCGCCCTCGGTGACGGAACTCTCGGTGCCGCCGTGCCGCCGCTTGAACACGTCGATCATCTTCGCGATGATCTCCTCGCGGGGAAGGCCGGTCTGGCTGCGCAGCGGGTCGACGCGCTTCTGCGCGCTCGTGGTGCCCTTGTCGGAGAGCTTCTCGCGGCCGATGCGCAGCACCTCGGTCATCGCCTCGCCGTCCATGTCGTACGCCATGGTCACGTGGTGCAGCACGGCGCCCGAACCGAGGCGCTTCTGCGCGGCTCCGCCGATCTTGCCCTGCGGGCTCGTGATGTCGTTCAGCGGCTTGTATTGCGCATCGATGCCGAGCGACTGCAGCGCCTCGAGCACCCACTCGTCGAGGTACGCGTAGGAGTCCGCGAAGCTCATGCCCCGCACGAGTTCGCCGGGAACGTAGAGCGCGTACGTGATGCTCGCGGAGGGCTCCATGAACATCGCCCCGCCGCCGGAAATGCGACGCACGATCTGAGCGCCGTGCGCGGCAGCCTGCGCCTCATCAACCTCGTTCTGAACCGACTGGAAGCTGCCGATGATCACGGCGGGCTCGTTCCACTCCCAGATGCGCAGGGTTGGGCCGCGTAGGCCCTCGCCCACGGCGGTCGTCAGCACCTCATCGAGTGCCGCATTCAACACAGGCGTGATCGGTCGCTCGTGGATGATCTGCCAGTCGTAGTCGCGCCAGTGCGCCGCCCCCGTGATCGCACGGCGGATCGCTACCCCCACGGACGCGGGCGTGAAGCCGAGCAGGTGGACCTCGCTCGGAAGCGCGTCGTGAATGGCCTCGCCGAACTGCTCGATTGTGCCGTTCGGACTCATCCCCTCGACGGCGTCGTTGATGCACGCGAGTGCGTCGTCGGGCTCGAGGAAGAAGTCACCGGACAGGCGGAAGTTGCTGATCCGGCCGTCTTCCACCTCGAAGTCAACGACAACGAGTTTGCCGCCGGGAACCTTGTACTCGCCGTGCATGCTCATGCTCTCAGGGTACGCCTCCGGCGGGGTTCCGGCGAGTGGTTTTCCCCGCTGGCGCGCCCGCTCAGTCTGCCGCGACGCGCTCCAGCATCCACGTGGTGATGTCGGCGATGATCGTGTCGCGGTTTGTTTCGTTCAGGATCTCGTGCCGGGCATCGGGGTACAGCTTGAGCGTCACGTCCCGCAGGCCGCGCGCGCGGTATGCGGCGGCGAGGCGCTGCAGCCCGTCGCGCCGACTGAGCGGGTCGGCCGCACCCGCGGTGATGAGGAGTGGCAGATCGGGATCGAGTCCGGCCCCGGGGGTGCCGAACAATCGGAGCCCATCAGCGATCCCGAAGAGCTTCAGAATGTCGGCCTCGAAGCAGAGGGGATCGGCGATGAACGCGTGGGCGATCGCCGGGTCGCGGCTGAGCCATTCGAAGCCGCTCGCCTCGCCGCTCGCCCACGCCGCGTTCAAGTCACCGCTCTCCATGAAGCGGGGCGTTCGGTACGCAGACCCAGAGAGCACGAGGGCATCCCACGCGTTCGGGTGTGCGTTCAGAATGCGCTGTGCCATGAGCGAGCCCCACGAGTGCGCAAACATGACCAGCGGCACGCCGGGGGTGCGCTCGCGCGCAATGTCGGTGAGCTGGAGGATCTCCGCTTCCGTCGCGCGGAGGCCACCCGGGCCGAGCTTGCCGAGGAGGCTGAGCTCACTACCGTGCTGGCGGCGGCCGGTCTCGCCGTGCCCGCGATGATCATCCGCGATCACGGTAAACCCAGCCTGGGTGAGTTGGCGCGCGAATGCGTCGTAGCGCAGCGCGTGCTCGCCAATGCCGTGTGCGATCTGCACGATTGCGATCGGTTCAGCGGCGGCCCACTCGTAGGCCGAGATCTCGACGCCGTGCGCGTCGACATAGCTGAACTCCGTGCGTGCCTCGGGTGCGGTGCTCATGCCCCCATTCTCCCCGCTGCCCACCCGATCGGGGTCACTTTGGCAGGGTGTCGCCTGGGGAGAGCGTGCGACACCCTGCCAAAGTGACCCCGATTCGCAGAGCCAGGGCGGGAGGGGAAGCCGGGCAGGCTAGCGGCGGTGCGCCACCGCGCCGTCCACCAGTGTGAGCGCGGCGCCGGTGCCGAGCAGCTCGGCGGGCGCGCCCGCCAGCGGGTCGGCGGTCCACACCGCAACGTTTGCGCGGTACCCGGAGGCGATGCGTCCGAGCTCCTCGCCACGGCCGGTCGCGGTGGCCGCGCCGAGGGTGAGCGCCTCGAGCGCCTGCGCCGGCGTGAACACGCGCTCGGGCTGGTAGGGCGCGCGGCTGCGATCGAGCGCCGACTCTGCGGTGAGCGCGATGAACAGGTTGTCGGGCGCGACGTGCGGCGCGGTGGGCGCATCGGTGCCGAGCGCGAGCGCGACGCCCGACTCCCGGAACTTGTGCCACGGGAAGCCGGTTGTGGCGCGCTCGTCGCCGAGCACCGCCTGCCAGTTGTCGAGCACCGCGGGGTCGCAGTGCACGGGCTGCATCGAGGCCGTGACGCCGAGCGCCGCCATACGGGCAATCGTGTCGTCGGCAACGTACTCGAGGTGCTCAACGCGCGCCCGACGGTCGGCGCGCGGGCCGTTCACCCGGATGCACTCCTGCACCATGTCGAGCGCGATGGTGCTCGCCTCATCGCCGATCGCGTGCAACGCGAGCTGCAGCCCGGCAGCGTCGGCCGCGACGGCCACGGGAAGGGCAAACTCGCGCTCCCAGATGGGGCCGGGCAGCGCGCCGTTCGCGTAGGGCGCGCGCATGCTCGCGGTGCACGCATCGATGACGCCGTCGAGAATGAACTTCACGCCGACGATCTTCAGCCAGGCGTCGCCATACTCGGCGGCAAGCTCGTCGCGCACCCGCGCGATCTGTGCGATCTGCGCGACGTCGGTCGCAACATCGCCGGAGGCGGTGAGCAGCCAGTGCGCATTCACGGGGAAGGGGAGACGCCCGTCGCGGTCGAGCAGGCGCCGGTAGGTCGCCACCTCGGCCTCGCCGAACGACATTTCCGTCGCGCCGGTCACCCCGGTCTCGAGGTACGCGTCGAACGCGGCGGCGAGGTAACGATCCCGATCATCCTGACTGCGCACCGCATCGAGGTAGCCCCACGCGTGCGTCATCGCCGCGGTCTCGAGCAGGAACCCGGTGGCGTCACCGTTCTCGTCGCGCACGATCTCGCCGCCCACGGGGTTCGGGGTGTCGCGTGTGATGCCCATCGCCTCAAGCGCCGCGGTGTTCACCCACACCGAGTGCAGATCGTTCGCGTCGAGAATGACGGGAACGTCGGCGACGACCTCGTCGATCATGGCCGCGGACGGCTGCACGCCAGCGGGGAAGATGTCAAAGAGCCAGCTCGTGCCGAGGAGGCGGGGCGCGTCGGGGGCCGCCGCGCGGGCTGCGGCGAGGCGCTGCTGCACCTCAGCGAGGGTCTTCGCGTCGCGCAGCTGTACCTTCGAGAGCGACTCGCCGAGCATGAGCATGTGGGCGTGGCCCTCGACGATGCCAGGCGTGGCCACGGCGCCGCCGAGATCGACCTCGGTCGCGTCGGGGCCCGCGGCGAGCCGCACCGAGTCCAGATCGCCCGCGGCGAGCACCAGCCCGTCGCGCACGACGAAGCTCTCGCGCGGAGCAACCGCTGCGTCGCCGGTGAAGACGGTTGCGTTGCGGTAAATGGTGGTCTCGGAGCTCATGGGACTCGCTTTCTTTCGATTGGGATCGGGACCTCGCCGTCACGGCGCGTGTCCCCGGGGAAATCGGAGGGCCTGCTGCGATCGTACGGGGTACGGCCGGGTGCTGGGTGTGCGGCGCGTTCGCGAGCGGGGCGCCGCCGCCGGGCGCCTCTGGGCGCGGCGGCTAGCTCGCGCGCTCGCTTGCGCGGGCCAGGGCGCGCTCCGCGCCGACCGAGACGCGGGCGATCATCACGGTGGGCATGATCACGAGGAAGCTCACGAGCCCGGTGATGAGGGTGAAGCCCGGGATCCCGATCCCCTCAATGAGTGCACCGCCGATGAGCGGGGCGAAGCTCGAGCCGACGAGGTACGCGCCGAGCAGGGGGCCCGACCAGCGGCCGCGCGCGTCGAGCCCGGCGGCGGTGGCGATGAACAGCGCAAAGGCGAACGCGTAGATCGTGTTGACCGCGATGATCAGGGCCGCGAGCAGGATGGGATCCGTCGCGAAGCCGATGGCGATCTTGAACGCGCCGCCCAGGGCGAGAGCGATGGCGAGGGGGACGGCGCGGCCGATGCGTGCCCCGAAGATTGAGACGATGAGCATGCCGAGAATGCCGCCGGCGGCGGCGAGGCTGAGGGCGAAACCGAGCGGCTGCTCCCCGAGGCCGACGGCGTCGCCGAGCACGGGCGCCATGGTCCAGATCGCGTCCTCGCTCGTGCCCCACAGCGGGAACACGATGAGGATCGCGATGCCCGCGATCGTGATGCGACGCGGCTCCGCGATCTGCAGGCTTGTTGTCACGTCAACGGGAGCGGCGTGCTCCGGGGTGTCGGGCAGCCAGGCGGCAAGCGCGAGGCCCGCGAGCGAGATCAGCGCGAGGGTGCCGAAGACGCTGCCCTGGGTGATGCCAAGCACGGGCACGATAGCCAGGATGATCGTGATGAGCACCCGGTTGACGAGGCCGCTCGTAGCGGAGACCCGGTTTGGGTTGCGCAGGGCCGCGATCGCCGCACCGGAGGTGGAAATCGCGGCGCCCACGCCCGCACCGCCGACGATGAGGCCGGTGACGGCAGCGCCCGGGGCAGGCACGAGGGCGGCGACGCCGAAGGCCAGCACCGCGACCGCGAGGCCGGCGACCGCGAGGGGGCGTCGCGCGCGTCCCGCCGCGAGGCGCGAGGTACCGAGGCCGACGACGGCGGACGCGAGCAGCGCCCAGGTGAGGATGTTGCCGCTCGCGATGACGTCGAAGCCGAGGCCCGCGAGGGCGGTCATGACGAACGGCGCGAGGTTGGCCATCATGAGGCTCGCGAGCGCGATGATGAACGTCGCGCTGCCGTTTCGAACGGTGAGCGGGTGGCGCGGGTCTGTCGCGGTGGGGGTGATGGTCACGGGAATCTTCTCCGGCTGCACTGGCGGTGAGACGCTTCGAGCGAATTAATCGAAACGGTTTCGGTTTTAGTGTGTATCGTGCCCCGTGTGGGAGGATCTGTCAAGCAGCACCAACGAAGGGACCCCCGTGGCGAGACCCCGCACCGCCCGGCTCAGCCGAGAGATCATCGGGAGGGCCGCGCTCGACTACGTCGACGCCGGCCACGACCTGCAACTCGTGCCCCTCGCCAAGCGCCTCGGCGTCAGTGTCTCGTCCCTCTACCACCACGTCGATGGGCGCGACGGCGTCATTCGTGCGCTGCGCGAGGTGCTCGTCACCGAGTACATCGCGGTCGCGCCGGAGCACACCGACTGGGAAAGCCGCATCCGCAGCGAGGTGGAGCTCACCTGGCGCATGTACGCCGACCACCCGCGCGCACTCGAGCTCATGCTCACGGTGGTGATCGACGAGCCTGACGTGCTGCGGTTCTACAGTGCGCTCGCCGCAGCGCTTGGCGACGCCGGCGTGCCCGACACCGAGATCCTCACCACGATCGAGGTGATCGACGCGTTCACCTTCGGTGCCGCGCTCGACGCGCTCTCACCCGACACGATCCTCGATCCCGAGCACTCGGGTCCCGTGCTCGGCCCGCTGCTGCGCCGCCACCCCTTAGGGGCCGAGCGCAACCGGCGCGTGTTCGACCGGGGTCTCGACTTCATCATCGCGGGCATCCGCGCGCGGGTCGCGGCGGGAGTGCAGGAGTGATCGGCTGGCTGCGCCGGCGGGCCGAGAAGCGCCGTCTGCACATCACGGACATCGCGGTGCCAGGTCCCGCGCGCGGCCGCGAGGTGGGTGCGCCGAATCGCGTGGGATCGGAATCGGTGCCGGTGCGCGTCTACGAGCCGGCGCGTGCCTGGGCGACGCTCGTCTGGGCGCACGGCGGATCGTTTGTGCGCGGCACACTGGACTGGCCGGAGGCCGACTGGGTGGCGCGGAGTTTCGCCGCGGCCGGCATCCGGGTGTACTCGGTGGACTACGCGCTCGCGAGCGACGGGGTCAAGGCGCCTGCCCCGGGCAACGACGTGGCTGCCGTGCTCGACTGGGTGGCGCGCGAGGATCGCGCGCGAGCAGACCGGGATCGCGGGGCGGGGCCCACGCCACTCGTCATCGGCGGAGCGAGCGCCGGCGCGCACCTCGCCGTGCTCGCCGCCTTGCACCGCGCCGAGCATGCCGCCCTGGGCGATGGTCGGCCCGCCGACGCGCTGCTGTTGGAATACCCCACCCTGCATCGCGTGCAGCGCGCCGACGCGGCGATCAGCGCGGCCACCGCGACGCTGCCCGCGCAGCGCCGCTTTGACGCGCAGCGCATCGCTGAGATGTACGCGTTCTATCTGGGGTCCGCTGCCGGTGAGCCGCTCGCGGGCGGCGCCTGCGTGGCGGGTGAGCTTCCGCCCGAGCGCCTCACGCTGCTCCCCGCCACCGTCCTCGTGCACGCCGACGCAGACGACCTGCGGGCCTCCGGCGAGCAGTTCGCCGAACAGCTGCGCGCCGCGGGCGTGGACGTTGCCGAGTCCGTGCAGCGGGGCACCGTGCACGGGTACCTGAACCGCCCCGAGGAGCACGAGCGTGCCCGCGACGACGCGCGCGCGACGATCGCACACTTTGTCGCCGAGCTGCGACGGATCACCGCGTAGCGCGAGCTCAGATCATGTACTCGAGCTCGCGGTAGGCGCCGCGGTAGAACAGCAGCGGCGCGCGATCCGGATCAGTGGAGAGCCCGCTCACCCGGACGAGGAAGATCAGGTGGTCGCCCGCCTCGATCTCGCGCTCGATCTCGCCCGCCACCCAGCCCGTGCCCCCGTCGAGCACGGGTGCGCCGTTGCTCGGCGAGGGCGACCACTCGACGCCCTGCCACTTGTCGGTGCCCGAGCGCGCGAACTGGCCGCTGAGGTGCTGCTGCTCGGCGCTCAGAAAGTTCACCACCACGCGGCCGTGCGCGCGCACCGCGCCGAGGCTGCGCGAGGTGCGCGCGATCGAGAACGAGATGAGCGGCGGCTCGATGGAGACACTGTAGAACGACTGGCAGGTGAAGCCCACCGGGCCGTCGGTGCCGTGCGTGGTGATCACGGTGATGCCGGAAGCGAAGCCGCCCATCGCGTCGCGGTAGCTCCGCTCGTCGAAGGGCAGCGGGGTGGCCGCCGCTGTGGCCTGGGCGCTCATGCGCGTGCCCCCGCCGCTGCGCCAGCTGAGGGGAGGAGATCGAGCTGGGTGCTCGCCCACTCGTCAAGAATCTCGGCGCGGCGATCGAACTTCGGTGTGGGGAAGGCGAGGCCGCGGGTGGGCACGCTCGCGCCGAGCTCCACGAGCAGGGGGCGGAGCGTGAACTCGACGGCCAGGGTGTGTTCCTCGGAGGCGATGGTGAAGATCGGGATCGCGGTGACCCCCTCGAGCCCGCGCGCCGGGAAACGGTCGAGGAACGATTTGAGGAGGCCGGTGTAGCTGGCCTTGTAGGTCGGGGTGGCGATCACCGCGAGCGTGGACTCGCGCAACTGATCGAGTGCCGGGTCGAGGGTGGCCGAGGGCCAAGCGAACAGCTCGGTGGCGTGGTCAATGAGGTCGACCGTGGGGTGAATGGCCGCGCCCGTGCGCTGCGCCACCCGCTGCGCGAGCTCCTCCGCGACCTGGCGGGTGCGGGAGTGTGGCTTCGGGTTTCCGACGATGACGGAGATGGTGGACACGAGGATCCCTTTCTGGCGTTGCGCGTCCGAAGACGCGGCGCACGCTCGTCCGTGTGTGGCGCTGGGAGCCACGGCAGATAGGTCTGATCCACGGTGTGATGTCGCGGAGTGGCCGGGGATCTCATCCCGCGGAACTGGGGCCAGTGTAGGTCGACCCGGGGTGCCCGTTCAGGGCGCGCGCAACACGACGTAACGGTCATTCTTCGTCACATTGGTGGACAGGGGTGGGCGGCATAAACATAAGCTCTCCGCATGTCTCCCATAACTCAACCCACCGCATTCACCGTCGGGGTGGCCCTCGATGGGGCCGGCCAGCATCCCGCCGCCTGGCGCGAACCCGACGCTCAGCCCGAGGCGCTCTTCACCGCCGGCTACTGGACCGAGCTGCTGCGCACAGCCGACGCTGCGGGGCTTGACTACGCCACCCTCGACGATTCGCTCAGCCTGCCGCACCCCGCAGCTGACGAAGCCGCGACCCCGCGTGCCGATCGTGTGGGCGGGCGGCTCGACGCGCTGCTCACCGCGAGCTGGGTCGCGCCGCGCACCACCGGCATTGGTCTGATTCCCACCGTCACCACGACGCACACGGAGCCGTTCCACGTCGCCACCGCGCTGCAGACCCTCGACCACGTGTCCGAGGGGCGCGGCGGATGGCAGCTGCGCATCTCCGGCGACGCGGCCTCGGCGGACGCGTTCGGCCGCCGGCCCGCCCCCGCGGTGGACCTGGGGGAGGTGGCGGCGGGGCGCCCCGATCCCGCGCTGGATGAGCTGCTGAGTGAGGCGGGAGACGTTGCCGAGGTCGCCCGGCGGCTGTGGGCGAGCTGGGACGCCGACGCCATCATCCGTGATGACGCGAGCGGCCGCTTTCTCGACCGCGACCGCGTGCACCACATCAACTTCGCGGGCGAGCGCTTCTCCGTGGCCGGCCCATCGATCGTGCCGCGTTCGCCGCAGGGCCAGCTGCCCATCACGGTACTGTCGCACTCCCCACGGGTGCACGAGCTCGCTGCCGAGGCCGCCGACGTGGTGTTCGTGACCCCCGAGAGCCCGTCGGCACGGGCGGGCGCATCGCGCGAGCTGACGATCGCCGAGGTGATCGCGCGGGTGCGCGCCGCCGAGCGACGCGTGGGCCGCGCGGGCAGTGCGCGAGAGCCGCTGCGCATCGTGATCGACCTCGTGGTGGCGCTCGACACCGCGAGCGAGGCAGCGGCCGATCGGCTTGCACGGCTCGATGCGGCAGCGGGGGAGACGTTTGAGAGCGATGCCCGCATCGTTACTGGCGGCGTCGCCCAGCTTGCCGACGAGATCGAGCGGCTGCGTGACGCCGGGGTCGATGGGGTGCGGCTGCGGCCACTCACGCTGCCGGGCGACCTGCGCGAGATCACCGCGACCCTCCTCCCGCTGCTCCGAGCGCGGGGGATCGCGAGTGCCGTGGGTGCACCGCGGTCGCTCCGCGAGCGCTTCGGCCTCGACCCCGCCCCGCAGCGCCTACGCGAACACGCCACCCCCGAGAACCAGGAGCACGCGGCATGACGATCGACCAGCCCACCCAGCACCGACCCTCGACGACTGCGCCGCGCCAGGTGCACCTCGTCGCACACTTCCCCGGAGTGAACAGCGCCACCGTGTGGAGCGACCCAGCTGCCGGAAGCCAGATCGATTTCGCGTCCTTCCGGCACTTCGCACAGACCGCCGAGCGCGGGCTCTTCGACTACGTCTTCCTCGCCGAGGGCCTGCGCCTGCGTGAACACGGCGGCAAGATCCACGACCTCGACGTCGCGGGCCGGCCTGCCACGCTCGCGGTGATCACCGCGATGGCGTCGGTCACCGAGAACATCGGGGTGGTGGGCACGCTGACGAGCACCTTCAACGAGCCGTACGAGCTCGCCCGGCAGCTCGCCACCATCGACCACCTCTCACAGGGCCGCGTGGGCTGGAACGTGGTGACCTCGCCCGACGCGTTCCACGGCGGCAACTTCCGCCGCGGCGGTTTCCTGCCCTACGGCGAGCGGTACACGCGCGCGGAGGAGTTCGTCGCGCTCGCGAAGGAGCTGTGGCACTCGTGGGACGCCGACGCGATCATCGCGGACCGCGCGAGCGGCCGCTTCCTCGACCCCGAGCGCGTGCGCCGAGTGGAGCACCGCGGCCCGCAGTTCACGGTCGCCGCCACGAGCACTGTGCCGCGGAGCCCGCAGGGCTTCCCCGTGATCGTGCAGGCGGGTGACTCGCCAGCGGGGCGTGACTTCGCTGCGGCGAATGCCGAGATCATCTTCTCCAGGCACACGAGCTTCGCTGGTGGACAAGCGTTCTACCGTGACGTGAAGGGCCGGTTGCCCGGCGTGGGGCGCACGGAAGACTCGCTCCTCATCCTCCCCGGCGCGAGCTTCGCGCTCGGCGACACCGACGCTGAGGCCCGCGAGCGATCCCGCGAGATTGCCCTGGCACAGACCAGCCCGCAGACCGCCATCGCGTGGGTCGAGGCGATCTGGGGGCACGAGCTCCCGGGACTCGACCCCGATGGTGCGCTGCCGAGCACGGAACCGAGCGACGGTGCCCAGCGGCAGGGCCAGGTGTCCACGCAGGTGGCCGACCGCACCCAGCGGGCCGCGCAGCTGCGCGACCGCGCGAAGCGGGAGGGGCTCACGCTCCGTCAACTCGTCGCCGCGGAGACCGCGCAGCACACGTTTGTCGGCTCCGCCGAGACGATCGCGGCGGACATCGACCGGGCGGTGCAGGAGCGGGTATCCGACGGCTTCGTGCTCGTGCCGCACCTCACCCCCGGCGGGCTCGACGAGTTCGTCGACCGCGTGGTGCCGCTGCTGCAGGAGCGCGGCGTGTTCCGTACGAGCTACGACACCGACCCCGAGACCGGGGCGAACCCGACCCTGCGCCACACCCTCGGGCTGCCTACTCCGCCGCACGTGCCATGGACGGACGCGGCTGAGCCTGCACGCGAGAGCGAGGCCGTCGCATGAGCGCGAGCCAGCGCGCCGACGAGCTTGTGGTGCGCGTCGTCCATCCGAGCGACCCGCTCGCCGCGCCCCTCCTCGCAGATCTTGAGCGCGAGTACGACGCGCGCTACGGGGTTGAGGTGTTCGGCGAGCCCGCCGCCGTCGAGCTGAACCGCTACCCGGAGACCGCGTTCACCGCGCCGAACGGCACGTTCCTCGTGCTGCTCGCGGGCGGGGAGGTGCTCTCCGGTGGGGCGTTCATGCGCTACGACGAGCGCACCGCGGAGTTCAAGCGCATCTGGACGCGGGCCGATGTGCGTGGGCGCGGACTCGCGAAGCGCGTGCTCGCATCCCTCGAGCGCGAAGCCGCACGGCTCGGCTACGAGCGCGTGTTCCTCACGACCGGGCCCCGCCAGCCCGAGGCCGTCGCGCTCTACCTCGGCACGGGGTACGAGCCCCAGTTCGACCCAGCACGCCCCGCAGCAGAGGTGGGCGTGCACCCCTTCACCAAGCACCTCGCGCCGCTCGCAAAGGAGAGCCGATCATGACCGCAGTGACCGAGACACCGCCCGCGGGGGTGGTCAACCGAACGACGAGCGGCACCGCCGAGCACGTGGTGCCCCTGCGCCACTGGTGGCGGTGGGCGTTCAGCGCGATCGCGGTGTTCCTCCTCGCCCAGCTCGTGTGGACGTTCTTCTCGAACCCGCAGTGGCGCTGGCCCGTGTTCGCCGAGTACTTTTTCAACGACGCCGTGCTCCGCGGCCTGTGGCTCACGCTGTGGCTCACCGCGGTCTCCGCCGTGATCGGCTTTGCGCTGGGCGGGGTGCTGGCGCTTGCGCGTCTCTCCGGTTCCGGGCTGCTGAATTCATTCGCCTGGGGGTTCATCTGGTTCTTCCGCTCGGTGCCGCTCGTTGTGCAGCTGGTGATCTGGTTCAACCTCGGGTACCTCTTCCCAACGCTCGGCATCGGCTGGCCTTTCAGCTACGACTTCTGGGTGGTCGAGTTCGACACGGTGCGGCTGCTCTCCTCGACGGTCGCCGCGATCCTCGGGCTCTCGCTCCACCAGGCCGCGTACTCCGCGGAGATCATCCGCGGTGGTCTCCTGTCCGTCGACCAGGGACAGATCGAGGCCGCGAAGGCGCTCGGGATCCCGCGCAGCCGCCGCTTCTTCCGAATCGTGCTGCCGCAGGCCGCGCGCGCGATCCTGCCGAACGCCTTCAACGAGGTGATCGGGCTGCTGAAGGGCACCTCCGTGGTGTTCATCGTTGCGCTGCCCGAGCTGTTCTACACGGTGCAGGTGATCTACAACCGCAACCAGCAGGTCGTGCCGCTGCTGCTCGTCGCGGCTGTCTGGTACACGATCTTCACGACCGTGCTGAGCATTGCGCAGTACTACATCGAGCGCCGCTTCTCCCGCGGCACCGCCCGCGAGCTGCCGCCCACCCCGATCCAGCGGCTGCGCCGCGCGCTGCGGGCTGCCTTCGTGGGCCGCAGCGCTGCGAGGTCGCCTGCTGCCGAGCCGCAGCCCGCCGCCGTGCGCACCCCTTCCGCGCACACCGTCGCCGCACTCAACACGAGCGCTCACTAGCGGCCGCACCGGCCACCACCCCGATCCCGAACCCGATCCCGAATTGAAGGAGGCCCCCATGACGAGCAACACCGCACTCGAGACCCGGGCAGATTCCGCGTTGGAAACACCAGGAGCGCCTGCCTCGCCCGTGTCGCCCGACTCAGCCGCCGCGTCGCCCACCCAGGCCGCCGCCCCCACGACACCCGACCCCGCAGCCGCGCCCGGCGAGAGCCCGCGCACCGGGCTCGTGGAGATCACCGACGTGCACAAGTCGTATGGCCCGCACGAGGTGCTCCACGGCATCACGCTGCGCATCGAGCCGGGGCAGGTGATCACGCTGCTCGGCCCCTCCGGATCGGGGAAGTCGACCCTGCTGCGTGCAATCAACCACCTCGAAACGATCGATGCGGGCTCCATCACCATCGACGGCGACTACATCGGCTACGAACGCCGCGGCGGGCAGCTTCACGAGCTCCCCGAGAAGCAGGTGCTCGAGCGGCGCACTCGCGTCGGCATGGTGTTCCAGAACTTCAACCTGTTTCCGCACCTCACCGCGCTCGAAAACATCATTGAGGCGCCCATCGGGCTGAAGCGCGCGAGCAAGGCCGAGGCAACCGCTCAGGCCCAGGTGCTGCTCGAGCGCGTGGGGCTCGCCGACCGTGCAGAGCACTATCCGCGGCAGCTCTCCGGCGGGCAGCAGCAGCGCGTCGCCATCGCGCGTGCGCTCGCCCTGGAACCCGACGTGCTGCTGTTCGACGAGCCGACGAGCGCCCTCGATCCCGAGCTGGTTGCCGAGGTGCTCAGTGTGATCCGGGATCTCGCGACCGGCGGCACCACGCTCATCATCGTCACGCACGAGATCGGCTTCGCCGCCGAGATCGCCGACCACGTGGTCTTCCTCGACGCGGGCCGCGTCGTCGAACAGGGGCCGCCCGCGCAGGTGCTCCGTGCGCCCGAGCAAGCACGCACCCAAGAGTTCCTCGACTGGGTGATCTGACGCCGACCTAAAGCGCCACCGCTCACCACCACTGCACCGCGAAACCTCGTTCACCGCTCAACCTCGTTCACTGCCCAACTTCATTCAGTACCCACACGAAAGTCAGCACATGCTCCCCACCTCACGCCGCCGCACCGGCGCCCTCCTCGCCGCACTCACCGCGCTCGCGCTTGGCGGCCTCACCGCCTGCAGCGCGGTCGTCACGACCGACGGGAAAGGCAGCGCAGGCGAGGGCGACGCGGGCGCCCCGGCCGTCGCCGCCGAGTCTCCGTTCGATCTCACGAGCGCGAACGCCGAGGATCGGCTGCGCATCGACCCCATCCCCGAGGCCGTTGCAGCGCTCAAAGCGAGCGGCTTCACCCCGATTCAGGAAGGCAAGCTCACTGTGGCGCACGCCGCCTACGAGCCGCCGCTCGGATTCCTCGCCGAAGACGACAACCGCACGCTGCTCGGCATCGAACCCGACATCGCCCAGCTGGTGGCGGATGGGCTCGGCCTCGAATACGCCCCCGAAAATGTGGCCTGGGCCGACTGGCCGCTGGGGGTCGAGTCGGGCAAGTACGACGCAGTCGTCTCGAACGTCACCGTCACCGAGGAGCGCAAGGACCTCTTCGATTTCGCGACGCACCGCAACGACGTGCTCGCGTTCTCCGTGCAGCGCGACAGCGACATCACTTCGATCAGCGAGGCGAAGGATGTCGCCGGCCTGAAGGTCGTGGTGGGAAGCGGCACGAACCAGGAGAAGATCCTGCTCGACTGGTTCGCCGAGAACGAGAAGAACGGGCTCCCCGCGGGAGAACCCGTCTACTTCGACGACAACGCGGCCGCTCAGCTCGCACTCGCATCGGGTCGGGTCGACGCGCTCTTCGGGCCGAACCCCACGGCGGCGTTCGCTGCCGCGGTGAGCGGCGAGTCGAAGGTGGTCGGCACCCTGAACGGCGGCTTCCCTGAGAACGCGCAGATCGGAGTGACCACTGCGAAGGGAAACGGCCTCATCGATCCCGTCGCCATCGTGCTGAACGCAATCATCGCGGATGGCACGTACGCGAAGGCCCTCGAACGCTGGGATCTGAGCGATGAGGCCGTCACTGAATCACTCGTTAACCCGCCCGGGCTGCCCCGCCCCTAGCTCACGTGTGCGGTGCGGGCGACCGTTCGCACCGCACCGCACCGCATCCCGAAAGGACGCCCATGCCCTCCGCACCTTCCTCCGCTCGCACGCCCCGTAGCGCCGCAGGCGCACCGCTCCTCATCGCCGCGCTCGCGGCGGCCTCCGCGCTCGCGCTTGTCGGGCTAACCGGGTGCAGCTCGGTGACCGCGCCGAGCGATCCGGCCGCTCCAGGCAACGCGGCCGGATCCGCGCCCAGCGCTTCGTTCGACCTCACTACCGGCAACCTCGATACACGGCCGCACATCGATCCGGTTCCCGAGGCCGTCGCCGCGCTCGAGGCGAGCGGCTTCACGCCCGCGCAGGCGGGCAAGCTCACGGTCGCGCTCGGCGGGGCCGGCTCCCCGCCCACCTCGTTCTTCGCCGAGGACGACGCGCAGACCATCATCGGCAGTGATGCCGACTTCGCCTCGCTGATCGCCGAGGGCCTCGGCCTCGACTACGCGCCCGAGAACGTGGCGTGGGCGGACTGGCCGCTCGGCATCGAGTCCGGCAAGTACGATCTCGCCCTCACGAACATTGGGGTGACGGAGGAGCGGAAGGAGCTCTTCGACTTCGCCACCTATCGCGACGCGGTGATGGGGTTCTCCGTCGCTGCGAATTCGGAGATCTCTGAGATTTCGGAGCCGAAGGACGTGTCCGGGCTCCGCGTCATTGTGGGGAGCGGCACGAACCAGGAGAAGTTCTTGCTCGACTGGTTCGCGCAGAATGAGGCGGCCGGGATCGATCCGGGTGAGCCCGTCTACTACGAGGACTCGGCCGCAGGCTCGCTCGCGCTTAGCTCGGGCCGCGCCGACGTGAGTATCGAGCCGCACGCGCTCGCGAAGTTCCGCGAGTCCACGCTCGGCGAAACCCGCGTGGTCGGCAGCTTCAACAGCGCCTACCCCGTGAACGGCGAGGTGGGTGCCGTCACCGCGAAGGGCAGCGGCCTCGTCGAAGCCGTGAGCATCGTCATCCAGTCGCTCATCGACTCGGGCACGTACGACGAAGTGCTCGATCGCTGGGGGCAAGACGAGGAAGCCATCACTGAATCGCTCATCAACCCGCCCGGTCTCCCGAAGCCATGACGCCCGAAACTGCAGCGTTCTCGATCGGGATCGGGGAGCCCGCGCCTGCCGAACCGGGAGCACTCACCCCCGTTGAGGTGGTGTTCGTGGGGGCCGGCCCCGCCGCCGCGATGCTGCTCGAACGCCTGGCCGCGAGCCACGCGCGCGATACGCCCGAGCTGCCGCTTCACGTGCGGCTCGTCGACCCGTACCCGCCCGGGGGCGGTCGCATCTGGCGGCGTGAGCAGTCCCCGCTGCTGAAGCTCAATTCCATGCTGCGCGACGTCGCGTTCTTCACCGACGCATCGTGCCAGCTTGCCGGGCCCGTGGCGCCTGGCCCCGCGCTCGCCGACTGGGTGCGCGGGGTGCGCGAGGGTAGACTGCCGCTCCCCGAGGGCGCCGACGAGCTCCTGCTACGCGAGATCGCGGAGATCGCCGACGACGAGTTTCCCACCCGCCGCCTGAACAACGCATACCTGGGGTGGGCGCTCGAGGAGACGCTGCGCCGCGCGGCACCGAGCTTGCGGGTGAGCTGGTGCCCAGACACCGCGGTGACCGTGGAGGAGCCGGGGGATGGCTCGGCGCGGCACGTGGTGCGGCTCGCCTCGGGCCGCGCGCTCGCCGCAGACGCGGTGGTGTACGCGCTCGGGCACACGGGCACGGACCCGTCGCCTGAAGCGGTGCGGCTCAGCACCTTCGCGCGCAAGCACGCACTGCGCTACGTCCCGCCAGCGTTCACCGCGGACGTCGATTTCTCCGGGGTGCCCGCCGGCGCCGACGTGATCGTGCGCGGCATGGGTCTCGCGGCGATCGACCTCAGCGTGCTGCTCGCGGAAGGGCGGGGCGGAACGTTCACGCGGCGCGCAGACGGCTCGCTGCACTATGCACCGAGTGGGCGCGAACCCGTGCTCCACTTTGCGTCGCGGCGCGGAGTTCCGTACCGCTCGAAGATCACCAGCCAGGTTGTGGGTGATGCGGTGCGCCTCGAGTACCTCGGCCCGGAGTTTCAGGCCGCGGTGGCGGCGCGGAGCGAACCGCTCGACTTCGAGCGCGACGCGTGGCCGCGCATCGCCGCAGAGCTGACCACCGGCTACTACCGCGAGCTCTTCACCGGGCACCCGGAGCGCGTGCGTGGCACCTGGGACGCCTTCGCACCGCGGATGCGCGCGGCCATTGCGGATGCTGGCGCGGACGGCCACACGCTCGCCGCCCTCGTCCGCGCACACGTGCGCGACCCGCGCGATCGTTTCGAGCTCGCCGCGTTCGACCACCCGCTGCGCTTCCTCCCCGAAGATCATGACGCGGCAGGTGCCGAGGGTGGTCGCGCCGTGCACGAGCGGGTGCTCGCGCACATCGCGGAGGATCTGCGCTTGCGCACGCGGCCCGAGAACAGCGCCACGCAGGCGCTTTTTCTCACGGGGCTGTACGCGTTCCTCGCGCTCGCCGAGGTCGCTCCCGAACGCTGGAACGCGTGCAGCCGCACCCGCGCGCTGCCCCGTCGCTGGGCGAGCTACTTCAGCTATCTCGCGAGCGGGCCTCCCGGGCATCGCCTGGAGGAGCTGATCGCGCTCGCAGAAGCTGGGGTTGTGCGCTTCCTCGGCGGCGACGTCACGCTCGAAGCGGATGACGCGGCGGGGGTGTTCCGGGCAGCCGGCAGCGCGGTGACCGGGCCCCACGGGGCCGCGTCCGCGAACGTGAGTGCCGGGATCCTGATCGATGCGTGGTTGCCCGAGGCGCGCGCCGCAGCGAGCGACAACCCACTGCTTCGGCACCTCGTGGTGAGCGGACGCGCGCGTGAGCTCGCGGTGGCCGACCCGCAACTGGGTACCGTCGAGACGACCGGTCAGATCGAGGCTGCCCCCGATGGGAGCCTGCCCGGCGCAGCGCGCCAGTTCGCGCTGGGGCCGTTCGTCGCGGGGCTCACGGGCGGAGCGTTCACGAGGCCCGGACTGAACTCATTGCCGTTCCGTGTGCACGACCGCTGCGCCCGCGCGGTCCTCGCCGCGGCCACGGAGGTCTGGGCCGAGCGCGGCGAGGACGCCCGCGAGCTGGTGCCGGGCGGCTACGCGGCTACGCGGCGAGCGTGACGCCCGGGCGAAGCTCGCCAGCCTCCACCCGCACCGGCAGGCGGTTCTCGGGCGGCGGGAACGGGCAGGTCGCGCTTGCGGAGTACGCGCAGGGCGGGTTCGTGGTCCGCGTGAAGTCGATGCGCACGGTGTTCGCGTCGACCACGTCGACGTCAACGAAGCGCGCCGACGGGAACGTGAGGTCGGCGCCGCTCGCGTCGGCGAAAATCGCGCGGAGGTCGTCGCCCTCAACCGAGCCGAAGAGCGTGAGTGAGAGCTCCTGCCCTGCGAGCGTGAACTCGGCGGTGCCTGGCGAGGTGAAGTCCTGCGTGCGCCCGGGACCCGCGGCCGACGACACCTCGACGGAGTCGCGTGGTGCGGGGACGAAGCGCGCGGTTACCACCCACTCTTCGCTCGGTGGGAAGGTCGCCGTGCCCGTGTAGCCCGTGCGGTCCTTCGAGCCCGGATCTCGCGGGCGCACAATGATGCCGCCGCTGCGCGCCGCGACCTCGATCTGCACGTCCCCCCAGGCGAGGGCCGTGCCCTCGGTGCCCGTGAGCGGGCCGAGCTCGACGGTGCCCGACACGGGTTCACCACCGCGCGTCACCTGATCGTTTTCGCCCAGCTCGACCGTGACGAGCCCAGCGTTGGCGGACCATACGCCGGGCAGATCGGGGAGACGCTGCGGTTCCGCGCTGAGCCAGTGCATCGCAGTGGGGCTCAGCGGACCGTATGGGGCGGTGCGCGCGGACTCGACGCTCGCGTGCCAGGCGGCGTGGGCGTCGGTGAACGGGGTCGGCTCGTGCTCGGACATCTTGCTCCCTACGACTTCGTGGACCCCCAGCACATCACGAGTGAGTGAGAATCGGGTCAATGTGACCGGAGGTTTCGCTCGGAGCGTGCCGCGCGGCACAATGGGCCCATGAGTCTTGTGCATCCCGGAACCCTGAGCGGCCGCCTTGTGACGCTCGAGCCGCTCTCACACGAGCACCATGACGGGCTTGTCGACGCGGTGCGGGATGGCGAGCTGTGGAACCTCTGGTACACGCTCGTGCCGCAGCCGGAGCAGATGTCGGCGGAGATTCGGCGCCGCCTCGAGCTGCAGGATCAGGGCAGCATGATCGCCTTCACCGCGCGCCGCACGGACACGGGACAGATCATCGGCATGACCACGTTCATGAACATCGAGGCTGAGGTGCCGCGCGTGGAGATCGGTTCCACGTGGAACCGTCTGGGTGCGCAGGGCACGGGCACGAACCCCGAGTCGAAGCTGCTGCTGCTCAGCCACGCATTCGACGTGTGGGAGTGCCCGGCCGTCGAGTTCCGCACCGACTTCCACAACCATCAGTCGCGGGCAGCGATCGCCCGCCTGGGCGCGAAGCAGGATGGCATTCTCCGCGCGCACCGCCGCGCCCCTGGCTACCTGCGCGACACCGTGGTTTTCTCGATCACGCAGCCCGAGTGGCCGGGAGTGCGCCGCGGCCTCGAGCACCGGCTGTCCCGCTACTACGCTGCGCTCGACGCGCCCGACGCCGGTCTGCAGCTCGGCTAGCCTACCGCGGGGTGTACGCCACGGGCATGCTCGAGCGCGCCGCGACGGCGCGCAGTGATTCGAGGCCAGATGAGATCCACCCGAGCGCCTGTGCTTGGACGAGCATGTTGCCCATGGCAGTTGCTTCCGTTGGGCCCGCGAGCACGGTGAGCCCGGAGTGGTCGGCCAGACGCTGACAGAGCAGCGTGTTCTGAGATCCTCCTCCGACGATGTGGATGACCGACACTGATTTGGAGGCGAGCCGGCATGCGGTCCGCACGGCCGCAGCCAAAGCGACGGCCAAGCTTTCAACGATCGAGCGCACAATCGCAGCCCGCCCGCGCGGGGCTGCTTCACCGCGCGCCTCGAACCACCGCACGATACGCTCGGGCAGATCGCCCGGAGAAAGGAACTGCGGGTCGTTCGCGTCGAAGACGGGCACGCTCCCGGAGATGCCCGCAGCCTCGGAGAGCAGCTCGCCGAGCAAGCTTGAGCGCTGGGCGTCTGTGGCCCCTGGCTCCCAATGGCGCAATGATTCCGAGAAGAGCCACGTGCCCACGACGTTGTGCAGGAACCGCGTCGTGCCGAAGACGCCACCCTCGTTGGTGAAGTTAGCGGCCCGCGCTGCTTCGGTGATGACCGGTGCGTCGAGTTCGAGGCCCACGAGGCCCCAGGTGCCGCACGAGATGTACGCGAAGTCGGTGGTTGTCGCGGGGATTGCTGCAACAGCCGAGGCTGTGTCGTGCGAGGCGACTGCGATCACATCGATGGCCCTCCCGACCACCGCAGCAACCTCAGGGGTGAACGATCCCACCAGTGTTCCAGGCTCGATGAGCGGCGGTAGAAGCCTGGCGGGGATTCCCAGTCGCTCGGCAAGGTCAACGTCCCACTCGTGACGAACCGGATCCAGAAGCGCTGTGGTTGAGGCGTTCGTGCGCTCGGCATGCTGCTCCCCGGTGAGCCAGAACGTGAGGAGGTCAGGGACGAGGAGCATGCGATCAGCGATGGCGAGCATCTCGCCCTCCGCAGCAAGTTGGAACACCGTGTTGAACGAGAGATGCTGCAGGCCGGAGCGCGCGTACAGCTCGGCGGCTGAGACCCGTTTGTGTGCGCTCGATACCGCTGCCGCGCCGCGCGTATCGCGATAGTGGAACGGGGCACCGAGGAGTCGGGCGCCGCGCAGCAGCCCATAGTCAACTGCCCACGAGTCAATCCCGACCGAAGCGATCTCGCCTGGGTGATCGCGCTCAGCGGATGCCAGGCCGGCGAGCGCTTCTCGGTAGAGCCCGAGGATGTTCCAGTGCAGACCGTCACGCGTGCGCACTGGATCGTTGGCGAATCGTGCGACGTGCCGCATCTCCAGTGTGTCATCCTCGATCCGTCCGATGATCACCCGGCCGCTGGTCGCTCCCAGATCGACCGCGGCTACGGCACCGTTCGGCCGCGCGCTGGTCATCGCAGGAACGCGGCGGCGACGCCGGAATCAACCGGGATGTGGAGTCCGGTGGTGCGCGTCAGCTCGGGGCCGGTGAGCACGTACACAGCGTCCGCGACGTTTTCTGGCACGACCTCCCGTTTCAGGATCGTGCGGTTCGCGTAGAACTGGCCAAGGTCTTCCTCGTTGACGCCGTAGGTCGCGGCGCGGTTGGCGCCCCACCCGGAAGCGAAGATGCCGGATCCGCGCACAACACCGTCGGGGTTGATCCCATTGACGCGGATGCCGTGCTCGCCAAGTTCGACAGCGAGCAGCCGAACCTGGTGAGCCTGGTCTGCCTTGGTCGCTGAGTAGGCGATGTTGTTCGGCCCGGCGAAAACACTGTTCTTCGACGAGATGTAGATTACGTCGCCACCCATTCCCTGCGCGATCATTGCGCGCGCCGCGGACTGCGAGACAAGGAATGAGCCCTTCGCCATGACATCGTGCTGCAGGTTCCAGTCTGCCTCTGTTGTGTCGAGTAGCGGCTTCGAGAGAGAAAGCCCCGCATTGTTCACCACGAGGTCGATGCCACCGAACGCGAGTACGGCCGTGTCGACCGCCGCCTGCACTGCCTGGGCGTCCGCAACGTTCGCCGCGACGCCGATGGCCACGTCGGTGGTGCCGAGCTCGGCCGCCGTGGCCTGGGCCTTTTCGAGATCGAGATCGGCAACGACAACGCAAGCGCCCTCAGCAGCGAGCCGCGTGGCGATCGCCTTGCCGATGCCGGAAGCTGCGCCTGTAACGAATGCGACCCTCCCCTGGTGTGACTTCGGTCGGGGAAGTCGTTGCAGCTTCGCCTCTTCGAGCACCCAGTACTCGATACGGAACTTCTCTGCGTCGTTGATTGGGGCGTAGCTCGAGAGTGATTCTGCGCCGCGCATCACGTTGATGGCGTTGATGTAGAACTCGCCCGCGACGCGCGCCGTCTGTTTGTTCGCGCCAAAGCTAAACATGCCCACGCCGGGTACGAGCACGATGAGCGGGTCGGCGCCGCGCATCGCCGGCGACGCGTCATCGGCGTGCGCGTCGTAGTAGGCGCGGTAGTCGGCCCGGTATGTCTGGTGCAGCTCGCGGAGGCGCGCGACCTGTTCTTCGAGCGACGCGGTGGCGGGGAGGTCGAGCACCAGCGGCTTGACCTTGGTCCGGAGGAAGTGGTCCGGGCAGCTGGTGCCGAGCGCCGCGAGAGGTGCGAGCTTCTCGCGTGCCAAGAAGTCGAGTACTTCTGCACTGTCGGTGAAGTGACCCACCATCGGTGTGTCGTGCGATGCGATGCCTCGGACTACTGGGGCGAGCTGCGCTGCGCGAGCGCGACGGTCGGCCGCGGGTAGCGCCGTGAAGCCCGCTACGGTCGCCCCGAACGGCTCCGGGCTGCCGTGCTCGGCGATGTAGTTGGCCGCCGTGTCGATGATCCAGAGCGAGTTGCGCTCGCACTCTTCGCTCGTGTCGCCCCACGCGGTGATGCCGTGTCCGCCGAGAATGCAGCCGATCGCCTGAGGGTGCTCGGCTTTGATCGCCGCGATGTCGAGTCCGAGCTGGAAGCCCGGGCGACGCCAGGGCACCCAGACCACTGCGTCACCGAAGATCGTCGCGGTGAGGGCCTCGCCGTCGGCCGCGGTGGCGATGGCGATACCTGCGTCCGGGTGGAGGTGATCGACGTGCGCGGCGTCGACGAGGCCGTGCATGGCGGTGTCGATCGACGGGGTCGCCCCGCCTTTCCCGTGCAGGCAATAGTCGAGGGCCGCGACCATCTCGTCCTCGTGTTCGATGCCGGGGTAGACCGAGGTGAGCGCTCGGAGGCGATCGATACGCAACGCGGAGAGCCCGGCAGGGGTAAGCGTGCCGAGGTCGCCGCCCGAGCCTTTCACCCACATGAGCTCGACGGTCTCGCCAGTGACGGGATCGACAGCGGGGCCCTTCGCCGAGGTGTTGCCCCCGGCGAAGTTCGTGTTCTTCGTGTCAGCACCCAGGCGGTTTGAGCGAGAGATGAGGTCGTCAACGGTGGTGGTCATGCGGTGTACTCCTTGAAACGTTGAGAATGGTCGGGGCGCGCAGCCGCGCTACGCTCCCCAGCTCGCCTGCGCGCCGCCGACGCGCTCGGCGGCGATGCGCTGCTGGTAGCCGGAAGCGGCGTATGCCGACATCGGATCGGCCGGCAGACCGCGCGATTCGCGCCACTCCGCGAGCGCCGGACGCACGTCCGTGTAGAACGCGTCCATGTACACCGCATTCGCACCGAGCACGTCGTGCGCGGCCTGCGCGGCCTCGAGCGCCGCGCGGTCGAGCAGCAGGGCACGCGCGGTCATCTCCTGCACGTTGAGCACGGAGCGGATCTGGCCGGGGATCTTATCCTCGATGTTGTGGCACTGGTCGAGCATGAACGACACATCCGGGTTGTTGAGAGCGCCGCCGCGCACTACCTCGACCAGGATCCGGAATAGTTGGAACGGGTCGGCGGCGCCAACAATGAGATCGTCGTCGGCGTAGAAGCGACTGTTGAAGTCGAAGGAACCGAGCTTGCCGAGGCGAAGCAGCTGCATCACGATGAACTCGATGTTGGTGCCTGGCGCATGGTGACCGGTGTCGAGGCAGACCAGTGCCCGCTCGCCGAGCGCGCTCACCTGTGCGTATGACGTGCCCCAGTCGGGAACATCGGTGTGGTAGAACGCTGGCTCGAAGAACTTGTACTCGAGCACGAGTCGCTGCTCGCCCGTGAGGCGGTCGTAAATACGCTGCAGCGAGTCGTGTAGCCGATCCTGCCTGGCGCGCATGTCGGCCTGGCCGGGGTAGTTCGTGCCGTCGGCTAGCCAGATCTTGAGGTCACGGGAGCCGGTTGCGTCCATGATGTCGATGCACTCGAGGTGGTGATCGATCGCCTTCTGCCTGATCGCGTCGTCCGCGTGCGTGAGCGAGCCGAACTTGTAATCGTCGTCCTGGAACGCGTTCGAGTTGACCGTGCCGAGGGTGACGCCGAGGTCTTCCGCGTGCGCGCGGAGCGCCGCGTAGTCATCGACCCGGTCCCACGGAATGTGGATGGCGACCGCGGGCGCGAGGCCGGTGTAGCGGTGCACCTGCGCGGCGTCGGCAATTTTCTCGAACGGGTTGCGGGGCGTACCCGGGGTGCCGAACACCTTGAACCGCGTGCCCGAGTTCCCGTAGGCCCAGGAGGGGACCTCAACCGCCTGTTGTGCAAGGGCGGCAAAGTGTTCGGGAGTCAGCTGCGTACTCATGATCTGCGCTTTCTTTCGTGTCTCGCGCCTATGCGCGGTCCGGGCCCGACGGGGTGCGGGCGAGTTGGTCCTCGAGGTTGAAAACTTCGGTGAGTCGGGGTGCCTCCTGATCTGGGCGGCCGATCTCGGCGACGAAGAACTCCGCCATGTCTGCCTCCCACCTGGCGGTGCGCGGGTCGGCGGCGAGGGTGCGCTGTGCCGCGGCATCGTCGTCCGTCTCATAGGTGCCAATGAGGAGACCGTCCTCGCGGAGGAACAGCGAGTAGTTGCGGCGGCCAGCGTCCCGAATCGCGTGGAGCATCTCCGGCCAGACTGCGGCGTGGCGTGCGATGTACTCGGCGATGCGTTCGGGGCGTAGCTGCATTTCGAAACAGACGCGCACGTGATCCTCCTCGGTTGGGCGGTGGTCGGGTCCCGGCGCTGCCCGGCCGGGACCCGAGGTGACTAGAAGTCGAAGTCGCCGATGTTGTCCTTGTTGAAGCGGTACGGGTCGCCAAGCAGCACGACGCCGTCCTTGCCAACGGTGTACTCGCCGAGGTCACCGGCCGTGAAGGTGTCGCCCTCCGCTCCCGTGATGTCGCCCGCGACGAGCGCGTTCGCTGCGTACGCGGTCAGGTAACCGAGCTCCTCCGGGTTCCACAGCGCGAACTCGGTGACGGTGCCGTCCTCGACGTACTCACGCATCTGGTTCGGTGTTCCGAGCCCGGTCAGTGCAACCTTCCCCTTTGCCTCGGAGGTGGAGAGGTAGCGTGCGGCAGCGGCGATGCCGACAGTAGTCGGAGACACGATGCCCTTCAGCTCCGGGTAGGTCTGCAGTAGCGCGGCGGTCTTGTCGAACGAGGTCTGGTCATCGTCGTCGCCGTACACGACCTCGACGAGCTTGATGTCCGGGTGGCTCGCGGCGAGCTCCTCCTTCATCATGTCGATCCATGCGTTCTGATTCGTCGCGTTCGCGGCGGCCGACAGCACAGCGATCTCGCCGGCGTCGCCGATTTGCTCAGCGATCATGTCGACCTGCACCTTCGCGATGCCAGCGGCGTCGGCCTGGTTCACGAAGATGTCGCGGCAATCGGTGTTCGTGTCTGAATCGAAGGTGACGACCTTGAGCCCAGCGTCGCGGGCCTCGGTCAGCGCGTCACAGATCGCCTTCGGGTCGTTCGCCGAGACGGCGAGCGCGTCGACGCCCTGTTGGGTTGCGGTGTTGATGAAGCTGACCTGCCCGTCTGGCGTTGCCTCAGCTGGGCCGACTTCGTTGAATGTCCCGCCGAACGCCTCCACTGCGGCTTTGCCGCCCTTGCTTGACGTGTCAAAGTACGGGTTGCCAAGGTTCTTGGGGATGAACGTGACGCTCGCTCCTGCGGCGTCACCGGAGCCTGAATCGGATCCGGATCCGCCTGTCGTGTCTGGGCTGCTCGAGCAACCGGCGAGGAGGAGGGCGGCGCTCGCCGCAAGCGCGACGAGTGCGCCAGCTTTCTTATTCTTTGTGAACCACATTGTTCGTTCCTTTCGGGCCCGCGACTCGGAGCCGGGATGAGATGGATGAGGGAGTGGAAGCTAGGAGGTGGCGCTCGGGGTGCCGGCGAGCGTGAGTTTCGGGCCGGCACGGCGCCTGTTCTTGATCGCAGCGAACACGCTCGACGACACGACCGCGGTAATGAGGAGCACACCCGTGATGATGTTGATCACGTCGGAAGTGACGTTTGCGAGCCGCAGTGCGCTGGCGAGCACCCCGATAAGCAAAACGCCTGCGATGACACCGTGCAGCGCGCCGCGGCCGCCGAAGATCGAGACGCCCCCGAGGAGCACGGCGGCGATGACCTGCATTTCCATGCCGGTCGCGTTGTCGCCGCGTGCGCTGCCGTAGCGGAGCGTGTAATAGATTCCGGCGAGCGCCGCGACCGCGCCGCTCAGGGTGAAGAGCAGCAGCTTGGTTCGCGCGACGTTGACGCCAGAGAACCGCGCCGCCTCGGGCGAAAGGCCGATCGCGAAGATGCCGCGACCGAAGCGGGTGAAGTGCAGCAGAACCACAAACACTGCGGCGAGTAGCACGAAGAGGATGATCACAACGGGGATTCCGGTTGAGCCGAGCTTTGCCTTCGCGAGCCCGGTCCAGAACTCAGGGAAGTCGGTGACCGCAGTCGTGCCAAGCAGCCCCACGGCGAGTCCTCGATAGAGGGCAAGCGTGCCGATCGTGACGGCGAGCGATGGCAGGCCGACCGTGGTGATCAGGAAACCGTTGAACAGCCCGCAGAGCACCCCGGCAAGCAAGGCGATGATGATAGTGGCCCCGAATGGTACGCCGGCCTGCGTGAGTACCCCGGTGAGTACGCTCGAGAAGCCGACGACGCTTGCTACTGAAAGGTCGATCTCACCGGTCACGATGATTGCTGTCATTGGCAGCGCGATGATGAGGATGGGGAACATATCAAGGAGCAGATACGTCATGGTGATCTGGCTGCCGAAGTTTGGCACGATCGTCGACGCGGCGATCACGACAACGATGAACAACGCGATGATCGCGGTTTCGCGGGTGAGGAGGAGGCGCTGCCAGAGCGGCCGATCGTGATCGGCGATGGGGCGGAACCCGGCGGTGACGGGGGTTGTCGCGGTTACCTGTGCGCTCATCGCGTTGTCTCCCGTGCTTCGATCAGCTTTCGATGTTGTCTGACGGCGATCACCCGGTCGAGCACGATCGCGCTGATAATCAGGACGCCGACGACGGCGCGCTGCCAGAAGTCGGGAACTCCGAGTACGGGCAGTGCCCGGTTGATCGTGAGCAGCAGGAGCGCGCCAATTGCGGCGCCCCATACTGAGCCAACTCCGCCGAAGATCGCGACGCCGCCGATCACGGCCGCGCCGATCGCGTCGAGCTCCCAGCCGGAACCCGCCTGCGAGTTGATCGTGCCGTAGCGCGCGGCGTAGAGCACGCCGGCGAAGCCTGAGAGCGCGCCTGAAAGTACGAACGCCGTGATAATGCGACGCGTTACCGGCAGGCCGTAGAGCTGCGCGGCGTCGGGGTCGGATCCGATCGCGTAATTCTCACGGCCAGCGCGCGTATTGCGCATCCACCAGGCGACAGCGATAAGGACGACGACAGCGATGATGGTCAGCACGGGGATCGAGAACACCTGTGCGGTCCCGAGCCCCAGGAACTCCTTGGGCATGTCGGAGGCATTGATCCGGTCCGAACCCGTCCACCAGACGTTGATGCCACGGAACGCGTACATCGTGCCCAGAGTGATCACGAGCGCAGGAACGCGGGCAAGCGCGACGAGGGCGCCGTTAATGAGACCGAGGAGACCGCCGAAGAGGACCGCCATCAGCACGACCGCGAGCACGGGGATTCCCGGCAGGTCGATGAACAGCCGGCCAGTGAGGTAGGCGCTGAGCCCGAGCACTGAGCCGACCGACAGGTCGACGTTGCGGGTGATCAGCACGACCGCCTGGCCCACCGCAACGAGCATCAGCAGTGATGGCGTGAGCCAAAGATCCCGGTAGCCGTCGACGGAGAACAGGAAGTTCGGGTTCTTCAGGGTCGCCGCGGCGATCACGAGGATCACTGCGAGCAGGATGCTTGCTTCGCGTGCGCGAGTCAGTCGGCCGAGTGCGGTGCTGAATGCGCCGCGAGCGGTCGGGGCTGTGGCCGTGGGCGTTGCGGTCATGCGGCTTGCTCCGTCTGCGTGCTGGGGGTCTGGGTGGCGGCGCGCATCACGTTCTCCGGTGTCGCTTCGGCACGGTCGATCGTGGCGGTGATCCGGCCCTCGCGCATCACGACGACACGGTCAGCCATACCGAGCACCTCGGGCAGCTCGCTTGAGATCATCAGCACGGCCATGCCCTGGCTCGCGAGGGTCGAAAGGAGGCGGTGCACCTCAGACTTCGTGCCCACATCGATGCCGCGAGTCGGCTCGTCGATGATCAGCACGCGCGGGTTCGTGGCGAGCCACTTGCCGAGCACAACCTTCTGCTGGTTCCCACCTGAGAGCGTCCCCGCGAGCGTGCTGAGCGCCGTGGTCTTCACTTCCAGCTGCTCAGCCCAGGGGCGCGCGGCGCGCTGTTCGGCGCGCGCGGTGACGAGCCCAAGCCTCGCGATCGAGTCGAGGATTACCGCAGCGGTGTTGCGCGCGACGCTCTCATCGAGCACAAGCCCTTGCTTGCGGCGGTCTTCGGGCACGAGGGCGAGGCCGGCACGCATCGCTGCGGTGGGAGCGCTCTTGCGGATGCGCGTGCCAGTGAGGCGGACCTCACCGCTCTGATAGTCGTCGACGCCAAAGATTGCGCGTGCGACTTCGCTGCGACCGGCCCCGACGAGCCCGGCGAGGCCGACGATCTCGCCGGCGCGCACGGTGAAGCTGATGTCGCTGAAGATGCCGGGGCTCGTGAGACTGGTCACCTCAAGCAGCGGATCACCGATAGTCGTTTCGAGCTTGGGGAAGAGCTCGGTGATCTCGCGCCCCACCATCTCGGCGACGACGCTGTCAGGATCCGTCTCCGTGATCGCACGCGTGGAGATGTAACTGCCGTCGCGCATCACCGTAATCGTGTCGCAGAGCGCGAACACCTCGTCGAAGCGGTGCGAAATGAAGACGAGAGCGCGGCCCTCGTCGCGGAGCGCGCGGGCAACGTCGAATAGGCGATCGACCTCGATGCCAGAGAGCGCCGCGGTCGGTTCGTCCATGATGAGGATCTGCGCATCGAGCGAGATGGCCTTCGCAATCTCGATCATTTGCTGGTCGGCGATCGACAGGCCGTCCGCCGTGCGCTCCGGATCCATGCGTAGGCCGAGCCGTGCGAAGAGCGCCTCAGTTTCGATGCGCATGCGCGTCCGGTCGATGCGTCCGAAGCGACCGCGCGGCTGTCGGCCCATGAAGATGTTTTCGGTGACGGAGAGATCCGGGAAGAGCGTGGGTTCCTGGTAGATGACCGCGATACCCGCAGCCTTCGCTTCGGCGGTGCTCGTGAAGTCGACGGGGGATCCCGCAAGACGGATATCGCCCCCATCGCGCCGGTAGAGGCCGGCGATGATCTTGACAATGGTCGACTTGCCCGCGCCGTTCTCGCCCACGAGTGCGTGGATCGAGCCTGGGTGGAGGGCGAGCGTGCCGTCACGCAGCGCGACCACGGCGCCGAATGCCTTGGTCACGCCGGAGAGCGCAAGCAATGGCTCAGTGCTAGGTGATCTCTTCATTGAATTCACGGGGCTTCCTGTCGCAGGTGCGACATCTCGGCTGTGGGGCGTGCGATTGTGTAAATGAATCGTTTCAATCGCGTTACGCAGAGTTTAAACACAGTACTTTTCTTCCGTCAAGCGGCTGCTTCCGACGGGATGGATCCGTTATTGAAGCGTTTCAATTTGTCGGCACGCTCAATTATGATGAAGCAGATCACGGCGAGAGGAGCAGTATGACCGCGAGCATCAGAGACGTTGCACGCGAGGCGGGCGTCTCCGTCGGTACCGTTTCGAATGTACTGAATCGCCCGGATCGCGTTGCTGCCGCGACTAGCGCTCGGGTCCACGCAGCGATCGAGCAGCTTGGGTTTGTGCGTAACGATGCGGCCCGGCAGCTCCGCGCCGGGCGCAGCCATAGTTTCGGCCTCGTCGTGCTCGATACGCGCAACCCGTTCTTCATGGATGTCGCGCACGGTGCACAGAGTCGAGCGCTTGATGACGGCTACACCGTGCTGATGGGTGGCAGCGACGACTCGCCCGAACGTGAGGCCGCGCTGCTGGAAATGTTCGAGGAGCATCGCGTTGCGGGGGTGCTGGTGACCCCCGTTCATGCCAATCTTCACCAGCTTCGCTCGCTTCGTGACGCTGGGATTCCCGTGGTTCTCGTTGACCGTGGATCGCACGATCGAACTTTCCCGTCGGTGTCCGTTGACGACGTTGAAGGCGGCCGGATTGCGGCCCGTCATCTCGTCGAGATCGGGCGACGGCGCATTGCCTTCGTTGGTGGCCCGCACGAGATTGAGCAGGTGAGCGACCGTCTGTCTGGGGTGCGTGCCGTTGTTGCGGAGCGTCAGGATACCGCCCTTGAGATTTTCGAAACCCAGGGACTGAGCGTCCTGGAGGGGCGGCGCGTCGGCGAGGAAATTGCGCGACTCTCCCCGGAGCAGCGCCCTGATGGTGTCTTCGCTGCAAATGACCTTCTCGCGCTGGGTATTCTGCAGGCGCTGGTGATGCGCAGTTCGCTGCGTGTGCCGGAAGAGATTGCGTTGATTGGGTACGACGACATTGACTTCGCCCACTCGGCTGTAGTGCCGATCACTTCAGTGCGGCAGCCGGCGTTTTCTATCGGAAGCACCGCGGTTGAACTGTTGTTGCGGGAGCGTGGTGCGGGGGCAGACTGTGAGCAGATCGTCTTCCAGCCCGAGCTTGTGGTGCGAGCGTCGACCATGGGCGCATAGCCAACGGTGTGAGCGTTGTTGCGCGGCTCCGCTACCGGTCGCCGCGCGTGTGAGCCCACACGACCGCCTGAATGCGGTCACGCACGCCGAGCTTCTGCAGCACGTTTGAGACGTGCGTCTTGATGGTCGCCTCGCCGAGGAAGAGCGCCGCGGCGATCTCCGCATTCGAGCGGCCCTCGGCCACGAGCGCGAGCACCTCGCGCTCGCGCTCCGTGAGCCCGGCGCGCAGCATCGCCTCTTCGGTGGGGTCGGCGGAAGCTGCCGCGTCGCCGTCAGCGATTGGGGTATTCGCGGCCGCGTCGCCCGTGCCGCTCGGGTGAGACTCCGCGGAGGACGCGACCCGGCCGAGCACCGCTCGGGTGACGTCGGGGCCGAGGAGCGCGTGCCCCGCTGCGAGCTGCCGCACAGCCTCGATCAGCTGCTCCGCGCGCGAGGTTTTCAGGAGGAAACCACTCACCCCGGCCGCGAGTGCGTCGAAGAGGTATCGCTCGTGCCCGAAGGTGGTGAGGATGAGGATCGCGGGGGCGTTGCCCTGCGCTGCGCCTGCCCCCGACAGGATCTGGCGCGACGCCTCGATGCCATCAAGCTCGGGCATCTCCACGTCCATGCAGATGACGTCGGGCGTCAGCTCGGCGGCCAGCGCAACGGCCTCCGCGCCGTCGGCGGCCTCTCCCACCACGGTGAGATCTGGCTCCGATTCGAGGATGATCTTGAACCCCGAGCGCACGAGCGCCTGGTCGTCGACGAGCAGCACGCGAATCACATGACCACCTCCGCGCTCAGGGGCACGCGTGCCCGCACCATGAATCCGCCACGCTCGCGTCGGCCGCTCGCGACGGAACCGCCGACGGCCCCAATGCGCTCACGCATGCCGCGCAGGCCAAGCCCGGAGACGGCGGGGAGCGCGCCTGGGCTCAGCGATCCCACGCTGCTGTCGAGTCGCTGTGTGACGCCGTCATCGCTGATCTCCACCTCGACGGCGTCGGCCTCGAAGCGGAGCCGCACCACCGCCTCGGCGCCGCGCCCCGCGTGTTTGCGCACATTGGTGAGCGCCTCCTGGGCCACACGGAATAGCGCAACGTCGACGAGCATGGGGAGCGGGCGGGTGTCGCCGGCAACGATGAGGGTGGTGGGCACGCCCGCGCGCTGCGCCTCGGCGACGAGTGCGCCAAGCTGGGCGATCCCCACCGCGGTGGAGCTCTCCTCCTCGTCGGGGGTGCGCAGCGTGTGAACGAGCTGCCGCAGCTCGGTGACGGCCGTGTGTGCGCTCTCCTCGACGACCGTGAGCGCGGCAGCGGCTCGATCGGGATCCTGCGTGAGCACACGCCGCGCGGCTGCCGCCTGGATTCCCATCACGGAGACGTGGTGCGCCACGACGTCGTGCAGTTCGCGCGCGATGCCGAGTCGGTCGAGGGCCACCGCCTGTGCCGCGCTCGTGCGGCGCTCACGCTCCAGCTCCTCGCCTTGCGCCTCGAGCTGTGCCTGCGTGCGTGCCGCTCGCCAGGCGCGCAGCCCAAACCAGTACGCCCCGGTGAAGTAGAGCAGGTTCGTGATGATCTGAATCACCGCGAACGTCGCATACGCGGAGAACAGGCCGGAGCGAGACATGCCGGGGAACGCGTCCTGAGTGGAGGACGCGATGATCAGCGCGACGATGAGCCAGATCAGCAGCGCCGCGCTGAGCGTCGCCAGGGTCCAGAACGCAGCGGTGCGCCGAGGCTCCCATGCCCCCACCGTGTACAGGGCGAGGAACAGGCAGATGTTGATGATCAGCACCTCAGGCACGCCGAACTGGCCGCACACGAAGAAACCGATGCTCACCACGATCGCGACCGGGATCGGGGCGATGCGACGCAGCGCGAGCGGCAGCGTGCACAGGGCGATGCCGAGCGCCCACACCCACGGGCCCGCCGGCTCGGGGATGAGCTCGATACGCGCGTACAGCAGCGAGGTCGTCGTTGCGCCGAGGGCGAGCACCAGCGCGAGGACGGCGTCGAGACGCAGCACCGCGCGCCCCGGCCGCGGGCGCGCCCACGCAGCGGGGGGCTCTGTCATGCACACCAGCGTATGCGCTCCGCCACCGTGCAGACCTCCCCCGCGCGGCGGAAGCGGTGCGCGCCGGGTGCCCACCACAATCCGCCCCGCGGCGGAGGCGGCGGGCTTGCTCGGGGCCGTAGCGTGGGGGCAGAGGGAAAGGAACGGGATGATCGAGGTTGCAGGCATCTCCCGCAGTTTTGGGGAACGCCAGGTACTGAACGACGTGAGCTTCCGCGTGGAGCGGGGCCGCATGACCGGGTTTGTTGGCGGCAACGGCGCGGGCAAGACCACCACGATGCGCATCATTCTCGGCGTGCTCGCCGCGGATGCGGGCGCGGTGACCTGGGACGGCGAGCCGCTCACGGGGCGCGACCGTGCCCGCTTCGGCTACATGCCGGAGGAGCGCGGGCTCTACCCGAAGATGCAGGTGCTCGAGCAGCTCGTCTACCTCGGCCGCCTGCACGGCATGAGTCGGCAGGACGCTGGTCGCTCGGCACAGGCGCTCATCGAGCGGCTCGGCCTGGGGGAGCGGGCGGGCGACACGCTCGAGAGCCTCTCCCTCGGCAACCAGCAACGCGCGCAGATCGCCGCGGCGCTGGTGCATGAGCCGATCGCGCTCGTGCTCGATGAGCCGTTCTCGGGGCTCGACCCGATGGCCGTCGAGGTGGTGCTCGGGGTGCTCCGCGACTACGCGGCGCAGGGCGCGCCCGTGCTGTTCTCGTCGCATCAGCTCGACATCGTTGAGCGGCTCTGCGACGACGTTGTGGTGATTGGCGATGGGCAGATCCGCGCGCACGGGTCCCGCGAGGCGCTCCGCGCTGAGCACGCCGGCCGCAGCTTCGAGATCGAGCTCGCCGGCAGCGGGGGCGACGCCGGGTGGGTGCGTGAGCGCCCCGGTGTCACGGTCACCCACTTGGATGGCGGCTTCGCTCGCTTCGACGCGGACACGGATGCCGCGGCTCAGGCGGTGCTGGCCGCAGCGATGCAGCAGCCCGATACGACGGTGCGGAGCTTCACGCCCGTCACGCCCTCGCTCGCACAGATCTTCACGGAGGTAGTTCGATGAGCACGTCACACCGACAGGTGAGCGGCCCCCAGGGCGCCTGGCTAGTCGCCGAGCGCGAGATCACCACACGGCTGCGCAGCAAGGCTTTCCTGATCTCCACCGGTTTCTTGCTGCTGTTGGTGCTCGGTGGTGTGCTGTTCTCCGGGTTCATGGCGAGCTCGGGGGGCTTCTCCGGGCCCACGAAGGTGGCCGTCGTGGGTGAGGCCGCCACGGGACTCGACTCCGAGGCATTTGAGGTCACCGCAGCGCCGGATCGCGCCGCCGCCGAAGCGCTCGTGCGCGACGGCGAGGTTGAGGCCGCGGTGGTGCCGGGCGGGGATACCCCCGTCGATCTCACGGTCCTCGCGAACGACAGCGCGCCCACGGGCCTGCTGCAGGCACTCTCGGCGGCGCCGACCGTCGAACTGCTTGACCCCCTGACGAGCAACCCCTTCCTCGCCTACATCATCGCGATCTCGTTCGGTGTCGTGTTCATGATGAGCGCGGTGACCTTCGGCACGACGATCGCGCAGAGCGTCGTGGAGGAGAAGCAGACGCGCATCGTCGAGATCTTGCTCGCCACGATTTCCGCACGCACGCTCCTCGCGGGCAAGATCCTGGGCAACAGCATCCTCGCGCTCGCGCAGGTTGTGGCGATTGTCGCGCTGGCCTCGGTGGGCATGCTCGCCACAGGTCAGGACCTGCTGCTCGGCGAGCTCGGCACCGCGCTCATCTGGTTCGGGATCCTGTTTGCGTTCGGCTTCGTGCTGCTCGCCACGCTCTACGCGGCCCTCGCGGCGCTCGTCTCCCGGCAGGAGGACATCGGGTCCGTGACGAGCCCGGTCATGATGCTCGTGATGCTCCCCTACATCGGCATCATCGTGTTCTTCGACAACCTCCCCGTGCTCACCGCGATGAGCTACATTCCGTTCTCCGCACCCGTCGCAATGCCGATGCGCCTGTACCTCGGCACTGCGGAGTGGTGGGAGCCGCTCCTGTCGCTCGGCGTGCTGGCGGTATCGATTGCGGTGGTCCTCTGGATTGGCGCGCGCATCTATGAGAACTCGATCCTGCGCACGGGCACGCGGGTGAAGCTGGGCGAGGCGATCCGCGGCTGACCCGCCTCCCCGCCGTCTCCCGAATCGGGGTCATTTGGGCACGGTGTCGCGCCATCCGGCCCGCCGACACCCTGCCCAAGTGACCCCGATCCGAGGGAGCGGCGACGCGTAGGCTGTGGGCATGACCGAACACGCGATCGACTGGGCCGGACTCCGCGCCGCCGCGCTCGCCGCAGCGGAGAACGCCTACGCCCCGTACTCCGGCCTCTCGGTGGGCTGCGCCGCGCTTGCCGACGATGGGCGTGTGGTCACCGGCTGCAACGTGGAGAACGCGAGCTACGGGCTGACCCTCTGTGCCGAGTGCACAATGATCGGCGCGCTGCACGCGAGCGGCGGCGGAACACTCGTCGCGTTCGCGTGCGTCGACGGCTCCGGCAACACGCTCACCCCGTGCGGGCGCTGCCGCCAGCTGCTCTTCGAGGCCGCGGCTCCCGGCCTGCTCGTTGACACGGCGAGTGGTGCGCGCACGATCGACGAGCTCCTGCCCGAGGCTTTCGGCCCGAGCGCGCTCCCCGCGAGGTGAGTGACGCGGGTCCGAGCACCTGGCTCGAGCGCCACCAGGTGTGGCTGAGCCTTGCCGCTCTCCTGCTCGGCGGCCTGCTGGGGATCCTCGCACCGGCTGTCGCCTACCCTGCGGAAGCGGTGATCGCCCCGGCCCTGATGCTTCTGCTCACCGCAACATTTGTCGGTGTGCCGTTTGCTCGCATCGGAGCGGCACTGCGCGACCTGCGCTTTCTCGGCGTTGTCCTCGCGGTGAACTTCGTTGCGGCCCCGGTGGTTGCCTGGGTGGTGACGCGCCTCGTAAGCCACGACACCACGCTGCTCGTGGGCGCGCTGTTCGTACTCCTGACCCCGTGCATCGACTACGTCATCGTGTTCACGGGGCTCGCGGGCGGGGCCAAGGACCGGCTGCTCGCGGTGGCGCCGGTGCTGCTCATCGCACAGATGCTGCTCTTGTCGCTGTTTCTTCGCCTCTTTGTGGGGCCGGAGGCCGCCGACACAGTCGAGCCCGCCCCGTTTCTGGACGCGCTCCTCTGGTTCATCGTCGTGCCGCTCTGCGCCGCCGCCATGATCCAGGTCCTCGCAGCACGCACGCGCGTCGGCGCTGCCGCTTCGCGCGGGCTCAGCGCGGGCATGGTGCCGTTTATGCTCGTCACGCTTGCAGCGGTAGCGGCCTCACAGTCGAGTGGGATCGAGGCTGCCTGGTCGAACCTGGCGCTACTCATTCCCGTGTATCTGGCGTTTGGCCTCGTCATGTGGGGCGTCGGCGCGCTGAGCGGACGCGCGGCCGGCCTCGACCGTCCGGGGTGGATCGCGGTCGCGTTCAGCGGCGCCACACGGAACTCGCTCGTAGTGCTGCCGCTGGTGCTCGCGCTGCCAGGCGCCGCGGGCCTCGCCGCGCTCGCGGTAGTGACGCAGACCATCGTTGAGCTGCTCATCCTTCCGCTCCTCGTGCGAATCGGCCGTGTGCTCACAGCAACTTGAGCGCCGCCCTGGCCCGCGTGTCTGAGGGCCGGAGTAGGCTGTCCGGGTGAATTCCGAGCAGCCCGCACAGCAACCCTCAATCCGCCCCTGGGCCGCACTCTGGTCCATGGTGCTCGGCTTCTTCATGATCCTGGTGGACACGACGATCGTGTCCGTCGCAAACCCGTCGATCATGCAGAGCCTCGAAACCACGATGGTGGCAACCCTGTGGGCGACGAGCGCGTATCTGCTCGCGTACGCTGTTCCGCTGCTCATCACCGGCCGCCTCGGTGACCGCTTCGGAACGCGCCGCATTTACCTTGCAGGCCTCGCCGTCTTTACGATCTCCTCACTCATGTGTGGCCTCGCCGACAGCATCGAGGTGCTGATCTTCGCCCGCGTGCTGCAGGGCCTCGGCGCGGCGCTCATGACCCCGCAGACGATGGCCGTGATCACGCGCATCTTCGCACCGCGCGAGCGCGGATCGGCGATGGCGGTCTGGGGTGTTACGGCGGGCGTTGCCACGCTCGTCGGCCCGATCCTCGGCGGCTTCCTCCTCGACGCGTGGGGCTGGGAGTGGATCTTCTTCATCAACGTGCCGGTCGGCGTCATCGCGTTCGTGCTCGCGATGCGCTTCGTGCCAAAGCTGCCCACCAACGCGCATCGCTTCGACTGGCTCGGCGTGATCCTGAGCGCACTCGGCATGTTCCTCCTGGTCTTCGGCATTCAGGAGGGGCAGAGCTACGAGTGGGGCATGATCTGGGGCCCCATCAGTGTGTGGGGACTCATCATCGCGGGCATTGTGATCCTCGCCCTCTTCGTCGTGTGGCAGCGCGTGCAGCGCGGCGAACCCCTGATCCCGCTCCAGATCTTCCGCGACCGCAACTTCTCGGTGGGCTCGGCGGCGATTGTTATGGTGGGTTTCAGCGTCACCAGTATGAACCTGCCGCTCATGTTCTTCCTGCAGCTCGTCATGGGACTGACGCCCACGCAGTCGGCGCTGCTGATGATCCCGATGGCGGTGCTCTCCATCGTTCTCGCGCGACCCGTCGGGCTGCTCATCGACCGCCGCGACCCGCGCCGCATCCCTGTGATCGGCCTGCTGCTCGTCGGGATCGGTGTGCTCGGGTACGCGCTGCTGCTCAAGCCGGACACCCCGGTGCTCATGTTCCTGATTCCGAGCGCGATCCTTGGTGTGGGCAACGCCTTCATGTGGGGTCCGCTCTCGTCGATCACCACGTTTGGGCTGGATCCCCGGCTCGCCGGCGCGGGATCTGGGGTCTACAACACGAGCCGCCAGGTGGGCGCCGTGCTCGGCTCGGCAGCGATGGCCGTGCTCATGGAGTCGCGCCTCTCTGCGCTGCTCGGCGAACAGGGCGCCGCGCACTCAATGGGCGGCGAGGGCGGGCTCACGCAGCTGCCCGAGCCCGCGCGCGAGGCGTTTAGCCAGGCCATGATGCAGTCGCTCATTCTGCCGATGTGCGTCATCCTCGTTGGGGCCTTCATCGCCGTGTTGTTTGGCCCGCGCCCCGCACGCACGGGCGAGGTGCGCGTCGTGGCGGCAGACTAGTCTCAGGGCTCGGCGCTGCCGGGCTCGCTTCCCGGGTTGAAAGGACTCCTCATGATTCTTGCATTCTCCGTCGCGCCGAGCGGCGTGGGCCCTGCCGGCCCCGCTATGAGCGAGACCGGCTCGGTTTCCGAGGCTGTTGCCGCCGCAATCCGGGTGGTGCGCGACTCTGGTCTGCCGCACCGCACCTCCTCGATGTTCACCGAGATCGAGGGCGAGTGGGACGAGGTCTTTGACGTGGTGAAGCGCGCCACTGAGGCCGTGCTGCCGTTCGGTTCACGAGTGTCGCTCGTGATGAAGGCCGACATTCGCCCGGGCTTCGAGGGCGAGCTCGACGGCAAGCTCGAGCGACTCGAGCGGGCGCTAGATGGGGTTGAGGCATGACACCCTATTTGCCAATCTCCTGGGGCTTGTCATTGGAAGCTAAATCCTCTGCTCAATAGTCAAGTGCCCAGTATCGAAGCCTGAGGCCAGTTTCGCGATCTCAAGCTCTGGTGTGAGCTGCCTGATCCGGTCTCCTGCTTCCCTCGTCTCTGCGTCTGATCTAGAGGATCTACCGAGCCCGCAACCACTATCGATCTTGTGGTGGCGAAGCTAGGAATGCAGCGTGATGTCGTGGTCGTCGGCGGCGTTGGCTGCAACGGCCGCGAAGGCGTAGCCGATACCGCCGAGGGCGATGCCGGCGCTGACCATTCGACGGACGCGCAATCACCGGATCATGTCGTTGGAACCATAGCGACGACGGCCACCTGCTCGCCGCTCGCGCCCAGGGAGCTGGCCTTTCTTGTGGTCGTAGCGGATTTTCTGATGAGTGATGCTGACATAAGAGGCGGCACCACCGACGGTGGCCCGGAGGGGCAAGCAACGAGAATGCGTGCGAAGCCTTGCTCGATGGGCGTGGTGCTCCCAGTGCTCCGCATGAGACTATGAAAGCTGCAACTCCAAGCGCCAGGTGGCGTACCGACCAGAACTCTGCGGGACATTTAACGTTCAGGGAGACCAGCGTTCTCCCGATGCGTAATCTTTGCGTTGCAGAAGTTTCGGAGACCGCTATCACAGGCTCAAGGGCCGAGGCGATCGATCAGCGGTCGAGCTCGCGGAGTCGCTCGTGTGGTCGGGTAATGAGGATCACGAGCAGCGCGATGACCGCGATCCCCCCGAATACCCAGACCACTGACCACACTTCCATGGGCCCGGCGCCGGGTGCCGCGAGTTCCGGCCTCGGCCATGCAATGTTGATCGTCTCAAACCCGAGCCACAGCAGCGCACCCCAAGCCGTGATGGAGTACCACCGCTCCTGAGTTCGCGTTCCGATGCGCCAGGACTCCCACCGGCCGGAGAGTTGAGCAAATACAACGGTGATGGCAACGAGGGTGAACACGATGTACAAGCCCCCGGTGCCGAATCGGATCATCGTGCCCATCGCGTCGTCGCTGAATCCCAGCAGCAGCCCGCACAGCGCGACGACGGTAGCGGCCGAGATCGCTCGAACCGGAATGGCGGTCCGAGAGGAGACCTCGTCAAGTCGCAGCTTCGCCGGCAGGACGTTTTCGCGGGCGACGGCGAAGTACACCCGACCCAAGTAGGTCTGCATTGACAGCACGCAGGCGAAGAAGGTGACGGCGACGAGCACGAGGAACGGCTTCTCCGCCAGCGGTCCGAGATTGCTGGTCACCGCGTCGAGCACCGGGTCAGCGACCTGCCCGGTGGCGAGCATACTCAGGTCGCGGGTAGCGAGGATGACTGCGACTGCGACCATGAGTACAATGCCGCCGACGAGTGCGGTTGCGCCCACGATGGCCTTCGCCGCACTCGTGCCGGATCCATGCGCCTCTTCGACAACCGAAGCGCTGGCGTCGAAGCCGACGAACGCCCATCCGCACACAGCCAGGGCGGTCATAGCGGCGGGGATCATCTCGAGCTGCTGCCCCACGATTTCCTGACTCGTCTCCCACGTGAAGACATCCCACGACTGATGCTGGAATCCCAGCAGCAACACGACCCCGAGGGCGATCGACGCGAGCACTTCGCACAGGATCCCGATGTTGATGATCGTCTTCGTGAACTTCAGACCCTGGCAATTGATGAGAAGGCCGAGGAGCAGGAGCCCTGCGCTCCAGAGCAGCGCAGCGGGTCCGGTGACGGTGATTCCGAAGATGAGGTGGCTGATCCATGGTGCTGCGAGGTAGGCGACAGTGGTAAGTGCCGCCGAGACGGCGATGAGGTACATCACGCCCGTGAACCACGCGTACCGTGGCCCGACGAGTCGACGGGCCCACTGGAACGGCCCGCCGGTGATAGGGATCCGGCGCGCGAGTCCCGCGTAGACGACCGCCACGAGCAACTGGCACCCGAGTGAGATGACGAGCGGCCAGATCCACCACGGCCCCGCCGTGATCATTCCGAGCGAGAAAATGGAGTAAAGGCCCACGACCGGGGCGACCGTGGCGACGCCGATCGACAGCAGGCTGACGGCACCCAGGCCGCGGCGCAGCTGCGGACTCATCGGCCCGTCAGGTATCCCCGGGGCGCTAGCTCCGACAGTCTCCTCAGTTCTCATCGTGTCCATTGTGCTGACTCCGCTCCTTTGCGTCGGGCAACCTATCAAGTGATAGCCTGATCTGAGAGGCAAGACTATCACTTGATAGGCACACTGTCGCGCCATCTCATTAGAAAGGTCCCCGCATGCACACCACCGTTGCGATCGCTCAGATCGCGCCCGTTCTTCTCGATACGCACCGCGGTGTTCGAGCCGCTGCCGACGCCGTCGTGGCGGCGGCACGCTCGGGTGCCCGGATCGTGGCCTTCGCCGAGTCTTGGCTCGGAGGGTACCCTGCGTGGGCGTTCGGCCACGCAGGGTGGGGTGACCCGGTCGGACGCAGGCTCTACGGCGAGCTGCTGCGCGAGTCCGTGGTGCTCGGTTCTGGCGCGGACGGTCACGGCGTCGACGACGTTCTCTCCCCTATCAGAGCCGCGGCACGCGCACACGAGGTTGTCGTGGTCATCGGCGCCAATGAACGCCCGTCCGCCCACTCGGGCACCGTCTACAACTCGCTCATCACGATCGGCACTGACGGGCGCACGCTCAACGTGCACCGGAAGACCACCCCCACGCTCACCGAGAAGCTCGTGCACGCGCCCGGTGACGCCGCCGGTCTGGGTGCGGTGGACACACCCCATGGGCGCCTCGGAGGCCTTATCTGCTGGGAGCACTGGAACCCTCTCGCCCGCGCCGCCGCGCACGCCACCGACGAGGAGATTCACGTCGCTGCCTGGCCGGACTTCCCTGAGGAGCACTTGCTCGCCTCGCGATCTTACGCTTTCGAGGGACGCACGTTCGTGCTCGCCGCCGCCCAGATGTTGCCGCGGGAGGCGGTTCCTGCCGAGCTCCGAGAGGCGTTCCAGCTAGGTGCGGGGGTGGTCGACGACACCGATACATACTTCGACGGCGGGTCGTGCATCATCGCCCCCGACGGATCCTGGGTGCTCGAGCCGCAGTACGACAACGAGGGAATCTTCGTGCGGGATCTCGATCTCGCGACCATCCCCGGAGCACACTACGACCTGGACGTCAGCGGGCACTACGGTCGCTCCGAGCTCTTCGACCTCCGGGTGCGAAGCGATCGCCGCAGCACGGTGACCCGCGACGCCACGGCCGAATCTCGCACGCAGATCGGGGGCGATCGTGGGGAGTGAGCTACTGGTCCTCGTTGGACTCTGCTCCGTCGCTCTGGGTGGCGTCTCGGGTTTCGCGCTGCTGGCGGCGGTCGATGCGCCCGAGACCTTGCGCCGCCTTGGAGTCGTTGACGCGAAGCGGGTACAGCAGCTGCACCTTGACTGGATCATCATGGGCTGCGTCGTCGGATTCGTGGGGCTCGCGGCGCCCACTCTCCCCGCTTGGCTGGTGGTCCTCACCGCGCTCGGCGGGATCGTCAACCCGCTCACCTTCCTTCCCATGGCATTCTCGAAGACCGTCGCGACCACTCAGTGGTTCAAGCTGGTGTCGTTTGTTTCGTTCTGCAGCCTGTGCGTCGGGTTGGTGGGGGCGTGCGCCTGGCATATCGCTACGCTAGTGGGATGACTCGCGAGGGAAGCCGACCACGTGTTCGATAGCGACGCACCACCCCCATCGACATGGGAAACCGCCGCCAGTGGAACGAAACACGAGATTCTGGTCGCGGCCTCCCAACTGTTCTGGAAGCAGGGCTACAAGGGTACGTCGACCCGTGAAATCGCCACCCAGGTCGGCATCCAGCAACCCAGCCTCTTTCACTTCTTTCCCAACAAGGCAGCGATCCTGCAGGCGCTCCTTGCGATCAGCCTCAACGACACCCTCGTCGCTTCCGATCGAGCGGTGGCTGGTACGGGATCTCCCGCCGCCAGGTTGCATGCGTACCTGGTCTGGGACCTCACCGAGCTGCACCGAATGCCCTATGTGCTGGCGGGCATCCACAGCGTCGACATCCTCACCACCCCGGGATTCGAGGTCTGGGCCGACAAGTCCCGGAAACTCTACGCGAACCTCCGCACGCTTATCGCCCAGGGCATCGAGGCGGGGGAGTTTCACGAGCAGAATCTCCGCCTCGCCCAGGAGCAGGTCGCTTGGCAGGTGCTCGCGCACATCTCGTTCCACGCCGAGGGGCTCAGTACCGACCCGATCGCAGAAGCGCGCGAGGGTGCCGACTTCATCATCCGGGGCTTGGGTGGCCTGATGAGCGAGTTCCACGCTCTGTAGCTTGCACCCCCTCGCATCGACACAGATGCGAGGGGGTGCGTTGCGGGCAGGCCTAGATCGACGGGGAGTCAGCCCAAACTGATTCGACTTCTCTCAGGTTGCTCGCAAAGGTTCCCGGGGGTCGGGTGTTGGGGTATGAGTCTGCTGCATGTCTAGCTGGCAATCTGGCACGGTCCAGTTCGATTCCTATTCGCTCCGTTTGTCGCAAGCGCCACCCGTGTCCCAGTCGATTGATGTTCACGGAAATCGAGGGCGAGTGGGACTATGCGTTCGACGCGGTGCAACGCGCCACCGAGGCCGTGCTGCCGCTTGGTTCACGAGTGTCGCTGGTGATGAAGGCTGACATTCGCCCGGGCTTTGAGGGCGAACTCGACGGCAAGCTCGAGCGGCTGGAGCGTGCGGTGAAGGCCGGTGCCGACAAGTGGGCACACACCGTGCTCGGGTGCACGATTTACACACTTAGAAAACTCACTGCAGTCTACGATGTTCAGATGCGGGCGCGGTGTCGGCGCTCGGTGGATCAGGTGCGTACGGGCTGAGGGGTGCAGAGTGGCGAGAGCAGGTTCGCGTGTGGTGTTGAGACGAACGGAGTTGCGCCGGATGCTCGCCGCTGTCGGCGCCGCAGGCTGCATTGCGCTGCTCGCCTCGTGCTCGGCCCCGGGGGAGGCCGTGCGTTCGGGCCCGCTCAGCGTGAAGGAAACGTGCGGGGAAATTGGGCGCTTGATGTCGGTGCCACTAGATGTCGCCAACCAGGTCCTCGTTGGCGAGGCGCAGGAATCTGATGTGCGTGAGGCAGGGCGCGAATTCTCCGTTGCGCTTGCCGATCTCGCTGCGGACGCCGAGTCGGGATTTGTCGCGGACCTGCTTGCGGCAGCGGCGGCTATCGAGGATGGCGATCTTGAGACCTCTCGGGAGTTTGCGGCCCCGTTCGACGCACTCTCGCAGCGCTGCGACGATGCTCGAGCGCGTATTGAGTTCAACCTTTCACACGGCGGCTAGACGGCCAACCGGCTGCTCGACAGAGTGCCTGGGCGATGCGTTCCCGCGGGAGTGGGATCCGCATCGCCCAGGTGTGTCAGCGCGCCTCGGGCGCCACTCGGACGAGCATCTTGCCCGTGTTGGCGCCCCGCATCATGTCGAGGAACGCGTCGACCGTGTGCTCGATCCCGTCGACCACGGTCTCGTCGTAGGCAATGTTGCCCTGCGCGAACCACTCGGCCATGCGCCCCTGGAACTCGGGGGCGAGATGCCAGTGTGCGCCGATCGTGAAGCCCCGCAGCGTGAGGGCGCGAGTAATGAGATTGGCCATGTTGTCGGGGCCGACGGGCTTTTCCGTGGTGTTGTAGCTCTCGATCGCCCCGCACAGCGCCGCGCGGCCGCCGTCGTTGAACGCGTCGAGCGCGGCCTCGAGGTGGCTGCCGCCCACGTTGTCGAAGAACACGTCGATGCCGTCCGGGGCTGCTTCGGCGAGGAGCTCGCGCACATTGCCGCTCTTGTAGTTCAACGCCGCGTCGTACCCGTACTTCGAGGTGAGGAGCGCCACCTTTTCGTCGGATCCGGCCGAGCCGATGACGCGCTTCGCGCCGAGCAGCTTTGCGATCTGACCCGCCGCGGTGCCGACCGCGCCCGCCGCGCCTGAGATGAACACGGTGTCCCCCTCCTGCATGTGTGCGATCTCGGTGAGCCCCACGTAGGCGGTGAGCCCGGTCATGCCGAGCACGTGCAGGTTGAGCGACAGGGGGACGCCCGGCAGTTCGGGGATCACGCGGAAGGTCTTCGCGTCACCCTGCGCCAGATCGCTCCAGCCGTGCTGGTGCAGCACGACCGCGCCGACCGGATACTCCGCGACGGTGGACGCGGTGACGCGCCCCACGGCGCCGCCCGTGATGGTCTCACCCAGCGCGTACGGGGCGACGTAGCTGCGCACGTCGTTCATGCGGCCGCGCATGTAGGGGTCGACCGAAATGTACTCATTGCGCACGCGGATCTGGCCGGGCGCGAGCTCGGGAAGATCGTCGGTGACCGTGCGGAAGTTCTCCGCGCTCGGCCAGCCGGTGGGGCGGGACACGAGTTGGATTTGGGTGCGAGACGTGGTGCTCATGGGGCGGTGGCCTTTCGGGCTGGGGTTGGCGTGGTGCTGAAGTCGGTGTGGTGCTGGGAGCGTGGGCGGCGGCGCGACGTGTGGCGCGCGGCCGTCCGCCTAGAACGCGAAGCTCAGCGCGAGCGCGGCAACGCTGAAGAGCGGCAGCGCCCCCTGCTTGAACGCGGCGGCCCGCTTGTCTGGGCTGGAAAGCGCGAGCACGAGGGCCGCGGCGAGCATGGATCCCACTCCCGTGAACACGAGCGTGAGGCCCACGGCCTGGTGTCCGAGTGCGGTGAGGAGCGCGCCGAGCAGCGCCGCCACGGCGAGAAAGAGGTTGTAGAACCCTTGATTGAAGGCGAGTTCGCGAGTGGCGTGCGCTTCCTCGGCGGTGATGCCAAAGACGGCGCGGGCGCGCGCTGAGGTCCACGCGATCGACTCGAGATAAAAAATGAACACGTGCAGCAGGGCGGCGGCCCCCGCGAGCACCAAACCGGTGATGAGCATGCGCTGTCCCTTCCGCGCCGCGAGCGGATGCTCGAACGGCTTTCCGTAACGATCGTTCCAATATATACTGGAACGACCATTCTGGAAAGGGGGAGCCGTGGCGAGAACTCCGAGCTTCGATCGTGCAACCGTGGTGCGCGCGGCGCGTGCCGTGTTCTGGCGCGACGGCTACGAGTCGGCCGCCGTCCCCCGACTGGAAGAAGCCACGGGGCTCAGCCGCTCAAGCCTCTACGGCGCGTTCGGCTCGAAGCGGGGGCTCTTCGACGAGGTGGTGCAGAACTACCTCGACGAGGTGGTGCGCCCACGTCTCGCCCCGCTGCAGGCGGACGAGGTTGCCCCCACGGCACTGCGCGAGTACCTGCTCGGGCTGCGCGAAGCGTTCGCCAGCATCGACGCGATCGCGCCCGTCCCCGGCTGCCTGCTGATCAACACCGCCGCGGGCCCGGTGGGCGCAGACCCCGAGGTAGCGCGAGTTATTGCGGACTACCGGGCTGAGCTCCACGGGGCCCTGCGCCGCGGTGTGGCTGCGCAGCCGGGGCGCGATCCCGAGCAGATTGCGCAGCTTGCCACGGTCGTGACCGGCCTCGTCGTCTCGGCGTTCGCCCTGGTGCGCGTCGACCCGGATGCGGCGGGCGCGAGCCTCGACGCCGCGCTCCACGCGATCGAGCACCGCGGCTGACGCGGTGAGCTGAGCGGCGGCGTGACAGACTGTCCCCGTGAATGACGCAGTGACCGCGACGCAGCGGGACCGTGCCCCCGGGGCAGCATCAGATCGGGATCGCTCCGTGGAGCTTCGCGCCGGCGTGGCCCGGGCGACCGTGCTTCCGGGGTGGGGTGGCCGGCTCGCGAGCCTGAACATCGACGGGCGAGAGGTGCTCGGCGCGGGAATCGTGGGCGGCGGCGCACCCGAATCGTGGTTCTCGGGCTGCTTTCCCATGGCCCCCTTTGCGGGGAGGCTGACGGGCGACCGCGTCGTGTGGGCTGAGGAGGCGGTGGCACTGCCGCGGCCGGCCCCGCAGGTCGAGGCCGCGCACGGCGTCGTGGACGCCGCGGCATGGACCGTGCGCGAGGCGACGCCTGAGCGAGCGCTCCTGCGCACCGAGCTTGCGGCACCCTGGCCGTTCGGTGGCTGGGCGGAGCAGCGCATTACGCTCCGCGACGACGCGATCGAGCTCGTGCTGCGATGTGGCAATGACGAGCGCGAGATGCCGGTGTCGCTCGGGTACCACCCGTGGTTTCGGCGTGAGGTCGGGGGCGTGGCTGCCGAGCTGCGCTTCGCGCCCGAGGCGCGCTTCGCGGAGATCGGCCCTGGGCTGTTCGCCCAGCCGGTTGCGGGGGCGGATGCCGGGCCAGGCGATGGTGCCCGGGACCACTCGTACCTGCACGCGGGAGACCCGGTGATCGCGTGGGGTGACCTCGAACTCACGCTGCGCTCCTCGCACGATGTATGGCATGTGTTTGATGGGCAGCGGCCGGCGTTCTGCGTGGAGCCGCTCACCGCGGCGCCGGATGGCCTGCAGCCCGATCGCACCTGGGCGGTGGGGCCGGGGGTGGTTGCAGAGCTGCGCTTCGAGCTGAGCTGGGCCGTGAGGCCAACTGAGGTGTGAACTGAGCTGGGCTCAGTGCCGAGCCGCGGCTCGGGACGTTGCTATAGCGATGGGGTAGGCTGGTTGCTCGGGCTGCGCGTCCTGTGACCCGCCACCCCTGGGATGGTCACTGTTGACCCACGATTGGACCTACATGTCGCTGAGCAATCTGAAGAGTTCGAGTATCTCGGACACGGTGACCACCGAGTTGCGCGAGGCGATCCTCGCCGGCGACTTCGAACCCGGTGCGCGCCTCGTCGAGCGGCACCTTGCCGAGCAATTGGGCGTCAGCCACATCCCCGTGCGTGAGGCGCTCGCCCGCCTTACGGAGGAGGGGCTCGTCGAGCGCGAGCCGCGCCGTGGTGCGCGCGTTGCCGAGCTGGGCGAGACCGAGCTCGAGGAGGTGTCGAGCCTGCGCTCGGTGCTCGAGCGTTTCGTGGTGGAGCGGGTGCAGGCGCGCTGGCAGCCGGAGCACGAGGCCGAGCTCCGGGCGATTGTGGATCGCATGGGTGAGGCAGCCGCGGCGGGTGACGTCGATCTGCTCTTCACGCAGGATCGTCGGTTCCATGAGGCGCTCTGGACGCTTGCCGAGCACTCGGTGCTGGCGGACATCGCCTCGCAGCTACGCGGCCGCATCAACAGCTTCCTGAAGGCCGCGAACGCGGCACTGGCGCGCGACGAGCTTGAGCGCCACGTACAGGCGCACGCCGACCTCATTACGGCGATCGCGAGCGGCGACCTGGCTCGCGCGCAGGAGTCGATGACGCAGCACATCGAGGACGCGGTGACGCGCGTCTCCGCCACCGGCCGAGACGACGCGAGCTAACCGTGCGCGCCGTCTGGCCCGCCGGGGCGGAGGCCACGGCGAGCGATCTGGCGGGCCCGCGCGGCCTGCAACTTCCCGAGTCGCCACGGGTGTCCGCTGACGGGCGCACGCTCTGGTTTGTGGACATCACGGCGCAGCAGCTCTGGCGCGTGCCGATTGCGCGGCTGCACGATCGCGCGGCCTACGAGTCGCGGGAGCTGCTCGGCGAGCCCGGCTTCGTCGCGCCCGACGCTCACGCCGACGGAATCGTGACCGTGGGCCTGCCGGATGGCCTGTACCGCTTCGACTGGGTGAGCGGCGAGTTGCAGCTCGCGTGCGCGTTGCCCGCGGCCGAAGTGCCGGTGCGCATCAACGATGGGGCGGTGGCGGCCGACGGTGCGGTGTGGTTCGGCACGATGAATCTGCGTGCGGGGGATCCCCCAGCCGGCGTGCTCTATCGCGCCGCGGGCGGCGAGGTGGACGCGCTCGACGCGCCGGTCGCCTGTTGGAACGGGATCGGCTGGCGCCCGGACGGTGGCGAGACGTACGTCACGGACACCCTTGGCGGCGAGATCCGTCGCTACTCCGCGCACGGTGAGCCGCTCGGCCGATTCCCCGTGCCCGGCGCGGACAGTAGCGTGCTGCCCGACGGCCTGATCGTCGACGACAGTGGTGCCCTGTGGAGCGCGATGTGGGGCGGCGGTGCGGTGCTGCGGCTCCGTGATGGGCGTGCGGTGGGCGCGATTCGCGTACCCGGTGCGCGGCCGAGCGCCCTCGCCGAGCTGCCGGACGGCGGGCTGGTGATCACTCGCGCAGCGGACGATGCGGGCGATGGCGCACTCGCCGTCGTCTCTGCCGCCGACGTGGCCCGCGTGCGCGCGGCGGAGGGTGCTCCGGCGTCACGCTGAGGGCGTAGACCGTCCGTGGAGAGGGCGGCATGCGCGGCGCGGTTCGCGGGGCGCGCTCGGGAGCGGCGGTCGGCGAGAAGCGGTGCGGCGCCCCGCGATCCCGCGCTGCTGGGGTGTTCATTCCGTGCTCACTCCGCCGCCGGCGGAGTGCCGGTGTCGTCTCCCTCGGCTCGCGGAATGTGGCCGCAGATAGACACCGGAGCGCTTATGCTAGATACTATAGCGAAGGCATGCAGTTGAGTGCCGGCCATCATCTTGGAGGAACAATGTTGTTGCGAAAGAAGCTCGCGACGGGCGCCCTGGCCCTCGCCACCCTGTTTACCCTGACCTCCTGTGCCGGCACTGGCGGCGGCACGCTCGGTTCAGGCTCGGGAGGCGGCGACGCCCCCACGAAGATCACGGTTGCTGCGGCGCAGGGTATCCCGCAGCTGAACCCCGCGATCCGCACCTTTGCGTGGGAGGAAGTGCTCTTCCCGCTGCTGTGGAACGGGCTCACCGAGACGAGCGAGAGCGGCGAAATCGAGGGCGACCTGGCCGAGGAGTGGAAGGTCAGCGACGACCAGAAGACCTGGACCTTCACGCTGCGCGACGGCGTCACCTTCTCGAACGGCAAGGCGCTCACCGCCGACGATGTCGTCGCGTCGTTTGAGTACTACCTCGCACCCGAGACCTCCACGCAGGAGAAGACGAAGATCGAGGCCATCACGAGCGTGAAGGCCGTCGACGAGCGCACCGTCGAGTTCCAGCTCGACGCCCCCACCGCAACCTTCCCCGCGGGCATCGTGTGGGTCAAGGTGATGGATATGGACTCGCTCGACCAGATCGACAAGGAGCCGATCGGCACCGGGCCGTACACGGTGAAGGCGTTCACGCCCGACAACTCCGTCACGCTCGTGCGCAACGACGATTACTTCGGTGACGCGCCCGCGCTCGAGACGATCACTATCGAGAAGGCCGCCGAGTCGACCGCGGCCGTGACCGGCCTGCGCTCCGGCGACATCGACGTGCTGTGGTCGGTGCCGCAGGGCGATGTCGCACAGTTCGAGGGGGACAGCGCGATCGAGCTCGTGCGCCCGGAGAACCCGAGCCAGTGGCCGAGCTGGGAGATGGACACCACCTCCGCGCCCTTCAACGACGTGCGCGCACGCCAGGCGCTCGCCTACGCGATCGACCGCGACGCGATCCTCGAGGCCGCGTACGCGGATCAGGGCCATCTCGCGCCCACGAACAACGCGCTGGGCGAGAACAACCCCTGGTACGGCGGCAAGCTCGCCGACTACAGCTACGACCTCGACAAGGCGAAGGAGCTCTTCGCCGCCGCGGGCGTGACCGAGGGCACGACGCTCACCTGGTGGGGCGTGGCCGGCCAGTACCCCGAGTGGAACACGAGCGCCGAGATTCTGCAGGCCAGCCTGAAGGAAATCGGCATCACGCTGAAGATCGAGAACAACGACATCGGAACGTGGGTCGAGAAGTTCTACCCCGCGGGCAAGAACTACCCCGCGACGATCGTGCCGAACTTCCAGTCGACGCCGCCGGAGCCCGCCTACTCGCTGAACTTCTACCGTGAGGGCCGCTGCGAGTGCAACTGGTCGAACGACGACTTCGAGAGCGCGTTTGACGCGGCAGTCGGCGAGCCCGACGAGGCCGCCCGCAAGACCAAGTGGGGCGAGGTGCAGAGCATCATCAACCGCGAGGTGCCGCTCATCGTTCCGATCCAGGCCACCGTGGTGACCGCGACCAACAGCTCGCTTGACGGCGTGTGGGTCGAGGGCGGCGGCCAGCTCCACCTCGAGAACGCCGGCTTCAAGGGATAACGTGACCAGATTCATCCTTCGGCGGGTGGCGATCAGCATCGTGATGCTGATCGCCACCTCGCTCCTCGTCTTCATCGTCCTCCGGCTGCTGCCGGGCGACCCGGTGATCACCCGCCTCGGCTCCACCCCCGGAGTCGACGCGGAGATGATCGAGCGGCTTCGCGCCGAAGCGGGGCTCGACGCCCCGATCTGGCAGCAGTACCTGAACTGGGTGGGCGGCATGTTCCGCGGCGACTTCGGTCAGTCCTACTTCAACCAGTTCTCCGTGAACGAGCTCATCGCGCAGCGGCTTCCCGCCACGCTCGAGCTCACCGTGAACGCGGTGCTCCTCGCGCTCGTGATCGCCGTGCCCACCGCAGTGTTTGCGTCCCTCAAGCCGCTCGGCTGGCTCGACCGCGTGCTCACCGCAATCTCAACAGCCGGAATGGCGCTGCCGCAGTTCTTGATCGGCATCGTGCTCATCGTCGTGTTCGCGGTGACGCTGCGCTGGCTGCCGGCGCGCGGCTACGTGCCCTTCTCGGAGGACCCGGCGCTCAACATCGTGGGGATGATCCTCCCCTCGGTGACGCTCGCGCTCGCCTCCGCGCCGCTGCTCATCCGCTTCCTCCGCGCCTCGATGATCGAAACGCTTGCCGCGCCCTTCATTCGCACCGCGCGCGGCAAGGGCGTGGACCGGGCGGGCGTCGTCGTGGGGCACGCGCTCCGCAACGCGCTCATCCCGGGGCTCACCATGCTCGGCCTGATCGTCGGCTACACGCTCGGCGGCGTGGTGATCATCGAGTACGTGTTCGGCATCCCCGGGCTCGGCTCGCTGGCCATCGACTCCGTGTTCAAGCGCGACTACGCCGTGCTGCAGTCGGTCGTGCTCCTCATCAGCGCAATGTTTATCTTGACCTCGCTGATCGTCGACCTCCTGTATGGGGTCCTGGATCCGCGCCTGCGAGTGGGGAAGAACCGTGGCTAATCTCACCACCCAGAAGCTCCTCCTGCCCATCATGCGCCGGGGCGGTGCGCTGCGCCGCACGCCGTGGCAGACGTGGGTGGCCGTCGGCGTGCTCGGCGTGATCGCCCTCGCGTGCATCGCCGCACCGCTCGTCGCCCCGTACGACCCGACTGCGCAGTCGTCCGACCGCTTCGCCGGCATGAGCGCGGCGCACTGGTTCGGCACCGACGAGCTGGGCCGCGACCTGCTCAGCCGTGTGTTGCACGGCGGACAGCTGACACTCTTCATCGTGCTCGGCGCCACCGCGGTGGCCATGGTCATCGGCACGATCTGGGGCATGGCCGCCGCCTTCCTGCGCGGCTGGCTCGACGAGGTGCTCATGCGCCTCGCCGACACGGTCATGGCGATCCCGCAGATGCTCTTCGCCCTCGTGTTCATTTCGGCGTTCGGCGCGACCCCGGTGAAGCTCGCCCTGATTATCGGCGTGCTGCTCACTCCCACCACGGCCCGCCTCGTGCGCTCCTCGGTGCTGGGCGAGATTCAGGCCGACTACTTCACTGCCGCCGTCTCGTATGGTGCGTCGAAGGGGCGCCTCCTCACTCGCGAGGTGCTGCCGAATGTGGCGGGACCGATCACGGTGCAGGCTGCGATCAACGCGGCCAACGCGCTCCTCCTCGAGGCGTCGATGAGCTTCGTCGGACTGGGGATCCAGCCGCCCGAGGCCACCTGGGGCACGCTCGTGCAGCAGGGGTATCAGAAGATGTACCAGTCGACCGGCTACGTGCTCTTCCCCGCCCTGTTCATCTTCATCACTATCTGGATGCTCAACCTGCTGGCGGACCAGCTGGGTGAGACCGCGCAATCGAAGGGACGGAAGTGATGACGAACGCAGCATCCCCCGACGCCCCCGTTCTCAAGGTCACTGACCTCACGGTGAGCTACGGCGAGGCGCAGCCCGTCAAGGGCATCAGCTTCCAGCTGCGCCGCGGCGAGAAGATTGGGATCGTGGGCGAGTCGGGATCCGGCAAGTCGCTCACCGCCCTCTCCATCATGCGCCTCACCGACGGCGCCCAGCTGGGCGGCAGCATCCGATTGGGTGACACCGAGCTCACGGGGCTCAGCCAGCGCCAGATGGAGAAGCTGCGCGGCGGCCGGGTCGCGATGGTCTACCAGGACCCGATGAGCTCGCTCAACCCGGTCATGACCATCGGCGCACAGCTGATCGAGGCGATCCGCTTGCACAGCCCGGTAAGCAAGCGTGCGGCGCACGCGCGCGGCATCGAGCTGCTCACCGAGGTGGGCGTGCCGTTCCCTGAGCAGCGCATGAGCCAGTACCCGCACGAGTTCTCGGGCGGCATGCGCCAGCGCGTGATGATCGCGATGGCGATGTCGGGCAACCCGGAGGTGCTCATCGCCGATGAGCCGACGACGGCGCTCGACGTGACCACGCAGGCGCGCATCATCGACCTGCTCGACAAGCTCGCCGAGGAGCACGGCACCGCCGTGATCCTCATCACGCACGACCTGGGTGTTGCCGCGGGCTTCTGCGAGCAGATCCACGTCATGCGACACGGGCGGATCATTGAGTCGGCGCCCGCGCCCGAGCTCTACGCGAACCCGCAGCACGACTACTCGCGCTCGCTGCTCGGCGCGGTCGTCGACCTCACCGTCGACGTGAACAGGCCGATTCCCACGAGCGCCGACATTCTTGCGGCGGAGGGCGTTGCGCCCCGGCAGCTCGCGGCGCAGGCTGAGGTCGCGGGCCGCGGCGAGGTGCTCGTCAGCGTGCGGAACCTGAAGAAGACGTTCCACCTGGGCGGCGGCGAGTCAGTCACCGCCATCAACGACGTCTCGTTCGATATTCGTCGCGGCGAGACCTTCGGCCTCGTCGGTGAGTCGGGGAGTGGCAAGTCGACGGTGTCGCGCGCGGTGCTCGCGCTGCAGGATGTCGACTCGGGCACCGTAACGATCGGCGGCCGCGACGTGCATGCCCTCCGCGGCAAGGAACTGCGCACGGCCCGGCGCGACATGCAGATGGTGTTCCAGGATCCGTTCTCGGCGCTCAACCGCCGCCAGACGGTGGCGCAGATCGTTGCCTCGCCGCTCGAAGCGCACGGCATCGGCTCGCCGCAGGAACGCCGCGAGAAGGTCGCCGAGACGCTTGAGCTCGTGGGCCTCGGCCAGGGGTTCAACGACCGCCTGCCCGGCACGATGTCGGGCGGCCAGTGCCAGCGCGTGGCGATTGCCCGCTCGCTGGTGCTTGACCCCGAGTTCATGGTGCTTGACGAATCGGTGTCTGCGCTTGACGTGTCGATCCAGGCGCAGGTGCTCAACCTGCTCCGGGATCTGCAGGCCCGGTTGGGGCTCACGTACCTCTTTATTAGCCACGACCTCGCCGTGATCCGCTACATGTCGAGCACGGTCGCCGTGATGCGCCGTGGCACGATTGTTGAGCAGGCGAGCCGCGATGAGCTGTTCGCGAATCCGCAGCACGCCTACACCCGCTCGCTCATGGCGGCGATCCCCGTCGCCGACCCCACGGTCGAGCGTGAACGGCGGAAGGAAGCCGCGAGGCTCGCGGCGGCACTGCAGACGGAGGCGGCAGCATGAGTGAGTCCACGCACGAGCGCCGCACCCAGCTGGGGGATCGCCTGCGGGTGCCGCGCACCAGCGCGGGCCTCGGCATCGCGACGCGCGACATCACGCCGCCCACCGGCATTCGGGCGAAGAACTGGGGCCCCGCTGACTGGGAGCGCGCCGAGGGCGCCCACCGCGAGATGACGCTCACGGCACTGGCGATCGTGCCGAGTGCGGGCGCCGCCGCGCCGCGCGTGCTCATCACCGCGGACGGCACCTGGTGGCGCCGAGTGGCCGACGAGTGGGGCGTGCGCGGACGCGTGCTCGCCGAGCTCGGCCTCCCCGCCGACGCGCTCACGCTCTCGCTCTCACACACGCACGCCGGCCCCGTGCTCTGCGCGGCAGACGCGCACCTCGACGGCGGCGAGCTGATCCCGGGCTACCTCGAGGCGCTCGCCGGTGCCGCAATCGCGGCGGCACGCGAGGCCATCGCGAATGCCGCCCCCGGCCGAATTGAGTGGGCGACGGGACGCTGCGGGCTCGCCGCGAACCGCGAGCTCGACGTCGACGGCCGCGCACTCGTCGGCTACAACCCCGAGGAGACCGCGGACGACACCGTGCTTATTGGCCGGATCACCGCGACGAGCGGCGACGTGCTCGGCACGATCGTGAACTACGCGTGCCATCCCACCACCCTCTCGTGGCAGAACCGGCTCGTCTCGCCCGACTACGTTGGCGGCATGCGCGCCCTCGTTGCGGAGGCGACCGGTGCTCCCGTGCTCTTCCTGCAGGGCGCCTCGGGTGAGCTCGCCCCCCGCGAGCAGTACACGGGCGACCTGGATGTTGCCGACCGCCACGGGCGATCGCTCGGCCACGCGGTGCTCGCCGCGCTCGACTCGCTCCCCGTTCCCGGCGCCGAGCTCGAGCTCGGCGGCATCGTCGAGTCGGGTGCACCGCTCGCCGTGTGGGCGCCCGCGCCCGCGACGGGCGGCGAGGAGATCACCGGCGTGACGGCCGCGGCCGAGCTTGAGCTCGTCGACCTGCCCAGCCTCGACGAACTCGCCGAGAGCTGGGCCGACATCGACCCCCGCAGCCGCGAAGAACGGCTCGGCCGGGCACGCAACCTGCGCGACGGATACATCACCGGCTCCACCGTGCAGCACCCCGTGTGGGCCTGGCGGCTCGGCGACGCCGTGTTCGTCGCGCACCCCGGCGAGGCATACTCGCGCCTGCAGACCACACTCCGCGCCCGCTTCCCGGACACCCCGATCCTCGTCGCGAACCTCACGAACGGCCCCGGCTTCGTCTACCTGCCCACGCAGGACGCGTACGATCGCGGCGCCTACCAGGCGTGGCAGACACCGCTGCGCGCCGGCTCCCTCGACCGGCTCGAGGAGCACGCCGCCGCGCTCGTGGCCGATCTGCTCGGCCAGCCCGGGCGCTAGCCGCCCCGCTCCACGTTCTCGCACCACCGTTGTTCGCATCACCGCACCACCACCTCGAAAGGGCATCATGACGCAGCCGTCCGCTTCCCCCGCACTCCACACCGCCCCGGCGGGCCGCGCGCCCGTTGCCATCGTCACCGGTGGCTCCGGCGGGATCGGCTGGGAGATCGGGCGCCGCCTCGTCGCCGACGGCTACACGGTGATCGCCTGCGACATGGTGCCCGGCCTCACGGCGGAGCCGCTGCCCGAGGGCGATGCTGCACCGACTGCCCCGACGCTGTGGCGCGAGCTGAACGTCACCGATCACGCCGCCGTCGCGCGCGTTTTCGGCGAGATCGCGGCCGAGTTCGGGGGCATCGATGTGCTCGTGAACAACGCGGGGATCCAGCGCCACCGCGGCATCGAGGATCTCAGCTGGGGCGAGTGGGAGGCCGTGGTGAACGTCAACCTGCACGGCGTCTTCAATGCACTGCAGGCCGCGGGACGACAGATGCTCGGCCAGGAGACCGGCGGCCGGATCGTTAACATCTCCTCCGTCTCGGCACGCGGCTCGGCTGGCCGTGCTCCCTACTCGACCACGAAGGCCGCGGTGATCGGCCTCACCTCCACGGCGGGAGCCGAGTGGGCGGCGCTCGGCGTGCGCGTGAACGCGGTGGCCCCGGGCTACGTCGACACCGGCGTCTTCCGTCAGGGAGTCGAGGCGGGCACCCTGAGCCTCGACACGATCCTCAGCCGCATTCCTGCGAAGCGCCTCGCGCAGGCGAGCGAAATCGCGAACGCCGTGAGCTTCCTCGTGTCCGAGCAGGCCTCGTACATGAACGGCCAGACGCTGTACGTCGACGGCGGCTTCATGATCGACTACGGCGTGCCCCTCGCAAAGAAGCCGACGCCGTGAGCGAGACGCCTGCACGCCACGTGACCGCGGTGCGCACCGCCAACGCGGTGCTGCCGCTCCCCGCCCCGCTCCACCTCGGGGCGATGACGGTGACGCGTCGCGAGTACGCGGGGGTGCGCCTCGAAACCGGTGATGGCCTCGTCGGCTCCGCGTACTGCCTGAGTCGCGAGGCACCCATGACTGAGATTGTGGATCGCCTCGTCGCGCCGCACGCGCTCGGTTCCGACAGCTCGGATCCCGAAGCGGTGTGGGATCGCATGCTGCGCGGCTCCGCGATCGTGGGGCGCGTGGGCCTCGTGCGCCGGGCGATCGGCCTCGTCGATGTTGCGCTCTGGGATGTCGCCGCGCAGCGCCGCGGCGTGCCCGTGTGTGAGCTGCTCGGCGCGGATGCGGCGCCCCGCGACACCATGCTCGTGGCCGCCTACCCCACCCCCGAGCGGCCTATCGCCGAGGTGGTTGAGGAGGTCGTGTCGCAGGCTGCCGAGGGCTGGCCGCTCGTGAAGATCTCGCGTGCTGCCGACCCTACCTACATGGGCGAGCTGATTCGCACGCTCAACCGTGAACTCCCCGCGAACTGCGGCCTCGTGGTCGACATTGGTTTCGGCTGGCGCGACGCGGACGCTGCGCTCGCCGAGATCCGCGCCTGGGGTGACATTGAGCTGGCCTGGCTCGAGGACCCGCTGCTGCCCGAAGACGTTGCGGGCTGCGCGCGTATTCGCCGCGAGACCGGGCTCACGGTGTCCGTGGGAGACGAGGTGACCGACCCGGAGGTGCTCCGCGCGCTCGTCACGGGCGACGCGGTTGACGTGCTGCGCATCGACGTGGTGGCTGTGGGGGGCCTCACCCCGGCGCGTGAGCTGCGCGACTGGTGTGCCGAGCGCGGCGTGCCGGTCTCCTGTCACGTGTACCCCGAGATCAGTGTGCACTTGGGCGCCGGCGTCGAGACCTTCAACCGTCGCCCGGAGGGCAACCCGTACGATCCGTCACCGCTGCTCACCACGGGCGGCCCGACGTTCGCCCAGGGGCGTGCAACACCGCCCGCGTCACCCGGGCTGGGCTTCGCGCTGCGCCCCGAGCACTTCGCCTTCGGGGCGTAGGCTCGGCCGCAGGCACCGCAGTCATCCACCCCACCCACCCGCAGACCTCACCGAGGAGCTTCGCATGACCCCCACCCTCCCCGCACCGCGCAGCACTGAGCCGCGCAGCGCCGTCGTGACCGGCAGCGGCAAGGGCATCGGCCGCGCGATCGCTGAGCGACTGACGGCCGACGGCTGGCTGGTGGTCGGTCTCGAGCGCAGCCCCGGATCCGGCACCCTCGAGGCGGGCATCTGCGCGGACGTGGTGCTCGGTGACTCGCGCGAGCGCAGTGCGCACGAGGCCGCGGCGGCGCGCGCACGCGAACTCGCGCCGTTGGGCGGCTGGGTGAACAACGCCGGGATTACGAAGACCACGCCGCTGCACCACCTCGACGAGGCCACCGTGCGCGAGGTGATCGACATCAACGGGCTCGGCTACCTGTGGGGCGCGACAGCCGCCGTCGAGGCGTTCACCGCGCAGCGTTCGGGCGGCTCGATCGTCAACATCGGCTCCGTGCACGGCCGCTCGGCGTTTGCCGACCACGCGGCCTACGAGTTCACGAAGGGCGGCATCGACGCGCTGAGCCGCAGCATCGCCGTGAGCTACGGGCCGCTCGGGATCCGGGCCAACACGGTTGCCCCGGGCGGCGTGCGCACGCCCCACCTCGAGGCACAGATCGCACGTGCCGCGGACCCCGAGGCGGAGGAGCGGGGGCTGGCCGAGGGGCCGCCCATGCGCCGCATTGCGCGCGCCGAAGAGGTCGCCGCGGTGACCGCGTTCCTGCTCGGCGATGAGGCGCCCTACCTGAGCGGCCAGTCGATCGCCGTCGACGGCGCGTGGACGGCGTCTTTTGGGCGACCGCAGACCGATGCGGCACTGCTCGAGGCGTACGGGCTCACCCCGTAGCGCGATTCCACACACGAACGCCCTCCGATCCCGCTCAGGATCGGAGGGCGTTCGCGTGTGTGAAGCGCTATGCCTTGAGCATGGAGGCGCGCGAGATCAGGCCGTCCACGACGTCGAACGTGGCGATCGTCTCGGTCGCGACACCCGCGTTGATGACGCGCTCCTGAGCCACCACCCAGCGCTCACCGAAGAGCACCGTCGTGTCGATGACGCAGCTGAGCTCGGGGTTCTCGAGGCGAGGCGCATAGAACGCGCGGATCGCGTCGCGGCCGACGATCGGCTCGGGGCCGACCCCGGTGATCACCGCGTCCTTCGCGTAGGTGCCGACGAACGTGTCGAGGTCGTGGTCGTTGAACGCGTCAACCTGGGCGGTGACCGTGGCGAGCGCGGTCTGGCTGGGAACGGGCATGAGTGCTCCTTCGCAATCGGGAAGTGGGGGAGACGGGTGGCCGGGAGTGGGCTCCCGGATCCCAATCAATCGATTCGAACGCCGCCGTTGACGTCGTAGGTGGCGCCCGTGGTGAACGCGGCCTTCGGCGAGGCGAGCGCGGCGATGATCCATGCCACGTCGTCCGGCTGCCCAAAGTCGCCGAGGGGGATTGAGGAGGTGAGTGCGTCGCGCGCTGGGCCCTGGAGGTGGTCGGTGATTGCGGAGACCACGGGGCCCGGGGTGACCGCGTTGACGCGAATACCCTCGGCGGCGAGGCCGCGCGCGAAGGATCGGGTCAGCGCAAGGATGGCGCCCTTGCTCGCGGCGTAGTGCATGCCGGTCTTGAGCGCGCCCTGCTGGCCCGCAATCGAGGAGAGGTTGACCACCGAGCGGTCAATCGGCGCCTCGGGGGTGCCCGCTGCCGCGCGCAACAGGGGAAGGGCTGCGCGAGTGAGGAGGAAGGTGCCGCGACCGTTGGTCTCCATGACGGCGTCCCACTCATCGATCGTGATGTCGTCGAAGGCGCGGTAGGGGCACACTCCGCCGTTATTGATGAGCACGTGGAGCTTGCCCCAGCGGGCCTCGACCTCGGCGACGAGGGCCTCGATCGATGCGGGATCGCGCAGGTCCAGGCGCGACACGTGGGCCTCGGGTGCGCCGGCTGCGATGCATGCGTCGGCGGCCTCACGGGCTGCCGCCTCGCCGCCCGTGTACGTGAGCCAGACGGCGTTTCCGTCGGCGGCGAGAGCGAGTGCGGCGGCGGTGCCGATGCCCGAGCTCGCCCCGGTGATGAGTGCGTATCGGAGAGTCATACTCAAGACGCTATAGCATTTCTCGCCCCTCCGCATCGGGGTGGCGGTAGTTTGCTAGATGCTATAGCATTCGATTCATGAACTCTGATCTCGTACTCCTTACGGACAGCGATCTCCCCGGCACCGCCGCCCGGGACACGCTGGCCGCGGCCGGCCTCACCGCCCAGGCCGCCCAGACCCGCGATCCCGAACAGCTCATCGCTGCGGGCAAGGATGCGACCGCGCTGGTCGTGCAGTGGGCGCCGATCACAGCCGAGGTGATGGACGGTATGCCGAACCTCCGCATCATCAGCCGACTCGGCATCGGCGTGGACATGGTCGACCTCGCCGCGGCAACGGAACGCGGCATCGCCGTCGCGAACACCCCCACGTACTGCGTGGAAGAGGTGGCGACCCACACGCTCGCGATGATCCTCGCGCAGGCGCGCGGTCTCGCCGGCTACGACGCCGCCGTCCGCGCGGGGCGCTGGGCCGCCGTCGACGCGCAGCCCATGTCGATCCGTCCCTCCGCGAGCACCGTTAGCGTGATTGGCTATGGCCGCATCGGGCGCATGGTCGCGTCCTCGCTCATCGCGATGGGTTTCCGCGTGCTCGTCTCCGATCCGTTCCTCGACGCAGACGCCGCCCGCGCGGCGGGCGTGGTCCCCGCAACGCTCGACGAGGCGCTCTCGGGCGCAGACATCGTGACGCTGCACGCGCCGCTCACCGACGAGACCCGACACATGCTCAACGCGCAGAGCATCGCGCGCATGCGCCAGGGCGCGGTGGTCGTGAACACGTGCCGCGGGCCGCTCATCGACGAAGACGCGCTTGCCGACGCGATCGAGTCGGGCCACCTCGGCGGTGCCGCGCTCGATGTGTTCGCCGCAGAGCCGCTCCCGGCCGACAGCCGCCTCCGCGCGAACGAGCGCGTGCTGCTCACGCCGCACGCGGCGTGGTACTCGCCGGAGGCCCTCGCCGACCTCCCGGTGCACGCCGCACAGAACGTTGTCGAATTCCTCGCAGGCCGCCCCGTGCCCGCGATTCTCAACCCGGAGGCGCTGACGCGCCGTGAAGAGGTAGGTGCCTGATGGAACTCATGCGACTCGGCCAGCCCGGCCACGAGGTGCCCGTACTGCGAGACGGCGAGCGCGTGTTCGACCTCCGCCCCCTCACCGAAGACATCGACGGTGCATTCTTCGAGACCGGTGGCATCGAGCGCGCTCGCGCGGCACTCGCCGCGGGCGAGCTGAGCGAACTCGCCGACTCGGCATCGCTCCGCGTGGGCGCCCCGATCGCGCGCCCGTCGGCGGTGGTGTGCATCGGCATGAACTACGCCGCGCACGCCGCCGAGTCGGGTTCGCTGCCCCCCGAGAATCCCGTGGTGTTCATGAAGACTCCGAACACCGTGGTCGGCCCGTTCGACGAGGTGTTCCTGCCGCCCACCGCACAGACCGTGGACTGGGAGGTGGAGCTTGCCATCGTGATCGGGCGCCGCGCACGCTACCTGTCGAGCCCCGCTGAGGCTCGCGCACACATCGCCGGCTTTACGATCTCGAACGATGTGTCCGAGCGCGACTTCCAGCTCGAGCACTCGGGCGGCCAGTGGTCGAAGGGAAAGTGCTCCGAGACCTTCAACCCGCTCGGGCCCGTGCTCGTGCCCGCTGATGAGCTCGACTACCAGAACCTCCGCCTCGGCTCGCGCGTCAACGGCGAGACGCGACAGGACTCCACGACCGCCGACATGATCTTCCCCGTCGACGAGATCGTGTACCACCTGAGCCAGTACCTGGTGCTTGAGCCGGGCGACATTGTGAATACGGGAACGCCGAAGGGTGTGGCCCTCTCGGGGAACTTCCCCTACCTTGCTGACGGCGACGAGATGACGATGTGGATCGAGGGGCTCGGCGAGCAGACGCAGCGCGTGCGCCCCGCCGTGCTCCCTGGCGCTTAGCCGCCTGTACGATCGACCGGCGGGTCCGCGCCACACGCTCACACCTCCTGAGTCGCGTGCGGGCCCGCCGGTTGCCTGCTGCGCGCGCGTGAGAAACTGGTCGGGTGAGAAGACCGCGCGCCAACCCGCAAGATCCCACGCGCCCCGCAGGCCGCGTGGGGCGCGATGCCATGGCGACCATGGGCATCGTCTTCGCGCTGCTCATCTTCTTCGCGACGGTGCCGCTCTCCGCCCAAGACGGGACGGCGTGGTGGCTCATTACTCTCGCGGTCGGGTCCTCGCTGCTCCTCGCGGCAGTGCTCGTGCGTATGTTCATGCGTGGCTCGAACCTCTTCAGGCTGCTCGCGCTCCTTCTCGTGGTGGCGGTCGCGTGTGCGCTCGGCATCTTCACGGTGGCGCGGGAGATGCCGGGGCAGTTCTCAGGCATCGAGACCCGTATCGATGCGCTCTACTTCACGCTCACCACGATGACGACCACCGGCTACGGTGATATTCACGCGGTTGGCCAGTTCGCCCGCGCCCTGGTGTCGCTCATCCTCGTGTTCGACCTCGTTTTTCTGGGCCTGTTTGGCGCAGAGCTCTCGCGGATCGCCCAGCGCACTCTCGGGCGTGTGCAGGGTGCGGCAGCTGACCAGGGGCACGTGAACCCGCCGGAGACAGCGCCCGAAAGGCAGAAGTCTGAGGGCCCCGAGCACGAAAGGACGCAGGCCGAGTGAACGCCGCCGACCTCCCCGGGCCCCCCTCGCGCGGCGCCCGCTTCGTCGCAAACGTCAAGCCACTCGCCACCGCGATCCTGATGGGCGGTTTCGCGGGACTTATCGCGATCCTCACCTTTCAGGCCATGCAGGCGCTGCAGCACCTCATCTGGGGTGACGTGGCGGTCGGCCCGGCACGCATTGCGCTGACGATCGCGGCGGGCGGTGCCCTACTGATCCTGCTCGCGCGCATCGCCCCGACCGAGTCGATGGACGAGCTGCTGCGCGATACCGAGCAGCCCTGGCAACGGTCGCGACGCACCATCACGGTCACGGCGCTCAGCGCAATCGTCGCGGTCGCGTTTGGCGGGGCAGTCGGGCCCGAGGCCGGGCTGCTCGCCGTCGTGGCGCAGTGCTCGGCGATCGTGTCGCGCCTCATCGCACGCGACGAGGCCGAGGCGCGCGCAATCTCCGAGGCGGGGGCCGCGGGCACACTCGGCGGCATCTACGCCTCCCCACCCGCCGCGGCTGCGATTGAGGGCGATCGCCTCACGCCGAGCCGATTCGCTTCGCTGATCGCCGCGGTATCGGGGTTCTTCGTGTTCCTCTTCGTTGCCCGCACCGTGTTCGGAGGCGAAGGGGTCACCGCCGTGCCACTGCCGGAGGCGAGCGCAGGGGTGGCCTGGTTGCTCGTGGTCCCCGCCGTCGCGGGGCTGGTGTTCGGCGTGGCCTTCCGGCTGTTGCTCCCCGCCGCGGAACGGATCGCGAAGACGGCACCCCGGCCCTGGATCGCCACCGCGGTGGGCACTGCGGTGTTTGCTGCGCTTGCGGCGGCCTTGCCGCTCGTGCGGTTCTCGGGTCACCACGAACTGGGTGAGGTGAACGCGCTGCACGCCGACGGCGAGTGGTGGCAGCTCTGGGTGCTCGCCGGGGCGAAGCTGATCGCGCTGGTGCTCTGCCTCGCTGCGGGCTGGCGCGGCGGCGAGATCTTCCCGCTCATCTTCATCGGAGCCGCCGCGGGAGCTGCGAGCGCCGCGCTGCTCCCGGCACTCGACCCGGCCGCGGCCGTCATGATCGCGATGGCGGCAACGGTGACGGTGGGCTGGCGTCGCCCGCTTGCGGCATTCCTGCTGCTCATCCTCGTGGTGGACGGCGCTGCCGCGCTGCCGCTCCTCGCCGGGATCGGGTGCGGCATCCTCGTGAATCGGCTCTGCTTCCCGGAGCAGGGCGTAGCGCCCGCCGCGGGCTAGGAGAAGCGCCGGCGAAAAGGACAGCTGTGGCCCACCCTGCACAGCGGAATGGGCCACAGCACTGCTCCTTGGAACGGTTATGCGTCGTCAATCATCATGAAGCTAACCTCGCTGTTCGAGAAGTTGTGCCCACGGTGTGCGCGGCCCGAGTTCACGATGAAGCCGTTCCCCGCGGGTACAGAGAATGAGGACCCATCATCCTCGTACTCGTAGCTCATTTCCCCGTCGAACACGAAGCCACGGTGCCCCTTGGTGCACCAGACATCGTCACGGACCGCGCCAGGCGCGTACTTCACGAGGTTCCAGACGCTGCCGTCGGGCGCGGGCACGGTGCGTAGCTGAATGCCGGGAAGCTGCTCATCCCATGTGGTGTTGCTGAGTTCGATCAGATCAACGTCCTTGCTCATCTCATACTCCTTCAGAGTGTTTGTGTGTCTCACTGACGCCAGATAGTCGGCGCAGCAATTCGTTTCGGAGCCGAGTGCCGACTCCGCTTGTGGTCTCGGACCACAAGGTTGCGTCGCTTCAGTGAGCGACTGAAATCTCTAGATTTGGGGCACCGTCACGTGATCCATATCGGCGAACGACTGGTTTTCTCCGGCCATCACCCAAAGGAACGAGTAGTTCGAGGTGCCGGCGCCAAAGTGCATCGACCACGATGGCGAAATGACAACATCGCCATCCTTCAGAACCACGTGTCGTGTATGACCGGGCTTTCCCATGAAGTGGAATAGACGTTCCGATTCAGGCAGGTCGAAGTAGACATATACCTCGGTGCGCCGATCATGCGTGTGCGGGGGCATGCTGTTCCACACGTTTCCGGGCTTCGGCGCGGTGATGCCGAGCACGAGCTGGCTACTTCGTACCCCCTCGTCGTGGATGTGCTTCCGCACGACACGTTCGTTCGCATGCTCGTGTTCGCCGGTTTCGGTAGTGAGTGCCTCTGCTGCGGGAATCAGAGTGGTCGGGTGATCGACGTGCGAGACTGCAGAGGACAGGAAGAAACGTGTACCCGCTTCGTCAGCCTCGAATGAGACTTCTCGCGCCCCGCGGCCGATGTACAACGCGTCGAGCTTCACGAGGGGGTAGGCGACACCGTCAACAACTACGCGTCCACGGCCTCCGAGCGCCGTGACAGCGAGCTCGCGACGCTCGCAGAAGTACTCAGAGCGAAGCGCTGCGTAGTTTTCAAGTGTGAGGGAGGCGCCGGGGTTCGGGGTCGCGCCGCCGAGTACCATTCGGTCTTCGTGGCTGTACACCACGTTGAGGTGTCCGGACTGGAACAGATTGTCGATCACGAAGCGGGCACGCACCTCGTCGTCGGTCATACGTGCGAGCTCATCAGGGTGGGTGGCGTGGCGAATATCCATGGAAATCTTCAGCTTCTTTCGGAACTAGTGGGTCTTGCTGCTGACGACGTTTGTCGGCGCGCCCTCAGCAAACGCGATGATGTTGCGACCAGCGATCGCGAACACTTCATCGGCCTCGTCTGTATGGAACCCAATGTGCGGGGTAACTACGAGGTTCTCGACCTCAAGTGGGAGCGCGTCGAGGGAAGGAGGTTCGCTTTCGAACACGTCGATTCCAGCGCCAAACAGGTGGCCGGACTGAAGAAGCGTGAAAAGCGCGTCGCGATCGACGATTTCATCGCGGGCGGTGTTGATGAGTACAGACTTCTTGGGCATCGAGCCAAGCAATTCAGCCGAGACAATTCCCTCTGTCTCAGGCGTGTGAGTGAGGTGCAGCGAGACCACATCGCTGCTTCGGAAGAGCTCCTCGAGGGACACACGCTGGCCAGGCAGGGATGCTTCCTGTTCAGGACGTTCCGTTCGGTTCCAGAACACAACATTCATGCCGAGGGCGGCTCCCATCGCAATCACCTCGCGTCCGATCGCGCCCGTACCCACAACTCCAAGGGTGCGGCCCTGCAGTTTCAGCCCCTGGTTCTTTTCCCAACCACCTCCGCGTACGAGCCGGTCTCCCTCTGGAACGCGACGAGCAACGCTGAACATCAGAGCGATGGCATGTTCGGCGACGCTGCGACTTGCGAAATCAGGCACATTCGTCACAGTGATGCCCAACTGCTCGGCTTCCGCAACGTCGACGAAACGGTGGGCGCCAGTCCCGACAAAGCTCACCAATTTGAGTCCAGGTACGGAGGACAGGAATCGCGCGGGGAGCGGTCCCTGATCGGCGATGATGTACACCGCGTCGTATCCTTGCGCGCGAGCGATCGTGGCTTCCTCGTCCGCGAAACGCTCCTCAAACCAATCAAGTTGGTGTCCTGCGGCGCTGAGCGGCTCGATCACGTCCCGGCGCACGATATCTGCGTACTGGCATTCTCCGTCGATGCAGACGATTTTCACGATGAGGTTTCCTTCCGATGAGAGTGCAAATCCTGGGGTGCTGGGCCAACACCCCAGGACTCACGATGTGTTACTTGGCGACCCAGCGATTGAACTGATCGGTGAGATCGTCGTTGTTGGCCTTGTAGTAGTCCGCGTCCAGCGTGATCGCGTTCTTTACGTTCTCGCCAACGGGGAGGAACGGCTGCGCCTCGGCAGCGAATTCGTTCACCTCGAGTCCCTGCGTGGCGGCAGGAATCGGGGTCGGTACCTGTGAGCCGAAGGCGATCTGCCCCTCACGGTTCTCAATCACGCTCTTCAAGAGATGCTGAGCAGCCTCAGGGTTCGGGGCGTCAGCAGGGATCGCCCAGACGCTGTTTGCGTACCCTGCCTGGTTCCAGCTCACCGACATCGGGAAGCCATTCTCCTGTTTCGCGACGAACGCGCGGTTGGCCCAGAGAATGCCGAGATCGCACGATCCATTCTCAAAGCTCTCTATGGACTGTGCCCCGCTCGACCACCAAGTGACGCTGTCCTTGATGGTGTCGAGCTTCGCGAACGCCCGCTCGGTGTCGAGCGGATACAGCTCGTCTGCCGCAACTCCGTCTGCGAGCAGGGCGGACTCGAGCGTCCAGCCGTATTGCGGGTTGTTGAAGAGGCATCGCTGGCCGGGGAATTTTTGTGTGTCGTAGAGGTCTTCCCAGGTCTGCGGATGATCGCCAGAGTCGGGCCAAGTGTCCGAGTTCCACGCAAGAACCATGCCGAACGTCCCTACTTCGATGCCGGTCTTTGAGTAGGTGCCCTCAACCAGCTTGTCGACAGGAACAATGCTCGTGTCGAGTTCTGCGAGGTAACCGTCATCGGCGGCTTGCTGAGCGTCACTCAAAGACGGCAGGAACACGAGGCTCCAGTCCACGGCACCATTCTGCGCCGCGGCGAAGAACTTGGTCGAGGCCTCGTTGTAGTCGTCAACGACGGCTACGCCTGTCTCAGCGGTGAAGTCGGCAAAGACGGTCTCGTTCAGCCCGTCCCAGACGTTTCCGCCGCTGGTGTCGTAGAAGAGAATTTCGCCGGAGAGGGCAGCGTCGCCCCCTCCAGATGAGGATCCCGAGGGCTCCCCGGAGCCACTGCAAGCAGTGAGTGCAAGTGCGCCGGCGAGTGCGAGTGCGCCGAGCGATGTGGCTCGGGTCAGTGTCGTGTTCATATGCGTTCCTTCCTTGGATGCACAGTGAGGGAGATGAGGTGTTGCGAACTGCGATGGTGCGATTTTGGAGGCTTCGAGGGTGCGGAAGCGTGCAAGCTGGATCCCTGAACGGGCTGGGCTAGCTGACGGGGAGAAGCACGCCGCTGCCGCGACGGACGCTCATCACTGTCGACGAGCCGACTGAGGGGATTGCCTCGCTGCTGTCGAGGTCGACCAGGTAGCTGCCGGAGTCATCGGCGAGGCGAACGCGGATGGTCTGACCGAAGAAGCGCGCATCAGTCACAAAGACGCGTGCAATCGGATCGAAACCAGTTGGTGCTTCGGCGGGGGTATCGCTCAAACGGATATGCTCCGGCCGTGCGCTCAGTGTGCAGGCGGTTCCCGTGCGAAGCTGCGAGGACGCGGGTTGCTGAGCAGGGATCGTGAAATCACCAATCTGCACTGTGGCGATACGAGAGTCGGCGTCCAGCACGTTGGCAGCGAAGCTGTTCGTTTCGCCGAGGAAGTTGGCAACAAACGCGCTTCCAGGGGCGCTATAGATTTCACGTGGGGCGCCGACCTGGCGAATGTACCCGGCCTCCATTACGCCCATGCGATCGGAAAGAATGTAGGCCTCTTCCTGGTCGTGGGTCACATAGATCGCCGTGGTCTCAGATTCTTGCTGGATCCTTCGAATCTCCGCGCCGAGGTCCTGGCGCAGACGACGGTCCAGCGCGCCGAGTGGCTCGTCAAGCAAGAGCACGCGTGGGCGCTGTGCGAGGGCTCGCCCGAGTGCCACGCGCTGCTGCTGGCCACCGGAGAGTTGAGCCGGCAGCCGGTCGCGCAGTGTGCCCAGCTCCGTGAGCTCAAGCATCTCGGACACTCGCTTCTCGAGCGCTGCCCCTCGAACCTTGCGGATCTTGAGGCCGAATGCGATGTTCTGGGCGACCGTGAGGTGCGGAAAGAGCGCGTAGTTCTGAAACACGAAGCCGAGGTCCCGCTGCTGGGTGGGAAGCCCGGTGACGTCATCGCCGTCGATTGAGACGCTACCTGAGGTGAAATCGATGAGGCCGGCGATGATTCGCAGCAGGGTGGTCTTTCCGGATCCGGACGGCCCGAGAAGTGTGAAGAACTCACCAGCTCGGACCTCGAGATCTGTCTCTTGGAGTACGCGGTTACCGCCGAAGTCGCAGCTCACCTGTTCGACGACGACCTCGCCGCGCTTGTTGCCCGGGGTCTGCGGAGCCAGGGTGGGGGTCATGGCTGTTCTCATTTCTTGTCTGCAGCCGCTGTGGCGCGCCGCGACTGGATAATGCGCTGAAGGATGATGACGGCAATCACGAGGATTGTGAGGAGTGCTGCGATCGCGGGGACAGTGGGCACGATGCCGCTCTCGAGGTACTGGTAGATGGTGACCGGGAGGGTCTTCACCGGGCCGGTCTGCAGGAAGAGCGCGAGGACCACCTCGTCCCAGGACGTGACGAAGGCGAGACCGAACGCGGAGAGGATCGCTGGAATCATTCCGCGCACGGTGACCTTCCAGAACGCGGAGATGCGAGAAGCTCCCATCGTCCACGCTGCGGTCTCGAGATCGAGGCCGCGGGAAGCGAGCGAGGTGTTCAGGATCGCGAAAGCCAGCGGGAAGGACACCAGCGTGTGTGCGAACACAAGGCCGGGGATAGTGCCGGCTAGCTTGAGGCGAAGCTCGACGGCATAGATGCCGATGGCGAGAAGAATTGCCGGGGTGATGATCGGAGCGAATGCGAGCCCCGAAATGAAGAGCTTGGTGCGTTCAGACTTTGCCGTTTGCACAACGCGGGCGAGATAGAGAGCGAGCGCGGTAGAGGCGAGGCCCGTGAGCGTAGCGATGAGCAGGCTCCGCATGATCGGATTGAGCCACGTGGTCGTGGTGAGAACATCGCCATACCACTGGAGAGTGAACCCGCGCGGGGGGAAGACGACTGTCTGAGTCTCACCGACTGAGAGTGGGAATACGATCAGCACGGGAACGAGGAGTACGGCAAGCGATACAAGCGTGATGGCGCCGGTGACCAAGGTTCCTGGCGACCAAGTGAAGCGCTGCTCGGCGCTCACCCCCTTTGCCTGCGCGCCCATGCCCGGAGCCTGGAAGCCGCCACCGATTCGAATCACTGCGATGTACAGCACCAAAGTGGCGAGTAGGAGTACGACTCCGAGCGCTGAGGCGACACCCCACTTGAACAGGTCGATCTGCTGCTGGATGTACACCGCAACGGTTTGCTCTTGTGGGCCGCCCAGAATTGCCGGGACGATGAAGAAGCTGAGCGCGAGGATAAAGCACAACAGTGCGCCGCTGAGAATCGAGGTGCGGACGAGTGGCAGGAACACCTTGACGAAGATCTGCACGCCGGAGGCGCCAAGCGTCCGCGCCGCGAGGATGACGTTGTGATCAATGCTCGTCATGCCTGAATAAAGAATCAGGATCATGTAGGGGAGCAGGTACATCACTGTGCCAACGAGCGTTCCTCCCTGGGTGTACAAAAGCGAGAACTTCTCTCCGCCAAATGCCTGCCCGATCTGGCTGAGGAGTCCATTGGGGCTGAGGATCGAGGTGACCGAGAACAGTCGCACCACGATGGAAACTTGAAATGGAATCAGGATCAGAAGCAGCACAATGCCTGCGGCGCGACCGGGGAGTCGAGAGATGAAGTAGGCGGTTGGGAACCCCAGGAGCAGCGCGAGGAGAGTGGAATTCACTGCCAGAACGACGGTGCGCCACTCGACAAGGTGGAGGTACTCATCCTGCAAGATTGTCGCGTAGTGCTCGAAGGTGAATTGCGGGTTGCCCCAGTCCATAACGCCGTCGACGCTGACGCTGCGAAGGACGACGTCAAGCAATGGCCAGGCGAAGAAAATGATGAAGAAGCCGGCGGCGCCGAGCGCCAACGCGATCTTGGGAATACGGGCTGGATCAACCGCTGACCGCTTTGGCGGTCTGACGGTCGGGATCCCAGTGGTGCTCAGGCTCATCGTTGATCCTTGGTGGGTGGGCGGCTTACGCCGTTGTGGTCGTGATGATGTACAGCTTGCGAGTGGTCTCACGCACGTCCCAGATCACCTCAGAACCATCGGGGAGCGATACAAATGCGCCCGGGGAGATCGCGATCGCGTCGCCGTTCTTACGGGTGATGGTGCCGGAGCCGCTCAGGAAGTACATGAACTCGGAGATCCCGTGCTTGGAGGAATGGAAGCTTCCCGGAGTGATTTCCCATACGCCGATCTCGGTGCCGTCTTCCTCTCGGAGCACGAGCTCGCTGGCTTCGGGAGTGCCCGAGATAACGCGCGCGGGGTTTGTGCTCTCGCCGAGCTGCGAGGTGGCGAGGTCTGCGAGCGCGAGCGGATCGAAGCGGAGCTCGGTCATGAGAAAATCCCTTTCGCGACGTTGCACAGAGATTCAACGTCATCGTTTGTGAATCAAATTTGAAACACTGTCCCATAAGTGGTGAAATATTGTCAATACAGAATGAGACCCGGCGGCCGCCGGTTCGTAAGATGTGAAGGTGTGCGCCGAACCGCGAGGACGCGGTGGCTTGCCACCAGAGAGCAGAGATCGAATGGCTGAACGCGTTATTTCCACCGGTGGGCTTGTGTCTTCGGAGCGAGTGACTGGCACCCAGAGCCTTGAGAAGGCCGTGGATATTTTGGAGTACATCGCCTCTGCGCCACGCCCCGGCGTGACGCTCGCGGAGTGCACGGGAATTCTGGGGTTCAGTAAGGCAACCACTCAGCGCATGCTGTTGACGTTGACGCGTCGCAATCTGCTGCACTTCGACGAAGAACTGGGGGTCTACTCGCTCGGCATGTTGACCGCCAAGCTTGGCTCTGAGTACTTGAGTCGTCTGGATACGCGCAAGGCTGCGCTCCCAGTGCTTCGTGACCTGGTTGCAGAATCAGGTGAGACGGCCCACCTCGGTGTGCTGTCGGGCGAGGATGTTGTGTATATCGAGTTGGTTGATAGTCCGCAGCCCATCCGCATCTTCAGTAAGGTGGGTGACTCCGTTCCTGCGTACGCGACTGCGATTGGCAAAGCGATTCTTGCTCAGCTGCCTGGTGATGTCCGCCAGCGGCACTTGCCGGAGGCGTTGGTGCCGCGCACGCCGCGCACGCTCACTACGTTTGAAGCGTTGCATGTGGATCTTGCTCGCACGCGCGAGCGGGGCTTTGCGATCGATGACGGTGAGAATCGTGATGGAATCCGTGGATATGCGGCCCCGATCTTCGATTTTTCGGGTGCCGTGTGCGCTGGGCTGAGCCTTGCTGGTCCGACGGCGCGCATTGAGTCCGAGGAGGACCGGTTGCAGTTCGCGGAGATGGTGATGCGCGCTGCGCGTCGCGTGTCGCAGGTGCTGGGTGCCCCAGAAGCGGTCGCTCGCTAGACGCCTCGCCTGAAATCTGCTCCGGCGGGCTGCGCTGGTACGTGCATTGCGGCCCGGAGTTCATGCTGCCTGGAATCTCATGCTGCCGCATCGCGGTGTCCCGCTTGGGTGTGAGTGCTCGAGCTTCCACGTGAACCAATCGTTTGGCTTAAGTCGTCATTTATGAAATGATGTTTCAAATTTCCCAACGATGGAGGCTTCAGTGCAGCAGCAGAATCGTCGGGTCGTGATCACCGATTGCGACCACGGCAACGTCGAGATCGAACAGAGCGTCGCCGAACGGTACGGTGTTGAGCTCGTTGTCGCCGATTGTGCGACCGAGTCGGACGTGATCGAAGCTGGGCGTGGAGCGTCCGCGCTTCTCACGCAGTACGCCCCTGTGACCGCGCGGGTATTGGAGGCGCTGCCGGAGCTTGTCGCAGTTGGGCGCTACGGGGTTGGCGTCGACACCATTGACCTTGATGCCGCCTCGGCCCTCGGCGTCGCCGTATGCAATGTTCCCGACTACGGGACCGAAGATGTCAGCGACCACGCGATTGCGCACGCGCTCGGACTTCTGCGCGGGCTCGGTGCGCTGGATCGTGGCCTCCGCCGAGGTGAGAGCTCCCTCGAGCCGGTGCGTCCGCTGCACCGCTTTTCGGCCACCACTTTCGGCGTCTATGGGCTGGGCCTCATTGGCGAGGCAACTGCGCGGAAGGCCCGCGCGCTCGGCTTCCAGGTCGTCGGCACAGATCCCCGCTGGGCACCCGGCACAACGAGCCCCGCAGGCACGACGGTGGTTTCCGCGGAGGAGCTTCTCGAAAGTGTGGAACTGCTCTCCTTGCACTTGCCGTTGACCCCCGCGACGCACCACATCATCGATGACAACGCGTTTGCTCAGATGCGTCAGGGGGTAAAACTCGTGAACACCTGTCGTGGTGGGGTGTTGGACACTGCGGCGCTGATTCGTGCGCTCGACGGAGGGAGAGTGGCGGGAGCCGGCCTTGACGTGTTTGAGGAGGAGCCGCTCCCGCAGACAAGCCGGCTTCTTGAATTCGATCAGGTTGCATTGAGCCCCCACGCAGCCTGGTACAGCGAAGAATCGTTTGCTGAACTCAAACGGCGAGCAATGGAGAACGTTTTGGAGGCCGTTGTCGGCCGCACCTCTGCCAACACGGTGAATGCTGCGGCGCTGACCGCGATGAAGAAGGAGGTGCGCAATGTTTGATCAGAGCCTTCGCGGACAGCATGCCGTCGTCACCGGAGCGTCGCGCGGGATTGGTGCGGCCGTTGCGGCTGCCCTCATCCAGAGCGGGGCGAGCGTGACTACTCTGCAGCGCAGTGAGCCGCCTCGAGAGCTTCTCGGCCTCGCAGCACGACACGAGACTCACTTGAAGCACATTGCCGTTGACCTCGGTGACGCGGTTTCCATCGCTGCCGCGATTGAGTCGGCGGGCCCGGCTGACATTCTGGTCACCAACGCGGGCGTACAGAGCCGGTATGACGCCGCCGAGTTTCCGCTTTCCGAATTTGAGCGCGTGCTTGATGTGAACACAACTGCCGTGTTCCAGTTGTGTCAGGGATTTGGGCGCGGGATGCTCGAACGCGGGTCAGGCAAGATTGTTGCTCTCGCCTCGCTGCTCTCTTTCCAGGGTGGGCTTCGTGTTCCTGCCTACGCGGCTTCGAAGGGCGCTGTCGCCCAGCTCGTGAAGGCGCTGAGCAACGAGTGGGCGGGTCGCGGTATCAACGTGAACGCTGTAGCTCCCGGGTACGTGGAGACGGACATGAACGCGGCGTTGATTGCCGACCCAGACCGTTTCCGGCAGCTCAGTGAGCGTATCCCCGCCGGGCGGTGGGCCACCCCCGAGGACATCGCGAGCGCGGTTGCATTCCTCTGTACCCCGTACGCCGGGTACATCCATGGCACTGTGTTGCCGGTCGATGGAGGGTGGCTCGGGCGATGAGTAACCGACTGCCGGTGCCGTCAGCGCTCCGAAACCAACCTGTCATTGCTGTGCTCCGTGCGCCTGCGCCGACTGAGTATGCACCAGTGATTGATGCGCTTCTCGCGGGGGGCGTGACCCACATCGAGGTGACACTGAGCACCCCAGGAACCCTCGACTACCTTGCAGGGCTCGTGGAGCGTTGCGGGTCCGATGCGGCGATTGGCGTCGGCACCGTAACGAACCCCGAAGAAGCAGAGCGCGCGCTCGCCGCGGGCGCAGCGTACCTGGTCACCCCCACCACCGAACTCTCGGTGGTCGATGTTGCGCTCGCGGCGGGAGTGCCCGTCTACCCTGGAGGGCTCACGCCAACGGAACTGCACAGCGCCTGGCGGCGTGGGGCGCCCGCTGTGAAACTGTTTCCTGCATCCCGGTTTGGATCCGGGTACCTCGCTGACCTGCGCGGCCCATTCCCAGACCTGGAAGTTATCCCCTCAGGAGGGGTCACCACGGATGAGGCGCTCGTCTGGCTCGCTGCTGGAGCGTGTGCAGTGAGTGTCGGGGGGCCGCTCCTCCGCGATGCATTCGACGGGGGCAGCCTGGACGCGCTGACTGCGCGAGCGACAGACCTGAACCGCCGCATCGTTGACGCGGGGTTCGGCAGTGCGAGGTTCGTCCAGTCGGAGCCGGAGGCCGCTCGATGATCGGCGAATTTCTGCAGAAAGAGCGGTACGCACTCACTTTTGGTGAATCGATGGGCCTCCTGCGCCAAACGACGCCGGGGAGGCTAGCCACCCAGCACACACTCGGATTTGGCTTTGGCGGCGCTGAGTCCAACGTCGCGATTGGGCTTGCTCGCCTCGGCGCATCGGTAGCCTGGTGCGGACGCCTGGGCGATGACGGCGTGGGAGAGCTGATTGAGCGCGAGTTGCGGGCCGAGGGAGTGAGAGTCCTCGCTGCGCGAGATACCGAAGCGCCGACCGGGCTCATGCTGAAGGAGCGCCCTACGAGTGGCACGTCGCGGGTCTTGTACTACCGACGAGCAGGCTCGGGATCTCGGCTCGCACCAGCTGACGTGCCACCCGGCCTCGTTGAGGACGCCGCGCTTGTACACCTGACCGGGATCACGTCCGCGCTTTCCGAGTCTGCGTCCGCAACCGTTGATTCGGTCATCGACCGCGCCAAGGCCGCGGGAGTCGCGGTGTCGATCGACCTCAACTACCGTTCAGCGCTGTGGACCTCAGCCGACGCTGCACCCCATTTTGCTCGTCTCCTCGCTCGCGCAGATATTGCGTTCGCGGGTGATGACGAAGCCGCCATTGTGCTTGGGCCTGGATCCGCGGAGGAACTCGCGCGAGGTCTTCGCGCCCTCGGGCCGACGGAAGCCATCATCAAGCTGGGAGAACGGGGCTGCTACGCCGACGTCGGCGAAGAGACCCTCGGCCGCGGAGCTGTGCCGATCACTGCGGTCGATACCGTAGGAGCTGGAGATGCGTTCGTTGCCGGGTATCTCGCGGAATGGCTTGCTAACGCACCGCTCGCGCAGCGGCTCGACACTGCAGTAGCTGCTGGTGCGTTCGCCTGTCTCACTGAGGGCGACTGGGAGGGTCTGCCTCGGCGGCGCGACTTCGCGCTTCTCGCCGCCGGTGATCCCGTGCGCCGGTGAACTCACCTCGCGTCTTGGTGTGTGCAGCCTTTCCGCGCCCACCGCAGCGCACGGAAAGCTGTGCCCAGCGCCGCATCGCCGCTATGCTCCGAACATGAGCATGGGTGGTGGCATGGGCGGCGGCGGTGGCCGTGGCTCCCGCGTTTCCGGCGGCGACATGGAGCGGCAGCGTGAGCTGAACAGTCAGGCTCCGAAGGTCGCGAATCTTGGGCGACGCATTGCGGAGCTGTTTCAGCCCTACCGCGGCCCGCTCGCGGTCATCATCGCGCTGGTGATCGTGTCGGCGGCGCTCGCGATTCTGCCGCCCCTCATCACGCAGCGCGTGTTCGACGACGGGCTGTTCCCGGTCGACGGATCCGGCCCGAACATGCCGGTGCTCACCTGGCTCGTCATCGCGATGATCGTCGTGTTTGTGATCTCCTCGGGCCTTGGCATCATCCAGACCTACTTCACCGCACGCGTGGGCAACCGCGTGATGGGCGACCTCCGGGTGAAGCTGTTCTCCCACCTGCAGCGCATGGAACTGGGGTTCTTCACACGCACGAAGACCGGCGTGATCCAGTCGCGGTTGCAGAACGATGTCGGCGGCGTCGCGAACGTGCTCACCAACACGGTGTCGAACATCATCGGCAACACCGTGACGGTCGTCGCCGCTGCGGTCGCCATGATCCTGCTCAGCTGGCAGCTCACGATCGTCGCGCTGCTCCTCATGCCCGTGCTCGTGTTCGCGCAGCGCCGCGTGGGGCAGGTGCGCGCACGCATCGCGGGCCGCACCCAGGAATCGCTTTCGGAAATGACCGCGATTACGCAGGAGGCGCTGTCGGTCTCGGGTGTGCTGCTCGCGAAGACCTACTCGCGGCAGAAGGCCGAGACCGAACGCTACGCCGACGAGAACCGCAACCAGATCGCGCTGCAGGTACAGCAGACGATGAGTGGTCAGGTCTTCTTCGCGCTCGTGCAGGTGTTCCTCTCGGCAGTGCCCGCGATTGTCTATCTCGTCTCGGGCTGGCTGATGTCTGAAGCGCAGGGCACGGGCTTCGACCCGGGCATCACGGCGGGCACGATCGTCGCGTTCACGACGGTGCAGTCGCGCCTGCTGTTCCCGATGATGGCGCTCATGCGGATCGCACTCGATCTGCAGACCTCGAGCGCGCTGTTTGCGCGCATCTTCGAGTATCTCGATTTGGATCCCGCCATCGTGGACGCGCCGAATGCCCAGGAGCCCTCCGACGAGCCCGGCCGCGCCGGCCGCATCGAGTTCTCCGACGTCACGTTCCGCTACCCGGACGCTGGCCCAGACGATCGCCCCACACTCGACCGCATCTCCTTCGAGGTGGCACCCGGCGAGTTCGTCGCCTTCGTTGGCGCATCGGGATCGGGCAAGACCACGATCGGCAATTTGATCCCGCGCCTGTATGACGCCTCTTCGGGCACCGTGCGCTACGGCGGTGACGACGTGAAGTCGCTCGCCCAGGAGTCGCTCATGGACCGCATCGGCGTCGTCACGCAGGAGCCCTACCTCTTCCACGCGTCGATCGCGGCGAATCTGAAGTACGCCAAGCCTGATGCGACCCAGGAGGAGCTTGAGCACGCCGCCGGGCTCGCGAACATTCACGAGACCATTGCGGGCTTCGCCGATGGCTACGAGACGATCGTGGGCGAGCGCGGCTACCGGCTCTCCGGTGGCGAGAAGCAGCGCATCGCGATTGCGCGTGTGCTCCTCAAGAACCCGCGCGTGCTCGTGCTCGACGAGGCGACGAGTGCGCTCGACACCGTGAACGAGCGCGTGGTGCAGCGCGCCCTTGAGGATGCCCGCAGCGGACGCACCACTATCGCGATCGCGCACCGGCTCTCCACCGTCGTCGACGCCGACCGCATCTACGTGGTGGGCGCCGGTCACATTCTTGAGGCGGGAACGCACGAGGAGTTGCTCGCCCTGGAGGGCGCGTACGCCGAGCTCTACTCGCAGCAGCAGTAGCGGCGCCGCGGCGCACCCGCGGAGAAACAACGCGAGAGTAGGATCTTCCCGTGCGCCAGATCACCCAGTCCCGCAAACTCGCCGGTGTGCGCTACGACGTGCGCGGTCCGATTCTGCAGGAGGCCGAGCGCCTCGAGCGGGCCGGCCACGCAGTGCTGAAGCTCAACATCGGCAACCCGGCGCCATTCGGGTTTGATGCGCCGCCCGAGATCGTCGAGGCCGTGCAGCGTGCGCTACCGGTGGCGCAGGGCTACACCGATTCTCGCGGCGTCCTGCCCGCGCGCGAGGCGGTTGCCGCCGCGTACACCGCGGCTGGAATTGCCGGCATCGGCCCAGACGATGTGTTCCTGGGCAACGGAGTGAGTGAGCTCATCTCGCTCGTGCTGCAGGCGCTCGTCGACACGGGCGATGAGATTCTCGTGCCCGCTCCCGACTACCCCCTGTGGACGGCGCAGGTGACCCTCGCCGGTGGGCGTGCGGTGCACTACCCGTGCGACGAGAGCAACGGGTGGATGCCCGACCTCGCCGCGATCGAGGCGCTCATCACGCCGGCGACCAAGGGGATCGTGCTGATCAATCCGAACAATCCCACCGGTGCGGTGTACTCGGCCGAGCTGGTGCGCGGCTTCGCGGCGCTCGCAGAACGGCACGGGCTCGTGCTCATGGCTGACGAGATCTACGACCGAATTCTGTTCGAGGGTGCGGTGCACGAGCACGCCGCCGCGCACGTGACCGAGACGCTCTGCCTCACTTTTAGCGGCCTGTCGAAGGTGCAGCGGGTTGCTGGGTATCGCGCGGGCTGGCTGGTGACGAGCGGTGATCGGGATCGGGCGCGCGACTTCCTGGAGGGGCTGACGCTGCTCGCCAACATGCGGATGTGCGCGAACGCGCCGGCGCAGCATGCGATCCCCGTCGCGCTGGATCCCGCGCAAAACGGGTCTGGGATCGCCGAGCTGTGCGCGCCCGGCGGGCGGCTGCGCGAGCAGCGGGACGCCGCGCACCGGCTCCTCACCGAGATCCCGGGGGTCACGTGTGTGGCGCCCGGCGGCGCAATGTACCTCTTCCCCCGGCTCGATCCCGTGCGTTACCTGATCGACGATGACCAGGCGTTTGTCATCGAGCTGCTGCGCGCGACGCGCGTGCTCGTGACGAACGGCCGCGGCTTCAACCTGCCGACGCCAGACCACCTGCGATTCGTGACGTTGCCCAGCGTGCCCGTACTCACGGAGGCGATTGGTCGCATCGGTGAGTACCTCGCCGGAGTGCGGCGTGACTGAGCGGAATGAACACGCGTGCGCGAGCGTGCGTGGCAACACCGAGCTGTCGGGAGTGAGCGACACATGAGTATCAAGATTCTGGCCGTCGGGAAGAAGCACGAGGCCTGGGTGGCCGACGGCATCAGCCGCTACGAGCAGCGCTTGCGGAAGCCGTTCGATGTGAGCTGGCAGTTGCTGCCGCACTCCGCGCGCGATGGCGAGGCTGCGCGCGCGGAGGAGTCCGAGCGAATCCTCGCGAAGCTCGACCGCGATGCTTTTCTCGTGCTGCTCGATGAGCGCGGGCGCAACGTCGATTCGCCTGAGCTTGCGCGGCGCGTGCGCGCGGAACTCGACGCCGGGCGCCAGATCGTCGTGGTGATCGGCGGCGCCTATGGCGTTACCGACGCCGTGCGGCAGCGCGCCAACTTCGTGTGGAGTCTGTCCGCGCTTGTATTCCCGCACCAGCTTGTTCGGCTCATCCTCGCGGAGCAGCTGTACCGGGCGCAGGAGATCTCGGCGGGGCGCGCGTACCACCACGTGTAGGGCGCCCCCGCACATGTCGGAGGTGCGCGGTACCCTCGCCGCATGAACCCCTTCCGGCTCTCCACACGGCTCCGGCCCACGGTGGGTCGAACGCGCGCAGAGCAGGTTCCCACGGCGGTGTCTGTGCCCTGGCAGGTGACGGAGCGTTCGGCCTCCGGGGTAATTGAGGTCGCGCATGTGGGCGAGGCGCCGCTTCTTTCGGTGCGATTCGCCCTCGCGGGCCGGGGGATGCTGGGGCTCTCGCTTCCACAGACGGTTCATCCGGGGGAGCGGCTGCGTGTCACGCTGCGCGGTGCGCACGCGGAGAGTGCCTCGCGGGCTCCTGACGGCATGCTCGTTTTGCGGTGGTTTCAGTCGGATGGGACGGAGCTGCTGTGGCCGATCGCGCTGTGATGGAGGCACAAAAGACGGGGCGATGGGCGCCGTACGCACCCGCGATGAGCGGGCTGTGCACGCCCCGCGAGCACGCGTGTGCAGCACAAGAGGCGACACGCCGAGGCTGGGGCGGTGGGGAAATTTCTTTCCACCCCCTCGACCTGTGGATAACCCCGCGAGAGGGGCGGAACTGTGCCGAAAGTTCTCCCCAAGCTGGCGAGAATTTCGGTGGAAAGTTCGTGAATAACTACATCGCTGTAACTACATCATGTTGTGGTTGGGCGAGGTGTGGTTCACTAGATGTAGTGCCTCGGGGTGAGGCTCACGGTTGTGGAAGAAGGGCGTGAAATGGCCATTACGGTATACACCAAGCCGTCGTGCGTGCAGTGCACCGCGACGTACCGGGCGCTCGACAGCAAGGGGATTGAGTACAACGTGCTCGACCTCTCGCAGGACGAAGCGGCACTCGAAGCAGTGAAGGAGCTCGGGTACCTGCAGGCGCCCGTTGTGGTGACCGACGAGGAGCACTGGTCTGGCTTCCGCCCCGACAAGATTTCGGAGCTCGCAAGCCGCCTCGCCGACTAAGGCTGAGCCCCGCGTAGCGCCCGCGGCGGACGAAGTCTTGGACTTCTCCGCCGGGGGCGTTTCAGCAGCACAATCCGCTTCGGATAGAGGTGATGACCATGGCGGATTTGGTCTATTTCTCGAGCGTTTCGGGGTACACCCACCGTTTCGTTGAGAAGCTCGGACGGCCGGCACATCGCATCCCGCTCTACGCGAAGGATGAGCCGCTCGTCGTCACGGAGCCGTTCGTGCTCCTCTTGCCCACCTACGGCGGAGGGCCCGCGACGCGGGCCGTTCCGAAGCAGGTCATCCGATTCCTCAATGACGAGCGCAATCGGAAGTTGATCCGAGGCGTCATTGCCTCGGGAAACACTAATTTCGGCGAGGCCTACGGTCTTGCGGGGGACATCGTGGCGCGGAAGTGCCACGTGCCGGTCCTCTATCGATTCGAACTCTTTGGCACCCCGGACGACGTGAGTGTTGTCCACGAAGGATTGGAACAGTTTTGGAAGCAACAGTGATGGAGCCCGGGCTCGCGTCGTCGAAGATCAGCGACATGGATTACCACTCGCTGAACGCCATGCTCAACCTGTACGACGCAGACGGCAAGATCCAGTTCGACAAGGATCGTGAAGCTGCGCGCCAGTACTTCCTGCAGCACGTCAACCAGAACACGGTGTTCTTCCACAACTTCGAGGAGCGCCTGCGCTACCTGATCGACAACGAGTACTACGAGAAGGAACTGCTCGACCAGTACGACACGAAGTTCGTCGAGCAGCTCACCGACGAGGCGTACGCGATGAAGTTCCGCTTCCCCGCGTTCCTCGGCGCATTCAAGTTCTTCACCTCGTACGCGCTCAAGACGTTTGACGGCAAGCGCTACCTCGAGCGCTTTGAGGACCGCGTGGTCATGGTCGCGCTGGGCCTCGCTCGCGGCGACCAGGAGCTCGCTCGCGGCTTCATGCGTGAAATGATCTCGGGCCGCTTCCAGCCGGCAACCCCCACCTTCCTGAACCTCGGCAAGGCACAGCGCGGCGAGCTCGTCTCCTGCTTCCTGCTGCGCGTTGAGGACAACATGGAGTCGATCTCGCGCGGCATCAACTCGTCGCTGCAGCTGTCAAAGCGCGGCGGTGGCGTGGCGCTCTCGCTCTCAAACATCCGTGAGGCCGGCGCCCCGATCAAGAAGATCGAGAACCAGTCTTCGGGCATCATCCCCGTCATGAAGCTGCTCGAAGACAGCTTCAGCTACGCGAACCAGCTCGGCGCGCGTCAGGGCGCGGGTGCGGTGTACCTGAACGCACACCACCCCGACATCATGAAGTTCCTTGACACGAAGCGTGAGAACGCGGACGAGAAGATCCGTATTAAGACGCTCTCGCTCGGTGTCGTGGTCCCCGACATCACGTTCGAACTCGCGAAGAAGAACGAGGACATGTACCTCTTCTCTCCGTACGACGTCGAGCGCGTGTACGGCGTGCCCTTCGGCGACATCTCGGTTACCGAGAAGTATGCCGAGATGGTCGCGGACGCGCGCATCAAGAAGACCAAGATCAGCGCGCGTCAGTTCTTCCAGACCGTCGCTGAGCTGCAGTTCGAGTCGGGCTACCCCTACATCGTGTTTGAGGACACGGTGAACGCGGCGAACCCGATCAAGGGTCGCATCAACATGTCGAACCTGTGCTCCGAGATCCTCCAGGTCAATACCCCGACCACGTACAACGAGGACCTCAGCTACAACGAGATCGGCAAGGACATCTCTTGCAACCTCGGTTCGATGAACATCGCGATGGCGATGGACGGCGGCGATCTCGCGGGAACTGTGGATCTTGCGATCCGCTCGCTCACCGCGGTGAGCGACATGAGCTCGATCACGTCGGTGCGCTCGATTGAGGACGGCAACGCGCAGTCGCACGCCATCGGCCTCGGCCAGATGAACCTGCACGGCTACCTGGCGCGCGAGCACGTGCACTACGGCTCCGAAGAGGGCATCGACTTCACGAACATCTACTTCTACACCGTGCTGTTCCACGCGCTCACCGCGTCGAACAAGATCGCGATCGAGCGTGGCGAGGTGTTCGGCGGCTTCGCTGACTCGAAGTACGCGTCCGGCGAGTTCTTCGACAAGTACACGGATGCTGCGTGGGAGCCCGAGACCGAGCGCGTGCGCGAGATGTTCGCAAACGCTGGCATCACGATCCCGAACCAGGCTGACTGGACCGCGCTGAAGGCCTCCGTCATGGAGCACGGTATCTACAACCAGAACCTGCAGGCTGTGCCGCCCACCGGCTCGATCTCTTACATCAACAACTCGACGTCCTCGATCCACCCGATCGCGTCGAAGGTGGAGATCCGCAAGGAAGGCAAGCTCGGCCGCGTGTACTACCCGGCGCCGTTCATGACGAACGAGAACCTCGAGTACTACACCGACGCGTACGAGATCGGTGCCGAGAAGATCATCGACACCTACGCCGCGGCAACGCAGCACGTCGATCAGGGCCTGTCGCTCACGCTGTTCTTCAAGGACACCGCGACGACGCGTGACATCAACAAGGCGCAGATTTACGCATGGCGCAAGGGCATCAAGACGATCTACTACATCCGTCTGCGCCAGCTTGCGCTCGAGGGCACCGACATGACCGAGTGCGTCTCCTGCATGCTGTAATTTGGCACCGACACGATCACTGCTGGCTGAGAAAGGCGCGAGGAACGCGATGAACTTCAAGTTGGGGCACGCCGTCCAGGCGATCAACTGGAACCGGATCGAGGACGAGAAGGACCTGGAGGTCTGGAACCGTCTCGTGAACAACTTCTGGCTGCCCGAGAAGGTGCCGCTGTCGAACGACGTGCAGTCGTGGGCGACGCTGACGGACGACGAGAAGCTGCTCACCATGCGCGTCTTCACGGGCCTCACGCTGCTCGACACGATCCAGGGCACCGTGGGTGCCGTGTCGCTCATCCCCGACGCGATCACGCCGCATGAGGAAGCCGTCTACACGAACATCGCGTTCATGGAGTCGGTGCACGCGAAGAGCTACTCGTCGATCTTCTCGACGCTGTGCTCCACGCAGGAGATCGACGACGCCTTCCGCTGGTCCACGGAGAACGTGAACCTGCAGAAGAAGGCGCAGATCATCGTCGACTACTACGAGGGTGACGATCCGCTGAAGCGGAAGATTGCCTCGACGCTGCTCGAGTCGTTCCTCTTCTACTCGGGCTTCTACCTGCCCATGTACTGGTCGGCGCACGCCAAGCTCACGAACACGGCAGACCTCATCCGTCTGATCATTCGTGACGAGGCCGTGCATGGCTACTACATCGGCTACAAGTTCCAGAAGGGCCTCGAGAACGAGACCGAGGAGCGACGCCAGGAGCTGAAGGACTACACCTTCTCGCTCATGTACGAGCTGTACGAGAACGAGGTGAAGTACACGCAGGATCTCTACGATCCCGTGGGGCTCACCGAGGACGTCAAGAAGTTCCTGCACTACAACGCCAACAAGGCGCTCATGAACCTCGGCTACGAGCCGATGTTCCCCAAGGAGATGACCGACGTCAACCCGGCGATCCTGTCGTCGCTCTCGCCGAACGCGGACGAGAACCACGACTTCTTCTCGGGCTCGGGTTCCTCCTACGTGATCGGCAAGGCTGAGGCCACCGAGGACGAGGACTGGGACTTCTAGTACCTCACCGGCAGGCCCTGAGAACGCCCCGGATCTGCGATCAGTCGCGGATCCGGGGCGTTTTCGTTCACAGCGGGGCTTGCGCCGTCACTTACGGCTCCGGATATGCTCTACCGGCATGCCAGACCCACTCGCCAGGCTCGTTTATGTTGACTACTCCGGGCATCAACAGAGCGGACTTGTTGTGTACGGGTGGATGCATTTTGATCCGAGCTCCTGGCCACGGGTGTTGAGGCGATGGCTGGAACTACGGAAGCGCTTGTACCGTGAGTATGGGATCCACGTGGAGACCGAGTTGCACTCCACGGACTACATCAATGGGCGAGGTCGGATCGCGCACCGTCCGCCTTCCCGCCATGTGCACGGAGGGGTGACCTACTGGAAGGATCTCGGGCAAGAAGTAGCACGCGAATTGCTGGCTGAAGTGGCCTCGCTTGAGGGTGTGAGTGTTGGTGCGGTGTACCGCAGATGCGCCCCAAACCCGACTGCTGCCGAGAAAGTCGAGGTGTACCGCGAACTCATTCATATGTGGGAGGACGAGCTCGCAAACCGGGCAGAGTACGCACTCGTGTTTATGGACGGGAATGGTTCTGACTTCAGCTATCGCACCGCTCACCGTGGTCTGAAGCTGGATCGCCGCCGAATCATCGAAAATCCGATCATGACTGACTCAGCGATGTCGCAACTCGTGCAGATCGCGGACCTCATCGCATGGTGCGCCTTTGTCGCTATCGAGCAACACGCAAGCCATGCTTTTGCGTGGCACTGGTACGAGGAGTTCCTCGCGATACGGGACCCGTTTCGGGGGCCGCGCGAAATGTGAGCCCGGAAACAGCGAGACCCCCGAATCCGCACTACTGCGGGGGGGTCTGCACTTCAATTCTCGCACTGGATCCGTCTGCTGACAAGTGGCGTCCGCCACTCGGACGTTCGTTTGCGGCAGGGCGGAGATGGGTGCGAAGCGCGGCCGCGATCTCGCCAGCGTGCTGCGCCTGCTCGGGGGTGAGGGCATCGACGAAGAGCTCCTTCACCGCGTGCAAGTGCCGGGCCGAGGCCGCGCGGAAGGCGGACTGGCCGGCTGCGGTGATGCCGATCTGCACACCGCGAGAGCTTGCTTCGTCTCGACTCCGTGTGATGAGCCCACGCTTCTCCATGCGGCCGAGGTGGTGCGAGAGCCTGCTGCGCTCCCACTCAATGAGATCGGCAAGCTCGGAGGAGCGCAGGGTGTGCGTCTCTGCTTCGCTCAGCGCGAGCAGCACGCGGTAGTCGCCGAGGGAGAGCGCGGATTCTGCAGCCAGGCGCCGGTCCATGCGCGAGCGGAGGATCTCGGCGGACTCGATGAAGTCACGCCAGATGTGCAGCTGCTCCGCGTCGGGTGTGTGGCGCCGCTGGGCCTGGGTCACGGCGTGCCTCCTCGCATAGTTGACATGTCAACAGTAGCAGGCGGTAGGATTGATGTATCAATCGAGCGCGGATCGCCTCGTCGATTGAGCGAAAACCCACCCGGCAACTGACCGGTAGGTGCCCGGCCCACAAGGCCAGGCGACTTCGTGTCGGTTGCGACCTTGCACTGAGAGGTTGAACAACATGAAGGCAGCGCGCTACTACGGCCGCGAAGACATTCGTATCGAGGACATCGAGCAGCAGCCCCTCGAGCCGGGCACCGTGCGCATCGATGTCGCGTGGACCGGAATCTGCGGTACGGACCTGCACGAGTACCTCGATGGCCCGATCTTCGTGCCCGCCCACGGTCACCCGCACCCGATCTCGGGCGAGGATGCGCCGGTGACCCTCGGCCACGAGTTCTCGGGCGTCGTGTCCGAGCTGGGCGAGGGCGTCACCGATCTCGCGGTTGGCGACCACGTGGTGGTTGAGCCGTACATCATTCGCGACGACGTGAACACTGGCCCCGAGTCGAACGATTACCACCTGTCGCCCGACATGAACTTCATTGGCCTGGGCGGTCGCGGCGGCGGTCTCGCGGAGAACATCGTCGTGAAGCGCCGCTGGGTGCACAAGATCGACTCGTCCGTGGCGCTCGACGAGGCCGCGCTGATCGAGCCGCTCTCCGTCGCCTACCATGCGGTGAAGCGCTCCGGCGTGGTCGCCGGGCAGACCGCGCTCGTTGGTGGCGCCGGCCCCATTGGCCTGCTCACCGCCGCGGTGCTGCACGCCATTGGCGTGAAGGTGATCGTGTCCGAGCTGTCACCGCTGCGCCGTCAGAAGGCGCTCGACGCGGGCGTCGCGGACGTTGCGCTCAACCCGGCCGAGGTCGATGTGGTCGCCGAGGTGAAGAAGCTCACCGACGGCAAGGGCGCGCACGTCGCATTCGAGGCGACCTCGGTGCAGGTCGTCTTCGACACCCTGATGGACGCCGTGCGCCCGACGGGCGTCATCGTGGTGATCTCCATCTGGGGGAAGCCGGCCACCTTCGACATGCACAAGCTCGTAATGAAGGAGATCGACGTGCGCGGCACGATCGGGTACGTGAACTCGCACCCCGACACCATCGCGCTCGTGGAGTCCGGAAAGATCGATCTGAAGCCGTTCATCACCGGCCGAATCGGCCTCGAGGGGCTCGTAGATGAGGGCTTCAACACGCTGATCAACCACAACGAGACGGCGGTCAAGATTCTCGTCTCGCCGACCGGGAAGGGCCTGTAGCCCAGACGCGGCGCTGACTGGCATCGCGAAGCGGCCGGGACGGGGGAGCACCCCGACCCGGCCGCTTCGTGTATCTCCGGAAGGCCCGAGCGGAGCGCGATCCCTCGCCTTCGCGAATGACATCGATGTAATTTCGAAGCTCACTTCGAGTTATCCACAAGACTGTGCAGAATGTTCCGCACAAAGATGCGAGTTATCCACCGAGTTGTGCACAGGGTGTGGGGAAAACTCGATGTGGATCAGGAAGTCTTCGGCCCGGTCGAACCCTCCTCGCACGCGTGTTCGAGTAACGCGAAGGCGGATTCCGATCGAGACGGGTCCGTGATCCGTGCGCCGCCGAGCGGCGAAGCATACCCCCGAGGGGGTTACCCTTGAGGCATGCAGTTGAATGAAACGCGCGCCTGGAACCGCTTCTACGCCCCCGGGACCCCGGTGGACATTGAGCCCGTCACGGGGTCGCTCGTTGACCTGCTCGACGAGCGCTGCGCGCAGTGGGCGGACCGCGACGCGATCAGTTTCTTCGGCCGCACGGTGACCTACCGCGACTTGGGCGAGCGCGTTGCCCGCGTGGCACAGGGGCTTGCCGATCTGGGCGTGCGCGCCGGCGACCGGGTGGCGCTCATCATGCCGAACGCGCCACAGCACGTGATTGCGTTCTATGCGGTGCTCCGGCTCGGCGGCGTGGTGGTGGAACACAACCCCCTCTACACGCGCGATGAGCTCGAGACTCAGTTCCGCGACCACGGCGCCACCGTCGTGATTGCCTGGGAGAAGGTCGTGGCGACCGTGCAGGCGCTGCCCGCGGAGCTCGGGATCGAGACGATTGTCGCCGTCGATGTGACGCGCGCAATGCCGTTTGCGACCCGAGCCGCGCTGCGCCTCCCGATCGCGAAGGTGCGCAATTCGCGTGCCGCCCTCACCACCGAGACGACGGGAACGGTCCCGTTCGCCCGACTCGAGCGCGCCACCCGGATCGCGGCCTCGCACCCGCGCCCAGTGCGCGACGACGTCGCGTGCCTGCAGTACACCTCGGGCACCACGGGGGCGCCGAAGGGCGCGATGATCACGCATGGCAACCTGTGGGCGAACGCGCGCATGGGCGCGGCGTGGATGCCAGACTTCACCCGCGGCGAGGGGTCCATTTACGGGCTCCTGCCCATGTTCCACTCCTTCGGTCTGCTCCTCTCGGTGATCTACTCGGTTGAAACGGGATCGCGCGCCGTGCTCTTTCCCACCTTTGACCCGGAGCTCGTGTCGCAGGCCGCGAAGCGCTTCCCGCCCACATTCATTCCCGCGGTGCCGCCGATGTTCGACCGTCTCGCGCGCGTTGCCCGCGATGGCAAGCTCGACCTCAGCCAGGTGGTCTACTCCATTTCGGGCGCGATGACCCTCACGCCCGCCATTGTGAAGCGGTGGGAGGACCTTGCGGGCAGCATGCTGAACGAGGGCTACGGGCTCACCGAGACGAGCCCCATCGCACTGGCCAACCCGTTCACTGATGAGCGGCGCATCGGCGCCATCGGCATTCCGTTCCCCTCGACCGACATTCGCGTTGTCGACCCTGAGGAACCCACCCGGCAGGTCGCACAAGGCGAGGTGGGTGAGCTGCTCATCGGCGGCCCGCAGGTGTTCCTCGGCTACTGGAATCGCCCGGAGGAGACCGCCGCGACCCTGCTCGATGGCGGCTGGCTGCGCACCGGCGACCTGGTCGTGCAAGACGAGGACGGCTTCGTCACCGTGGTCGACCGGAAGAAGGAGCTCATCATCACGGGCGGCTTCAATGTCTCGCCGAGCGAGGTGGAACGCGTGGTGAACGGCCTGCCCGGGGTCGCTGAATCAGCCGTCGTGGGGGTTCCCCGCGGCAGCGGCGCCGAGGTGGTGACGGTTGCCGTGGTGCTCGAACCCGGCGCCCAGTTCGACGAGGAGGCCGCGCGTGCCGCCGCCCGCGAGCAGCTCGCCGAGTACAAGCGGCCCAGCACCTACCTGGTGTGGGAGGAGCTGCCGAAGTCGCTCATCGGAAAGGTGCTTCGTCGCAAGGTGCGTGACACGCTCATCGCCGATCGCCACGCGGTGCGCGCCGCCGCGGACGACGACGAGGCATAGTCGGAGCGGATCCCGATCCTGAGTTTGAGACGGGAGCTTGGGATCGGGGCTACCGCCTGCGGGCGACGCGGCCCACCGCGCCGCCAATGGCCCGATCGAGCGCAACGAAGATGTACCCGATCCCCACGAGCGCGACCGTGAGCGCGAGAATCCACAGCGCCACCCCGCCGACACCGTGGGTGGCGACGTCGAGGAACGGGTAGGGGTAGTTCTGGCCGGGCAAGAACTCGCCGCCGAGCCCGCCGTAGATGAGGGCGTAGGCGAGGTACGCGTACGGGATGAGCGCCCAGAGTAGCGGGTCAACCCAGCGCAGGCGACCCTTCGGCACGAAGAGCAGCCAATCGAGGATGAGTAGCGCCGGCGTGATGATGTGGATCAGGTTGTCCGTCAGCGAGAACGGCACGTAGTCGCCCTCCTGCTGGAACGTCGCCGGAACCAGCACCACCAGGTAGACGAGCAAGGTTACGGTGATGGCCATCATCACGGCGCCGCTCCACCGCGCAGACGGCGTGGAGTGTCCACGCGGGCCGCTCGCCGCGATGTCGCGCAGCGTGCGCACGATGAGCGCGCCCAGCCACACGAGGCAGAGCAGATTGCTGAGCACCGTGTAGTAGCGGAGTGCGCCCCAACTGGGATCTGGCGTGAACACGCCCGTGATGCGCACGAGGCCCGTGAGCACGAGAGCGAGTGCCAGGATGCGGAAGCTCAGCGCGGCGAGGCGCCACGTGAGCGCGCCATCGGCGAACGGGCGGGACGGGGAGGCTGTCGTGGGTGCGGCAATGGTCACCGCACTATCTCACCACGCTGCGGGGCTGCGCGCGAGCGGCAGTTTCACCTCGTGCATGCAGCCCCCGCGGAGGTCGCGCGATCACACGCAGTAGACTGGGGGGAAGTGCGCCGGTCCCTATTCACGGCGCGAAGTGCGAACTCATGGAGGAGGCGCGGATGAAGCGAGGCCGCCTAGACCAGCGCACAATCGTTGACGCGGTGCTCGAGCTTGCGAGCAACGAACCGCAGGCCCGCATCACGTTTAAGCGACTCGGAGAAGCGCTCGGCGTCGATGCAACCGCGATGTACCGTCATTTTCGGAACAAGGATGAGCTGACGCGCGCGGCGCTCGACCGGCTCGCGGCAACTGCGACGACGGATGCGCGTGCCGCGGCTGGCGATTGGCGATCTCGGCTCGAAGCCTTCGCGACGCGGATGGCGGCGCTGAGCCTCGAGCATCCGGCGATCGGCGCGGAATGGGCCATGGTGGATCCGGTGGGCCCGGGCGATGTCGCCTCAGACGAGTTTCTACTCGAGATGCTCTCGGAGGCGGGGCTTGCGGGCACTGACTTGATCACCGCGTACGCTGCGATTTCTGGTTTCACGCTTGCTCAGAGCGCTGCGCTCGCGCAGGAGGCACTCGAGCGGACGGGGAGCAGCCGTGACGGCACCATCCCGTGGATCAGCACCTTTGGCTCCGTGGACCTCGCCGACTTCCCGCACGTGAGCGAGCACCGCGACGCCCTGCTCGCGATCGACGGGATCACCGTCTATCGCGCTGGCATCACCGCGATCCTCGACTCGATTGCGCGCTCGGCAGGAGCAGCGCAGTAGCGCACACGTCACACAAGAACGGGCCCCGCGAAATCGCGAGGCCCGAAGTAGCGGGTGGCTAGTCGAAGATGTCGCCGAGGAAGTCGAACGGGCTCTTCTTCTTGCGGTAGCGCGGGTCGCCGTAGCGCGGGTCACCGGAGCGGCCGTCGCGGCGCCGATCATCCTGGCGGTAGTCGCCGCCGCCGTACTGGCCGTGACGGGGATCCGCCGCAGGCTGCGGTGGCACGGGTGTGGTGTACTGCTGAGGCGGCGCGGAGTACTGCTGCGGGGCTGCGGCCGGCTGTGCGGGCGCGGGCGGAGCCGCTGCCTGCGGTGGCGCGGTGAACGCAGCCGCTTCGGCCTGCGCGCGGTCGAGAATCTTGTCGAGCTCACCCCGATCGAGCCAGATGCCGCGGCACTCCGGGCAGTAGTCGATCTCGATTCCCTGCCGCTCGCTCATGAGCAGGGTCGTTCCGTCGCTGGGGCAGTTCATGCCTCCCAGCGTAGGGGCGAAATCAGCGCTCTCAGCTGTGTCCGGGCGTACTGGGGGTGGCTTCCCAGGCACGGGGATCGGTGCGTGGTGTCGGGGCCACAACGCGGCACGGCCCGCCCCCGCAGAAGCGGGAACGGGCCGTGAACGGAGGCTGATCCGAACGAGATCAGCGGGCGGGAGCGGGCTTAGAAGCCTGCGCCGCTCGGGGACGGGGTATCGGGATCGATGACGAGGTGGAGCAGCGCGGGGCCATCGTGCGCGAGCAGTTCAGCGACCGTCTCGGCGATGCCCTCATTCGTGTCCAGCCGAGCACCGCGACCGCCGAAGGACTCCATCCACGCGGCGAAGTCAGGGTTCGCCATTGCCGTGCCGGACGGGCGTCCCGGGTACCAGCGTTCCTGGTGCTCCACGATCGTTGCGTACTTCCCGTTGTCGACCACAACGAAGAGGGCCCGCCCGTTCTGCGCAACGAGGGTGGCCACCTCCTGGCCGTTCATCAGGAAGTCGCCGTCGCCGCAAACGGCAACGGAGCGGCGCTCGGGGAAGACGAGAGCCGCGGCGACGGCCGCCGGAACGGCCATGCCCATCGCGCCGTTGCGCGAGCCGACGAGGCTGTTGGGCACGTTGTGCGTGAGCTGGCGGTGGCCCCAGATCGTTGCGTTGCCCGCGCCGTAGCTCACTACGCGATCATCGCCGAGCTGCTGCTCAAGCTCCGCGAACACGAGCTCGAGGTCGACGCCGCCGGTCACCGGGGCGTGCTCGGTCACCGCGGTGAAGCGCTCATGGCTGGCCCGCAGCTCTGCGACGCGCTCGCCGGTGCGGCTGCCGCGCACGTCGCCCAGGGCGCCGAGCTCGGAGACGAAGCCGGCGGGGGTCGCAGTGATGAGCTGATCCACCCGGCCCGCGTGCTGCAGCAGCTGCGCGTCCGTGGTGACGAGCACGGTCTCCGTCTCGAACCCGACGGTGTAGCCCTCACTCATCACGTCGCTGCGCACCGCGCCAACACCGATGAAGAGGTCAGCGTCGCGCAGGGCATCCACGATGCTGTCGCGACGCCCGTAGCCGGGCCAGCCCACGTACGCGGGGTGGTTGTTCGGCACGACGTCGTAGTTGCGCCAGTCACCCGCAACAGGAATGTGGTTCTCCAAAGCCCAGTCTGCGAGCTGCTTGCCGGTCTCACCCATGAAGCTGTCTCCGCCTGCAAGGAGGAAGGGCCGCTCGGCCTGAGCGATCCGCTCGCGCAGCGCCTCGAGGTCAGGGCGGCTGGGCGCGGGAGCAGCGAGTGCCCGAGGTGCGGGCGCGACCGCGCCCGTGACCTCGCGAAGCAGGTCCTCGGGCAGGCCCACCACCACGGGGCCGGGGCGGCCGGACACCGCGACGTGCATCGCCTCGGCCACAATGTCGCCCGCCTGGTCGGCGTTCTCGACGGTGAGCACGCGCTTCACCGTCGAGCCGAACCAGCTGTCGATGCTGAACTCTTGGAAGGACTCGCGGCGGCGATCGGCGATCGGCACGAGACCGATGAAGCAGACCAGCGGAGTGGCATCCTGGTACGCGCAGTGTGCGGCGATGAAGAAGTTGGCGGCGCCCGGTCCACGGGTCACCATCGCCACGCCGGGGCGGCCGGTGAGGCGGCCTTCCGCCAATGCCATGAAGCCGACGCCACCCTCCTGGCGGCAGACCACGTTGGTGATGTTCGAATCGTGGAGCCCGTCCAGCACGTCGAGGAAGCTCTCGCCGGGCACGGAGTAGACGCGTTCGACGCCGTGGCTCGCGAGCGTCTCGACAATGAGGTGGCCTGCGGAGCGCGAGTGAGTCATCGGGGGTTCCTCTCAAACATGGGTGACCGTGCGCGGGCACAGGGGTGCCCGTGGTACTCCTCCACCTTGCCAGGTACATCTGCACAGCGCGCGGGGCATACGTCACTGGATCTCGGTATCATTTTGGGTATGTGCACATTTGGCGCCGGGGCCGCGTGATGATCGCTGTGCCCGAGGACCACGATTCGCCGCTGTCGAGCCGGCCATTTGCTTCCGACCAGGAGCGCTGGTTCGCGTTGCTCGACCTGCTCGACCTCGAGCGTTTGGCGCGCGACTTTCTCGTGCGCCTCGCTGAGGTGGGGGAGTACACGGAGGCGCGGCTCTCCGACGACGAGCTCGCCATCGCCGCGCGCTCCTCTTTCGCGGGGTTGATCGAACGAATGCGTGACCCGGGAAGCACGAAGTCTCAAGCCGCGGCCTTCGCCGTAGGAACCTCACGCGCGCGTGCGGGTATCTCGCGCGCGGCGCTGATGACCGCGATCCGGCTCGATTATGTTGTGCTCTGGAACGCGCTTGTGGCCGTGGGCACTGCGGAGGACGCACAGCTGCTGCTGCGTCATGCGGACTACGTCTGGCAGGTGGTTGATGAGTACGCGCGGCACGCCCAGGACGGGTACCTGGCGGAGCGCGAGCTACTGAGCGACGAGCGGCAACTCTTGGAGCGGGCGCTCGTGTCCGAGCTTGTGGACACCGAGGAGCAGCCGGGCTCTGAGCGTGCCGTGGAAATCGCAACGGCGCTGGGGGTGCCCGCGCGGGCGCACTGGATTGTGCTTGCGGCCGAGGGGACAGAGGCTGCGGAGCTCCGGCAAACACTTGCGGGGGATCCGCGCATGCGCGAGGCGCTCCTCTCGTCGTACCGGGGCGCGACCCTGCTGCTGCTCGTCACGGCGACGGCGTGGCACACGCGGCCCGCGCTACAGGAGCTGCGTGGCAGCGCACTCGGGGCAATCGTGACGGTGGAGGGCATCGAAGAAGTCTGGTCGGGCGCGCGGCTCGCGTCAGAGCTCGCCGGGCTTCCGGCGCGCGGTGGCGTGCGGCGCAGCTTCACGGACTGGCCGCGGCTCGTGCGGAGCCAACTCACCGGCACGCACTTCGATCTGGTGCTCAACTTTGAAGCGAAGCTCGCGGAGTGCAGCGCGGCCGAGCGCGACGCGATCGAGGAGTCGATTCGCGCCTACCTCGAGACCGGAAGCGTGCAGGCCGCCGCCTCCCAGATGTTCTGCCACCGCAACACGATCACGAATCGGCTCCGGCGCTTCACGGAGCTCACCGGCATCGACGTGACGGTGCCCACGGAGGCGGCGAGCGTTGTGCTTGCGTGGGGCTGATCCCGCCCAGAACGCACAGAGCGCGGTGCAATCCGACAGCATGCCGGGTCGCACCGCGCTCCGTGCGCGGGAGGCGGACGCCTAGTTCACGAGCGTGTGCGGCTTCTCGCCGCGCAGCACGAGGGTGACGTTCTCCGCGGGCACCATGAAGTACTCGCGGAGGGTCGCGTCGCTTCGGAACGCCGAGTGAGGCGTGACCTGGACGTTGGGGTGCGCGACGAACGGATCATCTGCCGCGGCGGGCTCGACCTGCAGCACGTCGAGGAACGCTGACCGCACCTGACCGCTCGCGAGCGCGTCCAGGAGTGCATCCGAGTCGATCAGTTCACCGCGCGCGACATTGATCACGTACGCGCCGCGGGGCAGCTTCGCGATGGTCTCGCGGTTCAGGAAGTCACGCGTCTCATCGGTGAGTAGCGCGTGCAGGCTGATCACGTTCGAGCGCTCGAGCAGCTCGTCGGTGCTGTGCACCCGCTCGACACCCTCCTCCCAGGCATCCTCGGGGACGAAGGGATCGTAGGCGATGACCTTGTCGAAGAACGGCAGCGCGCGGTGTGCAACCTTGCGCGCAATGCGACCGAAGCTCAGCAGTCCGAGGGTGAGCTCGCTCGCGCGGGGAGGCAGTGGGAGTGCCGAGTAGTCCCACTCGCCACCCTCGACCTGCTCGTATGACGCGCGGAGTTCGCGCAGCAGGCTGAGCATGCCAGCGACCGCGTGCGTGGCCACCTCTTCGCTCGCCACACTGGGCATGTTGCACACGTCGATCCCGAGCTCGCGTGCAACCGCGACGTCGATCTTGTTGAATCCGACTGAGGTGGTCGCGATCACCTTGAGCTGGGGGAGCGCACGAAGCGTGTCGGCGTCGAGTTCGATGAAGCTCGCAACGATGCCCTCGCAGTTCGGCGTCTTCGCCAGCAGTTCCGCGGGATCGAGCGTGTCGAGGAGCGTGACCTCGTGCCCCTGCGCTTCGAGAAAGGCGATGGCCTCGGTGGGGTCGAGCGCGCCCCGATCGGTGATGGTGATCTGTGCCATTCCGGCTCCTCCTGCGTTGAGTGCGACGGCGGGAAAACCCGCCTCTCGAAGCTTCGCACACCCCCGGATGTGCATGTGCATACCGATCGCCCCGCGGTCCACGTCACTTGCCTAGTGACCTGAACCGGCCGGAAATGGCATTGTCATTGGAGCGAGCGCGACATGACTCACGGCCCGGTCGCTCGAAGAAGAGTGGGCCATTCACTGGAAAGAGGACGGATCTCGAGATGAGCTCGACGTCAAACATCACACAGGCGGAGCGCGAAACCGCGACCGTCAACGTCATCTCGCCGAGTGACGCCCGCCGGGCCTCCATCGGCGCACTCGTCGGCAACGTACTGGAATGGTACGACTACTTCCTGTTCAACACGGCCGCCGCGCTTGTGTTCAACGTGCAGTACTTCGTGAGCGACAATGCTGCCGCCGCGTCGATGGCTGCGTTTGCAACGCTTGCCGTTGGGTTCCTGGTGCGCCCGCTCGGCGGCCTGATCTTCGGCTGGTTGGGAGATCGCATCGGCCGCAAGGCAGTGCTCATGATCACCGTCGTGGGCATCGGTGTCGCCACGGGCCTCATCGGCATTCTGCCGAACTACGTTGCCATTGGGGTGTGGGCGCCGATCTTCCTGGTCGTGCTGCGCCTGCTGCAGGGCCTCTTCATCGGTGGCGAGTGGTCGGGCGCTATGACGCTCGCCGTGGAGAACGCGCCGCTCAGCATGCGTGCCCGCATGGCGGCGCTGCCGCAGCTTGGTTCGCCCATCGCAACGATCCTCTCCTCGGGCGGCTTCTTCCTGCTCGCACTCTTCCTCAGCGCGGACAACTTCGATGCGTGGGGCTGGCGAATCCCGTTCCTGCTCGCGATCCCACTCCTGCTGCTCGCTGTGTGGCTGCGCAACAAGATGCACGAGTCGCCGGTCTTCACCGAGATGAAGGAGAGCGGCCAGAACGAGAAGGCTCCCCTCAAGGTCGTCTTCGTGCAGGCGTGGCGCCAGCTGCTCGTCGGCATCGCCGCTGTCATCCTCGGCACCGCGGGCTTCTACATCGTCACGACCTTCGTCATGAACTACGGCACCCGCGTGCTCGGGATCGAACGCAACATGATCCTCATGGCAACGCTGATCGGCGCCGTGTTCCAGCTCCTCTCGGTGCTGCACGCCGGTCACCTCGGCCAGAAGTACGGCGCGACGCGCGTCATCATTGGCGCTGGAATCCTGACGGCAATCGTGGCCTTCCCCTGCTTCCTGCTCATCCAGACGACGCAGCCGGTGCTCGTCACGATCGGCATCGTCATCTCGGTCTCGCTGCTCACGTACTCGTTTGCCGCAGCGGGCACGGTGCTCACGGGTCTCTTCCCCGCGTCGGTGCGACTCTCGGGCGTCGCGGTGGCCTTCAACGGCGCGAACGTGCTCGCAGGCCTCACCCCGCTGATCGCGACGGCGCTTGTGACCGCATCGGGTGACTCCTGGGTGCCCGCAGCCGTGATGCTCGTGCTGTTCTCGCTGCTCAGCACCGTCGGCGCGATCCTCGCGCCCAAGCTGAGCCAGCAGTACGAGGGCTTCAAGCACTAACCCCGGTTGGTCGCGCGCTCAGCGCGGCACACCACCCTCCCCGGGTGCGGCGGAATGGGAACGTTCCCACCCGTCGCACCCGAGGCGTTTCCCCGGAAAGGACACCCCAGCATGCAGCTCGACCTCATCGTTCGCGCGCGTGAGATCCTCACGCTCGATCCCGCTCGCCCCGTCGCACAGGCGCTTGGTGTCATCGGCGAACGGATCGTCGGCTTCGACGAGGAGCTCGCTGGCCTCCACGCGAAGAGCGAGTTGGACTTCGGCGATGCCTGCATCACACCGGGGCTCATCGATGCGCACTGCCACACCGCGTGGTGGGGGCTCGGGCTCGCGGCGATCGACCTCAGTCGTGCGCGCGGCCTCGACGAGCTCTATGCGCTCGTTGCCGCTGAGGTTGCTCGTCTGGACGAGGCAGGGGATCCGGGCGCGTGGGTGCACGGCACCGGCTTCAATCAGGCGCACCACGGGGGCGAGTTTCCCGACATTGCGCGTCTGGACGAGCTGACGGGCGGGCGTCCGCTCTACCTGCGCCACACCTCCGGGCACGCGTCGATCACGAACACGGCGACGCTTCGCCTCGTTGGTGCGCTCGATTCGAGCTTTGAGAACCCCACGGGCGGCGTCGTGGTGCGGGACGCGGCGGGCGCGCCGACGGGGCTCATCGAGGAGGCGGCACAGGGACTTGTGCAGGCGCTCCTCCTCCCATACTCGACCGAGCACCTGGTGGGCGCGCTCGAGGCCGCGACCGCGCGCTACGCGGCCGAGGGCATCACGAGCTTCTCTGAGGCTGGCGTGGGCGGCGGTTGGATCGGGCACAGCACCGTCGAGGTCGCGGCCTACCAGCAGGCGGCCGAGCAGGGCCGCCTGCACGCGCGTGCCCAGCTCATGCCCGCGCTCGACGCACTCCGGCCGCTCACGGGCCACACGCACGACTTCGTTGGCACTGGCGCGGGCGCAGGGCTTGACCTCGGGATCCGGGCGGGCTTCGGCGATGACCGCGTGCGATTCGGGCACGTCAAGGTGTTCCTTGACGGCTCCCTGCTTGGCGCCACGGCGGCAGTGACCGAGGACTACTGCGGCCACGACCACAACACGGGGTACTTGCTCGACGAGCCGGAGGTGTACCGCGAGCGCGCGCTGGGCGCATACCGCGCCGGCTGGCCGCTCGCCCTGCACGCCATCGGGGACGCCGCAATTGATCTCGCCCTCGACCTCATCGCTGAAGCGCAGGAGCGCTACGGTGTGCGCGATGTGCCGTGCCGCATCGAGCACTTCGGGATCGCGCGGCCCGATCAGCTCGCGCGCGCGGGTGCGCTCGGCGTTGCGGTGACCCCGCAGGCTGGGTTCATTGGGCCGATCGGCGACCAGATGGCCGACCGCGTTGGCCCGGATCGCGCGGCCTGGCTGTACCGCGGCCGCTCGATCATCGATTCGGGGATTCTGCTTGCCGGCTCCTCGGACCTCCCGGTGGCAGACAACAACCTGCGCCGCGGCATGCAGTCCGCCGTCGACCGACGCACCGACTCCGGTGCCGTGCTCGGACCCGACGAGGCGATCACCCCCGAAGAGGCGCTCCGCACGCACACCGTCTGGGCAGCTCAGGCGACAGGCCAGGTGGCGAGCCGGGGCACCCTCGAGCGCGGCAAGCTCGCCGACCTCACCGTGTTCTCAGCGTCGCCGCTCACCGCACTGAATATCGCAGAGCTGGACATCGTTGCGACCATCCTCGGCGGCGAGCTCAGTTACGACGGCCGCTAGTTCAGACTCGGCTCCTCGGAGCCCCATCCAGTTTTCCCACGAAAGGACGCACCATGACCGAGACCCTCGGCGCCCCCAACGACCAGGCATTTCTCACGGACTGGGCCACGCACTCCGCCTTTGGTGCGGTGCCCGGTACCAACGGGGTGGATCGGCAGGCGGGAAGCGCCGCGGACGGCGAGCAGCGGGCGTGGTTCGCGCAGCTGCTCGAGTCGCGTGGGTTCACGGTGCTGCGAGACGAGATCGGTAACCAGTTCGGCCTGCTCGAGCTCGTCCCCGGCGCCCCGTACGTGCTTACGGGCTCGCACATGGACTCGCAGCCGACGGCTGGCCGCTTCGACGGCGCGTACGGCGTCATGGCTTCGGCGTACGCCTGCTTCCGCGTCGCGGACGAGCTGCGTGCGAACCCCGCGGGGGCACAGTTCAACCTCGCCGTGGTGAACTGGTTCAACGAGGAGGGGTCGCGCTTCAAACCCTCGATGATGGGCAGCTCGGTGTTCACCGGCAAGCTCGAGCTGGCCGAAGCGCTCGCGACTCCCGATCCCCGCGGCACGACCGTCGCAGAGGCGATGGGCGGGCTGGGCGAGCTGGGCGCGGGCCCGGTGTTCGGCGGCGCCTCGGGGCGCAGCGTCGCCTCCTACGCGGAGATCCATGTGCAGCAGGGGCGCAGCATGGAGGAAGACGGTGTGACGATCGGCCTCGTGAACGCGACCTGGGCGGCGCACAAGTTCGAGTTCCGCGTGACGGGGGAGCAGGCCCACTCGGGCTCCACGCTCATGCCGGAGCGACGCGACGCGCTGCTGGGTGCGGCCCGGCTGGTGGTTGCTGCGCGTGAGCTCGTGGACGAGTTCGAGCCGGGGCAGCTGCACACGGCCTGCGGCGAGCTGAACGTGTACCCGAACTCACCCGTCGTGGTGGCGAGCGAGGTGGAACTGCTGCTCGATCTGCGCTCGCCCGACGCGGAGGTGATCCGCGCCGCGCACGCCTCGCTCATGGCAACGGTGGAGCGGGTGCAGCGCGAGGACCGCGTGGGCATCGAGGTGATCGCGGAGCATGCGTGGGATCAGAACCCCTACCCGGAGGACGGTGTCGAGCTGGCGCGCGCGGTCGCGGAGCAGCTCGATCTCACCCACGATCGGGTGATGACGGTCGCGGGCCATGACTCGACGAACATGAAGGATGAGGTGCCGACGGTCATGCTGTTCGTGCCGAGCGTCAATGGCGTGTCCCACAACCTCGCGGAGTACACGCGCGATGAGGATCTGCTCGCGGGGATCGCGCACCTGACGGGCGTTGTCGAGCGTCTTGCCGCGGGTGCGCTCGTGCAGGCTGCCGCGTAACGCGTACTGCCAGCGGCTGGGTGTGGCGGGGTTCGCCCCGCTACGCCCAGCCAAACACGAGGGCAGGGTGGGTGACTCGCCACCAGAGATCCGGCTCAGCGATCCGCTCTGCCGCGACGACGGGCACCTCGCTGGTGCCCTCCGGAGTGGTCACCGCGATGCTTCCCACTCTCTGGCGGGCGGGGCCCCAGCTCGCGGCGTCGAGCGTCACCTCGCGGCTCGCGCTCTCGCCGGCGAGCAGCACCGCCGCGGCGCTGCCATCTGCGATGAGCGGAATCTCCGTGCCCTCGATGGTGGTTGCCGTGCCGACGAGCTCTTCGGGGTGCACGAGCTGCACCTGCCGCGTCGCGTCCCCCATTCCGGTGAAGAGGGTGCTCGTGTCGTGCGCGCGCTCCGGGCCGGAGTTGCGACCCAGCACGGCGGCGACCCGCACGACGTCACGGCCGTTCGCATTGGCCTCCTGGGCGGCGACGAGGTTTGATCCCGCAGCGCCGGAGGTGCCCGTCTTGAGCCCGATGACGCCGGGCAGCTTGGTAAGCAGCGGATTCGTGTTCGTGACCTCGCCGATCCCCCAGGGCAGCTCTGCGCTCGGCGTGCGAACGAGCTCCGCGATGACGGGCTCGTTGAGCGCGAGCTTCGCGATCCGTACTACATCGGCGGCCGAGGCGACGTTGCTCTCGTCCATGCCGGTCGGCTCGGCAAGCGACAGCGACCCCAGCCCGTTTCGCTTCGCCCACTCGGCCACGGCGCTCGAAAACTCCTCGCCCTCCCCAATCGTCTCGGCCGCGTACGCCGCCATGAAATCGTTCGCGGACGGAAGGAGCGAGAGCGTGAGCATCTGCCGGGTCGTGACCTCCGTGCCGATCGGGATCGGGTAGGCGATCCCCGAGAGCGCCTGATAGCCGCGCGTACGTGCGGCGTCCTCAGCGCTCCACACGTGCACTGGTCCGTCCTCGTCAGCGGCGAGTGGTGCGCGCTCGAGCCCCACGAGCACGGTGACGAGCTTTGAGATGCTCGCGATCGGGCGTGGGGTGTCGTCGTTGCTCCAGACCTCGTCGCTGCCGAGCCACCCGATCGCCGCGGGGCCCCGCTGCGCGTCGACCGTGGCCTGTGCGCGCTGCGTGAGCTCCTCGGCTGCTGCCGCGGCGGCGAGATTGGCGGGATCCTCCTCGATGCTCGTTGCGAGAGTGAGCTTGGGATCGGGGAGCGGGGTGACCGCGCAGGCCGCCGTGTAGCCGCCGAGCACCAGTCCCGTCGTGAGGAGGCCGATCGCCCAGGCACGCCCCGGGCGCCGCCGCTTCTCTGCCTGCTCCGCGGCGGGTGTGGTGCGCATTCGCCCAGCCTACTGGCCGCGCCAGGACGGTTCTGTGCGGCGTTACGCCTGCGCGGCCATGCGGTCGTGCAACAGGTCAGGCTGCACAGCCGCCGCGTGCTGGGCTGTGCCAGGATGCAGCCGGCTGCCCGGCCCGGCCCTGGCACAATGGCCGTACTCGCGGGCGCGCACGCGCACCGCCGGATCCAACGTCGCCCGAGGAGGCCCCATGTCTGCACTGATCGCGGGATACGCGCGCACCCCCTTCACCCGCTTCACCGGTCAGCTTGCCGCGCAGCCCGCGACCGTGCTCGGCGCACACGCGACGAAGGCCGCGCTCGAGCGTGCGGGGGTCTCGCCGGAGCAGGTCGACACGCTCGTCGCCGGGCAGGTGCTGCAGGCTGGCGCGGGACAGAACCCCGCGCGCCAGACCGCGGTTGCTGCGGGCATCCCGCTCAACGTCCCCGCGATCACCCTGAACGCCGTGTGCCTCTCCGGCGCTGAGGCCGTGTCGCAGGCCGTGCGCCTCATCAACGCGGGCGAGGCCGAGATCGTTGTCGCGGTCGGCCAGGAGTCCATGTCGCTCGCGCCGCACGTCATGCCGCTCCGTGCGGGCACGAAGTACGGCACCGCGCAGATGGTCGACACGGTCGAGCGCGATGGGCTCTCCGATGCGTTCGACCAGGTCGCCATGGGGGCGCTCACCGAGCAGGGCAATACGCCGCTCGCGCTGACCCGCGAGGAACAGGACGCGTTTGCGGCGGCCTCGCACCAGCGCGCAGCGGCCTCGGCGGAGTTCCTCGCAGCAGAGATCGCGCCGTTCACGGTCACCTCGCGCCGCGGCGACACGGTCGTTTCGGCGGACGACGGTGTGCGCGCTGACACCACGGCCGAGGGGCTCGCGGGCCTCCGCCCCGCGTTCGCGAAGGACGGCACGATCACTGCTGGCAACGCCTCGCAGATCACGGACGGCGCCGCCGCACTCGTCATCGTGAGCGAGGCTGCCGCGGAGCGCCTCGGCCTCACCCCCATCGCGCGCGTCGAAGCGACCGCGTTCGTTGCCGGCCCCGACACTCACCTGCACTCACAGCCGTCGCGCGCGATCGCGGCGGCGCTCGCAAAGATCGACGGAGTGGCAGCCGGAGACCTCGCGGCGGTGGAGATCAACGAGGCCTTTGCCGCGGTGGGCATCCAGTCGACCCGCGAGTTGGGCATCGATCCCGCAATCGTCAACCAGCACGGTGGCGCGATTGCGCTCGGGCACCCCATCGGGGCCTCGGGTGCGCGCATTGTTGGCACGCTCGCCCGCCAACTCGCGGCGGCGGGAGCAGGCTCGCTCGGCGCGATCGGCATCTGCGGCGGTGGCGGCCAGGGCTCCGCGGTGGTGCTCCGCGCCCTCTAGGGCTCCCTGGCCCCACCCCGTCCCCTCGCCCCCCCCCCGCGGATCGGGGTCACTTGGGCAGGGTGTCGGAGGCCTGCCCGGCGCGACACCCTGCCCAAGTGACCCCGAATCGGGGCGGGCGAGGGCGGCCGCGGCATATAGCCTCGATGGGGGCGTGTTTGCGCCCCACGGGAGTGAAGGTGGCGCGTGCACACGGTTCGGAGAGCACTACGAGCGGCAGGGGCCGCGATCCGAAGCCTCTTCGCGCTACCCCCGAACCCGGGGCCGCGGCACTGGATCGCGCTGCGCGCGGCCGCCTCGATGGGGGTGCCGCTTGCGACCCTCACCGCGCTCGGGCGACCCGACCTCGGACTGCAGGCCGGCACTGGCGCCTTCCTCGCCCTCTTCTACGCGGGACTCGGCGCGGCCGAGCGCGCACGCGTGCTCCCCGTGGTGGGCGCCGTGCTGCTGTCCTGCGCCGCGCTCGGCACCTGGCTCGCCCCGTCGCACCTGCTCACCGCTGTGGGCCTCGTCGTCGTCTCGATCGCGGTGAGCGCGTTCGCGTTCGGATGCCGGGTGGGCCCGCCCGGTCCCGTCTTCTTCGTGCTCATGTTCGGCCTCGCCGGCACCATCACGGGCGTGCACGACGGCGTACGGGTGACGGAGCCTGCGGTGTTCCTGAGCGCGCTCGCCGCCGGGCTGCTCTTCTCGTACCTGCTTGCCCTCCTGCCGCTCCTGCGGCGCACGGAACGCGCGAAGCCCGCTCGCCCCTTCCGTGAGCTGCTGCCCCGCCTCTGGCTCGGCGCGGGTGAGCAGCAACTCGTGGTGCGCATCGCTCTCGTCGCGGCACTCGGCGCGCTCATCAGCGTGCTCTGGCTCGATCCGCAGCGCGCGTACTGGACGGTCTCAACCGGGATCGCGGTGGTGGGGCTCAGTGCCGTGCGCAGCCACTCCCTCGGACGTGGGGTGCACCGCACCGCGGGCACACTGCTCGGCGCTGCGCTGTTCCTCGTGATTGCCCCGCTCGGCGAACACACGTGGATCTTCGTCGCGCTCCTCACCGCCCTGCAGTTTCTCATCGAGCTCGTGGTCGTGCGCAACTACGCGTTTGCGCTCGTATTCATCACGCCGCTTGTGCTGCTGATCACCTCGGCGGCCGCCGGTGGCGCCGACCCGTTTGCCACCGCGGGGGAGCGGGTGCTCGACACTGCCGTCGGTTCGGCCCTCGCGATCCTTTCCGCCGTGGTGCACCGCCCGCCGCGACAGGCGCAGCCGAACTAGGGGCGCGCCTCGAACACCATGCGGCCGCGGCCGAGCAAAATCCCCGCAACGAGCTGCACCGCCCCCACCGCGAGCACCAACCAGAGCGGCAGGATCCACCCCCCGCTGGACGCGGCGAGCCAGCCGAAGAGCGCGGGTCCCGCCGCGGCGATGAGATAGCCGATCGATTGGGCCATGCCCGACAGCGCGCTCGCGGCCTCCGAGCTCTGCGCGCGGATGGCCATGTAGAGCATGGACAGGCTGAGCGACGCACCCGACGCGAACCCGCCGAGCAATACCCAGTGCAGGCCGGGGCCGGGGATCAGCACCACGCACGCGAAGGTTCCCGCGATCAAGATTGGGATCACGGCCGGCAGCCAGCGCTCCTGTGTGCCGCGGAACATGAGCGGCAGGCAGAGGGAGCCGAGGATGCTGACGAGCTGGTAGAACATCACGTCGAGGCCCGCATCGACCGCCGAGCTGCCCTGCGACACCTGGATCGGCGCGAGCCACGTGGCGATCATGTAGAACAGCATCGCCTGCGAACCCTGGTACACGGCGACTGTCCAAGCGACCGGGTCGCGCCAGATTCGGCGCCCCACGCGGTCGGTCCTGGTGCCCCGCATGCTCGATGTGAGCGGGAGCGCTTCGTATCGCTGCGGTGCTGGTTCACCGCGGGTGGCCGAGAGCCAGGCGACGAGCGCGACGGGAATGAGTGCGCCGCTCGTGAGGAGCGCGATGCGCCACCCCAGCTCGCCCGTGCTGGTTTCGACGTGGGAGATGGGAACGACGAGGCCGGCCGCAAGCGCGCCAATGCCGCCGAGCAGCGCCGTGTAGATGCCCATCACCGTGGGCACGCGGGCACTGAAGTCGCGCCTGATCACGACAGGGAGGAGCACGTTGCCGATGGCGAGCGCCGCACCGATGAGGGCGGTGCCGAACCAGAGGTTGAGCTCGCTGCCGGGAAGCGAGCGCCACACGGTGCCCGCGGTGAGTGCCACGAGCGACCAGCTGATGGTGCGCGAGAGCCCGAACCTAAGGCTGAGCCCGTGCGCGAGTGGGGAGACGAGTGACCACGCGATGAGTGGCACGGAGGCCAACCCGCCGAGCGCCGCCGGGGCCACCCCGCGGTCTGCCGCGATCTGCTCGAGGAGCGGGCCGACGCCCGTGATGGTCATCCGCATATTCGCCGCGAGCAGGCATACCGCAACGAAGAGAAGGCCCCAGTTGCGGGGCCGAGCAGCGGCGTCGGTCACGAATGGACCCTATCGGACTTCGGGCCCCTCCTCGCGCGGCTGAGTGTCCGGGGCGCCCGCAGTGCCCCCGCTCCGACGCCGGGCGGGGACCCTGCGCTGCGGCTAGTGGCCGAACTCGTCGGCGTCGTGGTGCAGCGGGGCGCCGGTATCGAGTGCCGTGATTGCGGCCATTTCGCTCGGGGTAAGGGCGAAATCGAAGATGTCGAGGTTTTCCCGTTGCCGCGCGGGGTTCGCCGACTTCGGTGCGGCCGCATTGCCCTGCTGCACGTGCCAGCGAAGCGTGATCTGCGCCGGGGTTTTCCCGTGGGCGGCCGCCGCGTCGGCAATCGCCGGGGCGCTGAGGAACGCGCCGCCGCGGCCGAGCGGCGTGTACGCGGTGGTCACGATGCCGTGCGCGCGATTCGCCTCCTGCAGCTCGGGCTGCGTGTGCTCGGGATCGAGCTGAATCTGGTTCACCTCGGGCACGATGCCCGCGTCGATCACCCGCGCGAGGTGCGTCGGCTTGAAATTCGACACCCCGAGCGCGCGGATCAGCCCTTCCTGGCGGAGCTCGGCAAGTCCGCGCACGGCCTCGATGTAGCGATCCTGGTCCGGGTTGGGCCAGTGCACGAGAAAGAGATCGATGGTGTCCACGCCGAGCCGCTGGCAGCTCGCCTCGAACGCCGCGCGTACGCCGTCGACACTGTGCCAGGCGCGATTGAACTTCGTGGTGATGAACACCTCGTCGCGCGGCAGACCCGAGCGACGGATCCCCTCGGCGACCCCGCGCTCGTTGCCGTAGTTCTCTGCCGTGTCGATGTGACGGTACCCGGCGGCGAGGGCGGACTCGACGGCATTGGCGGTCTCCGCGTCATTCATCGGCCAGGTGCCCAACGCGAGGGCGGGCATCGCGGCCCCGCCGGAGAGCTGGATCGTGGGTGCAAGCGTGACCATGGGACTCCTTCTCATCGGTACCTCCACCCTACGAGGCGCCGCCGACACATTGGGTGAATGGTCGCCTCGGTAAAATACGCGAGTGCCGCAGCGTCGGTGTGTGAGCGTGAAGGAGTGGGTCGAGTGCGTGGTCTGTGGCGTTCGGGGCAGCCGCGGCTGCCGTGGCGACGGCTGGTGCTTGCGGTACTGGGGGTGGCGCTTGTGGTCGCCCTCCTCGGGCTGCTCGGGGGAGCGGTCGATTTGACGCTGCTCTTCCTCGGCTTCGCGCCGAGTTGTCTGCTCGTGTATCTGCTCCCCGAGGCCCCCGTGTCGCAGCCGAGCGCGGTGGTGGGCGGGCACTTCGTCTCGGCCCTGGTTGGCGTGGGCGCTGCGGCGCTCCTTCCGCTGAGCTGGTGGAGTGCGGCGCTCGCCGCAGGGGTGGCCACCGCGGCGATGGCGCTCCTGCGCATCATCCACCCACCCGCGGTCGCGACGGCGGTGGTGGCGCTCGCCTCTGGCGCGGGCTGGATGTTCCTGCTGCTTCCCGCGCTCGCCGCCCCCGTGCTCATCGTCGCGGTGGCGCTCGTGTACCACCGCTTCACCGGGGTGCAGTACCCCGCGCCCGGCTTGATGGGCGGCGGCCGCGTGGAGCGGCACCCGCGGGACGAGTAGCGTCCGAGGGGCGAGAGTTCATCGCAAATTCAGCAGTTTCTCTGGCGGGATCGGTTCCTTTCGGTTAAACTTGAGTCAACAACACTCAAGTTTGCGGCGAAGGTCCGGCGCAGCCGCCCGGACGCATCGCTGCGCGGCACTGCGAACGGAAGGGACTCACATGCAGGCAAACTGGCAGCCCGCCCAGGGCGAGGGCGAACAGTCCGCCCTCGAGCAGTTCGGCGTCAATCTCACCGAGGTCGCCCGCTCGGGCAAGCTCGACCCGGTGATCGGGCGTGACTCCGAGATTCGTCGGGTGAGCCAGGTGCTCACCCGACGCACCAAGAACAACCCCGTCCTCATCGGCGAGCCCGGTGTCGGCAAGACCGCCGTGGTGGAGGGCCTCGCCCAGCGCATCGTCGCGGGCGACGTCGCCGAGTCGCTGAAGGACAAGGAACTCATCTCCCTGGACATCTCCGCGCTCATCGCGGGCGCGAAGTACCGGGGAGAGTTCGAGGAGCGCATGAAGGCGGTGCTCGCCGAAATCAAGGAGTCGGACGGCAAGTTCATCACCTTCATCGACGAGTTGCACACGCTCATGGGCGCGGGCGGTGGCGAAAGCTCCGTTGCGGCTTCGCAGATGCTGAAGCCTATGCTGGCGCGCGGAGAGCTGCGCCTCATCGGTGCAACCACGCTCGACGAGTACCGCGAGTACATCGAGAAGGATGCTGCGCTCGAGCGGCGCTTCCAGCAGGTCTATGTGGGCGAGCCGTCCGTGGAGGACACGGTGGCGATCCTGCGCGGATTGAAGGAGCGCTACGAGGCGCACCACAAGGTGACGATTGCCGACTCGGCCCTCGTCGCCGCGGCCGCGCTGTCGAACCGCTACATCACTGCGCGCCAGCTGCCGGACAAGGCGATCGACCTGATCGACGAGGCCGCGAGCCGGCTGCGCATGGAGATCGATTCCGCGCCGATGGAGATCGACGAGCTGCGCCGTGCGGTCGACCGCCTGAAGCTCGAGGAGCTCGCCCTGAAGAAGGAGAAGGACGACGCGTCGAAGGAGCGTCTCGCGAAGCTTCGCGACGACCTTGGTGAGAAGCAGGCGGAGCTCGACGTGCTCGAGGCGCGCTGGGAGCGCGAGCGCGCAAGCCTGAACCGCGTGGGTGAGCTGCGCGAGAAGCTCGACCAGCTGCGCATGGCCGCCGAGGTGGCGCAGCGCGAGGGCCAGCTCGAGAAGGCGTCGAAGCTGCTCTACGGGGAGATCCCGGTGATCCAGAAGCAGCTCACCGAAGCCGAGAATGCCGAGGCCGCCGACGAGGTGAGCGGTGAGCCGCGCATGGTCAACGAGCAGGTGACCGACGAGGACATCGCGGGCGTGGTTGCCGCGTGGACTGGGATTCCGGTGGGTCGACTCCTGCAGGGCGAGACCGAGAAACTGCTCGCGCTCGAGAGTGAACTCGGCAAGCGGCTCATCGGACAGAGCGACGCGGTTGGCGCGGTCGCGGATGCCGTGCGGCGCACGCGCGCTGGCATCGCGGACCCGAACCGGCCGACGGGCTCGTTCCTGTTCCTTGGCCCGACGGGTGTCGGCAAGACGGAGCTCGCGAAGGCGCTCGCCGAGTTCCTCTTTGACGACGAGCACGCGATGGTGCGCATCGACATGAGCGAGTACGGCGAGAAGCACTCGGTCTCGCGCCTCGTCGGTGCGCCTCCCGGGTACGTCGGCTACGAGCAGGGCGGGCAGCTCACCGAAGCGGTGCGGCGTCGGCCGTACTCCGTCGTGCTGCTCGACGAGGTCGAGAAGGCGCACCCCGAGGTGTTCGATGTGCTGCTCCAGGTGCTCGACGATGGGCGGCTCACCGACGGGCAGGGCCGTACGGTCGACTTCCGCAACGTGATCCTCATCCTCACCTCGAACCTGGGCAGCCAGTACTTGGTCGATCAGGATCTCGCGTGGCCCGAGAAGGAGGCCGCCGTGCGCGAGACGGTGCGGCGGGCCTTCAAGCCTGAGTTCATCAACCGACTCGATGAGATGGTCATCTTCCACCCGCTCTCCGAGGAGAACCTGGCACAGATCGTCGAGTTGGCAATCGACCGGATGCAGGCGCGGCTCTCGGATCGCCGCCTCACCCTCGCGGTGACCCCCGAGGCGCGCGGCTGGCTCGCCTCGCGCGGCTACGACCCGAGCTACGGTGCGCGCCCGCTGCGCCGCCTCATGCAGAAAGAGATCGACGACCGTCTGGCCCGTGCGATCCTCTCCGGCGAGGTGCGCGACGGCTCAGCCGTGCGAGTGGACGTCGCCCCCGACGGGGGCTCGCTCGCTCTCGCCGTGATGCCGGAGCACTAGGCGCGAGGCTGCGGCCCGGCCGTTCCCCGAACACGAAGTTCCAGGAATGGCCGGGCCGCGGCGTGCGTTGGCCCCAGTGGGGCGCCGACTGGTCGGCCCCACCGCATTCACCGAAGGAGTCGACATGGCAGAGACCACCCGCACGCGCATTGGTACGTCCGAGCTCGAGATTGCCCCGCTTGCGCTTGGCGGCAACGTTTTCGGCTGGACCGCTGACCGAGACGCCTCCTTCGATGTGCTCGACGGCTTCCTCGCGGGCGGCGGGAACTTCGTTGATACGGCCGACGGATACTCGCACTGGGCGCCCGGCCACGGCGGCGGCGAGTCGGAGACGATCCTTGGTGAGTGGTTCGCCGCGCGCGGTACTCGCGACCGCGTGGTGCTCGCCACCAAGGTGTCGACCCACCCGCAGTTCTCCGGCCTCGCGGGTGACAACGTGCGCGCTGCCGCCGACGCGTCGCTCGCACGCCTCGGCACTGACTACATCGACCTTTACTACGCACACTTCGACGATGCCGAAACGCCGCTCGAGGAGACGGTCGCCGCATTCTCCGGGCTCGTCGACGCAGGCAAGATCCGCGCGATCGGCATCTCGAACTACACCGCAGAGCGCGCGGCCGAGTGGTTCCGCATTGCTCGGGCGGGCGGGTACCACCTGCCCGTCGCGCTGCAGCCGCACTACAACCTGGTGGAGCGTGCCTTCGAGACCAACGGGTTGCGTGCCGTGGCCGAGGCCGAGGGCCTGGGTGTGTTCCCGTACTTCTCGCTGGCGAGCGGCTTCCTCGCGGGGAAATACCGTGACGCGGGCGACGCGGAGACGCCCGGTGCGAGCGACCGCGCCTCTGCAGCGATTGCCTACCTGAACGATCGCGGCCGGGCCGTGCTCGGCGCGCTCGACACCGTTGCCGCGGCGCACGCGGCCGAGCTCTCCACGATCGCGCTCGCGTGGCTGCGCCAGCAGCCCACGGTTGCCGCTCCGATCGCGAGCGCGCGCACCCGCGACCAGCTCACGGCGCTGCTTGCGTCGCTGACCACGGAGCTCACGCCCGCCGAGCTTGAGCAGCTCGCGGTGGCGTCGGCCTAGGCTTCTCGCGCGGGATCGCCGGCACCGAGCGGCCCGGCCGGGAACGCGAGCGCGCACGCGTGGGCCGCGGTCTCTGCAAGTAGCGCGCTCGCGTCTCGCTGGAGCTCGCTCAGCGTCGCCGGGCCGGGTGCGAGCGACAGCGCTGCGGTGATCCCGGCAGCGCGGCACTCCGCCGCGCTGAGCGCGACGGACCCCGCAATGACCACCACGCGGGGCGGCCGCTCCGAGCCAGCGCTCGCGCACCCGGCAAGCACGCGGGACACGACCTTGCCGGCGAGCGATTGCGCGTCGAGCCTGCCCTCGCCCGTGAGCACGAGGTCGGCCTCGCGGAGCGCCGCATCGAGGCCGACCGCGGCGGCAACCAGTTCAGCTCCGGGCATGAGCTCCGCACCCCACAGCGCGACCGGCCCCAGAGCGAGTCCGCCCGCGGCACCGAGGCCGGGGAGCGTCGTGAGTGCTGTGCGTGCGTGCTGCGCCGCGCTGCGCGTGGCGGCGGGAGAAGTCTCCCCTGCCTCGGCGAGGAGTTCGGCGAACCGTGCGAGTCCCGCGTCGATCACGGCCACCTCCGCGGGGCTCGCTCCCTTTTGCGGTCCAAACACTGACGCAGCGCCTTGCGCGCCGAGCAGCGGGTTCGTGACGTCGACAGCGATGCGCCATCGTGCCTCCCGCGCGGCGGGCAGCAGACCCGACAGATCGATGCGCGCGAGCTCGCTGAGGCCTCTGGCGCCTCCCGCGATGGGCGCCCCATCGGCGCGGAGCAGCCGCACCCCGAGTGCGCGCAGCATGCCTGCGCCACCGTCGCTCGTTGCCGAGCCGCCGATGCACACGAGCAGCTCGCGCGCGCCCGCGTCGAGTGCGGCGCGAAGGAGCGCCCCGACGCCCGCCGAGTCGGCATCGAGCGCGCGCAGTGGCTCATCGGCGACGTGAGGGAGTCCGTTCGCCTCGGCGGCCTCGACGACCGCCCGCGTTCCGTCGGCGCTCAGTGCAATCCGTCCGTCGCGGGGCCGATCCAGCGCGTCGCTCGTGGGCACCGCCACGATCTCACCGCCCCACGCCTCGGCGAGGACCTCGAGGGTGCCCTCGCCGCCATCGGCCAGCGGCAGCTCGTGAATCTGCACGCCGGGGCCGAGCGCTGCGCGGGCGCCCTGAGCGAGTGCGCGAGCTGCGGTCGACGCCGAGCAGCTCCCCTTCAGGGAGTCGGGTGCGATCACCACGCGGAGAGGAGCTGCTGTCATGCGCTCAGCATACGGCGAGCGATGGTGCCACCGTCGCGCTCCGCCTGGGAGAATGGGTGGGTGAACCATATCGCCGACCCCGACCCCGAGCCCTCAGGCCCCGCAGCCTCGTCTCCGAATGCCGCTCCGCAGGCGGCGTCGGCGGCCCCGCACCCCGAGCGCACTACGGCGGGCGTTGGTCCGTGGCCCGGCGGGCCCGACGCGTGGCCGGAGGACGAGCGATACGATCCCGAACTGCTTGAGCACGGGGACACCCGCAACGTGATCGACCGCTATCGGTACTGGCGCATGGCCGCGATTGTGGCCGATCTCGACGAGCACCGGCACCCGTTCCACGTGGCGATCGAGAACTGGCAGCACGACATGAACATTGGTTCGATCGTGCGCAGCGCAAACGCGTTCGCCGCAGACACCGTGCACATCGTGGGGCGGCGACGCTGGAACAAACGGGGTGCGATGGTGACCGACCGCTACCAGCATGTCGAGCACCGCGAGGACATTGACGCGCTCGTGGCGTGGGCGCAAGCGGAAGGCGTACCGATCATCGCGATCGACAACGTGCCTGGCTGCGTGCCGATGGAGACGTTCGATTGGCCGGAGCGGTGCGTGATGCTGTTTGGGCAGGAGGGCCCCGGGCTCACCGCCGAGGCGATCGCCGCGTCCGAGGCGGTCGTGGAGATCACGCAGTACGGGTCAACGCGCTCCATTAACGCCTCGGCTGCGGCCGCGGTGGCGATGTTTAGCTGGGTGCAGCAGCACTCGCCGCTCGTGCCGCGCTAGACCACGTCCTTGCGCCAGCGCGTCACCCAGCCGAGCAGCACGGCCACCACGCCGTAGGCGAGGAGGACGGCGAGGCCAGACCAGATCCCCAGCGGGGCCGCGCTGTCCGGCGCGGTCGGGTCGATCGTCGACATACTGTTCATCACGCTGGCGCCCACGAACGCGTCGCTCGCGGCGCCCGGCAGGTACTTGGCGAGCTGAGCGCTCCAGTCCCAGAAACCGGCGGCCATGCGCAGCACCGGCTCAAGGAACTGCGTGAACACGAGGGTGATGACGATCGCGAAGGCCTGGTTGCCGACGAGCAGACCGACCCCGAAGCCGATCACGGCCCAGACGCCGATCGCCGCGATCACGCGCGCGAGGAGGGCCCACGTCTCTGAGGTGCCGAGCATGGGATCGCCGTCGGTCGCCGCGAGGATGCCGCCGCCCGCGCTCACCGCGCCGATGACGCCAGCGGCGCCGAGCAGCAGGCCGACGCCGAGCAGCACCTTGACCTTGCCCAGCAAGACGATGCCGCGGCGCGGTTCGAACGTGAACGCGAGGCCGAGGGTGCGGTGCCGCAGCTCGCCCGTCGCCATGAGCGCGCCAAAGATGAGTGGGATCACATAACCGAACGTGGCGACGCCCGAGTAGACGAGGCCGGCCGTCTCCTGCGCGGGGAGGGCGATCCCGCCCATGTCGCTGGGGATTGCGCCAAACATGAACGCGAACGCGCCGGCCATGAGTGCGGAGTAGCCGGCGAGCACAATGGCGAGGATCCACCAGAGCTTGGTGGAGCGCACCTTCCGCCACTCGGCGGAGACGCTGCGAAGAATCCGGTTCATGCGAAGCCTCCCTCGGTGCCGCCGTGCTCGGCGCTGCCGTTGATCAGGTCGAGGAAGCGCTGCTCGAGCTCCCCGGTTTCGGTGCTGAGGTGCGAGAGCGGCACGCCCGCCGCGAAAGCGATCTGCCCCACGGTCTCGGGCTCGAGCCCCGTCACGCGGAGGGCCGCGCCGTGCTGGCTGTGCACCTGTGCGCCGGCCTGCTCCAGCGCCTGCGCGAGTGTGACCTGGTCGGGTGCGGCAACTCGCACGGCGGCCTGCCCGGCGCCCCGCTGCAGCTCGTCGAGGGTACCGGCAAATGCCAGCTCGCCGCGCCGAATGACGATCACATCGTCGACGGTCTGCTGCACCTCGCTCAAGAGGTGGGAGGAGAGCACCACGGTCTTGCCCTGGCTGGCGAGGTGGCGCAGAAACACGCGAATCCAGCGGATGCCCTCGGGATCGAGGCCGTTGATCGGTTCGTCGAGCAGCAGCACATCGGGATCCCCGAGCAGCGCAGTGCCGAGCGCGAGCCGTTGACGCATGCCGAGCGAGTAGCCGCCCGTCTTGCGATCGGCCGCGTCGCTCAAACCGACGAGTGTGAGCACCTCGCCGACGCGCGCCTCCGGGAGGCCGATCGCGCGGCGTGCGATGTCGAGGTGCGCGCGCCCGGTGTGTGCGGGGTGGAAGTCGGCGGAGAGCGCGGAGCCCACCGTAAGCGCGGGGCGTTCGAGGCTGGCGTAAGGCGCGCCGCCGATCGTCGCGCTGCCGCTGTCGGGTCGGACGAGGCCGAGCGTCATGGCAAGCGTGGTGGTCTTGCCCGAGCCGTTCGGGCCCAGGAAGCCGGTGACGCGGCCCGGCTCAGCGGTGAAGCTGAGCGCATTGACCGCGCGCACCGACCCAAAGTTCTTGGTGAGTCCGTCGACCCTGACTGGCAGTCCCATGCGCCGTCCTCTCTCGATTGGTGCGGCGTTTCTATAAATAACCCTACAGGAAATAGAACTAATCGCGAGAGGATGGTGTGACTGGGGTGGCTAGTGGCCGCCGCCCGTGTAGGGGCCGGTGGCAGCGAGCCGCTCCATGTGGGCGGGCAGGGCGAACCGGGGGTCCACGCCCGCGGCGTCCGGCGAGTACCCGGCAGCCAGTTGCGCCGCCCACTCGCCGAGCTTCGGGGCGAACTTGAAGCCGTGCCCCGAGAGGCCGGTCACGGTGACAACCCGGCCGCTCGCGCTCTGGTCGACAACGGGCAGACGATCCGGCGTGTAGGCGCAGTGGTGCACGCTCTCGCGCACCGGCTCAGGGTTAATGCCCTCGAACAGTTCTGCGGCGCGCTGCCCGATCCTGATCAGCTCCTCCCTGGTGTGATGCGTCGGCACTTCGCTCACGTCGCGGAAGACCGGCCACTCGGGGTTCGTGCAGGCCTTGAACGCGTAGCCGTCGAAGCTCGGGGCACCGAAGAAGTGCACGGAGCCCGCGTCGCGCAGGAAAGCGGGGAAGCGCTCGGGAACAAAGAGGCTCGGGTCCTTCGGCATGAACCAGGTGAGCCCGAGCACCTGCAAACGCAGCAGCTCGTCGAGTTCGGGCGAGAGGCGTGCCGACCACGATCCCGAGGCGACGACGACCGTGCGGGCGAGCCAGGCGCCCTGGGTGGTGCGCACGACCACGCCGTTCGCCCGCTCCTCGATGTCGATCACGGGGGTGTTGAAGTGCAGTTCGGCGCCATTCGCCTCTGCGATGTCGAGCGCGCTCATCAGGGCGACCTCGGGGCGCAGGCCGCCACCGTGCGCGTCGAGCAGGCCGATATCGCCGTCTTGCACGCGGTGCTGCGGGAACTCGGCGCGCAACTCCTCCGTGCTGAGAAGCCGGTGTTCAAGTTCGAACTCGCGCACCGTGCCGAGCGCGGTCACGAGATCGGGGAACCCCTCGGGGGCGATGCTGAGCGCGCCCACCTCCGCGTAGATGTCGCGACCCGACTCGCGCTCGAGCTCGCGCCAGAGCTCGCGGGAGCGCTGAATCATGCGGACATAGGTGCCGCCCTCGTGCACCGCGGTGCGGAACACGCGCGATTCGCCCGCGTACGAGCCGTGCGAGTGCACGCGACCGAACTGCTCGATCCCGACCACCTTTAGGCCCTCGCGCTTGCTGAGCTGCCAGAGCGCCATCGCGCCGACCGCGCCCGCTCCGATCACAATGACGTCGGTCTGCTGCAGATCCATGTGTGCTTCCTTCGCTGGTGTGGAGAACTGATCGGGTGGCCGCTAGGCCATTGTGGGAGTGTTCCAGAGGTTGAGCTTCGTGCCAATGCCGTCGCGCACCGCGTTGCGGTAGACGTGCGTGGCCCACGCGACGTCCTCGACCGGCATGCCGCCCACCGAGTAGATGAACACCTCGTCATCGTCCGTGCGACCCGGGGTCTTGCCCTGGATGATCTCGCCGATGTCCTCGAACTGCTCCGGGGTCATGCGGCCGTCGCGCACACGGTCGACGAGGTGCATGCCCCAGATGCCCACGGTCTCGTGCGCGGGCGCGGGGAGCTCCTCCGCCCAGGCCTGGTAGATCTTGCGCGCGTCGGCGACGTGGCGGGAGCGCTCGGTGAGCGACTCGTCGAGTGCGAGGTGGGCGGAGCAGCAGATGAACGCGCCGGGCTTCACCCACTCGTCGCGCACGCGCGGGTAGTGCTCGGAGCCTGAGGGGCTCGGCACCGCGATGCTGACAATGTCGGATCCGCGCACGGCGGCCTCCATGTCTGCGACCTGCTCGATCGTGGTGATCTGCGGGAAGCGCTCGCGAGCCCAGGCGATGAACGCGTCAACGCCAGCCTGGCCGCGCCCCGAGACCTTCACGGTGGTGATGCCGGGGCGCACGGCCATGAACGACTCGAGTGAGGTGCGGTTCATGGGCCCCGGGCCGACGATGCCGACCGTGGTGGCGTCTTCGCGGGCGAGGTAGCGTGCGCCAACGCCGGGGATCGCGCCGGTGCGGTACGCGCTCAGCAGGTTTGCCGACATGATGGCGAGTGGTGCTCCGGTGTCCTTGTCCGACAGTGTGAACATGAGGATCGAGCGGGGGAGGCCGCGCTCCTTGTTGGCCACGTTCGAGCCGTACCACTTGCAGCCGGCCACCTGATAGTCGCCACCGAGGTAGGCGGGCATGGCCATGAAGCGGCGATCGGGGCCGTCGACCGGCATGCCGGGGAACTCTTCCGTCTCGGGGAAGTAGATCTGCGCGCCGTGCGAGTTGTTCTCGGTGCCGGCCATGCGGTAGTCGCCGGCGGCGAAGAGGCCGAGCATCTCCGTCATCGTGTCGACGCAGGCGGCCATATCCGTCACGCCCGCTCGAATCATGTCGGGCTCGCTCAGGTACAGGAAGTCGATCTGTGTGTCGGGGTTCGCGTCGCGTGTGGAATCGGTCACGTCGGTGTGTCTCTTTCGCTGGCTGACCCGGGCGGCCGTGCCCGGGCACGAGCACCGCCGGTGGCGCTCGTGAGTGTCGCCAGCCTAAAACTATCCATTTGGATAGTCAAGTGCGCGTCTCGCCCGCCGCTCCACCCCTCTCGCGCAATCCGGGTCACTTGGACAGGGTGTCGCGCAGGCGCGTGCAACGACACCCTGCCCAGGTGACCCCGATCCGAGGCAGTGGCGGGGCAGCGGCGGGGCAGCGGCGGGGCGGGGTAGGTCAGGCCGCCTGGGCGGACACCAGTTTGCGGATCAGCCGCAGGGCGGGCGCCACGTCCGCGGGCGCAACGAGCTGCTTGAACACGATCCCGTCGAGGGCAAACCAAATGAGCTCGGTCAGCTCCACGTCTGCAACGCCCAGCCGGGTGAGCTGCCGGCCGATCGCCTCGCGGTACGAGGAGTAGTGCAGCTCAGCCAGCGCGCGCAACTCTGGCCGGCGGCGCGACTCGAGCAGCAACTCGTACTGGAACGACTGAATCTCAGCCTCCCGGTCGGCGAGCGATTCGATCCCCGCCGCAAACTCATCGCTTGTCAGCTCAGCCTGCAGCATGTTCGACTCCCGGAGGCTCGCGTGAATCGCGTACTCCATGGCCTCGGCGATGAGCTGATCCCGCGTGCCGAAGTGGTGCCGCACGAGCCCGTGAGACACGCCAGCCTCGGCCGCGACCGCGCGATAGGTGAGCGCGCGCAGTCCGCCCGCCGCAACGACCACAACGGTGGCGCGGATGAGCGCGGATCGGCCGGAGGCGTCGTTCATACCCCTGAGCGTACGCGAGAAGCGGCCCCGCCCGGCGTTGCCCCGCGCTGCGCCAATCACGCGCCCCACTGCGATGTCCGATTTCCGCGTGCGTGTGCGCCGATCGCGCGGAACAATGGACGAGTGATTTCCCCGCAGCTTGCTCTCCCGCTCGACGCCGACGCGTGCTATCGCGCCGCTTCCGGGCGCGATGCTCGCTGGGACGGCCGAATCTACCTGGGCGTCACGAGCACTGGCATCTACTGCAGACCCTCGTGCCCCGCGCGAAAGCCGCGCCAGGAGAACTGCCGCTTCTTTCCGAGCGCTGCGGCGTGCGTCGCGGCGGGGTTCCGCGCCTGCAAGCGCTGCCGCCCCGAGGCGGTACCGGGCACTCGCGACTGGGATGCGCGGGGAGACCTCGTTGCCCGTGCCATGCGCCGCATTCGTGACGGCGCGATCGACGAGGCTGGCGTCGCGGGCCTCGCGGCCGAGCTTGCGGTGAGTGAGCGCCACCTCCGGCGCATGCTGCTCGACTCGATTGGCGCGACGCCCGTGCAGCTTGCACGCACACGCCGAGCCCACGCGGCTCGTGCGCTCATCGAGGAGACCGAACTGCCGCTCGCAGACATCGCGTTCGCCGCGGGCTTCGGCAGCGTGCGCCAGTTCGGCGACACGATGCGCGAACAGTTCGGCGTCGCACCGTCCGCTCTTCCGAGGCGCCAGGCACAGTCTTCGCGTGACACCAGCAGATCGGGATCCGCGGAGCGGCCGAGCATCGCGCTGCGTCTCCACACCCGTGCGCCGTTCGACCCCGCGGCCATGCGCGCCTTTCTCTCCGCCCACGCGATTCCCGGCCGCGACGAGATCGGCGCGGCGCCGAGCGCGGAGACCGCCCATGCGATTGACGTGCCGGGCGGCACCGCCATCGCCCGCATCGACTGGAGCGCGGTGCCGCAGTTGGCCGCGCAGCCCGACGCCAGCGCGGGCGGGCTCGTCGGCATTCCGGTGGTGCTCGAGCTCCCGGGCCTTGCCGACACACTTCCCGCGATCCAGACGGTGCGGCGCATGCTCGACCTCGACGCGGATCCCGCGCAGATTCACGCCGCGCTCGGTTCGGACACAACGCTGCGCCCGCTCATCGCCGCGCGACCCGGCCTCCGGCTGCCCGCGGCCCGCGACCCGCATGAGTTCGCGCTCGCCACGGTGCTGGGGCAGCAGGTCTCGCTCGCCGCGGCCCGCACGCTGCAGGGGCGCCTGGTCGCCCGCTTCGCCCGCGAGGATCTCCCCGAACGCGGCACCGCCCCCGGCTTCGTCGCGCGAATTGACGTCGCGCGCGTCGCGGCGCTGCCCGTCGCTGAGCTCCGCGAAGAGCTGCGCATCACGGGCGCGCGAGCGGCCACGCTCTCGGCGCTCGCCGCCGCTCTCGCCGAGGGGCTTGATCTCGGGCCCGGAGCAGATCGGGATCGCGCGCGCGCCGAGCTCGCCGCCATCCGTGGCATCGGCCCTTGGACGGTGGAGCTTGTCGCGATGCGAGCCCTCGGTGACCCCGATGCCTACCCTGCGGGGGATCTCATCCTGCGCCGAGCGCTCGGGGTGGAGAAGCCTCGCGACGCGGAGCGGTTGGCCGAACCGTGGCGCCCGTTCCGCGGCTACGCGACCCAATTCTTGTGGGCAGATTTCCTGGCCGCACAGTCCCGAAAGGACACCCCATGAGCCCCGACCGCCCACTGGCCACCGCGACGATCGATGTCGTGGGGCACCCGTTTCGTGTGATCTGGACGCCCGAGGACGGGTTCGTTCGCGCCGCGGGCTTCGCCACAGCGGAGGACCCGCTGGCGCACAGCCTGCTTGAACGCCTGGCTCGGCTCGATGCCGAGCTGGGGGCCCGCGGGCTCGCTGCGGAGGAGACGCTGGAGGGGCCGATCCCGGATGCGGTGCGCGCCTACGCGTCAGGCGAGCACGCCGCGCTTGACACGATTCCCGTGGCACAGCCCGAGACACCGTTCCGTGGCGAGGTGTGGCGCGCGCTTCGTGGCGTGGCCGCGGGCGAGGCCGTGACCTACACCGAGCTCGCGGCTCGCGCCGGGCGGCCGAGCGCGGTGCGTGCGGCGGCGTCGGGGTGCGCCACGAACCTCGTTGCGCTCATCGTGCCGTGCCACCGGATCGTGCGCACGGACGGCGGGCTCGGCGGCTACCTCTTCGGTGTGCCGGTGAAGGAGCGGCTGCTCGCGCACGAGGGCGCAGAGTTTTCCGAGAAAAAGATCATCCATTCGGATGAGAGGAATCCGCCCCAACTCTGGTGAAACCCCAGCTCCGGCCAGATACGGTAAGGATCATGTCACCCCGTTTGCTGTTTCGGATCTTCGCGTTCGCTGAACTTGTTACCTGGGCGGGGCTCATCACCGCGCTCATTCTCCGCGGAACGGGGGTCACCGAGAACCTCGTGGGTCCCGCCGGTGGCGCACACGGTTTCGTGTTCCTGTCCTACTGTGTCGTGACCGTGTTCGTCTGGGTGAATCAGCGCTGGCGCACTGGCGTCGGCGTGCTCGGCCTGGTCCTCGCGATTGTGCCGTTCGCGACCCTGCCCTTCGAGCTGTGGCTCGACAAGCGAGGGCAGCTCGATGGCGGCTGGCGGCTCGCGCCCGGCAAGGATGCGCCGAAGGGCTTCGTCGAGCACGTGCAGGCGTGGGTGCTGCGGCACCCGTTCCTGTCCATCGTGATCCTGCTCGCGGGCGTGACGGTGGCGTTCAGCGTGCTGCTGTGGCTCGGCCCGCCGATCCCGAAGGCGTAGCACCCCCGGACACGACAAAGGCCCCGCAGAATGCGGGGCCTTTTCAGTTGGAGGGACCGACGGGAATCGAACCCGCGTTCTCAGCTTGGGAAGCTGATGTCTTACCATTAGACGACGATCCCAGGATGACGCCGGACCAACTATAGCAGGAAGCCCGGCCCCAAATCTCACGGCCGGGCGACGCACCGCGTGGCGCGCCGCCAGCCCGTCGCTACTGGCAGATCGCGCGCTCGGCGAGCGCCGCCGCCGAGTCTTCCGCAGACCAGGCCACCTCGGGTGCGGCGCCAGCTCCCGCCGCGATGGCGGTGAGCTGCAGGGCCAGCTGCTTCGCGAACTCTGCGCCCGCGGAGGAGTTGTTGAGCGCCACGACAACCGAGTAGCCCGACTCGGGATCGTGGTACGCGGCCGTGAGCGTGCCAGTGATCGCGCCAGCGCGACCGTAGAGCGGGCCGACCTTTTCCATGCCGAACGCCCACTGGCGGCCCTCGGTGTCGGGATCCTCGGTGGGGGTGCCCTTGTCGTCGCGCTTCGGGTTCTTCGTCGGCTGCAGCTCGGTGACCACGCCCGCGGACTTGCCGCCGAACGCGCCGTCGAGGTAGCTCTCGTAGAAGGCCTTCAGATCACCAACGGTGGTGACGGTTGCGCCAGCGCCGCCGAGCATTGTGGGGGAAACCTCGGGCACCGCAACCGGCTCAGCGTCGCAGACCGGCTTTCCACCGCTCATCGGGTAGGTGAGCGAGCCCAGCGTCGAGCCTGTCACCGTTGTCGCGTCGTCCTCGGGGTAGTACGAAGAACCCATCTTTGCCGGAGAGAACACGTGCTCCTCGAGCAGCTGCGGCATTTCCTCACCCGTCTTCACCTTGAGCACGCGCTCCAGGAGCACCGCGTTCGTGTCGGACTGGTGGAAGTCGAGGCCCGGCCACGACTCGGGGGAGTGCGCGAGGCCCTGCGCGAGCAGCTCCTGCTCGGGCCAGGGGCGCGTGGGGTTGTTCGCGAAGAGATCACCAAACGGGCCCTTGAAGTCGGCCACGCCGGAGCGCATGTCGCACAGCTGGCGGTAGGTGATGCCCTCGATACCCGACTGGCGGGTGAGATCCTTCGAGATCTCGCGGTCGAGATCGAGCTTGCCGGTGCCGACGAGGTCGAGCAGCAGCGCGCACATCACGGGCTGCGTCGCCTGCGCGCCGCGGATACGGCTGTTCCCGTCAACGGTGTCCGAGCCGAACCCCTGCACGTAGCTGCCACCGTCGCCGGAGCTCCACACGCCCACCACTGCCTCGGTGGACTTGCTGAGCGCGAGCGCGGACTCAACCGCGGTGTTGATGCTGCCAGCGAGGCCCTCGTCGATCGTGTTGACGTTGCCGGCGCCGGAGCCGCTCGTGCCGCCGGAGCAGCCGGTGAGGCCGAGGGCGGCGGCGGTAACGAGACCGACGAGTGCGAGGCCGGTGCGATGCGCACGTTTCAGGATCAAGCTCGACCGCCAATCTTCGCGGGATACCGCAGGGACTACAGAACAGTAGGGAAGTCTACTGCGTCGTGGGTGCGGAGGCGCTCAGGGAAGGGAGCGCAAGTCTGAGAACCGGCCATACATGAGATGTGGACCCGTGTAGCTGCCGTGAGAAACCGCACCAGCGCGCCGAAGTGAGGCTGCCCTTACTAGACTGATGTGGTGACGATCTTTACGGATAAAGTGGTGGCGGCTGTGACTGGGCACATGAACGGTGACCACACAGACGATAATCTCCTCATCGCGCGAGCCTTCGGGTACCCCGAGGCCATGGCCAGCACGATGGTCGGCGTGACGGGCGACGCGGGCGTATGGCGCGTGGTCGACCCCGCCGGTGAGCACGAGCTCTCAGTGGCGTGGCCCGCGGGGGCCATCTCGGAGCGCCCCGAGATCCGCCGCGAGGTGGTGGCGCTCTACAACGCGGCCTGCGAGAAGCTCGGCGTGCCCGCACGCGAAGAGCACGCGCCCGCTGCGGCAGCCGATCACCACCACGGCGGTCACGAGCACGGCGGCCACGAGCACGGGGCCCACCACGGCGGCGGTCACCACGGTGCTGGTCACCACGGCGGCACCGATGAGGTCGAGGACGGCGAGAAGCCGTTCTCACGCGTGATCCGCGAGAGCTCCTGGGGGGACCACTCCGACAGCGAGGGTGCCACCTTTATGGAGGACATCATGCGTGGCACGGGCACCCGCCAGGACTACATCGATCTCGTTGCTCAGCACTTCTTCATGTACGAAGCGCTTGAGGCTGCCTCCGAGCAGCTCGCGCAGGATCCCGCGTTCGCCGGCTTCCACCCGGGCGGACTCGTGCGCATGGCCGCGCTCGAGGAAGATCTCGCCCACCTGATCGGCGCCGACTGGCGTGAGCGCATCGCCCCGGTGCCCGCCACGGCGGCGTACGCGGCGCGAATTCGCGAGATCGCCGACGAGGGCTGGGCGGCCGGCATCGTCGCGCACCACTACACGCGCTACCTTGGCGACCTTTCGGGGGGCCAGATGATCGCGAAGCGCGTGGCGAAGCAGCACGAGCTCGAACACGCGGGCATCGCCTTCTACGACTTCGCGGGCCTCGGTTCGCTTGTGGACTTCAAGAACGCCTACCGCGCCGAGCTCGACGCGCTGGGCGAGCGGCTTGACGAGGCAGAGCGGGCACGCATGCTCGACGAGGTGCGCACGGCGTACGCGTTCAACACCGCGGTGTTTGTCGACCTCGGCGCAGCGAAGGCGGCGGCCGCCTAACTCCCGCAGACGCGGATCAGCACGCGCCGCCCGGCATTCTCGCCGGGCGGCGCGTGCTGCGTTGTGGGGCGCAGCGATCCCGATCCCGAGCTGTGTGAGGCGTGCAGCGGACGCGAGTGTTAGCCGCGGACCTCGCGGTTCTGCATGAAGCGGACCACGTTCGGGTCGACGATCACGTCGCGCGGCTGCAGTGGGCGCTGGAGGAAGAGACCATCGAGTGACCGCACGCGGCTGAGCGCAACGTAGGTCTGCCCCGCGCTGAACGCTCGCGGCCCGAGGTCGATTACGGCGGCGTCATAGGTGTGCCCCTGCGACTTGTGCACGGTGACTGCCCACGCGAGGCGCAGCGGGAACTGCTCGAACTCGGCGACGACCTCTTTCTCGAGTTTCTTCGTCTCGGCGTCGTAGCGGTAGCGGTAGCGCTCCCACACGGTCGGCTCGACCTCGTACTCCTCGTCGTCGACCTCCACCCACACGGTGCCGTCGACGCGGGAGACCGTGCCGATGGTGCCGTTCACCCAGCGACCGTCGGCGTCGTTGCGGAGGAACATGACCTGCGCGCCGGGCTTGAGCTCGAGTACCTCGTCAGCGGGGTAGGTGTTCTCGCGGAACTCGCCGTTGATCTCCGCGACCGCGCGCAGGGCGCCGCCGCGGATCTCTGCGAGCCGCTCGGCGTTGATGCGGTTGACGGTCGCGTTCGTGGTCGCGAGCGTGATGACGTCGCGCGGGGCGGGGCGGGCACCCGCTGCGTTCAGCTCTTCCGCCTGGTCGGCAGTGACGACACCGTGGCGCACGGCGCCGAGGATCTGCTTGAAGCGGTCGTCGCGCTGGCGGTGCACCTCGACCAGCTCGATCGTTGCGAGCTCGGCGTCCTGCCACACATTCGCGTCAAAGAACCAGAGCGAGCGGTACGTATCGGCGAAGTAGGCCCGCTCGTGCGGGTCGCGCGGCGGCACGGGGGGCAGCTGATAGGGATCCCCGAACATGATGATCTGGGCGCCGCCGAACGGGTCGTGCCGCTTGCCCCGTGCCTGGCGGAGTGAACGGTCGATCGCGTCCATCAGGTCGGCCGACACCATGGAGATCTCGTCGATCACGAGCGTATCGATCGAGGCGAGCATCTTCTTGAGCTCGGCTGGCTGATCGAGCTCCTGGTCTGCGATCACTCCCGTGGGCAGTCGCAGCAGTGAGTGGATGGTTTGGCCGCCGACGTTGAGCGCGGCGACGCCCGTGGGAGCGCAGACCGCGATGATCTTGCTGGTGTTCCACGCGAGGTGGTTCAGAATCGTGGATTTGCCCGTTCCCGCGCGGCCTGTCACGAAAATGTGCTCACGCGTGTGCTCGATCCGCTCGTAGACGGAGAGCTGCTCGGGGGAAAGAGGGGGGCGGGCCACCGATCCAGGTTAGCGGCTTGCGGCCTGGACCGGGGCTCGGGTCATGCTGCCGTGGAGGCTGCGACTGCGTCGCGCTGGGTGCGGACCGGAAGGAGCAGGATCAACCCGACGATCAGCACGAGCGCGATGCCGAGAATGCCGAAGATTGCGGCGCCGCCGAGCGCCACCGTCAGAGTGAAGGCGCCGGGGGAGAGGAACGATACCGCGCGCCCCGTCGTGGCGTAGAGCCCGAAGATCTCGCCCTCGCGGCCAGCGGGAATGAGGCGGGTGAGGAAGGTGCGGCTCGCCGACTGCACCGGCCCCACAAAGATGCACAGCAGGAGACCGAACACCCAGAACACCCACGTGCCGAGGTCGGCAAGGATGAAGACGAGCAGCGCCGAGAGGATCATGCAGGCGAGCGACCACATCATGATCGGCTTGGCGCCGATCCGGTCTTCCGCGAAGCCCGCCACGATCGTTGCGAGTCCTGCCACCACGTTCGCGGCGATGGCGAAGATGATCACGGTGGTGGCGTCGAAGCCGAAGCTACGCGCGGCAATCACGCCGCCGAAGGTGAAGACGCCGGCGAGACCGTCACGGAACACTGCGCTCGCGACGAGGAAGAACAGGGTCTGGCGTGCGTTGCGCCAGAGGTCCCCGATTGTGCGGAACAGGGTGCCGTACGCGGTGACGACGCCACGGACACCCGGCTTACGTGCGGGGTCGGCGGCGATCTCTGGCACCGCGAAGAAGACCGGGATCGCGCTCAGGGCGAACCAGGCTGCCGACACCAGCATCGCGACGCGGATGTTCCACCCGCCCTCGTGTGTCACGCCGAACCAGCCGGGGTCGGGGAAGATGAAGCCGACGAGCAGGATCGCGAGCAGCACGATGCCGCCGAGGTAGCCCATGCCCCAACCAAAGCCGGAGACGCGGCCGACGTTCGCGTTGGTGGAGACCTGGCTCAGCATGGCGTTGTAGCTGACGGTGGCGAACTCGAATGCCACGTTGCCGATCGCGAGCAGCACGAGGCCGAGCATCAGGTAGTTCGGCTCGGGGGCCACGAGTGCGAGGAGCGCGGTGCAGCCGACGGTGATCGCGGTGGTGATGCCAAGCCACAGCTTGCGGCGGCCGGCGGCATCGGAGAGCTGGCCCGTGATGGGAGCGATGAGCGCCACGACGACACCGGCGATCAGCAGCGCGGTGCCGAGCTGCGCCGTGACCTCGTGCTCGGGCCCAAACGCCGGCTGCGTGATGTAGACGCCGAAGACAAAGGTGGTGACGACGGCTTGGAACGCCGCAGAGCCCCAATCCCACATCGACCACGCAAGGATGCGGCCTTTGCCGGCCGGGGGAGTCGCAGCGGGAGGGACGACCGGCGCGGTTTCGCTCATGCTGCTCACAGTACTGGCTCCGCGGCCTGTGCGGGAGGGAAACTCGGGGCGCAGCGGTTGCTGATCAGGGGGAATCTGGCCAGGATGTGGCTGAATCCTGAAAGTTGAGTGTGATTGGCTCAAGTTTTGGTGAATCGACTTGACTCGCTGGAGTGGCTCGGTAAACTTGAGTGCATCAGGCTCAAGGTCGGTGGATCCGATCCCGAGCGACCAGACCGCGGTGCCACACACGGCGCCGAACACACCAACACGAAGGAGCGCACATGTCACGTGCAGTCGGTATCGACCTCGGCACCACGAACTCGGTGGTTGCCGTTCTTGAGGGCGGCGAGCCCACCGTCATCGCTAACGCGGAAGGCTTCCGCACCACCCCCTCGATCGTCGCGTTCACGAAGGATGGCGAGGTGCTCGTCGGCGAGACCGCCAAGCGCCAGGCCGTCACCAACGTCGATCGTACGATCGCCTCCGTCAAGCGCCACATGGGCACCGACTGGAAGAGCGACGACATCGACGGCAAGCGCTACACCGCGCAGGAGATCAGCGCGCGTACGCTCATGAAGCTGAAGCGCGACGCTGAGACCTACCTCGGCGACAAGGTCACCGACGCCGTCATTACCGTGCCCGCGTACTTCAACGACGCCGAGCGCCAGGCGACGAAGGAAGCCGGTGAGATCGCCGGCCTCAACGTGCTTCGCATCATCAACGAGCCCACCGCTGCGGCACTCGCGTACGGCCTCGACAAGGGCAAGGAAGACGAGCTCATCCTGGTCTTCGACCTCGGTGGCGGCACCTTCGACGTGTCCCTCCTCGAGGTGGGCAAGGATGACGACTTCTCCACCATCCAGGTGCGCGCAACCTCGGGCGACAACCGCCTCGGCGGCGACGACTGGGATCAGCGCGTGGTGGATTATCTCGCTGCGCAGTTCAAGGCGTCGACCGGCGTTGACGTCTCCGGCGACAAGATCGCCCTGCAGCGCCTCAAGGAGGCCGCAGAGCAGGCCAAGAAGGAGCTCTCGAACTCGATGAGCGCCCAGGTGCAGCTGCCCTACCTCTCGCTCACCGAGAACGGGCCGGCGAACCTCGACGAGACGCTCACCCGCGCGAAGTTCGAAGAGCTCACGAAGGATCTCCTCGAGCGCACCCGCAAGCCGTTCCAGGACGTTATCGCTGAGGCGGGCGTCAAGGTCGGCGACATCGCGCACGTGGTGCTCGTCGGTGGCTCGACCCGTATGCCCGCCGTCACCGAGCTCGTGAAGCAGCTCACCGGTGGCCGCGAGCCCAACAAGGGCGTCAACCCGGATGAGGTCGTCGCTGTCGGCGCCGCACTCCAGGCCGGCGTGCTGAAGGGTGAGCGCAAGGACGTGCTGCTCATCGACGTCACCCCCCTGTCTCTCGGTATCGAGACCAAGGGTGGCATCATGACGAAGCTCATCGAGCGCAACACGGCCATCCCCACGAAGCGCTCCGAGACCTTCACCACCGCTGAGGACAGCCAGCCGTCGGTCGCCATCCAGGTGTTCCAGGGCGAGCGCGAGTTCACCCGCGACAACAAGAACCTGGGTACCTTCGAGCTGACCGGCATCGCCCCGGCTCCCCGCGGCATCCCGCAGATCGAGGTCACCTTCGATATCGACGCCAACGGCATCGTGCAGGTGTCCGCGAAGGACAAGGGCACCGGCAAGGAGCAGACGATCACCATCTCCGGTGGCTCGACGCTCTCGAAGGAAGACATCGAGCGCATGGTGCGCGAGGCCGAGGAGCACGCAGCCGAGGACAAGCAGCGCCGTGAGGCAGCGGAGCAGCGCAACAACGCTGAGCAGCTCGCCTACTCCGTGGAGAAGCTGATCTCGGAGAACGAGGACAAGCTCCCCGAGGACATCAAGACCGAGGTGCAGGGCGACCTGGACGCGCTGAAGCAGGCGCTGGCCGGCGAGGACGAGGCTGCCGTGAAGACCGCCTCCGAGAAGCTCAGCCAGAGCCAGTCGAAGCTCGGCGAGGCGATCTACGCCGCGGCACAGGCTGAGCAGCCCACAGCGGACGGTGCCGACGCATCGAACGATGACGACGTGGTGGACGCCGAGGTCGTTGAGGACGACGAGTCCGAGAACACCGGAGAGCAGAAGTAACCATGACGAACAAGGAACAGCACACCCCGGGCTCGGACGACGAGTTCACCGGGAGTGAGGTTCCTGCTGCGGGGTCGGAGGCGAATGCCTCCGGCCCCGAGCCGCAGCAGGAGGACCTCACGGTCGACGACATCCTGAACGCGGAGCAGAGCGATGCCGCTGCGGGCGCGGACGCTGAGGCGGGCGAGGCAGAGAACCCCTACCTGGAGGATCTCCGCCGGCTCACCGCAGAGTACGCGAACTACCGCAAGCGCACCGAGGCAAATGCCGTGCTCGAGAAGCAGCGAGCCATCGCAGCGGCGGTGACCCCGCTCCTGTCGGTGCTCGATGACCTTGATCGGGCCGAGCAGCACGGCGATCTGACCGAGGGCAGCGCTTTCGCGACGATCGGGCAGAAGCTGCGCAGCACGCTTGAGCGCTTCGGCCTCTCGAGCTTCGGTGAGAAGGGTGAGCCCTTCGACCCGCAGGTGCACGAGGCCATCGCGCAGGTGCCCGTGCCCGGCACCGAGCAGGACACGGTCCTGGACGTAATCGAGCGGGGGTACCGACTCGGCGATGTTGAGCTGCGCCCCGCCAAGGTAGCGGTGGCGGTGGGGGCAGATGGCTAGTCAGGATTGGCTCGATAAGGACTTCTACCAAATCCTTGGTGTCTCGAAGACGGCGAGCGATGCGGAGCTGAAGAAGACCTACCGCAAGCTCGCACGCACCTATCACCCGGACTCGAATCCGGGCGACGCGGCTGCGGAAGCGAAGTTTAAGGAGATCAGCGAGGCCTACTCGGTGCTCTCCGACGCTGAGCAGCGCGCCGAGTACGATCAGATTCGCGCCATGGGTGCGGGCGGCGCGCGCTTCACCTCCGGTGGCGGCGCGCAAGGCTTCGAGGACGTCTTCGGCGGCATGTTCGGCGGCGGCGGGCGTGGCCAGCAGTACGGCTTCCAGCAGGGCGGCGGCCAGGGCTTCGAGGACATCTTTGGGATGTTTGGCGGAGCGCAGCGCGGCCCCCAGCCGGGACGCGATGTGCAGGCCTCAACGACGCTCGACTTCGAGACTGCCGTGCACGGCAAGACGGTTACTCTCCAGGCGCCGACTGGCACCGTGAAGGTGAAGATCCCGGCTGGCGTGTCCGACGGGCAGAAGATCAAGGTGCGTGGCAAGGGCGAGCCCAGTCCGAACGGCGGGCAGCCAGGGGACATCATCCTCACGGTTGCTGTGCGTAAGCACCCCGTCTTCGAGCGCGAGGGCAACAACCTGCGTCTCAAGCTGCCGATCACCTTCTCCGAGGCGGCACTCGGCGCAACGGTCGAGGTGCCAACGCTGGGCGGCGACCCCGTCAGGCTGAAGGTGCAGCCGGGCACTCCGAGCGGGCGCGTCCTGCGCGTGAAGGGCCGCGGCGTGAAGACCGCCAAGGCGACGGGCGATCTCCTCGCGGAGGTGCAGGTCGTCGTTCCGAGCCACCTTTCCGCGGAGGCGAAGGCAGCGCTTGAAGCCTTCCGTGATGTTGAATCGGATGAAAACCCGCGCGAGGATCTCCTCGCACGTGCACGCAGCTAGCGTGCCGGGCCGGCCGCCACGTGCGGCCGGCCCACTCACACCACCCGGGACGAGAGGACAGCACATCATGGCGACACCCCAGATGGATCGCTTCACGCCCGTTTTTGCGATTGCGGCAGCAGCGGAGCTCGCCGAGATGCATCCCCAGACGCTGCGGCAGTACGACCGCATCGGACTGGTTTCCCCCCAGCGCACGCGCGGGAACACTCGCCGCTACTCGCTGCACGACGTCTCCCGGCTGCGCGAGGTGGCACGGCTGTCGGCCGAGGGCCTGAGCCTTGAGGGCATCCGCCGCGTGTTGCAGCTCGAGGACCGCGTGGAGCAGTTGCAGCACCAAGTGCGCGAACTTGAACGGGCGCTCTCTGAGGAGCGCATGCAGCGACCCGATCGGCGCGTGTTCGCTGCGGGCGGCGCGGGCGGCGAAGTGGTGACCCTCCGCCGGGGCACCCGTGTGCGCCGCAACGCGGAAGTGGTTGTGTGGAAGCCCTAACCGGGGCCGCAGACTTCTTCGCCCGGCTCTCGCGGGAGCCCGACTTTGACGCGGAGGAGCTGCAGGCGCACGACGCGACCGACGAGCTGCTACTCAGCACAGCAGCGGACGAGATCCGCGCGCTGCAGCCGGGTGAGCTCGTGGTGATCGGTGACCGCCACGGCGCGCTCACGCTCGGCGCGGCCGAGCTGCTCGGCGCCCGCGGAATTCGAGTGTTCCAGGACCCGGTGCTCGGCGAGCGCGCGCTGCACCGCAACGCAGAGCGGCTGGGGATCCCGGCCGGCGCTGATGGTGCGTTCGTCTCGCACCCGCTTGATGCGTCGTTGCTCGCTGGGGCACGGCTGGTGCTCGTGCAGTTGCCGCGCGGGCTTGACGCGCTTGACGAGATCGCGTGGTCCATCGCGGCCTGGGCTCACCCCGAGGTGCACGTGTTCGCTGGCGGCCGTGTGAAACACATGACCCTCGCAATGAACGAAGTACTCGGCCGACGCTTCGCCGAGGTGTCCGCGGGCCTCGCCCGACGGAAGTCTCGGGTGCTCACTGCGCGCGCGCCGCTCGCCCCCGACGCGCTCGGCTCGGCACCGTTCCCACGGTTCGGAGAAGACGCAGATCTTGCGTTCCCCGTCGCGGCCTTCGGCGCAACGTTCGGCGGCCCCACGCTCGACCACGGGAGCCGTCTGCTGCTCTCAGGTCTCGGCAACGTGTCACCCGGCGTGCGGCGCATCGTCGATCTCGGCTGTGGCAACGGTGTGCTCGGGGTCTCGGCCGCCCGCGCGTGGCCGGCCGCCCACGTCATCGCGACCGACCAGTCGGCCGCGGCGCAGCGCGCCACCACACTCACCGCAGATCGCGCGGGTGTGCTCGCCACGGGCTGCGCGCACGGCGCAGACACCGACCCCGCCGGCCTCTGCGTACATCGCGCGGACGCGCTCGAGGTGGTGCCCGATGGCTGGGCGGAACTGATCCTGCTCAATCCGCCGTTTCACACCGGCGCGACAGTGCACGCCGGCGTGGCACACCGGCTCATCGAGGCCTGCACGCGCGCGCTCGCGCCGGGTGGCGAGCTGCGCATCGTGTTCAACTCGCACCTGCGCTATCGCACGCTCGTTGAGCGCGCAATTGGTCCGGCCACGCAGATCGCGCGGGATCGAACGTTTACGGTTCTGTCTGCTCGTGCGCCCGCGCTTGGATCAGGTCGCGCGCGGTAAGCCGGTGCGATCGACTCCCGTAGTCGTCGGGGGTCACACCGGTGATCAGACTGCCTGGTTCAACACTCAGGGCAGTGGCGAGACGCACGAGTGTCTCAACGGTGGGGCTGGAGACCCCACGCTCGATCTTGCCGATAGTGGTCCAATTAATTTCGGAGAGTTCGCCCAAATCTTCCTGCGAAATGCCGAGCTCCAGGCGGACCGCGCGAATCTGCTTGCCGATCTTGGCGGCTGCGGGCGAGTGGATCCTGGACACCTTTCCAGCGTGGACTCATCAGGCATTCATCACCAGAGCGTCAACGCATAGTGAAAAAAGGCCGCATCGCGGTGATGTGGTGCATGCCTGCTTTTCGGGCGTCACGCTGGGCACAATGTGCATCGCGCCTCGGGCACACAGAGCAATAGTCTGGACCCCCTATGACGAATCCGACGCGCACCCTGCTCACGCGGATGGCACCGAGCATCTACGGTCCCACCATCCTCTTCACGCTGGGCCAGAACGCGCTCATGCCGCTCATCCCCGTAATCGCGGTGGGGATGGGCGCGAGCCTCGCGCTGTCCGGGGTCATCGCGTCGGCGCTCGTTGTCGGCCAGCTGCTCGGCAACCTCCCGGCCGGGTGGGTGGTGTCGCGCGCGGGAGAGCGCATCGCGATGCTTCTTGCGAGTGGGGTGGCGCTGCTTGGGGCCCTGGGGGTGGCGCTCGCACCCACTCCTGGGCTGCTCGGCATCGCCGTGCTGGTGATCGGCTTCGCCGCGGCCACATTCGGGCTCGCGCGGCACTCCTTTATGACGACGCGCGTGCCGGTGACCTTCCGCGCCCGGGCACTCTCGCTTATTGGTGGGTCGCATCGGCTCGGTCGCTTCGCCGGGCCATTCCTCGCGGCGGCGCTCCTCAGCCTCACCGGTTCCGCTACCGCGCCGGTGTGGGCGTTCGTCGTGTGCCTTGCGCTCGTTGCCGCGCTCGTGTGGTTCGCGCCCGATCCCGAGCGGGTGCTCCCGGCCGCACCCGCTCCTTCCCCCGCGGCTGGGGTCGCCGCCGCGCCCACCAGCGTCCGCGCCGCGATTCGCGGGCACAGTGCGCCGCTCCTGCGCGTCGGCGGCTCTGCGGCAGTGCTCTCAGGCCTTCGCACAGTGAAGGATGTGCTGCTGCCGCTCTGGGGTGTCTCGATTGGCCTCGACGCCTCGGCGGTGGCCCTAGTCATGGGAATCTGCGGCACGGTCGACTTCGCACTCTTCTACCTGAGCGGCCAGGTGATGGACCGCTTCGGGCGGCTCTGGGCCGCGCTCCCCGCCACGATTGGCATGGCCGTTGCGTTCGTCACCCTCTCATTTACGCACGAACTGCCGAACGCCGCGGCGTGGCTGATCGGCTGCGCCGTGGTGATTGGCCTCGGCAACGGCCTCTCGAGCGGGATCGTGCTGACGCTTGGCGCGGACCTCGCGCCGCAGGCACACCCCGCCCCATTCCTCTCTGCCTGGCGCACGCTCGTCGATCTCGGCGGCGCGGCCGCCCCGCTCGCCATCTCTGCGCTGGCAGCCACCTCGCTTCCGCTCGCGGCCGGAGCAGTGGGCGCACTCGCGGTGCTCGGCGCCGCCGGCTTTGCGCGCTGGGTGCCCCGGTACATTCCCCGCGCGCGGCCCGGCACCGAGCCGAAACGGCCGCACTGATTCGGCGCATCGATCCCGCGCCGCGTAGCTCCCAGGGGTGAGCTACGGCGCCGAATGCGCGCACTGACGTAGCACCTGGGTACCGACTTCACTCACTTCAGTGCCAGAGAAGCGCCAGAACGGCCGTTCCGGGGCGACTTCGCCCAGCGGGTTGCCTAAACTTGAGCGTGTTCGCCCACCGGCGTTCATCCTCTCCCCGACCGAAGGACTCCCGCACACCGTGAGCACCACTGAGCGTCCGGCCCCGCTTCGCATCCTGATCGGCTGCGACACCTTCCTCCCCGACGTGAACGGCGCAGCCCGTTTCGCTGAGCGCCTTGCCGCTGGCCTCGTCCGCCGGGGCGATGATGTGCACGTGGTCGCGCCGTCCGTGGGCCACAGCAACACGGGGAGCTTCCTGGAGACCATCGAGGGCGAGCAGATGACCGTGCACCGCTGGGCCAGCTGGCGCTGGTACCCGCACGACTGGCTGCGCTTCGTGTTGCCGTGGCGCGCCCGCGGCTACGCCCGCAAGCTGCTCGACCGCGTGCGCCCCGATGTGATCCACATCCAGTCGCACATCGTGATCGGCCGGGCCCTCGCGAAGGAGGGGGCAAAGCGCGGCATTCGCATCGTGGCGACCAACCACGTGATGCCCGAGAATGTGCTCGATTTCACTCTCTTGCCCGAGCGGGCGAAGCGCCTCTTCGTGCGCTGGGGATGGCGCGACGCCGACCGCGTGCTGCGGCATGCGGCCGAGGTGACCACGCCCACGCGCCGCGCCGCCGACTTCCTCGAGCGCAACACGCACCGCCGCGGGGTGCTACCGGTGAGCTGCGGCCTGCGCGCTACGGACTACACCGCCGACCTCTCGCCGCGCACCGAACACAAGCTCGTGTTCGTCGGCCGCGTGACCCTCGAGAAGGAGATCGACGTGATCTTGCGCGCGATCCCGCTCATGGATCCCGAACTGCGGGTGAGCTTCACGATTGTGGGCGACGGCGATCAGCGCAAGAACCTCGAGAAGCTCGCGGGCGAGCTCGGCATCCGGGATCGTGTGCACTTCACCGGCCGCGTGACGGACGCTGAACTGCGCGCCCACCTCACCGAGGCGAGCGTGTTCGTTATCGCCTCGATCGCCGAGCTGCAGTCGATCGCCACGATGGAGGCGATGGCCTCCGGGCTGCCGATCGTGGCCGCCGACGCGATGGCCCTGCCGCACCTCGTGCACGAGGGCGAGAATGGCTACCTGTTCCAGCCCGGCTACGACCGTGAGCTCGCGGAACGCGTCGAGAAGATCCTGCGCCTCTCGCCCGAGGAGTACCGGAAGATGCAGGAAGCCTCGCTCGAGGCGGTTCAGGTGCACGACATCGACCGCACGCTCGACACTTTTGAGGCGCTGTACCGCGGCGAGACCCCCGCGAGCTGATCATGCACGTGCTCGTCGTCACAGACCAGCACCCCGACTCGCTGGGCGGGGTGCAGGTGGCGATCCGGTTGCAGCGCCAGGCTCTGGAGCGCCTGGGGCACCGGGTGACCATCGTGGCCCCCGAGCTGCACCGTGCCGGATACGAGATGGCAGAAGCGGATCGCGAGGCGTACCTCGACCTCCCCTCGCGCCCCATTACGCGAGATCGTGAGTACGGCATCACCTGGCCCGGCGCACGCACGGACCGGGCGCTTGCCGCGCGGCTCGCACAGCTGCCGCCGGTGGATCTCGTGCACGTGCAGGGCGACTTCTGGGGTGCGATGATCGGGATCCGGGCTGCCCGTGGGCTCCGCGTGCCCATTGTGCACACCATGCACAACCACGTGGACGCGGGCACGCGCGCGGTGACACCGTTCGCCCCCGTCGCGTTCCAGGCGCTGCGTGCGTGGCGCTTCCTCGCGCTCGGGAAGCCGCGTGGCGGCGTATCGCGCAGCTCACGTGGTGCGTGGCGCTTCCTCGCGGAACTCGCCGCGGACGCCGCGGTGGTCACCGCGCCGTCCGCGCACTTTGCCGCGGAGTTGCGCGCGCATTCGGTGACCGCCAACGTGCGAGTTACTCCGGGCGGAGTCGACGACCGGGCAATCGCCGCGGCCCGAGCCGTGCCGCGCGCACCGCGGACGCGCCCGCGCCTCGTGTGGCTCGGGCGAATGAGCCAGGAGAAGCGCATTCTCGAGTTCATCGACGCGATCGCGGAGGCCGACATCGACGCCGACATCGCGCTACACGGCGCCGGGCTGCTGCTGCCGCGCGTGCGCGAGCGGATCGTGGCGCACGGCCTGGGCGATCGCGTGACGATCCCGGGGCCGGTTCCCTACGCGCAGGCGCTCGCCGCGATGCGGGATGCTGATGCCCTGGTGCAGACCTCGATGGGCTTCGAAACCCAGGGGCTCACGCCGTTCGAGGCCGCCGCGCTGGGCACCCCGACGATCTTCTGCGACCCGAACATCGCTGACGATGTCGCGGTGCAGCCGGAGTGGCGCGTACCTGCGGGGAACGTGAGTGCGCTCGCGGACACCCTGCGTGGCGCCGTGGCAGAGCTGCGTGCGGGGCTCAGCGATCCCGATCTGAGGGAAGCCGAGGCCGCTGCGGGCGGATCGTCCGAACGTGCGTCAGCGGGCCCCCTGCGCGTTGCTGAGGCCGATGGGGATCGATTCCTGCAGTCGGCGCAGAGCCGCGTGATGCTCGAGGCGTACGCCGCGGCGCTCGCCGAGCGCGCGTAACCGCCTCGCGGCGAACGAAGTTTAGAAGCGCCAGACGGCGGCCTGGAAGCCGGCGGGGGGCTGTGGCGTCCAGTTCTTCTCCTCGGTCACGAGGCCAGAGCCGCCGGGGCTGTTCGACTGCACGATGGTGAAGGTGCCGTCGTCGTTCACGTCGGTGATGAGGACGGTGTGGACGCCCGTCACCCAGGACGTGGGGGAGCTCGCGTATTCGTACTGAATGATGTCGCCGGGGGCCGCGGTCTCGAGCGTCATGCGGCTCGCGCCCGTGTAGTTGGCCACGGGGTCGCCGCCGCCGGTCCACGCACCGCCACCGGCCTTGATCCAGCGCTGGGCGGACATGATGCACTCACCCGGCTGGCTCCAGCCGGTAGGGCGGCTCGTGCCGATTTCGCTCTCCGCAAGCGCGATCGTCGCGGCAACGTCGAAGCCGTGGGGCACCTGGGCGACCTCTTCGATGTGCAGCACCGAGTCGATGCTCTCACCGGCAAGGCCAGCGCCCGTTGTGTCGAGAGTCTGCGAGACCGTCGTTGCGGGAAGAACCGCCGCGGGAGAAAAATCCTCGACCGGGGGTGCTGCCACCGCGGGAGCGGCCCCCAGCGCGAAGGTGACTGAAGCAACCAAGCTCACAATAAAAGCTTTGGCAGAAACATTCACGCGTTACACTCCGGGGGTTGTCCAACAAAAAGCGCCGGGACTGGGCCCGAGCGCCTCACCCAGTATGCGTTACCGTTCCGTTACGTTCAAGTCTTCCTCCCTCGTTTGAGGGAGTCTGGGCGCGAATCGTGGGGTGCGATCCCAATGCTCGTAACGATGTTCGCTGCTCAAGAAATTCGCAGGAAAATCCATCGCGGAGGGGGATTTGCGGAGCGAAATCCGGGTGCAAGTAACGAAAAGCGTTGCGTTCCGGGGGCCCATTCGGGGTCTCGGCGCGTGTCTCGCGCCTCGCCGGGGGTGCGCCCGGTTCGGTGGAGCCGCGTGAACACGCTAGACTGGTACGCGCTGGCTTTCGAGCCAGTGAGGAGGATTCGCCTAGCGGCCTATGGCGCACGCCTGGAACGCGTGTTGGGTTCACGCCCTCGGGGGTTCAAATCCCCCATCCTCCGCCACATGAGAAAGCCCCTGCTTCGGCAGGGGCTTTCTGCGTTTCTGCGGCCCACTGGTAAGTGCAGTTGCCGCTCCGGCCTACTCAGGCGTCACCGCTCAACTCGGTGTTCTGCGCGGGGAACTCCGTGCTAAACGACCTCAGCTTAGGTGCCCCAGGTACTCAGGTGTAGCAAAAAGCGCCTAGGGGGCGCGCAAGCCGGGTGTTTGGGCCTGAAGATCGTGTTGCCAAGAAAACTCATGCAGCACGAAGGGAGCCCCGCAGCCAATGCGCGAACGAATTTTCCGTGCGGGAAACCGCAGCCGAGCCGCCAGCTCGGTATCCGCCCGCACGACTCGTCCGCGAGGCCGCGTGCTCGTCGCACTCGCCGCCGCGTTTGCCCTGGCGCTCGCGCCGTTCATGCCCGCCGCTGGCGCGCAGGCGGTGAACTACACCTTTTACCTCAACTCCGCGGATGTCACCGCGAACGCGAAGGACGCGAATCCCGGTGATGGGGTGTGCGCAACCGCAGCCGGCACGTGCACGCTGCGTGCGGCGCTTGAAGAGTCGAACGCGCTGAACCGCGCGCCGGGCGAGATCCTCATTACGCCAGCTGCGGGTTTCACGGGCAACATCGACCCCGTCGCCACGGGCTATCAGTACATGCAGACCGGTGCCGTGTCGAACCAGGACGGCGGTGCGCATTTTCTCGTGACGGCGCCAGTCACTATCGATCTCAAGAATGAAGTGACCGTTGAAGCCACACGGGACCTTGGTGGCGCGCTCTTCCTCGTCAATGGGAAGAACATCGTCTTCCAGAACGTGACGCAGGTGCTCTCCGGTGAGTCCTCATTCGTCATGGGCCCGAACGCCGATGGCGTCACGATCGACGGCGGCTCCTCGGTCACTCAAGCCCACTACGGCCCCGAGCGCTTCATCGTCTTCCGCGAGGGATCGAAGAACATCACGGTGAAGAACTATCGCGTGCAGGGATTCTATGATGCGGGCACCGCGACGGGCCTCTTCTACTTCAACGCGCAGAACTCGACCCCGATCGAGAATGTTGTGATCGACAACGTGCGAGTGTCGTACACGACCGGTGGCTCCTGTACCACAAGCGACGGCTCGGGCTGCCGCACGAGCCTCATGCAGTTCCTGCCCCGCAACCAGAACGTGGTGCTGAACGGCTTCACATTCACGAATTCCTTTGTTTCGAACCTCACGAGCCAGGTCTCCTTCCCGTTTACCACGGGTACGGCGACGGGCTACAGCGTGAAGGCGTCGAACATCAACATCTCGAACAACGAGTTCATCAATGTGCAGGGAACCGGTGGGCTGAGTTACACGAACGCTTTCATCGCGCTGCCGTACGGCCCGATGGCCGGCACGAACGTGATCTCCGGCAACAAGTTCGTGCGTGCCACGAGCGGACACGGGTATGCGGTGAGCTGGAACGGAAACACCACGAGCGGTAGCGCCGGAGACCTCACGGTCGCGAACAACTACTTCAACGGGTACACCACGAACTCGATCTACCTGCAGAATGCGGGCGATGTGAGCGTCGAGCGCAACACCTTCGGTGCACGAAGTGCATCGCAGGGGCGCCCCGGAATCCTCGAGGAGACCCGTGACGGCTCGAGTGCGCTGCTCGACAACCAGTCAAACGCGAATGGGCGGGTGACCACGTGGTACCCGAATGCAGATGCGAAGGTACTCACCGCAGAAGCACCCGCGGGCTCCATCCAGGTGGAATCCCCGCTGCCCGAGGACGTGCCCGCCTGTGTGGCCACGCTCGACGCGGTCGCGCCAACCGACGGCCCGTTCCCCGCGGCGAAGGTCGACCTTGATCTGTACTGGACCCAGGATCGCACCGCCGAGGTGTACCTCGGTCGTGTCGAGAACGTGACAGGCTCCTCCGCGAAGCTGCTGCTCGACCTGCCGGTCGGCCCGCAGGAGTTCCCGTCCACGGTTGTGGGCAACACGGACACCGCGACGATCGTTGACGCAGACACCGGCGTCGCCGGCGGCTACATCCGCATGCAGACGATCGGCAGCGACACGCGCCAGTCATCGCAGTACTCGCGCATGATGGGCTTCAGCGGAAGCTGCCGCCCGGAACTGACGATCAACCAGAAGACCGGGCAGAACGACCCGACGCTGGCCCGCGACCTGCACTACACCGTGAAGTCGTCGCTGCCGCTGAACCCCGATTCGGTGACCGCTGCGGTGGTCGACGTCACCGCGGCCTCGGTCCCGGAGACGATCGACGCAGGCCGACTGAACCCGCGCAGCGTGAGCGTCACCCCCGTGGCAGGCACCGCTGATCGTGAGTTCGAGGTGATCGCACGAGTCGATGACTCCGCGAAGGTCACCGCGGGCATCGCGGCAGATCGTGTGCGCAGCACGGGCGGTCTCACGAACCGTGCGGCGGCGGCAAGCACCGACCCGGACATCACGTTCCGGAACCCGATTTCGGTGAAGCCCGGCTCGTTCACCCTGGTGACGGGCGAGCCCGACGGCAAGCAGTATGGCTTCTCGCTTGCGGCGGGTGCCCCTGCCCCGAGCAAGGAGCTCAGCTTCGCAGCAACGCCTGATCAGGCCGCCACGGACAACGCCGTTGAGCTGTCCAGCCCGACCGCAACGATCGGTGTGGGCGAGACCACCTCGACCAAGATCCGTGTGACGGCGGGCGCCGGCGACGTGCAGGCGAACACGCCCGTCACGGTCGCGCACACCGTGGCGTCCGACGACACGAACTACGACGGGCTCGTCGTGAACACTCTCCTCGTGAAGCTGTTCTCGACCGATCCCTCGGTGAAGATCACCAAGCGTGCCTTCGTGGACGTCTCCGACACCAGCACGCCTGCGCAAATCATGGCGACGGGAACCGAGGCCCTGCCCGGCACGCGACTCATGGACGGCCAGCCGGTCTGCTTCATCTACGAGGTGGCAAACATCTCGGCTGATGACTGGGCGACGGTGCTGAGCGATGTCACCGTGACCGATACCGACACCCGCCTCGGCGAGGATGGCGTCATCGGCACCGTCGCGAAGCTGCCAGTCGGCGAGAGTACTCGCCTCTCCGCGTGCGGCTCACTGATCCCCGTCGACACGACTTCTGGGGCCGCCCGATGACTTCCACAGAACCCACGCGGCCCCGTGCCGCGAGACGCCGGGGCCTCAGCGCCCGCACCAAGCTGATCGCCAGCGCGAGCCTCGCGACGGTCGGTGTGCTGGCCGCAGCCAGCATGGCCACCGCGCTCTGGAACGCGGAGCACAGCGTCTCGGGTGCTCGCCTCACCGCGGGTGACCTGAACGTGAGCTACGGCTCGGGCACCTGGAAGCAGGTCACCCCCGGAGTCACCACTCCCGCGGGCGGCACGCTCGCGGGGGGCACCGACGGTTTCCATTCGATGCCCGGTGATGTCGTTGAGATGATCGTGCCGATTACCACCACCCTCCGTGGTGAGAACCTGAACGCGACGCTCTCGGTCGAGACCGGAGCTGGCGCAGCGCAGGACATTGCAAACGGAGTCGTGAAGGCAAGCTACCGCGTTGAGGACGCCTCGGGTACCCCGGTGGCACCCGCCACGGGCGAGGCTGAGCTGGGCACCCCGGTTGAGGTTCCCGGCCTGGTCAGCAGCAACGCTGGCGAGGTTGCAAACTGGACGGTCGTCGTGACGGTGACCGTGCTCGGCGACTACCGCTGGACGGAGCTCGAGCCGATGCTCGATCTCGACCGGTGGGCGATCGACGGCGTGAGCGTGACGCTCGACCAGGTGCGCTCAGGCGACGGCTATGCCGCCGCACGCGACGGCTTCGCTCATGTGAGCGCAGCCTCATGAGGACGCGTACTCGAACCCTGATCACCGGCGGCCTGGTTGTCGCGCTGCTCGGTGGCGCGCTTGCCGCAAGTGCGCTCTGGAGCGCCGGTACCGACGCGGACGTTCCCGATGTCGCCATCGGCGCGGTCCGCTTCGGCGCAGCGTCCGACGCCAAACCGGAGCGCGTGTTCTCGGACGGTGGCGCCCCCGTAGCCGTGACGATTCCCGGAAAGACGGTGATCGAGGTGCTCGAGCAGACCACCATCGACGCCGATCCTGTGATCTGGCGCTTCACCGCGAGCGGAGCTGCGCTCGGCATCGCTGGCCTGAACTACACCGTTGCGGTGAAGGAACAGGCAGGCGATGGCGGCACGCACGATCTGAGCTCGGGCTACGCCCAGCCGGGCACCGTGCTCGCGCTGTCCACGCTCAAGGTGTACCCAGCGGGTGCCGGCAGCGACTGCTCCGCGATCCCCGCCACGCCCGCGCCCGCACCGGGCGAGGACCCTCGCAACGTGCACGTGTTCGATGCCAGTGACGTGGAGCTGCAGGCCGCGGGCGCCGCGCTCACGGGTGTGGAGAGCACCCAGGAGTGGTGCGTGGCAATCGACTGGAACTCCGTGGGCGACGGGACGTACGTCAACGATGTGCGTGTCACGAGCACCGCGGAGGACGGCAGCTCGAACGGCGCGGTCGCGCGCTGGAACGCTGACGTGGGCTACCCACCCGCGCTCGAGCAGCTTGGCGTATACCGCAACCGTGCCTCGGTTGAAGCCACCGCGGAGGACACCACCCAAGCCCGCGCCACGAGTGAGTGGCAGGCGGACATCTACCCCGATCCTTCTGGCGAGCCAGGTGTCGTGATCACCCTCGATCCGATCGTGACGAACCAGAACCCCGACATCGCACCCCGCGACTAGGTCCCCAACCCCCAATACCCCCCCACCTGACCCTGACGACGAGCGCCGCCACGGTCCCCTTCCCCCAGCGCTCACCCCCAAGGAGAAACACCATGACGAACACCAACAACGACCAGATCATCGTCGTCACGGAGCAGAAGAAGCGCCGCCGCGGTCTGATGTGGGTCGCAGCGGGCGCCGCGGCGCTCCTCGCGGGCGGCACGACCTTCGCGCTGTGGTCAGCCTCGGACACGTTCTCCGGCGGCAACATCACCGCCGGCGACCTCAACATCGTGCAGCTCGAGGACACCTCGTTCTGGGACGTGTCGAACGACCGTAAGGACGCAACCGAGACCGTCGGCGCGACCGACGGCTCGCAGCTCGGCCACGAGATCGCTGATGTGAACACCTGGCGCATCGCCCCCGGCGACAAGCTCGCGGCATCGTTCGAGACCACCGCAACGCTCGACGGTGACAACCTGGTTGCTCGCGTCGGCATCGACGGCCTGCAGAACTACGATGAGGCCATCACCGGCATCAGCTACAGCTACGAGGTCTACTACGGCGACGAGCTGCTCGTCACCGAGACCGCGCTGCCCAAGACCGCTGACTCGCCGCTGCTCTACCTCTCGGCACCCGGCGCAGGCCAGGCAGCCGGCCTCGAGGACGCGACGAACGGCATTCTCGGCTCGACCGCAACCGCTGTTGACGGCGTCACCGCGCAGACCGCCGTGTTCGGCATGCCCGCAACCTCGGTCGACCTGAACGTGGTCATCTACGCCTCCTTCTACGAAGACACGAACGGCGACTTCCGTTACCAGGACACCGACGTGACCGTGACCGACCGCACCGACGTCACGCTGGTTGACGCGCTGAGCGAGCTCACCGTCTCGCTGTCGCAGGTCCGCGACACCGGCGCCCAGTTCGGCGCGTAAGTTCGCCGCAGCCGCGCTGCATCGCGGCACCGGGGGCGCCTGGTGACACACCGGGCGCCCCCACCCCAAACTTTTCTCCATCAGATCCCCCAGCGAGAGGAACTCCACCGTGAGCCGCACGCACGCCCCCAAGCCTGGCCGGAGCGTGCGCCGGGCAGCGCGTGCCGACTGGTACGAGTCTCCCTGGCGCATCGCCGGCCGCGCGATCGGCGCCGCCGCAGCCATCGTGGTGATTGCGGCGCTCGCCGCGCTCCTCGTTGTGCCGCGCCTCCTCGGGGGTGACTCGCTCACCGTGCTCTCCGGCTCGATGGAGCCCACCTTCTCGCCCGGCGATGTCGTGGTGGTGAAGGGGGTCGACGAGGGCAAGGTCTGCTCCGAGGTCGGAGTGGGCGACATCGTCACCTTCTTCCCCGAGCCGAACGACCCCGCCCTGATCACGCACCGCGTCATCGGCAAGACGGTCGGCACCTTCGAGGACGGCACGAGCTGCCGCCTCATCACGCAGGGTGACGCGAACTCCGATGTCGACGAGCCGATCTCACCCGCACAGGTGCGCGGCAAGTTCCTCTACGGTGTGCCGGGTCTCGGCTGGGTGCGCCAGTGGGCGAGCGAGAACACGGGCATCCTCATCGCCGGCGCGGCCGCGCTCATTGTGGGCGGCTGGCTGCTGAGCGGAATCCGCCGCCCGAAGAGCACAGTTGTGACCATCCCGCGCGTCGCGGAGACGTCCCCCGCACTGGTGGCTGGGCCGAGTGGCGCTCAGCTGGCCAGCCCTGCCGCGCAAGCGACGGCCGCTCCGCACGCGCGGCACGAGGCGATTGCGAGCAGCGATCCCCATCCACCAACTTCAGATCGCGAGTACCAACTGCGTCAGCGCGAACTTGAACTTCGCGAGCGTGAGCTTGAACTCCGTGAGCGCGAGCTCACCTTTGCCCAGGAGCGCCGGGACGACTGGCCCGACGCGTTCCTCCACGACGTCACCTCATCCAAGCGAAGCGAGGCCTGATCCATGCGAACCTTCGAACACGTTGCCTCGCCGGCACGGGTGCTCACGGTCGACTCCTCAGACGGACTGTCGCCTCGCGGCCGGATCATCGCCGGCTTCCTCACGGTGCTCCTGTTGCTCGGCCTGGGCGTGGGCCTCGCCTTCGCGGATGCGCTCCCCACGCTGGGCGGCCGAGCGAATACCAGTGGCGCGGCGGCGAGCCCCGATCCCGAGCGAAATGGGCTGTCGCGGGCTGACGCGTCGACGGCCGCCGGCACCGAGGTGCTCCCCGCGAGCGTGGTCACCGCGCAGTGGGACGGCCCCGCCGTGCACCTCGACTGGACCGGCGCCGAGTACGCCCGGGCCGAGACCACCTTCATTGGCGACCGCACGGCCTCTCCGGGTGACCGCGTTGAGCGCACGCTCAACGTCGTGAACGCTGGGCCTGGCGCGGGCGTTGCCGCGGTGACGCTCGACCTCGCCGAAGTGATTCCACCCGGAGCCGCGAACCCGCGGCTTGCCGAGGACGTCACCCTGTTCTGGAACATCGGCGGTGTGACGGGCAGCGACACGTTCGCAGCGCTCAACTCGGCCGACCGCGTGAGCGTCGCCGAGCTCGCGATCCCCGCGGGCGAGACCGTCCCGGTCACCGTCGGCTTCACCATGGATGCGGCCGTTGAGGGATCGCGCTCGGCTGGCGCGGACTCCACGATCCTCAGCTTCGACGTGGGCGTCAACCTCACGGGCGAGACCGCGCCGCCAGAGACCCCCAAGCTCGCCATCACGGGTGCGACCGGAATCCTCGCGCTGATCTGCATCGCCGGGGCACTCATCTTGCTGGGGATCCTGCTCGTCGTACTCCGGCGTCGCCGCGACACCCGCGAGGACGCAGAAATCTCGGAGTCATTCCCCGGCTGATGCCCAGATCGGGTCCGTAGGCTCGGCCCCATGACTGATCCCTATGCGCAAGACGCAGCGCGCGCGCAGCGACTCAGCCGTGGGGTCGGGCGTTTCATGCACCGGTGGCGAGAGCGGATTCGCCGCCGCCCGTGGCTGAACGTCCTGTACCGCGTACTCGTCACCGTGCTGGGGCTCGCCATCGTGGTGATTGGTCTCATCCTGGTGCCGCTGCCCGGGCCTGGCTGGCTCATCGTCTTCCTGGGACTCACCCTGCTCGGCACCGAGTATTCCTGGGCGCGCCGGATGCTTGGCTGGCTGCGCCGCGTGCTGGCCCGGTTCTGGGAGCGCTGGAACGCGTGGCGGGCGGAGCGCCGGGCGCGACGCGAGGAACGCGATCGTGCGGCGGGCAGCGCCGCGGTCTCCTAGACAGCGCAGATACACCACAGGGCAGGGCCCGAACCTTGGTTCGGGCCCTGCCCTGTGGTGTGCGATCTCGCGTGCGTTGTTACTTGATGAACGGCACGTTGAAGATGAAGCCGGGCTGCTCGCCGCGACGGTACCCCTCGGGGGCCTTCGCCGCCGCGATGATGTGGAAGATGAAGAGCACGAAGGAGCCGATGCCGAGGATCACGGCGAGGAAGCCGCCAATGAAGGGCAGCGCACCGAGAATCCAGGTTGCGATGCCGACGCCGACACGCAGCAGCGAGAAGTTGAGGTTCTCGCGGTGGTACGCGAACGACGCCGCGTGACCCTTGTCCTTCTCAACGAAGAAGAAGATGAGCGCGGGGATCCAGGTGAAGAACACCGACAGCCAGTAGTTCAGCGTGATGTTGCTCACCGGGTCGCCCACGGGCTGCTGGTAGCCGTAGGGCGCCTGCGGGGCGCCGGGGGGCGGCGCCTGGTACTGGCCCGCTGCGGGCGGAGCCTGGTACTGGGGGGCGCCGTACTGCGGCGCTGCCGGAGCCTGAGGGGCCTCGGGGGCCTGGTACTGAGGCGCAGCCGGGGCTGCGGGTGCCTGGTACTGCGGCGCGGCAGGTGCCTGCGGGAACTGGGGCGCCTGGGGCGCCTGGGGCACCTCGGGCGCCTCGGACTGCGGTGCCGCGGGAACCTCGGGTGCTGCGGGGACCTCAGGGACCGCGGGCGCGGCTACCTGCTCAGCAGGCGTTTCCGCGTTCGGCTGGCCGTCCTGTCCCTCGGGGGGCAGCGTGCTCATGTCGATCTCCTCTGTGCGTACGAACTGGGTACGAGATTACCGCAGGCTGGCGAACGCACGGTAGCTTCCTCGGCGAACTCTCGGTGCCGAGCCGTCACATGCAGTGGGCGCGGAAGCCTCCGTGCGGAGCGAATCCTGCCTAGAACACGTCCGGGCTCGGCGCCGCAGTGTGCAGGATCGACACGTCGGCGTGGCGGTCGAAGCGGTAGCCCGTGCCGCGCACCGTGCGCACGATGTCCTGGTACTGAGCCAGCTTCACGCGCAGGCGGCGGATGTGCACGTCGATCGTGCGCTCACTCGGGGTGTCCTCCTCAGGGGCGTCCTGCCAGAGCGACGAGATGAGCTCCTCGCGGCTGACCGTGCGGCCCTCGCGCAGCACGAGGTACTGCAGCAGCTCGAACTCGCGGAACGTGAGCGCTGCGGGAACGTTGTCGAGCAGTACGCGCTTGCGGGACAGATCGAGCGTGACGCCGCTTGCGGCGCGATCCTGCTCTGCTGCTTCGTGTTGCTTCTGGCGGGCGTGCGCTGCCGGATCGCCGAGCGCGAGGCGCACGACGTCTACGTCGCGGCCACCGGTCTGCTCGGGCGCGAGCGCCACGGCAGCGTAGGTCTCCGCGGTGGGGGCGAGCTGGGCGACGAGGCGCTTGATCTGCGTGACGATCTCGCCGAGGCGGGGATCACCGTCTGCGATCTTGTCATCCGCGAGCCCAACGTAGAGCGCGAAGCCGCGCACCTCGGTGCCCTCGGGCACGTTGCGGTCGGGCGTTGCCGGCGCGGGGAGTGCCGAGGTGAGGTCGGGGCGGGCGCTGCGGAGAGTCTGGGTGGTGCTCATGATGATGATGTCCTTGAGTGCTGTCACTCCGCGTTCGCGGAGCGGGCCTCGGCTTCGATGCGGAGGCGGTGAGTGCGGGTGAGCGTTGGGGCCGTGTGGCTCAGTGCTCAGGGGAGGCGACGGGCTCGATCTCGAGCTGGCCGCAGGTGAAGACGCGTTTCAGAAGCGGTTCACATGCACATTCGACAGCGCATGACACCCCGACCGGCCATCATCATGCCGGTCTGCCCAATGTTCACCTCGAAGGCGGACTGGGGACGAATGGTGTCATACATAAGGGACAGTTAAGCAAAGCATTGCGCCGGGTGTCAACCCGTGACGAAATATGACGCCCCGTGACGTTCCGGCGGGGCCGGTCGTCACGGGGCGTCAGGAGAGTGGTGGGGCTGCGCGCTATGCGGTGCCGTAGAGCCGGTCGCCCGCGTCGCCGAGGCCGGGAACGATGTACGCGTGTTCGTCAAGGCCCTCGTCGAGTGCGCCGAGCACGAGCGTCACCTTGCGGTCGCCAGCGGCCTCGCGGATCGCCTCAACACCCTCAGGGGTGCCGAGCACGCAGATCGCGGTGACGTCGTCCGCACCGCGATCGAACAGGAACTTGATGGCGCCTGCGAGCGAACCGCCCGTCGCGAGCATCGGGTCGAGCACGAAGCACTGGCGGCCCGCGAGCGACTCGGGGAGGCGCTCGGCGTACGTGGTGGGGAGCAGCGTCTCCTCGTCGCGCACCATGCCGAGGAAGCCGACCTCAGCGGTGGGGACGAGCTTCACCATGCCCTCGAGCATGCCGAGGCCCGCGCGCAGGATGGGCACGATGAGCGGCAGCGGCTCGCTCAGGCGCACACCCGTGGTGGGCGACACTGGGGTCTGGATCTCGTGGGGCTCGACGCGCACCTCGCGCGTGGCCTCGTAGGCAAGGAGCGTCATGAGCTCCTCGATGAGGAGGCGGAAGGTGGGCTGCGGCGTTTTCGCGTCGCGGAGCACCGTCAGCTTGTGGGTGATCAGGGGATGGTCCGCAACGAAAACTCGCATGCGCCTATTCTAATGTCGTGCCCACCATCCCTCCATCACCCGCGGAGATCTCCGCGATGGAACTCGCGCTCGCTGAGGCCCGCGCGGCAGCTGCCGACGGCGAAATTCCGGTCGGCGCGGTCGTGCTGGGGCCGGATGGTGCGGTGCTCGGCACGGGACGCAACGCGCGTGAATCAGATCCGGATCCTACGGGGCACGCCGAGATCATCGCCATTCGGGCGGCGGCGCGCGCGCTGGGAGACCGGGTGCTGTCGGGCTGCACGCTGGTGGTCACACTGGAGCCCTGCACGATGTGCGCGGGCGTGATCCTTGCGGCGCGCCTGCCGCGCGTGGTGTTTGGTGCGTGGGACGAGAAGGCGGGCGCGGTCGGCAGCCAGTACGATCTGCTGCGCGACGGCCGGCTGCCCCACCCGGTACCCGAGGTCGTCGCAGGCGTACGGGAGGCCGAGTCGGTGGAGCTGCTGCGCGCATTCTTCGCGGCCCGCCGCTAGCCCGCCGCCTCCCCGCCTACTCACCCGGCGGGGGGAATCAGGGCGGGGCGGGGCGGCTGGTTAGGCGCGCGGGGCGACCGTGACCGGCTCGGGGGCAAACGCCACCTGCACCGGGTCCCCAGCGCGGAATTCGGCGTCGGCGCCATGCTGCGAGGCGGCTGTCGTACCATCCGCAAACTGCACCACCGTGCGCCGGATCGCGCCGAGGAATCCGCTCGATACGACGGTTGCCGTGCGCGCATCCTCAGCGTTCACCGCAGAGCTCAGCGTCGGCGTGAGGCGCACGTGCTCGGGCCGCACAAACGCGGTGACCCGCGCCCCGGCAACCCCGGTCGATTCAGCGGGCGCCGCAACGAGCGGCAGCGTCTCGCCGCGCACCACCACGCGATCCCCGGCGAGCTCACCGTCGAGGCGGTTCGACAGCCCAACGAAGTCTGCAACGAACGCCGACGCCGGGCGCCGGTACAGCTCCTCGGGCGTGCCGAGCTGCGCGATTCGCCCCGCCTCCATCACGGCCACCCGGTCGGAGATTGCGAGGGCCTCCTCCTGATCGTGCGTCACGAATACCGTGGTCATGCCGAGTTCGGTCTGGATGGCGCGGATCTCATCGCGCAGGCGCACACGCACCTTCGCGTCGAGTGCGGAGAGCGGCTCATCGAGGAGCAGAGCGCGCGGCCGTGTGACGAGGGCGCGCGCAAGCGCCACACGCTGCTGCTGGCCGCCCGAGAGTTCGTGCGGGAAGCGGCTTGCGAGGTGGGACAGCCCCACGACCTCGAGCATCTCGCCGACCCGCGTGCGGCGGTCGGGGCGGGGGAGACGGCGCATGTCGAGGCCGAACTGCACGTTCTGCGCCACGGTGAGATGCGGGAAGAGCGAGTACTGCTGAAACACCATGCCGATGTCGCGTCGGTTGACCGGCAACTCGGTGACGTCCTCCTCGCCGATCGAAACGCTGCCCGATGTGACCTGCTCGAGTCCGGCGAGGCAGCGCAGCGCAGTTGTCTTGCCGCAGCCGGACGGGCCGAGCAAACACACAAGCTCGCCCGGCTCAAGCGCAAGATCGACGCCGTGCAGCACGGTGGTGCTGCCATAGGTTTTCGTCACGTCCGTGAGCCGCACGGCCTCACCGGTCATCTGTGTGCGGGACTTAGCGGGCATGAGCGGACTCCTCGGCGGATAGCGGAACGAAGGGGGAGCTGAGGGACGCGGCCGAGCTGGCGGATCCCGATGGAGTGATGGGGCCTGGTGCGCCGTGGGCGCCAGCAACCGCGGGCGCGTGCGGATTGGGGCGCGCACCCCGAGCGCGGGAGCCCGAGCGGGTCCGCGGTGGCCCGCCCACGCCGCTCACTGCGAGCAGCACGAGGAACACCACGATGAGCGAGAGCAGTGACACGGCAACGGCGACGAACGGATCGGACTTCGACAGCTGGAGGAGCGCCGTCTGCAGCGTGATGCGGTTGAGCAGCGAGGAAACCGTGAACTCGCCAAGCACGATCGCGGTGGTGAGCAGCGCTGCTGCGAGCAGCCCGCGCCGCGTGCCGGGAGCAATGACGCGCACAAGGACGGTGCCCCACCCAGCGCCCAGCGACCGGGCCGCTTCGGCGCGCACTCGCGCGTCCATGCTCGTGAGGTCGGCCACGATCGCCCGGTACGCGAAGGGGAGCACGAGCACCCCGTACGCGAGACTCAGCGTCCACACTCCCGAGCCGAAGGCCTGGCCGAGCACGCGATAGATCGGCGCGAAGCCGACCACGAGCACGATTGCGGGGATGGCGATCGGCAGGATGGTGAGCAGATCGAGCGCTCGCTGCAGGCGCGGAAAACGCAGATGCACGAGCACGATGGTCGGGAAGAACAGCAGCAGCACGAGCGCGAGCGTCAGCACGGCGAGGAGCAGCGAGTTTCCGAGCCCCTCGAAGAGCACGCGATACACGCGTTCCTTGGCGGGGTCGAAGAGCGCGAGCCAGTGCTCGGTGCCGTACCCGCCCGCGGTGCGGCGTAGCGTGAACTCGAGCATGGCAACGAGTGGGATCAGGAAGACCGCGCCGATCACCGCGATTACCGTGCGTGCGAGGGCGGGACTCGGCCGCCCGGGCGTGCGCGCGCTCATCGCTGCCACCGCGCAGCACGGGCCATCAGTCGGCCGTAGCCGAGCATCACGAGCGCCATCACGAGGATCATGCCAAGTGCGAGCACCCCGGCCGACGCCTGCTGGCTCGCCCCGGTCTCGCCAATGAGAGCGGCGCGGATCTGCAGGGGCACGATCTGCGATCCCTGGCTGATGAGAGCAGCCGCGGTCGCATACGAGGAGAACGCGTTCGCGAAGAGGAGCAGGAGCGAACCGAGGAACGCGGGGGCCAATACAGGGAGCCCGACTCGACGCCAGTAGGCGCCGCTGCCGCCACCGAGCGAGGCGACTGCCTCAGACCAGTCGGGGCGCAGCGCGAGCACGGCTGGCAGGAATGTGATCACCATGAGCGGCACCTGGAAGTAGAGGTAGGGCAGGAACAGGCCGGGCAGCTCGTAGAGCCAGACGCCCGAGGCGAAGATGTCGACGCCGAACTGCTCGCGCAGCGTCACGGTGATGAGGCCCTGGATGCCGATCGTCGCGATGAACGCGAACGCGAGCATGACACCGCCGAACTGGGCGAGCACCGAGCTTGCGGCATCGATGACGCGGCGGAGTGGCCCGTTCTCGGGCAGCGCGGCGAGCGCCCAGCAGAGCACGGCGCCGACGATGGCGCCGACGACTGCGGTGAGCGCGCTCACCCAGACGCTCGCACCGAACGCGGAAAGCGTTGCGGGTTCGGTGAGCACTGCGAGGTTCGAGAACGAGAAGCCGTTCGGCCCGAAGAAGCCGCTCGCGATTGCGAGCAGGGCGGGCACGGCGAGAAAGAGCAGGATGTACAGGACGAACGGCGTGAGGCCGAGCGCCGGCAGGATGCGTCGCATGGGAGAGCGCGGGGGTGGGGCGCCGAACGGGTCGGCGCCCCACCTGATCCGGCTTACTTGACGGTCGTCGCCCAGCGCTCGGTGAGGAGCGCGTTTGCGGCGTCGGTTTCCTTCTGCGTGGGGGAGACCCAGTTCGCAGAGTCGGTGCCGAAGGTTGCGGCCTCGATGGCCTTCTCGTCGGCGGTGCCGGCCTCGGTCAGGGCGTCAACGCGCACGGGAACCGCGTTGCCGCCGAGGAAGAGCGCCTGGCCCTCGTCCGAGAAGATCCACTCCTGCCACAGACGGGCAGCGGCAGGGTTCGGAGCATCCTTGTTGATTGCCTCGTTGTAGAACGAGACGTAGGTCGGGCCGTCGAGCACGGTCGTCTTCCAGCTCGGCTTGTCGGCTGCGGCCGCAACGTTGTTGAACGACCAGTCGAACACGACCGGGGTCTCACCGGAGGCGATCGTTGCGGGCGTGGGGTCGAGGGTGAGGAAGTTCCCCGCCTCGCGCAGCTTGCCCATGAAATCGATGCCGGGGCCGAAGTCGTCGACGCCGCCACCGTTCAGTGCAGCGATCGAGCCGACCGCGGCGAAGGCAGCGCCCGCCTGCGTCGGATCGCCGTTGATCGCCACAGCGCCCTTGTAGTCGGCCCCGAGAAGGTCATCGAGCTTCTTCGGCTCGGAGAACTTGTCGGAGTCGTAGCCGACCGACATGATGCCCGAGTAGTTGTTGACCCAGAGGCCCTCGGGATCCTTGTTCTCGTCCGGGATCGAATCCCACGTCTCAACCTTGTAGGGGGCGAAGTAATCGGTGCTGGTCTGCGCGACTGCGGCGCCGAGGTCGAATACGTCGGGCGCGGTGTCCTGGCCCTTGAGGTTGTCCGCAGCCTGGATCTCCTCGGCGCTCGATGCGTCGGGGGAGGCCGAATTGACCGTGATGTCGTACTTCTTCTCGAAGCCGGCGATGATCTCACCGTAGTTCGCCCAGGTCTCGGGCAGCGCAACAACGTTGAGCTCGCCCTCCTCCTGTGCGGCCTTGATGAGACCGTCGAGGCCGCCGAAGTCTGCAGCGCTCGTAGCGGTTGCTGCGTCGACGGTGCCCGAGCCGGTGTCGCCCGAGCCGGCCTCTGGCGCGCCCGCGGAGGAGCAGGCTGCGAGGCTTCCGACGAGGAGCGTGGCGGTGACGAGCGTCGCCGAGCGCAGGAGTGCGCGAGAGGTCACGAGGGTTCCTTCCGGAGGTGGGAGCGGATCGCCAGGTGAGGCATGCGGGCACCGGAGATGGTGCCCGTCGATCCGGATCCCACGCTAAGGAAGTGTGGTTGCCCGCCTGCGTCGCGCGGGTAGCGGGCTGTTGAACGGTGTGTGTCTCAGGGGTGCACGTGGCACGCGCCGAGCCGCGATCCGCACCCCGCATCCTTCTCTCCCGTAGGAAAAATCGGCGATCTCGGAGGAAGTTCCGCGGAACCCTCCGAGATCGCCGATTTCTCCGCGCGGATGCGGGTGAGGACTAGTCGCTCGAGAGCATCACAATCGAGCTCGTTGTCGGCTGCGCCACGGACGGATCCAAGTACACGTCGGGCTCAATGTAGATGATGCGCGCGGCGGGCACTGCCTCGCGTACGCGCCGCTCGGCGAGGTTGATGATCATCGACACTTCGTTCATGGTGCGTGCCGCATCGAGGCTGATCTTCGCGCCGATCATGAACTCGTCGGGGCCAAGGTACAGCGTCTTCATGTGGATGATGCGATCGATGTCCTTCGACTTCAGCAGCGCGGCCTCGATCTTCTCAACATCCTCATCGCTCGCGCCCTCGCCGACCAGCAGGCTCTTCACCTCGGTGCCGATGATCACGGCGACCGCGATGAGCAGCACACCGATCGCGATCGTCGCGATCCCGTCGAACAGGCCGTCGCCCGTGAGCACGGTGAGCCCGACACCAAAGAACGCGATAACGAGGCCGAGGAGCGCGGCGACGTCCTCGAGCAGCACCACGGGCAGCTCGGGCGCCTTCGACCGGCGGATGAACTGGAACCAGCTCGCATCGCCCTTCAGTGGACGGCTCTCGCGCACCGCGGTGCGCAGCGAGAAGCTCTCGAGCACGATCGCGATGGCGAGTACGAGGAGCGGCAGCCACCACATCTCGAGCGGGTGCGGCTCGCGAATCTTCGAGATGCCCTCATACACCGAGAACACGCCACCGATGGAGAACAACACAATCGCCACGACGAAGGCGTACACGTAGCGCACGCGACCGTAGCCAAACGGGTGCTCCTTGTCGGCACGCTGCTTCGCGCGTTTCCCGCCCAGGAGCAGGAGCAGCTGATTCCCGGAATCGGCGAGCGAGTGCACGCCCTCCGCAAGCATGGAGGACGAGCCGGAGAAGGCCCACGCGATGAACTTCGTGATCGCAATGCCCATGTTGGCGAGGAACGCCGCGATGATTGCCTTACTGCCGCCTGACGCACTCATGTCAGATGCCCTCCAGTCGAGAGTTCGAGCTCTTCTGGGTCATTCTATGGGGCGACTCGACGAGCGCCGCCATATGCTGCTGCGCGCCGCACTCCCTAGACTGTTCGCGTGAGCGAAGCGACGACGACCCAGCAGCAAGCACTCCCGACAACGGCAATGATCGGAGTGGGATCCATGGGCGGCGCGATCCTCGCCGGCCTGCGGAACCCTGAGGTGTCCATTGTTCGGCCCATCCGGGTGACCACGAATTCCGCCGCAAGCGCTACCCAGTTTGCTGGCGCGGACGACGTCGTCGCGCAGGCCGTGGCGGAACACCCCGAGGCAAACCGTGCGGCGGTGGCCGGTGCCGGGCTCGTCATTCTCGCGGTGAAGCCGTGGATTGTCGTTGACGCTGCGCGCGACATCGCGGAGGCGCTCGAGCCGGGCACCGTGGTCGTGAGCGTTGCCGCCGGCGTGCCGAGCGCCGCGATCGAGGCGGTGCTTCCCGCGGGCACTCCGGTGGTGCGCGCGATGCCCAACACGCCCTCGCACATTGGCCGTGGCGTGACCGGCATCGCTGGCGGTGCACATGCCAGTGAGGCCGACGTTGCACTCGTGCGCGCGCTGTTTGAGACCGTGGGCTCGGTGCTTGTGGTGCGCGAGGACCAGATCAACGACGTTGCCGCGGTCTCAGGCTCTGGCCCCGCGTACGTCTTCCTCTACGTGGAGGAGATGATTGCAGCGGCCGAGCGTCGTGGCTTCAGTGCGGAGCAGGCGCGCGAGCTTGTGCAACAGACCCTCGTGGGGGCCGCGCTGCTGCTCGATTCGAGCGGCGAGGATCCTGCGCAATTGCGCCGCAACGTGACGAGCCCAAAGGGCACCACCGAGCAGGCCGTGTGTGTGCTGCAGGACGCGGGGTGGCCCGACCTCTTCGATCGCGCGCTCGCCGCAAACGTGCGCCGGTCGGAGGAGCTGGAGGCCCAGTAGCCGGGCTGCCGCCTAACCGATCGTGGCGAAGCGCTCCACATCGGACGCGGTGCCGCTCACGATAATGAGGTCGTGCGGCGAGATGAGCGTGTCCTGCGTTGCGTGTGTGAACGGCTGGCCGGGAGTCTTCACACCGACGACTGTGACCCGGTAGCGGGTGCGCACGCCGCTCTCGGTGAGCGTGCGGCCGCGGATCGAGCGGGGCGGGTACATCTTCGCGATGACGTAGTTGTTGTCGAACTGAATGAAGTCGAGCATCGCGCCGCTGAGGAGGTGCGCGACGCGCTCGCCGGCCTCGCGCTCCGGGTAGATCACGTGGTTCACACCGATGCGCTCAAGGATCTTGCCGTGCGAGGCAGAGATGGCCTTGGCCCAGATCTGCGGGATCTCGAGGTCAACCAGGTTGGCGGCGATGAGCACACTCGCCTCGATCGACGAGCCGGTTGCAACTACCGCGATCTGAAACTCGTCGGCGCCGATCTGGCGCAGTGCCTCCATCGAGCGTGCGTCGGCCTGCACCGCGTGCGTGACGCGATCGGCCCACTTCTGCACGAGCGTGGGGTCAGTATCGACGACCAGCACCTCACGGTCCTGCCGGTCGAGCTGGCCGGCGGTCGCGGCGCCGAAGCGCCCGAGGCCGATCACCAGTACGGGGGCATCACTGCGAATATCAACCAACGATCGGCCTTTCTTCGGGGAGACGGAACAAGCGAGAGCGGCTGGTCGCGGCGACGGCGGCCGCGAGCGTGACCGTGCCGACGCGGCCCGCCCACATGGTGGCAATCAGTACGTACTTGCCCGCGTCCGGGAGCTGCGCGGAGAGATCAGAGGAGAGCCCGCACGTGCCGAAGGCGGAGATCACCTCAAAGAGCACAATGTCGAGGGACTCACCCGTCATGTGCATGATCGCCACCGTCGAGGCGAGCACGATCGTGGCGCCCCAAATCATGATCGAGATCGAGACGCGCAGCACCTCGTTCGGGATCGAACGGCCGAACGCTTGGATGTCCTTGTAACCTCGCGCCTCTGCCCATGCCGCGAGGAATAGTACGGCGATGGTGGTCACCTTGATACCACCCGCGGTCGATGCAGAGCCGCCGCCCACGAACATGAGCATGTCCATCACGAGCAGGGTGGAGCCGTTCATGTCGAGCGGATCGATGATGCCAAGCCCGCCCGAGCGGGTCATGATTGACATGTACACCGAGCTGAACATGGTTTGCCAGAAGTTTTGCTCGCCGAGCGTCGCCTGGTTGTTCCATTCAAGCGCTGCGATCGCGAGCCAGCCAAAGATCACGAAGATGATCGTGGTCGTGAGTGTGAGCTTCGCGTGGAGGCCGAGTCTCTTGTGTGCGCGCCAGCCGCCACCCACCACGTAGCGGTACAGAGCGAAGATGACGGGGAATCCGATCGCGCCGAGGAAGACGCCGATCGCGAGGACGCTGAGTAGGTAGACGTCGGTGGCGAAGGGCTCGAGGCCGCCCTGCAGAGGCACGAAGCCGGTGTTCGTGAAGGCGGACGCCGAGAGGTAGAAGCCGTTCCACAGCGCGTGCGGAAAGTCGTAGCCAGCGCCCATGAGTCGCGGTGTGATGAGCACGGTGAGTACTGCCTCGATGATGACCACGCTGAGCGCCACCGAGCCGAGCAGCCCACCGATCTCGCCGAGGCCAACGGCCTGACTCTCGGACACGTCGCGCCCCATACGCATGGGGTTCGTATCGCCCGCTGCGAGGAGACGCTGACGCAGGCCGAGGCGGCGAGTCACGGTGAGGCCGAGGATGCTCGCCAGGGTGAGCACACCAATGCCGCCGATCTGCAGGCCCGCGAGCACCAGTAGTTCGCCGAAGAGCGACCAGTGCGTCGACATATCGACGGTGGAGAGGCCGGTCACGCAGATCGCGGAGACGGCGGTGAATAGTGCGTCAGCGAGGGGGGTGACCTTGCCGTCGGCAGAAGCAAGGGGGAGAGAAAGGAGCGCGGTCCACACCAAGATCAGGGCGGAGAACACCAGGAGCGCAAACCGGGCGGGCGATGAGTGAATCATCGCTCCGAGCCAGGACCGCCGCGAGAATGTGGCGGCGCGGCGATGGTTCACGGCGGGTGCCCCCACGGTTGGCCTTCTTTCGGGTGACGGCGCGAGTCGCGTGGATCTCACGGTCTCGCCTCGATTTAGACATCGTACACACGCGGCGCACCCGGGTGAAGCGCGCCCCGCTGGGCGCATGCGGGACAGATGGAGCCCGTGCGACTACCCTGGGAGGCATGCCAGATATCTTCGGGGTCATTGCCGACGCGACCCGGCGCGACATCCTGCAGGTGCTGCTCGAGCGGTTCCAGCGCGATTCTGAGATCAGCGTGTCTGAGATTGTCGCCCAGTTGGAGATCAGCCAGCCCACCGTGTCAAAGCACCTGAAGGTGCTGCGCGAGGCCGAGCTGGTCACCGTGCGCGAGGAGGGACAGCACCGTTTTTATTCGCTGAACCCTGAGCCGCTCGAGATGATTGAGGACTTCGTGATCCCGTTCCTCTCCGCGGGCTTCGACACGGAGGTGACGGTCGAGTACCTCTCCGAAGACGGTGAGCGCGTGCCCGGACCTGCCTCGGATGACGCGTTCATCGAGGCTGGCGAGGAGGTACTGCCTGAGGAGGCCGCCGCCGCCGCCGAGCGAATGGGACGTGCCGCTGCACGTGCGGAAAACCGTGTGAAGGAGCTGGTCGCGCGCTTCCGGCTGCGTGATTAGGCGGCGTTTCTCGCTCTCAGTTCGCGCTCCAGCGTTTCGCCGAGTAGAATAACTGTTTTGTGGGCCACGAATCCGGCGGCCCGAGAGACGTTGTGAGGTGACCGTGGGTTCAGTTATTAAGAAGCGCCGTAAGCGCATGTCCAAGAAGAAGCACCGCAAGCTGCTTCGAAAGACGCGTCACCAGCGTCGCAACAAGAAGTAGTCGAGGCGCCCCGAGCGCAATCGATGCTGGCGTCGGGCCCCTGGTCCGGCGCCTTTTGTTTTCTTCACACCCGTTCGGGGTGTGAGGTTCCCTTCGAGAGGAGCGGTCACCATGCGCACCGTGCAGCTCACGCTGATCGGCAAGCCGGGGTGCCACCTGTGCGACGACGCACGCGAGGTGATCGCGGGCGTGCGCGCTGAGCTTGGCGCGCGCGGCATTGAAACTTCGCTCGAAGAGCTCGACATCCAGCAGGATCCCGCGCTCGCCCGAAAGCACTCGGAGCACATCCCCGTTGTGCAGATTGGCGGGAAGCGACACGCCATCTGGCGCGTGGACCCCGCGCGGCTCACCGCAGCGGTGGAGAAGGCTGCGCGCGGCCCGCTGGGCGGTTTGCTGCGCTGATCGGGATCACCCGCTGTTCTCGCGGCGCACACGCCGCTTCACTGTTCGGGCTGAGTCCCGAGAAAGAGTATGCACTCATGACGCTTCGTCACATCGTCTCCTGGAAGCTGAGCGGCGAGACGCTCGCCGATCGCGATGCGCAGGCCGCAGAGATCGCTGCAGCGCTCACCCCGCTCACGGAGCTCGTGCCGACCGTGCGCGCGCTTGCGGTGCACCGCAACGAGCTGTTCGACGGCGACAACTACGACCTCACGCTCGTGGCCGACTTCGATGACGCCGAGGGGCTCGCCGTCTACGCGACGCACCCGGACCACCTCGCCGCAGGCGCGATCGTGAAGCAGCACGCGGTGGCCCGCGTCGCAACGGACTTCACGCTCTAACCAGCCCCCCGAGCCCCGGCCCTCTCGTCTCCCCGAATCGGGGTCACTCCGGCACGGTGTCGCGTGTGCCGCTCGGACAACACCCTGCCTGGGTGACCCCGGTTCAGGGGGAGCTGGAGAAGTGCGCGCGGTACTCGCTCGGGGTGAGCCCCAGCACGGCCTTGAAGTCGGTCGAGAAATGGGCGTGGTCGGTGTAGCCGAGCTCGTGGGCGAGCTCGGCGATCCTGGTCCCTGCGTGTCCGTGAGAAGCCGCGTCGCCCCGCAGCACCGCCGCAGCCTCCTGAATGCGCCGCCGTCGAATCATGCTGTGCAGCGAGAGGCCGAAGTACTTCGTTGCGATGCGCTGCAGGGTGCGCGTGGACGAGTGCAGCCGCGCGGCGAGTTGATCCACCCGTGTCACCGCGGGATCCGCAAGGAGTTCGGCGAGGTCATTGGCGAGTTCGGCTTCCGCGTCCAGCGGCGGTACTCGCGCGAGCAGCCAGGCGGAAAGCAGCTCAGTCGCGCGCGCCCGGCGCTCAGTGGGTGCGCGACGCTCCGTCATCGCAGCGACGACCTCGGCGTGCAGCAGTGGTGCCTCGACCGGACTGCTGAGATCCCGAATCGACGCGGGATCCGAGCACAGTGCGGGCAGTGCGGCGGGCCTGAGGAGTGCGCCGACCGCCCAGCCGGTGCCGCGCAGCTCGCGTTCAGAGCGCCGGGTGGGTGGCCCAACAAGCGTCACTCCGTCCGGTTCCACAACGAGGTTGCAGGCGGGAAAGGGAAGCACCTCCTGGCGCGAGACAGCCCCGGGCAGCAGCGACCACTCCGGGATCCATATCCACCGGACGAGTGGCTCGAGTGGTTCCGGTGGTGAGAGGCGGTGGAACTCTGGCAGCCGCTCCGGGTAGAGCACCCCGCGGCTTGCCCCGTCCGTGCCCGTCATCCCGGCTCCCCTCGCGTGTGCGGAGCGCGGCGTGCTTCGCCGATGTGGAAGCTGGCACAAATGTGCAAGCGCGCCCCGTCGGCATGATTTTACGATGAACGCATGAACACTGCAGCGACGACCCCGGCCACCGGGGAACACACCACCAACGGGCGCCCGAACGGCTCCTCGAGCCTGACGCCGTTCCTCGTGATTCCCGATGCGCGCGGCGCAATCGAGTTCTACCGGGACGTGTTCGGTGCACGAGTTATCGACGTCACGGAGATGGGCGGCCGGGTGGTGCACGCGGAGATCGGTCTTGAGTCGGGACACTTGCAGCTCGGGGAGCCGCTGCCCGACTACCACCTGGTTGCGGCGCCTGCGGGCGACGACGACTGCTATTCGCTGGGCATCTATGTGCCCGACGCGGATGCCGCGGTCGCGCGGGCGCTCGCGGCGGGGGCAACACTTCGTGAGCCGCTCAGTAACTTCGTTTCAGGAGACCGGTTCGCGAGTATCCGCGATCCGTTCGGTGTGCGCTGGTCGGTGATGACGCGCGTGGAGGATCTCTCCGAGGAGGAGAGCGCGTCGCGCGTCCGAGCGTGGGCTGCAGCGGCATCCGCCACAGACGCCTAGCAGCCCAGCGCACACGCACTCGTCCCCTGCGTCCCCCGCGATCGGGGTCAGTTGAGCAGGGTGTTGGGCGCACATCGCCCGCGACACCCTGCTCAACTGACCCCGATTCGTGCGGGGCGGGGGCTAAGCGGGGACGAGCGCCGCGCTTCCCGTGTAGGCCCGGTAGCCCTGCTGAATGGCGATCTGGTCGGCGAGGAACTTCGCGTCGTGCCAGATCCCCCAGATGAACGTTGATCCGCGCCGCGACTGCCAGGGCAAACCAAGGAAGTAGACGCCGGGCACGCCGGAGATGCCGCGCTGCTGCACTGGCCGCCCCTGCGGGTCGAACGCGTCGACCTCGAGCCAGCTGTAGTCGGAGCGGAAGCCCGTGGCCCAGACGATCGAGGTGATGCCGGCTGCGGCAAGATCGAGGTGCTGGATCGGGTGCGTCACACTGTCGGGATCGGGCCCGAGCGCCCGCGCCTCAGGCTCTTCTGGCAGATCGAGTCCGTTGCGCTCGATGTACGCGTCGGCCGCATCGAGGATGGCGAGGTAGGTCGCATCACCCACCGCGATGTTGCGGCCGAGATCGGGCGCAAAGGCGAGCGTGCCAGCTTCGTACGAGAGCGCCTTGCCGACGAGCGTGATCCCCGACGCTGCGAGCTCGCGGAAGTCGACGGTGTGGCCGCCGTGGGCGCCACTCACCGCAATGGTCACGTGCTCTGCGCCCGCGGACGGATTCGGCGCGTCCCACATGCCGAGCACCCCGAGCCACCACACGAAGTCACGGTCGCGGTAACGACGGGGCGGGCGCTCGTGCGGGCTCACCGCGAGGTGCACCTCGCGGCCGGCCTCCCGCAGCTCCGCGGCAATCTGCACGCCGGAGGAGCCCGATCCCACGACGAGCACGCCGCCGGCCGGCAGCTGGCCCGGGTTCTTGTACTGCGCCGAGTGGATCTGAGTGATCGGCTCTGACGCGGGAACGATGGGCGGGATCGACGGCTGCTGGAACGCGCCGGTCGCCGCCACGACGTAGCGCGCCGCGATGGCTCCCGCGCTTGTGTCGGCGAGATACCCGGGCGCATCGTCGTTGTGGCGTACGGCGTGCACGGTAACCCCCGTGCGCACGGGGAGCTCGAACTTCGCCACGTACTCCTCGAAGTACTCGGCAACCCGCTCCTTTGTGGCGAAGCCGTCGTCGTCGACGTTCGTGAACGGAAGATTGGGGAAGCGATCGTGCCAGGCCGGGCCGTTGGCGACCAGCGAGTCCCAGCGCTCGGTGCGCCAGCGCTCGGCAACACGATCGCGTTCGAGGACAATGTGGGCGATGCCCTGGATGGTGAGGTGCTCGCTCATCGCGATTCCGGCTTGGCCGCCGCCAATGACGAGGACGTCGGTGACCTCGGGTGCTGGGCTCGACATGGTGACTCTCCGCTCGAGATAGTGGATCGACGCGGATCAACGCTGCCGTGCTGCAGCGGGACTGGGTCCTGGATCCACGACCGGGGTGCTCAGGTGTGCGTGCCCGGATGATCCCCAGCAAAGCGCAGGGGCCGCGAGTGAAGCCAATACACATTCGCGGTGCACTTCATCGCCTATGCAGATTGACTCACAGGCTGCGATCGGAAAAACACATTCAGAGGGTTGAGTGGTCTCCCACGGCCTGTCGTGCCGACTCCTCGGCCACGAGCTCGCGCACCGCCTGGGTTACCGCGCGGGCGCGGGCGGAGAGCTCGACCTGAGCGAGTGACGCGACGGTGATGCCGAGGCTGCGCACTGGATCCGCGATCTCCACGACCGCGGTACGGTTCCCGGCGTATGTCTCCGCGACTCGGGGACGCTGGTTCAGGATCGCGAAGCCGAGCCCCATCGCGACGAACGAGCGCACCGCCTCGTAGTTCTTCGTGCGGTATTTGATGTGCGGCTGCACGCCGGCCTCGCGCAGCAGCCCGAGAAAGTACTGGCTGCTATCGGGGAGATCGAGGAGCACCAGGGGGTCCGCTGCGAGCTCTGCAAGGCTGGCGGTGCCCCGCGCGGCGAGCGGGTGGTCAGTTGCGACAATCGCGTGCGGGCGGGCCTCGCCGACGACCTCCTGCTCAATGCCATCAGCGTCAGTGAGGTCGTAGCTCACTGCGAGCTCGGCGCGGCCGCCACGCAGATCGGCGAGATTCTGCTCGTAGTCGCCCTCCCGCACATCGACGGTGAGCGCGGGGTGCGCGTGCTGGAGTCGCGCGAGCAGTTGCGGCAGCAGGAACGGGGTGAGCGTGTGGAAGCACGCGACGGTAATGGAGCCGCGCACCTCACCGCGCTCGGACTGGATCGTGTCGATTGATTCGGTGAGGAGACCGAACATGCGATGTGTGTCGCGCAGCAGTGACTCGCCAGCGGCGGTGAGGATGAGCCCCTTTGCGTGCTGGCGGATGAAGAGCGCGGCGCCGAGTGCGCGCTCGAGCTGCGAGATCGCGGTGGACACGGCGGACTGGGCGACGTGCAGGTTCTCGCTCGCAACCGTCATGTTGAGCGTCTTGGCGCACTCGGCGAAGTAGCTGAGCTGGGTGAGGGTGAGGGGAAATCGCTGTGCCACGGCGCACGTGCCTTCCTTGGGGATCATGCGGAATCTTGAATCTAGACAATTGATCCCCCGTTTATCTTTTCCCTATTTTACAGATGATGTCGACGTTCCGACAATGGAGATGGACGGGGCAGCCGCGCCCACGCACTCAACGAGGAGGACCAGTGACGGAGAGCACGCACCTGCGCCTGCGGAAGTTCAACACGAAAGAGACCTACCCCGAGCAGAACCTCGACAACGACCTGTGTCAGGCGGTCGTGGCCGGTGGCGTGGTCTACCTGCGCGGACAGATCGGGCAAGACCTCGAGACGCGCGAATCGATCGGGATCGGGGACGTGGTAGCGCAGACCGAGCAGGCCATGCGCAACATCGACCTCCTACTCGCCGAGGCCGGGAGCAGCCTGCGCGACATCGTCAAGGTGACCGTCTACATCGTCGACCCGCGCTACCGCGAAGACGTGTACCGCACCATGGGGCGCTGGTTGCGGGGTGTGTACCCCGTCTCGACCGGGATCGTGGTGCAGGCGCTCGCCCGCCCCGAATGGCTCGTCGAAATCGATGCGACAGCCGTGCTGAGCGATGGGAACGCAGCATGACGTTCTCACTGCTCGTTCGAGACCCGCACACCGGCGAATTTGGATCGATCATTTCTTCCTCGTCCCCCGCGGTCGCGGCGCGCTGTGTGGCGCTCGCCGATGGGGTCGGCGGGGCGCACACCCAAAACGTCACCGATCCCCGTCTCGGGCCAGCGCTCATTGCGAGGCTCCGCGCCGGCGACTACGCGCAGCAGGCCGTGGATGCCGTCATCGCAGAGGCCGATCCCGCATTGATTCCGTACCGCCAGCTCCTCGTGCTCGACGCGGCGGGCACGACCGCCGCGTATTCGGGTAACCGTGCGCTCGGCGTGTTCGGGGCCGTGACCCGCGAGAACGCGGTGGCCGGCGGCAACATGCTCGCGAGCCTCGGGGTGCTCGACGCGCTCATCGACACCGCGCTCACCGCACCCGGGCAGCTCGAGGAGCGGCTCTTCGCAGCGTTCCGTGCTGCGCTCGATGCGGGCGGAGAGGAGGGGCCCGTGCACTCGGTCGGTCTCGCCGTCGTGCGCGACGCCGGCTGGCGGATCACCGACCTGCGTGTCGACTGGTCGGACGACCCCGTCGGCGAGCTGCGCGCGGCGCTGACCGAGTGGCTGCCGCAGCGCGACGACTACGTGAGTCGTGGGCTGAACCCCGCGGCCGCCCCGTCCTACGGGGTGCCCGGTGACGAGTGACGTGCGAAAGCAGCGCATCGCCGAGCGTCTGACCGCGGCCTTCCCTGAGCTTGTCGCGCTCTCGGACGATCTGCACGCGCACCCCGAACTTGGGTGGGAGGAACATCGTTCCTCCGCGGCCGTCGCGGCAGCGCTCCGCGCGCACGGGTTTGCGGTAGAGCACCCGTACCTGGGGTTCGACACCGCGCTGTGCGCGCGCGTCGAACCGAGCGGCCCGACGCGGTTCACCGTGGGCTTCCTGGCCGAGTACGACGCGCTCCCCGGCCTCGGGCACGCCTGCGGACACAATCTCATCTCGGCGATGGCGGTCGGCGCTGCCATCGCGCTCGCCGCGGTCGCGGACGAGACGGGTATCGCCGTCGAGGTGATCGGCACCCCCGCGGAGGAAGGCGGCGGGGGCAAGATCGTGCTGCTTGAGCGTGGCGCGTTCGCGAACCTTGATCTCGCCCTCATGGCGCACCCCGCGCCCGTCGACGTCGCGGAAGCGCGACCTTTCGCGGTGACGCACTGGCACGTGCAGTACGACGGCCGCGCCGCGCACGCCGCCGCCTACCCCGAGCGCGGAGTGAACGCGAACGACGCGCTCCTCATCGCGCAGGTGGCGCTCGGACTGCTGCGCCAGCAGCTTCCCGCTGGGGTGCGCGTGCACGGCGTGCAGACCCGCGGGGGCGAGGCGCCGAACGCGATCCCCGAGCGCACGGAGGCACGCTGGTACGTGCGCGCGGAGACCACCGAGCAACTCATCGATCTGGAGGCGCGGGTGCGTGCCTGCTTTGCAGCCGGCGCGCTGGCGACGGGCGCTGAACTTACGATCACCCCGGAGAGCGAGCGGTACGCGGAGATGCGCACGGACGAGGAGACGCTTGACCGCTACCGGGCGAACCTGCGGGCGCTCGGTCGTAGCTTCGACGTCGATCCGGCCGCCGCAACCATGAATCGGGCGTCGACCGATATGGGCAACGTGTCCCAGATTGTGCCCGCGATTCACCCCTACATCGGGGTCGGGGGCGACGCGAGCAACCATCAGCCCGCCTTCGCTGCGGCGTGCGTGGGTGAGCTCGCGGAGCGTGCGCTTCGTGATGGGGCCACCGCGCTCGCTTGGACCGCGCTCGACACGGCAATCGCGCGCACCGCCCAGGGGATGTCCATCCGCCCCGCCTGACCACCGACCACCAGCCAGAAACGGAGATGTCAATGTCGACGTCGAAGCCGCAGCGCGAGCTCAGCGATCTCGTCAGCAAGAAGAGCCTCAGGAAAAGCGTCGTCGCCGGGTCCATCGGCGTCTTCGTTCACTGGTTCGACTGGGCGGTCTACGCCTACCTCGCTGGCACCATCGCGACGGTGTTCTTCCCCGATTCCGATGGCACCGCGGGGCTCCTCTCCGCGTTCGCTGTGTTTGCTATCTCGTTCCTTGTGCGCCCCATCGGCGCGATCATCTTTGGCCGACTGGGCGACCGGCTCGGGCGGAAGCAGACGCTTTCGATCGTCATCCTTGCGATGGCGCTCGCCACGCTCGTGCTCGGCCTCTTGCCTGGATATCACTCGATCGGGATCCTGGCGCCCATCCTCCTCATCGTGACCCGGGTGGTGCAGGGGCTTGCCGCGGGCGGCGAGTTCGGCAGTGCCGCGGCGTTCCTCGGTGAGTTCTCGCCGACCCGGCATCGCGGCTTTGGGGTGAGCTGGCTCGAGGTAGGCAGCCTGCTCGGTTTCCTCATGGCCTCCTTCACTGTCGTGCTGCTGAACCTCGTGTTCACCACGCAGGAAATTACCGACTGGGCCTGGCGCATCCCCTTCCTGATCACCGTGCCACTCGGCTTTGTCGGGCTGTACATTCGTCGCAAGATCGAGGACACCCCGGACTTCCAGCAACTGCAGCAGCTCGAAACGGTGTCGCACGCGCCCGTGAAGGAAGTGTTCCAGCGCAACTGGCGCGAATTCTTGCAGACCTCCGGCATGGAAATCTTCATGAACGTTACCTTCTACGTGGTGCTCGTGTACTTGCTCACCTACCAGGAGGTGTACATCGGGTTCGACGCGGGTCGCGCGGCGCTGCTGTCCACACTTGCCTCGGCGCTGGGCCTCATCATCGTGCCACTTGCCGGTGCGCTGTCGGATCGCGTGGGCCGAAAGCCCGTGCTGATGACCGCGGCAATCGCGCAGACGGCGCTCTCGATCCCACTCTTTATGCTCATGCAGTCCGGGGAGGAGTGGGCGGCGTTCGTGTCGACGCTCGGCCTCGCGCTGATTCTCGCCATCATTCTCGGCACACACGCGGTAACGGTTGTCGAGTTATTCCCCACCCGAACCAGGCAGACGGGCCTCTCGATTGCCTACGCGGTGACCGCAGCGCTCTTCGCTGGCACGGCACCGTACGTGCTCACCTGGCTGCTCGGGGAGACCGGCAACCTGCTGGTGCCCGGATTCTTCCTTGCCGCAGTGGGGGTGGTCGGAATTATCACGGTGCTCTCCATCCCCGAGACCCGCGGTACCTCGCTCATCAAGCCGCAGGATCTCGAAACCGCGACGGTCGACCTTCCCGCCGAACTTCTCGAACCCTAGCTCTCGGGCTCGCCGCGCTCGAATTCTCACCCAGCACCACAGAAAGAAGACGAAATGACTCGCAGTTTTGCTGAGTGGCAGCAGGCCGCTGCCGCACTGACGTTTGATGGTCGCCCCGTGATTGGGGGTGCGCGAGTAGACGCCGCCTCGGGCGAGCGGATCGCGAAGACGAACCCGGCAACGGGTGCCGTGATCTCCGAACTGCACGCGGGCGGGATCGCCGATGTTGACGCCGCGGTCGCCGCAGCGCGCACCGCCTTCGAAAGCGGGGCCTGGTCACGCGCCGGCGCCGGCTTCCGCCGCGAACGGCTGCTGGAGCTTGCCCGCCTGATCGAGGCACGCGCCGATGAGTTTGCTCTCTACGACACCCTCGACATGGGGAAGCCGATCCGAGAGTCGTCGACGATCGATGCGCCTGGATCCGCCGCGCTGTATCGCTTCTACGGGGAAGCGATTGAGAAGCAAGAGAACCTCATTCCCGTGACTCCACCCGGCTCGACTGCGCTCGTCACCCGTGAGCCGCTCGGCGTGGTCGCAGTGATTGTTGCGTGGAACTACCCCCTTGAGATTGCGACGTGGAAGCTCGCGCCTGCGCTCGCCGCAGGGAACACCGTCGTGGTGAAGCCTCCGGTCGAGGCGTCGCACTCGACGCTGCTGCTTGCTGAACTGGCGATCGAGGCGGGGATTCCTCCCGGGGTGCTCAACGTGGTGCCCGGGCGCGGGTCTCTGGTCGGCCGGGCGCTCGCCCTGCACGAAGACGTCGACATGCTCGCGTTTACCGGCTCGACTGAGGTGGCGAAGCAGCTGCAGCAGTATGCGGGGCAGTCGAATATGAAGCGGCTCGCGCTCGAGGCTGGTGGAAAGAGCTCGAACCTCATCTTTGCGGACTGCGAGGACCTCGGGCTCGCGGCGGAGAAGGCCGCGTTCGGCAGCTTCTACAACCAAGGCGAAGTGTGCTCGGCAAACTCCCGCATCTTCGTCGAGCGAGAGGTGTACGACGAGTTCCTCCGCCTCTACCGGGAAGCGGCGGGCGCGTATGCGCCGGGCGACCCGCTCGACCCGGCAAGTGGCATCGGCTCGCTCGTGTCCGAAGCGCACGCAGATACGGTCTGGGCCACGATTGAGAACGCGCGCCGCGATGGCACGATCGTTGCTGGGGGAACCCGGCCGGAAATCGCGGGATCGCGGGCGTTCATCGAGCCGACCATTGTCACCGACGTACCCGCCGACCATGAAGTGCACACGCGTGAGATCTTCGGTCCGGTCGCGGTGGTCACACCATTCGATACCGAGGCGGAGGCCATTGCGCGCGCCAACGAGACGCCGTTCGGGCTCGCGGCCTCCCTCTGGACGGGAAGCCTGGCGCGGGCGCATCGGGTGTCCGAGCAGCTCGTCGCCGGCACCGTGTCCGTGAACACCGTCGACGCGCTCGGGTTCACCACGCCCTTCGGTGGGTTTAAGCAGTCGGGCTTTGGGCGGGATCTGTCCGTCCACGCGCTCGAGAACTACACCGACTACAAGACGACATGGATGCAGTGGGGCTAGTCCCGCGCCCGAATCGGGGCTGCATCTGATCGCGAGATGCAGCCCCGCGAAAACCGCTATTTCACACCACTGTGTGCGACTGGAACGATGAACACCAACGGCGTCGCCGTCCGGTCAACGCCGACTGAGAGGAAAATCCACATGCCCCTGCAGCAGGAAGCCAGCACCACCGCTGAACAGCCCTCGAACATTCCGAGCGGCATCGCGGAGATCGCGAAGCGACACCTGGTCATGAATTTCACCCCCGCCAGTAAGTACCGGGACGACGAGCTTCCGGTGTTCGTGCGCGGTGAGCACTGCTCCGTATTTGACGAGAACGGCCGTCGCTTCTTCGACGGCCTCGCCGGACTTTTCTGCGTGCAGCTGGGCTACACGCACGGCGCTGAGGTGGGTGAAGCGGTGCGCGATCAGCTCGCCGCCCTGCCGTACCAGACCACCTGGAGCGTGGCGCACCCGCCGGCGGCGCTGCTCGCGCAGAAGATCGCCGAGCTCGCGCCGGGCGACCTGAACCGCGTGTTCTTCGCATCGGGCGGTGGCGAGTCGAACGAGGCGGCGATCAAGCTCGCGCGGCAATACCACATCACCCGCGGCGACCACGCGCGCTACAAGTTCATTGCGCGGCGCGTGGCCTACCACGGCACCAGCTTCGGTGCGATGTCGCTCAACGGCATGACCGATGTTCGGAAGATGTTCGAGCCCCTCATGAACGGCGTGCGGCACACGCACAACACCAAGCGATACCGTCGCCCCGAGGGGGAAACGGCCAAGCAGACCACGGCTTTCCTGCTCGCTGAGCTCGAGTCCCTCATCGTGCAGGAAGGCGCCGACACGGTCGCCGCGATCATCATGGAGCCGCTGCAGAATGCGGGTGGGAGTTTGATGCCGCCGACTCCCGAGTACTTCGCGGGCGTGCGTGCACTGTGCGACAAGCACGGCATCCTGCTGATCGCTGATGAGGTCATTACTGGCTTCGGTCGATTGGGATCCTGGTTCGGCTCGATCCACTACGCCTTCCAGCCCGACATGATCACGTTCGCGAAGGGCATCGCCTCGGCGTACATGCCCCTCGGCGGGGTGATCGCGAGCGATCAGATCATCGAGACCGTGCTTGACGGCCCGCTCGGCATGTTCAACCACGCGCTCACGTACGGCGGCCACCCGGTTGCGTGCGCGGCCGCGCTGAAGAACCTCGAGATCATGGAGCGCGAGTCCGTGGTGAGCAACGTGAAAGAGCTCAGCCCCTACCTGGCGGAGAAGCTCGGCGAGGTTGCCGCGAAGCACGCGGGCATCGTTGGCGACCTGCGCGGCGACGGCTTCCACCGCACCTTCGAATTGGTCACTGACCAGACTGCGAAGCGCTGGGCCGACACCCCGCTGAGCGCGGGCGACTTCGTGGGCGCACATCTGAACCCCGCACTCGCGGAGGCTGGGCTGCTGTGCCGCGTCGCGATTGACGCCGAGGGCAACCCGCTCGTGCAGCTGTCGCCGCCGCTCGTTGCGACCAAGGCTGACATCGACGAGATGGCAGGCCTCCTCGAGCGCGCGTTCACCGCGGCGACGGCGAGCGCGGGCCTCTAGGCACTCGCTCCCACCTCGGGCGGGCGGGCCGGCACCGGCTGCGCCCGCCCGTCAAGAGTGTCTCGCGCGCATCATCCCTTCTGCAAGTCCAGCCCGAATCAATGAAGATCGAGGGAAACAATGTCCGACTATCCCCGGCTGAATACCGCGACAACGAAGATCATCACATTTGAGCGGAGACATATCCGCCCTATTCCTGAAGATGAGCGGCAGGGAACCTCCCGCGGTCTCTTCTTCATCTGGCTTGGCATGAACATGCTGCCGCTCACGGTGGTGACCGGCGCGCTCGGCCCGTCGATGTTTGGGTTGACACTGGGCTGGACGCTGACGGCAGTGGTGCTTGGCAACTTGATTGGTGGCTTTGGCGCGGCGCTTCATGCCTCTCAAGGACCAAAGCTCGGGATCCCGCAGATGCTCCAGTCTCGGGGCCAGTTCGGCTACTTCGGCGGGAGTTTGCTCGCGCTCATCGCGCTGGTCATGTTCCTTGGCTTCTTTGCTTCGAATCTCGTCGTCGCAGCGCAGAGCCTCGCAGTGGTGTTCAACAGTGACAACATCAACCTCGGCATCATTGTCTGTGCTGCTGTCGCTCTTGTCGCCGCAATATTTGGTTACGACGCGGTGCGCAAAGCGCTGGGATTCTTCTCAGTTTTCATCGGTGTGCTTGTGGTTACGTCGATTCTCATCGCAGTGAGTAACCCCGCTACGTTCCAGACCGAGCTTGAACTCGGCTACAACACTGCTGGGTTCTTTGGGATGGTTGCGATTGGAGTGACATGGCAGCTCGCATATGCGCCATACGTGTCCGACTACTCGCGCTACATGCCGAAGGAAACGGGGGCTCGGCCAGCATTCTGGGCAACCTACCTCGGCCTGGTCATTGGCACTGTGCTGGTCATGACGCTTGGCGCTCTGATCGGGCTGACCACCGCAGACGGGGATGCCATGGCCGCGCTCGGTCGACTGCTGGGGGGCTTTGGGCCAATTGTGCTGCTGGGGTTCGGGGTGTCGTCCGCGGTACTGAACGCTGGCAACATCTATTCGGGCGTGATGTCCTCCTTGACCGTGTTCGAAACAATCTCTCCCAAGATTCGGATCAGTACAGGCACTCGGGTGAGTATGACGGTGGTGTACGCGGTCCTTGCAATGACTGCGGCGCTGGCGGGTAAGGACAGCTTCCTCGTGTTCTTCAGCGACTTTGTCGCGATCTTGCTCTACGTTCTGATTCCGTGGTCGGCCATTAATCTCATCGACTACTTCGTCTTGGAAAAGGGCGAGTACGAGATTGACGACATGTTCCGTCGAGACGGAGGTCGCTACGGCAGGTGGAACACCGTGGGGCTCACCTGTTACCTGGTTGGCATTCTCGTGCAGATTCCGTTCATGGTGACGACGCTCTACACAGGGCCGCTTGCCGCGCCGCTTGGCTTCGTTGACGTTGCGTGGATCGTAGGGTTTGTGGTGCCTGGAGTGATCTACTATCTCTGGCGTCGAGCTCAGCGCTCATCCCGCGGCGCGCGCAGTTCTGCCCCCATGACTGAGTCTGCTGGCATTGCGGCGGAGCAAGGGGCCGCGAAGTGAATACGTACGATCTTGTCGTTACCGGAGCGCAGCTCTGGCTCCCGGAACAGTCACCATTCACTGCGCTCGCGGTGGGCGGTGGGCGAATTCTCGCGCTCGGTACGGACGCCGAGATCTTGAGCGAGGCAGGGCCGGATACGCAGCGCATCGACGCTGCGGGCCGAGCGGTGCTCCCCGGCTTTACGGATGCCCACGTCCACCCTCTCGCCGGTGGTCGCGCGCTCCTCGGGTGTGACCTCGAAACAGAACACTCCCGAGATGGCTACGCCCGTCTCATACGCGCCTCGGCGCAGACGGCCGGCGAGTGGGTGGTGGGTTCCGGGTGGTTTGGTGATGTGTTCCCTGGCGGACTACCGACCGCGGAGGAGCTGGATGCGTTGGTCCCAGATAGGCCAGCTGTGATGACAAGCCACGACTCGCACGGAGTCTGGGTGAACAGCCGAGCAATGCAACTTGCAGGCATCTCGCGCGATAGTCACGACCCTCCCGCCGGTCGAATTGTGCGGGACGGACGAGGGGAGCCGACTGGCGTGCTGTTTGACACCGCCGGTGAGCTCGTCACGCGGCTGATCCCGCCGGCTTCCAAAGCGGACATGCGCGCTGCGTTGCTGTGCGCTCAACAGCACCTGTTTTCACTAGGTATCACCGGGTGGCACGACGCAATCCTGGGGGCCTATCTCACGCTGCAGGACAGCGTGCCGACCTACATCGATCTGCTCGCTTCACGGGAGCTCCGGGGGCGGGTGAGCGGTTCGCTCTGGTGGTCACCTGGTGATGGACCAGACCGTCTGCCGGAAATGCTGCGCCGCATTCGCGCGGTGCGAGACGCTGGCTTCGCTGTTTCGAGCATCAAGATCATGCAGGACGGAATCTGCGAGAACTGCACGGCCGCATTGCTTGAGCCGTACGACGGCGTGCACCCCGAGGTCCGAGGCGACTCAGTTATTGCGCCAGATGACCTTGCGGAGATCACGGCCGGTCTCGACGCTCAGGGGTTGCGGGTGCATTTCCATGGCGTCGGTGATCGTGCAGTGCGGGAGTGCTTGGACGCTGTCGAGCACGCGCGGCAGATGAACGGAGCGGGCCAACCTCACCAGATTGCCCACCTCGATGTGGTCGATCCGGCTGACTTTCCTCGGTTTAAGGCACTCGGCGTCACCGCGAATCTGCAGCCGCTTTGGGCCCGCGACGACCAGGAGATTCTTGAACGGAAGTACCCGCTCCTCGGTAAGGATCGCGTTCGCTATCACTTCCCCTTCGGATCGCTGCATCGCGCTGGCGCTCACCTCGCCATGGGAAGCGATTGGCCAGTTACCAGCCCTGACCCACTTTGGGGTCTCTACACCGCCTGCACTCGTACGGCACCACCTGATGACCCGCACGCATTGAATCCTGAGGCGAGGAAGACTGCGCAGCCCGAAGAACGATTGAGCCTTGAGACCGCTCTGCGCGCCTATACCTTGGGCAGCGCAGAGGCTTCGGGTTTCAGTGCGGAGGCGGGAAGTATCGAGAAGGGGAAGCTCGCGGATCTCGTCGTGCTCACCGGACCGCTCTCCGCAGCGGAGGATCTTGGAGCGCTTCGAGTAGAGCGAACCGTACTGGGCGGGGAAACCGTATTCTTGCGGGCGCCGTAGCGGGAGCAAAGAACACCATGAAGTCTCCCCGCCCGTTCTGATTTGCAGATTCCGCAGATAGGAAACGACTGTTCGCTATTCGCGGGTGCCTGCAATTGGCTAGGTCCTGTCAGCACTCACGCACTCCGGTCCAGCCGCGCGGGGTCCTGCGTCACTCGCGCACTTGCGCACCTCAGGCAATGACGCCATCAAGGAGAGAACATGTCACACGAACCGCCGGTCGTTACCAAGAGCTTCGTGCGTTTTGAACAGCAACACATCCTGCCGATCCCCGAGGATCAGCGTACGGGAACCCATTGGTCGACCTTTGCCATCTGGCTCGGGCTGAACATGATGCCGCTCACCGTAGTGACCGGCGCTGTGGCGAGCGGCTCGTATGGTCTGCCGATCGGGTGGAGCATCGCCGCGGTTCTCATCGGCAATGTGATCGGCGCCTTCGGCTCCGCGCTGCATGCGTCCCAGGGTCCGAATCTGGGTGTGCCGCAGATGCTCCAAGCGCGTGCTCAGTTCGGCTACCTCGGTGGCAGCCTGTTCGCCGTGATCGCGTTTATCATGTTCATGGGGTTCTTCGCGAGTATCCTGATCGTTGCGAAGGACGCGCTGGTGTCGGTGTTCCCGGACTTCAACGGCTCGCTCGCGATCATCCTGTTTGCCGCGGTGGGCATTCTGCTGTGCGCCTTCGGCTACGACCTGCTTCGTAAAACCATGGTGTACATCTCCTGGATCATCGGAATCGCGGTTGCCGTGTCAATGGTGCTGCTGTGGCTCCAACCCGAGATCACGAGCGCACGCGCCGACGCGCAGTTCACGATGGAGGGCTTCTTCGCGATGCTCGCAATCGGCGTGGTGTGGCAGCTCGCCTATGCCCCCTACGTCTCTGACTACACGCGCTACCTCCCCAAGGATTCCGGGCCGAAGGTTGCCTTCTGGAGCACGTACCTCGGCCTGGTGGTGAGTTCCGTGTTTGTGATGACGCTCGGCGTGCTGCTCGGCATCGCGAACCCAGACAACCCGCTGGCCGCGCTCGGCACGTACCTCGGCCCCATCGGGTTGCTCGTGTTGCTCGTGTTCGCGCTCACCTCCGCGCTCATCAACGGGGTTGAGCTCTACTCGGCGGTGATGAACGCGCTCACCGCGATCCAGTCGAGCTTCCGGGGCGTGGTCATCACCTCCCGGACGCGAGTCTGGACCACGGTCATCGCCGGCCTCGTGGCGACACTGATTGCGCTCCTCGGGCAGGGGAACTTCATGACGAACTTCGAGAGCTTCCTCACGCTGCTGCTGTACGTGCTGATCCCGTGGTCGGCGATCAACCTTGCCGACTACTTCATCGTGCAGAAGGGCGAGTATGTGATCGAGGATCTCTTCTCGCGCGACGGCGGCCGCTATGGGAAATGGAACGCGGTGGGCCTGTGGAGCTACCTCATCGGGCTTCTCGCTCAGGTCCCGTTCATGATCACGCCGCTGTTCACCGGACCCATGGCTGAGCCCATGCAGGGCATCGACATTGCCTGGCTCGTGGGCTTTGCCGTCACGATAATCGTGTACCTGAATCTGGTGCGGTCGAGTCGTGCCCGTGCGGTGTCCCGCGCGACGGAACGCGACGCGGCGCGCACCCAGGATGAGGCCGCCCGCTGACCCCGATTCGTGCGTGGGGGTTAGAGGCGGGACAGCTCTCGACGCGGCCGAACCGCCACGTCGGTGATCTGCACGTCAGCGGGCGCGTCCACGACAAACCGGACCGCCGCAGCCACCGACTCGGGCCGGATGTAGCGCTCTGCATCGTACGCCTCGCTCGGGATCAGCCCGCGCAGCATCGGCGTATTGGTCTGGCCAGGCGCGATCGTTGCAACCCGCACCCCGTGCGGTTCCTCGTCGATGCGCAGCACGTCTGCGAGGCCCCGAAGCGCGTGCTTGCTAGCGGTGTAGACCGCGCTCCCCGGTGCGGGCCGCGTGCTCGCGCCGGAGCCCAGGAAGATCACGGTGCCGGAACTCTCGCGCAAGAGCGGGAGCGTCAGCCGGGTGAGCTCCGCCGGCGCAGTCACGTTCACCGCGAAGTGGTCTGCCCAATCGCTGACCGCCGCATTCTCGACGCTCAACCCACGAGCAACCGCCGCCGCGTGCACGAGCACATCGAGCCGCTCGAGTGTGGCAACGCGCGCGGCGACCGCTGCTGCGTCACGAAGCTCGAGCGCCCAGGTCTCCGCGCCGGTCTCGGCTGACACCGCGGCAAGCCGCTCGGGATCTCTGCCCACCGCAATTACCCGGTGCGTGCCCGCGAGCTCACGAACGATCTCACGGCCCATGCCGCCGCTGGCGCCCGTGACGAGTGCGGTTGGTCGGTTATTTGCCATTAAAACTCCTGTTCGAACCCGCGACGTGGGTGCTGCGCCGTCTCCCTCCAGTGTCTCTTACTTGAGCTGCGGCTCGGCGCTGTCGTCGATTTCGAGCGGGGTGTGCAGATGTAGCCGCTCGCCGATCGTGTTGAAGATGCTGATGACCTCCGCCTTTCGGCCGCCCGCGGCGCGGATACGGTGCGGAGTCATCGTGTCGAACTCCGCGGCTTCCCCCGGCCCGAGTTCAAGCGTCTGCTCGCCGAGTTCGAGCGTCAGCCGCCCGGAGAGGACATAGAGCCACTCGGAGCCCTCGTGGACCTGCGCGGGGCGCACGGGGGCACCGGGGCGGTACGTGATCTTGAAAGCGCGCACGGCAGATGCCTCGCGAGTGAGTGGAGCAATCGTCATGCCACCGCGAGACACCGTCCCCCGGCGCACGCGCGGGTCGCGGTCGCGGTGGGGGAGGAGATCGTCAACGCGGATCCCTAGCTCGCGTGTCAGTGGGAGCAGGAGCTCGAGGCTGGCCTGGCGCTTGCCCGACTCGAGTCGCGAGAGCGTGCTTGCCGAGAGCCCGGCACGGGCCGCGAGATCTGCGAGAGTGAGCCCACGTTCTTGCCGTGCGGAGCGCAGGCGGGGACCCAGCTGTGCGAGTTCGTCCATCATTCACCTCTTTGCTAATAATGCAAACCTGATTGCCAGTATTGCAGACTGCAGGCAAGCTGGCCGCATGACTGAGCAGAACACTGACCTGGACTTCAGCTACGACGCGGTGATCATCGGCGGGGGAGCCGCGGGGCTCAGCGCCGCCCAGGCGCTGGGGCGATCGCTGCGCCGCACACTGGTAATTGACGGTGGTGCGCCACGCAACCGCTTCGCCTCGCACATGCACAACGTGCTCGGCCTCGACGGTACGCCACCGCACGAGTTGCTCGCGCGAGGTAGGGCTGAGGCCGCGGCCTACGGGGTGGAGTTCGTCACGGGGGAGGTGGGCTCCGTGCGCGAGGACGCCGGGGGCGTGCTGCTCGACGCCACGATTAACGGGGTGCCCCGCACCGTCGCCGCCCGCGCACTGCTGCTCGCCACCGGCGCGGTGGATGAGTTGCCTTCGGTGCCGGGGCTTGCCGAATACTGGGGTGGCTCCGTGCTGCACTGCCCGTACTGCCACGGTTGGGAGGTGCGCGGCAGTCGGCTCGGCGTGCTCGCGACCTCACCGGGCTCGATTCACCAAGTGCTGCTCGCGCGCCAGTGGAGCGATCGGGTGACCGTGTTCGCGGCGGGGCTTGGCGTACTCGACCCGGAGACCGAGCGCCGCATGCGAGCCCGCGGCATGGAGATTGTGGGGGAGCCGGTGGAGGAGCTGCTCGGAAATGGGGCGAGCCTCACGGCTGCGCGCACGACGGACGGGAGCCTGCACGAGCTCGATGCCGTGCTCACGATGAGCGCGGTGCGGCCGCGCGATGCGGTGGTCTCGGCGCTCGGCCTGGCGCGCGCGGACACCCCGGTCGGGAGTTTCATCGCGGTGGATCCGGCAGGGCGCACGAGTCACCCCCGCGTGTGGGCCGCAGGCAACGTCGTGTCTCCCATGGCCACCGTGCCGATCGCGATGGGCGGCGGCGCGCAGGCGGGCGGGGCGATGAACTGGGCGCTCGTGGAGGAGGACTTCGCCCGCGCGGTGGCGTAGGCGGTCACGTCGGCCGGCGGTGGTGCGGAGCTGTTGCGTGGATGAACGCTGCGAAAAAATTCACAGAAAAGCCTGTTGAAGTACCTTTTGTTGTCGTAGCATGTGCCCAAAGCATCACCAAGGTGGGCTTGGTGAGTCTGTACAAAGGGGTATGGCTTATGCGTGACGAACAAATTCGTACGGGGAGCAAGGCTGAGCGCCGAGGGTGGACGCGCGCGCGTGCACTGCTGGCGGGCGGGCTCGTGCTCGGGGTCGGGACGGCGGTCACTCTTGCCGCGTGGACCGACACTGAGTGGGTGCGCGGTGTATTCGGGAGTGGAACCTTCGGTATCGAGGGTTCGCCGAGCGGCACAAACTTCTCTGACCACCCAGTAACGGGTGCGCCAGCTGCGCTGACGTTCCAGATGAATGCAAACGCACTCGCGCCGGGAGACTCCGTGTACGCGGGGTACGCGGTGCAGCTCATTGCGGGCGCGACGAACCAGGCGAATGTGACACTCGCTACCGACTCGACGGACGCCATTACAGGAACGACGTCGAGCTTCGTGTACACCACCTCGGCGACGTGCTCGGCGAGCGCGTTCACCGCGGGGACCGACGCGAACGTGACGAGCTTCACACTCGCGGCTCCGGAAACTCCGAAGTTTGTGTGCTTCAAGGTGACCGCAGACAGCTCGTTGCCACAGGGGGCGACCGGTGAGATCGTGTGGACCTTCACCGCAGAGTCCGGCGCGGCCGTGTAGGTGACACGTGCGCCACGGTCAAACTGGCACATCGCGTCGAACTTGGGACGTCGGCCAGCGGGGGCGGTTCACACGCGTGCGGGCCGTCCTCGCGGGTGCGCTCGTACTCGGAGTGGGCGGGTCGCTCACGCTCGCTGCGTGGACTGACACGGAGACTGCGCAGGCGAACTTTGCCGCCAGCGTGTTCGCGATTCAAGGGTCAATCGACGGCACGACGTTTGCGGACCACCCTGCGGGAAGCCCCGCGGTGCTGAACTTTACCGTCGCCCCAACGGCGATGTCCCCGGACACGACGAGCTATGCGCGCTACACGGTGCGCACAACGCCAGCGTCAACGGTGGCCGGTGCGCTCTCGCTGAGCGCGGCGAGCGTGGGCGGCACCGGCCTCGGACCGTATCTCAGGTACGGGGTGGTGGCGATCGCCGGGAACGTGACCTGCAACGCGGCGGCCTTTGCTCCCGGAACGGGCACGGTAATCGTTCCTGCAGGGAGCCCGCTGACAACGGCTGGAACGGTAAATCAGCCGCTGGCGGCTGGGGGTGCAACTCCCGTGAGCTACTGCTTCGCGGTCACGCTTCCCGCGGGCACAGCGAACGCGGCCCAGGGTCTGAACGCTTCAGCAACGTGGACGTTCACCGGGACCTCAAACTCCTAGCAGCAGACGACGAAGGGAGATGCGTGACGCGAGAACGTGGGGTCCGTGCTGGCGCGGTGATCGGGAACGTGCTGCTCAACATCGCGGCTGTGGGCGGCATTGTCTGCATTGTGCTCGTCGCGCTCTCCGGGTTCTTCGGCATCTCGATCATCATGTTCAAAACGGGGTCGATGTCGCCGTCGATTCCTGCCGGGTCGCTGGCCATCGTGCGGCAGATTCCTGCGGATGCGATTCACGTAGGCGATGTGGTGACCGTTGATCGGGCCGGAATGCTGCCCGTCACGCATCGGGTGACATCGGTGTCCGGGGAGGGGCCGAGTCGCACCATCACCATGCGCGGGGACGCGAACGATGTCGATGACCCTTCTCCGTATGACGTCACCCAGGTGCGCGTCGTGATGGGTGCCGTGCCGGGACTTGCCCGCGTGGTCGTGTGGTTCTCGCACCCCGCTGTGCTCGGTGCGCTCACGATTGCGGCTGCGACCCTCGTCACGTGGGCGTTCTGGCCGAGAGCTCCGCGCGGGCCCGGGGGCTCGGAGCCTCATCCTGAACGTCGAGCCGGTCTGGCGGCGCGACGAGGGCGACACACTGCGGGAGCCGCGGCGCTCGCCGCAGTGTGTCTGGGAGCTGGATGGGGGATCGCGCAGCCCGCCGAACGGGCTGCGGCCGCGACGCCCCAGCATGCCGAGGCTCGCGGTGCTGATGGCGAACGGGTGGAAACGGTCACGGGGAAGCGCCTCAGGCTGACCGCGGTGGGGAACCCCGCAGCAATGCGCGCCATGCGCCCGGGCGTTCCCGTTGACTGGCAGGTCGGGGTTGCTTTTGACTCCGCCAGCGCCGGGGACATTGATGTTGCGCTGATCGCCACGGGCGACCCCGAGCTCGGGCTTGCCGTCGCGGTGCGCTCATGCGCGGTGCCCTGGGAGGGGCGTGTTTGCGCCGACGCGGAGCGTGTGGTTCTTGCCCCTGGCGCGCTCGATGTGTCAGGCGAACCGATCGAGCTGGGAGTGCTCACTGGCGTCGAGGAACGCTGGTATCTCGTCACGGGTGAAATCCCGGCCGGGGGATTGGGGCAGGTGGGCGTCACCTTTCGGGCGGTAGGGCACGGAGAGCGCGCGGAGATCGGACCGGGGGAAGGCGGCGCCTGGGCAACACCGACGCCCCCGGTGCTGCCCGTGACGGGTATGCCGGCCGCGTGGGGGCTCGCTGTGGTCGCCGTCGCGGGCGGGCTCGGTTGCGCGGGCATTGCCTCAGTAGTGCGCGGGCGGTGGTCGAGATGATGCAGGCGAGAAAAGCTCGTGGTGCACGGCGCGCTCAGCTGGTGGTGGCGTGTGTGCTCGGCGCGGCGGTCGTGTCCGCGTGCGGAGCCCCGCCGTCGATCACCGATGCGAGCTGGGCGGATGCGGAAAACGCCACCGCGTCCTTCTCCGCGATGACCGTGCCCACCCCGCAGCAGCTCACCCCCAAGTGTTCCTTCAACCCTGGCTTGCTGGGAGCGACGCCAAAGATCACGGTCGAGTGGCGGGTTCCCGCCGGAGCGACGGGGTACACGATGGCAAGTGCAGAGTACGGCTATCTCGCACAGGGGGGACTCACTCCGTTGACCTCGGCGCTGCTGGGAAGCGTGACCGTCTCGGGGACCACTTCAGCGGCGAAGACCGAGTTCAATCTCGGGCTGCTGGGTGGTTTGCTCGGTGGCGGCGCATCAGTCGCAGTGAGGCTGACGGGGCCCGGCGGCTGGAAGTCTGCGTGGCTGGTCGCGACGGGAACGAGTGGTATCGCGGGGACAAACGCTGACTGTAACTGGAGCACCGTGCCTCCGAGCCCGTAAACGCACGTGTGCCCCGCAACCCGAGTGGGCGGCGGGGCACACGTGCGTGAGGCCTGAACTTAGGGGAGCAGACGGTTCGGGCCGCGGAACAGGTAGGTGACCTCGCGGATCGATGACTGCTCAAGCATCAGCATAAGCACGCGGTTGAGGCCCATGCCGAAGCCGCCGTGCGGGGGCACGCCGTAGCGGAAGAAATCGAGGTAGAACTCGAGCTCCTTCGGGTCCATGCCCTTCTCGATCGCCTGCGCTTCGAGTACCTCGATGCGGTGCTCGCGCTGCGCGCCCGTCGAAATCTCGGTGCCGCGGTAGATGAGGTCGTAGCTCTTCGTGAGGTTCGAGTCATCCTCGTGCCGCATGTGGTAGAACGGGCGAATCGATGCGTCGTAGTCCGTGAGGAAAACGAAGTCGCTGCCGTGCTCCTCCTTGGCCCACGCGGCGATCTGGCGCTCGCCCTCGGGGTCCATGTCGGCGTCGGTGCGGGGCACCTCGTAGCCGCGAGCCTTGACGATCTCCTTCGCCTCGGCGAGGGGCACGCGCGGGAACGGGCGCGCCGGCACGGTGAGGTCGATGCCGAAGAGCTTCTGGATCTCCTCGCCGTGCTTCTCCTTGACCGCGGTGAGGCCAGCGACGATGAGCTCCTCGTGCAGCTCCATCACGTCGACGTGCGAGTCGATCCAGCTGAGCTCGGTGTCGATCGAGGTGAACTCAGTCGCGTGGCGCGACGTGAACGAGGGATCAGCGCGGAACGCAGGGCCGACCTCGAAGATGCCGCCGAAGCCCGCGGCCTGCGCCATCTGCTTGAAGAACTGGGGGCTCTGCGCGAGGAACGCCTTGCCCTCGAAGTACTCGACCTCGAACAGCTCAGCACGCGATTCCGAGGCCGAGGCCATGAGCTTCGGCGTCTGGATCTCGATGAAGCCGCGATCCACCCACACGTTCCGCAGCGCGTGCAGGAAGGTGGTCTGGATGCGGAACACGAGGTTCTGCTCGGGGCGGCGGAGGTCGAGGAAGCGCCAGTCGAGGCGGACGTCGATGCCCGAGTCGCCGGCGACGGGGTTGTCGGGCAGCGCCTTCGTGAGAACCTCGATCGTTTCGATCTGGATCTCCACGCCGCCGAGCTTCACGCGCTCGTTGTGCTGCAGCTCACCCTCAACGGTCACGAAGGTGCCGTGGGTCAGCTCAGAAATGGTGGTGGTGCGGGGCACCAGGATGTCCGAGCGAGGGTTCTCGGGATCCGGCTCGCGCAGTACGCCGCCGTTCACGAGCTGCACTGCGCCCGACTCGTCGCGCAGCACCACGAACTGGACGTAGCGCTGATCGCGCACCTTTTCCACCCAGCCGGATACGCGCACGGTGCCGCCCTCAAGGGCGGGCAGGTCCTTAATCAATACACGCTCAGTCACCCCCACAGTCTACTCGCGTGTGGGGGCTTGCACTGCGCGTGGAGGACGACGAGTAATCAATAAGTTGAAACAATGTGTCACATCACTTTGATGAATGGGTGGATCGTTCCTACGCTGTCCCTCGTCCCCCGGATCTTTGCACGGGGCCTTCGAAAGGACACGCCCATGACCCGCTTTGCTCGCACCACACTTCTCGCCGCCGCGCTCGCCACTGTGGCGCTGGGCGCGAGCGGCTGCGCTCCCGCGGCTTCCGCGGGCGGCTCGGGGTCAGGGGCCGACGCGGAGGCGGGGCCGCAGAAGCTGCTCGTTGCCACGGGCGGCTCGCCGCGGCCGTTCACCTTTCTGGACGAGAACGACGAGCTGACGGGATACGACATCGAGATCCTCAAGCTCGTCGACGAGAAGCTGCCCGATCTCGAGTTCGAGTTCCAGGTTGCCGAGTTCCCCGCACTCTTCGCCGGCCTCGACTCCGGCCGCTTCAACATCGTGGCCAACAACCTCTCCGCCACGGAGGAGCGCCGCGAGAAGTACGACTTCTCGGATCCGTACATTGAGGCGCAGTTCGGTGTCGCTTTCGCGAAGGGGTCTCCGCTCGCGGGGGCGACGACCCTCGACGAGCTCGCAGGCAAGCGCACCTTCGGGGAACCCGGCCTCAATTTCACGAAGATTCTGGAGGCCTACAACGAAGCGCACCCCGACAAGAAGATCGAGATCGAGTACACCGAGCTCGATCTGCAGTCCCAGTACAAGAAGGTCGCGACGGGCGGCGCGGACTTCGTGTTCAGCGACAAGGTCGTGTACGACGGGTACGCGAAGGGCGTGGACGTCGACTTCTCGCAGCTCGACGGCGAGAAGCTCGTTGAGGAGTATGGCACCAACCTCTTCTCCGCCTACGCGATCTCGAAGCAGACCCCCAACGTGGATCACGTGGTGGAAGAGCTGAACGGCGCGCTGCGCGAGCTCGCTGCAGACGGCACACTGACGAAGCTCAGCACCGAGTTCTTCGACGGCCTCGACGTGTCGCCGAAGACCGCGCTCGCCGAGAGCGAGTAGGGCGGAAACCGTTACCACCGTGGACACCATCATCGATTTCCCCGCGATCGGGAAGTACGTGCTCGATCTGCTGCCGTACATCCCGGTGACCCTCGCGCTCAGCGTGGTCGCGACGGTGATCGGTACGCTGCTGGGGCTCGGCCTTGCACTCATTAAATTGGCGCGCGTGCCCGTGCTGAGCCAGATCTGTGCCGTGCTGGTCTCATACCTGCGCGGTACCCCGCCGCTTGTGCAATTGCTGCTGAACGTCAACGCAGTGCCGATCGCAATCCTCTACATCAACCACGCGTTCGGGACGAACTGGGACGCGATGGCGCTCTCGCCCTTTGTCGTTGCCGCGTTCACGTTTGCTCTGACCGAAGCGGCGTACAGCTCGGAAACGATTCGCGCGGCTCTGCTGTCGGTGGACAAGCGCGAGATCGAGGCCGCGCACGCGCTGGGGATGACGTCGTGGCAGACCCTCACGCGGGTGACCGTGCCCAACGCCGCGGTTGTCGCGTTTCCCACCCTCGTGAACCACTTCATCGGCATGCTCAAGCAATCGTCCCTCGCGTTCGTCGTGTCGATCGTTGAGATCACCGCCTACGCGAAGATTCTCGGCGGACGCGACTACCGGTTCTTCGAGGCCTACCTTGCTACCGCGATCATCTACTGGGCGCTCACGGTGCTGATCGAGCAGGGCGCGCGCTGGATCGAGCGCTGGATGGAACGCCCGTGTCCCGTTCGCGGGCGGTCACGTGGAGCAGCCGTCGGGTCGACGCCGACTGGCGCGACCGCGCCGGGCGCCCATACCGCGGCCGGGGTGCTCGCATGATCGGCGTGCACGGCATCCGCAAGGCGTATGGCGAACGCGTGATTCTCGATGGCCTCGATCTCGAGCTCGCCGAGGGTGGGGTGACCGCCATCGTGGGGCCGTCTGGCGCGGGAAAGTCGACTCTGCTCCGCTGCTTCGACCTGCTCGAACGGCCCGATGCCGGAACGGTGACGGTCGATGAGGTGACCGTGAACGCGGCATCAGCGGGCCGCGCCGAGGTGCTGCGACTCCGTCGCAATACCGCGATGGTCTTTCAGCAGTTCCAGCTGTTCGCCCGCAAAACGGCGCTCGAGAACGTGGCCGAGGGGCTCCGTGTCGTCCGCGGCCTGCCGCGCCGCGAGGCCGAAGCCGCCGCCGCCGCGCACCTCGATCGCGTCGGCCTCGCCGCACACGCCGGGCACTACCCCGCCCAACTCTCGGGCGGCCAGCAGCAGCGCGTCGGCATCGCGCGGGCGCTGGCCATGGAGCCGCGCGTGCTGCTGCTCGACGAGCCCACGAGCGCGCTCGATCCCGAGCTGGTGGGCGAAGTGCTGCAGACGATCCGCGAGATCGCGGCCGCCGGGCAAACCATGGCGCTCGTGTCGCACGAGATGCACTTTGTGAGACAGATCGCCGATCGCGTCGTGTTCTTAGAGGGTGGCCGCATCGTCGATGACGCCACCCCGGACGCGTTCTTCGGCCCGGACGCGAGCACGCGCGCCCGCGCCTTCCTCCGCGAGTACCACCTGGCCCGCGGCGGCCCCGAATACCAGATTTGATCATCCAGGAGATACCTCATGACCACCACTCCCGCGCCGCGGCCCCTCAAGAGCCTCGGCTTCATCCACCTCGTTCCCTTCGACAGCGCCGACCCGGGCCGCGGGCTGCGCGATGGCGTCGAGCTGTTCCGCTACGCGGAGGAGCTCGGTCTCGACAGCGGCTGGGTGCGCACGCGGCACCTGCAGCACGGGCTGCCCTCGCCCGCAGTGTTCTTCGGTGCGGTCGCGCAGCAGACGGAGCGCATCGGGCTCGGCACGGCGGTGATCCCGGTCGGCCATGAGAACCCGTTCCGCCTGGCCGAGGACCTTGGCACCGCGGACGCGCTGTCGGGAGGCCGGGTGCTCACCGGTGTGAGCGTGCACCCGCCGGGGTACGCCGACGACGTGAACGACCTCGTGCACGACGCGGGCTGGCGCGACGAAGATTACTCCTACGAGCGGATTGAGCGGTTGCGTCGATTCCTTGCGGGGGATCGGGTGCGCGAGGTGCCGCCCTACAACGGTATTGGCGGGGACTTCGACTCGGAGCGGGTCGAGCCGCACAGTGCGGGGCTCTCCGAGCGGCTCTGGTACGGCGGCGGCTCGCTGCGCTCAGCGGAGTGGACCGGCCGCGCCGGGCTGAACTGGCTGGTGAGTAACATCAGCACCACGGCGGATGGCGACACGAACTTTGGGCGAGTGCAGCGCGCGCAGATCGACGCGTTCCGTGCCGCGCACCCTGCCGGCGAGGCCGCGCGCGCGACGGTGGCGCGCGTGATCGTGCCGACGGATGGGGCTACGCCGGAGCAGGCGGCGAAGTACCGTGCCTACGCGGAGGCCCGCACCCCGCGCACCGCGCAGGTGCACGGCGGGAAGACGATCATTGCCCGCGACGTGCTCGGCTCGCGTGACGAAATTGTCGAGTTTATTCGCACCGACCCCGCGTTCCAGGCCGCGGACGACTACCTCTTCGAGCTGCCGTTCGAATTTGAGCTGGCGGACTGGAAGCACATCCTCCATGAGCTCGCCACGAGCATTGGGCCATCGCTCGGGTGGCAGCCCGCGACCGAACGGGAGACAGCGTGAGCATCGCGGTGCGCCAGGCGCGGCGCGAGGAGTTCGCCGCGGTTGACGCGCTGATCGGAGCGGCGTACGCGCACGACTACGGCGAGACAAGTGGCGGGAGCGATCCCTTCCGCGCCGCGGCCGTGCGCGCTCGCGACTACGACGTGTGGGTGGCCGAGGACAGCGATGGGCAGCTGCTCGGCAGCGTGACGACCCGCCGCCCGGGCGGGCCCTCCCTGCACGAGGACATCGCCGCCGACGAGCTCGACCTCCGCCTCCTCGGGGTGTCGCCCGCCGCGCGTCGGCGGGGTGTTGGTGCCGCCCTCATGCGCGACGTCGCCGCGCGTGCCGCGGGGGAGGGATTCAGCGCGGTGGTGCTGAAGACCGGCCCCGCGATGCGCGGTGCGCACCGCCTCTACGAAACGCTCGGCTACGAGCGTCGGCCTGAGCGGGACGGGCTGTGGATCGGGGGCGAGCACCAGCTCGATCTGTTCACTTACGCCTACCCCCTCGTGCCACTCGTCGAGGCGCCGCTCGCGGATGAGTCCGCGGCGCGCGGGGTGCTTGGCGCGTTCCCCACGGGCGTGGTGGCGCTCGCCGCGCGCGGGGCGGCGGGGGAGCCCGCCGCGGCACTCACCGTGCAGTCGTTTGTCTCGCTGTCGGTCGCGCCGCCGCGTGTGCTGCTCACCGTCGGCACCGGATCGAGTAGTTGGCCGCGAATCGCCGCGACAGGTTCGTTCGCCGCGACGGTGCTCGGCGCGGGCCAGGGGCCGATTGCGCGCCGGCTGGCACGCCCCGGGGTGCACGACAAGCTCGGCGGCACCCCCACTGTCCGCACGCCCACGCGCGGACATCCGGTGATTGCTGGCGGGTCGGCCTGGCTTGAGTGCGCGATTCGCGAGGAGTTCGACGGCGGCGACCACCGCATTGTGCTCGCGGATGTCCTCTCCTACGGGCTGCTCGGCGGAGTAGACCGGCCGCTCATCTATGCGCGCTCGCGTTTTGGCGGCTTCGCGGGTGTGGCGTAGCGCGATCCCGATCGAAAAGCGGCGAATCGAACCCGGATCCCGAGAGCACACCCGGAGGGGGTATGCTCCCGGGATTCTCAGGTGAGCCGAACGTACAATGGTCTGCGTGAGCGACAAACTGCTGCATTTGGTGCGCCATGGCGAGGTCCATAACCCCGATCTGGTGCTGTACGGGCGTATCCCCGGATTCCGCCTCTCAGAGCGCGGACACCGTATGGCGGAGGCCGCCGCGCTCGAACTCGCGGGCAGCGACCGCGCGATCGCGAAACTCTACGCGTCGCCGCTCGAGCGCGCACAGCAGTCGGCGCGACCTATCGCGAGCACCTTCGGTCTCGAGATTGTCACCGAAGAGGGCATCATCGAGCCCACCAACTTCTTCGAGGGCAAGGTGAACTCCGGCCCCGACGCCGCGTTCAAGCAGCCGCGCTACTGGCACAAGTTCTGGAATCCCTTCCGGCCGAGCTGGGGCGAGCCCTACCGCCAGGTGGCCGCGCGCGTGCGGCAGGCGATGGACGATGCCTGGGCCAGCACCCGCGGGGGCGACATCGTGATGGTGTCGCACCAGTCACCCATTTGGATGGCGCACCTCGATATTGCAGGCAAGCCCCTCTTCCACAACCCGGCCTCGCGACGCTGCGAGCTGTCGAGCATCACGAGTTTTGAGAAGCGTGGTGAGCGCTGGTTCGAGGTTGACTACCGCACCCCCGCCGCTGGGCTGCTGGACGACGCCGTAGATGTGGGGGCCGTATGATCCGCCGAAAGACCTGGGCCGTCGCGGCCCTCGCCCTGAGCGCCGCGCTCGCGCTGTCCGCGTGCAGCAGCGGGGGAGGCAGCGACCTCTCGAAGCAGTGGCAGGAAGGCAGCGACAAAGGCTACGTCTCCGGCGACGGCACCTCCGCGAGCTTCGCGCCGAGTGAGCGCACCGATCCAGTTGAGTTCTCGGGCGAGACGGAGCACGGCGAGGAGCTGAGCTCAGCCGACATCGCGGGCCAGGTCACCGTGGTGAACTTCTGGTACGCGGGGTGCCCCCCGTGCCGTGCCGAGGCGCCGGACCTGGTCGCCGCATACGACGAGTTCTCGCCGAAGGGCGTCGAGTTCATCGGTGTCAACACGCGCGATCAGGCCGCACAGGCCCAGCAGTTCGCCAAGGAATTCGGTGTCGAGTACCCCTCGATTATGGACATGCCGGGCGGTCGTTCCGTGCAGCGCGCGTTCGCCGGTCAGGTGCCGCTGAACGCCGTGCCGACCACGCTGATCCTCGACCGCGAGGGGCGCGTGGCGCACCGCGTGCTCGGCATGCTTGCGGGGGAGTCGCAGCTGCGTACCCTCATCGAGGAGACCCTCGCCGAGGGTGAGCAGGACGCCACAGATGCGCCCGCTTCTGCCGAGTCGGGGGACCGCACGAGCGCCCCGAGCAGCAAGCAGTAGCCGCGCGTGGGCATCTTTGAGATCGTGGCGGACGGGCAGTTGCTCGTCGCATCGCTGATTGCGATCGCCGCGGGGCTCGTCTCCTTCCTGTCGCCGTGCATTCTGCCGCTCGTGCCCGGCTACCTCGCGTACGCGAGCGCGAGCGCGGGTGCTGCTCCCGGGGAAGCACCGAACCGCCGCCGCCTGGTGCTCGGCTCGGTGCTTTTCGTCGCAGGCTTTACGGCAGTGCTCGTCACCTTCCTTGCGGCCGCCGGCTCCGTGGGCATCTGGCTGATGGAGTGGGAACCCGTGATCACGCGCGTTATGGGCGTGTTCGTGATCGTCATGGGCCTCGTGTTTATGGGCTTGTTCTCGCGCGCGCAGAACACGCGCAAGCTCAAGCTCAAGCCCAAGCTCGGCCTGGCAGGGGCGCCGGTGCTGGGCGCGGTTTTCGCGATCGGTTGGACGCCCTGCATGGGCCCGACGCTCACCGTCATCATGGGGCTCAGCCTCCAGCAGGGATCCGTGGCGCGCTCTGTGGTGCTGGCGCTCATGTACTGCCTCGGCCTCGGCCTGCCGTTCGTGCTCGCCGCGTTTGGCTTCGGCTGGATGACTCAAACGATGACCTTTTTCAAGCGGCACATTCGTACCGTGAACCTGATCGGCGGCGGTTTGCTGATCCTCATCGGTCTCCTCATGGTGACCGGGCTCTGGAGCAAGATGATGTTTGCACTGCAGGCGGTGATTGACGGGTATGTCACGCCCCTCTGATTACGATGACGGCACCGGCGCTGGCGGCTCGCTGCGCGCGGAATCCCCCGAGCTCGGCCTCAAAGGCTGGGGTCGCTGGTTCTGGCGCCAGCTCACCAGCATGCGGGTGGCCCTGATCCTGCTCCTGCTGCTCGCGGTTGCAGCGATCCCCGGATCGCTCGTGCCGCAGCGCTCTGCCGACCCCAACGGCGTGGTGCAGTACCAGCAGGATCACCCGACGCTATTCAAGATCCTCGACGCCTTCCCGATTCAGGCGTTCGACGTGTACAGCTCGGTTTGGTTCTCTGCGATCTACTTGCTGCTGTTCATCTCGCTGATCGGGTGTGTGCTGCCCCGCCTCGCGCACCACTGGAAGGCCTGGCGCGGCACGCCGCCCAAGACCCCCGCGCGGCTGAACCGCATGGCCGGCTTCTCGGAGGTGCGTGTCTCGAACCCCGACGCGAGCCCCGAGGAGCGTGCCGAGTTTGGTGAGCGTGCCGTCGAGGTGGCCGCTGGCATGCTCAAGAAGCAGGGCTACCGCGTGGAGACGCAGGAGGTGACGCGTCGTGGCGTTACCGAGGTGTCGGTGTCCGCCGAGCGCGGCTACCTGCGCGAGACCGGAAACCTCCTGTTCCACGTCGCGATGCTCGGCGTGCTCATCAGCGTCGGCGTCGGCGCGGCACTCACGTTCAACGGCCAGAAGGTGCTCATCGAGGGTGAGACGATGGTCAACCAGCTCATCGACTACGACACAGTGAACTCGGGACAGGCATTCGATACGGGCAGCCTGGAGCCGTTCAGCCTGCGACTGAACTCGCTCGACGTGAGCTACATGACCCCCGAGGACGGCAACATCGATGCCTTGGGTCAGGTCAAGGACTACATCGCTGACATGACGTTGATCAGCGCCGACGGAAAGTCGGAGGAGGAGCACACGATTCGTGTGAACCACCCGCTCCGTGTGCATGGCTCGCCCATCTACCTGATCTCGAACGGCTACGCGCCGCTCATCACGATCAAGAACGCGGAAGGCGAGGTGGTGTACCGCGAGTCGATGCCGTTCATTCCGCAGGACACGAACATGACCTCGCTCGGCGTGGTGAAGGTGCCCTTCGGTATCTCGACGGAGGATGGCGAGGCGACGCAGCTCGGCCTTCGCGGCTTCTTCTACCCGACGCAGGCGGAGCTCGACACGGGCGCGTTCACCTCGAACTACCCGGACCTTGAGAACCCCGTGCTCACGCTCGATGTGTTCACTGGCAATCTCGGCATTGACGGAGCCGTGCCGCAGTCGGTCTACGTGCTCGACACGAGCGACATGGAGCAGCTCACGGGCCGCGCGGTTGACAAGAAGTCGCTGTCGCTCACGCCGGGTGAGACGGTCGACCTGCCGAACGGCATGGGAACGATCAGCTTTGAGAAGGCGCCTCGATACGCGGCGTTTGACGTCATGCAGAACCCCGCACAGATTTGGATCCTGATCTTCGCGCTTGCCGGCCTGGGCGGTCTCATGTGGTCGCTCTTCGTGCCTCGCCGCCGGATGTGGGTGAAAGCCCTGCAGGATGAGGACGGTGTCGTGCTGCAGTACGCCGGCTTGGCTCGCGGTGACGATCCCGCGCTTGACCGTGCCGTCGAAGAGCTGCGCGAGCGGCACCGCGAACAGCTCTAGCTTGCGCCGCATACAGTACTGCCCCGGGGCCTCACGCCTCGGGGCAGTACTGTTTTCTGGGCCGTGATGATGCGGGAGCGCGCCGCCTAGCGGAAGATGATCGTGCGGGCGCCGTCCGCGAGGATGCGGTTCTCGGCGAACCAGCCCACGGCGCGGCGAAGCACGCGTGCCTCCTCGTCCTGGCCGAGCTGCACGAGTTCGCGCGGTGAGTACGAGTGATCGACGCGCACGACATCCTGTTCGATGATTGGGCCCTCGTCGAGATCCGTCGTCACGAAGTGAGCCGTCGCGCCGATGAGCTTCACCCCGCGCTGGTGGGCCTGCTTGTAGGGGTTGGCACCCTTGAACCCGGGCAGGAACGAGTGGTGAATGTTGATCGCGCGGCCCTCGAGCGCTTCGCACAGGCTCGGCGACAGAATCTGCATGTAGCGCGCAAGCACTACCAGCTCAATGTCGTGCTCCTCGACCGCGGCGAGGACGCGTGCCTCGAATGCGTCGCGATCCTCCGGCGAGGCGATTGCGCGGTGCTCGAACGGCACGTCATAGAACTCGGCGATGTCGCGCACGGTCTCGTGGTTCGACAGGATCAGCGGCACCTCAATGGGCAGCTGGCCGCCACGCTGGCGGTACAGGAGGTCGTTGACGCAGTGCGTCGCGGTGGAGGCCAGAATGAGCGTGCGCACGGGGCGGCCCACGCGGTCGAGCCGCCAGGTCATGTGGTAGCGCTCGGTCACGGGTGCGAGGGCGTTCGCGAAGCGATCCTCGAATGTGTCGGGCTGCGCCACGGCCTCAACCTGCAGCCGCATGAAGAAGCGGCCCGTATCGGCCGACGCAAACTGCTGGCTCTCGGCGATGTTGCCACCGGCCGCCACGATCGCACCGCTGATGGCATGGACGATTCCGGGTCCGTCAATGCAAGAGAGGGTGAGCACCCACTGGGTGTCGAGCGTGTCAGCAGCGATCGTGTTCATCCGGCCAATTCTAGCCAGTCTTCCCGAGTGGCCGCGCTTCATGGCGATCGGCTGACGGCTGCGTAACCAGGCGGAACTTCCCGGTTGGGGAATGTGCCCCGCTGGTATGCTGATCGGGTCGTGACTGGCGTACAGATGGTCCACCATCGGGGAACGACACCTCTTCACGGAATGGCCGCTCGCCTGGGTCTTGATTCCGATACCGATTCCGCCTGCGCGGAGCGAACACACTGAGGAGCGCACTATGTCCACCCAGTCAGCTTTCTTCAACGAGCCGCTCGAGGTCGTCGACCCCGAGATCGCTGAGGTCCTGAAGAACGAGCTCGGCCGCCAGCGCGGCACGCTTGAGATGATCGCCAGCGAGAACTTCGTTCCGCGCGCGGTGCTCGAGGCGCAGGGCTCGGTGCTCACCAACAAGTACGCCGAGGGCTACCCGGGCCGCCGCTACTACGGTGGCTGCGAGTTCGTTGACGTCGCCGAGGATCTCGCTCGGGATCGTGCCAAGAGCCTGTTCGGCGCGCAGTATGCCAACGTGCAGCCCCACTCCGGCGCCTCGGCAAACGCCGCCGTGCTCTCGGCAATCGCTGAGCCCGGCGATACGATTCTCGGCCTTGAGCTGGCGCACGGCGGCCACCTCACGCACGGCATGAAGCTCAACTTCTCCGGCAAGCTCTACAACGTTGCCTCCTACGGCGTCGACCCCGAGACGTTCCTGATCGACATGGACGTCGTCCGCGCGAAGGCGCTCGAGGTCAAGCCGAAGGTCATCATCGCGGGCTGGTCGGCGTACCCCCGCACGCTCGACTTCGCGGCGTTCCGTGCGATCGCCGACGAGGTGGGCGCGACGCTCTGGGTCGACATGGCGCACTTCGCGGGCCTCGTGGCCGCTGGCCTGTACCCCAACCCGGTGCCGCACGCGCACGTCGTTTCGTCGACCGTGCACAAGACGATCGGTGGCCCCCGCTCGGGCTTCATCCTCACGAACGACCTGGATCTCTACAAGAAGATCAACTCGAACGTGTTCCCCGGCCACCAGGGCGGCCCCCTCATGCACGTGATTGCGGCGAAGGCCACCGCCTTCAAGCTCGCCGCCACCGAGGAGTTCGCTGACCGTCAGGTCCGCACGCTCTCCGGTGCAAAGCTTCTCGCTTCCGCACTCACCACCGAGGCCTCGAAGGCTGCTGGTGTTGACGTGCTGACGGGTGGCACCGACGTGCACCTCGTGCTCGCAGATCTCCGCAACTCGAAGCTCGATGGCCAGCAGGCGGAGGATGCACTCCACGAGGTGGGCATCACGGTGAACCGCAACTCGGTGCCGTTCGACCCCCGCCCGCCGATGGTCACGAGCGGCCTGCGCATCGGCACGCCCGCGCTCGCCACTCGCGGCTTTGGTGATGTCGAGTTCGCTGAGGTGTCGGACATCATCGCGCTGACCCTGCAGCAGGCCGGCGACATCGAGGCGCTGAAGGCGCGCGTCACGACGCTGGCTGAGGCCTTCCCGCTGTACCCCGGCCTCGAGGAGTGGTGAGCCCGGTGGCAGAGTCCACCGGCGCACAGCGCCTGAACGGCACGCAGGCCGCAGCCGACATTAAGGCTGAGCTCACTGAGCGGGTCGCGGCGCTCGCCGCGCGCGGCGTGGTGCCCGGCCTCGCGACGGTGCTCGTGGGCGAGGATCCCGGTTCGCAGTGGTACGTCGCGGGGAAGCACCGTGACTGCGCTGAGGTGGGCATCGCGTCGATCAAGCGCGAGCTGCCCGAGTCGGTCACGCAGGACGAGCTTGAAGCGGTGCTTGCCGAACTCAACGCGGATCCCGCGTGCACGGGGTACATCGTGCAGCTCCCGCTGCCGAAGCACATCGACACGGATCGCATCCTCGAGTGCATCGACCCCGCGAAGGACGCTGACGGCCTCCACCCGATGAACCTGGGCCGGCTCGTGCTGAACGCCAACACGGAGATCACCTCGCCACTGCCTTGCACGCCGCGCGGTGTCATCGAGCTTGTGGAGCGCAACGGCCTGTCGTGGGCTGGCAAGCACGTGGTCGTGGTTGGTCGCGGCGTGACGGTGGGGCGCCCGATTGGGCCGCTGCTGACGCGTCGTGAGTTCAATGCGACGGTGACGCTCACCCACACCGGCACGCAGGACCTGTCTGCTGAGCTGCGCCGCGCCGACGTGATCGTGGCCGCGGCAGGCGTGGAGGGCATCGTCCGCGCCGAGGACGTGAAGCCGGGCGCCATCGTGCTCGACGTGGGCGTCTCCCGCAAGGTCGATCCCGAGACCGGCAAGAGCCGCGTGGTCGGCGACGTTGATCCCGCCGTCGCCGAGGTTGCTGGCTGGGTATCGCCGAACCCCGGTGGGGTGGGGCCGATGACCCGGGCGCTGCTCCTCAAGAACGTTGTCGAGATGGCGGAGCGCGCAGGCGACGCCGCGTAGCTCCTGGCACAGACGCTCCGGCCCGGGCCGACTCCGCGCGAGTCGACCCGGGCCGGAGTGTTTCACGGGAAACTAGTCGGCCTCGCGGGAGCGGATCTCACCCGTGGTCGCGTCAATCGCGAGCTCTGTTTCGGCCAGCGTCTCGGAATCGAGCAGTGTCGCCTCCCACACGAGCGAGCCGCGATCCCGCTCGAGAGAGAGCGAAATGAGTCGGGGGCTCGGGTAGGTGTCACCGGAGATCCGAGCGGCCTCGGCGATGCCGATCTTGGGGTGCTCCTGCTCCTCAGAATCAAGGGTGACCTCGCGCGAGCGCAGCTCCGTGAGTGAGTCTGCTGCGAGCTCAGCCTCGTAGCCCCGCTCTGGCGTGGTGTTCGTGGGGCCGCCGCTCGGGAAGCGACTTGTCACCTCCCAGATCCACTCGTCGTTCTCGAAGTCGAGATCGATTGCCACGATCTCGCCGCGCACCCCGTTTCCTTCGGACGCAAAGCCTTCGAGCCAGTCGGTGGCCCAGCGGACTTCGGTCGGAATCCCGGTCGCGGGGAAATCGTTGTCCCCATGGGGACCGCTCGCGCTCGGAGAGGTGGCGCCTGAGCCGCTCTCGCGGGGCGGCACGTTGACGGTCACGCACCCCGAAAAGGTGAGGGCGAGCGCTGAGAACGCGGCTGCGGCGGCGATGCGTCGCCGGCGTGACTGCTGAGCGAGTGTGAGATTCATCCGGTGCTCCCTCCGGGCAAGCCAATGAGTGCCACTCACACTACCCCGCCGCAGTGGGCACCCACCGGGGGATCGACAGCCGCTCCCCAGCGGGCCGGGGCATAATTAGTTCGGTTGCGCGCCGCGCACCCCGCGCATCCCACACGAGAGCAGAGCCGACACACGTGACCTCGACCCTAGCCGCACTGACCGCTGCCACCGTTCCGGCGCTTCTTGGGATCGACTGGCTCGATCCCGAAACGCTGCTGAAGGCGGGCGGCTGGGCGGCCCTCATCCTGGCCTGCGCCTTCGTGTTCCTGGAAACCGGCGTGCTTGTGCTCGCGTTCCTGCCGGGCGACTCGCTGCTCTTCACCGTCGGTCTGTTCTCGGCGACCGGCGTGATCGACGTGCCGATTTGGATCACTTGCATCCTGCTCTTCGTGTTTGCCTTTGCCGGCGATCAGATGGGCTTCATGATCGGGCGAAAGCTCGGGCCAGCGATCTTCAGCAAGGAGAAGAGTCGCTTCTTCAACCCCGAGAATGTGGCACGCACGCACACCTTCTTCGAGAAGCACGGCCCCAAAGCCATCATCATCGCGCGCTTCCTGCCGGTCTTCCGCGCCTTCGTTCCGGCGGCGGCTGGCGTGGGCAACATGCGCTACCGTCAGTTTGTGGTGTACAACGCGGTGGGCGCGCTGCTCTGGGGTGTCGGCGTGACGCTCCTCGGGTACTTCCTCGGACAGATTCCCTTCGTGCGCGAATACAGCGAGGTGTTCATCATCGTGCTCGTGCTGATCCCGGGCATCCCGATCCTCATCGAAGCAATCAAGGCATTCAAGGCGTGGCGCGCAAACCGCCGCGCAGCCCAGAACTAGCGCTTGCGGGGCGCGGTTCTCGCTACATCACGGTCACGAAGCGGGCGAGCGCGTCAACCAGAACATCTGACACTCCGGTCTCGCCCTGCATCTCTGCGCGTGCGGCGAGCGCCTGATCGGGGTGGTCGGTGATGATCCCGTCGGTGCCGCGGCGCAGGTGCTCGCGCATCCCCGGAACATCGTTCACGGTCCACACCATGAAGCCGAGCCCGGCATCCCACGCGGCGCGCTGCATCGCGTCGCTCGCCGTCCACTGCTCAACCACGATGAAATCGGCAATTGTGTCGGGGAGTCCGCCGCCGGCAAACGCCATGGTGTAGCCGACGGTGAGGTCGGGGCGGAGCGTCTTCAGCCGCTCGACGCTCCCCGCATCGAGCGAGTGGTAGATGTTGTTGTCGAGCGCGTCGAGCGATTCAAGCTCTGCCACGAGACGATCCACGTGATCGGCGGTGTCGGCCCCGCCGAGCTTGATCTCGATGAGCAGGGGCATTCCGATTTGCTCCGCGTGCGTGACGTACTCTGCGAAGCTTGGGATCCGATCCTCGTGCCCGGCCCGGTCATGCACCGAAATCGCCGTGATCTCGGCCAGCGTGAGATCTTTCACCGCGACGTCACGCCCTGCCAGGCGGCTCAGCTGCGCGTCGTGCATGGCGACGAACTGACCGTCGGCGGTCTGCATGACGTCCATCTCGACGAGGTCTGCGCCGGCAGTTGCTGCTGCGTCGAGCCCGCTCAGCGTGTTTTCGACCCCGCCATCTGAGAACCCGCGGTGGGCGAGAACGAGCGTGGTCGGCGCCTCGGCCAGCCGGTGGAGGGTGTCCCAGCCGGCGACACTGAGGGCGGCGGCCAGGCCGAGCGAGGTGAGGAGTACGGCGAGGCGTGGGCCACGACGGGTGCGCGGCGCTGATGCGAGTGGGGCCGAGAGGAGTGTGATCCGGTCGGGGTGGGCCTGGGCCGCCCGACGCACACGGGTGATGAGCACACCGGCAACCGCGGCGGTCGCGAAACCGCTGAGGAGCAGCCCGACGACCTGGGCGGCCCCGAGCGAGATCGCCGCGACTGCGGGTGCCGCAGTGGGAAGGGCTGCGTCAGCGAGCGCGGTGGGCACAACCGCGGTGACCAAGAGACCGACACCCAGTGCACCGGCAACCAACGTGACGACCGTGATCGCGAGCGCGATGGGAAGCCAGGCGCGCGGTCCTCGCGTGAGGCGCCAGCTCGTGCGCAGTGGCCTGCGCGATGAGGTGAGCACGAACACCGGCACGGTGAGCGCGAGGCGGATGTTGACCCACGCGAGCACGAGGAGCACCGCAGCAAACACGGCCTCACTCGTGGGCGACTTTGCGAGCTCCCCCGAGACGAACGAGGGGATCGCAATGCCCCGGGTCAGTACAGACGTGAAGCCGAATCCAGTGAGCGGAACGAGCACGAAGAGATAGCCGATGAGTGGGATCGATCCCGGGCGAAAAAGTCGTCGGGCGACTCTGCCGATCTCACGGAGAAACTGTCGCGCGCCGAGGCCGGGCCAGCGCAGCAGCACCACGAGTGCGGTGAATTGCAGTGCAATCACCCAGAACGCCACCGCCACGATGATCGCGATCATCGTCATCGTGAGGGGGAAGCCTTGGCCGAGTGACAGCTTGCCAAGATCGAGCCCCACCATGCCATTCGCGCGGAGGGCCTCTCGGAACACCCAGCTGATGAGGGGGAGCGCGATGAGCAGGAGCACGAGCTGTGTGAGCAGGATCAGGCCTGCGAGGCGAGCGCCGCCCTGTCGCACGAGGCGCCAGGCCTCCGCGCAGAGAACGCGTGTCTCTGCAAACACTCCGGGAGCGCTGCGCGCCATTGTGCCTCCTTCGCGACGGGACATCGGTCGTTCCGCCCGCTGATCGGGGCCCCGAGATCAGCCTAGGCCCGCACACATCATTGACTCTGGCGGCGCACGGAGACCACTTATAGACTCAGCACATGAGGGACGACGCGGTCCACATCGACCGTGACGGGGGAACGGGAATGAAACGTATTGCACCGGTGCTGGGGGTCGCAGTGCTCGCCGCGTTGGCCTGGTTCGCGCCAGCCGCAGCAGTCGCGACTGCACCGCCCGCATTTGCTGGGGCGTACGTGTTGGACGGTACCTCGAAGGGCGTACTCGGTTCGCAGGTTGATGAGCTGGAGGACGAGGTGCGGGCGTTCGCTGCCGAGCATGGCGTGCAGCTCTTCGTGGTCTACGTCGATGAGTTCGAATCGCCAGAGGACCCGGTGGCCTGGGGTTCCGCAACTGCGCAGAAGAACTTCTTGGGCGATGATGGCGTGCTGCTCAGCGTTGCCGTGGAGGATCGCCTGTTCGATCTCAACGCCGCGAAAGACCTGATCTCGGACGCGCAGTACGACAAGCTGACCGAGGACTATGTGCGCCCCGCGCTCAAGAAGAGCGACTGGGCGGGTGTCGTCGGCGACACACTCACCGGAATCGACAAGACCGTGCTGAACCCCAGCTCGAACGGGACTGGCGTGGCGATCGCCGTGATCGGTGGCGTTGTTGTTGTGGGTGGCGTCGCGGCAGGTGTCGCGGTGTCGCGGAAGCGCAAGCGTGAGCGGGAGGCGGAGGGGCAAGAGCCTCAAGCGACCCTGGGGGAGCTCGAGGCGCAGGCGAGCGCGCTCTTGGTGCGGGTCGATGACGACCTGCGCGGAAGCGAGCAGGAGCTCGGCTTTGCGCAGGCGCAGTTCGGTGCCGAGGCCGCGGAGCCATTCGCGCAGGCGATCGAGGAAGCACGCGCACAGCTCCAGGCTGCCTTCACACTGCGCCAGCAGTTGGACGATGACATCCCGGATACGCCGCAGCAGCAGCGTGAGTGGCTCAGCGAGATCATCGCGCGCTGCTCGGGCGCAAAGGAGTCGCTCGACGCGCACACTGAGTCGTTCTCGCGGTTGCGTGAGGTCGAGCAGCGGGCGCCCGAGGTGCTGACCCAATTGCGTGATGCAGTGCCCGGTGTGGAGGCGCGACTTGCCGCGGGCCGGAACGCGATGGGCGAGCTCAGTACCCGGTACGCCGAGACGATCGTTGCGGGCCTGCAGAGCAATATCACCGAGGCGGAGGCTCGGCTTCGATTTGTTGGGGAATGCATCACGGCCGCGGATCGTGAGATCGGCGAGGGCAAAACGGCCGCTGCCGCGGTGAGTCTGCGTGCTGGTGAGGCCGCGCTTGAGCAGGCGGGAACCCTCGCCGACTCCCCGAACACCATCGGGGCAGAGCTTGCTGAGAGCGCACGCCAGCTGGAGGCGGCTCACGCGGATCTCCGCGCAGACTTGCAGACGGTTGCGCAGCTCATGCCTGCGGCGCCGGAAGGTGAGCAGCGCGCGCTTGCCGCAGCCGCCGCGCAGGTCGAGGCGGTGCTCGCCGCGGACGTCGCCGGCGATCCGGTGCGTGCGCTTTCCGCGGCAGCCGAGGTCAACGTGCAGATCGATGGCGCGATCGGTGCGGCTCGAGAGTCTGCCGAGCGGCAGCGGCGTGCCGAGGCGGCGCGCGACGAGGCGCTGGTTCCTGCGCGCAGCGAGGTCCTCGCGGCTGAGCAGTTCATCGAGACCCGTCGTGGCGCGATTGGTGCCGAGGCGCGGACACGCCTTGCAGAGGCCAAGCGGTACCTGCAGCTCGCCGAGCAGTACGCCACCGCGGATCCTGCGCGCTCGTACCAGAGTGCCCAGCAGGCGACCCAGTATGCGCGGGCCGCGTACCAGCTGGCCTCAGCCGATGTCTCCGGGTGGGGAGGCGGCGGTGGCTACGGCGGTGGGGGCGGCGGCTCGAACGGCAGCTTCGGCGGCGCGGTGTTGGGCGGCATCCTCGGCGGCCTCCTCAGCGGTGGAGGATCAGGCGGTGGCGGCGGCTGGAGCGGTTCCAGCGGCGGCTTCACCGGTGGCTGGAACGGTGGCGGTTCGATTGGCGGCGGCTCCGGTGGCGGTGGTCGACGCGGTGGCGGTGGCCGGTTCTGAGCGACCCGCTGAGTGCGGGGTTCGCGCACAAGATTTCATCCGGCCATCCAGGCCGGTGAACACACTCCTCCGAGCTGGTTCGGTGGAACACTAGGAAAGGAAGCCGACATGGCAAAGCAGTCCATCCTTGGCCGTATCGCACAGCTCGCCAAGGCAAACATCAACGCACTCCTCGACTCCGCGGAAGACCCGGAGAAGATGCTCAACCAGATGGAGCGCGACTACAAGAACAGCATCGCCGATGCAGAAAGCTCGGTCGCGCAGACGATCGGCAACCTGCGTCTCATGGAGGCCGACCTCGAGGAGGATCGGAAGGCGATCACCGAGTGGGGCAGCAAGGCCGCCGCGGCGTCCAAGCAGGCGGAAACTTTGCGCGCCAGCGGTGATACCGCGGGTGCAGACAAGTTCGACAACCTCGCGCGCGTGGCCCTCTCGAAGCAGATCTCCTTCGAGAAGGAGGTGGAGACCGCTGAGCCGAGCGTCACCGCGCAGCAGCAGGTCGTTGAGCAGCTGAAGACTGGTCTGCAGACGATGCGCGAGAAGCTCGTGCAGCTGCAGGCGAAGCGCGACGAGCTCGTCTCTCGCGGCAAGGTGGCTGACGCCCAGTCGCAGGTGCAGGACGCGGTGAAGAACCTCGACGTGCTGGATCCCACGAGCGAGCTTGGCCGTTTCGAGGAGAAGGTCAAGCGTCAGGAAGCGATGGTGCGCGGCCAGGCAGAGCTCGCTGCTTCCACGCTCGATGCGCAGTTCAACGAGCTCGATGATCTCGGCGCGCTGAGCGAGGTCGACCAGCGACTGCAGGCGCTCAAGCAGGGCGGCAACTAGCCACGAGCCCCTTGCCCGAAGCGGCCCCTCCCCGAGCATTCGGGGAGGGGCCGCTGCCGTTGTGGGGCTTCTACTTCGCGCCTCGAACTTTTCGATAGGGATGTGTCTGCACGCGTTCCGTGACCTCGGTGATGAGGTCCTCGGACGTGCGGCCCGAGCGGGCGCCCGCGATAATGCGGCGCGTGACGCGCGCGGCGGCGCGGAGATTCATCGGGCGCCCCTCGATCCCAAACAAGAGCAGCGCCCAGTCCGGAAGCAATGAGAGCACGCCGTCCTGGATGTTGAGGCCCGCCCAGACCTTGATGGGGTTGCCGGTGAGCTGGGGTTTCCGCATTGCCCGTGTGATCTCGGCGGCGGGAAGGGTGAGTGCCATCCAGCTCTTGTTGTCCTCGATGTAGCGGTCGAGCGCCTCGCGGCTGCCAGGCAAGAACTCATCGCCCTCGATGCCGACGATGCGTGCGGCCTCGTGCTGCTCGACGACGAAGCGATCCTGCTCCGCCACGGTGAGCGAGGGGCCGAACGCGTCTGCGGCGCGCAAGACGCCGTAGACAATGCAATTGTGGGTCCAGGCGAGCCACTCCTGTGTGTCGGCGCGGAGTTCCTCTCCTGTACGCGGGTCGGTCCACACACTTGCGGCGTGGAGCCGTTGGACTGCCTCGCCCGCGGCGTCAGCGTGCGCGCGATCGCCGAAAACGGTCGTGTCGATGTATCGGCCCGTGCGTTCGCCGCGACCTTCGACGTCCGTTGCGTAGCCGCTCGTGCCGTCGAACACACGCATCATCTGCGGGTTCAGTGATTGCAGGAGCAGCGCGGCAAGCCCGCCGAGCTTGGACGAGGGGTCTGAGAAGAGGCGCCAGCTGATGCTCCCGGGGCCGAAGTAGCCAGTGTCTTCGGTGTCGGTGCCACCGGAGGCAGCGCTCAGCGGACGGCCGCCCGTGTGGGCGACGGGGCAGCCAGAGGTGCTGGTGCTCGTCTGCTTGTCTGATGTCTGCATGGTGGCTCCCCGGGCACGTGTGCGCAACGCTGCGCTTTCAAAAACATGGATGATGTCCAAGAATAGCGGAGCGGCGCGTCAGTGCGCTGTCTGGACCGTGCGTTCCTTCTGTCGGCCGAGCAGCGCGAGCATCGGAAACAGCAGCACGGTGAGCATCGCGGCCCCCACCATCGCCGCAGCGAGCGATTCCTCGAGGACCCCGTGGGTGGTGCCGATCCCGGTCACCGCAATCACGAGGGGCAAGGTGGTCGCTGTGCAGAGGGCTGCAGTTCGTCGGTCACTGGTTGGAGCGTCCCATCCTGCGCCGAGCCATCCTGGGATTCCCCGCACGAGGAGCATCGCGAGCGCGAAGACGGGCACGAGCGCGAGTGCGGCAGGGTCTGCAATGAGTGACGCGAGCGGGAAAGTTACTCCGGTCGCGATAAAGAACACGGGCACGAGGAACCCGAACGCGACGGAGTCGAGCTTCGCCTCGATGACACGGAGTTCTTCGGGGTCACCGCCCTGGAGCACTGCGCGCGCAAGCATGCCAGCGGTGAATGCGCCCAGCAGGAAGTCGACCCCGAGTGCGAGTGCGAGCACGACGAGTGCCGCGAGGATGAGCAGCACGAAGCGTACGGCGAATTGCCCGCTCGTGTGCAGCGTGAGTGACACCATGCGGCGAAGCCAATCGTGCGGGCCGCGCTGCGCAAGCCAGAACGCGAGTACCGCGATGAGTGCGAAGCCGAGCAGCACAATCGTTCCCGCGAGTGGCTGGCGGCCGCTGAGAAATACAGAGACAGCGACAAGTGGAGCAAACTCGCCGACGGTGCCGGTTCGAATGATGGCCTTGCCCAGAGGTGTGCGTGAGAGTCCTGCATCGCGCAGGATAGGCATGAGTGTGCCGAGCGCGGTGCCGGTGAGCGCGACAGCGATGAGTACCGCGGCTTCGGGTGACGGCCCGAGCGCGAAGCCGGCGCCCAGCGCGAGCACCGCGGAGAGTCCCCACCAGCCGAGGGCGCTCCGTCCGGCTGTGCCACGAAGCGAACTCGGGTTGATCTCGTTGCCTGCCATAAAGAAGAGTGCGGCGAGCCCGATCTGCGAGAGGGCATCGAGTATCGGCGAATCAGAGACCCAGCCGAGTCCGGACGGACCGAGCAACATGCCGAGACCAATCTCGAAGACCACAAGTGGGACCACGAGCACGCGCGCCACGAGAGCTGCCAATAGCGGGGCGATGACGGCTGCGAGCGGGATGAGGAGCGTGGAGAGCTCTGCGTCAGTCATGCGGGGGTGTCCTCTCCGACGCCCGTTTGGGCTTACTTTTCATCGTATCGAGCGGAAGCTGCGTATCGTGTATCGCTCGTTCGGGGGAGGCGCGAATCGGAAGCTGTGTTTTTGGGGTGAAGTGCGGGGTGAATTGCCTATTAAAAATCTACGGGCGTAGCGAAAAGAGCCTATGGTGGGATTAGTTCGCAAGATGAACTAAATGTGTCGGGGGTGCACACAGGGGGAAATTGGCCGTCGGGGGACGGCCACACACCGGTGCCCAAGGGCTGTATTTGGCGCGCCGTTTTTCAGGCTTGTCGTGACGTCCGGCGCAGTTTCTATCCACCGAAACTGATGAGGACACCACTTTGTCAATTCGCAAGACACTGACGGCGGCGCTTGGCGCGCTCGTCGTGGCGAGCGGGATCACCCTCCCGGCCGCGTCAGCGCAAGCCGCGCCTCAGCCGTCTGCGCCGAAAACATCGGCCGCAGTATGTATGCCCACCAGTGGCGTGGGCGTTGTTGGCCCCCAGGGGGACCACAAGCCCCAGCCCGTGGATGACGGTATTTCTGTATACGTGGGTGGCAAGTTCACTCGCGCCGCGGGCGCCGAGCTTGAAGGGCGCCTCGCAGTTCGTGGAGACGCGGACTTTGGTTCGGGGCTGTACAACCTTGGCTCCGCAGGAGGTGGCTCCGGCCTGCTTCCCACGATTGGGAGTGACATTGTCATGGTTGGGGGCAACGCGACGATCGCGGGGCCCAAGCTTGAGATCGCAACGATCACCGCTGGCGAGTGGGGCAAGGGTGGCGGACTTCCCGCACCCGGCAACATGGTGGTCGGCGGCACCCTTTCGAACAAGCAGCACGTGCAGGTCATTGACGGCGGCGAAGTCCGGTCTGGAGTTGGCGCTCAGAAGGCGCTCGGCGACGGGGTTTCTGCCTGGGCGGACAACGATTTTGCGTGGCTGAAGGAAGTTGCTCAACGCAACTCGGTTGGTACCGAGGGCACTGTTGAGTTTGAAGGCGACCAGGTCACACTGAAGGGCCAGGCTGGCGCGACTCGGCATCTGTTCACGATTGATGCAAAGGTCATCAGCGCGAAGAGCAACTTGACGCTGAACCTTGTTGGAATCGCTGAAACCGACATTGTCGTGGTGAACATCACGGGCGGACCGACGGCGACGTTGCCGCTCCAGGGCGTGGCGGTCAACGGAGCGACGCTTGCGATGTCCTCGAAGTCGTTCGGCCAGCGTGCCGCTCGCATGATGTGGACGTTCCCCGACGCAACCGATGTAAGCATCAAGGGAACTGCTCAGGTGCCCGGTTCGGTCATCGTCCCGACGGCAGGGTCGAAGACTGTCGTCGCAGTGGCGGGTGCAAATGGTCGCTACTGGGTTGCAGGTGACTTGACGCAGAATTATGGCGGCAGTGAGTTCCACAACTTCCCGTTCATCGGGGACCCGGACATCACCTGTGAGCCTCCGGTAACTCCATCGGTGAAGGTCGCTCCGGTCACTCCCACGGTGACGCAGGCTCTCTGTGAGGCGACGACCGGCAAGGTGACGGATCCGATCATTGCTCTGGCGGAGACGGCAGGAATCACCTACAAGGTGGTTGGCGAGATTGCCGCAGGGAAGACGGTGACCGTTGTTGCGACGGGGACTGGTGGCGCAAAGCTTGAGGCGGCCAAGGGTTGGACTCTCAATGAGGATGGCACTGCTTCGATGAAGGTTGTTCTTGAGGACGTGCCTTGCGAGGAGCCGTTGACTCCGGTTGCTCCGGTGGTTCCCGAGGTTACGCAGGCAGTGTGCGACGCCACCACGGGTGAGGTTTCCAAGCCGCTCGTGACGGTTGCGACGACCGAGGGTGTTTCTTACGAGATCGTGGGCGAGGTCGCTGCGGGCAAGACCGTGACCGTGGTTGCGACCGCGGACACGGGTGCGAAGCTGACTGCGGCCGAGGGTTGGGCTCTCAATGAGGACGGCACCGCATCGTTCGAGGTGAAGCTGGACAAGGTTGACTGCGAGAAGCCGTTGACCCCGGTTGCTCCGGTTGCTCCTGAGATCACGCAGGCAGTGTGCGACGTCGACTCGGGCATTGCGACCGAACCCCGCATCACACTCGCCAAGACCGAGGGCGTGGAGTACCGCACTGATGGTGCAATCCGCGCTGGCAACACGGTGACCGTGATTGCATCCGCCACATCGGGCAACAAGCTCATCGCTGCCGAGGGTTGGGTGCTGAACGAGGATGGCACTGCGTCGTTCGAGGTCGTGCTCGCGGATGTGCCGTGTGAGACCCCGCTGGTCGCGGTCGCTCCGGTAGCCCCCGAGGTTGCACAGGCCGTGTGTGGCGTTGAGACCGGTGAGGTTTCCAAGCCGCTCGTGACGGTTGCGACGACCGAGGGTGTTTCTTACGAGATCGTGGGCGAGATCGCTGCGGGCAAGACCGTGACCGTGGTCGCGACTCCTGCCGGTGGGAACACGCTGACCGCGGCTGAAGGCTGGACGCTCAACGAGAATGGCACTGCGTCGTTTGAGGTCGTGCTCGAGGATGTGCCCTGCGAGAAGCCGTTGACGCCGGTTGCTCCGGTGGCTCCTGAGGTCACGCAGGCAGTGTGTGATGTTGAGTCGGGCAACGTGTCGGCTCCAGTCGTGACGGTTGCGACGACCGAGGGTGTCTCCTACGAGATCGTGGGCGAGATCGTTGCGGGCAAGACCGTGACTGTGGTTGCGACTGCGGACACGGGCGCGAAGCTGACAGAGGCTGAGGGTTGGACTCTCAACGAGGACGGCACCGCATCGCTTGAGGTTGTGCTGGACGAGGTCGAATGTCTCCCCGTCGGCCCTGATCCTGAGCCGAAGCCCGAGCCCAAGCCGGAGCCCAAGCCCGAGAACCCGAACCCCGAGCAGCCGAAGCCTGCCCAGCCGAAGGACGGCCTTGCCGTCACCGGTGCCGCAGACCAGGCCCCGCTCTGGACCGCGGGACTCGCTCTCCTGATCGTCGGTGGTGTGCTGATCGCGCGCCGACGTCAGGACACGCGTCAGGGATAGCGAGATCCCTGGCGGCTTCTCCTGCCTGCAAGCCCCGGCCGGCCCTCACCCCCCCCCAGCTGGCCGGGGTCTGTGCGGCACTCCCCAGGAGAAGCTGCGATCAGAGCTTGCGCTGAGTTCAGTGCCCTGATCAGCAAAACGGGGCGTGGATTCACGAGAATCCACGCCCCGTTTTGTGCGTGCACTCCTGGGAGCCGGGTGTCAGACTGGAGGCATGCGAAACCTGACTCGGACGTGCTCGGCAATTGCTGCAGGAACGCTTCTCTTGGGGATCGTTGGCTGCAGCGGGAACGTGGGAGGACGAATCGACGAGGGCGCCGCGCGGACCAGCGAAAATGCTGAAGCAATCGGCGGTGACATCGTTGCGCCGCTCACGCTTGGTCTCAACGAGCTCGAGGGTCACCTCATCAAGCTCCAGGTCGGTCAGGTGCTGAACATCGACGTGTCGATCGAATCTGTCGCGAGCTACCGCGGCGCGGTCTCAGATCCAGACGTTGCTGCATTCACCGCGGGGTATCGAGATGACAGCGCGGTGTTCAACCCCGGCGTCACCGCGCTTTCGCCGGGGACGACACGCGTCACGCTCACCAACGAACAGAGCGGCGAAGCGCCAATCCAGATTGACATCGAAGTAACCAAGTAGCGCGCAGAGCTGTGTGTGCCCGCTTCTAGCACGTAGATCTGATGTGAGTTCCCAGGCATCTCGCGGCGTGCGGCGGTACGCTGAGAAACTGTGCTGAGCGAGCTGGAAACCTTCTCAACGATCGCCCTTTATTCGGCGATGATCGTGTACGCGATCGCGTTTGTCTTCTACGCGGTCGACCTTGCCAACCGAAGCGGTGATGCATCGGTTGCGGATCGTGAGGCTACCCCGGTGCAAGCTGCCGCAGGGGCGAGCGGCGGTGTTGCAACGATGACGCGTGCGGCCGCTCCGGTGAAGGCCGAGGTGAAACAGCCGCGCTCGCGCTCGCTGCGAATCGGCTTCTCGTTGACGGTCCTCGGGTTCATCCTGCACCTCGGCGCGACCATTCTCCGCGGCATCGGTGCTGAGCGAGTGCCGTGGGCCAACATGTACGAGTTCGCGCTCACTGCGACCTGCGCAATCATGCTGATCTTCTTGCTCGTGCAGTTCTTTGTCGACCTGCGGTTCCTGGGCACTCTGGTCACCGGCCTCACAGTCCTCTTCCTGGGCATCACGAAGGTCAACTTCTACGTCTCGATCGTCCCGCTGCAGCCGGCCCTTGATTCGTACTGGCTGGTCATCCACATCCTCGTGGCGGTACTCGCAGTCGCATTCCTCACGCTGTCCTTCGGCCTTTCGGTGCTGCAGCTGCTGCAGGCGCGACGGGACTCGAAGATCGCTGCGGGCGAGCAGCCCACGATGAACTTCCTGCGGAGCATCCCCGGCGCGGTGCGCCTGGAGGACCTGTCGTACCGCCTGGCGATCATCGGCTTCGTGTTCTGGACCTTCACGCTTATCGCCGGGTCGATCTGGGCCGAAGCTGCCTGGAGCCGCTACTGGGGTTGGGACACGAAGGAAGTCTGGACCTTCGTGATCTGGGTGCTCTACGCCGGCTTTATTCACGCCCGTGCGACGCGCGGCTGGCGTGGCACGCGCTCTGCGTGGCTGTCGATCATCGCCTACACCGCGGTCATCTTCAACTTCGCGATCGTCAACGTGTTCTTCAAGGGCCTGCACGCGTACTCAGGCCTCTAAACCTGGTGGGGGATACGCCTCGCGAAGCGGCGTCGGTGCGAAACCGACGCCGCTTTTGGCTTGTGCTCGGTCTCGTGTTGCTCTGCGGGACGGTGGCTGTGATCACGATGTGGCCACACCCGGTCGATCAGGGCAGCCGGGGTCGAATCGCAGAGCTGCTCGACGCGCTGCACGGCCTCGGCGTGCCCGCATGGTTTGGGTATGCACAGCTTGAGGTTCTCGCGAATGTCGCGATGTTTGCGCCGCTGGGCCTCGCGCTGGGGCTGCTGCTCCCGGCCCGCAGGGTCTGGCTCGCGGCCGTGCTACTTCCTCTGTGCTCGATCGCAATTGAGCTCACACAGCTGTGGTTTCTCCCGGCGCGCTTCGCAACGGTCTCGGACGTGATTGCGAACTCTGTGGGAGCGTGGATTGGGATCGGGATCGCCGCGCTCATCCGCCGGCTCTGTGCCAGGCAGCGAGCCGTGTCGGCCGCACGGTCGACGCCCCTGCCCTGACCCTGCGGCTCGCGGCGCGTTTACTGCAGGACTTCGACGATTTCTGCGGGCTCGATGCTGCGGCCGGTGTAGCGGGGCTGCACCGCAGCGATCGCCGCGGTGCTCTCGCTCAGCTGGCGCACAAGTCGAATGACGTTGAGCGGGTCGTCGGCCTCCGCGGTGACGATCCAATCGGCCTCTGAGAGGCCGGTCGCCTCGTAGAGTCGCAGCGTCGCTTCGTCATCGACGAGCCGTGCGAGGCGCGACTCGTCTGGGATCTCCGCCGTTGCGCAGGCGAGCCAGTCGGCGGGCGCATCGAAGCCCGTGGACCCGAGCGCCTCGTCTTCTGCCGGGTCGATTCGGTACTCCGCGCCAATCGCGCTCCAGGCGCGAATGAGCGGGCGTAGCAGGGCACAGCGTCGCAGCTGGCGAAGTGCCCACTGCAGATCCTCGATCTCAGCGCCGTGCAGGCGCACCATCAGGTCTGCGTCCGAGCGCAGTCCACTGACGTCGTACCAGCCGCGTACAATCACACCTTCCTCGGCGAGTGAGGAAGTGACGTCCTCGAGTTCCTGCACGATCGCGGGCACATCGCGGCCGTCGAGCACCACGGGGTGCGACGAACTGAGCCGAAACACCGCGAAGAGCGCAAACGCGATCTCCTCGGGGCCCGCGGAGTGCGCTGGCAATTCGGACACGGTCTGCGGGGTGCTGGTGTCGATGGTCATACTCTCATCGTCTCCCGCCCGGCTCGACCGCGCAAGAGGAACCAGCCACCCCGCAGCGGTGGTCTCAGCGGGGGATCAGGAAGGTACGACCGGGAAGGCGCCGTTCGGCGTCTCACCGTCGTCGTACACCGTGGCTGGCGGCCCGATGAGCTGCGGGTCGGGAGTGCCCACTACGGCATGGTCTTTGCCCGGGTAGTCGAAGCGGGCGAGTACCCAGCGGATCGCCTCGAGTCGTGCGCGCTTCTTGTCGTTTGACTTCACGACGGTCCACGGAGTCTGAGGGGTGTCCGTGTAGAAGAACATCGCCTGCTTCGCCGCTGTGTACTCGTCCCACTTGTCGAGGCTCGCAAGGTCAGTGGGGGAGAGCTTCCACTGCTTCACCGGGTCTTGCGATCGCGACATGAAGCGCTCGTGCTGCTCGGCCTTCCCGACGGAGAACCAGAACTTGATGAGGTGGATGCCCGAGTTGACGAGCATGCGCTCGAACTCTGGCGCGGCGCGCGTGAAGTCCAGGTATTCCTGCGGTGAGCAGTAGCCCATCACGCGCTCAACGCCCGCGCGGTTATACCAGGACCGGTCGAAGAGCGCCATCTCGCCCGCGGCGGGCAGGTGCTGCACGTAACGCTGGAAGTACCACTGGGTGCGCTCGCGCTCGGTGGGAATCTCGAGTGCCACCACGCGCGCGCCACGCGGGTTCAGGTGCTCGGTGAAGCGCTTGATAGCGCCGCCCTTCCCCGCCGCGTCGCGCCCCTCGAAGAGGATGACGATGCGCTCTCCGCTCTCCTTCACCCACGCCTGCAGTTTGAGGAGCTCGATCTGCAGAATACGCTTCTGCTCCTCGTAGTCCTTGCGGGTGATCTTCGTCTCGTAGGGGTAGCCCTGTCGCCACGGGGCATCCGGGCTGTTGTTCGCTGGCCGGCCCTTGCCGAGCAGCTCCCCGATCTCATCGATCTCGGGGGTGACATCCACCTGGCCAGGCGCCGCGAGCTCGAAGCCCTCCTCGGCGGCGTCGGTGTGGGCGGGGGGACGAGGTGTTTCTCCCATTCGTGGGATCCTTCCAGTCGCGTTACCGTGTGGCCTGGTGTCACCCCCATTCTACGCGGTCGCTGTGGGGTTCAACTGTGCATTCAGCTTGGGGCAACTAGGCTGGAGCATGGGGAATGAATGTCCAATCGTGAGGGGTCGGTGTGCACGAAAATCCCGGATTCCGGCAGCTCGCCGATGCGGTCCGCGAGTTTGAGGTGGCGTGTGCGGGCGAGACGGTCGAAGAGGCGCTCGCGTACTTCGACGTGTTCGCCCTCGAGGTGTGGTTTGGGGCCACGCCGAGCCGATTGCGGATCCTGCTCGGCGGGCTGATGCAACGTGGAGCGCCGCGCAGCAGTGTGGCCGGCGCGGTGTACGCCTTCCTGATGGGAAACCCGATTGAGACGCCGCTCACGGCTACGCGTCTGGGTGATCAGGTGCTGCCCGAGGCTGAGCCCTTCGCCCGCATGTTTGAGCACCGCCTCCGCGGGCAGACGTGCGATGCCGTGCGTGCCGGCGAGGAGATCGCGGCCCTCCGACTCGAGCCCAACGCGGTGTTCGACCGCCGTGGTGGCTGGAATCTTTTCCTGTCGGTGCAGCTCGGCACGACGGCGATGCTCGCCGGAGATATTGCCCAGGCGCTGCGCCACTTCACGGAGGCCTGGATGCACCCACCAGCGCCGGTGCTGCGCTGCCTGCTCCGAGAGGCGTACGCGAAAGCAGCGCTCATCGAAGCCTGTGATGGTGACCCGAGTCTTGCGCGACGGTACCTCGCACAGGCCGTCTCGATCTCGCGCACCACGAGCTGGCTTGAGCCGGGCATCGACGCGATCGTGACCCTCGCCAGTGCCCTGCTGGAACCGGACCCCACGGTGGCCCGATCGCTCCTTGATTCGATTCCGCTCGGCCAGGTGGGCGAGATGTGGCCGTTTGGCGCGATCACCGCGAATCGGATTCTCACTACCCAGGGTGACGAGGCCGAGGCCCAGCGACGGCTCGACATGTTCGAAGGCATGTCGCTCTCGCGGACACCGGGTGTCGGCTACCCCGGCAGCATGGTGGCGCTCTTACAGGCCGGCAACATGCTCGCGCGCGACAACGCGCACGAGGCCGAGCGATTGATTGCCACGGCGGATCCCGAGCTGCCTCGCGCCCAGCTCGGTCAGGCCCTCGTGAGCCTCAAAGTGGGGCAGCCGCGCAAGGCCCAGCAGCAGCTGCTCCGCATGCCGGAGATGGAGACGGGGCTGCGGCGCATCGCGGTCCTGCGGCACGCCCTCCTCGCCGCCACACACCTGCGACTCGACCAGCGTGCTGAGTGCGAGGCGGTGCTGCGGCGAGTGGTCCGCCTCCCCGGGACGTTCAGCATGGACGACGCGCAGCAGTTCGAGCCGGCCGTGCGGGCGCTCGCGGAGCAACTGGTGCCGGAGTGGCCGAAAACGGACCCGAAGCACAACTCCCCGTTTGCCCGGGCAACCTCGGGCACGGGGCGTCACCTCACCGAACGCGAACTTGAGGTGCTGGCGCTTCTCGCAAGCGGGCGAAGCCGTGAGGAGATCGCGGCGGCGCAGTTCATCTCGCTCAACACGTTGAAGACGCAGCTGCGCTCCGTTTACCGAAAGCTGGGCGTGTCCCAGCGGAGCTCTGCGGTGCTGGAGGCAGAGCGCCGCGGGCTCATCTAGGTTCCTTTCGCCTGCAGCGAGAGCGGGGTGAAACGGGGGGTGAATTGGGCCCCAACGAACCGGTCTGGAGCCTTCGCGTCGGTAGTGTGATCAGTAGTCAGCTCGAAGGTCTGGAAACACTCCTCGAGCAGGCACCACCGGGCCGCGAGATGCAGCTTGCGCCGGTGAGCGCTCTCGGGGGAGAGTGCGTTACAAGCACACGGGGGTTGCCGCGTGCGCGTGCCTCACGGCCGCGCGCGCGGCGCACACACGTCAAGAGGCGCCACGGTGGGGACCGGGGCGCCTCTTGACGTTTCTTGGCGTGGCAGCGACAGCGGACGCGCCGCGCCCGCGACTAGCGGACCAGACGCGCGATCGCGGCCGAGGCCTCCTCGAGCTTCTCTGCCGCGACCTCGCCGCCGTCTGCCGCAGCAGAGGCGACACAGTGCCGCAGGTGATCGTCGAGGAGCGCGAGCGCCACGCGCTCGAGCGCCTTTGTTGCTGCAGACACCTGCGTCAGGATGTCGATGCAGTACGCGTCTTCCTCCACCATGCGGTGTACGCCACGGACCTGGCCCTCTGCGCGGCGCAGCCGCTTCAGCAGGTCGTCCTTGTGGCCAATGTACCCGTGGGTCTCATGCTCGCAGGCTTCGGCCGTCACTTCGCTCATGCGAGAACCATACACGCGAAAATCTGTGCGGTGGGGCGGGATCGCGCAGGGCGTACCGGCTATTCCCGGCGCGGACTTAGAGGGCGCGATCCGGGCGTCGCCGTTCACGGATGAGGGTCACGACACCGCCGATGAGAATCACCCCGACCGCTGCCCAAATGGTGCCGTAGGTGAGCCACTCGTCCGCGCCGATACGTTCGCCGTTGAGGAGCGAGGCGACGACGAGCAGCGCCGGCTCCAGGTAGCTCAGTAGCCCGAACAGGCTGAGCGTGAGGAGTCGCGACGCCGTGAGGTAGAGCATGAGCGCGACACCGGTCCAGAGCGCGAACAGCGGGGCCGCCCACCAGAGGGCAGGGTTTGCTGCGGTCGCCTCACCGATGATGACTTCCCGACCGAGGAAGAATGCCGCGATCACCGAGACGGCGACGAACTCCCAGAACATCCCTCCGAGGTGCGCGGTGCCGATGGCGCGGCGCAGCACGAAGTAGACGGGGTACCCGAGCGCGACAAGCAGTGTTTCCCACGACACCCCGCCCACGCGCACGAGTTCGAAGCCGACGCCTACGGCAGCGATGCCCGCTGCGGCCCATTGCCACCACTTGAGCTGGTCTTTGTACAGCACCCGCCCCACCACGATGAGCACAAGGGGCAGCAGGAAATAGCCGAGCGCCACCTGCAGGCCGCGCCCGTTCATGGGCGCCCAGCTGAACACCCAGAGCTGAGCGGACACCAGCAGGCCACACGCGATGATGGCGAGCGCGAGCAGCGGCTGCTTGCGCACGCGAACGACGATGTCGGACGCGAGGTGCCACTGTCGAACCGCCACGAGCGCGAGCGCGATCATGGGGATCGTGAGGAGGATGCGGATGCCCCACACGGCCTCGGCGGACGCGGGAGCGAGCATCGGGGTGACAAAGTAGACACCAGCGAACGCTACGGCCGATGCGACCGAAGCGATAACCCCGCGTGAGCTCTGGGTGGGGGAGCCTGTCACTCCCGGCTACAGAGTGATTGCGCCGATGACTTCGCCGTACGGGGTCTCCCCGACCGGAACGAAGCCAATATGCAGGAAGAACTCTTCGGGGCCGTCCTCGCCGCGCTCCCACAGCACAGTGAGGCGATCCACACCGCGAGTGCGTGCCTCGTCGATCAGCGCGCCAACCGCGAAGGTGCCGACGCCGGCGCCCTGCGCGTCCGCGTCAACATTGATGCGCCACAGCGCTGCACGGAATTCCTCCTGCGGAGCATCGGGGTCGAAGTTGCCGTGGATGAAGCCGACGACCTCGTCGCCGTCGAGCACCACCCGCTGCCACGCCGTGTGCGCGGGGGTGACCGCCGCAGCCGCTGCGTACGAAACGGGGGTGATGAACTGCTCCTGGCCAGGCTTCAGACCGAGCGTGTTCACAGCGACGATGGTCGCAGCAGAGAGTTCTTCGAGTCTGAGATCGGTCATACCCTTAGGCTAGCGGCTGCTTCGAGACGCGCAAGTCTTCGTTGTTGGATCCATAGCGAACCGTAACCTCTGTTCACTCAGTCGAGGGCTGCGCCGACGGCCGCAGCGGGCGAATCTGACGCGAGTACCTGCACTCTGCCACTCAGCTCGAGCTCGGCGAGGAAGGGCGACTCCGCGGCCCACCCATCGAGCGTGGCGCGGATCCCGTCGATGAGTCGTGGCCCGAGAAGCCGGAGCCCCCCGCCGATGACCACCGTGTGCGGATCCATCGCGAGCACGAGGAGCCGGACACAGCTCGCCGCGCCGCGGACGAGGTTCTCGAACGCGGCTGCGGCGTCGGGATCGCCGGCGTCGACCGCGCCGAGCAGCACGCGGCCTGGGTGGTCGCCCCCGGCCGGCCAGAAGGTCTTGAGCGCTGAACCACTGGCCACGGTCTCGAGGCAGCCGCGCTGCCCGCACGGGCAGGGCCGGCCGAGCGGATCGACCGGAAGGTGGCCGATCTCGCCGGTGACGCCGTGCGCCCCGCGGAGCGGCACGCCGTTGACAACAAGGCCGGCGGAGAGCCCGGTGCCGAGGTTCAAGTACGCGAGTGTTCCAGATAGCTCCATGAGGTGGGCTGCGCCAATCGCCGCCGCGGTGACATCGTTGTCGAGCGTGATCGCGAGACCCGTCCGCTCGGCGAGCTGTGCGGCGAGCGGGAGGTGGTCGATGCCGATGTTGTAGGCGTGGCGCACCACACCGGCCTCGCGGTCGATCTGCCCCGGAATCCCGATGCCCACGGCAGCGAAGTCTCCCACCGAGCGATTCGTGTTGCGGGCCAGCGCGTCGATCGCAGCGACCGCGGTGCTGAGCACCCCCTCCGTGCCGCCCGTGGTGTGCAGGCGCGTCGTGGCGACGACGCGGCCCGCGGGGTCGAGGGCGACGGCTTCGGTCTTCGAGCCGCCGATGTCCATGCCGATGCGTAGTGCGGCGCTCATGCGTCGGCCCCCTCCGTGATGCGCAGCAACGCTGCTCCGGCGAGCGCGGAGGATCCGAAACTCGCAAGATCAGCGTAGCCGGGTGACACCCCTGGATCTGCGGGCCAGCCCATATCCACCGTGAGCACGGGGATGTCCGCGGCGCGCAGCGCGACGATACCCGAGCGCGCCGCTGGGGAGCGGTGCATGTCGCGGCCCACCACGATGAGGCCCGAGGACGCCTCGCCCGCGCTGTCTGACGTCAGCCAATCGGCCGCAGCCGCGCCGGACACCGCGCGCACGCCGCGCGCACGGAAGGCCGCGGCCGCAGCGGGCAGCAATTCCGCTGCGCCGCTCGCGAACGGCCCCCACGGCGCATCACCAATGGCCATGTTCGCCTCGGCGTCCACTCGGATGACGCGCGCTGCGGGGTACTCGGCGAGCCACGCGCGTGCGTGCGCGAGCCCCGCAAAGCTCTCTGCCACGCGCGAGATCTCCGCGGTGTCTGGCGCCGGGGCAGCGGCCGTCACAGCGGGCTCCGCCAGCGGCTTCTCGCGGAGCACGCGCACCCGGCCGGCGGCCTCGTTCACGCGGGCGGAGTCCAGGCGGCCCGCGGCGATCGCGTCGAGCACATGGTCTTCGATCTCGCGCAGCCCGGCCTCCTCGGTTGCCGTGCCGAGGCACAGCAGGTCACACCCCGCGGCAAGAGCGCGGACTGCCGCCTCAGGGATCCCAATCTCGCCGCTTGCGCCCGCCATATCGAGTGCGTCAGACACGATGACGCCGGTGAAGCCGAGCTCCTCGCGGAGCAGACCCTGCAGAATCGGGGCGCTGAGCGTCGCTGGTGCGTCGGGATCGATCTGGGGAAGCAGGATGTGGGACGTCATGATGGCGCGTGCGCCCGCTTCGATGGCCGCGCGGAACGGCGGCAGTTCGCGTGCGCGCAGCGTCGCGAGGTCGACATTGACGGTGGGAAGCGCAAGGTGCGAGTCCTGCGTGGTGTCGCCGTGTCCTGGGAAGTGTTTCGGGCACGCGACCGCGCCGCCAGCCTGGAGCCCGCGCACCCAGGCCGCGGTGTGGCGTGCCGCACCCTCGGGCGTCGCGCCAAAGCTGCGGGTGCCGATTACCGGGTTTTCCGGCGTGCTGTTCACATCCGCGTCTGGCGCGAGCGCGAGCGCGAAGCCGGCGGAGCGGATGTCTGCGGCGACGCGACGACCAATCTCCTCCGTGTACGCGACGTCATCGATCCGCCCCAGGATCGCGGCCCCCGGATAGGGAGCGCCCGAGCGGTAGTGGAGACGAGTGACCTCGCCGCCCTCCTCATCGATTGCCACGAGCGTTCCGGGAACCGCGCGCTGGAGCGCCTGTCCGAGCTCGGTGAGCTGCGCACGGTCCGACACGTTCTGGCCGTAGATGCAGACCGAGAGCAGGCCATCCTGCAGGAGGTCGAGCACCCACTGCGGCGTGGCGAAGCCCGTGAAGCCGGGCATGAGCGTGGCGCGGACCGCGAGGCGGAGTTTGCGCGCGGCGGTGTCGTGCTGCGCGTTCATCCCTTGACCGCCCCGCTGACGAGGCCGCTCGTCATCCGGCCCTGCACGAAGAGGAAGAAGATGATCACGGGCACCGCGACGAGAGTGGATGCAGCCATGACCTCGCCCCAGTCGATCGCGCGAGACGACGACTGCTGAATGAAGCCGCGGAGCCACAACGGCAGCGTTTGCATGCTCGAATCCTGCAAGATGACGAGCGCAACGGTGAACTCGTTCCAGGCCTGCAGGAACGCGTACACGCCACTCGCGACGAGACCGGGGGCGAGGAGCGGGAACGTGATGCGGAGGAACGCCTGCGTGCGGCTCAGGCCGTCGACCATCGCGGCCTCCTCGAGCTCGACCGGGATGCCGGCGACGAAGCCGCGCAGCATCCAGATGGTGAACGGCACTACCGCGGCAATGTAGATGATGCTGACGCCGATCACCGAGTTCAGGAGGTTGAGCGAGCCCATGAGCTTGTACTGCGCGATGAACATGCCTTCCGCGGGCAGCATCTGAATAAAGAGGACTGCGAGTACGAAGCTGCGGCGGCCACGGAACCGGAATCGGCTGATTGCGAGTGCCGCAAGGAAAGCGAAGAGCAGGCAGCACACCACGGCAATACCGGCCACTGTGAGGCTGATGCCGAGCGCACGGAGGAAGCTGCCGTCTGCGAAGACCGCGGCGAAGTTCTTGAGCGAGCCACCGATCGGCAGCAGCGTCGGCTTCGTCTGCTCGAGCACCACGTTCGGCAGCAGCGCCGAGTTGAGCATCCAGTAGACGGGGAAGGCCCACACGATGGCGAGCACAACGGCGAGCGCACCGAGAATGATGCGGGTGCGCCGGCGGGGGCGTTCGTGCCCGCGCTGCCGGATGACCGCGATGGGGGCGGTGACGGAACGAGTGTCTGCGCGGCTCATGGCTGTGCATCCTCCTTCACGAGGTTTCGGACGTATGCCCAGCTGAGGGCAATGGTGAGCAGCAGCACGAAGATCGACATGGCGCTCGCCATGGCGAAGTCGCTCGAGCCGACACCGAGCTGATAGATGTACGTGCCGAGCACGTCGGTCTGGCTTGCGATCGAGCCGCGATCTTGCAGCAGCTTGATCTGCGTGAACACGCGCAGATCCCAGATGATCTGGAGCAGCATCACGATGCCGAGCACGGGCTTGATCACGGGAAGAATGATGTAGCGCAGACGCTGCCAGGGCGAAGCGCCGTCCATCTGCGCGGCCTCAAGCACCTCGCCGGGCACCTGCGTGAGCGCAGCGTAGACGGAGAAGGCGACGAACGGCACGCTCATCCACACGACAATGATGAGTGCGACCGCGAAGAACGAGAGCGGTGACTGCAGCCAGTTGTGGCCCTGCATGGGGAGGCCGAGCCCGGTGAGGAGCCAGTTGACGAGCCCGCGCCGCCAGTCAAAGATCCAGTTCCAGATCGTCATTGCCGCGACGACCGGGGTCGCCCACGCAAGCAGAAGCGCAATCTGGAGGGTGATGCGTGTCCATGTGGGGATCGCTTGCATCAAGAGCGCGAGGCCCACACCGACCACCATGGTGGATCCGGCGGCGATGAGACAGAACGCGATGGAGCGGGCGACCACGAGCCAGGTGGTGGGATTGGTGAATAGCTCAACGTAGTTCGCGAACCACACCCACTCGGGGGGCTGGCCGAACTGCTGAGCGAGCCCGAAGTGCTGCATCGACGTGACGATCTGCCACACGATCGGGTAGGCGAGTGCGAGCAGCACGATGAGCGTCGCGGGGAGGAGCAGCGCGTAGGGGGTGAGCCGGAAGCGGCGTCGCTTCCGTGCGGTCGGAGCGCTCTGAGTCATCGTGACCTCTCGAAGAAGGGGTGTGGGGTCCGGCGGTGCGCCGAACCCCACACCTGAAACTGCTTACTTCTGGTTGAGCAGGGCGTCGAGCTCTGCGTTCGTGTCCTGCGCGAGCTTCTTCAGATCGTCAGCGTCGCGGATCTTCGAGAAGAATCCCTCCATGACGTTCTTCGCCTCGACGGCGGCCCAGCCGGGTGCGGCCGGGGTCAGCTTCGAGTTGGACGCCGACTCGATGAGCGCCTTCGCGAACTGGTCATCACCGAGCGACGACGCATACTTCTGGTTCGCGGGCCCGAGACCGTTCTTGCCGAGCATCGTCTGGTACTCCTCGGAGTAGATGATGCGCATCAGTTCCTTGGCGAGTTCCGGCTCCTTCGACTTCGCCGAGATGCCGATGTTCGAGCCGCCAGCGAAGACGGGGGCGGGCTTGCCGTCGTTGCCCGGCAGCACGAAGGTGCCGAACACGTCGTCGTTCCACTCGCGAGCGGGCTCACCCTTGTCGTTCTTCACCAGGTCGCCGATCGACCAGTGCGCCCAACCCGGCGCCATGATCGTCGCTGCCGCGAGCGAGAGGTCGTCGGTCACGTTGCCTGACTCGTCCTTCACCTGATCAGAGTCGTTCAGGTACTGGTACTGGTTCGCATCCTTCGCGTCGTTCGGCGCGTTCGAGGCGGTGCGGTAGATCGCCTGCAGCTGCTCGAGGCCCTTGAGTGCCTCCGGGGAGTCGAGCGTGGCAGTCCACTTGCCGTCCTTCTGCTCGGCGATCTCGCCGCCGTTCGCGAAGATCCAGGAGATGCCATCGCGCCAGTCCTGGCCACCGAGGTAGAAGCCCGAGAACTTCTCGATGCCCTTCGGGTTCTTCTCTGCGATCGTCTTCACTGCAGCGTTGAACTCGTCGAGGGTCTTCGGGAGTGCAACGCCAGCGGCGTCCCACACATCCTTGCGGTAGAACATGTAGCGCGAGCCGAAGTAGTAGGGGAGCGTGTAGTTCTTGCCCTCAACCTCGCCGACCTCAACGAAGGAGGGGATGAGGTCGTCGCCACCCAACTCGTCCTTCATGTCGCTGATGTCGAGGAACGCGCCGACGTTTGTGAAGGTGGGCGACTGCGTGTTGCCGATCTCCGTGACGTCGGGGGTGTTGCTCGCATCGGGAAGCGCGGTGGTGAGCTTCGTGACGAGGTCACCCCAGCCCTGCTCCTCGATCTTGAGGGTTGCGCCAGTCTTCTCGGTGAACTCGGTCTTCAGGTAGTCGCGCAGCTCGTCGGGGGTGTCCCCGCCTGCCAGCCACAGGGTGATCGACTTGCCGTCGCCACCCGACTCTCCGCCGCCCTGCGCGCCCTGGCTGCAGCCGGTGAACAGCAGCGCCGAGGCCACGGCCGCAGCGGTGAGGCCTGTGAGCTTTCTCTTCATGGTGTTCTTCCTTTCGGTGGGCCGCACGCGGGGTGCCGCGTGTAGCGAGTGTGGCGCTCCTGCGGAGCGCGGTCGGTGGCTCGGGAGCTAGCTGATCCCGAGCTGGGATTTCACAACGGTGGCGGTTGCCCCGCGCAGAATGAGGTCGGCGCCCTGCGTGCTCGTGCGGAGCACCAGGTCGCTGTGCGAGTCGGGCATCGTGCGACGGCGCAGGATCTCGAGGGTCGCGTCGGCGAGCGTGCCCCCGATGAGTTCAAGTGGCCCCGCGAGCACGATCTCGGCGAGGTTCAAGAGACCGACGGCCGGCGCGAGCACGATGCCGAGACGCTGCCCGGCTTCGCGGAGCACGCGGTCGCGCTCTGCCTCGGGCACCTCCGGGCCGGTCGCCGCCGTGAGCGAGGGTACCGAGAGCCAGTGCTCGAGCACCTGCTCGCGTGCGTAGGGCGCATCGAGGCCGTGGTCGGTGCCGACCATGACCTGGCCGATCTCGCCGGAGGCGAAGCGGCTGCCCGCGACGGTGCGCCCGTCGACGATGATGCCGGAGCCGACGCCGTGCCCCACCGTGATGAGGATGAAGTTGTCGCTCGACTCTCCGAAGCTGTACTCAGCGAGCGCGGCCACGTTCGCGTCGTTCGCGACGACGGTGGGGAGGCCGGTGCGCTCGGCGATGAGCTCCTGCAGCGGCAGATTCTCCCAGCCGAGGTTCGGGGCGGTGCGCACGACGCCGTGGTCGTCAACGACGCCGGGGGTGCCAACGCCCACGCCGAGGAGTGGGATCTCTGCGACGGCCACGAGTTCGGTTGCGAGCTTCACCGTAAGATCGCGCGCTGCGTCGCCCGTGGCCTCCGCGCGCTCAACCTCGGAGCGGGCAAGCACGGTGCCCTCGATCGTGACGACTGCGCCGCGCATGATGCGGTGGTCGCTGAGATCGAGCGCGACAACGGCGAACGCGTCACGTGCGATGTCAACGAGCGTCGCCGGCTTGCCCGGGCGCTGCGACTCGCGGAGACCAAGCTCGCGGAGCAGGCCCTCGGTGATGAGGTCGGCGACGAGGCCCGACACCGTGACCTTCGTGAGACCGGTGGCTCGAGCGAGATCGGCGCGGCTCTGTGCACCGGTATCGTGGAGGGTCTGCAGGACGAGCGTGCGGTTGTGCCGCTTCGCGTCGCCCAGCGTCGCCTTCACCCGGGGGCGGAGTGTGCGCGCGGGGATTCCAAGCCTCTGCGGGCTGGCGGTCAGGGTGCGCGGCGTTGCGGCGGTCATGGAGTTAGTAAAACTAACGAACTAAAGATTCGCAAGTCCCCACGGCCACGAAATGGGTGCTCGTAACCGAACCGTGACCGCCGCGGCCGCCGCCTAGCTGAGGCGCTCGCCCGATTCCGCGTCGAAGAAGTGCAGGTGCTCGGGCGCCGGAGTGAGCACCACCCGCTCCCCGGCTCGCGGATGCACGCGGCCGTTGACGCGCGCCACGACCTCGACGCGAGCTGCGCTGTCATGCGCGGTGGCGGGGTCCTCGAGGTGTCCGTACAGGTAGCCGTCGGCGCCGAGCTCTTCCACAAGATCGATGACGACGGGAATCCCGTCGGCCCCTGCGGGGGCGAGCGCGAGGTCTTCCGGGCGGATCCCGAGCGTCACCGCAGCGCTGGATGCCGCGTCGCGCACCGCCGCAGGCGCCGGGACAGTGTGCGCGCCGAGGCGGATGGCGTCGCCCGAGAGCTCGGCCGGGAGGAGATTCATCGCGGGAGAACCGATGAATCCGGCAACGAACACGTTTGCCGGGGTTTCGTAGAGCTCGCGCGGGGTGCCGAGCTGCTGCAGCTTGCCCTCCTTGAGCACCGCGATGCGGTCGCCCATCGTGAGGGCCTCGGTCTGGTCGTGCGTCACGTACACGGTCGTGACACCGAGACGACGTTGCAGCGCGGCGATCTGGGTGCGGGTCTGCACGCGCAGCTTCGCATCGAGGTTCGAGAGCGGCTCATCCATGAGAAACGCCTGCGGCTGGCGCACGATGGCGCGGCCCATCGCCACGCGCTGGCGCTGGCCGCCCGACAGCGCCTTCGGCTTCCGCCCGAGCAGTGGCTCGAGATCCAGCATGCGGGCGGCTTCGAGCACGCGCGCTGAACGCTCCTCGGCGCTCACACCAGCGATCTTCAGGGCGAAGCCCATGTTGTCAGCGACGGTCATGTGCGGGTAGAGAGCGTAGTTCTGGAACACCATCGCGATGTCGCGATCCTTCGGTGGCATGTGCGTGACGTCGCGGTCGCCGAGCAGAATTCGACCCGAGTCGACCTCCTCGAGGCCAGCGAGCATGCGGAGCGTGGTCGACTTCCCGCAGCCCGAGGGGCCGACGAGAACCAGGAACTCGCCGTCGGCGACGTCGAGCGAGAGCCCGTCAACCGAGGGGCCGCTGGCGCCCGGGTACACCCGAGAGACGCCGTCAAAAGTGATTGCAGACATAGTGTTTCCTCCACCGGCAGGCACGTGCCGGACGATCCGTTGTAGAAGATGGCGCCCGTGTGAGCGCCACGCCCGTCGTTGGGCGGGCTCAGGCTAGCACGGGGGCCGGCGAAAAAATCTGCGCTCGGTGACGGTGCGCGGTACAGTGCAGGCAGACGCTCCGGTTGTGCTGGGGCAGAATCACCAGGGGTGGGAGAACCGCATGCGCGAACGCGAAATACGAGAAATTCAGGCATCGCTGCTTGAGGGATCCTCGGTTCGCCTCGTCGCCCCGCGCGAGACCGGGCGCACGTTTCTGCTCGAGCAGGTGGCCACGGCGATGGAGGCGCGTGGCTTCACCGCGTTCCGCGTGACGGGCCGGCGTGCGTTCCGCAACCAGCCGTACGTCGCGCTCCGTGAAGCTGGCCTCGTGAGCCTCCGTGGGGCGCAGAGTGAGAGCGATATTTCTGACGAGCTGGCGGCAGAACTCGACGCCGCTGCCCGGCCCGTGATTCTGGTTGACGACGCTGAGCACCTCGATCTGGAGTCCGCCTACCTCATCGAGCACTCGCGGGCTCGGCGGGACATCCCCACGGTCCTGTCAGCCCCGCCCTTCGTGATGCTCGACGCGCAGGGCCGCGCCGCCACGAACAAGATCCGCACCGAGGCACGTCTCGAGCTTGATCCGCTCGGCTACGCGCAAATCAGTCTGCTCGCGCAGCGCGTCCTCGGCGCTCCCGCGCAACCAGAAGTGCTCTCGCGAGTGCTCGCGATGTCCTCGGGGCTCACCGGTATCGCGGTGGCGATCCTGCGCAGCGCTGCCCGGGAGGGCAAGATCGTGCGGCAGGAGAGCGGCTGGGCGCTCGTCGCCGAGTCGCTCTGGAATGTGCACCTGCGCAGCAGCGTAGAGCAGCTCATTTTCGGCCTTGAGCGCGATGAGTTCCGGGCGCTCCACGCGCTCGCGCTTGCCGAGAGCGTCATCGTGGAGCGCTTCCACACGATCGCCTCAAAACCCCTGATCGGGCTCGCGCAGCACGGTCTGCTCACGACCTTCGCGGATACCGAGGGTGTTGCGCACGTCGCGCCGCGCCCGTCGCTCATTACCGACTACTTTCAGCACCAGCCGATCGATCCGCTGCACTACGAGGCGCTCGGGCTGCTGTGCGAGCTGGGCGACACTGAGGCGCAGGAGCGGGCGGGCGCCGGCGCGACGGAGATGCTCGCGCGCGCCGAGACGTTTGACCGCGCGCACAACCTCGGCACGGGAATTGCTCGCTTTCAGCGGGCCGCGAGCGACACTGAGCTCGCGAGCGCGACACGGGAGTGGCGGAGCGACCCGTCGAACGAGCACGCGGTGGCCTATCTCGATCGACTCATCACGACCGAGGGCTACATCACGAGTGCCGAGGCGGTGTTCGAGCGCACGGCTGGCGGGGGTGGCAGCCCCATGGCGATTCGCCTGGGCATGCACCGGCTCTTTTGGGACACCCAGGCGAATCGAGAGGACGCGCGCGCCCGTCTCCGCGCTGCTGTGGCTGCGGAGTCGAACCCGACTGCGCGACTCGCGTTCGAGGCGTTCGAGGCCTACCTGATCTTCTCGCGCATGGGGATGGACCCTGACGTGGAGGCGTGGTGGCAGCGTGCCGAGCAGCTGAGCGACGGGTTCTCGCTCGCGATCCACCATTTCATCGGCGTTATTTCGGGTCGGATCCATGAGGAGCTGCCGCTCGACCGGCTCGACTCGGCGCACCAGCTGCAGTTCGTCATCGCGGGGATCGGCAACACGATTACCCGCTCGCGCAACGAGCGGCCGGATGAGTATGAGCGCGAACTCCGCGCGGAGTTCGCAGCGGCGCGTGCGACGCAGGACTACCGGCGCATCACGATCTCCGCCTACTTCCTCGCGCAGCAGCAAGCCTCAACATTCCGCGACTTGCTCGCGACGGAAACGGTCAGCGCGACATTCGCGATCGGCACGCCGAGCCTTGCCTACGCCGACTACTTCCTGGCGCAGCTGCGCTGGGCCGCCTACCTGCACTACTTGCGGGGCGAGGCGGAGCTTGCGCGCTCGGTCCTCGCCGAGACCGCCCGCTACCCGGGAATCTTCGGCCCGCTTCCAGCTATGCACCCTGAGTTCGCTACCGCGGTGGAGCTGCTCGTCGACGGCGATTCGGACGGCGCGGTGGAGCTGCTGCTGCGCATCGCCGTGCACTGCCGCGAGGTGCTGCTCCCGGACGCGGCGTGGACGTACGCGGTCATCGCCTTCATTGAGCGACCTACGATCGAGGTGTTCGCACAGCTCGAACGAGTCGCTGACACCTCCACGCACGGCAAGCCCGACATCATGCAGCTGGTGCGTCGCGCGCTCGAAGAGGATCCCGAGCTGCCAAAGCTCGCGCAGCGACTCTCTCTCGACGCGGAGATCTCGACATCGCTCTCGTTGCTCTCGGCGATCCTGCGGAAACGGCCCGCCGCGGCGAATGGCGGCAACGACCAGTATGCCGAGCTGCTCAGCGACACCATTCGCGAACTGCGGGCGCTCCTCGCCGCCGACGTTTCGGCAGCACTCGACGCCGGGGCCTCCGATCGGAACGGGCCGCAGCTCACGAAGCGTGAACGCGAAATCTCGATGCTTGCGGCCTCAATGCAGAACCGTGAGATCGCCGACCGGCTGTCGCTCAGCGTGCGCACCGTTGAGAACCATCTTGCGCGCGCGATGCGTAAGCTCGGCGTGAGTTCTCGTGGCGAGCTCGCGCCGCGACTCACGCCCGGCGTGCCCTCGCGTGCGGGGGAGTGAGCGTGACGCGCCCTTGTCCGATGGTGCGTGTCCGCCGAACCGACCCGTATTCTGGTCGTGAACTGCGCCGAGCGACATCCGCCGCCGTGACGCTCGCTGCGCCCGCACCGGTGCAGCCCCGAACCGCATGGAGGAACTGAGTGGACGTCATCATCGTGGAGAACGCGGCAGCGGTCGCGGAGCAGGCGGCTGAGCTCATCGCCGCGCGCATCGCCCAGAAGCCGAGCGCCGTGCTCGGGGTCGCGACCGGCTCCTCGCCCGTCGGAACCTACGAGGCGCTCGCGGCCCGTGTACGAGCCGGTGAACTCGACTGCTCCGAGGTCAGTGCCTTCGCACTCGACGAGTACGTCGGCCTGCCGCTCACCCACCCGGAGAGCTACCACGAGGTCATCCGCACCACCGTGACCGAGCCGCTCGGCCTGGATCCCGCGCGGGTCAACGTGCCCGACGGCAGCGCGGCGGACCTCGAGGCGGCCGGCGCCGACTACGAGCGCCGGATCGGCGCGGCGGGCGGAGTTGATCTTCAGCTGCTTGGCATTGGCGCGAACGGTCACATCGGCTTCAACGAGCCCTGCTCCTCCTTCGCGTCACGCACGCGGATGAAGACGCTCGCGCCGCAGACCCGCGAGGACAACGCGCGTTTCTTCGACAGCCTCGACGAGGTGCCGCTGCACTGCATCACGCAGGGACTCGGGACCATCCACGACGCGCGCGAGCTGCTGCTTGTCGCGCAGGGGGAGGGGAAGGCCGACGCCGTTGCCGCGATGATCGAGGGGCCCGTTGCGAGCATCTGCCCCGCGAGCGCGTTGCAGCTGCACCCGCGTGCCACCGTGATCGTGGACCGCGCCGCGGCGAGCAAACTGCGCCTGGTGGATTACTACGAGCACGTGCAGCGGCACAAGCCTGCTGCGCGCGAGACCGCCGGAGTCTAGCCACGGTGAGCGAGATCATCGCGGCCGGCCGGGTGGTCACCAGCACGGCGAGTTATTCGCCCGGCTGGGTCGAGGTTGCGGCCGGGCGCACGGTCGCGCTCGGTGCGGGCGCCCCGCCCCGCACCCCGACGCACGATCTCGGCTCCGCGATTCTCGTTCCCGGCTTTGTGGACATCCACGTGCATGGCGGGGGTGGGGCTGATTACCCGACGGGCACTGCAGCAGCCGCGCGCGCGGCGCGAGCCGCCCACCTCGCCCACGGCACCACGCAGAGCATGGCGAGCCTGGTGGCTGCGTCACCGGACACACTGCGGGCACAGCTGGCTGCGCTCGCGCCGCTCGTGGCGGACGGCACCCTGGGCGGGATCCATCTCGAGGGGCCCTGGATCAGCCCCGCCCGGGCTGGCGCGCACGACCCTGAGCAGCTTCGCGATCCTGATCTCCGCGAAATCGACGCCCTGCTCGCCGCGGCCCCGGGCGCGATCCGCATGGTGACGCTCGCGCCCGAACTGGCCGGAGCGATTGCGGCGATCGAGCGGTTTCGTGCGGCAGGGGTCGTGGTGGCCATTGGGCACACCGATGCCGACGCGGCGACCGTGCGAGCCGCAATTGACGCGGGCGCAACGGTGGCCACCCACCTGTTCAATGCGATGCCGCCGCTCCACCACCGCACGCCCGGCCCCGTGCTCGCGCTGCTGGCGGACCCGCGCGTGATCGTGGAGCTCATCGCGGACGGCACGCACCTCGATGATGCGCTCGCGCACTGGGTCGCCGCGCAGGCCGGGCCGGATCGCGTGGCGCTCGTCACTGATGCGATGGGCGCGGCAGGCTGTGGTGACGGCGAGTACCGGCTGGGGGTGCTTGATGTGACGGTCGCAGGCGGCGTTGCGCGCCTCGCGGGAACCGAGACCATTGCCGGGAGCACCGTGACGATGGACGCACTCTTCCGTGGGGCGGTGGGCGGCGCGCCCGAGGCTGCCGGTGCGCATGCCGAGTCGCGGTGGAGCGACGCCGCACTCGAAGCCGCCGTGCGCATGACTGCGACGACGCCCGCGCGCGCCGCTCGGTGGGCAGAAGTGGGCGATATCGCGCCGGGGCTTCGCGCGGACTACGTGGCGCTCGACGCGGAACTACAGATCGTGCACGTGTTTTCAGCGGGCGAGTCCGTTCGAGAAAATATCTCGACGCCGAGATATTCAGCAGAACTCGGGTAGAGTGGAGGGTGGTCCTACCGGACCCACCCCGGGCGCGCGTGTTGCGCAGCGCCCGCATGAATTCAGCGCGTGGCGCACACTGAGCCGCGCGCCTCCGAGCTCACACAATACGACACTGGGAGAAGCGTTGGCGAAGATCAAGGTAGCAGGCACCGTCGTCGAACTCGACGGCGACGAGATGACCCGCATCATCTGGCAGTTCATCAAGGATCGGCTGATCCATCCGTACCTCGACCTCACGCTCGAGTATTACGATCTTGGCATTCAGCACCGCGATGAGACCGACGACCAGGTGACGATTGACGCGGCGAACGCGATCAAGAAGCACGGCGTTGGCGTGAAGTGCGCCACGATCACCCCCGACGAGGCGCGCGTAGAAGAGTTCGGCCTCAAGAAGATGTGGCGCAGCCCGAACGGCACGATCCGCAACATTCTCGGTGGCGTGGTGTTCCGCGAGCCCATCATTATCTCGAACATTCCCCGCCTGGTGCCCGGCTGGAACAAGCCGATCATCATCGGCCGTCACGCGCACGGCGACCAGTACAAGGCGACCGACTTCAAGGCCGGCCCCGGCAAGGTCACGATGACGTTCGAGCCCGCTGACGGCTCGGAGCCGCAGCAGTTCGAGGTCGTCACCCTGCCCGAGGGCGGCGGCGTGATCCAGGGTCAGTACAACTTCAACGAGTCGATCCGCGACTTCGCTCGCGCCTCGTTCAAGTACGGCCTGTCGCGCAAGTACCCCGTTTACCTCTCGACGAAGAACACGATCCTGAAGGCCTACGACGGCCAGTTCAAGGACATCTTCCAGGAGGTCTTCGACGCAGAGTTCAAGGCGCAGTTCGACGAGCTCGGCCTCACCTACGAGCACCGCCTCATCGACGACATGGTCGCTTCGGCCATGAAGTGGGAGGGCGGCTACGTCTGGGCATGCAAGAACTACGACGGCGACGTGCAGTCGGACACGGTTGCGCAGGGCTTCGGCTCGCTCGGCCTCATGACCTCCGTGCTGATGACGCCGGACGGGCAGACCGTTGAGGCTGAGGCCGCACACGGCACGGTGACGCGTCACTACCGCCAGCACCAGCAGGGCAAGCCGACCTCCACCAACCCGATCGCGTCGATCTTCGCGTGGACGCGTGGCCTTGCCCACCGTGGCAAGCTCGACGGCAACCAGGAGCTCATCGAGTTCTCGGAGACGCTCGAAGACGTGGTCATCAAGACGGTCGAGTCGGGCAAGATGACGAAGGACCTCGCGCTCCTCGTCGGCCCGGAGCAGGCGTTCCTCACGACCGAGGAGTTCCTCGGCGCGATCGACGAGAACCTGCAGCAGCGCCTGGCATAGGCAAAACGCGGAGCGTTTTGCGCCAGGCGCTGGTCGCGCCACTGCGCGAGCTGGCATAGGCAAAACGCGGAGCGTTTTGCGCCAGGCGCTGGTCGCGCCACTGCGCGAGCTGGCATAGGCAAAACGCGGAAGCCCGTCGCACCATCCCCTCGCGGGAGGTGCGGCGGGCTTTCGCCGTATCTCGGCGTGTGCGACACCTTCTCATCAGGGCAATCACCGCGTCCTAGCGAGAGCGCGGCGCGCGGGTTAGCCTGGAAGGGCGGGCCAGAGCCGGCCCGCCGTTCCCTCACCTGGAGGTGGATGATGCGTGCGCAGACCATTCCCGCACCGCGCCCAATCGAGGAAATGACGGTTGATCTGCTGATCGTTGGCTCGGGTACCGGACTTGCAACGGCGCTCGCGGCCCACGAGCGGGGGCTCAACGTCGCGGTGATCGAGAAGACCGAGTATGTGGGCGGTTCGACTGCGAGATCGGGCGGAGCGTTCTGGATCCCCGCAAACCCCGTGCTTGAGCGCGACGGGGCCGTCGATTCGCTCGAGCGTGGTGCCGAATACATCGAAACCGTGGTGGAGGGCACGAGCCCGCCCGCGCGGTGGCGCCCCTATCTGGACCACGGCGCCGAGGCCGTGCGCATGATCGAGCGCACTACCCCGTTGCGCTTTCGGTGGATTCGGGGCTACTCCGATTACCAACCCGAGCGCGCTGGCGGCAATGCCGCGGGGCGTTCGGTGGAGGCGCGACCGTTTGACCTCGCTCGACTCGGCACCGAGCGGACACGCTTCCGCCCTGCGGCGATGGCGGCGCCGTTTCCCATGCCGGTCACCGGGGCGGACTACAAATGGCTGAACCTGATCGCGCGCTTGCCGCTGCGCGTCCTGCCGCGCGCGATCAGGCGAGCGGTGCAGGGGATCGGGGGCAAGCTCCTCGGGAGGGACTATGCGGCGGGAGGGCAGGCATTTGCCGGTGGGCTCTATGCGGGGGTGTTGAACGCCCGGATCCCGATCTTCACCGAGACCGAGCTGATGCAACTTATCCGGGATGGTGAGCGGGTGACGGGGGCCGTGGTGCAGCAGGGGGCGCGGCAGGTGACCGTGACTACGCGGCGGGGAGTGGTGCTCGCAGCTGGCGGTTTTGACCACGAGATGCAGATGCGGCGCGCTTACCAGTCGCCCGGACTCGTGCGTGACGTGAGCTTGGGAGCGGATGGGAACACGGGCGACGCGATCCGTATTGGGCAGGAGGTGGGCGCAGGATTGCGTCATATGGATCAGGCATGGTGGTTCCCCGCGATTGCCCCCGTGGACGAAAGTGCGGGGCCACAGATCCTGCTCGCGGAACGCTCGCTTCCCGGTTCCTTCATGGTGGACGCGAGCGGAAAACGATTCATCAACGAGGCGCTGAACTACATGGCGTTCGGGCAGGAAGTGCTGCGACGCGAGGCCGCAGGGGACCCGGTGGGCCGGATGTGGCTCGTGTTCGATCAGCGGTACCGCAATGACTACCTCTTCGCCGGGCAAGTGTTTCCCCGAATGCCGCTGCCGCGCAGTTGGTACCGAGCGGGGATCGCGCATCGGGCCCAGTCGCCCGCGATGTTGGCGCGCGCCATGGGCGTGCCCATCGCCGCGTTCGAGACCGCGTTCCGACGGTTCAACGCGAATGCGGGAGCGGGGATCGACGAAGACTTCCAGCGGGGGAACTCTGCCTACGACCGGTACTACGGCGACCCCACTCGCACGCCGAACCCGAATCTGCGCGGCCTCGACGGGAGCCGCTTGTACGCGGTTGAGGTGGTGCTTTCAGACCTCGGGACCTGCGGAGGATTGCGTGCCGATGGCGCGGGGCGTGTGCTCACGGACGAGGGTGAGGTGATCCCAGGACTCTTCGCCCAGGGAAATACCGCGGCGAATGCGTTCGGCGAGGTGTATCCCGGTGCGGGCGCCACCGTGGGGCAGGGCATCGTGTTTGGGGTGGCGATCGTCGATGCGGTGCTTGGGGACGGGCCGGCGCGCGTGCGCTGACCCGTTTCCCACAGGGCGGGCTACGAGCGAGGCACACCCGCGGCGCGGCTCGTTGAATCACGCACCGCGAGCGTTGCCGTCGGCACCTCGAGCGGCCCACTCGGTGCGCGACCCTCCGCGAGATGCACCGCAACCTCGACCGCGCGGGCAGCGATCCCTTCCGGGTGGAGGTCGAGGGTGGTGACGCTCGGCGTCGACATGCGGTTCTGGATCGCGCCGGATCCTGCCGCGATCAAGAGCTCCTCGGGCACACTGATGCCCCTCGCCGCGGCTGCTGCATTGAGGCCCGCCGCGTGGCGGCCCGTGAGACAGAAGATGGCGTCGGGGTGCGTGCCGCGAGCGCCGAAGAAGCGCTCCGCGGCGGCCTCGCCCGCGCGCTCGCCCTCGCTCTCGGGAAACGCGGCGATGTCGGGGGACTGGCCGTGACGCGCACACCACTCGAGGTAGGCGTCTTCCGACTCGCGGTTCCAGGCGTTCTCGTCCGTGCCCGTGAGGAGGGCGACGCGAGTGCCGCCAGCCTCGCGCAGGTGATCGAGCACCAGGATCGCCTCCTCCCAATCGCGGGTGGCGAGTTCCACGAACTGGCCCGGGCGCGCGGGATCGGAGCCGACCGAAACGACTGGGATGTGGCGCTCGGACAGCATGGTGAGCACCGGATCGTTGGCGAAAGGCTCGGTGACGATGTAGGCATCGGCGGCGGTCGCGCTGAGGGGAGCATCGGGACGAGTGGGGTCGTCGACGAGCATCATGCTGTAGCCGTGTTCCATCGCTGCGAGTGAGGCCGCTCCGGCCATACGGAGGAAGTAGTCAACGCCCTCGGGGAGGAACGTGTCGAGACTGTGCAGCGGGCGAATGACGAGTGCGAGGAGGCCAAGCCGCGAGTTCTGCAGGCCCTGGGCGATGGGGCTGGGGCGATACCCGATCTCGTCGGCCACTTTCTCGATGCGCTCGACGGTCTCGCGGCGCACAACGCCCTTGCCGTTGAGGGCGTGTGACACGGTCGTCGGAGAGACGCCGGCCGCCTTGGCCACGTCTTTGATCGTCGGTCTCCCGCTGCGCTGCACCTCGCCAGGATAGCCCTTCCGAGCTGGGGAAGGTGGTCTCGGAAGGGGGGTCGGGCCCCGATCCGTTACCGAAACGTGAAAACCAAACCGTTTTGCACAAATCGTTTTGGGTGTTAGCATCCTGCGTGGGTCTTCGTTCGGCATCGCGCCGGGCCAAGGAGATTCAATGACGAAACTTCGAATGGAGAACAACGTGAAACTCGCACCGATGCGGGCATCGATCGCCCTCTTCGCCATCGCGGGCCTTGCGCTCACCGGCTGCGCTTCCGGCAGCCGTGGCGGAGACGCCGGCGGCTCGAATGCTGAAGACGCCCTGCTGCAGACCACCCCGGCCCCGGCGGCCGACGCCGACAAGGTCACCTGGAACTCCACCTACGGTGAGCTCGCAAGCCTCGACCCGGTCAAGGCATTCAACTACCCCGAGAACACCATCGTCTCGAACCTCTGCGAGCCGCTGTTCCAGATGCAGCCCGACTTCTCGGTGCAGCCGAACCTGGCCACCGAGGCGAACACCGAGGACGGGAAGACCTGGACCCTCGGTATCCGCGATGACGTGACGTTCTGGGACGGCACCCCGATGACCGTGCAGGACGTGGTCTTCTCCCTGAACCGCCACATCGATCCCGCAGAGGGCAGCTATTGGGGCGGCGGCACCGTCGCCAACATCGCGAAGGTTGCTGCGAGCGGCGACGCCGAGCTGACGATCGAACTCAAGACGCCCGACTACACCCTGCCCTCCTCACTCAGCACCGTGATCGGTGTGGTCGTGCAGGAGAAGCAGCGCAAGGCGGCTGGCGAAAACTACGGCAACCCGGAGACCGGCGTCATGTGCACCGGCCCGCTGCAGTTCACGCCCGGCAACTGGAAGCAGGGACAGTCGATCACCCTCGACCGCTTCGACGGCTACTGGAACGCTGACAAGCAGGCGCACGCGAAGCAGGTGGAGATCGGCTTCGTCGTTGATCCGACCGCCATCGCGAACGGCCTCGCCACCGGTGAGATCCAGGGCTCGTACGACGTTCCGCTTCCCGCGCTGGGCCAGCTGAAGAGCAGCACGAGTGGCACGCTCTACTCGGGCCAGGGCATGCAGGACATGGCGATCATCTCCACCGGCGAGGGCCTCTTCGGGAACCCCGTCGTGCGTCGTGCGCTCACCCGCGCGACTGACCGCCAGGCAATCGCCGATACGGTCTACGAGGGCACGGGCACCGTGGCGCGCTCGGTCGTGCCGCAGTCGGCCTGGGATGCGATCCCCGGCGTCGCAGAGCTGCGCGACACTGAGCTCCCCGACCTGAGCTACGACATCGAGGCCGCGAAGGCGGAGCTTGAGGGCGCTGACGTCGACCTCTCGCAGCCGATCAAGATCGCGTACCCGAGCGAGCGCAGCTTCTACGCTGACATCCTCAACGAGATGGCGAACGGCGCGAAGGAGCTCGGCATCACGCTCGAGCCCACCGGCGTGCCGAGCGCGCAGTTCGGTGCATTCTTCTCCGACCCCGAGGCGCGCAAGGGCTTCGACGGCTTCGTCACCACGAACTACCTGAGCGCTCCGGACCCGCTGCTGCACCTCATCAGCGTTGCGAAGACGGGAAGCGACCAGAACTACGCGAAGTTCTCGGATCCGAAGGTTGACGCGGCGCTCGATGCTGCGATCGCCGAGCCCGACGAGCAGAAGCGTGCCGAGCTGACGGTCGAGGCTGAGGCGCTCATCATGGCTGCGCAGCCGTGGGTGCCGATCAACGACCTCGCCGTGCGCATGTACATGGACGAGAGCATCACGGGTGCGCCCGCGTCGTTCGTCTACCTGTACTACCCCTGGGCTGCTGACCTCGGCGCAACGGCCTAGCGAGTGATCGCAGCAGGAAAGGATCGCTCATGATCTACCTTGGAAAACGGCTCGCCGCCCTCGTCGGCGTGCTCATCGTGTCCAGCTTCATCGTGTTCGCTGGCATGTACCTCGCGCCGGGCAGCCCCGAGCAGTTCCTCGTGCAGGGGCGCACGGTCAGCCCGGAGGTGCTCGCGGCAATTCGCGAGCAGTACGGTCTGGACGATCCTTTCCTGCTGCGCTACTGGCACTGGCTGCTTGATGTGCTGCAGGGCGACCTCGGCCGCTCGCTCATCACGCAGCAGGACGTGACCACCCTCGTCGCGTCCCGCCTCCCCACCACGCTCTACCTGGCGCTCTTCGCCGCAATCCTCATCGCCGTGTTCGGCGTGGGCCTCGGCGTGCTGGCCGCCACCAAGTCGGGCGTCTTCGAGAAGCTCGTGGTGTTCGGCTCGAACCTTGGCTTCGCCGTTCCCACCTTCTTCGCGGCACTCGTGCTCATGTTCCTCTTCGGCTCAAACCTGGGCTGGTTCCCCGTCTCCGGATCGGGTGAGGGATTCGTCGACCGGCTCTGGCACTTAACCCTCCCCGCGATCGCGCTCGCTTTCCCGGGCATCGCCGTTGTGGCGCGCATCACGCGCACCGCGGTGCGCGAGGAGCAGGGTTCCGAGCACGTGATCATGGCGATTGCGCGTGGCGTGCCGAAGCAGCTCGTGCTGTGGCGGCACACGATACGCAACTCGATGCTGCCGGTCTCCACTGTGATCGGCACGCAGATCGCCGGCCTCCTCGCGAGCGCCTTCGTGATCGAGTACGCCTTCACCCTCGACGGCATCGGCTCGCTGCTCGTCAACTCGGTGCAGAAGAAGGACTTCGCCGTGGTGCAGGCGATCGCCCTCATCATGGTGCTGGCCTTCGGCCTCATCAACCTCATCGTCGACCTGCTCTACGCAGTCATCGACCCCCGTGTCCGCCTGAGCCAGGGAGTGGCAGCGCGATGACCGAGCAGAACTTCACCAAGCGCCCTGACGCGAACACGCGGGCGCAAGACACTGTGGCCGTCCAGCTGCTGCGCAAGCATCGCGGTGACGTGCCCACCACCGGCTGGCAGCTGCTGCGCCGTCGCCTCGGGCCTGTTGGGCTCGTGAGCCTCGCGATCATCATCCTCGTGGTGGCGATGGCGCTCCTCGCTCCGGTGATCGCGCCCTACGACCCGTTCGAGGGCAGTGTGACCGCCCGCCACGAGGCGTGGAGTCTCGCGCACCTGATGGGCACCGATCAGTCGGGTCGCGACATTCTTTCGCGCATCATCTGGGGCGCACGAACGAGCCTCATCGGCCCCACGATCGTGATCCTCATCACCGCGTTCCTCGCCACAACCCTCGCCCTCACCGCGGTGTGGTTCGGCGGCAAGGTCGACGCGTTCATCAGCCGCGTGCTTGACGTGCTCTTCGCATTCCCGAACATGCTGCTCGCGATCCTCGCGGTCGCAATCTTCGGCCCCTCGCTGCTCACCGCCTCGATCGCGTTGGCGATCGGTTTCACGCCATACTCGGCGCGCGTGATCCGCTCGGTGGCGCTGCGCGAGCGCAACCTGCCCTACGTCGCCTCGGCTCAGCTGCAGGGCATCTCGGGTTTCCTCATCACCGTGCGCCACATTCTGCCGAACGTGCGCACACAAATTCTCACCGGCATGACGATCAACTTCGGGTACGCCATGATCGAGCTCGCCGCCCTCTCGTTCCTGGGCCTCGGCGTGCAGCCGCCCACCCCGGACTGGGGCCTCATGGTCTCGAACGGGCAGGCCTCGCTGCAGCAGGGCTTCTGGGAGCAGAGCATCTTTGCCGGCCTCATGATCGTCATCACCGTCGCCGCGTTCGGCTACGTCGGCGAACAGCTCGGCGGTCGCCGCGCCGCAGGAAGGACCCGCTGATGCTGCACATCGAACAGCTCGTGCTCACCGTCACCGACCCGGACACCGGGCGTGAGACAGAGATCCTGCACGGCAACTCGTTTACGCTCGGCCAGGGCGAGGCACTCGGCCTCGTCGGTGAGTCGGGCTCCGGCAAGTCGATGACGCTGAAGTGCATCCTCGGCATCGAACCGAGCGGCGCTCGCGTCGACGGCAAGATCGAGCTCGACGGCGCAGATCTTCTCGCGACCAAGGGCGAGGAGCTGCGCAGGATCCGCGCTGAAGACCTCGCGCTGATCGCGCAGAACCCGCACGGCGCCCTCAACCCGGTGCTGCCGGTCGGCCGCTACCTCGTGGAGGGGATGGCCGATGCGCGCTCGATGAGCCGAGCAGACGCCGAGGCGAAGGCCGCTGAGCTGCTTCTCTCCGTGGGCATTGCGGACACGGAGCGCGTGCTGCGCTCCTACCCGCACCAGCTCTCGGGCGGCATGCTGCAGCGCGTCGTCATTGCCGGTGCGATCTCCGGTTCGCCGAAGCTGCTCCTCGCCGATGAGCCGACCACCGCGCTCGACGTGACCACGCAGGCCGAGGTCGTGGCGATTCTCGATGAGATGCGCCGCGAGCACGGCCTCTCGATGATCTTCGTCACCCACGATCTCGACCTTGCCGCCGCCGTGTGCGATCGCCTCGCTGTGATGAAGGACGGCGAGATCCTCGAGATTGGCACGCCGGACGAGATTCGGGATCACCCGAAGACCGAGTACACGCGCAATCTCATGGCCGCGCGACCTATGCTCTACCCGGCCGGACATCCCGCTTCCCCGGGCCAGACCGCGACGAAGGAGTCAGGCGAATGAGCGACACCGCAATCATCGAAGCGCGCGGCCTGAGCCGTACCTTCCACCTCAGCCGCAAGGCGAGCGTCACTGCGCTGGACGATGTGAGCTGCGAGCTGCGCACGGGCACCTGCCTCGCCGTGGTCGGCGAATCCGGCTCGGGCAAGTCGACCCTCGCCCGTGTGATCGTGGGGCTCGAGTCCGCCGACTCTGGCACCGTGCGCATCTCGGGCAACGAAGTGCAGCCGACCACCGCCCGTCGTGAGCTGCGCAAGCGCGCGAAGCTCGTGCAGATGGTGTTCCAGGACCCGCAGGGATCGCTCAACCGCTCGCTTCCCGTGAGCGCGACGATCGACGAGATGCTGCGCGCTCACCGACCCGACCTCGACCGAGCCGGGCGCCGCGCGCGCGTGCTCGAGCTGTTCGCAGAGGTGGGGCTCACTGAGCGCCACGCCGATGCGAAGCCCGCCGCGCTGTCCGGCGGGCAGAAGCAGCGCGTGGCGATTGCCCGAGCGCTCGCCGCGGAGCCCGAGATCATCGTGCTCGACGAAGCCGTCTCGGCGCTCGACGTCTCCGTGCAGGCTCAGGTGCTCGCGCTGCTCAAGCGGCTGCGCGAGGAGCACGGGCTCTCCTACCTCTTCATCACGCACGATCTCTCGGTGGTGCGCGACATTGCCGATGACGTGGTGGTGATGCGGCAGGGCCGGATCATCGAGCGCGGCACCGTCGACGAGGTGCTCGACACCCCGCAGGATCCCTACACCCAGCTGCTCATCGCGTCCGCGCCGCGCCCCGGATGGAAGCCGCAGCGCGGTCTCCGGGACGCGCTGCTCGGGGCCAGCGCGAAGGGATCCCCAGCTCCGTAGCGCCTCTCCTCGTCACCCGAGCCCGCCGACGAGCTGGCGCCTGGCTGTCCACTGGCAGCCAGGCGCGGCCTCGGCGCGCAAGAAACAGCTTCAGATCCGCTTCGTGGGCCCACCAACTGCGTTGCCGAAACCTCAGAAAGAACACACCATGACCGAGAACACGAGCCGCATCCACCTGGATCTGAGCGGCAGCACCCGGCGCGAGCTCGGCCTCGCGCGTGGCATCGCCCTGCGCGACACGCTCGCGGCGGCTGCCGAGCAGTACACCAACCTGTTCCGCATGATTGAGGTCGATCCCGAGCGAGAGCGCGCGGGCATCGAGACCATTTTGGAGACGCTGGGCGTGTGGCGCCCGGAGATCGTCGAGGAGCTGCGCGGGATCGCCGAGGGATCCGGGGTGCCGCTCGACCGCGTCGTCGCGCTCAACGCCCGCACCGAGATTCTCGCGCTCGGCAACCGGGCCGCGCACGAGTGCTCGACGCTGACCTCCGTGATTGATGGGCACCGCTTCGGCGTGCAGACGTGGGATTGGCACATCGAGTTCGATGCGCTGTGGCACACGCACACCGTCACGGGCCCCGGATATCGCTATGCCGGGCTCACGGAGCAGGGAATTGTCAGCAAGATCGGCGTGAATGAGGCGGGCCTGGGGCTCCACTTCAACATCCTGGGCCACGCGGAGGACCGCCCCGAGGGTGTGCCGATGCACGTACTGTCGAGTGTGGTGCTCACCGAGTGTGCGACGATCGCGGAGGCACTCGAGCTGATTCGCAGCGCGCCCATCACCTCGTCGTCCGCGTTCACGATGGTGGACGCGACGGGGGCCGTGTCGGTCGAGATGAGCCCGGCCGGCGTGTTCCCGATCCCCGAGGTGGCCGGTTCCGTGCAGCGCACGAACCACTTCCAGCACGAAACCCCGCTGGGTGGACAGAAAACTGAGCTCTACGAGCCCGACTCCTCCGAGCGGCTCGAGCTCGTGCGCGAACGCCTGGAGACGGGGCTGCCGACCGCGCCCGAGGCGATGGTGCGCCTGCTGCTCTCCGGCGAAGGGCAGCCGCCGCTCACGTGCGTGCCCGACATGACGAAGGCGTTCGGTGAGCGCTGGGCCACGCTCGCGACGATCATCACGGACCCAGACGCGCGCACGATCCGCGTGCTCGACGGCATGCCCACCGACGCCGAGACCGGCGAGTGGCGGGTGCTCACCGCCTAGCCGCGCGTCCGCGAAGGAGAGACGGCCGGGGGCCCGGGGCGCTGATGCGCCCCGGGCCCCCGGCCGTTCGCGTGGACGCGCTAGGCCCGGACGCCATCGACGTAGGTGGCGAGCACGGGCGTCTGCGCGAGTTCCTCAGGGGAAACCGCGAGCGGATCCTCGGCGAACACCGTGAGCGCGGCCCGTGCGCCCGGGCGGATCGCACCCTCGTCGTCGACCCCGATCGCGCGCGCCGCGTGCACCGTGTACCCCTCGAGTGCCTCGAGGGGGGACAGCGCCTGCTCGGGTTGTACCGGGAGCAACTCGGGGCGCGCGAGGGGCACCCGGAGAATCGTCTCCGCCATCATCGCTCGTGGATCGTAGGGGGTGACGGGCCAGTCGCTGCCGAGCGCGAGCACGGCGCCAGCGTCACGGAGGTCTTTGCAGCGCCAACCGTGCGCAGCGCGCTCCTCGCCGAGCCGCACCGACCAGTTATCGCTCCGATCGGCGCGCGTGTGCCGCGTACCGTGGATAGGCTGCATGCTCGCGGCGACTCCGAGGGCCGCGAAGCGCGGCACGGTCTCGTCGGGGATCGTCTCGATGTGCTCGATCCGGTGCGTTGCACGGGCGCGCAGCTCGCCGAGAGACTCGAGCGCATCGAGCACAAACGACACCCCGCGGTCGCCGATCGCGTGGGTTGCTGTGGAGATGCCCTGCGCAGCAAAGAAGCGGAGCGCTCTGCGGTATGCCTCGGGGTCCGTCCAAATTGAGCGGAGCCCCTCGCCGTAGCAATCGGGCTCGGCGAGCCATGCAGAGCCGTTGTCGACGGTCCCGTCAATCATGAACTTCACGCCGTCGACCCGCCAGCGCCGGCCGTGGAGGCCTTGGAGATCAGCGATCTCGCGGAGCGCCGCGTCGTTCGAGCCAGGCGGCACCATGGGGGAGAAGCGCAACCGGAGCGGCAGCTCGCCCCGCTCCTCGAGGAGTTCGAGCACCTCGCGGCTCCCGTCGTGGAAGTCCATCACGTGCGTGCCGGTAATCCCGGTCGCTGCCATGCCGGCGAGCACATCGGTGAGCCGGTCTGCGCGCCGGGTAAGGGGCTCGGCCGGCACCTGCTCGAGCACGAGGTCCATGGCTGCGAGCTCGAGCAGGTAGCCCGTCGGGTTCCCGTCGACGTCGACGCCCACGGCGGACTCGTCGGGGAAACGCTCGGCGCCTGTGAGGCCCACGTACGTGATCGCGGCGCTGTTGACGACGGCGGAGTGCGCATCGCGCATCCGGAGGAAGAGCGGACGGCCAGCCGTGACGTCGTCGAAGATCCTGCCCGAGAATCCGGTCTCTGCGAAGATATTCGGGTCGACGCCCCAGCCGAAGACCCATTCGCCCTCGGGTGTTGCCGCGGCAGCCGTTGTGAGCGCCGCGCGCACCTCGTCGAGTGAGCGGTCGGTGAGCTGCACGCCGCGGGTGAGCTCGAGCCCGAACACGATGTGCGTGTGGCCGTCGATCAGACCAGGCACGATCGTTGCGCCTGGGAACTCGTCGACGATGGTCGCGGGCCCGCGGAGCTCAGCAAGCGACTCGGGAGTGCCGACTGCGAGCACCCGGCCTGCAGCGACCGCAACCGCCGAGTGGGCTCCGTCGGGGCTGAGATCAGTGAGCGCGTGGACGCGCGCGCCCACCACGATGCGCTCGGCTGGCGTGGCGGCGGGAGCCGCTACGCGAACGGGAGCGGGGGAAGCAGAGAGATCTGCGGGGCGCTGCTGAGTGGGCATAGGGATCCTTCCTTCAGGGCTACGTGTGCTCGACGAGGGGTGCGGCAACGGGAAGCGCGGTCGTATTGCCGTCCTCGAACTTGCGCCGGGAGCGCGAGATGAGGAAAAGGGCCGCGCCGAACACGATGCTCGGAGCGGTGACCACGAGCGCGTACTGGATGGGGCTCAGAACGCCGACGAGCTGGCCGCCGATGAGCGGGCCGAACGCGACGCCCGCCAAGTAGAAGCCGGAGACGATGACGCCGACGCGGCCTGTGACGTCCATTACCGCGGCGAGGCCCGTGACGAGCACCAGGATCGCGCCGTACATGACGCCCCAGATGACGATCGAGACGCTGTAAGCGAGTGCGGAGCCGCTTGTGATCATAATGAACTTCGTGATCGTGCTGATCGCGATGATGATGACGAGCGACCAGCTGCGGCCGATCCAGCGCAGTGCGAGCGGCGCGAGGAGCGCGCCGAGCAGGCCGCCGCCAACTTTGCCCGCGAGGAGCGCGCCGGAGACCTCGGGCGTGAGTCCCGCCTGATCCGCGAGCACGCTGGTCATCGAGTAGACCATGTCCTCGGTGAGCGACCAGAGGCACATCGAGACGGCGAGCACGAGTGCGGTGATCGTCACGGTGCGCGAGGCAGCGGGCGGGGTGGCTGCAGCGGCGACGCTGGATCCCGTGTCGCGGGGGAGGCCCGCGCCGGTCGCAGGGAGGTTCGGGAGGCCGCCGGCGAGGAGCAAGCCGAGCAGGCCGAGCGCGGCGATCACGATGAGCACGGAGCGCAGGTCGTTGTGGAAGAGCGGCGCGATCGCGAGGAGCGCGGTGGCGCCGATCCGGTTGATCACCATCACGGTGGTGACGGTGCGGTCGGGATTCTGCGTCGAGGATGCAGCCGCAGTGCCGGTCGCGATCATGATGCCGGCACCGATCCCACCGAGCATGAGACCGCCCATCACCGCCGGGGTAGTGAGCAGGGCGGCCGCGATCCCGTAGCCGAGCACCATTGCGAGGAGACCGAGGCGTCCGAGTCGGGGGCGATCGGCGGTGGCGATGAAGCGGGACGTGATGAACATGGCGAGCGCCGAGCCCGCGGTCATACCGGTGGCGAGGGCGCCCGCGGTAGCGATGTCGACGCCGAGATCCTGCACCATTGCGGCGATGAGCACGGGCACGAGGTTCGCGGCCATGAGCGCGATTACCCAGGTGCCGACGAAGCCCATGATGACCTTCCCGGTCAGCGCGGCGAGGCCGGCGGGGGCTGCGGGGGTGGCTGTGGACACAGGTGACTCCTTTGTCGAGTGGGCGGCGCGGCCGCGGGATCATGTGCGGGAACGTTCCCGCACTGCGTAAATATACGTGCCAGACCGTGCGCGCGCAACTGCGGATCGACGCCGGGTGGCCCCTATGCTGGAGCTATGGCTGCTTCCGGAGTGACGATCGTCGACATTGCCCGGGCGCTCGGTATCTCGAAGACGGCCGTCTCCTCCGCGCTCCACGGCCGCGGCCGGGTGTCCGAAGAAACGCGTCAGCGTGTGCTCGCGCAGGCCGAAGCGATGGGATACCAGTCCAATCGCGCGGCGCAGCGGCTCCGTGGTGGGCAGCACGGGGCGATCGGATTGCACCTCCCGGCTGACCTCCGCGAGCTCGCGTTCTACATGGAGTTCACGTTCGGCGTCGCAGACGTTGCCGCCGAACGTGGACTCGATCTTCTCCTCCGCACGGCTGCCACGGGAGGATCGCCCCGCCCCGAGGTGGACGGCCTGCTTGTCGTCGACCCAACTCCCGACACTTTTTCCGACGCCGTGCGCGGGCTCGGGGGCGTCCCTGTGGTCGCAGTAGGCGAGTACCGTGGCCCAGGGAGCGCGGCCGTCACCGCCTCGATCGCTGCCGACCACCGCGGTCTCATCGGGCAGGTGCTCGACGACCTCAGCGAGCGCGGCGCCGAGCGTCCTGCTCTCGCCGCGCTTGAGGAGCAGCGCGAACCGCTCTGGGCGAGCGACGTCGTGGCGGGGTACCGCGACTGGTGTAGCGCGCACGGGGCAGAGTCGTTGGTCCTGCGCGTCCCGGTGGCGCCCACGGACGCCGAGATCAAGCGGGCGCTCGCCGAGGTCGAGACGGCCGGACACGATGCGCTTGTCTGGGTAGCGCAGAGTGTTGTGCCGCATGCCCTTGCGCTGCAAGCCCGCGGACACGGCACTGGGATCAAGCTCGGCACGATGGCAGTGGATCCCGGCGCCGCGCGAGCCGTCGGGGTCGACCTCCGGCCACGCGCCTACGGGCGAGCCGCCGCCGAACTGCTCCTCGGGGTGCTCGCGGGCACGGTCGCGGTCGGCGCACACGAGGTGCACATGGCGGAGCTCGTCGGCCCGACCTAAACCGCGTGTCCCGGGCTGGCACCCTGCGCGAGCTGCGAGCTAGCGCAGCAGCTCGCGCACGCGCGGGATCACCTCGGTGCCGTACAGCTCCACGCTCTGCATGAGCTGCGCGTGCGGCATCGTGCCGTTCGCGTACTTGAGGTCGAAGCGATCGGCGCCGAGCGTCCGCACGGTCTGCGCGATGCGCTGCGCAACGGTTTCGGGCGAGCCGACGTACAGCGACCCCGTGTCAGCCTCGCGTTCGAACTCGGCGCGCGTGGTGGCCGGCCACCCGCGCTCGGCCCCGATTCGGTTGCGGTTGCGTTCGAAGTGCGGCCACAGCTGCTCGCGCGCCTCGGCGTCGGTGGCTGCAACGTGGCCGGGCGAGTGCACGCCGAGCGGCATCTGCTCGCGGCCGAGCTCAGTCTGCGTCTCGCGGTAGAGGTTCGCGAAGGGGAGGAAGCGTGCCGGGTCACCGCCGATGATGGCGAGCATCATCGGGATGCCGACCTCCACGGTGCGCAGCACGGAGTGCGGGCTGCCACCCACTCCGATCCACGCGTTGACGCCGTTCGGCTGCTCGGTCTTCGGGTACACCTCCTGTTCGACAAGTGCGGTGCGGTGGCGCCCCGACCACGTGACGGGTCCCTCGGAGCGCAGCCGGGCGAAGAGCTCAAGCTTTTCGGAGAACAGCTGGTCGTAGTCCTCGAGGCGGTACCCGAAGAGGGGGAACGACTCGGTGAACGAACCGCGGCCCAGGATCACCTCGGCGCGGCCCGAGCTCACGGCGTCGAGCGTGGCAAACCGCTCGTACACGCGCACGGGGTCGTCGCTCGAGAGCACGGTGACGCCCGTGCCCAGCAGGATGCGCTCAGTCTGGCCGGCGATTGCGGCGAGCGCGATCTCGGGCGAGCTCAGCGCGAAGTCGTCGCGGTGGTGTTCGCCGAGGGTGATGGCGTCGACCCCGAGGCGGTCGGCGAGTGCGGCCTGCGCGACCACGTCTCGCAGCACCTGGGCATGCGAGTTGCGGCTGCCGTCTGCGGCGAATGTGACGTCGCCAAACGTATCGAGGCCGAGGATGAGCTGGTCGGCTGAGGCGCCGGCGACCGTGCGCGGAAGTGTCATGCCAGCTACAACGGCGGCGCGCCCGCGGCTATTCCGCGCAGCGGAACCGAGCGACTACGCGCGGCGGCGGCGCGACGTGAGGTACCCGACCACCGCGCCGGCCACACCGAAGAGCGCGGGCCACACCCAGAAGATACCGAAGGAGAGGAGCGCCGCGACGGCCGCTGCGAGCAGCATGAGCTCAAACAGTGCGGCCGCGAAGTAGTCCACGCGCAGCACGGGGCGCGGCGAGAGGAAGAGTGCCCACAGCAGCACCGAGAGCACCAGCATGCCGAGGCCGGTGAAGATTCCCGGGAAGGGGAGCGGCCAGGACAGGAAGCCCCACACCGTAATCACAACGATGGCGACGAGGTGGAACAGGCCACGGGCAAGCTGGAAGCCTGCGGCCGTGCGTGCGGACTGGGGAGAAGCGGTGCTGGTCACCCGCCCAGTCTACCCGCTGTAGTGCGGGGTGGTTCAGCGTCACTCTGAGCAAGTGGTCCATCTCAATTACTCTCGGTACCGTACATACATGGACCAGGCGCGGCAGGCGACCGGGCCCGCACACTCGGGAGTGCCCGGGGCGGGCTCGATCTCCGGCGTGCGCGTGCTGAGCGAGGCCGGCGACTTCGGCGCACCGCGCGCACTGCACTGGAACCACAGTCGCATCACCGCGGCCCCGAGCTCGCCCGCCTCTGCCGCCAGCGACGGCACCGGGTTGTGGGTGATTCCGGGTCTTGTCGACACGCACGTGCACGCTGCGTGGCACGCTTTTGACGAGGCGGATCGTCATCAGATCCCCCCGGCAGTCCAGCGCGCCGCGACCGCGACGGGGCTCGCGCGCACCCTCGCGGCCGGCATTACGCAGGTGCGCGACGCGGGCGGCCTGAGCGCCGACGAGCTGGCTGCGCTCCCAGCGGCAGAGCGTCCGGAGGTGCAGCTCTCCGTGCGCCTACTGGACCGAGCTGCGGCCGACGCCGCGGGCAGCCTCGACCGGGCGGTGGCGCAGGTGCTAGACGCGGGCGCGGAGTGGGTGAAGCTTGTCGCCACTGCCGGTGTCGCGAGCCCCGCCGGTGCGGGCCTGGAACCGGTGTTCTCGGCGGCCGAGGTGCAGGGCGCGGTCGCGCGCGCAGAGCGATCCGGCGCAGCCGTCATGGTCCACGCGTGGGGCGGCGAAGCGATTGATCACGCGATCTCCGCGGGCGCCGCGAGCATCGAGCACGGGATCTTCCTCACCGACACCCAGGCCCACGCTGCGGCGTCCGCGGGGCTCACCCTCGTGCCCACGCTGCGGATCTATCGTCTGGTGCAGCGGATGATCGCCGCGGGCGCCCTGCCCCGAGCCTTCCGTGCCCGCGTCGACGAGGCAATTGGGTCGCACCCGATCGCGGTGCGTCGCGCGCGCGACGCCGGGCTGCCGATCGCGGTCGGCACGGACTCGGGCACGCCGGATCAGCACGGCACCGCGGCCCTCGAGGTTGATGCGCTTCGTGAGGCAGGCTTGAACGCTCAGGAAGCGCTGCTCGCGGCCACCCGTTCGGGGGCGAAGCTGCTCGCGCGGGTCGATCGGGATCGGGGCCGCGCGCAGTTTGCGGGAACCCTCGCCCCCGGCGCGCCAGCCGACGCGGTGGTGCTCACCCGGGATCCGCGCGAGCCGGGAGTTCTCGCTGATCCGGCTGCGATCGTGGGCGTGCTGCGGGCCGGGGTGTTCCGTGGCAATCCGCGACAGAGCGATGCGCTGCGCGGGGTCGGGTTCGTTCCCGGGGTGCCACCGCCCGCGACCCCCTAGCTTTCGTATCTCACCGGCCGACGCGCCCGTCGCCCGGTCCCATGATCTTCCCGCTCGAAAGGACCATCCACATGACCGCACAGCTTCCCAGGCGCCGACGCCTGGCACTCGCGGGCGCAGCCCTCGCCGCAGCACTCGTGCTCTCCTCGTGCGCCGCGGGCGCTGCCCCGGGCGATGCCGCGGCAGGAGGCGACCCTGTTTCCGGGGGCACGCTCACCTTCGGTCGCGTCGCTTCTGCGGACAACCTCGATCTCAACCAGCAGATCACGGCGAACAACGCGTTCGCGATCGATAAGATCTTCGAGCCGCTCGTGAGCTTCGATGAGCAGGGCGCCATTGTGCCGTGGCTTGCGGAGTACACCGCGAACGATGCGGGCACCGAGTACGTGTTCACGCTGCGCGAGGGACTCACCTTCTCTGACGGTACCCCCGTCACCCCAGCTGACGTGGTGTTCTCGCTGAACCGCCACCTCGAGGTCGAGGGGCCGCTGCCGCTCACGGCACCCATCGACAGCATCGCGGAGACGGGGGAGCGCGACGTGACGATCACGCTGAAGACTCCGTACACACCGTTCCTCTCCGAACTCGCCGGATTCTCGAACGGCATCTTCCCGAAGGACTTCGGCGGGGTGAGCGAGGAAGAGTTCTTCCAGAAGCCCATCGGCACCGGGCCGTTCGCGGTCGAGAAGTTCGACCCGAACGGCGACCTGAGCTTCGTGAAGAACGAGCACTACTGGCAGGAGGGCAAGCCCTACCTCGCTGGGCTCGAGTACCGCGTGATCGCGGATGACGCGCAGCTGCGCCAGCAGCTCGCGGCCGGGCAGATCGACGCGATCGACACGGTTCCCGCCGCGAACGCGGCCGAGGTGGATTCGGCGGCCGACACCGTGCTCTCCAACACCTCCGGGTGGTCGACTGAGCAGGTCTTCTTCAACACGCAGCGCGCGGAACTCGGCGATCAGCATGTGCGCCGGGCCATCGCACACGCGCTCGATCGCGAGGGCATCACCGCCGCCACCACGTTCGACACGGCTGAGGTCGCAAACGCGCTCTTGCCGCCCACCATCACGGACTCCGCGAATGACACCGTGACGCCCCTCGCGTTCGACGTGGAGGCAGCCAAGGCTGAGCTCGCAAAGTCGGCGTACCCCGATGGATTCTCCACCACCCTGCTGATTGCGAGTGGCAACGCGCAGCGCGCGCAGATCGCGCAGATTGTGCAGGAGTCGCTCGCGAAGATCGGTATCACCGTGAAGATCGAGCAGCTCGACATCGCCGTGTTCCGCGAGCGTTTCTTCGCATACGACTTCGACATGATGCTGAACAGCGGGCAGTCTGATGCGCCCGACCCGAACGGCTTCATCACATTCCAGGCGGACCCCGAGGGTTTCAGCAAGTCGTACTGGACCCACTACACGAACGACCAGGTGACACAGCTGATGCATGAGGGCCGCACGACCGCGGAGGGCCCCGAACGCACCAAGATCTACGCGGAGATTCAGCAGATCCTCGCGGACGATGTGCCCTACATCCCGCTCTTCTTCCCTGCAAACTTGAAGGCCACAACGAGCGAGGTGCAGGGCTTTACGGTGCTGCCGAACGGCAGCGTCCGCTTCCAAGACGCCTGGCTCACGGGCGGCGGCAAGTAGCCGAGCAGACAAACTGACGCGTGCGCGCGGGGCGAGGGCCCCGCGCGCACTACAGTGATGACGTGGTGACGAGCAACACAGGGGCGCGGGAGCTGCTGCGCGGGATCGGGCGCGAGCTTCTCCGCGTGCTCGCGCGCATCGTGCCCGTGATGTTCGGAGTCGTCGTCGCGGTCTTCTTCCTCCTGCGCATGGTGCCCGGGGATCCGGCCGCAATGATTCTCGGCGAGCGCGCCACGCCGGAATCGATCGCGGCCCTCCGCGCAGAGCTCGGCCTGGACCTCCCGCTCTGGCAGCAGTTCACCGATTTTGTCGGGGGACTACTGACCCGCTTCGACACCGGCAACTCGCTCGTCACCGGTGCATCCACACGCGAACTCATTCTCGCGAAAGCCCCGGTGAGCCTTGGCATCGTGCTGTTCGCCGTGCTGCTTGCCGTGATCATCGCAGTGCCGCTCGCGGTCGCCGCAGCGCTGCGGCAGGACAGCTGGATCGATCACGCAGTGCGCATTCTGCCCGCGGTGGGCATGGGCATGCCGCTCTTCTGGGTAGGTCTGCTGCTCATCATCGTGTTTGGCGTGCAGCTGCGCTGGTTCCCCGTCGGCGGCGTCGGCACCGGTCCCGGTGAACCGCTGAAGAGCCTGTTCCTGCCCGCGCTTGCGGTGGCGCTCGGCATGGCGCCCCCGCTCATCCGCTCACTGCGCGCCCAGCTCATCGACGTGCTCGCCGCAGACTTTGTGACGACGCTCCGCGCCGCGCGCATCCCTGAGCGACGCATCCTCTTCCGCCACGTGCTCCGCTCCGCGGCGCTTCCCACGCTCACACTGCTGAGCGTCAACACGGCGTACCTCATCGGCGGCACGCTCGTTGTCGAAAAGGTGTTTGGAATCAATGGGCTCGGCATCCTGCTCTTCCAGTCGATTGGCAGCCGCGACTTCCCCGTCGTGCAGGGCATCGCGCTCTACTGTGCGGTGCTCGTTGTGCTCGTCACCACGCTCGCGGGCGTGCTCTCCGCCGTGCTCGATCCACGGCTGCGCAGCGTCCCTGAGACGAGCGCGCTCGTGGCCGCCGACGGGCCGAGCGGAGCGGCGCGATGAACGCGTGGCGCCGCGCGGCGTCGTCCCCCGCCTTCGTTGCCGGCGCGATCCTCACGCTCGCGCTTGTGGCGCTCGCCCTGCTTGCCCCCGTGATCGCCCCCGCCGACCCGGCCGCGCAGAATCTCACCGGTGGGCTGCAGCCGCCCTCTGCCGAACACTGGTTCGGCACCGATCAGCTGGGGCGCGATGTGCTTTCGCGCATGCTCTTCGCCGCGCAGACCGACCTCAGGCTCGCGGTCACGGCGGCCCTCGCGCCGTTCGGCATCGGCATCGCGGTGGGGCTCATCTCCGGCTACTTCGGCGGCGCGACCGACTGGGTCGCCTCCCGCGTCACCGACACCGTGATCGCGTTCCCGTTCTACGTCATCGTGATCGCGATCGTGTTCGCGGTGGGCGCGGGCGAGGGGGGCATTGTGCTGGCCTTCGCGCTCGTCGGATGGGTGGGCTACGCGCGGGTGCTCCGCGCGATGACCGCTGCGCTGCGCGACTCCGGGTGGGTGCAGGCTGCGCGGGGCGGCGGGCTCTCGCACGCGCGCATCCTGCTGCGGCATGTGCTCCCCAACGTGTTGCCGCAGGCCATCGTGCTGCTGGCAACAGAGATCGTGCTCATCATGGTGGCGATCGTGACGCTCGGCTACCTCGGGCTCGGGATCCAGCCGCCCACCCCCGACTGGGGCACGATGATCGCCGACTCGCAGCAGTTCGTCACCACGCACTGGTGGCTGCCCACCTTCCCCGGCCTCGCGGTTGTGCTCACGGGGATCGCGTTCTCGCTGCTCGGCGATGGGCTCGGCGACGTGCTGCGCGTGGGTTCGCGCTGGCCCGCACGCACGCGGAAGCGGCGGCTCTCGCGTGCGCCTGGCACGCACCACGTCGCTGACGTCGCCAACGCTGCTGACGTCGCTGACACCGCAGCCGCCCCGGGGGCGGTGCGGGTTTCGGGGCTACGGATCGCTGCGCGCGGCACGCGCGGCACCACGGCCACGGCCGAGCTCGTGCGCGGCGTCGACTTTGCGGCCGCGCCGGGCAGCGCGCTCGGCATCGTGGGCGAGTCTGGTTCGGGGAAAAGCCTCACGCTCCGCGCCGTGCTTGGGCTCCTCCCCGCCGGCGTGCGCGTGGCGGGTGGCGAGATCTCCGTCGGCGGTCCGCTCGGCATGGTGTTCCAAGATCCGCTCACCGCGCTTGACCCGCTCACGCGCGTCGGCGCACAGCTGCGTGCCGCGGTGCAGGCGGCGAGCGCCGAGACGCGCGGCCGCGCCGCGGCGGACGCGCGCGTGGCCGAGCTGCTGCGCGACGTGCGGCTCCCCGACCCCGAGCGCATCGCCCACGCCTACCCCCATGAACTGTCGGGCGGGCAGCGGCAGCGGGTGGTCATCGCGCTCGCACTTGCGGGCGACCCCGCGGTGCTACTGTGCGACGAACCCACCACCGCCCTCGACGTGACCGTGCAGCGCGGCGTGCTCGAACTGCTTGCCGAGCTGCGCCGGGCGCGCGGCATGACGCTCATCTTCGTGAGTCATGACGTGGCAGTGGTGGCCGAGCTGTGCGACGAGCTGCTCGTCATGCGCGGCGGGGAGATCGTCGAATCGGGCCGTACTGCCGACGTGATCGCCGCCCCGACGAGCCCCTACACGCGCGAGCTGCTCGCCGCTGTGCCGCGGCTGCCCGCGGTGAGCGGCGGAGCCGGCGCCACCGTCGGCGCCACCATTGGCGCTGCCACTGTGTCCGGGGGACCGGTAGAGGCAGCAGCAGGTTCCGCGTCGCAGCCCGCACCAGCCAGTGCTCCCGAACTCGAACTGCGGGGAGTCGCCCTGCGCTACGGGCGCACCCTCGTCGTCCCTGGTGCCTCGCTCACGGTGCAGCGGGGAGAGGCGCTCGGCATCGTCGGCGAGTCGGGGTCTGGAAAAACGAGCCTCGCACGCGCCATCGCCGGACAGCTCGCTCCGGCCGCCGGCGAGGTCCGTTGGCGGGACGCGCCGCTGCCCGGGCACCGTACCCCGGCGCAGCTCCGAGGGATCCAGCTCATGCCGCAGGACCCTGCATCATCCCTGAACCCGCGGCTCACCGTGGGCCAGACGCTCGGCGAGCTCCTCCGGGTGCACCGCGCCGTGCCCCGTGCGGGAGTGCCGGGCCGGATCGCGGAGCTGCTCGCCAGCGTGCGCCTCGATCCCGCGCTCGCCGCCGCGTTCCCGCACCAGCTCTCGGGAGGGCAACGCCAGCGCGTCGCCCTCGCCCGCGCGCTCGCCCTGGAACCCAGCGTGCTCGTTGCCGACGAACCCACGAGCGCGCTCGACGTTGCCGTGCAAGCGCAGGTACTCGACCTGCTGCGGGAGCTGCAGCGCGAGCTTGGGCTCACCGTGCTGCTCGTCTCCCACGACCTCGCCGTCGTGCACGCGTTCTGCGATCGGGTGCTGGTCATGCGGGCGGGCGAGATCGTCGAACAGGGCGGGCGCGAGTTCTTCACCGCCCCGCGCTCGAGCTACGGGCGCGAGCTGCTCGCCGCCGTGCCGCGCCTCCCCTGAGCGCTCCGCCCCGCACTGCGCGCGCGGAATGACGCCGCGACGTTGCACGATTCCGCACGATCCCGATTTGATTTCTTCCCGGTCGCAGCCCCGCGCTTGCTACGCTCCAAGTACCGGGCGTTGAGAGGAGGTGCCGAATGGACGGCATCATGGGCTGGCTGGATCGACTCGTGGACGGCTCCCTCATCGCCGGCGGCGTCTTCCTCATCATTGGCATTGTGGGCGGCGTCCTGCTGCTCATCTCGCTCGTGCTCGACGGCATTTTCGACGCGTTTGACTTCGGCGACGGCCCGCTCAGCCTCACCACGATCGCCGCGTTCACCGCGATCTTCGGCTTCACCGCGTTCGCGCTCGTCGGCGCCGGGGTGGCCACCCCGCTCGCGGGCACGCTCGGTGCGGTCGCCGGTGTGATCGGCGGCGCTGCGGCATGGTGGCTCAGCCGCTTGATCCGCAGCGCGGAATCCTCCACCGCGGTGTCGGGCGATGAGCTCGTCGGCAGCGCGGCGAGCGTCGTGCTCGCCATCCCCGCGGGCGGCCTCGGTGAAGTGGCGCTCGTGCGCCACGGCGAGCGCGTGTCGCTCTCGGCAACCGCAGACACCGCGATCCCACGCGGCGCGCAGGTGCGCATCGCACAAACCATCACGGCGACGTCGGTGCGGGTGGAGCCCGCACCCGCGCCCACCCCACCCACCCAGTAACCCGATCCGGGAGAGGACATGTTCTTAATGACCCCCGCAATTGTCGGAGTGTTCGGCGCCGTTATCGCGCTCGTGCTCATCGCCCTCGTCATCATCAAGCGCTACCGCATCGCAAAGCCCGATGAGGCGATCATCGTGACCGGTGGCAAGGGCAAGGAGGTGAAGACCGCCGATGGTGGCACCGTGCGCGATATGTCGGGCCAGAAGGTCGTCACCGGTGGCGGCGTGTTCGTGCTCCCCTTCGTGCAGAAGTCGTTCACGATCTCGCTGCGCTCGCGCCGACTCTCGATCACCACGGAGGCGCAGACCACTGACGGCATCACGATGCAGGCGCAGGCCGTCGCCGTGGTGAAGGTGGGCGGCTCGCAGGAGATGATCCGCGCCGCAGCCCAGCGATTCCTCTCGAACTCGGACGAGATCGACGAGTCGACGCAGGAGGTGCTCTCGGGTTCGCTCCGCTCGATTATCGGTGGGCTCACCGTGCTGCAGATCATTCGCGACCGCGCGGTCGTCGCGCAGAGCGTGCTTGAGGCTGCCGAAGAGGCGCTGACCAAGCAGGGACTCGTCGTTGACACGCTGCAGATCCAGGAGATCCGCGACGGTGCCGACTACATCACGAACATCGGTCGTCCCGAGGCCGCGAAGGTGCGCCAGGCGGCAGATATCGCCGAGACGAACGCCTACCAGGCCTCCGAAGAAGCGAAGATCTCCGCGGAGAAGGTGCTGCTCGACCGCAACCGTGAGCTGAAGCTCCGCCAGGCCGAGATCCAGGCAGAGACGGACAAGGCGAATGCGCAGGCGCAGGCCGCCGATCCGCTCGAGCAGGCGATCCAGCAGCAGGCCATCGTCGAGCAGCAGCAGATCACCGCACAGAAGGAAGTTGCGCTGCGCACTGAGAAGCTGAACGCCGACGTTCGTGCGGTGGCCGAGGCCGAGGCATACCGCGTCGAGGCGCTCGCGAAGGCAGAAGCCACGGCGTCGGTGTCCGCCGCCGAGGGCCGAGCGCAGGCCGTCGAGCGCGAGGGTCTCGCGAGCCGCGCCGCGCGAATCGCTGCCTCCGAGGCCGTTGCGGCTGAGGGTCGCGCCGAGGCCGAAGCCATCCAGGCCAAGGGAACGGCTGAGGCCGCTGCGATCGACGCTCGTGCTCGCGCACTCGAGACGCAGTCGCAGGCGGTGCTGGCGCAGGAGCTCATCCACCTCCTGCCGCAGATCGCGAATGAGTACGCGCAGGCGATCGGGGCGATTGACAATATGACGGTCGTATCGGCAGACGGCACGTCGAAGGTGGCCGGCGAGGCGATGGCCAACATCAAGGGCCTCCTCGAGATGGCGCGCGAGACTGTGGGAATCGATCTCGTTGGCATGCTGAACGGGGCCGTGACGGGGAACGCTGCGGGCGCCGCGGCGGGCCGTGCCGCGAGCGCCGCGGGGGAGCCGCAGCTCCTGGCGGCACCGCAGTCGGGAACCGCAGGAGAGGCTGCGGAGCACACCGCAGATCGGGATCAGACTGCGCAGGCAGCCCCGCAGTCTGCCGCGCTGGGCGCTGCCGAGGCCCCCGCCCACGCAGCCGGCGAGCCGAGTGCGGCGTCGGCGCAGGCTGAGCAGGCAGAATAGGAGTATGGCTTCCCGTTCCGCGCGCTCTATGACCGCAGAGGTCGATTCCGTGCTCGGACCGGCCCCCGCGAGCTACGCGCAGCCCGAGGTCGTGGTGCTGCGTTTCCGGCGCCACGGGCGCAGGCTGCTCCTCCCGGCGATCGCACTCATCGCGATCGCCGGGGTCGCGGGGTTCTGGGTGGGACGTTTTTCTGCCGCCTGGGTCAATCTGGGTTCCGCGCTCGTGGCGGGCCTGCTGGCGCTGCTGCTCGGCGTGCTGCCGATGCTGTCGTGGCTCGCAGGCCGCACGACGGTGACGACGCGCCGGGTGATCGTGCGCCGCGGGCTGTTCGTGCGCCAGCGGGCGGAGCTGGCACTCGGGCGGGTGCGCGAGGTACGTCAGCGCCGCAGCATTGGGCAGCGGCTCTGGGGCACTGGCAGTATCGAGCTGCTGCACGGCGCCGAGAAACTCGTGCTTGACGACGTGCCCGGCTTCGCGGTGACCGCGGAGGCGCTGCAGGAACTCATGGAGCGCAGCTTCGCGCACGAGAGCCGCATCCAGCAGACACTCGGCGGGGCGCCGCAGCTCTTCGGTGCGGGCACGCCCGCCCCCGGCCAGCCGTCGCAGCCGTTTGGCGCTGGCGGCTTCGGCCCCGGTCAGTAGCGCAGGCGCCGTGGGGCGAACGCCCGACTAGCTCGTGCGAGCGATCAGGGTGTTGATCAGATCCCCTGCGAGCGACACAAGCCGCGCGATCTCGTTCTCGTCGCGGTCGATCCAGCGACACTCGGGGTCGCCCACAGGCACGAAGTTTTCGTGCCGTTCCCACACCATGAGTGTGCGTTCTGCACCGAGCACGTACTGCTGCCACCACACCTGTCGAAGGTAGTGGCGTGGAATCGTGCGCCACTCCTTGTTCGTTGTCTTAATCTCGGCGAGCTCGATCGACCCGGTGTCGCGCAGCACGAGGCCGTCGGGGGTCGCGAGGTGCCGCAGGTCTGCCGCGGCGTGGTAGAGCGCCTGGCTGGGGGCGATCCCGTACTCGCGAAGCACCCAGCTGGCAATTTCGGGCTCACGGGCCTTCCCATGGTCCGTGTACACGTTGCCGCTGAACCTGCTCCCGTGCAGTTTCTCGTTCGCGGCGGTCTCGATTGAGCGCGGGGTCGAGAGCTTCGCAACATCGGTCGCGGTGATGCCGCGCGACCGCGCCTGCAGCCATGCGGCCCGGTTGGTGCCGTCGGTGACCATACGTGTGAGGTAATGCGGTGTAGAATCGGACACCCGTCCAGTCTCCCACGGACTTCGTCGTGGTACGGACGTCGCCATGGTGGGGGACGTCATCCGATACCCGGCCCCGAGACCGACTGTACGCCAGCCCCGCACACAGGGTGTACTCAGCGATTTCTATGACCGGAATCAGGCAGTGGCAGTAGGCTCAAACCGAGTTTTCGCCTGAATTTCCGTCGAGCGGTCGCGAGAACCGATTCATCGGGATATGGACGAAGCCCGAGCGCAGAGCGCTCGTGACCCCTACCCGCGCAAAGCCGAGAGGAACTGACAACAGCTATGGATTCACAGAATCTGACGCGCGCCGACGGGGGAAAGATCCGGGCGCTTGTCGTCGACGACGAAGCATCGATCACGCAGCTGATCGCGATGGCCCTCCGCTATGAGGGATGGGAAGTGGACACGGCCGCGACCGGACAGGAGGCCAGCGACAAGATCCGCAGCTTCCGCCCCGACGTCGCAGTGTTCGACATCATGCTGCCCGACTTTGATGGAATGCAGCTCCTCGCCCGCGTGCGCGGCGAGGGCGAGATGTTCCCCGTGCTCTTCCTGACCGCGCTCGACTCGGTCGAAGATCGCGTCAACGGCCTTACTGCGGGCGGCGACGACTACGTCGTAAAGCCGTTCAGCCTCGAGGAGCTCATCGCGCGTCTCCGCGGGCTGGTGCGCCGCTCGCAGATCACGCTCTCGCAGCAGCCCGACCCCGTGCTGCGCGTGGGCGATTTGACGCTCAACGAGGACAGCTACGAGGTGGAGCGCGGTGGTGAACCGATCATGGTCACCAACACTGAGTTTGAGCTGCTCCGCTACCTCATGCGCAACCCGAACCGTGTGCTCTCGAAGGCGCAGATTCTGGATCGCGTGTGGGCGTATGACTTCTCCGGGAAGTCGACCGTGGTGGAGCTGTACATCTCCTACCTGCGCAAGAAGGTCGACGCGGGCCGCAGCCCCATGCTGCACACCGTGCGTGGCGCCGGCTACATGCTGAAGGCCGCCGCGGAGGGCGCGGCGTAAGCGCCGTACCCGCTCGCACTCCTTCGGAGCCGCCCCGCACGCGCCACTCGGCGCGCGCGGGGCGGCTCCGTTTTTCCCCGTGTTGTTTTCCGGATACCCGGAATTTTGGCCGGTGAGCCCCCGAATTCCTGGGGAATGCCAGGGAGAAAAGCGTTCCGTCTCCTAGGCTGTTCCGCATGGAATTGACCGGGATGCGGGGCCTGAGCGCTGCCGAAGCGGAACGCAGGTTTGAGTCAGGGCAGGGAAACGCTGCGCCCGATGGCTCGAGCCGATCCCTCTGGGAGATCCTTGCCGCGAATGTGTTCACCCTGTTCAACGGCATCGTCTTCGCGGGGTTCGGCATCCTGCTCGTGCTCGGCCGCTGGCAGGACGCACTGTTCGGGCTCCCGGCCCTCTTCAACACCGTGATCGGTGTGGTGCAGGAGTTCAACGCGAAGCGCACCCTCGACCGGTTGGCCGTGCTGAACGCCCCGACCGCGCGCGTGCTTCGCGACGGCGTTGCCGTCGAGATTCCACTCGATCGCGTGGTGCTCGGTGACGTGCTCGTGCTTCGCACGGGCGACCAGGTGACCGCCGACGCGCGCGTGGTCGAGACCGATCACAGCGGGCCGGGCGGCCTCGAGGTCGACGAGTCGCTGCTCACGGGTGAGTCGGACCCGATCCGCAAGCGCGCCGACGATGAGGTGCTCTCTGGATCGAGCGTGGTTGGCGGCACCGGGCTTGCCGAGGTCGTGCGGGTGGGCGGAGATTCTTACGCCGCGAAGCTCACTGCCGAGGCACGGAAGTTCTCGCTCGTGCGCTCTGAGCTGCGCAGCAGCATCGATCGCCTTCTGAAGTGGATCACCTGGGCGCTTGCGCCCATGATCCTCATCGTCGCGAACGGCCAGATGCAGTCGCAGGGCGGCTGGGCCGTTGCGCTCGAGAACGGCGCGTGGCGCGAGGCCGTCGTTGGCGCGGTCGCCGCGGTCATCGCAATGGTGCCGCTCGGCCTCGTGCTCGTCACGAGCATCGCGTTCGCCGTGAGCGGGGTGACACTCGCGCAGCGGCAGGTGCTCATCCAGGAGCTTCCTGCCGTGGAGGGCCTCGCCCGCGTTGACGCGCTCTGCCTCGACAAGACCGGCACGCTGACCACCGGTGAGATGCTGTTCGACCGAGCGATCCCGCTCACGGAGGTCGCTGGCTGGCGCGGCATCCTTGGCCATCTGGGCTCCGCGGACGACGCGAACGGCACGGCCCGTTGCCTCGCGGCTCCCTTCGGCGACGAGCTCGGGCCTGAGGGCGCGCTTCAGATCCCGTTCAACTCGGCGCGCAAGTGGAGCGCGATCGTCGTGGCCGAAGCCGCGGCGGGCCGCCCCGCGCCCGGCACCTGGGCGCTGGGCGCCCCCGAGTTCGTGCTTGCCGACGCCGACCCCGCCGAGGTGGCCGAGACACTCGCCCAGGCTGGCGCTCTTGCCGAGGCCGGTTCGCGGACCCTCCTGCTCGCGCACAGCCCGATCGCGTCACCGCCGGCTGAGCACCCCGAGCTCCCCGCTGGACTGCAGCCCGTTGCGCTCCTCACGTTCCGCGAGCAGGTGCGCGATGACGCCGCACAGACGCTGAGCTACTTCGCCGAGCAGGGCGTCGACGTCCGCGTGATCTCGGGCGATGACCCGCGCACGGTCGCGGCCGTTGCGCGCACGGTGGGCCTCGACTGCCCCGAGGGGCGCGACGCGCGCACCCTGCCGGAAGATCTTGACGAGCTCGGCGAGGTACTCGAGCGCGAGCGGGTTTTCGGGCGCGTGACCCCGCACCAGAAGCTGCAGATGGTGCACGCCCTGCAGCGGCGGGGGCACGTGGTCGCGATGACCGGCGATGGCGTCAACGACGCGCTCGCGATCAAGGAAGCAGACCTTGGTATCGCAATGGACACGGCAGCGCAGGCCACGAAGGCGGTCGCTCGGCTCGTGCTCCTCGACGGGCGCTTCGACCGGATGCCGGGGGTCGTCGCTGAGGGGCGCCGCGTGATCGCGAACATCGAGCGCGTCTCGATGCTGTTCCTCACGAAGACGAGCTACGCGTTCGCCATCGCGGTGGTGTTCGGTCTGCTCGCCTGGGCCTTCCCGTTCCTGCCGCGCCAGCTGTCGATCACCGACGGCCTCACCATTGGCATCCCCGCGTTCTTCCTCGCGCTCATGCCGAACGCGGCCCGCTACCGCTCCGGCTTCCTGAAACGGTCGCTCGCATTCGCGATCCCCGCGGGCCTCGTGGTGACGCTCGCGCTCGTTGCGCTCCACATCGGTGCCGATCGCCTCGGCGGCTTCACGCTTATCGAGCAGCAGTCCGCTGCGACCCTCACCCTTGCCGGCGTGGCGCTCTGGGTACTCGCGGTGCTCGCGCGGCCCGTGCACCCGTTCCGCGTGCTGATCGTGCTGGCCATGTACGCGGGGCTCGGGCTCGTCTGGCTGATCCCGATCGCGCGAGACTTCTTCCAGGTCACGTGGCTGCCGAACGATCTGGGCCTGCTGGTGTTGGCGATTGTTGGCACCGGCATTGTGCTCATCGAGCTGCTGCGCGCCTGGCACCTGCGGTTCATCCGGCACCAGGAGCCGGCCGAGCAGCTCGTCCCGGCATAGCGCCACGCCCCGGTTTAGGCGATGTTCGCCTCAGCCGGGGCGATCGGCTGCCGCAGGATCGTGCGCATGCGCTCGGGCGCGGTGCGGCGCTGATCGCTGAGGTAGATCTCGTGGTGCGTGCCGGTGAGACGCGCGCCGAGGCTGGCAATGACCTCGTCGTGCATGCGCGCGAGGGTCTCGGCCTCCGCGTCAAAGCTGCCAACGTGGAGCGTCTGTACGCAGCGCCCCTCGTCAAGCGTCTCGAGTCGAACGTCGCCGAGCCGCGCGGGCGGCTCTTTTCCGGCCGCGATGCCCTGCCTGGTTCGGGCGACGAGCTCCGGATCTATCCACTCGGGCACAAGCATCATCACGGTCCAGCTCCACTGCGACTTGTCGCGCGCGGAGGTAAACGAGGCCATGTCCTCCGCCCACCACAGGCCCTCGAGCGGCGGCACCACGTAGTCGCGCCCGAGCTCGCGCTTGCTGGCGAACTTCAGCTTGTAGGCGAGCGGGTAGAGCGATTCGAGGGCCTCGCCGAATGCTGGGGAGGTGTTCGGGTCGCCCCGCCCATCCAGCATGAGGTACCGCAGGGGCGGCACCACGAGCTCCCGAAACACGCCGCGCCGTGCGGCGTAGCTGTCGAGTGTTTTCGTGAGGTTGATCTTGTCCATTCGCTCGCCTCTCGCGCGGGATCCGGGCTCGGCCTGTCTCGCAGCGTAGCCACTCCGTGGGAAACGTGCTAGAGTTATCGACGGCCAAAGACCGCCGGTAGGGTTCGCAAGAATCCCGGAACGTCTGCGAGAGCAGAGACCAGCGCAGGTGCAGAACTCCTTGACCGGTGGGTTTCCCCGGGTTCATGAAGCTCCGTGCGTGCGCGCCGGAGCTTTTTTCGTATGAGGATCGCTCCGACAGGCACGGCCCTCGAGCGGCATCCGCCACTCGGGTACAACAAGCTAGGGAGCGCCATGGCTACGAAGGACGCTACGGTCGCCGATCTTCAGCAGAAGTTTGAAGAGTCGGGCGCCGTTCTGCTGACTGAGTACCGCGGTCTCACGGTTGCTGAGCTGCGGGAACTCCGCAACAGCATCCGCGAGCACGCGACGTACGCTGTGGCGAAGAACACGCTGACCAAGATTGCGGCCAACAACGCCGGAATCACCGCATTCGATGACGAGCTCGCCGGTCCTTCGGCTCTCGCCTTCGTGCACGGTGACACCGTCGCGGTCGCCAAGGCTCTGCGTGACTTCGCCAAGGCACACCCTCTTTTGGTGGTAAAGGCTGGCTACTTCGATGGCAAGCCGCTTACCGCCGCTGAGGTAGGCAAGCTCGCCGATCTCGAGAGCCGTGAGGTGCTGCTGGCCAAGGCCGCAGGCGCCATGCAGGCCTCGCTCGTCGGTGCAGCACAGCTGTTCGCTGCCCTGCCCGCCAAGGCCGCACGCGGCTTCGGCGCGCTGCAGGAGAAGCAGGACGCGTAAGGATCGGCTCACGCCGGTTCACGTACACAAACCCCGCCTGAGGCGCGCGAGCGCCTGAGGCAAACATCAAGGAGATACATCATGGCTAAGCTTTCGACTGAAGAGCTGCTCGAGCAGTTCAAGGAGCTCACCCTCATCGAGCTCTCCGAGTTCGTGAAGGCCTTCGAGGAGACCTTCGACGTTTCGGCTGCTGCTCCGGTTGCTGTCGCTGCTGCTCCGGCTGCCGGCGCTGCTGAGGCTGTCGAGGAGAAGGACGAGTTCGACGTCGTCCTCGAGTCGGCTGGCGACAAGAAGATCCAGGTCATCAAGGTTGTGCGCGAGCTCACCGGCCTGGGCCTGGGCGAGGCGAAGGCTCTCGTCGAGGAGGCACCCAAGAACGTGCTCGAGGGCGCGAAGAAGGATGCCGCCGAAGAGGCAAAGGCAAAGCTCGAGGAGGCTGGCGCGGGCGTCAAGCTCGTCTAAGCTCTTCGCACTTGCGAAACTGGGGGCCCGCTCTTCGGAGCGGGCCCCCTTTTTTGTGCCTCGCTCGGACTAGACCGCGAAGCGAGTCTCGGCGCCGTGCGCGCCCCCGCCAGGAACGTCGCCGCTGCGCAGCACGAGCACGCGGCCGCCGTGCTGGAGCACCTGCCCCGTAATCTCATCGATGAGGCTGCGGCCGGGTGTGGACTCGGCCGCGACGCTGCCGGTCGCAACGTCGAGCGTGCCCTCGGGGCGCGCGTCCACATCCACGTACAGGGTGCTGATCGCCCCGGCGATCGCCGAGCGGGCGATATCCGTGAGGTCGGTCACCGCGCGGCCGGCCGCCCGACGAGTCTCGAAGCGGTCGCGCAGCTCCACGAGCTCTGCGGCGTAGTGCTCGTCAAGGAGCGCGCGAGCCGCCTCATCGAGTTCGGCAGCACTGCGCTCATCCGGGTTCCCATCGATGGATGACGCCAGCAGGCGCGATGCCGACGTGACCGAGCGGAACATGCCGTCGAGAGGTTGCGTTGCCGCGAGGATCAGCGGACGCTGGGTGCCGCGCAGCTGCGGAGCGATCGCGCGGTCCACCGCGCGGGCGTAGCCGAGCAGTCGCGTGGTGTGCCCCTCGGGCCCGTGCAGACGGCGGCGGTGCGAGTCGACCCCCGGGTCCTCGACGTTGAACGCGTCGAGCAGGTCGCTCGGCAGCTCGGGCACGTCAACCTCGGTGCCGGGGCCCGCGGGCCCGATTTCGATCAAGCGCACCGCGTTCTGGCTGAGCGCGAGCACCCACGCCTCGTGCGGGAAGGTGAGCGTGCGCAGGAGCGGCACGATCCGGAAGTTCTCGCCGGCGAACCACTCGGTTTCGAGCTCGTTGGGCAGCCGGTAGCTCACCGTGCGGTCTGGGCTCGCGAACACCACGAGCGTGTGCGAGAGGTAGCGCCACAGGTGTTGATCCTCATGCAAGGCACGCAACCCGGCCTCGGTGCGATCCCGCTCAGCGGCATCGCCACCCAGCTCGGTGAGGCGCGTGACGGCCTCTCCGATGAGCGTGCCGAAGGTGATGCGGTTCGCCTCCGCCTCCGTGGTGACCGGCGTCGTGCGCAGCACGATGGTCACAAGATTGGGTCGGTTGATCTGAGCGAGCTGTTCAATCTCCGCGAGCTGCGGGATATCAGTGTGCACTATTGCTTCCCCTTCTCTCGTCGCGGAGGGGAACGCTGGACCGCACCCCACCGCATCTTCTCCCCGCCGTGGAGTGGTGCTCCGCAGAGGGGCCGTGATCCCCACCCTGCACCACGGAGCCGAGAAAGTGAACAGTGACCGCAGAAAAGACGGCGTGCGATCTCCGGGGTGGACCCCTAGCGGGAGGTGCTGGAGTGCCGCGCAGCACGTCGCCGCGCGCGACCACTGACCTGCTGCACTTCGACCGGTGCGGTGTCGTCTTGCACGTCCGCGCGCACTCCGCTCAGGCGCCTGCGGCGGTCGCTCGTGCGCGCGAGATCGCGGCGCAGACGGCGATCGCCGTGGTAGAGGATCGCTTGCCAGTTGATGGTCGCGCTGGGGTCGACGAGAGACTCCTGCTTCACGCGCTTGGGCTTGATGGGCACGTAGAGCCAGCCGATGAGACCGAGCGTCGCGTCAGCGATCGAGGCACGGATGCCGATGTAGGCCACGATCGCCCACGCCGCCATGATCGCGTTGAACGAGGCGAACGCGGCGTTGCCCCAGTTCCCCACGTTGAAGTCGCGCACCGCAGTGAGCACGGAGAACCCGACGATGATGAAGGGGAGCGTGACGTAGATGCCGGGCGCCGCCGTTCGACCGACAACCTTGGGCGTGCGCGCGAACGGAATCTTCGCCCCCGTGGCGCCCTGCTGAATCGACTTCAGTACGCCCGCGAGGTTCACGGGGAGCAGGATGAGGTTGAAGCCGTAGATGCGGAAGATGTCGCCGAAGCGGTGTCCGCTCGCGCGTAGGTCCAGCCCCATCGAGATGAAGTAGGGGAGCGCCGCCGCGATGACGAGCGGGCTGAGCAGCCGCGAGTCGAACGGGAAGAACAGCAAGAACAGTAGGCCGAAGCTCGCCCACGCGAGCGAGGACATGTAGTTGCTGCGCAGCAGTTTCTCGGTGAGCCGGACCCGGTCCGAGGTGTGTTTGCGGGCCCGGATCATCTCGAAGAACTTCGGCATGATGAGCAGGCCGCCGTTCGCCCAGCGGCGACGCTGCACCACGAGCGAGCCGAAGTCGGGCGGCGTCGCGCTGTAGCTCAGTCGCTCAGGGTAGTTCTCGAGGGTCCAGCCATGGAGCCCCAGGTCGATGCTCGACTCGGTGTCCTCGATCACCGTGCGGTCTTGCACGTAGGTGGTGATCTCGAAGCCGCCAACGGTCTGCGTCACCGCGATGTCGTCGAGCGCGTCCGTGCGTATCACGGCGTTCGCGCCGACCCAGAACGTCGCGCCGAAGTAGGTGAGCCCCTGGTGCTGGATGTGCTGGAGGTCGGTCGTTGCGCCGGCAATGCGCTCGATGCGTGTGCTGGCGCCGCGGAACGAGGAGTACGGCGTCTGCGTCACGGCCACCCGCTCGTTCTCGGGCTGTTCGAGCAGGTAGACCAGCCGCAGACAGTACTCGCGCAGCAGCTGCGAGTCGGCGTCAAGTGTTAACAGATAGCGTGAATCGGGGATCACGAGGTCGGCGGTTGCGGGATCTTCATCGATCCCCAGCTCCTCAAGGATCTGCTCGCCCGTGTCGCGCACGATGCGATAGTTCCCGCCCATGAGCGAGATGTAGGAGTTCAGGTTCATCGCCTTGTTCGGCTCCTGCGAGAGCGAGGCGTACTGCTTGCGCTCGAAGGATCCGAGCTGCGCGCTGAAGATCCACACGAGGCGCTGGTGGAGTTGGCGGAGCCGCTCCCAGTCCGGCGCAGCCCCCTGGTCGTGGGCCGCGTCGAGCGCGAGGCGGGTGAGGCGGAGATCATTCGACAGGCCGAGCAGCACATACTCCGCGAAGAACTCGCCCATGTGCTCGTCGATCTGTTCGGTCCCCGCGAAGCGGTCGAGCCAGCCCGCCGCCGCTGCGTAGGCATCTGCCGCGCGCTTCGCATCGAGCGGGCCGGGAACCGTGGGCGCGTCCGCAAGGAACTCGTCGAGCGCGGCCTGGGCTGCGGCACGCGGTGACTCAAGCTCCGCCGAGATCTCACCGAGCAAGCTGCGCGTGCGCTCCAGCCGGGCGAGCGGCTCGCCCGTCAGCCCCGCGGCCTTGTCGTCGATGAGCAGCACGATGCGAATGTCGGGGAACTCCTGCAGTGCGGCCGACCACAGTGTGTAGCGCACGACATCGGGTTCCTCGTCGTAGCTCGGGATCAGCACGGTGACGCGGTCGTCCGAGCGCGCGAAGTGTTCGTCGAGGAGCGCGCGTTCGACGCGGCGGTGCTCGCGGAAGCGGACCAGTGCACCGTAACGGGCGGTGAGATACATGATTGCCGAGAACGTGAGGGCGGTGACCGTAAGCCCGTACACCCAGGTCTGCAGGTGGAACACGAACGATTCTTTGGGGCCCTCGATCACCATGCGGATGATGGTGGTGAGCATGTACAGGAACCAGGACACCACCGTAATGACGATCGCGAGCCGGGCCCACACGATCGCGGCGGGCGACGGGCGCGAGGGAACGATCGCGAGCGGCTCAGCGCGGTGCTCAGCTCCCCACTGCCTGCGGCGGGCGCGCTGAGGATCGTTTTCTGGCACGCGTATCCTCCATCCCCAGTGGTGGCGCGCTCGCAATGCGCGGCGCAAACCTGACTCGAACGGAATCTCGTCGATCCGGCCCCGAGTGTGTCACGATAATCCTATCCGGGAGGGCGCCGATCGAGCGTGATCGATCGTGTGCAACGTCAGACCCGAACAGGACGCGGTGGGGAAGTAATGTCGAAGTGGTTTCCGGGGCGCAAGCTCTCATGGCTGCGGCTCTCGGTGCTGCTCATCGTGGTTGCGGCGCTCGTGGGCGGCGGCGTCTTCGGCTGGGGCTGGTGGCAGGATCAGCGTGAGGCGAGTGAGCAGCACCCGTGGAGCGACGGCTACGTCGATGTGACGGCGACGCCGAGCTTCCCGTTCGAGAGCCCGGGCAGCACCGGGCCGAAAAACGTTGCGCTCGCGTTTGTCGTGGGAGATCCCGACGCGGCCTGCAGCCCAGCCTGGGGCGGGGTCTACGGCCTCGACGAGGCGGAGCAGATGCTCGATCTTGACCGACGGCTCGCGCGCCTGCGCAACCTCGGTGGGTCTGCGATGGTGGCCTTCGGTGGCCAGGCGAACTCCGATCTCGCGCTCGAGTGCAGGGATCATCAGGCGCTCACCGACGGGTACCAAGCGGTGGTTGAGCGCTACGAGCTCGCGAGTATCGACATGGATCTTGAGGGCGAGATGCTCGGCGATCGCGCCGCGGTCGAGCGCCAGGCGCGGGCCATTCAGGAAGTGCAGGCCAGCGCGAGCGGCGGGCTCGACGTGTGGCTCACGCTCCCCATTGCGCCGAGCGGCCTCACCGAGGACGGGCTCGCCGCCGTGCGGAGCTACCTCAAGGCCGGTGTCACGGTCGCCGGTGTGAACGCGATGACCATGAATTACAACTCGGGCCTCGATGAGCCGCTGATCGACACGATTCGCGGGAGTCTCGTCGCGCTCCAGGGGCAGTTGCGCGCGCTCGCGCAGGAGCAGGGAACGCCGATCGGCGAGGCGACCGCGTGGAGCCGGATCGGGGCCACACCCATGATCGGGCAGAACGACGTGCGCGATGAAGTGTTCACCATCGCCGATGCACGAGCGCTCTCCACATTCGCCGCCGAGCACGGGATGGCACGCCTCTCCATGTGGTCACTGAACCGCGACCGCGAGTGCGACGCGAACTGGCCCGATCCCAAGCAGGTGTCTGACTCGTGCAGCGGCGTTGACCAGGGTGATGAGCGGTTCTCGCGCACGCTCGCCGGGGAGCGTAGCGGCGCGATCGCGCAGCCCAAGCCCACGCCCCAGCCGGTGGACCCGGATCACGGGGCGGCGGTGGACGATCCGGAGACGAGTCCCTACCCGGTGTGGAACAGCGACGCAGCGTACCCGGCCGAGACAAAGGTCGTGTGGCGGCGCAATGTGTACGAGGCGAAGTGGTGGACGCAGGCGGAGCAGCCCGATGAACCCAGCGAGAGCGGTGCGCAACCTTGGCGCCTTCTCGGACCCGTGCTGCCCGGAGAGAAGCCGATTGAGCGCCCGAAGCTGCCCGAGGGCGCGTACCCCGCGTGGAGTCACGCCACCGAGTACCGCCAGGGCGACCGGGTGATCTTCGACGGCATCGGATATGAGGCCCGCTGGTGGACGAAGGGCGAGAGCCCGGATGCCGCGTTGGTGCTGCCGCAGAACTCGCCCTGGCGCGTACTGAGTGACCGTGAAGTCGGCGAGGTGCAGGGCGGAAAGGGAGCTGCGGCCGAGACCGAAACGCAGAGCGCACCGGAGTAACTACTGAATTCGGGTGAATCCGTCGATTCTGTGCCCGCGCGGTGGTAGTGTTTTCGCCTGCTCCGTCGTTCGTGTTTTGCGCCCGCCCCGCGCGATTCTTCGGCGATTGGCGCGCGACGAAAGGATCCTCGTGGCCCTCATCTCACTGACACTGCGGCACGCGAAACGGTACTGGCCGTTCGTGGTTGCGGTGCTTGTGCTCCAACTACTCTCAACTATTGCCGCCCTGTGGCTTCCCAGCCTCAATGCCCAGATCATCGATCAAGGCATTGCGAAGGGCGACACCGGCTTCATCTGGCGTACCGGTGGCTTCATGCTCATCGTGTCGCTCGGTCAGCTGCTGACCGCGGTCGCTGCCGTGTACTTCGGTGCGCGCACCTCGATGGGCATGGGCCGCGATCTCCGCCGCGAGGTCTACCGCAAGGTGGACTCGCTGAGCACGCTCGAAGCCACCAAGTTCGGTGCGGGCACGCTCATCACCCGTGGCACGAACGATGTGCAGCAGGTCCAGATGCTGGTGCTCATGGCGCTCAACTTCATGGTGTCGGCGCCCATCATGGCGATCGGCGGCGTCATCATGGCGCTCCGCGAGGACGCCGGCATGTCGTGGCTCGTGTGGGTCTCGGTGGCCGTGCTCGCCGTGATTGTCAGCTTCCTCGTGTGGCTGCTCCTGCCCCTCTTCCGCACGATGCAGGATCGCGTTGACGCGATCAACGGCGTGCTGCGCGAGCAGATCATGGGTATCCGCGTGGTGCGCGCCTTCGTGCGCGAAAACTTCGAGGCGGATCGCTACGAGACCGCCAACCGCAACATCACCGATGTGTCGGTGCGCGTGGGCAACATCTTCGTGCTCATGTTCCCCGTCATCATGATGGTGCTCCACTTCGCGACCGCGGCGGTGCTGTGGTTCGGCGGTCATCGCGTGGAGGCCGGCGTCGTGCAGATCGGCTCGCTCACGGCATTCCTGCAGTACCTGCTGCAGATCCTCATGGCCGTGATGATGGGTGTCTTCATGACGATGATGATTCCGCGCGCGGTCGTGTGTGCCGAGCGCATTCGGGAGCTGCTCGACACGAAATCGACGCTCTCGTTCCCCGATCGCGAGACCGAGGCGACGCCGCAGGCCGGCCGCATCGAGTTCAGCGGTGTGACCTTCGGGTTCCCGGGCGCTGAGCAGCCCGTCATCCGAGACGCGACGTTTGTCGCTGAGCCCGGCAAGACAACCGCGATCATCGGTTCGACCGGTGCGGGCAAGACCGTGCTGCTGAACCTCATGTTGCGCCTGTACGACGCACAGGAGGGATCCATCACGATCGACGGTGCCCCGGTTGCCGCGCTCACGCGCGCGCAGCTCGCGGACACCGTGAGCCTCGTGCCGCAGCGGCCCTACCTGTTCTCGGGCACGATTGCCTCGAACCTGCGCTTTGGGAAGACCGACGCAAGCGAAGCCGAGCTGTGGGACGCGCTGCGCGTTGCCCAGGGCGAGGATTTCGTGCGCGAGAAGGAGCTGGGCCTTGAGGAGCCCGTCTCCCAGGGCGGAACGAGCGTCTCCGGCGGCCAGCGGCAGCGACTCTCGATCGCGCGAGCGCTCGTCGCGAAGCCGCGGGTGTACCTGTTCGACGACTCGTTCTCCGCGCTCGACGTGGCGACCGATGCGCGCCTGCGGGCCGCGCTGCCGAGCGCGACCGAGGGCGCAACGACCATCATCGTCGCCCAGCGCGTGTCCACGATCACGGAGGCCGACCAGATTCTTGTGGTCGAGGCCGGTGAGATCGTGGGTCGCGGAACCCACGATGAGCTCCTGCTGAGCAACGAGGTCTACCAGGAGATCGTTCGATCGCAGCTTGAAGAGGCGGAGGCGGCGTAATGGCCAAGAAGGACCGAAAGTCCGCGCAGCCCGCGGCCGTCGAAGAGTTCGAACTCCCCGACGACTACCAGCCCGACAACGATGATTGGACGGGCGGCCAGCCCACGAAGAAGGCCAAGCACTTCTGGCCGGCGGCGAAGCGCCTGGTTGGGCTCCTCGCCCCCGAGAAGATGCTGTTCGCGCTCGTCGTGGTGCTTGTCATCGGCTCGGTGGTGCTCACCGTCATCGCGCCGAAGATTCTCGGCCAGGCGATGGACGTCATCTTCAACGGTGTACTCGGGAAGGATCTGCCCGCGGGCGTGCCGCTCGAGCAGATCGTCTCCGTTGCGCGCGACCGCGGCGAGGACCAGTTCGCCGACATGCTCGAGGGGTCGGGTGTGGTGCCCGGGCAGGGGATCGACTTCGGCCTCCTGGGCCGACTGATCCTGGTGGTGCTGGGGCTCTACCTGGTTGCGTCGTTCCTCATGTGGCTGCAGGGGTTCCTGCTGAACAAGCTCGTGATGCGCGTTGTGTACACGCTGCGCCAGGACATTGAGGAGAAGATCAACCGTCTGCCGCTCAGCTTCTTTGATGGGCGCCAGCGCGGCGACGTGCTCTCTCGCGTCACGAACGATGTCGACAACATTCAGCAGGCGCTGCAGCAGGCGCTCTCGCAGCTGGTGCAGTCGCTCCTCACCGTGATTGGCATCACCGCGATGATGTTCGTGGTGTCGTGGCAGCTCGCGCTGATCGCGCTGATCGCCCTCCCGCTCTCCGGCATCATCGCCGGCGTGGTGGGCGTGCGCGCGCAGAAGCTGTTCGTGGCGCAGTGGAAGCACACGGGCGACCTGAACGGCCACATCGAGGAATCGTTCACCGGCCACGAGCTCGTGCGCATCTTCAATCGCGATGCAGAAATGATTGAGGAGTTCGATCGCCGCAACGAAGGCCTGTTCACCGCGGCCTACAAGGCGCAGGCGCTGTCGGGCACCATCATGCCCGCCATGCAGTTCGTGCAGTACCTGAGCTACGTGCTCATTGCAGTGGCGGGGGCGCTGCGCGTCACCGCCGGTCAGATGACCCTGGGCGACGTGACCGCGTTCATCCAGTACTCGCGCGAGTTTGCGCAGCCCATCGGCGAGATGGCGGGCATGGCGAACATGCTGCAGTCGGGTGTTGCATCGGCCGAGCGCACGTTCGAGCTGCTCGACGCGGACGAGCAGGAGCCGGATACGGCTGAGGCCGATCTGCCGGACCGCACGGACGGGCACGTCGTCTTCGAGAACGTGAGCTTCAGCTACGATCCCGAGCAGCCGCTGATCGCGGATCTCTCGCTCGAGGCGAGCCCGGGCCACACTGTCGCGATCGTTGGTCCCACCGGGGCTGGCAAGACGACGCTCGTAAACCTCGTGATGCGCTTCTACGAGCTCAACGCGGGGCGGATCCTGCTCGACGGCGTGGACATCACGAAGCTCTCTCGCGCAGAATTGCGTGGTCACGTTGGCATGGTGTTGCAGGACGCGTGGCTGTTCGACGGCACGATCCGCGAGAACATCCGCTACGGCCGACTCGATGCCTCCGACGAGGAGGTCGTAGCCGCCGCGCAGGCGACGATGGTGGATCGCTTCGTGCGGCAGTTGCCCGAGGGCTACGACACGGTCATTTCGGAGAACGGCTCCTCGCTGTCCGCCGGTGAGCGTCAGCTCCTGACGATCGCGCGGGCGTTCATCGCGAACCCCTCGCTGCTCATCTTGGATGAGGCGACGTCCTCGGTGGACACGCGCACTGAGGTGCTCGTGCAGCAGGCGATGAGCGCGCTGCGAAGCGACCGCACCTCGTTCGTGATTGCGCATCGCCTCTCCACGATTCGTGACGCAGACACGATCCTGATGATGGAGAGCGGCAAGATCGTTGAGCAGGGCTCGCACGACGAGCTGCTGGCGCGGAAGGGCGCGTACGCCGCGCTCTACCAGGCGCAGTTCGCCGGCGAGGTCGACGAGTCACACGCCGAGGAGTTGCTCACGGGGTCGATCCCGGTTGTGACCGGATCTGTCACGGTTCCCCTCGATTCCGAGCCGGAGCCTCCACGATCTGAATAGTTCCAGTAGTCACGGGGCCCGGCCATGAGCCGGGCCCCGTGACTACTGAGTCGAAGCACACGCGAAGAAAATTTATGGACATGATCCAAGGTTCTGGCTAGCATCGGGCTCGGGTGTGTGTGCGCCCAGCGATGCCGCGCTGCGGCGGAAGAGGAATCCCTGATGCGATCTGCCGTGTTTCGAGGGGTCACCGTGTGCGCGGTGATTCCGCTTCTCGTCCTATTTGGTGGGCCCGCAGCCAGCGCTCAGGAGCCGGAGGCTCCCGTGACTACGTTGACCGACCGCCTGGTTGAAGCCGCCGAGGGGGGTGCCTCCGGTGCGGAAGATCTGGCCGATGCCGCCGCGCTGCCGTCTGAGGGTGGCGGAAGCCTTCGGGTCGATGACGCAGATCGTGTTGTCGCCACGGTTCTCTTCGCGCAGACCCCCGACGAATCGACCCTCTCGTCCCTCGCAGCGTTGAGCATTGTCGATGAGGTGTTTACCGTCTTCCCCGCGGCGACGATTCGCGTGGACCCCGCCGCGCTCTCGGCAGTGGAAGAGCTTCCCGGCGTGCTCAGCGCGACACCCGCACTGAAGCCCTTCACTGGCTCGGAGTTGCGTTCGGCAGAACTGCCGGGAGCGAGTGCTCTGCGTGCCGAGGCTGATTCAGTTCCTACCGCAGAAGCTGCGAGGTGCTCTCCGGTGCCGATCGAGGCTGACGGACCGCTCCGCTCCGCCGAAGCCCGTGAGAGATTCGGGGCCGATGGCTTGGGCGTCACGGTTGGTGTCATCTCCGATTCGTTCGCGTCGATCGACTCGCCGACCTCCTGGGCTGATGATGTCGCTTCGGGCGCACTTCCCGGAGCCGCGAACCCCTGCGGTCGCACCGCTCCGGTAGAGATCGTTTCGGATTCCGTCGGCGGATCGGACGAAGGCCGCGCGATGGCTCAGCTTGTCCACGGGATCGCGCCGGGGGCGCGAATCCTTTTTGCGGACGCAGGTCGGAACGACCTCGAAATGTCGATGAACATTGCTGCGCTCGTCGAAGCCGGTGCTGACATCATTGTCGACGACATCACCTGGCCGCAGGAGACCGCGTACCAGCAGGGCTTCATTTCGGGTGCGATCGAGGAGGCCAAAGCCCAAGGGGTCGCATACTTCACCTCGGCGGGCAACTCAACGGGAGTGGGCTCGGAGGGGGAGTCAGCGGGGCGTCCCATCTCCTCGTGGAGCACCTCGGCCTACCGTCCTACCGACTGCCCGAGCTGGCTTGCACAGGGGGCGGGAGACCCGCTCGAGGGCGCGATCGGCATCGACTGCCTCGACTTCGATCCAGATCCGACAGTGGAGACGCCGTACGACACACTGATGCTTGAGGGGGAGCCGGGTGATCCCGACACCAATCTGCGGATGATCGGCTCGATTGCCGAGCCATTCCTCGGGATCACGACGGCGTACGAGTGGCGTTTCTACCGTGTGGATCCTGGCGCGAGCGATCCCGCGCTGATCGCCGTCGTTCCCCAGCTGAGCCAGTACTACCCGGGCGCGACCGGCGCGGTGACTGCTGCGGCCGGTTCGGAGATCCGCGCAGTGATGGTGCGCACCCGGCACGACCCCGCGGCCCCGGAGCCCGCCGTGCTCTTCTCGTTCCTGCGGGGAGGGGACTCGATCACCTCGCGGGCCCACCTCGGCGATGGCGCGAGCGACCTTGTCGGGCCGACGACCTTCGGGCACGCGGCCGACGGCTCCGCGGTGAGCGTGGCCTCGCTCGACTGGAAGGACCCCACGCGCGTGCGCCCCTACAGCTCGCTCGGTCCGGCCACGCTGTACTTCGAGCCCGTGCGCTTCACGACGGATGGGCCTGCACTCCCGTCGGCTCCGCTGCCGAGCCCGGTCGTTGTGAATACGCCGAACCTCGCGTCGGTCGACGGCACGCAGACAACCTTCTTCAGTGGTGAGCCCGGTGACGCGGAGTTCCGTTTCTTCGGCACCTCGGCTGCGGCACCGAACGCCGCGGCCGTCGCCGCGCTTGGCAAGTCCTACGCCCCGGGCATCTCGGGTGGGGAACTCACCGCACGTGTGTTGGAAACTGCGCGCGGCACCGCGGAGGGCGGACCGGTGAACCCGTATACAGCCGCAGGAATCCCCGATACCACCGTGTTCGGCGAGGGGATCGTGGATGCGGTTGGCCTGCTGGAAGCGCTCCCCGTTGCTCCCGCAACGCCGTCAGGGCTTCGCGCCACTGAGGTCACTGCAGAACGTGTCGCCATTGAATGGGCCCCCGTCGAAGGTGCCGCCGCTGTGCGGGCCGAGTTGGTGCCCGTTGCGGCGGAGTCGCGCATCGCGAGTGACGCCTCGCACAGCCTGCCAGCGACCGCGACATCAGCCGTGTTCGAGGGGCTCACCGCTGACACGGCCTACACGGTGCGTGTCACTGCCGAGAATGCAGTCGGTGCCTCGCGGAGCGCCACGCTCGAAGTGCGTACGGGCGCCGAAGTTCCGAAGCCTGAACCCAAGCCTGAGCCGAAGCCGGAGCCGAAGCCGGAGCCGGAACTGAAGCCAGAGCCCGCTCCAAACGTTGCGGAAGCTCCGCTCGCACACACCGGCGGGGCATCTACGATGCCCTGGCTGCTGGCGGGCGGTGCGCTGCTGATTCTTGGCGCAGGAGTGGTCGCGGTGGTTGCCGCGCGATCCCGCGCCCGGGCGCGAGCTGCCGAAAGCGCAGGCGCGGATGCGGTAGGCACGCTGGATGGTGATGAGGCGCGCCCGAGCGACGCGTCGCGCGAGCGCGGCGAATAGTCCGCTACACTGGAACGGCTCCCTACGTGGCGCTATCTCGAGAAACTCCCCCAGGTCGGAAACGAAGCAAGGGTACTCGGGCTCTAGCGGGTACGTAGGGAGTCTTTTCGTTTGTGCCCCCATCGCGCCCCCGGATCGGGGTCACTTTGGCAGGGTGTCGCTGACACTGCAGTCGCAACACCGTGCCGAAGTGACCCCGATCCGTGGCGGGGCTACCGGGAGGCGGGGGAGCCTGGCGTCTCGTGCTGGGGCCACGCCACCGCGAGCTTCGTGAGGAGCCGTGCAAGTTCCGCGCGCTCGGCCGGCTCGAGTGCGGCAAGCGCGGCGCCCGCTTCCGCGCGCTGGCGGCCACGGAAACCGTGCACCGCGTCCTCGCCGGCGGGCGTGATTCGCACCCGGGTACGCCGGGCGTCCTCGGGATCGGCCTCGCGTGCGGCGAACTCGCGCTCGACCGCCTGCTGAACCAGGCGTGACGCGCGGGGCTGATCCACCCCGATCTCACCCGCGATCTCGCTGACGGTGAGCGGTGTTGACGCGTGCGCGAGTGTGCTCAGCAGGCGCAGCAGCGCCGGGCCGCCGAACCCACCCCGGGCGGAGCGATGGGGGCCGCCGTGCGGGCCACGCCAGTCGGGTCCGTCCGCCGCCTCGTGCATCTGGTGCGCGTGCGCGCTGCGGGGGCCCCGGGGGAAATCGCCACCCGGACCATCGCCGCGACGCGGACCGCGGCGGCCGCGAATGCGCGCGAGCGCGCCGATGATGGCGTCGGCTTCGGGGCTGTCTGCCGGATCGTGTGGGCTGGCGGGTGTGGAGGTCATGCAAGAAATTTTACATGCCTCTTGACATGTATTCATGTACATGTCATCATACATATACATGCACAATGACATACATTGCGGGCAGGGTGCCCGCACCGAAAGGACTTCACTCATGACGAACGCACATGACACCCAGAATTCTTCTGCACAGGCCGACGCGACGGATCGTTCGCTCGCCTACTGGCTCCGTGCCACCGCGGCACTCACCGCTCGCGAAACCGACGCGGCGCTCGCCGCAGCAGGCACCACGCGCCGTGAACGCCGCGTACTGAACGCGCTTTCGGGCGACTCGGAGCGTGCCGAGCGGCTGCGCGAGCGGCTTGAGCGCGGGGGCAAGCGCCTCTTCACGCTGGTCGAGCGCGGGCTGATCGTCCGCGCCGAAGACGGCTGGCAGCTCACCGCCGCAGGCGAGACCGTGCGCGACCGGGCAAATGCTGCGGTGCGCGAGGTTCAGGCCCGCGTGACCGCATCGGTTCCGGAGGCGGACTTCGAGACCACCCTGGCCACCCTCGAGGCGATCTCGCGCGAGCTGGGTTGGACCGAGGAGACGCGGCTGCCCCGCGGTGGGCGTGGCTTTGGACACGGACGCGGACACAGCTTCGAACGCGGGCACGGCTTCGGCCGTGGACACGGACACCACCCGCACCATCAGGGTGCTGGAATCGGGCACGCCGGCTTCGGCCGTGGTGGCTGTGACCACGCGGGCTCTGGCCACCAGGGCTACTTCGGTCACCAGGGTCACCAGGGTCACGCTGGCCACCAGGGCCACAACGGCCACGGCCACGGCGGACGCGGTCACGGTGGCCACGGCCGCGGCTTCGAGCGTGGCTTTACCGCGGGCTTTGCCGCGGCGCAGCGCACGGACGAGGCTCGCTGATCCCACTCCGCTTTCTTCTCCGAGCCGGGCTCACCGGCCGGGTCGCACAAATCTTCTGCGCGACCCGGCCGACTGGGCCCGGCTTCGGTGTTTCTGCGGGCGGGGCGACTCGAGCCGGCTCGGCTGCCGCGCCGCGCGCCCGTGCAGCCTAGACTGAAAGCTGTGGCAGCGAGCATCTACCTGACGTCAGCCGAAGGCCGTACTGGCAAGAGCGCGGTTGCGCTCGGAGTGCTTGACGCGCTCCGCGCAGACGCCCCGCGCGTGGGCGTATTCCGCCCACTGATCCGCTCAGCGAGCGAGCGCGACCGCGTGCTCGACATGCTGCTGCGCCGCGCCACCGCGGACGTCAGCTATGACGACTGCGTCGGCGTGACCTACGACGACGCGCACGCCGATCCCGACGCCGCGATGGTGCGCATCGTTGCCGCCTTCCAGGCACTGCGCGCGCACTGCGATGCGATCGTGGTGGTCGGCTCTGACTTCACCGATGTGGCCGCGCCCACGGAGCTCGCCTTCAACGCGCGGATCGCTGCGAACCTCGATACGCCCGTGCTGCTCGTGCTGGGCGGTCGTTCCACCGAGGAAGCCGAGTACCTCGGGCAGCAGGCGGCGCGCACGCCGGGCGAGATCGCTCAGCTCGCCGAGCTCGGGCTTTCCGAACTGCAGGCGGAGCACGCAACGGTGCTTGCGGCACTCGTGAACCGTGCCGATCCCGATCGGCTGTCTGAGATCGACCGCGCCGTGGCCGCGGTGCTGCCTGCCGGTACACCCGTGTGGTCCGTCCCCGAGGAGCTGTTGCTCGTTGCACCGCCCGTCTCCGAAGTGCTCGCCGCCGTCGACGGCACACTCGAGCGGGGCTCCGCCGAACTGCTCGCGCGCGAGGTACGCGATGTCGTGGTCGCCGGCATGTCGATGGAGAACGTGCTGCCGCGGCTGCTCGAGGGCTCGGTCGTGGTGATCGCCGCTGACCGCTCCGAGACGCTTCTCGCCGTGACGATGGCGCACGAGGCGCCCACCTTCCCCACGATCGCCGCCGTGGTGCTGAACGGCGACTTCGCGCTGCCCGCCGATGTGACGCGGCTGCTCGACGGCGTCGACTCGACCCTGCCGATCATCCGCACGCACTCGGGCACCTTCGACACGGTGCGCCGCATCTCCTCGGCGCGCGGCCTGCTCACGGAAGAATCCCCAACGAAGTTCGATACGGCGCTTGCCCTGTTCGCGCAGCACGTCGACACGGCGACGCTCCGCGAGCGGCTCCGGCTGCACCGCGGTGGGGTGCGTACGCCCGTCATGTTCGCCTACGAGCTGTTCGACCGGGCAGCGGCAGCGCGCTCGCACATCGTGCTCCCTGAGGGGCACGACGATCGGATTCTGCGCGCAGCCAGCACGCTGCTCGCCCGCGGCACCGCACGTCTGACGCTCCTCGGCGACGCCGCGGCGATTCGCAAGCGGGGCGGCGAGCTCGGCCTCACGCTCGACGCCGCCGAGATCATCGACCCGCTCACCTCACCCGAGCGTGAGCGCTTCGCTTCCGAGTATGCGCGGCTGCGCGCCCACAAAGGCGTCACACACGAGCAGGCCTGGGACGTCATGGCCGACGGCAGCTACTTCGGCACAATGATGGTGCAGCTGGGTCTTGCTGACGGCATGGTGTCCGGCGCCGCGAACACGACCGCGCATACCATCCGGCCGAGCCTCGAGTTCATCAAGACGAAGCCCGGCGTCTCGGTGGTGTCGAGCGTGTTCTTCATGGGGCTGCGCGACCGTGTGCTGGTGTACGGCGACTGCGCGGTGAACCCCGACCCCACCGCGGCGCAGCTCGCCGATATCGCAATCTCCTCGGCGGAGACCGCCGCCCAGTTTGGTGTTGAGCCGCGCATCGCGATGCTCTCGTACTCGACAGGGGAGTCGGGCTCCGGCGCCGATGTCGACAAGGTGCGCGAGGCGACCGCGCTGGCGAAGGCTGCACGCCCGGACCTGCTCATCGAGGGGCCGATTCAGTACGACGCGGCGAGCGACCCGGCAACGGGTGCATCGAAGATGCCCGGCTCCGAGGTGGCCGGCCGCGCCACGGTGTTTATCTTCCCCGACCTGAACACGGGCAACAACACCTACAAGGCGGTGCAGCGCTCGGCCGGTGCGGTGGCCGTTGGTCCCGTGCTGCAGGGGCTGAACAAGCCCGTGAACGACCTCTCACGCGGCGCCACAGTCGAGGACATCATCAACACCGTGGCCATCACCGCCGTGCAGGCCGGCATGCGAGACGGAGCAGACGCGTGAGCAAGATCCTCGTCATCAACAGCGGCTCCTCCTCGTTCAAGTATCAGCTGATCGACCCCGAGAGCGGGGAGCGGCTCGCAAGCGGGCTCGTCGAGCGCATTGGCGACTCGGTCGGGGTGGTCAAGCACCGCAACGGGGACGCGGTGCTCGAGGAGGAACTGCCGATCCCGGACCACACCGCGGGCTTTGCGCAGATGGAGCGCGCGTTCGAGCGCTCCGGCCACCCGCTCGAGGGTTCCGCGCTCGCCGCAGTGGGCCACCGAGTGGTGCAGGGCGGCAACGACTTCTTCGCGCCGACCGTGATCGACGACCGCGTGGCCGCGCGCATCCTCGAACTGGGCGTGCTCGCGCCGCTCCACAACCCCGCGCACCATCAGGCGATCGTGGCTGCGCGTGCCACGTTCCCCGACGTGCCACACGTGGCCGTGTTCGACACCGCGTTCCACCAGACTATGCCGGCGGCGGCCTACACCTACGCGATCGATCGCGAGGTTGCCGCGGAGCACGGGATCCGCCGCTACGGCTTCCACGGCACCTCGCACCAGTACGTGTCTGCGCGCGCGGCTCGCTTCCTCGACCGCCCGCTCGGCGAGCTCAGGCAGATCGTGTTGCACCTCGGCAATGGCGCCTCGATGTGCGCGATCGACGGGGGCCGCTCGGTGGACACCTCGATGGGGCTCACCCCGCTCGAGGGGCTGGTCATGGGAACACGATCGGGAGATTTGGATCCTTCGATCCTGTTCCACCTCAACCGCGAGGCGGAGTACGACGTTGATGCGCTCGACCGACTGCTCAACTCGCGTTCGGGGCTGCGCGGGCTTGCCGGCACCAGCGATTTCCGCGACGTGCGTGCTGCGGCGGACGCCGGCGACGCGGAGGCACAGCTCGCCATTGATGTGACGACGCACCGGATTCGGCACTACTTGGGCGCGTACCTCGCGACCCTCGGCGGTGCCGACGTGGTTTCATTCACCGCGGGCGTCGGCGAGAACAATGCGGCGCTTCGCGCGGACGTGTGTGCGGGGCTGGAATGGTTCGGGATCAGGATCGATCCCGAACTGAATGCCGCCGCCTCGGGGGCGTCCGAGCCGCGCCGCATCAGTGCCCCGGATTCGCGCGTCGAGATTCTCGTGGTGCCAACCGACGAGGAAGCCGAGATCGCGCGCCAGACGTGGGGCTTGGTGGGCGCCGCGCGCTGATCCCGCATCGTTGCGGCCTACTCCGCGCGTACCTGCGCGATCCGTTGCGCGGCGCTCACCCCTGTTGAACTTCTCGCTCACCCGAGCGGAATGAAGCGACCCTCGGCGACCTGAATCGCGGAGGCGCTGCGAAGTGCGACGAGAACGGACGGATCTTCCACGGAATCCGCTGCTCGCAACTGTGTATGGTCCTCGCCCCGCACAGAGGATGGAAGCACACAGACCGAAGGCGAGTGCAAAGGAGCAACGTGACATCGACGACACGCATGATTCACCTTGGTCGGAAGGAACGACCGAAACGCGGATCACTGCTACTGCTGATTCCCGGCATCGCATCTGTGGTGCTACTTGGAATATTGCCGCTCTTCATCGTGGCGAGGAACAGCTTCGCAATCGCTGACAACTACGGCGGGATCGTGGGCGGCTTCACGCTGGAGCACTACGCGAAGCTTCTCGACCCGGTGTATTCGAAGACCTTGTTCTTTTCGCTTGGACTGGGTCTGCTGAACACCGTAGTTTGCCTCGTAGTGGGGTATCTCACTTCGTACTACATCGTCTCGCGCCCAGAGGGCAAACAGGGGTTCTTGTTGCTCCTCGTCATCATCCCGTTTTGGACAGACTTCCTGGTGCGCACATTTGCGTGGATCACGATTCTCGGTTCTGGCGGGCCGATCGCCGGAGTATTGGGCATCTTCGGGGTTTCTGGCTTCTCCATGATCCCGAGCAATGTCGCCGTCATCTTGGGGTTGCTGTACTCATTCCTGCCAACCGCGATCTTCCCGATCTACGCATCGATGCGCTCCATCGATCCGTCGCTGAAGGAAGCCGCGACGGATCTGGGATGTAGCTGGTGGGGCGTCCACCGGCGGGTGATCTTGCCCCTGAGTAGCCCGGGTATTCTCGGCGCGGCATTGCTGACTTTCATCCCGACAATGGGAGTTTTCGTGATCCCCGTCTTGCTTGGTGGAGGCAAGGACCCGCTGGTTGGCAACCTCATCGTGACGCTGTATACCGAGTTCCGCAACCAACCGATGGGCGCTGCAGTCTCGATGGTGCTGCTCGTCTTGATGCTGCTGTCGATGGCGCTGGTCGGCCTGCTTATGAAGCGCGCCTCGAACAAAAAGAAGGGGGCCTAGATCATGGATCGACTCGTCAACGGGATCGCCCGTGGAGTTTTCGTATTCCTGTACATCCCCATTGTCGCGGTCATCGTCTACTCGTTCAATGCGGCAGGAACCAACACGCGTTTTGATGGTTTCACGTTGCAGTGGTACGTCGACCTGTTCCGCGACGGTGCTCTCATGCAGACCCTGCGGACCAGCGCGATCGTCGCAGTGCTCGCAGCCAGCATTGCAACGGTGATCGGGATCATGTTTGCGCTCGGCATGGTGCGGTATCGCGGGAGGGGGAAGGGCGGCTTGATGGCCATGATCGCACTGCCGCTCATCGTTCCCGAGATTGTGCTTGGTGTCGCACTGCTCAGCGTCTTCAGCGCGACCAAGGTGCCGCTGGGAATTGCGACACTAGTGCTCGGCCATCTTATTGTTTCGCTTCCCTTGGCAACCCTCGTCTTGATGAGCTCCGCGGCCATGCTCGATCCGAGTCTGCCGGAAGCTGCGACCGACTTGGGGTGTTCACCCTGGCAGACCTTTACGAGGGTGTATTTTCCGCTTCTGCGACCTGCGGTGATTGCCGCATGGTTGCTGAGCTTCACTACCTCGTTCAGCAACATCGTGATGTCGACCTTCCTCAGCGGCGTGGGATCAACCACGTTGCCGCTCAAGATCTACTCCAGTTTGAAGAACGGGCTCACGCCGAGCATTAACGCGCTTGGTGCGCTACTGATTCTCCTCACGCTCGTCATAGTGCTTGCTGTAGGCGTGACACAGATGCGTCGAATTCTTGTCGACTCGCGCTCATAGCAGCGCTTCGGCGCCACCGTTAGACCCACCGAAAGGAAACCTGTCATGAAGAAGAAGTCTCTCGCAGCTGTCGGCATTGTCGCCGCCCTCGCACTCACCGGCTGCAGCGGAAACGGCGATGCCGGAGCGCAGGAGCTCAACGTCTACGCCTGGGCCGATGAAATCCCGCAGAGCGTGTTCGATGCCTTCACTGAAGAAACCGGCATCACGGTCAACGTTGACAATTTCGATAGCAACGAAACGATGATCTCCAAGCTTGCGGCCGGCAACTCTGGGTACGACATTGTCGAACCGAGCCAGTATGCGGTGCAGCAGCTTATTGGGCAGGATCTGATCGAGCCGCTCGACAAGTCCAAAATCACGGGAATCGACGGCATCGCGGAGAAGTTCAAGGACCCGTCATACGACCCTGGCTTGCAGTATTCCGTGCCTTGGGTGTGGGGTACCACCGGTCTCTTGTACAACTCGGAGTGCACCGGGGGCGAGGAGATCACCAGCTGGTCGTCGCTCTTCGATGAGAAGTGGAAGGGCAAGGTGAACATGCTCGACAACATGCTCGCCGCATACATCGCAGGCCTGCAGGTGAATGGGTATCCCGCGAACAGTACGGACGAGAAAGAGATTGCTGCGGCGACCGAGTCGCTCATCGAGCAGAAGAAGCTGCTCTCGGGCTACAACTCGAGTAACTACGGCGAGCTGGTAGCAAACGGTGACGTGTGCATGTCGGAGGCGTGGGGTGGCACGAGCACGGCAAAGATCGTTGCGGAGAATGAGAACGTGCATTACGTCCTCCCAGAGGAAGGGGGCAGCCTGTGGGTAGACGGCCTGTCGATCGCTAAGGGGGCCCCGAACTCAGAAGCGGCGTACGAGTTCATCAATTTCCTGCTTCGTCCTGAGATCGGTGCCCTGGCAACGAATGACGCTGGGCTTGCAAGCGCGAACCAGGCTGCACAGGAGCATGTTTCTGACCAGGGGCTGTTGACGAATGCCGCGGTGTACGCGTCCGAAGAGCAGGTTGCTGAGGCTGATTTCATCGTCGATCCCGGAGCGGCCATGAAGTTCTATCAGGACGGCTGGACGCGCGTGAAGGCCTCCTAGGGGCCTTTCGATTCCAAGAGAGCGAGAGATCATGATGACGCAAATCACCACCATCGCACCGGCCGTAGAGATTTCAGGTATTTCGAAACAATTCGGGGAGCACCTGGCGGTGCATCCGCTGGATCTTGAGATTCGTGAGAACGAGTTTTTTTCGATCCTTGGCCCCTCTGGCTGTGGCAAGACGACGCTTATGCGAATGATCACGGGCTTCGAATCCCCAAGCTCGGGCCGAGTGCGGCTTGGCGGAGTTGACGTGACGGATGTTCCTACGAGGAACCGTGATCTCAACATGTTGTTCCAGAGCTACGCGCTCTTTCCTCACCTCACTGTGTTCGAGAACGTGGCGTTTGAACTTCGGGTTCGACGTGAGCCGAAAGCAGAAGTGAACCGCCGGGCGCAGGAGGCTCTCGAACTCGTGAAGCTCGCTCATCTGGGTGAACGGAAGCCGGATCAGCTCTCGGGCGGGCAGCGGCAACGCGTAGCTCTCGCTCGAGCGGTGGTCTCTGGGCCCAAGGTGGTGCTGCTCGATGAACCGTTGGGCGCACTGGACCAGCAGCTTCGAAAGGAAATGCAGGTCGAACTGAAGCGTATGCAGCGTGAGGTTGGGATCACGTTCATTTACGTCACGCACGACCAAGAAGAGGCGCTCACTATGTCTGATCGGATCGCTGTGATGTCTGAGGGGGTAGTGCAGCAGGTGGCTGCTCCCGAAGACATCTACAACCTGCCGGAGACTCGTTTTGTCGCGGGTTTTATTGGCAGTTGCAACCTGCTGGATGTCACGATTCCTGCGGGGACCGCAGGTCAGTGCGTTGCCGCGCAGTTCGCCGGAGTCGGTCCATTGCACGGTGTGCTCGCGGAAGACGTCGCGCGGGAGCAGCAGGCGACACTGCTGCTTCGTCCTGAACGTGTCGAGATGATTCGAGGCGGGGAAGGGCTTCCGGCGATGGTCGAGATGCTCACCTTCCTCGGCGAAGAGTGGCACGTGCACTTGTCCTTCGGTGAAGCGACGCTCAAGGTGTCGTTGTCCAGCCTCGTCCGTGAGCGGGACCTCCCCGGCCTCTCGGTGGGTGAAGAACTCCGCGTGAGCTGGCGTCCCGAAGACGCTCGCATTGTCACGCGCTAATTCCACGCAGATGCTTTGGAAAGGGAACATGATGAGAGTTGCAGTCGTACAAACATCGCCTGGCATTGATGTCGAGGCCAACTTCGCCACGATCCGCCGATTCACCGCCGAGGCTGCGGCCCAGGGCGCGCGGCTGGTGGTATTCCCGGAAGAGGCGGCGCTTCTCGCAGATGACGCGATTAAGCCGCAGTTTGGAACCATTCTGAGCGAGATGTGGCCCCGTTTCGAGGCGCTCCTTGCTGATCTGGCGAGAGAACACGGTGTGACGCTGATCTCCGCCGGCTATGAGCCTAACCCCGATGGCTTGCCGTTCAATACCATTCTTGCGTTTGACCCCCAGGGGCTGGAGCTGGCTCGCTACCACAAGATGCACACCTACGACGCGTTCGCCTACCAGGAATCGGCGTACGTCACTCGGGGGAGTTCACTACCCCCGGTGATTGAAGTTGAGGGTTTCAAGGTTGGCATTGCGAATTGCTACGACGTTCGTTTTCCGGAGCTCTTCCGCAGTCTTGCTGATCGCGGCGCCGACATTATTTCGTTGTCTGCGGCCTGGGTATCAGGGAAGGGAAAAGAGCAGCACTGGGAGGTGCTGACGCAGGCACGCGCGATCGAGAACGTGAGCTGGCTGCTCGCATCCGGCACGGTCGGAGACGACTCAGTCGGGCTCAGCCGTGTGATTGATCCGCTCGGCATCATCACCGCGAGCGCGAACGCGCATGAGGAGACGGTGATCTACGCGGACGTTGACGCCCGCCGAACCCGCCTCGCACGAGCGATGCTGCCCGCCCTCAACAATCGCCGTCTTGAACTCAGCTACCGCGTTGCGTAGCACCCCACACACCGAAAGGAACATCGATGTTCTTCCACACTGGCGAGACTCCTCATGCGCTGACGCAGGAGCTTCGTGACAAGCTCGAACAGCTGAGCTTCCCGACGCTTGGACATTACCTGGAGGAGGGCTTTCCTGATCCAGGAGTGCGGCGCATCGTTGCTGCGGGCGGGCGGATCATCGGAACTGCGTTCACGGTCCGCACTACGGCAACGGACTCGACCGCGCTGCACCACGCGGCCGGCATGATTAAACCGGGTCAGGTGCTGGTCCTGGACACCGGTGGCGACCAGCGCCACGCACCGCTCGGTGAAGTTGTTGCCGCGCAGCTCGTTGCTCGCGGGGCAGCGGGGGCTGTCGTCGACGGGGTCGTAACTGACATCGACGAGATCGCTGATCTGGGTCTGACTGTTCACGCCCGAGGCACCAGCATGCTCACCACCAAACTCCAAGGAATCGACGCGGGCGGGGTGAACGTTCCAATCACCTGCGGGGGGTCGGTAGTGCACCCCGGCGATGTGGTGCTCGCCGATGCGAACGGTGTCTTGATCGTGTCGCCGCATGTGCTGGAGCGCATCGTCGATATCGCGCTCGCCGACGATGGTGAAGAACCCGAACTCATCGCAGAGCTGCAGGCCGGTACCCCGCTCGGCAGTCTCACTGGAGCAAGTGACACCGTTGCTCAGCTTCTTGCCGCGACCACGCCCCAATAGTCCGGCGCAGTCCCCTCTACCCTCGGCCGCGAGGCTCAGCTTCGTGCTGATGCTTCGCCGTGCCTAAAGCCTCGAAAGGATACTATCTATGCTCCTCAAAGCCGCGATCAATGGTGGCCGATCCACCGAAGAACACCCTGCAGTCCCGCACACCACAGAGCAGATCGTAGCTGCGAGTCAAGCGGCGGTGGCTGCTGGCGCCGATGTGATCCACGCTCATGTACTCACTGAGAGCGGTGCGCAGACCATTCACCCCGATGCGGTTGGCGAGTGGGTGCGGGCGACGCGTGCTGCTGATCCCACAATTGTGATCGGGACCACCACGGGGCTGTGGACAGTGACCTCGCACGCCGAGCGAATGGCGCATATCTCGGCCTGGCCAGCGGATGCGTTGCCCGATTTCGCTTCGGTGGCGTTTTGTGAGGAAGGGGCGGGGGAAGCCGCCGAGCTTGTTATTGAACGGGGCATGATCCTCGAATCGGCTGTGTGGTCAATGGCAGATGTGCCCGCACTCCTCGCGTCGTCGACACTGCACCAGAACGTGCGCGTGTTGATCGAGCCGGAGACGGAGGATCCAGTCGCGGCCGTCGAACAGTGTCGGGAGATCGCTGCGGTGCTCCGAGAGGCTGGTGTCACCGCGCCGATTCTGTATCACGGCTATGACGAGACCGTCTGGCCCGTGGTGCGCGCAGCAATCGAGGACGGCTGCGAGACCCGGATCGGCTTTGAAGATGGCGTCTTGCTTCCCGACGGCGCGGCTCCGATCGACAATGCAGCGCTCGTGCGTGCCGTTCGCGACTTGGAAGCTCACTGACAAGTGAGGCCACGACAGCGCCCCTCTCCGCCAACCAGATAATCTGGAATCCTGCGGCGAGAGGGGCGTTTGGCATGCTTGACGAGGTGGACCGCCGGCTCATCGAGATGCTGGCGCGGGATGGGCGGCGCAGTTTTGCCTCACTCGCAGAGGAACTGGGCGTCTCGCAATCGACGGTTCGTGCGCGTCTCGCAAAACTTAGAGAGGACGACGCGCTTCAGATTGTTGCGCTGTGCAATGCGCTGCTGCTGGGACACCAGGTGGTCCGTCTGCTATTGCGGGTGCGCAACTTGACTCCACGTTCTGTGGCAAACGGTCTGCTCGGGATTAAGCAGATCAATCACGTGGCGCTCGTCGCCGGATCACACGACCTTTACCTCGAAGCAACGTGCCGGGACCAGCCGCGGCTCATCGACTTGATGGATGAGATTCGCCGTCACCCAGGCGTTGCCGCTATTCAGCCCATTATCGTCACTTCTCTCGCAAAGGACTACACCTGGGAAGGGCTGCGAGGAACTGCGGGGCAAAGCATCAGCGATCCCGACGGCTAGTTGGGGCTCTCAGGAACTGGGGCGACTCGTGAGCCGGCCCGCGCGGTTTGCTGGGATCGGGTCCCTGAATCCTTGCCAGAGGTACGTGTCCTTCATTACCTCAAGCACGGTGAGCGTCTCGAGGTCAGAGATACCGCGGATGCGTCGGAGATCCTGCAGGACGATCCTGCCGAGTTCCTGTGCGTCCTGCGCGACGACATCAAGAATGATGTCGTAGTAGCCGAGTGCGCACGCAACATATTTCACGTTTGGATGATCTGCGATCTCCGCAGCCACGCGTGCGACAGGTACCTCGGCAACACGAATTCCTACGTGGGCCGCGATTCCACCAATCTTGGTTTCGTCATACATCCCAGCCACGTAGATGATGCCAAGGGAGACCAGCCTGTTGTAGCGCTGGCGCACCGTCGGCTCTGAGAAGCCGATCCGCCGACCGATCTCGGAGAACGAAAGTCGACCGTCGACACGAAGCTCGTCGATGATGTCACGGTCGACATCGTCGAGGAGGTGTTCTTCTTGTCGCTTCGTTGCTTCCACGTCGACAGTGTAGCCGGGCGCATACTCTCCGGCAGGGCGGAAGCCGGGTGAATGTCGGTGGTCGCGGGTACCATTGAGAATGTGGTTGCCGCACTCTATCGCCGTTATCGGCCCGAAGCCTTTGCCGAGATGATCGGACAGTCCCAGGTGACTGATCCGCTGATGACGGCGCTCCGCAGCGGGCGCATCGGCCATGCCTATTTGTTCAGCGGCCCGCGCGGGTGCGGCAAGACGACGTCTGCCCGCATTCTGGCCCGGTGCCTGAACTGCGCGGAGGGCCCAACCGACACCCCGTGCGGCACGTGCCCGAGCTGTGTGGAGCTCAGTCGCGACGGTGGGGGATCGCTCGACGTCGTCGAGATTGACGCTGCGAGCCACGGCGGCGTCGACGACGCGCGCGACCTGCGCGAGCGCGCGGTGTTCGCACCCGCACGCGACCGCTTCAAGATCTTCATCATCGACGAGGCGCACATGGTGACGCCCGGTGGCTTCAACGCGCTCCTCAAGATCGTGGAGGAGCCGCCTCCGCACGTGAAGTTCGTCTTCGCAACCACGGAGCCCGACAAGGTGATCGGCACGATTCGCTCGCGCACGCACCACTACCCGTTCCGCCTCATCGCGCCGGGCACGCTGATCGACTACGTGCAGTCGCTGTGCGACAGCGAGGGCGTGCAGGTTGAGCCTGGTGTGCTGCCGCTCGTCGTGCGCGCGGGCGGTGGGTCCGTGCGAGACACGCTGTCCATCCTCGATCAGCTGATCGCCGGTTCCGAGACCGCGCTCGTCACCGCGGAGCGCGCGGCTGGCCTTCTGGGCTTCACACACACCGAGCTGCTCGACGACGTCGTCACCGCGTTCGGCTCGCACGATCCCGCCGCCGCGTTCCAGGCCACCGATCGCGTGGTGCAGACGGGGCAGGATCCGCGTCGCTTTGTCGAGGACCTGCTTGAGCGACTGCGCGACCTGATTGTCGTGAGCGCGACCACCGTGGACGGGGCCGCGGCGGTATTCCGTGGCGTGCCGCAGGACCAGCTCACGCGCATGTTCGAACAGGCGCAGCGGTTTGCGCCCGGCGAGCTCTCGCGCACCGCGGACGTTGTCGCTGCGGCACTCGACTCGATGGCCGGGGCGACGGCGCCGCGCCTGCAGCTCGAGCTCATGGTGGCTCGCGTCCTCGTGCAGGCAGGAGCGGCCCCGGCGGCCGCCCCCTCCGCTGTCGGCGCGGGCTCCGCCCCGGCAGCAGGCGGCCACTCCCCGCAGGCGGCTCAGGCCGCAGGTGGTACGTCGCGCCCCGCCCAGGCAGCGCCTTCTGCTCCGGCCGCGCCCGCGGCTCCGGTTGCTCCCGCGGTGAACCCGTTGTCCGCGGTCGCCGCCGCGCGAAGTGCGGCAGCGGCTCCGGCGCAGCCGTCCGCTCCTGCTCCTGCACCCGCTTCGCAAGCGCCCGCGCCGGCTGCGGAACCGACCGCGCCGAACGCCGCGCAGACGGCCGCCTCGATCCGCGAGTTCCTCCGCGAAGATACCGCGGGCGCCTCGCAGGCACCGCACGTAGCGCCCACTCCTGAGCCGTCGGTTGCCCCTGCGCCGGCTGCCGCCCCGGCACCCGCTGCTGCGCCTCAGAGCCCGGCTCCTGCTCCCGCGGTGCAGCCGCCCTCCGCGGCCCCCGCGCGCAGCGAGAGCGGCGAAGCGCCGCACCCCAACGCGGGAGCGGCATCGTTCGGCCGACCCATCTCTGACGTGCTGAGCGCCGCACAGATTGAGAGCATCGGCAGCGAGCCCACGAAGCCAGCGCCACAGGCTGTGCAGGCGCCTGCGCCCGCGCAGCAGGCGAGCGCAGCAGCACCGGGGCACACATCCGACGCGCCCGCACCCAGCACTCATGCTGTGGGCGATACTTCGTCGGGTGACAATGCGTCGGGTTGCGGTGCGGCTGACGCAGCTGCAGACGAGACCGCTGACGCCCCGGGCTTCGAAGACCTCCTTGAGCTCTGGCCTGATCTGCTCGAAGAGATCCTTGAAGCCGACCGCGATGCGTGGAACGCGGTGTCGCCCGTCGTTCCCGTCGCGCTCGACGGCGATGTGCTGACCGTGGGGCTCACGTCCGAGTCCGACCTCGCGGCGTTCAAGACGGCAGGTGCCGGTCCGCTCCGCGAGACGATCCTGTCCGCCGTGGGCATCAGCGTGAAGTACAAGCCGACGCGCGTGGCTCCAGGGAGCGGCCCGGCCGCACCCAACGTGGCGCGCGAGCCTCAGACCGAGGGCGACGCAGAGGAGCCTCATCGAGCGGGACCACCCGCCGATCACGCACCGAACGCCGCGCGAAACACCACACCGGATGCGCACGACCCCGTTGCCCGGGCAGCCGCGCGGCTGAACGGTCTCGGGCCCGCGCTCGCGGCTCCCGCCTGGGCCGACCCGGTTCCGGAGGCGCCTGAGTCTGCGCCCGCGCCCACACCGCAGGATGCTGCGCCTGTCGTGCGCCCAGAACCGACTCCGGAGGAGACTCCGGCACCGGCTCCGGCCGAGATTCCGGCCGAACCTGCAACGACCAAGTCTGCGCCGGAGGCCCCTGCCGCCGAGCACCCTGCCGCCGAGCACCCTGCACCTGCGGCCCCGCCCGCGCCCTCAGCGCCAGTACCCGTTGCCGGGCCAGCCGGCGCCGAGCCGCAGCAGGGGACCGCGATCCCGAGCGACCCGTATGCCGGCAGCGACCCCTACGGGGACGCCGATGCCGCACCCAGCGATGAGTACGAGGACGCGTACGGTGACCCGTACGGGCGGTCAGCCACCTCTGCGGCACCAGCAGCTGCTCCAGCCCCGGCCAGCACCCCCGCGCCGCAGGCCAGCACGCCCGCGGCTCCTGCGGCTGCTCCGGCACAGAGCCCCCAGCAGCCGAGTGCCGCCGCTGTGCCGAAGCCGGCGACTACTGAGGACGCTGTTGACACGAAGCGCTCCGCCCCCGCGTTCACCCGCTACGGCGAGGCCGTGGTGCGTGAGGTGCTCGGTGCGCGATTCGTTGAAGAACGCCCGCTCCCCGGCCACTAACGCCCTACACTGAAGCGCGTTGCACGATGTGCACGCACCGCGACACCCCGCGCCGCACACCGAGGAGGTACCCACCGTGTACGACGGAATCGTCCAAGACCTGATCGACGAGTTCGGCCGCCTCCCCGGCATCGGCCCGAAGTCGGCGCAGCGCATCGCGTTCCACATCCTGCAGACCCAACACTTCGACGTTTCCCGCCTCGCGGAGCTGCTCACCGAGGTGCGCGAGAAGGTTCGCTTCTGCGCGGTCTGCGGCAACATCACGGAGCAAGAGGAATGCTCGATCTGCCGCGATCCCCGCCGCGACCACACGCTTATTTGCGTGGTCGAAGAGCCGAAGGACGTCGTGGCGATCGAGCGTACCCGCCAGTTCCGCGGCGTCTACCACGTGCTGGGCGGCGCCATCAGCCCGATTGACGGCATCGGGCCCGACGACCTCGCGATCCCCGCGCTCATGCGCCGACTCGGGGCCGCAGAAATCCGCGAAGTCATTATCGCCACCGACCCGAACCTGGAAGGCGAGGCAACCGCGGCCTACCTCTCGCGCCTCCTGACGAGTATCGAAGTGCCAGTGTCGCGCCTTGCCTCCGGCCTTCCCGTCGGCGGTGACCTCGAGTTCGCTGACGAGGTGACGCTCGGCCGCGCGTTCGAGGGGCGTCGACGGGTCGAATAGCCCACTCCAACGCAGCTCCAACTCCTTTCGCACCGCTTCTTCGGAGAATTCCGGAAATGCGGTGCGAAAGCGCACATTACCTCCGATGAAGCCGAGAACTCCGCGGAGAATGGCGGGCTGACCGGTCAGACATACGCTTCGCGATAGACTGGCCTCTCGCGTTCGCATTTGAGGAGGAACCCGCGTGGCATTGATCGTGCAGAAGTTCGGGGGCTCGTCGGTTGCCGATGCGGAGAGCATTAAGCGCGTCGCGAAGCGGATCGTCGATACCCGCCGTGCTGGCAACGACGTAGTCGTCGCAGTCAGCGCTATGGGCGACACCACTGACGAACTGCTCGATCTCGCCGCAGAGTGCACCCCGATCCCCGCACCCCGTGAGCTGGATATGCTGCTCACCGCAGGCGAGCGCATCTCGATGGCGCTCCTCGCGATGACCATTAAGGGCATGGGCCTCGAGGCGCTGTCGTTCACCGGCAGCCAGGCCGGCATGATCACCACCTCGGAGCACGGCTCCGCGAAGATCGTCGATGTCACCCCCGGCCGCGTGCGCGAAGCGCTCGACCAGGGCGCCGTCGCCATCGTTGCGGGCTTCCAAGGCTTCAGCCGTACCTCGCGCGACATCACGACGCTCGGCCGCGGCGGCTCGGACACGACCGCCGTTGCACTCGCAGCCGCCCTCGGTGCCGACATGTGCGAGATCTACACCGACGTTGACGGCGTGTTCACGACTGACCCGCGTGTGGTGTCGAAGGCCCGCAAGATTGATGCAATTACCGCGGAGGAGATGCTCGAGCTCGCCGCGTCCGGCGCCAAGGTGCTCCACCTCCGCGCTGTTGAGTACGCGCGCCGCCACGGCGTCGCACTGCACGTCCGCTCGTCGTTCAGCAACGCGCCGGGCACCATCGTCTACGACCCCGCAAAGGGGCATCCGAAGGGAGAACAGGTGGAAGAGCCGGTCATCACTGGTATCGCAGCCGAGAAGGACGAGGCGAAGGTCACGGTCGGTGGCGTTCCAGACGTCCCAGGGAAGGCCGCGCAGATTTTCGAGATCGTCGCGAAGACGAACGCGAACATCGACATGATCGTGCAGAACGTCTCCGCTGCGGACACGAACCGCACGGATATCTCCTTCACCGTTCCGGTGGGCGACGGCCGTCGCGTCATTGAGGCCCTCGAAGCCGAGCGCGAGTCGCTCGAATTCGAGAACCTGCAGTACGACGATCAGATTGCAAAGGTCGCTGTCGTTGGCGCTGGCATGCGTACGAGCACCGGCGTATCCGCGCAGCTCTTCCGCACGCTGTTCGAAGCCGGCATCAACATCGAGATGATCTCCACCTCCGAGATCCGAATCTCCGTTGTGACGCGCGCAGACCTGATGGATCAGGCCGTGCGTGTCCTCCACACCGCGTTCGGGCTCGACTCCGACACCGACGCGACGGTCTACGCCGGCACCGGCCGCTAGACCCCACCACTTCCACCAGAACAGGACCAGACATGTCTGATCAGCAGGGGCTCAGCCTCGCAGTTGTCGGCGCGACCGGCCAGGTGGGCGCAGTGATGCGCCGCCTGCTCGTGGAGCGCAACTTCCCCATCGCTTCCGTGCGCTTCTTCTCGAGCGCTCGCTCCGCGGGCACCGTGCTCGAGTTCCGTGGCGAGCAGATCACCGTTGAAGACGTCGACACTGCCGACAAGAGTGGGATCGATGTCGCGCTCTTTTCCGCGGGTGGTACGGCGTCGAAGCGCTACGCCCCCGAGTTTGCGGCGGCCGGTGCGCTCGTGATCGATAACTCGAGCGCATGGCGCCTCGACCCCGAGGTTCCGCTCATCGTGAGCGAGGTCAACCCGCAGGAGATCGACAATGCCCCGAAGGGCATCATCGCGAACCCCAACTGCACCACCATGGCCGCAATGCCGGTGATGCAGGCGCTGCACGCCGAGGCCGGCCTGGAGCGTCTCGTAGTGACCACCTTCCAGGCGGTCTCCGGCTCGGGCCTTGTCGGCGCGAAGGAGCTCGCAGGGCAGGCCGCAGCTGCGGTCGAGTCCGGCAAGCTTGAAGATCTCGTGCACGATGGCTCGGCTGTCACCTTCCCCGCCCCCGAGGTGTACACAAAGACGATCGCCTTCGACGTGCTGCCGCTTGCCGGCTCGATCGTCGAGGACGGCGAGGGCGAGACCGACGAGGAGAAGAAGCTCCGCAACGAGAGCCGCAAGATCCTCGGCCTGCCCGAGCTCCGCGTCGCCGGTACCTGCGTGCGCGTGCCGGTGTTCACCGGACACTCGCTGTCCATCAACGCCGAGTTCGCGAACCCCATCAGCGCGGATCGCGCGCGTGAGGTGCTCGCCGCAGCTCCGGGCGTCGCTCTGAGCGATGTGCCGACCCCGCTTGAGGCAGCTGGCCAGGACCCCTCCTTTGTGGGACGGATCCGCGAGGACCAGTCGGCACCGGAGGGGCGCGGTCTCGCGCTCTTCATCTCGAACGACAACCTCCGCAAGGGCGCAGCCCTGAACGCTGTGCAGATCGCCGAGCTTGTCGCGGCGAAGATGCTCGCAGCCTAACGGTACAGAAGCGGCACAGACGCGAGAAGGGGTGGGACTCAGTGAGTCCCACCCCTTCTGCGTCTGTACCGACGCGAGCCTACACCGCGGCCTCAAGGGTGAGGAGCGATGCCTCCGGACGGCAGGCGAAGCGCACGGGGGCGTAGATCGAGTTGCCCAGGCCCGCGCTGACGTTGAGGAAGGCAGCGCGGTGCGCATCGTGCCACACGCTCAGGCCGCGAGCCTGCGTGGTCGGCAGATCGCAGTTGGACGTCATCGCCCCAACGCCCGGCACACGCACTTGCCCGCCGTGGGTGTGCCCGGCCAGGATAAGTGCGGTTTCGTCGCGCAGAAGCTCGCCCAGGGCCTCCTGGTAGGGTGCGTGCACCACACCGAGACGCACAGGCTGCGCCTGCGCCGCGGGAAGCGCCTCGAGCTCCGCGCGCATCGCCGCGACATCGTCGTAGCGAATGTGCGGATCGTTGAGGCCCAGCAGATCGAGCGTGGTGCCCTGCACCTCGAGCCGCGCCGCGGTGTTGTTGAGATTGATTGCACCCAGGCCCTCGAGCCCGGCGGTGAGCGCCACGTTGTCGATATCGGGCACCCGGGTGCTCAAACGGCTCGGCTCGAGCAGGTACTTCACCGGGTTCTTGAAGCGCGGCCCGTAGTAGTCGTTCGAGCCGTGCACAAAGACGGTGGGCGCCTGCTCAGCGAGCGGGCGCAGTGCGTGGATCAGCGCGTGTCGCGCCTCCAGGTGCCCCATGAGATCACCGGTCAGCACGACGAGGTCGGGGCGCAGCTCGGCGAGCGAGCGCACCCAGTCGATCTTGCGGCTCTGCCACGGCGCGAGGTGCAGATCGGAGAGCTGCAGGATCCGGATCGGGGCCGCGCCCTCCGGCAGGATCGGCAGCGTGTGCCGCCGCACGGTGAAGAGCTGACGCTCGATCACGGTCGCCCAGAGGGTCACCCCTGCTGCGGCCGCTCCGAGAGCGACCGCAGCAGGACGGACGGTGCGTGCCATCCGGGCTAGTTCTTTGCCTTGCAGGACAGGGTCAGCGTGACCTTGCCGCTCGTCTTGGCATCCGAGCCACCGTCCGGGCTCACCGAGACGACCTTGTCCTTCTTCGGGTCTGGCTTGCCGCCGTCCTCACAGGTGAAGTCGACGTTGCCGAAGCCGGCGCTCGAGAGCGCAGACTTTGCGTCGTCGCCGCTCTTGCCGCCGAGGTCGCCCGGCACCTTCGCCGCTTCGCCGTTGCTGCGGTAGACGGTCACGCCGGAGCCGAGGCCCACCTGCTCGCCTGCCGCGGGGCTCGAGGAGGCCGCAAGGCCCTTGCCCACCGAGGAATCGACCTCGCCGCCGTCTGCCACGTTGAAGCCGAGCTGGGTCAGCATGCCAACGGCCTCGTCGAAGGACTTGCCCTTCACGTCGGGCACCTGCACCATCGTCTGCTGGATCGCGGTGGCCGAGGGCTCGGGGAAGGGATCGCCGCCGTAGCGGGCATCCGCCGCATTCATGATCTGCGGGAAGATGTACTGGTCTGCGTACATGAGGTTGCCAAACGGCTGCGTGGACACGCGCGTCCAGGTGCCGTCGCCCAGCTGAATCGGCCCGGCGTTACCCACCCAGGTCGCCGTGGTGACCTTGCTGCTGCCGCCCACCGTCCAGTTGTCGACGATGTCATCGGTCGTGCCGGTCTTCGCGAGGTGCGGAACCCCGTACTCAGAACGGGCGTGCTTCGCGAGCCCGTTCTCCACTGTGTACTGCAGTGCGTACGCGACACCCGCGGCGACCTCGGGGGAGAGCGCCTCGGTGCACTTGCTCTTCGTGAACGGTACCTGCTCGCCGTCGGGCCCAACGATCGAGTCGATCGGCACGGGCGTGCAGACGGTGCCGTTACCGGCGAACGCACCGTAGGCCGCGGCCATCGTGATGGGCGCCATCTCGTCGATACCGCCGTAGACATTTGACGGCACCATGCTGAGCTCGGTGGTGTCGTATGTCGGCAGATCCTTGTTCGTCTGCGGTGCTGCGCGGTGCAGACCGAGCTTCTTCGCGGTCTCGAAGGTGCCGCAGAGATCCATCTTCTGCTGCATCGACACGAGGCCGCCGTTCACCGACTGCGCGATCGCGGTGAGCACGGTCTGGTTGCCGCGCGTGAGGTTGTTGTCGTTCTGGAAGGTGAACGAGCCGAAGCCATACACGCCGTCGGGCATACAGGAGGCCTGGATCGACGACTCGTCCACCGTGCGCGCGTTCACGTTCACGATGTCGCGCACCGAGTGCCCGGTCTGGATCCACTGCGCGAGCGTCACGGGCTTGAAGGTCGAGCCGACCTGGAACCCGCTCGAGCCACCGTACTCATAGTCGGTGTTGTAGTTGATCGCCGTGTAGTCCTTGTTGTTGTCCAGCACGTTCGGGTCGTTGCTGAACGGACGGTTCTGCACCATCGAGAGCACACGGCCCGTGTTCACCTCAACGCTGCTCGAGGCCGAACCTACATTGATGCCATCCATCTGAGCGGGCACGGTCGCGTGTGTCGCGTCGACGCCGGCGCGCTGCATGTCGAGGTCGATCGTCGTGTAGATCTGGTACCCGCCGCGGCTGAAGTTGAACTCGCGCTCTGCGGGCGAATCGCCAAAGTTCGGATCCTGCTTGATGTAGCGCTGCACGTAGTCGCAGAAGTGACCGAGGCCGTAGTTCTGCTCAGCGACGACACAGCCGGCAACGCGCGGCGTGATCTTCGGCTCGACCTCGGTGGCCACAGCCTCGTCGTACTGTGCCTGCGTGATCTTGCCATGCTTCAGCATGCTGCCGAGAATCTTGTCGCGCCGCTCCTTGTTCGCGGGAATGTTCTCGGGCACGTCGATCTGCAGGTGGCCGGGGTTGTTCACGATCGCGACGAGGCTTGCAGCCTGTGCGAGGGTGACATCCTTCGCCGAGGTGCCGTAGTAGTAGTGCGCGGCCGACTCGATGCCGTAGATCGTGCGGCCGAACAGCGCAATGTTGAGGTACCCGAGCAGAATCTCGTCCTTCGGGAACTTCTTCTCGATGCTGATCGCGTACTTCATCTCTTTGAGCTTGCGATCCATGTCCTGCTTCATCGCCTCTTCGTAGGCGGCATCCTGCTCTGCCTTGTCAGGAATCGCGAGCGCCTCCTGAATGAGGACGTTGCGGACATACTGCATCGTGATGGTCGATGCGCCTGAGAGGTTCTGGCCCGCTGCGTTCTGCAGCACGGCACGGCCCGTGGCGAGCACGTCGACGCCGCCGTGCGTGTAGAAGCGCGGATCCTCCTCGGCCACCGCGGCATCCTTCACGAACTGTGAGACCTGATCCCACGCGACCGTCTCGCGATCCTGATCGTAGAACTCAGCGAGCTTGTGGTCATTGCCGGCCGCATCCTTTGCCAGGATCGTTGACGGCTCCGCGAGGCGGCCCGGATCCAAGTGTGCCGGGAGATTGTCGAAAATCTCGATCGCGGAGTTCGCCGCGGTGCCGCTCAAGGCGACGACGGGCGTAACTGCTGCGGTGACGAGCACTCCCGCGATCGCGCTCATCGCGACTGCGCCGAGAATGCCTCCGAGGGCTCCGCCCGCACTGCGCGGCTTCATTGAGCGCACGCGCGAGGACTGGGGTGTCTGTCGGGTCATAAGATGTAAGCGTATGCGACGTAGCTGAAAATCCGCGAACGCCGTGGTGATCTTGAGCTGCGCGCGCACGACCGATCCGGACCCGATCCGGCCGCTTTCTGAGGGAGATCCGAACGTGAGTGAAGTGACCGAAACGACGCAGTGGGAGTACTTCGTGACGCCCCTGCTCCTGCACAATGAGGCCCAGATCCTCAACAACTGGGGTGGGCAGGGCTGGGAACTCGTCCAGATCATTGAGGGACCGGCCGGCGGGAACGTCGCGTATCTGAAGAGGAAGAAGGCCTAATCCATGTCGTCAGTAATTGAAGACCGCCTGAGCGAGCTCGGCTTCGAGATCCCCGAGGTGGCCGCCGCGGTCGCCGCGTACGTGCCCGCGCTGCGCGACGGCAACTACGTGTACACCGCCGGTCAGCTGCCCTTCGTTGATGGCAAGCTGCCCGAGACCGGCAAGGTCGGAGTGGGCGAGGGCCTCGTATCGCCCGAGCGTGCGGAGGAGCTCGCGCAGCTCTGCGCGCTGAACGCACTCGCAGCGGTGCGCGGTGTCGTGGGCTCGCTTGATCGCATCTCGCAGGTCGTCAAGGTAACGGCATTCGTCGCGTCGGATCCCGCGTTTACGGGCCAGCCGAGCGTCGCCAACGGCGCCTCCGTGTTCCTAGGCCGCGTCTTCGGTGACCTGGGCATCCACGTTCGCTCAGCCGTCGGCGTTGCCGTACTGCCGCTCGACGCCCCCGTTGAGATCGAGTTCGTCTTCAAGATCGAGGACTAACCTGCTCGCACTCTCCCGCGCACGGAGAAAACAGAAATCTCGGAGCCAATCCTAGGAATGGCTCCGAGATTTCTGTTTTCCCACGCTTGAGTACTACTTCGCGGCGCGCTCCTCGCGGACGCGGGCGGAGATGGTCTGCATCACTGCCGTGTCGGCGAGCGTTGTGGTGTCGCCCACCTCACGGCCCTCGGCGGCGTCTTTGAGCAGGCGGCGCATGATCTTGCCCGAGCGCGTCTTCGGCAGCTCGTTCACGATGAACACCTGGCGGGGCCGCGCGATTGCGCCGATCTGCGCGGCGACATGCTTCTTGAGTTCGACCTCTGCGTCCTCCGCGGCGAGCAGGGTCTGCTGCGACTTGAGGATGACGAACGCCACGACGGCCTGGCCGGTGGTCTCATCGTCCGCGCCCACGACCGCCGACTCGGCGACGGCGTGATGCTCGACGAGTGCAGACTCGATCTCCGCGGTGGAGAGGCGGTGCCCCGAGACGTTCATCACATCGTCGACTCGGCCGAGCAGCCAGATGTCGCCGTCCTCGTCGAGCCGGGCGCCGTCGCCGGCAAAGTACTGGTTGTCGAACTTCGACCAGTACGTGTCGACGAACCGCTGGGGATCGCCCCAGATGCCGCGCACCATTGACGGCCAGGGGCGGCGGATGACGAGCAGCCCACCCTGTCCGTTCTTGACGGGCTCGCCCGCCTCGTTGAGTACGGCGGCCGAGATTCCGGGGAGCGGTGTCTGTGCGCTGCCGGGCTTCAGGCTCGTGATGCCGGGCAGCGGTGAGATCATCAGCGCGCCCGTCTCCGTCTGCCACCAGGTATCGACGATGGGAGCTTTCCCTGCGCCAATGACCTCGTGGTACCAGCGCCATGCCTCGGGGTTGATCGGTTCGCCGACCGAGCCGAGCAGGCGAATGCTCGAAAGGTCATACTGCTCGGGAACCTGGCGGCCCACCTTCATGCAGGCGCGGATCGCAGTCGGTGCCGTGTAGAAGATCGTCACGCCGTACTTCTGGATGATCGACCACCAGCGACCCCAGTCGGGCGTCTCGGGGGTGCCCTCGTAGATGACCTGCGTCGCGCCGTTCGCGAGGGGGCCGTAGACCACGTAGCTGTGCCCGGTGATCCAGCCGATGTCGGCCGTGCACCAGTACACGTCGGTTTCCGGCTTCAGATCGAACACGTTGCGGTGCGTGGTGCTTGCCTGCGTGAGGTAGCCGCCCGAGGTGTGGAGGATGCCCTTGGGCTTCCCCGTTGTGCCCGAGGTGTACAGGATGAACAGCGGGTTCTCCGCGGGGAAGCCCTGCGGGGTGTGCTCGCCGTCGAACGCGGTGATCTCCTCGTGCCACCACAGGTCGCGGCCGGGCTCCATCACGACGTCGTTCTTCGTGCGCTGCACCACGAGCACCTTCTTTGCGGTGCTGCCGCCGCCGTGGAGCGCGAGTGCATCGTCGACGGTGGGCTTGAGCGCGGAGACGCGGCCCTTGCGATATCCGCCGTCAGCGGTAATGACGAGCTCGGCCTCGGCATCGTCGATGCGGGCACGCAGGCTGTCGGCGCTGAAGCCGCCGAACACCACGGAGTGCGCCGCGCCGAGACGCACGACCGCGAGCATCGCGATGATGGTCTCGGGGATCATGGGCATGTAAATCGCAACGCGATCGCCCGCCTCAACGCCGAGGCTCGTGAGCATGTTCGCTGCGCGTTTGACCTCGTGGGTGAGTTCGGCGTAGCTGAGGCTCCGGGTGTCGCCGGGCTCGCCCTCGAAGTGAATCGCGATCCGGTCGCCGAGGCCCGCCGCAACGTGGCGGTCGAGGCAGTTCTCCGCGACGTTCAGCTCGCCGTCCGCAAACCACTTCGCGAAGGGCGGGTTGGTCCAGTCGAGGATCTCCGTGAACGGCTTGGTCCAGCGGAGTTGTTCGGCCTGTTCGGCCCAGTACGCCTCAGGGTCCTGCGCTGCGCGCCAGTAGACCGAGGAGTCGGAGAGGTTGGCCTGGGCCGCGAACTCGGGGCTCGGCGGGAACGTTTCGGTGCCATCGGCATTCTGCAGGGGGTGGCTCTCGATAGTGCCGTGCTGATCAGTCATGGACGCCCTTATCCGTGTCGAAAGTGAAGCCGTCCCGTGCGGTGCACGCACGCAGGGGACGCTGAATGCTCCCTCAGGTTATACCCCGGATCGAGACCCGCCCACATCCGGAAGGAGGGAGCCGGATCAGCGGATTTGTCCACATTTGGATCGCGTTCCGGGCACTCGTGCCGGCTGAGGCTTGACTGCTGAGATGACTCGTTCCCCCGCTCCCGCTTGGATTTTCGGCCCGAGTGCGCCGCGTGCTTCGCCCTCGCCCGAGCGTCCGCCAAACGCGGTGGCGACGCCGCTGCTCGCGCCAGACGCGCCGCGTGGTCCGCGGACCGAGCGACTTCCGTTGTCGGCGCGTCGCGCGCTGGGCGGGCTGCTGCCGCTCCTCGACCGCCCAGCGCTTCGCGATCTCCTGGTGCAGGTTGCTGGCGGAGTCGCGAGGCTCTGGCTCGATGAGGGCTCGGGGCCACGCGCTGTACCAGGCTGGCAAGCCCGCCCCGCGGCCGTGCACCAACTCGCGACCGCCCTCATCGCTGCGGGCGGCCGGCACCTCGATGAGCTGCGCCCGTCCGCGGATGTGCGCATGGGCGACGGAATCCGCGTGCACGCAGTGATTCCACCCGTTGCCGTGGCCGGCGCGGCGGTATCGATCCGTGTGCCCACCATCGGCCCGCTGAGCTACCCGGAGCTTGTCGGTGCGGGCCTCTGCGGCGTCGCGACGGACGCGGTGCTGCGTCGTGCAGTGTGCGAACGGCAGAACATACTCCTCACCGGGGCAACGGGGAGCGGGAAGACCACCGTTCTCGCGGCTCTCCTCGACCTAGCGCATCCGCGAGAGCGCATCATCACGATTGAGGATCTGGCCGAACTGCGCCTGCGCCACCCCCACGTCGTGGCACTGGAGTCGCGCCCAGACAGCGCGGAGGGCGTGGGCCGCATCAGCCTCGATGAGCTACTCCGTGAGGCGCTGCGGATGCGCCCGGACCGGATCGTGCTCGGTGAGTGCCGCGGGGCTGAACTCGCCACACTGCTTGCGGCGCTGAACACCGGCCATGACGGGGGCGCGGGCACATTGCACGCGAGCAAGATCCACGAGGTACCCGCGCGGCTGGAGGCCCTCGGCGCGCTCGCTGGCCTGTCCGCCGACGCGTTGGCGCGGCAGGCCGTCGCCGCGATCGACCTGGTGGTCCATCTCGTTCGGGATCGGGGTGTGCCGCGGGTCGCCGCGCTGGCCGGCTTGTCACTTGGCAGAGGCGGCACCCTGGAAATTGTTGAGCTTGAGGGGCGGCGTGAGCGGGGGCGCCGTGCGGCGTGATCCGGGTGCGGGTGCGGGTGCGGGTGAAATCGCCGCGCTCAGCTCTCGCGCAGCAGCACTCCTGCGCGGGGGCGTCGCCGCTGGGGAAATCTGGCACACGCTCGCAACTGAAGCCCCGCACCGGGCGAGTGTCACAGCCCGCGACGCTCGAGAGCCTGCGGAGCAGGCGGGTGCGAGTTCCTCCCGAGTCTCGCGTGCCGCGGCGGCGGTGGCGCGTGAGATTGATGGCGGTCGCGATGTCGCTGCGGCGCTTGCAGCTCAACCGCAGGCTCCGTGGCGAGTGCTGGCAGCGGCTTGGCTGCTGGGCGAACAGAGCGGTGCGCCGCTCGCCCCCGTGCTCGAACGAATCTCAGCGGCCTGCCGCGAGCTCGAACGGCTGGCAGAGCGGCGAGCGGTACTCCACGCCGGCCCGCGCGCGACGGTGCGCCTCGTGCTCGTGCTCCCTGCGCTGGCCTTTGGGCTCGGCGCGGTCCTGGGGTTCAATCCGATCCCGATCCTGATGACCGGGCCGGGCGTCTTCCTGCTCCTCGGAGGCGCGGCACTGCTCGGCGTTGGCGTCGCGTGGACCCGGGCGCTCCAGCGTCGTGTTGAACGCAGCGACACCGTGACAGGGCTCGAGTGCGAGCTCATGTGGGTGGCGCTCGGCGGCGGTGCGGCGCCGGCGTTGGCTCGGCTCCGCACCGCCGATGCCGTCGACGGTGCGGGAGCGGAGTGGGTTCCGCTGTGGCGGCTCTGCCGGGGCGAGCTGCTCGACACCGTCGTTGAGACAGCGGTCGGAACCGGTGCTGCGCTGCGCCCGCTCCTGCTTGCCGAGGCACGGGCGGCGCGGGTGCGTGCTGCCGCAGAGCTCGAGCGAGAGGCTGAGCGGTTCGGCGTGCAGATCCTGCTGCCGCTCGGCATCTGCGTGCTCCCAGCGTTCATCGCTGTGGGAGTCGCCCCGGTCATCCTGGCCATGCTGCGGGGACTCTGAACAGAAGGCCGGCGGACCCCCGCCCACAGTTCGAGAGCGGCTGAGAAGCGTCCGGCTTTCGTCCACAGAACTCCGCACAGGCTGCCCCTCGGGGACCGCGGCGCGGAGGATTGAGACACCGGCACGCGCCGGGCCGTGCGTGAGAAAGGACCCTCATGGATACCCGATTCCAACTCATCCCCGCCCGCGCCGCAGGTGCGCCCGCGCGACCAGCTCTCGGCCGAGGTGCCGGAGCACGTGTCGACTCACCGCGTCAGCGGCACGCGCGCTCGGACGCTGCAGCGCGTGCGAGCGCATTCAGGGCGCACCCCGCGCAGGGAGACCGCGAAGCGCGGCGCCCCCTCGCGTATCTGCCGAGCCAAAACGAACGCGGAGGCAGTTCGCCGGACACCGCTGCACGCCCCGCTGGCCCCAAACCCGTGGTGCAGTCTGCAACAGACACGGGTGCTCACCCGCAAGCCGGCGAACGTGCCGCAGGTCGCTTGCGCCGCTTCATGCGGGAGGAACACGGGGCCGTGACCGCGGAATACGCGATCGTCATTCTCGCGGCGGTCGCGTTCGCAGGGTTGCTTGTCGCGATCATGCAATCCGCGGAGATTCGCGGCATGCTGGTGGAGCTCGTCGAGAATGCGCTCGGCTCCAGCGAATAGTTTGTGTGGCAGGCTGCTCCGCGAGGACCGCGGAGCAGCCACCGCCGAGTTTGCGATCGTGCTGCCTGTGGTGATTGCGGTGCTCGGGCTCGTCATCGGCGGCACCGTGGTCTCCGCCCACCGCATCAGTCTCGTCGCGCAAGCCGGCGAACTCGCCCGTGCCGAGGCACGGGGCGACACTGCCGCGGCGGGCGGTATCGAGAAATTGCTCGCGCGCGGGGTGGATGTCGCGCGGGAAGAGCGCGGCGTGCTGCACTGCGTCGCACTGAGCTCAGCCCCGGCAGGTGGGCTCCTCCGCGCGGTGAGTGTGCGTGCGGAGTCGTGCGCTGCGAGGCTCGGGGACGAGCGATGAGCGCCCCCGCCGCGTTCGCCTGCGCGGTTGCAGCGCTCTGCCTGGGACTCCCGGTACTTGCGGCTGCGAGCCACCTGGAGGCGCAGCAGCGCGCCTCTGCAATCGCCGATGCCGCAGCGCTCGCCGCAGCCGATGCGGCGAGCGGGTGGGTGGATGCGGCACCGTGCGAACTGGCGGACGTGGTCGCGGACGCGCAGGGGGCACGCGCCTCTCGCTGCGAGGTCGATCCGGCACGCGGAGAAGCGCGGGTCGAGATTGAGTTGAGTGCTCGCCTCGGCGCGGTCACCGGCAGGGCCCGTGCGGCGCCCCCAGGCCCGGACACCGTTGGCGAAACCGGCGGCTGGGTTTGGCCAGCAGTCGGGCGGGGCATCACACAGGGGCTGCATGACGGATTCGCGATCGATCTCGACGTGCCCGCCGGCGGTGCGCTCCTGGCCCCACGCAGTGGCATTGTCGTGTGGGCCGGAGCAGACGAAGGGCCTGTGCCCGCGGCGTGCCAGGCTCGGCCAGAGTGGTGGAGGGGGCCAAACCACGCGGTCATCATCCGGCACGATGATGGTGGCCAACCGCGATTCAGCTCCCATAACCACATCGCGCCCGGGTCCGCCGCCGCACTCGGCATCGCGGCGGGCACGCCAGTTCGAGCGGGTCAGCCCGTCGCCCGGGCGGGAATGAGCGGCTGCACGTCGGGCCCGCACAGCCACTTCACGATCGCATCCACACAGCGCAACGCCTACCCGGACATCAATCCGTTTGAGCTCCTGGGAGCGCCGTAATGATCGAGGCAAAACGGAGGCCGAGAACGCTGCAAAAAGTGTGGCCCCATAATAGAGAGGAGACACACTGCCTCGATCGATGCCGGGTTCACGGGTAATCCTGTGTATCGTTTCGAAGCAGAACCCTGAGTGGCAGTGGCGGTTCCGTCCGTCCTGAACTCGAAGCAATGAAGGAGACCCCGTGGCGGGTACGAAGAAACTTGTGATCGTCGAGTCGCCGACCAAGGCGAAGACGATTGGTGGCTATCTGGGCGACGACTATGAGGTCATCGCGTCCGTCGGGCATGTCCGCGACCTCGCCGAACCGTCCGAGCTCCCCGCCGAGCTCAAGAAGGGCCCGTTCGGGAAGTTCGCCGTTGACGTTGAGAACGATTTCGCGCCGTACTACGTCGTGAACGACAACAAGAAAAAGACGGTCTCCGAGCTCAAGCGAGCTCTGAAGGGAGCCGACGAAGTCTGGCTCGCAACCGATGAGGACCGGGAGGGAGAGGCAATTGCCTGGCACCTCCTGGAAGTCCTCAAGCCCAAGGTTCCTGTGCGCCGGATGGTCTTCCACGAGATCACGCAGGAAGCGATCGAGCAGGCTAAGCAGAACACCCGCGACCTCGACACTGCGCTGGTCGATGCACAGGAGACCCGTCGCATCCTCGACCGCCTATACGGGTACGACATTTCCCCCGTGCTGTGGCGCAAGGTCGCACCGAAGCTCTCTGCTGGCCGTGTCCAGTCCGCGGCCACCCGTCTGGTGGTCGACCGCGAGCGTGAGCGCCAGGCGTTCCGCGCGGCCGAGTACTGGGACCTCACCGCGACGTTCCACCCGGCAGCTGACGCCCCGGACAGCACCGCGTTCGCCGCACGCCTCGTACGCCTCGACGGTCAGCGTCTTGCTACCGGCGGCGACTTCGGCGACGACGGCAAACTCACGGAGAAGGCCGCCAAGGCCGGGGCAGTACCCCTGGCGCAGGCCCGCGCAGAGGCGCTCGCCGCGCTCATCACTGCGGACACCCCCGCGAGTGTGCGCTCTGTAGAGACGAAGCCGCACACCCGACGTCCCGCAGCACCGTTCACCACGTCGACGCTGCAGCAGGAGGCCTCGCGCAAACTGCGGTACAGCTCGCGCCAGACCATGTCGTTCGCGCAGTCGTTGTATGAGAACGGCTACATCACTTATATGCGAACCGACTCGCCGACGCTTTCGAAGCAGGCGATCCAGGCCGCACGCACGCAGGCCGCCGAGCTCTACGGCGCGCAGACGCTCCCCGAGAAGCCCCGCGTGTACACGGGCAAGGCGAAGGGTGCGCAGGAAGCGCACGAGGCCATCCGCCCCGCCGGCGACGCGTTCCAGCGGCCCAGCGACCTCAAGGGAAAGCTCACCCAGGGCGAGCACGCGCTCTACGAGTTGATCTGGAAGCGCACGGTCGCGAGTCAGATGGCCGACGCCAAGGGCTCCACCGATACCGTGACCCTCGAAGCTCAGGTGACGGAGGCCGACCGTTCGGCGCCCACCACCGTTGAGTTCACCGCGAGCGGTACCGTCATCACCTTCCCCGGCTTCCTGCTGGCCTACGAGGAGGGTCGCGACGAGAAGCGCGGCGACACCGAGCAGAACGTTTCGCTCCCGCAGCTGAGCTCCGGCCAGCAGCTTGCCGTGACTGATCCCGAAGCAAAGGGCCACGAGACGAGCCCGCCGCCCCGCTACACCGAGGCGAGCCTCACGAAGCGGCTCGAGGAGCTCGGCATCGGCCGTCCGTCGACGTACGCGGCGATCATCAGCACGATCATGGATCGCGGCTACGTCACGAAGAAGGGCCAGGCGCTCGTTCCGAGCTGGATCGCCTTCTCCGTTGTACGACTGTTGGAGGAGCACTTCAGCGCGCTCGTGAACTACGACTTCACCGCCGAGATGGAAAACGACCTCGACCGCATTGCTGCCGGCGAGACCGACCGCAGCAAGTGGCTCGGCGAGTTCTACTTCGGCACGGACTCACACCCCGGTCTGCGCGGTGTGGTCGATAACCTCGGCGAGATCGACGCGCGCGCGATCAATACGATCCGCATCGACGACGAGATTTCGCTGCGTAACGGCAAGTACGGGCCCTACCTCGAGGTCTTCGACGAGAAGAGTGAGGTCGGTGAGGACGGTGCGCTCAAGGCCCGCACGGTCAACATTCCTGATGGACTCGCTCCCGACGAGCTCACTCCTGAGAAGGCGCATGAGCTGGCTGAGGCAGAGCCCGCCGAGGACCGAGTGGTGGGTCTGCACCCCACCACGGGGAAGCGCATCATCGCGAAGAACGGTCGCTTCGGTCCGTACGTGACCGAGCTGCCTGACGAGGGTGAGGAGCTGCCGAAGGGACAGAAGCCGCGCACGGCATCGCTGTTCAAGAGCATGGACCCCGCCACGGTCGACCTTGAGACGGCTACCGCGCTCCTTGACCTGCCCCGTGTGGTGGGGGCCGACCCCGAGTCGGGTGCTGAGATCACCGCTCAGAACGGCCGCTACGGTGCCTACCTGAAGAAGGGGACGGACACCCGTTCGCTGCCGAGCGAAGACGCGATCTTCTCGATTGACCTGGCCGGCGCACAGGAACTCTTTGCGCAGCCGAAGTACGGTGCTCGCAAGGCGTCGAGCGCACTCAAGGAGTTTGACGCGGATCCCGTGAGCGGCAAGCCCGTGCGCGTGCGCGACGGTCGCTTCGGTCCCTACGTGACCGATGGCGAGACCAACGCGACGATCCCGCGCGGCGACAGCGTCGAGGACATCACGTTCGAGCGCGCGATCGAGCTGCTTGCGATTAAGCGTGCCAAGGGGCCCGCGAAGAAGAAGGCGCCCGCCAAGAAGGCCGCAGCCAAGAAGCCCGCGGCAAAGAAGGCTCCTGCAAAGAAGGCAGCCGCGAAGAGTGGCGAGAAGACGGTAGACCCGGCGCGATCCGCGGCAGCGAAGAAGGCTGCCGAGACGCGCAAGGCGAATGCCGCGAAGAAGGCGGCCGAAGCCGCAGCGGCAGCGGGCGAGTGACCGAGTCGAGCGGACTGTTCGTCACCCTCGAAGGGGGTGACGGGGCGGGAAAGACCACTCAGGCGGAACTGCTGGAGGCCTGGTTCGTGGCGCGCGGCCGAGAGGTCGTGCGCACGCGCGAGCCCGGCGGCACGCCGCTGGGCGCGGAGATTCGTAGGCTCCTGCTGCACGGGGGCGACGAGATCGGCGCCGTCGATCCGCGCGCCGAGGCGCTCCTCTACGCTGCAGACCGTGCCCAGCACGTCGCAACAGTGGTGCGCCCCGCACTCGAGCGCGGTGCGGTGGTCGTGCAGGATCGATACATTGACTCCTCGCTTGCCTACCAGGGGGCTGGCCGCGTGCTCGACGGCGGCGAAGTCCGCCAGCTCAGCGAGTGGGCCGTTGACGGGCTCTGGCCACAGCTCACGGTGCTGCTCGACCTGCCGACCGAGGCGGCCGCAGCACGGCGGCAGGCGCGGGGCGGAGCGAGCGATCGTCTCGAGTCAGAGGCCGAGGCGTTCCACGTGGCGGTGCGCGAAGGGTTTCTCGCGCTCGCGGCGGCCGAACCCGAGCGCTTCCTCGTGCTGGACGCCACGAGTTCTGTCACCGAACTCCACGAGCACATCGTCGCCCGGATCACCCAGCTCGGCTGATTCGCAGCACGAACCGGAGATACGCAACAGGCCCGAACGAATTCGTTCGGGCCTGTTGCGTATTCGACTACCGAGAGAGGATCTCGGCACCCACGAGGTCGGTGAATACGGTGATCTCGGCGGCGTCGTTCCAGCCAGCTGCGACAGCACGTGCAGCCGCGAGTACCGAGCGCGCGGCGGGAGCGCGCAGTGCCGGCTCAAGCGACTCGATATCGCGCACCTTGGCGGCCCCAACGATGCGGCGCGCCATCTTTGCGGAGGCGAAGAGCATGGCCTCGCGGCGGATGCGATCGAGCCGTCGCGCGGCAAATGCTGCGTCGAACAGCTGTACTTCGTGCCAGGTCTTGGCGCGGGCGGAGAACTCCGCCGCGAACGCATTCCAGGTCTCTTCGACAAGACCCAGGGCCCACGTAGCGCGCTCGTGTTCGCCGAGCGCGGTTGCCCGCGCGGCAGCGAAGCTGTAGTTTGCGAACAGCGCCCCCAGATCAAACGCGATGGGTCCGTAGAAGGCGAACTCAGAGTCGAACACCTTGACTGAGTCGGCGGCGGCGCCCTCTGCACCGCGCACCATCACGGAACCAGTGTGCAGGTCGCCATGGATCAGCGCCTCAGCCTGGGTCATGAAGCGCCACTTCGCCTCGGCCATCGCCGCGGCGAATGCCGGATCTGCAGCAAGGGCGGCGGCGTCCGCGGCGTTCTCCGGGAGTACCTCGTTGCGGCCCGTATCGAATACCGGCTCGGTGAAGACGAGGTCCTCGGTGATGGTGCACAGCTCCGGGTTCTGCGTCTCGGCGATCCGCCGGGCGACGAGCTGCCGGTCCTGTCCCAGGATCGAGGTGCCTACCGCGAGCGCGGCCACGTACTCGCCGAGGCGGCGTGCCACATCCTCGTGCCGCTCCGAGCGGTTGAGTGCGTCTCGCCAGACGGCGTGATCCGAGAGATCCTCGAGCGCGAGAATGAACCGCTCAGGGTCGTACAAGATCACGTCGACCACGAGCTCGGGCGTGAGCGCGTGGTGCGTCTGCAGGGAGTCCGCCTCGCGCGCAGCCCGCTCCGGCGTCATCGGCCACCCTGCGCCCGTCATACGGACGTAGGGGAGTGCCTGCTTCAGGATGATGCCGCGGTCATCCTCATCGAGGATATGGAAGACGAGGTTGAGGTTGCCGTCGCCGATCTCGCGGATCGAAGCGATGCGATCCGCGTCGATGCGGTCGTGAGTCTCGGGACGCGACCGCAGGTACTCGGCGATGTTGTCGGCGTCGAGGAAGGTGTACTCGTGAGACATAAGGAGTGCCTTTCGTTGGGAAGAGCTGAACCGGGAATGCGGCCGCCCGCGCTGTGGCGGGCGGCCGCACGGTCACGTGGCCGGCGTGTACCGGGCCTTCTTCCGTGACAGGGTGAAGGAGAAGAGGAGCGCGATGATCACGACGAGGCCCTTGGCGGTGTCCTGGTAGTAGTACTCGAAGCCCATCATCGTCATGCCGGTGAGCACGATGACCACGAGCACCGCGCCGAGGAGGGTGCCCCACGCGTTGGGCTTGTTCAGGCCGAGTACGGAGGTGCCCACCAGCGCGACAGCAACGGCTTCAAGCAGGCTCGAGGCGCCCGCGTTCACGTCGCCCTGACCGATCCGTGCAACAAGGATGATGCCCGCGACGGAAGCGAACACCGAGGAGACGACGTACGCGGCGCCGCGGTGGAAGCCCACGCGAATACCTGAGAGGCGAGCGGCCTCCGGGTTCGCGCCGATTGCGTAGAGGATACGACCCCAGGACGTCTTCGTGAGGATGAACCAGCACGCGGTGACGAGCACGAGCATGACGATCACCGGGATGGGAACCGGGCCGACGGTGCCACGGTCGATCAGCAGGAACGCGGGATCGAACTTGCCGGGGGCGGCAGTGCCATTGGGGAGCGTCATACCGGAGGACACCGACTGGCCGGACACCGGGATCATCTTTGCGCCCTGGATCACGAACATCATGCCCAGCGTGGCGAGCAGATCGGGAATCTTGCAGACCACGATAAGGAATGCGTTCAACAACCCGACGAGCACACCGGCGACGAGCACGAACGTGATGGCCATGCCCGCGGTGAGGTTGTAGAACACCATCGTCATGGCGGCGAGCTGCACGCTGAGGCCGGCGACCGAGCCGATCGACAGATCGAGGCCGCCAACGATCATGCTGAACATGACGCCGAGGCCGAGGATCGCTGTCACCGACGCGAACTTCAGCATCGAGAACATCGAGTTGGTTGTTGCGAACGCGGGTTCAGTGATCGCAAAGAACACGAACGCGATGACGGTCACGGCGATGAAGCCGTACTTCACGATGATGTCGCGCGCGCGGTCGGCGCCCGAGATCCGCACCGGGGCGGGAATTGCTGATGTGTCGGCCATCTCAGGCCACCTCCGTCATGCTCTGGATGATCTGTTCATTGCTGATGTCTGCGGCGCGTGCGTCGAGCGTGATGCGGCCCTCGACCATCACGACAATGCGGTCGGCCATCTCTCGGACCTCGTCGACGTCGCTGCAGATCATTACGACAGCTGAGCCGTCTGCGGCCTGCTCGCGAGCGCGCTGTGAGATGACCCGCCTCGCGCCGATATCCACGCCGCGGAAGGGCTCATCGAGAAGGAGGAGCCGCGGCGCGCGCTGCATCCAGCGCGCAACCATGACCTTCTGCTGATTGCCGCCGGAGAGCGCATCGACGGACTGCTCGGGCCCCGTGGTGACCACGGAGAAGCGATCGATCGCCGCTGCGCCAGAGGTGCGTTCCTTGCCCGGGGCGAGGATTCCGCCGCGGACGAAGTCGCTGAGGAAGGGGAGCGAGAGGGTGCGCATGACCGACCAGCCGGGCAGCATGCCCTGCGCCGCGCGGTCTTCGGGCACGAGGTACACGCCGTGTGAGATCGCTGCCTTGGGTGACTTCGGGGCGAAGGGCCGATCGCCGAGCGACATCTCGCCACTCGTGAGCTTGCGTGCACCGAACACTGTTTCCGCTAGCTCAGTCTTTCCCGCGCCGATGAGCCCGATGATCCCGGTCACCTCGCCTGCGGCGATGTCGATGTCGATGGGGGCGCTTTCGGGGAAGACTCGGTGCCCGCGAACGGACAGCACGGTCTCGCCACCGTGGAGTTCTTCGAGCTCTGCAGCGTCGGCGAGCACGCCCTCGCCGAGCATTGAGCGGACCGCGGCCTGCAGATCGAAGGGGAGCTGCTGCGCATTGACGATGCGGCCATCGCGCAGGACCGCAAGCCGGTCGGCCAGCGCGTTGATCTCGCTCAAACGATGGGACACGTAGAGAATCGCGACGCCACGGTCGCGCAACTTCGTCACGAGCGCGAAGAGACGTTCGGCCTCGTTTTGGGACAGGGTCGAGGTCGGCTCGTCGAGGATGAGGACCTGCGGTGTCGTAGACAGTGCACGCGCAAGCAGGAGCATCTGGCAATCCGCGATCCCAAGCTCGTGCACGTCCTGGCGGAGGAACGCATCGTCCCACTCAAGATCGAGGGTGGCTGCGATCTCTCGCGCGCGCGGAAGGAGCGAGCGGAGAGATGCGACCGAGCGCACCTCTTTGAGCGCGATCTCCTCGAAGAGGAGGTTTTCGGCGACGCTCAGGCCGGGCACGATCGCGTCATCGATGCGCTGATGAACGGTGCGAACGCCGGCGCGCGCAGCCGACATGGGGGTGTCGAAGTCAACCGGTTCGGTGCCGAGCAGCAGCTCGCCCGCGGTCTGCTGGTGCACACCGGCGAGGATCTTGATGAGCGTCGACTTGCCGGCGCCATTCGCGCCGAGGAGCGCGGTGACGGTGCCGGGAACAAGCTCGAGGTCAACGCCCTTCAGTACGCGGTTCGCGCCGAAGTTTTTCGTCAACCCGACGAGGCGCAGGGCAGCTGCCGGTGCGGATTCCGTCGAATGCATGGGAACAACAACTCCTTGAGGAGGTGTGGGTGCCGGGCGGTCTGCCCGGCACCCACACGGGGAATTAGAAGGAGACGACCGGGATCCAGTCGGCGCTCGACACCTCGGAGATGTTGAGCGAGGGTTCGGCCGCGCGCAGATCGTCCATGTTCTTGATGTCGTTCTTGCGCAGCATCTCCTGCGTCACGAGGATGGGCGGGAAGTCCACGGTGTCCTCGGTGAGCTCGCCGGCCATCTTGAGCGCCAGCGTGCGCATCACTGCCGCGCCGATCGCGTTCGGATCGGTTGCGCCGGTAGCGACCCAGCGGCTGCCCTCAGCCGTCATCAGCTCGATGTCTGCAGTGGAGATGTCGGCGCCGTACACGAGGATGTCCTCGGTACCGGGAACCTGGTCGAGGCCCGTCAGCGTGCCCTTCGCGAACTCGTCATAGGGGGAGTAGATCGCCTTGACGCCGGAGTTCGCCTGCACAGCGGCGGTGATCATCGGTGCAGAGTCGGTGGCAGTGGAGTTCGTGAAGTTGCCGGTCTTGAACTTCTGGTCCCAGCCCTGCTTCGTGAGGTACTCCTGCCAGACCACGTCACGGCGGTCGAGCGGTGCGATGCCGTCGTAGTTGACGTAGCCGACTTCAGCGTTCTTCCCGATATCGGACGCCATCTGATCGAGCACGAGCGAGGCCATGAGCGCGTCAGACTGCTGGGTCTGCACCGCCTCCGGCGCGCACTGCTGGATCTCGACGTCGTAGATCGCAACGACGATGCCCTTGTCGAGCGCCTGGTTCACGCCCTCGCAGAGGGTGTCGGGCAGTCCGTGGCGAATGATGATGCCATCGACACCCGAGGCGATCGCCTGGTCAAGCTGGGTCGCCTGCGTCGCGTTGTCGCCCTGCGCATCGAACACGGAGAGATCGACGCCGAGGGCGTCTGCCTGCTGGCGGGTTCCGTTGAGGTACTGCTGGAAGTAGTCGCCCTGTCCTGACTGCTGGACAATCGCGATCTTGACGCCGTCGGCGTCGAAGGGCGCGGGTGCCGTGCCGGTGGCCTCAGCGACCTTCCCCGAGTCGGAGGAACTCCCCGAGCTTGCGGGGGCTCCCTGCGTGCAGCCGGCGAGGCCGAGGGTGAGGATGGCCGCGGCGCTGAGCGCTGCGGTGGTGATCTTACGCATCGTTGCGTTCCTTTCGTGAGGGTGCTGCGGGTGGGTGCGCGGGAAGATTAGCCGCCGAAGAGCGGCTGCGCGGTGGCGGCGGGCTCGACGACGCCGCGCTCGGTGACGATTGCGGAGATGATGTCGTGAGGGGTCACATCGAAGGCGGGGTTGAACGCGCGCACGCCCGGCGTTGCGACCTGTGCGCCGCCAAAAGCAAGCACCTCTTCGTCGCCCCGCTCCTCGATCTCGATCTCGTCACCGGTGGCCGTGGCCTCGTCGACGGTCGAGTACGGTGCGGCGACCACGAACGGGATGCCCTTGCGCGCGCACGCGAGTGCCAGCGCGACCGATCCAACCTTGTTTGCGGTATCGCCATTCGCGGTGATGCGATCCGCGCCGATCACGGCGAAGTCCACCAGGCCGCGCAGGATCGTGCTCGACGCGGCACCGTCGACCTCAACGAGGTGGGGGATGCCGTCTTGCTGCAGCTCCCAGCTCGTGAGGCGGGTGCCCTGCAGCAGCGGACGAGTTTCATCGACGTAGACGAGCTCAAGCTTGCCGCGCTCGTGGAGCTCGTGCAGAATCCCGTAGGCCGTGCCCCACGCCGTCGTTGCGAGCGCGCCCGTGTTGCAGTGCGTCACCGCTCGGAGCGGGCGATCGCCCACGCGAGCAAGCAACCAATCGGCGCCCAGGCGAGAAAGCTCGCGGTTCGCGGCCTCATCCTCGGCTGCAATGGCCCGTGCCTCGGTGAGGCAGCGATCAAAGCCTTCCGCGCGGAACTCAGCGACCCGATTCGCGCCCCATGCGAGGTTCACCGCGGTCGGACGTGCGTCTGCGATCGCGGTAATTGCGGCGCTGAGCTGCTCCTCGCTCCAGTTCTCGCGCGCAGCCTCGTGGAGCGCGAGCGCGACGCCGTAGCCGCCCGCGGCGCCAAGCGCAGGAGCGCCGCGCACTGCCAGACGCTGGATCGCGTCAATCAAGAGATCGACATTGGTGACCTCGAGGAACACCTCTTCGGCGGGAAGCCGCGTCTGATCGATCAGGCGAATGTGTGAGTCAGCTGCGGCATCAATCCACTCGATTGCGCGAACCATGGTGATGGCGATCCTTTCGACGGCGTTGTCAGTGCGCAGAGCGCGGACTATCGCGAGAAACGTATTCGGTTGACTGACAACTTGTCAAGTGAGGTCACATAAATGGACTTTGATGCATGACCTAGACTTGGGGACACTGGAATCCGGGCGCGACCGCCCACGGGCAATGGAGGCGTGCATGGCAAAGCCAGGATCGAGGGTGGCGCTCGTCGCGGATGGACTGCGTGCGGCGATTCGCTCGGAGGAGTTCAGCGAGGGTGAACGCCTGCCGACAGAAGCCCAGCTCGCAGAGCGTTTTGGGGTCTCGCGACCGACCGTGAGGGCCGCGCTGCGCGAGCTCGAAACGGTGGCGCTCGTGCGCACCCAGCACGGCGTCGGCTCGTTTGTGGCCGAGCGCCCCGCGGTCACCGCGGGGCTCGAGCGGCTGGATTCCATCACCGAGTCGATCCGAAGCACCGGGCGTGAACCGGGCATGATCTACCGCGGCAGGGTGATTCGACCTCTGCTCCCCGATGAAGCTGAAAAGCTGGAGCTTTCGGGCGATGCGCACGCGCTGGAGCTTCGCCGAACCATCCTCGCCGACGGTGAGGTCGTGGCGTACTCGTACGATCTCATGCCGATCGGCGTCTTCCCAGAGGGGGAGGATCCCGAGTCGGTGCAGGGCTCGCTGTTCGCGTACCTTCGCGAGGTGCGAGACATGCATCCGCACTACGGCGTTGCAGAGGTGCACGCGGTGCAGTCCGACCGCATCGGCTGGGACGCGCCTGTGGGTAAGCCTGCGCTCTACGTGCTGCTCGATCAGGTGCACTTCGATCGCTCGGCGCGGGCGTTGCTCTACTCGCGCACGTACTTCCTTGAGGGGCGCTACGCGTTCACGATCCGCAGGGCCGGGTGAGGAGCGCGCCTGTTCCGCAGCTCCCGAGGTTGTTTGACAACGTGCGATGACGGAGTAACAATATTGAGGCCGCATGGAGCATGCGGCTGTCGCGTGAGTCGCGCCGCCGCACTCCCCGCGAGCGCTCACTGGAAGGTCGTAGTTCATGTTGAATACCCAGGAGGGCGCCGCCGCTGCGCTCGAGCTCTCGAAGATCGGTGCGGACGCGGTGGGCCGCGGCCTCGTGCTCGCGAGCGGCGGAAACCTGTCCGCGCGCCTCGACAGCGAGCACTTCATCATCACCGGCTCCGGCACCTGGCTTGACCGCCTGCGCCCCGGTGACTTCACCGTGATGCACCTGGACGGCACCGTCGTGTCTGGCAACCCCAAACCGTCGAGTGAGTGGAAGCTGCACCAGCGCTCGTATGAGGCGCGGGCTGACGTGAATGCGGTGATCCACCTGCACCCGCAGCACGCGGTGCTGCTTGCGACGCTGGGGATCGATATCCGCCTGCTGACGCTTGATCACGCCTTCTACGTGAAGTCGATCGGCGTGACGCCGTTCTACCCGAACGGCTCGGACGAGCTCGCCGATACGGCCGCGGCGGAGCTGGCCGAGCACGACTGTGTGGTGATGCGTCACCACGGGTGCACCGCGGTAGGCGACACCATCGAGATGACCTATCGCCGCGCCCTGAATCTTGAGGATGCTGCAAAGGCGACGGTACTTGCGCGGCAGCTCGGCGATACCGAGACCACGTTCCCGGACGAACACTTCCCGAACTTGCATCACGCGTAGGCTCCAGCGGTGCGCGTTCGCTCAGCGCCCCGGAAATCGTGCAATCGCCGCGGTTTCCGGGGCTTTTTCGTATCCAACTTGAACATCTGATGAATGTAAGCATAGGCTGAGTAGTGAAGTTGCTCACCGCGTCGTTCCGGCCGGAGAGCAGCGAACGCGCTGCTGCGATGCTCTCGCAGGAGCGCGTTTCCATGTCCGTTCAACTGAAGGATTCGACGTGTCACTTCGTTCCACCCGCACCCCCGCGGCTGCCGCCCTCGCAGTCGGCGCCGCGCTGCTCTTCTCCGCCTGCTCGACGGGCGCGCCCGCCGCGGAATCCGATGCTCCGAAGGCCTCGGGCACGGTGACCATCACCGACAACCACGGCGAAGTTGAGGTGCCGGTCAACCCGAAGACCGTCGTCGCGCTCGACAACCACGTCTTCTCCACGCTTGATGCGTGGGACATCGAGCTTGCCGCGGCGCCCAAGGGGATCATGGGAACGGTGTGGCCGAAGTACCTTGATGAGTCTGTCGCCGACGTGGGATCGCACCGCGAGCCCAACCTCGAGACCATCATCGCGGCGGACCCCGACCTCATCATCGCCGGCTACCGCTTTGGCGACTCGTACGACGAGATCAAGAAGCAGAACCCGAACGCTGCGGTCATCGACATTGCCCCGCGCGAGGGCGAGGACCTGATGAGCGAGCTGAAGCGCGAGAGCGACATCCTCGGCCAGATCTTCGACAAGAAGAACGAGGCCAAGGAGCTGAACGACAAGCTCGACAGCGCGATCGCTGATGCGAAGGGCGCATACAACGGCACTGATGCGGTGATGGCTGTGAACACCTCGGGCGGCAAGATCGGCTACCTCGCTCCCGGCGTCGGCCGTTCGGTCGGTCCGGTGTTCGGCGCGCTTGACCTGAAGCCCGCGCTCGAGGTGGAGGGTGCCACGAGCGACCACCAGGGTGATGACATCTCCGTGGAGGCAATCGCGGCGTCGAACCCGCAGTGGATCATCGCGCTCGATCGCGATGCGGCATTCGCCCCGGAGGATCGTGAGGAGGGCTCGCTGCCCGCTGCCGAGCTGATCGCTGAGTCGGAGGCGCTGAAGAACGTCCCCGCAGTGAAGGACGGCAACCTCATCTACCTCGATGCGAACTTCTACCTCACTGAGGACATCCAGGCGTACACCGACCTCTTTGAGAACATCAAGGATGCCTTCGCAGCAGCATGACCACTGACGATCGCGCCGCGGATTCCCGCGGCCACGGAACGCCCGCTCGGTTGAGCGGGCGTTCTCGCGTTGCTGCTTCCCGCGCGGAGCCCGATCCCACCCCGCCTCCGAGGTCCTCGCCGTGGCCGCTGATCCTTGCAGTGATCGGGGTCATCGGGCTCTTGGTGCTCTCGGTCTTCGTCGGTGTGTACGATCTCTCCGACGGCGAGATGGGTGCGGAAATGGTGTGGATCACCCGCGTACCCCGCACGCTCGCCCTGATGCTGGCGGGTGCTGCGATGGCCGCGAGCGGGCTCGTCATGCAAATGCTCACACAAAACCGATTCGTCGACGCGACCACTTCAGGCACGACGGAGTGGGCATCGCTCGGCCTCCTGCTCACCGCGATCCTCGCCCCGAGCGTCGGCCTGCTCGGACGCATGGTAATTGCCAGCGCGTTCGCGTTCATCGGGGCGATGGCCTTCATGCTGATCCTGCGCAGGATTGTGATTCGCACGACCCTCGTCGTGCCGCTCATCGGCATCATGCTGGGCGCCGTTGTCGGCGCGCTGACGACCTTCCTCGCGGTCCAGTTCAACCTGCTGCAGATGGTGGGCACCTGGTTCATGGGGAGCTTCACTGGCGTCGTGCGCGGCCGCTACGAGGTGCTGTGGGTCGTGGCAGTTGTCACCCTTCTGGTCTTTCTCCTTGCCGATCGCATCACCGTCGCGGGCCTCGGCCGTGACGTCGCAACGAACGTCGGGATGAGCTACGACGCAATCGTGATCGCCGGCACCGCGCTTGTCGCGATCTCCGCGGGCGTGACCGTGGTGGTTGTCGGTTTCCTGCCCTTCCTGGGGCTCGTCGTGCCGAATATTGTCGCGACGATTCGTGGCGACAACGTGCGGAGTAACCTCCCGTGGGTGTGCCTGGGTGGCGTCTCACTCGTCATCATTTGCGACATCATCGGCCGAGTGATTCGCATGCCCTTCGAGGTGCCGGTCTCGATGGTGTTAGGCATCATCGGCTCGGTCGTCTTCATCACCATCCTGCTGAGAGGACGTGCCCGTGGCTAGCATTGTCAAGCTCAGCGCAGCCGGGGCACTCCCGGAGGCACCGGACGCCGCAACCCCGCGCTGGCGGCGAGCGCTCCCAATCGTCGTCGTGTACACGGTTGCTGCGGCGTTGGCCGTCGCCGTGTTGAGCTACGGCATCCCTGTCCCGGCGAGCAGCCCGGGCTTCTGGATCATCGTGCAGTCGCGACTCGCATCGCTCGGCACCATTGCGCTGGTTGCCGTGTGCCAATCCGTTGCCACCGTGCTCTTCCACACCGCGACCTCGAACCGGATTCTCACCCCCTCGATTCTCGGCTTCGATGCGCTGTACGTGCTGACGCAGACGGCGCTGGTGTTCGTCTTCGGCACCGCCGCAACCGGTATGGAAGGAATCCCGAAGATCCTCGCGCAGAGCGGCCTGATGGTTCTCTTCGCAACGGCCCTGTATGGCTGGCTGTTTTCGGGCAAGCGCGCAAATCTGCACCTGCTGCTGCTCGTGGGCGTGGTGCTCGGGATCGGATTCGGCTCCGTATCGACGTTCATGCAGCGGATGCTCACGCCGAGCGAGTTCGATGTGCTGAGCGCGCGTCTGTTCGGCAGCATCGGCAAGGGGAATGTCGAGTATCTCCCGGTCGCGGCGACCATCGCGATCCTGATCCTCGGTTTTGTCTGGTCGAAGCGGCGCACCTATGACGTCGTCGCCCTCGGGCGCGATGCCGCGGTGGGACTCGGCGTGAACTATCGCCGTGAGATCGTCACGATCCTCGTTCTTGTCGCCGTGCTCGTGTCCGTCTCGGTCACCATGGTGGGGCCCATGACCTTCTACGGCTTCCTCGTTGCGACGCTCGCCTACCAGTTTGCGCGCAATGACTCGCACGCGGAGGTACTGCCCCTCGCAATCGGCATCGGCCTCGTGACGCTTGTCGGCGCGACATTTATCTTGAAGCACGTGTTCGCGGCCGGTGGCCTTGTGACCGTCATTATTGAGTTCATCGGTGGGCTGCTCTTCCTTATCGTGCTGCTCAGAAAGGGGCTGCGTTGATTCAGCTCACCAATGTGGGGAAGGAGTACGCGGGGCGTCGCGTGCTCGGCCCCATCGACCTCACGATCGAGCGGGGCGGCGTCACCGCACTGATCGGGCCCAACGGCGCCGGGAAGTCCACGATGCTGACGATCATCGGGCGCCTGCTCGAGGCCGACAGCGGGCAGGTGACCGTCGGCGGGCTCGATGTGCGCACCGCGAAGTCGCGCGAGCTCGCGCAGGTCGTGTCGATCTTGAAGCAGGAGAACCACTTCATGGCGCGCCTCACGGTGCGGCAACTCGTCACTTTCGGCCGCTTTCCCCACTCGGCGGGACGCCTGACCGAGACGGACCACCGCGCCATCCACGCCGCGATCGCCTTCCTCGATCTCGCGGGCATGGAGGATCGCTTCATCGACGAGTTGTCCGGGGGGCAGCGCCAGCGCGCGTTTGTTGCGATGGTGCTGGCCCAGGACACCGACTATGTGCTGCTCGACGAACCGCTGACCGGGCTCGACATGCGGCACGCCGTGGGCATGATGGGCCAGGTGCGTGCCGCGGCAGACGCGCTGGGGAAAACCGTGATCCTCGTCATCCACGATGTGAACTTTGCCGCCGCCTACGCTGATCGCATCGTGGCACTCGCAGACGGTCGCGTGGTGGCCTCGGGAACCCCGGAGGAAATCATCACCCCCGATGTGCTCGAGCGCGTGTTCGAGACGCCCGTCGAAGTGCTTGAGCACGGCGGGCGTCGCGTCGCGGTGTACTACCGCCCGGAGCTCGACACTCGCACGGCCGAGAGCCGGTAGCGTGGAGCCTATGCAGAGTCTCAGCACGATTGACACCTGGCCCGTGAAGAACGCCGCAGCGGCGGTCATTGCGCAGGACGGTCGGATCCTCGGTCAGCACGGAGATCAGGATCGTGAGTTCAAGCTCGCCTCCGTCACGAAGCTCCTGAGCGCCACGGCGGTGCTGCTGGGCATCGAGGAGGGGGTGCTTGAGCTCGATGACCCCGCCGGCCCCGAGGGATCGACGGTGCGGCACCTGCTGGCGCACGCCTCCGGCTACGACTTCTCGGAGGACATTCTCCGCGCGCGCCCCGGCCGCCGTCGGGTGTACTCGAATCGCGGAATCAACGTGCTCGCCGAGGTGTTCGCTGAGCGGGCCGAGATGCCCTTCGAAGAGTACCTCCGTGAGGGCGTGCTCGAACCGCTCGGGATGACCAACACGCGGCTCGAGGGGCCGCCTGCCGCCGGTGGAGTCTCCACGGTCTCCGATCTCAGCCGCTTCGCCGCCGAGCTGCAGAACCCGCAGCTGCTGCACCCGGACACGCTCGCGATGGCAACGCAGGTCGTGTTCCCCGGCCTTGACGGGGTGCTCCCCGGCTTCGGGCGCCAGGACCCGAACGATTGGGGCCTGGGGTTTGAGATCCGAGACGGCAAGAGTCCGCACTGGACTGGAACCCAGAACAGTCCGCGAACGTTTGGCCACTTCGGTCAGGCGGGCACGTTTCTGTGGGTGGACCCGGTCGCGCAGGTCGCCTGTGTTGCGCTGACCGACCGAAACTTTGGCGAGTGGTCGGCTGCAGCGTGGCCGGTGTTCTCCGATGCAGTGCTCACGGAACTGGCGGAGCAGGGCTGAGCCGAGCCAGGCGTTCACTCCGCCACCACGACGTAAAAACGCGTGTGGCCCGGGAAACTCCCGGGCCACACGCGTTTCTGTCGGTGGCGTGTTAGCCGACGACGGGGCCGAAGCGCTCCGGCAGGGTGGCACGCGTCGCGGCGCCCAGCTCGGAAAGCGGCAGCGTGAAGCGATCCTGCACCTCAATTGCGGCGCTCTCGCCCGTGCCATCGGTCACGCCGATGCGCAGCACGGGGTAGTTGCGGCCGTCGCAGAGCCCGCGGAACTTCACGTCCTCCTCGTGCGGAACCGCGACGAGCACGCGGCCCTGCGTCTCCGAGAAGAGCGCGGCCGTGGCATCGACGCCGTCGCGGGAGATGATCTCCTCGATCCACACGCGCGCGCCAACGCCGAAGCGGAGCGCACCGTCGGTGAGTGCCTGTGCGAGGCCACCCTCGGAGAGGTCGACCGCACCCGAGAGGATGCCGTTCTGAGACGCTGCGTGCAGCAGGCCCGCAAGGCGGCGCTCTGCATCAAGGTCGGCCACCGGGGGGCGTCCGCCGAGGTGGTCGTGCACGGTGCCGGCCCAGGCCGAGCCGTCGAGCTCATCGCGAGTGACGCCGAGCAGGTACAGGTGCTCGCCCTGATCCTGCCAGCCGCTCGGCACGCGACGAGCGACGTCGTCGATGATGCCAAGCACGCCCACGACGGGGGTGGGGTGGATCGGGGTGTCGCCGGTCTGGTTGTAGAGCGAGACGTTGCCGCCCGTGACGGGCACCTCAAGTGCGAGGCACGCATCCGACAGGCCCTCGACGGCCTGCGAGAACTGCCACATGACCTCGGGGTTCTCGGGGCTGCCGAAGTTGAGGCAGTCGGTCACGGCGGTGGGCACGGCGCCGGAGGTGGCGACGTTGCGGTACGCCTCTGCGAGCGCGAGCTGCGCGCCGACGAACGGGTCGAGCTGGCAGTAGCGGCCGTTCGCGTCGGTGGAGATCGCGACGCCGAGGCCGCTCTCCTCGTCCACGCGGATCATGCCTGCGCCGTCGGGGAAAGAAAGCGCGGTGTTGCCGAGCACGTACTTGTCGTACTGGTTCGTCACCCAGGAGACGTCGGCCTGGTTGGGCGACGCGGCAACATCGATCATCTGCTGGCGCAGCACCTCGGCCGAGCCGTCGCGCGTGAGGCCGGCGGCGTTCACCGAATTGGCCTGCAGCGCATCGATCCAGGTCGGGTACGCAACGGGGCGCTCGTACACGGGGCCGTCGACGGCAACGGTCGAGGGATCCACGTTGACGATCTCTTCGCCGCGCCAGTTGATGACGAGGCGGCCGGTGTCGGTGACCTCGCCAAGCACGCTCGTCTCAACGTCCCACTTCGCGGTAACCGCGAGGAACGCATCGAGCTTCTCGGGCGCCACGATCGCCATCATGCGCTCCTGGCTCTCGGACATGAGGATCTCCTCAGCCGTGAGCGAGGGATCGCGGAGCAGCACGCTGTCGAGCTCGATAAACATACCGCCATCGCCGTTTGCCGCGAGCTCCGACGTGGCGCAGGAGATGCCTGCGGCGCCGAGGTCCTGGATGCCCTCAACGAGCTCGCCCGTGAACAGCTCGAGGCAGCACTCGATGAGCACCTTCTCGGCGAAGGGGTCGCCCACCTGCACGGCAGGGCGCTTCGTGGGGCCACCCTCGTCGAATGAGTCGGACGCGAGGATCGATGCGCCACCGATGCCGTCGCCGCCCGTGCGGGCGCCGAAGAGCACGACCTTGTTGCCGAGGCCTGAGGCGTTCGCAAGGTGCAGGTCCTCGTGGCGGAGCACGCCAACGCCGAGCGCGTTGACGAGCGGGTTCTGCTGGTAGACCTTGTCGAACACGGTCTCGCCGCCGAGGTTCGGCAGGCCGAGGCAGTTCGCGTACGAGCTGATGCCGGAGACGACGCCGTGCACCACACGTGCGGTGTCGGGCTCGTCGATGTCGCCGAAGCGAAGCTGGTCCATCACGGCGACAGGGCGCGCGCCCATCGAGATGATGTCGCGGATGATGCCGCCCACGCCGGTTGCGGCGCCCTGGAACGGCTCAATGTAGGAGGGGTGGTTGTGGCTCTCCACCTTGAACGTGACGGCCCAGCCCTCGCCGATGTCGATGACACCGGCGTTCTCGCCCATGCCGACGAGCAGGCGCTCCTTCATCTTGTCGTTGACCTTCTTGCCGAACTGGCGCAGGTAGATCTTCGACGACTTGTACGAGCAGTGCTCGGACCACATGACCGAGTACATGGCCAGCTCGCCCGAGGTGGGGCGGCGACCGAGGATCTCGCGAATCTGTGCGTACTCGTCGGCCTTCAGGCCGAGTGCGTCGTACGGCTGGTCCTTGTCGGGGGTCGCGATCGCGTCTGCGACGGTATCCGGGACATGGATCGGGGCGGTGGGTTCAGTCACGCTGATGTGCTCCGTGGGCTCGGGGGCGGTACGGCTACGATCGGAGCGACGAGCGCTCACCCGGCCAGTCTACGGCGTTTCCGGAGACACCGGAGCCGAGCCGATCCGCAGGCACGAAGCGCGGGTGTTTCTGGCGTTTTTCAGCGTGAACCGCGAAACTGGGTGCATGAGTACCCCGAACGCAGCACCCGATCGCGTCACTGGCGCCGAGTCGGCAGCCCCCGCCGCGACCACGAAGGGCGGCGCCGAGCCGCGCAAGCTGTCCACGTTCCTGAAGATCAGCATCGTGCTGCTTGCGGCGCTCACCCTCGCCTCGATCTCGCTCCTCTTTATCGGCGACTTCCAGGGCAAGTTCGAGCGCGTCTTTGCCACATTCCTCGTGTTCGCGGTGTTCGTCGGGCTCACTGCGCTCGACACTCGTCGCGAGCTGCGCTCGGAGTGGTACGCGCCGGTCGCGCTGATCGCGAACTCCTACATCCTCGCGCTGCTGCTCATCGTGACGTGGATGACGCCGTACGATCCGTTCCTGCTGGGCTGGTCGCTGCTGTGGAAGAGCATCCTCGTGATCGGCGTGACGAGACTCGTGCTGGGCTGCTGTCAGCTGTTGCTCGGCATGAGCGAGGGGAAGCCCGAGACGATCGGCCGCTTTGCGTTCATCACGAGCATGCTCGCGGTGCTCGCCGGCATCCTGTTCACGGCGCCGATTGCGATCGAAACGTTCAACGTGATCATCCCGGAGCTGTACTGGAAGATCGCCGTCGCCACGCTGATCCTCACGGCGCTCGGCCTCGCGATCACGCTGCTGCTGCGTTGGTCGTACGGTGCTCCGGAGCGTGAGACCGCACGGGCGTCACTGCGACAGGCAGCTCAGGATCGCGGCACCCCGATCGAGCCGTACCGAGCCGCACCGCTCGCAGCGCCCATCGCGACCCCGCCGGCCCCCGCCCCGCTGACGCCTGCCACGCAGGCCCCGTCCGCGCAGTCGCTGCCCGGAACACCGAGTGCGGCTCAAGCTGCGCCCGTGGCCGCGGCACCGCAGGCCGCTGGACCGCTGCTGCCCTGGCCCACCTTCGCGGATGGTCGCCCGATCCCCGCGCTGCCGAACGGTCAGCCAGACTTCAGCGTTCCGGGCGCCCCGCTGCCCCCGCAGTAGTCGCTGCGCCCAGGTAGGGCGGATCAGGCAACGAGAGTAAAATACTCGGGTGCCTGAGACAGACCTGACGCCCGAACACGCCGCACCCGCCGCCTCCGCAGCGCCCGCCTTCGTGATCCGACCGATCACGCAAGGGGAGTACGCCGCGGAGGCGGCGCTCGTGCGTGCGGCCTACGCCGAGAGCACCTACGGCGCCGAGCTCGCGGGAGACGCGCAGTGGGCGGCCGTGGAGCAGGACTCGGCGGGCCGCGATGCGGACGGCCGAATCCTGGTGGCCGTGCGTGGCAGTGAGCTGATCGGCGCGGTGTCGGTGCTGCGCGGCGGCACCACCTACACGAAGCTCGCGACGCCCGGCGAGGTCGAGCTGCGGCTCGTCGTTGTCTCCCCGAGCGTGCGTGGGGCCGGTGTGGGTGAGGCGCTGGTGCGCGCTGGCATCGAGCAGGCCCTGCGCTGGGGCGCGCGCGTGGTGCGTCTCGACACCGGCGAGCGGAACCCGGCAGCGCGACTCTACGCGCGCGTTGGATTCGAGCGCACCCCGGAGCTCGACCGTCAGCTTGACGGCGCGAACTACGGTGCCTCCCTGAGCTTCGTCTACTCGCTGCAGGAGCGCGAGGACGTGCGCGTCCGCGAGATTCGCCCGGATGAGATTCCCGCGGTCAGCGAGCTCGTGCTTGCCGCCTACCGTGACGACTACGATCGTCTGCCCGATGAGTATCTCGCGGAGATCGCCGACGTCGCAACGCGTGCCGCGCAGCACCTCGTGTGGGTCGCGGAAGACGCCGAAACGGGCACTCTGCTCGCCACGATCACGACCCCGCACGCGGGCGAGGTGCTGAGCGATGTCGCGCGGGCGGGGGAGATGGACCTGCGACTGCTCGGTGTCGGCGGCGCGGCGCGCGGCCGCGGCATCGGCTCGCTCATGATGCGCCACGGGCTGCGGCTCGGCCGCATCCGCGCGGTGGACCAGGTGGTGCTCAACACGAGCACCGAGATGGTCGCGGCCTACGAGATGTACGACCGGATGGGCTTCTCCCGGCTGCTCGACCGCGAGCACGACATCATGCGTGAAGACGGCACCAGCTTCCGTCTGCTCGCGTACGGGATTGATCCCGCGCAGGCCCCGCTCACGCGGGCGTCGCGCGCGGCCTGATCCCAATCGAAATTGCCGCGCCCCGTCCGTGCAGAAACGCTGAGAGCCGCCATCCCCTAGTGAGGATGGCGGCTCTCAGCGTTGTACCGCTCGGCGCTTAGACGCGAGCGGTGAGCGCCTGGATCGCTGCTTCGAAGAAGCGGAGCCCATCGGTGCCGGATCGCATCGCGTCGGGCATGTCGGGGCCGAACCCCGCCTCAACCGCGTGCTCGGGGTGCGGCATGAGGCCCACGACGTTGCCGCGCTCGTTGCTGAGGCCGGCGATGTCGTGCAGCGAACCGTTCGGGTTCACCTCGGCGTAGCGGAAGGCGATGAGGCCCTCGCCCTCGAGCCGCTTCAGCGTCTCGTCGTTGGCGATGTAGCCGCCATCACCGTTCTTCAGCGGGATGACAATCTCTTCGCCGGGGGTGAAGAGGTGCGTCCACGCGGTGTCGACGTTCTCGACGACGAGGCGCTGGTCTCGGCGGATGAACTGCTGGTGCGCGTTGCGGATGAGACCGCCGGGCAGAAGCTTCGCCTCGACGAGCACCTGGAAGCCGTTGCAGATACCGAGCACGGGCATCCCACGGTTCGCAGCGGCGATCACCTCGGTCATGATCGGTGCGATTGCGGCGATCGCGCCGGGGCGCAGGTAGTCGCCGTAGCTGAAGCCACCAGGCAGCACGATCGCGTCGACACCCTGCAGATCGTGGTCCGCGTGCCAGAGCGCAACGGGCTCGGCGCCGGCGATGCGGATGGCACGCTGCGCGTCGCGATCGTCGAGGGAACCCGGGAACGTGACGACGCCGATCCGGGTCGCCATTACTGAGCCTCTCCGGCGGGCACACCGTCGACGGAGATCGCGACGACGTCCTCGATCACCGAGTTCGAGAGGATCTCGTCGGCAACCTGACGCACCTCGGCGAGCACCTCGGCGGTCACCTCGCCCTCGACGGTGAACTCGAAGCGCTTTCCGATGCGCACATTCTCGAACTTGCCGTGGCCCAGGCGATCCAGCGCGCCGGTAGTGGCCTTGCCCTGCGGATCGAGCAGCTCGGCCTTGGGCATGACATCAACAACAATCGTGGGCACTGGCGACTCCGGTTTCGCGATTCGACGGTCGGTGGGTGATGCGGCGCGTGTGTTCGCCCCGCTCCCTGCAGCCAGTCTACCCGGCGAGCGCGATGCTCCAGACCCGGATCCTGTGGCGCTCCAGGGAGCAGGCCGAGCGCAGGCTACGCAGTGATGCGGTCGTACAGCTCCTGATAGCGGGCGCGGGTCTGCGCCACGATCTCCTCGGGCAGCTCGGGCGGGGTGCCCGTTCTGTCCCAGTTGGCGGCGAGCCAGTTGCGCACAATCTGCTTGTCGAACGACGCGAGGCGCTCGCCCGCAGCCAGCTCGGGATCCTCGTACGTCGCCGCGTCCCAGTAGCGCGAGGAATCGCTCGTCAGCACCTCGTCGGCGAGCACCAGCTCACCCGTCTCGGGGTCGCGGCCGAACTCGAACTTCGTGTCGGCGAGCACCACGCCGCGCGCTGCCGCGAGCTCGCGGGCGCGGGTGAAGATCTCGAGGGAGGCGTCGCGCAGTTCCGTCGCGACCTCTTCGCCCACGAGCTCGACACTGCGCTCGAAGGTGATGTTCTCGTCGTGCTCGCCAAGCGGCGCCTTATACGCCGGCGTGTAGATCGGGGTGTCGAGCAGATCGCCGTCGGTGATGTCGGCGGGCAATTCGATCCCGCACACGGCGCCGGTCTGCACGTACTCGGCATAGCCCGAGCCGGTCAGCGCGCCGCGCACCACGCACTCCACGGGGTACATCTCCAGGCGGCGGGTCAGCATGGCCCGGCCGGCAACCTCTGCGGGGACCTCGGGAATGCCGGGCGCTGGCGCGATGAGGTGGTTCGGGCGGTCGATCTGTTCGAACCACCAGTTCGACAGTGAGGTGAGCAGCTCGCCCTTGCCGGGAATCGGCGGCTCGAGGACGTGGTCGAACGCGCTCACGCGGTTGCTCGCAACGACGAGGAGCACGTTCTGCGGGCCGTCGGTGGGGACGTAGAGGTCGCGCACCTTCCCAGAGTAGGTGTGGGTCCAACCGGGCAGCTGCAGGGGAGAGGAAAGTTCCGTCACGCCCCCATTCTTTCACCTCGCGTCGCCGGGGCGGTTCCGCTCGAAACGCGGGGTCGGGATCGAGCGCGGCGCGCTGGCGCAGAACCGCGTATTTCCGCGACATTCGCCCCTGGTGCACGGGGATGTCGGGGGCGACGGTTAAGGTCATTTGTAGATGGGGAGCGCTGCTCTTGGATCCATCATCAAAGAACGCGGAGGAAGACCATGATCCCACTCGGGCCGGTTGTGGCGAGAAGCCGGTTGCGGGCGGCACGGACTGCCGCGTGGGCGTACCTTTCCGAGCCTGAACGGCGTGCGGAGTGGTGGCCCGAACTGCAGCTGGAGCCGAACGTGGGTGGTGCGATCTCCGAGCGCTGGTCGGAGGATACCGGCGAGACCTCGGTGAGCCGCGATGCGAGCGGAACGGTGGATGTGTGGGTCGAGGGCCACGCGCTGGGTTTCCGCTGGCGCGAGGCTGGCGACGAGCGCGAGACGGCGGTGCTGGTCACGCTTCGCACCCAGGGTGAAGAGACCGGCATCACGGTCACCGAGACGGGCTTCGATGCACTGCCCGAGGCCGCTGCGCGGGCCGCAGCATCGCAGGATGGCTGGCAGGTGCTGCTCCGCGACCTCACGACGGCGCTTGAGGCTGCTGTTGCCGAGGGTCGCGTCGAGTCACCCGCTCCGGCCATCGCGGCACCCATCGCTGCTGAGGAGGAGCCCGCTGCAGAGCACCCTGCGCTGGAAGAGACCGCGGCCGATGGCGCAGACGAGGCGCCCGTCGAGGCCGAGGGCGCGACCGAAGCGGAGAATCTGGCCGAGGCGGAGAACCCGGCCGAGGACGACGGCAGCACCGCTGGCGATGAGACTGACGCAGAGGCAGAGGCAGAGGCAGAGGCAGAGGCAGAGGCCGAAGGCGACGTCGACACCGAGAGCGATGACGACACCGAGCCCGAGGATCTGGACGATACGATCCGGGTCGAGCCGCTTACCCCGGAGGCCGCCGCGCAGATCGAGGCTGAACTGATCGAGGCCGCCGAGAATGAGGCCGCCCAGAATGAGGCAGCCCAGAGTGCAGCCGCCCAGACCGACGACGGGCAGGAAAGCGCTCCTGACGAGAGCGAGCCCACCGACGTCGAGGATGAGCCCACGACCGCTGAACTCGACTTCGATGCGCTGATTCGAGGCGACCTGCCTGATGGGCCGGCGCGCGAGCACTGACTCGGGACAACTCCCGCGTCCTGCGACCCACCCTCGACGGTCGGGGGCGTTCGCTGCTGCGCTCATCACTGCGGCCGTAGGTCTGGGCACCGCGCTCGTCTTTGTGCGCGGGATGCTCGACTGGTCAGACAGCCAACCCTACGAGGACGCCCGCACGGAAACACGGTACCTCGTGCTCATGGCCGTCGCGCTCGCCATGTGTGTCGCCGCCGCGCTCGCCGCGTGGCGTATTTCGCGGCGTGTCCATCGCGCCGCCAACATTGGGCTGACTGATGCAGAAACGGGGCCGCAGGGCCAGCTTCGCTGATCCCGCGACCCCGTTTGGATCGTCCGCGGTGCCGTTTAGGCCACGCGTGCGGCGATATCGGTGCGGTGCTGCCCGCCCTCGAGCTCAATAAGGCCGACGGCCTCGTACGCGCGCTCGCGCGCCGCGCCAAAGGTCTCACCGCGCGCAACGACGCCGAGCACGCGACCGCCGGTCGCCACCCAGCCGCCGTCGGCATCGCGGGCCGTTGCGGCGTGCACGAGGTGCACACCGGGCACCGCAGCGGCAGCATCGAGGCCGCCGATGGGGCGGCCCGTCACCACGTCGCCCGGGTATCCCTCGCTCGCCACCACTACGATGACCGCGGGCTCATCTGAGAACTGCGCCTCGGGCTGCTCGGCCAGCTTCCCCGTCGCCGCGGCGAGCAGGTACTGGCTGAGCGGCGACTCGAGGCGAGCGAGCACCACCTGAGTCTCCGGGTCACCGAAGCGCGCGTTGAACTCGATGACGCGAACGCCCTTCTCCGTGACGATCAGCCCGCAGTAGAGCAGCCCAACAAAGGGCGTGCCCTCAGCTTCAAGCTGGCGAACGGTGGGCAGGGCAACCGTTCGGGTGATCTCGGCGACGAAGTCGTCGGCCACCCACGGCAGCGGCGAGTACGCGCCCATGCCGCCCGTGTTCGGGCCAGCGTCGCCGTCGAAGATGCGCTTGTAGTCCTGCGCCGGGCTGAGGGGCAGCACGTCGTGCCCGTCAGCGAAGAAGAAGAGCGACACCTCCTGGCCGTCGAGGAACTCCTCGACGAGCACATCGCCGTGGGGAGCCCAGGTCTCGACGTGCGCGAGGGCCGCGTCGCGATCCTCGGTGACCAGCACGCCCTTGCCTGCGGCGAGGCCGTCGGCCTTCACCACATAAGGGGCGCCGAACTCGTCGAGTACGTTCCCGGCCTCGGCCACCGAGCCGACGCGAGCAGCGCGTCCGGTGGGAACCTCTGCGGCATCCATCACGCGCTTCGCGAATGCCTTCGAGCCCTCAAGTTGCGCGGCATCCTGATCCGGCCCGAACACGGGCACGCCCGCAGCGCGCAGCGGATTCGCGACGCCCGCGACGAGCGGCGCCTCGGGCCCGATTACCACGAGGTCGAAGCCGCGCTCGGCAACGAACGCGGCAACAGCTGCCGGGTCGGTGTACGCGAGCTCGGGGGTCTCCACGCCGCTCGCAGCGATCCCGGCGTTGCCGGGGGCGCAGACGACCTCGTGGTCGGCGTTCTCCGAGAGGAGCGCAAGAACGATGGCGTGTTCACGGGCACCCGGCCCCAAGACGAGGATCTTCACGCCGATAAGCCTAGCGTCCCCGCGCGTGCTCGCCGCCGCCGGACGGGTGCGAGCGCGCTAGGCTGATTCGCATGGCAAAGCGCAGGATCTCGGACGTGGACGGCCGGGCGGCTCTCGCCGCGGTGAGCGGCCCTGACACGCCACGAACCGTGCAGGCCACCGCGGTGCGGTACTTGCTTGAGGAGCTTGCGGAGCGCGCTCCAGGGAACTCCGTTGAGGTGCGCGTGCCGCCCTTTGGTGCGGTGCAGTGCGTTGAAGGCCCGCGCCACACACGGGGCACGCCGCCCAATGTGATCGAGACTGACCCAGACACCTGGTTGGCACTCGCGACCGGTGAGCTGCTCTGGGACGACGCGCTCGTTGCCGCTCGGGTCTCCGTTTCGGGCACCCGAGCGAATCTCACGGGGCTGCTGCCGCTCGTACGCCGAGCCGGTTGATTCGATCCCCAGTCCAAGCCTGAGAGAATAGACACATGAGTACTCCCGAGGCCGCGGCCCCGCAGCCGCAGCAGGATCCCGCGCAGCCCGTTTCGCCCGAGCCGCTCACGCCCGAGATGACCGAGCCCGAGGTCGCCGAGGCCGAGGTCGAGGTCGAGCCCGAGGCCGTCGAGCCCGTGGTGACTGAGGCCTCGCGCGAGGTCACCCTGCAGCGCTCAGTGCGGTACGGGCGGGTGCTCGTGGGTACCGCGGCGCTCGGCGCGATCATCGCCATGTTGCTCGTGCTCGTCTTCCCCGTCGCGGAGAAGGCCGACTACACGCTGGGGCAGGCGGTGGGCTTCATGGCTGTCATCGGGGCGGCGATCGGACTCGGCATCGGAGCACTGCTCTCGCTCGTGCTGGGCGTCATTGCGCGACGATCTCGCGGCAGCGGGGTCGCTATTCAGTCCGACGTGCGATAATCGCGTCACTACGAACGATCGGAGCATTCACATGCTGGGCAACCTCAGTGGCTGGCACATGCTGGTCATCCTCTTCGTCATCCTGCTGTTGTTTGGTGCGCCGAAGCTTCCCGGGCTCGCGAAGAGCCTCGGCCAGTCGATGCGCATCCTGAAGAAGGAAGTACGCAACGACGACGCTGGCACGGGCGAGGCGAGTGACGACGCGGCGAAGACGCCGCGCAGCACCGACGCCTCCTAACCGACCGCAGCGAAAAGGAATAGGGATTCTATGATCGGCAACATGGGCGGCCCCACGCTCATCATCATCCTCTTCATCATCCTGCTCCTCTTCGGTGCGCCGAAGCTGCCGGGGCTCGCGAAGAGCCTCGGCCAGTCGATGCGCATCCTGAAGAAGGAAGTGCGCAACGATGGCGCGGAAGAGGGCGGAAAGCCGGCCGCGGATTCCGATGCTCCTGCCGCCGACGTTCCTGCCGCAGACGTTCCTGCCGCCGACGCGAAGCCCACGGGGGACACGACTCCCGGCGAGGAGCCGAAACCCGGCAGCTAGCGCTCGGCCAGCGCGTCGACGACGCGCCACATACGCCGCGGGCGCTGATCCCAATCTGATGGGGATCAGCGCCTGCGGCGTTTTTCGTGCGTGACGAGCTCTCTTCGGTGGCTAGCTCTCCTGCGTGGCTTCCACCCAGGCGAGGTACTCGGCGTCGATGTTGCCGGTGACGTACTCACCGGTGAAGCAGCTCTGCTCGAGCTCCGTGACCGCGGACTGGCCGGCGAGGATCGCTCGGTTCATGCCCTCGACCGTTTGGTACACGAGCGCGTCGCTGCCCATCGCAGCGTTGATCTGCGCGTTCGTGCGATCGTGCGCGATGAGCTCGGTGCGGGTGGGCATGTTGATGCCGTAGACGTGCGGGAAGAGCACAGGGGGTGCGGCGGAGGCGAAGGTCACGCTGCGCGCACCGGCGGCCCGCGCCATCTCCACGATCTCCTTCGAGGTCGTGCCGCGCACGATGGAATCGTCAACGAGCAGGACGTTCTTGCCCGCGAACTCGACGCTCATGGCGTTGAGCTTCTGGCGGACGCTGCGCTTGCGCACCGCCTGCCCGGGCATGATGAAGGTGCGGCCGACGTAGTGGTTCTTGAAGAAGCCCTCGCGGTAGGGGATGTTGAGCTGCTGCGCCATCTGCATCGCGCTCGGGCGGCCGGAGTCGGGAATCGGCATGACGACGTCGATATCGCCCGTGGGGATCTCGCGGGCCACCTGCTCGGCGAGCGTCTCGCCGAGGCGCAGGCGCGCGTCGTACACGGAGATGCCGCTCAACACCGAGTCGGGGCGTGCGAGGTAGATGTACTCGAACGCGCAGGGCACGAGGCGCGGGTTGCGCGCGCACTGCCGCGAGGTCATTGCCCCATCGGGGGTGATCAGGATCGCCTCGCCGGGGGCGACATCGCGCACAATTTCGTAGCCGCCGGACTCGAGCACGAGCGACTCAGAGGCGACGACCCACTCGTCACGGCCCGTCGCGCCAGTGCGCTTGCCGAGCACGAGCGGGCGGATCCCGAACGGATCGCGGAACGCAAGCAGGCCGTAGCCGGCGATCAGAGCGATCGTTGCGTACGAGCCCTCCACGCGCTCGTGCACGCGGGAGACTGCGTCAAAAATCTGGTCTTCGTCGAGCGAGAGCCCCGCAATGCCAGACTGCAGTTCGTTGGCGAGCACGTTGAGCAGCAGCTCGGTGTCGGAGTGCGTGTTGAGGTGGCGGCGATCCACGTTGTAGAGCTCGGCCGTGAGTTCACGAGTGTTGGTGAGGTTGCCGTTGTGCACGAGGATGATGCCGTAGGGGGCGCCCACGTAGAACGGCTGCGCCTCCTCCTCGCGGGCAGCGTTGCCGCGAGTGGCGTAGCGCACGTGGCCGAGGCCGACCGTGCCGGCGAGCTGGCGCATGTCGCGGGTGCGGTACGCCTCGCGCACCTGCCCCTTCGCCTTCACCATGTGGAAGAAGTCGCCCTCAAGCGTGGCGATTCCAGTCGAGTCCTGGCCGCGGTGCTGCAGCAGGGTCAGGCTGTCGTAAATCTGCTGGTTAACGGGTTCGGACGAGACAATACCGACGATGCCGCACATGCGTTGTGGTGCTCCCTGAAAACTGGGTGGTGCGCCGGATGGACGCCCGACTAGTCTCCCACAACCTGGGCGGCCCTGCAGGCACGGTAGACTCTCGTGCTGTGAGCGAAAACGCGTCGATCTATGCCCAGTCCGGAGTGGATACCGCGGCGGGTGACCTTGCCGTCGAACTGATGAAGTCTGCGGTGACCCGCACGCACGGCCCCGAGGTGCTCGGTGGCGTTGGCGGCTTCGCCGGAATGTTCGACGCGACCGCGTTGACCGGCTACAAGCGGCCGCTGCTCGCCTCGTCCACGGATGGCGTTGGCACCAAGGTCGCGATCGCGCAGGCGATGGACAAGCACGACACCATCGGCCAGGACCTCGTGGCAATGGTCGTCGACGACATCGTTGTGGTGGGTGCAAAGCCCCTGTTCATGACCGACTACATCGCGTGCGGCAAGCTGGTGCCCGAGCGCATTGCGGACATCGTGCGTGGCATTGCTGAGGCCTGCTCGGCGACGGGAACGGCGCTCGTCGGCGGCGAGACCGCTGAGCACCCCGGGCTGCTCGGACCCGACGACTACGACGTGGCCGGTGCCGCAACGGGCGTGGTCGAGGCCGACAAGATGCTGCAGCCCTCGCGAGTGCAGGATGGCGACGTCGTGCTCGCGATGGCGGCATCGGGCCTGCACTCGAACGGCTTCTCGCTCGTGCGTCACATCCTTGCTGAGCGTGGGATCGGGTACCACGACCACAGCGACGACCTGGGCGCGAGCTACGGGGAGGCGCTCCTTACGCCGACCGCGCTGTACACGGGCCCGCTGCTGCGCGTGCTCGAGGATCCCGCGCTCGATGGCGCGATCCACATGCTGAGCCACGTCACGGGCGGCGGCATTGCTGCCAACCTCGCGCGCGTGCTGCCCCAGGGCACCTGGGTCGAGGTGGATCGCGGCACGTGGTCCCCGCTGCCCGTCTTCCGCCACCTTGCTGAGCTGGGCGGGCACTCGCTCGAGTCGCTCGAGGGCGCCTGGAACTTGGGTGTGGGCATGTTCGCGGTTGTCGCCGCGGATCAGGCGCCGCAGGTTGCTGCCGCGCTCACGGCCGAGGGGCTGGAGACTTGGGTGGCCGGCACGGTGTCGAGCACTGCTCGCGATTTCACCGGTTTTGAGCAGGGCGCAAAGGGTGTCGACGGCGGCGCCGTGCGCCTCGTGGGCGGCTACGCGGCGTAACCACTGCGGCCCCCTTGGTGGGCCGCTGCTCGGCTGGATTCACTCTCTACTTGAGGGTGAGGTGACTTTCCAGAGTGGGATCAGGGCTTCCTCACGGTGTCCTGTTTTGCCGCGTGTTTCCGCGGTTTTCTGGGGTCTGAATGTCAGTGGTCACTGCTTGAATGAGCCCATGACCACCACCCGAGGTTCTCCCCCTACTGGCTCGCCGACCGCGTCCCGCCGGGCTTCCCGGGTGCGCTTCACGAAGGCCCCCAGCCCGTCCGCTCCAAACCCCGCCGCCACCCCGGAGTTCGACCCCACCGAGCTCTTCGCCAAAGCCTTCGCGTCCGCAACCCCGGGTGTCATCCCGCCCGTGTTTTCTGTTCGGGTGGTGGATGACGTGGTCGGCATGCTGGAACAGTTCGATCGTTTCCAAGGCATTCTCGCCGCCGCACGCCTGAACGTTCTTTCCTTCGCGATGGAGACCGCGGTGCACCGCGCCCCTTCCGGAAGCGGTGACATCCCGTACCGTTCCCTGCGTGCCGAGATCGCGACCGCCCTCCATCAGAGCGAACACATCGTGGAACGCGATCTGAACCTTGCGAGCGCACTCACGATGCGTTTCCCGGCGACTCTGCCACGCATGCTCACCGGGCAGGTCTCTCCCGAGCATGTGCGGGCACTCGTGGAGTCCGCGGACGCGCTGGGGCTTGGGCAGGATCCGGATTCGGTGCGTGTGCGGGGCCGATACGAGGCGGAAGTACTGCGGCGTGCTGAGTCCCAGACTCCGCAGCGTTTGCGGCCGATCGCGCGGAAGCTCGCCCGCGAGCTCGCGAGATCCCTTCCGAAGCCGGCCCCGTTCCCGGGCGTTGACTCCACGATCGATGGCTCTGCTGGTCCGGACACGGCTTCCCCGGATCCGTCCAGCACCGACCCGAGTGCCTCTGACCCGGTGAGCACCGACCCGAACGACACAGCTCCAACAAGCACCGATCCCAGCGCCACCGAACCAAACACCGGCGCTCCTGCACCCTCCCCGGAGTGTGAGCGGCGGGTGTGGGTGCGTGATCACGAGAACGGCATGGCGGAACTGGTCGCGTTCATGCCGTCACCGGTGGCGTATGCCATTCATGATCGCTTGACGCGGCTCGCGAAGTCCGCGGAAGTCACCGAGCACCAACTCACCCGCACCCTCACGGACAGCGGCACCGGTCTCGCAGACACGAGCACGGGCGCGGGCACCATCACGGGCACGGGCACGGGTGAAGCGTCACCCGCGCACACCGCGCGCACGCCTCGGAGCATGAGAGCACAGAGCGTCGCAGAACGACGGCGCCTCCTCCGGGAACTCCGCCCGGGCATGAAAGGCGGGCGTCCCGGGGTGCGAGAGATCCGGGCAGGGCTTCCCAAGCGCAGTCGCGCTCAGACTCGCACGGATGTGCTCCGGGACTTGCTCCTTGCTGGGGATCCGATGCGGCTGGTTGCGGGGTCTCCGGAGGAGGCGGTGCGGGCGCACATCCAGGTCGTGGTGACCACCACAGCACCCCCGGCAGGTACCGGCAGTGACCCCACTGCTTCCTCGCCGCCGGAGTTCACGGATGCCGAACTCATCGGGTCCGGACCCGTCGACCCTGAACAGATTCGTGGCTACGCAGGTCACGCGGACTTCTGGGAGAAGGTCACCGTGTCGGGTGAGAGTGGGGATGTGCTGAGTGTGGACCGGTATCGGCCCAGTGCACAGATGCGCCGTTTCCTCGGGGCCCGCGACCTGCACTGCAGGTTCCCCGGTTGCCGGGTGCCGGTGAACCGCTGCGATATCGACCACACGATCCCCGCAGCAGATGGCGGCACGACATCCACAGACAACCTGGCACATCTCTGCCGTGGCCACCACACGATGAAGCACAACTCTGACTGGGACCACCGTTTGTTGCCGGACGGGAGGATGCGCTGGCGATCCCCAACCGGACGCGTGTACGACGATGAACCGCCAAGCCGGGTGAGGTTCCTAAAACACGAGAACACCGGAACACCACCACCGAGGCCATCAGTGACGAGGTCATCGCCGCCGTCCACAGCACCGGTATCAGCGCCGAGCTCATCAGCACCGAAGGCTGCAGCACCGACACCGCCGGTCCGCACAGCACGACCGCTTGTTCCTCCACGGCCCGTCGTTGACGATGACCCCGACGATCACCCGTTCTGATGGAGAGGTTGCAGCGAAGCTCAGAGAAGAGTTCAGCGCTGTTCGATGAGCGCGGTTGCAATCGCGGCGAGTCCCTCGCCGCGACCGGTGAAACCCAAATGATCGGTCGTTGTCGCAGCGAGAGACACTGGTGCGCCGACGAGCTCACTCATCACCAGCTGAGCCTCCTCGCGGCGAGCGGAGAAGCGCGGACGATTGCCCACGATCTGTACGCTCACGTTCACCGGGGCAAACCCTGCGGCCGCGAGCCGCTCAAGAGCCAAGCGCACGAAGTCCGTACTTGCGGCGCCCTCCGTGCCGGGCTCGTCGACACCCACCAACTCTCCGATGTCTCCAAGCCCCGCAGCGGACAGCAGAGCGTCCACGACCGCGTGGCACACCGCATCGCCGTCACTGTGGCCACTGAGACCTGGCTCTCCCGGCCAGTCCAGGCCAGCGAGGCGCAGCGGCGCCGACTCGTCGTAGGCATGGACGTCAAAGCCAGAGCCCACCCGCATCACGCGTCCTCCTCCAGGCCCACAGCGTTCGCGGCAAGGAAGTGCTCGAGAATGGGCATGTCTTCGGGGGTGGTCAGCTTGTGGGCACGAAGCTCTCCCGGCACCGTGCGCACCCGGCCGCCCGACCGCTGCACGACCTCAGCATCATCCGTGGGGAGCATGTCACCGGGGCCCTCCGAACGTGCGGAGTGCGCCGCAGCCAAAAGCTCTCGAGGGAACCCCTGAGGCGTCTGCACGGCAACCAGCGGGGTGCGGTCAACGGTCTCGTGCACCACCCCGTCAGCGTCGACTCGCTTGAGGGTGTCGGTCACGGGGAGCGCGGGCACCACCGAATCACCCGTGCGCACCACCTCGGCTGCAACGCGCTCGAACAACTCGGCGCTTGCGAAGGGGCGTGCAGCATCGTGCACCAACACGGTCTCGACGCTTGCGGGGAGCGCCTCAAGGCCGAAGCGCACTGACTCGTGACGCTCACGGCCACCCGCCACAACGGACACGGTCCAGTCGGAATCCCGGGGCAGGATCGCATCCACGAGTTCCAGCGCTTGAGCCGCACGCGCCTCAGGGATGACGAGCACCAGATGACCCGCGTGGGGGAGGGACGTCACCACGCTGATGCCGAACTCGATCAGCGTGCGTCCACGAAGCTCGACGAAGGCCTTCGGTACCTCCGCGCCCAGGCGGCGGCCTGACCCAGCACCGACCAAGATGACGCCAAGTGCGGGAAGCGGATGTGTCGCAGATTCAGAGTGGTGGGCGCTCATAGCCCCAGCGTACCCGCGGGGAAAACAAAACGCCCCGCATCACGTGCGGGGCGTTTTGGTACGGCGTGCCGAGGCTTAGGAAGCGAGCACCTCATCGAGGACGGCGCCAGCCTTCTCCTCATCGGTCTTCTCAGCGAGTGCGAGCTCCGAGACGAGGATCTGCCGCGCCTTCGCGAGCATGCGCTTCTCACCAGCCGAGAGCGAGCGAACTTCCTGGTCGCGGCGCCACAGGTCGCGGACGACCTCGGATACCTTGATCACGTCGCCGGAGGCGAGCTTCTCAAGGTTGGCCTTGTACCGGCGAGACCAGTTCGTGGGCTCCTCGGTGAACGGGGCGCGAAGCACCTCGAACACGCGCTCGAGGCCTTCCTTGTCAATCACGTCGCGAACACCGACGAGATCGCAGTTCTCAGCGGGAACCTCGATGGTGAGATCGCCCTGGTTTACCTGCAGCTTCAGGAAAAGCTTTTCCTCGCCACCCAGCTTGCGCTTCTTCACCTCGATGATCTTGGCTGCGCCGTGGTGGGGGTAGACGACGGTCTCTCCGACCTCAAATTGCATCGAGTGGCTCCTTTACAGTCCAACCACTAGGATACCACACCCCTTCTCGGCGGAGTTAGGCTTACCTAAGCTGCACGCTCTGCGTGGGGGTGGGTATGATGAGAGATGACTGTGTGCGCCGTCTACGTGGAGCACACTCACAGATAGACCCACGGCTCGGAGGACCACCTTGAAGATTCGGATTGCCTCGTCCATCGCGATCGCGGCGGCCCTCGCCCTCGGCGCCACCGGATGCAGCCTGATCGCACCGCAGGGAACGCTCAAGCCCTACGCCCCGAGCGATGGCGTTGACGTCAACGTCGAGGGCGTCGATGTGCGCAACATCATGCTGATCGCTGACGAGAGCGGCGAGAACTTCAACGTCGTATTCGGTGCGGTCAACCTCACCGGTGCGGAGCAGGACCTCGCGGTGACCTTCATGAACGAGGGATCGCAGCAGGCGCGCGCCGAGTTCACGGTACCGACCGGCAACACGCTCTTCGGCAACCCCGAGGGTGACGAGGCTCCCGTGCTCGTGACGATCCCCGGGCTTACCCCCGGCCAGACGATCGATGCATACTTCCAGCAGGCCGGCTCGGCCGAGGTTGAGCATAAGATCCCCGTGCTTGACGGCACGCTCGCGGAGTACCGCAACTACGTACTCCCGGCGGATTTCGCGCAGGACGAGAACGCTGCGGATGAGGCACAGACCGAGGCTGCAAGCAAGTAGTTCACGGCTGCAGTGCACAACGCCCCTGAGGAATGATCCTCGGGGGCGTTGTTGCGTGAGCCGGACGCTACTTCGCGCTGGCGCGCGTCACGATGGCGAGGTCGAGCGGAAAGTCGATGGGCGCACCGGGGAAGAGGAGCCGCGCGGCATCCTCTGCTGCGGCACGGACTGCCTCAGCCGCCTGTTCCGCCTGCTCTTCCGGGGCGTGCACGATCACCTCGTCATGCAGGAAAAACACGAGGTGCGCGCGTCGTGCGAAGAGCGGGCCGGACGAGCCCGCGGCCGGGGCCTCCGACACCTGGGGAAGCTCAGCGAGCCGGCCGCGGAGGCTCGCGAGCCACGCGAGGGCCCATTCAGCGGCGGTTCCCTGCACAACAAAGTTGCGGGTGAAGCGGCCAAACTCGCGAGCGGATCGGCGTGCTCGGGCCTCGTCCGCGGAGGTTGCGCCGGGCAGGCTGGCGCGAGACTGGGTATCGAACCACTCTGGATCCGGCCGCGGGGACGTGCGTCCGAGCAGCGTACTGACCTGTCCGCCGCGTTCTCCCGTCGCCGCGGCGTCGTCGACAAGCGCCATCGCCGCGGGGTAGCTGCGGCGAAGACGCGGGGCGAGCCGACCGGACTCGCCGGTCGTGGCACCGTACATCGCGCCGAGCATGGCGAACTTTGCCTCTTCGCGGGTCGCCACCGCGCCTGAACTCACCACACCCGCGTAGAGGTCAGTGCCCCGGGCCGCGGCAGCAAGCGCGCGATCCCCCGCTGTTGCTGCGAGAACGCGAGGCTCGAGTTGCGAGACGTCCGCGGTGATGAGCCGCCAATTGGGATCGGCGCGCAGCGCAGGCCGAAGCTGACGGGGGATCTGCAGCGCCCCGCCTCCGCTTGAGGCCCAGCGCCCGGTGGGCACGCCGCCAGGAACGTATACCGGCCGGTAGCGGCCATCACGGACCCACTCGTCGAGCCACGCCCACCCGTTCGCCGAGAGGAGACGCGAGAGTTTCTTGTACCGCAGGAGTGGCGGAATCGCGGGGTGTTCGTGTTCAGCGAGCTCCCACTGAGAGGTGGACGCGACATCGATGCCGGCACGGCGGAGCGACTGTACGAGCTTGGGCGGGGAATCGAGGCTCGCGGTCGGGTCATCGAGCGCGGCTCGCACCTCCGTCGCGAGCTCGAGCATGCGGGCGGGCTTCACATGCAGCGGTGGGCGCGGGCCGAGCTCAGCCTCGAGAATGCGTTCGTGCTCCGCAATGTCCCAGGGGAGACCGGCCGAACTCATCTCGGCCGCGATGAGTGCCCCTGCAGACTCTGCCGCGAGCAGCATGCCCAGTGCACCATCCCGCGCGATCGCCACGTGTTGGCGGAGGAGCTCGGCGTGCGATTCCGCTGCGTCGTATGGCACGGACTCGGCGGAACGCGGCGCTGCCGCAAGCTCGAAGAGCGTGGGCATCGGAGCCTCGGCGGGCGGGGCCTCCGGGGGAACGAAGGGCACATCCCAGGCGGCGGCGCTGCGCAACGGGGCCGGATCCTGGACGCGCACGGAACGCGCAAGGATCGCGTGGCAGAGCCGAAGATCGTGGCACCGGGCAACCCGCACCCCGGCCGCGAGAAGCTTGGGGTACCAGTGCGCCGTGTCGCTCCACACCCACCGGGTAGTTCCCGCTGCTTCCTGCTTAGCGACGAAACCGGGCAGATCAGCCATGCTCAGCGGCGCGGGGGTTCCCGCGGGCTCGGCAGTACGCGAGAGGGGGATCGCGAGTACACGCTGCTCCGTCGCCTCACCGAGCACCCACAGGCTGGGTGGGGCCGAATGCGCGGGATCCTCAGTCACGGCCTCAGCGTAGCGCGCCCCTCAGACAGGCGACGTTTCCCGTGAAACGCCGGCGAGCGAGGTGAGGTGTGAGCGCGAGTGCACGTCGCCGCGGACTACCCGAAGCGGTAGCCGACGCCGCGCACGGTGGAGATGAGCTTTGGCTTTGAGGCTTCCTCTTCGATGCGCGCGCGAATGCGCTTCACGTGGACGTCGAGGGTCTTCGTGTCGCCGTAGTAGTTGCTGCCCCACACGCGATCGATGAGCTGCCCGCGAGTGAGCACGCGGCCGGAGTGGCGCATGAGCATTTCGAGCAGTTCGAACTCGCGCAGCGGCATGGCAATCTCCTCACCGCGCACGGTGACGGAGTGGCGCTCGGAGTCGAGGCGGATTCCGTGCTCGTCGAGTACGAACGCGTCGAAGGTCTCTCGCTCTTCCTCAACGGCGCCCGAGCGGCGAAGCGCCGCACGCACGCGCGCCAGCAACTCGCGAGTCGAGTACGGCTTGGTGATGTAGTCGTCGGCGCCGAGCTCGAGCCCCACGACAATGTCGATCTCGCTGTCCTTTGCGGTCAGCATGATGATCGGCACCTGCGAGGAGAGGCGGATCGCGCGGCAGACCTCGGTGCCCGGCAGGCTTGGCAGCATCAGGTCGAGCAGCACGAGATCGGGCTGCGCAGAGCCGAACTCGGTGAGCGCGGCGGCGCCGTCGTCGACGACCGTCACACGGTAGCCTTCACGCTCGAGCAGGAAGGCGAGCGGGCGGGAGATCGATTCCTCGTCCTCGACGAGCAGGATGTGCTGGGCCACTAGCGGGTTCCCTTCTGGGGAGCTGACTTCTGGGGGGCTGAGACTGCTGGGGATGCGCTGACGCTGTGCGCTGCGGCGCGTGCCGCTCGCTTCGCCTTCTTCATGCGCTTCGCGCCCTTCTCGGGGGCCGCGGAGTCGTGTACGGGGAAGGTCAGTGTAAAGCTTGATCCAACGCCCGGCTGCGACCAGACGTCGACGTCGCCGCCGTGCGCGCGCATGGTGTGTCGGGCGATGCTCAGGCCGAGCCCCGTGCCACCATCTCCGCGCGTGCGGGCGCCATCGACGCGGTAGAAGCGCTCGAAGATTCGCGGCAGGTGTTCAGGGGCGATTCCCTCGCCCTGATCAGTGACGGTCACCGTGAAGCTGTTCTTGTCTGAGCGCATCCCGATGCCCACGCGGCCACCCTCGGGGGAGTGGCGGATGGCGTTCGACAGCAGGTTCGCCACCGCGGATGCGAGCGAAGTGGGCCGCCCCATGATCGACGCATCTGCGGCGGATGACTCGTCGGTGACCACGAGCTCAACGCCGTGCTGCCCCGCGAATGAACGGTGCGAGTCAACCTCACCCCGCACGAGGTCCCGCAGTGAGACCGGCTCGCGATCCTCGGGGCGCAGCGCAGACTGCGCCTCGGAGAGCTGGATGATGTCGCGCGACAGCTCACCGAGACGGCGCGACTCCTTGACCAGGCTCTTCGAGAAGTCGCGCACCAGCTCGGGGGCATCGGCCGCCTGCTGTGTTGCCTCGGCGAGCAGGCCGATTGCCGCGATCGGGGTCTTCAGCTCGTGGCTCACGTTCGCAATAAAGTCGCGGCGCATCGCGTTCACGCGCTGTTCTTCTCCTTGGTCCTCCGCGAGGATCAAGACGAAGCGGCGTTGGAAGCGAACAATGTGAATACGAACGGTGTCGGCCGGGTTGCTCGGATCTGGCTCGTGCGTGTCCGGGATCCCGCTCGACATCACCTGGCGCACCCGGCTCAAGAAATCGGGATCGGCGAGCTCCGCATCGCCAATATGGCGTTCCTCGCGTGCTGTGGGATTCGCGTACACGGGGGCGAGCGATGAGTCGAGAATCACCGCAAACGTGTCAATCTCGTCGAGAATGGAGGTCGCCACCTCGGGGAGTTCGGGCCGCATAGCCGCGGCTCGCTTTACTCCTGCTCGGCGGGCCCCCACGATTGCTACCGTGGTACCAGCGCCGACCAGCACACCAAGTGCGGTTGAGGCGAGCACGAGCAAAGCCGGGTCCATGACTCTCATCGTAGGGGTGAGGGTTCACCGAACAGGCAGAGTTCAACTGTTGTTCACCTCCCCGTGCGGCCCGGTTCACTGTGGCCGCTCACACTGGGGAGGGTGCCCGGAGGCGCGAAATCTAGAGAGGAAACCGCATGCGTGAGGTGTTTCAGCAGGAGCTGCGCGAGGTTCAGGAGCGACTTGTCAAGATCGCAGAGCTCGTTGAAGACGCGATCGAGAACGCGACGAGCGCGTTTGGCAACTCGGACGTCGCAGTCGCTGAGCAGGTAATCGACAGCGTCGAAGAGATCGAAGAGCTCGCGGCGGAGCTGGACCAGCTCGCCATCGACATTCTGGCACGGCAGCAGCCCGTCGCCTCCGATCTGCGTCTCGTCGTCGGCGCGCTGCGCATGAGTGCGTCGCTTGAGCGGATGGCTGACCTGGCGCAGCACATCGCCCAGCTGGCGCGCTACCGCTACCCGGAGAGCGCCGTGCCCAAGGGGCTCACGAAGACGTTTGTGCGCATGGCCGCACTCGATGTCGAAATGGCGTCGAAGCTTGTTGAGTTGCTCCGCACACAGGACCCACGCGTCATTGACGAGGTGCGCGATCTCGACGACGATCTCGACGAGCTGCACGCGAAGGTGTTCGAGAAGGTGCTGAGTGACAAGCTCGCGAACAACCCGACCGGTGTGGTGGACGCGACGCTTGCAAGCCGCTACCACGAGCGCTTCGGCGATCACGCGGTGAGCGTCGCGAAGCAGATGCAGTTCTTCCTCAGCGGCTCGCTCGACTGAGTCTCTCTTCCGCGGCCCGCTCCTCTCAGTCAGGGGAGCGGGCCGCGGACGTTAGGATTAAGGGGTGAAGCAACGCATCTATGACTCCCGTGCCCAGGCGGTCGTCGACTTCGAACCCCGTGAACCGGGACGGGTTGGCCTCTACGTCTGTGGTCCGACGGTGCAGTCCTCGCCCCACATCGGGCATCTGCGCAGCGCTCTCGTGTACGACCAGATGCGCCGCTGGTTCGCCGCGACCGGACACGACGTCACGCTGATTCGCAACGTCACCGACATTGACGACAAGGTGCTCGACAACGCTCGGATCGGCCAGGAGGCCGGCGGGAGCGAGGCGTGGTTCGCGCTTGCGTACCGGATCGAGCGCGAGTTCACCGCGGCGTACGATGCGCTGGGCGTGCAGGCGCCCACCTACGAGCCTCGGGCCACGGCGAACATCGCCGAGATGGTTGCCCTGATCGAGCGCTTGATTGAGCGCGGCCACGCGTACCCGGCGGCCGACGGCTCGGCGAGCGTGTACTTCGACACCGCGAGCTGGCCCGACTACGGCGCGCTCACGCGGCAACGCCGGGACCAGATGGAAGATGCCGCCGATTCTGAGCCGATGGGCAAGCGGGATCCCCGAGACTTCGCCCTGTGGAAGGCCACGAAGGAATCGGAACCCGAGTCAGCGTCCTGGCCGTCCCCCTGGGGTCGCGGTCGTCCCGGCTGGCACATCGAGTGCTCGGCCATGGCACAGCGCTACCTCGGCGAGGAATTCGACATCCACGGTGGCGGCCTCGACCTCCGCTTCCCGCATCACGAAAACGAGCTCGCGCAGTCGACCGCCGCGGGCCATGCCTTTGCGCGCTTCTGGGTGCACAACGGGCTCGTGAACACGGGCGGGCAGAAGATGTCGAAGTCGCTCGGCAACTCGCTGTTTGCGGCAGACTTGCTCGCGGCAGCTCGGCCCATCGTGCTGCGCTACTACCTGGGTGCCGCGCACTATCGCTCGGTACTCGACTACTCGGAGAGCTCGCTTGCCGAGGCCGAAGCCGCGTTCTCGCGTATCGAGGGATTCCTGGATCGCTCGGAGGCGGCTGGTCTGAGCGGTGAGGTAGCGGCAACGTTCCCCGCCGAGTTCACCGAGGCGATGCTCGATGATTTCGCGGTGCCGCAGGCCCTCGCTGTCGTGCACGGCGCAGTGCGTGCGGGGAATACCGCCCTCGACGCTGGTGATACCGCGGCTGCGGCGGTGCAATTCGCCGACGTGGTCGCTATGCTCGACGTGCTCGGCCTGAACCCGCGGGATCCGGCCTGGAGCGCACGCGAAAGCGGATCCGGATCAAATGCCGACGCCGCGCTCGACACCCTCGTGGCCGCGTTCATCGCGCAGCGCGCAGACGCTCGCGCCGCACGCGATTTCGCCGCGAGCGACGCCATCCGCGACACCCTGCAGAACGCGGGGATCGCACTTGAAGACACCCCAACTGGAACCCGCTGGAGCCTGACATGAGTAACAAGAAGAGCCGCACCGGCGCCGTCCGGAAGAAGGGGCTCGGCAAGGCCGTTGGCTCCGGGGGCCAGGGCCGCCAGGCCCTTGAGGGGCGCGGCCCCACGCCGAAGGCGGAAGACCGCGAGTACCACACGGCGTACAAGGAGAAGAAGGCGCGCGAGCGTTACGCCGCAGCGAAGGAGCGCCACGCTGCCCGCACGGGGCAGTCGACCGACCGCGGTCGTGGCTCCGGCGGCCCTCGCAAGAAGGACGAGTCCGAGCTCGTCACCGGCCGCAATGCGGTGCTTGAGGCGCTGCGCGCGAAGATCCCCGCGTCGACGCTGTACATTGCGGCGCGCGTTGAGATGGACGATCGCATGCGCGAGATCCTGCGTCTCGCGACCAACCGGAACGTTCCCGTGCTCGAGGTGATGCGCCCCGAGATGGACCGCATGACGGAGCGCGACACCGTGCATCAGGGCGTCGTACTGAAGGTGCCGCCCATGTCGTACGCGCACCCGATGGAGATGCTCGACGAGATCATCGACCGCGACGAGACCCCCCTCATCGTGGCGCTCGACGGCGTTACTGACCCGCGCAACCTCGGCGCGATCATTCGTTCCGTTGGTGCGTTCGGTGGCCAGGGCGTCATCGTGCCCCAGCGTCGCTCGGCCGGACTGAACTCGGCCGCGTGGAAGACCTCTGCCGGGGCCGCAGCCCGGATCCCGGTCGCGATGGCTTCGAACCTGACGCAGACGCTCAAGGAGTTCAAGAAGCAGGGCGTCTTCGTTGTCGGTCTCGACGGCGACGGCGACGTGATGCTGCCCGGGCTTGAGCTTGCAGATCGCCCGATGGTGATCGTCATCGGCTCCGAGGGCAAGGGGCTCTCCCGCCTCGTGACCGAGACGTGCGATGCAATTGTCTCGATCCCGATCCACGCGGTCACCGAGTCGCTGAACGCCGGTATCGCGGCGAGCGTCGCGCTGTACGAGGTGTCGCGCCTCCGCGGCGTGACCGAGTCGCCCGAGGCGTAACTCGGACGAACTGTGAATGGGGCGGGGTCTCACACCGAGGTGTGAGACCCCGCCCCATTTATGTTTGTGAGCGGTCTGACTAGAACAACTCTGCTCCATGCTCTGCGAGGTATGCCGGATTGCCTGCCGCATAGCTCAGTCGGCCAGCAGCGAGCTCGAGCGAGATCGTGAGCAGTGTGGTCCACTGCTCGTGGGGCGGATCTGCCGGATTCGGGGTGAAACACACGGGGGCGAGGGCGCCTTCTGGACCCGCAAACTGCGCGGCGCGTTCACGCACTGGAAGGTGCGCGAGCATCGGGACGCGGCTACGGAGGTGGTCATAGCGCGCATAGGTGGTGGACGGGTCACGGGTTGCCTCACCACCCACGAGCACGGGGTCCAGGTAGTGGTTGGTATGGAGGAGCCAGCCATCGTGGTCGGGCAACACTGTTGCCACGCCCGCAGGTGAAAGTTCGAGGCTCGCCGCGCGCTGGCCCGACGCCGAGTTCACCGCCACAGTGATGACGGTAGAAGCGCTCACGCGGGCGGAGCGGGCGATAGTCTCGGCCTCCTCTAGACTGCGGGCTTCCTCGAGAATGCGTCGGGCGACCGCGTGCACCGGCACGCCACCCGTTGGACGATCGCTCGCATGATGCAGGATGTTGAAGTGCACGCCAAGCCCCGCGTCGTTGACTCCGATCTTGCCGAGAACACCGAGTTCGGTGAAGAGCCGCACTCGGGTGACGAGATGGTGGGTGGAAGCGTCGTCGTCGCCTGGCACGAACTCGATGACGAGCCCAGTCGGGCAGAGGTCCGCATGCCAGTCCCAAGTCTGCATGGTTTCGGGCTCGGAACCCTCAGGCGCGTACACCATCGTTGAGCACTCGCCCTCTGAGTCCGGACCGATGGCTGCGAGTACCTCGGTCCGGGCGTTGAGCGCGGCGAGCCGCCAGGTTTCGACACCCGCGCCTGCGGCGGTGGCGACGAGCTCGGTCGCGAGCCGCGGACACCAGTCCTGCAGGGCAGCGAGTGAGTTTTGGGCGATCTCACGCACGGTGGCTTCTGGAAGTCCACGGAGCGTGAAGAACGCGTGGTAGCGATCTGCCGCGTCCCTGATCTGGGCAGCGAACGTCGAACCTATCTCGAGGCCCCGCGCTTGAGCGCCGCGCACTGAACTGACGTGGGTGAGGATATCCATGGGACTACTTTCGTGGGGCCGCAGGGCGGCAGTGTTGATGGTGGGTCGGTGACTTCGGCTAGTCCTCAGAGCGCTTGCGGGAGTGTGGGCACGTGCCAACCTGCCCCATCAAGTCGGCAACATCGGGGTGCTGATGCTGTCCCGCGGAGAGGTCTTGGCGGACACGCTCGTGCACATCGGGTTCCATGTCTTGGCTGAGTTTGAACATCGAGTTCTCGGTCTCGATGTCGATCGCGAATGCGACGACGCCGCCGATGATCTTGCGGAACACATGCTGAGAGGGCTCCATCGGCCAGGGCTGAGACCGACGTGCTTCGAATACCTCGACGGTGCGTTCGACAACTGCGAGCGCTTCTGGTTCGGAGAACAGTGTGACTCGGCCGGTCAGGTGCACGGTCGCGTAGTCGAGAGTCGGCACTGCGGGCGTGAATTCGTAGCTTGAGGGCGACACATAGGCGTGTGAGGTGCTGAAGATGAGGAGCATCTCAGGGTGCTCTGCGAAGTACTGCCAGTGTGGATTCGCTCGACCAATGTGGCCCCAGAGACGAACGCCGACGAGCGAGTCGCCGGCTTCGACGCCTGGTGGAAAGACGACCGGGGTATGCGTTGCGATGGGGGCGGTGCCCGGAAGTGAGGTCGCCAGAATGGCGAAGGGGTGGTCGCGTACGAAAGCGACGGCGTCGGCTGGCGTTGGCGCTGGGTAACTGGGGAAGGAATGCATGGCTGTAGCTTTCGACGGAAGGGGTCGGGAAAGAAACCCGGGGGCGATGATTCCCGCCCCCGGGCGGCATGCCGCGGAGCTACTGAGTCCGCGACTGGAGGAGATTCGCGGCTAGTGTGCTGCCTCGAGGAGCGCGTCCCACATCACCTCGGAGGCGAGGGCGCCGAGCGCAGTGCTCGTGACCGAGAGCCGGCCAGCTTCACTCGCCTTGCTCACGGGAAGCTCGATCTCATCAGTGGTGAGAGCGAATAGCGTGTCACCGTCCATGTCCGTGTGGAACGGCTGGATTCCGCGGTGCATGGAACTGTGGACCTGTTTGGCGAACTGGTTGAGCTCAGTCTCGTTGAGCTTCACATTCGTGACAATCGCGCTGATGGTCGTGTTGCCTGACTGCGTCTCAGGCGCAATTCCAGCGGCGAATGCGCGCTCGTAGTCGTAGAAAGAATGGCTTCGAGTGCCTGTAGCCGAGTCGTAGTTTCCGCGGATCACGGAGCCGTCACGGTCGACAATGACGCCGACAGGGTTGGGCACGACGACCGCAAGAATCTTCACCTCACCGATCTGGCGGAACGCGGCGCCCTGGCCGGTCAACTCTGTGCGCGCGTAATCGACTTTGCCCGCCGATGCCGTCATGCCTGCGCCCGCGCGACCCTGCTGGAAGCGGCCCTCTTCAGCCGCAGCGAGTGCTGCGACCCCGAGCGCTGCGTCGGGATAGACGGAGTTCGAACGGGCGGAGAAGTCGTAGATGATCGCGGAGGACACAAGCTGCAGTTCGAGGAATCCGGTGTTGTTGCCGTGTTCCCGCAGCAGCGCGTTGTTCACACCAGATCCGGCCTCGAGCCCGTGAATCGACCCTCCTGCGAGGCAGATTGCATGGTTGAAGTCGTAGCCGCCGGAGAGGCCAACTGCCCCGCCGCGCGCGTCGACTGCCGTGCGCGCACCTTTCGGCACGTGAATCACTGTTGCACCAGTCGGGCCTTCTTCGTAGTGAGCGGAGCCGATGCGCACACCAGGGAAGTCAAACTCGAGCGCCGCCCGCCCCACGCTCGTGACGGGGGTGATGCCAGGGAAATCGAGGTTTGACGGACCAGCATCCGGATGTTCCCCGGCCAGACGCGGCGCCGGGTCCGCGACGGGACCTTGGCCCGCGGCAACGATCGAGGCTCGCGCTACTGCCGACGCGGTGTGTGTGGTGTTCTCGGTGGTCATAGTGTCTCCAAGAGTCGTTGTGAATACGGATGTTGAGGTGAAGTGAAGAAATGCTCGGTTTCGCCGGTCTCGACGATTTCTCCGCGATAGAGCACAGCGATTCGGTGTGCGACGCGGCGCACAGCACTCAGATCGTGCGAAATGAAGAGTGCCCCGAACTGGTGTTGTTCCTGCAGCTCGCGGATGAGCGCGAGGATCTGCAATTGGACTGACACATCGAGGGCGCTCACTGCTTCGTCGAAGACGATGAACCGTGGTTCGGTAATGAGCGCGCGCGCGACGGACACGCGTTGCCGCTGTCCGCCGGAGAGCTCATGCGGATAGCGGTCCGCCATATCGGCGCTGAGCCCGACTCGCTCGAGAATGGCTTCAACTCTCGCCTGCTGTTGAGAGCGGCTGGTTCGTTCTGGCGCGACAGTCAGCGGCTCACGAACTGATTCGCCAACCCTGCGTCGCGGGTTGAGCGACCATTGTGGGTGTTGCAGTACGGCTTGAATGCTGCCACGAAGCGCGCGCTTTGTAGCGCGGTCGAAGGGGCGGCCGAGCAGGCGGGCAGTGCCGGTGTCCGGTGTACGGAGGCCGAGCGCCACAGCGCCGGTGGTCGACTTCCCGGAGCCAGACTCGCCCACTATTCCGAGTGTCTCCCCGGGAGCGATCGTGAAGCTGACATCACGCATCGCGGTCATGACGCGTCTTCGTTTGCCGAGCCCGCTCGTGAATGTCACGCTTGCTCGTTCGAGTTCGAGTACCGGGTGCGGGAGGTTGCCGGTCATGCGATTTCCGTTCCGCCCGCGGCTGCGGACTTCTTCAGTGCTTGCACGGATGCGCCGTCCATCGCAGCGGCTTCAGGGAGCGCAGCAAGAAGGGAACGCGTGTACTCATGCTCTGGATGTGTGAATACACGCGTTGTAGCTCCGTCTTCGACGATCCGTCCCTGGTGCATGACGACCACACGGTCGCACCAGCGGCGCACAGCGCTGAGATCGTGACTCACCCAGATCAGGCTCGCGCCGGACGCCTCGGTGAGTCGAACGATGAGGTCGAGGATCTCTTCGCGAACTTGAGCGTCGAGCGAGCCCGTGGGCTCGTCCGCGATGATGATCCGAGGTTCGCGGGCCATCGCCATCGCGATAGACACACGTTGCGCCATGCCTCCCGACATCTCGTGAGGAAAGAGCCCGAGAGCGCGCTCCGGGTCTGCAATCTTCACTTCGGTGAGGAGTGACACCAGGCTCGCGCGGTCGGTAGGTTTTCCGAGCGGGGAGAGCGCGAGTGCAAGCTGCCGTCCAATTCGAGCGGTGGGGTTGAGCGCTGCGATCGGGTCCTGTGGCACAAAACCGAGGGCATCTCGCCGCAGCTCGCGAACCTCGCGGGGGCTGAGGCTGTCCAGTTCTCGCCCGAGCACGGTGATGCTTCCTCCGACGATGCGGCAGGCGCGGGGGAGGAGGCGTCCGAGCGCCTGTGAGAGCGTGGACTTCCCGGAGCCCGATTCGCCGACTATTGCGAGACGTTCACCAGCGCTGATCTCAAGCGACACTCGGTCTAGTGCTCGGACGACACCGCGTCGGGTCCGGTATTCGGCGCTGAACGCTTCGACCGAGATGACCGAGGTCGGGGCGCCGAGGGGCGCCGCCGGAATGAAGTTCGTGGTCATGTGAGGCTCCGAGTCTCTCGAGGGTCGAGTCGATCGCGCAGCGTGTCGCCGATCAGGTTGATCGCGAGGATTGCGAGAACGAGTACCAGAGCAGGCCCGAACAGCAGCCACGGGGCATGCACCATGTACACGCCCCCTTCCTGGATCAGGAGGCCGAGGGACGACTGGGGCAACTGCACGCCGTATCCCAGGAAGCTCAGTCCGCCCTCGACCAGGATCCCGACCGAGAGTGCGTACGTGCCCTGCACCGCGACGGTGCCGCTGACATTTGGCAAGATGTGCCTCACGAGGATCACCGGCAGTGAGACTCCGCTGATCCGGGCGGTGGTGACAAAGTCTCGTTCGGCTACCGACATCGCGGCCGATGTCACCATGCGGGTCATGAGCGGCACGGTGACCAGCACGATGCTGGCGAGGGCAGCGGATTGACCCGGGCCCACGACGGCGGCAACGAGAATGGCGAGCACGATTGAGGGGAACGAGTAGAGAACGTCGACAACGCGCATGACAAGCTCGCGCAGCCAGCCACCGACGGTGCCGGCCAGAAGACCGAGCGCGACGCTGATCACTGAGGTGCACAGAACAGCGAATGCCGACAACACGAGTGTGGTGCCAACGCCCTCAAGTAGACGCGCGAGCAGTGAGCGCCCGAGCCCGTCGGTGCCGAGCGGAAACTGGAACGAGGGCGCGCTCAAGCGTGGCCCCACGATCGCTGTGGGGTCTCCCGCGATCGGAATGATTCGGGCGATGATGGCGACGAGAACGATGACTCCGAGCGTTGCGACAGCAGCGACGAAGAGCCCGTCTCGCGGCGGCGCTGCGCTCGGAGCGGAGCCTCGCCTGAACAGGGTAGTAAGCGTGGTGCTGGTCATTTCTTTCGCCCTCCCACGATGGCGACGCGCGGGTCAATGGCACTCGTGACGAGGTCGAGGACCAGACTCACGATGATGAACACGGAGGCAGCGAAGAGCACCGCAGCCTGCACGACCGCGAAGTCACGTCGGTCCAGGCCGGTCACCATAAAGGACCCGAGCCCGGGAATATTGAACAGGGTCTCCACGATGACGGCCCCGCCGAGCAAGTACGCCGTGATGGTTCCAAGCAGCGTGAGGATCGGTATCCCGGCGTTGCGGATCACATGGTGGCGCACGATGTACCAGGGCGTCTCACCACGAGCGACGGCCGCGCCAATGTACGGCTCGACGAGCACGTTCATCACAGCGTCACGCGTGGTGCGTGCAGTCGCGGCGACACAGAACACTGTGAGGACGAGCGCGGGCAAGAGGAGCGCGGTGAACGTTGCCCCAAAGCTCTCGCCCACCCGGGCGAATCCTCCGACCTGAAGGCCCAGGCTGAATCGCGAGAAGAGATAAACAACGATGCTGCCGAGCACGAACTCCGGGACACTGATCCCGAGGCTTGAGACGATGCGGGCGGCTGCTCCGCCACGTCGAGCAGAAGCGCGCACACCGGTGTAAATCCCAAGCGGGATACCCACCACGAGCGTGGCGACGATGGCCATACTTGCGAGCATCGCGGTCACCGGGATGCGCTGTGCGAGCTCCGCGGAGACGGGGGTCTGCGTGACGAGCGAGATGCCCAAGTCGCCTCGGAGCAGCTGCGTGATCCACGCGAAGTACTGGATGATGACGGGCTGGTCGAGTCCGTAGGCAGCGGCGAGTCGTGCGCGTTCCGCTTCCGTCGCGAGGGGGCCGAGGATGATGTCTTCGAAGCCGCCAGGCATGAGCCGGACGGCCACGAAGATGATCACCGAGACCCCGAAGAGCGTGAGCAGAGCGCTGAGGACGCGCCCCGCCGACCACTTAAGGGTGCCGAGCACGGGAGCCTACTTTCCTACCCGAGTGAACGCGCCGATGTGGCGGAGGAAGTTGCCCGTACCCTCTGTCGACTGAATGGTCGGGCTGATCGTTTCCGTGTTGTACCCGAGCAGAGCAGGCCGGTGCACGAGTGGCAAAATCTCGGCGTACTGATCTGCGACCGTGCACAGCTCGGTGAAGGTCTTTTCACGCGCGCTTGGGTCGGTCTCCGATGAGCCCTGCTCGATCAGCTTGTTGAGGTCATCGTGTGAGCCGGTGAAGCCAACATTGAAGCCGGCGACTTCGGGGTTCCACCAGCGAGTAATCATCGACGGATCGCTGTAGCCAGCGAACCAGCTGAGCGCCAGATCGAAGTTGCCTGGCTGAGAAGTAAAAACGCGCTCGGTAAAGGTTGCGGTGTCGTACTGCTCGATCTTCACGGTGACCCCGATGGTGGCCAGCTGCTGCTGGATGAGCTGGGACATCTGAGCGAAAATCGGCTCCTCCGTGTAGACGAGCAGATTGAGGGTTATGGGTCCCTCACCACTGTCTTCGATGAGCTTCTTCGCCGCTTCAACGGTCGTAGTAGTCGATGGCAGATCCGCGACCGAGCACGCGCCAGGCAGGTTCGACGGTGTGACTCCGGTTGGCGCGCTCTCGCCCGCCAGCACAATGTCCGCGATTGCCTGGCGGTCGATCGCCGAGTTGATCGCGAAGCGCACGTCCTCGTTGGCGAGTGGGGAGTCCGGGCGCTGGGAATTGATGTTGAGGTAGTAGTAGTCGCTCTGCAGCTGGTTGACCACCTTCGCGGTCTTGCTATCTGACAGCAGTGTCAGGGAGTCGACGTTGTTGAAATTGACGAAGTCTGCGCTGCCCTCTCGCAGCGCAGCCTGGCGGGTGGACTCCTGGCCAACAATCTGCAGTGTGAGATCCGTGATGTGCAACGACTTCGCGTTTCGCCACTCGGGGTTCGCGGTGAACTTCCAAGCTTCGTCTTGGCGATGGGACGCGACTGCGTATGGGCCCGTGCCGAGCATCTCGGTCTTCAAATCGACCGAACCAGCTTCGATTTCCTTCATTGGGAGCACAGCAGCTGGGGTGTTTGCGAGTGAGGCGAGGAACGGTGCGTATGGGCGGTCGAGTTTCACGGTCACCGTTGTGTCATCGGTCGCGGTTACCGAGGTGATCGGGCCCACCTGGCCGGACCAAACACCTCCGCCTGCAACGAGACGGTTGAGGCTTCCGGCCACGTCCTGGGTGGTGACCGTGCGACCGTTCGAGAACTTGGCATTCGTATCGATCGTGAACACGTAGCTCGTGTCATCCGGCTGCGACCACTCAGTGGCGAGGCCCGGCTGTACCGTGAAGTTCTCGTCCGTGGTGACGAGCGTCTCGTAGACCAGACCCATGATCATCCACGAGCGTGCGGTCTGAGCGGTCTGTGGGTCGAGGCCGTCGGCTTCTTGCGTGTCGTAGTCGACCTGCACCGTCGCTGCGCCGGTTGCGTCATTCTCTGCGGCGACCGCGAGGAAGCCCGGGGCGACTTCTTCCTGAGTGCCGACGAGGGCGCTGTCGCCGCCTGCGGCGCCCGGGGTCGCAGCGCAAGAGGCAAGCACGCCGCCGAGCGCGAGAATGAGGGCCGCGCTCGCGAACTTTCGCGTGTGGGGATGTGTGCGTTTCACCGTTGTCTCCTTTGGCATGGTGTGTGGCGCTGTAGTGCCGATCTCCGGGGCAAGGCCACTCTTGAGTGACCCCGGAAGTACCCGGCGATCGGAACGCTACACGCGTAAAACGTTTTATGTGCGGTGTGATCAAACCGTGACAAAACGATTTGTGAGCGGCTACGCTGATCGTCACGACGTACGAGTGGCTACCAATGGCGGGAGCGTAGAACGATGCCGACCAAGCGAGGAATCACCATCCGCGACGTGGCACGAAGGGCTGGGGTGTCGATCACCGCGGTCTCGCATGCGCTCAACGGGAAGGGTACGATATCCGATCTGACCAGGGAAAAAGTGCAGCGGATCGCGGACGAGATGGGCTATCAGGCGGACGCTCTCGCGAGGGGGTTGCGGCGCTCACGCATGGGCGTGATCGGACTGGTGCTCCGTCCGCTCGATAGCTTGGGGAGCTACGCTCCCAACGGCGTGGACTATTTTCTGAGGTTCGCGGGGGCTTCCGCCGCTCGCGCGTTGGATCTGGGGCTCGGTCTCATGCAGGTGGGTGATCTCACGAAGCGGCCGATCACTCCGCTCGCGTTCTCGCTTGACGGCTACATCGTGATGGACCCGATGGCCGATGACCCCGTGGTCCGGCTCCTCACCGGGAGAGAGATGCCCTACGTCACACTCAACCGCGATGTGTTCCGCCCGGAGGTGACGAACTGGGTTGCGTCTGATGACACGCGATCATCGTGGGAGTCGTTCGAACATCTCGCATCCCGTGGTGCGCGTTCAATCAGCATGGTGGCGGGAACGGACCAGAACTCGTGGAATCACGACTACGAAGAGGCATACCGTGCATGGTGCGCCGCCCGTGGTGTCGAGTCGCGGGTGTACCGCGTGCCGGAGGCCGACGCCGAAGCGGGAGGTCGACGAGCCGCCCTCATGTTGCTCGCTGACGGGTTCCCGGATGCGGTGCACTGCATGACGGGTCGACATGCTGCCGGCCTGCAGTCGGAACTTGCTCAACGGGGGCTACGCACTCCTCGTGACTACTTGCTGCTTGCTGCCTCTGACGCAGAGCAGACTCGGCGAGCGGACCCGCCCATTACGGCCTTTGATCTTGAACCCGAAGCGCTTGCCGTCGCTACAGTCGAGAAACTTGACGCGTTAATCCGGGGTGAGGACACTGGCGCAGGGACTTTGGTTGCGTCCCGCTTGATCGTGCGTGAATCGACCGCGGGCTCAAGCGCTGAGTCGGAAGAGCGAGCCTGACGCGGGGGCAACTGCTTTTCTAGGCTGCGCTACAGCACGGTGAGATGCGTGACGCGCCACTGGCGAGCTCGCAGCTCGAACCGCAGAGCAACCGCGTACGCGCGGCCCGGGGTATGCAGCACGACCACCGCGTCAACCACCCCCTCCCGCGGGGAAGTCATGTGCGGCCGGCCCGGGGACGCGACGATTCTGCGCGCGTCCCGGTGCAGCGTGCGCTGCTCTGTGCGGAGCGCGCGACGGACGCGGAGTTGCCGCGCCACTTCGAGCGTCACCGAGCTCGCGACTTGCGCAATCGCACGGCTGCCCTCAAGCACCTCGAACGCGCTGAGCGCGATGCGCTGCACTGCCGATGCGGGGAGCCGGGGCGCAACTGGTTGACTGGCATCGTCTGGCACGAGTTCTAGCCGCGGCTTCGCCGTGCGATTCGCGGAGTTGCGCGGCGTCGAGTGCGTTGGGGACGCCGCAGTCGTGATCGAAGGGTCGGGGGCGTTGCGCTGTGCGGCGCCGGTGGTGGGCATCATCGGGGTCCTTTCGCGCCTCCCGTGGTGTGGTGCCCTGTGCGGTGTTCCCCCGGCGTCGCCCGTGTGGCCGGGAGTGCGGTTGTGTCGTGACCCCACCATAGGAAGGCCCGACTATGGAGAGTCAACTGGCGTTTAGGCACAGGACTTTTCCGCCGCCCGATCGCGTCCTCCAGTGGGAGCTGTCCAGGTGCTCTACTCTGGTCAGGTGGCCACTCTCCGGAACCTTGCGACGAAGTACTCCTCCATCAGCGAAGAGGAGATCGAGTGGCTTGAGCTGCTCACGCTCGACCTGCAGCTGCTTGCCGATCTCGCGCTCAGCGACGTGGTGCTGTGGGTGCCGACGGAGGACGGCGACTACCTCGCAGTAGCGCACTCGCGCCCCGCGGGGTCGGTGACGCTGTTCTACCGCGATGTCATCGGTGACTTCCTGCGCCCGGACTGGCGCGGCCTCGTCGACCAGACGATCGAGACCGGGGAGCGCGCAGCTTCCACCTCGCCCGCGTGGTATGAGGAGAACCCCATGCGGCTCACGGCGTATTCGGTGAGCCGCCGAGACGAACAGGGCAACGTCCACGGCCCCTTCGCCGTGATGACCGTGCACACGAGCGTGGCCGACACGCAGCCCGCATCGCGGATTGGCGCGGCCTACCGCGAGGTGGCTGGCGACCTGCTCGACATGATCCAAGAGGGCCTGTTCCCCGCGCCCGGCAACACCCGCGGCGGGGAGCAGGGGTCTCCTCGCGCTTCGGATGGGCTCGTCCGCATCAACCTCGATGGCGAGGCGACCTTTGCGAGCCCGAACACGCAGACCACGTTCACGACTCTCGGGTACCGCGACGAGATCGAGGGTGAGAACTTCGCCGAGGTGCTCGCCGAGATCGTGAAGGGGCAGTTCGACACGAACGAGTCGCTGCCACTCATCGCGCAGGGCAAGATCGCGAAGCGTGTGGAGATCGACGCGCGTGGGCGCACGGTGACGCTTCGCTCGATCCCCGTGGTGCGCGAGGGGAAGCGCGTGGGCGGGATCGTGCTGACACGCGATGTGACCGAGCTGCGCCAGCAGGCGCAGGAGCTCATCACGAAGGACGCGACGATCCGCGAGATCCACCACCGCGTGAAGAATAACCTGCAGACGGTGGCGTCGCTGCTGCGCGTGCAGGCGCGACGTGCGCGCAGCGAAGAGGCGAAGGAAGTGCTGGGCCAGGCAATGCGCCGAGTCGCCGCAATCGCCGTTGTGCACGACACCCTGTCGACTGGCCTGTCCCAGATCGTGGACTTCGACCAGGTGTTCGACCGGGTGGTGGGGCTCGCCGCTGAGGTGGCCAGCCTGCATGGCACGACCGTCCATCCCCACAAGGAGGGCGAGTTCGGCGAACTGCCCTCGGAGTACGCGACCCCGCTCGCGCTCGCGCTGACCGAGATCGTCACGAACGCTGTGGAGCACGGCCTGGCTGGTCGCGAGGGATCGGTGTTCGTGCGCGCGGATCGCACCGAAGAACGGCTCTCGGTTGAGGTCGTCGACACCGGCACCGGCCTCCCCGGCGGCACGGTCGGTGACGGCCTCGGCACGCAGATCGTGCGCACGCTCGTGGAGGGTGAGCTCGGCGGCAGCATCGTCTGGGCCCCAGACGAGGGCGGCGGAACGAAGGTGTCGATCGAGGTGCCGCTGCACTGGATCTCGACGCAGACTCGCGAGATTCCCCGCATTCGCGGATAGATCGGGATCGAAACAGCTGTGGGGAGTGACGACACGTCGTCACTCCCCACAGCTGTTTCTTGTCTTGTCTATCGTCGGCGGTTGCGGATCAGCACGGCCGCGCCGACTCCCAGGAGCAGCACTCCGAGCCCGATGGTGATCGCGGCGACCCAGGTTGCGAGATCGAGCTCACCGGTGCCAAGCATGCGCTGGGCAATGTATCCGCAGAACGCGAGAATGAGCGCACCCCACACGATGGGACTGGTGCGGGGTGCCGGGCGCCGGGGTGCGGGGCGGGCCGGCGCCGACTGGGCTGGCGGCGCTGACTGCACCGGCGGTGCAGGCTGTGTGGGTGGCACCGGCTGCGGTGCGGTCGCCTCGGGCACGTACATCGGGGGCTGCTGTGGCAGCTCCGCGGGAGTCTGCTCGCGCTCGTTCATCGGGTGACCTCCGTCTTCAACTCGTCGAGCTGGTCCTGCAGCTCATCGCGGGTGGTTTCAAGCTGAGCGGTGTCGCGGGCGCTGAGCCCGGGCTCCGAGAGCTTCCACTCCACGCGCTCGAGCTCCGTGGTGAGGCGGCTCTGCTCCTGGGCGCTGAGCCGCTCTCGCTCTTCGGCACTGAGTCGCTTCTGCTCTTCGATACTGAGTCGCTTCTGCTCATCGGTGTCCAGCCGCGCCTGCTCCTTGTATGTCGCTCGATCCCGCCCGTTCGCCTTCACGCCGCTCACCTCAACGCGGCCAGCGAGCAGATACACGGTGACGTGCGAGGCTTCTGCGGCGGCCTGCTCGTACCCTGCCGTACCCAGGGTCGGCATATTGGCGGTGATGGTGCGGGCGAGCAATGGCCCACCTGCGCCGCGGGGCTCGTCGCCCTCTTCAAGGATTGCCCCGGCGAGGACACGGACCTGCACAACCGCGGGTGCGTAGTCGGGCATCTCGATCTCGACGTTGCCGGCGAGCTGCCAGACCTCAAGATCTTCACCGGTGGGGGTGCTGTCGTCGAGAACAGTCAGATCGACCTCGCTCGTGCCCGCGAGAAGCACCGTTCCCGGCGCGGACGTACCGGCCACGTGCATCGTGCCGAACGGCTGGAACCTGGTGCCCCAGGGCAGCACCACGGTGACGAGCAGGGCGATCACACCGCAGCTCGCGAGGAACCCGACCCAGCCGGTCTGGCGGCCCCGAATGCCGGCGACGATGAGAGACACTGCGAGCACTGCGACCGCTACGGTGAGGCCGCCGATGAAGGCGGTCGTCGGCGACACGGCGAGGTTCAGTAGCGCCCACGCGGCAGATCCGCCGCCCGCCAGCAGCGCCAGCGCGAGGGTGATCACGGACTGCGCGGTGCCCATGCGGTGCGTGTCATGGTGCTCGGCGTAGCGGGCGCTCCACTCGTCAGCCTGCCGGCCGACCTCGTCGCTCCAGCGGGTGGCCTGCTCGGTTGCTCGCTTGCCCCAATCGCTCGCTTGATCAGACGCGCGCTTGCTCCAGTCGCTCGCCTGCTCAGACGCGCGCTGCGCGTACTCTTCCGTGCGGTCGGCGAACGCGCGGGTATGCGCGGTGAAGTCCGTGGCGGAGTCCGTGGGGGAATCCGGAGTGCCGTTCGTGTCGGCCGTCGGCTGACTGGTGGGAGTGCCAGCCCGACCCCCGGCACCGCGTTCTGCTGAGGCGGCTCGGCCGCGCTTCAGCATCACGGCGCGCAGCCAGAGGACGCCGCCCACAATGATGGCGATCCAGAAGACCCAGGCAATGGTGCCGCGGAGCCACTCAGGGATGCCCATCGCGTTCCATACGCCCCAGCCCCACACGCTGAAGGGGGTCGAAACCGGGGAGAAGATCGAGAAGAACGCCGGAATCACAACCAGGGTGGCGATGACGATCGCCGCAGTTACGATCCCGGCGGTCGCTCGCCCCCGGAAAATGTCCTCCACATGGATGCGCCCGGTGAAGTCGGGAAGGAGCAACCAACCGAGGAGGTAGAGCAGAATGCCCGGGCCGCCGAGAACCGCGAGCACGACAAAGATGCCTCGCACGATCAGCGGGTCGATGCCGGCCTTCGCCGCGACGCCGCCCGCGACGCCGGCGAACCAACGCTCGTTGCCGCGCACGATGCCGAGTCCACGAATCCACGCGAAGAAGCCGCTGCCAAACGGGCGTCCCGCGGGCTGCCCGGCCGGGTGCCCTGAGGGCTGGCCGCCGGGGTGATCGGATGAGGGGGTGTCGTTCATGGTTCTAGTCTGAGCGAATGCTGAGCGCGCGGCTATGGGGGTTCCCCCTGATCCAACCCTGAAGAACCCCAACCCGACCCCGCGGGTGCCCGGGTTGCTGCTTGGATAGGTGCATGACACGACCGCCCCTCGTCCGCGCGACCGACGACCGCTTCCTCGCTGGAGTCTGCGGTGGGCTTGCCGCGCATCTGGGAGTGCCGGTCGTGGCCGTGCGGGTGGCAATGGTGGTGCTCGCGCTCATGGGCGGCGCGGGAGCACTGCTCTACGCGTGGCTGTGGGCGACCGTGCCGAAGGCGGGCGAGACCGACGGGGTCGTGCCGTTGCGCCGCGCACTCACGAAGCCGAACTCCGCCGCGCTCGCCGCCGAACAGGCAGAGCCCGCCCTCCCAGCGGACTCGGTGGTCGATGCCGCGGCTCCCTGGGTCTCTGATCCTGCTCCTGCTCCTGCTCCTGCTCCTGCACGGGGGTATGGCCCTTCGTCGGGCACAGCTTCTCCTGGCACTGCTTCTCCTGGCACTGCTTCTCCTGGCACTGCTTCGCCTGAACCTGCCGCGCCTGCCGCGGGCGAGCGGGGGACGCGCTGGCCGATCGCGGAGCTGCTGTTGGGCGGCTGCCTCCTCGTCGTTGGCGTCGGCTTCGTGCTCGTGCGCCTCGGCGTACGCGTGAACCTCGAGGTGCTTCTGCCCGCCATGGCAGTGCTCGTGGGAGTCGGACTGACCTGGTGGCAGATCGCGGATCGGGACCGGCCCGACCGCAACCAAGTGCCGCGGGTGCTGGGCGCCGTTGCGCTTGTCGCCGCGGGCGTCCTCATGTTCTTCATCACGGCGCGCGAGCCAAACGCCTGGACGGTCATTACCGCGGCGTTCGCGGTGCTCGCTGGGGTCGCGCTCGCGATCGCACCGTGGTTGCTGCGCGTCAACCGGGAGCTCATGGCCGAGCGTGCGGCGCGCGCCCGGGAGGCCGAGCGCGCCGACATCGCGGCGCACCTCCACGACTCGGTGCTGCAGACACTCGCGCTCATTCAGCAGCGTTCCACCCCGGGCAGCGAGGTCGCGCGGATCGCCCGTGGACAGGAGCGCGAACTACGTGAGTGGCTGTTCCGCACCGCGGACGGCGCGGCTCCCCGCGAACGCGAGGCGGCGGCCGAAGAGCTTCGTGCGCATGCGGCCGGGCTCGAGGAACACCACGCCGTGCGCTTTGAGGTGGTCGAGGTGGGCGCGGCGGGCGTTGCGCCCGAGGCCATCGTGGCGGCGGCGCGCGAGGCGATGCTGAACGCGGCGCGGCACGCGGGCGGCGATGTCACCGTGTATCTCGAGTCGAACGGCGAACGCGTGTCGATCGACGTGACCGATCGCGGGCCGGGACTCGACCCGAGCGAGCTACCCGCTGATCGGATGGGCGTGCGCGAGTCAATCCTCGGCCGCATGGAGCGCGCCGGCGGCACCGCACGCATCGTTCCCGGCCCGGGTGGCGGCACGTCCGTGCGACTCTCCATGCTGCGTGCCGCGAGCGAGGACAATGGAGCTGTGCCCGACACGAGAACCCCGGAGGAAGAACGATGAGCGCACCTGAGACGGCGCAGCTGCCCGCCCCGATCCGCGTGGTGATCGTCGACGACCACCAGATCTTCCGCACGGGGCTGCGCGCCGAGCTGGGCGCCGAGCTCGAAGTGGTGGCGGAGGCCGCGACTGTCGATGAGGCGGTCGCCGTGATCGCGGACACTGCGCCCGATGTCGTGCTCCTCGACGTTCACCTGCCCGGTGGCGCGGGCGGGGGCGGGGCCGAGGTGCTGCGCCGCATTGCGGGGCTCCCCGGCGCGGCTGAGGTGCGGGTGCTCGCGCTCAGCGTTTCAGACGCTGCCGACGACGTGGTGAGCGTGATCCGCGGGGGCGCGCGTGGGTACCTCACGAAGACCGCATCGGGCGCGGAGGTGACGGCGGCGGTTGTGCGCGTGCATGGCGGAGACGCGGTGTTCTCGCCACGGCTGGCGGGCTTCGTGCTCGACGCGTTCGGTGCGGGCGGTGGGGAGATCGCCGCCGCAGACGATGAGCTGGACCGGCTCACCGCACGCGAGCAGGAAGTGATGCGCATGATCGCGCGCGGCTACGCCTACAAGGAGGTCGCGGCCGAGCTCTTCCTCTCCGTGAAGACCGTCGAGACGCACGTGTCGAAGGTGCTGCGCAAGTTGCAGCTCTCGAACCGGCACGAGCTCACCGCGTGGGCGCTCGCGCGGCGGCTGCTCTGAGCTCGGTCTCACTTCAGCGGGAGCTCGTTCCAGCCGGGTCTTACTTCAGCCGGGTCTAGTTCCAGCCGGGCAGCCACAGGTGCGCGCGCCAGAACCACTCGGCGATCGGCTGCCCGGACCACAGCGGGAAGAAGAACAGGGCGACCGCGAGCGCGAGGGCGAGGAAGACCGCGGTGGCGAGGCGTCGCCCAAGGAGCTCCTCGGGGCTGAGCACTCGGAGCTCCAACGTCGTGTGGAAACTCCGTTCAGGAGGGAATCCTGGTGCGGCGCTGAAGCTCGGGCCGAGCCGGCACACCGCTCCGATGCACAGCGCGAGCGCGAGTGCCGCAAACGGCGTGAGCACCACCGCGTAGAACTGGAACACCGCGGATCGACTCACGGTCGCGACCCAGGGGAGCCACCCGGAGAGGTAGCCGACGAGCACGAAACCAGCGGCCGTGGTGATGGGAAGGAGCGGTGCCAGGTTCTGCGTAGGGCGCGGCGCGGGCTCTGAACCGCACGCGGATCCCGCGTGCAGCGGTGCGGGTCGCCGGCCCACCCAGAGTGAGCGCACCGCCCACCAGCCGAGTACCCCGAGCGCCACCACGCCACCCCATGTGACGAGCGCGTTCGGGAGCGGAGACACCGCCGCAACGCACTCGGTGAACGGGCAGCCGCTCGCCCAGTGTTGCTCGTACATGCCGGTGGGGCGAAGCGCCAGCGGCCACGTGAGTGGGTTCGCCTGGTACGGGTGCGGGGCGCTGAGCGTGCTGTGCCAGCCGAGCATCTCGCGGTGGTAGCGCAGCAACGACACGGGCCAGGGGACCCCCGGCTCGCGTGCGTGACCGCCGGCCGTCACGATCCAGCCGACCCAGCTCGCGAGGTAAGTGAGTGCCGCAGTGGGGAGCGCGACGAGGGCGGTTGCCCCGGCCTGCCAGGTCGCACGCCAGACCGCGCGGGGCTCGCGCGCGCGGAGCCGTGCGAGCAGATCCCGCACCGTGATGAACACGAGGAAGAACGCGAGCGGGTACAGCCCCGACCACTTCACCGCGGCCGCTGCGCCAAAGGCCACCGCCGCCGCGATGAGCCAGGGACGATGCCACCAGATCGGGATCCGGGCTGTGCCACCCCCCTCGCCGAGTCGCCCGCGCTCTGCCCGGGCGAGCTGATCCCGCCAGACGAAGAGCGCGCCGAGCGCAACGAAGAACGCGAGGAAGCCGTCGAGGAGGCCCACGCGGCTGAGCACCACGTGCACGCCGTCGATCGCGAGGAGGAAGCCCGCGAGGCACGCGAGGATGAGACTGCGCGACATCAGCCAGGCGAGGCGCATCACCACGCCGACGGTGCCGACCCCCGCGAGTGCCGCTGCGCTGCGCCACCCCCAGCCGCTTTCGGGGCCGAACACGAGGATCCCGATCCCGATCAACCACTTGCCGAGTGGTGGGTGCACCGCGTTCGACGCCTCGGCAGTGAACGCCGTGGCCCGATCCCCAGCCATTGAGGGATCATCGTCCGGCCACACCGTGGGGAACCCGTGTGCAAGCTGGCTGATCGCGTCGCGCACGTAGTACAGCTCGTCAAACACGAGCGTGCCTGGGCGCCCGAGCGCCCAAAAACGGAGCAGCGCGGCGAGGACGAGCACCGCTATCGGACCCAGCCACCTCACCCACTCGCGCATGCGCCCAGCCTAGGCGCTCGCCGCAGCGGGTGAGCGCGCGTCGAGAGGGCTACGATGGTGGGGTGATCACACGGCTCAGCAATTACTTCCTGAAGACTCTCCGCGAGGACCCCGCGGACGCCGAGGTCGCCAGCCACAAGCTGCTGGTGCGGGCGGGCTACATCCGGCGGCAGTCGCCGGGCGTCTTTGGGTGGCTGCCACTCGGCCTGCGCGTGAAGGGCAAGCTCGAGCAGATCATCCGCGAGGAGATGGCGGCGGCCGGCGCGCACGAGGTGCACTTCCCCGCGTTGCTGCCCCGCGATCCCTACGAGGCAACCGGCCGTTGGGACGAGTACGGCGAGACGATGTTCCGCCTACAGGATCGGCACGGCGCCGATCACCTCCTCGCCCCCACGCACGAGGAAGCCTTCACGCTCATGGTGAAGGACATTGTGTCCTCCTACAAGGACCTGCCGCTGCAGCTCTTCCAGATCCAGGATAAGTACCGCGACGAGGCGCGGCCCCGCGCCGGTCTGCTCCGTGGCCGCGAGTTCACCATGAAGGACGCATACTCCTTCGACGTGACCGACGAGGGGCTTGCCGCGAGCTACCAGAAGCAGCGCGACGCCTACGAGCGCATCTTCACGCGCCTCGGCCTCGAGTACGTCATCGTCTCCGCCGACGCGGGCGCCATGGGCGGCTCGCGCAGCGAGGAGTTCCTGCTGCCCACGCCGATCGGTGAGGACACCTTCGTCCGCTCGGCCGGCGGCTACGCGGCCAATGTTGAGGCGTACGAGACCCCGGTGCCCGAGGCGATCGACTTCACGAACGCACCGGCCGCCGCTGTGTTCGACTCCCCGAACACCCCCACGATCGAGACGCTCGTTGCGCACGCCAATGCAGTCATTCCGCGGGCCGACGGTCGCCCGTGGGAGGCCGCGGACACGCTCAAGAACGTGGTGCTCGCAATCACGCCGATCGGTGGCGAGCGGGAGCTCGTGGTCGTCGGAATGCCGGGGGACCGTGATGCCGACATGAAGCGTGCCGAGGTCGTCTTCGGGGGCGCCGATGTTGAGCCGGCCACGGCGGCAGACTTCGAAAAGCACCCGGGCCTCGTGCGTGGCTACATCGGGCCCGTGCTCGGCGGCCAGGCCGTGCTCGGCACCGAGGGCAGCACCGGCGTGCGCTACCTGCTCGACCCCCGCGTGGTGTCGGGCACGGAGTGGATCACCGGCGCCAACGAGTCGGAGAAGCACGTGGCGCACCTTGTGATGGGGCGCGACTTCAGCGCCGACGGCGTTGCCGACATCGCGTCGGTGCGCGACGGTGATCCCGCTCCCGACGGGTCCGGCCCGATTGAGGCCGCGCGCGGCATGGAAATCGGCCACGTGTTCCAGCTCGGACGCAAGTACGCGGAGGCGCTGGGGCTCAAGGTGCTCGATGAGAACGGGAAGCTCGTCACCGTGACGATGGGCTCGTACGGCATCGGTGTGACCCGCATCATGGCGATCCTTGCCGAGCTGCACCATGACGACCGCGGGCTCATCTGGCCCGAGGCGATCGCGCCCTTCGACGTGCACCTCGTGGCCACCGGTCGCGACGCTGCCGTGTTCGAGATCGCTGAGACCCTGGCCGGCGAGCTCGAGGCCGCCGGGGCTGACGTGCTGTTCGACGATCGCCCCAAGGTGTCGCCCGGCGTGAAGTTTGGCGATGCTGAGCTGCTCGGCGTGCCGCGCGTGGTGGTCGTCGGACGTGACGCCGCTGAAGGCTTTGCCGAGGTGTGGAACCGCGCTGATGGCACCAAGGAAAAGGTTGCGATCGCCCACATCCCGGGGCTGTTCTCCGCGTAGCCCCGGAGCCCCGGCTCGTTGCACGTGCCACCTGTTGCCGACGCACCCGCGCGGGCGACAGGTGGCACTTGTCATGTGGCTGGAGTAATCTAGTCTCTTCCGCCCGGGGCTGTCCCCGGGTGACATCTGAATAGACAGTTCAATACAAGGAGGCCACGGTGAAGATCGAGCTGGTAACGCTGCGACAGATCGAACGCGAGAAGGAAATTCCGTTCGACGAGCTCGTTGAGATTATTGAGCAGGCCATCCAGTCCGCGTACATTCGTCACGCGGAAAACCAGAACATCCCAGTGCCGCGCGAGTCTGATGTGCGCGTGACGCTGGACCGCAAGAGCGGTGAGATCTCGGTGCTCGTACCCGAGCTCGACGAGGCAGGGCAGAAGATCGGTGAAGCGTACATCACCACCGACGAGTTTGGCCGCGTGGCGTCGAGTGCCGCAAAGCAGGTCATCAACCAGCGACTGCGCGACCTGAGCGACGACGCCGTGCTCGGCACCTTCAAGGACCGCGAGGGTCAGGTCGTTTCGGGCATCGTGCAGCAGGGGCCGAACCCGCGCATGGTGCACGTCGACCTCGGCGAACTCGAGGCGATCCTGCCTCCCGAGGAGCAGGTGCCCGGCGAAAAGTACCCGCACGGCATGCGCATCCGCGTGTACGTGACGAGCGTGTCGAAGGGCACGAAGGGACCGCAGGTCGTTGTGTCCCGCACCCACCCCGGGCTGGTGCGCAAGCTCTTCGAACGGGAGGTGCCGGAGCTCGCTGAGGGCCTGGTCGAGATCGTGTCGCTCGCGCGCGAGGCGGGCCACCGCTCGAAGGTTGCCGTGCGCGCGAAGCAGGCCGGCATCAATGCGAAGGGCACCTGCATCGGCGAGATGGGCAGCCGCGTGCGTGCCGTGATGAGCGAGCTCGGCGAGGAGAAGATCGACATCGTCGACTACTCGCCCGAGCTTCCGAAGTTCGTCGCCAACGCGCTGTCTCCCGCAAAGGTGACCGACGTGTTCATGCTCAACGAGTCGCTCAAGCAGGTGCGCGCGCTGGTGCCCGACTTCCAGCTGTCGCTTGCGATCGGCAAGGAAGGGCAGAACGCTCGCCTCGCAGCGAAGCTCACGGGCGCGAAGATCGACATTCAGCCTGACTCGATCATGAACGATTAGTTCACCGAGTCTGCGTACGGGCGGTGCTGGGGAGCCCCGGCATCGCCCGTTTCGCGCGGGCCCGGCCCCGGCGGGTGGATTGCCGACGAGCGGGTGCCGAACATGCATGAAGTACGTACCCTTTGGGGAGGAGTCTGCCCGCAGCGGACGGCACGCCGTCAGCGCGAGACACAGACAGGAAGCTGGTAAGATGGATGCGGTTCGGACCTGTGTGGCGTGTCGGAAACGCGCTCCACGCACGGAACTGCTTCGAGTCGTGGTGCACGAAGGTCGACTGTGCGTCGATGATCGTGCGGTGCTTCCGGGGCGGGGAGCCTGGGTTCACCCCCTGGCTCAGTGTCTGGATCAAGCTGTGAAGCGTGGGGCTTTTCCCCGCGCGCTGCGAGCATCGGGGAAGCCCGATGCCGGCCCCTTAGAGAACAGGCTGAAAACACTCATGGACAACTAATGAGCGGCTCACGATGAGACCCGTCCAGTAATTTTGGTTCTCGCCTGTCTGGCGTGAACCCAGACAGGAGAAAAGTGGCAAACCCACGCGTACACGAGATCGCTGCGGAGATCGGTGTCGATAGCAAGGTCGTTCTGGCCAAGCTGAAAGAAATGGGAGAGTTCGTCAAGGCGTCCTCCTCCAGCGTCGCGCCCCCCGTGGCGCGCAAGGTCAAGGCTGCGCTCGCAGCTGATGGCGTGAGCGGCACCCCCGCCGAGTCGGCGGCGACCCCCGCTGCCCCCAAGACCCCTGCGGCGCAGAAGCCCGGCCCCCGGCCTGGTCCGAAGCCCGCTGCCCCGAAGGTCGCTGAGCCCGAGGCTCCCGCAGCCCCGGCCGCGCCCGCTGCTGAAAAGGCCGCTGCGGCGGAGAAGCCCGCTGCGCCGAAGGCCGCTGCGGCCGACAAGCCCGGTGCCCCGAAGCCTGCGGCGGCAAAGCCCGGCGCGAAGCCCGGTGCTGCTGCGAAGCCGGGCGCGAAGCCCGGTGCCGCTGCGAAGCCCGGCGGCCCGCGCCCCGGAAACAACCCCTTCGCTTCCAGCCAGGGCATGGGCATTCCGCGCCCGCCGCGCCCCGGCAACAACCCCTTCAACTCGAACCAGGGCATGCCCCGCCCCGGTGGCGGAGCAGGTCGCCCGAACCCGGGCAACATCCCGCGTCCCTCGCCGCGTCCCGCACCTGGTGCAGCCGGTGCAGGTCGTCCCGGCGGCCCCGGTCGCCCGGGCGGCGGCGGTCGTCCCGGTGGTGGCGGTGGCTTTAACCGTCCCGGTGGTGGCGGCGGCGCTGGCGCGCCCGGAACCGGTTTCGGTGGTCCCCGTCCCGGCGGCGGTTTCGCTGGTCGCGGTCGTGGTGGCCGTGGTGCAGGCACCGCTGGCGCATTCGGTCGCGGTGGCTCCAAGAGCAAGGCACGCAAGTCGAAGCGGGCGAAGCGGGCAGAATTCGAGATGCGCGAGGCGCCGTCACTGGGCGGCGTGAGCGTACCCCGGGGCAACGGATCGACTCCGATCCGCCTGCGCCGTGGTGCATCGCTGAGCGATTTCGCGGACAAGATCGATACGAGCGCATCGAACCTCGTGACCGTGCTGTTCCACCTCGGTGAGATGGCGACGGCAACGGAGTCGCTCGACGAGGCGACGTTCCAGATCCTCGGTGAGGAGCTGGGCTACAAGATCCAGGTCGTTTCGCCTGAGGACGAGGACCGCGAGCTGCTCGAGGGCTTCGACATCGACATCGAGTCGGAGCTTGAGGAAGAGGGCGACGACGTCCTGCAGCCCCGCCCGCCCGTGGTGACGGTCATGGGCCACGTCGATCACGGTAAGACCCGACTGCTCGACGCGATCCGTAAGGCGAACGTGGGCGGCGGCGAGGCCGGCGGCATCACGCAGCACATCGGTGCGTACCAGGTGCACACCGAGCACGACGGCGTCGAGCGTGCGCTGACATTCATCGATACCCCGGGTCACGAGGCGTTTACCGCCATGCGTGCCCGTGGTGCGCAGGTCACCGACATCGCGATCCTCGTGGTCGCGGCCGATGACGGCATCATGCCGCAGACGATTGAGGCGCTGAACCACGCACAGTCGGCGGGCGTGCCGATCGTGGTCGCGGTCAACAAGGTCGATAAGGAAGACGCGAACCCGGAGAAGGTGCGTCAGCAGCTCACCGAGTTCGGCCTCGTCTCCGAGGAGTGGGGCGGCGACGTGATGTTCCGCGACGTCTCCGCGAAGAACAACGTGGGCATCACCGAACTCCTCGACGCGGTCCTCCTGACCGCTGACGCTGGCCTCGACCTGCGCGCGAACCCGGATAAGGACGCACGTGGTGTGGCCATCGAGGCGAAGCTCGATAAGGGTCGCGGCTCGGTTGCCACCGTGCTCATCCAGTCGGGTACGCTGCGCGTTGGCGACGCAATTGTTGCGGGCACGGCCTACGGCCGCGTCCGTGCGATGCACGACGAGAACGGCGATCCGGTGCTCGAGGCACTTCCCTCGCGTCCCGTTTCGGTGCAGGGTCTCTCGAGCGTGCCGCGTGCAGGCGATAACTTCATCGTGACGCCCGAGGACCGCACGGCCCGCCAGATCGCTGAGAAGCGTGAGGCCGCTGAGCGCAACGCGATGCTCGCCAAGGCCCGCAAGCGCATCAGCCTCGAAGAGTTCACGAAGGCGCTTGAGGATGGCAAGGTTGAGTCGCTCAACCTCATCATCAAGGGTGACGTGTCGGGTGCCGTTGAGGCGCTCGAGGAGTCGCTCATGAAGATCGAGGTGGACGATTCGGTCCAGCTCCGTATCCTCCACCGCGGTGTGGGTGCGATCACCGAGTCGGACGTGGATCTCGCCACGATCGACAACGCGATCGTCATCGGCTTCAACGTGCGTCCCGACGTCAAGGCTCGCGAGCGCGCAGCGCGCGAGGGCATCGACATCCGCTTCTACAACGTCATCTACAACGCGCTCGATGACATTGAGGGTGCACTCAAGGGCATGCTCAAGCCTGAGTACGAAGAGAAGCAGTCGGGTGTTGCGGAGGTCCGCGAGGTCTTCCGTTCGTCGAAGTTCGGCAACATCGCGGGTGTCATCGTTCGCTCCGGCACGATCACGCGTAACGCGAAGGCTCGCGTCATCCGCGAGGGCGTTGTCATCGCCGATGGCCTCGCCATCGAGTCGCTGCGCCGCTTCAAGGACGACGTCACCGAGGTGAAGGTGGACTTCGAGGCTGGTATCGGCCTCGGCAAGTACAACGACATCCAGGTCGGCGACGAGATCGAGACCACCGAGATGGTTGAGAAGCCCCGCGACTAACCGCAGGGTGTAACGGAGAAAGGCCCGGGCAGCGAGTGTGCTGCCCGGGCCTTTCTCCGTTGTCGGCGGCCGGGTGAGGCCGCCCTGCACCGCCGCGCAGGAAATACGTTTGTCAGAGCTGCTGCACACGCACCGTGTTGCCCGCAGGGTCCCGGAATGCGAAGTCGCGTGTGCCCCAGTCCTGGTCCATGGGCTCTTGCAGGATCTCGGTCCCGGCGGCCTCGACTCGCGCGAAGAGCGGCTCGAGCTCGTCGGTGGCGAACACAATCGAGGCGTACGAGCCCTTCGCGATGAGCTCGGCGATCACGCGTCGCTCATCATCGGTGAGCCCGGGGTCCACCGCCGGCGGTCCGAGCACTATGGAGGTCTCCGGCTGGTTCTCCGGGCCCACGGTGAGCCACCGCATGTCGCCGTAGCCGACATCATTGCGCAGCTCGAAGCCGAGCACATCGCGGTAGAACGTGAGCGACGACTCAGCGTCAGTGTGGGGCAGGAAGGTGACGTGAATGTTGATCTTCATGCCGGTCACGCTACTCCTCGCCGGTCGCCGGAACTTCTCGATTCCTGACGGGTTTTGTGGCGCGCATCGTGACGATTCCCGGCAGACCGGTGAGCGGGCCGCCCTCGCGCCGATACCGCCCGGGGGAGACCCCGACAAGCTCCGCGAACCGTGTACTGAACGTGCCAAGCGAGCCGTAGCCAACGGCAAAGCACACCTCGGTGACTGAGAGATCCCCGCGCCGGAGAAGCGTCATCGCCCGCTCGATTCGGCGCGTCATGAGGTAGCTATACGGCGACTCCCCGTACGCTGCGGTGAACTCGCGGCTGAGGTGGCCGGCCGACATCCCCACGCCACGGCCCAGCTCAGCGACGTTCAGGGGCTCCGCGTAGTCGCGATCGATGCGGTCGCGCACCTGCCGCAGGAGGCGCAGCGCCTGCAAGCGCCGCTCTTCCGCGGCAGAGTGGGGAGGCATGCGTGCGTCGGTTAGCGGCCCGCGGCGGGGCCGGCCGGGCTGGCGAAGGAGCCCTGCGGTGCTGCGTCGAAGCGCCGACCCTCGGGGCGAGAACGCATGAGCATCAGCACGAGCAGCACCAGATCACCCGCGGGGGCAAACGTCAGGAACCAGAGCGGGCCCGGGAAGTTCGCGTCGTGGAGGCGCCGCCACATGCTCGCAATGGAGGGGAGCGCGAGGCCCAGCGTGACGAGGATCCCGAGCGTGATCCAAGCGCCGGCGGCCGGCTGTCCCGCGGAATCGGGGAGGCTCAGTACGCCCGCGGTGCCAAGCACCCACCCGAGCATCAGCATCGCGAGGAAGAGCCGGGCGAACCAATACTCGCTGAGGGACGCGCGCCCCTCGAAGCGGACGTAGCCGCGGAAGAACCGGGCGATCGCCTGCCCGAGTGTCGCGCCGTAGAGCGGGCGGCTCAGATCGCGCGGATCAGCTGCGCCATCGAAGGGTTCGCCCGTGCCCGGCGCGGGAGCCCAGTTCGCTGCGCCGGGTTGCGCTGCGTACTGGGGCTCGGCGTACTGGGGTGCGTACTGGGGTGCGTACTGGGGCGCGGCGTACTGCGGAGCCGCATATTGAGGCGGCGCGTACTGCGGGGCCGAGTGCTGTGGCGCCGCAGGCTCATCCTGATCCGGGTGGGGGTCTGAAGCGGTGTCGTTCACAGTGCAACTTCCGTTGGGGAGGGGCGGTGGCCTCCACGCTACCGCGCGGGCGCGAGCCTGGGGACCTCCCGGGGCACTCACGGCTAGTATTGGGGTATGACGAATCCACGTGCGGGGAAGGTAGCGGAGCGGATCCAGCAGATCATCGCTCGTCGCCTGGAGAAGGGGCTGCGCGATCCGCGGCTCGGTTTTGTGACCATCACGGACGTCCGCGTAACGGGCGATCTGCAGCAGGCGAGCGTGTTCTACACGGTCTACGGCGACGAGCAGGAGCAGGCTGACACCGCCGCAGCGCTGAAGGCCGCGACCGGCATGCTGCGCAGCGAGGTCGGGAAGCAGCTGGGCACGAGGCTGACGCCCACGCTCGAGTTCATTCACGATGAGCTGCCCGAGAGCGCGCAGCACTTGAGCGACTTGCTCGCTGAGGCGAAGCGTCGTGACGATGAGTCGGCCGCACTTGCGGCGAACGCCACCTTCGCGGGTGAGGCCGATCCGTACACGAAGCCTCGCGACGAGGACGACGATCAGTAGTACCGCGCAGTAGTACCGGGCCGCGGCTCGGTTAGGGGAGGCGGAGCGCGGGGACGACTGCGCCCGTCTCGCCGTCGTTGATCGCAGTTTCCTCCTGCACGAGACCGTCGGCAAGAAGTGTGGTGACCGCGCGCTCGGCTTGCTCGGGATCGTCGCTCGCCGCGTGCAGCGCGGCGGCGCGGGACACCGCTCCCGCGGATTTCCGAAGGAGCGCGAGGACGCGGCCGCGCGCCTGGCGATCGCTGCCTTCGAAGCGTGCCTGCTTGGGCCGCTTCGTTGGAGCATTGTCCGGGTAGCCAGCGCCCCGCCACTCGCAGAGTGCGGCGATCGGGCACTCGTCGCAGCGCGGTGCTCGGGCGGTGCAGACGATGGCACCGAGCTCCATCGCTGCCGCGTTGAACGTCGCTGCCGCGGCTGGCTCCGCGGGTAGGAGCGCTGCCATGTCCTCGAGGTCGCGCGCCGCGGGCATCCCCGCCGCGGCCCGTCCGTGCACGGCGCGGGCGATGACTCTGCGGGTGTTCGTATCGACGACCGGGTGGTGCTCGCCGAAGGCGAAGACCGAGATCGCGCGAGCGGTGTACGGCCCGATCCCGGTGAGCGCGAGGAGCTGATCGACATCCGCCGGTACGGCATCTCCATGCTGCTCGGCGATCTCAACGGCGGCGCGGTGGAGCCACAGTGCCCGGCGGGGGTAGCCAAGCCGATCCCACGCGCGCACTGCTTCGCCGGGTTCTGCGGCCGCGAGGGCGGACGGTGTGGGCCACCGCTCCAGCCAGTCCGTCCAGCGGGGGAGTACTCGATCGACCTGCGTCTGCTGCAGCATGAACTCGGAGACGAGGATGGACCACGGGGTCGCGGCCGGCTCGCGCCACGGCAGCTCGCGTGCGTTCCGCGCGTACCAGGCGTTCACGGCCGGCGCGATCCCCGTGGTGTCCATTCGCACCAGTCTACGGTTTATGCCGTGGCGGGAACCTCAGTGCGGCGCACGGCGGCGCGGAGCGCGACGAAGAGGGCGATGATGCCACCCGTGATGGCGATGTGGCCGAGCCCCGCGATGCCAGAGATGGCCGCGGACACGGGCTCATCGAGCACCGTCATCGTGCCGTGCACGATGAGCATCGCCGAGGTGATGATGACACCGGCGTGGTAGAGGCCGAGGAACCAGCCAAATGCGCGCTTCGACGCGGAGAAGGTGAAGACCCGCTCGAGCCCGAGGAGGATGAGGAACGGGAAGAAGCCCAGCGCCAAGAGGTGCGTGTGCGCGACCCCGAGCTGCGTGAACGCGCCCTCCGGGAAATCGTTGAGCTTGGTGAACTCGCGAAAGAACACGCCGGCGGCGACGCCGAGTCCGGCGTAGACGAACGCAGAGACGAGGAGATGCTGCAGAGGTTTCTTCATACCTCCAGCCTCGCCTGCCTTGCGGCGCGGGGCATCAGCCGAATTGATGACATTCGCGCGCAGTAGGCTGGAGGGGTGACTTCTGCTTCCGTTTTGTTGCCCGCGCACGGCGGGATTCTGCTGCTCGACAAGTCCGAGGGGTGGACGAGCCACGACGCGGTGGCGAAGTCGCGCCGCGCGCTCGGCACGCGCAAGGTGGGCCACGCGGGCACGCTTGACCCCATGGCCACCGGGCTTCTGGTGCTCGGCGCGGGCCCCGCGACCCGGCTGCTCACGCACCTCGTGGGGCTCGATAAGACGTACCGCACCACGATCCGCCTGGGCGTCACAACGGTGACCGACGACCGCGAGGGCGACACGACCGCGGTCGCGGACGCCGCTGACGTGGCAGCCGTACTTGCGGATCCCGATCGAATTGCGGCAGCCGTGCGCGAGCTCACGGGCGACATTTTGCAGTCGCCGAGTGCGGTGAGCGCGATCAAGGTGGACGGACAGCGCGCGTATGACCGTGTGCGCGCGGGCGAGACGGTCGAGCTGAAGCAGCGCCCCGTGACGATCCACGCCTTTGACATTGGCGAGCCACGCGCGGCGGAGACCGCCGAGGGCGCTCCGGTGATCGATATCGATGCGACCGTGCGCTGCTCGACGGGGACGTACATTCGTGCGCTCGCTCGGGATCTGGGCGCAGCGCTTGGGCTCGGCGGGCACCTGACCGCCCTGCGCCGTGACGCGGTTGGCCCCTTCGACGTCGCCGACGCCGGCACAATCGAGCAGCTGGTTGCCGGGGAGAACGTGCGGATCCTCGATCCCGCGACGGTTGCCACGACACTCTTCCCGACGCTGCAGCTCGACGCGCAGCAGGCTGTCGATCTGGGGCACGGAAAGCGCGTGACGGTGGGTGAGGAGCACGACGCGAAGCTCGCTGCTGCGCTCGCCCCGGACGGGCGGCTCATCGGGCTCGTCGTGGTGAAGGGTGGCCGCACGTTCGTGGCCACGAACTTCCCCACCCCGGACGGGGTGAAGGGCGGGAGCGGCGAATGATTCTCGGGTACGCGATCGCGCTGATCGCTGTTGCGCTGGTGGGCGCAGGGCTGTGCCTCGTTGAGGCGCTCCGCAAACGGGGTCCCAACGACTTCACGATGGGAGCCACCCTCGTCGTGGCGCTCATGCTCCTCGTGCAGATCATCATCTCGATCGCGGCGCCGTTCTCGGGGAACACCGCGGCGGGGGACCCGCTTGAGTTTTGGATGTACCTGATTGTCGCATTCCTTTTGCCGCTCGGGGCGGGGTTCTGGGCGCTCGTGGATCGGACTCGCTGGGCCAACCTCGTGCTTGCGGTGGTGCACCTCTCGGCGGCGGTTATGACGTACCGCATGCTCGTGATTTGGGGCTGAGGCAGCGCGCATCGTGCAGGCTCCGGCGCCCTGGACACGCCCGGTGAGATCGCGACTGAGACACGCTCGCGTGTCAATGAACTTCAAGTTGGACTTGAGGGTTTACACTTTCCGGCTTGACTTGCGCGAATCACAACGGTGTAATTAATGCATTGTCCCGGCGTTCCCGCCGCGACACGCGGTACTGGCAGGAAAGGGGCGACAAGTGAACGAAACACCGCAGACTCCGGTCCCCGGTAATTGGTTCGTCGATCCCGTATTCCTCGGAGTGCCGGGTGTGCGCGAGGAAGACGAGGCCCTCGCCTGGCAGAGCGACGCGCTCTGCGCGCAGACGGACCCTGAGGCCTTCTTCCCCGAGAAGGGCGGCTCGACGCGCGAGGCGAAGCGTATCTGTGAGAGCTGCGAGGTGCGCTCTGAGTGCCTCGACTACGCGCTGCAGAACGACGAACGTTTCGGTATCTGGGGTGGCCTCTCTGAGCGCGAGCGCCGTCGCCTCCGCCGCGAGGCGATCTAACACTCGGATGCCGGGCCACGCGGTGCGGCTCCATCTTTCACGCCGCGGAGCAGCCTAGACTGGGCGCGATATGCGCACGAGAGTAACGGCCATTCTCGTCGCCCAGCAGGGTGGCGAATGGCTCGACCAGACCATCGCCGGCATCGCGGCTCAATCGGTCGCGCCCGCGGCCATCATCGCCGTGAACAACGGCGGCTCGGATGGGGTGGGGTCACAGCTCATGGCGAGCGGCGCGGAACGCGTCATCGGCATTGGCAACCGCGTCTCCTTCGGACAGGCCGTCGCGCACGGCGCGCAGGCCGTGGAGTCCGTGGACGACCCCGAAGTGAGCGAGTGGCTCTGGTTGCTCAGCGAGGACTCGTGCCCTGAGCCTGAGGCGCTCGCACTCATTCTCCGCGCCGTGCAGCGCGCACCCTCGGTCGCCGTTGCTGGCCCCAAGCTTGTGGACTGGGATCGACCCGAGCGCATCATCGAGCTGGGGCAGAGTCTCACTCGCTACGGCTCCCGCTGGACGCTCCGGCGGCAGGAGCTCGATCAGCAGCAGTACGACCACCTGCAGGACGTGCTGGGCGTGGGCCCGGTCGGGATGCTCGTGCGTCGCGACGTGTGGGAGCAGCTCGGCGGGTTCGATCCCGCGCTGCCGGTGTATGACGACGGTCTCGATTTCTGTGTACGTGCCCGCCTCGCGGGTCACCGTGTCGAGGTGGCGCCCGAGTCTCGCGTGCGCTTCGCGCAGAGCGGCGTCGCGGGCCCCCGCATCGATCGGAAGCGATCGGTGCTGCGCCAGGCGCACCGCCAGGCCCGCACCGCACACCTGCACCGCCGGATCGCCTACGCCCGCGCGCCGCTCGCGTTCCTCGCCTGGCTCGGCCTGCCCGTGCTCGCGGTGCTGCGCGTCGTGTGGTCCCTCATTCGGGAGCAGCCCGGCAACATGCTGGGCGAGTTCGTTGCCGCCTTCAGTGTGTTCTTCAGGCCGCACGCGATCATTGCGTCGCGACGGCGCATCAAGCGGAACAACACCGCGGGGTGGGCTGCGATCCGGCCCCTGCGCATCGACCCGAAGAGTGTGCGCACCGCGCGCATGATCGACCGCGAGGCGATTCTCGCGAGTACGGGGATGCAGCGCCGCGAACTGCATTTCATTTCCTCCGGTGGACTCGCGGTGCTCGTCGCTGCGTTGGTTGCGACGGCTGCGCTTGCCTGGTGGGCGTTCCCGCAGACGAGCCTCGCCGGTGGGGGACTCGCGCCACTCAGCTCACTCGATCAGCTGTGGTGGAACACTCGTTCGCTCGACGGCGTGCCCGCCGATCCGTTCACGTGGGTGCTCGCGCTGCTCGGCACGCTGACGTTCTGGAACCCCTCGCACGCGATCGTGCTGCTGGTCATTGCGGCGGTTCCGCTCACCGCGCTTGGCGCCTGGATCTGGGCGGCGCAGCTCACCGAGTCGAAGGCCGGCCGCGCGCTCACCGCGCTCGGCTTCGCGCTCAGCCCGGTGCTGCTCGGATCGCTCGATTCGGGCCGACTGCCCACGCTCGTGCTCACGATCACGCTGCCGTGGCTGCTGCTCGCCGCCACGCGCTGCCGCGAGTCCTGGAGCTGGGCTGGAACCGCGTCGCTGCTCGCCGGCGTCGCACTTGCCGCGGCTCCCGTGCTGATCCCGGCCGCGGTGCTGCTGCTCATCATTGGGCTCTTCACGACGTTGCGCGGTGCCGCGCGAGTCCTCACGACCGCGCTTGTGCCGCTCGTGCTCTTTGCGCCAAAGATCGTCGTGGGCATCACGAGTGGGCGACCGCTCGACATTCTGCTCGATCCCGGCATCGTGCTGCCGTTTGAGCCGGGTACGCCGTGGCACATGCTGCTCGGCTTCCCGGAGTTCGGGCTTGCGGGTTGGGCGGGCATCCTCGACGCGATCGGCCTCGGCGGCCCGCCGGCGACGCTGCTCGTTGGTGTGCTCATGCTGCCGATCGCGCTGCTCGCGGTACTCGGCCTCTTCACCGGTCGCGTCGCGGTGACGCTCTTCAGCTCGCTGCTCGGCGGGCTGGGCATGCTCACCGCCATTGGCGCGGCGCAGCTGCAGCTCACCGTTGTAGGCGACACCAGCGTTGCGCTCTGGACCGGGTCCGGTCTCGCCGTGTACTGGCTCGCCGTGCTGAGCCTCGCATCGGTGGGGGCGTCGACACTCCGCAAGGGCGCGGCCCCCGTGGTTGCGGTCGCACTCGTCACCGCGATCCTTGCGGTGGTGCCGGTGAGCGCGCAGCTCTTCCTCGGACGCGTGCCGTTCGGCCCCGCAACCACGCAGATGCCCGCGCTTGTGCAGGCCGCCGGGGAGACGCAGCCGGGCGTGCGCACCCTCGTGATCACCGCCGAGGCCTCGCACGCCGTGCGTGCGCAGGTGGTAACTGGAGCGGGAGAGCGGCTTGACCGCGTGCGCAGCGTCGAGCGCATTCCCGAGGTGAACAACACTGACCGGCAGATCGCGGAGCTCGTGGGGGGACTCGCGAGCGTGGGTGGCCCCGACCTCACCGGGTCGCTGCGCGACGCCGGTGTGGGTTTCGTGCTGCTGCCCAGCTCAGGAAGCGATGTTGAGCGCGCCGAGCTGCAGCGGCTGTTCGATCAGCACCCCGCGCTCGTGAACGCAGGACAGACGGAGCAGGGTCTGCTGTGGCGCGTGGCGGAGCCGGAGACCGAGGATGCGGATCCTGGCGATGCCGCAAAGCGCGTGGACGGCACGACGCTGACGGGCAGCACCATCTGGGTGGTGCAGCTGGTCGTCTTGCTGGGTGTCTTGCTGCTCGCTCTGCCCACCGGTGAGGTGACGTACCGCCCCGAGCGTCGGAAGCGGCCGAAGCGTCGGAAGCGCGGGAGTCAGGTGACGGTGACCCCGGTCGCTCCCGCGGAGCCGGTGGCTGAGTCGGCCGAGCCGGTTGCCGAGCCCGAAGCGTCAGCGGAATCGGAAGTGGAACCAGTAGCGGAGAGCTCCGCGGCGGCGCCGGAAGAGCCGGAGGCTGCGCCGGAAGCGCCTGAAGAGCCTGAAGAGCCTGAAGAGCCTGAGACTGCGCAGGAAGCGCCAGAAGCGGAGGACGTCGAGAACGTCGAGATCGTCGACACGGACGTCGACACGAGTTCCGACGCCGGCGCGGTTTCTGGCACCGACACGGATGCGGCGACTCCAAGCGAGGCCGCGACCGATACCGACACAGACGCCGCGACGAACGGAGACGCACGATGAGTGACCGCACCCGCATGCTGCGTGGCGGCGCACGCGCGCTCACCGGTCTGCTCGTGGCCGCTGCCGCGGGCGCCGCGGTGGTCGCCCTCGGGAGCGTGACGCTTCCCGAAGTGACGCGCGCCCCGCAGCCCCTCGTTGTCGACACGACCCAGAACACGAACCGCACGCTCGTGTGCGCCGGCGCGTTCTCCGTGCTGGGCGCCGACGAGGCGCGTCCTGGGGCCGCGATCCCCATCGGCTCGCCCTCGGTGACGGTCTCCGGCGAGGCTGCTGGCACCGCGAGCCTGCAGCGCAGCGAGGGCGGCCAGGGCCTCCCCTCGGTGATCACGGCCCCCATCGCGCAGCCGCTCGCGGCAGCGCAGGTGCAGGCCGTGAACGGTGAGCAGCTTCGTGGCGCCACAGCGAGCGCGTGCGCCGAACCGCTGAACGAGCAGTGGCTGCTTGGCGGCGGCAGCAGCCTGGGCGTCTCTACGACGCTCAGCCTGGGCAACCCGGGCGGCGTGCCCGCGACCGTCGAGATTTCCGTGCACGACGAGAACGGCGCCGTCGATGCGGTGCAGACCGCGGGCGTGCTCATCGCTCCGGGAACCGAGCAGACCATCTCGCTGAACGGCTACGCTCCAGATCGGGATCGCTTCGCGGTGCGCGTGGTGAGCACCGGTGCACCGGTGACAGCGAGCCTCGGCATTGCACACCGGCTGGGCCTTGACGCGTACGGGGTGTCCTCCGTGGGCCGCCAGGTGGAGCCCGCCAAGCGGCTGGTGATCCCCGGTGTGGCGAACGAGAGCGATCATGAGCGCGGGCCGAGCGACTCCGGCGAGGGCGACGACTACCCCGTGCTCATTCGTGCGCTCGCACCCGGGGGCACGGAGACGACGCTCCGCGCACGCGCCATCGACGCGAAGGGTGGCAGCACCGACCTGGGTGAGCTGAAGCTCCTGCCGAGCGCAGTGGGCGAGCTGAGCATCACGACGTGGCCAACGAACGCGAACGCCGTGGTCATCGAGGCAGACGCGCCGGTGCTCGCGAGCGTGCTCGGTTCTGCGACGAAGGGCCGCGAACACGACTACGAGTGGTTCGTCCCCGCCACAGAAATGGCAGCGGGCGAGCCGGTGGCCGCGCCCGTCGTGTCCGGGGGCAAACTGGTGCTCGTCAACTCCGGCACGGAGGCTGCGACGGTGCAGATCACGGCAGCGAGTGGGAAGGGGAAGCCGAGCACCGAGACGGTTCCCGCGGGCGCCGCGGTTGCTGTTTCGGCTCCGTCTGACGCGATGCTCGAATCCTCGGCGCCCATCGCCGCTGGCGTGCGCTACCTGAAGGACGCCGACATCGCGGGATACCCGGTGCTTGCGCCAGACCCGCGCGAAGGTGAGCTGACCGTCTACACCCGGTAGCGGGGGCCTAGACTGGGGGCATGTTCGGTCGTCAGCGTGCCCAGCGCAGCAGGGTTTCTCGTCGGCACGGGCGACGACCGATCCGGTCGGCGCTCGTGGGGCCGCACCTGCCGGATGTCTCGGGCAGGGTTCCGCGATTTGAAGCCGATGCCCGCGGTGCGGTGCAGCTCCTGCAGCAGCACTTCCCCGCAGAGCTCGACGGGGTGCGTATTGGGTTTCAGACCGCTCCGAGCGGCCGCGGCGAGAGCCGCCATCCGCTGCTCTATGCCATCGACCGGAAGGCCCGCACCATCATGCTCTTCCGGATGCCGATCCAGCGCGCACGTGGTCTCCACGTGAACGACGACGAGCACCGCCGGTACTTTGTTGAGCACTGCGTGCATCTTGCGGTGTCTGAGTATCTGGGCCGCGAGCCGTGGGAAGTACTGCCCGGCCGCTTCGACCACTACTGAGTTGCGCGGCGTTTGAGGGCGCTGGCAGCAGGGCCGGCCTCCCGGAGAGTGTCCAAGCTTTGCCTGATCCGACGCGGAATGGCCCGCGTCACACGTATTCCTCGCCCGAGCCAGTCATAATGGGACCATGAGTGCGCGCATCTTGGTGGTAGACGACGACCGGGCGCTTGCCGAAATGCTGGGCATGGTGCTGCAGGGCGAGGGCTTCGAGACGGAGTTCTCGGTGGACGGGGCTGAAGCGGTCGAGAAGTTCCGTGAGATGCGCCCCGATCTGGTGCTGCTCGACGTCATGCTCCCGGGCCTCGACGGCATCGAGGTGGCAGAGAAGATCCGCACGGAGTCGGGCACCCCGATCATCATGCTGACCGCGCGCACGGACACCCGCGACGTGGTGCGCGGCCTCGAAGCCGGCGCCGACGACTACGTGGTGAAACCGTTCAACCCCGTCGAGCTCATCGCGCGGATTCGCGCACGCCTGCGCGAGCCGCAGCAGGAGGCAACGGAGACGCTGCGCATCGGCGACCTGACGATTGACGTTGCCGCCCACGAGGTGCGCCGCGGCAGCCAGGTGATTCCGCTCACCCCGCTCGAGTTTGACCTGCTCGCCATCCTCGCGCGGAAGCCGCAGCAGGTGTTCACGCGTGAGGTGCTGCTCGAGAAAGTGTGGGGGTACCAGTACAAGGCTGACACCCGCCTCGTGAACGTGCATGTGCAGCGGCTGCGGGCAAAGATTGAGCAGGATCCCGATCACCCGACCATCGTGACCACGGTGCGTGGCGTCGGGTATCGCGCCGGCTCCTCCCCGGAGTAGCCGCGTGGCAGCCCGCCGCTCTCGGCTTGGGATCGCGCTGCGGCGCCTCCACCTGCGCTGGGTGCGATTCACGCAGCCGGTGTTCGGGCCGTTCCGTGCGCGCTGGCGGCGGTCGCTCATGGTGCGCACCATGACGATCACGGGCCTCGTGACGGGCTTCATGGTGCTCGTAGCCGGAGTTTTTCTCCTCACGAGCATCAGCGGCGACCTCTACTCCTCGCGTCGAGATCAGGCGCTGCAGGACTCTGCGCGCGCCACGCTTGCGGCGCAGCGGCTCATCGACGCCTCCGACGCCTCCGACGGCGGATCGCTGTCGCTGCTTGCCGGCTCAGTGCGCCGCACGGTGCAGGACGCCTCGTCGAGCCAGCTCGTCTACCTGCGGCGAGAACCGGGCCAAGCGCCGAACCCGGACGCGCCGCCCGCGATCACCTCGAAGAACCTGCTCATCGAATCCGTGAGCGCCGAGCTGTCGGAAGCCGTCGCTTCGGGCACCGAGCCGCAGTACTACCAGCCGGTTACGTTTGTGGAGGAGGACGGCTCGAGTGCGCCGGGCATTCTCGTCGCCTCGCGACTGGTCTTTCCCGCGGGGGCCGGCACCTACGACCTGTTCATCGGCTACAACCTCGGCGATACGCAGAACACGCTGAGTTTTGTGCTGCGCACGCTGCTCATCACCGCTGCGGCGATGATGGCGTTCATCGGCATCCTGGTGTGGATCATGTCGCGCATCGTGTTCCGTCCGCTGCGGGCGGCGGCCGACACGAGCAGGCGGCTGGCCGCGGGTGAGAGCGATGCGCGCATGCCGCTCCAGAATGATGAGCACTTCGATGTGCTCTCCGAAGGCTTCAACGACATGGCCGACACGCTGCAGGCCCGCATCCGCGAGCTTGATCATCTCTCGGAGATGCAGCAGCGCTTCGTCTCGGATGTGTCGCACGAGCTGCGCACCCCGCTCACCACGATTCGGCTCGCGAGCCAGGTGATCCAGGGGAACGCCGAAGGCCTCGAGCCCGGGCAGCAGCGCGCGGTCGAGGTGCTCGGCACGCAGGTGGAGCGCTTCGAACTGTTGCTCGGCGATCTCCTTGAAATCTCGCGCTACGACGCCGGCAGAGTGACGCTCGAGACCGAGCCCACCAACCTCGTTGCGCTGGTCGGTGAGGTGGTCGATGGGCTGCAGACGCTGTCCGACAGCCAGATCGAGGTGCGCGCGCTCGGTGGATACGCTCCGGTCGAGGTTGACCCGCGCCGGATCCGACGCATCGTCTCGAACCTGGTGGGCAACGCCATTGAGCATGGTGAGGGCCAGCCGATCCTCGTGACGATTGACTCGAACGCATCGGCGATCTCCGTGGCGGTGCGTGACTGGGGCATCGGCATGACGGCGGACGCGACCGAGCACGTGTTCGATCGGTTCTGGCGCGCCGACCCCTCACGCAAGCGGACGCTCGGCGGCACTGGCCTGGGGCTCGCGATCGCCCAGGAAGACGCCGCTGTGCACGGCGGCTTGCTCGACGCATGGTCGCAGCCGGGGGAGGGATCGAACTTCCGCCTGACGCTCCCGCGCGGCGAGCACGTGACCAGTTTCGTCTCGCCGCTGCCGCTCGTGCCGGAGGGTGCCACTGCGGCGGAGGGCGATATCGGGACGACAGGTGGCTGGCTACGGAGGCCCGGCCGCCGAATCAGGAAGGACAAGCGCCGATGAGCGGGAATCGGAAACTGCGCGGCGCGGCGCGGCGCACACGCGCGGGCCGCGGGGCGCGCGGTGTGCTCGTCACCGCGGCGGCGCTCGCGCTCGCCGGGTGCGTGGCGATTCCCACAGCCGGCCCCGTTGAGGTCGGGCTCACCGACCTCAAGCAGGCGGACCAGGTGTACCAGTACAAGCCGCCGGGGCCCGTGACCGGGGCGAGTCAGGAGGACCTGGTGCGCGGCTTTGTGCTCGCGGCGACCTCTTCCGCGGATGAGTACGCGACAGCGCGTGAGTTCCTCACCACGAAGTACGCGGGCCAGTGGGATCCCAATTCGGGCGTACTGATCGACGGGGGGAGCCGCCCCTACCGCGCAGATGGCGACACCGCGGGCGTGCTGTCGCTTGCCGTGTCCGCGAAGGTCGACGCCGCTGGCGAGATGCTGCCCGTCGGCCCGGGGCCGAGCCTCGAGATGCGGTTCGAGTTCGAGCGAGTCGGCGCCGAGTGGCGCATCTCTTCGGCCCCGAACGGGATCATTCTCGACTCCACGATGTTCTCGACTATTTGGTCGCCGCACCAGCTCTACTACATCGGCGCCGGTAACCTGTTGGTGCCCGAGACGCGCTGGTTCCTCACCCGCAGCTCGCTCACCACCGAGATCGTTGGGGCGCTGCTCGAGGGGCCGAGTGAGGGAATGCGCGAGGTGCTGCGCAGCGGCTTCCCATCCGGGACCGCGCTGGCGAAGAGCTCGGTGCCGGTGGTCGACGGATCCGCGCGCATTGATCTCACGAACCAGCTCATGGAGGCGCAGCCGGCCGCACTTGCTGAGCTGCGCCAGCAGCTCAAGTCGAGTCTGCAGACGGTGCCGGGCGTCACCGGGTTTGAGCTGCTCGTCGACGGCACCCCGCTCCGCTCGAATGTCGGTGACGAAGCGAACGCGCCACGCATGGTGAGCGTGCCGAGCACTCCCGCCGTGATGATCGACGACCAGTTCGGTGCACTAGTTGCCGGCGAACTGACGGAGACGCCACAGTTCGGCCCGTTGATTCACGAACTCGACCCGAGCGCAGTGACCCTTGCGCTCGACGAGCGGGCTGCCGCGGTGCGACATCCGGGTGGGGTGAGTCGTGTCGACGAGAACGGGGCGACGCTGATCGACACCCGACCGAAGCTCCTCGAACCCAGCTTCGATCCGCTCGGGTACATCTGGACGGCGTCTGCGGCGCACCCGGAGCAGTTGCTCGCGACGAACGCCGAGGGTGTCGCGGTGGGCATCGCGGCTCCCTGGCTCGCTGGGCGCACCGTTGTTGCGGTCCGTGTGTCCCCCGACGGCAGCAGGATCGCGGCGCTCGTTGAGGACGGCGACGAGAGCGCCGTGTTGATGGGCGGGATCGTGCGTGACGCGGCTGGTGTGCCGGTGCGCACCACTGCGGAGGCCGAGACGACGCTGTGGGTGTCTGGTGCACCGCTTGATCTCGATTGGGTGGGGCAGCTCCGCTTTGCGGCGCTCACCCGTGTCGGCACCGCGGGGAAGATTAGCCTCGGTGGAATTGGCGCGATCAGCTCCGAGCAGACTTCGGTGCAGAACGGGGTCAAGGTGAGCGGTGGCGGCGGGAAGAACTATCTCCGTGTGTTGAGTGCTGACGGCTCGCTGTATGCACCGCAGGGGAGCGGCTGGCAGCGGGTTGACGACGACATCGAGATCCTCGCGAAGCGGGGGTGAGCCCCGCTCACAGGGTTGGCGACGCAGGAGCGCAGCGTCACGGATCCCCAGTTCGATAGCGAGACTCGTGAGCGCGCGGTGCTCATGGAGACTGGAGCCATGCCCCTGCATCCCCTGCTCCGCGAGCTCGCCTTGGATCTGCTGGCTCTTGTGTGGCCGACCGAGTGCCTCGCATGCGGGGCTCCCGACCGCGAGTTCTGTGACGACTGTGTGGCTGAGATCCACGTGCCCACCCCGCCGCTACGTGTCGAGATCGGGATCCCGGCGTATGCGCGCGGACTCTACGCCGGGCCGCTCCGCGCGCTCCTTCTCGCCTACAAGAACGGCGGCAGTGCCCGAGGCGCCGCTCTTCTGGGCGCACAGCTGCGTGAACCGCTCGCGCGAGCCGTCGCTGAGTGCACGGACACTGCGCCGCCCGTGCTCGTGCCGGTGCCCTCCACGCCGGCGCGCTTCCGCGAGCGAGGGTACCGACCCGTCGAACTTCTCCTCGCACACGCGCGCCGTGGGCAGGCGATGCGAGGGCAGGTAAGGCGAGCGCTCCGCACGACGCGGGGGCGCCGCGGCCAGGTCGGTTTGTCACCGCGTGAGCGGGCGCGAAATGCGCGGATGATCGCGGTTCGGCATGCGGCACGCCCGGGCCTCGGCGGGCGTGAGGTGGTGCTCGTTGACGACGTCATGACCACCGGCGCGACGCTCCTTGCGGCCCGCGATGCCTGTGAATCAGCGGGCTCCCGGGTCGTCGCGATCGCCGTGCTGTGTGTTGCTGAATCGCGTGCTGAACAGGTACTGGGAGCGCAAATCAGATGAGGGTGGCAGCGGCGCTGGCGAGTGGAGTAGAGTTCGAGAAAGGCGTAGCGGTGCGCCGCACTGGCCCACCCGCCTGAGTCACCTGGGAGGTCACCATGGACGTGAACATCCGCGGCAAGAATGTTGGGATTACCGATCGATTCGAGCAGTATGTCGAGTCGAAGACTGACAAGGTGGCTGGGCTGCTGCCCAAGGCTCAATCGTTCGAAGTGCGTGTCTCGCGACAGAGCGACCGCAGCCCCCAGAACGGCGATCAGGTGGAGCTCACGCTGATCGGCCCGGGGCCGGTGATCCGTGCGGAGTCGGCCGGCGCCGACAAGTACACCGCCTTCGATATCGCCTACGGTCGGATCCTGGAACGCATTCGGCGGATGAAGGATCGTCGCCACGACCGTCGTGGTCGCGGCCGCACCTCGCTCGGGGATGCCGCGGCGAACGACTTCGGCATGATCGACGTCACGCCCGCCCCGCTCGAGGTGCTCGAGTCGGTAGCGACGGGCGAGATCCCCGTGGCCTCGGACTCGGGCGAGGAGCAGTACACGCCCGTAGTGATCCGCAGCAAGGAGTTCCCCGCGGAGCGTCTGTCGGTCGAGGATGCAGTCGACCAGATGGAGCTTGTCGGCCACGACTTTTTCCTGTTCGTGGAGCACGGTTCGGGCCGCCCGAGCGTGGTCTACCGGCGCAAGGGATGGAACTACGGCGTGATTAGCCTCGCGGAGGCATAGCCGGGCATCCCGGGAGGCCGGGATCGAGATGAAAGCCCCGAGGATTCAGGGAGTCCTCGGGGCTTTCGTATGTCTTCGGCATGAAGGATTGCTGTATCCCCTGTAGTTTTTTGTTTTTTCTTGGTAGCTTGCTATGTATCTAGCTTGCTGCGCGAGAATGGTGTGTTCTCATGGGGGCGCTGTAGCGGGCCTTGGGGAGGACACCAGGTGCGCAAGAAATCAGTTCGAAGCGGTGTGAATCGCGGCAGAGGAACACTGGCCGCGCTGCTCGTCGGAGCGTTGATCGCGGGGCTCGGGGCGCTTGGTGCACCCGCTGCCGTCGCGGCCCCGCCGGTGACGTTCGCGCTATCGACCGTGGATCTGGCGAGTGGCGCACCGGTCACCGAGGTGAACGCGGGAGACGACTTCACATACGTGGCGAGCGTCGGTTGTCCTGACCCGGACGGCTGTGGCCCGGTGGCGTTGACCGTCACCTTCCCCGCGCCGGTGAACTTCGTTGAAGGGGGATTCAACGCCCCCACGGGCTCCCGCGTCGAGAGCGTGGTGCCTGGCCCGAACGGGAGCACGGTGCTCACGCTCGTGTGGGACAAGCTCGGCAGCACCGCCATCGCGTTCCTGCCCGCACAGATCGACACGATGGTGGACGCCGGGCTTGACGGAACACGACTCACGGCGACCGGCACGCTCATCCCGGGCGGGGTTGCAGAGGACGCCATCACGAGCGATGTGACTGTCACACTGCGCGCGTACGAGCGCGCCGGGCTGGAGAACGCGAGCGCGAGCTGGAACCGAAGTGCTGTGACCGAGGAGACCACGGGGAACGACGCCCGCGCGATCGCGACGTTCAGCGGCACTGCCGAGGCGAATGCGCCCAGCACGCTGCGGTTCCGGGTTCCAGGCACGCAGCCGCCCGCGGGCACGTCCCTTCCTGTTTCGGAGGCCTTTGATCTCGCTGCATTGAGCCTCAGTGCGAATCCCGGGGGTGCCAAGGTCGATTTCACACACGCGGACGGCAGCACCAGCGAAACCACGATCCCTCAGGGCGAGCTCGTCGTGCCTGTTGCCGCGAACGTCGTCGGCTACGACGTGGCGCTGCGCGGCGTTCCCGGGCGTGACATGGCTGATGCCGGCGGGCGCACTGTGTCGCTCACGGCCGAGTACACGCTCAGGTCGACGGACCGCTCCGGCAACCGGATCGTCCTCGAGGGGACGAACTCGCGTGCCATTCACCTCGCAGCTGATGTGACGGACTCGGTCGACCGTCCGGCTGCGGGCGGTGTCCCATCGGTCACGAAGGAGCTCGCTGCGGCGATTACGGTTGAGGCCGTGCTGCCCTCGATTCAGCACGATGTCAGCTGGAAGACGGATTCCGGTGAATCGACGAGCGTCTACGGATCGGCAGAGCCCTCGACGCTCACGGTGGAGTCGTGGAACTCGGGCATCCCTGGCCTCAAGAACCTCTCGATCTCACTGCCAGCGCTGAACAGCCGCTACTTCGACTACCAGGAACTCACGAGTGCGCCGCGGCTGCGCTTCCCCGCGGGCGCGACCGCGGCAACGATCCAGTATCTCTACGGGAACGACAAGACTCCGGGCGCGGTGCAGAATGTGACTGGCTCCGCGGGTGCATGGACGCCCGCTCCCGGACCCGAGACGGATGCGCCCGTGCCCGATGACGAGCTTCCCGCGCTCGCGCAGGTGAGCGGCATCATCGTCGTGTTCACCGCGGCCGACGGGTCGGTCATCTCGGGCGCCTGCGAGGAGACCGCACGCTGCGCAGGCGGCATCGAGCTCTCGAGCACGCTCCGCACCCACCTGCGCAACACGGGCGCCGAGATCGTGCCCCCCGCGAGCGGGAGCGGGGAGACCACGGTCGGTGCGATTGCCAATATCGTTGCGGAGACCGCGACCGGCGCGAAGATCTCCGAGACCACAATTCAGGCCACGCTCCGGCTCGTGAAGCCGCAGATCACCGTGAAGCTCGGCAAGCGGTTCGGCAACGAGGACGGCAGCGATCAAACGGTGTACCCGCTCACGGGTATTGCACACGCGGGGGATCTGTACGATCCCGAGCGAGACCCGCAGGACTTCGCGGACCACAAGCTGCGCTTCGTCGCGTCGACGAGCGCGAAGGAAGACGCCAGCGAAGCAACGGGCGCACGCGAACTGCGGATTCAGGATCCGCAGCAGGAGCCCAAGCTCTCCGGGCTCAAGAGCAGCCCCTTCAACACTATTCGTGTGACCTCGTTCTCGGACGATCCTGCGGTGTGCACCACCGGAAAGGCTCCTGACGAGAAGCCAGTCGCAAGCGAAACGAGCCACAACGTGTGGGTTGTTGACCGCGCAAACGACCCCACCAAGGTCACGAAGGTGGCGTACGAGGAGAGCATCGATCCCGAGCTGATTGTGGGCATCGAGACGGTGATCACCCCCGAGGGAGCGGCGACATTCCCGACCAACGTGCGCTGCGCGAGCGCGGACGGCTCGACGGTGAAGTTCCGTGACACGCAAATGGTGGGCGGCGCCAAGGTGTCGCCGGACACCATCGGCGCCCCAGAAACCCCGGGTCTGCTCGCGGTGGGCAACGTTGCCCGAGTGACGACCGGCAAGAACGGCGACTTTGCGGATGGCGCTGACTCCCTCTTCCTGGTGGACCTGCTCCGCGCGGCGATGTACAAGCACTACACGGCGGACGCCGCACGCTCAGGCATCGCCGGCCAGCAGCCGAAGACCGCGTTCGTGCTCTCCGGTGTGCCCGGCTCCGCGGACACCGTGCGGACCGTGTTGACGGACCGCGGCGGCGCGAAGGAAGCCCTCGACGTATTCGCCCTCACCGGGGTGCGGGGTGCCCGCCTGGGGCCCGACCAGCAGCTCACCTTCCGCTTTGTCGACGTCTCCGGTGCCGCGATCGGCCCCGTGGGCACGGTGGCGCCCAGTACGGAGCTGACGCTTGAGGGCGGGGCGACGAGGACCCTGACAGCGGACGAGATCAGCGACTCGCAGAGCGAAGGCTACCTCGCGTTCCAGAGGATTGAGCGCGAGATTGATTGGGATCGCGACTGGGCGACCGGCGAAATGGCCCGCGTCGGTGGCGTCGAAATCGCCGTCACACGCGCGGATACGGACGAGCCGCTGCAGCGCTTCGGTGCGTTCTCCGCCACCCTCGACATGTCGCTGCGCGATACCTTCCTCTCCGATCCGAGTGAGCGGGTGACCGGCTCGAACAGCGGCACGACATACCGCAACACCGCCTCCATCCTGTCGAAGGACGCGGCGGGAACCACCACGCACACGACGTCGAGCTCGGTCCCGTTTGGCGTGTTTGAGGCGACCGAATTGTTCACCGATGTTGCGGTCTCCTGGCGCGGTCTCAACCAGGCAGGGAAGCCGGTGGATGGGTACCTCGTGGCACAGAACGAGACCCCGTCGCGGATCACGCTCGACGCGCAGAACCGCACGGCGCTCGGCGTTGAGAAAGTCGACGCCTGGAACCAGTGGGAGCAGCCCGGCAGCATCGGGGTTGGCCTCGACCAGCTCTCCGCAAGCGTGGGAGGGTCCCGGCCCGCGCCGGCGCCTGGTGTTGACGAGTGCGTTGCTGAACGAGATCGCAATCCCTTCGCAATCAACGACTTCGCGGGAGTGAGCGACTTCGACTGGCCAACCGAGAACGCCGCAAAGATCAAGCCTGGTGAGAAGGGTCCTCGGATCGACGGTCGTATCGTGTACACCGACGCGAATGGTGCCACCGAGAGCGTGGTCGCACCGGTGGACACGCCGTTCGAGGATCTCAACCCGAGTGAGCTCGAGTGGGCGGACATCGTCAGTGTCTCAGTCGAGTGGGCGGAAGCCGGCAAGTTCATCGGCGTACACCGCACGAGCGGCGGGACAAGCGGCTCCATCAGCTTCGACCTGACGCTCCGCGACACGCTGCGCACCGGGTTCAACTATCAGTTTGACGCGGGTGTGCCCCAGTGCCTGTCTGGCGCGACCGAGAGCAACACCGTGCAGATCGATGGTGCGGTACAGGTCGAGGGCGCGACAGTTGATCAGATGGCGCAGATCGCGCCCACGGTCTCCGGCCGCTTCGAGGCACTCACGGCTCGTCAGGCGACGGCAGCCGAACTGGGGAAGCAGCCCGCGTGGCGCTTCGCCGAGATCATGGTGGACGTTGAAAAGAGTGCGGTTGAGATCGGCGTGACCGCGCCGAGTACCGCGATCTATCGCGATACCGCGCAGGCAACGAGCCCGCAGAAGCGGTGGACCGCAACGATCAGAAACACGGGCAACCTCGATGTCAGCGCGTTGCGCTTGGCAACGGACTCCGCGTTGCTGGGCGGAACATGGCCGGACGGAGATCCCGCGGGCTTTGAGATCGCTCCGGGCTCCGCGTTCGATGCGTTCGACGCAGTGGGGGCGAACCTGAGCTTCCCCATGGGAGCGCTCAGCGCAGAGGTGTGGGTGCGCGATGAGGCGGGCGTCTGGGGAGCGGCGAGCCTCGGCGCGCAGAACCGGATTGTGTTGCCGCAGAGTGGCGCCGGACCGCACGCCTGGAACGAGGTGACGGGGTTCCGTGTGCAGTTCGTTGGCGCGGATGGCCTGAACCAGCGCATCATCCGTGGCGCGCAGGGAGCCCTTAACATTGACACCGTTCTGCGAACGCACTTGCGCAGTGACCCGCAGGAGCTCGCTCCCGCGACCCAGCTGCCCGAGAACGCGCAGAGCTGGCAGTCGGGGCTCACCGCTGCCGGGGTCTCGTTTATTGGGAGCTTCGACGCACCCCGCTCGAAGGTGGACAACGCGAACGCGAACGCCACAATTCAGCCGGGTGTGCCCCAGCCGCTGGTGAAGAAGTACACCAGCTACGACGCCGATCGCAACACCGGGGTGACGACAACCACCGCCAACCCGGGCAGTTGGGTGAACTTCACCGTTGTGCTCGAAAACCGCGCGGCCGCAACGAGCAACCTGTACGGAGTCTCGGGGACGGACGTACTGCCCGACACGCTCGCGTACAACGCCGTCAACGACGGTGCGAAGTGGGCTGCTCAGATCTATCGTCTGGGCGCGAGCCCAGAAGATGTAACTGATGACCTGAAGTTCGTCGTAGAGACGGTGAATGATGAGCAGCAGATACGCTGGACGGCCCCTGAGGATTGGGTGCTCCGGCCAGGCGAGCGCATCGTGATCCAGGTGCCGCTCCAGATGGGCGACGGCGTCGCGGCGGGCGCGAGCGTACGCAACGTCGCACGGATTGTCGGCGCTGGGATTGCAGGAGCGGCAGTGCCATCCGCCTGTGCTGCTCCCGACGCAAGCGCCCGAGAGTGTGTCTCGGAGGCCTTTGCGACGACACTGCGCAATGACTCTGTGCGTGCAGAGTCGTACATCGACGCGACGCACGGCGGATGGGACACGATCGACCGAAAGGGCTGCGACGCCAGCACGATCTCCGACTGGAGCGACGGCACCTGGGTGCGCAACCCCTGCGTCGCGAAGACCACGGTGGGGAGCACGCTCACTTACCGGTTGAAGCTCATCAACTCGGGCAACATGGATCTGAGCGAGCTGCGTTTCGTCGACAAGATTCCTGGCATTGGTGACACCGGGACGGTGCTGGACAGCGCACGAGGATCGGCGTGGCAGCCGAGCTACGTTCCCGGTTCGGCCAGGCTTCTGACTGGCGACACCGCGACCGAGCTGGGCGCTCGAGGCGATGCAGCGATCAGCGGAGGCGAATTCCGTTATTCCGCGAACGCTGACCCGTGCGTCTTGAAGCCGGACGCATATTCTGGCCCAGACACGCTGGGCTGCGAGAACGGCTCGTCCTCCGTCTGGTCGAACACGGGTGACGCACGAAGCCGCGCGCTGGGCGCTGACATTGCGTTCACCGGCGACAAGCTTCGCGGCGGCGAGTACGTGATTGTCGAGTTCCAGGTCAACGTGCCGGAGGAACGCGACGAGGCGCTCGAAGGCACCCCGCTGATGGCGTGGAACACGGTTGCTGTGAGCGCGCGCCCCAGCGCGGTGAGCCATTGGCTGCCGGCAGCGGAGTCGCCGAGGTCAGGCGCTCGCTGGGAAGACACCGCGCTGACCGTCACGCTTGCGCTCGAAGATGGGCCCGCGACGAGCTGGCACATCACGGACAAGGAATATACCGCGACCGTGAGCTGCACGGTGCCAGGGAGAGATCCAGCGACGGCGCTCGTGAGGGACGTTACATTCCCCGGGGAGAACATTGCTCCGATCACGCTTTCCTCGATGCCAGTCGGTGGAAACTGTGTTGTGACGGATATGCGGTACGAGCCGCAGCCCGCCACCGCACCAGGGCAGTACGGTTCGGCGTTCTCGACGCCAGCGCCCACGGGCTACAGCACGGTGGTCGCCCCGGCCGACGGAGTGGAACTCGTGCTCGACGCTGCGGACAACACGCTCGCGATCACGAACAGCTTCGCCGAGGCGGAGGTTGAGCTGGGGGTCGACGTGACCGGCAACGCCGCGAGCCTGCTCCCGGACGCCGCGACCTTCGATGTGGCGCTCAGTTGCTCCTTCGGCGGGGAGACCCGCTCGATGGGAACGGTCTCGCTGCGGGCAACCGAGCGCACCGTTGTGGGCGGTATCCCCGTCGGCGCGAATTGCACCGCAACCGAAACTGAGCACCGTGGTGCCACACAGGTGAGCGCCGAAGTTGACGGCGAGGCAGTGGAGCTCTCCGCTGATCGTGCCGCCGACGTTCCCACCGTGCGGGCTGGCATCACCCCCGTCCACTTTATGAACGAGTTTGTGGCGGGCGGCGCGTTGACGATCCTCAAGACGGTCGAGGCGCCGAGCGCGAGCACCGTGTCAGGTGATGTGGCGTTCGGCATCGAGTGCACGCTCGGCGGACACGCAATCTCGCTGGGCGAGCAGAGCACCCTCGGGCTGAGCTTCGCGCCTGGGGCGCACCAGACCTCGGGAAGTGTCACCGGGATCCCGAGCGGTGCAGAGTGCACCGTGCGCGAGACGGAATCGGGCGGCGCGCATGTGGCGGCGCCCGACCGAACCGTCACGATCCTGCCGAATGAGGAAGTGATCGTCGAGATGATCAACGTCTTCGAGCCGGGAACGCTCGAGCTCGAGAAGCGGGTCACGGGCGCCGGAGCTGGTGAATCGCGGGTCCCCGCAACCTTCGACATTCGCGCAAGCTGCACGCGCGAGCTGACGATCGGTGGGGAACAGAAGACCGTGACTGATCACGACGCCCTCACGAGCGTCGCGCCGGGAACGCCAGCGCAGATCACGGAGCTTCCCGCGGGCAGCCGCTGCGCCGTGACCGAGCCGGATCCTGCGGGAGCCAAGCGCACCACCGTGGACCTGGCCACCTCCGCGCTCAGCGATGAGGATCCGGCCGACGATGCGGTGTTGGTGGCTCTCCGCGGCCCGGACGGCGACGGCACGGCGCTCCCCACGACTGTGCGGGTGACGAACGAGTACGCACAGACCGGAGGCGGGCTGGTGGTCACGGGCGCAGGCTCAGGCCTGCTGGGTGGCGCGGCCGTGCTCCTGCTGCTGGGGGCAGGGGCGCTGATCCTCCGCCGACGAAAGCGCACCGTGGGGTAATGCGCCGCCGCTGAAACGCGAGATGCGGGCGGGGCGACGGCCTAGAGCCGACGCCCCGCCCGTGCTCGTCGCTCGTCCGCGCGAAGCCGCCAGCCCCAACGGAGCACGTTGCGAAGCGCCTCCCAGACAATTGCTGGGCTCATTTTCGATGAGCCGGCGGTGCGCTCAACGAAGGTGATGGGCACCTCCGCGATGGGGCAGCCCATCCGCTCAAGCGTCCATGCTGTTTCCACCTGGAAGGCATAGCCCTGCGAGTCGAGCTTGCTGAAGTCGAGGCGGGCGAGCCATTCGGTGTCGAGCACGCGGAAGCCGCTGGTCAGGTCGTGCAGCTGTGAGCGGAGCGAAGTGCGCGCCACACGGGTCCCGGTGCGCGAGATCGCGCGCCTGGCCCACGGCCAGTTCACGATGCGGCCACCACGGATCCAGCGTGCGCCGATGACGAGGCCGTACCCCTTGCGCGCGGTCTCGAGCAGGCGAGGCAGCTCGACCGGGAGGTGGGAACCGTCGGAGTCCATCTCGGCCACGAAGCGGTAGCCGCGCTCGAGCGCCATCTGGAAGCCCAGCGCATACGCGGTGCCGAGCCCCTGCTTGCCTTTGCGATGCCGCACGGTGACGCGCGGGTCCACCGACAGCTCGGCTGCGAGCCGGCCCGTGCCGTCTGGGCTGCCGTCGTCGATGATCAGGATGTTCGCGGCCGGCAGGTGGGCGAGGATGCCCGCCACCGTCGCCGGAAGTGTTGCCCGCTCGTTGTACGTGGGAAGAACAACAAGCAACTCGCGGGTGACGCGGGGGCGCTCCGGAGTGGTCATGGTGTTCATCCTGGCAGAAACGACGGTGGGAGGCCGCCCCATTCGGGGCGACCTCCCACCTGTTCTCTCGCAGCGTGATTTACGCGAGGTACGCGACTGCGAGTGCGTGCGGCGTGTGCTTACGCAGCGAAGCGATCCCGCAGGATCTGGCCGAGCTCGGCGTCAACGTTCGTCCAGTACTGGAAGAAACGCTCACGGATCTCGGGCACGGTGATGGCGTGGGCCTGGCCGTTCAGCACATCGTGGAAGGTGGCCTTCGACTCTGCCGAGAACACGTCACGGTAGAGCGTGCCGGCCTGGCCGAAGTCGTCGTCCTCGGAACGGAGCGCGTACGCGCTGCGCACGAGCTCGCCGTCCGACTCCCAGCTGCCCTCGACGCCCGCCAGCGGATCCGCCACGGGGCCGCCTGCTGCGCCGTAGGAGTTCGGCGTGTAGGTGCGGTGCTGTGCGCTGTTGAAGTGGTAGCGCATGTTGCCCTCGTGCATGTAGTTGTTCACCTCAGCCGCGTGCGGCTGGTTCACGGGGAGCTCGTTGAAGTTCGTGCCGATCCGGTAGCGGTGTGCGTCCGCGTACGAGAACACGCGCGCCATGAGCATCTTGTCGGGCGAGATGCCGGTGCCGGGAACCTGGTTGCCGGGCGAGAACGCAGCCTGCTCGATCTGCGCGAAGAAGTTCTCGGGGTTGCGGTTCAGCGTGAAGGTGCCGACCTTGATGCGGGGGTAGTCCGCCTTGGGCCAGGTCTTCGTGAGATCGAAGGGGTTGAAACGGTACGTCTTCGCGTCCTCGTACGGCATGATCTGCACGTGCACGTCCCACGACGGGTACTCCTCGCGCGCAATCGCGTCGAAGAGATCGCGGCGGTAGAAGTCTGCATCGCTGCCGGCGATCTTCTCAGCTTCGTCAGCCGACATGTGCTCCACGCCCTGCTGGGAAATGAAGTGGTACTTCACCCAGAAACGCTCACCCTCAGCGTTGATCCACTGGTAGGTGTGCGAGCCGTAGCCGTTCAGGTGGCGCCAGCTCTTCGAGAGGCCGCGGTCGCCCATGAGGTAGGTGACCTGGTGTGCAGACTCAGGCGACAGCGTCCAGAAATCCCACTGCATGTCTGCGTCGCGCAGTCCCGAATCGCCGAGGCGCTTCTGCGAGTGGATGAAGTCGGGGAACTTGATGCCGTCGCGGATGAAGAAGGTGGGGGTGTTGTTGCCCACGATGTCGAGGTTGCCCTCGGTCGTGTAGAAGCGCAGCGAGAAGCCGCGCACATCGCGCCAGGTGTCGGGGGAGCCCTGCTCGCCGGCAACGGAGGAGAAGCGGATCAGCGTCTCCGACTTCGCGCCGGGCTGGAACACCGCGGCACGGGTGTACTTCGAAACGTCCTCGGTGACGACGAACTCGCCGAACGCGCCGCCGCCCTTTGCGTGAGGGTTGCGCTCCGGCACGCGCTCACGGTTGAACGAAGCGAGCTTCTCAACCAGGTAGCGGTCGTGCAGCACCGTGGGGCCGTCGGTGCCAACGGTCAGCGAGAACTCATCGCTCGCAACCGGAGTACCCGTCTGGGTGGTAGTGGGCTTGATGTCAGACATAGCGCCTCTTTCTTCGGATGGGTGGTGGGGTGGCTTGTGAGGTGTCGGTACCGTGCGCCGGGGGTTAGGCAGCGTCAGACTGCGCGGCTGAGCATGCGGCGCAGCGCCCGCGGAACACGACCTCGGCGACGTCGATGGTGAAACCGAGATGATCGGCTGGCTCGAGGCACGGCGCGGAGCCGACGACGCACGGCACATCCTCGATGACGCCGCAGTCGCGGCAAATGAGGTGGTGGTGGTTATCTCCCACGCGAGCTTCGTAGCGGGCCGGGCCGCCGTCGGGGGTGATCTTGCGCACCAGATCCGCGTCAGTGAGCGCGCTGAGTACGCCGTATACCGCCTGCAGTGAGGTGCCGGGCAGTGTTTCCCGCAGCTGCTCGTAGACCGCACTGGCGTCCATGTGGCCGCCAGTGGCGAGCATGTCGAGGACAGCGCGACGAGGGGCGGTCGAACGGAGCCCAGCAGCGCTCAGTCGCTCGGCGACGGAGGGGTGCACCGGGTGGTGCGGGGCTGCTGCGGTCATGATCCCAGTCTACTACTTATTTTGAGTCGTTCAAAAGACGGCATTCCCAGCGCTGGAACTCCTTGCGTTGCTAAGCTGAGGCGTTGTCACAATTTGGCAACGACGGTGGCTCCGCATGGCGGGTCGGCAAGCCGTGCAAACTAACAGGAGAGACAACGTGGCGACAGTTCTCGAAAAGCTCCTTCGCGTCGGCGAGGGTCGCACTCTGAAGAAGCTCGAGCGGCAGGCGAAACTGGTCGCCGACCTTGAGGAGTCCTTCGCAGAGCTCAGCGACGAGGAGCTGCGAGGCGAGACCGAGGAATTCCGCGGCCGCCTGGAGAAGGGCGAGACGCTCGACGATCTGCTCCCCGAGGCGTTTGCGGCGGTTCGCGAAGCGGCGAAGCGCACGATCGGTCTGCGCCCCTTCGAGGTGCAGGTCATGGGTGGCGCAAATCTCCACCTCGGCAACATCTCCGAGATGAAGACCGGTGAGGGCAAGACCCTTGTTGCGACCATGCCTGCGTACCTCAATGCGCTCGCCGGCAAGGGCGTGCACGTTGTGACGGTGAACGACTACCTCGCGAGCTACCAGTCGGAGCTCATGGGACGCGTCTTCCGTGCGCTCGGTATGACGACCGGCTGCATCGTTGCTGGCCAGGATCCGACGGTGCGCCGCGAGCAGTACAACGCTGACATTACGTACGGCACGAACAACGAGTTCGGCTTCGACTACCTGCGCGACAACATGGCCTCGTCGGCTGAGGAGCGCGTGCAGCGCGAGCACTTCTTCGCCATCATCGATGAGGTCGACTCGATCCTGATCGATGAGGCCCGTACTCCGCTCATCATCTCCGGCCCCGCTTCCGGCGAAGCGAACCGCTGGTTCGCAGAGTTCGCCCGCATCGCGCGCAAGCTCAAGGCTGGCGTCGACTACGAGGTCGACGAGAAGAAGCGCACCATTGGTGTCCTCGAGCCCGGTATCGAGAAGGTCGAGGATCACCTCGGCATCACGAACCTCTACGAGTCGGTGAACACGCCGTTGATCTCGTTCCTCAACAACTCGATCAAGGCGAACGCGCTCTTCACGCGCGATAAGGATTACGTCGTGCTGAACGGCGAAGTGCTCATCGTTGACGAGCACACCGGCCGTATCCTTGCCGGGCGTCGCTACAACGAGGGTATGCACCAGGCCATCGAGGCGAAGGAAGGCGTGCAGGTCAAGGCTGAGAACCAGATGCTCGCCACCGTCACCCTGCAGAACTACTTCCGCCTCTACAAGAAGCTCTCCGGCATGACCGGTACGGCCGAGACCGAGGCCGGCGAGTTTATGTCGACCTACCAGCTCGGTGTGGTGCCGATCCCCACCAACAAGCCGATGCAGCGCAAGGATCAGCCCGACCTCGTCTACAAGAACGAGCAGGCGAAGTTCGCTCAGGTGGTCATCGACATCGCCGAGCGCTACGAGAAGGGCCAGCCCGTCCTCGTCGGCACGACGAGCGTTGAGAAGAGCGAGTACCTTTCGCGTCTCCTCGCGAAGGCGGGTGTGCGCCACGAGGTGCTCAACGCAAAGAACCACGCGCGCGAGGCCGCGATCATCGCGCAGGCCGGCCGCCTCGGTGCGGTCACGGTCGCGACCAACATGGCTGGCCGTGGTACTGACATCATGCTCGGTGGCAACGCCGAGTTCCTCGCCGTGCAGGAGATGACCGCACGCGGACTGTCGACCGAGGAAGATCCGGATGCCTACGAGGCTGCGTGGGACGATGTCTTCGCTGCGGTGAAGGAGGCCGTCTCCGAGGAAGCCGCGAAGGTGCACGAGGTTGGAGGACTCTACGTCCTGGGAACCGAGCGCCACGAGTCGCGTCGTATCGACAACCAGCTGCGCGGTCGTTCGGGCCGTCAGGGCGACCCCGGCGAGAGCCGCTTCTACCTGTCGCTCGCCGACGATCTGATGCGCCTCTTCAATTCGGGGGCTGCTGCCGCGCTGATGAACCGCGATAGCTTCCCCGACGATCTCGCGATCGAGTCGAAGGTAGTCTCTCGCGCCATCCAGAGCGCCCAGAGCCAGGTCGAGCAGCGCAACGCCGAGATCCGCAAGAACGTGCTGAAGTACGACGACGTTCTGGACCGCCAGCGCAAGGCCATCTATGGCGATCGCCAGCAGATCCTTGACGGCGAAGAAATCCAGTCTCGGATCGAAGCCTTCCGCGAGCAGACGATCGACGCGATCATCGACTCGCACGGTACCGATGGTGAGTGGGACTTTGACGCACTGTGGAGTGACCTGCGCCAGGTCTACCCCGTGGGGCTGACGGTCGACGAGCTCCTCGCCGAGACCGGTGGGGGCCGTGTCGACAAGGACTTCCTCCGCCGCGAGATTCTCTCCGATGCGGTCGTTGCGTACGAGAACCGCGAGCAGGCACTCGGTAGCGAGGCCATGCGCGAGCTCGAGCGCCGCGTGGTGCTCGCCACGATTGACCGCCGCTGGCGCGATCACCTCTACGAGATGGAGTACCTCAAGGAGGGCATCGGCCTGCGCGCGATGGCGCAGCGCGATCCGCTCGTCGAGTACCAGCGCGAGGGCTACACCATGTTCGAGGGCATGATGGGGCAGATCAAGGAGGAGTCCATGGGGCTGCTCTACAACCTTGAGGTCAAGGTTCGCGAAGAGGTCGACGCACAGGGCCACGTGCACCTTGAGGGTGGCGGGCTCGAGGAGCAGACCACGCCGGATCAGTCCAAGCTGTCGTACAGCGCGCCTGACGAGGACGGCGCTCCCGCGGTGAGCGGTGCGCCTGAGCCTGGGGCACAGGGCGGCGCGACCAAGCGTGGCGCCTTCGGCCAGCAGGTGCCCGCTGACGGGGCCGCGGGCAACCGCGCTGAGCGTCGCTCGAATAAGAAGAAGTAGGGCCGGAAGCGCCATACCAATCCGTGATCCGCAGCAGCGGACCGACTGGGAGAAACACTGATGTCTAGCGAGACTAACCACCGTCCTACGAAGAACGAGCGCCGCGCTCAGGCCCGTGAGCAGGCCCGCGTTGCGCGTGAGCAGGAAAAGAAGCGGGAGAAGCGGAATCGCCTCTTCCTGCAGGGCGGCATCGTCCTCGGCGTGCTCGCCATCCTCGGCATTGTCGCGCTCGTGCTCACGCAGACCATGAAGCCGGCGGGCCCCGGTCCGAAGAACATGGCCTCGGGCGCCGCGGTCTTCACTAAGGATCTTGAGGTGCTGAAGACCCCCGCGCTCGAATCGGGTGCGGATCGCGAAGCACGTGAGGTGAACCGTGATGAGCTGCCGCTCGACGTGACGGTCTACGCCGACTACATGTGCCCGGCCTGTGGTGCGTTCGAGCAGCAGTACGGCACCATGCTCGAGAACTACGTGGGCGCTGGCGACATCGAGCTCGGCATCTACCCGCTGAACTTCCTCGACAGCATGTCGAATGGCTCGAAGTACTCGACCCGCGCAGCGAACCTGTTCAGCTGCGTGGTTGAGGAGCAGCCCGAGGTCGCGTTCAGCCTGCACACCCGTCTGCTGAGCCCGGAGGTGCAGCCGAAGGAGCAGACCACCGGCCTGACCGACGATCAGCTGCTTGAGCAGGCTGAGGCTGCCGGCGCAGAGCTCACCACCGAGCTGCGCCAGTGCGTGAAGGATGTCCGCTTCGGCAACTTCATTTCGAGCAACTACAAGTCCGCGAGCGAGACCGGCATCCTCGGCCTTGCGAAGGGCGCGCAGATGCTCAGCTCCGACGGCGTGACCCCGCAGCCGGCTGACGGCCCGCAGCGACTCGTTTCCACCCCGACCGTCATTGTGAACGGCCAGCAGTGGAACCAGGCTCGCGACGGCGATCTCGAGTCCTACCTTCTGAAGGTCAAGGGCGAGTTCGAGCAGAAGCAGGACGCGGACGCCAAGAAGTCCGAGTAGTATGCTCTGGGGCGGTTCTTCGGATCCGCCCCACAGTGCCGCCTTAGCTCATCTGGTAGAGCAGCGCCCTTGTAAAGCGCAGGTGATCGGTTCGAGTCCGATAGGCGGCTCCATGTTTCGCGGCGATGCCATTCGGCGTCCGACACCGCCCACACCCGAGTAGGGTGGTGCGAGTGACTCGCACCCGCTCTTTCCCTGTTTGGGCAGCCCTGCTCGGTTCCGGCCTCGCCGGCGTGCTCGTCGCGCTCCAGTCGCGCATCAATGGCGGCCTGAGTCAGCAGCTCGGCAACGGCTACGTCACCGCGGCCGTCTCATTCGGTATCGGTCTGCTCATCATGTGCGCGGTGCTGCTGCTCTCGCGTCGCGGCAGAGTTGGATTCACCCGGCTCCGTGGAGAACTCCGAGCGTCGCGGATTCCGGCCTGGGCGCTTCTCGGCGGCGCAGGCGGCGCGCTGTTCGTGCTGAGCCAGGGTCTTGTCGCGCCGCTCATGGGGCTCACGCTCTTCACGGTCGGCATCGTCGCCGGTCAGGTGCTGGGAGGCCTCTTCATGGACCGTGTCGGCCTTGGCCCAGGCGGACGCATCGATCCCACGCCCACGCGAATCGCCGGAACGGTGCTCGCCGTGATTGCGGTCGCGCTTTCGGCGGGACTGGGCGGGAGCGCTGACCACGGGCCAGTGTGGCTGATTCTCGTTCCCGTGTTCGTCGGTGCGGGGATTTCCGCGCAGTCCATGGTGAACGGACTGGTGCGCGCGGCATCCCAGAGCGCAGTCACCTCGACATTCATCAATTTCGTCGTGGGGACGGCGCTGCTTGGTGCCGCGGCGCTGGTCTCGATTGGGATCGCGGGTTGGCCCACGAACTGGCCGAGCGAGCCGTACTACTACATCGGTGGATTCGTCGGCACGATCTTCATCGCGGTCGCCGCCATGCTCGTGCGCACCGCGGGTGTGCTGCTCCTCAGCATGTCGAATGTCGCAGGGCAGCTCATCGCTGCGGTCGCATTTGAGCTGGGCGCGCCGCTGACGGGTGGCCTCACACAGGGCATGATCGCGGGCACGGCGGTTGCGCTCCTTGCCGTGGTTGTTGCCGCGCTGCCGTGGCGCGGAGGGCCAACTACAGTGCGCTGAGGTGGCGCGTGAAGTCGAGGGGCTTCCTGGGCTTGGGGCTCTTTTCTGGTCGCCCGCGATCGGGGATCCCCCCGATGTACAGCCAGCCGAGGAGGTGCTCGTCGGCACCCAACTGGTGGGCAGCATGCACAGCATCGGTGCGAGTGAGCTCGCCGGTGCGCCAGATGGAGCCCCAGCCGGCTTCGTGGAGGAGGAGCCCGAGCCCGTGAGCCACACCGCTCGCCACGGCTTCCTGCTCCCACAGCGGAACTTTCTTGCTCGGCTGCGGGGCAACGACGATGGCGAGCACGAGCGGCGCGCGCGTCGCCTTGGCGCGGTACTTCTCGTGCTTTCCTCCCGCTGCGTCGCCCATGGCGTCACCGAGCCGGAGGCGGGCGTCGCCCCGCAGCTCGATCAGCCGCCAGGGGCGTAAGCCGGAGTGATCAGCGACGCTCGCCAATGGGGCGACGAGCTCGCGAAGCTCGTCGCTGCTGGGCGCCTCGGCAGTGACCTTCGAGAAGGATCGGCGCGCGTCGAATGCCGCGCGTGCGGGCATCGATGCGCTCACGCGTCGCGCTCGGGGCGTGCGCCAGGTTCGAAGGTGAGCGCAAGCGAGTTCATGCAGTAGCGATCGCCGGTTGGGGTGCCGAAGCCATCGGGGAAGACGTGGCCGAGGTGTGACCCGCACTCCGCACAGCGGACTTCCGTGCGCGTCATGCCGAGGCTGTGATCCTCGAGCAGCTCAACCGCCTCCGGGCGCACGCTCTCGTAAAAGCTCGGCCAGCCGCACCCCGAGTCAAACTTCGTGCCCGCAACAAAGAGCTCGTTGCCGCAGCCGCGGCAGCGGTAGAGGCCGTCACGTTCTTCGTCGAGGAGTTCGCCGGTGCCCGCACGCTCGGTGCCGGCCTGCCGAAGGATCGTGTACTCGTCGCCGCCGAGCTTCTCACGCCACTCGCTCTCGGAAAGCTGGAAAGGGTACTCGGCCGAATCGATGGGCTTGCTGCTCATGACGGGTCTCCAATCAGGGTCGGCAACAGTGTACGCCGAGCACCCGCGCGCGTGTTCAGCTCAGTGCCCGGGTGAGCAGCACGCGAATCCCGGCGTCTTTGGGATGCCTCATTGCTGAAGATCTCATCCGATCGGGTGATGTGAGACCTCGGGATTCGAAGCCGACTTGCATCATCGGATGATATTCGTCAGACTAAGTGGTGGACTTGAGGTAAGGCGTACCTCAGTTCGATCCGATGTGAGCGTATCGCCACATTCTCGGGCCCGGTCTTGGTGTCACAACAAGGAGCACGCAACGCATGTTTGCACGTCGAAGGGCCCGTGGGGTCCTCTCAGCGACTTTGGTTACCGCGCTTGTCGCGGGAGCCGCATTCCTCGGAACGAGCGCTGCGAGCGCTGAGCCGACTGACCCGGTGGCGAGCGAGGCCGCGGCGACTCAGGTTGTGGCAGCACCGACCATTTCTCGTGCTGCGGTGGACGGGATCGAGCTTTCCGTGGCTGCGACCGGTATCGCGGTCCCGGCGGACAAGCAAGGGGTGTACGCGGGTCTCGTGCCGGCTGGGACCTCTGCTGTGCTCGGCACCGGCGCTTTCCTCCCCACGGCCGCCATTCGCGGGGGCGCAGGAACGTTCAAGTACACCATCCCCGCAGCGTCGCTCGACCGCAATCAGAGCTACGATGCGATTCTCTGGTGGGCTCACGGCAACCCTGACGACGACGCCATTGTCGCTCGCGTTCCTGTAGAGATAGCTGCGGAGCAGTGGGATGCTGTGTTCCCGCCCGTGGTGCCGGCTGTTCAGACCACAACAACGCTGAGCTTCTCGGCACCCACCGTTGAGGAGGGTACGTCAGTAACGCTGACCGCCCAGGTCTCGCCTGCAGCCGCGGGTGACGTTGCTTTCTCTGAGGGTGCCACGCAGCTTGGGGTCTCCGCAGTGGCCGATGGAATCGCAACGCTCACTACTTCAACGCTGTCTGTTGGTGTGCACAACATCACTGCTGCATTCTCGCCGACCGATTCTGCCGCGTTCGTCGCGTCCAGCTCGGCAGCGATGACGCTTGAGGTCGTGGAGGTGCAGCAGCCGGAAGGAGCTACTGGTTCTGCGGTGGTGTCTGCTGCGTCTGAGACTGGTTTGACGGTGCAGGCGAAGGTGGCTGGGGTTGATCCGGCTTCGCAGCCTGCTGGTGTGCATGTTGGTGTGGTGCTTCGTGGGACTGCTGATGGTGCGACGCAGTCGTCGTTCCTGGGTGGTACGCAGTCGGTGAATGTGATTCCTGTGTCGGGTGAGTTCGAGTCGAGTGTGACGGTGCCGGTTGCGCAGTTGGATCGCTCGAAGGAGTACGAGGTTGTGGTGTGGCCGCGGCGGTCGAATCCGACTGCTGCGAACATTGTGAAGGTGTTGCCGTTTGATGTGTCGGCTGCTGAGTGGGACAAGGTGTTCCCGAAGCAGGTAACTGGTTCTGCGGTGGTGTCTGCTGCGTCTGAGACTGGTTTGACGGTGCAGGCGAAGGTGGCTGGGGTTGATCCGGCTTCGCAGCCTGCTGGTGTGCATGTTGGTGTGGTGCTTCGTGGGACTGCTGATGGTGCGACGCAGTCGTCGTTCCTGGGTGGTACGCAGTCGGTGAATGTGATTCCTGCGTCGGGTGAGTTCGAGTCGAGTGTGACGGTGCCGGTTGCGCAGTTGGATCGCTCGAAGGAGTACGAGGTTGTGGTGTGGCCGCGGCGGTCGAATCCGACTGCTGCGAACATTGTGAAGGTGTTGCCGTTTGATGTGTCGGCTGCTGAGTGGGACAAGGTGTTCCCGAAGCAGGTAACTGGTTCTGCGGTGGTGTCTGCTGCGTCTGAGACTGGTTTGACGGTGCAGGCGAAGGTGGCTGGGGTTGATCCGGCTTCGCAGCCTGCTGGTGTGCATGTTGGTGTGGTGCTTCGTGGGACTGCTGATGGTGCGACGCAGTCGTCGTTCCTGGGTGGTACGCAGTCGGTGAATGTGATTCCTGCGTCGGGTGAGTTCGAGTCGAGTGTGACGGTGCCGGTTGCGCAGTTGGATCGCTCGAAGGAGTACGAGGTTGTGGTGTGGCCGCGGCGGTCGAATCCGACTGCTGCGAACATTGTGAAGGTGTTGCCGTTTGATGTGTCGGCTGCTGAGTGGGACAAGGTGTTCCCGAAGGCTGCTGCGTCGGTGAAGCCGAAGGTGTCGGCTGCGTCGGAGACGGGTCTGACGGTGACGACTGAGCTTGCGAACATTGAGTCGAAGACTGGTGCGTATGTTGCGGTGATCGAGGCTGGGAAGCTGTCTGAGGTTTCCGAGTCGAATATGGGTCTCGCGATGGAGTGGGTGCGTCCTGCGTCGTTCACGGGTGGTGCTGCGACGAGCACGCTTGAGGTGCCTGCTGCGAAGCTTGATCGTTCGAAGAGCTACGAGGTTGTTGCGTGGACGGGGCATTCGATGCCGTCCGCGGAGACGACGTACGGGGTGTCGGAGCTGAAGGTGTCGGCTGCTGAGTGGGACAAGGTGTTCCCGAAGCAGGTAACTGGTTCTGCGGTGGTGTCTGCTGCGTCTGAGACTGGTTTGACGGTGCAGGCGAAGGTGGCTGGGGTTGATCCGGCTTCGCAGCCTGCTGGTGTGCATGTTGGTGTGGTGCTTCGTGGGACTGCTGATGGTGCGACGCAGTCGTCGTTCCTGGGTGGTACGCAGTCGGTGAATGTGATTCCTGCGTCGGGTGAGTTCGAGTCGAGTGTGACGGTGCCGGTTGCGCAGTTGGATCGCTCGAAGGAGTACGAGGTTGTGGTGTGGCCGCGGCGGTCGAATCCGACTGCTGCGAACATTGTGAAGGTGTTGCCGTTTGATGTGTCGGCTGCTGAGTGGGACAAGGTGTTCCCGAAGGCTGCTGCGTCGGTGAAGCCGAAGGTGTCGGCTGCGTCGGAGACGGGTCTGACGGTGACGACTGAGCTTGCGAACATTGAGTCGAAGACTGGTGCGTATGTTGCGGTGATCGAGGCTGGGAAGCTGTCTGAGGTTTCCGAGTCGAATATGGGTCTCGCGATGGAGTGGGTGCGTCCTGCGTCGTTCACGGGTGGTGCTGCGACGAGCACGCTTGAGGTGCCTGCTGCGAAGCTTGATCGTTCGAAGAGCTACGAGGTTGTTGCGTGGACGGGGCATTCGATGCCGTCCGCGGAGACGACGTACGGGGTGTCGGAGCTGAAGGTGTCGGCTGCTGAGTGGGACAAGGTGTTCCCGAAGGCTGCTGCGTCGGTGAAGCCGAAGGTGTCGGCTGCGTCGGAGACGGGGCTGACGGTGACGACTGAGCTTGCGAACATTGAGTCGAAGACTGGTGCGTATGTTGCGGTGATCGAGGCTGGGAAGCTGTCTGAGGTTTCCGAGTCGAATATGGGTCTCGCGATGGAGTGGGTGCGTCCTGCGTCGTTCACGGGTGGTGCTGCGACGAGCACGCTTGAGGTGCCTGCTGCGAAGCTTGATCGTTCGAAGAACTACGAGGTTGTTGCGTGGACGGGGCATTCGATGCCGTCTGCGGAGACGACGTACGGGGTCGCGGCGCTCGATGTCTCGCTCGCGCAGTGGAACCAGGTATTCCCCACGGGGGGAGCGAAGGTCCAAGCCGGGGTCTCGCACGCGGGTGCGGACGGGATTTCGGTAACTGCCACCATTTCTGGCATCGCGTTGGATTCGCTGGATGCTGGGGTTTACGCGTCGCTCATTGAGCGAGGCACTGAAGGACTGATCACGCCTGAGAACATGGGGGCGGGATACGCGTTCGTGAAGCGCGATGCCATTCGTGACGGCAAGACAACCGTTGTCCTTGACGCAGGCGCGACGAAGCTCGACCGAACTAAGTCGTACGAGGTCATCGTCTGGCGTGCTCACGCTATGCCGACGCCTGACCGGATGGTGGGGCGCGACACGGTGGACATCACCGAGGCGCAGTGGAACGAGGTGTTCGGGGTCGACTTCACCGCAGGGGGTACTGCTGGGGTGACTGGTGCGGGCGCCGGCAAGCTCGAAGTCACGGCGAAGCTCCGTGGGTTCGATCCTGCACGTTTCTCTTCGGGAGTCAACGTAGCGGTGATTGTTGCGGGAACCTCGGAGAAGCCGAAGCCGATCGGCACGGTCCGGGTGACGGACATCCCCAAGAACGGGGCCTTCGATGCCAAGGTGGTTGCCACGGGGAGCTCCCTCGACCGCACGCGAACGTACGAGGTGCTGGTTTGGGACGGGAAGTCTGCTGGAGGCTCAGCAAACGTCCTTACTTTGCCGGTCGATGTGACGAAGGCGAACTGGGATGCCGTGTTCCCGCCCAAGGTGGAGACCATGGACGGCAGCTTCGAGTGGGGCGTGCGCAAGGAGTTCCGCGACTACGTCACGGGCTCGATCGCCAAGGGCAAGATCACTGTGTCGAACCCGGCATCGGGCTCGTCCGTGTACAAGTTCCCCCAGATTGCGGGTGGCACCTGGGACGCCAAGAAGCAGACCGGATCCGTCAAGTTTGCGGGCAACGTGAACTTCACAGGCCATGACGGCGTGCTGAACCTGAACCTCGCGAACCCTGAGCTGCACGTGCTGTCTGCGTCGAAGGCTGAGCTCCGAGCTGTGCACAAGGGCAAGCTGTTGACGATCGCGACACTTGACCTCTCGAAGGGCAAGAAGTCTGCGCCCGGCGGCAACGCAGTACGCTTCACCGGCGTGCCCGTGCAACTCACTACCGCCGGTGCGGCCGAGTACTTCGACAGCTACTTGGACACCACGGCAGTCATGGATTCGGCGAGCTTCACCATCGGGGCCGCCGCCAACGTGAAGCCGGTGAAGCCGCCGGTATCGCCCGTGGTGAAGCCGAAGCCCAAGCCGAACGTGCCCGTTGCGCCGGTGGCGCCGGGCGCGGGCGGCCAGCAGGCCGGGTCGCTGACGTGGGGCGTGTCGTCGGGCTTCGCGGCCTACACGACGGGCCGCATTGCCAAGGGCAGCATCTCCACGAGCGGTGTGGGCGGGGGAGCCGGGGGCTACGTGTTCCCGCAGTCCTCGAGCTCCTGGAACGCCACGACCCAGACGGGCACCGTGCAGTACTCGGGCGTCGTCACGTTCACTGGACACAAGGGCCTCATGTCGGAGTCGTTCGCGAACCCGGTCATTACGGTGACAGGACCGTCGAGCGGAACCCTGACCGCGGGCGGGCGTAGCTTCGGCCTGAACCTGGCTGCCGGCAGCAAGTCCGTGGGTCAGAACGGTGAGGTCACCTGGAGCGGCGTGCCGCTGTCCGGCGGAATCGCCGGTGGCGGTGGCGGTGGTGGCGGTGCATTTGGCGCCGACCCGATCTCCTTCACTGTGGGTGCGGTCTCGGGTGCGAGCTTTGGATCGACCACGGTCGACGCGAAGAGCACGAAGCGCACCGCGGCAGATGCGCCGCCGGTAACCACCGGCATTCGGATCCTCACCGATGCGAAGAAGCTGGTTCCTGGTGGCGAGATCGAGTTCGAGGCAGCTGGCTTCGAGCCCGGCGAGCGCGATGTGCTCGTGGTGCTGTACTCGGAGCCGACGGTGCTCGATGACGCGGCCGGTGCCGACGCGAACGGAGTGGTCCGCTGGATTGGCTCGCTGCCGAAGGACCTGCCGGTCGGCGAGCACACGATCACGCTCCAGGGCAGCAAGGACGCCGGTGCGGTGTTCACGGTCGTGAAGGCAGAGAAGAAGGCGAAGGCCCCCGCGAAGCAGGAGTCCGCTGACGAGATCACGATCGAGGCGGAGGCCGCGACGCCTGTTGCCGCGGGCGTTGTGCCGAGCGAAGGAACACCGGTGTGGATCTGGTGGACCGGTGCACTCGCGCTCCTCGTGGTTGCCGGCGCGATGGGCGGCCTCGTTGTCGCTCAGCGCCGCAAGGCGACCGCCGGCGCTGAGAACGACGCCTAGCCACAATCCGTATCATGAGGGGGTGCCCGACTGGGTGCCCCCTCGTCAGTGCAAGGAGCTTCACGTGAATACCTCCCCGCGGAACGGCAGCCGTTTCGGCCACCGCACCACCGCAGCGATCGGTGCCGTGCTGATCGGCCTGGGCATGCTCGCCGCCCCCGCCGCGGCGATCGCCGCCCCCCTGCAGGCGACCGCCCCCACAGAGGCCGCCTGCACGGTGGACACGGCGACGCTCACGTGGGGTGTGAAGGAACGTTTCCGTTCGTACGTGAGCGGCTCGATCGCCAACGGCGAGTGGACGGTCTCTGAGGACATGCGCTACGAGACGCCGAGCTTCATCTGGGACAAGGTCACGGGGGCGGTGGGCAGCGAGCTCGAAGCGGGCACGCTCTCGTTCACCGGTGCGGTGCACTTCACCGGCCACGGCGGTGCGATGAAGCTCGACCTCGCGGATCCTGCCATCGAGTTCGTGGGGGATGACACCGCGTACCTCCTGCTGACCATTGGCTCGACCGACACCGCCGATGCGGGCGGCGAAGCCGTGGGTGAGCAGCTGCGCGCGGCGAAGATCGACTTGACCGGCGCGGTCACCGCGGGCGGCAGCGCGTTGAACATCGATGGGGCCGTGCCCCGCCTCACCTCTGAGGGGGCCGCCGCTTTCAATGGCGACTACGGCAGCTACGTTGCGGGAGAGGACCTCGATCCGATTACGCTCGCTGCGACCGTGAGCGGCTGCGAGCTCGGCGAGAGCGTGGCGACCGCGCCCGAGACTCCGAGCCCCGAGGCGACGGCCCAGCCGGGCACCCCCGCACCCGAGCAGCTCGCCCCCGAAGCTGCGCCGCAGGTGCCGTGGGTGCCGATTGTTGTCGGCGGTGTCGCACTGCTCGTGATCGGCGTGACGGGCGGCATGCTGCTCGCGGGCCGCAAGAAGCCGAAGACCACGAGGGCTGCGAGCGAGGACGAGCCCCAGAGCTAGCGACGCGCGGTATCTCCGCAGCAAGACGGCAGTGGCCCCGGATCCTGATTGGGATCCGGGGCCACTGTCATTTCCGGGGGAGCGGCTTGGTGCGCTACGCCCGTTTCGGCATGACGATGCCCTGCCCGGTGATCGGGTGGGGAATCACCTCGACCGGGGTGCGATACACCTCGCTGACGATCTCGGCGGTGAGTACCTGATCCGGGGCGTCGCACGCGGCGATCTGGCCGTCGCGCAGGAGCGCGATGCGATCGGAGTAAGCGGCCGCAAGATTGAGGTCATGGAGCACCACGAGCACGGCGTCTCCGGCGCGAGCACGCTCGCGCGCGAGGGTGAGCACCGCCTCCTGGTGGCCCAGATCGAGCGCGGCCGTGGGCTCATCGAGCATGAGGACTCCGGTACGGCCGGCCATCACCCGCGCAAACGCGGTGCGTGCGCGCTCACCGCCCGAGAGCGAGGGCACACGTCGGTTACCGAGGTGCGCGATATCTGCCGCGGAGATCGCCTCGGCGATGGCCTCGTTGTCTTCGTCCTCGAACGGGGTGCGACGCCACGGCGCGCGCCCCATCTCGACGACCTGGTGCACCGTGAACGGGAAGAGGAGCTGGTTGTCCTGCAGCAGCACGGAACGACGGCGCGAGAGATCGATGAGCGACCAGTCGGAGATCTTGCGACCGCCGAACAGCACGGCACCCTGATCGGGTGCGACATCGCCGGAGAGGAGGCTCAACAAGGTCGATTTGCCCGCGCCGTTCGGCCCGAGCAGGGCAAGCACCTCGCCCGCGCGAACGTCGAGCGAAACCCCGTCGAGGAGGTTGCGGCCGCCACGGGTCAGCACGACCGACTCGGCCGCGCAGACGACCTCGCCGGCCACTGCGTGGGTGGGTAGCGCGATGTGCCGGGCGCTCATCCCCAACCTCCGCTCCGCTTGCGCGTACGTCGCAGCAGCCAGAAGAAGAACGGTCCGCCAACGAGCGCGGTGAGCATACCAATCGGCATGTCCGCCATCGGGATCAGGGTGCGCGCCGCGAGATCCGCGAGCGTCAGCAAGAGCGCGCCGCCGAGCGCGCTCGCGGTGACGAGCGGCAGGTGCGCGGGCCCAAGCACCATGCGCATGAGGTGCGGGATCACGAGGCCCACGAACGAGATGATGCCGGCGAACGCGACGGACGCGCCAACGAGCAGCGCCACGACGAAGATCATGGTGATGCGGAGCGCCTCAACGTTGACGCCGAGGTGCCGCGCATTGCGCTCGCCGAGTGCGAGCAAGTCGAGCTTGTGCGCCGCGAAGTAGGCGGCGAGCAGACCGATCGCGATGATCGGGGCGATGACAAGCACCTGCGACCAGCGGCTGCCGGCCAGGCTGCCGAGCTGCCAGAAGACGATCTGCTCACGCGACTGCGTGTCGCCCAGGAAGGTGAGCAGTGCGATGCCCGCGCCGCCCACGGCGTTCACCGCGATGCCGGTGAGCACGAGCGTGACGACCTCGGTCTTCCCGTCCGCGCGGCTCATCGCGTAGACGATGAGGGTGGCGCCGAGACCAAAGATGAAGGCGAGAATCGCGGTCGTCCACTCGCCGAAGAGGGTGAGACCGAACACGATTGCGATGCCCGCGCCGACCGCCGCACCCGAGGAGATGCCGATTACGCCCGGCTCGGCGAGTGGGTTGCCGAAGATCGCCTGCATGAGGAGACCGGAGACGGCGAGGCCGGCGCCCACGAGGGCTGCCATAGAGACGCGGGGGAAGCGGATGGCCCAGAGTGTCTGATCGCCCGCGGGGTGGGCGGGGAGGGGGAGCCAGTCGATCCCGATCCGATGGAGCAGGGAGCCGAGCACCTCCTGCGGCGGGACCTCGAGTTGCCCGGTGCCAGCCGACACGAGCAGGGATACGATCAGCGCGACCGCGAGCGCGGTGAACAGGATCGTCGACTTCGCGGCGTGCCGCGAGGCAGGTGTTCTGCTGAGAGGAGTCATGCGTGCGTGGGGCAGCTTTCGTCTGAGTTCGGGGAGGAGGTTGCGGGGACGCACGCGCTCCCGGGCACCGCGAAACCGCGGCAACCTCACATCTTCATCATACCTTTCTTGGGATAAGCTAACCGGCGGTAATGCTCGGACTGTTCAGACTCGGCTGATACGCGGACCGCGCATTGAATCGTGATTTCGAGGGGAACCCATGCACACGAATCGTGGCGCTCGTGCCCGACGAGTCCTCACTCTGGCTGCTGTCGCTCTGCTTGGGATCGGGTTGACCGCGTGCCAGACCGGCGGCGGCTCGGATCTGCACGCGGCCGACAGTGTGGAACTGCCCCCGCTCTCCGAGCTCACTCCGGTCGCTGACCCGAGCGCGGTGGAGGGCCCCACGACGGCCGAGATTGGCGGACCGTCGATCTCGCCCCTCGAGAACCCGCCGAAGCCCGAGCTGCCGGTCACGGTGACCTCACACGACCGTTCCGGCGATGCCGAGGTCACGGTCACCGACACGTCACGCGTGCTCGCGCTCTCGCTGAGCGGTTCGCTGGGCGAGCTTGTGCACTCCTACGGGCTGTCCGAGCATCTTGTCGGCCGCGACGTCTCGACGAACTTCCCGGGCGCCGAAGACATCCCGATCGTCACGAAGGATGGGCACTCGATTGACGCGGAGGGCGTGCTCTCGCTGAGCCCCACCCTCATCATCACCGACGGCAGCATCGGCCCGACGGATGTGGTGCTGCAGATGCGTGACGCCGGCATTCCTGTGGTCACCGTTGACCGCGCGGTTGATGCGGCCACCACCTACGTGACCGCACAGCAGGTCGCCGATGCGCTGGGCGTGAGCGCCGCTGCGCCGCCGCTCATCGACACGCTCAAGGCTGCGATCGCGGCGAAGGAAGCAGAGGTTGCGAAGCTGCTGCCCGAGGACCCAGAAAAGCTGCCGCGCGTGGCGTTCCTCTACGTGCGCGGTACGTCTGGCATCTACTACCTCTTTGGTGAGGGGAGTGGGGTCGACAGCATGATCCGCTCGGTCGGCGCGGTGGACGTGGCGAAAGAGATCGGGTGGAAGGGCGAGAAGCCCATGACGGACGAGGCGCTCATCGCTATTGATCCCGATGTGATTCTCGTCATGACCGCGGGACTGAAAAGCGCAGGCGGGGTCGACGGACTGCTTGAAGCGCAGCCCAGCATCGCGCTCACGACCGCGGGGAAGAACCGCCGCATCATCGACGTCGACGACACACTGCTTTTCGCGGGAGGCACCCGCATTCCCGATGTAATCGACGGGCTCGCGCGGGCGCTCTACGCGCCGGACTCGCTCCAGTAGCGCCCGAAGCCGCGCTTGAGCGGCGGTAACGCGCTTCGGGATCCCGATCGATTTCACCGTTCTGGCAGCTGACGCAATGTACTCTAGGGCTGATCACGCGACGGGCGTGTGAGGCAGACTGCCGTGACCAAGAGCTGTGAGGGGACGCACGTGGCGAAACGGACCGAAGGTGCGCGAGAGCACCGTGGGGCCCGCCAGGACTACCCTCAGGATCGCTTCGATCGGATCCAACCCAGCGGTCGCGTGGGCGCCCACCGGGTGACAGCCCGCCCGCGCTACACCTGGCAGTACCTGATCGCCGGCCTGCTCGGGTTCGCGCTGCTGACCACCGCCGGGGTTATCGCGGTGCACAGCATCGGCAACACCGGAAAGCTGCCGCTCACTGGCCGCCCGAGTGGCGGCGGATCCGTGACGCAGACGCCCGATGCCGTGCTGAATCCGGATGCGACCGTGGCCGTGCTGAACGGTACCGAGACGCAGAACCTCGCCGCCGCCCTCGATGGCATCATCACCGAGAGCAAGTGGGGCAAGATCATCTTCTCCGGAAGCGCGAGCGCGTCCGATGTGAAGATCTCCGCCGTGTTCTACTCGGATCCGGCGCAGGCCTCGGCAGCCGCGGGTCTTGCCGCCAAGCTCGGCGGGCTGTCGACCTACACGACCGAGGACTATGCGTCGTACAACGCGGACCTCATTGTGCTCATCGGAGCCGACTACGCGGGCCCCGGGCTCGACGAGGCGAAGGCGATGACCGAACAGGACGCCAAGAACACCGACGCTGAGGGCGAGCCGAGCGGTGTCGACGGGGAGAACTCCGATCCCGAGACCACGCCCGAGATTGACCCTGTGACCGGGTGGGAGATCGATCCCGCGAGCGGATTCCCGATCAACCCGGACACCGGTCTGCCGCAGGATCCTGCGACCATCGCGCCGTAAGTGCGGGTGTCAGGCGGCCTCCCTCCCTGTTCGCTGTGCGCGAGCGGCAGCGCTTGCACTCCCCCCGTGTGAGTGCCAAGATTGATTTAGCAGTCGAATCGACTGAGTGCTAAAGCTCCGCGCATCGATGCTCACCGTCGCTGTGCTGCTCACCACTACGAGAACGTCCGGGAGGGGCGAATTACATGGCAAAGATCATTGCGTTTGATGAGGAAGCACGTCGTGGGCTTGAGCGAGGCCTGAACACTCTCGCTGATGCCGTGAAGGTGACGCTTGGCCCGCGCGGCCGCAACGTCGTCCTGGAGAAGAAGTGGGGCGCGCCCACCATCACGAACGACGGCGTCTCCATCGCCAAGGAGATCGAGCTCGACGACCCCTACGAGAAGATCGGCGCTGAGCTGGTCAAGGAGGTCGCAAAGAAGACCGACGACGTCGCGGGTGACGGCACCACCACCGCAACCGTTCTCGCACAGGCGCTGGTTCGCGAGGGCCTCCGCAACGTTGCTGCCGGCAGCGACCCCATCGCCATCAAGAAGGGCATCGAGAAGGCTGTTGCCGCGATGACCGCGAAGCTTCTTGAGAACGCCAAGGAGATCGAGACCACCGACGAGATCGCGGCAACCGCGTCCATCTCGGCGGCTGACGAGCAGATCGGCAAGCTCATCGCTGAGGCGATCGACAAGGTCGGCAAGGAGGGCGTCGTCACCGTTGAGGAGTCGAACACCTTCGGCACCGAGCTCGAGCTGACCGAGGGCATGCGCTTCGACAAGGGCTACCTGTCGGCCTACTTCGTCACCGATGCAGACCGCCAGGAGGCAGTCTTCGAGGATCCCTACGTCCTCATCGTCAACGGCAAGGTCTCGAACATCAAGGACCTGCTCCCCGTTGTTGATCCCGTGATCCAGTCGGGCAAGCAGCTCCTCATCATTGCTGAGGACGTCGAGGGTGAGGCGCTCGCTACCCTCGTGCTCAACAAGATCCGTGGCATCTTCAAGTCGGCTGCCGTCAAGGCCCCCGGCTTCGGCGACCGCCGCAAGGCCATGCTGCAGGACATCGCAATCCTCACGGGTGGCCAGGTCATCTCCGAGGAGGTCGGCCTCAAGCTCGAGAACGCGACGCTCGACATGCTCGGCACCGCACGCAAGGTCATCATCACCAAGGACGAGACCACCATCGTCCAGGGTGGCGGCGAGGAAGAGGCGATCCAGGGCCGCGTGACCCAGATCCGCCGCGAGATCGAGGCGACCGACAGCGACTACGACCGCGAGAAGCTGCAGGAGCGCCTCGCGAAGCTCGCCGGTGGCGTTGCCGTCATCAAGGCTGGCGCTGCGACCGAGGTTGAGCTCAAGGAGCGCAAGCACCGCATCGAGGACGCAGTCCGCAACGCGAAGGCAGCCGTCGAGGAGGGTGTCCTCCCCGGTGGTGGCGTCGCGCTGATCCAGGCTGGCAAGGACGTCTTCGAGACGCTCGAGCTCAGCGAGAGCGAGGCTGTGGGCGCGAAGATCGTCCAGGCCGCCATTGAGGCGCCGCTGCGTCAGATCGCCCTCAACGCTGGCCTTGAGCCCGGCGTTGTGGTCGACCGCGTTGCGAACCTGCCCCTCGGCCACGGCCTGAACGCCGCGACCGGCGAGTACGGCGACCTCGCCGCTCAGGGCATCCTTGACCCGGCAAAGGTGACCCGCTCGGCGCTGCAGAACGCTGCATCGATCGCTGGTCTCTTCCTCACCACCGAGGCCGTTGTCGCCGACAAGCCCGAGCCGGCTGGCGCCGCGCCGGCCGGTGACCCGACCGGTGGCATGGACTTCTAAGTCCAGCTTTCCTGGCAGGGGCCGCACCTTCGGGTGCGGCCCCTGCTGCGTTTTGGGCGTGGGAAGCGCGGCGCACCCGCCCAGCCTCCGCGTCCTGCCTCTCCCGTGTCTCACAGCCCTCAGGAGAAATCCCAAATCTCGGAGCAAGCCTCCGCGTTGACCCCGTTGTTTCGGAATTCTCCTGCAGATGGGGCGGGGAGGGGGAATCATGATGGGAGAGGGGGCGATGAGCGGCCGTCCACAGACCTGTTTGGCGTGGATTTCTCCACCGGTCCCGATCTCACCGCGTTCCTGAGGCAGGCGCAGCGCACACTCGTCGGTATGAGATTGCACGAGACACTCCGCCGAGCAGGCGGTATTCTGCGAGCCTCCGTGCTCCACGACCTCGGACACTCCGTCCATACGCTCCGGGCGCACGTGCACGCGGGTCAGTTGGTGAGGCCACGACACGGGTGGATTGCACTGCCTAGTGCGGATCCCGATCTCGTCCACGCGGCCGTGCATGGTGTTCTGCTCAGCTGCATGACGGTGATTGAACGCGAATCGCTCTGGGTTCCGGAACTCCTCACGCGCCTGCACGTCGCCGCTCCAACACCGAAGTCGCACGTCCGCCCGGGAGAGCACGTGTGTCACTGGGGCGTTCCCGTCGTCCGGAGACGCCCCTTTCAGCTCATGGATCGGGTGGAAAACGCGCTGGTTCTGGCGTCCCAGTGTCAGTCTGCCGAGGCCGCGCATGCAATCTGGGAGTCGGCGCTGCGCAGTAGGGTCGTCACACGGGATGCGCTCGCACGGTTGCCACTTCGTGGCCCCGAGCGTGCCCTCCTTGCAGAGTGCACAATGTTCTCGGAGTCTGGGTATGAGAGCTACGTGCTGCGTCGCCTGCGCGCCCTACGGCTCCACGTCGTCGCCCAGGCTTGGCTGTTGGGCGCGCGCGTCGACTTTCTCGTCGAAGGATGGCTGGTGGTCCAGGTGGACGGCGGGCACCATGTGGGCAAGCAACGCGACTATGACAACGTCCTCGACACCCGTCTCGCCGCCAACGGGTATGCCACGATTCGGGTGAGCGCGCATCAGATCGAGCATGAGTGGACCGAGGTGCAAGGGCGGATCATGATGGCGATCTCGCAGGGACGTCCGGCGACGGGCGCCGCTGTGCCGGCGCGGCGTCGAAGCTCTGGTGCTCCGAGCAGGCAGGAGAAAAATGGGGGAGCGGGTGCTTCCCGCGGAGAACATCCGAGATTCGAGATTTCTCCGCGGGAAGGGGCGCGGGAAGGGGCAGTGGAGGCGGGCCGGTTCACGGCGGAGGCTGTACGGGGCGCGCTCCGGGCAGGTTAAGCCTGGGAAGTTGTCTCCGCGGGGTCCCCGCCGTTCCCACCATCCGGGTTGGACGGTGAGCTCGGTGACTGCGAAGAGCGCGGTGACTGTGTGGCCGACGCAGGGGCTGCGGGCGCTTGGTCCACGGGCGCCGGCGCAGTCTGGATAGCCGCGGTTTCACCCGTGATGGGAGCCGGGGGCGAACCGGGGAGATCGACCCGGAACGTTGCGCCACCACCCGGGGTGTCATGCACGCTCACGCGACCGTGGTGAGCCTCAACGATCGACTGGACGATCGCGAGCCCGAGGCCGGAGCCCCCAGTCTCGCGGTTTCGCGAAGAATCCGCGCGCCAGAAGCGGCCGAAGATCTTCTCACGAATTTGCTCGGGGACACCCTCGCCGTGGTCCGCGATCTCGAAGCGCGCAACCGGCTGCTCGCCCTCGGAAACCTCGGGCGTCGAGACGATGATCTCGATCGGGCTGCCCTCCGGCGTGTGCCGCATCGCGTTGCCGATGAGGTTGGTGAGGAGCTGCCGGACCTTGTGGTCGTCGCCAATCACCGACGGGTTCGATGGATCCTCGACAACCGTCACCTCACGGTCGGGCGCCTGGGCGCCCGCGTCGAGTGCGGCGTCGCGTGCCAGCTGGTTGAGCGGCAGCGAGGTGAGCGCGAGCGGGCGGCGCTCGTCAAGCCGGGCGAGCGCGAGCAGATCCTCAACGAGCGAGGTCATGCGGATCGCTTCCTTCTCGATGCGCTCCATCGCTTGTCCGACCTGCTCCTCTTCTTGCAGCGCGCCCATGCGGTACAGCTCGGCGTAACCGCGCACGGAAACGAGCGGGGTGCGAAGCTCGTGGCTGGCGTCACCGATAAAGCGGCGCATCCGCTCAATGGTGCGCGCCTGGTCTTCCAGCGAACCGTCGAGGCGGTCGAGCATGACGTTGAGCGATTCGCCGAGATGACCCACCTCGGTGTGCGGGCTCGCCACCATGATGCGCTTCGAGGTATCTCCGCGGGCAATCTCGAGCGCGGTCTGCTCCACCTCCGCGAGCGGCAGGAAAGTCGTCGTGACGAGCAGCCGCGTGAGTGCGGCCCCCAACAAGATGACCGCGATCCCGAAGCCCGAGAACACAATGACGTACCGCGCCACCACTTTGTTGATGGCCGCGGTCGACGACGCGATGAGCAGCATTCCGCTTGGCTGACCGTCAATGAGCACGGGGGCCGCCACCGCGCGCCAGTTGCTGCGATCTGGGCTGGTCATCGGGATGAACTGCCCGGGATCGGCCATCAGGGTTTCGAGCGTGAGCGGCGACAGCAGCTCGGGCACTGCAGACGACTCGCCCAGACTGTGGGTGTTGTCGTACTGCAGTGCACCGGCCGCGTCAAACAGTGCAACGTAGTACTGCTGGTTCGCGTACAGGATGTCAGCGCGACTGAGGTTCGAGGCGTTCGCCCCGGTGCCGAGCGCGGTGGTCGGGTCCTTACGGAGCTGATTCAGCGTGTTCGTCTGATCGGCGAGCAGCATCGGGCGGAGCACAGAGAGCGTCCCGACGCCGGCCACGATGAGCCCCAGGAAGAGGATGAACACCGTGACGCCGGTGATCTTCGCCCGCAGTGAGATGTCGTCCCACCGCTCAGCGAAGCTCAGGCGTGACACGCTACTTGGCTTCAGTCTTGAGCATGTACCCGAAACCGCGCTTCGTCTGGATGAGCGACTCTTCGGTCAGCGGATCGAGCTTGCGCCGCAGGTACGAGATGTACGACTCGACGATGCCGGCATCGCCGTTGAAGTCGTACTCCCACACATGATCGAGGATCTGCGCCTTCGAGAGCACGCGGTTTGCGTTCTGCATGAGGTAGCGCAGCAGCTTGAACTCCGTGGGGGAGAGCTCGACGGAAGAGCCCTCGACGGTCACCTCGTGCGTGTCCTGATCCATCGTGATCGGGCCGACCGTGAGGATCGAGTCCTCGTCCTCCTGGATGGTGCGGCGCAGCACTGCCTTGATGCGGGCAATGATCTCGTCGAGGCTGAACGGCTTCGTGACGTAGTCGTCGCCGCCAACGGTGAGGCCCTCGATCTTGTCCTCAGTGTCGTCCTTCGCGGTGAGGAAGATGATGGGCGCGGTGTAGCCGGCCGAGCGCAGTCGCTTGGTCACGCTAAAGCCGTTCATATCGGGCAGCATGACGTCGAGCACGATCAGGTCGGGCTCCTCCTCAAGCACTGCCGAGATGGTCTGTGCGCCGTTTGCGACAGCGCGCACACCGAACCCTGCGAAACGGAGGCTCGTGCTGAGCAGCTCGCGAATGCTGGGCTCGTCGTCAACGATCAGAATCCGGGGTCCCTTGGGCTGTGTGTTCATGTCCCCAGTCTCTGATTGTTTGCTATGAAGTGGCTGGAAATGACTGGGCGTGTGGGAAACCCGGTTCCCACACGCCCAGCCAGCGGGTGCTCGCTACGCGCCCGTCACCCAGTTCGCCCAGGCGGTGGCCATCGCGTCGTAGTTCTCAACCCAGAAGTCGAAGTTGGGAACGTGTCCCGTCTCGAAGCGCGAGCTCGCGAGCCAGGCGGCGAGCGTATCGTCGACCTGCGGCTTCGCGTTCACATTGACCGGCGACATCGAGTTGAGCTCGGTCATGCCCGCTTGTTGCTTCGCGCCGAGGAAGTAGTTGATCGCGGCGTGCGAGGCTGCGGGATCCTTCGCCCCCTTCGGGATGGCGGTCGAGTCGATCGCAACGAGCCATTCGTCCCAGACCGGAGCAATGGGCGCCCCCGCCTCGGCGGCGCCGTAGCCACGGCCGGACCAGACGTACCCCATCACAGCCTCGCCGCTCTCGAGCTGCTGCTGCGCCTGCGCCCCGGTCGACCACGCAATCATGTCGTCGCCCAGGCTGTCGTACTTCGCGATGGCCTGGTCGATGTGCTCAGGTTTCAGGTTGTCGAGGTCCACCCCGTCAGCGAGCAGCGGAAACTCGAGGTTCTGCGGATCAACGTAGGTTGTCTGCGGCACGGTGCGCTTGCCGGGGAACTTCTTGGTGTCGAAGAAGTCGGCGGCGCTCTTCGGCGGGTTGTCGCCGAAGACCTCGGTGTTGTACGCGATCACAAAGCCGTACATCACGTTCGGGATCATGCAGTCATCCGTAATCGTGCCCTCGGGAAGCTGCGAGGTGTCGATCAGTGAACGGTCGATCTTTTCGTAGAGCGTGCCGCAGCCGCGTGCGGTGTCGACCTGTGAGGTGTCGACGATGTCCCACGAGACGTTGCCGCCATCGACCATCGCCTTCAGCTTGCCGGCGTCGAACGCGTCCATCTGCATGACTGCGCCCGACTCTTTCGCGAAGGGCTGCCAGATCGCTTCATCCTGGCCCTCCTGGAAGATGCCGCCGGGGCCGGCGTAGGTGAGCGTGGTGCCCGCGAGAACGTCGGGCGCGATTTCGCCGACCACGGGGGTGCCGAAGTCGCGATCCTCGGCAGGAGCAGGGGCGCCTCCGGAGCAGGCCGCGAGAAGAAGCCCCGCGGCGCCGACCATCGCGACGGCGGAGATCGATCTCGGGAGTGAACGGTGAGAAGAGCGGGAGAGTGTCATCATTGATTCTTCCGTTTCGGTGGGTGGGCGCCAGCGAACTGACTACCCGAGGGTGGTGGGGGTGCGTCCCCAGAGGGACAGGAACTCGTACGCGATGTGGGCCGCGGCGAGCGAGGTGACGTCGGCGTGATCGTAGGCGGGCGCGACCTCAACCACGTCGGCACCGACGATGTTGAGCGGTGCGAGCCCGCGAAGCAGGTAGAGGAGTTCCCGGCTGGCAAGGCCCCCGGGCTCGGGGGTGCCGGTGCCCGGGGCGAACGCGGGATCGAGCACATCAATGTCGACCGACACGTACACGGGGCGATCGCCCAGCCGGCGGGTGATCTGCTCGAGGATGCCGACGAGCCCGGTGGTAGCGAACTCGCTCGAGTGCACGGTCTGGAACCCGACCGCGCGGTCCTCCGCGAGATCATGTGGGCCATACAGCGGGCCGCGAATGCCGACGTGCATGCACCCTTCGGGATCGAGGAGTCCTTCCTCGGCCGCGCGGCGGAAGGGCGTGCCGTGGTGCATGGCCGCGCCGAAGTACGGACCGAACGTGTCGATGTGCGCATCGAAGTGCAGCACGGAGATGGGGCCGTGGTGTCGGGCGAGCGTTTTGATCGCCGGGTATGCGACCGTGTGATCGCCGCCCAGAATGACAAGTTTTCCCGCGCGCTCGCGCGCTGCGGCAAGCCCGACGAGCATCGCCTCAACCGCGCGGTCGATGCCGAACGGCGTGACGGCAAGGTTGCCAACATCCGCCACCTGGTGCTGCGCGAAGGGGAACGCATCCAGCTCCACGTTGTAGGGACGGATCAGATGGCTCGCCCCACGAATCCCCTCGGGACCGAAACGCGCGCCCGGGCGGAAAGTGACGCCGGAGTCGAACGGAATGCCGATGACCCCGGCTTGGGCCTCGCCCACACTCGCGAGCGACGGCAGCCCCGCGAAAGTGCCGGGCCCCGCGAAGCGCGGAACCTGCGAGAAGTCCACCTGTCCAGTGATGGGCGAACCGTCGGCGCCAACGCTGGTCGTGTACGGGATGTCGAGGCTCATGCGGCCACCTCCGGGTTGAGTGAATCGGCTTCGACGCGGTGCGCGGCGGGGGCCCGCACCACGATGACGGATAGGCCGGCGTGCGCCGTGGCCGCACGCAGCTCGGCCTCCAGTTCGGCTTCGGACGTGGGGCGCGCGACATGTGCCCCAAATCCTTCTGCGATGACCCCAAGGTCGTGCGCTGTGGTGCGCACCCCGGCGGGCTGGATCTCGGCGCGGTCAAACGACACTTCGATCTCCCGATAGCCGCCGTTGTCCCAGATGACCATCGTGACGTTCGCGCCGAGGTCGCGTGCGGTGGCGAGCTCGGGCAGGGTGAAGAGCGAGCTCCCGTCGCCGGCCAGTGCAACGACCGGGCGGTCGGGTGCCGCCACCGCCGCACCGATCGCCATGGGGAGCGCGGGGCCGAGCGTGCCGTAGCCGTACGGCGCGAGCCAGCGCCCCGGCGTATCGAGTGGGAGGAAGTGGTGCGCCTGGTACGCCACCTGGGCGGAGTCGGCGGTAAGAATCGCGTTCTCGGGCAGTGCGCGGGCAATCGCCTCGATCCACGGCGTATGCGGATCCCGCGCTCGCTCCTCGGCGAAGCCAGCGCGCGCGGCGGCTGCACGCCCGGCACCGGCCCGAGCCTGAGCGGGATCTGCGGGGGTGAGTTCCGCAAGCATCGCCGAGGCGAACTCGCCCACGCGCAGAGGAAGCGTGGGGCGGGTCTGGCCCGGATGCGTCACGTCGGGATCGATGTCCACGCGGAGCACGTCTGCCAGCCTCGGCTCTTCCGAACCCGTGAATAGCACCTCGAAGTCCGAGAGCTCGGTGCCGAGGGCGACGACGAGATCGGCGTCCGACACGAGTTCTTGTGTGAGCGGAAACGGCATGCTGATGCCGACGTTCAGCGGGTGCGCCTCGGGAAGCAACCCCTTCGCGTTGCCCGTGAGTGCTACGGGCGCAGCAAGCCGCTCTGCGAGCTCGCGCACCGCCTGCCCATCGTGGCGCGCGCCACCGCCCGCGATGACCACGGGGCGCGAGGCCTGGGCGAGCACCTCACGCGCTGCCGCGAGGTCGAATTCGGGCGTGGGATCGCTGAGCGTCGCCGCGCTCGCCGCAGCGGGGCGGTGCAGCGCTCCCACCTCCTCCTCAAGTAGATCGCGCGGGATGCCGATGTAGACGGGACGTGGTCGCTCGGTCTCCCAACGGCGGAACGCCTCGTCAATGAGCTCGGAGACCCGCGCGGCGTCGGTGACGGTCTCGCTAAAGAGCGTGAACGGCCGGAGCACGGGGGCAAGGTCGGGGGTGTCGTGCAGCGTGCCGCGGTGGGCGCCGAGCTGTGCGCGTGTGACGGTCGAGCCGATGATCAGCATGGGGATCGAGTCGTGCCAGGCCTGCGCGATGGGGGTCAGCGCATTGAGCACGCCGGGCCCCGTGATCAGGTAGCAGACACCCGGCGTGCCCGTCACCCGCGTGTACGCGTCGGCCATGAAGCCGGCTCCCTGCTCGTGGCGCGGGATCGTCACCGACAGCCCGCTCTGGTCGATGTCTCGGAAGAGCTCCAGCGTGTGCACGCCGGGAATTCCGAAGATCTGTGAGACGCCGTACTCCGTCAGCAGCGCACTAATGGCCTGTCCGAGCCGCATTCGACCCATCCCCTCTGCGAACGACACTGTTCGCGATGTTTGCTCAAGCGATACTCTGTGAGGGAATACTAAACACCGGGCTCGGGTTTCGTCAACGGGAAAATCCGGGCAGGATAGACACACGGTGGGGCACACGGCCCCGCACTGCAGGAGTCGGGGAGTCCCATGACCGAACGCACCACCGCGGCGAGGCCGCCGCGGCCAGCGGCCTCGGCGCAGCTCGAACAGATCGGGTTTCGGCTGCGCGTTGCGCGGGAGGAGCGCGGCATGACGCTGAGCAGCGTGGCCGACTTCACCGGGCTGACGAAGGGCTTCATCTCGCAAGTGGAGCGAGGCCTCACCTCGGCCTCTGTCACGTCACTTGCCGCGATCTGCGACGCACTCACGATGCCCATGGGGCGGCTCTTTGACCCGCCGCAGATTTACGTGAACCGCGCGGAAGGGCGCGAGCCCGCGTTGATGATGGGCGACGGCGTTGCCGACACGGTGCTTTCGCCACCCGGTCAGAGCGACACGCAGATCATTGAGACATGGGTAGAACCCGGCGGCGGCTTCGAGCCCGAGCCATACCGCCTGCCCGTCGACCGAGAGTTCGTCGTGGTGCTCGCGGGCACACTCGAAATGCAGATCGAGGCGGAGACCTTTCTGCTCGGCGAGGGCGACGCGATGAGCTTCAACGCGCGCCACGCACACCTGTGGCGCAACCCCTCCGAGACCGAGCGAGCGCGCGTGCTCTGGGTGCTCACCGCGCAGGTGTAGCGCCGGGCGAGCGGCCGCGTGGCGCGTTAGGCCTCGGCCAGCTGCGCCTCATCCATGATCGTGTACGCGTAGCCCTGCTCCGCAAGAAAGCGCTGGCGGTTCTGCGCGAAGTCCTGATCCACGGTGTCGCGAGTGATGAGCGTGTAGAACGACGCGGTGGCACCGTTCGACTTCGGCCGCAGCAGACGACCGAGACGCTGGGCCTCCTCCTGGCGGGAGCCGAACGAGCCCGAGATCTGGATCGCCACGGACGCATCCGGGAGATCTACGGAGAAGTTCGCCACCTTCGACACCACGAGGATCTTCACGGCGCCCGTGCGGAACAGGCCGAACAGCTCCTCGCGCTCGTCGACGGGGGTCTGCCCGGTAATGAGCGGGGCGTTCAATGCCTCCGCCATCGACTCCAACTGGTCGATGTACTGCCCGATGACGAGGATGCTCTCGCCGGGGTGGTTCGCGATGATGCGCTGCGCCACACGCTCCTTCACAGGCGTGCTTGACGCGATGCGGTAGCGATCCTGATCCTCCGCGATCGCGTACTCCATGCGCTCCGCCTCACCGAGATCGACGCGTACCTCGAAGCATGCGGCGGGGGCAATAAAGCCCTGCGCCTCGATGTCCTTCCACGCCGCGTCGTACCGCTTCGGGCCGATGAGGCTAAACACGTCGCCCTCGCGGCCGTCCTCGCGCACGAGCGTCGCGGTGAGCCCGAGTCGGCGGCGCGCCTGCAGGTCAGCGGTGAGCTTGAACACGGGGGCGGGGAGCAAGTGCACCTCGTCGTAGACGATCACGCCCCAATCCTGCGCATCGAGCAGTGAGAGATGGGCGTACTCGCCCTTCCGCTTGCTCGTGAGGATCTGGTACGTGGCGATGGTGATGGGCTTGATCTCCTTGATCTGGCCCGAGTACTCGCCAATCTCGTCCTCAGTGAGTGAGGTGCGTCGCAGCAGCTCGTCGCGCCACTGCCGGGCAGACACCGCATTCGTGACGAGGATCAGCGCTTTCGCGCCGACCGCAGCCATCGAGGCGGCGCCCACAATCGTCTTGCCCGCGCCACATGGCAGCACGACCACACCGGAGCCGCCCTTCTGGAACGCCTCGACGGCCTTCGCCTGGTAATCGCGAAGCTCCCAATCACCCTCGGCGAGCGCGATGTCGTAGGGCTCACCCGGCGTGTAGCCGGCGAGATCCTCGGCAGGCCAGCCGCGCGCCACGAGCTGCTGCTTCAGCTCGCCCCGGGCCCACGGCTCGACAGGGTACGTGCGGTCGTCGAGCTTGTTGCCGAGCAGCGGCGCAATCTTCTTTGCGCTCGTGACCTCCCGCAGCACCGCGGGATCCTCCGAGCGCAGCACCAGCGCGCCCTCGTCGTCGCGCTCAATGGTCAGCCGACCGTAGCGCCGCATGGTGTCGGAGATCTCGCTCGCCACCCCGCTCGGCACGGGGAACTTCGCGTGCCGGTTCAGCGTGTCGAGAATCTCTTCGGTGGTGTGACCTGCGGCGCGCGCGTTCCACAGCCCGAGCCGCGTCACGCGGTAGGTGTGGATGTGCTCGGGAGCGCGTTCAAGCTCCGCGAACACGGCGAGCTCGTGCCGCGCATCCTCGGCGTCGGGGTGCGCAACTTCGAGGAGGACAGTGTGGTCGCTCTGCACGATAAGTGGGCCGAGAGTCATAAGGATCTATTCTACCCGCGTTGCTCGTGAAGGCGGTGGGGAGGCTCGGCTACACGGCCTCGACAGCGGTGATCATGCTGACGGGCAGTGTGCGCTCAACCCCGGCGATCTGGTCGGTGGCGCGGAGCCTGCCGCCGGACACCGAGACGGGGAGGAGCGTGAACTCGTGGGTCTGCCCGCGTGCCTCTGCGGTGACCCGAACCGCTCGCTTGTCGCGCATGGCCAGCTCGAGCCGACGCGTGAACTCGCTGGCGCCGGGCTCGGCGCGGGCCGCGGTGTGCACTCGGTCAACGAGGGCCGTGAGCGCCTCGGTGAGCGGAGCAACCGCTTCCTCGCTCGCGGCGATGGGCGCGGTTTCCGAGGTGGGCAGCGCGATCGCTTCGGTGCCCGTGCCACCGCTGGCCGTGGCGGCCGGTGTTGCCGAGACGAGGGCCGAGCTCGGCTGATAGCGCGCGTCGGCGAGTGCCGAGAGCACGTGTTCCGGCCGCAGTCGCGAGAACAACTGGGCAGCGCCGTCGGCGGTTGGGAGGCCACGCATCAGCTGCAGGTGCTGCAGCGCGCGGTCGACGAGCAGCGTCTCCGCGAGCTCGGGTCGCGCCACCGCGAGCCGAGTTCGGCCCTCGTCGCCGTGGTGATCGTGGACGATGAGGTCTCCGACGCGCTCGGCGCGATGCGTGAGCAGGTATTCGAGCGGCTGCGGTACCCCGGTGAGCGAGAGCCGCGACACCACCGCGCGCACATCCTCCGGGGTGATGCCCTGCTCGAGTGCTTCGCCGAGACTGGTGTCCGAGATACGCCGAGTGGATGCGACGCCGATTTGCTCAGGTGCCGAGAACGCCGCGAGCAGCGCTTCGTCACGCGGGGAGAGCGGGCCGGGGATCACGACGCTCAGATCGGGCTGCACATAGACGCCGGGAGCGGTGTCGGGGGTGTCCCGCGCGATCAACTCAGCCGCTGCCGCGTGGTCGCCCGCGAGCAGTGCCAGCGCTGGCGCCGAGAGCGCGCCGTGCACGGTGCAGCCGAAGTGTTCGGCGACCTCGGTGTAGTTCTTGGCCGCCGTGCGCTCCGCCGCAGGCAGAAGCGGGAAGCGGTGCGAGATCCGAGTGTGGGCACCCGTGAGCGAGCCGGGCGTCTCCGCGAGCGTGCGACGCAGCGCCGGCGGCATCCCGGCGAGGAGCGCCTCGGCGAGCTGCTGCCAGCGCGCGCGGTGATCCCGATCGAGCCACTCCGGGGCCGCGGCGGCCGCAACGAGGAGCTGCGCGTCCGTGTGCGCGGCGGTGAGCCCTGCGGTGGCGAGGGCGCTGAGCACGTGTGTGACCACGGACACATCGATTCCGGTGGCTTCTGCGAGCTGTCGCACAGATGCCACTGCGACGGTGCCGTTGCGATTGAGCTTCGCGGGGCGCGCAGTGAGCGCGCGGAGCGCCTCGGCCGACTGACCCACCGCGGTGAGCGCGGGGGAGTACCAGGTTGCGGTGCTCGCGCTGGGCTCGGCCGAAGACGCAGCTGCTGACCTAGCCGCAGTCACGCCCACGGCCGCCGTCTCTGTCTCCGGGGCGGTCAGCTCGGCCGCCGTGACTCCGGCCTCCGCGAGGGCCGACACCAGTGCATCCGTCACCTCGGGAATGGCAACGGGTGCGCCCTGCTGCAGCCCGGTAAGCCCCAGCGCGGTGAGGTCGGACAGCGCGGTGGGGGAGAGCGCTTCGGGATCCCGATCGAGATGCAGCAGCGTCGCAAGATCCGCGCGCTCGAGATGCAGGATCGAGCGCAGGATCGAATCCGCGCGCAAGAGCTCAGCGGCGAGCCCGATCGGATCGGTGATCCCGGCGGCCGCGTACGGGCGCCGCGCCGCAACGAGTGCGTGCAGGGCGTCGCGATCCATCTCCGCGAGGGCGGAGGCGAGCGCGAGGGTGCCACTCATGAGGCGCGAGTCCGGTCTCAGCCCTGGGCGTTCCGGCGGAACTCGCGGCGGCGGCGAGCCTGGCTGACGATCAGCAGCACAACCAGCAGGACGAAACCGATCGGCAGTGCGATGAGCGAAATGCCGTACACGATGGGCCACAGCCCCTCGGCCATCGCCTCGCGGTTGTTCAGGCCGACGATCAGCGTCGCGAAGAATGAGAGCAACGCGGCTGCAATGATCGTCAGCGAGCTGTACGCAAGAATCCGCTCGAGAATCGACGGGGTGCTGGGTTCAGTGGACATCCGCACCATTTTACCGCGTTCAACCTCATCGTGGGGAAGAAGCTGGGGCGGTAGACTTGCGTGGATATGCGGGCGCGCACCGCCCAGCACGTGTGTGCGGGGGCGGGGAACGAGCGCCCGCCGAGACGGAAAGGAACGAGGCATGCCGAACGGCAAGGTCAGGTTCTACGACGAAGACAAGGGCTTCGGGTTCATCCAGGGCGAGGATGGCGCGCAGGTGTACCTGCACGCGTCCGTGCTGCCCGCTGGCGTCGAGGTGCAGCAGGGCACCCGCGTGGAGTACAGCGTTGCTGATGGGCGGCGCGGGCCGCAGGCACTGTCGGTGCGCGTGCTCGATACCCCCAAGCTTGCGAAGCGCAACCGGAAGTCGGCTGACGAGATGGCGATCATCATCGAGGACCTCGTGAAGCTGCTTGACGGCCTGGGCGGACGACTGAAGAACGGGCAGTACCCGGAGCGCGCTCAGTCGCGTCAGGTCGCCACCATGCTGCGTCGCGTTGCGGATGACTTCGATGTCTGAGGCCGGGGCAGCGCCGGTGAGCGCAGAGGTTGAGGCCCCGGTCGAGGTCGTCGCTGATCCCGTGCTGCTTGGATCGCGTGAGCAGGCGCGTGCCGCACTGCTCGAGATCACCGATGCGGCGACGATCGGCGCGGATGAGGGGTACGAGGCGCATGAGTCGCACGTGCTCACCCTGTTCTTCGAGTGCCGCCTGCCCGGGTACCCCGGGTGGCGCTGGGCTGCGACCCTGGCGCGGGTGGACGAGGAAGCGCCGGTGACGGTTCTTGAGGTCGAGCTGCTCCCCGGCGCCGGTGCCGTCGTGGCGCCCGAGTGGGTGCCCTGGTCGGAGCGTCTGGCGCAGTATCGCGAGACGCAGGCGCGTCAGGCCGCGGAGGAGGCTGCCGCTGCGGAAGCGGCCGCTGATGAGCTGCGCGACGAAGACGAGATCGCGGGCGACGAGGACCTGCTCGAGAACGACTTCAGCGATTTTGACGACGATCTTGACGGTGCGGACATCGACGATCTCGACGGTGGCGATTCGAGTGCCGATTCGGGCGACGCGGACGACGACGATGACGATGACGATGAGGATCGGGCTGACGAGTCCGACGACACCGAACTCTTTGCGGACGATGAGTCGGATGACGATGACGCGGACGACGACGAGTCGGATGGTGACGATGATCATGACGATGACGAGCGGGCGGACCGCTCGTACTGAGCAGCCCCACCGCTGAGCGCGGCGGCCCGGAATTCCGGGCCGCCGCGCTCTTTTTTGTCGCCCGACACGCAAAATACGTAATTTTCCCGGATCCCCTGTTTCTCGACTTTCCTTAACGTTTCCCGTGGGTGGGGACTCGCAATGCGATCGCTGTGATCGCTTGCGCACTCAGCACTGTCTGAGGGGGAAAGGGAAAACGATGGGGTACACGGACCTGCACCGCGCAGGGCGCCGGGGGGCGCACCGCGCGACGCGCACGTCGAATCGACGACGCCAGCGCACGACGCTGCTCGCGTCCGCGGCGGCGCTCGCAACGGCGCTGCTTGGAGCAGCACCAGCACTCGCAACTGACGGGAGTGCGAATCAGGTGTCCGCGGCCGCTCCCGCCCTGCGGTGGCAGGCCGTCGACGCGGCACAGCAGCCGGTGACTGGTGCGACCTTCGAGGTGCAGCGCGCAGACGCACGCGACGGTGACATCGTCGCCAGCGTGGTCGATAACACCGGGCAGGCTGACTACACGGGCCTCGATCGGGATCCCGCCCCGGGCGTCTTTTCGCTCGGCGAACTGCGCGACGCGAAGGATTCCTCCCGCACGGAGAGTCTTGCCGCCGGTGACGCGCTGCTCGTGCGTCTCGCGCCAGGAGGCGCAGATGAGCCCGCCGGTGCTTGGCAAGAGGTGACCGCGGGCAGCGCCGATGCCGCCACGGAGCCCGTTCCCGTGCAGGCGGTGCGCGTGGATCCCGCGACGCCGGCCCAGCCGGCCACCCCTGAGGCGCCCACCACCCCTGATGGGGAGGCAACGACTGCTCCCGAGGCAACGCAGCCGAAGACAACGAAGGCCGCGCCGAAGGACGCAGCCGCGGCGTTGACGCCGCTGGCCGCTGGTCCGGACGCTCCCGGTGTGAGCGCGCCGTACGTGTACTGGCGTGCGGTGGATCCGTCGGGTGCACCGCTCGCAGGTGCCACCTTCGAGTTGCAGGGGCCGCGGCAGAGCAATAACAACTGGACGAGCACCTACACGATCACCGATTGCACCTCGGCGCCCTGCACGGGGCTCGACCGGGATCCCGATGCGGGTGAGTTCCAGGTGAAGTTCCTGACGCCCGCGACGAACCCCACAAGCACGTCCGTGTCGACGAGCTCGGTGTATCGCGTTCGGCAGACCGCCGCTCCCGCTGGCTACTCAATAGCTTCAACCGCGTGGCAGGAGATCCCGCGATCCGGCAACACCGGGAACTGGGGCGGCCAGACCTTCAACTTTGGCGATTTCACCAGCACCCCGATCCCCCCGGCAAAGATCATCGTGTCGGTGGGTGGTGACCGCACCAGCACGGGTGGTGTCTCGAAGCTTGCTGGAGTGACTCTGATGCTGAACACCGGCAACACGAGCCCGAGCGGTACTCGCCCTGACGGGGTGAGCGGATCCGGTGCGGGCTGGGCACGCTGCGTCTCCGACGCAAACGGTGAGTGCACGTTCGACGTGCCGAACACCCAAAGCGGTGGCGCCAATCGCGATCAGCGCTACTGGGTGGTGCAGCCGAGTACCGGCGCGCCAACCGGCTGGTTCACGAACGCGTCACTCGGCACGGGAAGCAACGGTGCAGCGACACTCAACAGCTACGTCTTCCGGACCGGCAGCAACCTGCGCTCCGGCAGCAGCTACCTCTCCACGAGCGACTTCATGTACAACTCGGCAATCGCGTCCAGCAACAACTACACCGAAAATGCCTCGGCTGGCGTATGGCAGAACTCCCGGACGAACCCGGCACTCACGCAGAGCTGTGGCATTGACGTTGCGCTCATCATGGACTTCTCCGGCTCGGTGGAGGGCTCCGTGCCCGCGCTGAAGTCGGCAGCCGGTGCGTTCGCGGACGCGCTCGTGGGCACGCCCTCGCGAATGTCCCTGTTCTCCTTCTCGACGAGTTCCCCGGCCGAGACGGCCAGCTCAAACTACCCGGCGCTGACCTCGGTGGCCACGCAGAGCCAGGCCGATGCGTTCAAGGCTCGGTGGAGCAGCTGGGGCGCCAACGGCGGCACGAACTGGGAGCAGGCTCTCGTCGCAGCGTCTGATGCACGCGCAAGCAACCCATACGACGTCGCCATTGTGATCACCGACGGCCAGCCCACCTTCTGGGGCTCGAACGCATCGGGGCCTGGTGATTACACCCGCATGGTCGAGCTTGAGAAGGGCATCTTTGCGGCGAACGCGCTCAAAGCACAGAACACCCGCGTGATCGCGTTCGGTGTGGGCGCCGGCGTCTCAGGGAGTGCAAACGCAGCGAACCTGGCTGCGATCTCGGGCAAGACCGTGAACAGCGACTACTACCAGACGAGCAACTATCAGACCGCGGGGAACACGCTGCGGGCGCTCGCACAGGGCGCGTGCAAGGGGCAGCTCACCGTCACGAAGATGATTGTGCCGAACACCACACCCGCGGGGCAGATCACGGGAGCGACCCCGGCGCCCGCTGGCTGGAACTTCGCAGTGTCGGATCCGGCCCAGGGCGTTACCCTGCCGAACCCAGCAACGCGAGTGACCGAAGACGATGGCACGGGCACCGTGGCATTCCCGCTCACCTACGGGACCGGCGTCACGAGTGGTGCGGTGACGATTGCGGAGACGCAGCAGCCGGGCTATCAGATCGTTCCGGTCAACGGGAAGAACGCCGTCTGCACGAACCTCGTAACGAGGCAGCCGGTCACCCCCATCAGCGATGTGACGAACGGCGTGCGAGTGGCTGTGCCGCAGAACGAGACCGTCAACTGCACCGTGTACAACCGGGCTCCCGACCAGTCGGCCACTGTGCAAGTGGACAAGGTGTGGCGCGTGCTTGATGAGAACGGCACGGAGACGGGCCGCTACCGGATCCCGGGCGATGAGGGATCGCTGCCCCAGGGACTCGGCGCTCAGCTCACGCTGACCGGACCGGCCAGCGCCGGGGCGACCCCGCAGCAGTGGGGGACCCCGCGCTCAGGCTACGCCGCGAACAACACCGTGACGCTGGCGGAGACCACTACGATCGACGCCGCGAAGTTGCCCGGCTGCACGGTCACCTCGCAGCAGCTCACCAAGCGCGGCTCGGTCGCGGTGACCGAGTCGGTGCCAGCTCAAGCGACGCTGACCCCAGGCGCGAACACGTTCGAGATGACCAACACGGTGACGTGCACCTCGAAGCTCACGCTCCTGAAAGAGGTACGCGGGGGCACCGCGAGCCCCGCGGGCTGGGACCTCACGGCAGCCCCGCAGGGCGGTGGCCAGGCGAAGACCGTCTCGGGCGCAAACACGCGCTCCGCGGCGAACACCTTCGCGGTGACCCCGGCGAAGCAGTACGCGCTCTCTGAGGCACTGCACGATCCGGCCACCCCGCTCGCGTACCTCCTCGACCGCGTCGAGCGCTGCGTCCCCGACACCACCGCACCCGGTGGGTGCGACTGGACCCAAGTGGATGAGAGCGCTCCCGTCTCGGTGGGGATCGGACAGCACGAGGTCTACCGCTTCGTGAACGTCTCCGCCCCCGGGCTTGAGGTCCCGTTGACCGGAGGTGTGAGCTCTGACGCGCTCAACATCGCCGGCGCAGGCCTCGCCGCCCTCGCACTGCTCGTCGGATCGCTCAGTTGGGCACACCGCCGACGCAGGGAAGCCCGCGCATAGTGCGCGGCACACAGACCAGGGCGCGGCCAGAACTGGCGCCGCCCAGCAGGGCCCGCACCGCAGGCCCACATGAAATGAACCACCCAGGAAGGACACCCACCATGAGTCAGAACGGACGCGGGGGAACCCCGAAACGAGCGCTTGCTGCGCTCGCCGTATCCGCTATCGCGCTGCTCGGCGCGGTCGGCGCAACCACGCCCGCGTTCGCTGCCCCGGAGCTCGGTGGCATCGACCCGAACGCGAGCGGCTCGATCATCGTGCACAAGCACGAGCACCAGACGGGCACCACGCCCGTGACGAAGAACCCGGACGGCTCGGGCGCTGACATTCCCACGCCCGGAATCAAGGACGTCACCTTCACGGCGTACCCGCTGCTGAAGGGCGGCGCCGCGATCGACCTGAACGATCCCGCCGCGTGGGATCAGCTTGCCGACCTCACCGCCGGTGCCGACTGCACGGCGCCGAGCGGCTACGAGCTGGGTACCCCACTCGCTCCCGCGGTCACCGGGGCCGACGGCACCGCGACGATCCCCACCGACGTGGGCGTCTACGTGGTGTGTGAGACGGATGCTCCCGCGCAGGTCGTTGACCGCGCCGCTCCGTTCATCGTCACCGTGCCGTATCCCTTCGAGGGCACCTGGCTCACTGACGTGCACGTGTACCCAAAGAACGGCGTCACGAGCGTCTCGAAGACGATCAACGCTCAGCAGGGCCTTGGCCTCGGCAGCACGGTCGAGTTCCCCGTGACCGTGAAGGTGCCCGCGCTCGCCGCAGGCCGCACGTTCGCGAGCTTCGATATCGCGGATACGCTCGACGCACGACTCACCCCGTCTCCCGCCGCGAACGGTATCGGCGTGGGCATCAAGAGCATCACCGTTGACGGCACCCCGGTGACCGCGGCGAACTTCGGAATTGCCGCCTCCGGCCAGACCGTGACGCTCTCTTTCACCTCGGCGCCCGGCCTCGACTACCTCCGGAGCCTCGCGGGCAAGGAGATCGTGGTGACGTTCCAGGCAACGGTGACCACGCTCGGTACCGGCGTGATTGAGAACACCGCGTTCGACTCCGTGAACGGCAAGAAGTACACCACCAACAAGGTGACCACGAACTGGGGCGACGTTGTCGTCAAGAAGGTGGACGCGAAGAGCAAGGCGACGCTCGCCGGCGCCAAGTTCGAGGTATACGCGGCAAGCGATCCCTACGCGGCTGACTGCACGAACGCGACCCCCACCGGTTCGGCCCTGCAGGTGAGCGGCGCGAGCGAGTTCACGACGGGCAGCACCGGCCAGGTGACCGTGCCTGGCCTCTTCGTGAGCGACAGCGAGAACGACACGAAGAACGCTGCGCAGCGCTGCTACGTGCTCAAGGAGACCGCGGCTCCCGCGGGCTACGTCACCCCGACCGGCGCTGCTGCGCTCTTCCCCGTGGCAGTGAAGACCGGTGCAACCGCCGGTGTTGACGTGACCGTTGAGAACGTGCAGCAGAAGGTTCCGGGTCTGCCGCTCACCGGCTCGGCCGGCGCGCTGATGCTCTCGGTCGCGGGCGGAGCACTGCTCATCGCCGCGGCTGGCACCGGGCTGATCATCTCGCGCCGTCGCACGGCACGCGCCGAGTAACACCCCTTCCGGGGCTCGGCTGCGGCTGAGCCCCGGTCCCTGACCGGGCCGGCGGGGGATTTCCCCATCTCCCGCCGTCCCCTCTGAGAAGGAGCCCTTGTGTCGCAGCAGACCCTCGCCGAGGACCACACCACAGCTTCCTCGGCTGACACGGGGTCGTCGACCGGCCCTTCTCCCCACCCACCGGGCTCGGTCCGCCGCTGGCGGAGACCGAGCCCGGTGGTCCTCTTCGTTGCGCTGCTCGCGCTTGCCGGCATCGCGCTGATCCAGGCACCGAGCATCGCAACCTGGTACTCGCAACTCGAGTACTCGCGCGAGATCGTGGGCCTCAACCGCGACACTGGCGCGGGGGACGTCACCGCGCGTGCGGCCGAGCTCGCCGCGGCGCGTAGCTACAACGAGGGACTGACTGGCGCGGCGGTGGTCGCCGCGGGGCAGCGGATCCCCCAAGCCGTTTCAGACACCGATGGTGCAGACTACGACGGGCTACTCGCGAGCGACGCGTCGGGACTCATGGCGCGGATCAAGATCCCCAAGATCGACGTTGATCTTCCGATCTACCACGGCACCAGTGATGACGTGCTCCAGCAGGGCGTTGGGCACCTCGAAGGCACCGCGCTTCCTGTCGGCGGCCCCACCACGCACACCGTGCTCACGGGCCACCGCGGGCTCGCGAAGGCAGAGCTGTTCAACAACCTTGACCAGTTGACGCCGGGCGACACGTTCACGATCGAGGTGTGGGGCGAGGTGCTGACCTACCGCGTTGCCGAGACAAAGGTCGTGCGGCCCGATAAAACCGAATCGCTCTACCCAGTATTTGGCAAGGACCTCGCGACCCTGATCACGTGCACCCCGCTCGGGATCAACACGCACCGCATCCTCGTCACCGGGGAGCGCGTCACGCCCACCCCGCAGCGTGATCTTGACGCGGCAGGGGCCGAGCCCACGATCCCCGGCTTCCCCTGGTGGGCCGTCTGGTCGGCCGCTGGGGTGCTGGGCGTCGCCGGATATGTCACGGCAACATGCCGCGTGCGCGGCACCGCTGCTCTGAAGAACAGCCATGCCGCGCACGCGCGGGTGTAGTGCTTAGCTGAGGCGCTCGAGCACGTAGTCGATCGATGCGGTCAGGGCGCGCACGTCGTCCGGCTCGATGGCCGTGAAGGTGGCGATGCGCAGCTGGTTGCGACCCAGCTTGCGGTAGGGCTCCGTGTCAACAATGCCGTTCGCGCGCAGTGCGGCGGAGATCGCCGCGGCATCCACCGAATCGTCGAAGTCGATCGTGACGACCACCTGCGAGCGGTGGTCGGGGTTCGTGACGAACGGCGTGGCCACCGCGGTGCGCTCGGCCCAGTCGTACAGCACGGCCGAGGACTCGGCGGTGCGAGCCGCGGCCCAGGCCAGGCCACCCTGGCCATTGATCCAGCGCAGCTGCTCGTCCATCATGGCGAGCGGCGCGAGCGCCGGGGTGTTGAGCGTCTGGTTCTTCCGCGAGTTCTCAATCGCTCCTGCGAGGTTCAGCGTCTCGGGGATGTAGCGGCCCGAGGAGGTGATCCGCTCGATCCGCTCAATCGCGGCGGGCGAAACAAGCGCGAACCAGATGCCGCCGTCCGATGCGAAGTTCTTCTGCGGGGAGAAGTAGTACACGTCGGCCTGGGAAGCGTCGAAATCGATGCCGCCCGCTGCGCTCGTCGCGTCAACGACCGTCAGTGCGCCGGCATCGCCAGCAACGCGCTGCACCGGCGCCATGACGCCCGTGGAGGTCTCGTTGTGTGGGAACGCGTAGACGTCGATGCCCTCGGCGGGCGCGAACTCCGAGCGGGATCCCGCATCCGAGCTACGCACATCGGGTGCCTCGAGGAAGGGAGCTGCCGCAGCAGCCTTGCCAAACTTTGCGCCAAACTCGCCAAACGCGAGGTGCTGGCTGCGGCGCTCGATGAGCGAGTGCACGGCCGAATCCCAGAACGTGGTCGCGCCACCGTTCGCAAGCAGGATCTCGTAGCCCTCGGGGGCGCTGAACAGCTCTGCAAGCCCGGAGCGGACGCTGCCCACGAGGTCCTTCACGGGAGCCTGGCGGTGCGAGGTGCCCAGCACGCGCGGCTGCAGCGATGCGAGGAAATCGAGCTGCTCTGAGCGAACCTTCGAAGGGCCGCACCCAAAGCGGCCGTCGGCGGGCAAGAGGTCTGTGGGGATCGAGATGTCGGCCATGCGCACGATTCTACCGGGGGAGTACACCGCAGTTTCACGGTACGCATGCCCTAAGCTGGTGGCCGGACTGATGAGAGGACGGCGATGACAGATCTGATCGACACGACGGAGATGTACCTTCGCACGATTCTGGAGCTCGAAGAAGAGGGCATCGTCCCGCTTCGTGCCCGGATCTCTGAGCGACTTGGTCACTCGGGCCCCACCGTCTCGCAGACTGTTGGCCGGATGGAGCGCGACGGTCTCGTGGTTGTGACGGACGATCGTCGCCTCGAGCTCACGGAGCCGGGTCGCACGAAGGCCGTTCGAGTGATGCGTAAGCACCGGATCGCGGAGCGGCTCCTCGCCGATGTGATTGGCCTCGAGTGGGCCTATGTGCACGAGGAAGCGTGCCGCTGGGAGCACGTGATGAGCGAGCGCGTCGAGCGAAAGCTGCTTGGCATGCTCGGCAACCCCACGGAATCGCCCTACGGGAACCCGATCCCGGGCCTCGAGGAGCTCGGCTCCACCCGCGCGGGCTCGTTCCAGACGGGTGTGACCGGTCTCGGTGACCTGCTGATCGACCAGGAGCTCGTGCTGCGTGCGCGGATCCGGCGCCTGGCCGAGCCCCTGCAGGTCGATCCCGAACTGCTTGAGCAGCTCGCGGCCGCGGGTGTGACACCCGGAAACCATGCTTCCTTCGCGCGACGTGGCGACACCGTTCACGTCGAGGTCGAAGGATCAAATGAAGCGATCGATCTTCCACTGGAAGTCGCCGCGCACATTTTCGTCTCGCAGTAGAGGCACCCCGCAATAGCGGTGACTCCCTCCGAATGGAGGGAGCCCGGCCTCGTGCTGCCCACAATGGAGTTGATAGACAGAGGAGTCCCTGGTGACATTGCCCACCCCCGAAGCGCATGTGCGCGACGTAACCGAAGTCGTTGAGCGCAGAAGCGCAGGCGAATCGGAATTTCTGCAGGCCGTTCGGGAGGTGCTGGACACACTCGCGCCGGTGCTCGCCGAGCACCCCGAGTTCATCGAGGGCGGCATTCTCGAGCGGCTGGTGGAGCCCGAGCGGCAGTACATTTTCCGGGTGCCGTGGACGGACGATCAGAACCGGGTGCAGGTGAACCGTGGTATCCGCGTGCAGTTCAACTCGGCGCTCGGGCCGTATAAGGGTGGGCTGCGGTTCCATCCTTCCGTGAACCTGTCGGTTATCAAGTTCCTCGGCTTCGAGCAGATTTTCAAGAACGCGCTCACCTCGCAGCGCATCGGTGGCGGCAAGGGCGGGTCGGACTTTGATCCGACCGGGAAGAGCGACGCCGAGGTCATGCGCTTCTGCCAGAGCTTCATGACCGAGCTGGTCCACCACATCGGCGAGCACACAGACATCCCCGCAGGCGACATCGGTGTGGGGGCCCGCGAGATCGGGTTCATGTTTGGCCAGTACCGTCGCATTACGCAGCGCTACGAGGCGGGCGTGCTCACCGGCAAGGGCGTCGGCTGGGGTGGCGCCGAGGTGCGCACCGAGGCCACAGGGTACGGCGCCGTGTTCTTTGCGGAGGAGATGCTCGCGCGGGCCAGCCAGGGCATCGAGGGCTACCGCGCTGTTGTCTCCGGATCCGGCAACGTCGCAACGTACGCGATTGAGAAGGTCGAGCAGCTCGGTGGCAAGGCGATCACCGCCTCCGACTCAAGCGGCTACATCGTCGATGAGGCAGGAATTGATCTGGATCTGCTGAAGCAGGTCAAGGGCGTGGAGCGTGCGCGCATCTCCGAGTATGCGGAGCGTCGACCGGGGTCGCACTATGTTGCGGGCGGCTCGGTGTGGGACGTCCCCGCGGAGCTTGCCTTCCCGTGCGCCACGCAGAACGAGCTCACTGGTGCGCACGCGCGCACGCTGATCTCAAACGGGGTTCGCGCCGTCACGGAGGGTGCGAACATGCCGACCACCCCCGACGCGGTCGAGGCGTTCCAGGGTGCCGGCGTGCTGTTTGCGCCGGGGAAGGCGGCCAACGCGGGCGGTGTCGCAACCTCCGCGCTCGAGATGAGCCAGAACGCTGCTCGATCCCGGTGGGACCGAGACAAGAGCGAGTCCCGTCTCCACGGCATCATGCGCGACGTCCACGAGGCGACGTACGACGCCTCGGCGCGCTACGGCAAGCCCGGTGACTACGTGCTCGGGGCGAACTCGGCCGCGTTTGTGCGCGTTGCGCAGGCAATGCTTGAGCAAGGCGTCATCTAAACAGCTGAGTTGCGCTGCGCGTGGCCTGGGAATTTCGTTCGGGGTCGAACGAGTTCCAGGCCGCGCTGGCGCCTGGAACTGTTGAAATGACGCGGCTTGTGGCGGGTTCGTGACCTGAGCGTGACATTCCCGTGATCATCCGTTACTCTTGAACGGTCGCGTCTCGTACGAGGCGCCCCAGATGTACAACCCACAAGGTGAAGGCAGATTATTCTCGTGAATCACAACCCCAGTACTGAGGTCGCGGTTTCGGACAACGCTGCCCGTCCCACGCGGGCGCGGGCAAAGCGCGTCGGCCAGATGGTCGGAGCAGCAGTCCTGAGCCTGGGCCTGGTGGGAACCTTCGGGCTCCCCGCCTACGCCCTTGCGCCCGAGGTCGAGGGCCAGCCCGATGCAGACATCGCGCTGCAGCAGAACCTCGATACGCCCGAGGTCGCCGCGCAGATTTCGCCCGTCGTCGCGCTTGATGGCGAGATTGGCGCCGCAATCCTTGAGCAGGAGCGCAAGGACAAGGAAGCCGAGAAGAAGGCTGAAGCTGACGCGAAGAAGGCTGCTGAAGAGCAGGCTGCAACCCTGAACGGCACGAGCACCACGGGTGCAGCTGCCCCCGCTGAGGGAAAGAGCTCGGCAGACGTTCCCGCAGGCAAGGGTGCGCAGGGCCTCGTGGCTGCCGCGCTCGCGCAGGTGGGTGTCTCGCAGGACTGCACCGACCTCGTCCAGAACGCGCTCGCGGCCATTGGGCTCACCGAGCGTCGCGACCAGGGTGGCTACGACCACGGTGTCTCGGACTTCTACCGCTACGGCACCCCCGTCACCGATGGCAACTACGCCCCCGGCGACATCCTGATCTGGCCGGGCGCCCCCCACGTGGCCGTCTACATCGGCAACGGCCAGGCCGTGCACGGTGGCTGGCAGGGCAACCAGACGGTGGTCGCGGGCTACGCGTCGCCGAGCGCAACGCCGGACGTCATTCGTCTCGGCTAAGAGAGCTTTTCAGAGCGGGCGGGGTTTCGACCTCGCCCGCTCTGCGTTTTCTGCGCCGGTTTCTGTTGGGTCCTGTGCGCGCGATGCGGGGTATCTGACGTGCGCTAGACTCCCAAAGGTCGCCTACGCGCGGCTCCGCCCTGGTAGCTCAGTGGATAGAGCACTTCTCTCCTAAAGAAGGTGTCGGAGGTTCGATTCCTCTCCAGGGCACAAAACATCTGAACGGTATTTCGTGTGACGCGTTGCTTTTGTGCCTAGGCCTCTTCAAGTGCTTCACGAGAGAGATCTCTCAATATCACTCCCCAACGATCCTTGGGGTAGAGGTGTGACCCTAGAACTCTTACCACGCATCCCCGTCTTTCCTCTTCCCAAAGCGGAAACTGGGCTAGAAGCTCCTATCTCCGAGCAAGAAGAAGGAAGCGGGTCTCGCCCAGGGGGATGCCCGTTTCGGGAATCAGGTTGAGGGGCTGGCTCACGTCGCGCGCGAACGCGAGTTGGGATTGCAGTGAGAGTGATAGCCTCTTCCGGTTAGGAGTTCGCTGTCCCTTGTCTGTGTCGAGTGCTGCGAGTTCCCGGGAAACTGTTTCTGGGTGGTTGCCTTACCCACGCTGACGTTGAGAAAGCAGATACAACAATATGCAGAATGGACTTTCTGGCGGGGGTGATCGCGCCGTCGACCATACCTCGAATCGCGCTGCTGGGGGACACTCGACAGCAAAGCTCGTCTCCTTGATCAGTGTCGCTGCGGTCAGCGGGTTGGTGCTCGGAGGAAGCGCCGGTGTCATGCTTGGGACAACGGCCCAATCCTCGGCAGGACATGAGACCGCGAAGTCAGGCTCCTCGCAGGAGACTGATGCGACGCCGACCACGGGGCCCGTTGAAGAAGAACAAACTCCTTCCCCGGCGGTGAGTAAACGCGGAAACCTCATTAAGCGGGTAGGCGAACGTGGTGGTATCGGGGATAGTGAGCCGCTCGAAGTGGAGTTCCTGGTCACCGGAATCACGGTCGACCCTGAATGCACCGGGGAGTATCCTCAACCCTCAAAGAACGGCCACTTCGTAAAACTGGACTTTGAAGTGGCGACTTCGTCGGAAGCGCAGGGAGAATTCGGCTTCGCGTTCTGGAAATGGATTCGTCCCGACGGGACTACGGCCAACGCGGACCCCGGACAGGACGGCAATGGGTACATGTGCCTCGCTGCAGGTGAACAATTGCCCCACTACATCGGGCCTGGCGAGAGCGTCACCGGGAGCGTCGTCCTCGATGTCGCGGACCCTGAGGGCACCCTTGTCGCGCAGCCTGCCTACGCTGGAAGCACTGGTTCGTGGACCTGGGAATGGGCGGTGCCAGCTGGGTAGCTGAGGGTTAGTTCGGTCTGCGCGAAGGAGCGCTGTTCGCCTCGCCCTGTTCGCGCACGCAGGCGAGCACCACGCCCATCGCCATGAGCGTTGAGATGAGCGACGTGCCGCCCGCAGATACGAAGGGGAGTGGCACACCGAGCACGGGGATGAAGCCGAGCACCACGGCGACATTCACCGCCATCTGTGCCGTGATCCACGCTGCAGCGCCGCCGAGGACAGCGACCGCGAACGGGTCGCGGCAGTGCCCCATGAGTGCAATGAGCACCGCCACCAGCGTGACGAACGCGAGCAGGATGACGCCTGCGCCCACCGCGCCCAGCTCCTCGCCAATGATGGCGAAGATGAAATCGGTCTCCGCCTCGGGGAGCCACGACCACTTCGCCTTTGAATTGCCGACGCCCGCCCCGAACACCCCGCCTCGGGCGAGCGCCCAGAACCCGTTCAGCGACTGCCAGCACACCCCCTGAGCGTGCTCCGTATCCGAGAGACAGTCGATCTCGATGAAGTGGATGATGCGCACCACCCGGTTCGGCTTGATGAGTGTCATCACGGCGATCCCGGCCGCGGCAAGGGCGGCGATGCCCGCGAGGAACCTCAACCGCACGCCGGAGAAGAACAGACAGCCGAACACAAGCGCCGTGATGATCATGAGCGTGCCAAGATCTCCGCCCAGCACGTTGATGAACATCGACAGCGCGACCACCGGCAGGATCGGAATGACCACGTGCCACCAGCGCCCGAGGAGCGGGAGCTTGGCGGCGAGCACGGTGGCCACCCACACGAGCAGCACGAACTTCATGAATTCCGCTGGCTGGGCGGAGATCGGGCCGAGACGCAACCAGTTGCGGTTGCCGCCGGCCTCGTACCCGAGCGGCGTGTACACGAGTAGCTGCAGGGTGAACCCGGCTCCCAGCAGCCACCAGGCCCGCCGGCGCAGCACGACGGTGGGGACTCGGCTGAGCACGACGAAGAGGGCGAGCCCGATCAACGCGTACGACCCCTGCCGAACAAACCCGGAAATGGGGTTCTGCCCGCCTGCGATTGCGGTGACCTGACTTGCCGACTGCACCATCACCACCCCGGTCACGGTGAGAAACAGCACCGCCCCGATGAGCGTGAGCGCAAGCTTTCTCAGCGGCCCGGGTCCCGGCGGCACGAGCGACCGCCGGGACCTGGGGTCCGCGGGGAGAACGACACGCTGCGTACGGCGGGCAAGCATGGTGCCCCTAGTTCACACAGGGAAGCGAGCCGGCGAGGATCGGTTCGTCCCACGAGTCGTACACCGCGAGGGGTTCGCCCGCTGCGCCTCGGCCACTGGGTACCTGTGCGGGAGCCTCATCCTCGGCGAGCTGGTTCGGCTCGTCCGTCTCGTCCAGATCCCCGTCGGTGATTGGCTCGTCGCCGGCCAGCGCATCGGGATTGTCCGCGGCGACCTCGGGCTCGAAGTAGGAGCCGTCGAGCACGGCAGCGACGACGCTCTGCACCTCGTCAATATCGACCGTGTTGACCGAGGCACCATCGATCGTCTCAAACCCGAGGATCGGCAGCGTGACGAACCGGGCGCCGCTCTTCGACGCTTCGAACGCGGTGCGCACGAAGGCGAGGATGTCGAAATCGGAGTCGAGAGCGACGTGATGCTGCGTGACATCGGCGAGCGCGAGCACGGTCTTCGGGTTCGTGAGCGTGCTGCGCTGCTTCAGGTTCGTCGCGAGGCTTGAGAGGAATGCCTGCTGTCGGCGTGAGCGATCCAAATCAGTGAGGAACGGTCCGTCGAATCCGGTGTCTCGCCGCTGCCGCACGAAGCTCATCGCCTGCTCGGCGTCGAGCTCCTGCACTCCGGCCGTGAACTGGGCGCCCGAGTAGCTGTCTTCGGTCGCCTGGTTCAGGCAGACCGTCACGGGGGCGACGGCCTCGGCAACGTAGTAGAAGCCACCCATGGTCATCTCAACGAAATGGTCGATGCGCACATCGCCGAGGAAGTGCGACACCGTCTCGATCTGCGCCTGCCGACCGGCGCGGCGCGCATCCTGGTACGCCTCCTCGTCCGAGAACTCCTCATCCGAGTAGGCAATCTCGTTCATGCGCTCCTGCATCGCGAGCCCGTACGCCTCCTTGATCTTCGAGTGCGTCACCCCCAGCGGGGCCCCCACCAGCTCGACATAGTCGTCGCGCGGGATCGAGATCACGCTGGTCTGCGATCGATCCTCGGGGATGTGCAGCAGCATGAGCACGTTTGCGTTGTATCCGCCATCATCCGCGTTGCCGGCGTGGAGCGCTTCGTAGATTTCATCGGGCAGTGGCTCGCCGTTCTGATCGACCCGCGAGTCCATGCCCATGATGAGGATGTTCTGCTCGCTCGTGTCTTCTTCGGGCTGTTCGACGAGCGGAAGCGCGAAGTCCGAGCGCACGATGCTGTCGGTGAAGTTCTTGAAGATGAGCGCTGCCACGGCGGCGCCCGCGCCGAGCACGAGCACGAGGCTCGCGGCAATCGTGGTGATGAGGCGACGCCGGCGAGACCAGCGACGTCTCGGCTGGGCTGCGTCGGGGGTAGCGAAATAGGGATCGTGCATGGAGGTTCCGTCCGTGTGGGGTGAGCTGCGATCGCGGCGCGGCAGAGCCGGGCCATCGTGAGTCACCGCGCGTCGAAGCGAAGCCTGCGTGGCACACCCTCAGTGGGCGTGCGTGTCCGTGCGAGGAGCGGTGCTCAGACGCAGAGCAACGGCGGGGTAGTGGGCACCTCGAGCGTGGGGGTGAGTGGCATCAGCAGTCGCGAGAGGCGCTGGGTCTCGCCGCGTGAGAGCGTCGGGAGCGGAACGTCGACCGCCGGGAGCGAGGCACCCGCGTGCGAGAGCGGCAGCACGTGCGACGCTGCCCCATCTGGAGCAGGCTCGTCCGCGCCGGGCGCACGCACCATGGTCATGTACAGGGTGCTCGCCTCCGCAGGCTGCGTGAGCGCAAGTGCCACATCCTTGCTCTCGATGAGCTCGGGGCGATCGCTCGGTGGCGCGATGCTCGGTGCGCTCTGCGGCGTCGCCTCAGGGCGCGGGGAGGGCACGCGCGGCGCCTCAATCTGCTCGGTGGCCTGTACCGGGGTGGCACCCGCGTGGGCGGCGTCCGCCTGCGCGAGGTCGATCATCCAGAACGCCGGCAGCAGCACCGCAAACGCGAGCAGCAGCGCCAGGGGAACGCGGTGCGTGTGTGCGCGCATCATGCTCCCATCAGATCTGGATCGGGGCCGAGCGCCCAGACGGTGAGCGATGCTAGCAGGGTTTGCTGGGCGGTTCTGGGGGCACCCGCGCCGAGCGGCACCCGCGCCGGGCGGCGGCTAGACGAGCCCGGTCTCCTGCGCCACGTGGATTGCGCGCGCCCGAGTCTCGACGTCGAGCTTCGTGAAAATGTGCGCGAGGTGGCTCTTCACGGTGGCCTCGGTGACAAACAGTGCGCGAGCCATTTCGCGGTTGGTGGCACCGGTGACGAGCAATTTCAGCACCTCGAGCTCGCGTGCGGTGAGCTTCGGCAGCGGGTTGCGCATTCCCTGGACCACGCGCGACGCGAGGCTCGGCGCGAGCACCGTTTCGCCGGCCGCGGTGCGCTGCACGGCGTCGATGATCGCCTCGGGCGGCATGTCCTTCAGGAGGTAGCCGGCCGCGCCGGCCTCGATCGCACCAAGGATCTCGGCATCGCGGTCAAACGTGGTGAGGATGAGCACCGCGGGCGCGGGATCGAGCCGCCGCAGTTCGGCGGTGACGCCGATCCCGTCGAGCCCATCGCCGAGCCGCAGGTCGCACAGCACCACGGCAGGGGACAGGTGCCCCGCGAGTGTGATGGCCTCTTCCCCCGTGGCCGCCTCGCCCACCACCTGGATGCGCGGATCGGCGTCAAGCACAGCGCGCAGCCCGGTGCGCACGACGGGGTGGTCGTCGACGAGCAGAACGGTGACGGTCATCGGGGCTCCTCTGTCGGGGCGGGCGCGGTAGCGGTCGGCGCTGCGGCGGAATCGGGGCGTGGGCTCGGGGCAGCGGTGAGCGGGAGGTACGCCGAGAGCGCGGTGCCGTCGCCGGGCGCGCTCTCGACCTCTAGCCCACCGCCGAGCTCGCGCAGGCGATCGCGCATGAAGCGCAGGCCATAGCTTGAGCCGCCGGCGCCCGCGCGTTCCCAGCTCGCCGCGTCAAAGCCACGCCCATCGTCGATGAGGTCGAGGCGCACCGCATCGCCCGCGTCGATCAGGCTGAGCACGGCACGCGAGGCCTCCGCGTGGAGGCGAACGTTCGCGAGCGCGGACTGCGCGGTGCGCAGCAGAGCGACCTCCGCGGCGGCGCCGAGCTGTGGGAGTGAATCGTCGACGTGCAATTCGGTGCGCACGCCGGTCTCGTCCTCGAACGCAGCGAGCAAACGACCGAGCGCCGCACCGAGCGCGCCCTCGTCGAGCTCGGCGGGCGAGAGCGCCGCGATGATTCGGCGCACGTCCCCCAGACTGTCGCCGGCCAGATCCTCGATGCGGGCGAGGGTGCGCAGGGCATCGTCGGGCGTCGCGGGCTCACGCTCCGCGTGCGCGAGCAAGCGGATGGACGAGAGCGATTGCGCGACAGTGTCGTGAATATCGCGCGCGAGGCGCGTGCGCTCAGCGACGGCGCCGGAGTGGCGCTGCGCGACCGCGAGCTCGTCCTGCAGCTCCGCCATCTCCTGTTGCGCGCGCGTGAGCGAGGCGACAAGGCGCTCGCGCTCGGCGGCATCACGCAGCAGTTCAAGGTAGCCGCGTGAGATGCCCAGCGCGAAGATACCGCCGATGAGGGGGCCAAACACGTTCGCGTAGCTCGTGGCGCCGTGGTGCACGAGCGGGCCGCCCACGACCACCGCGTACACGAGTGCCGAGAAGAGCAGCGCCCACCGGCCGGGGAGGAGGTGCCCGGCGAGCAGCCAGAGGAGAAAGGCGAGCCACACGAACTCTGCGGAGACCGCGACCGCGACGACCCAGATCACGGCGAGGCCGACGAGCCACCACGCGACCACGCCCGTGCCGCGCACGCGCGAGGGCAGCAGCGTGCCCGCGGTGTGCCAGGCGAGGATCGCGAGGCCGCAGATCAGCGCGACCGGGATCGCGACCCCGTCGCCGGTCGCGCGGATCACGCCAATCGTGGTGAGCGCCGCGGCGATCACGTGCTGGCCGATCTGCATCGCGCGCACCGCGGGGCGCGGGGCGGTGCCCGGGGCCGCGTGGGGGAGTGGTGCGTTCACAATGCTCATGCCAGTCTCCTCCGTCCCCGTGGGGTTCTGGCCCCACACTATCCGAGCCGTCTGCACCCGTGGCTCCGCCTTTTGATTGATCTTTGCCCCGATCATGCGGTTTTCGGGTGACATCGAGATGAGTGCAGACGTACGCTGGCGCTATGAAATGGGAACAGCTCCTCCTGCGCATCGATCGGCTCGCGGGCGGGCGGGCCGCGGGTGAGCGGATCCCCGTCGCGGATCGGGATCATCCGCGCACCCGCCGCGCCTTTGGATGGATCTGGGCGCTCCTTGGGGTGGAGGTGCTGCTCGGGCTCGGCGCGGTCGTGGTGGCTGTCGTGATCGCCGGGTCGGGTGGTGCAGTGCCGTTCGCGGTGTGGATGCGCACCGTCGTGGTGCTCGGAATGACCGTGACGCTCTGCTACTTCACGTGGCGCGCCTCGCTCGGCTGGCGCTGGGCGTACCAGCGGCTGCGGCTCTTCGCGCAGATCTTTCCCGTGATCACCTTGGTCATGGCGGCGATCCCCGGCCTCTACCCGCTCTGGATGATCACGGAGCAGATCGTGTTCAGCCTCATCATGATCGGCATCGCTGATTTCCTGACGAGCGACCACATGCGCGCCGCGTTTCGGAAACCGGGCAGCGAGCCCAATCTGTCGACCGCTTCCGAGCCGACCACTCAGCCTTAACGCAGCGCGACGCGGCATTCGGCACAGAAACACCGACAACGCTACCCAGTGCCCTCTACGCAACACGGAGTTTTCGAATCCGGGCTACGGAGAACGCCGCGTTCGGGGCTACGGGCGCCGCTCGCGGGCCTACTCTAAAAGGACCACCAACCCCCGGTGGAGCGCGGATCCCCCAATCCGTGCGACACGAACTGCTCGATCCCCAGACCGCAATCATTCCCCCATTCGATCGTGTGTCTTGAGCAGATCCCCCTGAACTGTGTCGGCCGCATCCCCCATCACACGCGGCCGGCACAGTTGTTTTCTGGCAGGAGCCGCTATTTTCTGGCAGGAGCCGCCATGCGGGTCGCGGGTGAGTGCCGCTAGATCGGCTCGGGGGAGCGCAGCAGCGCGGCGCGATCGGCAAGAAACGCAGCAAGCGTCTGCGCTCCGGACAGCGGTGCGCCGGCCCGCCACCGCACGCGCACTTCGCTGTCCGCGAGGCCGAGCGGCAGCGCCGAGTTCTCGGCCTCAAGCGCTGCGAGCGCGTCCGCATCGCCGAGCGGGATCGCGACGGCATCAAAGTTCACGGGCGCACCGCTCTCGAAGCCGCCCCGCAGCGCCGCCGCGGCGATCTCGCGGCGCTCCTCGCGGGACAACGACTGGTAGCCCGGGCGACCGCGCTCGGCTGCCCGGGTCGCGCGACCGGCGGCGTAGAGCGTGCCGTCAGTACCGAGGAGCAGGGTGCCCACGCGCCACACGCGGCCGAGTGAGCGCATGCGAGCGGGCCGAGTCCAGAGGAGCACGCGCCGGGGCGGCTCGAGCACGGCGAGATACTCAGCTTCGACGCCAGCCTGAGTGAGTGCGGCAGCGGTCTCCATGCACGCTGCAACAGCGCGCGCTGTTGCCCCGCTCTCCCGATCGTCCACCGTCACCCGGCCAGTGTAACCGGCACTAGAGTTGGTCTGATGAGCTCAGTGTCGACGCCCCAGCACTTCGGACGCAGCGCAACGATCCGCGCCATGCTCCTCGTGCTGATCGGATCCCTTGGTATGCAGTTCTCCGCCGTAATCGCGGTGGGGCTGTTCCCTGCATTTGGCGTGCTCGGCACGAGCGCACTGCGCATGCTGCTCGCCGCCGTGATCCTGCTCATCATCTTCCGCCCGCGGCTGCGTGGGCGCACCCGCCGCGAGTGGAGCGGAATCGTGCTCTACGGCGTTGCCATGGCCGCGATGAATGCGTTCCTGTACCTCGCGTTCGCTCGCCTGCCGCTCGGCATCGCGACCACAATTGACTTCCTTGGCCCCTGCCTCGTCGCGCTCGCGGCCTCCCGCCGTGCGCGCGAGGGGCTGCTCGCCGTCGTGGCGCTGCTCGGTGTCGCGCTGATCGCGGGCTTCGGCGGCGCGCTCGACCCGCTCGGCCTCATGTTCGCCGGGCTCGCGGGCGCCGCGTTTGGGCTCTACACGCTGCTCGCAGCGCGCGTGGGACAGTCCGACGGTGGCCTGCCGAGCGTCGCGCTGTCGGTGACCGTCGCGGCGATCCTCACACTGCCATTCTCCGCGCCCGTGGTGCCGCTCGTGCGCGTGGAGCACCTCATTCCACTGCTTGCGTCCGCGCTGCTCGGCACCGCGCTCGCGTTCACGGTCGACACGATCGCGGGCCGACTCACCTCGGCGCGTGTGCTCGGCGTCTTCTTTGCGTTCGATCCTGTTGTGGGCACGATTCTCGGCGCGCTGTTCCTGGACCAGATGCTCACCCCCATTGCGCTCGTCGGCATCATCCTGGTGGTCGCCGCGGGAGCCGGAATTGTGTGGCTCTCCGGCGGGCACGGGCCCGCTGCCCCGCCGCAGGACGAGCCGGCGACCCCGTAAGCTGTCGGCGTGACGACACAGCCGGGAACCGAGTCGCTCGAGATCGAGCGCAAGTACGAGATCGCGGTCGGGGCACCGCTGCCGAGCGCGGAGGAGTTCGCGGCAGCGGGCTTTGCCGCGGACGCGCCCGAAACCTTCGAGCTCGTCGCGCGCTACTACGACACGCCTGACGAGGACCTCGCACGGGCTGGCATTGCCGTGCGCGTGCGCGAGGGCGGCACTGACGCAGGGTGGCACGTGAAGCGACGCGAGCCGGGCGGCGTGCGCGAACAGCACTGGCCCCTCGAGACGCAACTGCCCGCGGGGTTGCTCGCAGAGCTCGCCGCGCGGATCGGCGTGGCCGCGGGATCCGTGCGGCCGCGCGCCGAACTGCTCACCGAGCGCACCGTTGTTGTGCTGCGGGATGTCCAGGGCCGCGCGCTCATCGAGCTCGCTGACGACCGCGTGCGCGCGACCGACCTCGCCGACGGGGTGCGGCGCGCCTGGCGGGAGTGGGAGGCCGAGCTCCTCCCAGGCGGAGCGGAACCGCACCTCGATGCGCTCGATCCCGTGCTGCGGGCGGCCGGGGCCAGCCCGTCCGCGAGCCCCGCAAAGATTGCGCGCGCGACGGGCAAGCTCGTGCAGATCGCCCGCGCGAAACAGGCCGATGCTGCCGTGATCGCCGCACTTCTGGAACTCGACGCCGATGATCAGGCGGCGGCGCGTACCCTGGACTCATGAGCAACCGAGCGAAGCCCAATAAGAACCGGAATGAGCGCGGGGCGGGCAAGAAGCAGGGCTCGCAGAAGGGCTCGCAGCCGTCGCCTGAGGCGCGGCGCAAGCAGATCATTGTCGGCATCGTGATGGGCGCCATCATGGGCGTCGTCCTGGGCGCGCTCACCCAGTTCTGGCTGTGGCTCCCCGCCGGGCTCGCGATGGGGCTCGCCACGGGCGCCATCATGAAGCCGCCGGCTGAGTAACGGGCGGCGCGTGGCGGCTCCTGAAAAAGAGGAGTCACCACGTGTAAACGCGAATGTCAATGTCATTTACATTCGCGTGATTCTGTGCAAGGATCGTCTCGGACATCGAAGACGAGGACCCCATGCACCAGACCATTTTTGAAACGAACCGACCGGCAGCGAAGATCGTCGAAGACTCGCTTGCCGACACGAAGCTCTCCTGCTTCTGGATCGACGACGTTGCCGACACCGCAGCGCGCTACCCCGCGCTCGCGGGCGATACGCGCGTGGACGATGCTGTGGTGGGCGGCGGCTACGCCGGCCTCTGGACCGCGATCAAGCTGAAGACGGAGCACCCCGAACGACGGGTGATCCTGCTCGAGGCGAAGCGCGTTGGCTGGGCGGCATCAGGCCGCAACGGCGGCTTCTGCGAGGCGAGCATCACTCACGGTGAGCCGAACGCTGAGGCACGCTGGCCCGAGGAGACCGGCGTGCTCGCTCGCCTCGGCTACGAGAACCTCGACGCGATGGAGCAGTTCATCGCGGACAACGGGCTCGACGTGGACTTCGAGCGCACCGGCCAGCTCTCCGTGGCGAACGCCCCGCACCAGGTCGAGTGGCTCGGCGAGAGCGAGGACCCCACGGTCGTCACGCTGAACGCCGAAGAAGTGCAGGCCCGCATCGCATCGCCGACTTTCCTGGGCGGCGAGTTCGCCCCGCGGGAGAATGCAAACCTGCACCCCGCGAAGCTGGCGGCAGAGCTTGCGCGCCACGCCGCGAAGATCGGCGTCGAGATCCACGAGCAGACGCCCGTGAAGCGCCTCGATGGGGGAGCGGATACTCCCGTGCAGCTCACCACCGAGCGCGGCACGGTCACCGCGGAGCGCGTGGCGCTCTGCACGAATGTGTTCCCCTCGCTGCTGAAGCGCTACCGCTTCCACACAGTTCCCGTGTACGACTACGTGCTCATGACCGAACCGCTGAGCGACGAGCAGCTCGCCTCGATCGGCTGGGACGGCCGGGAGGGTCTCGCCGACATGGCGAACCAGTTCCACTACTCGCGCCTCACGAAGGACAACCGGATTCTCTGGGGCGGCTACGACGCCGTCTACTACGCGGGCGGCAAGATCAAGCCCGAGTACGAGGACCGGATGGAGAGCCACCGCAAGCTTGCGAGCCACTTCTTCACGACCTTCCCGCAGCTCGCAGGCGTGAAGTTCACCCACCGCTGGGCCGGCGTCATCGACACGAGCACGCGCTTCTGCGCCTTCTTTGGCCAGGCGCTGGGCGGTCGCGTGCAGTACGTCGCTGGCTTCACGGGTCTGGGCGTTGGGGCCACCCACTTCGCGGCCGACGTGATTGTCGACCGCCTCGAGGGTCGGGTCACCGAGCGCACCGAGCTCAAGATGGTGAAGGACGTGCCGCTGCCGTTCCCGCCCGAGCCCGCCGCCTCGATCGGCATCAACCTCACCCGTTGGTCGCTCGACCGCGCGGATCACAACGAGGGCAAGCGCAACGTGCTGCTCAAGACGCTTGATGCGCTCGGCCTGGGCTTCGACTCGTGAGCGGCGTAGAGGAGAACATGGATCAGACAGCAGCGAACGAGAGCGCAGCGAACGAGGGTGCCCTGCCGAACGGCCGCAACGCAGCCGTGCACGCCGGGTCGATCCCGGTGGCGCTCGAGGCGGTGGAAGCCGCGGACGTCGTCTCGGGCGATCCCGCGCAGGGGATTGTTGAGCTCGGCGAGATCGGCGGCGCCGAGGCCGGCATCTGGGAGCTGCGCGGCGGCACCGTGACCGACACCGAGGTGGACGAGCTTTTCGTGGTGCTCTCGGGTGGCGCGTCCATCGAGCTGCTCAGCGAGCCCGGCGTTGAGAGCGATCCCTCGGCCGATCCGCGCACGGTTGAGGTGGGCCCCGGCGACGTCATGCGCCTGGTCGCAGGCACCCGCACCCGCTGGACCGTACGCGACCACATCCGCAAGGTCTACATCGCGGGCTAACCCGCACGCGCGCTTGAACGCTCAGGGTCGGTGATCTTTTCGCACCGATCCTGAGCGTTCGCTGTATGATGATCGATTGGTCGCGCGCTCGCAGGGGCGGACGCGCAGCTCACTTCTGAACTGACCGCCCCATTGAAGGAGCCCGCATGGCGCTGCCCTGGAAACTGCACGGTGACGGAAAGCACGTTGCCCCCGACGCGATTGTGCTCCCGGAGGAGCGCCTGAGCTGGGGCCGCACGATCGGCTTCGGCGCACAGCACGTGGTCGCCATGTTCGGCGCGACCTTCCTCGTGCCGCTGCTCACGGGCTTCAGCCCCACGGCCACCCTCTTCTTCTCGGGCCTCGGAACGATGCTGTTCCTCTTGCTCACGGGCAACCGCCTGCCGAGCTACCTCGGTTCGTCGTTCGCGTTCATCGCGCCGATCCTTGCCGCCACCGCCGGCGGCGATGATCTCGGCCGCGCCTCCTTCGGTATCCTCGCGATCGGTGTGCTCATGGCCGTCGTTGGCCTCGTGGTGCACCGCTTCGGCACGGGCTGGATCAACGCGCTCATGCCGCCCGTCGTGATGGGCGCGATTGTTGCTCTCATCGGCTTCAACCTCGCACCGGCCGTGCGCAACAACTGGACCGGCAACCCCGGCGCAAACCCGGATGTCGATCAGGTGCTCTCCTCGTGGGTGGCGCTCGCAACGCTCGTCGCGATCCTGCTCATCACCGTGCTGTTCCGCGGTCTCATCGGCCGCCTCTCGATCGTGCTCGGCATGGCGGTCGGCTACATCATCGCGGTGATCGCGGGTCTCGTGAACTTCGATGCGGTCGCTGAGGCCGACTGGGTGGGGCTGCCCCAGTTCCATGCGGTAGGCAACCCGTTTGCCGATCCCTCGCTGTGGGGCCTCCTCCCGGCCTTCCTGCCTGTCGTGCTCGTGCTCATCGCCGAGAACGTGGGGCACGTGAAGAGCGTGGGCCTCATGGTGAACCGCGACCTCGACGGCGTGACGGGCCGTGCGCTCCTCGCCGACGGACTCTCGACCATGCTCGCCGGCTTCGGCGGTGGCTCGGGCACCACGACCTACGGTGAGAACATCGGCGTGATGGCCGCGACCCGCGTCTACTCGACGGCCGCGTACTGGGTCGCCGGCACCATCGCCGTGCTGCTCAGCTTCTCGCCTAAGGTGGGCGCCGTGATCTTCTCGGTGCCGCCGGCGGTGCTCGGCGGCGTGACCGTCGCGCTCTACGGCCTCATCGGCCTCATCGGTGTGAAGATCTGGATCGACAACAAGGTCGACTTCTCGAAGCCGATCAACCAGTTCTCGGCCGCCGTGCCGCTCATCGTGGGCATCGCAGACTTCACGATTCAGTTCGGCTCGGTGGTGTTCAACGGCATCGCGCTCGGCACGATCGCGGCGATCGGCGTCTACCACCTCATGCGCGTGCTCGCGAAGGCGCGCGGTGGCGAAATGCAGCTCGCGGACCCCGTCGTCACGGGCCCGGCAGCCGACGACGCGAGCTAGCGCGTTCGATCCCGCGCCATCAGCGCATTCACAGCGCATCCGCAGCCGACGAAACTCCGTTGCGGATGCGCTGTTTTGCTGTTTCAGCGCCTAGGGTGGCGGTGTGTGGAGTGTAGACCGACGTCGGCGACCCGAATCGGGTGGCGACGATAATGAGACCGTAGAGGTCACCGCTGAGGCGGTGCCGCCCCAGGACGAGGGCGCGGTCCCGGCTGCCCCCGCCCCCGAGGCTCCCCGCGCCCCCGAGCGCGATCTGACGGCCCAGCTCACCGGGCCGGTGTCACTCGTCGACGCGTACGCGGACGAGCACGCCGACTGGCGCCGCGACGCCGCGCGCATCGGCGGCCGAAACCCGCTGCTGCACTTCGATGACCGACCCGCCAACCGGATTGAGCTCTCGACCACCCACCCGGGCGGATTGCCGCAGTTCATCACGGGTAACAAGATCCTGCTCTCTGCCCTGATTCGCGACGACCTCGCGCTCCGCCACGCGCGCGCCGCCGCTGGGCGCGTGACCGACAAGGCGATCGAGATGCGGACGGTGCGCGGACTCGAGACCGTTCACCTCGGTGTGGGCATCGCGAAGTGGACGTTCGAAGGCGAGGAGTTTTGCGCCCCCGTGCTGCTGCGTCCCCTCGCTATTCGCCGCTATGGCCGCGACTTCGAGCTCAAGCTGAAGCAGTTCCCCTCGGTGAACGAGGAGCTGATCCGTGCGCTGCGCGAACAGTTCGGCATCACGCTTGATGCGCGCGCACTGGTCGAGCTGTCGCAGTCCGAGGGTGTGTTCAAGCCCCAGCCCGTGATCGACCGCGTGCGCCAGACCGTCGCCGGGGTCTCTGGGTTTGTGGTGCAGCCGCGCCTTGTCGTGTCCTCGTTCCACTCGGTGGCGCAGGGCATGGTCGGTGCGGTGAAGGATCTCGACTCGCCGATTCTCGCGGCTGTGTGTGGCAGCGAGCCGGCGCGTGAGCAGCTCGCGAAGGCCTACCGGCCCGTGAGCGCGACCGCGCCCGACGAGCGCTCGCCCGACGTGGACCGGCACCTGTACGACGCCGATGCCGAGCAGGACGATGTGCTTGCGCAGATCGACGCCGGCCACTCGGTCGTCGTGCACACGCTGCCCGGCACGGGCGGCACGCAGACCGTGGTCAACGCGATCGGTAGCCTTGCCCGCGACGGGAAGCGCGTGCTCGTCGTGTCGCCCCGCCGGGCGACGCTCGACGGGATTTCGCACCGCCTGACGCGCGCAGGCCTCGCCGGCCTCTCGGTCGGCCCGCGCCGTGTGCGCCGCAACCTCGTTGAGTCGATTAGCCGCAACGAGAACGCGCGCGCCGAGCAGCTGGGTGAAGTCGATGCTGCGCTGATCCGCCTCCGCGGGGTGCTGCGCGACTACCGCGGTGCACTCTCGACCGCGGACCCGCGCTACGGGGTCTCGCCGCTCGACGCCCTCCGTCGTTTGACGCGGCTCGCCCAGAGCGAGCGTCCGCCGCACACGACCGTGCGGCTCGATGATCACGCCCTCGGCCAGCTGACGCTTGATCGCAGCGCGATGGCGGAGGACCTCACAGAGGTCGCGCGCCTCGGCCAGTTCCAGTACGGGCCCGAGGATTCGCCCTGGTACGGCGTGAGCTTCTCCACGACGGAGGAGGCCCGCACCGCGTACGGCACCGCAGTCGATCTCGCCGAGGCGCAGCTGCCCCGCCTGATCTCGATGGCCAACGAGGTGATTGGCCAGACGTCAATGCGCCCGTACGAGACGATCGCCGAGCTTGGGGTTTATCTCCGGCTGCTCATGGGCATCCGCGATACGCTCGACCGCTTCACCCCGTCGGTGTACGACCGCTCGCTGACCGAGGTCATCGCGGCGCACGCGCCGCGCGGCTCTGACGAGATGACGGCCGCGAACAAGCGTCGCCTGCGCAAGCTCGCCCGCGAGTACGTGCGCCCCGGCGTGCACATCACGGACATGTACTCGCGCCTCGTGCAGATCCAGCAGCAGCGCGTGCTCTGGCAGCGCTACACGACTGTGGTCGGCGCCCGCCCCGAGGTGCCGCTCGGTATCTCTGACGTGGTCGTGGCGTTCCAGTCCGCCTACCAGGATCTCGATGAGCTCGATCGGGTGCTCGGCGTTGCGAGCGATCCCGATCGGCTGAAGAACCGCACCCTCGGATCGCTCGCGAGCCGCATCTCCGACCTCGCCCGCGAGTCCGAGGTGCTGCAGAACATCCAGGAGCGCACGAAGATCGTGGAGCGCATGCGCGCCGCGCACCTCGAGCCGCTGCTCGACGACCTCTCGGCACGCCACGTGCCCGCCGAGGACGTCGCCTCCGAGCTGGAACTCGCCTGGTGGCAGTCGGCGCTCGAGCGGATGTTGCACACGAACCCCGCGCTGCTCAGCGCGAACACTGGCGTGCTCGAGCGGCTCGAGGCCGATTTCCGCCTCGTCGACGATGCGCATGCCGGCGCGAACGGCGCGCTCCTCGCTGCGAGCTTGGCCGATGCGTGGCGCGTTGCCGTGCTCGACCACAAGCAGGAGGCGCTCGCGATGCGCGAGGCGCTGCGCCGCCCCGACGTGACCGTCGCCCAGCTCGCACAGGGCGCCCCTCACCTGCTCAGCGTGCTCGCGCCGGTCTGGACGATGTCGCCGTACGAGGTTGCAGAGCTGCCCGACAGCATGCGTTTCGACACTGTGCTGCTCGTCGATGCGGGAGCCACGACCCTCGTGGAGAACCTCGGTGCCATCCGTCGCGCTCAGCAGGTCGTGGCCTTCGGTGACACGATGACGCAGACGCCCGCGCACTTCGAACTGTCGGTTGGCGCCCCGGTGCCGGAGGCGGCATCCGATCCTGCGGAGGCCGACGCCCTGCACCGCAGCTCGGCGTTCGCCGCGCTCGGCGAGGTGCTGCCGACGCTCACGCTGACGCGCAGCTACCGCGCCGGCGGCGAAGACCTCACACAGCTCGTCAACACGCGCTTCTACGGCGAGGCGATCCAGACCCTGCCCTGGGCGGGCAGCTTCCTCGGACACTCGAGCCTCACGTACGAGTTTGTGAGCGGCGGCCAGGGCCTGCCGGACCAGCAGACCGGTGCCGTGGAGAGCACAGACGCCGAGGTCGAGCGCGTGGTGCAGCTGGTGCTCCAGCACGCGAGCGATCGCGCCGGTGAGTCGCTCATGGTCATCACGGCGAGCGAACGCCACGCGGTGCGCGTGTACCAGGCCGTGCTGCAGGCGTTCTCGAAGTTCCCGCAGTACCGCGAGTTCTTGCTCGGGGATCGTGCGGAGCCCTTCGCGGTGATGACGCTCGAGCAGGCGACCGCGCAGAGCCGCGATCGCGTGATCTTCTCGATCGGCTACGGCCGCACCCCGCACGGGCGCGTGCTCTCCAACTTTGGCGGCCTCGGTCGCCCGGGCGGCGAACGCCTGCTCGCGGTCGCAATGACCCGCGCCCGCCGCGCGATGACCATCGTTAGCTGCTTCAAGCCGAAGGACCTCGACTCCGCGCGCATCAAGCACGGCGTCGTGGAGCTCGCCGAGCTGCTCGCACTCGAGCACCCGGCACCCGAGCCGCCCGCGCTCCCCGCCGAGCGCGATCCCATGATCGGCGAGCTCGCCGACCGCTTGGAAGCGCTCGGGCTCACGGTTGCGCTCGACTACCGCGGCGCGATTCCGCTTGCCGCGTCGTACGACGGCCGCGCGATCGCGATCGATGTTGACCTGGGTGACGGTTCGGAGAGCCTGCGCGATACGCTGCGTCTCCGCCCGGCCGTGCTGCGCCGCCTCGGCTGGCACTACCACCGAGTCCAGAGCTTCGACTTGTTCTCCGACCCCGACGAGGCCGCGCGCCGCATCGCCCGCACCCTCGGAATCGAGGCGGGGGAGCTCGCCGCGGATCAGGCGTGACCGATACCGACCCGGCGGCGGAGTCTCGCCCGCAGCGTCGCTCGCGCCGGGCGCAGCGGCCCGCTCCCTCGGGAGTGGATCCGCGCCCGTCGGAGCACGCGCTCAACGCGCGAGCCGGCGAGGATCGCGCGGAGGGCTGGGGGGACACGGCTTCTGGTGCGGACGGCACTGCCGAGCGCGCCAACGAAGCACGGTTGAAGCGCGATCGCCCGCCGCACTGGGGCTAGCGGGAGCGCGACGCCGAGCTAGGAGCTGGACGAGCTGCTGGAGGAGCCCGATCCTGATCCGCTTGCCCGCGAGTCGGTGCGGTAGAAACCCGAGCCGTTGAACGTCACGCCGAGCGAGGAGCCGAAGACCTTGCGCAGCGCGCCGCCGCACTCGGGGCACTCGGTGAGCGCATCATCCGAGAACGACTGGTAGATGTCGAATGCGTGGCCGCAGTCGGCACACCGATAAGCGTAGGTAGGCACAATCAGTCAGCCTACCCCGTCTTGGCTGCGAAACGGCGGACCCCGGCCGGAGTGACCACGCCCGTGACGGGGATGTCGTGGGCATCGCGGGGGAGCGCGGCCACGAGATCCGCGTCGTGCACCACCGCGTAGACGGGCGGGCGCTGATCCAACGCTGCCAGACACCGGTCGTAGTAGCCGAGGCCCCAGCCGAGGCGCGTGCCCGCCCGGTCGACCGCGCACGCGGGGATGAGCATGAGGTCTGCGCTGCCGGCGGCGGTCGCGAGAAGCCTCGGCCCCACGGGCTCGCGGATGCCGTGACGCCCGGGCACCGGATCGCCCTGCCCCGCGAGCACCCACGCGAGGGTGTGGTCGGGAAGCGAGACCGGCAACAGCACTTCGATGCCCTGCTCGGTGGCCCACTGCCGAAACAGCTCGGGATCGGGCTCGCCCGCAGTCGCGAGGTAGCACGTCACCCGGCGTGCCTGTGCGGCCTCGACGAGCGCGATGAGGTGCGCGGAGATTTCGGCTGCCGCGGTGCTTCGATCTGATGGGGATCGCGTAGCCCGGCTCGCGCGCACCGCCGCGCGCACCCGCCGCTTTGCGCGCGCTCGCGCAGAAACCGGTGTGGCACCCACGGAACTGTCCATAGCGAAACCATACCTTTCCTGCGGAATCGCTGGCGGCCCAACTTTGTTCGCGCCTCTGCCGACATTAGGCTGGCCTGCATGACTGAAACGCAGCGCGCCGTCACGAAGGCCGTCGTCCCCGCCGCGGGGCTCGGTACCCGATTCCTTCCGGCGACGAAGGCGATGCCCAAGGAGATGCTCCCGATCGTCGATAAGCCGGCGATCCAGTACGTCGTCGAAGAGGCGGCATCTGCTGGCCTCGGCGACGTACTCATCATCACGGGCCGGAACAAGGACAATCTGGTCAACCACTTCGACAGCGTGCCGGAACTCGAGTACTCGCTTGAGCGCAAGGGCGACGAGGGCAAGCTCGGCAAGGTACACGAGTCGAGCGAGCTCGCCGAGGTGTACTTCCTGCGCCAGGGCCAGCCGCTCGGTCTCGGCCACGCGGTGGGCCGCGCGCGCGGCCACGTCGGCGACGAGTCGTTCGCGGTGCTGCTCGGTGACGACCTCATCGATGCGCGCGATCCGCTGCTCGACCGCATGATCGCTGAGCATGACAGCCGCGAGGCGACCGTCATCGCGCTCATGGAGGTGCCGCAGGAGTCGATCCACCTCTATGGCTGCGCTGCCGTTGAGGCGACCGACGATCCCGATGTAGTGCGCGTCACCGGCCTCGTGGAGAAGCCTGCCGCTGCAGAGGCGCCCTCGAATCTCGCTGTGATCGGCCGCTACGTGCTGCGCCCGGAGATCTTCGACATCCTCGACGAGCTCCCCCCGGGGCGCGGCGGCGAGATCCAGCTCACAGACGCGCTGAACCAGCTCGCCGAGGGCAAGGGTGAGGCACCGGTTTATGGTGTGATCTTCCGCGGTCGTCGCTACGACACGGGCGACCGTGCCGACTGGATCAAGGCAAACGTGCTGCTCGGTGTCGACCACGATGAGCTCGGCGGGGAGATCTCCGACTGGGTGATTGACTTCGCTGAGCAGCTGCGCGCGCGTCGCGAGGGCTAAGAACCCGTGCCGCTCGGCCAGGCGATTCCAGACCCGGGGCTGCTCAGCGTCGGGCGCGTGGGGTTGCGTGTCGTCCGAGCGGCCGACGCCGCCACGCTGCAGCGGCTCCTGCGCGAGAATCGCGAGTGGCTGCAGCCGTGGGAGGCGACGCACCCGAGCGGGCGCAGCATTGTGCCCGGTTCCGTGCCGATGCGCCCCACAATTCGTCTGCAGCGCCGGCAGCTGCGGGCGGGCAGCGGCGTACCGTTCGTCGTGCTGTACGACGGTGCGGTCGTCGGGCAGCTGAGTATCTCCGAGCTGAGCGGTGGTGCGCTGCAGTCCTCCCAGATCGGGTACTGGGTGTCGCAGCACGTCGCCGGTCGGGGTATCACTCCTGCCGCGGTCGCCCTCGCGATGGACTACATCTTTGGTGAGCTCGGGCTGCACCGCGTAGAGATCTGCATCCGACCGGAGAACTCCGCGTCGCTCCGCGTCGTGCAGAAGCTGGGGCTGCGGTACGAGGGTCGACGTCAGGACTACATCCACATCGACGGCGCCTGGCGCGACCACGAGTGCTTCGTGACGACCCGCGACGAGGGGCCAATGCTCGCCCGCCTGTCGTGGCCGCAGCACTGAGTTCGTACCTGAGTACCGTTCGTGTGGTGAACTCGCCGCGCCGCGGCGCGCCGGGACGCGCCGAACCGGGCGGCACCGTACAGTAATGCACATGACAGGCGGCGTGCTCGGAGGCGGAGTGATCTTCGTGATCGCTGCGCTGCTCTGGGCCGCCGTGCTCGTGCCCGCGTGGGCCCGCCGCCGCGAGTTCCGCGCCGCCGAGCGGAATGCTTTGCGGCTGCAGCGCACCCTTCGCATCCTCGCGGAGACGAGTGAGGTGCCGCAGGAGGTGCGGCTCGAGGCCACCGCACGCGAGGCCCTGGCGCACGAGAAGCTGCTCCGCACGGCTCAGCGTCAGCAGGAGGCCGAGCGCGAGGCAGAGCTCGCCGAGGCGCGCGCAGCGTCCGTGCGGGCGGAGATTCGCGCGCAGCAGATGCGGCGCCGGCAGGCCGCGGCTCAGCGTGCGGCAATGCTGCGCCGCCCGGCCGCTCGCCGCGTGCGTGCGATCGCCGCGCTTGGTGCCCTGATGGGCTTCCTCGGCGCGCTCGTGGGTATCGGCCTGCTCATCGCGGGAAGCGGCCCCGCGCTACTCGTGTGCGCGCTGCTTGTTGCACTGGCCTCGTTGGGCGCGCTTGTGCTGCTCGCCCCGGGGCGCGTGCGCGTCGAGCCGATCGCTGCGGAGCACGTGCCTGTTGAGGTCGCGCCCGCGCCCGTGGTTGAGGCGGAACCCGTCGCGACGGGGGAGACGGACGCGGCCGCCGAGGCGCACGCCGCCGCACAGCGCGCTGCGGCCGAACGCATCACCCGTGCTCGCGCGCTTGCCCGTGCACGCGCTGAGCGCCCGGCTGCTCAGGTGAACCAGACCGACTCGATCCTGCTCCGTGAGGTGCGCGAGCAGGTGGCCCGAGAGCACGCGCAGCGCCAGCAGGCTGCCCGTCCGACGGCTCAGGCTCCCGCGGCTCAGGCCCCCGCGGCTCAGGCCCCTGCTCAGGCCTCCCCGCAGCCCTCCGCGGGCCGGCCCCAGTCGTCTGCCGCGACAGCTCAGCAGCAGGCCGCTCAGAGCCGCCTGCGCGGTATGGGCGTCGTGGGCGATACGAGCGAGGGGATGCCCGATCTCGACGCGGTGCTCCGCCGTCGCCGCAACGCGGGCTGACCCGCACGACACGCTTCGCGCGCCTGCTGGGCGATTTTACGCGCGCACCCGCGCCTGCTAAACTCGATCGCTGTAAGGGTCTGTGGCGCAGTTGGTAGCGCGTCTCGTTCGCAATGAGAAGGTCAGGGGTTCGATTCCCCTCAGATCCACCACAGGAGGCCTCGCGTTTGCGGGGCCTCCTTCGGTTTTCAGGGCCCGGTGAACGAGGGTGCCCCGTGCGGCGATTACACTGTGAAAGTGGCCCCCGCACTCTGGATCTCCCTGCTCACCGCGACGATCGTGATCAGCCTGACCCCTGGGGCCGGCGCGATCAATACGATGTCGAATGCGCTCACCGTTGGGTGGCGCCGCTCGGTGTGGGGTGTGATCGGCCAGCAGCTCGCGCTCCTCGTGCACATCCTCATCGTTGCCGCTGGCGTCGGGGTACTCGTCGCGAGCACGCCTGCCCTACTCACCGGCATCCGCTGGGCCGGTGCCGCCTACCTCGTGTACCTCGGTGTGCGTCTGATCATCGCGAAACCCGAGCCAGAGGAAGACCCCGAGCGCACCGTCAACACGGGCCGCTGGGAACTGCTGCGCCGCGGATTCTGGGTGAACCTGCTCAACCCGAAGGCGGTCGTCTTCTTCCTGGCGTTCATTCCGCAGTTCATTCGGGCAGACCAGCCGCTGCTGCCGCAGTACCTCGTGCTCATCGCCACGGTGATGGGCGTCGACGTTGTGGTGATGTGGGGCTTCTTCGCGGGTGCCGCGAAGCCGTTCCGCCGCTATGCGTCGACCCCGCGCGGGCAGCGTACGCTCAACACCGTGTTCGGCTCGCTCTTCATCGCGGTGGCCGGCCTGCTCCTCTTCGTCCACTGATCACTGCAGCATGGACGTCTTCCCGCAGCTGAGCGTGGACCGGGGGATCCCGATCCCGATCGCAGAGCAGCTCACCGCGCGCATTCGGGAGGCCGTGCTTGCCGGGACCATCGCACCGGGAGAGGTGCTCCCCGCAAGCCGTGCCCTTGCGAGCGCGATCGGGGTGTCCCGCACCGTCGTCGTGTCGGCCTACGAACAGCTCGTGGGCGAGGGATTTCTCGAGAGCCGGCAGGGAGCGGGAACCCGCGTGGTGCCCGAGCTGCCCCGCTGGGGTGAATGGGAACGCCGTGGGGCCGATCCCGAGCACGGGAGTGTTTCGAACGGGCCAGCGAGCTCGGGATCGATCGATCTGCGCCCCGGCCGACCCCACGTTGCGGCAGCGCCCCCGCGAGAATTCGTGCGCGCGATGCAGGAGGCGGCGCGGCAGCCGTGGCACTCTGACGCACCGGACTCGAGCGGGATCCCCGCGCTGCGTGACGCCCTTGCAGCACACACGCGTCGATCGCGCGGGATCGCCTGCGCCGCGGCGGACGTCAGCGTGACGAGCGGCACCTCGGAGGCCTTGCTGCTGCTCGCGCTCGCGCTGCGTGCCGTGCACGGCCGTGCGCCGCGCATCGCGGTGGAGGATCCGGGATACGCGGAGGGCATCCGCGCGTTCGAGCGCGCTGGGGTGGAGATTGTGCGCGTGCCGGTCGGCGCCGACGGGGCAACCGCCCACGACCTTCGGGCGCTGAGCGCCGGGCAGCCTCTCGACGCGGTGCTCCTCACACCGAGCCACCAGTTTCCCCTCGGCGGGCGCATCCCAGCGGCAGAGCGGCTCGGCATTCTCGAGTGGGCGCGTGCAAGCGAGACACTGATCATCGAGGACGACTACGACAGTGAGTTTCGGCACGCGGGCGCGCTGCTGCCCGCGCTCGGATCGCTCGCCCCGGGCGTCGCGACGATCACCACGCTGAACAAAGTGCTCTCGCCATCCATCCGCTGCGCGGCGATCGTGCTCGTGGCAGAGAGCGCGGCGAGCCTCGCGTTGCAGACAGAGCTGCGTGCCGTGCGCGAAGATGTTGGGCCGCCGCTTCCCCTGATCCAGCAGAGCGGGCTCGCCACATTCCTCGAGAGCGGCGGATTTCGGCGCGAGCTCGCGCGCACGCGTCGCGAGTACGGGCACCGACGCGGGCTGCTGCTCGCGCGGCTGAGCGAGCTCGGGATCCCGGTGAGCGGCGCCGACGGCGGGCTCCACGTCGTCGTACCGCTCGAAGACCAGGACGGCGACGCGGTGGTGCAGGAACTTGCCGCGCAGGGTGTGCTCGTCGATCGTGTGGGCAACTACCGTGCGCGCCTCACGAAGACGCAGCAGGACGCGCTCATCATTGGCTACGGTGCTGAGCCCGCGACCCGGCTGCTGCGCGGCATTGACGTCGTCGTGGCAGCACTCGCCGCACACAACAGTGCCCCGCGCCGCTGAGCGACACGGGGCACCATCACGCAGTAGGCCCCGCCGGGCTCGAACCGGCGACCCGCGGATTAAAAGTCCGATGCTCTACCAACTGAGCTAGAGGCCCCTACTCGTTCTAATCTATCGTGTTTTTCCGTGCGCTCGATCCACGCGCGGCGCGCCCATGCGGCGTAGACTCGCCAGGTCCGATGCCGGCCCGCGCGAGCGGGCGATCCGAATCAAGGAGATGCGTGAGCCGAGAACACCTGCGACCCGTGCTGCAACCGAGCATGTCGTTCGACTGGATCATCGGTTCGGACGAGGCCGGCGCAGCGCACCGGCTCGCGCAGGAAACCTCGTGGGCATTGCTCGACCGTGTGCGCCGCGGCACCGATCCTTCCGTGGTTGACCGAGTCGTGGGGCTTGCCTCCGGTGAGGGCCTGCACGACATCGCCGAACTCTGGGCCGGGCAGAGCGCGCACTCGCTCGCCGGGGTGCTCTGGCGGCTCTACCTGCTGCGTCGGGTGGTTGACACCGATCCCGAGGCGGCCGCCGACCTGTTTCGACGCGGCTCCGAGGTGTCCGTGACGATCGACCCGATCGTGGCTGGTGCGCAGGAGCCGGTCACGCCGCTGTCGATCGTCGCGCTGTGCGACACGATTCTCCGCGGCGCGTTCGTGGGCGACCTCGGGGCGGCACTCGAGCGCGCGGCGAGCTACTGCCGCGTCATGGCGCTCGGAGCTGCCGACCTCGCCGACGCGCGGGACGCGCACGACGATGCGCACGCGGGCGAGCTCACCACGCGAGCGCTGCGCTACTCGACCCTCAGCCAGGAGCTGCACGCCGGCGCGCGCCGCTGGCGAGACGGAACGCTCGCGTAACCTGGTCGCCGTGCGGGCCGCGAATCGCGCGGGCCACACACCCCTGCCGCTCCGAAAGGGCCTGAGGTACACTGGTGTCGCCGGGCCGCAGTAACCCCGGGCTCCAATTTTTGCCGCTTCGAGCGGCCTTCCGCCGAGAGGCGTTTCTGCGGTCCGGTTTCTTTCTGCCCGGGGGTAGATTCCCGGTCTGGCCGAGCTCGGCAGCCCGGCGCTAGCCGACGTGCACCCACGGGCGATGCCGCGGATCTGGTGCAGCTTCGCGCAGCACCTCGCGCGTCATCGGGGCGACTTCGCCGTCACCGAAGAAGAAGAAGCGGGCGAGCTGGGCGACGGGGTTCCCCTCGGTCCAGCGGAAGTAGACGTGCGGCGTGCAGCCGATCGCGTCCTGCAGATGGAGCGCCACCGCCGCGATCGCATTGGGCACCGAGCTGGATTCCACCGCGAATACGCGGATGCCGTGCCTTTCGATGCCGCGCACGAGCAGCTCACCCTCGAAGTCCGAGCTGTCGGTCACCGTCACTTCGATGAAGAGCGGGGCGGCTTCGGTCAGGCCGTGCGCAATGCGTGCGTGCGCGAGCTTCTCGGCGTAGCGCTCGGGGCTGAGATCGTTCGGCTCGTGCGCAATCAGGTGCACCGTCTGTCCGGAGGCAATGAAGCTGGCAGCCGTGGGATCAAGATGCACCGCGGTGGCGCGCAGCTCAGTCGAGCGCGCGACGCGTGAGACGAGGCTCACCACGAGAATGCCGAGGAGAAAGCACCCCGCAATCTTGATGCCGTCGGGGCGCTCGATGATGTTGGCAACGGTCGTGTACGCAAACACGAGGCTGATGATGCCGAAGCCAACAGTGGCGCCGCGTTGGCCGCGAGCTCGGGCCGCGAGCGTCACCGCGATTGCGGCCGAGGAGATCAGCACGAGGACGCCCGTGGCGTACGCGCCGCCCTGCGCATCGACGCTCGCCTGGAAGATCCACGTGATGAGGAACGCGATCGCAGTGAACACGAAGACGAGCGGGCGAGTGGCGCGGGCCCACGCAGGCGCCATGCCGTAGTGCGGCAGGTAGCGCGGCACGAGGTTCAGCAGCCCCGCCATCGCGGATGCGCCAGCGAACCACAGAATGGCGATCGTCACGAGGTCGTAGGCAGTGCCGAAACCCTCGCCGAGTAATTGATGCGCGAGGTACGCGAGCGCGCGGCCGTTTGCCGCCCCGCCCGGCTGAAACTCAGCGGCGGGGATGAGCGCAACCGTGGTGATCGACGAGGTGATGAGGAAGCCGCTCATGATGAGAGCGGACGTGGTGAGGAGCCGGCGTGCGCCGCGGATCCGGCCGGTGGGCTGCTCCTCGGTGTCGCTCGCGTCCCCGCGAATCTGAGGCATCACCGCGACCCCGGTCTCGAACCCGGAGAGGCCGAGCGCGAGCTTGGGGAAAACGACGAGTGCGATCCCAATCACAAAGATGGGGTTGCCGTGCTGCGTGGTGAGCACGCTCCACCAGTCGCCGAGCGGGGCCGGGTGCGCGATGAGCTGTGCGCCGGCGACCGCGATGACCACGAGGTTTGCCGCGAGGAAGAGCCCCACAAGCGCGGTTGCAACGCGGATCGCCTCACGGAAGCCACGCAGAAAGACGATGCCCAGTCCGCCGAGCAGCGCGAGCGTGATGACAACTTCCTGCCCGCGCAGCGCCTCCGGGGCAAACGGGTTTTCCACGAGGTGCGCCGTCGCGTCGGCGGCGGAGAGCGTCATGGTGATCATGAAGTCGGTCGCGGCGAAGCCGAGCAACACCAGCACGGCGAGCTTGCCGCCCCAGCGGGGGAGCAGTCGGGCAAGCATGGCGATCGAGCCGGTGCCGTGGGGGCTCTCCTGGGCAACTCTGCGGTAGACGGGCAGAGCGCCCGCGACCGTAACGAGTACGAGCACGATCGTGGCGATCGGTGCGATGGCGCCCGAGGCAAGGGCGGCGATGGCGGGCTGATAGCCGAGCGTGGAGAAGTAGTCGACCCCCGTGAGGCACATGACGCGGAACCAGTGCGCCCGGCGATGCGCGCGTGGACGGCCGTGAGGCCCGGTGTGCTCGCCCGGGGCCTCGGCGGTCTCGGCGAGCAACCACGTGCGGAGGCCTCGGGGCCGGCGCCGCCCGGGCAGATCCTGCGGCGCGGTCTCGAGAGATGACCTGTTCGCACTAGTGTTCACGACGTAACAGTACGTCCGCGGCGGCAGGGGTGTCTACCGCCGCGGACGCTGAGCGTGGCGCAGCACACACGCCCACGCACAAACACGCGATCGGGGTCACTCTGGCAGGGTGTCGCCGCGCTGAGATGCGCGACACCGTGCCGGAGTGACCCCGATCGGGAAGGGGAGACGGGGAGGGGCTTAGCCGAAGCGGCCCGACACGTAGTCCTCCGTGGCCTGCACCGACGGCGTCGAGAAGATCGTCGACGTGTCGTCGTACTCGATGAGCTTGCCCGGCTTGCCGGTGCCCGCGATGTTGAAGAATGCGGTGCGGTCGGAGACGCGGGAGGCCTGCTGCATGTTGTGCGTCACGATCACGATCGTGTACTCCTGCTTCAGCTGGTCGATGAGATCCTCGATGGCCAGCGTCGAGATCGGATCGAGTGCCGAGCAGGGCTCATCCATGAGGAGCACCTCGGGGGACACCGCGATCGCGCGTGCGATGCACAGACGCTGCTGCTGGCCGCCGGACAGACCGGAACCCGGCTTGTCGAGGCGATCCTTCACCTCGTTCCAGAGATTCGCCCCGGTGAGCGACTTCTCGACGAGATCCTCAGCGTCGCTCCTCGACATCTTCCGGTTGTTGAGACGCACGCCGGCGAGCACGTTCTCACGAATCGACATTGTGGGGAACGGGTTGGGGCGCTGGAACACCATGCCCACCTGGCGACGCACGAGCACAGGATCGACGCCCGCGCCGTACAGGTCCTCGCCGTCGAGCAGCACCTCACCCTCGACGCGCGCGCCGGGGATCGCCTCGTGCATGCGGTTCAGGGTGCGGAGGAAGGTCGACTTGCCGCAGCCCGACGGGCCGATGAAGGCGGTGACGCTGCGGGGCTCGATGTTCATCGTGACCCCCTCGACCGCGAGGAACTTCGAGTAGTAGACGTTGAGGTCCGAGACCTCGATGCGCTTCGACATTCGGTGTGCTTTCCTTTGGCTGCGGAATCTGGGTGCCGCGTTAGCGGCCGAACTTGGGCGAGAACCACTTCGCGATGAGGCGTGCGAAGAGGTTGAGTGCCATGACGATGAGGATCAGGAGGAGCGCTGCGGCCCAGGCGCGCTCGAAGAACGCGTAGGCCGGGTTGCCCTGGTTCGCGAACTGCGTGTACACGTACACGGGCAGCGACTGCATGCGATCCGAGAAGAGGTTGTAGTTCATCGACGCGGTGAAGCCCGCAGTGATGAGCAGCGGTGCGGTCTCGCCGATCACGCGGGCGATCGCGAGCATGACACCCGTCGTGATGCCGGCGATGGAGGTGGGCAACACGATCTTGAGGATCGTGCGCCACTTCGGCACGCCGAGCGCGTAGGAGGCCTCGCGGAGCTCGTTCGGGACGAGGCGGAGCATCTCCTCGCTCGAGCGGACGACGACCGGGATCATCAGGACCGAGAGGGCGACCGCGCCGACGATACCCATTCGCACGCCGGGCCCGAAGAACACCGCGAACAGGGCGAACGCGAAGAGGCCGGCCACGATCGAGGGAATACCCGTCATCACGTCGACGAGGAAGGTGATGATCTTCGCGAGGCGGCCGCGGCCGTACTCGACGAGGTAGATCGAAGTCATGAGGCCGAGCGGCACCGAGATGATCGTCGCGGCGAGTGTGATGAGCAGCGTGCCGATCATCGCGTGGAGTGCGCCGCCGCCCTCGCCGGTGACGTTGCGCATCGAGCTGGTGAAGAACTCCGCGTCGAAACGCGCTACACCGTTCGAGACGACCGTGATGCCGACCGAGATGAGCGGCACCATCGCGAGGAGGAAGGCGCCGGTCACGAGGCCCGTGACGAAGCGGTCAACCGCCTGGCGGCCGCCCTCGACCGTGGCCGAGAGGATCGTAATGACCGCGAGGTAGGCGAGGGCACCGATGAGCACTGCGCCAACGAGGGAGAACTCGGAGCCGCTTGCCGCGGCGAGCAGCGCAAAGAGCGCGAAGGAACCGACGAGGCTCGCGCCAAGCACGATCCACGGGGTGCTGCGCGGCAGACGATTGCCCGCAAGGGCTGATCCCGCATGGACGGGGCGGACGGTGAGTGCCACGGGTGCGCTCCTCTTTTCTTTCCGTTCGGTCTGCTGCAGCATTAGTTGGCGGCGTTGAACTCTGCCCGGCGGCTGATGATCCAGCGTGCGAGCGCGTTCACCAGGAAGGTGACGATGAACAGGATGAGGCCGGTCGCGATGAGCACGTTGATGTTCTCGCCGTAGGCCTCAGGGAAGGCGAGCGCGATGTTCGCCGCGATCGTGGACGGGTTCTCGGAAGTGAGCAGCTTGAAGCTCACTACGCCGGTCGCGGAGAGCACCATGGCGACGGCCATGGTCTCGCCGAGCGCGCGGCCGAGGCCGAGCATGGCTGCCGAGATGATGCCGGGGCGGCCGAACGGCAGCACAGCGAGCCGGATCATCTCCCAGCGCGTGGCGCCGAGTGCGAGCGCGGCCTCCTTGTGGAGCACGGGAGCCTGCAGGAAGATCTCGCGGCAGATCGCGGTCATGATCGGGAGGATCATCACGGCAAGTACGAGGGCCGCGGTGAGGATGGTGCGGCCGGTGCCGGTGACGACGCCGCCGAAGAGCGGGATCCAGCCGAGGTTGTCGTTCAGCCAGGCGTAGACGGGCTGCGCCGCGGGGGCGAGCACGCCGATGCCCCACAAGCCGAACACAACGCTCGGAACGGCGGCGAGGAGATCGACGACGTAGCCGAGCAGCTGCGCGAGCTGGCGGGGCGCGTAGTGCGAGATGAACAGGGCGATGCCGATGGCGAGCGGCAGCGCCACGGCGAGAGCGAGGGCGGCTGCCCACACGGTGCCGAAGACCAGGGGGCCAACGTAGGCCCAGAAGTTGCTGCTGAGGAGCGACGCAGTCTCGTTGGTCGCGACGAAGGCGGGGAGACTGCGAACGATCAGGAAGATCGCGACGGCTGCAAGCGTCACGAGGATCATGCTGCCCGCGAAGAGCGCGGACCGCGAGAAGACGCGATCGCCGAGGCTCAGCACCGGCTTGGAAGGGGCGGAAGCGGTGGTCACTCGGGCTCCTGGTTCGTGACGGGTGTTCGTGGGGTGAAGCACGGCGAGTGGGGTGCGGCCGAAGCCGCACCCCACTCAGAGCGATTAGCTGATCGCGTCGATGGCGGGCTGGATCTTGGTGCGCAGATCCGCCGAGATCGGGGCGCTGCCCGCGGCGTCAGCCGCGACCTTCTGACCCTCTTCGCTGACGATGTAGCTGAAGTACTCCTTGACGAGCTCCGCGTTGGCGGAATCGGCGTACTGCTCGCAGCCCACGAGGTAGCTGACGAGAACGATCGGGTAGACGCCGGCCTCGGTGGAGGTGCGGTCGAGCTTGATCGCGAGATCGTGGTCGGTGCGACCCTCCTCGAGCGGCGACGCGTCAACGATTGCTGCGGCGGCCTCGGGGGTGTATGCGACGTACTCCTCGCCGACCTTGATCTCGACGGTGCCGAGCTCGCCGGCGCGCGATGCGTCTGCGTAGCCGATGGTGCCGACGCCGTTGGTGACGGCCTCAACGACGCCCGAGGTGCCTTGTGCACCCTCGCCGCCGAACTCGGTGGGCCAGGACTCGATCGAGCCAACGGTCCAGTCGCTCGGTGCCGCAGCCGCGAGGTAGTCGGTGAAGTTGCCGGTGGTGCCCGACTCGTCCGAGCGGTGCACGGCGGTGATGTTCTGGTCGGGGAGCGAGACGCCCTCGTTCTGCGAGGCGATCGCGGGGTCGTTCCACTTGGTGATCTTGCCCGAGAAGATCTTCGCCACGGTCGCGGCGTCGAGCTTCAGCGAGTCCACGCCCTCAACGTTGAAGATGAGCGCGATGGGGGAGATGTACGCGGGGAACTCGACGATGCCGGTGTCGGGTGCGCAGGTCTGGAACGGGCCAGCCGTGATCTCCTCGGCCTTGAACGCGCGATCCGAGCCGGCGAAGGCGCTTGCGCCCTGCTGGAAGGTCTCGCGGCCAGCGCCCGAGCCCGTGGGGTCGTAGTTCACGGTGACGTCAGCGTGGGTGGTCTGGAAACCGGCGACCCATGCCTCCTGGGCCGAGCCCTGCGAGGAGGCGCCCGCACCGACGAGCTCGCCAGCGAGCGAGGAGTTGGTGTTGCCGCCGTCTGCCGGAGCGGTCGAGCCCGACTCGTTTGCGGCGCAGGAGGTCAGCGTGAGCGCGGCGAGTCCGCCGATGGCCGCGACCTTGGTCAGTGCTGAGAGCTTCACGTGCGTGTGATCCAATCTGAAAGCGGATGTTGGAGGTGGCCTCGTTCGGCCACACCCCCACGCTAAGCGGGCAGTGTGAAGCGCGGTCTGCCAGCGGGTGAACAACGGGTGAACGAGTGGGAGCGGCTGTGCGACGGCAGTACCGGGCGGCGACCCCGCGCGGTCACCCTGAGTTCAGTTCCCGGCCCCCCTGTGGGGTTCGTTCGCGCTCGGTTCGCCGCCCGGCTCGCCGCGACATCGCGGCGTCTCAGTGCTTGAGCGGATACGTCTCGACGGCCAAGATCCCCGCACCGGGTCGGGTCCGCGAGAAGTGGAACACGGAGAACCCGCCGGGAGGCAGCGCGGTCGCCGCAGAGAGGTACTCGCCGGGCACGCTGCCCGTCGCGAGCACGAGCTCGCGGGCGAGGTCGGGCAGCACCGGCCGATGGCTGCACACCACGGTGTTCTTGCCGCGCGTAATGATCTTGCCCATGAGGCGGCGCGTGTCCGCGAGATCGCCCGCGTCCCAAAAGTCCTGGCTCAGCGCCTCCGACACGCGCACGCGCTTGTCGAGGTAGGCGGCGAGCGGCGCGACCGTGTCGAGACAGCGCCTGGCACTCGATGAGCGGATGCGCTTCGGCCCGAAGGACGCGAGGATCGGCACGAGGGTGCGCGCCTGCTTCTCGCCGACCGCGGTCAGTGCGCGCAGGTGATCGACGGGGGCATCCTCGCCGCGCGGCTCTGCCTTCGCATGCCGCAGGAGCGTCACCGAGAAGGTGTCGAGCAGCCCGTGCTCTGCCAGCCGGAGGAACACATCGTAGAGCTCGCGGTCAGCCTTGTACGAGAGCCGGGCACGCGCCGCATTCGCGGGCACCCACTCGAGCGCCTGCACCTCGTTGTTCGGCGTGAACGTGGAGGCGAGTGCGGCATCACCCGTCACCTCGGCGGCCCAGTACTGCACGGTTTTTTGACGATTGCCGCTCAGCTCGTAGTGGATCGTGCCGAGGTTGACCCCGAGTGATACGCGGAGACCGGTCTCCTCCTCGGTCTCGCGGACCGCCGCCTCGGGCATGCTCTCTCCGGGATCGAGCTTGCCCTTCGGGAACGACACATCGCGCTGCTTGGTGCGGTGGATGAGCAGCACGTGCAGCTGCTCCCCACGCGGCGTCGGAACGCGACGCCAGCACACCGTGCCGGCGGCAAGAATTTCGGTGCTCACCGCGTTCTCCGTGCCCTCGCCTCAGTTCGGTCGATCATCACGAGGTCCTGGAGATCGGGCAGCAGTTCGCCCTCCTCGCTGATCACGCGGCGCTGCCAGGTGCCATCGGGCAGCATGCGCCACGACGACACATCGTCACTGAACGCGAACGAGAAGAACCGGTCGATCCGCTCCAGGTGCTCGCGGTCCGAGATGCTGACGAGTACCTCGATGCGGCGGTCGAGGTTGCGGTGCATAAGGTCGGCGCTGCCGATGAACACGTCGCGTTCCCCGGAATTCTCAAACGCGTAAATGCGCGAGTGCTCGAGGTAGCGCCCGAGCACGGACCGCACCTGGATGTTCTCGGAGAGGCCGGGCACGCCCGCGCGGATCGAGCAGATGCCGCGCACCCACACCTCGATCGGCACACCGGCCTGGCTGGCGCGGTAGAGGGCGTCGATGATGGCCTCGTCGACCATCGAGTTGGCCTTTAGCTTGATGCCGCTCGGCAGGCCAGCGCGTGCGTTCGCGGCCTCGCGCTCGATTCGCTCGAGCAGGCCGTGACGCAGCTGCAGCGGGGCCACGAGCAAGCGGTTGTAGTCGGTCTCGATCGCGTAGCCAGAGAGGACGTTGAACAGCTTCGTCACGTCGCGGCCCACCTCGGGCGAGGACGTGAACAGGCCGAAGTCTTCGTAGATGCGGCTCGTCTTCGGATTGTAGTTGCCCGTGCCGATGTGGCAGTAGTGGGCGAGCTTGCCGCCCTCCTCACGAATCACCTGCACGAGCTTGCAGTGCGTCTTGAGCCCCACGAGCCCGTACACCACGTGCACGCCGGCCTGCTCCAGCTTGCGGGCCCACGTGATGTTGGCCTCCTCGTCAAAGCGCGCCTTCACCTCGACGAGCGCGAGCACCTGCTTGCCCGCCTCAGCGGCCTTGATGAGCGCCGCAACGATCGGGCTGTCGCCCGAGGTGCGATACAGCGTTTGCTTGATGGCAAGCACATCGGGATCGGTGGCCGCCTGCTCGAGGAACGCCTGCACACTGGTGGCAAACGACTCGTACGGGTGGTGCACGAGCACCTCGCGGCGGGCGATCGCGGCGAACGTGTCCGGGCGCTCGCTCGGCGAGTTCGTGCGGAACTTCGGGTGCGTCACGGGGATGTGCGGCTTGAACTTCAGGTCCGGGCGGGGCAGCCCGGTGAGCGCGAACAGACCCGAGAGGTCAAGCGGCGCTGGGAGCGTGTACACCTGCTCCTCGTCGATGTCGAACTCGCGAACGAGCAGCTCGAGCGTCGCGGGATCCATGTCGTCCGAGATTTCCAGCCGAATGGGCGGGCCGAATCGGCGGCGCAGCAGCTCCTTCTCGAGCGCCTGGATGAGGTTCTCGGTCTCGTCCTCTTCGATCTCCATGTCCTCGTTGCGCGTCACGCGGAAGACGTGGTGGTCGATGACCTCCATGCCGGGGAAGAGTCCGTCGAGCTGGTTGGCGATGAGCGCCTCGAGCGGGATGTAGCGAATATCCTCGGCGTCCTCGCGGCGATCAACCCGCACGTACCGCGGGATCATCTGCGGCACTTTGAGACGCGCAAACTCGATCTTGTCGGTGCGGGTGTTGCGGACACGGATCGACAGGTTGAGCGCGCGCCCGGAAATGTAGGGGAACGGGTGCGCCGGGTCGACCGCAAGCGGCATGAGCACGGGATAGATCCGCTGTTCGTAGTACTCGGTGAGCACCACGCGGTCGGCGTCGTCGAGCTGTTCCCAGTCGACGATCTTGATGCCGGCATCGGCGAGCGCCGGCTGCACCTGCTCACGGAAGCAGTTCGCGTGCCGCACCTGCAGCTCGTACGCGGTGCGGTTGATGTCTGCGAGCACATCGGTGGGCGCCCGACCCACATTGGTGGGCACCGCGAGCCCGGTGATGATGCGACGCTTGAGCCCCGCGACGCGCACCATGAAGAACTCGTCGAGGTTCGACGCGAAGATCGCGAGGAAGTTTGCCCGTTCGAGCAGCGGCACGGTGGGATCCTCGGCGAGCTCGAGCACGCGTTGGTTGAACGCCAGCCAGCTCAGCTCGCGGTCGATGTACCGATCCGCGGGAAGTGGTGCGAGATCGGTGGCGACTTCAGGCGTCTCTTCGCTCATGCACCCATTCTGGCATCCGCGGCGCCCTGACCGCCCGCTTCCCACTGGCGACTGCGTGAATCAATGGTGAACCCAGCGGTTTCGTAAAGGCGAACAGCGCGCTCGTTGTCACCATCGACGTACAGGGTGACGCTGCGCGGTGCGTGCTGCGCCATGCGCGCGAGCGTCACGTCGAGCAGCAGGCGCCCGAGTCTGCGCCCGGCATTCTCGGGGTGCACCGCGAGCGCGTAGAGTTCGGTGTCGACCGCGCCGGTGGCCGCATCTCGCACGGTCTTCAGCCACGTCGAGCCGATCACGTCGCCGTGTGCATCGGAGAGCAGGATGAGGTCTGCCGGATCGAACCACGGCTCCTCGCGCAGCAGTGCGAGGTCCGCCTCGGTCATGCGCCCCTGCTCAGGGTGCGTAGAGAAAGCGGCCGCATTGACGCGCACCCAGTCGGCCGCGTCGTTCGCTCCCTCGCCGAAGGTGTGGAGTGCGAGCCCGCCGGGCGCGAGCTGCAGCGGATCCTGCCCATCGCTCGGCAGCAGATTGGGATCGAGCCCCATGCGGTACAGCGAACGGATGGGCGCGAATCCTGCCCGTTCGAGGAGCGCGGTAGCTGCGGGGTTCTCGCCGTGCGCCCAGGCGCGCAGCGGACCGGAGCCGAGCTGATGCTGGGCGAGTAGCGCGACGAGGGCGGCGCGGCCGACCCCGCGCCCACGCGCCGCGGGGTGCACGACCAGATCCACCTCGCCCTCACCGATGATGCCGAGCGCGATCGGCTCGGCGCTGGGCGCCGCGGCATCGCCGAAGAGTAGGAGAGTGCGCTGGCCGCGCGTCACTGCGAGCATCGCCTGATCCGAGATCGGCGGCGTACCGTCAGCGGCCTCAGCGCTCGCGGTCAGCGCCCGGGCGGCAACGAGCGCCTCGGCGGTGGGGGCCGTGCCGGCGCCGAACGTGAGATCAGTGAGCTGCACCATCGGTGTCCTCCTCGTCTTCCGCGAGCCGGGCGCGCGCGAATCCATAGCCGACGCCACGAACGGTGCTGATGAGACCCTCGTGGTCGCCGAGCTTTGCCCGGAGCCGGCGCACGTGCACGTCGACCGTGCGCGTGCCGCCAAAGTAGTCTGTGCCCCACACCTCGCTGAGCAGCTGCTCACGGGTGAACACGCGGCCAGGGTGGCCGGCAAGGAAGTGGAGCAGCTCGAACTCCTTGTAGGTGAGATCGAGCGGTCGGCCGAACAGGCGGGCCGTGAAATTTGATTCGTCAATGACAACGCCCGCGGCCTGGACCGCGGGCGGGGGAGTCTGCGTGGCTGACTGCTGCTCGAGCAGACGCAGGCGAAGTTCGATCTCCGCCGGGCTCGCGGTCGGCAGGAGCAGCTCGGACACCCCCCACTCACTCGTCAGCGCGGTGAGTGCGACCTCGGGCAGGATCACCACGCGCGGCGTGGCCACCCCCGAGGCGAGGCTCAGGCATGCGCTCCGTGCGCGGCGGGCATCCAGGGTGCCGTCAATGAGGATCGCATCGTAGCGTGCGGCAAGCGTCTCGGGAATGTGCAGCGCGAGCGGCGAGGTGCGCAGCTCGTGCGGCAGGAGGTCGAGGCCGGGGAGTGACTCACCCGGATCCCGGTCCGTGAGGCAGAGCAGCTCCATGCGCGGGGCTCCCTTCCTCGGTCCAATGAACGACCCCATTCTACGGGGGCTTTCGTTTCCGCTCCGTTTCGCGCAGGTCACACGCCCAAGACAGTACGCTCCGGATCAGGCAGCCCTTTCCGGCGGGGTGTGGAAGAATGTGGCCGTGACTGAGTCCCAGACTGAAGAGCCACGCGAGATGCCCGACGTGCACTCGTGGCACGTGCCGCGCCTGCTCATCGCGTGGGCGGTCGCGGCCATCATTGGCACGCTCGTCACGATTCTGGTGCCCAATGAAGATCGCTTTGCGTGGTTGGTCTTCGCGATCGGCGCGAGCACGCTCGTCACCTTTGGCCTCCAACTGGGTACTGCCCAGCGCGAGGGATTCATCACCCGGGTGGCGTTCAGCGTTGCCGGCTCTGTGCTGGTGATCGGCGTGATCGACGTGATCGGTCTGCTCGTCGACTAGCCGTCTGGTGCGAGCTGCGCGGTGCGCACGGTTCGGCTAGACTAGCCTCATGCTGCTTGCGCTCGAACTCTTTTTTCTCGGCCTCCTGGGCCTCGCATCCCTGGCGATCGCGTGGGTCTCGGGCACTGTCATCTACAAGCTTTTCAAGGGGCAGCGCTAGTCGCCTGCCTCACGCGCTCGGAGGAGTGGTGATTCGATGACTGCCTTCCGTGAGCTTCCGGGGGCGGTCGTTGTCCCCGATCTCGGCGTGCCCGCTCACTACGGTGAGCCGCTCGCTGAGCAGCGTGCCCTCGCGGAGGGACGTGCGCTCGTCGACCTCTCGCACCGCGGTGTGATCCTCGTTGAGGGCGCCGACCGTCTGAGCTGGCTGCACTCGATGACGAGCCAGCAGCTCGCTGGCCTGCGCCCGGGTATCAGCACGGAAACGATGCTGCTCGACCCGAACGGCCGCATTGAGCGTGCTATCCGTCTGGTTGACGATGGGGAGCGCGCCTGGCTGCTCGTCGACGAGGGATCCGCAGAGCCGCTCACTGAGTTCTTGACCCGGATGCGCTTCGCGCTGCGTGTGAGTGTGCACGACGCGTCCGACGAGTTCGCTGCCGTGCTCGCGTTCGCGGGCCCGGCGACCGAGCTGTTGCGTGCGGCGAGCCCCGCTGCGATCTGGGAGGATCCGTGGCGCGGGGTGCTTCCCGGCGGTGTGCAGTACGCGAAGACCGAAGCGCACGCGGGAGCCGAGTGGAGTGCGACACAGTTCATCTTCCCGCGCGCTGAGCTTGCCGGCCTGGCCGCACGTGTCGCCGCGGGCGAGACGCAGGCGGCGGGGCTACTCGCGCTCGACGCCCTGGAGGTGCGTGCGTGGCGCCCGGCGCAGCACGCCGATGTCGATGAGCGCGCGATCCCGCACGAGCTTGATTGGCTGCGCACCGCCGTGCACCTCACGAAGGGGTGCTACCGCGGGCAGGAAACTATTGCGAAGGTCCACAACCTGGGGCACCCGCCGCGACGCCTGGTGCTGCTGCACCTGGACGGCTCCGGCGGATCGCTTCCCGAGGCGGGCGCACTCGTGTTCCGCGCGGGGGAGGCGCAGACGCCCGATGCGCGTCCGGTCGGCCGAGTGACCCGCGCGGCGCTGCACTATGAGTGGGGCGGCATCGCGCTCGCACTGCTCAAGCGCTCGGTGCCGGAGGACGCGGCGCTCGAGGTGCGCGGCGGGGAGAACGGTGGGGACGCGAAGGTTCCCGTCTCCGAGGTGGCCGAGGTGATTGCTGCGGCGCAGGAGGTCATCGTGCCAGCTGACGCCGGGGCGGCCCGAGAGATCCCGCGCCTGAAGCGGCTCTAGTCTTTCGTTTCGGGGGTCACGCGCTCACGAGCATCGGCAAGCAACCGGATAGGCTAGAGGTATGACGAACACGCTGATCTTGCTGCGCCACGGGCAGAGCGAGTGGAACCAGAAGAACCTCTTCACTGGCTGGGTCGACGTCCGGCTCACCGAGCAGGGACGCGGCGAGGCTGCCCGCGCCGGCGAGCAGCTCGCAGCTGCCGGTCTCCTGCCCGACGTGCTGCACACCTCGGTGCTGAGCCGTGCGATTCAGACGTCGAACCTCGCGCTCGACACCGCAGATCGACTGTGGATCCCCGTGAAGCGCTCCTGGCGTCTCAACGAGCGCCACTACGGCGCGCTGCAGGGACTCGACAAGGCGGAGACCCTTGAGAAGTACGGCGAGGAGCAGTTCATGGAGTGGCGCCGCTCCTTCGACACCCCGCCGCCCGCGCTGGATGATGCGAGCGAGTGGTCGCAGTCGCGCGACCCCCGCTACGCAGGCATCGACGGTGTGCGCCCGCAAACCGAATGCCTGAAGGACGTCATTGAGCGCCTCGTCCCGTACTGGGAGGGCGAGATCCTGCCCGACCTGAACGCGGGCCAGACCGTGCTCGTCACCGCACACGGCAACTCGCTGCGCGCACTCGTGAAGCACCTCGAGGGCATCTCGGATGCGGATATCGCATCGCTGAACATCCCGACCGGCATGCCGCTCGTGTACGACATCAACGAGGACGGCACCCCCGCGGGCGCCGGTCGCTACCTTGACCCCGAGGCCGCCGCTGCCGGCGCCGCTGCGGTCGCTGCGCAGGGCAAGCACTAGCTCAGCGCGGCGGGTTCCCCGCCAGTTCCCACGGCCCCGTTGCGCCTCGCGTGCAGCGGGGCCGTGGCGTTTCCGGGTCGAGCGGAGCCCGCACAACCGTGCGGAGATACAGCAGTGCCCGCACCGGTTTCACGTCATCCCGGTGCGGGCAATGGTGCAGCATTGCAGCTGGTTCACATTCACGCAGGAACGCAGCGAACCGGATGGCTCGCTGCGCGCACGAATGCGAGGAGCGCCTCAGCCTGGCGCCACGACGTCAATCGTCGTCGTTATCCTCATCTGCGTTGTACTTGTCCGCGTACTCGGCCCAGGGGTCTTCGCCCGAATGCTTCTCGGATTCAGATGCGAGCTCTCGCTCAAGCGCCGAGTAGTTCGTATCGGGGCTGAAATACTTCAGCTCCCGTGCGACCTTGGTGTGCTTTGCCTTCTGACGGCCGCGCCCCATGCGTGACCCCCTTACACATTCGGGCCTCGCGGAATATGCGCCGCGAGGCAAGTACCAATTTAAATAGACGTATGGAGCAGATTCTAGCATGACCACCGTGCGCTGAGATCGCTGGCCGTTACGATAAAGCCATGACCTCTTCTCGCCCGCGCCCGTTGCGGATCGTGCTGATCGTGCTTTTCGTGGTGGCGCTCCTCGTGCTCGCCGGAGTTCTTGCCGTGCTGATCCCGATCCTCACGCACCAGAGCGCGGGCGGATCCGGCCAGGAACTGCCGCAAGACTACGTTTCCTCCGTGGCGGCGAAGGGGGCCGATGGTCGCACTCGCGAGCTGTCGGCGAAGACCGCAGACGGCGCGGACGCGGAGCTCGAAAATATCGCCCCGGGCGAGTCGCTCGTTGTCACCGGCTCCGGCTTTGATTCCGGCATCGGCATATACCTGGCAATCTGTGCGATCCCGGCCACCCCGGATGAGAAGCCGGGCCCCTGCCTGGGCGGCATCCCCGAGGGTGCCGAGACTGGCGAGGCGAACGCAGAGACCGGGCTGTCGAGCGCGTGGATTACGAGCGACTGGGCGTGGCGTGCATTCGCGACGCAGAGCTACGACGACAACGCGAGCGGCTCGTTCACTGCGACGCTGACGGTGCCCCCGCCCACGGTCGATGGCCTGGACTGCCGGGTCTCGCGCTGCGCGATCACCACGCGCGCCGACCACACCGCGGCGAAGGATCGCGTGCAGGACATGATGCTCCCGGTCGCGTTCCGTACCGAGTAGCCGCGAACGAACGGGGGACCAGGGGCGGCGATCCTACGCTCGCACGAGCTACCCCACGAGTGGCGCGATGACTAGCGTAGCGATCGCGAAGATGGTGAGGCCCGCAAGCGAACCCACCACGGTGCCGTTGATGCGGATGAACTGCAGGTCCTTGCCGACCTGAAGTTCGATCTTCTCGGCGGCTTCGCGGGCGTCCCAGCGCTGCACGGTTTCCGAGATGACGCCCGCCAGGTCGTGCCGGTAGTTGCGCACCAGGTGCTCGACCACACCCATCACCCAGACGTCGATCTTGTACTGAAGCGTGGCGTCGGCGACGAGTCTGCGGCCGAAGTCCTGGGCCGCCCGCACCATACGCACGCGCAGATCGCTCTTCGGATCTTCGAGCATGGCGACGAGCGCCGCGCGGGCGGTGTCCCAGGTGCTCGCAGCAAGCGCTCGCACGCGCGGGCTGTCGAAGACCTCTCGCTTGAAGCTCTCGAGCTGCTGCTGCAGGTGCTCCTGCTCCTGCAGGTCGCGGGCCAGATCACCGAGAAACTTTGTGACCGCGATCCGGAAGGGGTGGTTCGGCTCGGTGGCAACTTTCTGGGCAAAGCGCACGGCCTCCGAGTGCAGCCGGTTGTCAACGAACTTCTCGACGACGCTCGGCATCCACGAGGGCAGGCGTGAGGAGATCACACGGTCGAAGGCCTCAGGGTGGCCGACGAGCCACTCCTCCATGCGCTCCGCCGCGATATCGAGCAGTGCCTCGTGGTGGCCCCCCGTCACGAAGGAGTCGGCGGCCCGGCCGAGCAGTGGACCCCACTCGGGGTCGACCACGTGCTTGCGCACGAGCACCTCGATGAAGTCCTGCACATCGTTGTCATTCAGTACAGTCATCGCGCCGAGCCCCGCGCTCGCGACCATGCCCGCGGCGCGCTCGGCATTCGCGCGCTCGGAGAGCCACACGCCTGCCGTACGAGCCCCGCTGATCTCGGAGAGCTTCGCGTGCACCACCTCGTCGGCGAGGAAGTTCTCCTCGACGAAGGAGCCGAGGCCCTCGCCGATCTCATCCTTCTTGTTTGAAATGAGGTTGGTGTGCGGGATCTTGATGCCGAGCGGATGGCGGAAGAGCGCGGTGACGGCGAACCAGTCCGCGAGCGCGCCGACCATGCCGCCCTCGCTCGCCGCGCGAACGTAGCCGAGCCAGGGGTATCGCTCCTGGAGCACGAAGGATACGACGAACACGACCGCCATGCCGATCAGCAGCCCCACCGCAATACGTTGCATACGGCGGAGGTCGCGCAGGCGCTGGAAATCGTCGGGGGTCACAGCGCCCAGGGTGCGTCGGCTTTGAGACAGCGGCATACCCAGCATTATGGCTGGTCCGGGCGAGTGTTGCCGACCACACTCCGCACGGAGTTCGCGGCGCGCAAACTGGGCGGGAGTGGCGCGGCATGGGATAATCGTGCGCATGCACCAGCTCACGGCGCTCAGCCTGAAGAATCGTGCCCTGATCGCGCTTGTGACCATCGTTGCGGCGGTGTTCGGTCTCATCGGGATGGGCTCGCTCAAGCAAGAACTCATGCCCTCCGTGCAGTTCCCGGCGATCGCGGTCGTTACGAGCTACCCGGGCGCCTCCCCGGAGGTCGTGAACGCCGACGTCTCCGAGCACATCGAGACCGCGCTCCGCGGCGTGCCCAACCTCGAGAGCTCCACGGCGACCTCGAGCACCGGCGCATCGATGGTGCTTGCGCAGTTCACGTACGGCGTGGATATCGCTGCCACCGAGCAGAAGGTCGAGCGTGCGATCAGTCGCATCTCGAAGATGCTGCCGGCGGCCGCGGACACGCAGGTGATGTCGGGCAGCATCGACGACTTCCCGGTGATCCAGATTGCGGTGACTCCCGCGGAGGGAGAGACGCCCGAGCACGCGGCCGAGCTCGTGACCCGTATCGCGGTTCCCGAGATCTCCGATCTTCCCGGAGTGCGCGACGCGCAGCTCGCGGGTGCGCGACCGGACCGCGTGACGATCACGCCGAACGCCGCGGCACTCGCCTCGAACGGTCTCACGGCGCAGTCGATCACGGATACTCTGCAGCAGAGTGGTGTGCTGGTTGCCGCTGGCACGGTGAGCGACGGCGACCGCACGCTCGCGGTGCAGGCCGGCTCTGATATTGATTCGGCCGAGCAGATTGGGGCGCTGCCGATCGCGGTGAGCGCCGGGCAGCTTGAGGCGCAGCAGCGCGCTCTGGTCGCGCAGCAGGAGGCCGCGGCTGAGCAGCTGCGACCGGGGGCGTTGCCGGGCGCATTGCCCGAGGTGGAGCCCGCGCCCGCGCTCGAACCTCTGAAGATCTCCGATGTTGCGGATGTCGAGCTGGGGCCGGGGCCCGTTGAGAGTATCTCGCGGGTTGACGGGGCGCCTGCCCTCACCATTGGCGTCACCAAGATGTCCGCAGCGAACACCGTCGACGTCTCGCACGCCGTGCAGGAGAAGCTCGACGAACTCGCCGATCAACTCGGCGGCGCGAAGCTCAGCGTCATCTTCGACCAGGCCCCCTATGTGGAGCAGTCGATCGAGACGCTCACCACGGAGGGCATGCTCGGCCTCGTCTTCGCGGTGCTCGTGATCCTGGTCTTCCTCATGTCGATTCGCGCGACGCTCGTCACCGCGATCTCGATTCCCACCTCGGTGCTGCTCACCTTCGTGGGGCTGAACTTCGCGGACTACACGCTGAACATGCTGACGCTCGGCGCGCTCACGATCTCGATCGGCCGCGTGGTCGACGACTCGATCGTGGTCATCGAGAACATCAAGCGCCACCTCGTGAATGAGGGGGACCGGGCCGCGACCATCGTTCGCGCAGTTCGCGAGGTCGCCGGCGCGATCACCGCGTCGACGGTCACCACGGTGGCCGTGTTCCTGCCCATGGCATTCGTTGGGGGCATGGTCGGCGAGCTGTTCCGGCCGTTCGCGTTCACCGTGACGATTGCGCTTGCCGCATCGCTGCTCGTGTCACTCACGATCGTGCCCGTGTTGGCCTACTGGTTCCTTCGACCTGAGAACGCGGAGAAGCGGCTGAGCGCGCTCGCCGCAAAGCTGGGGCGCCCGGGCGCCCGGCGTGCCACCGCGCGTCTTGCGGAGTCTCGTCCGGCTGGGCAGCCGACCGCCCTGCAGCGCTGGTACCGCCCCGTGATCGACTGGACGCTCCGGCGCCCCGGCATCACGCTGATGATTGCGGCGCTCGTGTTCGGCGGCACGGTGGCCGCGACGCCGCTGATGAAGACCAACTTCATGGGATCTGACGAGCAGAACTCCGTCGGCCTGGTGCAGACGCTCGCGCCGGGCACGAGCCTCGACGCACAGCTCGCCCAGGCAAAGCGAGTGGAGGAAGCGCTCGCTGACGTGCCGGCGGTGGAGACAGTGCAGGTGACGGTTGGCAGCACCGGTGGCGGCATGGCCGCCATCTTTGGCGGCGGGGGCGACGGTGCGATCAACTACTCGCTCACCACGAACCCGGACGCAGACCAGGCGAAGGTGCAGGACGACATTCGCGCTGCAGTGAAGCCGCTCACGGACGCGGGTGAATTCTCCCTCGGGCAGTCGGGCGGCGGTGTGACGATGTCGAGCGCAATCGAGGTTGGGGTCACCGCGCCGGACCAGGCGACCTTGGAAGAGGCGAGCGACGCCGTGCTCACGGAGCTGCGAGCGGCCGACGGGCTCAAGCAGGTTGAGAGCGATCTTGGGCAGTCGCGCCCCTACCTCTCCGTGACGGTCAATCGTGAGGCGGCCGCGAAGGTCGGGCTCAGCGAGGCGGCCGTCGCCGGCCAGGTGGCGCAGCAGATGCAGCCCACACAGATCGGGCAGATCTCCATCGATGATTCGGGCACCTCCGTGTACCTCGCGGCGGCCGATGCGCCGAACGATGAGGCAGGGGTGGCCGCGCTGCAGATTCAGACTGCAGACGGTGCTCGTGCGCTGAGCTCGCTCGCCACGGTCGAGATTGCGGACGGGCCGGTGACCATTCGCACCGAGGACACCTCGCGCATGGTGACCATTTCGGCGCTGCCGCAGGGGGACGATCTCAGTGCGGCAAGCACCGCGGTGAACCAGGCGCTCGATCGGGTGAAACTGCCCGCGGGCGCAAGCGCGAAGATCGGCGGCGTGATGTCGCAGCAGTCTGAGGCGTTTGGTCAGCTCGGTCTCGCGCTGCTCGTTGCGATCCTGATTGTGTACGTGGTGATGGTGGCGACGTTCCGCAGCCTGCTGCAGCCGCTCCTGCTGCTCATCTCCGTGCCGTTCGCCGCAACGGGCGCGATTCTGCTGCTCATCGCCACCGGGATTCCGTTGGGCGTTGCATCGCTCATCGGTGTCCTCATGCTGATCGGCATTGTGGTGACCAACGCGATCGTGCTGATCGACCTCGTGAATCAATACCGTGAGCGTGGAGATTCGCTGCACGACGCGGTGGTGCACGGCGCGCTCCAGCGTCTTCGTCCGATCGTGATGACGGCGCTCGCGACAATTCTCGCGCTGACGCCCATGGGCATCGGCATCACCGGCAAGGGCGGGTTTATCTCGCAGCCGCTCGCGATCGTGGTGATTGGCGGCCTGCTGTCGTCGACGCTGCTCACCCTCATCGTGCTGCCGACCCTGTACTACGCCGTTGAGCGCCGCCGCGAGGGTGGCGCTGAGCGACGACGTGCGCGGCGCGCTCCGAAGCGTGGCGGCGACGGTGAGGGACTGGTGCTCGCCGGTGCGGGGCTTGCGGGCGCGTCCCTTCCTGCGACGTCGGGCGAACCGCTGGTCGCGGCTACTGCTGCTGACTCGGGCGCAGGTGGCGCCGCGCACGGTGCACATGGTGCGCACGCGGTGACCGAGGCTGTCGCGGATCCCGATCCGATTCCGGCAGCGGATCCCGCGGAACTGCCCGAGTTCGCTGCGGAGGATCTGCCGGCGCCGGTCTCGGCGAGCAACGCCGCGGCCCTCGTCGAGGAGGAACCGCTCGACGCTGCCGAGGTGGAGGAGATAGCGGCGGAGGTCGAGCGTGCCGAAGCCCTCGCCGCTGAGGAGGCGCAGGCCGCTGAGGAGGCGCGTCTGGCTGAGGAAGCACTGGCGGCTGAAGAGGCCCGTGCCGTCGAAGCCGCGCGCGTTGCCGAAGTCGAGGCCGCGCGCGTCGCCGAAGCCGAGCTCGCACGAGCCGCCGAGCTTGAAGCGGAGCAGGCCGCTGCGGCAGCAGCTGAGGCCGAGGAAGCGGCGCGCCGCCAGCAGATCCTCAGCGAGCTGGTGCAGGCCGGGCTCGCGGCGCCCGAAACCTCCGGCGCGCACGCCTCGGTGACGGGTTCGGCGGATGCGGATCCCGATCCGAGTGCATCCGAGACGGCTGCCATTGAGCTCCCCTCCGCGCCAGAACCCGCGGGCACTGACGCCGACATGGGGCCGGCGACGCAGCAGATGTCGATGAACCTGTCGGAGCTCGGGTTCACGGGGGAGCACAATCCGCTCACCGACAGCTCGACCGAGCTTGAAGCCGAAGCTGTGCACTCCGCGGAGGAACCTGACGTATCCTTGCCGGAGCCCGAACCGGAACCGGAGCCCGAGCTGCCTGAACAGCCCGTCGATGTCACGCCGGAGATTCCGCAGGACGCGTTCCACGCGGACTCCGCGGCTCCGCCCGTCACGGGCGAACTGAACTGGGAACAGCTGCTGTGGCAGGCCACCCAAGACATCGATGCCGAGTCCGACGCACCGGCGCAGCCGAGCGACGGGTCGGCGAACGAACACCCCACCACCGGTCGCGATGCGACGGAAAGCGACGAGAAGTAGATGGCCCAAAAGGGACGACGCGGCTTCAAAGCCCCCGCGAACTACGAGCCCGGGCGCAAACCCAAGGGGCGCAAGTTCCACGGCGGCCGGGCGCAGGAGTCGGGCGGGGGCCGGCCGTCGCGCGATGAGCGCGAGCAGACCGGTCGCGCAGACCACGGTGGCCGCGCTGCCCGGGGAGGCCGCGCAGCCCAGGGTGGTCGCTCTGATCGCGCGCCTGATGCTCGGGATCGACAGCGGCCCACATCGGGCGGTGCGCCTGCGGCAGCGGGCGGTGCGGCGCGCGCTGGGCAGCGTGGCGCACCGCGGCGCGACCCACAGCCGCGGGAGCAGCCGCTTCCGAAGCTGGAGGCCAAGCTCACCACGGCGGCCGACGCTGCGGGGGTGAGTTTTGGAGACCTAGGGCTCGGCGGGAACATTGTGCGCGTGCTCGGGGAGCTCGGCGCTGACCAGCCCTTCCCGATCCAGGTCGCAACGATTCCTGACACGGTGCGCGGCCGTGACGTGCTCGGCCGTGCGCGCACCGGTTCAGGCAAGACGATCGCGTTCGGCGCCGCCCTCGTGGAGCGCATGCTCATCCTCAAGGCGCAGGGCGCCTTCGGGGCAGCGCCGGCGAAGAAGCAGAACCAGCCCAAGCGTGGCGAGCGGGCCACTCAGCGTCCGACGCGCAACCCGCGCGCGCTGATCCTCGCCCCCACCCGCGAACTCGCGCTGCAGATCGACCGCACCATCCAGCCGATCGCGCGCTCCGTTGGGTTCTACACGGCGCAGATGGTGGGTGGTCAGCCGATCGATCCACAGGTGCACGCGCTGCAGCGCGGGGTCGACATCGTGATTGGCACGCCGGGTCGTGTGCAGGACCTGGTGAGCCGCCGCAAGCTCGATCTCCGCGAAGTGCTCATCACCGTGCTCGATGAGGCTGACCACATGTGCGAGCTCGGGTTCCTTGAGCCTGTGCAGCAGGTGCTCCGCCAGACCGTGCGGGGCGGGCAGCGCCTGCTCTTCTCTGCGACGCTCGACAGCGGCGTGGCTGAGCTTGTCTCGGAATTCCTCACCGACCCCGCGGTGCACGAAGCTGAGGCTGCGGCAGATGGTCGCGTGCGCCACCGCGTGTACACCGTGCAGCGTGATGCGAAGGATGCGTCACTCGTGCAGCTCGCGCGCACTCCCGGCCGCGTGCTCGTGTTCTGCCGCACTCGTGCGTATGCGGAGCAGGTGGCCGAGATGTTTGACGCCGCGGGCATGCGCGTCGTCGCGCTGCACGGCGATCTGAGTCAGGCACGGCGCGAGCGCAATCTTGAGAAGTTTGCGACGGGCAAGGCCTCCGTGCTGGTCGCCACCGACGTGGCTGCGCGCGGTATCCACGTGGACGATGTTGATCTGGTGTTGCAGGCTGACCCGCCGAACGACTTCAAGACCTACCTCCACCGCGCGGGCCGCACGGGACGTGCGGGTCGCGATGGCGCCGTGGTGACGGTGATTCCGCGGATGCGGGAGCAGCGGATGCGCGAGATGTTGGAGGACGCTGGCGTGACCCCTGAGAAGTTCACGGACTTCGTGCCGAAGGGCGCGGGTAAGCGCCGCTAGCGCGGGCGCAGAGCAGCCATCACTCGGTTGCTCTGCCCGCCGGCTGGGCGAGCGGGGCCCCGATCTCGTCTTCGACAATCTTTCGAAGGAACGACTCAATGCCGAGTCTTTCAACGCTGCCGATATTGAGCGCCCGTTGAATGAGGAATCCGTCCGCGACCACATAAATGCGCTGTGCAGATGCTTCCGGGTCTGCGCAGTGGAAGTCGCCCGTGTCGGTGCCTCGACGCAGGATTGCGGCGAGCGCGGCCGCACCGATCCCCATGAGTTCTGTTGCGGCGTCTCGGAGCCCTGGGCGGCGACTCGCAGCAAGCCAGCCGCTGAGCCATACCGTCAGCGACGGGTCACGCTCCGGTGCAACGCTTCGGGTGAGAAATGTGCTGAGCGCCTCGGTGGGGGGAAGCTCGGCGAGCCCGCCATGCAACCATTCAAGGTCTGCACTTGCGATACGACGAAACGTTGCGATGACGAGATCGTCGATCGACGGAAAGTAGTGATGGAACAGCCCGGAGGTCACTCCGACCCGCTGCGCGACGTCACGCACCGTGAGCCGATCAAGGCCCTGTTCTGCGGCGAGCGCGACTGCTGCTTCGAGGAGCTCTTCGTGCCGCTCGGCTTTTGAGCGGCGGCGCGGCGCGGTCTCTTCCATATCGCCAGCCTAGTTGGTGGTGTGTCCAGCAATCGTTCCGAGCATATTGACTATTTGTCCAACAGTGGTGTTTACTGACATCACAACGGTCAGTTGACTGTTTGTCCAATAGTGCTGTGCGTGATCAAAGGAGCCCAATGAACAGCAATATGCAAGCAGCCAGGCGGCGCAAGGCGGCGTTCGCCTCCTTCATCGGTACCGCGATCGAGTGGTACGACTTCTACGTGTTCTCGGTCGCTGCCGCTCTCGTATTTGGGCCAGTGTTCTTCCCGACGAGTGATCCCATCGCCGGACTCGCCGCCTCCTTTGCAACGTATGCGGTCGGGTTTGTTGCAAGGCCGCTCGGCGCCATGATCTTTGGGTCGATCGGGGATCGCCTCGGCCGGCGGCAGGCGCTTGTCGCAACGCTGGTACTCATGGGACTCGCGACGTGCGTGACCGGCCTCCTGCCGAGCTATGACGCGGTCGGGCCGCTCGCACCCATTCTGCTCGTCGCGCTGCGCGTCATTCAGGGCATCGCTGTGGGCGGGGAGTGGGGCGGTGCTGCGCTCATGGCTGTGGAGCACGCGCCGGAGAAAGCGAAGTCGTTCTACGGCGGCTTTGTGCAACTCGGCAACCCCGCGGGAGCGATGCTCGCGACGGGGATCTTCGCCGTCCTTGCCAGCTTTGGCGATGACGCGCTGCAAAGCTGGGGGTGGCGCATTCCCTTCCTGATCTCGGCAGTGCTCATCATTATTGGTCTGGTGATTCGTGCCCGCGTGGAAGAGTCGCCGGTGTTTGAGCCTGCGCCCGTGAACGCACGCCCCGTGCGCGACGCGATCGTGCAAAACTGGCGATCCCTGCTGCTTGCCATCGGCATTATGGCGGTGCCGAGCGGAAGTTACTACATCACGAGCACCTACTTCACCTCCTATGCGACCGTGGACGCTGGGATCAACGCAACACTCGTGCTCAACGTGCTCACCATCGGCTCATTCGTTGAGCTTGTCGCGACGCTCCCCGCTGCGTGGCTCGCTGACCGCTTTGGGCGCATCCGTGTGCTGGTGATTGGCATGGTGGGGCTTGGAGTGTTCGGAGCGCTGACCTTCCTGGTGGTCAGCCTGAATCTCGGAGGGCCTGGCCTCCTCATCCTGGTGTTCGCGCTGCTGCGGCTCGCAGGATGTAGCGCATACGCCCCACTCGCCGGTGTTATGGCGCAGATGTTCCCGCCGCAGTCGCGCTACACCAGCATTTCGCTCGGGTATCAGGTGGGCGCGGCTATTTTTGGCGGCTTCTCGCCCCTTGCGGCGACGCTCCTCGTCGGCGCAACGGGCAGCGTGTGGGCGGTCGTGGCGTTGCTCGGTGCGCTCGTTACGGTCGCGGTGTTCTGTGCGCTGCGCGCGCCCCAGTACGTTGATGTGGTCGTCGGTGCAGGGCAGGCTGACCCCGTCGTTGCTGCCGAGGTGCCTCGCGTATGAGCGCCGCAGCGTCGGTGCGTCACAACTGGTTCTCGCGGGCAGAGGTCGCGGGCGGGGTGACGCTGCTCCGCGAACCGCGTGTGCACGGACTGTTGCGCTGCAATATCTGGCGCTTCGACGGGGATCGACCGCTCTGGGTGGACGCCGGAACCGGCGTGCGTCCTCCACTCGCAGAGTTTCCGGAGGACGCGGCGAGGTCACCGGTACTGGTGCTCACTCACGCGCACGTTGACCACACGGGCGGTGCGGCCGAGTTCGGGGATGTTCGAATGCATCCCGCTGACATGGGGCGGGCGCGCACGCCGCCACTGCCGCTCACGCGGGAGGCGGTCACCCGACACCTGGGTCTCGGGCCTGCTCCCCTCGGCGTGCCATTGCCGGACTCCCTGGTGCAAGAGTGGGGGACGGCTGGCACCCCTGCCGTTGCAGGGGTAGGGCCAGAGGGGCCCACCACTTCGCTGCACGAAGGAGAACTGCTCATTGCGGGGGACTACCGCTTCGAGGTGCTTGAACTTCCCGGCCACACCCCCGGGAGCATCGGGCTCTGGGATGACCGCTGCGGCGTTCTCGTCTCAGGTGATGCGCTCTATCGGGGCACGCTCCTCGATGATCTCCCCGAATCAAATCGCGCCCGCTACCACGCAACGATGCAGCGAATTCTGAACTTGCGCCCACGCCAGGTGCTTCCGGGGCACGGGCCTCCCCTCACGGCAGAGGAGACCGCTGCAATTGCCAGCGAATACCTCTCCCGCCGGGCACACGCCGCAGATACGTAGCCGAAACACACCGACAGAAAGGATGCACCAATGCACCTGCTCAACCGCGCTGACAGCGCGCTCATGATCATTGATCTCCAGGAGGAGTTCTATCCGATCGCGCGAAGGGACGTGCACCGGGCCACGCTCGCCCGAGTTGTTGACAATGCAGCGTGGCTTGCCGGGGTTGCCAGCGCGCTCGAGATTCCCGTCATCGTGACCGAGGAAGACCCTGCCGGGAACGGGCCAACCGAGCGTGTCATTCTTGACGCTTTGGAACCGAGCGCACAGGTGCTCCCGAAGACCTCGTTTGGGGTGGCCGGTGAGCCGCGAGTTTTGGAAGCGCTTCGTGCCACTGGCAAGGAAACCGTGGTTCTTGCAGGCGCGGAGACGGATGTCTGCGTTGGGCACTCTGCCCTGGGCCTGCAAGCGTTGGGCTTTCGAGTGGTGGTGGTGAGTGACGCAACGTTCTCTCCCGGAGAAGCGCACGATCATGGCGAACGGCGGCTCGCAGCGCGAGGTATCGAGATGCTCGCCGCGAAGGGTGTCTACTACGACTGGCTGCCGCGTCTTGAAGAGACCCGGGCATTCCGGCAAGCGAATCCGGCGCTCGGACACCCTCGCCACTTCAACCTCTAACGCGTTGGTTCCGGGGCGTCCCGCACGCTCCGGAACTGACCGTCCGGCCTAGAGAGGGTCTCTATTTTTCCTGCCCAAAAGTAGAGACTTTCTACAAGCGAGTTCATGGTGGCAACGCAGTGCGTTGTGGGGGAGGGAATGCGCGGTTGTCCCGCCAGGGCGGGGAGCCTAGCCTGGCTGCAGGTCAACCGACGACCGCGGATGCGGTCACGCGCGCACGCCAAAGGAGCACCGATGAGCGACACCACCCCCAAGGACCCCCGCATCAACACCAGCGTCGTGAGCGACGCGCTGCTGGGCAAGTGGAAGAAGGAGCGGCTCGAGTCTCGCGCGCTCGCCGCAGATCCTCGCCTGCACACGATCAACGGTCAGTCGATGGACGAGCACCGCGCACGCGTGCTTGAGCAGCTTGGGATCCTGGTGGAGCACGGCGCGATCCAGCGCGCATACCCGAGTGATCTCGGCGGCGGCGACAACCACGGCGGCAACATTGCCGCATTCCAGGAGCTGGTGCTCGCCGATCCGTCACTGCAGATCAAGAGCGGGGTGCAGTGGGGCCTCTTCGGCGCCGCGATCCTGCACCTCGGCACACGGACGCACCACGAGAAGTGGCTGCCCGACGTGATGAGCTTGAAGCTGCCCGGCGCGTTCGCGATGACGGAGATCGGCCACGGCTCGGACGTCGCCTCCGTGGGCACCACCGCCACCTACGATCCCGAGACGGAAGAGTTCGAGATCCACACGCCCTTTACCGGGGCGTGGAAGGAGTACCTCGGCAACGCGGCACTGCACGGCCAGGCCGCCGTCGTGTTCGCGCAGCTCATCACGCGCGGAGTCAACCACGGCGTGCACGCGTTTTTCGTGCCGATTCGCACTCCCGAAGGGGAGATGCTCCCCGGCGTGGGGAGCGAAGACGACGGCGTGAAAGGCGGCCTGAACGGCATCGACAACGGCCGCCTGCACTTCACGCACGTGCGGATTCCGCGCGAGAACCTGCTGAATCGCTACGGCGACGTCGTCGCGGACGGCACGTACTCCTCGTCGATCGAGAGCCCGGGCCGCCGCTTCTTCACGATGATCGGCACGCTCGTGCAGGGGCGTGTTTCCCTCGACGGATCCGCGGTGAAGGCGATGATGGCCGCGCTGACGATTGCGATCCGCTACGGCAGTGAGCGCCGGCAGTTCCCGGGTGCCTCCGGCCGCGAGACCGTGCTGATGGACTACGGGCAGCACCAGCGCCGCCTGATTCCGCGCCTCGCGCAGACCTACGCGATGGCGTTCGCGAGCGAGCGCCTACTCACCGTGTTTGACGAGGTGTTTTCGGGCGCGAAAGACACGGACGAGAACCGCGAAGACCTCGAGACGCTCGCCGCCGGCCTGAAGTCGCTCTCCACCTGGGCCGCGCTCGACACACTGCAGGAAGCGCGCGAGGCAACCGGTGGGGCGGGCTTCATCGCGAAGAACCGACTCACTGGGCTCCGGGCCGACCTCGACATCTACGTCACCTTCGAGGGCGACAACACGGTGCTGCTGCAGCTCGTGGGCAAGCGCCTGCTCACCGACTACGCGAAGCAGTTTGCGGGCGGCGACAAGGCCGCGATGGCGAAGGCCGCCGCAAGCCAGCTGGGCGACCGCGTGAGCCGCTTCGGCCTGCGCCAGATGGGGCAGAGCATCGCGGATCTCGGACAGGTCGCGCGCTCCGTCGAGAGCCTGCGAGCGCCCGAGTCGCAGCGCGCGCTCCTCACCGACCGCGTCGAGACGATGGTGTCGGAGATCGCCATGGCGCTCCGCGAGGCGACGAAGCACGTGCCGAAGGGTGACGCCCGCGGCAAGGCGATCGCCAACGAAGAAGCGTTCAACGCGCAGCAGCACAAGCTCATCCAGGCGGCGCGCGCGCACGCCGAGCTGCTGCAGTGGGAGGCATTCACGGAGGAGCTCGAGCGCATCTCGGATCCGGGCTCGAAGCAGGTGCTTACCTGGCTGCGCGACCTCTTCGGCTTCGGACTGATCGAGGAGCACGCGGCCTGGTACCTCGTGCAGGGCCGTATCTCGGGGCAGCGCGCTGAGGCCGTCACCGCGTACATCGATCGCCTGATTGCGCGCCTGCGCCCCCACGCACTCGACCTGGTCGACGCGTTTGGGCTCGCCCCCGAGCTGCTCCGCGCCGAGATCGCGACGGGCATCGAGGCCGAGCGGCAGGAGGAAGCGCACGCCTACGTCGAGGCACAGCGCGCGGCAGGAACCTGGCCGATTCACGAGAAGGAACTGCGCAAGCGCGCGAAGCAGGAGGGGCGCGCATAGCGCTCACGTTTTCGCGTGCGACACACGCCGCCACAGGGGCTGCGCAGCATCTGCTGCGCAGCCCCTGTGAGGTATTAGAGTGAGCGGTATGGCACTGCGAACGCTGTATCCGCCGATCGAACCGACCGCGCACGGCATGCTGCCCGTCGGCGACGGGAACGAGATCTACTGGGAAAGCTGCGGCAAGCCCGACGGCAAGCCCGTCGTCTTCCTCCACGGGGGCCCGGGCGGCGGCTGTTCGCCCGACCACCGGCGCTTCTTCGATCCGGATCGCTACCGCATCGTGCTGTTCGACCAGCGCGGCTGCGGGCGAAGTATGCCGCACGCGAGCGCGCCGGACGCAGACCTCAGCGCGAACACTACCTGGCACCTCGTGGCGGACATTGAGCGGCTGCGTGAGCACCTGGGCATTGAGCGCTGGCAGGTGTTTGGCGGCTCCTGGGGCTCCGCGCTGTCGCTCGCGTACGCACAGACGCACCCCGAACGGGTCACGGAACTGGTGCTGCGCGGCATCTTCACACTTCGCGAGAGCGAGCTTGCCTGGTTCTACCAGGATGGCGCCTCGCACCTCTTCCCGGACGCGTGGGAGGACTACCTCGCGCCGATTCCCGCGGCCGAGCAGCATGAGCTGATCGCCGCGTACCACCGTCAGCTCACCGATCCCGATCCCGCGGTGCACACACCGGCCGGAGTCGCCTGGACGGTGTGGGAGAACACCACGATTCGGCTGATTCCCGACGAGGACGCGATCGCTGCGGCACGGGCGAACACCGCGGCAGCGGTCGCCTTCGCCCGCATCGAGAACCACTTCTTCACGAACGCCGGGTGGTTCGAGGAGGGGCAGCTGATTCGCGATGCCGCCGCGAAGCTGAGCGGCATCCCCGGTATCATCGTGCAGGGGCGGTACGACGTGTGCACCCCCGCGCGGACCGCCTGGGATCTGCACCGGGCCTGGCCCGCGGCAGACTTCGAGATGGTCGCCGACGCGGGGCACGCAGCGAGCGAGCCGGGGATCATTGACGCACTGGTGCGCGCGACTGACCGCTTCGCAGAGTCGGGAGTCGCCCAGACTCCCGAAAGCAACCGAGAGTGAGACGCCCATGACGTTCAATGACAACGTGCGGATCGACACCAGTAAGGTGACGAAGCGCGGCGGCGCCCGCCGCGGCGGAATGATCGCGGGCGGGGGCATCGGCGTTGCCCTGCTGCTCGCACTCGGCTCCCAGTTGTTCGGCGTGAACCTCAACATGTTCGCACCCGCCATCAACAGCGCGCTCGGCTCGGGCACCGTGATCTCTGAGCCGCAGTCGGGCTCGCTCGACGGCTGCGCTGCCGGTGCGGATGCGAACCGCGACGTCGAGTGCCGCATGGCCGCGGCGAGCGACTCACTCGACCGCTACTGGGCAACGCAGGTCGGCAACTACCGCGCCCCTGGCCCGGTGGTGCTGTTCAGCGGCCAGACGCAGTCGCCCTGCGGCGCGGCTTCGGCGGCGACGGGTCCGTTCTACTGCCCGTCCGACGAGACGATCTACATTGACGTCGCGTTCTTCAACACCCTGAACCGCGACTACGGCGCATCGGGCGGCTCGCTCTCGCAGATGTACGTGCTCGCGCACGAGTGGGGTCACCACATCTCGAACCTCATCGGTTCGTTGCAGAGCGTCGGCCGCGAGTCCGGCCCCGCCTCGGGTTCCGTGCGGCTGGAATTGCAGGCGGACTGCTTCGCCGGCGCGTGGGTGCAGAATGCCTCGACCGTCACCGACGATCAGGGGGTGCCGTTCCTGAAGCCCGTCTCGCAGCAGGAGATCGCTGATGCGATGAGCGCAGCGGCGGCCGTGGGCGACGACCACATCATGGAATCGGCGGGCATGGGCGTGAACCCCGAGCGCTTCACGCACGGCACCTCCGAGCAGCGCCAGCGCTGGTTCCAGATCGGCTACCAGCAGGGCCCCACGGCCTGCGCGACCTTCGACGTGCCCGCGTCGCAGCTCTAGCTCGCGCGAAGAAAACAGTGCGGGATCCGGGCGACGCATCGCCCGGATCCCGCACTGTTTGTGTGTGTTAGCGCTTCCGACCCGGCCGCGGTGGCTTCTTCTTCGTGGCGGCGAGCTGTGCGCCGCGTGAGCCCGGCTTCGGCCCGGCCTTCTTCTTCTGCGGCTGCTGCGGCTTCTTTTTTGCGGGCTTCGGATCGCGCGCCGGCGGCTCCGTGTCGGCCGCCGTGCGCGAGCTGCGCGCCGTGCGGCCACGAATCACGCCGACGAGCTGCTGCACGTCGGCGCCGTCGCGCGCGACGTCCCAGCTTGCCCACACCGCGGTGCGCGGCACATCGTCAGCGCCGGTGAGCGGAATCAGACGATGGCGGCGCTTGTCCACGAGGTGGCGGGCGAGCATGGTGGGCAGCAGGATCGCGCCTGCGCCGGTAGCGACGAGCTCCAGGGCCGCGGGCACATCCTGCGGCATCCACTCGGGATTCTCCCACGGCGCCGCGTCAGGCCACTCCGCGGGATGATCGGGGTGATCGAGCAGGTGCACCGCGCCGAGCGCATCGAGCGCGATCGATTCGCGCTTCGCGAGCGCGTGATCGACGTCGACGACGAGGGTGATGGTCTCTTCGTAGAGGCGCATGGCGTGGCGGGTGCGCGCCGCTTCCTCGCTACCGGCGGGGCGGCGCCCCGGGAGCGCTCGCTCGAGCATCACGTCGCACGCGACGCTCGCCGAGCGGCCGAAGGCCACGTTCACCGGGACCAGCTCGAGCGGAGATCCCGTGACGGTCTCCCAGCGCTCGGCCCACTTGCTCGGGGCGATGCCGCGCGCGAAGGCAAGCTGCAGCGGGGCGTGAGTGGGCTCGCTCATAGCGCGACCTCCGAATAGATCTCGTGGGTGTAGGGCAGTCGTGCTGCCGAGAGCGCCAGCCGGTAGTCGGGCGATTCCGCGTGCCGCAGCGGGGTGCCCTCCTCCCGGTAGCGGGGGAGCGCGAGTGAGGCGTGCCCCTGCGGCGGCTGACCGCTCGCGGGAACGACGCGCCACCAGGGCACCGCGTGGCCGTAGAGCGCCATCACGCGGCCGACGGCGCGCGGCGCCGAAGAACCGATCGCGAGGGCAACATCGCCGTACGTCATGACGCGCCCCGCCGGGATTCGGTGCACCACGGCGAGCACGGCGTCAACGAACTCGGGGCTGGGCATGGAGTAAGCCTACGGCGTGCGCGACGTCATCACTGGGCACGCGCCGTGTGCGCGGGGCTAACCGATGGCTGAGACGCCCAGCAGTTTGCCGATCGTGTAGGTGACGGCGACTGCGATTCCACCGAAGGTGAGCTGGCGCACCGCACCGAGCAGCCAGTTGCGGCGCGTGGTGCGCGCGGCGAGGCCACCGGCAAGGAGCAGCCCCAGCCCGCCGAACGCGAGCCCCCAGCCGAGCGTGCCGAACCCGAAGAGGAACGGCAGGATCGGGATCAGGGCGCCGACGCTGAACGACAGGAGCGAGGAGATCGCGGCCACCCAGGGTGATGGCTTCTCCTCCGGGCTGAGCCCCAGCTCGTGGGCGAGGTGCACGCGCACCGCCTGCTCGCTGTTCGTGTGCACCTGGCTGGCGGCCACGCGGGCCACCTCCTCCTGCATGCCGAGCCGCTCGAAGAGGAGCGCCAGCTCGGCCTGCTCACCCGCGGGGTTGCGGGTGTGCGCCTCGCGCTCGGTGCGCACCTCGGCGTCGAGCTGCTCGTTCGCGGTGCGCACCGAGGTGAACTCGCCGAGCGCCATGGAGATTGCGCCCGCGATGAGGCCGGAGACACCCGTGACGACAACCATGCCGGGGGAAGCGCCGGCAGCAGCGATACCGGCGATGAGGCCCACATTCGATACGAGTCCATCCATCGCCCCGAAGACCGTCGCGCGCAGCCAGCCCGATGACACGTCTGCGTGGCGGTGGTCGTACTCGTGTGGGTGTGCGATGTTGATCTCGCTCATGGTCGTTCGTTCCCCCGTTTTTCCGCGCGATTCCGCGCACGAAAGGCAACGGTAGCAAGCTTCGGAGGGGAGGGAGAACCCCGCAAAACGCTTCGAATTGACGCCGTGTTGGGGTTCGAGATGCCGAACTTTGAGGAACTGCGAGCCGGCGCCACGGTTTCGCCTAGGTAAGCCACCTGGCACTACGCAATTTCGCTCCTGCGACCCGCAGATTGGGTGTCTGGAGCACGGATTCTGCGGTGCTCGTCTTCCGACGCGCGCATCGCGCGGCGAGACTGGAACCCGTTCCCGCCCCGCTGCGCCCACGAAACGGAGTCTCCGATGCACGCACGCACCCCCGCACTGCGCCGCCTGGCCCAGGCCGCCCTCGGTGCTGCCGTGTGCTCCGGGCTCTTGCTCGCGGGAACGGGTGCGGCGCATGCCGATACCGGCGTCGACGCGAGCGCGCCGCAAACGATCAGTGGCACGGGCATCCCCGAGCTGGGCGGTGCGGAGAGTGCGGGCTGGTTCCTCGTTGCGGGTGCGGCGTACCTGATCGCGGGTGGCGTGCTGTACGCGCGGCGACGTCGTGCCGCGGCGCTTAGCCGGGCGTACCCGGCGGCGTAAGCGCGAGCGTTGCGCCTTGCCACCGGCCACGCAGCCAGCGGTCGTGTGACGCGATGACGAGCGCGCCGGGGTAGTCGGTGAGCGCCGCCTCCAACTCTTCCACGAGCGTGAGGGAGAGGTGATTCGTCGGCTCGTCGAGCAGCAGCACGGGCGGGGGATCCGCGATGAGCAGGGCGAGCGCGAAGCGGCGGCGCTGCCCCACGCTGAGGGCTCCCACGGCGCGCTCCGCATCGCGCGCGGCAATGAGTCCGCTCGCGGTGAGTGGGGTCGCCTCGGCGCGCTCGGGGCTGAGTGCCTCCTGCCACACCTCTGCGAGCGTGCGTGACGGGTCGGGAAATGCGAACTCCTGCGGCAGGAAGCCCACGCGTGCCCGGCGCTGCACGGTGCCCGTCTCGGGGGCGAGTCGTCCGGCGAGCACCGCGAGAAGCGTCGACTTTCCCGCCCCGTTCGGGCCTGTGAGCAGCAGCCGTCCGCGCGGCTCGATCTCGAGTGAGATCGGGGCGAGCCGCCCGGAGAACGCGGCGCGATCTGCGAGCAACACGGCTGTGGTCTCTGTGCCGGGCGGGGTGGTGCCAGACGCCTCGAAGCCCGCGAAGCGCAGTGGCTCGGGCGGCCGCCGCACGCGCTCGCGCTCGAGAGTCTCCAGCCGCACGCGTGCGTTGCGGGCACGCCGCGCGGTGACCCGTGCATCCTTGTCCGCGTAAAACTTCCGCGTGATGCGGCTCTCCGACTTCGATTCGTGCTTCCGGTTGACCTCGCGCGACCCCACCTCGATCTCGTGTGTGAGCGCTGCGAGCTCCGCCGATTCCGCGTCGTAGCGCTCGCGCCAGCGGGCCAGCTCCGCACGCCGCGCCTGCCGTGCCGCCGTGTACCCCACACCCCAGAAGCGGGCGCCGTAGCCCGCGCCGGGATCGCTCGTGCCCGGATCCCGATCTGCCTGGATCGCTCCTGCGTGAGTTCCCACTGCGTGACTTCCGCCGGTGGCGTCCGCTGGCCGCGCATCGTCGAGCTCGCGCGCGGGCAGGGGAAGCGGGTCGAGATCGAGAATGCGGGTCGTCACCGCGTCAAGCAGTGTGCGGTCGTGGCTCGCGAGGATCACGATGCCCGGCCACTCGCGCAGCACGCGCTCAAGATAGGCCGCCGAGGCGTCGTCCAGGTGGTTCGAGGGCTCATCGAGCAAAAGCACAACGGGCGCCTCGAGCAGGATCGCGGCAAGCGCGAGGCGCAGCTGTTGCCCGCCCGAGAGCGTGCCGAGCGCGCGCGACTCCGGGATCCCACCGAGCCCGAGGCCGGCGACCACCTCGCCGCGCTGCGCCGCAGCGGACCATGCACCCGAGCGCTCCGCCTCGGCGAGCGCCGCGGCGTAGCGCTCGGCGGCGTGTGCGTCGTCGGGGCGTGCGGCCAGTTCGGCCCCCAGACGTTCGAGCTCGTGTAGGGCCGCGAGCGCGGGCGCCTGCGCATCATCGAGCACTTGGGCAATGGGAGTGTCCGCGGGGTAGGGCAGTTCCTGCGCAAGGAGCCCCACGGTCGCCGGGTGTGCAGCGGTGCCCGGCAGGGTCACCGTGCCCGCGGTCGGGGTGATGTTGCCCGCCAGGATCCCGAGCAGCGTTGACTTGCCGGTGCCGTTCTCTCCGATGAGGCCAATCCGGTCGCCGCGCGCGGCCGTGAAGCTCACCTCGGTGAGCACGCGGCGATCCGGGTACGAGTGCGAGACGCCTGCGACGGCGAGGTGCCCGCGATCGCTCGCGGTGAGTTCAGCGCCGCGCGACGCGGCCCGGCCCGCTGCGGCGAGACTCGGCGCGGACGGTGTGGGGGTGTTGGAAACAGGGGTGTGGTGCGCGTGCATGCGGCGCCTTTCGGAACGAGCGTGGGTTCCGCCGGGTGTGAGAGGGCAGCGTCTCGGGAGCGGGGCTCGAACCGGGCTGCGTTCCTCGGCCTCAGGCGCGGAACAGGGCTGCGTTAGTGCTTCACATCCCCGAGTGTACGCGAGCCGCCCCGGGGCGACGCAACCCCGAGTACGCTGAGAAGCCTCACGAGAGAATGGGGATCCCATGACGATGCACGCCAGCGGACGGCTGCTCAAGACGCCGCGCGGACGCGACCTCGTACTGGTGCGCTCGCTCGCGCTGCCGATCGCGGAGGCGTGGGAGTACCTCACCGATTCCGATCTCACCGAGCGCTGGTTCGGCCCCTGGGAGGGCGACGCGCGCACGGGCGGCAGCGTGCGCATCCGCATGCGCTTCGAAGAGAGCGAGCCGGCGATCCGTGCCCGCATCGTCGCCTGCGAAGCGCCGCACCGGCTCGCGCTGCACACCGTTGATGAGTACGGCAGCTGGGAGCTCGACCTCACTCTCGAGGAGGACGGCGAAGACGACACCCTGCTGCGCTTCGTGCACCACCTCGACGCCGACGCAGAGGTGGGCGAGATTGGGCCGGGCTGGGAGTACTACCTCGACCTGCTCATCGCCGCGACGGAAGACACCGAACGCGCGGGGTTTGATCAGTACTACCCGGCGCTCCGTGAGGCGTATCTCGCGCTGCGTCCGGAGTAACTTCCCGGGGCGTAGCGCGGCGGGCGACACCCTCATCCGCCTAGGCTGGAGGGCATGGCTGACTCGAGTGGTCTCACGGAGTTCTGGGCGCGCTGCCGCGTCCAGGTGCCCGGGCTCCCCGCTGCGCTTCCCGACGCGTGGCCGTTCGGGGCGACCGCGGCGCACGCGGACGAACTGCTCGGGCTGGTGATCGCGGGCACCAAGACCGGCACGGCGACGTCGATCTGGGACGCTGAGACCACCGGGGAGCAGCTGCCCGAGGTGGGGGACTACAGCATCATTCTTGACGGGGCGGGGGAGCCTCGGGCCGTCATTCGCACGACCGCGCTCGCGACCGTACCGTTCGACCGGGTCACCGCGGAGCATGCACATTCCGAGGGTGAGGGCGACCGCACACTCGCCGATTGGCGCGCCACCCATGAGCACTACTGGCGGAGCTACGCTGCAAGCCCACGCGGTTTCGCACCAGACATGCCGATCCTCTGCGAGCGCTTCGAACTGATCTGGGCGCCGGGCACCGATCCGGCCGGGCACACGAACGGAAAGCTGGGCTGATGGGCAATCGGAACGCGGTGACGATCGAGGATGGCGTGCTCGTGGTGATCCCGCGCGGCATTGACAAGGTGTGGGGATTCCGGCGGCGCATCGAGGTGCCGCTTACGCGCATCACCGAAGTGGCGGTGGAACCCGCTCCGCTTCGCGTGCCCACCGGGTGGCGCGGCCCCGGTCTCGATGTGGGCGGCAAGTTGTCCGGCACCTTCCACCCGAAGGGCGAGCGACACTACTGGAACTACTCGTGGGGTGGCCCGGCGCTGACCGTCGCGATTGCGGGAGGCGATCCTTTCGACCGGCTGTACCTCTCGGTGGGAGATGCTGAGGCGCTGTGCCAGGAGCTGCGTGCCGCGGTCGAGGCTGCGCGCCCCTCAGCGGTGTAGCCCGCCGCAACACCCCCAGTGAGTCGGAAACTGACAGCGTCGGCTACCCCAGGAGTTCAGTCATCAGAGCACGAATTCTCTCCCGAATCTCGTCCCGGATCAGACGGACAACTGCAAGCCCCTGCCCTGCAGGGTCATCGAGCTTCCAGTCCTCGTAGCGCTTGCCCGGGAAGAACGGACACTCATCACCGCAGCCCATGGTGATCACCACATCGGCGTCCTGCACGGCCGCAGAGCTGAGTGCTTGCGGAAGCTCACTGGCGATATCGATGCCCTCTTCCCGCATCGTCTCGACTGCAACGGGGTTGAGCTGCTCCGCGGGAACCGACCCGGCCGAGCGAACTTCGATCCTGTCCCCGGCGAAGTGGCGCAGGTACCCCGCCGCCATCTGTGAACGCCCGGCGTTGTGGACGCAGACGAAGAGTACCGACGGCTTCTGGGCGGTTTTCATGAAGAGTTCCTTTGGTCAGCTGCTGTAAAAGTGTCGAGGAGCTTGCGAGCACGGAACTCGAGGTCGTCGCGAATTGCCTGCACGCCTTCTGGGGAGGCAAGCGCCGGGTCTGGCACGGTCCAGTCCTCGTAGCGGGTTCCGGGGACGATGGGGCAGACATCGCCGCACCCCATCGTCACGACCACATCGGCTGCTCGAACTGCGTCGTCAGTCAACGGCTTCGGAAACGCTTCGTCAGCATGCTGCGGGGGTTCCATCTGCTGCAAGAGCGAGCGCACTGTGGGCAGGACTTCCGGTGCCGGTGCTGAGCCTGCGGAACGAGCGATGACCGTGCCGCCAGCGAGACGGTTCAGTATCGCGGCTGCGAGCTGCGAGCGACCTGCGTTGTGCACGCAGACGAAGAGCACCTGAGGTACTCCGGTCGCCCGATTCCTGGTGAGGTCCGAGAGCCGTTGCCTCGCGAAGTGCCCGGTGCGTGAGAGCGTGTGCGTTGTGTGCTTCGCCGCGCGGATCAGTCCGACATGAGACTCCCGAACGATGGCCAGGACGAGGTCCGTGTGGACCGCTTCGAATTCCTCGCCGAGTTCTTCAGCAAGCCGCGAGAGACGGGCATCCGTCGTGTGCAGAGTTCCTTCGCCCCCCTCATGCGGTCTCAAATCTTCGCGCACGAAGGCAGGGGCAAAGACTTCAAGGAGTGCCTCCGTCGCCGCGCGACGAGATGGGGCGATCCGGTAATAGACCCACGTTCCGCGTCGTTCTGAGACCACGAGCCCTGTCTCCCGGAGCACCTTCAGGTGATGCGAAATTGTTGGCTGCGACACTTCAGCGAGGCCGGTGAGGTCGCAGACGCAGCACTCGCCCCGGGGATCAGCTGCGATGGCTGAGAGCATCCGAATCCGAATGGGATCGGCGATCGCCTTCAACGAGTCAGCGAGTGCGGCCGCCGTCTCAGCACCCATTGCGTGCGATGACGCCGGGAGGCAGTCCTCCGGAGTGCTCGAGGGGTTCACGATGGGATCCCCTCGTACGGGTTCGTATGAAACCAAGCCCGTGCGGCCCAGAGGGATACATAGACCAGGCCGATCAGAACGGGCACTTCGATGAGTGGGCCGACGACGCCGGCAAGCGCTTGCCCAGACGTGGCGCCAAAACTGCCGATTGCGACCGCAATCGCCAGCTCGAAATTGTTGCCGGCGGCGGTGAACGCGAGGGTGGTCGAGCGTGCGTAGCCCAATCCAAGTCTTTTGCCGAGCAGCAGGCCGAGAAACCACATCACAGCGAAGTAGATCAGGAGCGGAAGGGCGATCCGGACAACATCAAGCGGTCGAGACGTGATCGCGTCGCCCTGGAGCGCGAAGAGCAGCACGATCGTGAAGAGCAGACCATAGAGCGCCCAGGGGCCGACTCCGGGAAGGAACCGCTCCTCGTACCACTCGCGCCCTCGGCGCTTTTCGCCGATCCAGCGAGAGACGAAACCCGCGAGGAGCGGGACACCGAGGAATACCAGTACGTTCAGCGCGATCTGCCCGATTGATACTTCGAGTCCCTGAGAGTCGAGGCCGAGCCAGCTGGGAAGCACGCTGAGATACAGCCAGCCGAGCAGAGAGAACGCCACCACCTGGAACACTGAGTTCATCGCGACCAGAACGGCAGTTGCCTCTCGGTCGCCGCATGCAAGGTCATTCCAAATCACCACCATGGCAATGCAGCGCGCCAGGCCAACGATGATGAGCCCGGTGCGGTACTCAGGAAGATCAGGCAGGAACAGCCAGGCCAGGGCGAACATCACCGCAGGGCCGACGCACCAGTTGAGCACCAGCGACGACACGAGGAGTTTTCGGTCGCCGGTGACTGCGGCAACCCTGTCGTACCGCACCCGCGCGAGCACCGGGTACATCATCACGAGCAGACCCAAGCCTATGGGTACCGAGATCCCGGCGATTTCAAGCCGCGAGAGGAGGTGAGCCAAGCCCGGGACGAACCGGCCGAGGACGAGTCCGGCGGCCATGGCGAGTCCAATCCACACGGGCAACCAGCGGTCGAGAGGCGAGAGCCGCTGGGTCGCTGGAACTGGTTCGGCGGGAGCCTGAATTGACATGTATCTATATTGATCGGCATCGATGCAGAACGCAACGTCGCCAGGGGCGGGGATAGCGACTCGCTATCCCCGCCCCTGGCGACGGTGTCAGTGTTCAGCGGTGCGGTTCGCAGGCGGCTGGGCACGACCGGTGACCGCTCGGCTCCCCCGACGGGTGGTGGATTAGACCGCGTCGCCCTCCACCGGGCCCTCCGTGTTCGGCTTCCACCCGAGCGCCGGCGCCACGTGCTCCGCGAATGCCTGCATGACGTGCAGGTTGTACTCGGGGCCGAGCTGACTCGGGATCGGTTAAACTACATCCATGAACAACGCCGCTATCTACTGCCGTATCAGTCGAGACGCTGAGGGCGAGGGCACAGGCGTAGCGCGCCAAGAGGAGCTATGTCGTGAGCTTGCGGCGCGGCACGGGCTAACCGTGGTCGAGGTCTATACAGATAACGACATCGGAGCGAGTGAGAAGACTGACGCGAAGAAGGTGCGGCACGGTTTTAACAAACTTGTAGCGGACACGCGTGCGGGATTGTTTCAGCACATCATTGCATATTCAAATTCAAGGCTCACGCGACGAATTCGAGAGCTTGAAGACCTGATACAGCTCCATGATGAAACGCGCGTGGAGTTCAGAACGGTCGTATCTGGTGATGATGATTTATCAACATCGGACGGGCGCATGATTGCACGACTAAAAGCAACTGTGGATGCTGCGGAGTCGGATCGAATTTCAGAGCGTCAGAAAGCTGCTTTCAGGCATCGAGCCATGCAAGGAGAGCCAAAGATCACCCGCCAGCGTGCTTTTGGATGGGAGCCGGATGGGATTACGGTCAGAGAAGAGGAAGCCGCCAGGGTGCGGGATGCTGTCGAGAAGATTCAGCGAGGGAGTTCAATCACCGCGATAGCACGAGAATGGGAGCGGGCTGGGGTGCTAACTGCGGCGGGCGGGTCGTCATGGGATTGGACTACCGTGCGCCAGGTTTGTATTGGTTGGAGAAGTGCAGGGATTAGAACTTACAGGCGCGAACCGCTCACAGATAGCGCAGGGGAGCTGGTGCGGGGGACATGGGAGCCACTTATCAGCTTGGAAGATAGGGCGTTGGCTCTGGCTGCATTAGAAAAGCGAAGCCGTAAGAAAGTGCGCCAGGGTCGTTGGATGCTCACCGGATTACTGTGGTGCGGTGAATGCGCGAAGCCGCTATATGGTCAGTTGTCTTCTGGCTCCCGAGGGATTGACACATATGCATGCAAGTCGGGCGATGTTTCTATCTCTGCTTTGAAGCTTGAAAACGTTGTTCAATCTGCACTTCTATCGCGTATGAATACGCGAATGCATGAAATCGCTGAGCGTGCTGGGCTACGGGATTCAGTTGCACCTGTTGAATGGGATCAGGCTGAGGAGCTGGAACAAGTGGGCATACAAATCGCGGAGCTAACAGAGGCTTACAAAGCTCAGGAACTTCCGGGCACCGTGTTCATTCCATTAGTTCAAGAAATCGAAGCGAAGCGCACAGAACTGCGGAAGGCGCGCGAGAGTTTCTACGCGTCTCAGGCTCTTGAAGAGAGCGAACTTACTAACTCATTTGAAATCTGGAACAAGCTGGGCGCTGATGTTCTACTTGCTCCGGAGATTCAATATGACTCAGACGGGAACGAGTTCAAGCAAGTCGATGAAAAGCGAGAGGAAAAACTGTTGTTGATGCGGAATGAAATCGAACGCATCATCGTAAAGAAAGGGCTGCGAGGGCGTGCGAATCGCGATTACGACGCATTTTTAGAACGGCTTGAATTCCATTGGAATGATCAAATTTAAGGAACGGGGGCGCCCCCGGACGGCGTGCGCAAAGCGGCGCAAACGCTCACAAATAAGCCGGTTCGATTGTAAAATATAACAGTGTCGAACCGGCTCACTTGTGCAATTCCGCCAGGTCTGCGGATTGGTGTTAAAGGGTCTTGTAATGCTCAAAAGGTAGAAGTGTCTCAGGCGTGGTATCCACATCCATAGGCTCACCCTCCTTGACTGCGCGACGAATTCTTAGAACCCACTCTTCACCAAAATCATTAACGCCCCGGTCAAAAATTTCACCAGCTTCATAATCTCGGTCTGCATAGCTATGAAAAACGCTCATTGCACTCACCTACTTCCAGATTGCGGGTAGCTTGCATTGCTGCCCATTCTGAAAAGTCATCAAGATTTCAGCTGAGCCGTTCGCGTGCGTCTTCCCGGTGAGATGCACCGACTTAGCAACGCCGTTGCTGTTGCATGTAGTTGGAACCGGTGCCGCTGCGTGTGCTGCTGTTGCTCCACCTATTGCAATTAGTGCCGCGAGTGTTGCGGCTAAAATTCCTTTCTTCTTCATTGTCTTGCTCCTTGTTCATGTAGAGGCTTGCGCGCCTCTGCTTTGGTTTGGTCTGTGTGGTCGATGAACTCGCCCGCTCGGGTGATTTCTTCAAATGTGCCAATGGATTCCGTTAGCTCAATGCGCTCTTCTTGCTCCGCGATTTTCTCCGCCTGATATTGCGACTCCCACGGGTATGCGCTTGAAATCACGACAGTGGTAAAGCACGCGGGTTTATTCCTGAATCGCGCTTCCAGCGTCTTGCTGAAAGGGCTAAGAATCTCCGCCAGTCTGCCCATTTTCATGCTCCTGGAATCAAAGCCGGTCAGCAATAGAACGCTCTCGCCTTGGTAGTCATCAAATGGATGCGTGCGGGCTGTGTTAGCGATATACACATTTTCAGCACCGTAGGCTTCCAGCGTCATACGCGTTCTAAAAGCGTTAGTAGCGCCCCAGATGTAGCCGGCTGCAATCTCGCGCGTTGTGCCCCTTGCTGCGGCTCTCTGCTTAGCGTGTTGGAGGTCTTCGAGGTGCTTCCCGTAGCGCCATGCCCCACCGTGCGACAAAATCACATCATCGGGGGTTTTGTTCTGCCAGAGAATCGCGTCTTTCATCGCGTCTAAATCGGTGCGTCTGCCCTGCGTTGTGTCCAGGTCAATGGAACCTTTTTCTAAGCGTTCAATGCCAGGCTCACGGGTGCGCTCTTTGGTGCAATATGTGTAAGCGTCGCGCTTTGTGCCGTATCGAGTGCGCCAGTCTCCGCGTAGCTTGTTCCGTAGTGTGCTGCGGCGTATTTGGTGCGTGTGCTCGATGTAGATGTGGAAGTGTAAGAAGCCCTCGGGGTTCTTCTCTGTGCGTTCTTCGCCGCGTTCCATCTGCCCCACATATGCGGCGTAGGGTTCCAGCGCCTCAATAATCTGCTCGCGGGTGTAGAGGGCTGCGGAGAGAGTGCCCACCCAGCTGCGGGATTCTGTCGTGTCGGTTTCTTTCTTCCAACTTTCTGAATTCTTCGCCATTGCCTTACTCCTGTATTTCTGCGGGGGTGTGCCCTGCTTTCTGTCTCGTGCCTCAAAGCTCTGAGGCTGAATTAATGCCGTAGTCTCGGCGTTTTTGTTGTTGTCTCATAAGTGGGGGGAAACTATACGAACATGCGTTCGCCCCCACTTCTCAGGCGCTACGCGCCTGAGTGCAACGGGTATTCGCCTACTCGGGTTGCTCTCACTCGCCTCCGCTCTCTGCCTCTCCCTGCGGTCGAGTCAGTCGCTCAGCGTGTTCGTGCGCGCCTCGTATTCGCCCACCCGTTGCATTCAGGTTTATAGCTTGTGCGCATTGTGCCGGTGCCAGTCCCGCATAACCGCCACATCTTCAACGGTCAGCCATGCATACCCGTCAATATTTAGCGTCTTGATGTTTAAGCGTCGCGCCAGCTTCCTGACATACTCCGTAGAAGTGCCAGCGCCAAACTCTGCCGCACAATCAACGACACGAACACGCTCCCAGGGCTGCGGGGGCTTCCTGAAAATCTCAGGCGTTGTATCGCTGTAAAAGCTACTTAGCTTCGCCATTTTTGAACGCCGCCCATTCTGTTGCGAGGTCTTCAATCGGCTGCCGCGGCTCTTCCAGAGCCTTGCCATCAGTCTCAAATTCGCGAGTGGGTAGAGGCTCACGAATCTCGGGGATCAGTCCGACAGCGCCGAGAAAGCAATTGCACAAAGATGTATCAACGATTTGCCCGCGTAGCTTCATGCTCATCAAGTGGTCATCGAATTCTTTGAGGGTTCTACATAGGTGCGCCATTATTCTGCGCTCCCAGCTTTGAGAGGCTTAACTGTTGTCGCGGTGATTGAGTAGCCGATGCGCCCATTAGTTGCCACATATGGAACTACCTGAATTTCTCCGGCGGCGACATACATAACACCGGGCGCAAGATCAACAGGTGAGAGCACTGAAAGGCTTACATTCTGCTGCTCGCGAGTAATCTGCCCGTTCTCGTGGTTCAAGGCTTTCAGCCCTGTAATGAACTGCTGTTTTCCGTCCTTGGTGAGTTTTGGCGCTTTTGTCTCAAAGTCGCTCTTAACTTGCTGCTCTCCTGCTGCCTTGGCTACGAGAGTCATAAATATGAATGGGCTTTCTGATGCTTTGAACATAGTGTTCTCCTTGGTTGTTTTAGCTGAGCCGTGTTGCTCACTTTCTAATATCAACATCAGAGACTTTTGAGGGCGAATAGAGTGCGTGAATTTGCATAAAGCCTGGTCAGAGCGCGTATTTGACATGTGCGCACACCCATAAAAATAGGGGCTGATTCAACCAAGAAAATCAGCCCCCAGAGAGCCAAAGCCCTCACTTTTAATATCAGATTGGATACCCCTCAACGGGTCCTTCTGTGTTTGGCTTCCACCCCAGTGCGGGAGCCACATGCTGCGCGAACGCTTCCAAGATGTGCAATGAATAAGCACCACCGAGCTGGTTCGGGATCGTGAGCATGAGCGTGTCCGCCGACATCACCGCATCGTCGGCGAGCAATTGCTCGATGAGCTTGTCGGGGGTGTCCGCGTACGTCTTCCCGAAGGTCGAACGGAAACCATCGATGATCCCGATCTGATCCTGCCCATCGCGGCCGCGCAGACCGAAGTACATTTCGTCCTGCTCGTTCACAATGGGGAAGACGCTGCGGCTCACCGATACGCGCGGGCGACCGGTGTGGCCAGCCTCCTTGTATGCGGTGCGGAACTCGTCGATCTGGCGGGCCTGCAGAATGTGCAGCGGCTCACCTGTTGCCTCGGTCAGCAGGGTGGAACTCATGAGGTTGAGGCCTGCAGTGCCGGTCTGGCGGGCAGTGTCGATGCTGCCGGCGCCCCACCAGACGTGATCGCGGAGGGTGGCCGACTGCGGCTCGATGGCGAGCCGGCCGAGCGGCCCCATGTTCGGGTCGCTGTCGACGAGTGCCTCGCCCTCGATCGCGCGCATGAAGAGGTCGAACTTGTCGCGCGCGATGTCGGCGCCGCGCGGATCCTCGGAGCCCGTGTAGCCGAACGCCTCGTAGCCACGCACTGCCGTCTCGGGGGATCCCCGGCTCACGCCGAGCGCCAGTCGGCCGCCCGCGATGATGTCGAGCGCCGCCGCTTCTTCCGCGAGGTAGAGCGGGTTCTCGTAGCGCATGTCGATCACGCCGGTGCCGACCTCGATGCGCTGGGTGCGCGCGGCCATGGCCGTCAAGAGGGGGATTGGTGATGCGGCCTGGCGTGCAAAGTGGTGCACGCGAACGTACGCGCCGTTCACGCCGATCTCGTCGGCGCCCTCCGCGAGTTCGATCGTTTGGCGCAGCATGTCGCCCGCGGTGCGCACGCGCGACCCGGGGACGGGGCCGTAGTGCCCGAAGGACAGGAATCCGAATGCTCTCATGCTGGGTGCAACGCCCGCGGCGCAACTGTATTCCCGTGCATATAGTTTTGGCTGCGTGGGTGTGCGAGCGGCACCGCGGGACGATCCCGTGCGCGCGGCGCCCGGACAACGGCGGCACCGGGGGACGACGCGGATGGTACCCGGGGGCGATCCCGCCAGGCGCATGCCCTCGTAACTTCGAAGCATGGACATTCAACCGAGCGATATGGGCCTCGTGGCGCGAGTCGCGAACCTCAGCAAGCACTACGGCGCCGGAGACCACCGCGTCACCGCCCTCAACGATGTGTCGATCGGCATTCGGCGCGGGCAGTTCACCGCGATCATGGGGCCATCAGGCTCGGGCAAGTCGACCCTCATGCACGTCATGGCCGGCCTCGACACCCCGACCGAGGGGCGCGTCTGGCTTGGCGACGACGAGATCACCCACCTCGGCGATGCGGAACTCACGCGGCTCCGCCGGCGCCGGATCGGCTTCGTGTTCCAGGCATTCAACTTGGTTCCTACCCTTGACGTGATGGGCAACCTGCGGCTGCCGTTCGAGCTCGACGGACGCAGCGTGCCCGCTGCTGACCGCGAGCGAATCGACGCGCTCGTGCAGGCGCTCGGCCTCGCTGGCCGCACCTCGCACCGCCCCCACGAACTCTCGGGCGGACAGCAGCAGCGGGTGGCGATCGCCCGCGCCCTCGCCACCCAGCCCGACGTGATCTTTGCGGACGAGCCGACCGGCGCGCTCGACTCCCGCACCGGCCGCGAGGTGCTCGGCCTGCTGCGCGCCGCCGTCGTCGAGCAGGGGCAGAGCATCGCAATGGTGACTCATGACCCGATCGCGGCGAGCCACGCCGACCGAATCCTGTTCCTCGCCGACGGCCGCATCGTGTCGGATCGCGGGGCCATGACACCCGAGCAGATCTCCGAGACGATGCTCGGCCTGGAAGCGGTCGCGGCATGAAAACCGGAGCCGGAATCCGTGAACACGGTGCGACGGTCGTTGTCGCGGCGCTCAGCTCCCTGTTCGCCGCAACGCTGATCCTCGGCACCGGGGTGATGGGGGCGGCGCTCGATCCCGCACTGATTGAGGGCTCGGGCACCTTCCGCATGACGCTCCTGATGGTGTCGACCGTTTTCATCATCATCGCCCTCTACGTTGGTGCGATCGTCACCGCGAACACCTTCGCCACGATCATCGCGGGGCGCACCCGCACGATCGCGCTGCTGCGCCTCGTGGGTGCAAGCTCGCGCGCGGTGCGCAGCAAGGTCGCCTCCGAGGGGCTCGCGATGGGCGCGCTCGGCGCGGTAATCGGCTGGGTGCTCGCAGAGGCGCTGGTTATCGGTGTGGTCACGTGGGGTCCGAGCCTCGGCTGGCTGCCTGCGGGACGCGACTATCCGCTCTTCGATCCGCTCGCGCTCGGCGCGATCGTGATTGTGGCGCTCACCACCTGGGCGGCCGCCTGGGCAGGATCCCGCCGCGTGGGATCGGTCTCGCCGATTGCCGCGACCGGCGCCGCGGTCGAGCTGCGCCCTGAGGCCTCGCGTGGCCGCACTGGCCGCACCGTGTGGGCGATCATCCTGGTGCTGCTTGGCGTCGTGCTCATTGCGCTCGGCCTGTTCCTCAGCCTCACCACGCCGATCGCACTGTTTGTGTCGTTCTTCGGGGGGCTGTTCTCCTTCACCGGGATCGCGCTCGGCGCGCACGTCATCATGCCGCCGATCCTGCGCCTCACCGGGAAGATCTTTGGGGCGGGGCCGACCGGGCGCCTGGCCGCGGCGAACGCCGTGCGCTTCCCCGAGCGCAGCTCGCGGTCAACAATCGGGCTGGTGATCGGCGTGACGCTCGTCACGATGTTCGCCGTAGCGCTCGAGACCTATGCCGCGATGACCCTGCAGGCGTTCGACAACGATCCCGCGCTCGAAGCAGCGCTCGCGCAGACGCTTGCCGTGACCACGGCCGTGTTCACCGGACTCGTCGGGTTCTCTGCGATCATCGCCGCGGTGGGCATGGTGAACACCCTGTCGCTCAGCGTGCTGCAGCGTACCCGCGAGCTCGGCCTGCTCCGCGCACTGGGCTTCACCGGTGGCCAGGTGCGCCGCATGGTGATCACGGAGAGCTGCCAGATGACGCTCGCCGCGCTCGGCTTCGGTGTGGTGCTCGGCGCGTTCTACGGTTGGGTCGCCGCACAGTCGCTCGTTGGCTCGCAGGTCGGTTTTGCCGCGCCGTCGATCCCGTGGCCGATCGTGGCGGGCGTTGTGGTGTTCGGCTTCGCGCTCGCGGTGACCGCGGCGGTGGCGCCAGCGCGCCGCGCGATCCGGGTCTCGCCCGTGGCCGCGCTCGCGGTCGACTAGACCGGATGCTCGCCGAGCGGTTCAGGAAGTGGCTGCGCGCTCCCGCCACGCGCGCAGCAGCCAGGGATAGGCTGGAGACATGACCGTTGTGATTGATTCCAGTTTCGATCCCGTCCCTTCTCTGAACCGCTCGGTTGACGTCGCCGTCGCCGACGCCGCTGCGGTCGAGGCCGCACCGGCGCGCGCGTGCTTCGTGCCAGCCGAGGGCGAACTGCCCACGTGCGACTGCCTCGCGGGCCAGACGCGCGACGCGCTCGCCGCAGCAGGGTTCACCGGGGCAAAGAACCAGACGCTCGTGCTGCCGGGGGCGCAGCTGCGCGTGCTCGTCGGCACCGGGGCGGGCCTCGCCACGAGCGCTGATCTGCGCGACGCCGTTGCGGCATTCACCCGCGCCGCCCGCGAAGCCGCGCACCTCGCCATCGATCTCGCCGCCGTGGTCTCCGAGAAGATCCCGGCGCGCGACGCCGCGCTCGCTGCAACCGAGGGCGCACTGCTCGCCCGCTACCGCTTCGAGAGCCTGAAGGGCGAGTCGAAGCACGTGGGACTTGAGAGCCTCACGCTGGGTGTCGCCGAGGGTGACCGCGCCGCCGCGCAGGAGGGCGTCGACCGCGCAATCGTGCTCGCGCGCGCCGCTGCGATCTCCCGAGACCTTGGCAATACGCCGCCCCGACACCTCACCGCGGAGAAGTTCGCGGAACTCGCGGCGAAGCTTGGCCCCGAGTACGGCCTCGAGGTCGAGATCTTTGACCGCGACGCGCTCGTCGAGCTCGGCACGGGCGGTTTGCTCGGCGTCAACGCCGGCAGCACTGACGAGCCGCGCATGATCAAGCTTCGCTACGTGCCCGAGGGTGCGAACGACGCGACTCCGCACCTCGCCCTCATCGGCAAGGGCATCATGTTCGACTCGGGCGGCATCAGCCTGAAGCCCGCGAACTCGATGGGCAGCATGAAGCTCGACATGATGGGCGCGGGATCGGTGTTTGCCGCCATGCTCACCCTCCGCGAGCTCGGCGTGCAGTCGGCCGTGACCGGTTGGCTCATGTGCACCGACAACATGCTCTCCGGCACCGCGACGAAGATCGGCGACGTGCTCACCATGCGTGGCGGCAAGACCGTCGAGGTGAAGAACAGCGACGCCGAGGGGCGCCTCGTGATGGCCGACGGCCTCGTGCTCGCGACTGAGGAGGAGCGTCGCCCGGACGCGATCGTCGACATCGCGACCCTCACGGGCAACGCCATGGCGGCACTGGGTCTCGGCACCGCTGCGACGCTCGCGAACAACGACGATGTCGCCGCACAGCTCAAGGCCGCCGCTGAGGCGACCGATGAGCGGGTCTGGCCGCTGCCGCTCGATCACCGCTACCGCGACCAGCTGAAGTCGAACGTGGCCGACCTGTCGAACATCGGCGGCCCCTACGGCGGCGCGATCCTCGCAGCGCTCTTCCTCAACGAGTTCGTTGCTGATTTCCCCTGGGGGCACCTCGACATTGCGCCGACCATGGAGGTCGAACGCGATGACCTGTGGCGCACGGCGGGCTCGACCGGCTTCGGTGCGCGTCTGCTTGCCCAGCTCGCCGACGATTTCGTGGCCCCGCAGGCCGCGGACGACGCGCAGGGAGCTTAGTCATGACCGGCCTGCTGCGTGATCTCGACGCCTACATCAGTGATTTTGCCGACTTCGTGACGGCTGCGCCCACCTCGTACCACGCGGCGGGGCGCGTCGCTGAGCTGCTCACCGACGCCGGCTTCGCCGTCCACGATGAGGGCGCCGCCTGGGCGCCGCTCGCCGCGGGTGGCGCAGGCTTCGTGGTGCGCGACGGCGCCGTGATCGCGTGGCGGGCCGGATCAGACCTTACCGCGACGAGCCCCGTTCGGGTGCTCGGCGTGCACACTGACTCACCGGGCTTCGTGCTGAAGCCCCACCCCGACTTCCGTGCCGATGGCTGGGCTCAGGCTGGCGTCGAAGTGTACGGTGGTCCGCTGCTCAACTCGTGGCTCGATCGGGATCTGGGCATCGCCGGACGCGTGGTCACCCGCGATGGCGCCGAGCATCTCGTGTGCACGGGCGCGATCGCGCGGATCCCGCAGCTGGCGATTCACCTGGATCGTGAAGCAAACACAGGCCTCGCACTGAACAAGCAGCGGCACACGCAGCCGGTGCTCGCCGTCGGCGACAGCGCGAACGGTGTCACGGTTGCCGGCGTGCTCGCCGATGCCGCAGCGAATGCCGCCAACGCGGCGGGCGTTGCCGCCGCACCGTTTTCCCCAGACGACATCGCTGGAGCCGACGTGCGCCTGTTCGACACGCAGCCGCCGCAGCGGATCGGTGTGAGCGGCGAGTTCTTCGCATCGCCCCGACTCGACAACCTGAGTTCCACGTTTGCCGGACTGGTCGCGCTCCTCGAGACGGAGCCCGCGCCGGGCACGATCTCGATGCTCGCCGCGTTCGATCACGAGGAGCTGGGCTCGGAGACCCGCTCGGGTGCGGCCGGCCCCTTCCTCGCGGATGTGCTTGATCGGCTGCGCGCTGGCCTGGGCGCGAACGCCGACGAGGCCGCACGCGCACTTGCCGCGTCGTGGTGTGTCTCCTCGGATGCGGGGCACTCGGTGCACCCGAACTACCCGGAGAAGCACGATCCGAATGTGCGCCCGCTCGCGGGGAACGGCCCGATGCTCAAGGTGAACGCGAACCAGCGCTATGCCAGCGACGCACACGGCGCTGCGCTGTGGAGTCGCGCCTGCGCGGAAGCCGGGGTGCCGACCCAGGAGTTCGTCTCGAACAACACGGTGCCCTGTGGCACGACGATCGGGCCGATCACGGCCGCCCGCCTCGGCATCCGCACGGTTGACGTTGGGGTGCCGCTCCTCTCGATGCACTCGGCGCGCGAGCTCGCGCACGTCGCAGACCTGCACGGCCTGGCCCGGGCGACCGACGCTTTCTTTGCGGGAGCCTGAGGTTTTCGCGGCGATCCCTGTCCGGTTCTGAGATTGGTTCGCTAGGATCATGGCATGAGTGAGATGCAGCATGCGGGGGCCGGCGGTGTCGCCCTCTCCAACGACCTGCTCGCACCCAGCGTGCAGCGCATCGGGAATCGTGACATCGAGATCACCTTCCTCGGTAAGAACGCCGCGGGGCAGAACACATGGATCATGTGGAACTCCGACGAGCCGTACCTCATCGGCATGCTCTCGCAGGGCAAGATGGGCTACCACTTTGAGCAGCGCACCAGCTCGGGTGTGCTCGTGCACGAAAACATCTCGCTCAGCCGCGTGCAGCGCGCCATTAGTGGCTAACTCGCCATACGGGTTGCGTTAGCCTTCGGCTCCTCGCCAGCCGCTGTTGCCGCCCACGGCGCGCTCGATTGCGCGCTCGTAGTTTTCCTTCACGATGTCGTAGTGCGCCCATGACTCGATGGCGCTGACGCTCGGCAGTGAGCGGAGCTCCTCCGTGGCGCGCAGCAGATGGGCGGCGGAGGGACCCTCGAGCGTTGCCACGTAGTCGAATCGGCCGTGTGTGCGCGCCGCGAAGTCGACGTCGGGGGAGCGCAGTAGGAACTCGCGAACGGGGGCGGCGTCGCCCCGCACGGAGATCCCGAGCCCGATCGCGATGCGCGATCGCGTGAGCTGCCCCGAGGTGATCGCCGAGATGCGGATCACGCCGGCCTCGACGAGTCGATTGACGCGCGCCCGCACCGACGAGGGTGAGAGATGCACGGCGTCTCCCAACGCCCGAAAGCTCATGCGGCCATCGCGCTGGAGGAGCCGGATGAGTTCGGTGTCGAGTTCGTCGATCGTGGCGGGGCTGCGTCGATCCGCCACGAAGAACCCGCTCAGCACGTCAACGTAGGTGGTGACGAGCAGCGAGCGGACTCCCGGGATCGCCCGCACCGCGTCGAGGACCTCGTGGAGTTCAGCTGAGTCACGGTGCCGCGACTCGAACACGAGCGGCATGCTGCCGCTCGTCAGTGACACGAACACGCTGTTGGGCATCGCCGCGATGCGATCGGCGACGGGGCGCAGTGGACCGTCCACGGTGACGGCAGCGTGGGTGAGTACGTGGTGCCCCGCGAAGTGCGGGTCGAGGGCCGCAACGACGCGCACTCCCTCTTGCTCGATGAGCCGCCGCAACCGCAGCGACGCGGCATCCCGCGAGATGTCGAGGGTCTCGGCGAGGTCGTGGATCGATGCGCGGCCGTCCTCTTGCAGGGCGCGAATGAGTGCCGCGTCCACGCTGTCGAAGCCGGACTCGCGCGGGTGCGCACGTCGGGGCGCTGCGGGCTGCGTCATGCCGCCATCCTTTCGTGGTGAGCGCCTCGGTGCGCACACACTGTGGGCGTAGGCCCAGGATACGCGCGAATGCGAAGCAGTGTGCGCATAAAGATCGCACAACGTGCTTGTTGGCGGACTTGCGCCGAAGGTGTTGCCGAATTTGCGCGCAAAACGTTCGTGAATCGGCGAGTTGGGTGATGTTTCGCGGATGCGGCTCAGGCAAATTCGTCCTACAGTTCAAGGTGCGCGCCGCACCCGTCGTCTGAGTTCTCGCGGCGCACCCAGTTGAGCAAGGGAGCTTTGCATGTCATCGTCCACAGCCAGCGCGCCGGTCTTCACGCACCGGCGCGCGCTCCGATCCGGCTTCGCGGCCATGGTCGGCACCACGATTGAGTGGTACGACTTCTACGTCTACGCGACCGCCGCAGCGATCGTGTTCCCCGTGGTGTTCTTCCCCGAGCTTGACCGGGGCATGGCGACGCTCGCGTCGTTCGGCACCTACGCCGTGGCGTTCTTCGCGCGTCCCCTCGGCGGCATCATCTTTGGCCACATCGGCGACAAGATCGGCCGGAAGCCGGCGCTGACGATCACGCTGCTGCTCATGGGCGTGGCCACCACCCTCGTGGGCGTACTGCCCGACTACAACACGATCGGCATCATGGGCCCGATCCTGCTCATCGTGCTCCGCATCTGCCAGGGACTCGCAGTGGGCGGCGAGTGGGGCGGCGCGAGCCTCATGGCGGTGGAGAGCGCCCCGGCGAAGTTCAAGAACTTCTACGGCGGCTTTACTCAGATCGGTAACCCGCTCGGCGCCCTCATGTCCTCCGGAGCGTTCTGGATTCTCGCGCTCATGGGTGACGACGTGCTCTTCTCGTGGGGCTGGCGCATTCCCTTCCTCTTCTCCATCGTGCTCATCTTCGTGGGCATCTGGGTGCGCTACCGCGTTGAGGAGACGCCGGTGTTCGAGGAGAAGGTGGGCGGCCAGCAGCAGTCGACGCCGCTCCTCTTCGCGCTGAAGAACAACTGGTGGCCGATCCTGCTCGGCTTCTGCATCGTTGCGATTTCCTCCGGCGGCTACGTGGTGGCAACCACCTTCGTGCAGAGCTACGCCACGAGCCCCGAGGTCGGGCTGCCGTATGAAACGATCCTCGGTGCGATGACGATTGCTTCGCTCGTTGAAGCGCTGGTCACTCTGCCACTCGCCCTGCTCGGCGACAAGATCGGCGGCAAGTGGGTCATGTACCTCGGCATCGCCGGCTCGTTCGCCGCGGTCGTGCCGCTCGTCCTCTTCATCGAGGGCCACAACGTTGCGATGATCTACCTCTTCGTCTCCGTCCTGCGCCTCGCGCTGAGCGGCGCATGGGCCCCGCTCTCGACGATCATGACGCAGATGTTCCGCCCGCAGGCTCGCTACACCTCGATGTCGCTCTCCTACGGCGTCGGTGCGGCAGTGTGGGGCGGTCTCTCGCCCGCGATCGCGACCGCCCTGCTGAACGCAACCGGCAACTTCTGGTCGGTCATCGCGTTCTACGGCCTCCTCTCGGCCGTCGCCCTGTTCGGCGTGTTCTTCGCGCCGCAGCACTCTGACACCGCGCCGGTCACCGGATCCTTCCGGCCCCGGCTCGACACCACCGCAGTTCCCACCACCGAAGGAAAGTAAGCACTATGCGCTCGCTCGCCACCTATGACGCACGCAACTCGGCTCCGACGATTGTCACCGCCGAGCGAATCCTGACGGTCGACGAGAGTCGGCCCGAGGCGGAAGCCATGCTCACCGCCGAGGGCATGATCCTCGCGGTCGGCACGCTCGCCGAGTGCGAGCAGGTGGCGGCGAGCGCGGGCCTCACGCCCGTGCGCGTCGACCACGCCGGAGCCACCATCGTTCCCGGCTTCGTCGACGCGCACGCGCACCCCCTCATGTACGGGCAGTTGCTCACCTGGGTGGACATCACCCCGGCGAAGGCAGCGAACATTCCCGAAATCATCGAGCTGATGCGCGAGGCCGCGAAGCAGCTGCCCGCCGGTGTGCCCCTTCGCGGCTTCGGCTACGAGCAGCGCAATCTCGCCGAGCAGCGCCACCCCACCCGCCACGAGCTCGACCAGATCGCCACCGACCGCGAGGTCTACATCATGAACGCCTCCGGCCACGGCGGTGTCGTGAACTCGTTCACGTTCGAAAAGTTCGGCGTCACGAAGGACACCCCGAACCCCGAGGGTGGCGAGTTCTTCCGCGACGCGGACGGCGAGCTGACCGGTGAACTCTCGGACGCCGCCTGTAACGTGCTCACCGGCCTGCACGGCGTGAAGGTGGGCCACCACGGCCCCAACTTCCATCTCGGCGATGAGCCCGCTGAGCACCAGCGTCAGCTGGATCTCGTGCAGCAGGAGTTCCTGCGCGGAGGTGTGACCGCCATCGGCGATGCGCAGGTGTCGAAGCGCGAGTTCGCTGCCTACCTCGAGATGGCGGATCGCGGTGCGCTCAACATGCGCGTCTCGATGTACTTCCTCTCACACCTGCTTGACCAGGTGGTCGACCTCGGTTTCACCGGTCCCTTCGGCAACGCGTTCCTCTCGGCCGCGGGTATCAAGCTCTACGCGGACGGCACCCTGGGCGGGTGGACCGCGTACTTCCCCGACGGCTACCTCGGCGATCCCTGCCGCACCGGTCAGCTGTACCACGAGCCCCGCGAGTACACCGAGCTCGTGCGCAAGGCGCACGGTGCCGGTCTTCAGACGGCCACGCACGCGCAGTCGCCGATCGCAATCAAGATGGTAGTCGACGCGATCGAGCAGGCACTCGCCGATCGTCCGGACAGTGACGCGCGACACCGCATCGAGCACTGTGGGCTGCCCACCCCCGAGGACATCACCCGCATGGCGGAGCTCGGCATCCGCCCGGTCAACCAGACCCAGCACTACTACAACTGGGGCGAGGGCGTGGAGCAGGCGATCGGCACCCCCGGTGAGCGCTTCAACCCGCTCGGTGAGTTCCGTGACGCTGGCGTGCCGATCACCATCTCCTCGGACGCGCCCGTCGCTGAGCCCCGCCCGCTCGAGGCAATCCAGGCAGCGGTGACGCGCGTGACCCGCCGCGGCCACAAGCTCGGCGAAGACTCGCTGCGCATCTCGGCGGCGGAGGCGCTGCGCGGCCACACGCTCGAGGGTGCGAAGACGCTCGGCCGCGAGGCCGAGTTTGGCTCGCTCCAGGTGGGCAAGCGCGCCGACTTCGTCGTGCTGGCGCAGAACCCGCTCGACATTGATGGTGCAGAGATCGCCGCGATCCCGGTCCGCGAGACCTGGGTTGATGGCGCAGTGAAGTTCCGTGCGGAGGGGGAGTAACCATGACGGCGCAGACGACCGCAAAGCGCACGACCGGGTGGCTGGTCATCGAGACGATCAAGAACTACGGCGTGGACGCTGTGTTCGGGATCCCGGGCACCCATAACCTTGAGTTCTATCGCCCGCTTGCGGAGTTTGGCATTCGCGCGGTCACGTCCAGGCACGAGCAGGGCGCGGGCTACGCAGCCGATGGCTGGTCGCTCCAGACGGGCAAGCCAGGCGTGGTCATCACGACGAGTGGCCCGGGCCTCCTGAACGCACTGAGCGCGGCGGGCACCGCGTACGCGGAGTCGCGCCCCATGATCATCCTCGCTCCCGGCCCCGCCCGCGGGAAGGAGTTCGCCGATGTGGGGACGCTCCACGAGACGAAGGATCAGCTGAGCGCCGCCGCCGCGATTGTCGAGCGTGCGCGTCGCGTGCAGACCGCCATCGAAGCGGTCGCCGCGGTGCACGAGGCGTTCGAACTGTTCGCCACCACCCGACCCCGGCCGGTGTACATCGAGGTGCCGCTCGACCTCCTCGAGGAGGAGATCGGAGACGAGGTCCCCGCCGCCGCGCTCGAGGCGCGGGAGTTCGCCCCGGTCGCGGATCCCAGCGCGGACGTGGTTGCCGCGGCGGCCGCAGCCCTCGCGGGAGCGCAGGACCCCGTGATTCTCGCGGGCGGCGGGTCGCGCGGTGCGGCTGCGGAGCTGCGAGCGCTCGCCGAGCGGCTGAACGCCCCCGTGGTAACCACGCTCAACGCGAAGGGCGTGCTCGATGAGACGCACCCGCTCGCGCTCGGCTCGAACCTGCGGCTCGCAGCCGCGCGAAATCGCGCACGTGACGCGGACGTGCTTCTCGTTGTCGGGGCGAAGCTCGGCGAGGCGGAGCTCTGGGTCGACGCGCTTGAGGCGCGGGGCCGTGTGATCCGAATCGACCTGCTCGAGACGCAGATCGAGAAGAACCAGACCGCAGAGATTGGGATCGTGGCTGACGCCGCCGCAGCGCTTGCCGCGATCGCTGAGGCGCTCGGGAGTCAGGACCTGTCAGCGCGCGAAGCCGCTGCCGAGACTGCCGCCGCGAGCGTTGTGGCGAGCCGTGCAGCGGTGCGTGCGGAGTCGGCGGAGCTCGATCCCGTGAACACTGGGCTGGGCGAGCTCATCGCGAGTGTGCTGCCGGACAACGCGATCGTCTCAACCGACTCCTCGCAGATCGCCTACTGGGGTCTCCTCAACGCGATTACCGCGCGGGTGCCGAACTCGACGCCGTACATGGGCACCTACGCGACCCTTGGCTACGGTCTGCCCGCCGCGATCGGTTCGCGCATCGCCTCACCCGAGCGCCCGGCGTTCACGGTGCTCGGAGACGGTGCACTGATGTTCTCCATGCAGGAGTTCATCACCGTTGTTGAGCAGGGCATCGACGTGACCGTCATCGTGGTCGACAACGGCGGCTACGCCGAGATCAAGCAGAACGAGGTCGACGCGGGCATCGCGCCCGTCGGAGTGGTGCTGACTCAGCCCGACTGGGCCGCCGTGGCCACCGCATTCGGTGGTGCCGGGCAGCGCGTGGCGAACGCCGCCGAGCTCGCCACCGCTGTCGAGGCCGCCGTAGCGCGTGGTGGGCTGCAGCTCATCCACCTGCCGCAGGATTCCTTCGACCTGGGATCGGCGGCAGCAGCGTGAGCCCGCTCGCCGTCTACACGGACACCGACGATACTGACGTCTCTGCGGGCGTCGCGCTCCTCGAGGCAGCGGGCTACGAGGTCCGCGTGCTCGAGACGCGGGACCCCGCCGCGATCATCGCGGGAGCCCGTGATGCGGAGGTGTTGCTGCTCGGCTACGCGCCCATCACGCGCGAGATCATCGAGGCACTGCCGAAGCTGAAGCTCATCGCGCTGATGTCGATGGGGTTCGACTTCGTCGACCTCGAAGCCGCGAGCGAGCGCGGGATCTGGGTGACCAATGTGCCGGGCGCCGCAACGGAAGAAGTCGCAACGCACGCGCTGGCACTGCTCCTCCACGCCACGCGCCAGTTGCCGTTCTACCTGGGCTCGGCCACCCCCGAGCGGTGGAACGAGCGCGCGGCTGTGGCCCCGCCCCGGCTGAGCGAACTGCAGCTCGGTATCGTTGGCCTCGGCAAGATCGGGCGTGAGTTCGCTCGGGTTGCCGGCCCGCTCTTCGGCGGGATCGTGGGTTACGATCCGTTCCTCCCGGACACCCCAGAGGTGCGCGCCGACCTTGAGGCGCTCGGCATTCGGCGGGCGGAGCTCGTCGACGTGCGCGACAGCGCACACGTGCTCTCGCTGCATCTGCCGCTCACGCCGGACACGGAGCATCTCGTGGGCGCCGAGTTCATCGCCGCGATGCCAGCTGGGGCAGTGGTGCTGAACGTGTCACGCGGCGGCCTCATCGACAGCGCGGCCCTGGCGGCAGCGCTCGACTCGGGGCAGCTCTCGGCCGCGGCACTCGACGTGCTCGACCAGGAGCCGCCCGCGGCAGACCACCCCCTCCTGGGCCGTGACGACGTCGTACTCACCCCGCACATCGCGTACTTCTCCTCGTTCACCGAGGCCGAGTACGTGCGCGTTCAGGCGGCGAACGCCGTCACGTTCGCGCAGACTGGCCGGCCCGAGTCGCCCGTCAACACCCCCGCATAGCCCGGTGCAGCAGGCGGGCCGTCTTCCACATTGGGAGGCGGCCCGTGCTGCACCCGCACTCATTCATTTCCTGTCACACCCGCTTCACCCGAAAGGACACATCGTGACCGCACTCACCGCCGAGGCCAAGCGCACCGCGCAGGCGTGGATCGACGAACACCTCACCGAGCTCACCGAGTGGCACACCCACATTTGGGAGCTCGCCGAGCCCGCCTGGCGAGAGTATCGCTCGCAGGAGTGGTACGTTGCCCGCCTCCGCGAGGAGGGCTTCGAAGTGGAGGACGGCTCCGCGGGGATGCCCACGGCCTTCAGCGCAGTCTGGTCGAACGGTGACGGGCCGACGCTCCTCACTTACGCGGAGTACGACGCAGTGCCGGGCAACAGCCAGGCTGCCACCACCTCGGAGACGCCGCGCGAGGGGCTCAGCCGCTTCGCCCCCGGCCACACCGATCCGCACTCCGTGCTCGGCATTTCCACGCTCGCCGGTGTGCTCGCCACGAAGCACGCGATGACCGCGCACGGCATCGGCGGCACGCTGAAGTACACGGGTGAGCCGGCCGAGAAGATGCACGGCTCGAAGGTGGTGCACGGGCTGCGTGGCTACTACGACGACGCAGACGCAATCGTGTCGTTCCACCCCTTCTACATGCTCCCGCTCTGCAACACGGCCCGCTGGGACACGCAGTGCGGCGCGTACTACAGCAAGGTGTACTCCTTCATCTGCGATGAGCCCGAGACGTGGCAGATCTCGAGCGCGAACCCCAATTCGCCGATCCCCGCCTCGCACTCTGCAGCGCGCGCTCCGGGAGCCAACGTGGCGCTCATGCAGATGTACACGGCCTCGCGCACCATGCTCGACTCGATGCTGCCCGCAACGGGCGGCTGGAGCTTCTCTGACGCGATTTTGAGCGACGGTCAGGCCACCGCCGACAACCTGCCGCAGCGGGTTGCGCGTATCCAGTTCTCATGGCGCACCCCGGACATCGAGATGGCCGAGCACATCCTCGCGATCCTCGACCGTAACGCGCAGGCCGCGGCCAGCATGGCGCACTGCGCAGCGGAGGATCGCTGGATCGCCCGCAGCCGCCCCGGCCGCACGAACCACGTGATGAGCGAGACCCTCTACGCCAACCTCGAGGAGGTGGGCGCACCGAGCTATGGGCCCGAGGCGATCACGGTGGCGCAGGAGATTCAGCGCTCGCTCGGCCGCGAGGCCACCGAGAAGCCCTTCCTCGCCGAGACCGAGCAGCTCATCGCCCCGCAGGAGGCCGAGCGGCTGCTGCGCGAGCACATGCCTGCCTGGCAGCGGAACTGGACGAGCGACGACTACGTCGAGATGAGCCACTACGCCCCGCTCGTGCGTTTCTACGTTTCGCGCCCCGCGCTGCAGCCCGTGCAGGGTGAGGGGCCGTACCCGGCCTGGGTGATGAACGCGCTGGGCGGGATCCCCGAGACGATTGCCCCCACCATCGTCACGGCGGGCAAGACCGTTTCGGGAACCTTCCTTGACCTGCTCACGAAGCCCGAGACGCTCGCTGCCGCGCAGCAGGAGTTCGCGGACCGTATTGCTGCCGAGCCGATGCCCGCGCTGCTGCCCGTCGATTTCGAGCCGCCGATCGACCTGCCCTGGCCCGACTACTCGGGCGCTTCGGAGCACCGTCACTGGTGATCCCGAGCGGCTCGGTGCCGCACCCACTTCGAGGGCCTCGCGCAGTGCGCGGGGCCCTCACGTGTTTCTGCGCCCCAATCTGCGTATTTTTCCCGGATCCGCTTTTCTTGCCCCACGCCTAACGTGAGCGGCATCACGCGGCCGCGGGCGCACGAGCAACGCTCCCGGCGTCTGCCGGCCGTGAGATCGGGGACAGGACAACGGAGTGCTGCCTCCGAATCCCACTGGAGAAGGCAGCACGGCCATGAGACACCATCGAGCCCATCAGTCGTTCCAGCCGAGCGCGCATCGCAGGATGCGCCGTCGGCCGTTCGAAGGCAGCGTGTTCCGTGGGGGCGGTGGGACCCTCAGGGGTGGCGCGGCACTGCTTGCGGCAGTCGCGCTCCTGTTCCCCGCGTTCACGTCGCCGGCGTTCGCTGAAGAACTCGCCCCGGCTGCCGATTCCGCGCTGACTGCGCAGGCGGCGCCAGCGGCAGCAGACGCTGCTGCAGAGCCAGCCCCCGCACCGCAGGAGGCGGCCCCAGAAGTGACCCCAGCGCCGACCCCAACGCCGGAACCGGTACCGGCCCCGGAACCCGCTCCCGTCGTTGAGCCAGCGCCTGCGCCGGCCCCTGCGCCAGAACCCGCTCCTGCGCCGGTCGCAGCGCCGGAGCCTGCCGCCGAGCCGGCGTCAGCGGCTGAGGTCGCTCCGAGCCCAGCTCCGGCTGCGGAACAGGCCCCCGCTGCGCCCACGGTGAGAGCGGCTGCCCCCGAAGCTCAGACGCTGGGGAACGGAGGTCCGAAGAAGGACAAAGTGACGCTCTGTCACGCAACGAAGTCGCAGAAGAACCCGTGGGTGTCGATCAAGATTGCGCCCGATGGCGCGGCGAACGGGCACGCAGGGAGCCATCACCAGGATGGCCGCGACATCATCCCGCCGTTCGAGTACACGGAACGGGGCGTCACGCTGCAGTTCCCCGGACAGAACTGGAATGCTGAGGGCCAGGCGATCTACAACGCGGGCTGCAATAACCCGCCGCCCCAGGTGGATCCCGCGCCGTCGGTGACGTTGACGCCGGGGGAGTGTGTTGCTGATCAGCAGTACCCGCCAGTTGTGGCACTGTTCGCGAACTTGGTTTCGGGTCAGCCGTACAGCTACAAGGTGAACGGTGGCAGCGTGCAGACGTTCACCGCGAGCGGCACCTCGCAGAGTGTGGCGCTGGGCTCGGTGGCGAGCGCGAACATCTCGGTCGAGGTGTGGGGCACCGGCGAGCGGGCCGCGAGCGGCACCGTTTCTCGCGACCTGACCGTCGAGCGGTGCGCGCCACCGGAGGACGTGAAGGTGACGCTGTGCCACGCGACGGAGTCGGATACGAACCCGTGGAACAAGATCACGGTGTCCGCGGAGGCTGCGTACAACGGGCACCGGGGTGCATCGCATCACGATGGGCGCGACATCATCCCGCCGTTCGAGGCGATGATTGCGGGCGCGATGGTGACGTTTGATGGTCAGAACTGGGATGAGGCCGGGCAGGTGATCTTCAACAACAACTGCGAGAACGTTCCGCCGCAGGTGGATCCCGATCCCGCGTTGCTAATCTCCGCCGGTGACTGCCCGGTCGCAGGCGGCTTCGCTCCTGTGACCATCGCGCTCTCCGAGCTCGTGGTGGGAGAGCCGTACACCGTCGAAGTTGACGGTGTCGGCATCGCCGAGACGAGCCCGATGGAGTTCGTTGCTGACGCAGCCACCCACAGCATCACCGTCACCCCGAATGAGGAAGGGACGCTTCTCGTCACCGTTCAGGGCACAGGCGAGCACGCCGGTGACAGCGCTGAAGCGACGATCGAGGTGAGCGAGTGTCCCGAGCCTGAGGCTCCCACGCTGTATCTCGAGGTGGATCAGTGCACCGAGTTTGGGGCAGGGCTTCCCCAGACGCTCCTCGCCCAGCTGGGCGGCCTGGTCGCAGGTGTTGACTACACCGTGACTGTCCGGTCCGGGAGCGGTACGCCGTACCTGAGCCGTACCGTGCAGGCGGGTGAGGGCTCGACCCTCGACGTCTCGCTTGACGTCGCCGGCGCTGGCACCTACACCGTTACGGTGAGCGTGGGTGACGCATCAGTGACCCGTGAGGTGACGATCATCCCCTGTCCCGCAGGTTCGTACGACCTGTCACTCGTGAAGACCGCGAGCGTCGGCGAGGACGGCGCGGTTGCCGAACTGGGGGACACGATCCACTACACGCTCGCCGTGGCGAATGCTGGCCCGGACGCGGCGCTCAACCCGGTAGTCACCGACGAGGTGCCCGCGGGGCTGACTCCGGTCGCAGGGTCTGAGAGCGCGAGCGAAGGATGGACCGTGTCGATCTCGGGCAACGCCGTGACCGCAAGCTTCGAGGGGGCCTTCGATGGCGAAGCCACCATCTCCTTCGATGTGACGGTCACAGCGGCACCCGCGAGCGGTGAGGTGACCAACCAGGCCTGCGTCGCCGCAGATGGTGCCGCAGAGCCTGAGCCAGAGCCGGGTGACGCTCCTCAGATCGACAGCGTAAGTACGCTGCATGCCGTTCTGGCGGGTGATGAGGCCGCCGGCGGTGGGGACAGCACCCCCGGCAATGATTGCGGGTCTGCAACCACCGAGATCCGTGCGGTGAGCGTCGCTGGCAATGCCGTCTGCATCAACGACACCCCGTGGTTCACCTACAACGTCACGCCGAGCGGCACCGCGGACACCGCGACCCTGCCGATCGTCATGATCTGGTGGACGCCGGAGGCATTCGCAAACCGTGATCCTTCGATCCCGGCGAACAATCCGGCGGCGATCTTGGCCAATGGCGCCTCCCAGGTGGATCCGATCGCATATCCGGTCGGGTGGCAGAGCGGCGACGCGGTGACCGGCAAGATGCTGTGGCCGGGCGCCACGATCGACGCGAACGGGAACCCGACCGGCTGGCCCGGCTGGAGCCTCGGAAGTGATGGCGTGTGGGTCCTTGACCCGAGCGCACCGCACTACGACCTCCGCGCCGAGGCAATCGTCGAGATCAGGATCAACCCCACGGCCAACGAGGCCACGGTGTACCCGCCGGCAACGCCGAACTGCTCGGCACAGCCTCCGGTCACCCCGGAGCCTCCGGTCACGCCAGAACCGCCGACCACCCCCGGTGGTGTGGTTCCCGGTGTTGCGCCCCGAGCGCTTCCGGCAGCGATGCCGCCTGTGCACGCGGAGCTCGCGAAGACCGGTGTCTCCGAGAGCGGATCTGAGCAGCTTGGAATGATCGGGCTGGGCCTGCTCCTCGGTGGGACCTTCGTCTGGACGCTAAGTCGCCGCAGGAAGACAGCCGAGTAGAGGAGGGTGAGCAGCCTCGGCCCCGCGGGAGTATCGCCCCGCGGGGCCGAGGTGTGTCTGTCGGGGGCTGTTCGCTGAAAAGATGTTTCCCTGGTCGAATCGGCGTTTCGCGAAGCTGGCGAGCGGGTGTACGCTGTGTGTCAGGCAGGTGCGACACGCCAGGGATGCAGTGTTTTAGGCCCCTGATTTGCGTGCCTGGGTTGAATCAGCATAGTATTTCATCTCGGTAGCAAGCGGAAATAAAAAGCCGCTTCGGCCCCATCGTTTAGCGGCCTAGGACACCGCCCTTTCACGGCGGCAGCACGGGTTCGAATCCCGTTGGGGTCACTAATACCGAATATAATTGAATAACACACTATGGCCCTGTAGCGCAGTTGGTTAGCGCGCCGCCCTGTCACGGCGGAGGTCGCGGGTTCAAGTCCCGTCAGGGTCGCCAGGTGGAGAAGCCCTTCTTCGGAAGGGTTTCTTCGTCTCAGGCGGTCACCCAGTGTGAGTGCCTGGCTCTGTAGCTCAGTTGGTAGAGCGTTCGACTGAAAATCGAAAGGTCACCGGATCGATGCCGGTCGGAGCCACGAAGGAATATTACACCTTCACCGAACCCCCTCGAGGCTTCTACTCGTGGGGGTTCTTTTGTTGGAGTGCTCGAGTGTTTCGCTTCCCTCTGCAGGCCGCGTGCCCTTTTGAAGCGAAACCGAAAAGTCCGTCCCGGCCGCTCCGATCGCGCGTCCCGAATCAACCCCGCATTACGATCACAACCCGCCTGGCTCAGGACTAGCGAGGCATTGCGTCGTGTTTTCTTCTAGGGGCGGGGAACTCTGGCCATGGGCATCACCACTGCCTATCGAGGAACTAACTTCTGCTCACCCCCACCGTTCCGAAGGCCTCGACACTTTTGAGAGGCTCGCTGTGAGCAGCGCTAGCGATGCAGAAATGCTCAAGACTGACGCTTTCTCCGGAAATTGACGTAGTCCGCCCTCGGTAGTACCGCTGTGGTGAAGAATGACGACTCAAGTCAGGGCAATGACTCGGCGATCCCGACCAGCGTCTCTTCGAGGGGAATCGAGTACGCAGCGAGAGCGGTTGCACATTATTCACTCGACAAGAACGGACTGAAGAGCGTCTCCCTCCCAGGCTCGGTCACACGCATTCGGGCTGGCGTGCTGTATCTCAACCAGCTCACTACGTTCGATTTCCCGCAGGGGATTGAAACGATCGACTTCAGCGCGTTTTTCGGGAATCAGTTGGAGCATCTCACCTCCCCTGAATGACTCACTGAGATTTCGATGACGGCACTCCAGGCCCACCAGCTTGAAAGTATCGTGCTCCCGAAGAGTCTGAAGCGTATTGAGGCTGGTCCTTTACGTACAGCACGTTGAAGAGCGTCGTGATACCCGCCTCAGCGGGATCGATAGGAGCCGGAGCGTTCGAAGGCAACGACGAACTTGCCCACATCTGGTTTGAAGGTGCCGCCCCGACAAGCGTGATAGCGGCCGACTCAGACGACCCGAATGAACCCCCAACATTTGGTTCAACGAGCGATGCTACGCTCCACTTTGTGTGCGGGGCGAGTGGGTTCACGTTCTCCACTTGGTTGGGATACCGAACTGCATCTGAGCGCCCAGCGAGCTTTGAACGGGGAGTGGGAGCGCAATTGAAGTTCAGCTTGTCGCCTTGGGCGGCGCTCTCACGGCGCCGGCAGCGCCTCAGCAGGACGGATTCGAATTCATTGGTTGGTCGATTTCAACTGACGGAGCTGATGTCTTCGACTACACCAGCCGAGTGATGGAAGAGATGACTCTGTATGCCACGTGGCGCGATGCCTCTGCTTCCTGCCCGGGAGTGAAGGACAACCGGTCGCCCGGAGGGCCCGTCCCTTGGGAAAAGCCGGCGGAGAAGTCAACAGTATGCTCTGCTCCTCGTGCCAGCGCTCATCGCCGTGGGTGGCGGCTTCCTGGTGTACAAGTGGATTCGAGCGAGAACGGAACTCAGTGCGTGACGCTGGCGCCGGCCGCCCACCCCGGGTCTAGATCGCTTGCCGCCAGCCCCTCCGGGGCGAAGTGAATAGGCGAGCCTGGCACGAAGTGACACCTTCGGAAAAGCAGCGGGGCACTCGAAATTGAGTGCCCCGCTGTAGGGCAGCCAGTCGTCACTTGACTTTCTGGTCAGCCGATTTCAGTGAGCCCTGAAGCGCTGAGTGGATCATAGTCGGGAGCTGAGAAGATCCTCTGCAGCTGCCGCCGTCGCACCCCAGTGTTGCTGCCCTCCATGATGGGATAAGCAATCGCGTCCAGCAAGTGGTGCAGAATCGGGAAACCAGTGTCATACGCTGTGACGCCGACAATTTTGACAAGCGCTGTGATGACTTCTACGGCAGCTTCAGAGCCGAAGATTTTCGCGTGTAGAGCGAGCTCGGGCCCGTCGGGATCCTGGGCAATGACTGCGTCGAGTGCCCGCCAAGACAGGAGACGCATGGCCTCAATCTTGCCTTTCGTGTCGGCGAGAACGTCTGATACTGCTTGGTGATCAATAATCGGCGAGAGTCCCCCGCGCGCTTCCTCGCGCGCAAAGTTGTACGCAATGGACCATGCCTGCCGTGCCGAAGCCGTCGCAAAAGCGCCAATCGAGGCGCCGCTGGCCATGAAAGCGTTGAGGGTAAGGCGAACACCGTCTCCCTCCGAACCAATGAGGTTTGCGTGAGGCACCCTCACATCCTTGAGGTGAACCCTTGTCGTGAGGCTTCCCCGCAGGCCGGGGAGGTCGTAGTATTCCTCGACCTCAATACGTCCCGCGAGTTGTTCCCGTTCCGCCACGATCACGGAGACACCCGCCTGAGTTCGGCAAGTGATGGTCATGATCTCGGGGCCATCGCCGTCCCAGCCGGGAAGATGCGACGCCCAGGCTTTGTGGCCGTTGATGACCCACTCGTCACCATCGAGCACGGCGTGTGTTCTGATGCCGGCAGCCGGCGTCTCAGCCGCGAAATTGGCGCTGCCCGTTGGCTCGCTAAATGCCATCGCCGCGACCGGGGAACCTTCATTTGCTAGGAAAGGTGAGACAAAACGAGAAATCTGCTCAGGGGTCCCTGCCTCGTAAACGGGCCCCAGCGCAATGAGTGGACCTGCGAAAGAGATGAAGAAGTCGGGTGACTCGGCGGCCCATTCTTCGATGAGGATCGCAGCGTCAACACCGTTGGAAGCCGTTCCTCCGAACGGGGCCGGGATCAACCCTCGCAAGAAACCTTCAGAAACGGCCTCGGCGAACACAGGCTGCAGCAACAGTGCCCGTGTGCGCGGGTCGCGTTCGCTTTCGACTCTTTCCATGAGTGGACGAAGCTTCGTCCGAGCGAACGAACGGGCGGCGGCTTTGAGCTGCTTCTGGTGATCGCTGAGCGTGAATGATACGGCCATCTGATTCTCCTCCTCGAGAAAGCTGAGTCACATCAGGCAGGCGACTGAAGTGACCTCTGGCCACACGCTATTTCGTATGCTTCAGCTCGGAGCGGCAGAGTATGCAGTTCTGCTGTGCAGTTTGTGCGGTTGGATGGAGCGGCGTCAGAATTTCGTGACTTCTCGACGGAACTCAATCGGCGAGGCGCCGTACATTCGCCGGAATGCCCGTGAAAACGACGCAGGGTCTTCGTAGCCCACCGCACGTGAGGCGTCTCCGACCGTGGTCTCCGAGCCTGTCAAGATCCGCGCAGCTTGCTCCATGCGAAGACGCCTGAGGGCCACTGCAAAAGTCTCTTCGCCTCCCTCGAATGCGGTGTGGAGCGTGCGAACAGACATGTGAAGTGCGTGCGCTATAGATTGAGCTGACAATGTGGGATCAGCGAGTCGACGCGACACGTGGGCGAGTATCTGAGCTCGACGAGTCACTGGGTCCGCTGCGTGTGCGGTCTGCCCGACAGACAGGAGCGCTGCTGAGACGACGGCGAGGAACGCCGACTCAAGCTCGCCGATAGATCGAGCCGGAGTGGCGCTGCCCAACTCCCAAAGCGACCGCATCGCATCCACGGCGACGGCACCCACGCCTGTTCGGTCGAATGGAAGCCCAACACCCCGTCGCTCCTGAGGTAAACGCGCATCCAGTTCGGGGTGTGGCACGCGAAAAGACAACATGCTCCAGTCCGAGCGATGTTCAAGCCGGAACGGCTCGGACGTGTCGAGCACGACGAGTTGTCCAGGTCCGGCGATGGCGTCGTTGCCTCGTTGCTGTACTCGACAGGTGCCGGTGATCTGGGCGTTTACGAAGAAGTAGGGCCCTTCAGAGGCCGACACCTCCTTGGGGCCGTGGATGGTTGTTTGTGGAACTGAATCTATCCAAGCGCGGGTCACCGTGTTCAGCGGGGCCGACACCACCCTCGACGGAAAGCCTGCGCGTGTGTTGGCCGCTTCAGGTCGCAGTTCGACGAATGTACGGCAGATGCCTTCTCGCCAGAAACTAAACTGCTCGTGTGGCGGCACGGACATCGTTTCCCAGCTCAGCATCTTTGCCCTCCTGTTTCCCGCGATTCTTGTGAGTATAGGCAGCAAAGTTTGCCGACGGGGTGTCTCGCTTTCGAGAATCGGTGTGCACCGCTCGAATGTCTTGCCTCTGGGTTAGCTTAGAAAGCATGAATCTTCTCTTGCTCTCGCTCGATCCAGGGGCTGTTCCGCAGTTTTTGGAACGGAGCACAAGCCTGGCGCCGAGCGAACTGCGCATTGCCTATATTGACGATGCTGCGTACGGTATGCCGTTCGCTGCATCGGAACGTGCTGGTATCGCTGAATTCGGCTACCAGCTCATCGACGTGCGCGTGAGAGGCATGGCACCCGAAGGGTTCGCCTCGGTGCTTGACCGCGCAGACGCAGTGTACGTTGCGAGTGGCGAGACATTCCTGTTGCTCGACGCTCTGCGTTCGAGCGGCGCCGCTGAGGTGCTTTCCGAACGCGTGCACGCGGGGTTGCCGTACATCGGCTGCAGTGCAGGAGCGATCGTTGCTGGGGAGTCAGTCACGCCAGTGGAGCTCATGGACAACCGCTCACTTGCGCCGGACCTTGAAGGTGATGCTGGGCTAGCTTTCTTCGAGTCCGTGATTATTCAGCACGCGGACGGAAAGCTGCCTCCGTATCCGGCCGAACTGATCGCGCGGATCGTTGAGCAGTTCGGTGAGAATTTTTCGCTGACGCTCCTCGAGGATGCCCAGGCATTGCAGGTTTTGGACGGCGTCCCCGAAGTGATTCCCTCAGAAACGAGCTACTGAGCAAGAGCCCCAGCATGGATGATCGAATTGACAGGTTCTTGGTGAGTCTTGAAGAAGACGGGGACGAGCGTTTTTCTGTCGTCACAGGGCTGCGTGACATGGTCCGCTCCACGTTCCCGAGTGCGGAAGAAATGTTTAAGTATGGCGGCCTGCACTACCTGCGCGATGGGGTACCGTTCGCCGGGATCTACGCGTATAAGAAACACGTAAGCGTGGAGATCAACGGCGCAGCACACCTTGCAAACCCGCACGGGCACCTCGTGGGTGCGGGCGGAGGATCGGGCCGGAAGCACGTGCGACTCACGCACGTCACCGACATTTCTGAGAAGCGCGTGGCTGACTACCTTGCGCTGGCGTGGGAGATGCTCTGAGGCGTTCCGCCTGGGGTCGTGGGGCAGTTCCTGAACTGCCCCCCCCGGATCGGGGTCAGTTGGGCACGGTGTCGGCGGATTGAGACTCACGACACCCTGCCGAACTGACCCGGATCCGGGGAGGGACGCGGGAGCGGGAGTGGGAGTGGCGTGCTGCTACGGCGTGCTGCTACGGCGTGCTGCACGAAGCGCACACCCCGAGGTAGGTCACCTCGACCCCGATGATGGTCATGCCCGTCCCGTGAGCACTATCTGCGGACTGGACGTGGCCAGTGTGCTCTGAAGCCGGCACGTCCACCACGCGGCCGCAGCGCACGCACTGCACGTGGTGGTGGGCGTGCTCGTCGGCAATCTCGTAGAGCGCGGCGTTCGATGCGGGCGGGCTGATGCGCTGCAGGATGCCCGCCCCGGCGAGGTCTTGCACGATGTTGTGCACCGACTGCGGGGTGAGGGACGGAAGATGGGCAGACAGGCCGCGATGAATGTCCGCCGCCGAGCTGTGCGGGTGCGCGGCGAGAAACGCGAGCGTAGCCTCACGGCCTGCGGTGACCCGCAGACCGTGAGCGCGCAGCTGACGTGCGTGAGGAGCGGAGGCGTCCAGGGCTACGCCTCCTGGGTGATGCGGTCCTCCGGATTGAGTGCTCGGAACACGAGCCCCGCGAGCAGGCCACCGAGCAGCGGCGCGAGCAGGTATAGCCAGAAGTTCGACCAGGCGAAGGTGCCGTTGAGCGCGAGTCCGAGCGCGACCGCCGGGTTGAACCCGCCCCCGCTCACCGGCCCGACTGCGAGCGCGCCGACGAGCACCGTGCCGCCGATCGCGAGGCCGTAAAAGGAATTGTTCGGATGGTCGCGCGAGGTCGCTACGTTGAGCACCACCGTCACCAGCGTGAACGTCACCACAAGCTCAGCGATGAAGGCGGGCAGCAGTTCGACTTCGACTGCTGCGGTTGCGCGTGGAACAACGAGCGCCGCCAGTGCGACCGCGAGCGCGGCTCCGATCGCCTGGCCCAGTACGTAGAACGCGAAGTCGCGGAGGCCGAGTGCGCCACGCACCACGGCGCCGAGCGACACGGCGGGGTTGAAGTGTCCGCCCGAGATATGACCAAATGCGTAGACCAGCACCATCAGGGCGAGGCCCACCGCAAACGGAGTGAGCGCCCCGGCATTCGCGATCGCGGTGATGATGGCAAACACGAACAAGAACGTGCCGAGGGTTTCGGCGGCGACATTGCGGACGGCAGTGAGCACGGGAACAGGCTTTCTCTCGGGCGTGAACCACCCGGCGGAGAGCGGAGCGATTCATCAGATGATTACCCGTGAACAGTAGCCAGCGGCACGAAACTGGCCGATCGGCGAATTTTCAGCTTGGGATCGATCCCGCTCGAAAGTCGCTCCCGAACTGGGAAAATGTTTCCTGAGAGGATGGAAAAGTACCGCTAGTGAAGCGGTGCACTGAACTCAAGGACCAGCGACGCGACGGGCTGGGGGCTCTTGATGATGGCCTCGTGTCCACGCCCATCGATCTCGTCCATGCGTGAGTGAGGGATTGCGTCGGCTACCTCACGCACCCAGCCTCGCGGGCAGACACGGTCCGTCTCCCCGCGCAGCACGAGCGTGGGGGTGGTGAGCCGCGGGCAAATGAGTTCGAGGCGGTGGTGCAACATGAAGCGCAGTTTCGCGATGAACCAGCGGGGGCTGGTGTGGAGGTACTCCCAGAGCCCGGTAAAGATGACTTTTGGGGTCTCGCCTGCGAGGTCCTGCAGCATCCGCAGAGACTGCCGTACCGCGGTGCGCTCGTGCCGGTTCACCGTCGGGGCGATCAGCACGAGGCCGGCCACGAGATCCGGATGGTGGAGCGCGACTTCGGCGACGATCTGCGTGCCCATCGAGTGCCCCACCAGGATCACTCGGCCGGGAGCCTCCGCCCGGATGAATTGCGCGACCCGCTCGCCGGTCTCCTCCAGGGTTGTCTCGCTGCCCGGCTCAGGGGAGTCCCCGAATCCGGGGAGATCGACCGCAAGCACGCGCCAGTGGCCCGCGAGTTCCTCTGCCACTCCGGCGAATGTGACGCGTCCCATGCCGATCCCGTGGATGAGCACAAAGGTTTGGCCTGCGGGCCCAGGGGTGTCGGTGAACGCCATTTCGAACTCGTCCGTGCGATAGCGCCGTTCCATCCCGCTCATGCTGTTCACCCTAGCGAACCGCAGCCTGCGGAGACGCGGGGTGACGCGGGGTGACGGAGGAGACTGCAGCCTTCTGAAGCGACTTGCTACGGTGGAGGGGATGAGCGACGCGAGCCCCGAGCAGAGTCCCGAGACCGGCCCCATCACGGTGGGCGGATCGCTGGCGCGACCCGCGCGCACGTACACGACCGGGCCCGTCACGCGAACGTTGCGTTGGGTGGCGGTCGGCATCATGGCCGCCACGATCGTGGCGACGCTCGTGAGCTACCCTCATTTGCCCGAGGAGATTCCCGTGCACTTTGGGATTACCGGGCAGGCCGATGGCTGGGGCCCGAGGTCGAGCATCTTTCTGGTGCTCGGCATTGGTGCTGCAGTGATTCTCGGCGTGGCGTGGGTGTCGCGCCACCCCGCCTGGTTCAACTACCTCGCGGTCATCACCGAATCGAACGCGCAGGAGCAGTATCGCAATGGCGAGCAGATGATGGTCGGCGTGCTGTTGTGTTCTTCGGTGCTCTTCGCCGGAATTCCGCTCAGCACCGTCGCGAATCTGAACTTCGGTTGGCTTGTCGCGGTGGCCGGAATTGGCATGGTGGCTTCGGTGATTGTCGGGATCGCGCGGATGATCCGCCTTCCCTGACCCGCGTGCCGCGTGCCGCGCGCTGCGGGGGGAGATCTACTCGGTGTCGTACGCCGCGAACACAGGGAAGTCGGGCGCCCGGGACTCGAGTGCCTGCCACTCGCCCAGAAACGCGGCGCGCGCCGCGACCGGCGGCCAGGGCGCCGTGCGTAGTTCAGGCGGAAGCAGCGGGTCTTGCGCGAGCGCGCGATCCAATCCCTCGGCGAGAGTGAGTGCGCGCGCGGCGATATCGATCGGGCGGTCCGTGCCCGGGCCCGGCGAGGCGAGCACAGCCTCGAGCTCGGCGTAGGCGGCTACTGTCGGTGCCGCCGGCCAGAGCCGCTCGGCGATCGCCCGTGCGTCTGCGCAGCCCGGCACCTCGAGGGCTGCGCTCGTTGCGGTCATGAGGAACTCGGTCACGAGCTCGGGGGTGACCATGTGTTCGAGTTCTGGTCGCAGCTCGTGCGGAGAAACGTACACGCCAGGGACGAGCAGCGCTGCACCCAGCATGGTGAGTGCGCCGCGCAGTGCGTCTCGGTCGGCACGTCGTGCCTCGGGCACCGTGAAAGCGTGGATGCGCCACAGCCCATCCCACGGGGCGCTTCCCGTGTCGTGGGCGAACGCGAACGCGAGGAGCCGCGCCTCGAGCCGCACGCGTTCGGCGCCGCTGACGGTGCGCTCGAGCGTGCCGGCCCGGCCGCGTCCGATCTGACGGAGCTCACCCGCAGCCTGCATGCGCCGGATAGTGAGCCGAACGGTCTGTTCGGAGAGGCCGACTGCAAACCCGAGGTCGTACACCGTGGCAAGCTCGGCGGTGCCGGCCGGTGAGAAGCAGCCCTCGATCACCGTGCGTGCTGACACGGCAATTGCGTGCGGGGCCGGGCGATCCTGATCCTGATCCTGATCCTGATCCTGATCCTGATCCGTGATCACGCCGCGGCCTCCGGAGCGTTGGCGCGCGACGCAGGCGCGTGAGCGGCATCCCCTCGGTGGGGGAGCGACGTTCCCTCCCACGGGTATCCGTGGCGTGTGAAGGCGGCGGCGATTGCGGTGCGGCCGCCCTCGACGTCGTCGTGGAACAGGACTCGGCCCGCTTCCGACTCGATCCGCACCTTGCCGCCGGTGCGGTACACCCCGCCGACGAGTTCGCGGGCGATGGTGCGAGCGTCATCCCCCGTCTGCACGATGATGCGCTCGTCACTGATGGTGAGAGTGGCGCTCTCGTGTGTGATGACGAGGGCGATCACGAGACCCACGGCGCCCAACACTGCGGGGCGGCCGAACACCATAGCCGGGGCATCAAATGAGGCGAGGAACTTGAGCACGTCGAGGTAGGGCAGGGGCCAGCTGGCTACGTACTGCAGGAGCCAGGGCAGGACGAATCCGAGGAGCACTCCTGCGCCCACGCAGAACAGCCACACGACCGCCTTGGTGCCGGGCGTCATCGTGAGCACGGTGGGAGTGCGAGTGTCGGACATGTGGGCCCTTTCGTGTGGTGCGGGGTGAGGTGATTGCCAATCTATCACAATTGACACGGTCGTTTAATTCTAGATACTTTGTTGATGTGTCGGGAGGATCTAAGCTCCCACCGAACCAAACGGAGGCGCACAGTGCACAGCTCGTTCCCCGCAGGAATCGCTGACTTTCGCGATGGGCAACCCGCGCAGGATCCCTGGGTGGGCGGTCCGAGCGAGCCGGAGTCGATTGAGATCGTGTCGTTCTCCCCGCTCTGGGCTGACCGCTACGAGGTACTCGCCCGCGACATCTCCGGAGCGCTCGGCGCAGGGGCCGTGGAGCTTGAACACGTCGGCTCCACCGCCGTCCCCGGCCTCGCGGCTAAGGACGTGATCGATATCGATCTCACGGTCCCGGACCCGGACAATGAGTCCGACTACGTGCCCGCGCTCGAAGCTCTGGGCTATACGCTGCGCGTGCGCGAACCGGAGTTCGAGGAACACCGCATGCTGCGGCTCGCGTCTCCCCGAGTGAACCTGCACGTGTACGGGCCAAATTCTGCAGAGGTCGCTCGACACCGCCTCTTCCGTGATTGGCTGCGAAGGCACCCCGCCGAGCGCGAGCGGTACGCGGCCGCGAAGCGTGTCGCCGCAGCCGCGGGAGCTGCGCGGCCCATGGAGTACAACGCGAAGAAGGCGATCGTGGTGCGTGAGCTCTACGCGCGGGCGTTCGCGGCGAGCGGGATCCCAATCCGCACTCGTGCGCTCGCCCCCGACCGGCTGCCCGCGCTCCCGGGTCAGGTGCTGGAGGGGCCGCTGCGGTGGCGACCGGTCACGGAAGGAGATGTGCCGCAGCTCGCCGAACTCAGCCGGGTCTGTGGGCTGCTCGACCATCCCCGGGCGGCGGTCACTGAGGAACACATCGCGCTGAGCCTCCGGGGAGCGCGGTTTGACCCGGTGCGAGACACGATGATCGCCTTCGATGCCTCGCGCCGCGCGGTTGCCTACGGGGAGGCTCGGCTGCCCGATGCTGAGCCCGCAGCGGAGACGGGTGGGGAATTGCTCGAGGTGTCGCTTGAGGGGATGGTGCACCCCGCGCTCCGCCGCCGTGGCGTGGGGCGCGCGCTCCTCGCCTGGCAGGAGGCCCGCGGACGTCAGCTGCTTGCAGAATCGGCAAGCGCGCTCCCCGCCATGCTGAGTCTCGGCGGCCGTGTGGCACACCCCGGGCTTGCGGCACTCGCGCAGGGAAGCGGATTCGGGCCGGTGCGCTGGTGGTACGAACTTGAACGCACGCTCGAGGGAGAGCTGCCTCGCCGTGAAGCGCCCGAGGGTGTGCGCCTCATCCCGTTTTCGGACCGCTACTCGGAGCGCACGCGCGCCGCGGTGAATGATGCGTTCCGTGACCACTTTGGATTCCACCCGATCACTCGTCGGGAATGGGAGGACGAGGGAGCGCTTGCTGAGTTCTCACCGGCGCTCTCGCGCCTGGCCGTCGCGGGGCGGGGCACGCTGCGCGACCCGCATCGGGTGGTGGGCCTCGCGCTCAGCGAGGTGAAGCGAGCCGAGTTCGCGCTCCGTGGCGGTCCGTTCGGCTACCTGAGCACGGTCGGAGTGGTGCGCGACTGGCGGGGTCATAGGCTCTCCTCGGTGCTCATTGCCGAGGTGCTTCACGCCTACCGCGCCGCCGGGCTCGGCAGCGCAGTGCTCGACGTTGACGCAGCGAACCCGAGCGGCGCGCTCGGCATGTACGAACGGCTTGGTTTTGCCGAGCGCGACCGCTCGGTCACGTACGCAAAGTACTGTTGAGCGCAGGGAGGTTTCAATGTCGCACTGGGGAATGTGGCCGGCAGCGCTCTGGCTCATCGTCGTGGGCGTGGCGTTCGTGCGCTACCTGCGCGTTCTCTACGCCGGTGGGACGCTGAACCATGGTGAGGTGCAACGCGCACGCCAGGCGATGCTCCTGCCCGCGCTGCTGATGGTCGTGTTGCTCGGGGCGATCGTGCTTGCGACCGACCTGCTGCCGGGCCTCGCCTCCTGGCTGCCGCTTGTGCTGGGCGTGGCCACACTTGCCGGTTCGCTCTGGGCCCTCGATCGGGGCACGCGTGCGGTGCGGCGCGGCCGCGCGGAGCCGGGCGCCGAGCGATGACCACGCTCGTCTGGCTGCGCGACGACCTGCGCATCGCCGATCATCCCGCGCTTGCCGCGGCCGCCGAGGACCCCGCGGGCGTTGTGGTGGCCTACGTGCTCGACGAGGAATCCCCGGGTGCGCGACCCCTCGGCGGGGCGGCCAAGTGGTGGCTGCACCACTCTCTTGCGGCGCTCGGCGATCGCCTCGCCGAGTTCGGCGTGCCGCTCGTGCTGCGGCGCGGACCGGCTGCGCGAGAGATTCCCGCGCTCGCCGCAGAGAGCGGCGCGGCCCGGGTGCTGTGGAACCGGCGATACGGGGCCGAGCGAGCGGGCGATGCAGCGCTCAAGCTGACGCTGCGGGAGAAGGGGATCGCGGCTCACTCATTCACGGGTGGCGTGCTCTTTGAGCCGGGATCCGTGGTCACGGCGCAAGGCACGGGCTACCGGGTGTACTCCGCGTTCTGGCGCGCCTGCCTCTCGAACTCGCCGCCCGCTGCGCCGATCCCCGCACCGGCGACGCTGATCCCGGCCAGTGTGCAACCGCGCAGCGATGCGCTGGGAGCGTGGGGCCTGCTCCCCACAACGCCCGATTGGGCGGGCGGACTTGCCGCACGCTGGACCCCCGGTGAGGCCGCAGGGGAGGCGCAGCTCGAGCGCTTCCTGGGCGAGCGGGCACGCCGGTACGCCGCAGAGCGCGACTTCCCAGACGCGGGATCGGGATCAGAGCTGTCACCGTATTTGCGCTGGGGCGAGCTGAGCCCCCGCACTGTCTGGCACCGGGCGCTCGCCGCCGGGGTGGACGCGGGGATGTTTCTCTCCGAGCTCGGCTGGCGCGAGTTTGCCTGGCACACCGCGTTCGCGTCCCCTGACCTCCATGAGCGGGGGCTCAACCCGCAGTTTGATGCGTTCCCGTGGGAGCGGGAGCCCGGCGCAGAGCTCCTCGCGTGGCAGCGAGGTGAGACCGGCTTCCCGCTCGTCGATGCGGGGATGCGTGAGCTATGGGAGACGGGCTTCATGCACAACCGGGCGCGCATGGTGACGGCATCCTTCCTGACGAAGAACCTGCTCATCGATTGGCGCCTGGGGGAGGCGTGGTTCTGGGACACGCTCGTCGATGCGGACGCGGCGAGCAACCCGTTCAACTGGCAGTGGGTGGCCGGCTGCGGGGCCGACGCGGCTCCGTACTTTCGCATCTTCAACCCGCTGACGCAGCAGCAGCGTTTCGATCCGAGCGGCGAGTACGTTTCGCGGTGGGCACCCGAGAGTCTCCTCCTGCCGGAGCTGGTGGATCTCCGTTCGAGCCGTGCACGCGCACTTGCCGCCTACGATCAGGCGCGTGGGGTGGCGCCCGTGGGCTCCGAGAGGGAACGCTGAACGGCATCCTCCGCGGTTTCTGAGGTGAACGTGAAGCCGGACGCGAGCAGGGCGGTCGGCGCAACGTTCGCGTCAGAGAGCAGCAGTGAGTCCGCCGCGGCGCGGCCGAGCCCGAAGCGGAGTGCCCACCGCGGCGCGGGCACGAGAAACGGTCGGTGCAGCTCGCGCGCCAGAGCCCGGCCGATCTCGTTCGCGCTCGCGGGCTGTGGACCCGCCAAGTTCACGGGGCCGGTGAGGCGGTGCTCGATGATGTGGCGGATCGCGCGCACCTCGTCGGTGAGTGAGATCCACGGCCAGATCTGGTGGCCGCTTCCGAGTGGTCCGCCGAGGCCGAAGCGCGTCAGCGTGATCATTGGCTTGAGAACGCCCTCGGGGTGCAGTACCGGCGCCGTTCGAATGAACGCGAGCGGCACGGTGTCGCCGGCCTCGCGCGCCGCGCGCTCCCACTCCACCGTGAGCCCGGCAAGGTAGGTGGTGCCTGCGCCGCTCATCTCCGTGAGCTGCTCGCCCGGCCGGTCTCCGTAGAACCCCACCGCCGAGGCAGACACTATGAGGGGAGCCTCGTCGCCGAGCTGCCTCGCGGCCGCCGCGATTGTGCGGGCGGGGCCCAGCCGAGAGTCGCGAAGCTGGCGCTGGTACCGAGGCGTCCACGGCAGCCGCCCGATGCTCGCACCGCACAGGTTGACGATCGCAGTAGCGCCGCGGAGCCGCGAAGGATCGAGTGGGGCGTCCCCGGGCCGCCACTCCGTCTCGTCTGAAGAGCGGGGAGCGCGCCTCACGAGCCGCTCGACGGCAACTCCGTCGGCTCGGAGTGCGGTGCTGAGCGCACCACCGATCAACCCCGATGCTCCGGCAATGATGACTCGTTCACGCTGCATGGACCCCTCCTCCGTGCGCGCTGTGGCCGCGGTGCGGCGACGGCGCCCCAGTGACAGCCAGCGTACCCGCGAATCTAGAAGCGGTCATCCAGGATCGCGGGGAGGACAAGTTCGCGCACGAATGACGCATCGGAGAGGCCGAGCAGGCTGCGTACCATTGCCAGCACGTCGTGCACGGGGATGAGGGTGCCCGCGCCCCGCGTTGCGGCCTCGTCGCGCGGCACCTCAAGCGCGTCGTCGGTGTTGAGGTTGCCGAGTTGCAGGGTGGTGACCGCGAGATGCTCCGCGCGGTAGCTCTCGCGCAGTGCATCGGCGATGCCGTTGAGGGCGGTCTTCGACGCACCGAAAGCGAGCTCCGGGCGCCCGCTGCGGGGCAGGCCCGAGGTCGACCCGGTGAGGATGACGCGTGGGTGCCCTGCCGCCAATAGTCGGGGGAGGAGCCGCTGCAGCACCAGCAGCGGCCCGGCCACGTTCGCCGCGAGCAGCCCCAGCGTAGTCTCGTCGCGCTCCGCCGCGAACTCGTAGGCGTCGCTGAATGCGGCGGGCTCCCAGATCCCTAGGTTGTAGATCACCACGTCGAGCTCAGCCGGAGCACCAGCCGCAACATCGTCTGCCGCCTGACGAGGGTCGGCGAAGTCGGCGGCGATCCAGCGTGTGGGCGAGCTCGCCTCTGCGGGGAGGCTGCGCGCCACACCCCACACTTCGTGGCCATCGGCGTTCAGGCCGTCGAAGAGTGCTCTACCGAGGCCGCGGCTCGCGCCGACAATCAGAATGCGCATGGCCCACAGTGTGGCACAGGCGTTGCCTCGGCGGCTGGGATCAGCCCGTCAGTCGCGTTCCGCGCGCTCGACATCCGCGTCGGTCGCCGCGATCTGGTCTTCCAGCTCGGTGACGAGGGCGGTGAAGTGCGCGTTGCACGCCTCGATCTCGGCAGTGAGCTTCGCGCGGCCCGCGGCGGTGGGGGTGAGCTCGAGGTCGAGCGCGTGGTCCCGCACGCGGTCGAGTTGCAGGGCGATATCCGCAACGCTGCGGAGGATGTCAGCGGTGTCCGCGCTCGCCGCGAGAAACTCCACCCACTGGCTGAGGGCCCGTGAGAGGATCTTGCGCTCCGTGACCACCTGATCGCGCAGCGCGCTCAGCTCCGTGCCCCAGCCGGTGATGTCGAGATCGGGATCCAGCCCGCGGATTGAGCGGGGCACCACGTGCCCGCGTGCGATCTCGCTCTCATCGTCGTCGGCCAGGTCGTGGAGGAACTCGGTGAGCGCAAGGCGGGTGACCGGGGCCCAGCGGCGTGCGGTCGAGCGCGCAACCACCTTGTCCACGACCAGCACGGTGAAGAGCGAGGTCACGAGCCCGGCAGCGAGACCCGAGAGCACGACGAGCTCCTGCCAGATGCCGGTCGCGACGTCGAGCCAGATCACCACAACAATCACGGCGATGCCGACGAGGATTCCGGCGACGTTGAGGGCGCGCTTGCGCGGCGATGGGTGACTCACAGATCCTCCTGGGAAGGGGGCGGGGTGTCCATAACCATATCCGAGCTGAGGCACAGGGGAGGGTGGACGGCACCGCGCCCCGCGGGGCAGAATTGCGCACAACGAAACTCATATGCTCGAATGCGGAATACCCCATAGGGGTATATGGTTGCAGGTGACGTCGACCGGTTGTGACTGGTGCGACGGAAAGGGGACGAAGATGACCGACACCCAATCGCCCACGCCAGACCCGCACGCAGGGCACACCATGCATGCCGGGCACGATCCGCATGCCGGGCATGACGAGCATGCCGGGCACGACGCCCACGCGGGGCATGACGAGCACGCCGGACACGATGAGCACGCTGGACACGATGCGCACGCGGGGCACGACGCGCACGGCGGTCACGGGGGCCACGCCGGGCACGGCGACCACGTCGCACAGTACCGCCGCCTCTTCTGGATCATGCTCGTGTTGGCCGTTCCCACGGCAGCCCTCTCGGGCATGTTTGCCATGATCCTCGGCTACGAGCTGCCGAGTTGGCCCTGGCTCGCCTGGGTGTCGCCGATTCTCGGCACGGTCATGTACGTGTGGGGTGGCCGCCCCTTCCTTGTCGGCGCAGTCGACGAGATCCGTGCGCGCAAACCCGGCATGATGCTGCTGATCGGCCTCGCCATCACGGTCGCCTTCCTCGCTTCCTGGGGATCCAGCCTGGGGATCCTCGACCACCAGCTCGACTTCTGGTGGGAGCTGGCGCTCCTCATCGTCATCATGCTGCTGGGGCACTGGGTGGAGATGCGCTCGCTCGCGCAGACCACCTCCGCGCTTGATTCGCTCGCGGCGCTCCTGCCCGACACTGCAGAGCGCGTGGAGCACGGCGAGATCGTCGTCGTTGCCCCAGCGGACCTCCGGGTGGGTGACCTGGTCGTCGTGCGGCCGGGCGCAAGCGTGCCCGCTGATGGTCGGGTCGTTGAGGGTCGCGCCGCAATGGACGAGTCGATGGTGACCGGCGAATCACGCACGGTCACCCGTGAGCCGGGGGATTACGTCACCGCTGGCACCGTGGCCACCGACTCCGGCCTGCGCGTCGAGGTCACCGCAACGGGCGACGACACCGCGCTCGCTGGCATTCAGCGCCTCGTGAGCGACGCCCAGAACTCCTCCTCGCGTGCACAGCGGCTTGCGGACACCGCCGCCGGGTGGTTGTTCTGGTTCGCGCTCGGCGCCGCGGTGATCACTGCGATCGCATGGACGCTCTTCGGCATGCCTGACGAGGCGGTCGTGCGCACCATCACGGTCCTCGTGATCGCGTGCCCCCACGCGCTGGGCCTCGCGATCCCGCTCGTGGTGTCCATCGCGACGGAGCGGGCCGCTCGCGGCGGCGTGCTCGTGAAGGATCGCCTGGCGCTCGAGAGCATGCGCGTGGTTGACGCGGTGCTCTTCGACAAGACCGGCACACTCACGAAGGGTGAGCCTACGGTTTCGGAGGTTGCGCTCGCCGACGCGAACGGTGGGCTCGACGCGGACGCGGTGCTCGCGCTCGCCGCAGCGGCGGAGTCGGAGAGCGAGCACCCGCTCGCAAAGGCGATTGTTCGAGCGGCGCGGGATCGGGGACTCACGGTTCCCGTCTCCTCCGAGTTCTCCTCCTCCCCGGCGGTGGGGGTCACCGCAACGGTCGACGGTGCTCGCATTCGCGTGGGTGGGCCGTACCTCCTGTCCGAGGAGGGCGCCGAGGAACTCGCCGCGGTCGAGCCGTGGCGCGAGCGCGGCGCGATCATCCTGCACGTGCTGCGTGACGGTGCGGTGATTGGCGCGCTCTCGCTGAGCGACGAGATTCGTTCCGAGTCGCGGGACGCGGTTGCCGCGCTCCATAAGCTTGGCGTCAGTGTGGTGATGATCACGGGTGACGCACCCGCGGTGGCACACGCCGTCGCGGCCGACCTCGGGATTGACCGCGTGTTCGCCGGCGTCCGTCCGGAGGACAAGGCGGCCAAGGTGCAGGAGCTGCAGGCCGAGGGGCGCCGCGTCGCGATGGTGGGCGACGGGGTGAACGATGCACCCGCGCTCGCGCAGGCAGACGTGGGGCTCGCGATCGGCGCGGGCACCGACGTGGCGATTGCTTCCGCAGGGGTCATTCTCGCGAGTGACGATCCTCGTTCCGTGCTGTCGGTGATCCGCCTGTCGCAGGCGGCCTACCGCAAGATGCAGCAGAACCTGTGGTGGGCGGCCGGGTACAACCTCATTTCAGTGCCGCTCGCTGCGGGCGTGCTCGCACCCATCGGCTTCGTGCTGCCGATGTCGGTCGGCGCGATCCTGATGTCGCTTTCGACCATCGTGGTTGCGCTCAACGCGCAGCTGCTGCGCAGGCTCGACCTGCGCCCGGAGGTGGTGACGCGAGAGATTCTCGGGGGCGCGGGCGCGACGTCGCCGGCGCGTGCGGAGGGGGACGAGTCGCTGTTGGCCTCCCGCTAGGCGCACCGCATTTCCGGCGGTCTACTCGGGATCGGGATCGTGGCCGATGCGCCGCGGTCCCGGTCCCTCGGCGGCCAGTCGGTCGCCGGGGTTGAGCGCGATGCAGGTGTTTAGTGAGAGGCACCCGCACCCGATGCACCCCGTGAGCTCGGCTTCGAGGAGTTCGAGCTCGCGACGGCGCTCCTCGAGCCGGTCGCGCCACGCTTCAGAGATGCGCCGCCAATCCTGTTTCCCGGGCATCCGGTCGTGGGGCAGATCCGCGAACACCTCCGCGACTTCACTGAGCGGCACACCGAAGCGGCGCGAGGCGAGGATGATCCCGATCCGGCGGAGCACGTAGCGCGGGTAGCGGCGCTGGTTCCCTGCCGTGCGCACCGAGCTGATGAGTCCCTGCGCCTCGTAGTACCGCACCGCGCTCGGGGCAATGCCCGCGCGGGTGGCGACCTCGCCGACGGTGAGAAGATCCTTCGGGCTCGTGCGCATCGTGCTCCTTGACTTCAAGTGAACTTGAAGTTTTAGGGTACTCGGTGTGACTGAAACCAACCAGACTTCTTCCCCCGAACCGCCGCACCCCGAGCCGCGTCCGGCTCCGCGCGCCGGCAGCTGGCGCGACCTGTTCAGTCGCGCGCACGCGCCCGCCGTGACGGTGTTGGCGAGTGGCGTGGGGCTCTACGCAATGAATCTCTACTTCACCGCAGCGCTCCTCCCCACGGTCGTGGCCGATATTGGCGGTGCCGAGTACTTCGCGTGGGCCGCCACCGCCTACCTCATCACCGCGGTGGTCGCGACCATGCTGGTCAGCCGGTTGCTTGCCGGGGCTGGCCCCGCCCGCGCCTATGCGCTCGCGTTCGCGCTGTTCGCGCTCGGCACCGGCGTGAGCGCGCTCTCCGCGGGAATGGAGCAGTTCGTGCTCGGCCGTGCGATCCAGGGATCCGGGGCGGGGCTCCTCACCGGGCTCGGCTACGCGGTGATCCGTGGCGCGCTGCCGCCGGCGCTGTGGACGCGGGCGACCGGACTCATCTCTGCGATGTTCGGCGTCGGGACGCTTGTCGGCCCCGTGCTTGGCGGGGCGTTCGCGGAGTTCGCTGCGTGGCGGGCCGCACTCGGCACGCTCGCGGTCCTGGCGCTCGCGCTCCTGCCGGTCGCCGTGCGGGCACTTCCTGCCTCGCTGCTGGGTGCCGACCCGAGCGGCGAGCCGCACCGCCCGGCTCCCGTGCCGCTCGTGCCCATCGCGACGCTCGCGGCCGCCGCGGCAGCGCTGAGTCTCAGCTCGCGCCTCGGCGGTCCGCTTGTTGTGGTGGCGATTGGCGGTGGGTTGTTCTTGCTCGTGGCGTTCCTGCTGCTCGACTCGCGCCACGCAAACGGCGTGCTGCCCCGCCTTGCCTACGCGCGGGGCGGGTCGCTGAAATGGGTGTACCTCACGGTTGCCGCGCTCTGCGCAGGCGTCATGGTGGAGAACTTCGTGCCGCTCTTCGCGCAGCAGATCGGCGGGCTCACGCCGCTCGGGGCCGGGCTGCTCGGCGGTGCGCTCTCGCTCGGCTGGGTCGCCTCGCAGCTGTTCAGCGTCGGGGCGGGGTCAGCGCGCGTGCCGACACTGATTCGCGTGGCGCCGTGGCTTCTCACGGGTGGCCTCTGCACGTATGGCCTGCTGCAAATTGCCGAGCCCGGAATCCCGATTGTGCTCGCGTGGGCGCTCGCGCTGTTCATCGCCGGTGCGGGCATCGGCCTCGCGTTCCCGCACCTCTCGGTGGCCGCGATGATGAGCAGTAGCGACGAGCGCGAGGGTGCGAAGGCGGCCGCCGCCGTGAGCACCACGCAGCTGATCGCCTTCACGCTCACCTCGGCCCTCGCTGGGAACCTCATCGCGCTGGGGGATGGGCCGCTCAGCTCTGCCCGTTGGCTTGCCTTCGGGCTCACTGCGCTCACCGCGCTCGGAATCGCGACCGCGCTCGCGGCAACGCGCGCCTCCCGCCGCGCGCAGGCCGAGCGTCCCTAGCGGGCCGAGCCGGACTCACCTGCCGAGCGGGTCTCGCGTGCCCCGCTGCGCTGGTGTGGGGACGCGTGCCCCGCGCCCAGCGCGAGCACCTCGTCGACGAAGCCCGCTGCCCGGCCGGCGAGCTCCGCGCGGTGCGCGGCAACGAGCTCGTCGGCCGGCGGGTCGAGCGGCGTGAGTGGGCGCAGCGCGTTGACGCGGGCATTGCAGTCGAGATCCACGCACAGGTACGTGCCGAGCGTCGACATGCGCCGCTCCGCGAGGGCGGTCGGCGCAACAAAGAGGGACACCTGCTCGAAGCGGCGCGGGATCCGGCACAGCTCACACATCACCGCGCGGCCCGCCGCGGTGCGCGTGCGTGTGGTGGTGAGCATGATGCCACGGAGGGCTCCGCCGTGCGCGGTGAAGAGGTAGCCACGCTGGGGCGCGCTGGGGTCGCGCCAGCCAATGTAGTCGCGCTCACCCCATGCTGGGCGCAGGGGGTGTCTCGTCATGCGCACGGTGCGCCTCGTGGATTCGTCGATATTGCCGAGCGCGGCGCGCAGCTCGCTCAGGGTGTGCGGGGGCACAAGATCCTCCATTCGGTTCAATTTGTACAGTCGTACAGATTAGCTCGCTAGTCTGGATCCGTCCACTCAGGAAACGAGGAACGATGGCCTACCTGCCCCGAGAAGCGCGTCGCGAGGCGATGATTGGTGCTGCGCTCGAGGTGATTCGCGCGGATGGTTTCGCGGCTGTGTCTGCCCGTTCGGTCGCGCAGGCGGTGGGCGGGTCGCCCGGGCTCGTGCATCAGCACTTCACCTCGGTCACCGAGCTCACCGGGCTCGCCTGGCGGCACTACGTCGCCGAGAACCTTGCGGAGTTCACAGCCGCGGTCGCCGAGCCCGGAGGTGGCGCAGTTGCCGAGTTCTTCGCAAACCACCTGGACGAGACGCGAGCGGCCGAGCTCTGGCTCTGGGCAGACGCGTGGGCGCACGCGCTCCGTGTGCCCGAGTTCGCGGGCGTCTTTGCTGGCACGGTCGCCGAGCTCACTGACGCGCTTCGCGGCGCGGATCCCGGTCTCACGGAGGCCGAAGCGGATCGCGCGGTGCTCCTGGGGATCGGCCTTGCGGGGATGAGGCGCGTGGCTCCGGATCGCTACGGGACCGAGCGGGTCGCCGCAATTGTGGGCGTGGGAGGCGGCCGGGCGGTGGCGTCGGATACGCAGGGCGCACTCAGCGAGAACTGACACGATACGGGGTATGGGTATCTCAGTCGCGCGCGTGCGCCCCGCTCTTGTTGGCTCGGCGATTGCCGCAATCGTGCTGCTGGCCGGCTGCTCAGCGGCCGGTGCCGCGGAGCAGCCGGCCACCTCCGGTGAGGTCTCGGCCGAGGAAGCTGGCGCCGCCGCCGTGCTCGCTGAGCTGGGTATCGATGCGAGCGACCCCGTCGCGCTCGTGGAGGGCCTGGAGGCGTTGCCGGTGGCCGAGCGCCCTGCGGATTTCGTGGCGCAGGTGATGCCCACGGAGGTGAAGGTGCAGCCTGAGCAGCCGGGCGAACTCGTGCTTCCCGTTGCGGGCGATCAGTTCTACCTCTCGGTCGCGCCGTATCGTGCCCAGACGCATCCGTGCACGTTCCACGTGCCCACCTCGTGCCTGGGGGAGATGCAGAACGCGGACATTCAGCTGCGCATCACGGACGCCGCGAGCGGAGACGTGATCGTTGACGAGGCGCGTACGACCGAAGACAATGGCTTCGCCGGGGTGTGGCTGCCGCGCGATGGTGAGTTCACGATCGAGATCACCGCCGACGGCGATACCGGCGTGCAAACCGTGCGCACGGGGGCGAACGACCCGACCTGCATCACGACGCTGCAGCTCAGCTAGCCGCGGCGCCCGAGGCCAGCTGCGCGAGCAGAATCTCACGGAAGCGCTCGGCCGCGGGGGTCGGGTTGAACGCGTCCCAAATGAGCACCTCGTGTCGACGCGGTGCGGGCGTCACGGCGAAGGTTGCGAGCCGGTGTGCCTCTCGCTGCGCCACGATCGTGGGGAGTAGGCCCACGGCGAGCCCCGCTTCGATCAGCCGGAGCGACGAATCAAACGCGCTGCTCTCGAACTGCACCTCGCGCTCGATTCCCGCGCGCGCAAAGGCTCGATCGCTCTGCTCGCGCGCGGGGGAGCCGGCGGGAAAATCGACGAATGGCTCCGCCGCGAGTTGGGCGAGCGAGACTCGCTTCCGCCCCGCAAGCGGGTGGCTGCGGTTCACCGCACCCACGAGGGCCTCGTCTCCAAGGAGCCTCGCACCCACCTCCTCCGGCAGCTGGGGATCCGGCAGGCCGAGCACCGCCACGTCGATGCGGCCTGCGCGCACGTGCTCGAGGAGTCGATCGCTGTGGTGCGTGCGGAGGGTGATTCGCACGCCCGGGTGGCGCGCGCGAAAATGCGCGAGTGCCGCAGGCACGTCGACGGTTCCCGTCGTGGGGATCGTGCCAATGGTCAGCGTGCCGCGGATGTCCCCGGTGGCTGCCGCGCCCGCCGCAGCCGCTCGTGCGGCCGCGTCGAGTGCGGCGCGAGCGTGTGGCAGAAACGCCTCGCCCGCGGGGGTGAGCGCCACTTTGCGGCTCGTCCGCGCGAACAGGGGGTAGCCGAGCTCGCGCTCGAGCGCGGCAACCTGATGGCTGAGCGCGGACTGCACGACGTGGCACTGCTCGGCCGCGCGCGTGAAGTGTTTCGTCTCGGCAACCGCCACGACGTACCTGAGCTGTTGAAGTTCCACGGATCAATCGTGAATCACGATTGATCTCATGTCAATCATGTGTTGGACTCATGGGTCTGGTGGCGCCGAAGATGGGACTGTCCCGGAGATGCTGGGGCGGAAACGGAGACCCATGCGTATCGGAGTGCTGAGTGGCAGCATCGCGAGCGATTCGATCAACACGGCCCTGCTCGGGGCGCTCGGCCACATCATCGGTGAGCGCGCTGAGATCGTGCCCATCGCCATCTCGACGCTGCCGCTGTATGGCCGCGACGCGGATACTGGGCATCCCGAGGTTGCGGTCGCGTACAAGGAACTCGTGCGCGGCCTCGACGGGCTCATCATCGCGACACCGGAGTACAACCGTGCGCTCCCGGCTGCGCTGAAGAACGCGCTTGAGTGGGGCTCGCGCCCGTGGGGGGAGAATGTCTTTGCGGGGCTTCCGGTGGGCATCGTCGGGGCCTCGCCCGGCACGATTGGCACCGCACTGGCGCAGCAGCAATTGCGCGCCGGTCTCGCGTTTCTCGACGCCCCGACGCTCGCGCAGCCGGAGGTGTACCTCCGCTGGCGCGACGACATGCTCGATAGCGCGGGGCGCATCGCCGATGCGGGTACGCGCGAGTTCCTGAGCCTCTGGGTCGAGCGTTTCTTCGCGCACGTGACCGTCCACGCTCGGGCAGCGGTGCTCGCGTGAGCATGACTGCCGCGCCCACTCGTGCCGCGCGGGGGAGCGGCGCGGCGACCGCACTCACGGCGCTTGCGCCAATGATCTGGGGCACCACCTACTTTGTCACCACCGAGTTCCTGCCGACGGGGCACCCGCTCTTCGCGTCGCTCGTGCGGGCGCTTCCCGCGGGCCTCGTGGTGCTCGCGGCGACGCGCGTGCTGCCGCGGGGGCGCTGGTGGTGGCGGTCGCTGGTGCTCGGCGCGCTGTTTATCGGGGTGTTCTTCCCGCTTCTGTTTGTTGCGGCAGAGCGGCTCCCCGGTGGCGTCGCGGCGACGGTGGGCGCGCTGCAGCCGATCATTGTTTCGGTGCTCGCGCGGGTGATGCTCGGCGAAGCCGTTGCGCCCGCGCGCCTGGCCTTCGGCGGCCTGGGTGTCATCGGGGTGGCGCTCATCACCCTGACTCCGCAGGCGAGACTCGATCCGATCGGGATCCTGGCGGCGCTCGGCACCGCCGTCTCGCTCGCGCTCGGCATGATTCTTGCCCGGCGCTGGGGGCGACCCGCCGGAGTGGGGGCCGTGGCGTTTACGGGCTGGCAGCTGACCGCAGGCGGGCTCATGCTCCTCGTGCCCGCGCTGGTGTTCGAGGGTGTTCCCGCACAGATTGATGCGCCCGCGCTGGGCGGTTACCTGTGGCTGGCGCTCTTCGGTGGGCTCATCTCGTACACGCTCTGGTTTGGCGGGCTCGGGCGAATCTCGATTGCCGCGGCCTCGTTCTTGGGCCTCCTCTCGCCGGTGGTTGCGGTGGCGATTGACGTGCTCGTGCTGCGCGCCGAGTTCTCTGGCGGGCAGGTGGTGGGCCTGGTGCTCACGCTCGCGGCGCTGCTCGGCGGGGCGCTTGGCGGGGGACGTGATGCACAACGGAAAAAGTCGTGATACTCTCGATCTGCAACGAAATCAGTTGCAAAATGATTGTTAAGCTACTGTATCCGCGCATAGCGTGAGTGTCCAAAGGGGGCGCTCCGCGGACAGTAGGTCTCTCTGGAGTGATACCGTGACCGCCACCGGCCACACCTCAAGCGCGCTCGCGCCGTCCCTGTCCACCGTCGCAGACACGATCGCCGAGGTCGTCGATACCGCGACGAACCGCGTCGTGGGAAGCGGCTCCGCTGAGCGCCCGCGGCGCTTCTTCCAGGCGCACCCCGTGCTCCGTCGTGTCACCTTCGTGGCCGGCTACGAGGGCCTCAGCGTGCTCTTCACCGTCGTGGTGCTGAGTTCGCTGCTCGGCCACGGCGGCGGGCAGTCCACGCTCACCGCGGTGCTGCTCTCCACGACCGCGACCATCTGGAACTACGTCTGGAACACTATCTTTGAGTCGATCGAGCGCCGCACCGGCGCCACGGGTCGCGGTGCGGGATCCCGTGCGCTCCACGCGATCGGGTACGAGGGCGGGGTGCTCTTCTTCACGATCCCGCTCGTCATGTTCATGCTCGGGCTGGGCTTCGTGGAGGCGATCCTGCTCGAGGGCGGGCTGCTCGTCTTCTTCCTCGTGTTCACGGTGGTCTACACCTGGGCGTTTGACCGTGTGTTCGGGCTGCCGGCCTCGGCGCTCGCGGCGCACGACGCCGAGTAGGCCGCAGGCTCGCTGCGGCATCCATGCGCCGCGGGCGCGTAGCCGGGGACTCCCGACCACGCGCCCGCGGCGTCGTGTGTTCCGAGGATTAGGACATGATCTTCGCGAAGGTATCGCGGATGCCCTGCTCGTTCCATGACCAGATGTCGTCCCCACGCAGTACTGCGTCGGCGCCGCCGTCGCAGTAGATCGTCTGGCCACAGCAGTGCGTGTTCTGCTCGGAGGTGAGCCAGATCAGCAGGTTGGCGATGCTCTCGGGTGGCTGATGCGAGTTCAGCGGCATCGGCACGGAGCGGTCCACCAACTGTCGGCCTTCCTCGCTCGAGAGCAGCTCCTGGGTCATTGGGGTGATCACCGTGCCGGGTCCAACCGCGTTCACGGGGATGCCCGCGCCCGCCCAGCGAGCAGTGGGGGCTTCGCGGCGCACCCAGCGGGAGATCGCCTGCTTCGAGGATGAGTAGATGAGGTTGCCGGTCTGTGGATCGGCCTCGAGCTGCTCTGCGATCGCGCGGGCGGCGGCTTCGTCGCCGCTGAGCAGCGCGTCGACGAGTGGTGGTGCGACCGGCTGCAATGACGCCATTGAGGAGATGAGTGCGACGCGGGGTGCAGCTGACTGCGTGAGCGCCGGCTGCATCGCCTCCAGGAACTCGGTCATGCCGAAGTAGTTCACCGATGCGGTGATCACCTTCGGGATGGCGAGGCCCGCGCACGCGATGACCGCATCGACGGTGCCGCCCGCCAGGCGGGTGGCCTCCTCTGCTGCAGCGATCCGACCCTCACGCGTGGACAGATCGCCGGATACCTCGACGCCCTTCAGGTCGACCCCGATCACGGTGTTTCCGGCCTCCCGGAGCAACTGCGTGGTGGTCTTGCCGATTCCGGAAGCGGCTCCCGTGACAACATAGATGCGTGGCATGAGTGTTCCTTTCACTGTGGTGGTGTTGCGAGTAGCCCCGCCACAAAGCGGGGAAGCAGTGCGGTGAACGTGCGGAGGTCTTCGGCATCCCAATCAAGCGTTGCCGCCGTGATCATCGCGACCCCGGCGCCGAACAGCTTTTCGAAGATTTCTTGTCCGCGCCGAGAAAGCCCGATCGACACCGAGCGTCGGTCGTGCGGTGTCGCGTTGCGGGCGAGGAGGTCGACGCTCTCGAGCCGTGCGATGAGCTTCGAGGCGGACGGGCGGCTGAGGTGAAGGTCGTCTGCCAGCTTGCTCGGGGTGGTTTCCCCCTGTGCGATGCCCAGCAGGTACAGCGCGCGCACCGCAACCGGGTCGAGGGTAATCCCCGATGCGCCGACCACGCTGCGCTGCATCTCCTGCGATGACCAGTGCGAGATGAGGCGGGTGAGTGCGAGGAGCACCTCCCCGGTCTCGCGTGTGCTCGGCCGCCGGGTGGGCTCAGGTTTCGAGAGCTCCGGATCGTAGGCATCTCGGAGCGGCGTGTTCACCATGCCTCGCACTCTACGCCCGATAGTTGCCCGAGGCAACTATATTTTCCTCGCGACTTTCAGGCTTGAGGCCTAGGGTGGCCGCATGGCACGCATCATTCTCTTCGGCGGCCACGGCCGCGTCGCACTCTTGACCGAACCGCTCCTGGCCGCACGCGGCGACCAGGTCACGGCAATCATCCGATCCGCAGACCAGGCCGAGGCGGTGATCGCCGCTGGTGCGACGCCGCACGTCGCTGACGTTGAGACGCTCGACGAGCACGCGATCGCCGAGCTCATCATCGGGCACGACGCGGTCGTGTGGTCGGCCGGCGCCGGGGGCGGGAACCCCGCGCGCACGCGCGCCGTGGATCAGGACGCCGCAATTCGCACGATGACCGCGTCGGCGCTCGCTGGGGTACCGCGATTCATCATGGTGTCGTACTTTGGGTCTTCGCCAGACCACGGAGTTCCCGAGGACCACTCGTTCTACGCGTACGCCGAGGCGAAGGCTGCAGCAGATGAGCACCTCCGCAGCACCGCCCTTGACTGGACTGTTCTCGGGCCGAGCACATTCACTGCAGATGCGGGGACCGGGCTCATCGAAGCGCGCGCCGAGGCGTCGAGTTCGGTGTCACGCGCAAACGTCGCCGCGGTCATCGCGGCAACGCTCGCCGATGCCGGAACGACGCATCGCACGATCCGCTTCAACGACGGCGAGACACCGATCCTGCACGCGCTCGCCGCGCGCTAACACGCCCACCAGGGCTGGGGGAAAACGTTAGGGGGCGTCCGGCCACTCGATCGTTGCGTCGAAGTCCGGGTGGCGGCGCAGCCAGGCGGCGACAAACGGGCAGCGCGGAATGATGATGAGTCCCTCGGCGCGGGTCTGCTCGAGCGCGGCGGAGACCAGCGTGCCGCCCAGCCCACGGCCACCGAATGCCGGGTCGATCTCCGTATGCATGAAGTCGCGGCGCGTGCCGCCCGCGCGGCTGCGGTACTCGGCAAAGCCGGCGAGCTCGCCCTCGACGGTCACGGCAAAGCGCTGCTTTGCGGGCTCGTGGATCACCTGGATCTGGTCGCTCATGTGGAACTCCTTCGGTCGTGGGTGGGAGGGGATAAGAACTACTGCCGGCGCGGCACGAGCTTCGTGATGGGCAGCGGTGGCGCCGGGAGCGGGGGCGCAGGCTCATCGTCGGGCAGCGCGAAGCGCAGCGGGTCGACGGGCGCCGCGTGGTTGCGGGCCGAGCCGGGGTGGCTTGCTGAGGGGGCGTCGTTGGCGGGGTCGGCGACTCCGGCGGCGGCGATTCGCGCCTGCCAGTCGGCTCGTGCCCGCGCAATCTCATCGTGGCTGCGCCCCATGAAGTTCCACCACATGATCAGCTGCTCACTGAGCGGTTCGCCCCCGATGAAGAGCAGGCGTGCTCCGTCAGGGCCTGCGGTGAGGCAGATGGTCTCGACGCCGAGCGGTGCAAAACCGAGTTCGGTGGGGGCGATCGGGAGCTCCTGCGCATGCTCGCCGCTGCCACGCATCAGCGTGACGCTGCCGGCGTCAACGAGCACCGCGTGCTCGAACCCTGCCTGCACCTGCAGCGGCAGCACGGCGCCCGGCTCGAGCCGCAGTTCAGCGCCCACGAGCGGGGAGAACGTGGCAACGGGGGAACGCTCGCCAAGCAACTCGCCGAGGAACACCTGCGCAGCCCAGCCGAGGCCGCGCTTGGTGGGCGGTTCATAGTGCGCAAAGCCCGGGTCGGTGTCGGCGGCACCCTGCGGCAGCGCAACCCACAGCTGCGCACCGTGGAGCACGGTCGTGGTCTTCGTGGAGCGCTCCGAGTGGCTGATACCGCGGCCCGCGGTCATGAGATTCAGCTCGCCCGGGCGCACGAAGGCGTGGTGCCCCGCGCTGTCGCGGTGCTCGATCTCGCCGGAGAACAGCCAGCTGACGGTTTGCAGGCCCGTGTGAGGGTGCGCGGCGACGTCCATGCCGCCCGACACCGACACGTCTTCGGGGCCGTAATGGTCCAGGAAGCACCACGCCCCCACAAACGACCGTGCACGCTGAGGGAGGGTCCGCCGCACGTTCATGGCGCGTACGCCGCCGAGCGGAACATCGCGGGGCTCGATGATCATGGGTGGCTGCGCCGCACCCGCCTCATCGCGGTTGGCGCAGAGCGTCTCCTCGGGCGCAGCCTCTGGGTTGCTCATCGGGACTCCCTTCGGACGCTGCGATCCTGATCGAGATCGCAGATCACTCTCAGTCTGTCACGCGGTCTTGCGAACGTGGCTGAACGCTCGGGCGCCGCGAGCGAACATCGTCAGGCGCGCTGGGTGCGTACACGCCGGCGCGCGCCTGTCCTGTGAGCTGCTGGATCGCGCGCATGATGCGTTCAGTTGCCTCCCGCCTCGCCTGCCCGGCAGGAAGCTCTGCGAGATCTGCGAGTGGCACGGGAGCCCCGTAGCGCACCGCAACCCGCGGCGGGCGGGAGCTGTCGGGGTTGCGCAGCGCGCGGTTGGTGCCGACGAGCCCCACGGGAACGACCGTCGCACCCGTCTCAAGTGCCAGCCACGCCGCCCCGCCCCGCCCGCGGTAGAGCCGACCGTCACGGGAGCGGCTGCCCTCGGGAAACACGACGAACACCTCGCCCGCGGCGAGCACTTCGCGCCCTGCCTCGAGTGCGAGCTGAGCCGCGTTCGACGCCTCGCGGTGCACGGGCACCGCGCCGATGCCGCGGAAGAACCAGCTGCCCAGCCGCCCCTCGAAAAGCGACGCCTTGGCGAGGAACTGCACCTTGCGCCGCGAGGTGGTGGGGATCAGTACGGTGTCGAGGCCGGAGAGATGGTTGCTCGCGAGCAGCACCGGACCGGCCTTGGGAATGTGCGTGCGGCCGGCGACCCGGGGGCGGTAGCGCATCCAGAGGAGCGGGCGGAGCAGCGCGCGGCCGATGAAGAACACCGGGCCCGGTCGAGCACGACTGCGCTCGGGCCGCACCTCGTCCGCCTCGCGCTCGGTCACGATATTGAGGGTTCGGTCGTCGTGGGGTCCGCCGTCGCGGCTCCCGCCGCCTGCTCGGCGAGTAGCGCAGGGAACACCAGCTCCGTGTTCAGCGGCGCGAGATCGTCGCGAGCGAGGGTTGGATCGACCCACTCGAGCTGTGCGATCTCCGCCTGCGGCGTCGCGGTGGCCGCTTCGGGCACCAGTGGGTGCTCGAATACGGTCGCCTCAACGAGATGACCAGGCTCGTTTGCGGCTGCCGTGCGGAACACACCGAGAGGGCGCAGCGCAGCGCGATCCAGTGCGAGGTCCAGCTCTTCCGCGCACTCGCGCACTGCGGTGTCGCGGGGATCCTCACCGGGTTCGTGCTTGCCGCCGGGGAGCATCAGCGCGCTCGTGCCGCGCTTGCGGACGTTGAGCACGCGCCCAAGCTCGTCACGCAGCACCACCGCGCTCACCCGAATGATGCGGGCCTCCGCGCCTCCGCGCTCCGCGGTGTGCTCGCGGGTGCTCGCCGGGACTGTGGACTGCGAAGAGTCGGGTGCGTTGCTCATTCGATGATGATAGCCGCGCCGCTAGTTCAGGTAGGTGGGTGCCGCTGGCAGCTCGAAGAACTCCTCGAGTGTCGTCGTGCCCGTACGCTCCATCTCCGCGGCAAGCTCTGGGCCGACGTACCTGAAGTGCCAGGGCTCTGGGGTGAAACCGGTGATTTCCGGCTTGCCAACCGGGTACCGCACGATGAAGCCGTAGTCCGCAGCGTGTTCACCGAGCCAGGCTCCCGCTGGGGTATCGCCGAAGCACGCGTCGAGGTAGCACGCACCGTGGTCATCGAGGTCAACGACGAGGCCGGTCTGATGCTCGGAGTGCCCGGGGCGCGCGGAGTACGTGTCTGCCGCGGCGGCACCGTCGCGCGCAACATAGTTGTCATAGAGCGCCACCTGTGTCGCGTAGTCGCGGTAGGCGCTGATGACGCGAACCTCGTGGCCCGCCTGCGCGGCGCCCGCGATCAGGGCCTCCACGGCGCGTGCCGCGGGCTCGCGGAGGGGCTGTGAAAACTCGTTCTCGATCCCCTCAGGCATGACGAGGTCGCTCGGCGCGAAGTCCACGGGAGCGAGCGGCCGCGCCTTGTTGCTCACCACCCAGATCGAGGCTGGGTCGTCGAGCGAGTGCGCGGCGCGATCGAACGCGGGATCCTCACTGGACGCAGGCGGTGCGGGCTCGGGTGCGGGCTCCGAAGCGGGGGACGTGTCGCTCGGGCTCGGGCCTGCCTCGCCCACGGGCTCGGGGGCACAGCCGGCAACACTGAGGCTGAGTGCGAGGGCCGTGCCGAGCATGAGGAACGTTCGAAGCGGCCGGGCGGCGCGGTCGGCAGAGCAGAGGTGACGCATGGCGCCAGCCTAGTCGCGGCTGGGCCGCGGCTAGGCTGAGTGCATGACGGATGGCAGAGATCAGCACACGCCGATGCCGGGCAGCGAAGATCCTGGTCGCGCACGAGTTCGACGCGAAATGTCGCGCGGCAAGAAGCTGACGGTGTGGATCGCGGTCGCCGCGCTCGTGTTGGCGGCAGCCGCGGCGGGGGCGCTGGCGCTCCTTCCGAAGCGGGCCGAGGCCCCGGCCGCGTCTCCGAAGCCGACGCAGGCGCCAACTGAGGCACCGACGCCAAGCCCCGATCCCACGCCCGCGTCACCCGCCCCCGTGCACATGATTGCCATGGGCGACATGCTGCCGCACGACGCCGTGAACGCGGCCGCTGAGCAGCAGGGCGGCAGTTACGACTACGCGCAGTTCTTTGCGGGGATTCGTGCGCAGCTCGATGCAGCCGATGTGACCTTCTGTAACCAGGAGGTGCCGAGCGCCGGGGTCGAGTTCGGCATCAGCGGCTATCCCACGTTCAACGCGCCTACCGAGTTCGCGCGCGATCTGCGTGGCGGCGCAGGGTGCGATCTCGTGAACACCGCAACGAACCACACCGCCGACAAGGGCACCGCTGGCATCGCCGCCACCCGGGCCGCGTGGGACGGCCTCGCGCCCGCGGTGGTCTCAGGGGCAAACCGCAGCGCGGCCGAGCAGCGCGAGGTGCACGTCTTCGACGCCGAGGGCGTGAACGTCGCACTCATCTCGTTTGCCGAATACTCGAACGCACCCATCGACGGGGTATCGCTCAACATGATGTCGGATACTGCCCTCGTCACCGAGTTGCTGGAGAAAGCACGTGCCGCAGCCGATGTCGTCGTGGTGTCGGCGCACTGGGGCACCGAGGACTCGCACGAGGTGAACGATGCGCAGCGCGCCTTCGCGCAACAGGTTGCGGATCTCGGCGCAGACGTGGTCATTGGAACCGGTCCGCACGTGCTGCAGCCCGTCACCTGGCTCGACCGTGCGGGCGGCGGCCGCACCCTCGTCTGGTACTCGCTCGGCAACATGCTCAACACGCAGCTCGAGCTCGATCAGCGCACCGGTGTGATCGCGGCCTTCGACCTCGTGCGCGAGGCCGAAGGTGGGCCGGTGCGGGTGGAGTCGCCCACCGCGGTACTCACGTACATGCATTACGACTGGAGTGCAGAGGAGGAAGCCGCGGGTGATCTGATGGCACGAAAGAACCTGAGCATCACGCCGCTCGCCGGGGCGGATGCGCTGCTTGAACGCACGCGCTTCGGAACGACCGCGGCCGCGCAGGTGGCAGCATCCACAGCGATCCTCGGCCCCGACGTGCAGGTGATGCCGGAGTAGGCCGGCCCGGCGCGGGCTCGGCTGATCGGTGCTCGCGCTCGGCGCCTGCGCTAGGCGCTGAGCCCGCGGTACCGTGCGGCGTCGAGCCGGTCAGCGATCACCGGGAACTCCGTGCGAACGGCGGCGCTGCGGCCGAGGTCGACCTCGACGATGCGCACTTCCTCGTCAGCGCCGAGCTCGGCGAGCACCACGCCCGCGGGATCCACGATGCGGCTGTATCCGCCCAGCTCGACGTCGCCCTGTGCGCCGCACGCGTTGACCGCGACGACCCACATTTGGTGCTCAATCGCACGGGCCTGCGTGAGCACGCGCCAGTGCTCTCGCCGCGCGGCGGGCCAAGCCGCCGGGACGATGACGGTTTCTGCGCCGCGGTCGCTGAGCTCCTGCCAGAGCCCAGGGAAACGGAGGTCGTAGCACGTGATGCTCGCGGTGGGGCCGAGCGTGCTGCTGCTCACGCCAAGCGAGGTGCCCGGCGTGAGCAGCTCGGACTCGAGCGACTGATAGCCGAACACGTGGATCTTGCGGTAGGTCTGTGCGATTTCTCCGGTCGCGTCGACGAGCACGGCGGTGTTGTGCAGCGCGCCGTCGGCGGCGCGCTCGATGATGCTGCCGAGATGGATCGACGCACCGAGCTCGCGTGCGAGGTGCTGCGCCATCGCCACGGTCGGACCAGCAAGCGTCTCTGCAAGCTCGTCGTAGCGCTCAAACGAGAAGTACCCCGCGCTCCACAGCTCCGGCAAGACGTAGAGATCGGCGCCGGGGTGCGCGCGCAGCAGTCCGGCGACCCGCGCGATTCGTTCTTCGCGTGACTCCGAACGCGGGCTCGCGATCTGCACGAGAGCGACGCGGCGCGGCTGCGCGGTGGCCAGGGAGTTGGGGTGCTGCGCTGCGGGGGAAGACATGCTTCCACCATAACTCGGCACGGCAAGTCACTGCCGGCCGCGTGGCCTGGAATAATTGGCGCTGGCGCGGTGTGGTGCCGCCGGGGACGAAAAGAGTGACGTGCGCGGACACAGATTTCAACGCGGAGTGGGTCTCCTCGTGCTACTCATTGTGGTTGCGGCTGCGGCGATCCTGATCTGGGTCGTTTCGGCGACCGAACCGCCGCCGCTCTGGGCTCCTGCACACGCCACGCTCGCTGGCGTGTGGACCGTGCTCTACAACTCGCAGCTGCCCTCAACAAGCGTGTTGCTCACCGCGATCGCGATCGCGCTGCTTGTTGGCGCTGGGATTGCGCTCGTGGAGCGTTTCGTGACGAACCGGTATCGTCGCAGTCCCGCGACCGTGCAGCGTCGTGTCCTCACCCCGCGGCGTGTGATGGCGGAGACGCGGGGCGTGTACCACGGGCCGGTCACAGTGACCGTGCTGATCCCGGCGCACAACGAGGAAGCGGCACTTCCCGGGGCCCTCGCTTCGCTCGCTGCGCAAACGCGCCGCCCAGACCGCGTCATCGTCGTCGCAGACAACTGCACCGACAAGACTGTTGAGGTTGCCCTCAACGCGGGAGTTGACGTACGTGAGACCGTCGCGAATCAGCACAAGAAGGCAGGCGGACTTAACCAGGCGCTGCGCGAACTCCTTCCGAAGCTCGGCCCGAATGACACGGTGATGATCATGGACGCGGATACCGGGCTCGGGGAGAAGTTCCTCGAGACCGCAGAGCGCCGCTTCACTGACGACCGAGCGCTGATGGCGGTCGGAGGCCTATTCCACGGGGAGGACGGGCACGGCCTCATCGGGCAGTTTCAGCGCGACGAGTACACGCGCTATGCGCGGCAAATCGAGCGGCGACAGGGGCGCCCGTTCGTGCTGACGGGAACTGCTACGGTCTTCCGATCCGCTGCGCTGCGCGCGGTTGCCTCTGCGCGTGGTGTTGATCTCCCCGGCATTGCCGGCGATGTGTACGACACCGTCGCGTTGACGGAAGACAACGAACTCACCATCGCGTTGAAGTCGTTGGGGGCACTGATGACCTCGCCGAGCGAGTGCACGGTGACGACAGAACTCATGCCGAACTGGCGGATGCTGTGGGCGCAGCGCCTGCGTTGGCAGCGCGGTGCGCTCGAGAACCTGGGTGCGTATGGGCTGACGCCCGTCACGTTTCGCTACTGGGCACAGCAGCTCGGGATCGGGTACAGCACGATTGCACTGTCAAGCTACCTCGCACTCATGATCATCATGCTGCTCGCGATGGACACCTGGGTGTGGTTTCCCTTCTGGTTGGGTGTGGGCGCGCTCTTTGTGCTCGAACGCGTAGTGACCGTCTGGCGGGGCGGGTGGCGTGCACGACTGCTCGCGCTCACTGTCTTCCCTGAATTGGCCTACTCGCTCTTCCTGAACATTGTGTTCTTGAAGGGCATCCTCGATATCAGCCTGGGGCGGCAAGGAGCCTGGAAACACCTGCCGAGCCCTGAGAAGGCGGGAAGTGCCGACGCATGAACGCGGAGATGGTGCATACGGTGATCCGGCATGGCGGCATCCTGTTCGAACAGAGCCTGCTGAGCGAACCCTGGTTCACCGTGTTCGCGACGTTCGTGGCGATCAACACACTCGGATATGTTGCGATCACCGTTGCGAAGGTGCTGCCGCTGCCGAAGTTCGGTCGCCGCAGCGGGCGGAATCGGCGGGCTGAGACGCGCGGGATCGTGCCTGACAATCTGGCACGGGAGATCGGTGATCCGGCGGATCCGCGGCTTCGTGGGGCACAATGGCCTCATGAGCATTGACACCGCCGAACTGCCGGAACCCGAGGGGCCCGAGGATCGCCCGGCGCCCGCGGGGAACCCTGGCTGGCTGAGCGCGGAGGAGCTTGAGTTCGTGCGTGGGCGACTGCCCATCGTGTACGTCGAGGCGGTTCCCGTGCGCCTGGACGGGCTCGGCCAGGTGTCAGAGGTGGGGTTGCTGCTGCGCAGCACTCCGGACGGCGTGATGACCCGCGCTTTCGTGTCGGGCCGCGTGCGTTTCGGCGAGCCGCTGCGTGAGGCGCTGTTCCGGCATCTCGAGGACGATCTGGGGCCAATGGCGTTCCCGCAGATGCCCACGGCTCTGGTGCCCGTGCAGGTGGCCGAGTACTTTCCGATGCCGGGCATCTCTGCGTTCGTTGATGAGCGCCAGCACGCGGTGTCGCTCGTGTATGTGGTGCCGGTGACGGGCACGTGTAACCCGCGACAGGACGCCCTCGAAGTCACCTGGATGGCGCCGGAGGAGGCGCTCTCGGCGGACACGCTCGCCGAGCTCGGCGGCGGCCGGGGTGCATTGCTGCGCCAGGCGCTCGCCAGCGTCGGCTGCTAGCCGGATTCTGACTTCCGTGAGCGCCGCGCTGCTCGTGCCGGCGGTCAGGCGCGTCGGCGCCAGGCGATGAGGTGCTTGGGGGAGAACCCGCGGCTGCACTTGCCGCACGAGGTCTGCCGCGTGGGGCGGCGAAAACGATAGTGCTCGTGGCCCCCCGGACACTGGCCGACCCAGGGCGCATGCTCGTGAGCGATCTCGCCGTCGTGGGTGCGGCCGCCGACATACCCGAGCTCGGCCGCGATGCGACGCCAGGACGGGCCGTGCCCCGCGGTGGGGCCCGCGATTGCGTGCGCCACCTCGTGTAGGAGCACCTGATGGATCTCGTCGTCCTCGAACTTTGCGGCGAGGTAGCGCGACACGGTGATCCGGTGATCCGTGAAGTTGCACTGCCCAGCCCGGCGCTTCGCGTGGTCGAAGCCAAACGACCACAGCGCTGGGTCGAGGTGCGTGCGGATCAGGGCGTCGGCCCACACTCGCACTCGGGCGAGGTCAGCCACGTTCGAACAGCTCCCGAGCGGGCAGCGGCGAGGCGACCGCCGTCTCGTCGGTGATCGCGCGAGCTCCGCGGCTGAAGTCTCGAAACTCCTGGCCCACGAGCATGCGCGCTGGGTGCGGGCCGCCCGCGAGGAGGCGCGGCAGCCAGTCGAGCGCCTCGAGGTCCGTCTGCGACGCAACGAACACGACGTTGCCGAAGCGGCGTCCCTTGAGGACCTGCGGTTCCGCGATCGCGGCGACCGAGGTGAAGAGTTGGGCCAGCGTAGCCGCCTGGCCGCGGACGAACGGGAGGCCCGCACCGTCAGCGGCGTTCACGACAACCAGCCCGTTCGGGGCGAGGAGCGGCCGAATGAGCTCGTAGAACTCGATGCTCGAGACGTGAGCCGGGGTCTGCGCGCCCGCAAAAATGTCGACGACGACGAGGTCCATAGCGCCCTGCATGCCGGCCGGGAGCTTGCTGAGCACCGCGCGCGCATCGCCGCGGCGAACACGAATGCTCGCGCGCTTCGGGAGGGGGGCAGCCTCGCGCACGAGGTCAACGAGCGCACCCTCGAGTTCAACGACCTGCTGCCGGCTTCCGGGGCGAGTGGCCTCGACGTAACGCGGCAGCGTGAACGCTCCGCCGCCGAGATGCAGCGCTGAAATCGGTGCACCGGGCGTGCGGAAGAGGTCGATCACGTGACCGATCCGGCGGATGTATTCGAAGAACAGTTCGCTCGGGTCTGCCAGATTGACGTGCGACTGCGGTGTGCCGTCAACGACAAGTTGGACGGCACCGGGAACCCAGCGATCTTCCTCGACCTCCGCGCTCAGCCCCGAGGACAGCGTGATCGGCTCCGGCAGGTTCATCGCTGTGCACCTCGCGTGGGGTCAGGCACGCCCGAGCCCGAGCTCTTCGATTTTGCGCTGCAGGTCAGCGTTCGACGGCTCAACCTGGTGGCTGGCGTCGGGATACAGAATCACGGGAATGTTCGTGCGGCCGCTGATGTCTTTTGCCACGTCCGCTGCAGCCGGATCCTGCACCAAATCGACGTACCGGTACTGCACCCCGGCGCGGTCGAAGATCATCTTGGCGCGGCGGCAGTCGCCGCACCAATCGGCGCCGAACATCACCGTTTCGTTCGGCGTGGTATCGCCCTGCGCGGTGGTGTCGCCCTGCCCCGCGGTGTCATTCTGATCGATCATGCCGTCATCCTACGCGCGCTCGAGCGAAGCCGAGGGGCATTCCGCGGCGGGCGTAGTGCGCCGTGGAAAACTCCGAGTTTCGGGCCCGGGATGCCGGGTGTGAGCGAGAGGCGTGCGATCGTCAGCTCGTGCGGCGACGGCCCAGGGTAGGCGGCGGCGCGTTGCGGAACCACAGCCACCGAGACAGAATCGCCACGCATGCGCCGAGGAGACCGCCGGCGAGCACGTCGCTCAACCAGTGCGCGTGGAGCGCCGTGCGGCTCCACATCATGAGGAGCGGCCAGGCGCACGCGAGCACCCACGTCAACCGAGTGATCCGCGCGGAGACCTCTGGGGCGTACGCAACGACGAGCGCAATCGAGACCGCGAGTGATGCTGCGCCGAGCGAGTGACCTGAGGGGAAGGAACTGCCGTGCACCGGGTAGAGCTGATCCCAGGGCCTCGGGCGCAGCGCGAACGACTTCAGCGCCTCCGAGAGCAGCACCCCGCCGAGCATCGCCGTTGCCACTGCTGCGGCATCACGGCTCCGCCGAATCGCGAGGAGGAGCGCTGCGACGATCGCGGCGCAGGCCGCCGCGCCGAGGCCCCCGCCGATCTCGGCAAAGAACACGGCGACAGCGTAGGGGAGCGAACCCCGAGTGACTCCGGCAACGCCGTGCCACCACACATCCACACCGAATGGACCGCCGGTCGTGAAACGGAAGAAGCAACTCACCCCGATGACGAGCGCGACTCCTACCCAGGCCCAGGGCGCCGCGGCACGAAGCCGCCGGCTCTGTAGGGCAGGCGTCGCGGCTGATCGCGGGGCCGATTTGGGGGAGAGGGAAGCCATGTCGATACCCTAGAGGGTTGGCGCTGGACAGTCCGTGAAGATCCTGTTATTATCAATAGTTGCACTTCGGACACTAGTGTGCCTGCATATGGCGGTGGGCCCCGGGAGCTGGCGCGAAAGCGCAGATGAGCCCCGAATTGTGTTTCGTTACATGCAATTCTCGCAAGACCAGGTCAACCGGCCCGACGGGGCCCACGGAGGTAGTTTCCTTGGCTGCTGCGCGCAACGCATCGTCATCCACCCAACCGAAGAACGGGCGCGCCCACCAGCGCCTCTCCTTCGCCAAGATTTCCGACACGCTGTCGGTGCCTAACCTGCTGGCACTGCAGCTCGAGAGCTTCGACTGGCTCGTCGGTAACGATGTCTGGAAGGAGCGCGTCGCCGAAGCCCAGGCCGAGGGACGCGACGACATCGCACTGAAGAGCGGTCTGGAGGAGATCTTCGACGAGATCTCCCCGATCGAGGACAACGCTGGCACCATGCAGCTGTCCTTCGAGAACCCGATTCTCGACGAGCAGAAGTTCACCATCGAGGAGTGCAAGGAGCGCGGCAAGACGTACGCGGCTCCGCTGTACGTCGAGGCGGCGTTCTACAACACCGAGACGCAGGTGCTCAAGAGCCAGACGGTCTACATGGGCGATTTCCCCATCATGACCGACAAGGGCACGTTCATCATCAACGGCACCGAGCGCGTCATCGTCTCGCAGCTCGTCCGGAGCCCCGGCGTGTACTTCGACCGCACGCAGGAGAAGACCTCCGATAAGGACGTCTTCACCGCTCGCGTGATCCCGAGCCGCGGTGCGTGGCTCGAGTTCGAGGTCGACAAGCGCGACCAGGTCGGCGTGCGTATCGACCGCAAGCGCAAGCAGTCGGTCACCGTGTTCCTCAAGGCGCTCGGCATGACGAGCGAGGAGATCCTCGAGGAGTTCGCCGGCTACGAGTCGATGGCTCTGACGCTCGAGAAGGACGGCATCCTCACTCAGGAGGAAGCCCTCAAGGACATCTACCGCAAGCAGCGTCCGGGCGAGCAGGTGGCCATCGAGGCTGCGCGTGCGCTCCTCGACAACAGCTACTTCAACCCGAAGCGCTACGACCTTGCCAAGGTGGGTCGCTACAAGATCAACCGCAAGCTCGGGATCGATGCACCCATCACCGATTCGGTGCTCTCCCTCGAGGACATCGTCTCGACGATCAAGTACCTCGTTGGCCTGCACGCCGGCACCGAGACGCTCCCCGGCGTCCGTGACGGCGAGGTCATCGACGTGCGTCTCGATACCGATGACATCGATCACTTCGGCAACCGTCGTATCCGCGCGGTTGGCGAGCTGATTCAGAACCAGGTCCGCACCGGTCTCTCGCGCATGGAGCGCGTGGTCCGCGAGCGCATGACCACGCAGGACATTGAGGCGATCACGCCGAACACCCTGATCAACACGCGTCCCGTGCTGGCCGCGATCAAGGAGTTCTTCGGCACTTCGCAGCTGTCGCAGTTCATGGACCAGAACAACCCGCTCGCGGGTCTGACGAACAAGCGTCGTCTTTCCGCGCTCGGCCCCGGCGGTCTCTCGCGTGACCGCGCAGGCGTCGAGGTGCGAGACGTTCACCCCTCGCACTACGGCCGCATGTGCCCCATTGAGACCCCTGAAGGCCCGAACATTGGTCTGATCGGTGCACTCGCAACCTTCGCGCGCATCAACGCGTTCGGCTTCATCGAGACGCCGTACCGCCGCGTGCTCCAGGGCAAGGTCACCGACCAGGTGGACTACCTCACCGCGCACGAGGAGGACGAGTACCTCATCGCGCAGGCCGGCGCCCCGCTCACGAAGGACGGCAAGTTCTCCGAGAAGCAGGTGCTCGCGCGCCCCCGTGGCTCCGAGGTGGTGCTCGTCGACGCCGAGCGCGTGGACTACATGGACGTCTCGCCGCGCCAGATGGTGTCGGTTGCGACCTCGCTGATCCCGTTCCTCGAGCACGACGATGCGAACCGCGCCCTCATGGGTGCCAACATGCAGCGTCAGGCCGTGCCGCTCGTCCGTTCCGAGTCGCCCGTTGTGGGCACCGGTATGGAGGGCTACGCCGCAATCGACGCCGGTGACGTGGTCACCGCGGCGAAGGCGGGCGTTGTTGCAGACGTCTCGGCTGACGTCGTCACCATCCAGGAGGATGAGGGCGGCACGAAGAGCTACTTCATGCGCAAGTTCGACCGCTCGAACCAGGGCACGAACTACAACCACCGCGTGATCGTCAAGGCTGGCGAGCGGATCGAGGCCGGCGAGGTTATCGCCGATGGCCCCGCAACGGAGAACGGCGAGCTCGCGCTCGGCAAGAACCTCCTCGTCGCGTTCATGTCCTGGGAGGGTCACAACTTCGAGGACGCGATCATCCTGAGCCAGAACCTGGTGAAGGACGACACGCTCTCGTCGATCCACATCGAGGAGTATGACGTTGATGCCCGCGACACCAAGCTCGGCAAGGAGGAGATCACCCGTGACCTCCCGAACGCCAGCATGGAGGCGCTCAAGGACCTCGACGAGCGCGGCATCATCCGCATCGGCGCCGAGGTTGCGCCCGGCGACATCCTCGTCGGCAAGGTCACGCCGAAGGGCGAGACTGAGCTCTCAGCTGAGGAGCGCCTGCTCCGTGCGATCTTCAACGAGAAGAGCCGCGAGGTGCGCGACACGTCGCTGAAGGTGCCGCACGGCGTCTCCGGCACGGTCACGTCCGTCAAGGTCTTCGACGCGGAGAACGACAACGACGACGAGCTCGGCTCGGGTGTCAACCAGCGCGTGGTGGTCTACATTGCGCAGAAGCGTAAGATCACCGAGGGCGACAAGCTCGCAGGCCGTCACGGCAACAAGGGCGTCATCTCGAAGATCCTCCCCGTTGAGGACATGCCGTTCCTCGCGGACGGTACGCCGGTTGATGTCATCCTGAACCCGCTCGGTATCCCCGGCCGAATGAACTTCGGTCAGGTCCTCGAGATCCACCTCGGCTGGATCGCGAAGCAGGGCTGGAAGGTCGACGGGTCTCCCGAGTGGGCTGCGAAGCTCTCCGAGGCAGCGCTCGAGGCTGCGCCGAACACGAAGGTCGCGACCCCCGTGTTCGACGGTGCGTCGGAGGCGGAGATCGCAGGTCTTCTCGATTCGACCCTCGAGACCCGCGATGGCGAGCGTCTCATCGGTTCGAGCGGCAAGACCCGCCTGTTCGATGGTCGCTCCGGCGAGCCGTACCCGTACCCGATCTCGGTCGGCTACATGTACATCCTGAAGCTGCACCACCTGGTCGACGACAAGATCCACGCGCGTTCGACGGGCCCCTACTCGATGATCACCCAGCAGCCGCTCGGCGGTAAGGCCCAGTTCGGTGGCCAGCGCTTCGGTGAGATGGAAGTGTGGGCACTCGAGGCCTACGGCGCCGCATACGCGCTGCAGGAGCTCCTGACGGTCAAGTCCGACGACATCCTGGGTCGCGTGAAGGTCTACGAGGCCATCGTGCGCGGCGAGAACATTCCGGAGCCGGGCGTGCCCGAGTCGTTCCGAGTGCTCATGAAGGAGATGCAGTCGCTCTGCCTGAACGTCGAGGTGCTCGGGGCTGACGGCAACGCCGTCAACCTGCGCGACAACGACGATGAGGCTCACCGTACGGCAGAAGAGCTCGGCATTAACCTGTCCAGCCGCTTCGAGACCTCGTCTGTGGACGAGATCTAAGCCGGACCAGACTTTTAGCTACCAAGGAGAACATTTTGCTCGAGGGTACGAGTTTTAACGAGCTGCAGATCCGCCTGGCGACCGCCGAGGATATCCGCAGCTGGTCGTTCGGTGAGGTTAAGAAGCCGGAGACCATCAACTACCGCACGCTGAAGCCGGAGAAGGACGGCCTGTTCGGCGAGCAGATCTTCGGTCCCAGCCGGGACTGGGAGTGCGCTTGTGGCAAGTACAAGCGTGTCCGCTACAAGGGCATCGTGTGTGAGCGCTGTGGCGTCGAGGTCACGAAGTCGTCGGTGCGCCGTGAGCGTATGGGCCACATCGAGCTCGCCGCGCCGGTTACGCACATCTGGTACTTCAAGGGTGTGCCGTCGCGTCTCGGCTACCTGCTCGATATGGCGCCGAAGGACCTCGAGAAGGTCATCTACTTCGCTGCGTACATGATCATCGACATCGATGAAGAGGGCCGCCACGAGGATCTCGCTGAGCTTGAGGCCGAGCTGCGGCTCGAGCTGAAGGCGCTCGAGGACCAGCGCGACATCCAGATCGCTCAGCGTCAGCAGCAGGCCGAGTCTGACCTCGCCGCGCTTGAGGCAGAGGGGGCGAAGGCTGATCAGCGTCGCCGCGCAGAGGCGTCCGCTGAGAAGGAAATGACCGCCATCCGCAAGGGCTTCGACGACGACATCGCTCGTCTGCAGCGCGTGTGGGAGGACTTCCGCAACCTGAAGGTCGGCGACCTCAAGCCCGAGGACGCGGTCTTCGCGGACCTCATGGACCGCTACGGCGATTACTTCGAGGCCTACATGGGCGCCGAGGCGATCAAGAAGCGCCTTGAGGCATTCGATCTGGAGGCTGAGGCGGAGACGCTGCACCTGCAGATTGCTGAGGGCAAGGGCCAGAAGAAGATCCGCGCGATCAAGCGCCTGAAGGTCGTCAGCGCCTTCCTGCAGACGGGTGCAAGCCCGGCCGCAATGGTGCTCGACGTTGTTCCGGTGATCCCGCCGGAGCTGCGCCCGATGGTGCAGCTCGACGGTGGCCGCTTCGCGACCTCGGATCTCAACGATCTGTACCGCCGCGTGATCAACCGCAACAACCGTCTGCGCCGCCTGCTTGACCTCGGGGCTCCCGAGATCATCGTGAACAACGAGAAGCGCATGCTGCAGGAAGCTGTCGACGCACTGTTCGACAACGGCCGCCGCGGCCGCCCCGTCACGGGCACCGGCAACCGTGCGCTCAAGTCGCTCTCCGACATGCTGAAGGGCAAGCAGGGCCGGTTCCGTCAGAACCTGCTCGGCAAGCGCGTCGACTACTCGGGCCGTTCGGTCATCGTTGTCGGCCCGCAGCTGAAGCTGCACCAGTGTGGTCTGCCCAAGCAGATGGCGCTTGAGCTCTTCAAGCCGTTCGTGATCAAGCGCCTCATGGATCTGTCGCACGCGCAGAACGTGAAGGCCGCGAAGCGTATGGTGGAGCGCGCGCGTTCCGAGGTCTGGGACGTGCTCGAGGAGATCATCCGCGAGCGCCCCGTGCTGCTCAACCGTGCACCGACCCTGCACCGCCTCGGTATCCAGGCGTTCGAGCCGCAGCTCGTTGAGGGCAAGGCGATCCAGCTGCACCCGCTCGTGTGTGCCGCGTTCAACGCCGACTTCGATGGTGACCAGATGGCAGTGCACCTGCCGCTCTCGGTTGAGGCGCAGGCTGAGGCCCGCGTGCTCATGCTCGCGTCGAACAACATCCTGAAGCCGTCGGACGGCCGCCCGGTGACCCTGCCCTCGCAGGATATGATCATCGGTCTGCACCACCTGACGACCATCAAGGAGGGTGCGGTCGGCACCGGCCGTGCGTTTGGCTCGATCGCGGAGGCAATCCTCGCGATGGACGAGGGTACCCTCGACCTCGGCGCCAAGGCGAAGATCCGTCTTATCGGCTACACCGATGCCCAGGGTGTGACCCACGACAAGCCCGTGCTCGTCGAGACCTCGCTCGGTCGCGCGATCTTCAACGAGGCGCTGCCCGCGGACTACGTCTACTTCGAGGCTGTGGCCGACAAGGGCTCGCTCTCGACTCTGGTCAACGACCTGGCCGAGCGCTACCCGAAGGTGGAGGTCGCTGCGACCCTCGACCGCATCAAGGACGCCGGCTTCTACTGGGCTTCGCGCTCGGGCGTGACGGTTGCCCTGTCGGACATCGTGACGCCGTCGAACAAGGCAGAGATCATCGCGGAGCACGAGAAGCGCGCCGCGAAGGTTCAGCGCGACTACGATCGCGGCATGATCCAGGACAGCGAGCGCCACAAGGCACTCACCGAGATCTGGACGGAGGCAACCGACGAGGTCGCCGCCGCGATGCGCGACGCGTTCCCCGCGGACAACACCATCTTCCGTATGGTGTCGTCGGGTGCTCGTGGTAACTGGCTGCAGATCCGCAACATCGCCGGTATGCGTGGCCTGGTGTCGAACCCGAAGGGCGAGATCATCCCCCGCCCGATCATCAACTCCTACCGCGAGGGCCTGTCGGTGGCGGAGTACTTCATCGCGACCCACGGTGCGCGAAAGGGTCTGGCCGATACCGCTCTGCGTACCGCTGACTCGGGGTACCTGACCCGTCGTCTGGTGGACGTTTCGCAGGATGTCATCATCCGCGAAGAGGACTGCCGCACCCGCCGTGGTCTCGACCTCCCGATCGCTGAAGCAGACGCCAACGGCGTGCTGGTCGGCGACGAGAACGTTGAGAACTCGGTCTACGCCCGTACGCTCGCAGCTGACGCTGTGGATCCCTCGGGTGCCACCGTTGCTGCGGCCGGCTCTGACGTGGGCGACGTGCTCATCGATCAGCTCATCGCCGCAGGCGTTACCGAGATCAAGGTGCGCTCCGTGCTCACCTGTGAGTCTGCGGTCGGCGTGTGCGCCACCTGCTACGGCCGTTCGCTTGCGACCGGTCAGCGCGTGGACATCGGCGAGGCTGTCGGTATCATCGCGGCACAGTCGATTGGTGAGCCCGGTACCCAGCTGACGATGCGTACCTTCCACACGGGTGGTTCGGCATCGGCTGACGACATCACGCAGGGTCTGCCCCGCGTGCAGGAGCTCTTCGAGGCGCGTACCCCGAAGGGCGCCTCCCCGATCGCCGAGGCCGCAGGCCGCGTGACGATCGAGGACACCGAGAAGAGCCGTCGCATCCTCCTCACGCCGGATGACGGCACCGAGGAGAAGGCGTACCCCGTGCTGAAGCGTTCGACGCTGCTCGTCGCGGACGGCGATCACGTCGAGCTCGGCCAGCCGTTCCTCGCGGGCACGCTGGATCCGAAGGACATCCTGCAGGTCGGCTCCACCGAGAATGGCAAGCACATTCCCGGTGAGCGCGCGGTGCAGAAGTACCTCGTTGAGGGCGTCCAGGGCGTGTACCGTTCGCAGGGCGTGCCGATCCACGATAAGCACATCGAGGTCATCGTGCGCCAGATGCTGCGCAAGGTCACCGTCGTCGACCACGGCGAGACCGAGCTGCTTCCGGGTGAGCTCGTTGATCGCTCGCGCTACCAGCGGATCAACCGCGAGGCGCTGATCGAGACGAAGCGCGTGGCAACGGCCCGTCCCGAGGTCATGGGTATCACCAAGGCCTCGCTCGCGACCGAGTCGTGGCTGTCGGCGGCTTCCTTCCAGGAGACCACTCGCGTGCTCACGCAGGCTGCGATGGAGGGCTCGAAGGATCCGCTGATCGGTCTCAAGGAGAACGTCATCATCGGTAAGCTCATCCCGGCCGGTACCGGCCTGAGCACCTACCGCGACGTGACCGTTGAGGCGACCGAGGAGGCGAAGGCGGAGCGCTACCCGAACCGCCTCTTCGCCACCGAGGGCACCTTCGACGAGAACGACCTCTCGTTTGTGGACTTCGACAGCTTCACGGCTGACGAGTTCAACCCCGGCAACTACAGCTAGGGCACCCGCCGGCTGAGTCGGCACGCACGCGCGCGGGCGCTCGCACTTCGGTGCGGGCGCCCGCGCTGCGTTTTTCGCGGGCGCTCGCGATCCCGATCGAGACACGCCGAATTTCGTGGCATCCGGGCGCGTACGCGGGCGAAAGCCCGCGCAAGCTTGTACTGTGGCGGCACAGACACCGCATTTGGTGATCCCAGATTCGGCGCAGCAACGAGAGGTGAACCCATGAGCGAGGACCGCGAGACGCCCGGCGCGAGGGCAGCGGAGACCCCCGAGGCCGCAGGTGTGCCCGGGGCGCCCGTCGAGGAAGTTCAGGCGAGCGAGACCGAGGTGCTGCGCGCTGTGCAGCGCTCGCGCGACACCGTTGCTGACGAGACCGCGACGCCCGCGAACGAGGCCGCTGCCGAGGCTGACTCGTCTGAGAACTCGGGGGAGGGCATCGCCGCTCCCGCGAGCGAGCTCGACGACGCAGAGCGCGCCCGCCGCGAGGTAGTCAGCGAGGTCGACACGCAGCTCGATATGAGCCCCGCGCCGACCGCGGCGCCGGCCGCTCCCGCGGTCGCACCGCAGTACGATGAGCTGCCGAGCGCGGCGCCCGCTGCGGTGCCGTTCGGTGCCGCGCTTCCGCCCGAGCGCGACGGCGAGATCCGTGTGAGCGCAGACCACCCGATGGCGGCGCTGTACACGCAGACGCCGATGCCGCCGGAGCTGCGCGGCAACCGCGGTGCGGGCGTACTCATCTCGCTACTCTCCACTGTGGTGTTCGCGGCGCTCTACCTCGGCGTTATTGCGGCATGGATCTCACAGTACTTCCCGCCGTCCACTTTTGTGGACGAGGGTCTGTTGCCGTGGCTCACCTCGCTCAGCTTCATCATTCCAGTCGCCACCTTCTTCATCGCGTCCGTGCTGCTCGTCCTGATCGTGGGCCGCGCTGGCTGGTGGGCATACGTGCTCGGCGGCTTCCTCGTGGCCGCGCTCGTGTGGGGCTCCGCGACGCTCTCGCTCGGTCAGTTCGGGACACCCTACGCGACGCCCGATGAGCTGCTTCCCGGGTTCTCGATCGGGATCGATTCCGCCATGACGCTCGTGCACCGCTTCGGCCTGACGGTGCCGGCCCTTGCCGCGGCAGCGGTGGCCCGCGAGGTGACCGTGTGGTTCGGGGCGTGGATCGGTGCCCGTGGTCGCCGCATGAAGCTGCGCAACGCGGAGGCGCTCGCGGAGTATGAGGCCGCACTCGCAGAGGTCCAGGCGACGCAGCCATGAGTGACGGGCCCCGCCGTGGGGTCACCCGCGGGTACGTGGGGGCCCTGATCCTCGCCGCAGTGATCGTCTGCGTCGCACTGCTCATCGCAGCGTGGGGCGGGCTGACACTTGCGCTGTCGCGTCCACCGGTCGCCACGGAGAGCGTGCCCGTGTGGGCTGCGCCGCTTGTGCTGTTTCTTGCGCTCGGGATGCTCGCGGCAGCCCTGTGGGGGCAAGCGCTCACGCTCCTGCGGGGTCGTCGCTCGCCAGCGTGGGGGCAGCTGATTGCCGTGGCGGCGGGCGCCTATCTGCTCTGGGGGCTCGGCGGAAGCCTTGCCGGAATGGACCAGGGCGACGCCTGGTTCAGCCCGTTCGGTGGCATCATTCCGATCATTTGGCTCCTCGCGCAGCTGCTGTTCTGGGCGGTGCTCGCGCGGCGCGTCTACACCGATCGGCCGCCGCCCCGCTGGCCGTGGGAGCGTGCGGAAGACGAGGAGTGAGCGTGGCGGCCACGATCGAGGATCGGGTCTCCGCGGCGGTCGACGCATGGCTGCGCTGGGTGCCCCGCTGGAGCCCCGGCACGCACCGCGGCCGCGCAAAGCCGTGCGCACGATGCACGGGATCCCCCTTCCTCACCGCGGCGGGGCTCTCCGGCGATGTACCGCACCAGGTCACGCACGCGCTCATCTCCCGGCTGCAGCGCATCATTGACCGGGAGGTGGATGAGTTCACCGCGGCAGCGCTCCCGGCGCTGCACGCGGAACTCACGCAGGACGAGCTCTGGCGCGCGGGCGGCTACGATCCCGCCGCGAATCTCGCGCCGGAGTACGAGGGGCTCGATCCCGATCCCGAACCGGGTGATGCGGCCCAGCCCTTCCTCTTCACTCTGACGGGTCTTGCTGAGGAGACACAGCCGGAGCCCCCGCTTCCGCGCCCGCCGCTCAGCTCCGACGAGAAGCGGCAGATCCGTGACGAGATCGGGCGAGCAGACGCGCACGCAGAGGAGTGCGGGCGTGCAGTGTGCTTTGCGCTGCTGACGCACCGCGAACGCATCACCTCGGCGGTCGCCCGTTTCATCGAACCACAGATCCGCGCGATGCTCGACGAGTTGAGTCTGGGACTTGAGCCGCCGCAGTAGCGGGCCATAGCACCGGATCGGATGGATCCTTGCGCGACCCGGCGCGAGCGCGTAAAGTTGCTTCTTGGTGTGCTCCAGCGTACTGAGCCGTGCCCGCATGGCAGTGGATGGGGGAGCGCACCATGGGATCACCGCCTCTCGGGGCGGTACCCCCACGGCATAGCTGCACTCGGGTGGAGACCTCGCGTTCGCGTGGGCAATCGACCAGCAGCTCCGCGTCCGCGCAAGCGGTCGCACATGCTCAAACCATTTGAAGCATTCCTGTCACCGTGCAGGAGTACATAGGAGAATCAGTGCCAACTATTCAGCAGTTGGTTCGCAAGGGCCGGTCGCCGAAGGTCTCAAAGACCAAGGCTCCCGCTCTGAAGGCGAACCCGCAGCAGGCCGGGGTGTGCACCCGTGTCTACACCACCACCCCGAAGAAGCCGAACTCGGCGATGCGTAAGGTCGCTCGTGTGAAGCTCCGTAACGGGACCGAGGTCACCGCCTACATTCCCGGCGAGGGCCACAACCTGCAGGAGCACTCGCTGGTGCTCGTGCGCGGTGGTCGTGTCAAGGACCTCCCCGGTGTCCGCTACAAGATCGTGCGCGGCGCGCTCGACACGCAGGCGGTCAAGGACCGTCAGCAGGCTCGTAGCCGCTACGGTGCAAAGAAGGTGAAGTAATGCCCCGTAAAGGTCCTGCTCCCAAGCGCCCTGTCGTCGCCGATCCCGTATACGGCGCCCCCATCGTGAGCCAGCTCGTCAACAAGATTCTTCTTGATGGCAAGAAGGGTCTCGCCGAGCGCATCGTGTACGGTGCACTCGAAGCAGTTGCAGAGAAGTCCGGTCAGGACGCTGTGACGGTTCTCAAGAAGGCGCTCGACAACGTGCGCCCCACCCTTGAGGTTCGTTCGCGTCGCGTCGGCGGCAGCACCTACCAGGTGCCCGTCGAGGTGAAGCCGCACCGCGCGAACACGCTCGCGCTGCGCTGGCTGACCAGCTACGCAAAGGCTCGTCGCGAGAACACGATGACCGACCGTCTCACCAACGAGATCCTCGATGCATCCAACGGCCTCGGTGCCGCTGTGAAGCGCCGCGAGGACACTCACAAGATGGCCGAGTCGAACCGCGCCTTCGCTCACTACCGCTGGTAAACACCACCCGGTAGAACCCAGCGGGTGGGGAGCAGCGCCTCGTGCGTTGATCCCCACCCACTGCGGGGCCGAGCCCCGCAATCCAAACTTTCACCCCCACCCGGAGGAGACCCCGTGGCACAAGACGTGCTCACCGACCTGAGCAAGGTCCGCAACATCGGCATCATGGCTCACATTGATGCCGGCAAGACCACCACCACCGAGCGCATCCTGTTCTACACGGGTGTGAACCACAAGCTGGGCGAGACCCACGACGGTGGCGCGACGACTGACTGGATGGAGCAGGAGAAGGAGCGCGGCATCACGATCACGTCGGCCGCCGTGACCTGCTTCTGGAACAAGAACCAGATCAACATCATCGACACCCCGGGCCACGTCGACTTCACCGTTGAGGTGGAGCGCTCGCTCCGCGTGCTCGACGGCGCAGTCGCAGTGTTCGACGGCAAGGAGGGCGTTGAGCCCCAGTCCGAGACCGTGTGGCGTCAGGCCGACAAGTACGGCGTTCCCCGCATCTGCTTCGTCAACAAGATGGACAAGATGGGCGCGGACTTCTACTTCACGGTGGACACCATCGTCAACCGCCTCGGTGCGAAGCCGCTCGTGATGCAGCTTCCCATCGGCTCGGAGTCGGACTTCGTTGGCGTTGTCGATCTGCTCTCGATGCAGGCCTTCGTCTGGGAGGGTGACTCCAAGGGCGACGTGACCCTCGGTGCGAACTACGAGACCCGCGAGATTCCCGCTGACCTCCAGGCTAAGGCCGAGGAGTACCGCGCGAAGCTCGTCGAGACCGTTGCTGAGACCGACGACGTGCTGCTCGAGAAGTTCTTCGGCGGTGAGGAGCTGTCGATCGAGGAGATCAAGGGCGGCATCCGCAAGCTCGTCGTGAACAACGAGATCTACCCCGTGTACTGCGGCTCGGCGTTCAAGAACCGCGGCATCCAGCCGATGCTCGACGCGGTTGTTGACTTCCTGCCGAACCCGCTCGACGTGGGCGCCATCGAGGCGCACGATCCCCGCGACGAGTCCGTGGTTATCGAGCGTCTCCCGAAGGCTGATCAGCCGTTCTCGGCGCTCGCGTTCAAGATCGCCGTTCATCCCTTCTTCGGTCGCCTCACCTACGTGCGCGTGTACTCCGGTCACGCACCGTCGGGCGTCCAGGTCGTCAACTCGACCAAGGGCAAGAAGGAGCGCATCGGCAAGATCTTCCAGATGCACGCCAACAAGGAGAACCCTGTTGACGAGCTGACCGCCGGCAACATCTACGCTGTGATCGGCCTCAAGGACACCACGACCGGTGACACGCTGTCGGATCCGGACAACCAGGTTGTTCTCGAGTCGATGACCTTCCCTGAGCCCGTCATCGAGGTCGCCATTGAGCCCAAGACCAAGGGCGACCAGGAGAAGCTCGGCGTCGCCATTCAGAAGCTCGCCGAAGAGGATCCCACGTTCCGCGTGAGCCTCAACGCCGAGACCGGCCAGACGGTTATCGCCGGCATGGGCGAGCTGCACCTTGACATCCTTGTCGACCGCATGAAGCGCGAGTTCAAGGTTGAGGCCAACGTGGGCAAGCCCCAGGTTGCGTACCGCGAGACGATCCGTCGCGCGGTCGAGAAGTACGACTACACCCACAAGAAGCAGACCGGTGGTTCCGGTCAGTTCGCAAAGGTGCAGATCGCGCTTGCTCCGCTCGAGGTTGAGGGCGACAAGATCTACGAGTTCGAGGACAAGGTCACGGGTGGCCGCGTTCCGCGCGAGTACATCCCGTCCGTCAACGCTGGTATCCAGGACGCGATGGAGTACGGCATCCTCGCCGGCTTCCCCGTCGTGGGTGTCAAGGCGAGCCTGCTCGATGGTCAGTACCACGACGTCGACTCCTCGGAGATGGCGTTCAAGATCGCCGGCTCGATGGCGTTCAAGGAAGCGGCTCGCCTGGCGCAGCCCGTCATCCTCGAGCCCATGATGGCCGTCGAGGTCCGTACTCCTGAGGAGTACATGGGCGACGTCATCGGCGATCTGAACTCGCGTCGCGGTCAGATCCAGTCGATGGAGGATGCCTCGGGCGTGAAGGTTGTGCGCGCACTTGTGCCGCTTTCCGAGATGTTCGGGTACATCGGTGACCTGCGGTCGAAGACCAGCGGTCGTGCGGTGTTCTCGATGACCTTCGACTCCTACGCGGAGGTTCCGAAGGCAGTGGCCGATGAGATCGTTCAGAAGGCTAAGGGCGAGTAATTTCGTCCACCGGTCGGCGGCAACGCACCCTGTTGCCGCCGACCACCCCGCTCGGGTCGCGATCACCGTCCTGAGCTTGTAACATAGGTACACACCCCGTACTCGTGCTCTCCGAAACCGTCGGAGGGTGGCGGTACTCGATGTCCTGAGGAGGACCATAGTGGCGAAGGCCAAGTTCGAGCGGACCAAGCCGCACGTAAACATCGGAACGATCGGTCACGTCGACCACGGTAAGACCACCCTTACCGCGGCGATCTCGAAGACGCTCGCCGACAAGTTCCCGTCTGACGTGAACGTGCAGCGCGACTTCGACACGATCGATTCGGCTCCTGAGGAGCGCCAGCGCGGCATCACCATCAACATCTCGCACGTTGAGTACGAGACCGACAAGCGCCACTACGCTCACGTTGATGCCCCCGGTCACGCTGACTACATCAAGAACATGATCACCGGTGCCGCTCAGATGGACGGCGCAATCCTCGTGGTTGCGGCGACCGACGGCATGATGGCGCAGACCAAGGAGCACATCCTGCTCGCGAAGCAGGTTGGCGTTCCCTACCTGCTCGTCGCGCTCAACAAGTGCGACCAGGTCGACGACGAGGAGATCCTCGAGCTCGTCGAGATGGAGGTCCGTGAGGAGCTCTCCAAGCAGGGTTACCCCGGAGACGACGTCCCCGTCGTCCGCGTTTCGGGCTACCAGGCGCTGCAGGGTGAAGAGAAGTGGGTGAACTCGGTTCTCGAGCTCATGGAGGCCGTGGATGCGAACATCCCCGATCCCGTGCGCGACAAGGACAAGGCATTCCTCATGCCCGTCGAGGACGTCTTCACGATCACCGGCCGTGGCACGGTCGTCACGGGCCGCGCCGAGCGTGGCACGCTGAAGATCAACTCCGAGGTCGAGATCGTGGGTCTGCGCCCGACGCAGAAGACCACCGTCACCGGCATCGAGATGTTCCACAAGCAGCTCGACGAGGCGTGGGCTGGCGAGAACTGTGGCCTTCTCCTCCGCGGCACCAAGCGCGAGGATGTTGAGCGCGGTCAGGTTATTGTCGAGCCCGGCTCGATCACCCCGCACACCAACTTCGAGGGCACTGCCTACATCCTGAAGAAGGAAGAGGGTGGCCGCCACAACCCGTTCGAGACGAACTACCGTCCGCAGTTCTACTTCCGTACGACTGACGTGACCGGTGTCATCACCCTCCCCGAGGACAAGCCGATGGTTATGCCCGGCGACACCACGGACATGACGGTCGAGCTGATCCAGCCGATCGCTATGGAAGAGGGCCTCGGCTTCGCGATCCGTGAGGGTGGCCGCACCGTCGGCGCCGGCACGGTGACCAAGGTCGTCTCCTAAGTTCTGACGAACTGAGAGAAGCGGCTTCGGCCGTTGAGCCCCCCGGGATTCTTCCCCGGGGGGCTCTTTCCATTCCAAGCTGGGCGTTTCCGGGTGGGGCGCCCGGCCCAGCCGCGGCCGCGCGGTATCCTCGAGGGTGACCCTCTCGTTGGGTCGCTGCTTGTCGACGGAATGGAGCCCGGGTGCCGGAAACCCTCAGCGAACGGATCGCGCACTTCGCGAGACAATACGGTCTCCTGTTTGCGCTCGATGCGCTCTCTTGGGCAGGAGCGGTGCTCGCGGCGCTCGTGCTGCGCTTCGACTTCAACCTCAGCCACATCCACTGGGGCTGGACCGCCGTGGTGATTGCCGCCGCGATCGCGTTCCAGCTGGTGGGCGGCTGGATGTTCTGGATCTATCGCAATCGCTACGAAGTGGGCAGCTTCGACGAGGTGCGCGCCCTCGTGCTGAACGTCACGGGCGTAATGGTGTGTACCTGGCTGGTCGCCTACTTCGTTGGTTACGGCAATGGGATCCCACGCAGCACGCTCATCATCGCTGCGCCCATCGCGTTCAGCCTGATGGGAGTTGCGCGCTACGTGCTGCGGCTCTATGCGGAGCGTCAGATGAAGCCCGGCGCCGAGGCCGAGCGCACACTCCTCTACGGTTCCGGCTACCTCGGCGTGCAGACCGCGAAGCGCCTACTCACGGACGCCGCGGGCGCAGCGCTTCCCGTGGGGTTCATCGACGACGACCCCATGAAGCGCAACCATGAGGTGCGAGGCGTTCGTGTGCTCGGCGGCTTCGAGGATCTTGCACGTGTCGCGCGGAAGACTCGGGCCACACGCATCATTGTGTGTATCGGTGACGCGGACGCCGCGCTCATGCGACGCGTCGATGAGGCCGCAGACCGGATTGGCATGACGGCGATGGTCCTGCCACCGCTGGACCAGATTCTGCGCAACGCCTCCGCGATCTCCGATGTGCGCGCGCTCAGCATTGAGGACATCATCGGACGTCACCCCGTGCGCCTCGAGACCGAGTCGATCGCTTCGTACCTGCAGGACAAGCGCGTGCTCGTCACGGGGGCCGGCGGGTCGATCGGTTCGGAGTTGTGCCGTCAGCTCGCCCGCTTCGCGCCTGACGAGTTGATCATGCTTGATCGCGACGAGACGGCGCTGCAGGAGACGCAGCTGTCGATTAGCGGGCACGGGCTACTTGACACGAATGATGTGGTCCTCGCTGACATCCGCGACGCAGCCACGCTTGAGCAACTCTTCGTCGAGCGCCGTCCCGAGGTCGTGTTCCACGCGGCGGCGCTCAAGCATCTTCCGATGCTCGAGCAGTACCCCGACGAGGCGTGGAAGACGAACGTGCTCGGCACCTTGAACGTGCTGCGCGCGGCGCAGGCCGCGAACGTCGGCACCTTTGTCAATATCTCGACGGACAAGGCGGCAAACCCCACGAGCGTGCTGGGGCACTCGAAGCGAGTCGCCGAGAAACTGACCGCGTGGATGGCGGAACAGACCGGTCAGCGGTATCTCTCCGTGCGTTTTGGCAACGTGCTGGGCAGCCGGGGATCGATGCTGCCCACGTTCCGCTCGCTCATTGAGGCAGGCGGCCCGCTGACGATCACCCATCCCGATGTGACCCGCTTCTTCATGACCATTCCCGAGGCATGCCAACTCGTGGTGCAGGCCGGCGGTCTCGGGCGGCCCGGCGAGGTACTCATCCTCGACATGGGCGAGCCCGTGAAGATCATTGATGTTGCCCGGCGCATGATTGCGCAGTCCGGGAAAGATATCGACATCGTCTATACCGGCCTCCGGCACGGCGAAAAATTGCACGAGGAACTCGTGGGGGAGGGTGAGGGAAATGAGCGTCCCTTCCACCCGAAGATTTCGCACGCCCACGTGGATACGATTTCACCCGAGGTGCTGAACCACGACGGCTGGATCGCGCGTCTTGACCTCACTGAGGCGGCAGAGGAGCGTGTCCAGTGACCCCGCTCGCCGTTGCGTTCCTCGCGGGCGCACTGACGCTCGCGCTCAGCCTGTCTCTCCCCATCGCGGTGAAGCCATGGCTCGTGCGTCTGGGCATCATGGACGTGCCCAATGAGCGGTCATCGCACGAGCGGCCGGTGCTGCGAGGCCTTGGGCTCGCAGTGTTGATTGCCATGCTCGTCGGCGGGGTCTTCGCCGTTGTGCTGTTCGCCGTACCCGGTTGGGGCGGGCACGCGGTGTGGGACGCGCTCCTTGTAGCGGTCATTGGCTCGCTACTTGCCGGCATGCTTGGGCTCGCCGAAGATCTCCGGGGGATCAGTGTTCCCGTGCGCAGCGCCGCGCTCCTGCTGATCGCCGCTGGCTCGGCCGTGGGGGTGCTGTTCGCCGCAGGACAGTTCGGCGGCGCCGGCCTGGGGCACGGACCCGGGCTCGCCGGAGGCGACGCCCGGCCGCTTGTGGGCCCGCTCGCCGGTGTCGATCCCTTGAGCTCGGTGACCGTGTCGACCGAGCCTCTGCCATTCTGGGGCGCCGCGGTGCTCGTCGTGTACGCGGTGCTCTTCATCTCGAGCTACATCAACGTGGCCAACTTCATGGATGGGCTCAACGGGATCAGTGGCTTCCACGGCGTGATCGCGGGGCTGACGTTCGGTGTGGTCGGCTGGGTACAGGACATGCCCTGGCTCGTTGCTGCGGGCCTCGTGCTGGCCGCCGGCTTCGCGGGCTTCTTGCCCTGGAACCTCACGAAGCCCGGCGCGTTCATGGGAGACGTTGGCAGCTACCTTCTTGGAGGCGCGACCGCGCTCACCAGCTTTGCTGCGCTCGTCTCGGGAGCCCCGCTCCTCGCAACGATCGGGCCGATGGTCATCTACTTTGGGGATGTGGGCGTCACCCTGGTAAAGCGCGTGCGCGCGGGCAAGCGCTGGGACGAGCCGCACAAGGAGCACACGTACCAGCGGATTCAGCAGCGCGGCTACACGCACGTCCAGGCATCGGGGCTCACCGCAGCGTGCACGCTCGCGGCGTCGGTGCTCGGGGTCGCGTCCTGCTTCACGCCACTCTGGGGCACGCTCGTGCTGCTTGCGGGCGGCTTCGCGGTGCTGCTTGTCTACTTGGCGCTCCCACGCCTGCTGCCGGATCGCTCCGCTGCGATCCAGCACTGATTTTTCGGGTGCCCGCTGCCTCGTCCGGGGGAGCTGAGAGGCGCGTTTCGGTACAGGATTCCCGCCCGAATACGTGCGACACGCAGCGCGACACGCCCGGGTTGCATGATGCATATTCCGTGTGTCAGAATAGACAGGTTCAGTACTCCGCGCTTCGGTGCGGATCACTGCCAGGCAGTGCATAATCTCCCGGTCCGCCGGGGTTAGGCCGCGGGTAGCGAACACAACCCGCACGCCAGTCGGCGGCCAGACTTTGTCCGGCCGTTTTTGTGTGTGCGGGGCCGCTTGCGCAAGCAGGTGGTTTTGACAGGTGAACAGAGACCCAGCACATGCGCCTCCTTGTGGGGTGCCGCTGCCAGGGCGCTGGTACGCAAGACGTCCAATGCCGCTCGCCCCTCGGGGCGCGCAGTACGACGCAAGTAGAAAGTAGAGATGTCATGGCGGGACAGAAGATCCGCATTCGACTGAAGTCGTATGACCACGAGGTCATCGACAACTCCGCGCGCAAGATTGTCGACACGGTAACCCGCGCGGGTGCAACCGTGATCGGCCCCGTGCCGCTCCCGACGGAGAAGAACGTGATCGCAGTGATCCGTTCGCCCCACAAGTACAAGGACAGCCGCGAGCACTTCGAGAAGCGCACGCACAAGCGCCTGATCGACATTGTCGATCCCACCCCCAAGGCCGTCGATTCGCTCATGCGTCTCGATCTCCCGGCCGACGTCAACATCGAGATCAAGCTCTAAGGGGGGATCGAATCATGGCAGTAGAACGCAATGTGAAGGGTCTCCTGGGCACCAAGCTCGGGATGACGCAGGTGTGGGACGAGAGCGGCAAGGTCGTTCCCGTTACCGTGATCGAGGTTGCTCCCAACGTCATCACGCAGATCCGCACCCCCGAGGTCGACGGCTACAACGCCGTTCAGATCGCCGCGGGCGCAATCGATCCCCGCAAGGTCAACAAGCCGACCGCTGGTCACTTCGAGAAGGCCGGCGTCACGCCGCGCCGTCACGTGACCGAGGTCCGCACGGCCGACGCCGCTGAGTACACGCTGGGCCAGGAGCTCACCGTCGATGGCACCTTCGAAGCCGGTCAGAAGATCGACGTCGTTGGCACCTCGAAGGGCAAGGGCTTCGCGGGCACCATGAAGCGTCACAACTTCAAGGGTGTCTCCGCATCGCACGGCGCTCACCGTAACCACCGTAAGCCCGGCTCCATCGGCGGCGCAGCGACCCCCGGTCGCGTGTTCCGTGGACAGAAGATGGCCGGCCGTATGGGTGGCGATCGCGTGACCGTGCAGAACCTCACCGTGCAGGCAATCGACGCCGAGAAGGGGCTCATCCTGGTTAAGGGTGCAGTTCCCGGTGCGCGCGGTCGTCTCGTATTCGTTCGCAACGCAGTGAAGGGGGCGTAGTTCATGGCTACCGCTACCAAGCTCGAGGTGCTCGACGCGAAGGGCAAGAAGGCCGGGTCGGTTGACCTGCCCGAGGCTCTCTTCGGCGCCGAGACCAACGTCCCGCTGATCCACCAGGTGGTCACCGCTCAGCTCGCAGCTGCGCGTCAGGGTACGCACAAGACCAAGAACCGTGGCGAGCGCTCCGGTTCGGGTGTCAAGCCGTTCAAGCAGAAGGGCACCGGCCGCGCCCGTCAGGGTTCCGTCCGCATGCCTCAGCACCGCGGCGGCGGCATCGTCCACGGGCCCGTGCCCCGCGATTACTCGCAGCGCACCCCCAAGAAGATGATTGCTGCGGCTCTCCGCGGCGTGCTCTCGGACCGCGCTCGCGCGAACCGCCTGCACGTTGTTGACGGCTTCGGCATCGGTGACAAGCCCAGCACCAAGACCGCACGCGAGTTCCTCGCTCAGGTCGCGCCGGGCAAGCGCGTGCTCGTGGTCGTTGACCGCGCGGACGAGCTGACCACGCTGAGCGTGCGCAACCTGCCGTTCGTTCACGTGCTGTTCCAGGACCAGCTCAACGCTTACGACGTTGTCGTCAGCGATGATCTCGTCTTCACCAAGGCTGCCTTCGACCAGTTCGTCGCCGGCCGTGCCGCTCAGGAGGACACGAAGTGAGCCTGAACAAGTCTGCACACGACGTCATCATCCGCCCGATCGTTTCTGAGAAGAGCTACGGTCTGATCGATACCAACGGCCAGTACACCTTCGAGGTGGCGCCGACGGCGAACAAGACCGAGATCAAGCTCGCTATCGAGCAGGTCTTTAGCGTCAAGGTCGAGAAGGTCCGCACGCTGAACCGCAAGGGCAAGACCCGCCGCACCAAGTTCGGTGCGGGTAAGCGCAAGGACACGAAGCGTGCCATCGTCACGCTGAAGTCCGGCTCCATCGACATCTTCACGGCTGCGCTGTAGAAGGGGCGAAAAGGAACACACTATGGCTATTCGCAAGTACAAGCCGACGACCCCGGGTCGTCGCGGTTCGAGCGTTGCTGATTTCGCTGAGATCACCCGCTCCACGCCCGAGAAGTCGCTGCTTCGCCCGCTCCCCAAGACGGGCGGCCGCAACAACCAGGGCCGTATCACCACCCGCCACATCGGCGGTGGCCACAAGCGCCAGTACCGCGTCATCGACTTCCGTCGCAATGACAAGGACGGCGTCAACGCCAAGGTTGCGCACATCGAGTACGACCCCAACCGCACGGCGCGCATCGCGCTCCTGCACTTTGAGGACGGCACGAAGCGTTACATCATCGCGCCCAACAAGCTGAAGCAGGGCGATGTCGTCGAGTCGGGTCCGGCCGCCGATATCAAGCCCGGCAACAACTTGCCGCTGAAGAACATCCCGACCGGTACCGTGATTCACGCGATCGAGCTGAAGCCCGGCGGGGGTGCCAAGATGGCGCGCTCCGCAGGTGCATCCGTTCGCCTCGTTGCGAAGGACGGCCCCTACGCTCAGCTGCGTCTCCCCTCGGGCGAGATCCGCAACGTCGATGCGCGCTGCCGCGCGACCATCGGCGAGGTCGGCAACGCCGAGCAGTCGAACATCAACTGGGGCAAGGCTGGCCGTATGCGCTGGAAGGGCGTCCGCCCGACCGTCCGCGGTGTTGTCATGAACCCGGTTGATCACCCGCACGGTGGTGGCGAAGGCCGCACCTCGGGTGGCCGTCACCCGGTCAGCCCCTGGGGCCAGAAGGAAGGCCGTACGCGCCGTCCGAACAAGGAAAGCGACAAGCTCATTGTGCGTCGCCGCAATGTTGGCAAGAAGCGTTAGTCGGCGGGTAGGAGAATAGAAGATGCCTCGTAGTCTCAAGAAGGGCCCCTTCGTCGATAACCACCTGCTGAACAAGGTGGTTGTCCAGAACGAAGCTGGCACCAAGAACGTGATCAAGACCTGGTCGCGCCGCTCGATGATCATCCCCGCAATGCTGGGTCACACCATCGCAGTGCACGACGGTCGCAAGCACATTCCCGTGTTCGTAACGGAGACCATGGTCGGTCACAAGCTGGGCGAGTTTGCGCCCACTCGTACCTTCCGCGGTCACGTGAAGGACGACAAGAAGGGCCGTCGCCGCTAAGCGGCGACGTGAAGGAGGAGAGAGAAATGGTGGAATCGACCGCACGCGTGCGTCAGATCCGCATCACCCCCCAGAAGGCCCGTCGCGTTGTTGACCTGGTTCGCGGGAAGAACGCTCAGGAGGCACTTGCCATCCTGAAGTTCGCCCCCCAGGCTGCCGCTGAGCCCGTGTTCAAGCTGGTCGCTTCGGCGATCGCGAACGCCCGGGTGAAGGCCGACGCGGAGAACCTGCGTCTCAACGAGGACGAGCTGGTCATCGCTCGCGCCTACGTCGACGAGGGCACGACGCTCAAGCGTTTCCGCCCCCGCGCGCAGGGCCGTGCGTTCCGGATCAACAAGCGGACCAGCCACATCACCGTCGTTCTGCAGACGGCCGATGAGCTCCAGTCCGCGAAGAAGGGAGCCAAGTAAATGGGCCAGAAGATTCATCCCTACGGCTTCCGCCTCGGGATCACCACTGACCACGTCTCGCGTTGGTTCTCGGACTCGACCAAGAAGGGTCAGCGTTACGCTGACTACCTGGCCGAGGACATCAAGATCCGCCAGCACCTGACGAAGCAGCTTGATCGTGCGGGCGTGTCCCGCGTGGAGATCGAGCGCACCCGCGATCGCGTCCGCGTGGACATCCACTCGGCGCGTCCCGGCATCGTGATCGGCCGCCGTGGCGCCGAGGCTGAGCGCATCCGCGCTGACCTCGAGAAGCTCACGGGCAAGCAGATCCAGCTGAACATCCTTGAGGTCAAGAACCCCGAGGCTGACGCTCAGCTCGTCGCACAGGGCATCGCCGAGCAGCTCGCTGCGCGCGTGGCTTTCCGCCGCGCAATGCGTAAGGGCCTGCAGGGTGCTCAGCGCGCCGGTGCCAAGGGCATCCGTATCCAGGTCTCCGGCCGTCTTGGCGGCGCCGAGATGAGCCGTTCGGAGTTCTACCGTGAGGGTCGCGTGCCGCTGCACACGCTCCGCGCGAACATCGACTACGGCTTCTACGAGGCGAAGACCACCTTCGGCCGCATTGGCGTGAAGGTCTGGATCTACAAGGGTGACCTCACCAACAAGGAACTCGCTCGCGAGCAGGCGGCCCAGAAGCCGTCTCGCGACCGTGGCGACCGCCGCCGTGCGCCCCGTGGCGCTCAGGCCGAGGCTGCACCCGCTGCAGCAGGAGCGGAGAAGTAAGCATGCTGATTCCTCGTCGAGTCAAGTACCGCAAGCAGCACCACCCCAGCCGCAGCGGCCAGTCCAAGGGCGGCAACACCGTCGCCTTCGGTGAGTTCGGTATCCAGGCACTGACCCCCGCCTACGTGACCAACCGTCAGATCGAGTCCGCTCGTATCGCGATGACCCGTCACATCAAGCGTGGTGGCAAGGTGTGGATCAACATCTACCCCGACCGTCCCCTCACCAAGAAGCCTGCGGAAACCCGCATGGGTTCCGGTAAGGGTTCGCCCGAGTGGTGGGTGGCCAACGTCAAGCCGGGCCGCGTCCTCTTTGAGGTCGCCGGCGTCGATGAGCAGCTCGCACGTGAGGCGCTGACCCGCGCCATCCACAAGCTGCCGCTCAAGGCCCGTATTATCAAGCGCGAGGAGGGCGACGCGTAATGGCGATCGGTACCAAGGAACTGGCCATCACGGAGCTCGACTCGTTCGAGAACGAGCGTCTGGCCGAGGAGCTCAAGAAGGCAAAGGGTGAGCTCTTCAACCTGCGATTCCAGTCGGCCACCGGCCAGCTGGAAAGCCACGGTCGTGTGCGCCAGGTGAAGCGCGATATCGCGCGCATCTACACGGTGCTCCGCGAGCGTGAGCTCGGCATTCGGGTCACCCCCGCTGCCGAGACTGCTCCCGCCAAGGCGAAGAAGAGCACCAAGAAGACCGAGCAGGCGGACGCCGCCGCTGAGACGAAGGAGGCCTAAGAATGGCTGAGGTCGAGAAGGAACAGCGCGGCTACCGTAAGGCTCGCCGTGGCTACGTCGTCAGCGACAAGATGGATAAGACCATCGTCGTCGAGGTCGAGGACCGCGTGAAGCACCCGCTCTACGGCAAGGTCATGCGCCGTTCGTCGAAGGTGAAGGCCCACGATGAGCAGAACACCGCCGGCATCGGCGATCTCGTGCTCATCCACGAGACCCGCCCGCTGAGCGCTTCGAAGCGCTGGCGTCTGGTCGAGATCCTCGAGAAGGCGAAGTAAGCCCTCGCGGCTTACTGATTGAAGGAGTAACAAGTGATTCAGCAGGAATCCCGACTCAAGGTTGCCGATAACACCGGCGCCAAGGAGTTGCTCACGATTCGCGTCCTCGGTGGCTCGCGACGTCGTTACGCCGGTCTCGGCGACACGATCGTTGCAACCGTGAAGGACGCAATCCCCGGCGGCAACGTGAAGAAGGGTGAGGTCGTCAAGGCCGTCATCGTTCGCACGCGCAAGTCGACCCGTCGCGTTGATGGCTCGTACATCAGCTTCGACGAGAACGCTGCCGTCATTCTCAAGGCAGACGGGGAGCCCCGCGGCACCCGTATCTTCGGGCCGGTCGGTCGTGAGCTGCGCGACAAGCGCTTCATGAAGATCGTCTCGCTCGCACCGGAGGTGATCTAGTCCTATGGGCCAGAAGATCAAGAAGGGTGACCTCGTCGAGGTCATCACGGGTCCGTCGCAGGATCGCGGCGGCTACAAGGGCAAGCAGGGCAAGGTCATCGAGGTCTTCACCGAGACCGACCGTGTGATCGTCGAGGGCGTCAACTTCGTGACGAAGCACGTCCGCGTCGGCCAGTCCGAGCGTGGCACCCGCGAGGGTGGGATCGAGACCGTCGAGGCCCCGATCCACATCTCGAACGTCGCAGTTGTCGACCCCGAGACGAAGAAGCCGACTCGCGTTGGTTTCCGCGTCGAAGAGGTCGAGAAGGATGGCGTCAAGAAGACCGTCCGCGTGCGCTACGCCAAGTCGTCTGGGAAGGACCTCTAATGTCTGAGACCAAGATCCAGCCCCGCCTCAAGGAGAAGTACCGCGGCGAGATCGTCGAGCAGCTCCGCGAGGAGTTCAGCTACTCGAACATCATGCAGGTTCCCGGCGTCGTCAAGGTCGTCGTGAACACTGGTGTTGGTGAGGCAGCTCGCGACAGCAAGGTGATCGAGGGCGCAATTGCCGACCTCGTGAAGATCACCGGCCAGAAGCCCATGGTCACGAAGGCCCGCAAGTCCATCGCGCAGTTCAAGCTGCGTGAGGGCCAGGCCATCGGCGCGCACGTCACCCTCCGTGGTGACCGCGCGTGGGAATTCCTTGATCGTCTCATCAACCTCGCACTGCCGCGTATCCGCGATTTCCGCGGACTTTCGCCCAAGCAGTTCGATGGCAACGGCAACTACACCTTCGGTCTGACCGAGCAGAGTGTGTTCCACGAGATCGATCAGGATAAGATTGACCGCGTGCGTGGCTTCGACATCACTGTCGTGACCACCGCTAAGTCGGACGACGAGGGCCGTGCGCTGCTTCGCGCACTTGGCTTCCCGTTCAAGACTGACAACTAAATAGTCCAAGCGGTGCGGGTGCCCGGGGGATTCCCCGGGCACCCCATCCGCATGTCACCCAGGTCGCGCTCCGTGTAACGGTGCGTGATACCAGGCGAGAAAGAAGAGTCACTCATGACGATGACTGATCCGGTCGCAGATATGCTGACCCGGCTGCGCAACGCCAACTCTGCGCATCATGACGACGTTTCGCTCCCCGGCTCCAAGCTGAAGGTGCGGATCGCGGAGATCCTCAAGCGCGAGGGCTACATCAAGGACTGGAAGGTCGAGGACGCACGCGTCGGCACGACCCTCACCATGTCCCTGAAGTACGGCCCGAACCGCGAGCGCTCCATCGAGGGCATCAAGCGCGTGTCCAAGCCCGGTCTCCGGGTGTACGCACGCTCGACCGAGATCCCGAGCGTGCTCGGTGGCCTCGGCATCGCGATCCTGTCCACGTCCTCCGGTCTCCTGACCGACCGCGAGGCTGACCAGAAGGGCGTTGGCGGGGAAGTCCTCGCTTACGTGTGGTAAGCCGTCATGTCACGTATTGGTAAGCTTCCCATCACCGTTCCCGGTGGTGTAGACGTCAAGATCGAGGGCCAGAAGGTCACGGTCAAGGGTTCGAAGGGCGAGCTCTCGCTCGTCGTTGCTGAGCCCATCCGCGTTGCTGTCGAGGAGGGCCAGGTTGTGGTCTCTCGTCCCGACGACGAGCGCGACTCCCGAGCGCTGCACGGCCTGACCCGCACGCTCATCAACAACAACATTATTGGTGTCACCGAGGGCTACTCCAAGCAGCTCGAGGTCGTCGGCACCGGCTACCGCGTGCAGCAGAAGGGCGCGGGCCTCGAGCTGGCGCTCGGCTTCTCGCACCCGGTGCTCGTTGACGCTCCTGAGGGCATCACGCTCGCTGTTGAGGGCAACACCAAGATCACCGTGAGCGGGATCTCCAAGCAGGCGGTCGGCGAGGCCGCTGCGAACATCCGCAAGCTGAAGAAGCCGGAGCCCTACAAGGGCAAGGGCATCCGCTACGCGGGCGAGAACGTTCGCCGCAAGGCTGGAAAGGCTGGTAAGTAACCATGGCCGCTAACATCACCCGTGCAAAGGGTCGTTCGGCTGCGCGTGTGCGCCGTCACGCCCGCCTGCGCAAGAAGATTGTCGGCACGGAGCTCCGTCCCCGTCTCGTGGTGACCCGCTCGTCGCGTCACGTCTTCGTTCAGGTTGTTGACGACTCGAAGGGCATCACCCTCGCGTCGGCGTCGACCATGGAAGCCGATCTCCGCGCTCACGAGGGCGACAAGACGGCAAAGGCCCGCAAGGTTGGCGAGCTCGTCGCCGAGCGTGCGAAGAGCGCTGGCGTTGAGGCAGTCGTCTTCGACCGTGGCGGCAGCAAGTACGCCGGCCGTGTTGCAGCGATCGCCGATGGCGCTCGCGAAGGGGGGCTGACCCTGTGAGCAAGGAAACGAAGGAGCAGGAAGTGTCCGCAGAGACCCAGACCGCTGAGTCCTCGGCCACCGAGGCCCAGGGCGCGGATCACCGCAACGAGCCCCGCGAGCAGCGTCGGGGGAGCCGCGACCGCGGCACCCGTGGCGAGCGCGGCGGCCGTGATCGCAACGAGAGCCAGTTCCTCGAGCGCGTCGTCACCATCAACCGCGTCTCCAAGGTCGTCAAGGGCGGCCGTCGCTTCAGCTTCACCGCGCTCGTCGTGGTGGGCGATGGCAACGGCACCGTTGGCGTCGGCTACGGCAAGGCGAAGGAGGTGCCTCTCGCCATCGCTAAGGGTGTCGAGGAGGCCAAGAAGAACTTCTTCCGCGTGCCCCGCGTTGGCAGCACCATCCCGCACCCGGTGCAGGGTGAGGCAGCAGCCGGTGTGGTGCTCCTCCGCCCCGCAGCGGCAGGTACCGGTGTTATCGCCGGTGGCCCCGTCCGCGCCGTGCTTGAGTGCGCCGGCATCCACGACGTGCTGAGCAAGTCGCTCGGTTCGTCGAACACCCTGAACATCGTGCACGCGACCGTTGAGGCGCTGCAGCTGCTTGAGGAGCCCCGCTCCGTTGCAGCTCGCCGTGGCCTTGACTTCGACCGCGTCGCCCCGGCTCGCATTGTGCGCGCTGAGGCGAAGGCTGCGGCCGACGCTGCCGCGAAGGCAAAGGCAGGTGCGTAATGGCGAAGAGCCTGAAGATTACGCAGACGAAGTCCGTTATCAGCGAGAAGCAGAACCAGCGTGACACGCTGCGGAGCCTCGGCCTCAAGAAGATCGGCCAGTCGGTCGTTCGCGAGGACACCAAGGCCAACCGCGGCTACGTTCGCGCCGTTGCTCACCTGGTAGAGGTTGAGGAGATCGACGCATGAGCGAGAAGAACGAGGAGCGCGAGCAGGTGCTGAAGGCTCACCACCTTCGCCCCGCACCCGGCTCGAAGAAGGCCAAGACCCGCGTGGGTCGTGGCGAGGCGTCCAAGGGTAAGACCGCTGGTCGCGGCACCAAGGGCACCAAGGCCCGTTACCAGGTCAAGGCTGGCTTCGAGGGTGGGCAGATGCCGCTGCACATGCGCACCCCGAAGCTGCGCGGGTTCAAGAACCCGTTCCGCACCGAGTACCAGGTCGTCAACGTTGCCAAGCTCGCTGAGCTCTACCCCCAGGGTGGCGACGTCACGATCGAGGATCTCGTGGCCAAGGGTGCCGTCCGCAAGAACCAGCCCGTCAAGGTGCTGGGCAACGGCGACATCCAGGTCAAGCTCACCGTTTCGGTGGACAAGGTCTCCAGCTCGGCTGAGCAGAAGATCGTCGCAGCTGGCGGAGAGGTCAAGTAAGGATCCCTCTCGGATCCTGACTTCCTCGAGCTGAGCTCGAACCGCGGGGGCGGTGGAACGGCAGAAATGCCGGGCCACCGCCCCCGTTTTTTTGTCTCCGGGCGTTCAAGAATGGCCCGGATATTGGTGAGGCAGCCCGCACAGCGTGTAGGCTGGAGCAATTGGTTCTCGTCGTCAGGCGACGGCCCCGTACGACGCCCCCAGGAGGCAGCTTTTGTTCAGCGCTATCGGACGGATCTTTCGGACACCCGATCTGCGGCGAAAGATCGTCTTTACGCTCGCGATTGTTTCGCTCTTCCGGCTCGGATCGTTCATCCCCGCCCCGTTCGTTGACTTCAACAACGTGCAGGCCTGTCTGATCGCGAACCAGGCACAGGGCACCTCCGGGCTGTACGACATGATCAACCTGTTCAGCGGCGGTGCGCTGCTGCAGCTCTCGATCTTCGCGCTCGGAATCATGCCGTACATTACGGCGTCCATCATTACCCAGCTGCTCCGCGTGGTGATCCCTCACTTCGAGGCACTGCACAAGGAGGGCCAGGCTGGCCAGGCGAAGCTGACGCAGTACACGCGTTACCTCACCATCGCGCTCGCGATCCTGCAGTCGACCACGCTCATCACGGTGGCACGCTCGGGTCAGCTGTTCGGCGCCTCGGCGAACCAGGCCTGCCAGAACCTCGTGTCGCAGGAGTGGTGGGCGATCCTCATCATGATCATGACGATGACCGCCGGTACCGGCCTCATCATGTGGTTCGGTGAGCTCATCACCGAGCGCGGCATCGGCAACGGCATGTCGCTCCTTATCTTCACGTCGATCTCGGCGACCTTCCCCGCTGGCATGTGGGTCATCAAGGAGTCGAAGGGCTGGGAGGTCTTCTTCCTGGTACTACTCGTTGGGCTCCTGGTCGTCGCTGCCGTGGTGTTCGTCGAGCAGTCGCAGCGCCGCATCCCGGTGCAGTACGCCAAGCGCGTGGTCGGCCGCCGCACCTATGGTGGCTCGAGCACCTACATCCCGATCAAGGTGAACATGGCGGGCGTGATCCCCGTGATCTTCGCATCGGCGATTCTCTACCTCCCCGCCCTCATTACGCAGTTCAACCAGCCGCAGATTGGCGAGGATCCGAAGCCCTGGGTCGTCTGGGTGCAGAACAACCTCGTGATGGGCGATCAGCCGCTTTACATGCTGGTCTTCTTCCTGCTGACGATCGGCTTCACCTTCTTCTACGTGCAGATCACCTTCAACCCGGAGGAGGTCGCAGACAACATGAAGCAGTACGGCGGCTTCGTCCCGGGGATCCGCGCCGGCCGCCCGACGGCCGAGTACCTCAACTACGTGCTGACCCGGATTACGAGCGCTGGTTCGCTCTACCTCGGTCTCATCGCGCTCATCCCGCTGATTGCGCTGTCGTTCTTCGGCGCCAACCAGAACTTCCCGTTCGGCGGCTCGTCGATCCTCATCATCGTGGGCGTTGGCCTCGAGACGGTGAAGCAGATTGACGCACAGCTGCAGCAGCGCCACTACGAAGGGCTCCTCAAGTGACGGAAACCACCACACGCCTCCTCATCATCGGCCCTCCCGGGGCCGGCAAGGGCACCCAGGCCACTCAGATCGCTGAGCGCTTCGGCGTTCCCGCCATCTCGACGGGCGACATCTTCCGCGCCAACATCAAGGGCGGTACGGAGCTTGGCCAGCAGGTCCAGGCAATCATTGAGCGCGGCGAGCTCGTTCCCGACTCGCTGACCAACGAGATCGTTGCAGATCGCCTCGCCCAGGCTGACGCCGCCGGCGGCTTCCTGCTCGATGGTTACCCCCGCAATGTTGAGCAGGTGCACGCGCTCGACGGCATGATCGAGGGCGATGCCCTCGACGCCGTGGTGCTGCTCGAAGTCGACACCGACGCGGTCGTTGCTCGTCTACTGAAGCGCGCGGAGCTCGAGGGTCGTGCGGACGACACCGAAGAGGTCATTCGTCATCGCCAGGACGTGTACGCGGAGCAGACCGCACCGCTCGTCGAGCTGTTCTCGGAGCGCGGGATCCTGGTCTCGGTTGATGGCCTCGGCAGCGTCGAAGAGGTCGCCGAGCGCATCGCATCGGGCCTCGATGCCCAGCTCGCAGCGAAGGCGGGTCGCTAGGTCGTGGCTCGTCGGGGATTGTTGCGCCGCTCGATCTACAAGTCGCCGGCCCAACTGCGGTTGATGGTTGAGCCTGGCCTCGCTGCCGCCGCCGCGATTGCGGCGATGCGGGAGGCCGTGCGCCCGGGCATCACCACCCTGGAGCTTGACGCGATCGCGGAAGACGCGATTCGTTCGCGAGGCGGTGCGCCCAACTTCATGTTGGAGCCCGGCTACCGTCACACGATCTGCGCGAACGTGAATGATCAGGTGGTCCACGCGATCCCTGGTGACCGTCCACTCGCGCCCGGTGACATCGCATCGCTCGATGTTGGCGCAGTGATTGATGGTTGGCACTCAGATACCGCGATCACGGTGACCCTGCCAGATCATGCTCGTCCGGAGCTGACGGCAGCGAACCAGAAGCTCAGTGACGTGACGGAGCAGGCCATGTGGCGCGGTATCGCCCGGCTCGCGACGGCGAAGCACCTGAACGAGGTGGGAGAGGCCGTCTCCAGCTACGTGCGTGCGAACAGCGACTTTGGGGTGCTCGAGGATTACATCGGGCACGGCATCGGACGCAGCATGCACGAGGATCCGCCGGTCTTCAATGTCCCGGTCCGCCCGCGCGGGCCGGAGGTGAAGCCTGGCCTCGTCGTGGCAATCGAACCGATCATCTCCGCAGGTGGCATTGACACCGATATTGAGGACGACGACTGGACCGTCACGATCGCCGACGGCTCGATGAGTGCCCAGTGGGAGCACTCGGTTGCGGTGCACGCCGACGGAATCTGGGTGCTCACCGCCGCCGACGGTGGGGCGAGCGGCCTTGTGCCGCTCGGCATCACGCCCGTACCGATTCCATAGAAAAGGATCGGGCCGTCCGAGCCGCTGGCTCTGGGCTTCGCCCGCTCGCTCCGCCCCGTGTCCGCGCAGTTTGCGCGCCGCGGGGCGGAACTGTTTCCGCAACTTTACAAACGCCCGATCGGCGAGTACTCTTGACATTTGGTGCTTTGCGCCTGTTTTCGTGTTCGCGAAAGCGGGCGCTTGGCATTCGCAAGACCAGTACATCCTACGCAAGCGATAGTGAGGCTATGGCGAAAAAAGACGGCGTCATCGAGATCGAGGGACAGGTTGTCGAGGCTCTGCCGAACGCGATGTTCCGCGTCGAGCTGACCAACGGACACAAGGTTCTCGCCCACATCTCGGGCAAGATGCGCCAGCACTACATCCGCATTCTCCCCGGGGACCGCGTGATTGTGGAGCTGACGCCCTACGATCTGACCCGCGGCCGCATCGTCTACCGCTACAAGTAGGGGCTGCTGGAAAGTAACGGCAGCCGGCATCCCGGCTGTACGAGGACAGCGAACTCCGCGAAGGAAACATCATGAAGGTTAATCCCAGCGTCAAGCCGATCTGCGATCACTGCAAGGTCATCCGCCGCCACGGCCGCGTCATGGTGATCTGCAAGAGCAACCCCCGTCACAAGCAGCGCCAGGGCTAAGTCCCTGTCGCTCGGCGGTCTCGCAGAGCACACAACTGAATATCTGATCCAGCGCATCGAAGAACCCGGCTACTGAGTGGCCGGGGGACACCTCGGGGTGGAGGCCCGAACCCCCGATGCGCGAAATACCTCCACTACCGCAAGGAGAGCCACACATGGCACGTCTCGCAGGAGTCGATATCCCACGCGACAAGCGCGTTGAGATTGCACTCACCTACATCTACGGCGTTGGGCGCACTTCCGCGCTGAAGACGCTCGCCGACACCGGCATCGATGGCAACATCCGCGTCAAGGACCTCACCGACGATCAGCTCGTCGCGCTCCGTGACTACATTGAGGGCAACTTCAAGGTTGAGGGTGACCTCCGCCGTGAGGTCGCCGCCGATATCCGCCGCAAGGTTGAGATCGGAAGCTACCAGGGCCTCCGTCACCGCAAGGGCCTGCCCGTGCATGGTCAGCGCACCAAGACGAACGCTCGTACCCGCAAGGGCCCGAAGCGCACCGTCGCCGGCAAGAAGAAGTAATAGCCGGTCCTCTCGACCATCACATAAAGCTTTTCAGGAGAATACTCAATGGCTGCACCAAAGACGGCGGCTCGCAAGCCGCGTCGCAAGGACAAGAAGAACGTGGTCGTGGGCCAGGCCCACATCAAGTCGACGTTCAACAACACGATCGTTTCGATCACCGACACCACCGGTGCCGTGATCAGCTGGGCTTCCTCCGGCGGCGTGGGCTTCAAGGGCTCGCGCAAGTCGACGCCCTTCGCCGCTCAGCTCGCTGCTGAGTCTGCTGCCCGCAAGGCGCAGGAGCACGGCATGAAGAAGGTTGACGTCTTCGTGAAGGGTCCCGGCTCGGGCCGCGAGACCGCAATCCGCTCGCTGCAGGCTGCCGGCCTCGAGGTGGGGTCGATCAACGACGTCACCCCGCAGACGCACAACGGCTGCCGCCCCCCGAAGCGCCGTCGCGTTTAAGGAGCTTGCGCTACTTCCCGGCGCGGTGGGTTCCCCGCCTCGCCGGGAAGGCGCCGAGACCTGGTTTTCCGGGTCTCGGGTGCACAGAGGACACACCTCATTCCCGATACCGCATGAGTCATATAGCGGACTCCAGCGAAAGGACCACACACCTTGCTCATTGCACAGCGACCCACTCTGACCGAGGAGTCGATCTCCGAGTACCGTTCGCGCTTCGCAATCGAACCGCTTGAGCCTGGCTTCGGCTACACGCTCGGCAACTCGCTGCGTCGCACGCTGCTGTCGTCGATCCCCGGCGCCGCAGTTACGAGCGTCCGCTTCGAGGGCGTTGCCCACGAGTTCACGACCATTGCGGGCGTGACCGAGGACGTTACTGAGATCATCCTCAACATCAAGGACCTTGTCGTCTCGAGCGAGCACGATGAGCCCATCACCGCCTACCTGCGCAAGACCGGCGCAGGCGAGGTCACCGCTGCCGACATCTCCGCACCCGCTGGTGTTGAGGTGCACAACCCTGAGCTCGTCATCGCGACGCTCAGCGACTCGGCGCAGTTTGAGCTCGAGCTGACGATCGAGCGTGGCCGTGGCTACGTTTCGGCCGCTCAGAACCGCAACGAAGACGCCGAGGTTGGCCGGATCCCCGTTGATTCGATCTACTCGCCGGTGCTCAAGGTCACCTACCGCGTGGAAGCCACGCGTGCCGGTGAGCGCACCGACTTCGATCGTCTCGTCGTTGACGTTGAGACGAAGCCCGCCATCAGCCCCCGCGACGCGATCGCGTCGGCTGGTTCGACCCTGGTCGAGCTCTTCGGGCTTGCGCGCGAGCTCAACACCGCTGCCGAGGGCGTCGAGATCGGCCCCGCGCCGGTTGAGGTGGTCACGGAGGGCGAGCTCTCGATCCCGATCGAGGACCTCGACCTGTCGGTGCGCAGCTACAACTGCCTCAAGCGTGAGGGCATCAACACGGTGAGCGAGCTCGTTGCGCTCTCCGAGGCTCAGCTGATGAACATCCGGAACTTCGGCCAGAAGTCCGTCTTCGAGGTGCGCGACAAGCTCACCGAGATGGGACTGTCGCTGAAGGACGCCGTGCCCGGCTTCGACGGTGCGCAGTTCTACAGCTACGAAGACGACAACAACTAATTCACGATCCGTCGACCTCGACCCGATCGTAAACTTACTGGAGTAAACAATGCCGAAGCCCAACAAGGGCCCCCGCCTCGGAGGCGGCCCCGCTCACGAGCGCCTGATGCTCAACCAGATGGCTGCGCAGCTCTTCGAGCACAAGCGCATCCAGACCACGGAGACCAAGGCAAAGCGCCTGCAGCCCGTGGCCGAGCGCCTCGTCACGTTCGCGAAGCGTGGTGACCTGCACGCACGCCGTCGCGTGATGCGTCAGATCCTCGACAAGTCGGTTGTTCACGAGCTCTTCACGGAGATCGCGCCGCTCGTCGAGAACCGCGAGGGTGGCTACACCCGCATCATCAAGACCGGCTACCGCAAGGGCGACAACGCTCCCATGGCAGTCATCGAGCTCGTGCTCGAGCCGGTGCAGCCCAAGGTGAAGGCCGCCAAGGCTGAGCCCAAGGCTGAGAAGGTCGTCGAGGCTCCGGCCGAGGAGACCACCGAGGTCGTCGAGGAGGCCGCTGAGGCTGCCGAGGCAACCGAGGCTCCCGCCGAGGAGAAGGCCGAGTAACTCTCGCCTCACGCACTGAACGCCCCGTCGATCTTCGGATCGGCGGGGCGTTCTGCTGTTTCCCGGCCTGGGCTCCCCGCGCTCTCGGCGAATCGGGGTCACTTGGGCAGGGTGTTGCTGTGCCGGGCTTCGCGACACCCTGCCCAAGTGACCCCGATTCGCGGGGCGGGGAGCGAGCGGGAGCGCCTAGCGGCGGGGGAGCGCGAAGCCGCGCGCCTCACCGGGGGACTGCAATTCCTCGAGGGCCCGCTTGACCGAGTCTGCGTAGATCTCGCCGCCGCTCGGGTTCGGGTGGATGTCGTCGCCGGCGAGCGCGTCAGGCACTCCGGTCACTGCGCCGGTCCAGTCGGCCACCACGACGCCCCGGTGATCCCGAGCGAAGCGTGTCAGCTCTTCGTTCACTCCGGGGATCCAGTCGCGGTCTGCGTGCGCGTTGACGAGTACGATCGGCCTGTCACCGGCCGTGCGGTAGATGGCGTCGAGATCCTCGGGAGCAACAGGACCGTTCGTACCGAGGCCGACCACGAGGAACGGGCGCAGGCGGCCGCTCGCCGCCCACTCGTCTGCCAGCTCGACGCCCACGCCCATGCCGCGCGACACTGCGGCGTCAATCTCGATGCCGGGGAGCGCGGTCTCGAGCTCTGGAAGGCTTGCGAGCATCACCGAGTCACCCAGCGCGCTGATGCTGTCCCCACGCGGCACGAGCGGGCCCGGAGGGAGCTTGGGGCCCTTCTGGCCCTTGGGGTCCTTCTGGTCCGTGCTGTCCGTCGGCGCCTCTGAATCCTTCGCGCCGTCGCTCGGCGAGTCCTTGCGATCTGCTTCGTCGGCGGAGTTCTGCGCAGAGGCATCCGCCGCCTCCTGCCCGCGGGCAATCGCCGCGGCAGCGGAGGTCTGCTCGGGCGCACGCGCGATGGCGAGTGCGGTGGCGGGCAGCGTCAACAGGAGGACCGCGCCCAGCGCGATCGTGACACCGCGCTGTTTGGGTGTGTACGCAGACGGGCGGAACGCGAGACGCAGTGAACGGCGCAGCCCGAAACGACGCACCGGCTGTTCAACAAAGCGGTAGGAGAGGGCGGCTGCGACGACCGTCGCGCCCCCCGCAATGAGCGCGATACTCCAGGGATTACCAGCAGCGCCCAGCGCCGCCGTCACGATGATGAGCAGGGGCCAATGCCATAGATAGATGCCGTACGAGCGCTCACCGACCCAGCGGAGCGGGGCCACATCGAGGGCGCGTCCAATCGCGGCGCCGTTGCGCGTCACCGCCCACACGAGCGCCAGAGCCGCGATGATCGCGAGTTGGAAGCCGCCCTCGAAGCTCTGCGGACTGCCCTCGGGAAGCGTGCAGGCGAGCCACGCGATCACTCCGAGCGCTGAGAGTGCGAGTGCGCCGAGCAGCACCTGTTGGCTGCGACGGAGCGGCGCGGGCGACTCCGCACCTCGGCGCGGGTGCACAAGTGTGGCGAGCGCAGCACCCCAGAACAGACCGAAGGTGTGGGTGTCTGAACCGAAGTAAATCCGAGTGGGATCGGCTCCCTGCTGGGACAGCATCACCATGAGCGCGGCGGAGGCGATCCCGAGCAGGGTGAGCAGCACCGCGCGGCTGCTGCGGCCGCGGAGGCGCAGCAGCGCGATGACGAGCAGAGGGAGCAGGATGTAGAACTGCTCCTCGATGGAAAGCGACCAGGTGTTGCGGAAGAGCTCGGGGGTATCGCGCGCGAAGTAATCGGCGCCATTCGCGATGAACACCCAGTTGCTCACAAAGAATGCGGTCCCAGCGATCTGCCGGCCGAGGCCCACCAGAACGTCCCCGCCGATGAGGAGTGCAAGCGAGGAACAGACAAGCAGTACGAGCCCGAGCGCGGGAAGGAGGCGGCGTGCGCGGCGACGCCAGAACGCCCCGAGGCGAATACCGCCGCGCAGCTCAACCTCGCGCAGCAGCAGCGAGGTGATGAGGAAGCCGCTGATCGCGAAGAAGATGTCGACACCGAGGAAGCCCCCCGGCAGCGCGTGCGGGAAGAAATGGTAGATCAGCACGAGCCCCACGGCGATTGCGCGCAGGCCATCGAGCCCGCCGAAACGGCCGGGCTGAGCTGGGGTGCGTGGCAGTGCTGAGGTCATAGAAGAAGGCTTTCGGCCGCGCGCTGGGCGTCGCGGGCAATGCCGTCCAGTGTACGCCGCGTGCCTGGGCGGCGCGGGCCCGTCGCAGGTCTGGCAGGATCGAGGGGTGAGCACCGAACCAGAAACCCCCACCGTGCGCGTGCGCCTCGACCTGGCGTACGACGGGACGGATTTTGCAGGCTGGGCGGCGCAGCCGGGCCTGCGCACGGTGCAGGGGGAACTCGAGCGCGCGCTCGGAGTGCTGCTTCGGGTGTCTGAGCCGCGCTTGACGGTTGGCGGGCGCACCGACGCTGGCGTGCACGCGCGCGGCCAGGTGGCGCACCTCGATGTGACCGCAGAACAGCTCGAGAAGTGGGGTGGCCGGGCCGCGTCAGAGCGCAGCGAGGCGGAGCTTGCGCGCCTGCGTGCTCGGAAGCTGAATGGTGTGCTGAAGCGCGGGGCGAGCGATATCGCGGTGCACTCGGTGCGCGTCGTGCCCGGCGCCTTCGATGCGCGCTTCGGCGCGCTGCGCCGCCGCTACGAGTACCGCCTGCGCGACGATGCCGCCCGCCGAGACCCGCTCACAGCGCGCTTCACCGCAGAGCTTGCCCACACGCTCGATCTCGAGGTGATGCAGCGCGCCGCGGATGAGCTGCTCGGCCTCAATGATTTCACCACGTTCTGCAAGGCGCGGGAGGGCGCCACCGCGGTGCGGGATCTGCTCTGCTTCGAGTGGCGACGCACCGATGACGGCGCGTACGCCGCCCGCATCGAGGCAGATGCCTTCTGCCACTCGATGGTGCGCGCAATTGTTGGTGCCGTGGTGGCGGTGGGGAGCGGACGCATCTCCGAGGAAGAACTCGCGGCACTTCGCGATGCCCGGGCACGCAGCAGCCGCTTCACGGTGATGCCGGCGCACGGGCTGTCCCTTGAAGAGATCGCGTACCCGGCGGACGCCGACCTTGCAGCGCGCGCCGAGCAAACCCGCGCCCGGCGCGACCCCCTCGGCGGCGAGTAGCTCTCTGCTTGGCGGGGAGCGGCTCCCGGCCCGGCAGTGGATGAACCCCGCGTGTGCTAAAGTTGATCCTTGGTGCGTAAGCATCCGATTTGTTGAGCCCTCCATCGCTCTGGCACCCTCCGGGGACCGGGCAGCGGAGTGGGATTCACGAAACACCTCCAATTCGACAGAAAGCAGCACGATAGTGACTCGCACTTATTCGCCGAAGGCCGCTGAGCAGAAGCACGACTGGATCGTCATCGACGCAACAGACGTGGTGCTCGGCCGTCTGGCATCGCACGCCGCAGCCCTGCTTCGCGGCAAGCACAAGACGACGTTCGCTCCCCACATGGACATGGGCGACTACGTCATCGTTGTGAACGCTGACAAGGTGGTCCTCACGGGCAACAAGGCAGCGAACAAGAAGGCCTACCGCCACTCGGGTTACCCGGGCGGCCTCCGCTCGATGAGCTACACCGAGCTGCTCGAGAAGAACCCCGAGCGCGCCGTTGAGAAGGCGATCCGCGGCATGCTGCCGAAGAACTCCCTCGGTGCAGACCTGTTCCGCAAGCTCAAGGTCTACAAGGGTGCAGAGCACCCGCACGCTGCTCAGCAGCCCACCCCGTACACCTTCGGCCAGGTCGCGCAGTAACTGCGCCCCAACGAGACATTCAGAGAGAGACTTCACAGTGACTGAAGAGCAGACCGTGGCCACCGAGAGCTACACCACCGAGACCCCGGCCTCGCAGGCCACCACCACGGCGCCCCGCCCGGCACTCACCGTCCCCGGTGCAGCTGTTGGTCGTCGCAAGCAGGCCATCGCTCGCGTGCGCCTCATCCCCGGCTCGGGCACGATGACCGTCAACGGTCGCGAGCTTGCCGAGTACTTCCCGAACAAGCTGCACCAGCAGCTCATCACGGATCCCTTCACCGTGCTCGAGCTCGGTGGCTCGTACGACGTGATCGCTCGCATCGTCGGCGGCGGCCCCTCGGGCCAGGCCGGTGCGCTGCGCCTCGCGATCGCTCGTGCGCTCAACGAGATCGACGCTGAGCACAACCGTCCCACCCTCAAGAAGGCTGGCTTCCTGAGCCGCGACGCTCGTATCAAGGAGCGCAAGAAGGCTGGTCTCAAGAAGGCCCGCAAGGCGCCTCAGTACTCGAAGCGCTAAGTCGGAATCCTTTTCCGATGGGACGCCTTTTTGGCACCGACGGGGTTCGGGGTCTGGCCGGGGTCGATGTGACCGCCGAGCTGGCCCTGAACCTCGCGGACGCTGCGGCTCTCGTTCTCGGGCGTTCTGCCCGGAGCGAGAGCCGTCGTGCTATCGCGGTCATTGCCCGCGATCCCCGGGTTTCGGGAGAGTTCATCTCGGCCGCGGTTGCGGCCGGGCTGGCCTCGGCCGGTGTCGACGTGCTCGACGCCGGCGTGATTCCGACCCCGGCCGCCGCGTACCTCGTCGCAGACACGGGCGCCGACTTCGGCGTGATGGTGTCGGCTTCGCACAACCCGGCTGCAGACAACGGAATCAAGTTCTTCGCCGAGGGCGGGCGTAAGCTCGCCGACGACATCGAGGACGAGATCGAAGCGGCGCTCGAGCGCCCGAGCATCGCGGTGACCGGCCGTGAGGTGGGGCGCATTCAGCGCTTTGCCGACGCGGAGGACCGCTACCTCGTGCACCTGCTGGGCACCCTCGAGGGGCTGAGCCTTGAGGGCCTGCACGTTGTGCTCGATTGCGCACACGGCGCCGCGGCGGGAATTTCGCCCGACGTGTTCACCGACGCGGGCGCAAAGGTCACGGTGATCGGCAACGATCCCGATGGCTTCAACATCAATGACGGTGTGGGCTCCACACACCTTGAACCGCTGATTGCGGCAGTCACCGAGCACGGCGCCGATCTCGGCATCGCGCACGACGGCGACGCGGACCGCTGCCTCGCGGTGGACGCAGACGGAAACGTCGTTGACGGCGATCGGATCATGGCGATTCTTGCGCTCTCGATGTCGGCACGCGGCAAGCTTGAGCAGAACACGCTCGTCGCGACCGTCATGTCGAACCTCGGCCTCAAGCTCGCGATGGCCGACAACGGCATCGACGTGGTCGAGACGGGAGTGGGCGACCGCTACGTGCTCGAGGCGATCAATGCGCACGGCTACTCGCTTGGCGGCGAGCAGTCGGGTCACGTCATTATGAGTGACTACGCAACCACCGGCGACGGCATCCTCACGGGGCTCCACATCGCCGCGGAGCTGAAGCGCACCGGCAAGACGCTCGCCGAGCTCGCGACGTGCATGCGCGTGTACCCGCAGGTACTCGTGAACGTGCGCGGTGTCGATCGCGCCGGCGTTGCCGGCGATGCCGTTCTGCAGCAGGCGGTGCACCAGGCCGAGCTCGCGCTGGGAGGCCAGGGTCGGGTGCTCCTACGCCCCTCGGGAACCGAGCCCGTCGTTCGCGTGATGGTCGAAGCTCAGCACGAGGACCAGGCGCAGAAGCTCGCCGATGACCTCGCGGCCATCGTTAAGGAGCGCCTCGCTGTTTAGTGCGCACGGGCCCGAGCACTCAATCTGATCGGGATCCCCGCCGCTCATGCCCCCATCGTCTCCGCGAGGAGTACGGTGGGGGCATGAGTGCTTTTCGGAGTGTTTCGCGACTGGTCAGCGGTGTGGGTCTCGGTGCGGTCGCCGCGCTGCACGCGGCATGGGCGAGCGGCTCAACCTGGCCAGCACGCAACCGTCAGGAGCTCGCCGAAGCCGTCGTGGGGAACCGCAACGCGCTGCCTGATCGGCGCGCCACTGCGGCCGTTGCAGGTATTGCGGGCGTCGCAGCGGTGACGACCGCCGGCGCGTTCGGCGAGAGCACCGCCGTTGTGCGCGGGCGACGCCTGGTCGGTGTCGCGCTGCTCGGCCGCGCAGCCCTCGGCGGCGACGTCGCACTCGCGCTGCTCGGAATGCCGTCAGCGGGGAAGCGATTCCTCGCGCTCGATGACCGCTGGTACCGCCCGCTGTGTGCGGTGCTGGGCGTTGCCGTACTCGCGGGGGCACGCCGCACGCGCAACGCATCCCCCGAAGGAACCGACTCGTCGCGCCTATAGCTTGCGGAGCAGCACCTTCTGCACCCGGTGGTTGGCTTCCTTGCGGAGCATGAGGGTGGCTCGCGCGCGGGTTGGCCGAATGTTCTCAATGAGATTCGGCTCGTTGATGTTGTTCCAGTACTCATCGGCGAGCGCCGACGCGACCTCGTCATCGATGCCCGCAAAGCGGCGGAAATGCGAGTTCGGGTTCGAGAACGCGGCCTCGCGGAGCCGGAGGAAACGGTTGCGATACCACTGATGGATGTCAGAGGTGCGTGCGTCGACGTACACCGAGAAGTCGAACAGATCGCTCACCGCGAGGGGGTGTTCCATCGACGCGGGCTGGAGCACGTTGAGGCCCTCGACAATGAGGATGTCGGGCTGACGCACCATCGTGTACTCGTCCGGCACGATGTCGTACAGCAGGTGGCTGTAGTGCGGCACCCGCACCTCGGCAACGCCGGCCTTCACCTGCGACACGAAACGCAGCAGCGCCCGACGATCGTACGACTCCGGGAAGCCCTTGCGGTGGCCGATGCCGCGGCGCTCAAGCTCGGCGTTCGGATAGAGGAAGCCATCGGTCGTGACGAGCTCTACGTTCGGCGTCTCCGGCCAGCGCGCGAGGAGGTCGCGCAGAATTCGCGCCACCGTCGACTTGCCCACGGCGACCGAGCCCGCGATGCCGATCACGAAGGGGCTCGGACGCTCGCCATTGCGCTGCAGAAAACCGCGCGTGCGCTGATGCATTTCGCGCGCAGCGATCGCGTACTGATTGATGAGCCGGCTGAGCGGTCGGTATACCTCGGAGACCTCGGCCATGTCGAGCGGCTCCCCAAGACCCCGAAACGCCGCGATCTCCGCCTCGGTGAGCGGCATTGGGGTCTCGCCCGCAAGGCGGGCCCACTCGTCGCGACCAATCTCGATGAAGGGCGAAGTGAACTCCGGGCGAACCAGCGCCTGAGTGTCCGTACTCGGCTCCTGTGGGTGTGTGCCCCCGCCACCCACGTCGGCGATGACGGGGATTGGACGTGTAAGCGGCTGCTGGGGTGAGTGGATCTCGGCCATTATCCACCCATCGTGCCATTAAACTGATGCCATGTGTGGAATCGTCGGATATGTCGGCCCAAATGATACGGTCGACGTTCTTATCAACGGACTGCGGCGTTTGGAGTACCGCGGCTACGACTCGGCGGGGATCGCCGTGGTTGATGACGACGGGGGTCTGACCGTCCGAAAGCGCTCGGGAAAGCTCGCGCGACTCGAGGAGCTCCTCGCGGACAGCCCGGTCTCTGCGTCCAACACGGGCATCGGGCACACCCGCTGGGCCACCCACGGCGGCCCGACGGATGAGAACGCTCACCCCCACCTCGGTGACGAGGGCAAGCTCGCGGTCATTCACAACGGCATCGTCGAGAACTTCGCTGAGCTGCGCGAGGAGCTCCTCGCCGACGGCATCGAGCTGCTCAGCGAGACCGACACCGAGGTGGTCGCTGGCCTGCTCGGCCGCGAGGTTGCCGCGACAGGCGACCTCGAAGCCGCCTTCCGTGCGGTCGTGAAGCGCCTGCACGGCACCTTCACCCTGCTCGCAACCCATCGCGACGAGCCAGGCAAGATTGTGGCGGCCCGCCACCACTCGCCCCTCGTCGTTGGGCTCGGCGACGGTGAGAACTTCCTCGGCTCGGACGTCGCGGCATTCGTCTCCTCGACCCGTCGCGCCGTGGCGGTCGACGAGGACAACATCGCCGTGATCACGCCCGAGGGTGTGCGCATCACCGACTTCGACGGCACCGAGGTGGAGTTCGAAGAGTACGAGGTGCAGTGGGATGCTGAGGCGGCCGACAAGGGTGGCTGGTCGTCCTTCATGGCGAAGGAGATCAACGAGCAGCCCGAGGCGATCGCCAACACCATTCGCGGCCGCATCGTCGACGGGCATGTCGAGGTGCCGGAGCTCACCGAGCTCGGCGCTGAGCGCCTGCAGAACGTCGACCGGATTGTCATCATCGCCTGCGGTACCGCATCGTACGCCGGCATGATCGGCGCCTACGCGATTGAGCAGTGGGCCCGCATCCCCGTTGAGGTGCAGCTCAGCCACGAGTTCCGCTACCGGGATCCCGTGCTCAGTGAGCGCACGATGGTCATCTCCGTGAGCCAATCGGGCGAGACCATGGACACGCTCATGGCTGTGAAGTACGCAATCGAGCGCGGCGTCACCACCGTGTCGGTGTGCAACACGCAGTCGGCCACGATCCCGCGCGAGTCTGATGCTGCGGTCTACACGCACGCCGGCCCCGAGGTCGCGGTGGCCTCGACGAAGGCGTTTGTTGCGCAGATCACGGCGCTGTACCTGATCGGCCTGCACCTGGGAAAGGTGCGTGGCACGCTGTCGGCTGAGGACGAAGCGGAAGCCGTGCGCCAGTTCGAGGCACTGCCCGAGAAGATGGCAGAGGCCGTCGCGACCCACGAGCAGATCGCGCAGCTCGCGCACTGGATGGCGGACACCCGCTCGGTGCTCTTCCTCGGCCGCCACGTGGGCTACCCCGCCGCGCTCGAGGGCGCGCTGAAGCTGAAGGAGATCGCCTACATCCACGCCGAGGGCTTCGCGGCGGGCGAGCTGAAGCACGGCCCGATCGCGCTGATCGACCACGGCCAGCCCGTGTTCGTGCTCGTGCCGAGCCCCCGCACCTCGCCGCTCATGCACGCGAAGGTGGTGTCGAACATCCAGGAAATCCGCGCCCGCGGCGCCCGCGTGATCGCGATCGTGGAGACCGGCGATACCGCGGTGCTGCCCTTCGCGGACGACGTCGTACGGATCCCGCTCTCGGACGCGCTGTTCGACCCGATCCTGCAGGTGGTTCCGCTGCAGTGGTTCGCGCTCGAGCTCTCCACCGCGAAGGGGCTCGATGTTGATCAGCCCCGCAACCTCGCGAAGTCGGTCACGGTCGAGTGATTATTGGCATCGGGGTCGACACCGTCGACATCGCGCGCTTCGAGCGACAGCTTGAGCGCACGCCGGCGCTGCGCGCACGCCTCTTTACCGAGGCCGAGCGTGAGCTGTCGACCCCGTCGCTTGCGGCGCGATTCGCCGCGAAGGAGGCGCTCATCAAGGCGCTCGGGGGGTCTGACGGTGTGAGCTGGCAGGATCTCGAGATTCGTCGCGGCCCCGAGCGTGCGCCGGTCTTCGCCGCGACGCCCGGGCTCGCGGCAGCGCTAAGCCGTCGCGGCGCGGACCGCAGCCACGTCTCGCTCACCCACGATGGGGGAGTGGCCACCGCGTTCGTGGTCGTTGAACGCACCGAGGGGAAGCAGGAGACATGAGATCCGGATCCATGCGAGTCGCTGAAATCTCGCTTCCCGCCATTCGGCACAACGTACGACGGGTGCGCGAGCTGACCGGCGGGGCCGTCATCGTGGTGGTGAAGGCCGGAGGCTACGGTCACGGGGCCGCGATCACCGCCAACGCTGCCTTTGCGGCGGGTGCGACCATCGTCGCGACCGCGGACCTCGAGGAAGCGCTCGCGCTGCGTGACGCCGGCGTGACCGGCCCACTCTTGTGCTGGCTGCATGGCGTGCGCGCCGACTTCGGGGAGGCCGTCGACGCTGGGATCGAGATCGGTGTCAGCACCCTTGAGCAGCTCGAACGGCTCGGCGCAGCAGCGGCCGAGCGCGGATCCCAAGCTGTCGCGCAGCTGAAGGTCGATACGGGGCTTAGCCGCAATGGCTCGTGCCCCGACGACTGGCCCGTGATCTTCGCCCGCGCGGCCGAGCTCGAAGCCGAAGGCCTCGTGCGTGTGCGCGGTATCTTCAGCCACCTCGCGAACGCCGGGGACGAAGCCGACCGCGCGCAGGCCACACGCTTCGACGAGGCAATCGAGCTGTTGCGGCAGGCCGGAATTGATCCCGAGCTGCGGCACCTCGCCGCGAGCGCTGCGACGTTCTCGTCTCCGCACCTCCATTACAACGCCGTGCGCGTGGGGGTCACCGCCTACGGGCTCAGCCCCTTTGCCGACAAGACCTCGGCGCAGTTGGGCCTCATCCCCGCAATGACGCTGCGCTCCGAGATCATTGCGCTGCGCGGCGTGCCCGCGGGCACCGGGGTCTCGTATGGCTTCAACCATGTGTGCGAGGCGGCGACCACGCTGGCGCTCGTGCCCATGGGCTACGCCGACGGGATGCCGCGCGCGCTCAACGGCTCGGGTGCCTGGGTTACGGTTGCGGGCGAGCCACGCCCCATCGTTGGCCGCATCGGCATGGACCAGTTCATTATCGACGTTGGCCCACTCGCCGGGCGTCTGAGCCTCGGCGATCCGGTGGTGCTCTTTGGCGATCCCGAGCAGGGGTTTCCGCCGGTGGAGATCTGGTCGGGCCTCATGCGCACGATCAACTACGAGATCATCGCGAGCATCGGGCCGCGCGTGATCCGCGTGCCCATTGACGGACCAGACCGTAACCCGGCGGCGGACGCAGAGGCGCGCGCATGACGCTGGGCGCATCCCGCACGACGATCCATCACGTGGCCGACCCCGATGCAATGCACGAGCTCGGGCTGCGGCTCGGACGCGTGCTGCGCGCGGGCGACCTACTCATCCTCACCGGCCCGCTCGGCGCGGGGAAGACGACCCTCACTCGCGGCATCGGCGAGGGGCTCGAGGTGCGAGGATCCGTGCAGAGCCCGACCTTTGTGCTCGCACGAACGCACCCCTCGCTTGTCGGCGGCGCGCCGCTTGTACACGTCGACGCTTACCGCCTGGCCGACGCGGACGAGCTCGACGACCTCGACCTCGATTTCGAGGGTTCCGTCGTGGTGGCGGAGTGGGGCGCCGGTTTTGTGGACACCCGCGAGTCGTGGGTGGAAGCGGTGATTGAGCGTCCGCGCGGGGCGGACGACGAGATAGAAACGGACTGGTCGGAGGCGCCCGTGGAGGCGCGCACCGTCACCATCACCTGGACTGGCCCGCGCTGGGCCGAGGAGACACTGTGATTCTCACTGACGTGCCGGAGCTCGGCTCGCACGTATTGCTCGCGATCGATACCGCCATCGGCACGACCGTTGCGCTCGGCGCTGGCGGACGCGTGTGGAGCGCCGAGAGCGAGAACGCGCGGGGCCACGCGGAAGCGATTGGCACTCTGCTGCTCGACGTCTTCGAGGAGAGCGGTGTTGCACCTGCGCGCGTCACCGGGGTCGTCGCGGGCGTGGGGCCCGGGCCGTTCACCGGGCTGCGCGTGGGCATCGCGGCGGCGCAGGCATTTGCGCTTGGCCGCGGCGTGCCCCTGCTGCCGGTTGAGGGGCACGAGGCCGTGGCGCTCGCCGAGCTCGAGCGCGGGGCGACCGCGGGCGTGCGCGTCGTGCAGGATGCGCGGCGACGCGAGCTCTTCGTCACCGAGTATTCCGGGCTCGACTGGGCGGGCGTTCCCGTCCGCACCGCCGGCCCCGGGCTGTGCGCGCGCGCTGACTACGTTCCCGTCGCCAACGAAGTGTGGCCCGAACGAATCCCTGGTGCCCCGCTGATCGGGATCGCTGCGCGTCGCCTCGCCGCCGGGCAGGAGTTCACGGATACGCAGGCGCGCTACCTCCGCGCTCCCGATGTGGCCCAGCCGGGAGCGCCGAAGCGAGTGAGCACGTGAGCGAGCCCGACACCGAGGCGGCCGCGGCACCGGCGCTGCGCCCCGCGACTGCGGCCGACGTCGATGCGATCTTCGCGCTTGAGTCGAGCTTGTTCGCGAACGACGCGTGGAGCCGCTCGATGCTGCACGACGAGCTCACGGGGGAGCTGCGCCACTATTTCGTGCTCACCGCCGCCGACAGCTCGACGATTCTCGGCTACGCCGGGCTGCTGGTCGTCGGCACCGAAGCGGACGTGCAGACGATCGCGGTGTCGCCCGAGGTGCGTGGCACGGGGCAGGGGCGACGGCTTATGGACACCCTGCTCCGGGTCGCTGCCGAAGCCGGCGCCCGCGAGGTGTTCCTCGAGGTGCGCGCCGACAACCCCGTGGCGCGCGGTTTGTATGCTTCCCTGGGCTTCGCCGAGATCGGTGTACGGCCCCGTTATTACCAGCCGGATGGCGTCGATGCGATCGTCATGCGGCACGAACTGAAGGAAACACGATGAGCGCCCGCGAACCCCTCGTCCTCGGCATCGAGACGAGCTGCGATGAGACCGGCGTCGGGATCGTTCGCGGTCGGACGCTGCTTGCCAACGAGATTGCATCGTCGATGGACGAGCACGCGCGCTTCGGCGGTGTGGTACCCGAGGTTGCGGCCCGCGCCCACCTCGAGGCGATGAGCCCCACGATCGAGCGCGCGCTCGAGACTGCTGGGGTGCGGCTCGAGGAGCTCGACGCGATCGCGGTGACGAGCGGGCCCGGGCTCGCGGGCGCACTGATGGTGGGCGTCGCGGCCGCGAAGGCGCTTGCCGTATCGCTCGGCAAGCCCCTCTACGCCGTGAACCACCTGGTCGGCCACGTCGGGGCTGACCTGCTGCAGGGCGAGGGACTGCGCCCGGTAGTCGGCACGGTGGGGGAGTTCGAGCTCCCTACGATTGCCCTGCTCGTGTCCGGCGGACACACCTCGTTGCTCCTTGTGCGTGACCTCGTGGGCGATGTCGAGTTGCTCGGTGAGACCATCGACGACGCCGCAGGTGAGGCATTTGACAAAGTCGCGCGTCTCCTCGGGCTGCCCTACCCAGGTGGCCCCCACATCGACCGGGTCGCCGCGGAAGGCAACCCAGAGGCGATCCGCTTCCCCCGAGGGCTGTCGCTGCCGAAAGACATGGCGAAGCACCGCTACGACTTTTCCTTCTCCGGGCTCAAAACCTCGGTGGCGCGCTGGGTAGAGAAGCACGAGGCGACGGGCGAGCCCGTTCCCGTGGGCGACGTCGCAGCGAGCTTCCGTGAGGCGGTCGCGGACGTGCTGTTGACCAAGGCCGTTGCGGCATGCCAGGATCTCGGGGTGCCGCGGCTGCTGCTCGGTGGCGGAGTGGTCGCAAACGCGCGCATTCGTGAGCTTGCTGCCGAACGCACGGCAGCGGCCGGGATCGAGCTGCGCGTGCCGCCGCTCTCGCTCTGCACCGACAACGGGGCGATGATCGCCTCGCTGGGCGCGCAGCTCGTCGCCGCAGGTCACGCCCCCTCGGGGCTCGATTTTGGCGCCGACTCCACGCTCCCAGTGCAGCAGATTCAGGTGGCGTAGGCGCAATTTGCGCAGGAAATTTCGCTTTTTCGTTCGAAAACGTTGTTTTTGCGTTCCCTGAGTCTAGGCTGAGAGTACGGAAACCGGCGGCATGCCGCCGCGATCACCGACTGAAGGAGCACCATGTCTGAGAACCTGCCCGGCAACGACCCCACCCAGCCGCCCGTGCCGCCCCAGGCACCCACCACCCCGCCCCAGGCACCCGCGGCGCCCGAGCAGGGCGCACCGGTCCCGCCACAGGCGCCGCCCGTGCCCCCGCAGGGAGCACCGGCGTACGGTCAGGCGAGCGCGCCCCAGGGCTACCCGCAGGCCGCACCGCAGGGCTACACGCAGGGCGGCTACGCGCAGCCCCAGTCGAAGGGTCTCGCAATCGCGGGCATGGTGCTCGGCATCGTGGGCCTCGTGCTTTCGGTCGTGCTGTTCTTCCTGCCCGGTTTCGGCCCGCTGCTCGGCGTCGTGGGCATCGTGCTCAGCATCGTCGCGCTCGTGAAGAAGCAGTCGAAGGCGATGGCCATCACCGGCCTCATCACCGGCGCGCTGGCGATCATCGTCGGCATCATCGTCTGGATCATCCTTCTTGCGGGCTTCTCGCAGATCGCTAACGATCCCGACTTCCAGCAGCAGCTCGAGCAGCAGTTGCAGGAGCTCGAAGAGCAGAGCCAGACGCAGGAGTAGTCTCCCGCGCACGCAACGGGCCCGGGGCGATTCCCCGGGCCCGTTTTGTGTTTTTCTCCCGCGGGGTCAGAGGCTGAACGCTCCGGGGAGCTTGCCTAAACGGCGCTCGACGCGCACCTCCCACTCGTCACTCGGCGCGAGTCGTGTCGCGATAGTCGCGCGCGAAGATGTTCACTACCATCTGTCCATCGCTCGCGCGCTTGCCGCGCTCGTGCCCGTCGATGCTGCCGAGGCCTCGCGCGTCGAGCACTGCATCGAGCCACACGCTCGGCGCACCTGGTATCAGGTGTGAGCCCAGTCTCGCTGAGTTTCCCTGCGCGGCCATTGGCGGTTACGGTTCGCAGCGCTCCGCAAGGATCGCGACATGGGCCCCGTCTGCACGGGTGAGGATGAGCGTGCCACGATTCGGCCCGCGAAGCTTGAGCCGGGTGCGCAGCGCCGCTGGATCCACATCTGCCCCGCGCTTTTTGATCTCCAGCGTGCCGATACCGCGCTCGGCCAGAGCCTTCCGCAATTCCTTCTCGCGGACGGGCAGCTCCGCGACCACGCGGAACGCCTGGGCAAACGGGGTGGGGGCGAGCCGGTCCGCCGTCAGGTATGCGATCCCGGGGCTCAGCATCCCGGCGCCGAGTTGGCGTGCCAGCATGCCGATCAACCGGGCACGGATCACCGCGCCATCGGGCTCGTAGAGGTACGTGCCGAGCGGGCGAACCTCCGCGTCGAGCGTGTCCGCGGGTGCGGCAAGCTCGTGGGCGCGTTCTCCGCGGATGACCAGCGCGGAGCGGAGCGCGTTCGGACGCGCGAGTGGGCCGAACCAGAGCCCCGTTTCAACGAGTTGCCCATCGACCGAGACCCACTGCGCCTCCGCGGTATCCGGGATGAGTTCGCGGTCGAGGCCTGGTCCGAGCTTGATGCCAGTGGGGAGCCGCTCGGCAAGACCGAACGCGAAGCTCAGACTGGGGGAGTAATCGTCGGGAGAAGCGACGCGGCGGGTATCCGAATGCCCGGCCGTGCGCCGCGCCGGGTCGAGGAAGACGCCGTCGGCGTCTGCTGCCCCGAGCTGTTCCGCATCACCGACGCGAACCTGCGGCGCGGGGAGCCTGAAATGCGCTGCCGCGATCCCAAGATTGTGCTCCGCGATACGCGCAGTGAACGGATCGAGCTCGACGGCGAGCGGCGAAATGCCCGCGCTGATGAGCGCCATTGACTCGGTGCCGATGCCGCAGCCGAGATCAGCCACCCGCGTGCACCCGGCGTCCCGGAAGCGCGCGGCATGCCGGGCCGCAACGGCACGACGCGTCGCTTGTTCGAGGCCCGCGGGGGTAAAGAGCAGCGACAGCGCCAGCTCGCCGAGCTTCGCCTGCGCCTTCAATCGCAGTTGTGCCTGCGTGAGTACCGCGGCCGTGTGCTCGGCGGCGAGCCCGTCTTTGCGGAGCTGCGTGTTGAGCCGAGCGGCATCCACTCCCGCGGCGAGGGCACCCACAGCGCGTCCCAGGGCGTCGACACCTGCGGTAGTGAACAGGAAGTCCCAGCCGGGAGGCACCGTTGATGCTGCGGCGGGGGAGAGCGGGCCAGGCACTGACTACATACTCGAGCCGGCGGCAGCGATGACCCCGACCCAGACGATGAACGCGATGAGAATCGCCCAGAACGCAACCTGGATGTACCCCAGCACGAGCGCGGTGACGGCGAGCCCGCGGCCGCCCTCGCCGGTACGACGAATCTGGTTCATGCTCAGATGGCCGAGCACCACCGGGACAACGAATGGCGCCACGAAGGCAGAGATCAGCGCGAGGATCGCGAGCGTGTTCGTGGGCGGCGCAGCGGCGGCGACGGGAACGTAGTAGGGCACCGCGTACGGCTGTTCAGCGGCCTGGTACGCGGGCTGCTGCGTGTGGTCGGCCTGCGCGGCCGTGTACTGCTGCGGCGCCACGTACTGCGGAGCGGCGTACTGCGGCGGAGCGTACTGCGGCGCCTGCGGCTGCTGCGGCACCTGCTCGGGATCCCCTGCGGGAAGGTTCTGGCTCACGGTGAATCCCTAGTAGCTGTACCCGGAGTAGCCGGCGTAGTCGCCGCCCACCGCGGCGATCGCGAACGCAATGAAACCGATGTAAAGCACGAAGAACAGGACGAGGAACACGATCGCGGCGTACCCGATCACGAGGCCGGTGATGGCGAGCCCGCGGCCCGCGTCGCCCGTGCGCTTGATCTGGCTGAGGCTCATGTGGCCAAACACCACACCCGCAATCGGCGCCATGAACGCGAGCAGGATCGCGAGTACGGCATACGTGTTGGTCTGCGCGAGCGTGGTGCCGCGCGGAGCCTGGGCGGGAGCGGGAGCCGCCGCGCGGTAGACGGGCTGGCCCGCCGCCGGGTATGCGGGCTGGCCAACCGGGGCCTGCGCGGCGTACGCGGGAACACCGGGCTGCAGCGGGACGGTCGGCTGAGCCGCGGTCGGCTGCGCTGCCGTCGGCTGTGCGGCGTTCGGCTGTGCGGCGTGGGGCTCAGGGGTGTTGGGGGTAGACATCGGTTCTCCTCGGGACGCGTGTCGAGGCTTGGGATCCGTGCCGTGGTCCCCTCGCCCTGTTCTTCCCACCATTCTACCGCCGCGTTTCTGCACGGCGCATGGGGTCGAGCCGTGAATCACCCCACCCCGTGCTGTGTGCGTTCGCTTGGAGCGATCCGCACAGTTGGCACTCCCCTTGCAGGAGTGCCAATGTGCGTCCTAGACTCGATGGCAGACGCGCTCGCATCGGGCGGGCGCGAGAACTTTCGCACACTGGAAAGAGGTCAACTGTGTCGGTTGCCATCAAGCCGCTCGAGGATCGCATCGTTATCAAGCAGGTCGAGGCTGAGCAGACCACCGCCTCCGGTCTCGTGATCCCTGACAGCGCCAAGGAGAAGCCCCAGGAGGGCGAGGTCGTTGCAGTCGGCCCCGGCCGCGTGTCTGACAGCGGCACCCGCATCCCCCTCGACGTCGCCGTGGGCGACGTGGTGATCTACTCGAAGTTCGGCGGCACCGAGGTCAAGGTGTCGGGCGACGATTACCTCGTGCTCTCGGCACGCGATATCCTCGCAGTCGTTACGCGCTAAGCGCTTTTCGTTCTGCACTCCGGGGCCGACGCGTTTCGCGTCGGCCCCGGTTTTATTGTTTGCGCTTCACTCGACAGGAACCCCGTGCCCGTAGTTGCTCCTCGCGGAGAGTCCCAGCGCGGACTCCTCGCTGCCCTCGCCGCCTACACCCTCTGGGGTTTCCTGCCGCTCTACTTCGTGCTGCTGGTGGGCATCAACGCGTTCGAGATCGTCGCGTGGCGGATCTTGCTCACGCTCGTGTTCTGCGCGATCCTCATCACCGTGCTTCGCCAGTGGGGAGAGGTGGGACGCGTGCTGCGCGACGGCCGACTCCTCGGGCGGCTCGCCCTCGCCGGAGCGGTGATCTACGTGAACTGGCAGACGTATGTGCTGGCGTCAACGTCAGGACACGTGCTTGATGCGTCGCTCGGGTACTTCATCAACCCGGTGGTCACGATCCTGTTGGCCGTGCTGCTGCTTGGCGAGCGGCTGGGCCGCGTGCAGTGGATCGCGCTTGGCGCCACGGTGGTCGCGTTTGTCATCATCGCGGTGGGGTACGGCACCTTCCCGTGGGTGGCGCTCGTGCTCGCGCTGTCCTTCGGCTACTACGGATTTGTGAAGAAAGATGTGGGCGGCCGTGTTGCCGCGCTGCCGGGGCTCTTCGTCGAAACTCTCGTGCTCACGCCGATCGCGCTGATCGTGCTCGCAGTGCTCGGCGCCACGCGCGGACTCGACGCGCTGAGCGCTCCGCCCGCGGAAGTGTGGATTCTCTCCGGAGCGGGGATCGCGACCGCGGTGCCGCTGCTCCTGTTCGCCGCGAGCGCGCGCAGGATCTCGCTCACGGCGCTCGGCTTCGCGCAGTATCTTGCGCCCAGCATCATGTTCCTGGTGGGCTGGTTGATCCTCGGCGAGCACATTCCGGTCGCGCGCTGGATCGGCTTCGCGGTGGTGTGGGGCGCGCTGATTGTGCTGTCGGTCGAGACGCTTCGCGCGGGCAGGCGGAGACCGTAGCGACGGGCACGGCGCCCGCCGGGCCCGCCGCCCGCCCGCTAATGTGGTGGGCGAACGGGGCGGCGATGGCCCCGCCAAGCGCCAAGGAGCCCAATGACGCCGCTGCCAGATTCCTGGGACGAGACTGATCGCCAGATCGCGGCGGTGCTGCAAATCTCTGGTCGCGCATCTTGGGGCGCGGTCGCGCGACTCCTGGAGCTGCCCGAGCGCACGGTGGCGCGCCGGGGCCAGCGACTCATCGACCTCGGGGTGATTAAGGTCTCCACCTATCTCGATGCGACCACCGTGTACCAGGCGCGCTCGGTGGTGGTGCGTGTGCGCACCGCGGCGGGCGCCGCGCGAACGGTCGCGGCGGCGATCGCGGGGCGCGCTGATGCCTCCTCCGTCTCGGTGCTTGAGGGGGCACGGCAGGTGGTCGCGCTGCTCATCCTCTCCGAACCGGAACGGGTGGCCGATGTGCTCCTCGACGAACTCCCCGCGATACCCGGTGTGCTGGATTCTGAGGCGATGACCGTACTCCGCCCCTACCGCTCCGGCTATGACTGGATGATGACGAATACGATCTCGCCCGAGGTGCGTGCGCAGGCGGAGGCGGAGACGCTCGCCGCGCTGCAGGAGGACGCCGAACCCGTGGCCGACCTCACGGAGCAGGACGAGCGGCTGATCGCGCTGCTCGCCGAGGATGGCCGTATGCCGGCCACGCGCCTCGCGGAGCGGCTGGACGCGAAAACCGGAGTCGTGCGCCGCCGGGTGGAACAGCTCATTGCCACCGGCACGCTGCGCGTGCGCGCCGAAGTGCTTCCCGGGGTGTTCGGGCTGCGCGTGGAGGCAATGGTCTGGCTGCGCGTGCCGCCCGGGCGGGTGGACGATGTGGGCCGGCGGCTCGCCGCCTCGGGGGAGGTGCGCTTCTGCTCGGCGGTGTCCGGTGAGTACCAGCTGATGGTGGACGTGCTGGCGCGGGGCGAAGAAGCGCTGCTCGAGTTCCTTGCTGGTGTTCTCCGAGAGTTCGAGGGTGCCCAGATCGGTGATCTCTCGCTGGTTCTTGCCCCCGTGCGTCGCGGGCCGCTCAGCCTCACCACTTGAATAGTCTGCCAATCAATTTCCAACAGAGTGAAAACTTCGACATTGTAAATTCATAATTTGCAATTCTCGGCCAATCGTGATGAGATGCTCTCAGTCAACGATTGGTCAACAATGCCCACTTCTTCGCACTCCCTCTCCAGCCGGGATCAGGCAGCACTCGCAGCTGAGCGCGCCCCGATCATCGGCATCACGGTGTGGCGCCGTACCCTTCCGACCTACCTCGGCGAGCGCACGGATCTCTTCACCCTCGGAACCGAGTACGCGGCGCGCGTCGCCGCGGCCGGCGGCGTCCCGCTGCTGCTCGCTCCCGTGGCGGATGAGCACGTGCCCGCACTCCTGTCGCGCATCGACGGCCTCCTGCTGTCCGGTGGTCAGGACCTCACCCGCGAGCTGCGCGGCCTCGAGCCGAGCGCGGTGGAGGCCGCGGACACCGATCCCGAGCGAGACGCGTTCGAGCGGGCCCTGCTGCTCGGTGCTCAGGAGCGAGAGCTGCCAGTCCTTGGCATCTGTCGCGGCCTGCAGCTGACGAACGTGGTGCTCGGCGGCACACTCATCGAAGACATTCCGCGCACAGCGGTGCACCCCGCGCAGGACACTCCCGAGGCGTTCCTTGGGGACCGTCACGAGGTTGCCTTCGCCGCGGGGAGCGCCCTCGCCGCCGTGTACGGCACGGCGTCGCGCGAGGTGAACACGATCCACCACCAGGCAATCGACGCGGTTGCGGATGGTCTGGTGGTCAGCGCCCGCGCCGCAGACGGCATTGCCGAGGCCGCCGAGTCGACGTCTGACGCCTGGCCGTTTCTCGGGGTGCAGTGGCACCCCGAGAAACTGACCGCGCCGGACGAGGTCGCCGCAGAGGCGCAGCTCTTCACCGGCTTCGTGGCAACCGCCGCCGCATTCGCTGCTCGGACGCACCCCGCCGCCTAGCGCCGCACACTTCCCCTCCCACAACACGAGAAAGAACAGAATGACGAAGCAGATCTCCCTCACCTTCCCCAACGGCGCGAAGGCCATCGCAGAGCTCAACCTGGACAACGCGCCCGTCACTGCGCAGACGATCTGGGACGCGCTCGAGCAGCCCGTCGAGGTGCTCGCGGTGCACGCCGCCTTCGCGGGCCCCGAGATCATGACCGGTCTGCCTGAGTCGGCACAGAACTTCGACCCCGAGTCGATCCCGGTCGAGAACCAGACCTGTTTCCCCGCCGCGGGTGACCTGCTCTGGTACTATCAGGCTCCCAACCAGATGAAGAACATGTCCGAGGATCTCTGGGAGATCGGCGTGTTCTACGGCGACGGCGGCCGCATCTTCGGCCCGCTCGGCTGGACGCCCTGCAACATCTTCGCCTCGATCACCGAGGGCCTCGATGAGTTCGCAGCCGCGTGCGCGAACACCCGCATCGACGGCGCCAAGACCATCACCATTGCCCGCGTGAACTAACCACGCACCACCCCACCCTCAGTTCGAAAGAAGTCAGTCATGAAAAAAGCAGTGTCGCTTATCGCGATGGCCGGTGCCGTCGCTCTGGCCCTCACGGGTTGCTCCTCAGGGTCCGCCCCGGAGAGCGGTTCGAAGGACCAGCCCTTCGCTGGCCAGACCATCGTCGTCAACTCCTTCGGGGGCGACTACGAGGCCACGCTTCAGGAAGCGGTAATCGAGCCGTTCGAGGCAGAGACCGGAGCCAAGGTCGAGGTGGTGACTGCGTACAGCGCTGACGCGCTCGCGCAGCTCACGGCGCAGAAGGGCAAGCCGCAGCTGGACGTCGTGACGTTCTCGGGTGGCCAGGAGGTCGTTGCGGCGGCCGATGGACTGCTCGCTCCCATTGCGGAGACGGACATTGAGGGTGCCGCGGACCTCGTTCCCACCGCGCTTGACGGCGTGAAGCGCGGTGAGGGCGAGGGCCCCGTGATCCAGATTGCTCCGATGGGGCTCATCTACCTGAAGGATCAGGTGAAGGACGCTCCCACCTCGTGGGACGCGGTGCTTGACCCGAAGTTTGCGGGCCACGTTGCCCTCACCGACTTCTCAAACTCCTACGGCCTGCTCACCTTCCTCGCGATGAACGCGAAGCTTGGCGGCAGCACGGATGACGTGCAGCCCGGCCTCGACGCAGTCGGCGGCCTCCTCGCGAAGAACGACGCCGTCGTGACCGCAACGAGCCCCGAGATCCAGCAAGCGTTCACCCAGCGCGACATCTGGCTGGCGCCCTACGCGCAGGACTACGCCTACACGCTCACGAAGGCCGGCCTGAACGTCGGCTTCACGGTGCCCGAGAACAGCCCCGCCTCGTACATCACGGCGAACGTCGTTGCAGGAACCGGCAAGGAAGACCTCGCGACCGCGTTCGTGAACTACCAGCTGCGCCCCGAGGTGCAGCTCGCCTGGGCAGACGCGCTCCGCTACTCGCCCACGAACATGACGGTGGAGATCCCCGCCGAGTTCGCGGAAGAGGTCATCGCGGGTGAGGGCCTCACCGGGCTCGTCCGCTTCGACCCGACCGAGATCGACGCGAAGCGCGCCGAGTGGGTCAAGGCCTGGAACGCACTCGTCGCCTCATGACCCAGCCGCTTCATCTCGCATCGCGCTCCAGCCGCGGACGTCAGCGTCCGTGGCTGGAGCCGCTGCTCCTGCTCGCTCCCGCGATCGTGCTCATGCTCATCGGCTTCTTCTTGCCGGTGCTGCAAATGCTGCTCTCCTCCGTGACGAGCGTGCAGGGCGTGGCGGGATTCTCCCTCGGCAACTACGCCGAGGTCTTCCAGAGCGACTACTACCTGTCGGCGATGGGACGCTCTCTTCGCCTGTCGCTCATCCAGACCGCGATCACCCTGGTGCTCGCGCTGCCGCTGTCCTACCTCATGACGCGCGTCTCCGGCCGCGTCTCGAGCATCCTGATGGCCGTGATCATCCTCCCGCTCATGACGAGCGTCGTGGTGCGCACCTTCGGCTGGGTCGTGCTGCTCGCGCCCAACAGCTGGCTCGGCCAGTTCGCAAAGAGCCTTGATCCTGTTGCGTACGGGCAGGGGCTGCTCGGAACCGAGGCCGGCATCGTCATCTCGATGGTGCAGGTGCTGCTGCCGTTCGCCGTGCTCACGCTGTACGGCGTGATGCAGTCGATTGATCCCAAGCTCGAAGAAGCCGCGCGCACGATGGGAGCTGGATTCCTCCGCACCCTCCGCACGGTCGTCTTCCCCCTGTCGCTTCCCGGCCTGGTTGCGGGCGCCACCCTGGTGTTCGCGCTTTCGGTCAGCTCATTCATCACCCCGCGCCTCGTGGGCGGCTCGCGCCTCCCGGTACTTGCCGGCACGATCTACAACGACGCGACGGTGAACCTCGACTGGCCCTTTGCTGCGGCGCAGTCGACCCTGCTCTTCCTTGCGGTCGTGATGCTGATCTTCGCGACCTCCCGCATCGGATCGAGGAAATAATCATGGTCAAAGCCGTACCCGGCTGGATCCGCGCGGTCGCGGTCCTGCTCGCCATCGCGATCGGCGCGTACATGCTGCTGCCCATCATCGTGGTGGCCATCTCCTCCGTGAACTCGGAGCGCTTCCTGAGCTTCCCACCCAAGGGCTTCAGCCTGCAGTGGTACGAGATGGTGCTCACGACGGACACCTACCTGCAGCCCTTCCTGACGAGCCTGTGGATCGGCCTCCTCGTTACCGCGGTTGCTGTGGTTGTGGGCACGGCCGCGTCGATCGCGCTGACACGCTTCCAGATTCCTGGCTCGCAAGCGATCCTGAGCTTCCTCATGGCGCCCATCATCGTGCCGAGCATCATTCTCGGCATCGCGCTGCTTGCGTTCCTCTCCGTCTACGCGGGAGGCGCCTCGCTCGGGGGCATCATCATCGGCCACATCGTGCTGGCGATCCCGTACGTCGTGCGCACCGTATCCGGTGTGCTGCTCCAGCAGGATCGCTTCACCGAGGAAGCCGCGCGCACCATGGGTGCGAACTGGTGGCAGCGCTACCTGCTGGTGCTCCTTCCGATGTGCAAGTCCGGCATTTTCGCCGGCGCGTTCTTCGCATTCAACATCTCCTTCGACGACGCGGTGGTCGCACTCTTCCTGCGCAGCCCCTCCGTTGAAACCCTCCCGCTCGCGATCTATGGCCGACTGGAGTTCAGCCCGGACCCGTCGGTCGCCGCGGTCTCCACCCTGATGGTGCTCGTCACCGTTCTCGTGCTCATCGGTTTCGAGCGCACCCTCGGACTTGGAAAGGTAATGGCCTAATGGCTGATCTCGTCATCTCCGGGCTGCGGAAAGAGTTCGGCTCCTCCGTTGCCCTGTCAGAAATCTCACTGGACGTCGCCTCCGGCACGTTCATGTCGCTGCTCGGCCCGTCGGGCTGCGGCAAGTCCACACTGCTGCGCTGCATCGCGGGGCTCGAGACTGTGACGCGCGGCTCGATCCACATTGGCGCCGAGAACGTCACCGCGCTGCCGCCCGAGAAGCGACGCCTCGGCATGATGTTCCAGTCGTACGCGCTCTTCCCGCACATGTCGGTACTCGAGAACGTACGCTTCCCGCTCCGCATGGCGGGGGAGGGATCGAAGGCAGAGCAGCTGGAGCGTGCGGCCCATGCGCTCGAGCGCGTGCAGATGGGGCACCTTGCCGGGCGGAAGCCGCGTCAGCTCTCCGGCGGTCAGCAGCAGCGAGTTGCCCTGGCGCGTGCGATCGTGTCGCAGCCGCGCGTGCTGCTGCTCGACGAGCCGCTCTCCAACCTCGACGCGCGGCTGCGCGAAGACATGCAGATCGAGCTGCTCGAGCTGCACCGCGAGCTCGGGCTTACCACGGTCTTCGTGACGCACGACCAGGATGAGGCGATGAGCCTCTCCGACCTCGTCGTGCTGATGAACGTCGGTCGCGTGCAGCAGCAGGGTCGCCCCGAAGAGATCTACGGCGCGCCGAGCACGGTGTTCGCCGCGGACTTCCTGGGAGCCGCGAACCTGCTGCCCGGCACCGTGACCGCGCAGGGCACCGTGCAGCTCGCGGGCGGCCACGAGGTACCGGTCCCGCCGCACACGCTGGCGATCGGCGCAGACGCTGTGGTGGGTCTCCGCCAGGAAGACCTCCGCCTCGAGGCTGGCGCCGATGATGATGCGGTACTGCCCGTCGAGGTCGTCGCTCCGGTGTTCCGCGGCTCGGAGGTGCAGTACGTCGTGGACTACGGTGAGCAGCGACTGCGTCTGATCGCGGACAAGCGCGGCGCGGTGATGCCCGCCGGGCCGGCACGCCTCAGCTGGCGCGTCGCCGACTCCTTCGTGCTCGATCCGGCGGACGTGTAACCGCCTGCTTCGCACGCCGCACCACCCCGCGTGGGGCGCCGAGGCGCCGCACGCACCGAGGCCCGGGAATATCACCCGGGCTTCGGTCGTTTACGATGGAACAAGCGACCCACCACCCACGGGCCTGCTGAGGACGTCCGCATCAATACCAGTAAAGAGGTTCCATGGAACAGCGCGATCCCTTCGCTTTCACCGGCCTGACCTACGATGACGTGCTGCTGCTGCCTGCGCACACCGATGTCATCCCCAGCGAGGCGGACACCTCGACCCAGCTCACGCGCCGTATCAAGCTGCAGATCCCGCTGATCTCTGCTGCAATGGACACCGTCACCGAGACCCGCATGGCGGTCGCGATGGCGCGCAACGGCGGGCTCGGGATCCTCCACCGCAACCTGTCGATTCAGGATCAGGCCGAGATGGTCGACCGCGTCAAGCGGAGCGAAGCCGGCATGATCACCAACCCCGTCACCACCACGGTCGAGGCGACCGTGGCCGAGGTAGACGCGCTGTGCGGCGAGTACCGCGTGTCGGGCCTGCCCGTCGTGGACTCGAGCGGTGTGCTGCTCGGTATCATCACAAACCGCGATATGCGCTTCATCGATCCGAAGGACCGTGCCAACGTGCGCGTCGCCGACGCGATGACGAAGATGCCGCTCATCACGGGCCCCGTCGGCATCTCCCGCGAGGACGCCGCCGACATCTTCCGCAAGCACAAGATCGAGAAGCTTCCCCTCGTTGATGGTGAGGGGCGCCTCACGGGCCTCATCACCGTCAAGGACTTCGACAAGGAAGAGCAGTACCCCTTCGCCACGAAGGACGACGCGGGTCGTCTCCGCGTCGGCGCTGCGGTCGGCTTCTTCGGCGACGCCTGGAAGCGTGCCGGCCAGCTCGTTGATGCGGGCGTGGACGTGCTCGTGGTCGACACCGCGAACGGCGACAGCCGCGGCGTGCTCGACATCATCGCGAAGATCAAGAGCGACCCGGCGTTCGCCGGTGTCGACGTGATCGGCGGCAACGTCGCGACGTACGCCGGCGCGAAGGCGATCGTCGACGCCGGCGCAGACGCCGTGAAGGTGGGCGTTGGCCCCGGCTCGATCTGCACCACGCGCGTCATCGCCGGTGTGGGCGTGCCCCAGGTCACCGCGGTCTACGAGGCAGCAAAGGCGGCCACGCCCGCCGGCGTGCCGGTGATCGCTGATGGTGGGCTGCAGTACTCGGGCGACATCGCGAAGGCGCTCGTCGCCGGAGCGTCGTCCGTGATGATGGGCTCGCTCCTCGCCGGTACCGACGAGAGCCCCGGCGACCTCGTGTTCGTGGGCGGCAAGCAGTTCAAGAACTACCGCGGCATGGGCTCGCTCGGCGCGCTCCAGACTCGCGGTGAGCGCACCTCGTACTCGAAGGACCGCTACTTCCAGGCGGACGTGCCGAGCGACGAGAAGCTGATCCCCGAGGGCATCGAGGGCCAGGTGCCCTACCGTGGCCCGGTCGGCGCGGTCGCGCACCAGATGATCGGCGGCCTGCGCCAGTCGATGTTCTACGTGGGCGCACGCTCGGTGCCCGAGCTGAAGGAGCGCGGCAACTTCGTCCGCATCACCTCGGCTGGGCTCAAGGAATCGCACCCGCACGACGTGCAGATGGTTGTTGAAGCGCCGAACTACAAGCGCTAAGCCCGCCGCACTGGGTCCCCGGGGCGCCGCTGACTTCGGTCGGCGGCGCCCCGCGGCGTTTCCGCGGCGGGGACACCCCCAGGCAGGGTTCGATAGACTGGGCGGGTGAGCAACGAGATCGAGATCGGCCGCGGCAAGCGCGCACGTCGCGTGTACACCTTCGATGAGATTGGGGTGGTGCCGACGCGACGCACCCGCGACCCCGAGCTCGTCTCGACCGCCTGGTCGATCGACGCCTTCCAGTTCGAAATTCCGGTGCTCGGTGCGCCGATGGACTCGGTGATGTCGCCAGAGTCCGCGATCGCACTCGGCAAGCTCGGCGGCCTCGGCGTGCTGAACCTCGAAGGTCTCTGGACCCGGCACGAAAACCCCGAGCCGCTGCTCGCAGAGCTGGCGCAGATCACCGACGGTGTCGAGGCGGTGCACCGCATGCGCGAGCTCTACGCAGCGCCGATCCTGCCCGAGCTGATCCGCGATCGCCTCGGACAGATCCGCGAGGCCGGTGTGACGGTGGCGGGCGCCCTCTCTCCGCACCACACTGCTGAGTTCACCGATACGGTCGTGAAGGCCGGCGTCGACCTCTTCGTTATTCGCGGCAACACGGTCTCGGCAGAGCACGTTGCGCGCGAGGGCCGCGAGCCCCTGAACCTCAAGCAGTTCATCTACGAGCTCGACGTCCCCGTGATCGTGGGCGGCGCTGCGACATACCAGACTGCCCTGCACCTCATGCGCACAGGCGCGGCGGGCGTGCTCGTCGGCTTCGGCGGGGGCGCCTCCTCGACGACGCGCGTAACGCTCGGCATTCGCGCGCCCATGGCCTCGGCAATCGCTGACGTTGCTGGCGCGCGCATGGACTACCTCGACGAGTCGGGTGGCCGCTACGTGCACGTCATCGCCGACGGCGGCCTCGGCAGCTCGGGCGACATGATCAAGGCCGTCGCCTGCGGTGCCGATGCTGTGATGCTCGGCGGTGCGCTCGCGAAGGCGACCGACGCCCCCGGTCGCGGCTGGCACTGGGGACAGGAGGCCCACCACGAGGATCTGCCCCGCGGTCGCCGCGTGGCAGTGGAGCAGGTCGCTCCGCTCACGGAGATCCTGAACGGCCCCGCAAACGTCGCAGATGGCAGCTCGAACCTCGTCGGCGCGCTTCGCCGCGCGATGGCCACGACCGGCTACTCGGAGCTCAAGGAGTTCCAGCGGGTTGGGCTCGTCTACGCCGAGCGCTAAACCCGAGTGCGCGCCGGCACCCCGGCGCGCACCCTGCCACCACGAACCGAGAAACGAGAAGACCTCCCGTGTCGACACCGTCGAAGCCCGAGTACCTGGGGGAGCCCACCCTCGGGCAGGTGATGCGCCGGCCGTTGTGGATCCTTGCACTGCTGCTCGCGCTCGCGGTCGCTGGCGGATTCGCGTGGCTCGGCCAGTGGCAGATGAGCATCGCGGTGCGCAGCGACGACCCCGAGCTCGTCGACACGGAGACGCCCCGCACCCTCTCCGAGGTGAGCGATCTCGCGAAGGGAGTGACGGAGGACGCCGCCGGCGTGGTCGTTGACCTGAGCGGAGAGTTCGTGCCGGGCGACTCGCGCGTGGTGGCGCCACGTCAGAACGACGGCACCAACGGCGCGTGGGTCGTGGGGCACCTCGTCACCGAGGATCCGGAGCGCGCGCACCTCGCCGTCGCGATCGGCTGGGCGCCCAGCCCGGAGGCCGCCGAGGCCGCCATCCCGCAGCTCGAAGCTGCCGCGGGCTTCGCCGCGCCGCGCGAGCTGGAGGGCCGCTACATGCCGCCCGAGGGGCCGCAGGTGCCGAAGCCTAGCGATGACCCGCAGGCGATGCCGACGATGATCCCCGCGCACTTCGCAAACGTGTGGGCCGACGTCGACGCCCCGGTCTACTCGGGCTACCTCGTGCTGCACGAAACGGCAGACGTCCCCGAGCTCCTCGCCGCAGCAGACCTCGATGTGGTCGACTCCGTGCCGCCGCTCCCCGCCGAGAAGGTGAACTGGCTCAACGTCTTCTACGCGATCGAGTGGGTCGTGTTCGCTGGCTTTGCCGTCTTCTTCTGGTTCCGCCTCACCCGCGACGCCTGGGAGAAGGAGCACGAGCTGAAGGCCCTCCGGGAGGCCGCCGAGCAGGAGGCCGCGGCCGGCCCCGATCCCGAGCGAGACCTCGCAGATTCCCGCCCCGAATAGAATGGACACCATGAAACTCCAGCCGAAGCCCTCCGACTACCCGCGGATTCGGAAGGCGCTGAGCTTCTACAAGGTCACCTCGGTGATCACGGGCGTGATGCTGCTGCTGCTCGTCGCCGTCATGGTCATGAAGTACGCGTTCCAGGTGCAGCTGTTCCTGTTCACTCCCGACGCGTTCGCCGAGTTCGTGCCGCTCGCCCCCGAGGGCGTTGACAGCGACTTCGTGCCGCAGGGCTTCGATCTGTTCAAGGCGATCCTCATCGCCCACGGCTGGTTCTACGTGATCTACCTGATCTCCGACTTCATGCTGTGGAGCCCCATGCGCTGGCACTTCGGAAAGTTCCTGCTCATCGCGCTCGGCGGCGTCATTCCGTTCATGTCGTTCTTCCTGGAGGCCCGTATTGTGCGCCAGGTCAACGGCTTCCTCGCGAGCGTCGACGGCGGCTCCGCGCCGGCGAGCGCCGCAGTCGACAGCAGCGCGGGATCGGCCTCGGCCTAGCCGCGCTCACCGTCCGCAGCGGAGTGCGCCGAGCCTCGATCCCAAGCTGGCCGCGCAGCCCCCGCTCAGGCGGTAGAATCTTCCCTTATCTCCCTCCCCACAGCTGAAAGGCCGAAGCACTCGAACATGGCGAATCAGGAACAACAGACGGACACCGGGCACCGCCCCGTCCTCGTGGTCGATTTTGGCGCGCAGTACGCGCAGCTGATCGCCCGCCGCGTGCGCGAGGCCGGGGTGTACTCCGAGCTCGTTCCGCACACCGTGACCGCGGCTGAGGTCGCGGCCAAGCAGCCCCTCGGCATCGTGCTGTCCGGCGGCCCCTCGTCCGTCTACGAAGAGGGCGCGCCCTCGTTTGACGACGCGATCTTCGATCTGGGGATCCCCGTGCTGGGGATCTGCTACGGCTTCCAGGTGATGGCTCGCGCGCTCGGCGGCGAGGTCGGCAACACCGGTGACCGCGAGTACGGCGCCACCGAGGCGACCGTGGTCGGCGATGGCGGCGCGATCCTGGGCGGCCAGCCCGACACGCAGAACGTATGGATGAGCCACGGCGACGCCGTGCAGGCCGCACCCGCGGGCTTCGACGTGCTCGCAAAGACCGCGGTGACGCCCGTCGCAGCCTTCGGCTCCGCCGAGCGCAAGATGTACGGCGTGCAGTGGCACCCCGAGGTGAAGCACTCGGACCACGGGCAGCGCATCCTCGAGAACTTCCTCCACCACGTCGCGGGGATCCCGGCCGACTGGAACGCGGGCAACGTGATCGCCGAGCAGGTGGCGCGCATCCGCGAGCAGGTGGGCAACGCCCGCGTCATCTCCGCACTCTCGGGCGGCGTGGACTCGGCTGTCTCGACCGCCCTCGTGCACAAGGCGATCGGCGATCAGCTGACCGCAGTGTTCGTGGACCACGGGCTGCTCCGCAAGGGGGAGCGCGAGCAGGTGGAGCGCGACTACGTCGCATCGACCGGTGTGCGTCTCATCACGGTTGAGGCCGAGGACATCTTCCTGGGCCACCTCGCCGGAGTCACCGACCCCGAAGAGAAGCGCAAGATCATTGGGCGCGAGTTCATTCGCGCGTTTGAGAAGGTGCAGCTCGACCTGGTCGCCGAGGCCAAGGCTGAGGGTGAGCCGATCAAGTTCCTCGTGCAGGGCACGCTCTACCCCGACGTTGTTGAGTCGGGCGGGGGCGCCGGCACCGCGAACATCAAGAGCCACCACAACGTCGGTGGGCTCCCCGAAGATCTCGACTTCGAGCTCATCGAGCCGCTGCGTGCCCTCTTCAAGGATGAGGTGCGCGCCATCGGCCGCGAGCTCGGCATTCCCGAAGAGATCGTTGGGCGTCAGCCGTTCCCCGGCCCCGGCCTGGGGATCCGCATCGTGGGCGAGGTCACCCGTGATCGTCTGGAGACGCTGCGCGAGGCCGACGCGATCGCTCGCGCCGAGCTGACCGCGGCAGGTCTGGACCAGGAGATCTGGCAGTGCCCCGTCGTGCTGCTCGCCGATGTGCGCTCTGTGGGCGTGCAGGGAGATGGCCGTACCTATGGCCACCCCATCGTGCTGCGCCCCGTGTCCTCCGAGGACGCGATGACGGCTGACTGGACGCGCGTGCCGTACGACGTGCTCGCCCGCATCTCGAACAAGATCACCAACCAGGTGCCCGAGGTCAACCGTGTGGTGCTCGACGTGACGTCGAAGCCGCCGGGGACCATCGAGTGGGAGTAAGCCTTCCGGCGTTCGCGTCGCTCGGCTAAACCGGAAACGCCGGGGTGCACCATGCGGGTGCGCCCCGGCGTTTCTGAGTTTCTGCGCGGGCAATGCTGCGTTCCTGCCCCGGCGTTGACGTGTCTGCAGGGGCGGCGATCGCGATGGTGCCTGTTAGCGCGCGGCGGCCGCTTCGATCTGCGCCACCCGGCGCGCAACGAAGCGGGCGAGGAGCTCGTCCGGAAGCGTCTCGCCCGCGCGGAGGTGGATCGAACCCTTGGTACTGCCGAGGCCCGCGGCGGTCACCTCCTCGGCGAGTTCCCCGAGGTTGCCGTACGGGTACACGCCAATGTGGTGCTTGGTGAGTATCGCGGAGAAGAGACCTTTTCCCCGGTACAGGAGCGCTGGCATGTTGTAGGAGCGGCCCTCGTCGGCGTCAGGAACGAGCTCGCGCACGCGTGCGTAGAGCCCGGCGATCCGGGCGCGCTCGGTCTCGGGGAGCTCGGCAATGTAGTCGGTGACCTCGGTGCTCATGCATGCAGTCTGCCACTGAGTCGCCAAAACTTCGCCCCCGAGTCCTTGGAGAAGTGTGGGACGCGGGGGGCTGGGTGCGCTGAATGTTCCCCGCCGCGGGAGTTCTCATGCGCGAAGAGATGGCGCACATACAAACGGCAGCGGGGGTCCGGCCAAAGCCGAACCCCCGCTGCCGCAGCGCGTCGGGCGACTAGTCGTTGCCGCGGAAGATCGCGAGCAGACGCAGGATCTCGACGTAGAGCCAGATCAGCGTGACCATGAGGCCGAAGGCCGCCGACCACGCCCACTTCTCGGGGACGCGGTTGCGCACGCCGTTCTGAATGAGCTCAAAGTCCATCACGAGGGAGTACGCCGCGAGGAACACCGCGAGGAGACCGATGACGACACCGAGCGGCATACCGAAGATCTCGATGCTGCGCGCGCCGAACATGCCGGGGGTGACGCCAGTGAGCATCAGCACGAAGTTGACGAGCGAGAAGACCAGGTAGCCGACCATCGCGATGAGCACGATCTTGGTCATGCGCGGGCTCGTGCGGACCTTTCCGCTGCGGAAGAGGAGCAGCGTGACACCGAAGACCGACAGCGTGCCGATCACGGCCTGCGAGACGATGCCCGGCCACTGCGCCTCGTAGAAGCCAGAAATACCGCCGAGGAAGAGTCCCTGCGCCACCGCGTACAGCACGATGAGCGGAACGCTCGGCTCCTTCTTGAAGGAGTTCACGAGGCCCAGCACGAGGCCGGCGATTGCGCCGGGGATCGCGAGGACGGGCATGAACCAGCCCACGGCGCCGAAGGCGAGCACGGTAAGGAAGAGAAGCACCGTCTTCGAGATGGTGTTCTCGTAGGTCATCGGCTTGTCGGACGGGGCGATGACGGGCGGCTGCTCGCCGCCGAAACCAGCTTCCGTCGGAGTGTCGATGCCGGGGCGCTGCGTCTGTGCAGCGGGCTGATCGTAGATACGGCGCAGCTCATCAGCGCTGAGGGTCTTGCCATTCAGAGCCGGGTTGTTGCTGAGAGCCGGGTTGCTCATGCGTCGGGATTCCTTTCCAGGCGTATGCGAGTGGTTCTAGCCTAGTGAGGGCGGCTTTGGAACCGCTGGGATTTTTTCGCTGTTCGTGCACGGCGTACGCGAGTGATTGCGCGCGGCGCGTGCCCTACGCTTAAGGCATGTCATCACGTGCGGCCGGCGGGCCGCTCATCATCGGCCACCGGGGGGCTCCTGGCTACCGCCCGGAGCACAGCGCCTCGGCGTACCGCCTCGCGTTTGAACTCGGCGCTGACGCGGTTGAGCCCGACATCGTGGTGTCTCGCGATGGTGTGCTCGTGGTGCGGCACGAGAACGAAATCTCGGGCACCACGGATGTCGCACGTCACCCCGAGTTCGCCTCCCGCCGCACCACGAAAATCGTCGACGGCAAGAAGCACACGGGGTGGTTCGCAGAAGACTTCACCTGGGCGGAACTCTCAACGTTGCGCTGCCGCGAACGGCTCGCGAAGGTGCGGCCAGACAACCGTGACTACGACGGCACCGAGCCGATTCTGCGCCTCCGCGACGTACTCGCCATCGTCGACGAGGAGAGCGCTGCCCGCGGCCGAAAGCTTGGCACGGTGGTGGAGGTCAAGCACGCGCACTTCCTCGCCGAGCAGGGCCACGACATCGGGGCATTGCTGCTCCAGGAGCTCGCGGACACCGGCTGGGACGCGAAGCCCGAGCAGCTCGTCATCGAGTCGTTCGAGCTGGGGGTCCTCGAGCAGCTGAGCCGGGCCCGGGTCCGCGGCACGCTCGTGTTCCTGACCGAACGATTTGGCACGCCGCCAGACGAGCCCCGACCCGGCCGCGCCGCGCGGAGCTACGGCTGGTACCGGAGCGACGCCGGGCTCGATTTCCTCGCGCAACGCGTGGACGGGATCAGCGTCGCGAAAGGCAACCTCATCCGAGTGAACGCGCTCGGTCGGGCCACCGGACCCACCGACCTCGTGCACCGCGCGCACGCGCGCGGCCTGCTCGTGTTCACCTGGACGCTCCGCCCCGAGAACCGTTTCCTCAACGTCAAGCACCAGTCATCTCTGCGTGGCGCGGAGTGGGGCGACTGGCAGAGCGAGTTCGAACTCATCATCGCCTCCGGAGTGGACGGCGTGTTCCTCGACCACCCCGACCTCGCGGTCGCGCTCCGCGAAGCGTGGGAGTAGGCCGAGCCCCGATCCCGATCGAGACTAGTGCGCGACTCCCGCGCACTCGCCAACGAGGTTGCGCTCCATGAGCGCGCGCAGATCCGAACCCTGCACACCGCAGTCGAGCAGGTACCCGAGCTTTGCGATGGCGGCCTCGAGCGTGAGATCAGTGCCGTCGATGACGCCGGACCCCGCGAGCTCCTGGCCGACGGCGTAGCGAGAGAAGTCCACGCCACCCATGGCGCACTGCGAAATCGCCACGACTGGGATCTCCGCGCTGATTTCCCGGAGCACGGCCGTCATTCCGGGTCGCGCCATGGGGCCGTTGCCGCTGCCGTAGCACTCGAGCACGAGCGCGTCGGGGCGGCCGCCCACTGCCGCGCGCACATCCGCGACCGTCATGCCGGGCACGAAACGAAGTGTGAGCACCCGCGCGAGGCCGGCGTGCTCCTGCGCGGAGAGGCGCGGGAGCCCGAGCGGGCGCGGGGCGAGTTTCGACTCCGCGCGGAACGCTGTGAGCGCGCGGCTGTCGTGCTTCGTGGTGCGCACGGCGGGGAGGAGCGCGCCGCCGAACGCGACCGTCACGGGCGAGCCCGGGGCCGCCTTGACTGATGCGCGGATCGCGAGTGAGAGGTTCGCGCGAGCGTCGGTGTCTGGGGCGCCGTGGGCGAGCTGACTCCCGGTCACGACCACGGGCACGCCCAGATCGCCAAGTTCGAAGGCGAGGCGCGCTGCGGTGTAGGCGAGCGTGTCGGTGCCGTGCGTGATGACGACGCCGCGCGGGCGGTGCGTGCGCACGCGGGCGCGAATGGCGCGGGCGATCTTTGGCGCCGTCTCCGCGTCGGCGTTCGCGCTGTCGATGGGCGGCAACAAGTGGTTGATCCGCGCGCTGATCCCGAGCGGGCCGCAGATGCTCGCGACGAGTCGCTCGAGGACCTCCGGGAAATCGGGATCGGGGGCGAGGCCGTGGTCGGTCTCGCGCATGCCAATCGTGCCGCCCGTCGCGAAGACGAGCACGGAAGGGGTGCCGGAGGGGAGAGCTGACATCCCTCCATTGTGGCCGATCCTGATGGCGACCGGGAAAGCGGGACGCGGGGGCGCGGGTGTCGGTGGTGCAGCCTAGACTGGACCTCACAATGAGCGACTTCGAACTTCTGGATCCCGGCGCCCCCGCAGGCGGCCCGTTCACCGCTGAAGCGGGCGGCGTCGACCCGCTGCTCGACGGCTTGAACCCTGCACAGGAGCGCGCGGTGATCGCGCGCGGCCCGGCGCTGCTCATCGTCGCTGGTGCAGGTTCGGGGAAGACCCGTGTGCTGACGCACCGCATCGCGCACCTGATCCGCGAGAAGGAGGCCTGGCCCAGCCAGATCCTCGCCATTACGTTCACGAACAAGGCGGCGGCCGAGATGCGCGAGCGGATCGGTGGCCTCCTCGGGGATGCGGCCGAGGGCATGTGGATCTCCACCTTCCACTCGGCGTGCGTGCGCATTCTGCGGCGCGAGGCGGAGCGCTTCGGCTACGTTTCCGGCTTTACAATCTACGATTCGGCGGACTCGCGTGCGCTGCTGAAACGCATCATCAAGGAACTCGACGCGGATAGCTACGGCTTCACTCCCGCGAACTCGGGTTCGAAGATTTCGCGGCTGAAGAACGAGCTCACCGACGCGAGCGGCTATGCGGCGACGATGAACGAGAGCGATCCGCGGGATCGACTCTTTGTCGAGATCTTCCGGATGTACGAGCAGGAGCTGCGTCGCGCGAACGCGTTCGACTTCGACGATCTCATCGGTCAGACCGTGCACCTGTTCCGCGCGCATCCCGACGTGGCTGCCGTGTATCAGCGCCGCTTCCGTCACATTCTGGTCGACGAGTACCAGGACACCAACCACGCGCAGTACTCGCTGATTCGCGAGCTCACACGACCGATCCCCACGGAGCAGGTGGATCGGCTCGTGCCACCCGTGCGTGCGCGCGAACTCGACGCGAACGGGCGCATTCCCGGGGCGAGCCTCACGGTGGTCGGTGACTCGGATCAGTCGATCTACGCCTTCCGTGGCGCAGACATCCGCAACATCGTGGAGTTTGAGCGCGACTTCGCCGGCGCAGAGGTCGTGAAGCTCGAGCAGAACTACCGCTCGACGCAGAACATTCTGTCGGCCGCGAATGCCGTGATCGGCAACAACTTCGACCGTCAAGAGAAGAACCTCTGGACCTCGGAGGGCGATGGTGCGAAGATCGTCGGCTTCACCGGCTATTCGCAGCACGACGAGGCGCGCTTCGTCGCTGAGGAGATTGAAGACCTGCACCGCGAGGGCTTCGACTACAACGACATGGCGGTGTTCTACCGCACCAACTCGCAGACGCGAGCGCTGGAAGAGCTGCTCATTCGCTCGGCGATCCCGTACCGGGTGCTCGGCGGAACGAAGTTCTACGAGCGCGCCGAGGTGAAGGACGCGATGGCGTACCTCACCAGCATTGCGAACCCGTACGATCCGATCGCATGGTCGCGCCTGTTGGGTGCGCCCAAGCGCGGCATTGGTCCGATGGCGGAGGCCCACCTCGCGAACTTCCAGGAAGCCCAGGGTATCTCGCTCCACGAGGCCATGCTGCGAGTCGACGAGGTGCCGCAGATCGGCCCGAAGCTGCGTGGCACCGTGCGGCAGCTGGCTGAGCTCCTCACCCGCGCATCGCGGATGGCGGTGGGCGGCGGCGCAACAGACGTCACCGCGGCACCCGGCGAGGAGGCCGAGGAGAAGCAGCCGGCGCCCGTCGGCGACCTGATGAAGCTGATCCTTGACGAGACCGAGATGGTCGAGAAACTCCGGGCTCGCAGGGACCCGCAGGACGATGCGCGCGCGGAAAACCTTGAGGAACTCGTTGCGGTGGCGCGCGAGTTCGACGCGAAGCAGCCGGGGGCCGGCCTGCTCGCTTTCCTCACGGAGGTGAGCCTCGTCGCCGCGGCAGACGACCTCGACGATACGAGCGGCACCGTGTCACTCATGACGATGCACACAGCGAAGGGGCTTGAGTACCGCGCGGTCTTCCTCACCGGCGTCGAGGAGGGGCTGATCCCACATCAGATGTCGGTGGACGAGGTGGGCGGCGTGAACGAGGAGCGTCGTCTCATGTACGTGGGGATCACGCGCGCCCGGGAGCGGCTCTACCTCACGCTCGCGTCCACGCGCGCGACCTTCGGAGACGTGTCAGTGGCAATGCCCTCGCGCTTCCTGCAGGAGATTCCCGAGGGGCTTATCGACTGGCGGCAGTCGCCCGGCGAAGTGACGAGCCGCGGTGGCACGGCGTCGCGTGCGCTCAACGCGCCGTCGCGGCCGGGCGCGAGCGGCTCACGCTCGTGGTCGAGCCGCAATGCAGATTCCGCGGTGTCGTTCGGGGCGGGGAGTGGTTCGCGCGGCGGATCCGGCGCGGCAGCGGTCTCGGAGCCCGCGAGCGGAAATATGCAATCAGCTCTAGACCAGTGGCGTGAGCGGAAGCGCGCAGCAAAGGCGGCCCAGGCGGCCGGCGGCGGGTTCCCGAACACAATCGGCGCTGGCGCGCGAGACAACGGCGATCTTGAACTCGCGACCGGCGACCGGATTCGGCACGACGACTATGGCGAGGGTCGGGTTACCGGGGTCACTGGGTCGGGCACGAAACGAATCGCGCACGTGGTGTTCGATTCGGTCGGGGAGCGGAAGCTGCTCGTGAAGCTCGCGCCCATCTCGAAGGTGGAGTAGCGCCCAGCGCCCGGGCGCGGAGAGGCGCAGCGCTGAGGTGCGGAGGGGCGCAGCGCCCAGGTGCAGCTGCGCCCCGCCCGGGCTAGTCGGTGCCGAGGAGCTTGCGATACTCCGCCATCACTCGATCGAAGTCGCCTTCTTCTGCGGTGGTGTCGCCGGAGGACAGCATCCACTCGGTCATTTGTGTGGTGATGACTCCGTGCATGAGCGTGACCGCGAGCGACGCCTCCCGGGTGGGGGAATCGAGCTTCGCGTACTTGGGATTCGCCTCGAGCCAGGCTGCCGCGGTGACCGTGAGCGAGTAGGCAGATTCAAGGAGCGATGACGCCGTCATACGACCGGCGAGTGGCTGCTCCATGATGAGCTGCGTGCGCAGCCGCGCCACATCGGAGTTCACATAGTTGTGGCCGATCGCGGCGAACAGCAGACGGAATACCCCAAGGGTAAGGTCCTCTGGGCAGCTGTCCAGAATGCTGAACGCCTCGGTCCCTTCCGGGAGGCTCACCGCGCGGCCGACGATCGCGTAGTCGCGTGACGGGAAGTAGTTGAAGAACGTGCTGCGGGAGATGTCGGCCCGCTCGCAGATTGCCTCGACCGTGACATTCTCGACCCCGAGTTCGAGGGCGAGCATCACCGCGGACGTCTCGATCGCGTTCTCCGTGGCTCGCCGCTTCCGTGCGCGGAGGCCTTCGGGCTTAGGTGCTGCGGAACTCATCAACTCGGCTTCATCTCCGGCCGAGCCCGGGGTTGCGGAGCGCTCATCCCTGAGCGGGCGGGTTCGGCTGCCTTCGAGTCTAGCGACGAGGACTGGGAAACTCAGGAACAGCGAACACAGGGAAAACCCTGTGGAAAGCAAGGCAAAGTGTGTACGCTACCTGTGGGCAATTGCGCGTGGGGCGCAATTTGGCGTGCGCGAGGGGGTAAGGAGTGGCCGGGATACGTCCATTTCTACGTCGGCAAGACGCTCACTCGGCCTACCTGATGTTCGCAGCGCTGCTCCTGAGCCTGACGCTCGTTGCCGACCTCGCCTTTCATCGAACGATGGACAATCGCTGGTTCGTCTGGCTGCTGCTGCTCCTGTGCGGGAGCGGCTCGCTCGTCACGTTGGTACTCGGTCGCCGCGTGCCGCGCTGGGTGGGTACGGCCGCGGTGCTGCTCTTCCTCGTGGCGCAGACATACTTTCTTGGGCTTGCGGACGATTCGGCCTCGGTGATCGCTTCCGTGCAGCAGCTTCCCGTGGTGGCGTTCTACCTCGGCTGGTTTGTGCGGCCGCGGTTTGCGATGCTGCTCATCGCGGTGAGTCTCGTCGTGTTCGGGGTCGTGATGTCCCGCAACCCCCTCTTCGCGCAAGACGGTGCCATCGGCGTTCCCGTCGCCGTGCACGCGCTCCTCGTGATGCTGTTTTGCTACGCGTCCGGAACCTACCTCTGGCGGCGACAGGTGCGCATCGCGTCGACCGATCCGCTCACCGGCGCGAGAAACCGCACCGGCCTGAGCGATCGCTTGGATTACCAGTTGCGCCGCCGCGCGTTCTCCCGCGCACCGCTCAGCGTGGTCGCGGTGGACTTCGACCGGTTCAAGGAATTGAACGACACTCGGGGCCACGCCGCGGGGGATCTGGTGCTGAGTCGAACGGTGACCGCCTGGAAAGACGCGATTCGCTCGGGCGACTCGGTGACGCGGCTCGGCGGCGACGAATTCGCGTTGATCTTGCCCCGCGCGACTGAGCGTGAGGCGCAGACCATCGTCGACCGCCTCCGGGAGGTGTCCGAGCACCCGTGGTCCTGGGGCATCGCGCAGGCGCTGCCCGGCGAGACTGCCGACGAACTCCTCGCCCGCGCGGACGCGAAGCTGTTTGCTTGGAAGCGTGTGCGTCGTGCTCGCGAGGACCGACAGCGTGAGATCGGCGGACCCCGATGAGCGAGTCAGGCCGGATCACGCTCCCGATTGGCGGAGACGTCTCCGCGCTCGAACGTGCGCGACTCCTCGCGCAGGCGCAGTGGGAACGCTTTGCTCGGTGGCAGACGCCGTTCTCAATCGTGAGCGCGCTGATCCCGCTCTTGCTTGCGCTCGTCTTCCTCTCGGACCTGCTGTTCCCGCACCCTCGGATCGACGCATCCGCCGTAACTTTGTGGTTGCTCGTCTACCTCGTTGCGGGAGTCATTCCCCTCGTGTTTGGGCACCGCTACCCGCGCTGGGCAGGCATTCTCATGGTTGCGCTGATCGAGGTGTGGTCGTCGTTTTTCCTCGTGTTCGTGCAGCACCCGCACGCCGAGATCAATGCGCTGCTCGAGCTGCCCGTGATCGCACTCTATGTCGGGTGGTTCTACTCGGGTGTCGTCGCCAGGATGTTCATGGGGCTGAGTATCCTGCGAGTCGGTTTGTCACTGATTTGGAACCCTGACCTCGGTCACGGCCTCGGCTCACCGACCATCATGATTGCGTACTCCGTCTTCATTGCGCTGTTCTGCTTTGAGGGTGCGCGGGCCGTGCGACGGCAGGGCCAGGTGCAAGCGCGCACTGATTCGCTGACCGGTGCGCTGAACCGCCGCGGCCTGCTGATGGCGGCCGACGAGTTCCGGCAACGCGCCCGGCAAGCAGGAGAACCGGTGGCCGTCGCGCTCATCGACTTCGACGACTTCCGTCTCTTGAATGAGGAGGGCGGCCACGTGGCGGGCGACGAGGCTCTGCGCGAAAACGCCGAGCACTGGATGCGCGCGGTCGGCATGCGCGGGATCACGGGGCGTTCGGGGGGCCTCGTGGCGCGCCTCGGCGGTGACGAGTTCGTCGTGGTGCTGCGCGCGAGCCGCACCGATGCCGCGACGCAGCTGTGTGAGATGCGAAAGCGCGCCGGACACGCCTGGTCCTTCGGTCTCGTAGCGGTGGGTGCAGCGGAGGATCTCGACGCAGCGATTCAGCGCGCGGACGCTGAGCTCTACCGGGCAAAGGGCGGCCGCTAGCTGGGTGGGCGCGGAGGGTCGGCGCGTTCTGCAGTGCTAGACTCGGGCCTGGTCGAGTTATCTCGACATCGAGACATTTTCTGCCTCGCTTCCTCTGACGAAAAAACAAAGGACAGTACGTGGATCTGTACGAGTACCAGGCACGAGACATCTTCGAAGAATACGGAGTGCCGGTGCTTGCCGGCATCGTCGCCGATACCCCGGACGAGGCGCGCGCCGCAGCTGAGAAGATTGGCGGCGTTGTCGTTGTCAAGGCTCAGGTGAAGGTGGGCGGCCGTGGTAAGGCCGGCGGCGTGAAGGTCGCCAAGAACGCCGATGAGGCATACGCAGCAGCCGAGGCAATTCTCGGGCTGGACATTAAGGGCCATGAGGTCAAGCGAGTGATGGTCGCCGCAGGCGCCGACATCAAGCAGGAGTTCTACTTCTCCGTGCTGCTCGACCGCGCAAACCGCTCCTACCTCTCCCTCTGCTCCGTTGAGGGCGGCATGGAGATTGAGGTGCTGGCGGTGGAGAAGCCTGAGGCGCTCGCGCGCATCGAGGTGAACCCGCTGACCGGCATCGACGCGGCGAAGGCCGAAGAGATCGCTCGTGCAGCGAAGTTCCCGGAGGAGCTCGTCGCCAAGGTCGCAGCGGTCTTCGAGAAGCTGTACCAGGTGTACGTGGGCGAGGACGCCACGCTCGTTGAGGTTAACCCCCTCGTGCTCACGGGTGAGGGCGACATCATCGCGCTCGACGGCAAGGTATCGCTTGATGAGAACGCTGAGTTCCGTCAGCCGAAGCACGACGCGCTCGCTGACAAGGGCGCCGAGGACCCGCTCGAGGCGAAGGCTAAGGCGCAGGATCTCAACTACGTGAAGCTTGACGGTGAGGTCGGCGTGATCGGCAACGGCGCGGGCCTCGTCATGTCGACGCTCGATGTCGTCGCCTACGCGGGCGAGAACCACGGGGGCGTGAAGCCCGCGAACTTCCTCGACATCGGTGGTGGTGCATCGGCCGAGGTGATGGCCGCCGGCCTCGACGTGATCCTCGGGGATCCGCAGGTCAAGTCCGTCTTCGTGAACGTGTTCGGCGGAATCACCGCCTGCGACGCGGTTGCCAACGGCATCGTGGGCGCGCTCGCGAAGCTCGGCGACGCGGCAAACAAGCCGCTCGTGGTGCGCCTCGACGGCAACAACGTTGAAGAGGGCCGCCGGATCCTGAACGAGGCGGCGCACCCGCTCGTGACCCAGGCCGCGACGATGGACGAGGGCGCCGACAAGGCCGCCGAGCTCGCCAACGCCCGATAACCCGACGCCGAGACTCACGGAAAGAAGCAACAGAATGTCGATCTTCCTGAACAAGGATTCCAAGGTCATCGTCCAGGGCATCACCGGCGGCGAGGGCACGAAGCACACCGCACGCATGCTTGCCGCGGGCACCCAGATCGTCGGCGGCGTGAACGCGCGCAAAGCCGGCACCACGGTGTCGCACGTCGATGCCTCGGGCGCGACGGTCGAGCTGCCCGTCTTTGCGACCGTCGCTGAGGCGATGGCCGCAACCGGCGCCGACGTTTCGGTGGCCTTCGTGCCCCCGGCCTTTACGAAGGACGCGGCGATCGAGGCTATCGACGCCGGCATCGGCCTGCTCGTGATCATCACCGAGGGCGTGCCGGTCAAGGACTCGGCTGAACTCTGGGCACACGCGAAGGCAACCGGTGGTGCGACCCGCATCATCGGCCCGAACTGCCCCGGCATCATCACGCCGGGCGAGGCGCTCGCGGGCATCACCCCCGCAACGATCACGGGCAAGGGCCCGATCGGTCTCGTCTCGAAGTCGGGCACGCTGACGTACCAGATGATGTACGAGCTGCGCGATCTCGGGTTCTCCACCGCGATCGGTATCGGTGGCGACCCCATCATCGGCACCACGCACATCGACGCACTCGCGGCGTTCGAGGCGGATCCCGAGACGAAGGCCATCGTGATGATCGGTGAGATCGGTGGCGACGCTGAGGAGCGCGCAGCCGAGTTCATCAAGGCAAACGTCACGAAGCCCGTCGTGGGCTACGTCGCCGGCTTCACGGCGCCCGAGGGCAAGACGATGGGCCACGCTGGCGCGATCGTTTCTGGCTCCGCGGGCACCGCGCAGGCGAAGAAGGAAGCCCTCGAGGCTGCAGGCGTCAAGGTGGGGAAGACCCCCACTGAGACCGCCGAGCTGCTGCGCGAGGCGTTCGCCGCGCTCTAAGCCTCACTCCCGAATCGGGGTCACTCTGGCAGGGTGTCGCGCAGCCGCGGCACGCAACACCCTGCCAGAGTGACCCCGATCGTGTGTTTGGTGGGTGTCACGCGGCGCAATGCAGCCGCGGCGGGCGGGCGTGGTGCGCGATACTGAGGGAGGCGCCGAGACGCGGCGGCCACCGGGCAACCGGACGTTCAGGGAGCGCACCATGACCCAGTCCCAGCAGTCGCAGCACACGCCGCAGGGCGCCCATCTTGTGGGCAGCATCAACTTCGATGACGCCGAGACGACAATGCGCACGGCGGCCGCCGAGCTGGGCGCGCACCTGAAGCGCATCCCTGACGGCGAGGTGGGCGAGCGCTTCCACTGGATCGTGTTCCAGGCCGACCGCTTGGGCCAGACACCTGGGATCGAGCGGGTAGGGGACACCCCGATCCCGATCCGCACGCTCGATGCGCGCCCCGTGCAGCTCGCACCCGGCGTGCGCGCCGCGGACCTCACCCTTGCCCCGCTCGGCTACGCGGAGGCCGCGCTCGAATCGTACGCCGTGTTCGCCCGGCTGCAGGAAGAAGGGGTCATCCCAGCGACGACCCGCTTCCAGGTGTCCCTTCCGACGCCACTCGGCGTGGTGGGCAGCTTCGTGCACCCCGCGAACCGTGCCGAGTTCGAGCCCGTCTATGAGGCCGCGCTCGCCGCGGAGCTCGACGAGATTCTCGCAGCGATTCCGCACGAGCGGCTCGCCGTCCAGTGGGATGCTGCGCTCGAGTTCGCGATCCTCGAGGGCGTGAGCACGCGCGGGGTGCCGCACGAGTGGTTCTCCGACGTGTGGCAGGAAACCACCAAGCGGCTCGCGCGGCAGATCGACCGCGTACCGGCGGACGTCGAGGTTGGCGTGCACCTCTGCTACGGCGACGTCGCGGAACAGCACTTCGTTGAGCCCGGTGACGCCGCGAACCTCGTGCGCTTCGCGAACCTCGTGAGTGAGCAGACCGAGCGAGAACTCAGCTGGCTGCACCTCCCCGTGCCGATCGAGCGAGAGGACGCGGCCTACTTCGCGCCGCTCGCCTCGCTTGCGCTGCCCACGGAGACCGAGCTCTATCTTGGCCTCGTGCACCGGGAAGACGGCGCGGCGGGCGCCGAGCGGCGTATTGCTGCGGCGCGCGAGCACGTGACGCGGCCGTTCGGCGTGGCGACGGAGTGCGGCTTCGGGCGCTCGCCCGAGGGGACGACCGTGCCGCTATTCGAGGCGCACCGCGCGGTTGCGACCGCCTGGGCGTAGCCGAGCCCCGGCGGCCGTGGCCCTCGGCCGCCGGAGACCCCGCTAGCCGATGATGGGCAACGGGATCCCCAATGACTTCGTTGCCGTGCGCGCGACGAGAAACCCGATGATGCAGAGGATCCACGAGGTGTTTTCGGCGCCGGTGCGCTGAAACCACGCCGTCAGGCGCTCGAGCGGCGCCGCCACGAGGGGTGCCGCGACGATTCGCGTGACAAGGAGCACAAGCGCGGGGAGCACCATCACCACGCAGTAGCCGGCGAGGTACGCGAATCGCGCGGATGCACTGAGGGGCGCCCCCGCGAGCATGGTCATGCCGATCAGGTAGGGGAGCATTCCGGCGATCTCGACGAGCCCGGCGGCGATCGCGACGCCCATCACGGCGCCGCCGCTCGCGCGTTCATCGAGTACCCGTGCGCGCCACCGGAGGATACGGCCGCTCTCGGGGAGCGGGGTCCCCGCCGCCGCGAGCCGCTTCCTGCGAGAGTCCGCGGCCCACACCAGGAGCCCCGCGACGAAGAGCCCGGCGCCCACGGCGAGGAGGAGCCACTGGCCGAGCTCACTCGCAAGAAGGTCGCTCGCCGCGTCGATCACGTTCACGAGCCCGAGCATGAAGAGTACGCCGATCGCGAGATAGAACCCGGTGATCGTCACCAAGTAGGCGAGAATGCGCCCGGTGCGCACCCGGCCTGGCGCGATCAAGAAGAATAGGGGAATGAGCAGCGTGCCTACGCTGAGGCCGTCAATCAGCGCGAGCACGGCGAGCGCCGCGGGGAGGGGCGCCGAGTCAATAAAATCCATGCCCCGAGCCTCCCGGAGAGCCCGGCCCCGCGCATCGGCGAGAGGAATGAGCGGCCCTCATCCCTTGGTCGGAGGTGCCGCGCGTCGAGGGGTGCTTGGATAGAGCGCATGACCACTGCGGAACCAAGCAACGTCGGCATGGGCGCTACGCGCCCGCCGCTTGCGCCGTGGCGCGTGGCGCTCGTGTACGTGGGCATCGCCGTGGCGCTCGCGGCGATCGGCCTTGGCGGCATTTGGAATGACCTCTCGCTGCTGCCGGAGCGCCCAGCGCGGTGGTGGACGCTCGCGACGGCCGTTCCGGCTGCGGCCACCGTGCTGATGAAGCGCCGCGCACCCTGGTGGGGGCTGCTCCTCGCGATCGGGATCGCCGCTGTGGACGTGCTGACGGTCGGCGGCCTCGTTCCCCTGTTCGCAGTGCTAGAAATGCTCCACTCTGGGATCATTGCCTTGAGCGCGCCCCGCCGTCGACTGGTGCTGCGGGGCATCGTGGCCGTGACGATCGCCGGTGCTGCTGCCACGCTCCTCGTGACCGGCGACCCCGGTGCCACAGTGCTCGTCGGGCTGCAGCTCGGTGCGCTGCTTGGCATGACGTATTGGTACGCAAACTCGGTTGCGCAGTCGAGCGAGCTCGTTGCGCTCTACCGGCAGCGCGCGGCCGGGCTCGAGCGGCTGGCCGAGCTCGATCGGGATCACGCGGTGCGCACGGAGCGTGACCGCGTGGCACGCGAGCTGCACGATGTGGTGGCTGGCCACGTGGCCGCCGTAGCGATTCGCAGCGAGGCTGCCCTGAGCGCAGGCGATGGGGCGAACTCGGCAGCGGCCGGGACGGGCGCCGATCGGGCGACGCTTCGCGCGGTGCGTGATTCGAGCCTTGCCGCGCACGAGGCGCTGCGTGACCTGATCGGGGTGCTGCGCACCGATACCGCAGCGCAGCGACACACCGCAGAGCCCGGGCGTGCGTCGCTGCCGCAGCTTGCGGCAGAGGCCGAGCGCTCGGGACTGCGCGTCGCGGTCGACGATACTGGCGCGGGAGCACTCACTCCCACGGCCGACCTGACCCTGGGACAGGTGGTGCGCGAGGCGCTCGCGAATGCCGCACGACACGACGCGGGCGGCAGCGTGCAGGTGAATGTCGACGCCGCAGACGGGCCGACGCAGCAGCCGGGGGTTCGCGTGGAGATCATCACCCGGGGCGGATCCCCGCTCGCCCACCCGGAGCTGCGCGGGAGCCAGTTGGGCCTTCGCCTGCTGGACGAACGGGTGCGCGCGAGCGGCGGAGAGTTCAGAGCGGGACCCAACCACTCGGGGTGGCTCGTCTCCGCCTGGCTCCCCACGAAGACCGGACCCGCATGACCGAGACGGAGGAGAACCAGATGACGCTTCCGCAGGCGGGCGCACCGCGCGTGCTCATTGCCGACGATCACGCCATGATCCGCGAGGGCCTGCGTATGATCCTCGAACGGCAGGGCATCGACGTGGTGGGCGAGGCCGCAGACGGCGCCGCAGCGATTGGCAACGCGCGTGCCCTGCGACCGGATGTGGTGCTCATGGATCTGCGCATGCCCGGCACTGACGGGATCGCCGCAACCGTGCAGATCGTGGCGGAGGAGACCGCCGCCGTGCTGGCACTCACGAGTTTCGATGAGGACGAGCTGGTGTTCGACGCAATCCGGGCCGGCGCTGTTGGATTCCTTCTGAAAACGGTTGAGGCGGCGCCGCTTGCAGACGCGGTGCGTCGCATTGCCGCGGGGGAGGGAATCCTCGATCCGCGCGTCACGCGCCGCGCTCTCGCCGCGCTCGCGGGGCCCGCCGCTGGCCTCACGGGTGACGGTGCGCAGCGGGGACAGTCTGGCGCAGCCACACTGCCCGGGCTCGACGCGCTCACCGACCGCGAGCGCCAGGTGCTCGACGGGATTGCCGAGGGGTGGGCAAACGCGCGGATCGGGGCGGCGCTCGGGATCTCCGTGCCCACCGTGAAGACGCATGTCTCAAGCATCCTGGTGAAGCTCGGCGCAGAGAGCCGCACGCACGCGGTCGCGCTGCTGCGCTCGGTCGGGGGCGGTACACGGCCTCACGTAGGATAGGAGGGTTGCGCCGACGGAGAACCGCGTCGGCACCGCCGTGAAAGGACCGCCGTGACTAGTCGCCTCCTCCGCTCAATCGCGCTCTCCGCGACCGCCACCGCCGCGCTTGCGCTCGGCCTCGCCGGGTGCTCCGCGCAGCCCGCAGGCTCCGGCGCTGCGACGGGAGACGCCGCAGGTGAGACCATTCGTATGGGCACGCAGCCGTGGCTCGGCTACGGCCAGTGGTATGTCGCGGAGGATCAGGGCTTCTTCGCGGACCGCGGTGTGGACGTTGCGCTCTCGAGCTTCAATGCGGACGCCGACGTGAACGCGGCGCTCGCCGCAAACCGACTGGATATGGCGAACGTGGGGGCGCAGGCCGCCCTCCAGTTCATCGAGCAGGGCCTCGACGTGTCGATCGTGCTGATGCTCGATTCGGCGACCGAGGCCGACGCCATCCTCGCGGGTGAGGGGATCAGCGACGTCACTGATCTCGCGGGCAAGAAGGTAGCCTTTGAGCGCGGAGCCACGAGCGAGATTCTGCTCGCCGAGGCGCTCGACGAGGCGGGCCTCAGCTTTGACGATGTGAGCGTCGTCGAGGCCTCCGCGGACAAGGTCGCACCCATGTTGCTCGCCGGCCGGGTAGATGCTGGCGTCACCTACGAGCCCTACGTGAGTGAGGCGCTCGGCGCGGGCAAGGGGATCTCTGCGGTCGCGACGGCCGGTGAATTCCCCGGGCTCATCACCGACGTGCTCGTTGTGCGCAACGAGGTCCTTGATGAGCGCCCCGACGAGGTGCGCGAGGTGCTCGCATCGTGGGACGACGCGGTGAGCTACACGGACGCGAACACCGACGAGGCGCGTGCAATCATCGCCGCCGGCGTTGGCTCTGACGTGAGCGATCTCGAGACCGCGTTCGACGGCGTGCACTACTACTCGCTCGCCGAGAACCGCGACCTCCTGACGGGCAGCTACGCCACGGAGACGCTGCCGGCGCTCGTGGGCGTCGCCGAGCGCATCGGCCTGCTCAGCGAGACGGTTGACGCGAAGACCGCGGTCCGCGCCGAGTTCCTCGGCAAGTAGCACACAGCGTGAGTACCGGATCCGGATCGATGCAGCGCCGCCCGCGGCGACGGCTGCGCATCGGGGCGCGCCTGTCGCGGCCCGCGTACCTTGCGACAGCGGTGGCCACGTTTGTCGTGCTCATCGCCGTGTGGTGGCTGGTCAGCGCGCTGGGCCTCGCGGACCCGATGTTCCTGCCCGGGCCGGATGCTGTACTGGGCGCGCTCGCGCAGCAGGCAGCGAGCGGTGAGCTGTGGGCTGACATTGGAGTGAGCTCCCTCCGGATTCTCATCGGATTCTCGCTCGCCACGGTGATGGCCGTGCCGATCGGCACGCTGATGGGCGTCAACGCCCGCGTCGAGGCCGCCCTCGAGCCGCTCATGGACTTCATTCGGTATATGCCGGTCGTGGCATTCGTGCCGCTCACGATCGTGTGGGCGGGGATTGACGAGGGGCAGAAGTTCCTCATCATCTGGATGGGCACCTTCTTCCAGCAGGTGCTTATGGTGGCGGATGCGGTGCGCCGCACCCCGAAGACCCTGGTGAGCCTCGGTGAGACGCTCGGGCTCAGCTGGACACAGCTGCTCACCCGCATTGTGGTGCCCTCCGCGATGCCGCGCATCTGGGATGCTTTGCGCGTGACCCTCGGATGGGCTTGGACCTGGCTGGTGGTCGCTGAGCTTGTCGCAGCGTCCAGCGGTATGGGCTTCCGCATTACGGTGGCGCAGCGTTTCTTCGAAACCGACCTCATCATCGGCTACGTCTTCGTACTCGGTGTGCTCGGCCTCATCCTTGACCAGTTGATGCGCGCCGCCGGGCGCCGCATGTTCGCCTACCAGGAGGGACGCGCATGAGCCCCGCAGCGACGCAGCCCCGCATTCGCGTGTCCGGCCTCACGAAGCACTTTGGTGCGGTCACCGCGCTCGATGGCGTTGACCTCGAGGTCGGTGAGAACGAGTTCGTCTCGATCGTCGGCGCCTCAGGTTGCGGCAAGTCGACGCTGCTCTCACTCATCGCGGGGCTTGAGGAGCCGAGCGCCGGCACGCTTGAGACCGCCGGGATGCCCATCACGGGCCCGGGGCGAGACCGCGGCGTGGTGTTCCAGCAGGCCACACTGATGCCCTGGCTCACGGTGCAGCAGAACGTGGAGTTCGCTCTGCGGGGAGAGCGTGAGCTCTCGCGCGCCGGCCGCGCAGACCGCGCACGCGAGTTCCTCGGCTTGGTTGGCCTCGCTGGGTTTGAAGATGCGCACCCCGCGCAGCTCTCCGGCGGTATGCAGCAGCGCGCGGCGCTCGCGCGCTCCCTCAGCTACGGGCCCGACATCCTGCTGATGGATGAGCCGTTCGGTGCGCTCGACGCGCTGACGCGGCGCACGATGCAGGAGCTGTTGCTTGAGGTATGGGAGCAGCACAAGCTGACCGTGCTGCTTGTCACGCACGACATCGACGAAGCGGTTGTCACGAGTGATCGCGTGGTCGTGATGAGTCCGCGGCCCGGCCGCGTGCAGCGTATCGTCGATGTGCCGATCCCGCGCCCGCGCACGCTAGCTTCTGAGCGCACCCCAGCGTTCCGTGAGCTGAGCGACGAGATCCTCGCGCTCATCCACGGCGGCGAGTCCGCGTAGCCCGCGGTCCGCGGTGTGCGGTGGTCCTGCGGGTTTCGACTGAGCGCGCCGCCCACCGCGTTCAGGGCCGAGCAGAGTAAGCTTTCGCCAATGAGATCCTTGGTGACAGCGGTGATCGCGGCGATCGAGGCGGCGGCTGCCGCAGCCCTCGGCCTGGCGATCGCGGTCGTGCCTGCGCTCGTACTGTGGGCGGTCACCTTTGGGCTCGCAGCCGAGCCGAGCGCGGTCTTTGCGGGCGGCGCCGCGGTGTGGTCCCTGGGCCACTTCGCGCCGCTCACGTTCACGCTGACCCCCGAGCTCGCGCTCAGCTTCGGGCTCCCCGCCGAGGCGTTCACGGTGGTGCTCAGCCTCGCCCCGCTCGGGCTGACGCTCCTCACCGCCTTGCTTGCGGTGCGCGCCGGGTGGCGCCTGGGCACGCGCGGCGGCGTGGGGGCCGCGGGCGTGCTGGGCGGCGCGTTGGGCTTTGGTGCGGCGGCGGGAGTTGTCGCCGCAGTGATCGCGCAGCTGCTGGTGTGGCCCCCCGTGCTCGCCGGCGTGGTGGCCGGCCTCGTGTACGGCGTGCCTGCTGGTCTCAGCTACCTGGTGCGCGCGGCTCGCGATGAGCACCCCTGGTGGCGGAGCACCGTGCGCGCGTTGCAGCGGGCACTCGAGCAGGTGGGCGCGCCCGGCGTTGCTGCACTCCCGGGTCGCGCCGCCGAGGTGCTGCGGCTCGCGGCAGGAGCACTGGCGGCGCTCCTCGGATTGAGTGGCCTTGCACTCGCCATCGCACTCTTCGGCGGGTACGGCGAGATCACCGCGCTCACGCAGCATCTGCAGCTCGATCCGCTCGGCTCGCTCCTGCTGTTCGGCGCACAGCTGGTACTCCTGCCGGTGGCGCTCTTGTGGGGGCTCGCCTGGCTCACCGGCGCGGGCTTCGCGGTGGGGGCGGGCACCTCGGTGACCCCGTTCGAGACCCTGCTCGGCCCCCTTCCTGCGTTGCCATTGTTCGGCGCGATCCCGCAGGGTTGGGGAGCGTTCGGTGCGCTCGCGCCAACGCTCGTGGTGCTTGTCGGGGTTGCGGTTGCGGTGCTGCTGGGCCAGCGCGCCGAGACGCGTCGCTCGTCGTGGGCCGTCGCGCTCGGCAGCGCAGCGGGTGCCGCAGTGCTCGCGGGACTTGTTGTGACCGGGCTTGCTGCGCTCGCGACGGGCTCCATCGGCCCCGATCGACTTGCGGAGGCGGGCCCTGCGCCCTGGTTGGTCGGCGGCCTTGCCGCGGCGGAGCTCGGCGCTGGGCTGCTGCTCGGCACGGCGGCGTCTCGCGTCGACGCTGCGCGGGTGCGTGAGCTCCTGCCAGAGGGACTGCCCGCAGCCTGGGGTGGCGAGCGCCAGGGGCGCACCGCCGATGCGCAGGAGACGGTGCCCCTGGAGGGGCTTGCGCCGGTGAGCGCGGCAACGGACCTGGCTGATGCGGCGCCCGAACCCGACGAGGTGCACGCCGATGTGTCGGAGCTGCCGCGCGTGGGCGTGTGGCCCGCGGACGGGGGCGGCTCGGAGCTCGCCCCCGCGGATCCGGATCTGGCGCTTGCTCATCTCGATCCCGCCGCCGGTGTGCCGGCTGACTCCGCCGAGGATTCCACTCCTGAGCACGAACTCACGTACGAACACGAGACCGTGCCTGTGGAGCCTGTGGAGCCTGTGGAGCTTGGGGATCCCTACGACCAGGAAGCCGCTGGAGAGCCCGAGGAGGAAGACCACGCCGCTTCGAGGGGCGCCGAAGACGATGCGAACGTCGAGGAGGCTGCACTCGCCGCGTATGCCTGGGACGAGAACGCGACGGGCGAGGTGACGCCGCCGGAGACGGGGCGCCGGCCCGGTTGGCGTCTGCGGGGCCCGGGGCGCTAGGGTAGAGGCGCAATCCACGGGAGTCCCGACGCGCGGGGCTGAGAGGGAGCACGCGAGCTCCGACCGTTCAACCTGATCTGGTTCATACCAGCGGAGGAAGGAACTCTTCGATGACGCCTGCACATTCCCGGCCCACGATTCGGATCGGCGCGCGCGCTGGTCTGCTCGGCCTCACCGCACTGCTCGGTCTCGGTCTCGCGGGCTGCGCCCCGGCGACGCCCGAGGCAGCCGATTCACGCGAGGTAACCCTGGTGGTGCACTCCTCTTTCCCCAATGAGGAGTTTGCCGCCGCAGCGAGCGAGGCCACCGGCTACGAGGTGTCCGTCGTCTCGGCCGGCGATGGCGGTGAACTGACCAACAAGCTCGTGCTCACGAAGGGTGCGCCGATCGCCGACGCGTTCTTCGGCGTCGACACGATCTTTGCGTCACGACTCGTGACGAACGACGTCGTGGAGCCCTACCGCCCGCAGGGCCTGTCTGACGCGTTCACGTACCTCGCAATTGGAGCGGACGGGGGTGCGGTCTCGGGCGACGCGGACTACGCGCTCACCCCGATCGACCAGGGTGCAACCTGCATCAACATCGACCCGGCCTGGTTTGCTGAGCACAGCATTGCCGAGCCGAAGAACTACGAGGACCTCGCGAAGCCCGAGTATCGCGACCTCACCGTGCTGCTCGACCCGACCGCCTCATCGACGGGCGCATCCTTCCTCGTTGGCACCGTCGCGAAGTTTGGCGAGGACGGCTTCGCGAAGTACTGGCAGAGCCTCATCGACAATGGTGCGCGCGTGGAGCAGGGCTGGAGCGACGCGTACAACGGCCAGTTCACGCAGGGCGGCGGCGCAGGTACCAAGCCGATCGTGGTGTCGTACGGCTCGTCACCCGCCTTCACCGTGACGGAGGATGGTTCCGCCACCACGACGAAGGCGCTCCTCGACACCTGCTCAAACCAGGTGGAGTACGCGGGCGTGCTCGCCGGCGCGGCGAACCCCGCCGGCGCGCGTGCGGTGCTCGACTACCTCGCCTCCGGTGAGTTCCAGGCGACGATCCCCGACAGCATGTACATGTACCCGGTCGACACCGAGGTGAGCTTGCCCGAGTCGTGGGCGGAGTTTGCTCCGATCCCGAGCGAGGCACAGCTGAATGACCTGCCGAGCGCCGAGATTGAGCGTGGCCGCGAGGGCTGGCTGAAGACGCTGAGCGAGCAGATCGGCCTCTAGCGTGGGCGAAGCGGCACCCCGCGGCAACTCCGCGGGCGCAACACCCTGGGGCATCACTGCCTGGGTGCTTGCCGTGGCGGTGCCGCTCGCGTTCCTCGCGCTCTTCTTCCTGTGGCCGGTCATCGCGCTCGTTGCGACCGGCCTCACGAGCGATGGGCGCATCGACCTCGGGGGCATCGCCGAGGTGTTTGGTGCCTCGCGCACCTGGCGCGTCATTGGGCAAACGCTCGCGCAGGCGGGGCTCGCGACCGCGGTATCGGTCGCGCTGGGGGTCCCCGCGGCCTTCGTGCTTTACAAATTGAAGTTCCCCGGCCGCACCCTGCTCCAGGGACTCATGACCGTTCCATTCGTGCTGCCCACAGTTGTGGTGGGCGGCGCATTCTCCGCGCTGCTTGGCCCGGGCGGTCCGCTCGAACATCTCGGCCTTGAGCGCAGCCTCGTGTCGATCGTCGCGGCGCTCGCGTTCTTCAACGTCACAGTGGTGGCGCGCACCGTTGGTTCGTTCTGGGCGCGACTCGATGAACGTGGGGTGCAGGCCGCGCGTGTGCTCGGCGCCACGCGTGCGCGGGCCTTCTGCACGGTCACCGTGCCGGCGCTTGCACCGGCGCTCGCCTCGGCGGCAGCCCTGGTGTTCCTGTTTTGCTCCACGTCGTTTGGCATCGTGCTCATCCTCGGCGGGCGTGAGTTCGCGAACGTCGAGACCGAGATCTACCGGCTCACCGTGCAGTTCCTCGATCTGCGCAGTGCGGCGGTGCTGTCGCTCGCCCAGTTCGTGCTCGTCGGCCTCGTGCTCATCGTATCGACGCGTCTGCGCCGCTCGGGGGAGCGCGCGGTTGAGCTCGTCGCGGAGGGCACGGGGGAGCGGCGGCCTCAGCTGAGCGATGCACCCGTCATCGCGGTGTTCGTTGCAACACTTGCGCTGCTCCACGCCGCACCGCTCGTGACGCTCGTGCTGCGTTCCTTGCACACCGGAACGGGCGAGTGGAGCCTTGCCAACTATGCGGCACTCGCCCGCCCGCCCGCGGACTTTCCCATCTCCGGTTCGGTGCTCGCCGCGATCGGGCGCTCGAGCCGCACCGCACTCATCGCCGCGTTGATCGCGATGGTGCTCGGCGTGCTCATCGCCCTCGTCCTGTCGCGCCGCCCCCACAGCACGGCACTTCGGCGCGGCCAGAGCCTGTTCGACGGCCTGGTAATGCTGCCCCTCGGCGTATCCGCGGTGACACTCGGTTTCGGCCTCCTGCTCACCATGCACAAGCCGCTCGGGATCGGCCTCGACCTGCGCACCTCGGCGGCGCTCATTCCAATCGCGCAGGCGCTCGTCGCGCTGCCACTTGTCGTGCGCGTGCTGCTGCCTGTGCTGCGCGGCATCGATCCGAGTCTCCGCTTCGCCGCGCAGGTGCTGGGCGCCCGCCCGCCCGTGGTGCTCGGAACGATCGACCTGCCGCTGCTCGGTCGCTCTGCCGGGCTCGCGCTCGGCTTCGCGTTTGCGGCGTCGCTTGGCGAGTTTGGCGCGACTTCATTCCTCGTGCGGCCGGGCGAACCGACGCTACCCGTCATCGTCGCAGAACTCATTGGGCACCAGGCTCCCGGAGCATACGGAGCAGGACTCGCGGGCGCGGTTACACTCGGAGTGCTCACTGCCACCGCTATGCTAATCGCCGAGCGGCTTCGCATAGACCGCTTCGCCCGGACATCCGGCGGCGCCGCCGCCGGTTGGGCAGCGGTATAGGGGAGTATGCGCTTGGGCATGGACGCACTGGACGCGATAGTGATCGACGGACGCTCGGGATCGGGCAAGACGTCACTCGCGGACCTCCTGATTCGACGCTTCGCGGGAGTCGGGCGGGACGCCCAGGTGTTGCGTGTGGAAGATCTGTACCCGGGCTGGGACGGGCTCGCCCAGGGTTCTGCGGCGGTCGCTGCGGCACTCGACACCGGCGCCTACCGCCGCTTCGACTGGACTGCGGAGCGTTTTGGCGAACCGGTGCGCATCGATCCCAAGCTGCCGTTAATCGTCGAGGGGTGCGGAGCCGTGACGAGCGAGAACCTGCGCGCCGTGAACGACTGGACTCGTCGGGCCGACGCGGCGCCTGCCGAGCCTCGCATTTGGTCGGTGTGGCTTGAGCTTCCGGGAGAAGAACGGCGAACGCGGGCGCTCGCGCGCGACGGGGAGACCTTCGCTCCGCACTGGCAGCGCTGGGCAGACCAGGAGGACCGCCACTATGCGGCGCACGCGCCCTGGGACCTGGTCAACGAGGTGCTGCGCGGCTGATCAGCGCTACCGCACCGCCCAGACATTCCCGCGACGGGTAGACTGAGCGGGTGCTGAAACTCGCAGTTCTGATCTCCGGCAGCGGGAGTAACCTCAAAGCGCTGATCGACGCCGCGGCCGACCCCGCGTTTCCCGCGCAGATCGCGTGCGTGGGCTCGGACACCGACGCCCCCGGCCTCGCGCATGCGACGGCCGCCGGGATCCCCACATTCGTGGTGCGCCCGCAGGACTACGACGATCGCGAGGAGTGGGGCCAGGTGCTCGCCGCGGCGATCCAGGAGCACGGCGTGGGCACCGGGCCGGCCCCGGGGCTCGTCGTCTCGGCCGGCCTCATGCGCATTCTGCCGGCCGGGTTTGTTCGCTGGTTCTCCCCGAACCTCATTAACACGCACCCCGCGCTGCTGCCCCTGTACCCCGGCGCACACGCGGTGCGCGATGCGCTCGCCGCAGGCGCTACCGAAACCGGAGTGACCGTGCACGTGATCGACGAGGGTGTCGATACGGGGCCGGTGCTGCGTCAGTCCGCCGTTCCCGTTCGCCCCGGCGACACGGAGGACGAGCTCCACGAGCGCATCAAGCAGGAGGAGCGCCCGCTCCTCGTTGCGACCGTGCGCGAGATCGCGGAGGGCACGCTCTCGCTTGCCGCCGCAACCGAACGACCCTAGTTTCGCAACCCAACCAAGGAGCCTGATGGCAGTCCAGAGCCACGATCCCAGCCTGTACGAGCACCGCGACCTGATTCCGGTACGCCGGGCGCTCATCTCTGTGAGTGACAAGACCCGGCTGCTTGACCTCGCCGCCGCGCTCGCGGGGGCTGGGGTAGAGATCGTTTCGACCGGCTCCACGGCCGCGACGATCCGCGAGGCGGGTCACGCGGTGACCGATGTGGCAGAGGTCACCGGCTTCGCTGAGGCCCTCGACGGCCGCGTGAAGACGCTGCACCCAGCAGTGCACTCCGGTCTACTTGCCGACCTGCGACTTGCGGACCACCGTGCGCAGCTCGAGCAGCTTGGTTTTGCGCCGTTCGAGCTCGTCGTGGTGAACCTGTACCCCTTCGAAGAGACCGTCGCGTCGGGCAAGCCCGCAGCCGACGTGATCGAGAACGTCGACATCGGTGGCCCCGCGATGGTGCGCGCAACCGCGAAGAACCACGCAAATGCCGCGATTGTCGTATCGCCGGGTCGCTATGACGAGGTGATCGCCGCGATTGCTGAGGGGGGCACCACGCTCGCTCTGCGTCGTTCGCTCGCCACCGAGGCGTTCGTGCACACCGCGCAGTACGACGCCGCGGTCGCGAACTGGTTCCTCGATCAGGAGGACCTGGAATGGGGAGATGCACCCGCGCCGGAGCTCCCCGAAGCAGGCGACGATATCGACAGCATCTTCGAGGCGACCGACGGCTACGTCGGCTACGAGGTGTTCGGGCTGCGCGAGGCTGTGTTGCGCTACGGCGAGAACAGCCACCAGCGTGCCGCGCTCTTCACGGAGAACGAGGGCGCGGGTATTGCACAGGCCTCGCAGCTGCACGGCAAGGAAATGTCGTACAACAACTACGTTGATGCCGATGCCGCGCTGCGCGCTGCGTTCGATCACGAGCGCCCCGCGGTTGCGATCATCAAGCACGCAAACCCCTGTGGCATCGCGGTTGCGCCCGAGGGCGCGGCTGATCCGATCGCGGCCGCGCACGAGCTTGCGCACGCATGCGACCCGGTCTCGGCGTTTGGCGGTGTCATTGCGGCGAACCGCATCGTGACGAAGGCGATGGCGGAGACGGTCGCTGAGATCTTCACCGAGGTGGTTGTTGCACCCGGCTTTGAGCCCGAGGCGCTCGCGATCCTGAGCCAGAAGAAGAACATTCGACTGCTGGTGCTGCCGGAGGACTTCACCCCCAACCCGGTCGAGCTGCGCCAGGTATCCGGCGGCTTCCTGCTGCAGGACGCCGACCGGAGCTTCGCGCCCGCTGCCGAGTGGACCCTCGCAACGGGCGAGCCTGTCGATGCTGCCGCGCTCGCCGAGCTCGAGTTCGCGTGGCGTGCGTGCCGCGCGGTCAAGTCGAACGGCATCATCCTCACGGCCGGTGGTGCCTCTGTTGGCGTCGGCATGGGGCAGGTCAACCGTGTCGACTCATGCCGACTCGCGGTCGAGCGGGCGGGGGATCGCGCACGCGGTGCGGTCGCGGCGTCCGATGCGTTCTTCCCGTTCGCCGACGGACTGCAGGTGCTCCTCGACGCCGGCGTCACGGCTGTGGTGCAGCCTGGCGGTTCGGTGCGCGACGCTGAGGTGATCGCCGCGGCTGAGGCCGCCGGTGTGACGATGTACTTCACGGGCGAGCGTCACTTCTTCCACTAATCGTTCGCGCGACCGCACCCGCGACCGCGCACACTCGAAAACCCCGACCCCTGCGTGGGGAGAACGGAACAGAAGATGGAAATCGTAAAGGGAATCCTCGTGGTGCTGCACCTCGTTGGCTTCGGCGCGGTCTTCGGCAGCACGCTTGCGCAGCTGTCCATGGTGAAGGAAGCACGTGCGCGCATCACGCCCGGCATCCTGCACGGCGCGACGCTGCTGTTTGCTACGGGTCTGCTGCTCGTTGCATCCGTGTACATGATGGGCGGCACGCCGAACAACATGAAGATCGGCGTGAAGACGCTGGTGCTGATCGGGCTCATCGTGGTCATCCTGATGAACCGTAAGAAGGAGAACGTTCCGGCTGGCGTGCTCGGCGCGATCGCCGGGATGTCGCTGCTGAACGTGGCGCTGGCGGTGCTCTGGCACTAGGCACCACGCAGCAACGCACGAAGGGGGCGTGGGATCATCAGGATTCCACGCCCCCTTCGTGCATGTTCGGGGGTGAAGAGCGGTCGGCCCCGGGCGGACTACTTACCCGCGCGGGGGAGCGAACCTACCTGGTCGCCCGACTCGTCGAACACCGCGAGCGTATCGCCGTCGAGCTTTGCCGTGTGGCCCTGCGACAGCCAGGTATCGACGCCCTCGCAGAACATCATCGTTGCACGCATCACGCCGAGCTCGATGGTGCCGTCCTTCTCGGTGTAGCTTCCGCCGATAATGTTGCAGCCATCGTTCCCGACATACTCGCCGCCGGTCTTGCCGTCCGCCGGGGTGAACTCAATCGACGGCTTCCCTTGGGTGTCAGGCTCACCCCAGGCGCCCGACACTGACGCAGCGGGCGACGAACATGCGGCGAGGAGCAGTGCGGCGGTGGTTGCCGCGAGAAGTGCGCCCGTGCGCACGAACTGAGTCTTCATGCCGCCAGTGTAAGGCACCACCTGGAGAATTCACGCGGGTTTCAGTGACGCTTCGCAGACAGCTCAGATGTGTACCGTGAATGCTGCGTTCAGGTTGTCTCGTCGCCGCAGAAATACGCGGAGGGGCGGGGGAACCCGTAGGATTCCCACGCCCCTCCGCGGGTGCGCTTGGCGGCCTTCAGCGGGCCGCGCTGAAACGCGTGACTATCGCCAGCGAGCACCCCAGCTCTTCGACTCACCCGCGGGGGCGATTGCCTGCGGAACTCCCGCGGGGTTCTCATCGCGGAGGGCCTCGGGCAGGAACGCGGCGGGCGCGTTCTGGTAGGCCACGGGGCGCATGAAGCGCGTGATCGCGGCGGTGCCGACCGAGGTGCTTGCGTCGTTTGTCGTAGCGGGCCAGGGACCGCCGTGCTGCTGGGCGGGGGTCACCGCGACGCCGGTCGACCAGCCATTGAAGAGCACGCGTCCGACCTGGAGGCTGAGCGCTGCGACGAGTGCGCGCAGCTCGCCCGCGTTCGCGGTCTCGCCGCTCGCCTCTGCGCTGCTGAGGTGGAGGGTGCCGGTGAGATTCCCCTCAAAAAACTCGGGCATGATCGCCGCAAGGTCGGTTCCCTCGGGCACCTCGACCACGATCGAGAGCGGTCCGAAGGCCTCCTCGGCGAGAGCCTCCGCGCTCGCGCGGAAACCGTCGAGCGGCACCGAGACAATGGTCGGGGTGGCCCAGCCGTGCCCGGCCTCGTCGAAACGGATTCCTCCGGGCAGCACCGCGGTGACACCCTCGGAGCCCAGGATCGCGTTGCGCCGCTCGTCGAAGCTGCGGGCGATGCGGGGGTCGAGCAGGCGGTGCTCGGGGAAATCGCTTGCGGCGGTCTGGATTGCTGCGGGCAGCGCGGAACCGGCAGGGGCGAACACAAAACCAGGCTTCGTGCAGAGCTGCCCTGCGGAGCCTGAGACGCTTGTGAGGAAGCCCCCGGCGATCTCTGCGGCACGCTCCGCGATTGCGTCAGCGGTGACGAACACGGGGTTCACTGAGCCGAGCTCGCCAAAGAACGGAATGGGGGCCGGTCGACTAGCGGCGATGTCTGCGAGCAGACGGCCAACCGCGATCGAGCCCGTGAACGCGCCCGCCTTGATGCGCGGATCCTTCAGAACGCTCACACCCGCCTCGCGGCCGTGGATGAGCTGGAACGTGCCCTCGGGCATCCCCGCGGCGGCGAGAGCCTCGGTGGCAACGGCTGCAGTGGCGTCGGACAGCTCAGGGTGACCTGAGTGCGCCTTCACAATCAGCGGGCAACCCGCGGCAAGCACGGCGGCCGAGTCGCCGCCCATCACGGAGAACGCGAATGGGAAGTTTGACGCGGAGAAGTTGATGACCGGGCCAATGGGCAGGTGCGTCCGGCGAATGTCGGGACGCACTCCCAACGCGAAATCGGTGTCGGCGTGGTCGATGCGAGCATCGAGGTATCCGCCGTCGACCAGGGTGTCAGCGAAGAGGCGCAGCTGGACCGCGGTGCGGGTGACCTCGCCGGCGAGACGGACCTCGGTGAGGCCGGTCTCGCGCATTGCGATGGCCACGAGCTCGTCACGGTGTGCCTCGAGCGAATCAGCGACTGCGACGATCGCGCGTGCGCGCTCCTCGGGGCGCGTTGCGGCAAAAGCGGGCGCGGCTGCGGCTGCGCGCGCGACAACAGCCTCGAGTTCAGGGGAGAGGGTCTCGGTCATGAGCTTCCTTTTCGCAAGTGGTGCGGTGGTGCGGCATCGCGCCACCTGAGAATAATGCCATGTGCAATTGTATAGCGCGCGAAGCGGCAGTGGCCAGGGTTCCCACTCCAGGCGAGACGCGGCCGCGCCCAGTGTCTCACGCGCTGGCAATGGTGGGGCTGCCAGTTCCGAACAGTGCAAGTGCGGGCGAGTGTGCGGAAGTGCGACTGTGTGCCGCCCGCGACTCGCCGGTCTTGACGTGAGTTGAATCATCAGATCAAGGTAAGGGTATGCTGAATCGCCGCTCGCGCGGTGTTTCTACTTCTGCCCGAAAGGACCCTTGTGAATCATCAACTGCGGACGAGCCGCCGCGCTCGCCCACTCACGGCGCTTGCGCTTGCTCTCGCGGTGCCCGGTATTGCGTTCACGGCGACTCCCGCGTTGGCCGCACCGTCGACCGCATCGCTGCCCGCCGAGACGCAAGGCTCCGTGATTTCGGTCACTGGGGACCGGACGATCACCGGGCCCAATGGATCTGCGTTTGGTTCGACGGCGTCGCAGGCCCGATGCGACGTGAACGGGGACGGAGTGCCAGACCTTGCGGTTGGCACCTACGCGACCTTTGACATGACCCCCGGCGCAACCGGGGCCTACGTGATGTTGGGAGCCGATCACACTGGCGGCTCGGCGGGGGTCGAGGATGTCGAGCCGATTCGTGTGATCGACACGTCGCGCAACATGATGGGCGGCCTTGACGTGCGCTGCGCCGGTGACGTGAATGGTGACGGGATCGACGACCTGGTCGCCGTGGCCCAGGCGGCGGGTGCATTCATCGTGTACGGGGCCCGCGACTTCGGGGAGGTGCGCCTCGATGAACTCGGAGATCGTGGCCATGTGGTGCTCGGAAGCATCACCCGCGCAAACGGAGTGGGCGATATTGACGGAGATGGCCGCGACGAGGTCGCAGTGACCGACACGAGCGGGGTGGTTACAATCTTGAACGCGGAGACGCTCGGCGCCGAGGTGGCGCTTGCCGAGACCGCGGGCCCTCGAGTCTCTGGGGCGGGGATCGACCTCGTTTCCGTGAGCCGTGCCGGGGACATGAACGGTGACGGTCGGGACGATCTCGCGGTCGGGGCGGCTTCCTGGCGTGCGCCCGGCGCGGGAAGCTTCGCGACCGGAGCGATCTGGGTGCTGACTGATCTCAGTGCGGATGTGACGGTTGGTGCGGATCCGGTGCCCGGCTTCCGCATCGATGGTCCGCCGCGAGGTTATGACTTGCTCGGTACCTCCACCGTGGGGCTTGGTGATATCACGGGGGACGGCTTCGACGATCTGCTCATTGGTGGGGAATCGGACGATCCGAAGACCGGGAGCGCTGTCGTCGTGACGGGCGGGCCCGACGGCGTGAACGTGCACACCGATCCTCTCGACGCTGAGCGACCGGCAGTGCGCGCCGCGGGCACCGATGAGCAGCGTGGCTGGTGGGTGAACGGCATCGCGTCGGGCGACCACTTCGGGCACGCGGTCGGAGCGGTGCCGATGGAGGGCTGGGCCATGCTGCTCATGGGCGGAATGGACGGATCTCCGGACCCGGATCGCGAGGGCTCGGGCTACGTGGTGGCGCTTGACTCGCGTGCCCTTGTCGACGGACGCGCTGGTGTCTCGCAGGCCGGAGTCTTCGATGCGTCCTCGCTGCTTTCGAAGGACTCGGAGCAGACGGGGGCAGCGCTCATCGTCGGGAGCCACGCTGATACTCGTCTGGGACGTTCGTTTGCGGACCTCACGGCGAATCGTGCCGGGGATCGCGTGGTATTCGCTGCAGGCGCCCCGGCGCTCTTCAGCGATGCCGACCCGGCCGTACGCATTCTCGAGGTGACCTCGCCGGCACCGACCGTCACTCCGGAGCCGAAGCCGGAACCCAAGCCGGAACCCAAGCCTGAGCCGAAGCCGGAACCCAAGCCTGAGCCGAAGCCCGAGCCCAAGCCGGAGCCCGGCGTGTCCCCCGAGGTCACCCCGGAGGTGGCGCCCAACCCTCGGGCCGGTGCGAATTCCGCGGAGCCGCTTGCGCATACCGGTGGTGACGGCGCAGCGTTCTGGGCTGTGGCTGCGCTTGGTGTGCTGGGGGTTGCGGGTGGCGGAGCCGTGCTGATCGCTCGTGCACGCACCGCTCGACGCAGCGAGAACGCGGGCTGAGCCGTATTGGGGTGGCGTGAACTCTGCCATTCCGTCTGACTCAGAACGGGTGGTCGTCGGGGTCGTCGTCTTTGGCGACTGGCCCCGGCAGCACGAGGGGCCGGGCTGTTCGCGCGGGCGGCCGGACCCGTGCTGCGGCCGGCGGTGACATCGGTGATGTCGGTGCTGCAGCCTGCGGTGCCGATGAACGCGCCGGTGGTTGCGGTGATGGTGGTGGTGTTCCGGTGTTGTCGTGTTTCTGGAACCTCACCCGGCTTGGCGGTTCGTCGTCGTACACGCGTCCGGTTGGGGATCGCCAGCGCATTGTCCCGTCCGACAACAAACGGTGGTCCCAGTCAGAGTTGTGCTTCATGGTGTGGTGGCCTCGGCAGAGGTGTGCAAGGTTGTCTGTTGATGTGGTGCCGCCATCTGCTGCGGGGATGGTGTGGTCGATATCGCATCGGTTCACCGGCACCCGGCAGCCGGGGAACCTGCAGTGCAGGTCGCGGGCCCCGAGGAAGCGGCGCATCTGTGCGCTGGGCCGGTACCGGTCCACACTCAGCACGTCGCCGGTCTCACCGGACACGGTGACGTTCTCCCAGAAGTCGGCGTGGCCTGCGTAGCCGCGGATCTGTTCGGGGTCGACGGGTCCGGACCCGATGAGTTCGGCATCCGTGAACTCCGGCTGCGCGGATGGTGCTGTGCCAGAGGCGGTCTGGTCGGTGGCTGTGGGCTTCGCGGCCTGGGCACCAGGCACGGGAGCAGCGCTGTCGTTTGGTGGGGGTGTTCTGGTGGTCACCACGACCTGGATGTGCGCCCGCACCGCCTCCTCCGGAGACCCCGCAACCAGCCGCATCGGATCCCCGGCAAGGAGCAGGTCCCGGAGCACATCCGTGCGAGTCTGCGCGCGGCTGCGCTTGGGGAGCCCTGCCCGGATCTCTCGCACCCCGGGACGCCCACCTTTCATGCCCGGACCGAGTTCCCGGAGCATGCGCCGGCGTTCTGCGACGCTCTGTGCTCTCACACCCTGGGGCTTGTGCGTGGTGTGTGCGGGTGACGCTTCACCCGTGACGGCGCCGGTGCCGGTGCCGGTGCCTGCACCCGCGGAAAGGCCATCGCGACCAGTGAGGGTGCGGGCGAGTTGGTGCTCGGTGACCTCCGCGGACTTCGCGAGCCGCGTCAAACGATCATGAATGGCATACGCCACAGGTGACGGCATGAACGCCACCAGCTCCGCCATCCCGTTCTCATGATCACGCACCCACACTTTTCGCTCACACTCCGGGGAAGGAGCAGGGGTGGCGCCGGTCTGGCCGGGGCTGTTGGGGTCGAGGCCGTTCGGGTCGGTGCCGTCGGGATCGGTGCTCGTTGGGCCGGGGCTGGATGGGTCAGTAGTGGATGGGTCATCGATCGTGGGGTCAACGCCCGGGAACGGGGCCGGCTTCGGCAACGTTCTCGCGAGTTCACGGGCAAGCTTCCGCGCGATCGGCCGCAAACGCTGCGGAGTCTGTGACTCAGCACGCCGCAACACTTCCGCCTCGTACCTGCCCCGCACACGCACCGAATCCGGGTCCTGCCCAAGGCCCAACGCGTCCGCGGATTCCACGAGTGCGCGCACATGCTCGGGAGAGACCTTTCCGGTGAGCATGCGTGGCAGAGTCGCGGGGAAACGCATCGTGAGCGCGGTCGCAAGGTTCAGATCGCGTTCCACGATGTGTTCGCTCTGGTGGAGGGCGGTCGCGATCTCGGCACGCAACGACCGGTACGGGATGTCGCCGCTTCCGGAAGGGGCACGGTGCACCGCGGTCTCCATCGCGAAGGAAAGCACGTTCAGGCGTGCGGCGGTGAGAATGTTCTGGAAGCGGTCGAACTGTTCCAGCATGCCGACCACGTCATCGACTACCCGAGCAGAAAACACGGGTGGGATGACACCGGGGGCGGCGGACGCGAACGCTTTGGTGATGAGCTCGGTGGGGTCGAACTCCGGCGGCTGGGGTGGAGCAGAAGTGTGAGCCGCGCGAGTCTTCTGGAAGCGCACCCGGGAAGCCCGGCGGGGCGCGAGCGGTGAGCCAGTAGGGGGAGAACCTCGGGTGGTGGTCATGTGCTCATTCAAGCAGGGACCACTGACATTCAGAGCCCAGAAAACCGCGGAAACACGCGGCAAAACACGGTACCGTGAGGAACTCCTGATCCCGCTCTGGAAAGTCAGTTCACCCTCAAGAAGAGGGTGAAAGTGGGGCGTGGCACAAGAATGCGCTGCGGGTTCCGCGTAGGAACCCGCAGCGCACAGGTGCGAGGAGCTACGCGACCTTCGGCTGCTGCTGGGTGATGCAGTGGATGCCGCCGCCGCGGGCGAAGAGCGGCCGTGCGTCGATGCCGATCACCTCGCGGCCCGGGTAGACCTCGCGCAGCGTTGCAAGCGCGCGGTCGTCGGCCGGGTCATCGAACGAGCAGGCCAGGACCGCCCCGTTGATGACGACGTGATTGATGTAGCTGTAGTCAACGTATCCCTCAGCGTCGCGCAGCGTCTCGGGTGCGGGGAGATCCAGGATCTCGAACCCTGCCGAGGTGGCGCTCCGGTACTCCTCCGCAGCCGCCCGGTTGGCCTGCGCGATGGGGTGATCGGGGTGTGAGGCTGCGTCCTGACGGTGCATCAGCAACACGTCGGGGGTCGTGAACGCCGCGAGGATGTCGGAGTGCCCGCGCGTACCAAAGGTGTCGTGATCGCGCGTGAGCCCGCGGGGGAGCCAGAGCACGCTCTCGGCGCCAATGGTGCGGAGCAGCTCGGCCTCGACCTGCTCGGCCGACCATCCCGGGTTGCGGCCCGGATCGAGCTGAACCGTCTTCGTGATGATGACTCGGCCGGCGCCATCAACCTGGATGCCGCCGCCCTCGTTGACCATCTTCGAGTCGATCCGCTGGGCCCCGGCGGCCTCGGCGACAATCTTGCCGATGTGCTGATCGTTCTCCCAGCTGGCCCAGTCCTGCGCACCCCAGCCGTTGAACACAAAGTTCACGGCGCCGAGCTGCCCGTCATCCCCGATGACGAAGCTCGGGCCGATATCGCGCATCCAGGCATCGTCGAGTGGGGCGATCAGCTGGTCGATCTGGCCGGACAGGTAGCGGGAGGCGACGGCCTCATCGCCGGGGTTCACCACGACAGTGACGGCCTCGTGCTCGCTCGCTGCGTTTGCCACGGCTGCCCACGTGCTGCGGGCCTCCTCGACCTCTGCCTCGGTCTCGCCGAGCGTGTACCCGCTGGTGGGCCAGGCGAGCCACAGGCGCTCCTGCTCGTGTCCTTCGATCGGCATGCGCCAGGTGGTCATTCGAAACTCCTTTGAATCGGGGAGGGGATACCTCATATTACTGGGCGGTCGACCAATAAGGAAAGCTGCTTCGGTGAAATCCCAGATGGTGGAGGTTGTTGACAAGAGGGGTTCCATCTGTGAGCGTGCTGTGTAATATTGCACATGGCGCAATGACCGCGCCGCACGCATCACTCTTCCGTGTGATTCAACGAAGCATCAGGAAAGGAAGACCCCATGTCTGCACCCCACACATCGTGGTCCCGTCGTATCGCCGCCACCGGCGCTCTCGCTGTCACCGCAGCCCTCGCGCTGAGCGGGTGCTCCGGCGGCCTCGCGGGCGGCGGAGACGCGAGCTCCTCGGACGGCCCCATCAAGCTCGGCATGCTCGCGCCCTTCTCCGGCTCGGAAGCGGCCTTCGGCGATTACATGAAGAACGGCGCCCAGATGGCGATCGACGAGATCAACGCCGACGGCGGCGTCGACGGCCGTGACCTCGAACTGGTTGTGGAAGACGACGCTTGCGACGCGACCGCCTCGGTTGCTGCCGCGCAAAAGCTCGTGACCGCGGGTATCTCCGTGTCGGTCGGAGGCTACTGCTCGGGCGCCACGCTGCCCACGCTGCCGATCTTTGCCGAGGCAGGCGTTCCGATGATCATCCCCGCCGCAAACTCGAACGCCCTAGTGGGGCAGGGCGCGTTCCTCATCAACGGAACGGGGTCTCAGCAGGCGGCAGCCATCGTGAAGTACGCGAACAAGGTCGGCGCGAAACAGGCCGCGGTGATTGACGACAACACCGACTACTCGAAGGATCTCGCAAACTCGGTGATCGAGCAGGCGAAGAGCGACGGCGACTTCGAGGTCGTGAAGACCGACTCTGTGAACCCCGATGAGAAGGACTTCGCGGCCAACGTGAACAACGTGCTCAGCGCGAAGCCCGACTTCATCGTGTGGACCGGCTACTACCAGGCCGGCGGTCTGCTGATCCGTCAGCTCCGCGAAGCGGGCTACGAGGGCACCATCATGGTGGGCGACGGGTCCGTCGACGCGCAGCTCGCTGCGATTGCCGGCGCGGAGTACACCGACGGCGTGGTGGGATCCTTCACGCAGACTCCCGACATGCTCGAGGGCGCGGACAAGTGGCTCGCGAACTACCAGTCAAGCTTCAACGCGGCACCGGGCCCGTACTCGACCCAGAGCTATGACGCGGTGCGCGTCGCTGCGGAGGCGCTGACCCAGGCCGGCTCGACGGACGGCGACGCGGTCTCGAAGGCGATCGCTGGCCTCGACGGCTTCCCGCTCTTCTCGGGCCCCGCCACCTTCACGAAGGAGGGAACGCTTGAGGGCAGCGGCGGCTTCGTGATCGTCGAGCCCACGGGCGATGGCGGTGCGTTCGTGATGAAGGACAGCCTGCAGGACTAATGCGGACCGGGATCGCCCAGCGCTCACTGGGCGATCCCGCTGAGCGGCGGCGCGCGATTTCTCCGCAGCGCCGCCGCCCACCCCGCTCCCACGAAACTGCAAAGGCGGAAACGTGTTTCAACTGATCTGGAACGGCCTCTTCGTCGGTTCCTTCTACGCCCTCGTCGCGCTCGGCTACAGCATGGTCTACGGCATCATCAAACTGCTGAACTTCGCGCACGGCGACCTCTATATGCTCGGATCGTTCCTGGCATTCGTCATCCTTGGCGGCGTTACCGGGCTGTTTGGCCTGGGCTCGATCCCAATCTTGCTGCTGGTGTTGCTCATCACGATGTTGCTCACCGGCGGCATCGGCGTGATGATCGAGCGCGTCGCCTATCGTCCGCTTCGCACGAGCCCGCGGCTTGCGGCGCTCATCACTGCGGTGGGCGTCTCCTTCACCCTGGAGTACTCGGTGCGCCAGGTCTTCGGGGCCAGCCCGCTCGTGTTTCCGATACGACTCGCGGGTACCCCGATCGATGTGTTCGGCGCCCGCATCACCATGCCGCAGCTGGTGCTCATGCTGGTTGCCGCGCTCCTCATGTTCTTCCTGCAGCGCTATGTGATGCACTCCCGAGAGGGCCGGGCCATGCGCGCGATCGCCCTCGACCAGAAGGCGTCGCTGCTCATGGGAGTGAACGTCAACCGCGTGATCTCGCGCACCTTTTTCATCGGCTCCGCGCTCGCTGGCGCCGCGGGAGTGATGGCCGCCGCGTACTACGGCACGATCGACTTCCTGATGGGCTTCGTCATCGGGCTCAAGGCATTCACCGCGGCAGTGATCGGCGGCATCGGCAACCTCTACGGTGCCATGCTCGGCGGCCTCGTGCTGGGCCTCCTCGAATCGTTTGGCACACACTGGCTCGGCGGCCAGTGGCGTGACGTCTTTGCGTTCGGCTTCTTGATCCTCTTCTTGGTGTTCAAACCCACCGGGATTCTCGGCGAGCGCGTAGTGGAAAGGGTCTGATCATGGCACAGTCCAAACAGCACCGACTCCAGGTGCCCAAGCCCTTCATTGAGCGGCCGCCCGCGGTGAGCGGGGTGCTGGCGCCCGAGCGCTTCATGAAACTCGTGGGCCTTGTGCTCTTTGTCGCGGCAGCGGTGCTTCCGTTCATCACCGCGACGCCGTACTTGATCTCGATTCTCACCTCGGCGATGATCTACATCATCCTTGCGATGGGCCTGAACGTAGTGGTCGGCTACGCCGGCCTCCTCGATCTCGGGTACATCGCGTTCATGGCCGTGGGTGCCTACACGAGCGGCATTCTCACCACGCAGTTCGGCTTCTCGATGCTCGAGACGATCCCGCTCGTGATCGTCGCGTGCATCATCGCCGGCGTGATCATCGGCGGGCCGACGCTGCGACTGCGCAGCGACTACCTCGCGATCGTGACGCTCGGCTTCGGCGAGATTATTCGGATCACTGCGAACAACCTCCAGATCACGGGTGGCCCGTCGGGCATCCACGGGATCCCCACCTGGTCGTTCTTCGGCTGGTCGTTCGCCGATGGGCTCGACATCGCCGGCATCCATTTCGGGCCAAAGATTCTCTTCTACTACTTCGTACTGTTTGTGGGGATTGGGATCGCGGTTGTGGCGGTTGCCCGGCTCGGACGCGGCAAGCTCGGCCGAGCCTGGAAATCCGTGCGTGACGACGAGGACGTCAGCGAGGCGATGGGCATCAACGGCTACAAGACCAAGCTCGCGGCGTACATCATCGGTGCGGTGTGGGGCGGCTTCGCCGGCACGCTCATGGCGAGCCACCTGAGCGCCATCTCACCGAACAGTTTTGAATTTCTCTACTCGGCACTCGTGCTCATGGCCGTGGTGCTCGGCGGCATGGGATCGACGCCGGGCGTGATCATTGGCGCGCTCTTCGTGTCCCTCGCGCCCGAGCTGCTGCGCGAGTTCTCCGAGTGGCGCTTCCTGCTCTTCGGTGTGCTGCTCGTGATCGCGATGATCTTCCGCCCGAAGGGGATTTGGCCCGCGAACGCGGTGCTGCCGTTCCTGAAGAAGCGCGAGATTCCACAGGTGCCGCCCACCGCGGCCGCGCCGGTGATCGGCGAACTGACTGAAGAGGGGGATCCCCGATGAGCGCGAACGCTGTCTCCGCCGACCCGGCCGGCACGGCACGGTCGGCACCCGAGCAACCGGTGATCCTGAGCGTGCGCGATCTCGCGGTGGCGTTCGGTGGGATCAAAGCCGTTGACGGGCTGAGTTTCGACGTCCACGAGGGCGAGATTGTCTCCGTGATCGGGCCGAACGGCGCGGGGAAGACGAGCGCGTTCAACTGCATCTCGGGCTTCTACCGACCGAACCGCGGAGTGGTCGAGTTCGACGGTGAGGACGTGACACGCAAGAAGCCGTCGGCGATCACCGCGCGCGGCATGGCCCGCACGTTCCAGAACGTGCGGCTCTTCACTGACATGACGGTGCTCGAGAACGTGAAGACCGGCATGCACGCCCACCTTGGGCAGAACGTGTTCGACGCGATGCTGCACACGCCGCGCTTCCGCCGCAGTGAGGCGCAGTGCGCAGAGGATGCGCGGGGCTGGCTCGATTTCGTGGGATTCCGGGCGGACGATGAGCTGCTCGTCACCCAGTTGCCGTACGGGGAGCAGCGCCGCGTCGAGATCGCACGCGCGCTCGCGACGCAGCCGAAGCTGTTGCTGCTCGACGAGCCGGGCGCGGGGCTCAACCACTCCGAGAAGAACGAGCTCATGGCGCTCATCCGCCGTATTCGGAATCTCGGGGTGAGCATCGTGCTCATCGAACACGACATGGGGCTCGTGATGCAGGTGTCGGAGCGAATCGTGGTGTTGAACTACGGCAAGGAAATCGCGGACGGTACGCCCGAGCAGGTCAAGCAAGACCCGCTCGTCATCGCCGCCTATCTCGGGGAGGAAGACGCATGAGCACGCTGACGCTGGAACACGTCGAGCTGTACTACAACCGGGTGCATGCGCTGCGGGATCTCAGCATCGAGGTGCGCGAGGGCGAGATCGTCTCGCTGCTCGGCAACAACGGTGCGGGCAAGACCTCGACACTCTCCCTCATCTCAGGCTTGGTCCGGGCGAAGAGCGGTGCCGTGGCCTGGGGCGGGCACGACCTCACCAAGTTGCACCCCTGGGACATCGTGGGAGCGGGGCTGCTCCATATTCCGGAGGGGCGACGCATCTTCTCAACGATGACCGTGCACGAGAACCTGCTGCTCGGTGGGTATCTCGTGAAGGATCAGAAGCTCATCGCCGAGCGTGCGGCACACGCCTACGAGCTCATGCCTCGCCTTGCCGAGCGTCGAGATCAGCAAGGCGGAACGCTCTCGGGCGGCGAGCAGCAGATGCTCGCGCTCGGGCGCGCGCTCGTGGGCGGCCCGAAGCTGTTGTTGCTCGACGAACCCTCAATGGGGCTCGCCCCACTCATCGTGCAGCAGGTGATGGACATCATTCGCGCGGTGAACGCCGAGGGCACGACCGTGCTGCTCGTCGAGCAGAACGCGCGCGCTGCGCTCAAGATCGCGCACCGTGCGTATGTGCTGGAGTCGGGGCGGGTGACGATGTCGGGCGCTGCGGCCGAGCTCGCCAGCGATCCGCGCGTCATCGAGGCCTATCTCGGCGCGTAGGGCACCGCGAGTGATCTCGCCGACGGCTGGGCTCAGCTGTTGGCGAGATCTGCGTCGGCAAGATCAGCGATCTCACCGAGCGAGAGCGGCTGCGCAACGGGGCGCTTCGCGTTTTGGGCAAGCGAATCGGCCGATGCCGCGCCGTCCGCGGCCAGGCAGGACACCGCGAAGCCGCACACGCGTCCCTGGCACCAGCCCATCCCCGCGCGCGTGACGCCCTTCTGGCTGCGCGAATCGCCGCTCGCGAGCGTGCCGCGCGCATGCCGGAGCTCGCCCGCGGGCACCTCCTCGCAGCGGCAGACGAGCGTGTCGTCGGTGACGCGCTCCGCCCAGCCAGCGGGAACCGGGTGCGCGAGGTGCATAGCCTCGGCGAACGCGCGCTGACGGCGCACCGCGCGAAGCTCTGCGCTGCTCGCTGCGAGCCTGCGCTCATTTCGGGCCTCGGCTGCGGCCACGCGGCCGGCGATCCGCCCCTCCAGCACGGCGAGCGCCGCGCCGCCCACGCCCGTGAGCTCGCCCGCAAGGAGCAGCCCGGGGACAGACGAGCGCTGTGCCGCGTCAACCTCGGCGATGAGCGAACCGTCCACATCGACGCGAGTGGCGACGCCCAGCTGCACGGGCAGCTCAAGTTGCGGGGTGAAGCCCCAGCCGAGGCCCACCGCGTCGACGTCGTCGATCACGCGCGCGCTGCCGGCGATTTCGCGCCCGGCGCGGTCGACACGTGCGGTGCGCACGGCCTCGACGCGATCCTCCCCGAGAATCTCGGTGACGACCGTGCGTACCCGGTAGGGAATGCGGTGCTTCACGAAGGCGGCGATGTACTCCGCGCCTTCGATTCCCTTCGCCGGAACTCCGAGCGCCCGGTGTGCGCGCGGCAGCCACCCGGTGAGGTTGGTGGACTCGCACACGGCAGCGACCTCGCCGCCCCACTGCGCGATGCCCGCCGCCACGGGAAGGAGGAAGGGACCGGTGCCCGCGATGACGAAGCGGGCGCCGGGCAGCATTCGGTTCTGCTTCAAGAACGCCTGAATGCCGCCCGCGGCCATCACCCCGGGCAGTTCCCAGCCGGGAACCGGGAGCTGGCGATCGTAGCCGCCGGTTGCGAGCACGAGGCGTGCCCCGCGCACGAGCGCGGGTGCGGCACCCTCTGCATCCCCGCCCTCGGAGTCCCCGCTGGAGTGTGCGCCGGACGCGGGAGTAAGCGCCAGCGCGAAGCCGTCGGCGTCGCGGCGTGCCGACCACACACTCGTCGCGAAGTGCGTGGTGAGCTGCCCCGCCGCGATACCCGCATCGCAGTCGGCGCGCAGTTCGAGGTAGCTGCGCCAATCATGGTGCAGCGCCCCGTCGTCGACCACGCCCGCGGCCTCCGACGCGTGCCGCCAGTACTGGCCGCCCGCCTGCGCACTCGAGTCGATGAGGCACACGCGCGCACCGCCCTCAAGCGCGCTCGCCGCAGCAGCGAGGCCGGCAGGCCCCGCACCCACGATGACCACGTCGAAGCGCGGTGCGGCGCCGGTGGGGCGCAGCTGCCCGCTCATGCGCGGTCCGCCTGCGCATCTCGGAGGTCTGCGTCTCGCAGGTCTGTATCTCGCAGGTCAGCGTCTCGCAGGCCCGCGGCCTGCTCGGCGGACGCATTCGCGCGTGCAGCGCAGCTCCCGGCGGGTGCCACGTCCATCCCCTCCTCGAGCGGGATCATGCACGCGCGCTGGCCGGACTCTCCGTTGATGTCGACGATGCAGTCAAAGCACACGCCAATGCCGCAGAACAGGCCCCGCGGGGCCCCCGTGCGCGTGGTGCGCCAGGCGGTGCGCCCGGACGCGAGGAGCGCGGCGGCGACGCTCGCTCCCGCAGGCGCCTCGAGCGGCTCACCGTCGAAGGTGGCGCGCAGCACGCGAGGCCGTGTGGCGGAGCTGTCGGTCATGCTGCGGCCTCCTCGGTGAAGCGCTCGGGGCGAAATGGTGTGAGATCAAGATCGGGGGTGGCCCCAGACAGGGCCTGAGCGAGGAGCTTTCCCGTGCCGGCGGAGAGCCCGATGCCGGCGCCCTCGTGACCCGCTGCATGCCACAGGCCGGGCGCGCGCGGGTCGTGCCCGATCACGGGGAGGTGGTCCGGGCAGTACGGGCGGAAGCCGTGGTAGTGGCGCAGGATCCGGGTGCGCTCGAGGAACGGGAAGAGCTCGATGGCGTTCCGCGCGATGGTGCGGAGGGCCGCGGGGCTGACTGTGGAGTCGAAGCCGACGCGCTCGCGGCTCGAGCCGATGAGGATCGTGCCTGCCGGCGTGCCCTCGACAACGGGGGAGGCTTGGAGCCCCCCGTCGGAGCTGCCGACATTGTCGACGTACTCGGCGGCGTACACCTTGTGGTGCACCATTTTGGGGAGTGGTTCGGAGACGAGCACGAAACCGCGGCGCGGCAGCACCGGCACGTTCACGCCAGCGAGCGCTCCGATCTCACCCGCCCAGGTGCCCGTAGCGTTCACCGTGTGGGACGCGGAGAAATCGCCGCGCGGCGTGCAGGCTCCCGTGACGCGCTCGCCCGAACGCAGCAGCGCGGTGACCGGGGCACGTGTGACGAGAGTCGCGCCGGCCTCGCGTGCGAGGCGGAGGAGATGTGAGGCAGCGAGGATCGGCTGTACCTGGCTGTCCTCGGGGTAGAACGCGGCGCCCAGCGCGCGGTCCGTGACGTGCGGCTCGAGCTCGCGGAGTCCCGCGGCGTCGAGGCGCTCGGAGGCGATCCCGAATCCCCGCTGCGCTGCGGAGAATCGTTCGAGCGAGGCGAGGCTCGACTCGCGGGAGGCGACGATGATGCCGCCCTTCGACTCGAACTCCCAGAGGTCGCGGTGTTCGGCGAGCTCGCCCTTCCAGATGCCGAGGGAGTATTGCGTCAGCGCGAGCTCGGGGCCCAGCTCCTTGTCGGAGACGAGGATGTTGCCCTCGCAGCGCGAGGTGGTGCCGCCCGCGGGCAGATCCCGCTCGAGCACCGTGACCGAGAGGCCCGCCCGTGTGGCGAAGTAGGCGGTGGCGGCGCCGATGATGCCGGCGCCGATGATCAGGACGTCTGAGGTGCGATTCATTCGGGCTCGGCTTCTGATCGGGGTGGCTTGGTCGCCGCGTCCGCGGGGTGCGCCGTGGCGCTGTCGTCGGTGCCGCCGGTGGCCCAGATGGAGCGGGCGTGACCAATGTGCTGGCACATGAGCCGCTCGGCGCCCGCAGCGTCGTCGCGCCCGAGGATTTCGAGCAGCTCCTGGTGCTCGCGTGCGGAGTCCGCAAGACGCCCCTCGCGGGCCAGTGTCGCGATGCCGTAGAGGCGCGTGCGGGTGCGCAGCGATGTAGCCAGATCAACGAGCTGCGGGTTCCCGGTGCGCGTGAGGAGCAGTGCGTGGAACTCGCGGTCGCTGCGCAGATACCCCTCAAGGTCTTCGCTCTCCGCCGCGCTCAGGCACTCGGCGGCGAGCCGGTCGAGCTCGCTCCGCACCTCCGCGGGGATGTTGCCCACCACGAAGTGCATGGCCGGTGGCTCGAGCAGCAGCCGGATCTGGGTGAGATCTCGCAGATCCTCCGGGCTCATCTTGGTGATGCGGAAACCCTTGTTCTTGATCGTCTCGACAAGGCCCTCACGCGCGAGATCCATCATCGCCTCGCGCACCGGGGTGGCCGAGACTCCGAGTGCCTGGCCGAGCGACGGAGCGGAAACGACCTCGCCCTCCGCGAGCCGCCCGGTGATGATGGCGGTGCGCAGCTGCTCGAGCACGGTCTCGCGCAGGTTCATGGGCCGCTCGAGCGGCGTCCACGGCGACGGCTGCTCGGGGGCGGTGGGAAGCGGTGACATGTGAACTCCTCAGCGAATCGTGCGCTACCGGGCGTCAGAGAAGACAGTGGAGGCGCAGATCAGATCCTCCCACGACATGCCGACTCCGCTGTAGAAGGCTGGCCGACCGGGGGTGCGTGTCACCTCGCCGCGCACGAGCTCCTGCAGGTTGCGCGGCGCGGTCTCGGCAGCCCACGCGGCCGCGTCGAGCGCGGTGGCGAGGTTGCCGTTCTCGCGCTCTGCCGAGGCGCGACCCTCCACCACGATGTCCGCGCGGGTCACGAGCGCGTCGTCCACCTCGCGGAGCTCCCGGCCGTGCGTGCCCACTGCGGCGACGATCGCGGAGTCGCGCACGAGCGCGCCGTCGAAGAGCGGGGTGCTGGCGCTCGTGACGCACAGAATGATGTCGGCCTCGCGGACGGCGGCGTCGGCGTCATCGCCGCGATCCCGGATCCCGAGCTGCGGGAACTCGCTCTGCACGGCTGCGATGCGCTCGGGGCGCCGGCCGATCACGTCGACGCTCGCCCCGGGGAACGCGGCGAGCGTGGCCTGGATGTGCCCGATGGCCTGGATGCCGGCGCCAAAGACGAGCACGTGGGGCTCGGCGGGGAAGGGTGCGGGGGCGATCTCGGCGAGGTGCCGCACCGCCATCAGCGTGACTGCCGGGGTACGGATCGCGGTGAGGCTCGCGCCCTCCAGCACTGCAACGGGCGACAGCGTGTCCGAGGAGTAGAGGATGTAGAGCCCCTGGATCTTTTCGAGCCCGCGGTCGGGGTTCTGCGGCGCGACCGTGAGCGCCTTGAGTCCGCTGAACTCGGCGCCCTGCGCGGGCATGAGCAGAAACTCGCCGTCGGGGGCGGGGCTGAACAACCGCGGCCCATCCAGCTCGGGATCGATGCCGTCACGCAGGCCGTCGGCGATCGCGGTCATCGCGCGTTCGAAGGGCAGGGCCCGCCGCACCGCTGCGGCGTCGAAGTACGGAAGAGTGGTCATAGCAAGAACCCCTTCGGGAACGGATCGCTCGGATCGAGGAAGTATTGGGCGGTGCCGGTGACCCAGGCGCGACCGGTGATGGTCGGCACGACCGCGGTGCGGCCGACGACCTCCGCGTCGGCGACCAGGCGGCCGGTGAACTGCGAGCCGATGTACGACTCGTTGATGAAGTCCTGGTGCAGCGGGAGCTCGCCCCGCGCGTGCAGCTGGGCCATGCGCGCGCTCGTTCCCGTGCCGCAGGGGGAGCGATCGAACCAGCCGGGGTGGATCGCCATGGCGTGCCGCGAGTGGGCCGCAGTTGAGCCCGGCGCTTCGAGGTACACGTGGTGGCAGCCGCGGATGTCGCCGCGCTCCGGGTGGACGGGCTCGTCCGCGGCATTGACGGCGTCCATGATGGCAAGCCCCGCGGTGAGCAGCTCATCTTTGTTTGCGCGGTCGGCGCGGAACTCGATCCCAAGCTCTGCGAGTTTCACGATTGCGTAGAAGTTCCCGCCGAAGGCGAGATCGTAGCGCACCGTGCCGAGCCCCGGCACCTCGACGCTCGCGTCGAGCCGTTCGACGAAGGAGGGGACGTTCGTGATGGTGACGCGCTCGGCATGCCCGTCGGAGACGGCCACCTCCGCGATGACAAGCCCCGCGGGGGTGTCGAGTCGAATCGTGGTGATCGGCTCCTGCACCTCCACCATGCCTGTTTCGACGAGTACGGTGGCCACGCCGATCGTGCCGTGACCGCACATCGGCAGGCAGCCGGACACCTCGATGTAGAGCACGCCCCAATCGGCGTCGGGCCGCGTGGGCGGTTGCAGGATCACGCCGCTCATCGCCGCGTGGCCGCGCGGTTCGAACATGAGCAGCTGGCGAAGCTCGTCGTTGTGCTCCATGAACCAGGTGCGGCGCTCCGCCATGGTGGCCCCGGGGAACACTCCGACGCCGCCCGTGATGACGCGGGTGGGCATGCCCTCGGTGTGCGAATCGACGGCGTGGTACACGCGGGAGGTACGCATGTGGCTCCTTGGCTTGCGGCTGGATCGGGGTGAGGAACGTCGGGTGTGGCCGGTCGCCCGTGTGAGGCGACCGGCCACACCCGCTGGGCTCAGGCTACTTGTCGTAGCCCTTCGCTGCGGCCTCGCGGGTGTCTGCGATGATCTGATCCGCCACCTGCTGCGGCAGCGGGAGGCGGGGCGGGCGGCTCGGGCCGCCGTAGAGGCCGAGCACGTCCATCGAGAGCTTGATCGACTCAACGAACTCGGTCTTCGTGTCCCAGCGCAGCAGCTTGTGCAGGTCGCGGTAGATGACCTTGGCGCGCTCGAGATCCTGCACATTGCCCGAGGTGGACAGACGGTAGAGCTCAACCGTCGACTGCGGGATCGCGTTCGGGTAGCCGGCCACCCAGCCGACCGCTCCCGCGATGCCGACCTCAAGCACACTGTCGTCCGTGCCGATGAGGATGTCGATGTTCGGTGCAAGTTCCTGGATCTGGTAGATCCGGCGCGGATCGCCAGTGAACTCCTTGACGCCCACCATGTGGCCGGCGTCGTGGATCTCCGCGATGAGGTCGGGCACGAGGTCGACCTTGGTGTCGATCGGGTTGTTGTAGCCCACGATGGGGAGACCAGCCTGCGCGACCGTTGCGTAGTGGTGCTTCACCTGCTCGCGGTTTGCGCGGTAGGTGTTCGGCGGGAGCAGCATGACGCAGTCCGCTCCGGCCTCCGCGGCTTGTTCGGCCCAGCGCAGCGATTCGAGCGCACCGTACGCGCCGCAGCCTGCCATCACCGAGAAGCCCTCTGGTGCCGCGTCGACGGCAACCTCGATGACCTTCGCGCGCTCCTCGGCGGAGAGGTTCTGGTACTCGCCGAGCGAGCCGTTCGGGGCGATGCCGTCGCAGCCGTTTTCAGCGAGGAAACGGACGTGATCCGCGAAGCGGTCGTAGTCGACCGCCAGGTCCTCGGTGAAGGGGAGCGCGGAGGCGACGATGACGCCGTGCCATGGCTTCTTTTCGGTCATCGGTGTGAATCCTTTCGAGTGGCCGGCGATCCGGGCCGTGTGTATGACGTGTGACATTGCACACTGTAGCAGGGTGGTGGCGGGCAATGCAATGGCGTCGGCGGAGGGTGTGGACCGAAGCCCACCCCGCCGCCGACGCCGCTGCGTTGCTGTGTCTTGCCGCTACTCTGCCGAGGCGTGCGCGGGCGCCCGCTCGGGCTCGTTCATGGCCAGGAGCACGGCGAAGCCGGCCCACAGCGTCACGATGCCCATTGCGGTGTCCTTGCCGTTCCAGGTGCTCGACTGCCACATCGCGAACCACTCCGAGCCCACGACAATGAACCCGAGGAACCAGATTGCAAAGCCGAGACCATACGCCGCGTAGCCCCAGCTGCGGGCCGCGTTGTAGCTCTGGATGTCGTCGTTGCGTCGCAGAAAGAGTTTGACCGCGCCGACCAACGCCAGGAACGCGAAGACGCCCTCCGCGAGGATGATTCCGATGTAACCGACAGTCCACGCCCAGGGCATATCGATGGCCCGCCACATGAGTGCGTTGCCCTCGAATGTGTCGTCCATTGAGAGGACGTGCTTCACGAACTGGTAGTTCGAGTCGTAGTCCATGAGGTTGCCCATGAACACGAAGAGCCCGAACAGGCCGGCCGAGAACAGCGTGAATGCCTGCAGAATGCGAAGTGGATGTTTCATGCTCACTCTCCCTTGACGAACACGAGCTCCCAGTGGGGCTCGGGATCCGAAGTGAAGGGAATTGCCTGCGTGAATACCCATCCTCGTGTGGCGTGCTCGCGGATCACCTCGCGGTGGTCGCGCTCGAGCGTGAGGCCCTCGCGGCTGCGCAGCGCGCGAATACGAACAAACGTGTAAGTGTGCATGCCATCACCCCTCTTTGGGGGTCAACTGTTGCACTCGGAACGGCGCCTGTCCAGGGGTTTCGCCGATTTGAGACCTTAGCGCAGTACGAAGCCGTCGCCGAGCGCGTCCGCGGGGTCAAGGAAGAACCGGTGTTCGCCGGTGCGGTACGCGGTGCCCGAGACCTCGGGGACCACCGGCGCGGCGAGCGACGCGACGGCCATCGTGTCGACTGCGGTGCTGGCGGCAGCGCCGACCGGCACTGGCGCGGGGGTCGCCGCCGGGGTCCAGCGTGCCGAGAACTCTGTGTCCACGATGGAGCGGTGCTCGAGGGTCTCGCTCGCGGCGAGTGTGCCGTCGGCCGCGAGCAGCGCAACACGGGCGCCTGTTCCCGAGCCACAGGGAGATCGGTCGACCTCACCGTCAGCGAAGATCGTGATGTTCCGCTGCCGGGGCCCGGCCTCGCTTTTGCCCAGGTCGTCCCAGATGATTGTGCCGTACACGCCGGAGAGGCGCGGGTCCGCGGCGTGCTGCGCCTCGGGGGAGTCATTGAGCGCCCACTTGACCTCGCGGCCGAGCGCGATGAGCTCCGTGTAGTGCGCGGGGTCGACCGACAGTCCGAGGTCTGCCGCCCGGACCGACGCGTAGATTGCGCCGCTAAAGCTGAGGTCGGCGGTGATGTTGCCGCGCGTGGTCGACACGGGTACGGAGCGCGCGATCTCGTGCGAGGGCACGTTGCGGAATGTCGCGCGAACGAGCGCGCCCCCAGCGCGCTCCACGAGGGCCGCCACTCGTCCAGACGGTACGTCGATGCGCACTTCGGTGATCCCGTCGGGGTCTGAAGGAACGAGCCCGGTGTCAGTGGCCCATACTCCGAGCGCGATCGTGCCGTGCCCGCACGCCGTCGAGAAGCCATCCTTGTGCCAGAAGAGGACGCCGAAGTGTGCGCCGTCGTCGTTGGGTGGGGTGATGAACCCGCCGTACATATCCGCGTGCCCGCGGGGCTCCTGGCAGAGCAGACGCCGGATCGAGTCCGCACCCGCGGCGTTCGTCATCGCCGCCATGCGACGTTCGCCCACGGTGCCACCGGGAGGAACCGGACCGTTCTCGTGCACAATTCGGAAGGGCTCACCCGCGGTGTGGTAGTCGGTCGTCGCGATGGGAGTCGTGTGGGTGGTCGGCATCATTGCAGAGCGCTCCTCGGGGCAGGGGGGATCGACCGCGTGGTCGTCGAGTCGATATGTCGTGTGACATGGTACACCCCTGGGTGGTCGACTACAGTATGGATATGCAGAGCTCTCGCGCCCGGTCGCTCTCGCCGACCGGCGGAGCGCTGTTTGTGCTTCTTGCGGCGGTGCTCTGGGGGACCACGGGCACGGCGGCCGCGTTCGCTCCGAGTGCCGGCCCGATTGCGATCGGCGCGGCCGCCATGGGGATCGGCGGCCTCCTGCAGGCGGCGGTTGCGGTGCCGCAGTTGCGCGCATCTGCGGGGATCCTTCGGTCTCGTGTCCCACTTCTCGCGGTGGGGGCAATTGCAGTGGCGATCTACCCCCTCGCTTTCTATGCGGGGATGCATTTCGCTGGGGTGGCGGTTGGAACCGTCGTCGCGCTCGCGGCAGGGCCTGTCTGCGCCGCGGTGCTCGAGCGTGTCTATGACGGTGCGCGACTTGATGCGCGGTGGCTGGTCAGCGCCGGCTTTGGGGCGCTGGGCATGCTGCTGCTGACTCTGGACGGTGGCGGCTCCGCTCGAGATCATGCGCCGCTGGGGATCCTCCTCGCGCTGCTCGCGGGTCTCAGCTACGCGGTCTATACGTGGGCGGCGCGGCGGCTCATGGCGGCGGGGGTGGGCAGCCGGGCCGCGATGGGGGGCCTGTTTGGCGTTGGAGGGCTGCTGCTCGTTCCCGTGCTTGTCGTAACGGGGGCACCCTTCATTGAGGACTCGCAGAACCTCGCTGTTGGGGCGTACATGGCGCTCGTGCCAATGTTCCTGGGATACCTCTTCTTTGGTGCGGGGCTGCGGAGTGTCACGGCTCGCGCAGCCACCTCACTGACGCTCGCGGAGCCCGCCGTTGCTGCGCTGCTCGCCTGGTGGCTCCTGGGGGAGCGGCTCGGAGTGCTGGGCTTTGCCGGGCTCGCCGCGATCCTCGTGTGCCTGGTGGGTTTGACGCTTCCGCGACGATAAAACATTTACTATATGTAAGATAAACCTCCGCGGACTCAGGGTGAGTCCGGAGTGATGGAGGTTGCAATGACGCAGCACGTTCGTGTTTCGGAAGTATTTGATCGAATTCCGGCGGCCGGTCCGCTTGGTCCGCCGCTGGGAGTATCGGTCTCTGGCGTGCAGCAGACCTGGCTCGAAGAGTTCACCTCGGACGCGGAGCGTGGCATCCACACCGGGTTCTGGCGCTGCGATCCCGGCATCTCGGAATGGGACTTTATCGAGATGGGAGAGGTGATTCATGTGCTCGCCGGGCGGCTCGTTGTCACGGAATCCGGAGGTAGTCCAGTGGAGCTCGGTGTCGGCGATGTTGCCTCGTTTCCGCGCGGCTGGCGCGGCACGTGGGAGATCATGGAGCCGCTCGAGAAGTTCTACGTGATGCTCTGAGGCGAGTTCGATCCCGCGCGCCCGGCGGTGACGTGTGCACAAGCGCACGGCGTTCGCCGGGCGCGTCGTTTCCTTTTCGATGTCATTGACCGAATGCTTGCCCATTAAAACATTCACATGTAGGTTAATTCCAGCTCTCGCCCGCGGGAGTCACTTCACCGTCGACGTACAAGGGAGTACCACGCGACCATGACACACGATAATTCTGTCCTCGAGCACGATGAGGACGCCGCTCACCTGGCGTCGCTCGGCTACTCGTACGACACCACGTTCAAGCGTGAAATGAGTTTCTGGGGCAACGTCTCGCTCGGCTTCACGTACCTGTCCCCGATCGCCGGCATCTACTCGATGTTTGCGATCTCTCTCGGCCAGGCCGGCCCACCCATGGCCTGGGCGCTCGTCATCGCACTGGTGGGGCAGTTCTTCGTCGCCCTGATCTTCGGAGAAGTGGTGTCGAACTACCCGGTTGCCGGCGGTGTCTACCCCTGGTCGCGGCGGCTCTGGGGCCGCAAGTGGGCCTGGATGAACGGCTGGATCTACGTTGTCGCGCTCGTCGGTACGATCGCCGCGGTGTCGTACGGCGCCGCCCCGTTCGTTGCGTCGGTGATTGGGGCTGAGCTGAGTACCGGTGGCACCGTGCTGGTCGCGCTCGGCACGCTCGTGATTGCGACGATCCTCAACTTCTCAGGTACCCGGGTGCTGAGCCTCGCGGCAACCGTCGGCCTCATCGCGGAGATGATTGGCGCCGTGGTGATCAGCGTGTACCTGTTGCTGTTCCACCGCAAGCACGACTTCTCAATCTTCTTCGACAATCAGGGTATCGGGAATGATGCACCCGGCGGGTATCTCGGGGCATTCGCCGCGGCGGCGCTGATCGGCATGTTTGCCTACTACGGCTTTGAAGCGAACGGGGACGTCGCAGAGGAGATTAAGGATCCGAGTCGCCGTGTGCCGCGCGCCATGCGTATGACGCTCTACATCGGTGGTTTTGCCGCGAACCTGCTGGTGTTCTCGCTCGTGCTGGCGGTGCCGAACTTCCAGGCGGTCGCGAGCGGAGAGTCGGTCGACCCGATCGGCAGCCTGCTGCACGAGGCGTTCGGGCCGATCTTCCCTGTCGTGATGTTCGTCATCGTTGTCGCGTTCCTCTCCTGCATTACGAGTCTGCAGGCCGCGGCAAGCCGGCTGATCTACTCGATGGGCCGCGACGGCTTCCTTCCTGCATCGCACTTCCTGGCGAAGTTCAACGAGCGACGCCACGTGCCGCACAACGCACTGCTCATGGCGGCGCTTTTCCCGGCCGCCGTTGTGCTGTTCTCGCTGCTGCTCGAGAACGCGCTGACCGCAATGGTCGGCTTCGGCACGGTGGGCATCTACATGGGCTTCCAGATAGTGGTGCTCGCGGCGCTCCGTGCGCGGATCATGGGCTGGAAGCCGGCGGGCAAGTTCACTCTGGGCAAGTGGGCATACCCGGTGAACATCATCGCGCTTGCCTGGGGCGTCGCCGCGGTCGTGAACATTCTCTGGCCGCGCCCCACCGGCGGCGGGTGGACCGAGGACTACCTCCTCATCATGACGACCGTCGGTGTGATCGCCGTCGGCTGGATCTACATGCTCGCTTCGAAGGCGTATCAGCGCGGCGACGCGCCCGCCGCAGACGCGAGTGGGCCGATCAAGACGGTCGCGTAGCTCTTCCTGCGCGCGGGTGTGCCCCTGGCTTTTCGGAGTCGGGGGCACACCCGCGTGAACATCGAATGAAAGGACCCCGCATGACAGATCTCGTTGTCGACCCGACCCCGTTCCTTGACACCACGGAGGAGGATCCGGCCGGGCCGCTGATTCCGCTCGTCGTGTCACTCACCTTCCCCGGTATGGATCGTGGCGCCCACGAGCTGCAGGACTCGTTCACTCGGATTGCATTCGACGCGGTGCGCGCTGCGGGAGGTCGGCCGCGCTTGGTCGACTCTGCTGATCCCGGGCGGGAGGGCCAGCGGGAGCTGCTCGAGCAGGCCAGCGGGGTCGTGTTCCTGGGTGGTGGCGACGTTGCCGGGGCGTGCTACGGCTACTTCGGTCCGCCGCCCGCGAATGAGTACGGCGTTGATCGGCGTGCGGACGAGTTCTGTATCGCTGCGATCCGCGAGAGCGTCGCGCGCGATCTGCCGACGCTCGCAATCTGTCGCGGATCGCAACTCCTCGCCGTGGCCTTTGGCGGCACCCTGATCGGCGACATCGAGAACTGGTCGCTGCACCGCGGGCGCTCGCCGCTCTTCATCGATGAGGAGGTGCTGCTCGAGCCGGGATCCGAGATCGCGCGCATCCTGGGGCGCACGCGTGCGATCGTGCGAAACGGGCACCACCAGGCCGTCGCGACGATCGGGCCCGAGCTCCGCGTGAGTGCGCGGGCACACGACGGAATCATTGAGGGCACCGAGCACCGCGCCGCCTCCTGGGTGGTGGGCATGCAGTGGCACCCGGAGGAGCCGGCCGCTGATCCGGTGGACCGGGCGCGGATTTTCGGAGAGCTCGTCACGCGAGCGCGGGATCGGGCGGCGCACTCCGCGTAGGTCCGAACAGGCCACGGGGCCCGAAGTGTGTGTGTGCTTCGGGTCCCGTGGCCTGTGGCGCCGGCTCGGCCGAGTTCTACCTTCGAGTTCTCCGTTCCGAGCGCCGGCGTGCCGGCGTCGTGCAGCGACCGTTCGATTAGGCTGTGACGCTCGCGGCGTCGAGCACACCGGGCAGCCACTCGAGCGCGACATCGCTCCCGAGGTCCCAGGAGGAAGCGTCATGGCGGCCGTACCCGCCGACGCGCTCCGCGCCCTGGGCGGTGAAGCGGCGATCGATGTGCTCGCTGCCCTGGCTGTAGGTCTCCTCGTAGAACGTATCCCCGAGGCCGAACACGGCGTAGCGCACGCCAGTGAGCTCGGGTGGTGCGGCGTCGAACGCCTCAATGAAGGGGAGCGCCGTGTTGGGCGGATCGCCCTCGCCGTGCGTGGAGCACACGACGAGCACAAATCGCTCGGGGGTGAGGTCCGCCGGATCGAAGTTTTGAAGGTCGAACACCTCGACCTCATCGTGCTCCTCGCGCAGCTTCGCGCCGAGGTCCTCGGCGATCAGCTCGGAGTTGCCGGATTCGGTGCCGTACAAAACAGTGAATTTCACGGGCGGGGTTCCTTTCATGCTGGGGTCCGTGTGTCAGCCGTGCCGCGTGCAATCGCGGCCATCTCGGCGTGGTCGGTGAGTTTCTGTCGCACCCGATCGGGGTGAGCGGAGGCCTGCTCGTGCGCATCAAGGGCGCCCCACTGGGCGAACGTGATGGCCTGCTCGCGCACGTGGGCGGGGAGCGCCGCGAATCCACGCTTCGCCGCGTTGGGTACGAGCATCCCGGCTGCGATATCCGAAACGATCTCATCTGCGACCGCTTTCGCGCACGCCCGGTTTTCGGGGATCGCGCCGTTCGGTCCACGCTTCGCCCAGCCCGTGCGGTAGAGGCCGGGGCGCAGACGCCCACTCTCGGGGGAGGGCGCCGCGCACAGCCGCGCAAGCTCGTCCGCGGGATCGGAGTCGAAGCCGATCGCGGTAAGTACGGCGGTCGCCGGGATGGAGGTCAGGCCGGCGCCGGTCTGCACGTCGACCGCTGTGACGTGGCCATCACCCCGCACCCGCTCGGGCGTCGCACCGAAAATGAGCTGCACATCCGGCCCCGCAGTGGGGACGCGAGTCGGCGCGGTGAGGTCCGTGTACGCGGCGGTGCGAGCCTCTGCGGTGCGGGACTCAGGGGTGCGTGCCTCAGGGGTGCTGCTCGGTGCGTGCTCGGGCGCGCACATCGCGCCGCTCGTCGTGTAGCGCCCTCGCGGGAGAGCGATCAACTCCTTAATCATTTGGGGGTCGCCTTTCGAGCGCGCCGCGTCCGAACGGCTCAGCACTGTGATGCGCTGCACGGGGTCGGCGAGATAGGCCTCGAGCACGGGGTCGGCGACGTCGCTTGCGGCGTACCCTGAGCGATCCTTCACGAGGAAACGGAGGAGGTCGAGGGCCACGTTGCCCGCGCCGACGATCACTACATCGCTGCCGAGTGGTGGGAGCGGAGCTGTGCCGGGGTGGGAATTGAGCGCGCGGGTGATCGCGCCGGATCCGATCACCCCGGGGAGGTCGCCACCCGGCACGGGGAGTGGGCGATCTGCACTGCGGCCGGTGGCGAGCACCACGGCGTCAAAGCTTCCCTCGAGTTCGGCGAGGGTGACATCGCGGCCGATCGTGATGTCGCCCGCGAAGCGCACCCCCGGGTTCGCGAACAGCCGTTCGAACTGTCGAGCGATCGCCTTGGTGTGCTGGTGATCTGCGGCGACGCCGTAGCGGATGAGCCCGTACGGAGACGCGAGTCGGTCGAACAGGGTGATCTCGCAGCCGGGGAGCACGCGCACCAGTGCGCTTGCCAGGTAGCACCCGGCTGGACCACTGCCGACGATGGCAATGTGTGGTGTGGAGGGGGAGGGCATCACAGCTCCTTTGTGTGACAGGGGCTGCCGTTGCGTGCGGCGTTGCACGGCGGCTGCACCCGAGTGTACCCATAAACATGGATCTTGTGAATGATTTACGAACAGCAATTTCATTGAGCTTTGGTGATTGCTGGGAAGTCTTGCAAACTAAATCATTCATCGATAACTTATTTGCTACCGGCTCTCACAGCGACAGCGCGAGACCACGTTCGACAAAGGAGTACGAATGCCCGGAACACTGGTGGAGACTGATCTGCCCTACCTCGACATCGCCGCCCCAGAGTTTGCGATGAACTCGGAAGCGGTGCGCGACGCCCGCTCGCGGAGCTGGGTCGCACGCACGAACTATGGCTTCGGCGTACTCCGCTACCGCGAAGTCACCGAGCTCCTCAAGCACCCGAGCCTCAATCAGGGCAGCGCACAGTGGCCAGATCATCACGGCGTCCACTCGGGGGTGTTCTACGAATGGTGGGCAAAGAATCTGCTGGTGCTCGAAGGCGATGAGCACCACCGCATTCGGCGCCTGCTCAACCCGGCATTCTCGCCCACGGTGGCGCGCCGGCTGGAGCCAGAGTTTGCCGAGATTGCGCGCGAGCTCATTGACGAGATGATTGCCGCGCAGCAGCGCGGCGATCGCGTGGACTTCGTCGCGGCGTTCGCCGAGCCGTTTGCCACCCGGGCACTCTGCGCCATGCTGGGTCTGCCGCATGAGCACTGGCCGTTCATCGCCGACCGGGCGAACACCGTGGGCTATGCGCTCTCCGTTTCGATCAAGGAGGACATTGAGCGCGTTGATGTTGCCGTGCAGGAGCTGTACGACTTCGTCGAGCAGCTGATTGCCGAGCGCCGCGCGGAGCCCGGGCAGGATGTGGTGTCCCGCCTCGTGCAGTTCTCGGAAGACGGCGACAAGCTGAGCGATGCGGAGCTGAGGAACGCGCTCGTGCTCATGCTGTTCGGTGGCATGGACACGACGCGCAACCAGATTGGGCTGATCCTGCAGACGTTCATGCGCAATCCCGAGCAGTGGGAGAAGCTCGCTGCCCGGCCTGCGGAGCTCGCCAAGCCGGCGCTCGAGGAGGGCCTGCGAGTCAACCCGACCACGCGTTGGGTGACGCGCGAGGCGAACGAGGACTTCGAGTACGAGGGCCTCTCGATCGCGAAGGGCACCACGGTGCACCTGTTCACGATGTCGAGTGGCACGGACCCGGCTGCGTTCCCCGACCCCGAGATCGACATCGAGTACGAGGGCCGCAAGCCTCACCAGACATTTGGCGGGGGAGTACACCACTGCCTTGGGCACTACATCGCCCGCGCCGACATGGGGGTCGCGATCCCCATGCTCGCCGAGCGACTGACTGACATCTCGTGCCCCGGCGGCGACGAGTGGCTGCCCGACTCGGGGAACCACGGCCCGATTCGGCTGCCCATTACCTTCACGGTGCGCTAGCAGCGGCAAGCGGCGCCTGCGCGTCGCACCCGCACCGGGTTCCCGCGGGAGCCCTGGGCAGTGCTGCCCAAACGACCCCTTCCAACGATGAAAGGAACACTTCACCATGTCTGACCCCACCACGGGCGGAAGCTTCGGCGCGGCGCTGCGCGAGATTCTCGCTGACACGACCGCCTTCGCCCGGCACCAGGACGCCAACATGCAGCCGGAGACCGTTGCGGTGCTCGGCGAGCGCATCCGGGAAACCGGTGTGAAGTACATCTACTACATGATCCCCACCCTCGGCAGCCGCACGGTCGCCAAGGTGGTTCCCGCGGAGCACTACGAGCGGATGCTGCGGAAGGGCATCGCGTTCCACCGCACCGCGCTCACTGATCTGCAGACCAGCCGCGAGGGCGAACTCATCGGCGGCGGTGTTGACGCGCACGAGTTCTGGGGATTGCCCGAACCGGAGACCTTCCAGGTGCTGCCGTGGGACCCGGAGGTCGGGCGAATCTTCTGTACGGCCTACGATCCGCCCCAGCTCGGAGCGGGCTCGGGCGGCCTGATCCCGCTCGATACCCGCGCGCTGTTCCGTGCCGCGCACCGCTCGTTCACCGCGCGGACCGGATTCGAGCTCCGATCCGGCCTGGAACCGGAGATGACCTGGACCGGGCCGGGCATGGACGTGAAGTGCAAGGACGACCAGAGCCCCGCATATCAGGTGGAGAACCTGGAGAAGATGCGGCCGGTGTTCAAGAAGGTGATCAGCTACGCGCAAGGACTCGACTTCGCGATGATCCAGGGCGACTACGAGGATGACGGCCAGCTCGAGCTGAACTGGGACTTCGACCGTGCGGAGCTCACCGCTGAGCGCATGACCACCTACCGCCAGATCTGCAAGCAGGTGGCGCGAGAACTCGGGATCCACGCGAGCTTCATGGCAAAGCCGTACAACGGCAAGATGGGCAATGGGTGCCATCACAACCTCAGCTTGTGGCGTGGCGACGAGAACGTCATTGAGGACGGCCGGGTGGAGCTGCACGTCACGGAGACCGCGCGGAACGCGATCGCCGGCATGCTCATGCACACGCCGGGCTCCATGCTGGTCATGGGATCAACGGTCAACTCGTACAAGCGGTACTGGGATGCCGGCCAGTTCGCGCCTTCCGGCGCCGACTGGGGTCTCGACACCCGCGGGGTCGCGGTGCGCATCTCCGCCAACGGGCGAATGGAATACCGCCTGCCCGACGCGAGCGTGAACCCGCACCTCTCCCACCTCTACCTGCTTGCGGCCATCGAGCATGGGCTCGAGCAGAAGCTCGACCCGGGGGAGCCCGGTTCCCTCAACCCCGCACTCGGTGAGGTCGTCGTGCCGAACACGCTTGGCAGCGCAATCGAGGCGTTCGAGGCAGACAGCTACCTCATGGGCGCAATGCCCGAGGAGCTTACACGCATCTTCCTGCAGCTCAAGCGGGACGAGTGGGCGCGCTACTGCGGCCAGATTTCACAGTGGGAATTCGATCAGTACTGGGAGGCAATTCCGTGACCAACACAACTCGCGCGCTCCGACTCGCGTGCATCGATTCAGAGGCGTTGCCGCTCTTCTCGAAGAGCCCCGACGGGATCACCCGCGATGGCTACGAGCCCGCCGCTGCCGCGCTCGTCGCCGAGCGACTCGGCGCCACCATCGAGTGGGTGATGCTGCCTTGGGAGGACATGATCCCAGCGGTGCGCCGCGGGGACGCGGACGCGGTGTGGTGTGGCCAGGGCATGACCGAGGAGCGCGCTGCGCTCGTTGACTTCACCCAGCCATACGCCGTGTTCAACGAGACGCTGATTGTGCGCGCTGATGACCCCGCCCGTTCGGTCGACGCGCTCTCCGGATACCGCATTGGCGCCATCGCGCACTCCACCAACATGAAGCTCGCTGAGACCTTCCCCGGTGTCGAACTGGTGAGCTTCGGCGCGAGCGACGACGTGTTCAGCGACATGATTGAGGCCACTCGCTCTGGCGAGATCGACGGCTTTGTTGATGACGATGTGGTGATGATTCCGCTGGGACAGGAGGATCCCGATTTTGTCGAGGCCTTCACCGTGCTGACCGGAAACCGCTGGGGCATCGGCGTCGCGCCTGGTAACGACGCGCTTCGCACAGAGATCGACGCCGCGCTCGCCGCAGTCATCGCCGATGGTTCGCTTGCGCGCGTGTGGCAGCGCTGGATGCCGCTGCTGCCATTCCCCCTGGCACCGGGGGCGTGACCGTGCGCGCGCCACGCATCGCGGTTGCCGGGATGTGGTCGACACAGATCCACGGGCTCCGATTCGACGGTACCGCGGTCGCAACCGCCGTGCTCCGGTCTGTGGTGCGCGCCGGTGGTGAGCCCCTCACGCTGTTCGCGGAGGGGCCCACCGTCGCAGGTGAGCGGCTGCGTGGCATGGACGGGCTGCTGCTCCCCGGTGGATTCGATCTTGACCCTGCGCGTTACGGACAGGCACCGCTGCCCACGACGGTGCGGGCGGACTTCGCGGCGCAGGATCAGTTCGAGGCGGATCTCCTCGCCGCTGCAATCGAGCGTGGGATCCCGGTGCTCGCCATCTGCCGGGGGTTTCAGCTGCTCAACGTCGAGTGTGGCGGCACCATGATTCAGGATCTTGCGCCTGACAGCGTGCATCGCAACAGCGTGCACCTGGTCGAGGTGGCGCCAGACTCTGCGCTCGCCACGGCGCTCGGCGTCACCGAGCTCAGCGTGTCCTCGTACCATCACCAGGCGGTCGATACGATCGGGGCAGGGCTTCGCGTCGTGTGCCGCGCGCCAGACGGAGTCGTCGAGGCGCTCGAACACGAGCACGCGGAGCTGATCGCGGTGCAGTGGCACCCCGAGGACACTGCTGCGACGGACTCCACGCAGCAGGCACTGTTTGACTGGTTGGTTGCGCGCGCGGGTGCCGCCGCGGAACAGGAAAGGATGGTGGTCTGATGGCCGAGAACATGTCGCCGGTGGTGCTCGTCGTCGAGCATCAGGGCAATGCCGGCATCGGCCACTTCGCGGAGCGGCTGAGGGCTCAGGGGCTCACACTGCGCACCGTGGGGCCCGCGACCGGAGCAGAGCTCCCCACCTCGCTTGAGGGCGTGGCCGGGCTCATTGTGCTGGGCGGCTCAATGGGGCCGGGCGACGACGAACGCGCGCCGTGGCTGCCCGCGGCGCGGGCGCTGCTCGCGGAGGGTGTGGCGCGTGAGACGCCCACGCTGGGGATCTGCCTGGGCGCGCAACTGCTCACCACCGCCCTCGGCGGCGAGGTGCGGCTCATGGCCGGCGGCCCAGAGGTCGGGCTCGCGAGCGTGTCGTTCCTCGGCGAGGCAGCCGACGATCCGGTGTTTGGCGACCTCGCTGGCGGGTCCGCACCAACCGTGCAGTGGCACTGGCTCGAAGCCGCCGTGCTGCCTGCCGGCGCTCAGCTCCTCGCATCGAATGCGGCCTGTGCGAACCAGGCGTTTCGAGTGGGGTCGATGGCGTGGGGCGTGCAGTTTCACCCGGAGGCGCTCACCGGAACCGCGGAGGATTGGGTGGTTGAGGAGGGAGACGGCCTCACGGAGCTCGGGCTTACCGGTGACGCCGTCGTGCAGACGGTGCGCGCCGCGGAACCCCAGCTGCGCGACATCTGGGGAAGCGTGGCCGAGCGCTTCGCTGCCCTCGTGAGAAACGAGTACGCCCGCGCCGAAGAGAACGTGGGCGCGCGTCCTGCCTAGCGCGCGAGCGGCGCTGCGATGAGCAGTGACACCCCGGCGGAGTCCGGCCCGAGCGCGACGCGTTCGGTGCCGGGCGCCTCCGCGGGAACGAATTCGCCGGGCAAGAAGCGGGAGCTATTGCCCAGGATGACGTTGCCGTGTCGCCCAACGAGCGCGAGTGACCGCGCGCTCCGCAGGAGCACAGGGAGCAACTCCTGCTCGAGATCGCTGACCTGGATGTCCGTTCCCACTGCCCCCAGGCGAGCGTTGCCGTGCTGCGCAGGCACCGTGAGCGTCACGACGTACGCCTCGACCCCGAGGTAGTCAACGTACGGGCCCACCAGCGCGGGCACGCCGTGGTGGAACGCGCGAATGAACCACTCGTGGTGTTCGTAGTCGTAGTAGCGGTCCCCACCGGGGACGACCCCGAACGAGTACCGAGCGAAGCGCGCCTCGTCCTCGCGCACCCACCACTCCAGGTGCCCGTTCTCGGTGTCGAGCGCGGAGCGCGCGAAGATGACACCGCAGCCATCCAACACGGGGTGGTCGGCAAGCGCGCGAACCGCAACCGCCTTCATACGTCGGCGCGTGGACTCGGTGAGCTCGAGCCGACGGTGTTCGTCGAGCTTCAGCGCCGCGATCATCTCACCAGCGAGCACCTCCAGGTGCGCGAACCGCGCCGTGAACCACGCCGAGATCTCCGCGGTGATCGCGGCGATCTCCTCGCTGAGGCCCGTGCTCAGCGTGATATCGGCTGATGTGCCCAGTTCCGCGCTCATGCGCTTCCCTCCCGCCGGCCAAGCGTGAACTTGCCCTCGATGATCAACCGCATGTTCTCACGCACGTGCTCGACCGCGAGGCGCTGCGCCTCCTCGGGCTGTCGCTGCTCGATCGCCATGACGATCGCGAGGTGTTCGGAGAACGCGAGCTGCGTGGACGCGCTGCAGATCTCCTCGCACCACAGAAACGGCGAGAGCTCAGACTGCAAGCGCTGCTCCGCTGCAAGGAGTCGCTGTGAGTGGCTTTGCACCGCCACCTCGAAGTGGAACCGACTGTCCGCGAGCGCCCGTGCGTGACCGGCCGGAGCCTCACGCGCCTCAAACGCGAACTCTGCGAGACGCGTCCGCATGCCGGGCACCGCGCGCTCCGCGGCCAGCCGCGCGGCCATTCCTGACACGGCGGCGTGCTCGTCGAAGAAGTCGCGCAGCGCGACCGTGCTGATCTGACGCAGCGCGGCGGTCAGCGTTTCAGGGGAGGGGAACGGCGCCTGCACCACGAAGGTGCCACCGTTTCTGCCCCGCCGAGTCTCGACGACACCCTGTTCCCGCAGCGCGGCGAGCGCCTTGCGCAGCGTGGCAACGGCGACGCCGAACTGGCTCGCCAGTTCGGCCTCCGGGGGGAGACGCTCGCCCACGCTCAGCATGCCGAGCGAGATGGCGGTTGCGATCCGCTGGGCGATCCCGTCCCCCTGTGGCAGCGACACGGAGTCGGTGCCGCGAGGGGACGGGTCACTCAAGAGCGGATGCTGCACGTGGATCGTCAGTCCTCGAAGCGCAGCGCGCGCGCGATCAGCGCCTCCTGCTCCACCGCGTGCACCTTGGCGGAGCCGGTGGACGGCGCTGCGGAAGCGGTACGCGAGATGACGTCAATGCGATCGTTTGCGAGGTGCTTCGAGAGCTCGAGCGAGATGAAGGGCCATGCGCCCTGGTTCTCCGGCTCATCCTGTACCCAGACGAGATCGGCGCCGCTGTACTGCGTGAGGATGCGACCGACCTCGACGATCGGCATCGGGTAGTACTGCTCGACGCGCACGATCGCAATCCGCGGATCCGGGTTCTTGTCGAGCGCAACGCGCAGATCGTAGTAGATCTTGCCCGAGACGAGCAGCACGCGCTGCACGGCCGACTTGTCGTCGACCTTCGGGTCATCGAGCACCGGCTGGAAGTGCCCGGTCGTGAAGTCCTCAACGCTCGAAGTTGCGCCGCGCAGGCGCAGCATCGACTTCGGGGTGAACACCACGAGCGGCTTGCGCGGGCGTGCGTACGCCTGACGGCGCAGCAGGTGGAAGTAGTTCGCCGGCGTCGACGGGCGCGCGACAATCATGTTGTCCTCGGCGCACAGCTGGAGGTAGCGCTCGATGCGCGCGGACGAGTGATCCGGGCCCTGGCCCTCGTAACCGTGCGGCAGCAGCATCACGACCGAGGAGCGCTGGCCCCACTTCTGCTCGGCTGCGGCGATGTACTCGTCGACGACCGCCTGCGCGGTGTTCGCGAAGTCGCCGAACTGTGCTTCCCACAGCACGAGGGCATCCTCGCGCTGCAGCGAGTAGCCGTACTCGTACGCGAGCGCGGCGTACTCGGAGAGCAGCGAGTCGTAGATCCAGAAGCGTGCCTGCTCCTCAGAGAGGTTGAGCAGCGGGATCCACTCCTGACCGTTCGCGCGGTCGTGGAACACGGCGTGCCGCTGGGCGAAGGTGCCACGGCGGGCATCTTGACCAGCGAAGCGCACCGCGGTGCCCTCCATGAGCAGCGAGCCGAGAGCCAGCAGCTCGCCGAAGCCCCAGTCGATGCCGCCCTCGCGGCTCATCTCCGCGCGCTTGTTGAGCAGCTGCTGCAGCTTCTGGTGCACGGTGAAGCCCGCGGGCTTGTTCGCGTGCGCGTCACCGATGCGCTCGATCACGCTGCGGTCGACTGCCGTCTCGAGCGGTGCGGGGCCGGGGCCACCAATTTCGGCGACCTGTCCGATCCCACTCTGATCGATGATCGGGATCGAACCCGTCTGCGCCGCGTGCGTCTCCTGGAATGCAAGCTCCAGGCGATCCTGGAAGTCCTGCTTCGCCTTCTCGTACTCCTCCTCGGTGATATCACCGCGGCCGACGAGCGCGCTCGTGTAGAGGCGTCGGGTCGAGCGCTTCGCCTCGATCAGATCCGTCATGAGCGGCTGCGTCATCGAGGGATCGTCGCCCTCGTTGTGGCCGCGGCGGCGGTAGCAGATGAGGTCGATGATGACGTCGATGTGGAAGCGCTGGCGGAACTCGTAAGCGAGCTTCGCGACGCGCACGACCGACTCGGGGTCGTCGCCGTTCACGTGGAAGATAGGCGACTGGACGACCTTACCGACGTCCGAGGAGTACACGGCGGAGCGCGAGTCCATCGGCAGCGTGGTGAAGCCCACCTGGTTGTTGATGATGATGTGGATCGTGCCGCCCGTGCGGTAGCCGCGCAGCTGCGACATCTGCAACGTCTCGTAGACAACGCCCTGACCGGCCATCGCCGCGTCGCCGTGCACGAGGATCGGCAGGGTGGTGAACGAGCCGATGGGCTTCAGGTCCTGCTTCGCGCGCACGATGCCCTCGAGCACGCCGTTCACGGTCTCCAGGTGCGAGGGGTTTGCGGCGAGGTGGATCGGCACCTGCGTACCGTTCGGCGCAGTGAACACGCCGGAAGTGCCGAGGTGGTACTTCACGTCGCCTGAGCCGGCCTTCGCGGACTGCGCGCCCTCGAACTCGCGGAAGATCTGCCCGTAGGTCTTCCCCGCGATGTTGGAGAGCACGTTGAGGCGGCCGCGGTGGGCCATGCCGACGTCGACCGAGTCGACGCCGTCCTCAGCCGCGTCGATGAGCATGGCATCGAGCAGCGGAATGACGGATTCGCCGCCCTCCAAGCTGAAGCGCTTCTGGCCGACGTACTTCGTCTGCAGGAAGGTCTCGAAGGCCTCGGCCTCGTTGAGCTTCTCGAGGATGCGCATCTGCTCATCGCGGCTCGGCTTCGCGTAGTTCACCTCGAGCTGCTCGCGCAGCCAGAGCCGCTGCGCGGGATCCTGGATGTGCATGTACTCGATGCCGATCTTGCGGCAGTAGGAATCGCGCAGCACGCCGAGGATGTCGCGCAGCTTCATGCTCCGCTGCCCACCGATGCCGCCGGTGACGAACTCGCGGTCGAGGTCCCAGAAGGTGAGGCCGTGCGACTCGATTTCGAGGTCGGGGTGCGTGCGCTGCACGTACTCGAGCGGGTCGGTGTCGGCCATGAGGTGGCCGCGCACGCGGAAGGAGTTGATGAGCTCCTGCACGCGCGCCGACTTGTCGACCGCGCCGGAGATGTCGACGTGAATATCGGACGCCCACTGCACCGGCTTGTAGGGGATACGCAGCGCGGCGAAGATCTCCTCGTAGAAGCGGTGGCCGCCGGTGAGGCGCTCATGCACGAGCTTCAGGAACTCGCCCGATCCCGCACCCTGAATGACGCGGTGGTCGTACGTGCTCGTCAGCGTGATCGTCTTCGAGATGCCGAGCTGGGTGAGCACTTCCTCCGATGCGCCCTGGAACTCGGCCGGGTACTCGAGCGCGCCCGCGCCGATGATGCAGCCCTGGCCCTGCATGAGGCGCGGAACCGAGTGCACGGTGCCGATGCCGCCGGGGTTCGTCAGTGAAACGGTGCCGCCCTGGAAATCGCTCGCGGTGAGCTTGCCGCCGCGAGCGCGCTTCACGAGATCCTCGTACGCGGCGAGGTACTCGTTGAAGTCGAGGGTTTCCGCGCGCTTCACGACCGGAACCATGAGTGAGCGCGTGCCGTCGGGCTTCGGGAGATCGATGGCGATGCCGATACCGACGTGCGCGGGCACGAGGAGCGAGGGCTTGCCGTCGACCTCGGTGTACGCGACGTTCTGGCTCGGGAACTCCTTCAGCGTCTGGATCAGCGCCCAGCCGATCAGGTGCGTGAAGGAAACCTTGCCGCCGCGGCTGCGACGCAGGTGGTTGTTGATGACGATGCGGTTGTCGATGAGCAGCTTCGCCGGGATCGTGCGCACACTCGTTGCCGTGGGAACAGTGAGCGACTGATCCATGTTCTTCGAGAGTGTGCGCGCCATGCCCTTGAGCGGGGTGACCACATCCTCGTGCGTCTCGGGAGCCTCGGGCTCAACCGGAGTGCGTGCGGCGCGCGGGGCGCGGGGCGCGTCAGCGGGAATCGGCGTTTGGCGCGGCGCAGTGTTCGTGGTGCGCGCAGGCTGCGCGGGGGTGGTCACCGGCGCAGTGGCGGGTGGTGCTGCGGGGGGCGGCGTCGTCGCTGCCGGAGCTGCCGGGGCCGCACTGCCCTGCTGCGTGCTCTCTCCGGAGGCTACGGATGCGCCGTATCGCTCCAGCACCGGCCACCAAGATTGGTCGACCGAGTTCTTGTCGACCTGGAACTGTTTCCACAATTCATCGACGAGCCAAGCATTTGCGCCAAAATCTTCTGCGGGACCCGCCTGGTCGGGGGTCTCCGTGCGCTCTGCCAAAGCGATTCCTCTCGGTCGTGCCATTTGTGTGGCAAGTTTCCTGGATCGGGGTGCAGCACCGTAGCCGTACCACACACCAGCCTACGCCTTTCCCGGGGAACTTTCGGCAACACTCCCTCGCACGTTTCCCAGTGGGTGCTGATAAAATCGTCTGACCATGGATGCTGATTCTCGAAGACCCTCCGACCCTCCGAGTAGTTGCCGCGCGCTGGCGCGGCAACCTGAACGTCTGGGGAGTCGCAGGTGAACGACTGGCTCCTTCTGCTGATCGGCCTCATTCTGACTGTCGGCACCGGCATTTTTGTCGCCGCCGAGTTTTCCCTGGTCGCTCTTGATCGACAGGATCTCGAGCGTCGCCGAGAGAGCGGCGAGCGTGGCCTCGACCGTGTCATTCGCGGGCTCTCGATCACCTCGACGCACCTCTCCAGTGCGCAGCTCGGCATCACGCTCACCACGCTGCTTGCCGGCTACACGCTCGAACCCTCGATCAGTAGCTTCTTGAACGGTCCGCTCGGCGCGCTCGGCGTGCCCGAAGAGTTGCGTCGCGCGATCAGTGCCCCGGTGGCCATCGCGCTTGCGACGGTGTTCTCGATGATCGTGGGTGAGCTTGTGCCCAAGAACTTTGCGCTGGCTCGCCCCCTCGCGACCGCGAAGCTCGTGATGCCCGCGCAGGCGGCGTTCACGGCCACCTTCAAACCCGCAGTTCTGGTGCTGAACGGCAGCGCGAACGGCATGCTCCGCGCCATCGGCATCGAGCCGAAGGAAGAACTGTCCGGTGCGCGCTCGGCCGAGGAGCTGTCCTCGCTCGTGCGGCACTCCGCGAGCGCCGGCCTGCTGGAGGCCGACACCGCGACCCTGCTCGACCGCACGCTCCGTTTCTCCGAGCTGACCGCCGCCGACGTGATGACGCCGCGTCTGAAGATCGAGAGCGTGCAGCGGCTCGAGCCGGCCCAGGCTGTGCTCGAGCTCTCCGGCCGGTCGGGGTACTCGCGATTCCCGGTGATCGATGAAGACCGGGATGACATCGTGGGCGTGGTGCACGTGAAGCACGCGGTCGCCGTGCCGCGCGCAAAGCGCGGCGAGGTGCCGGTTGCGGCGCTCGTTGAAGACGTGGTGCGCGTGCCCGACACGATGCGGCTCGACCAGCTGCTCGGCGCGCTCCGCTCGAGCGGCTTCCAGCTGGCCATCGTTGTGGACGAGTACGGCGGCACCGCCGGCATCGTGACGCTCGAGGACCTCGTCGAGGAGATCGTCGGCGAAGTCGCGGATGAGCATGACCGTGCGGCGGCTGGCGTCGTTGGCACGGCCGAGGAGATGACGTTCCCCGCAGACCTGCGCCCCGACGAGGTGCGCGAGCAGACGGGGGTGGAGATCCCCGAGGACGATGACTACGACACGGTTGCGGGCTTTGTGCTTCGCGAGCTTGGCCGAATCCCCGAGGTGGGGGAGACCGTCGAGCTGGCCTACGGCGGCACCCTGCGCGTTGAGCGCATGGACGGGCGCCGGATCGCGCGACTGCGCTACACCGGTGCGCCGATTCCGGCGGACGCCGAAGAGCACGCCGAGCCCGAGAACGGAGGCGAACGATGAGCGACTGGATGGGAATCGTCTGGCTCGTGATCTTGCTGATCGCGAACGCCTTCTTTGTCGGTGCGGAGTTTGCGGTGATCTCCGCGCGGCGCTCGCAGATCGAACCGCGCGCCGAGGCCGGATCAAAGCGCGCGAAGACCGCACTGTACGCGATGGAACACGCGACGCTTATGCTGGCCACGAGTCAGCTCGGCATCACGGTGTGTTCGCTGCTCATCCTGAACGTCTCGGAACCCGCGATCCACCACCTGCTCGAGGGGCCGCTGTCGTGGACGGGGCTGTCGGCAGAGGTGGTCAGCATCACCGCGTTCGTGCTGACGCTGCTCATCGTCACCTACCTGCACGTCGTGTTCGGCGAGATGATCCCGAAGAACGCTGCGTTCTCGATTCCGGATCAGGCCGTGCTGCTGCTCGCGCCGCCGCTGGTCGCGGTGTCGCGGGTGTTCAAGCACGTCATCGCCGCACTCAATGCGATCGCGAACGGCGTGCTGCGCCTCTTCAAGGTGGAGCCGAAATCGGAAACGAACAGCACCTTCACGCTCGAGGAAGTCGCGAGTATCGTGAATCACTCCACGCGCGAGGGCGTGTTGGAGGACCGCAGCGGCGCACTGACCGCGGCGTTCGAGTTCACGACGAAGCGTGCGGTCGACCTCCTCGTCCCTGAGGAACGACTCATCGTGCTGCCGTGGGGCGCAACCCCGGAGGACGTCGACGCGGCAGTGGCGAAGCACGGCTTCTCCCGCTACCCGATCGCCGGTGAGAACGGCGGTCTCGCGGGCTACGTGCACATCAAGGACCTGGTGCGGCTGGGGGAGGAACGGATCACCGAGCCGATCCCCGCGAAGCGCATCCGCGAGATGGTCTCGCTGCACGCAGAGACTGAGCTGGAGGATGTGCTCGCGCGCATGCAGGCGCGGGGCATCCACCTCGCGCGCATCCACGATGCGGCCGGGACTGAGCTCGGCGTTGTCTTCTTGGAGGACGTCATTGAGGAGCTCGTCGGCGAGGTGCACGACGCGACGCGTCGACAGCGCCACATCGAACACTAGAACGTATCGGGGTGATCGCGGGTTCCGCGGTTACCCCGGCACGCTAGCGCGCAGTGAGTACCACGTGCGCAGCGACCTCGTCGATGCTCGGGTCTTCGCCCGCGTAGAAGGGGTTGTCGGGGACCGCGAGGTTGAGGTCGAACTCCACCGAGTCGGAGCCCAACACGGTGGGGGTGAGCTTCAGGCGGATCCCGGGTCGCTCGGCGCCGCCCACCGACAGCGTGCCGACGGCCGTGACCGTGCCGTCGGGACTGCCCTCGGGGCGAAGCACCGTCGGCTCGGTGAGGACAAAAGTGGCCTCGGGGAAACCAGCGAGCGCGAGGCCGAACTGTGCCTGGGTGATCACACCGTCGGTGAGCACCAGGAAACCGTGCGATTCGAGTTCGCCATCAACAGTGCCGCCGAGGGGAAGCGCGATCGGCTCAGTGAGCGTGGTCTCAGCGATTTCGTACTGGCGTTCGGCGGGTCGGGCCAGAAAGCCTGACTCCGCGGACGCACGCAGTTCGGTGGCCTGCGGCGCTGCTGCCTTTGGTGCGGGAGCGCAACCGGTGAGGCAGAGCGGGATCGATGCGGTCACCGCAGCGGCAAAGCCCAGCGTGCGTACCGAACGATTGACGGTCGAAGCCACCACCACCTCCTGCGCTCTGTCCGGGACAACCGGTGGAGAGCTTACGCGGGGAAGGTGGGAGCGCGCCGATAGCCGGGTGTGAAGCGATCAGGAGTCGCGCAGCGCGTCGACCGGTTCCACCCTGGCGGCCTTGATAGCCGGGTACCCGCCCGCGAGGAGACCCACGAGCGCGCCGACGACTACGCCGACGGGCGCGGCCCAGAGCGCGAGCACCGGTGTCCAGTTCTGCACGAGGCAGACCGCGATGAGTGCAAAGAGCCCTACCACCACACCGATGAGCCCGCCCAGGATGCCGATCGTCACCGACTCAAGCATGAACTGCTGCGCAATGTCACGGGTGCGAGCGCCCAGCGCGCGGCGCAGGCCGATCTCGCCGCGGCGCTCGGAGACCGAGAGCAGGGTGACGTTGGCGATACCAATGCCGCCGCCGATGAGCGCGACGATGCCGATTGCGAGGAACAGCACATTGATGTCTGACTCGACGTTGGCCTGCAGCGAGCTGGTGTTTGTGGGCGCGCCCACCTTGAACGCGTCGGGGGAGTTCGGATTGAGCGCGATGGGAGCCTGCTTGGCCACCACGGACCCCGCGCCGACATCGATGCGGATGTCGAGGTTCTGCGCCGTGCCGAGCCCCAGCTCTGAGCGTGCGGTCTCGAGCGGCACGATGACGGAGTCGAGGAGTGTGTCGCGCGTGCCGACCTTCCCGAGGATCCCGATCACGGTGTAGGCCCTGCCGTCGACGAACACGGCCGGCTGGCCGGTGATACGGTTCACGCCGAGCCGCTTCGCCGCTTCGGCGCCGAGCACCGCGACGCGGTCGTGGCGTGCATCGTGACCTGCGTCAAAGAAGCGCCCCGCCCGGATCTTGCCCTGCACCACGTCGAGCAGCTCGGGGGAGGCCCCGAGCACGGGCGGCGACGCCTTCTGCGATTCGGAAGGATCGGTGATCTGCACTGCCTCAACCTCGAGCGAGGTGGGCAGCTTCCCGATGAGTGCGGCGCTCTCCACGCCCGCAAGCGGCGTGACCCGATCGACGGAGTCCCAGGGCAGCTTTGCGGTGGCGCGCTCCTTTCCGCCTGCGGCCTTGGTCGACCCGGGTTCAACCGTGACGCGCGTCGCGGCGAGCGCGTCGAACTGCTGCGAGATCTGACCCGCTGCGGTCTGCGCAAAACCGATGGTCGCGACGAGCGAGGCGATGCCGAGCACGGTGCCGATGAGCGTGATGACGAGCCGCGAGGGGCGTGAACCGATGCCCTCGAACGCCTCGTGGATCAGCGCGCGGAATGAGATGCGGCCGCTCATGACAGCTCCTGAAGTTCGCCGTCGCTGATGCGGACCCGGCGACGGGCCGCGTCAGCCACCTTGGCGTCGTGGGTGATCATGACGATGGTGAGGCCGTCGGCGCCGAGCTCGTCGAAGAGCCGCATGATGGACGCGGAGTTCTCACGATCGAGGTTGCCCGTCGGCTCATCGGCGAGGAGGAGTCGCGGAGAGGTGCATACGGCGCGGGCGATGGCCACGCGCTGACGCTCGCCGCCCGAGAGCGTGTTCGGCGAGAAGTCGACGCGGTGGCTGAGACCCACGCGCTCGAGCGCAGTGCGGGCAAGCGGTTCGCGCTCCTCTCGGGTGAGGCCTGCGTAGGTGCCGGCAAGCATGACGTTCTCGAGCACGGTCCGTGTGGGCATGAGGTGAAACGACTGGAAGACGAACCCGACTGCCCGGCCGCGGAGTGCGGATCGCTGGTCGTCGCTCAGCTCGGAGACGTCGATCCCCTCGAAGAGAAAGCGGCCGGTGCTTGGGCGGTCGAGCAGGCCGAGCGTGTTCAGCATGGTCGACTTTCCCGAGCCAGATGGGCCGACAATCGCGAGGTAGTCTCCTCGCTCCACGGTGAGGTTCACGCCGCGCAGCGCGTTCACCGGCGGCGGGCCAGGGAAGAACCGCGTGACGTCCTCCAGCTGGACGATCGGGCCGGCGAAGTCAGGGTTGCCCGCTGCGAGCGCGCCACCGTCGCTCTGCGCCTCGCGCGCGTTCGCGCGGGCGCGCTTGCGTGCGCGGCGCACCACATCGCGGTCTCGCTCAGGCTTCGCGGACTCGTCCGGCGTGGGCTCCGCGCCAGCCGGCTCCGACTCGGCGAAGAGCGCCTCGACCGAGCTCATCGACCAACCACGACGCGGGCACCCGCGGTGATCCGCGAGTCATCGGAGGTGATCTCAACGTAGCCGTCAGCCGCAAGGCCGGTCTTGACCTTGACGATCTCAGTCTTCGCGTCAGCGCCCTGGTCTTCCGAGACGAGTAGCTCGACGCGATCCTCGCCGCTCGAACCTGCGGACAGCGCCGCGATGGGTACCGCGAGCACCTCGCCGTCGGTTGCCGCGACGGGCACCCGAACGCGCACGTTGGTGCCGCGGAGCGCGTCGATCTGCTCGGGCTTCAGGTCCACGGGCGTGAGACGTACCGTGTAGCGGCTCGAGTCGCCGCCGCCCGCGGAGCCACCGCTGCCACCGGCGTTGCCACCCTCGCCGCCGGACTCCCCTTCGCCCGCGGCCTTCTTGCTCTTCGGCGCGACGATCTGGGCCACCTTCGCGGTGAGATCGGTTCCGTCGGGCCCCGGATACGTCGCGATGAGGCCCTCGCTCAGCAGCTCAGCGTCCTGCTTGGAGATGCTGCCCTCAATGGTGAGGGTGGCGCCCGACACCGTCATCGGCGAACCGGAGAGGATGTCGCCGCGCGCAACCGACACCTCGTCCACGCGGCGGGGGAGCCCGCCGAGGAACAGTGCCTCGCTCGAGGGAAGCGTGGGCAGCACGCCCTGCTGCGCGGTCGCGAGCGCGTCCTGCGCGTCGACGAGCGCATCGTTTGCCGAGGTCACGGCGGCCTGCTCAGAGAGGAGATTCTTCGCGCCGCCCGACGTCGCCTCCTGAAGTGCGGCCTGCGCCTGCGCGAGCTGCACGCCCGCGTCTCGTGCCGCGCGTTCGGCGGTCTGGAGCGTTTCCTGCGCCTGGCTTCCGCCCGCTGGTGCCGAGTACCCGATCTGCTCGTAGAGCGCGCCGAGCGCGGTTGCCGTGTCGTACTCGAACACGTCGGAAGCGGTGTCGCCCGCCCAGAAACCCATCCCGTCGAGTGCTTGCTTCAGCTGCGTCACATCCGGGCCGCGCATCCCGATGCTCAGCGTGCGGTAGGCGGGGAGTGCGCCGGGGAGCACGATGACTGGTCGCCCGGCCACCTCAAGCGCGATGTTCGCCGCGTTGAGCACCGTGCCGACCTCGGGCACGTGGCCCGTGACAACAGGGCGGTCTTCCGAGCCCGCGGCGTCGAGCGTGACGCTCACGGCGTCCGCGTACGTTACCTCGCCGCGGGTCACCACGGTGTTCTCGAGCTCGCGCTCCTCGATGGGTGCTGTGACCGGTCCAGCCTTCGGCGGCGCAGTGCGTGCGGCGAGCTCCGCGGGGGAGACGATGAACTGCATCACGGCAACGCCGATCAGCAGCGAGACGACCGCGACCGCGGCGATGAGCCCGACGAGCCGGGTTCCCGACCAGTTCCCCCGCAGCCCGCGACGCGCACGCCCCGGTGCGGCGTCTGCGCCGTCGCTCGACGGCTCGTCAGCCTCGGTGAGGTCGGCCGAGGTGACCGTCGAATCGGCAGGCTGCTGCGCCGCCCGGGCACGCTTGCGCTTCGGGCGCTGGGGGAACTTCACCGGAGTTAGTCCTTCTTCTTCGTGCTGTACTTCGAGGTCAGCGCCTCGAGCTCGGACTTGTGCTCGTCAACAAACTTCTGCTGCGCGTCGAACATGATCTTCTGCTCGGTCTTTTCGAAGTCGACCTTCTTCTTGCAGCTGAAGTCTGCGGTGGCCATCTCGATCTCGCGCTTCTGGAACTCGTCCTTCTGCTTCTTGCTCGGCTCCTTGTACTCCTCGTCCGTGGACTCACCCAGGCTGTAGTACTCCTCGTTCATGGAGTTCTGAGCGGTCATGGGGGACGTGAGATCAGGGTAGCCCGCCTCAGCCATGCAGTCTGACCACTTCGTGTTGAGCTTTTCGATCTCCGGGGCGGGGTTCTCCTCGTCCCACATGCCGCTGTACATCTCGTTCATCGCGGCGAAGAGATCAGCGAACTCAGGGTCCTCGTAGGCCCCGGCCATGTCGCCGTTCACCTCGTGCTGCGCGGCGCCGTAGCAGCCCTCTTGCGTCCAGTCGCTCTGGTAGCTGCCGCTCTCTTCCATCTCGGCCATCTGCTCTTCGGTGGGGCCGGTGCCGTGGAGGGTCTCGTAGAAGGCCTGCTGCTCGGAGTCGCTGAGCGACTCAACGTACTTCTGGTTCGGATCAACCTGCTCCTCGCCGGGCTCTTCAGTCTGGTCGTTCATGCCCGGCCAGTTGACGATGCCGTAACCGTACTCCTTGACGAACTCTTCGCTGCCCCAGACGGGGCCGTCCTGCTCGTCTTCCGAGGAGATCACCACGCCGCCTGACTGAGTGTTGGGCTTGTACTCGAAGCCCTCCTTCGTCATGCACTCGGCGACGAGCTCTTCGATCTTCAGCTGATCCTTGTCGAGCTTCTCCTGCGTGTACTCCTCGCCGTCCCAGAGCACGGAGAGGTACTTGTCGAGCGGCCCCTCCTCAACCTCGGCGTTCGACCCGCCCTTCGCGGAGCTGCAGCCGCTGAGCGCGAGCGCAGCGATCGCCAGATACGCGGGAAGCCAAATGCGTGCGGAACGTGTGCGTGAAGACATGCCACCTCGATTGTGAGTAGTTCGTTGCAGAGTCCCCGCAACACATGAGTAGTTCGTCAAGCTAGCACAGCGACGGCGGCGCGAGCGTCGTTTTCCACAAGGTCGGTACCCGGGTACTACGGTCGAATGTGAAAACTACGCACGCCTGTGTGCTCTGCGAGCTCTCCGCGCAGACTATGCGCACACAACCGTGCGCCACATCCCTCAGCTGAGGGGTCTGCGCTGGGCGCTTATACTGGGGCGCATGCACACTCCGCAGTTTGGCGCCGCTTCCGCGCCTCGCTCTCGCTCGTGCCGCGCGCATGTCCAGCTCGGCTGAGACCCGCACGCCCGCCTGGTCGCTCCCCGCATGGGTTGAGCGTTCGCCAGTCCGGGCGAAGATTGCGCGCTGGGCACTCGGCACGCGCTTCGTCGATCCGCCCATTCGCGGCTTCGCGTTGCTCCTCGGCCTGTCCGGGCTGCTTCCCTCTGCTGCGGAGAGTTCGGAACCGCTCTACCTCCTGTTTCACTACGCATCGGGCCTGCTCGTCATCGCGAGTGCGTTTATCCCGCTCGCGAGCGGCACGGTTGCCGCCGCGCTCTTCGTGGTGTTCCTCTTCGTCTTCCCCGAATACCTCAACCCGTTCTATACGGCGCTCGAGTTCGCTTCGGGGCTGCTGCTCGTGCGGTTTGCGTGGCGCTGGTCGCTCGTGATGCTCGGTGCGCTCGTGGGAGCTGGCTGGCTGGCTCGCACACTCACTCCGGAGAGCGCGATGCCGCTCGGGATGCAGCTCTACTCGTGGGCGTACATCGCGCTGCTCGGTGCTGCGGCGTACCTGGTCGAGGCCCGCATCCGCCGCGAGATCGCGCAACGTGAGCAGAACGCACGTGATCACGAGCGGGAACTCCAACGGATGCGCTTGGGCGTCGCGACGGACGTGCACGACACGGTGTCGCACGGTCTCGCCACTCAGCTCGCCATCGTGCGCTTGCTCTCGGTTGAGCAGGACCGCGATGAGTCCGCGCGCATGTTGGGCGAACTCGCGGTGCGCACGGAGAGTGCGCAGGACGAGCTCCGCGCACTGCTTACCGGGCTGCACGGGGGAAACAGCGCTGGCGCGCCTGCGGTGCCGGTGGGGGCCGCCGAGCTGAGAAGCGCCGTGGCGCGGCTCAGTGAGGCCGCTGCGGCGGGCGGATCCCGCATCGTCACCACATATGGTGAGCTCCCCGAGGCGCTTCGCGCAGACACGCTCGATGACGCAGTGTTTGTGCTCCGCGAATTGGTCACCAACATCATCAAGCACGCCTCTGGCGAGGGGGAGCGTGCGCTTCGCGTGCGCACGCTCACTGATGCCCGGGGCACGTGGCTGCTGCTTGCGTCGGAGAATCCGGTGGCGAGCCCCGTCACCCAGGTGCCCTGGAGCCTCTCGGCTCGCGTCACCCAGCGCGGTGGCGTGTGCGAGGCAGAGACCGTGCAGGATCGCTACGGTGTGCGCGTGCTCCTGCCGCTCAGCGGTGCGCAGATTTCCACACACGGTTTGGCTTCGGAATCGTCCCCCGATCGGGGGATGCTGGATTCTGGGAAGGTCGATGAAATGAGGGTGTGAAAGCCCTCTTTGCTACTCTTGCCGCCACTGTCCTGCTGCTGCTCGGAGCGGTCGCTCAGCCCGCCTCAGCGACCGCGAACACGGAGGCGGTGACGATGGTCTCGGCCGAGGTGCTCGGCGCGACCGGCGTGGGTGCCGACGAGGCAAGCGACGGCGGCATCAATCTCACGGGAGACGAGATCATTCCTGGTGATCCGTATGCTGGCCAGGAAGATGCGCGCGCCACGCTTGCCGAGTGCAAGTTCTGGTTCATCCACAACAAGCCCCTGTACCGAAAGTACTGCCTGTGAGTTTCCCCGCCCCCGCTGCTGCACCCGCTCCGCTTCGCGTGCTCGTCGTCGACGATGATCCGTGGACCACGCGCGCGGTTGTACACGCACTCGCGGGGGATCCGGGCCTCAGCCCGCTCGTCCCCGTACACAGCGGAGAGGCGGCGGTTGCGGCCTACGAAGAGCACCGGCCGGATGTGGTGCTCATGGACCTCAGCATGCCCCCCGGAATGAGCGGGGTCGAGGCGACCGCGCTCATCCGGCGGGTGAAGCCCGACGCGTGCGTCGTGGTGCTCACGACCGTGTCGCCCGGGCCCGGGGTGGCGCGTGCGCTCGAGGCCGGAGCGATCTGCGCGCTGCAGAAGACCGCGCCGCCGGACACGCTGTGCGCTGCCGTGAGGCTTGCGGCTGAGGGCGGGGCGCCCACCATGCTGAAGCGACTCGCGAGCGACATCTCGATCGCGGGGGATACGCTCCCTGACGCGCCGATCGTTGCTCCGGTGCTCACCCCGTCGGAGTACGCAATCCTCTTGCTGGTGTGCGAGGGCCGCAGCTATGAGGAGATCGCCGAGTCGCAGGGCATTACGGTGTGGACCGCGAAGTCGCACGTGAAGCGGCTCCGCGAGAAGCTCGCCGCCGAGAACCTCGCGCAACTCGTGGTGCGCGCGCTTCAGTTCCGCTTTATTGGCGGCTGAGCGCGCGGCACCACGCGAGCCGAGCTAGCGCGCGGCCGTCTCGATCAAGCGAGTGAGCTGAGCGCCCACGCGCTCGAACTCGATGAGAAACGCGTCGTGCCCGAACGGGGAATCGATGCGGGTGGCCTGATCCCCATCGAGACTGCCCGGAGTGTGCCGCGCGATCTCGTCTTGTCCCTCGATCGTGAAGAGCCGATCGCTCGGGATGCCGATGATGAGCGTCGGCAGATCGAGGGTTGAGAGCGCCGCGCGCACACCGCCACGACCGCGCCCGACATCGTGGGAATTCATGGCTTGCACGAGCGTGACGTAGCTGCCTGCGTCGAAGCGGCGCGTGAACTTGTTTCCGTGGAAGTCGAGGTACGACTCCACCGCGAAGCGGCCGCCGCCGCCGAGCGGGCTCACCGCCGACTGCCAGGACCGGCCGAAGCGCTCGTCGAGCTCCGTGTTGCTGCGGTAGTTCAGGAGCGCGAGGCGGCGCGCGGTGGCGAGGCCGTGATGCGGGCCGATCCCATCGGGGGCGTCGTAGTAGTTCCCCTCGCGGAAGCTGGGATCGGAGCGGATCGCCTCGAGCTGCACGAGATTCAGGCCGATCTGATCCGCCGTCGTGACGGGTGGCGCGGCGATGACCGCGAGCCGGTCGACGCGATCACGGTGAGTGATGCCCCACTCCAGCGCGTGCATGCCGCCCATCGAGCCGCCGATGACGGTGTGGAATCGGTCAATGCCGAGCTCGTCGGCGAAGCGGGCGGTTGCTGCGACCTGGTCGCGCACGGTCAGGTACGGGAAGCGGCCGCCCCACTCCTGCCCCTCGGGGGAGAGCGAAGCGGGGCCCGTGCTGCCCTGGCAGCCGCCTAGCACGTTCGGCGCGATGATACAGAACCGATCGGTGTCGAGCGGGCGCCCGGGCCCCACGATCTCGGTCCACCAGCCATCGGTGGGATGCCCCGGCCCGGCCGAGCCGACCAGGTGGCTGTCGCCCGTGAGCGCGTGGAACACGAGGATCGCGTTGTCGCGCGCTTCGTTCAGTTCACCGAAGGTCTCGTAGGCGATCCGCACCGCGGGGAGCTCCCCGCCGAACTCGGTGGCGAAGGCGCCGATCGATACGAACTGCCGCGCCCCGACCGGGTCGCCATCACGCCACGCACCAGAGATCGGGGGGCGACCCATGAGTGCGCGCAGCTGCGCGTCGGTGATGAAGTCGGTGGGAAACGAATCCTCAGGGGTCTGCCAGTCCATAGCTCCTCATTGTGCCCGTCCTGCGGGGCGGGCGGGTGAATATTACGACGCGGGGGTGGGGTGCTGTTGAAAACACCCCACCCCCGCGTGGAAACTGTGCCCTGGTGGGCGCGCGCCGTGCCCGTGTTACGCGCGTGCCGCCGCAACGACCGCGCGTGCGGCAGCGAAGCCCTTCTCCAGGTCCGCCTTGATGTCGTCGATGTGCTCGAGACCCACCGAGAGGCGCACGAGGCCGGGCGTCACACCAGCCGTGAGCTGCTGCTCGGGCGTGAGCTGCGAGTGCGTGGTCGACGCGGGGTGGATGATCAGCGAGCGGACGTCGCCGATGTTCGCGACGTGGCTGAACAGCTCGACGTTCTCGACGACCGCGCGGCCGGCGTCGACCCCGCCCTTCAGCTCGAACGAGAGCACGGCGCCCACGCCCTTCGGCGCGTACTGGTTCGCCGCGGCGTACCAGGGGCTCGTGGGGAGGCCGGAGTAGTAGACCGTTGCGACATCGTCGTGCGAGTCGAGCCACTCGGCGATCGCCTGCGCGTTCTGCACGTGACGCTCAATGCGCAGCGACAGGGTTTCGATGCCCTGGAGCAGCAGCCAGGCGCTCAGCGGCGCGATGGCGGAACCGAGGTCGCGCAGCAGCTGCACGCGGGCCTTGATGATGTACGCGATCGGATCGCCCACCGCGCCCGTGTAGCTGACGCCGTTGTAGGAGGGATCCGGCTCGGTGAGCCCCGGGAACTTGTCCGCGTGCTGCGACCAGGGGAAGGTGCCGCCATCGACGATCACGCCGCCGAGGGTCGTGCCGTGGCCCCCCAGGAACTTGGTTGCCGAGTGCAGCACGATGTCGGCACCGTGCTCGAACGGGCGCACGAGGTACGGGCTTGCGACGGTGTTGTCGACGATCAGGGGGAGGTGGTTCTCGTGCGCCACGTCCGCGACCGCGCGGATGTCCAGCACGTTCGAGCGCGGGTTCGCGATCGACTCGGCGAAGAAGAGCTTCGTGTTCGGGCGCACGGCGCGCTGCCACGCGGCGGGGTCGTCCTGATCCTCAACGAAGGTGACCTCGATGCCGAGCTTGGCAAGCGAGTACTTGAACAGGTTGTACGTGCCGCCGTAGATGGAGCTGGAGGAGACGATGTGGTCGCCGGCGTTGGCGATGTTCAGCACGGCGAACGTCGACGCAGCCTGGCCGCTCGCGAGGAGGAGCGCTCCCGTGCCGCCCTCAAGCGCGGCGATGCGCTGCTCGGCGACTTCCTGGGTCGGGTTCGTGATGCGGGTGTAGATGGGGCCGAGCTCGGCGAGCGCGAAGCGGTTCGCGGCCTGCGCCGAGTCCTCGAACACGAACGCCGTGGTCTGGTGGATCGGCAGTGCGCGCGAACCCGTCGTCGGGTCGGGCTCCTGGCCGGCGTGGATCTGCTTGGTCTCAAAGCCCCAAACGTTCTGATCAGTCATGGTTGCTCCTTGATGCGTGTGCGCCTGGCGGCGGGAAAAGTCTGTGACGGGTGAGGGAGGTGCTGCTGGGAACGAGCGTACGAGGTTCCGCGCACCCGAGGCAACGCGGGGCGACACTGCGCGTAATGAAACCGGCGCGTGCGTGGCCGCTACGCTGGCAGCAACACCGGGCAGTACCGGGCAGTACCGGGGCAGTACCCGGCAGCGGTGCGGTGCGCCGACGCCGGAATGACGTGCAAGGACAGAATGGAGCGTCGCATGACACAGCGAGTAGTGGTGACCGGAGCAAGCTCGGGAATCGGCGCGGCGACGGTGCGGCGGTTCGCCGAGCGGGGCTGGCAGACGGTCGCTGTGGCGCGCCGGGCCGACCGCCTGGCGGCGCTCGCTGCGGAGACGGGTGCGCACCCCATCGTGTGCGACGTGACCGACGAGGCCGCGGTTGCCGCGCTCGCTGCGGAGGTCGCGGCGAGCGGTGGCGCGACGGGCCTCGTCAACAATGCCGGTGGCGCGCTCGGCACCGAGTCCGTCGAAGCGTCGTCGAACGACGACTGGCGACGCATGTTTGAAGTGAACGTGCTCGGACTGCGCTCGGTCACCGCCGCGCTGCTCCCGATTCTCCGGGCGGGGGCCGCCGAGAGCGGCTGGGCTTCCCTCCTGAACGTCACCTCGACCGCCGGACACAGCGTGTACCCGGGCGGTGCGGGCTACAACGCCGCCAAGTTCGCGGCGCACGCGGTCACCGGGGTCCTGCGGTTGGAGCTTGCGGGGGAACCGATTCGCGTGATGGAACTCGCGCCCGGCCTCGTGCACACGGAGGAGTTCACGCTCAACCGCCTGCGTGGCGACGCGGCCGCCGCGGCGAAACCCTATGCTGACGTTCTGCCGCTGCAGGCGAGTGAGGTTGCCGAGGTGCTCGTCGGTGCGTTTGAGCAGCCCCCGCACGTGAACCAGGATTTGATCGTGCTGCGCCCGGTCGCCCAGTCGAGTGTCTTCCACACACACCGCGGCCCGCTCGCGCCGCGGGTCTGAGGGCAGCGCATGGTTTCCACGACACTTTCCGAGCACGGCGACTCCGCGCCCGCGGCTGGCACTCTCGACGGGCTCGTCGCCGCCGGTCGAATCGCGGCCGACTGGGGGAGCGCGCTCGACGCAGAGGCGCCGCAGTTTGACGCCGTCACCGAGTGGCTTGCGGCAGAGCGAGAGGCACATGCGGTGCTGCCGGATCCCGAGCTGGTGTTCGCTGCCTTTGCGCGACCGCTCGCGGATGTTCGTGTGCTGATCGTGGGGCAGGATCCGTACCCCACCCCCGGCCACCCCATTGGACTGTCGTTTGCGACGGACCCGGCTGTGCGCCCGCTGCCGCGCAGCCTGCAGAACATTTCACGCGAGTTGGAGAGCGATGTCGGCGCCACGCCGCTGCCGAATGGCGACCTGCGCGCGTGGGCGGACCAGGGCGTGCTGCTACTCAACCGCGTGCTGACCGTGCGCGCGGGCGAGGCGGGGTCGCACCGCGGCCGAGGGTGGGAAGCCATCACCGAGTGCGCGATCCGCGCGCTGGCCGCGCGCGGGGGCCCGCTCGTCGCGATCCTGTGGGGCAATGATGCGCGAGCGCTCGCCCCGCTGCTCGGCGAGACGCCCGTGATCGAGAGCGCGCACCCGTCGCCGCTGTCCGCGTCACGCGGTTTCTTCGGATCCCGGCCGTTCAGTCGCGCAAACGAGGCACTCGTCGCGCAGGGCGCGCAGCCCATCGACTGGCAGATTGCGGGCGCGGCTCCGGCGCAGCCGACACTCTGGGACTGAGTGGTCGCTGCGCATCGTGTAGACTTGGCAGCTGTACTTCGGCGAGGGGCGCTTCGGCGCCCGTTATCGACGCGGGACGGAACGCCTCTGCGGGCCATCTTGCTGCGTTGCAACGCAAGTGCGAGACACCAGATCTGGCGGCCCGGCCGCCCTGACCGGGCTGCGGCCCGCAAGGAGAACATCATGACGGACACCAACCAGCTCGTCGCTTCCGCTCGCGAGAGCTTCGGCAAGGGCGTCGCCCGCAAGCTCCGCGCTATCGGCCAGACCCCCGCGGTCATCTACGGCCACGGCACCGATCCCGTGCACATCTCGGTTGAGACGCACCCGCTGAGCCTCATCATCCGCCAGGCGAACGCGCTCATCGAGCTCGACATCGAGGGCAAGAAGCAGCTCGTGCTCGTCAAGGACGTGCAGAAGGATCCGGTACGCCAGATCATCGAGCACGTCGACCTCGTGATCGTCAAGAAGGGCGAGACCGTTGAGGTCGAGGTTCCCCTGCACGTGACGGGCGAGCCCTTCAACGGCGCAAACGCGCTGCAGGAGCTCAACACCATCCGCCTGAGCGCTCCCGCAACCTCGATCCCCGAGAACGTGACCGTTGACGTCGAGGGCCTCGAGGACGGCACGCAGATCCTCGCCGGCGCGATCGAGCTCCCCAAGGGCGCATCGCTCCTCGACGCTGCTGACGCACTCGCCGTCAACATCGTGGCACCTCGTGCGGCTTCGGCTGACGAGGCTGAGGGCGAAGAGGCCGCTGCCGAGTAAGCAGCCAAGTCTTTCGGGCCCGTCGGTCCGGCGTTCGCGCCGGGCCGGCGGGCCGTTTGTCTCTCTGCCGAGCGCCCGGGTGGTGTGCGGCCGACGCGGCCAGTGTCAGAGGGGTCTGCGAGGATAGTGTGCGCGGAGGTGCGAGTGTTCTGGCGAAAACTGCAGGGGAAAGTGGAGAAGCACGTGGCTGAAGACAGCTGGCTGATTGTTGGGCTTGGCAACCCGGGCGCAAAGTACGAGGCGACCCGGCACAACGTCGGCCAGATGGCGCTCGACGTGCTCGCCGACCGCATCGGTGGCAAGTTCTCGCCTCACAAGACGGGTTCGCGCATCGCCGAGGGGCGCATTCGCCCGGGCGGCGCAAAACTGATCCTTGCGAAGTCGAACGGCTACATGAACACGTCGGGCGGACCGGTGAGCGCGCTCGCGAAGTACTTCGGCGTGCCCGCCGACCGCGTCATTGTGCTGCACGACGAACTCGACCTGCCGTTTGACACGCTGAAACTCAAGCAGGGCGGTGGCCACGGTGGACACAACGGCCTGCGCGACATCGCGAAGGCGCTCGGCACTCCGGACTATCTGCGTGTGCGGATTGGGATCGGGCGGCCCCCCGGGCAGCAGGATCCCGCCGACTTCGTGCTGAAGCCGTTCGCATCGGCCGAGCGCGCCAACCTGCCCGTGCTGCTCGAGGAGTCCGCGGACGCGGCCGAGGCACTCATCGACGATGGGCTGCTCGCCGCGCAGCAACGATTCCACGGAGCGGGCAAGTGAGCCTCGCCGGGCTTGATCTGCTGCTCGAACGCTCCGAGTCGTTCGCGCGTGCACTTGACGCCGCCGCGACGGACGCGGAGTTCTCCGTCGCAGACGGTCTGCGTGCGCCGCTGATCGCCGGGCTTCTGCGCCGGCGTCGGGCCGCGGGCGACCGTGGCGCGCTCCTTGTGATCGCGGCGACGAGCCGTGAGGCCGACGCGATTCGGCAGTCGCTCGCCTCGCTGATCCCCGACGCGGTGACCGCGGAGTTTCCCGCGTGGGAGACGCTGCCACACGAGCGGCTGAGCCCGAGCGCCGAGACCGTGGGGCGCCGCGCGCACGCACTGCGCCTGCTGCGCGAGCATGACGTCGCAGACCCGGCCGCGCCGCCGCTCGTGCTCGTCGCCTCCGTGCGCGCTGCTCTGCAGCCGGTCTCGCCGCACGCGTCGCAGGCCGAGCCGGTGGTGCTGCGGGCGGGGCACGATCTCGTGCTCGCAGACACCCCCGAGGGCGGCGCCGGCGGAGGCGGGCTCGAGGCGCTGTCGCGCCGCCTCGTCGACTACGCATACACGCGCGTTGACATGGTGACCAGGCGCGGTGAGTTCGCCGTGCGCGGTGGAATCCTTGACGTGTTCCCGCCCACGGCCGAGCAGGCCATGCGCGTGGACTTTTTCGGCGACGAGGTGGATCAGATCCGCCGCTTCGCGGTGTCTGACCAGCGTTCCGCCGGAGATCCGGTGCCCGAGCTCGAACTGTGGCCGGCGCGTGAGCTGCTGCTCACTGAGGCGGTGCGTGAGCGTGCCGCCGAGCTGCTGCCGCGTTTCCCCGCGCTCGCGCCCATGCTCGAGAAGATGAGCGCGGGGATTGCGGTCGAGGGCATGGAGAGCCTCCTGCCGCAGCTCGTACCGGGCCTCGCACCGATCACGAAGTTGCTGCCCGCGGGCGGCGCCGTGCTCGTTGTGGCACCCGAGCGGGTTGCCGGGCGTGCGGTCAGCCTTGCGGAGACGAACCGCGAGTTCCTCGAGGCGGCCTGGCACGCCGCCACCGCGGGAGCCGATGCTCCCGTCCCCACAGACGACGCCGGCCTGCTCTCCGTGACGGAGCTCCGCTCCGCGTCAGCAGGGCGCCCGTGGTGGAGCACGACTGGCTTTGTGCGCGACGCTGCAGACGACACGGCCGAGCTCGCAGCGGCGCAGCCCGCGGACGGCGCCGAGACGGACGCCGCTGAGGGATCCTGCGCTGCCGGGTCTGAGGCGACCGGCGCCGAGGCGGCGATGCCCGAGCCCCGCGGCCTCACCGTCATCGACGGCGTTGACGACGCGATCTACACCGTGCGCGGCGGTTCCGTGACGCGGGCACCCGGTGCCGAGCCCACAGCGGCTGCGATCCAACACCTGAGTCGTCGGCTCGGGGAAGGATGGCGCGCGGTCGTCACCGCACAGGGCATCGGCCTCGTGGAGCGCGCACGCGATCTCCTCGCCGAAGCCGGCGCCGCCGCGCGCATCGTCGACGCGCTGCCGGACGAGCTCGACACCGGCGTGATCTACCTCGTCACGGGGACCGCCTGGCAGGGCTTTGAAAACGACGAAGCCCAGCTGCTGCTCGAGACCGAGGCCGAATTCTTTGGTCGCACGGTGTCGGCGCAGGCAGCGAGCGGGCAGAAGCTCGCGCGCCGCCGCGGCAAGAACGTGGTCGACCCGCTCAAGCTGGTCGCTGGCGACTTCGTGGTGCACGAGACGCACGGCATCGGCCAGTTCGTCGAGCTGACCCAGCGCATGGTGCCCACCGGTATCGGGCGCGACGCGACGAAGGCGCTGCGCGAGTACCTGGTCATCGAGTACGCCTCGACCAAGCGCGGCATGCCGAAGGACAAGCTGTACGTGCCAACGGACCAGCTCGACCAGCTGTCCCGCTACGTCGGCGGTGAGGCACCCGCGCTGTCCAAGATGGGCGGGAGCGACTGGTCGAACGCGAAGAAGAAGGCCCGCAAGGCCGTTCGCGACATCGCGGTGGAGCTCGTGAAGCTCTACTCAGCGCGCATGGCGTCACCGGGCTTCGCGTTCTCGCAGGACACCCCGTGGCAGCGCGAGCTCGAGGAGGCGTTCCCGTACGCGGAAACGATCGACCAGCTCACCACCATCGACGAGGTGAAGCGTGACATGGAGCGGCCCGTGCCCATGGACAGGCTCCTCGCGGGCGACGTGGGCTTCGGCAAGACCGAGGTTGCCATCCGTGCGGCGTTCAAGGCTGTGCAGGATGGGAAGCAGGTTGCCATGCTCGTGCCCACCACGCTGCTCGCAAACCAGCACTTCGAGACCTTCCAGAACCGCTTCGCCGGCTTCCCCGTGCAATTGCGTGCGCTCAGCCGTTTCCAGACGGACAAGGAAGCGAAGGAGACGCTCGAGGGTCTCGCCGCTGGAACCGTCGACGTGGTGATTGGCACGCACCGCCTGCTGTCGAACAACATCATTTACAAGGATCTGGGTCTCCTCATCATCGACGAGGAGCAGCGCTTCGGTGTGGAGCATAAGGACGCGCTGAAGAAGCTCAAGACTGGCGTCGACATTCTCGCGATGAGCGCGACGCCGATCCCGCGCACGCTCGAGATGGCGGTCACGGGCATCCGCGAGATGTCCACGCTCGCGACGCCGCCGGAGGATCGTCACCCCATCCTCACCTTTGTGGGCCCACGCAGCGACAAGCAGATCACCGCGGCGATCCGGCGCGAGCTGCTGCGCGAGGGGCAGGTGTTCTTCGTGCACAACCGCGTCTCGTCGATCAGCCGGGTCGCCGCCCAGATCGCCGAGCTGGTTCCCGAAGCCCGCGTTGCGGTGGCGCACGGCAAACTGAGCGAGCACCAGCTCGAGCAGGTGGTGCAGGACTTCTGGGAGCGCAAGTTCGACGTGCTCGTCTCCACCACGATCGTGGAGACCGGCCTCGATATCGCCAACGCGAACACGATCATCATCGACCAGGCCGACAAGTACGGGCTAAGTCAGCTGCACCAGCTGCGCGGACGCGTGGGGCGCAGTCGCGAGCGCGCGTACGCGTACTTCCTGTACGACCCCGAGAAGCCCCTCACCGAGCACGCGAACGAGCGACTCGAGACGCTCGCCGCGAACAACGAGCTCGGCTCGGGCATGCAGGTGGCGCTCAAGGACCTCGAGCTGCGCGGCGCGGGCAACCTCCTGGGCGGCGAGCAGTCCGGGCACATCGCAGGGGTCGGTTTCGATCTCTACCTCCGCATGATCGGCGAAGCGGTGAGTACGTTCAAGGGCGAGGAGGTTGCCGGCACGGTCGAGCTGGTGCTCGAGTTGCCCGTTGACGCGCACATTCCCGAAGAGTACGTCGAGAGCGAGCGGCTGCGCCTCGAGGCGTACCAAAAGTTCTCCGCGGCCTCCCACCCGCAGGCACCCGAGGAACACGTCGGACTCGTGCTTGAAGAGCTCACCGACCGCTACGGCGCACCTCCCGAGGAGGTGGAACGGCTCGCCGCGGTATCTGCGCTGCGTCGCCGCGCTTCACGCCTCGGCCTCGCGAAGGTGGTCGCGGCCGGGCCGTCGCTGCGCCTCGAACCGGTGAAACTGCTCGATTCGCGCCGCATGCGCATGAACCGCATGTATCCCGGGTCCCGCTACACGGAAGCCACGCACTCGCTGCAGATTCCGCTGCCGGGCGGCACCGCCTTGTCACGCAGCCCGCTCGCAGGCGTGGGGCAGCGGCACACGGGCGACGAGGGCGACATCGTGGCCTGGACGGGGCGCGTCCTCGCAACGCTGCTCGAGGAGGATCCGCCAGCGGTGTAAAGCGTTCCGGCGCGGCGCGGGATCAGCTTCCGCGCCGCGCCGCGGTGCGCTCCGACACGTGCGCACGCGCTACTGCGCTGTGCCGCCTCCCAACGCGCTACTGCGCTGTGCAGGCCTCCTGCAGCTCCTGTCCGGTCTGCTGCAAGGCCGGGAGGCGCTTCGTGAAGAGCGCGGACACCTCGGAACCGTAGGACTGCAGCTCGCCGATGGCCGACAGGTCGCCCTCGCCGAGACCACTGAGATCTGGCAGCGCGAGCGAACCGAGGTCACCCGCGAAGCCGCTCCACTCGACCCGAGCCGCGTCGATCGCGGTGAGCACCGCGGGATCGGTGATCGATGCCGTCGCGGCGTCGAGCGCCTCGATCGCGGGGTCGACCAGTGCGCCGGCATCCACCGGGTTCCCCGCGATGCCGTCGGCGACGAGCTGGGAGATTTCCTTGCCCGCCTCATCGGTGACTCGCTGAATCGCCTCGCTCGCCACCTGGCACGTCGACTGCGTGCCACCGCTCGTGCCGCCAGCAGACCCGGCGCTGCTCCCGCCGCTGCCAATGCTCGGGATCGCGCACCCGGAGAGTGGGATCGCAACGAGCGCGAGTGTGGCCACGCCTGCGGCGGTGCGGGTGTGCCGTGCGGTGGAGAAACGAAGCATGGGGGTCCTTTCGAGCTGCGGCTCTCGTGGGGCGGATCGCGCAGCGGATCCACGGTCAACGGTAGCCGGAGCGGCTCAGGATCGGCTGAGCCGCACGCCGCGGCGCCCAGCTCTGCGTGAGCCCGCACCCAGCCAGACTCCAGGAGCGCGGGTAGGCTGGGGGCATGGACAGCGCGAGCGCAGGAGCCACAGCCGGCAGCCACTCATCGGAGGCGGACAGTCCCGAGGCGGTTCCGATCGCCCCTGCCCCCGAAGTCCCGCCGCACAGCGACACGTCTCGCGCGGCTGAAGCGGTTGCTCGCGCCGCACAGACCGTGCGCACCATGGTTGAGGAGGGCGGCTGCGCGTGGCATGCCGCGCAAACCCACGCCTCGCTGACCCCCTTCCTCATTGAGGAGACCGCGGAGTTCGTCGACGCGGTGGAGCGTGAGCTCCCGCCCGCCGAGCAGAGCTCAGAGCTCGGCGACGTGCTGTACCAGGTGCTGTTCCACGCGGCGATCGCGGAGCGCGACGGCGAGGGCTACGACCTTGCGAGCGTCGCGGCGGGGCTGTCGGACAAGTTGATCGCGCGCCACCCGCACGTGTTCGGCGACCGTGGCTACATGAGCGTGGAGGAGCTTCACGCGGAGTGGGAACGACTCAAGGAGGACGCGGCCGGCGAGGAACGAGGCTCCCGCGGCGCGCTCGACGGTATCCCCGCGGGGATGCCCACACTGGCACGTGCGGCGAAGGTGGTCGAACGGTTGAAGCGCGCCGGGCTCGTGCAGCCAAACGCGGGCGAGGGGAGCCCGGAAGACCCGCTCGCAGCGGCGATCGGTCCCGACGAGCAGCGCCTCGCCGAAGTGGGTATCGGCGATGCCATGCTCGCGCTCGTCATGCGGGCGAACGCTGCGAGCATTGATCCGGATCGGGCACTCCGCCAGGCGGTTGACCGGCTCGCCGCGCGCGTGATGCACAACGGCGACAGCTAGGGCAGGATCCCCAACCGCCGCGCCGCCGCCACCGCGGCGTGCCGTGTGTTCACGTCGAGCTTCGACATCGCCGTGCGCAGGTAGCTCTTTACCGTGCTCTCGGCGAGCTGGAGCGCGCGCCCGATGTCCGCGTTCGTCGCCCCGAGGGCGGTGTGCGCGAGCACGTCGACCTCGCGCGGGGAGAGATGCACGGCCTCCGCTGTCGGGTCGGGGGAGCCGAGGCGTGCGAGCCGATCAGCGAGTGCGATGATGCGCTCGCGCACGTCGGGGTCGGCGACGGCTGCTGCGATACTGCGCAATTCAGCGTGCTCCCCGCGCAACTGCTCGAGCGGCTCTCCCTCGATATCGAGCACATCGGTTCTCACTGCCCGAGAGCGTGCAGCCGAGACCTGATCTTGAACGCCGATTTCGCGCGCAAGCGCCCGAGCGACCGAGGCACCTGCGCCGAGCCTTGGCACCTCAGCGCAGTGCCGATCACGGCTTCCGCCATAGAGCACGGCGCGCACGTCGCCGTCAACGATGACCGGCATCGCGAGTAGCGTGACGATGCCTTCGCCGCCGATCTGCTCATCGTAGTCGTGGGTAATGAGCGCTGAGCGTGCGTAGTCCTGCGCAAGGCGTGCACGATGCTCAGTCATGGCTTTTCCGCCAAGCCCGCGGTCGGCACGGACCGTGAGCCCGGTGAGGCTCCGGGTCCGGACACCCGCAAAAGCAGTCACTCGAGTGGTGCCATCCGCATTGAATCCGCCGAATGCCACGGGAAACCTGGTCTCTCGTGCGAACTCCTGCACGGCAGCATCGAGCGTTTCACGCAGCAGCGTGTGTGAAAGGTGGGTCATCGTCGCTCCCATCGTTCGGAGTACTCGATGCTAACTGGTTTTTCCACGTGTGCGTGGACGTCGTCCACTCGGGCCGCGCGGAGATGGAAGAATGGGGGAATGGCCACCCCCGTGAATCCTCCGCGCGGCATGCGCGACTTCCTGCCCTCAGACAAGGCGCGTCGCGAGCACGCGCTCGGCATCATCAAGGGGGTGTACCGCGCCCACGGCTTCGACGAGATCGAGACGCCCGTGGTCGAGGACTGGTCACGGCTGCACGCTGGGCTCGGCGGTGACAACGAGAAGCTGTCGTTCTCGATCCTGAAGCGTGGAATCACGCCAGAGGCGCTCGCTGCAGCGGCGGAGGCCGGCGATGTCGAACAGCTCGCCGATCTCGGCCTGCGCTTTGACCTCACGGTGCCGCTCACCCGGTTCTACGCATCGCACCGCGCAGAGCTGCCGCCCGTGTTCCGCTCGATCCAGATCGCGCCCGTGTGGCGCGCGGAGCGCCCGCAGAAGGGACGTTACCGCCAGTTTGTACAGGCCGACATCGACATCATCGGCGAGCCGGGCCTCCTCGCGGAGATCGAACTCATCACCGCCACATCGCAGGCGCTGTCCGAACTCGGGCTCGCCGGGTGCGTGATTCGTGTGAACGATCGCCGCATCCTGTTCGGTCTGCTCGAGCACTGCGGTTTCGCCGCCGAGGTGCACGATCGCGCGCTCATCACGATCGACAAGCTCGACAAGATCGGCGCGGCTGGCGTCGTTGACGAACTCCGCGAGATCGATGCGGCGGCCGCCGAGCGGCTCGGCGCGGTCCTCGCCGAGGTCGAGCCGGCCATCGCGGGCGACGGGATCCCGCTCACGGGAGAGCGCATCGCTGCAGTGCTCCCGGCGGGTGCCGCGGCCGACGGTATCGCGAACCTCACCGAGCTCGGCGCTGCCCTTGCGGGCTCGCTGCCCGCGGGGGTCGAGCTGCGCTTCGACCCAACGCTCGTGCGCGGGATGGGGTACTACACCGGCACGATCTTCGAGGTCGCGCACCCGGGCTCCGGCAGCTCGGTCGGCGGCGGCGGCCGCTACGACGGCATGGTGGGGCGCTTCCTCGGGCAGGACGTGCCCGCGGTCGGCTTCTCGATTGGTTTCGAGCGCGTGGTCGATCTGATCACGCTTCCCGAGGCGAGCGGGCCGGAGGCCGTCGCGCTCATCGCGGACGCGGACGTTGAGTTCGCACAGCTTGTCGCCCTGAAACGCGAGTTCGTGGCGCGCGGCCACCGTGTGCGCCTGGAGAAGCGACAGAAGAACATGAAGACGCTGCTCGCCCGCGTCGCGGAGGAAGGCTTCACGAGCGTGGCCAACGTGCGCGCGGGGATGACGACCGCGGATGAGCTGGAGCTGCGCGCGCTCGACGCCTGATACACAGCTGGCAGTGCTCGGAGACACCCGAGAACCCCCTTGACGGGGGCCGCGCGCGGTGCGACTCTTTCCGCGAAGGGTCGCACCGCGCGGCCGGATGGGGAGCACCATGTCCACGCAAATCTTCGTCAACATCGCAACCAGCGACCTCGAGCGTTCGAAAGCGTTCTACACGGCTCTCGGCTGCGAGATCAACCCGCTCTTCACCGACGAGAATGCCGCGTGCGTCGTGTGGGACGAGCAGGTCTACTTCATGGTGCTCACGCGCGAGTACTTTGCGACCTTCACGGATAAGCAGGTGGTCGACGCGAGTGGCAGCGCGCAGGTGCTGATCGCGCTGTCGCGCGAGTCGCGCGAAGACGTCGACGCGGTACTTGCTGCGGGGCTCGCAGCCGGGGGAACGGAGCCGCGCGACGCACAAGACTACGGCTTCATGTACTCGCGTGACCTCGAGGATCCCGATGGCACCATTCTCGAGTTCATGTACATGGATCCGGCGGCCGCCGAGCAGGGGCCGGAAGCGTTCCTCGCTGCCGACGCATAGGCGGCCCCGCGGCCGGGTCCCCGCACACGCAGCGCCGATCCCGCGCACAGGGGAGGCCGCGGCGCCTGGCCGCTAGACTGGTGTCGCCCGGCGATACCGCTGGCGCAGATTTGCTCAATCACCCTGGACACCTGAGGAGCGCATGGTGGCATTTATCGACGCAGTGATCGCCCGCGAGATTCTTGATTCGCGCGGAAACCCGACCGTTGAGGTCGAGGTCGGCCTGACCGACGACTCGGTGGGCCGCGCTGCGGTTCCGTCCGGAGCATCCACGGGTGCCTTCGAAGCGTATGAGCTGCGCGACGGCGACAAGGACCGCTACCTCGGCAAGGGCGTCACGAAGGCCGTCGACGCGGTCTTCGACGAGCTCGCCCCCGCGATCGAGGGCTTCGCCGCCGATGATCAGCGCATCATTGACACCGTGCTGCGCGAGGTCGACGGCACCGACAACAAGTCGCGCGTTGGCGCAAACTCGATCCTGGGCGTCAGCCTCGCGGTCGCACACGCCGCCGCTGCGTCGGCCGAGCTGCCCCTCTACCGCTACCTCGGTGGGCCGAACGCGAGCACGCTCCCCGTGCCGCTCATGAACATCATCAACGGTGGCGCGCACGCCGACACCGGCGTCGACATCCAGGAGTTCATGGCGGTGCCGCTCGGCGCCGAGAGCTTCTCCGAGGGGCTCCGCTGGGGCGTTGAGGTGTACCACTCACTGAAGGCACTGCTCAAGGAGCAGGGCCTCACCACGGCACTCGGCGACGAGGGCGGCTTCGCCCCCGACCTGCCGACCAACGCGGCAGCGCTCGATCTCATCGTCGAGGCGATCAAGCGCGCGGGCCTCGAGCCCGGCCGGGATGTCGCGCTCGCGCTCGACGTTGCGTCGACCGAGTTCTTCGAGAACGGTGTGTACACCTTCGAGGGCAAGGAGCGCACCGCAGCCGAGATGAGCGCGTACTACGCCGACCTCATGGACAAGTACCCGCTCGTCTCGATCGAGGATCCCCTCGCCGAGGACGACTGGGAGGGGTGGAAGATCCTCACCGACGAGATCGGTGATCGCGTGCAGCTCGTCGGCGACGACCTGTTCGTCACGAACCCCGAGCGCCTCGCTGACGGCATCGCCCGCGGCACCGCGAACTCGATCCTCGTGAAGGTCAACCAGATCGGCACGCTCACGGAGACCTTCGACGCGGTGCAGATGGCACAGCGCGCCGGCTACACGGCAGTGATGTCGCACCGCTCGGGCGAGACCGAGGACGTGACCATTGCTGATCTCGCCGTCGCGACCGACTGCGGCCAGATCAAGACGGGCGCACCCGCGCGTTCGGACCGCGTCGCGAAGTACAACCAGCTCCTCCGCATCGAGGAAGAGCTCGGCCTCGCCGCGAAGTACGCCGGCCGCAGCGCCTTCCCGCGCTTCACGGCGTAGTTCGACACGGAACGAGAGCAGCACGGTGAAGCGCGGAACGGGGGAGCTGGGGGCTTGGGCCTCGAGCCTGCGTTTCAGCGTCTTCACCGTGCTGATCGTGGGGCTGGTGCTGGCGGGCGCCGTCATCGTCAGCCCCAGCCTCTCCACGTTTGTGCAGCAGCGGCGCGAAATCTCGGAGCTGCGTGAGAGCGTGCGTCTGCACCAGGAAGCCGTCACCGAGATCGACGCCGAGCGCGCGAAGTGGAAGGACCCGGTCTACGTTCGCGCGCAGGCCCGAGACCGCCTCTTCTATGTGCTGCCCGGTGAGACGCAGCTCAACGTCATCGACGACGTGACCATGCCGATCGAGTCCGATGAGGAAACGAGCGCCGAGCTTTCGCGCATCGAGACGAATTGGGCCGAGGGGCTCGTCGGCTCATTCCTCAGCGCCGGGACGGCTACGCCGGATCCCGCGCAGAATGAAGATCCAGCATCTGATCCGGATCCCGCAGCCCCGAAAGATGCCAGCGCTGCGGGGTAAGATTCCGCGCAGACCCCACGCGGTGAGTCCATGCACTCGCTGCCCCACGACCACCCGAGCGCACGCTGCGCTGCGGGTTTCCACTCTGCGAGGCCGCCCGCACCGGCTGGCTCGCACTGCCCGATCCTGACGCCCGAGGAGACCCACCATGAGCCGTCCGCCCTTCCCCGCACCGACCGAGGCTGACATCGCCGCTGTGAGTGAGCAGCTCGAGCGCGAAGCGCGCGGCGTCATCGGCATCGCCGCACGCACGGCAGATGGTGCGCCCACCGTCGTCGCCACGGCGCCGCGGCTGCCCGACGGTTCGCCGTTCCCCACCTTCTACTACCTGTCGCACCCCGAGGCGGTCGCCGCAGCGTCGCGCCTCGAGGCCGGCGGGATGATGGTCGAGTTCAACGAGATGCTGGCCGAGGACGAGGAGCTGCGTGCGCAGTACCAGGCGGCGCACGAGCAGTACATCGCCGATCGCGAGCAGATCGGTGAGGTGCCGGAACTCGCGGGAGTCTCCGCTGGCGGAATGCCCACGCGCGTGAAGTGCCTGCACGCGCTGATCGGCCACGCACTCGCGGCCGGGCCGGGCGTAAACCCGATCGGTGACCTCGCGCTTGAGCGCTGCGGCTGGCGCCCCTGAATCAGGCGTCGGAAACGCGGAACTTTCGTCGACCGGGGGTTTCGCCCGAATTTTCGACTGCTTTCGCTCAGATTCCCGCGGAAGCGGCTGAGCAGACAGGAAATGCACGGTAGACTGAGCCGTAGGGCAGCAGTCTGCCCGTTCCGCTGTGTCCGCACTCGGACAGTTCCCGCACAGAGCATCAAGGAGACCGCCCCGTGGCGAAGAAGATTCTGATCGTTGGCGGTGGCTACGCCGGCTTCTACACCGCATGGAAGCTGGAGAAGCTCCTCCGCGCCGGTGAGGCCGAGGTCACGATCGTCGACCCGCTGCCCTACATGGCGTACCTGCCGTTCCTCCCCGAGGTCGCTGCAGGCTCGATCGAGCCGCGTCACGCGGTCGTCGCGCGTCGCCGCCACCTCAAGAGCACCGCGAACATCGCGGGCAAGGTGACGGGCATCTCGCACGCCACGAAGACGGCAACGATCACTCCCGACGTTGGCGAGGCGTACGACTTCGAGTACGACCAGATCGTGGTCACCACGGGCTCCGTGTCCCGCACCTTCCCGATCGCCGGCATCGCCGACAACGCGATCGGCATGAAGACGATCGAGGAAGCCGTTGCGATTCGCGATCGCATGGTCGGCAACTTCGAGCGCGCCGCCTCGCTGCCGAAGGACTCGGCTGAGCGCGCGCGTCTCCTCACCGTGACCGTCGTTGGCGGTGGCTTCGCCGGCATCGAGTCGGTGTCCGAGCTCCGCTCGTTCGCGACGAGCCTGCTGCGCCGCTATCCCGAGATCACCTTCGACGAGACGAAGTTCCACCTCGTCGAGGCCATGGGCCGCATCATGCCCGAGGTCACCGAGGGTCTCGCTGACTGGGTGGTCAAGGACCAGACCCGTCGTGGTGTAAACATCCACCTCAACACGCAGCTCTCCTCGGCTGTGGACGGCAAGATTGAGCTCTCCACCGGCGAGAACTACGAGTCCGATCTCATCGTCTGGACCGCTGGCGTGATGCCCCGTCCGTTCCTCCGCGGCACCGACCTGCCGATCGGCGCGCGCGGCCACGTCGTGGGCACCCCGTCGCTCCGCGTTGCGACCGAGGACGGCGAGATCATCGAGGGCGCATGGACCGCTGGTGACACCTCGCAGGTTCCCGACATCTCGTCGACCCCTGGCCCCGGCGGCTTCTGCGTTCCCAACGCACAGCACGCAGTGCGCCAGGGCAAGCTGCTCGCGAAGAACATCGTTGCGTCGCTGCGCGGCGAGGGCATCGCTGAGTACAACCACAAGAACGCTGGCGCGGTTGCTGGCCTCGGCATGAACACCGGCGTGTTCCGCTCGGGCAACTTCACGCTCAAGGGCTACATCGCGTGGCTCGCGCACCGCTTCTACCACGGCCTCGCGATCCCCACGTGGGAGCGCAAGTGGCGCGTGTTCGGTGGCTGGGTCAGCCACTTCTTCCTGGGCCGCGACATCGTCAACATTGAGGCGACGCAGGAGCCCCGTGCGATCTTCGAGGAGTTCGCATCGCGGCCGAAGCCCGCAGCAGAGTAGCCACTCGCTGAACGCAGCGCGCCCCCGGAGACCACACGGTCGCCGGGGGCGCGCTGCGTTTTCCACCCACCCCGCGCCCAGCCGCCGCCTCCCCAGCGAATCGGGGTCACTTCGGCAGGGTGTCGTCGTGGTCGCCCAGGCGACACCCTGCCGAAGTGACCCCGATTCAGGGGGGGGGGGGGCAGGGGCAGGGGCAGGGGCAGGTGGCAGGGGCGGTGGGAGTGGAAGGGGAGGGGCTACGCGTCCGGGGCGTGCTTGCTGAGGAACTGGTACATCTCGGTATCGTCAACGCCCGGGAACGTGCCCGCGGGAAGCGGCGACAACACGTGAGCGTGCATGCGCGCGCTCGGCCAGGCCTTCCCCTCCCACCGCGAGAGCAGTCCCGGCTCCGGGGTGCGGCAGCAGGCCGGGTCAGGACAGGTGGAGGACTTTCGCACATCGGTGTCGCGTCCGCGGAACCACTTCGCGTCGTCGAAGGCCACACCACAAGCGATCGCGAAGGGACCGAGCTCAGCGTCACCCGTCTGCACGCTGGTCCAGTAGGTTCCGTTCGGTGTGTCTGTGTACTGGTAGAACTCGCTCGTGCGGTTCGTGCGGTTGAATGCCGTGCGGCCGCCCCACTTGTGGCACAGAGACTCGCCCTCGATTGAGCCCTCCTCGTCGCTCGGGAAGGGGAGGCCGTCGTTCTCGTAGCCGCGCACGAGCGTTCCCGCACCGTCTGCGCGGTAGTGGTGCACCCTCAGCCCGAGGTGCTGCGTCGCGATGTTCGTGAAGCGATGGGCCGCCGCCTCGTGTGTCACACCGAACGCGTCACGAAAATCCTCGATCGCGAGGTTGCGATTGCGCTTGGCCTGCTGCAAGAAATCAACGGCCCGTGCCTCCGGCATGAGGCAGGCAGCGGCGAAGTAGTTGATCTGGAGCCGCTGCTCGAGAAATTCCGCATAACTTTTCGGTTCGGAATGACCGAGCACGCGGTGCGCCATCGCCTGCAGTGCGAGCGAGCGGAGGCCGTGCCCGCCTGGGATCGAGGCGGGCGGGAGGTAGATGCGCCCGTTTTCCAAGTCCGTGATGCTTCGCGTGTTGGAGGGGAGATCATCAACGAAGATCAGTGTGAAGCCCAGCATCTCGGCAAGCATGGCCACCTGCCGGTGCGTGACGGCTCCCGTGGTGTGGCCGATGCGACGCATGAGGTCGGACGCGATCAGCTCAATGTCCTGCACGTAGTTGTCTTGCTCGCGCATCTTGAGACGAATCTCCGTGTTCGCGCGCCGCGCCTCCTCGGACGTCGTTGCAGCCGCGCGGGAGCGGTGCGCGAGCTCGCGATGCAGGCCGACCAGCGCCTCGAGCGTCTCGTCGCCGAGCGTGCGCGGTGCACGCACGTGGGGGAGTCCCAGCCGTTGGTAGCCCTGCGTGGCCTGCGCGCGCTCGAGCTCCACCTCGAGCTCGCTGCGCCGATCCGGAGCCTCGCCGGTCAAAAACGCGGCGGGATCGACGCTCAGTTCGCGGCCGAGCGCCTGGAGCAGACTGAGCTTGGGTTCGCGCCGCCCATTCTCGATCAGGGAGAGCTGGCTCGCCACCACGCCGACCCGTTCACCGAGCTGTTCGAGGGTGAGACCCGCCTGTGTGCGGAAGAAACGAAGTCGCTTGCCGAGCACCAGTCGATCGAGCTCAGCCTCGGTCGCTGGGGAAACACTGTTTGGTGCCATAACTTGACCATACGGCAAAAAGCTGAAAAGTTTACGCCTGATTTGGTAAACGGGGCGTGAATGCGTTCATCAGAATGGAGATGTCACCGATTCTTCGCGGTGTGATCTTGAGGAGCACGACATAGACATGGGTACCAGCCAGATCGTCGAGAACGAGATTTCGTTCGCGGACCTCGTCGCCGCAGAAGCGACCACGAACAACGCAGAGGTGCTGCAGTGGGTGACCGAGGTCGCCGAGCTGACGCAGCCCGACTCCGTGGTCTGGTGCACGGGCTCCCAGGATGAGTGGAACCGCATCACTTCCGAGATGGTCGAGGCGGGCACCCTGATCCCGCTCAATAAGGACCTGCGCCCGGGCAGCTTCCTCGCACGCTCGCACCCCGCCGATGTGGCGCGCGTGGAGGATCGCACCTTCATCTGCTCCGAGAACGAGGCAGACGCAGGCCCCACGAACAACTGGGTGGCCCCCGAAGCCATGAAGGCCGAGCTCATGCCCCTCTTCGAGGGCTCCATGCGCGGCCGCACCATGTACGTTGTGCCCTTCTCGATGGGCCCGGTCGGCGGCGCCATCACGCAGCTCGGCATCGAGATCACTGACTCACCCTACGCCGTGCTCAACATGCGCATCATGACCCGCATGGGGCAGTCGGCGCTCGACGGCATTCTGCCCGGTGGCGAGTGGGTGCGCACCGTGCACTCGGTCGGTGCTCCGCTCATCGCCGGCGAAGAAGATGTTGCTTGGCCCTGCAACGACACGAAGTACATCACGCACTTCCCCGAGACCCTCGAGGTCTGGTCGTACGGCTCGGGCTACGGCGGGAACGCGCTCCTGTCGAAGAAGTGCTTCGCGCTTCGCATCGCAAGCGTCATGGGCAAGAAGGCGGGCTGGCTCGCTGAGCACATGCTGCTCCTGAAGCTCACGAACACCGCGACCGGCAAGGCCTACCACCTCTCGGCGGCGTTCCCCTCGGCCTGTGGCAAGACGAACCTCGCCATGCTGCAGCCGACGATTCCCGGCTGGAAGGTCGAGACGATCGGCGACGACATCGCTTGGCTGCGTCCCGGCACCGACGGCCGCCTCTACGCGATCAACCCCGAGGCTGGTTTCTTCGGTGTTGCTCCCGGCACCGGTGAGTCCACCAACCCGGTTGCGATGGAGACCCTCTGGGGCAACACCATCTACACGAACGTCGCGCTGACCGATGACGGCGACGTGTGGTGGGAGGGCAAGACCGATGAGGTCCCCGCGCACCTGATCGACTGGCAGGGCAACGACTGGACCCCCGAGTCCGGCCGCGTTGCGGCGCACCCGAACTCGCGCTTCACCGTGCCGATTCAGCAGACCCCCACCCTCGCGCAGGACTGGTACGAGCAGAACGGCGTTCCGCTCGACGCAATCCTGTTCGGTGGCCGTCGCGCCACCAACGTGCCGCTCGTTGCTCAGTCGCTCTCGTGGGACCACGGCGTCTTCGTCGGCGCGACGATCTCCTCGGAGAAGACCGCCGCGCAGGAGGGCACCGTCGGCGAGCTGCGCCGCGACCCCTTCGCCATGCTTCCCTTCTGCGGCTACAACATGGCCGACTACTGGGGCCACTGGCTCGAGATGGGCGAGCAGCTCGGCGACAAGGCTCCCAAGATCTTCCAGGTCAATTGGTTCCGTAAGGGTGCCGATGGCCGCTTCCTGTGGCCGGGCTTCGGCGACAACTCGCGCGTGATCGACTGGGTGATTCGCCGGGTTGAGGGCGACGTGACGGGCCGCGAGACCGCGGTCGGCACCGTGCCAGCCGCCGGTGAGCTGAACCTCGACGGCATCGAGGTGCCCGAGGCAGACTTCGCTGAGCTGTTCGCGATCGATCCCGCGTCGTGGCTCGCAGAGTCCGACCTCACCGAAGAGTTCTTCGCTCAGTTCGGTGACCGCGTGCCTGCCGCGCTGCGCGAGCAGCTCGCAGGTCTCCGCGCACGCCTCAGCGCGTAGCGCTCGGCGCCACTCAGGCGCCTCACAGTCCGTAGGCCCCGTCGTTCTGCCCAACGACGGGGCTTACTCTTTTTCCCCGTGCATTCCGCCGGTCACTACTCAGCTCTTCCCATCGAACTACTTCACTGGCTTGCGCGGTGCGAATGTGTAGGTACACACACGTCCTGTGAACGGCCACGCGACGACGTACGCGCGTGGCCACGCGGCTCGCGCTCGATGGGAAGAGACGGTCCGCGAAAATGACGAAGGCATACTTCGCACGCACAGCGAAACGACGAGGCGCCGGCAGTGTCCTCCGGGGAGGCGCGGCGCTGCTCATCGGCGGCGCGGTTGCTCTGGGACTTGCCGCACCCGCGAACGCCCTCGAACCACCGGCGGATCCCGCCGAAGCGGTAGCGAATGCCTCCCGCGCCGCTGATACCTCGTTCACCCCGGACCTGCAGACCAACATCCACATTGGTGACGATGTGCGCCCCAGCGATTTCGTCTCGTCTCCTGACGGCACAACCGGGTATGTCGTGAGCGCTGAGAGCAACGAGTTCGTGTTTATCGACATGGCCTCGCGTGCGGTGGAGCAGCGGCTTGAGCTTCCCTCTGTGGGAGCGGAGTACATTCGACTCACCGCAGACGGAACGCGCGCTGTGATCGCACTGACAAACGGCACGTGGTCGCGGGGGATCGGCGTGATCGATTTGGCCGCGCGCACGGTGCTCTTGACGTTTGACGACACGGTTCCGAACATTCAAGACTTTGCGGTTGCTGGTGATGGCCAGTCGTTTTACGCGATCGGGCTCGGTGGCGAGATCGAGCAGTACCGCATGGACACGGGCGAGGTCGTCGCGGCCCGCACCCTGCCGGGCATGAACTTCCACTCACTCCAGCTGATCGCCGGCGAAGCTCAGTTGCTCGTCGGGCACGGAGACAAGGTCTACACACTCGATGCAGCGACACTCGACGAGATCGCGGTCGCAACGATCCCCGGGATCAGCTCGATTGGCATGCTGCGCACCGATGGCTCCGATGAACGGGTCTACTTCTCGGATAGCTCGGGCACACGACTCGGAGTGTTCAACCCGGCCACGGGCGAGACTCTTGCTTCGGTGCCGGTGGGAAGCCCGATGCACGACGTCGTCGGCTCCGACCGTCTCAACCGCGCATTCGGCAATGTGCCCTACTGGGACATGATCATGGCAGCCGATTTCAACAGTGAGAAGCGCTCTGAGAGCTTCCGGGCGACGCCGACCGCGCCGTTCTCCATCAAGATGAATCCGGTCACGGGTGAGCTGCTCTCCGCGAACGGCGGCTGGAGCAACGCGACGAAGGGGAGCACGGTCACGATCGTGAAAGCGCCGAGCGTCACCGACCCCGAGGATGTCTCGGTAACCACGCCTGGCGAGACCGCACGCTTTGAGACGAACGCCGTGGGCATCAAGCGCGGCAACGGTGGCGGAATCGCCTGGCAGTCCTCGCCCGACGGCGAGACCTGGACCGACATCGAGGGCGCGAACGACGAGCAAGTTGACGTCGAAGTGACCAGCGAGAGCGTCGCGCTGCAGTACCGCGTGCGCTGGGTGGACGACTTCTGGGGTGATCGCGGCGCGAGCGCCCCGGCACGCATCATTGCTCCCGCGCCGAAGATCACGTTCGAGGGACCGCTTGCGGACGGTGCGGTGGGCGAAGCGTACCCCGCAGTGACGATCACGGCGACCGGCCTTGAGGATCTCAGCTGGGCGCTCGCCGAGGCTCCCAAGACCTCCCGCAGCGCCACCGGGAAGGGACTGCCGACTGGGATGCGGCTCGACACGGCAACGGGCGTGCTGAGCGGAACGCCGACCGTTGCAGGGGAGTACCTGTTCACGGTGCGCGTGACTGACAGTTTCGGTACCGACGCGCGAGAGTATCGCCTCACCGTAGCGAGTGACTCCGGCACCACGGACCCCACGGATCCGACAGATCCGACAGATCCGAAGGACCCGGCTGGACCTCGCGAGCCAGCGGATCCGACGAAGCCCGGAACAGGCGGCCCGACACTGCCCGGTACGCGACAGCCAGATGCCCCGCAGACGGGTGAGCTGAGCAAGACTGGTGGCAACGCGCCGCTGGCACTCAGTGCGGTGGCGGTAGCGGGGCTTATTGGAGGACTGGGCGCGCTCGTCGCGGCTCGCCGCAGGACCGCGTAGTCACCGGCATGCAGGCCGGGTTCGGGATCGTGACGCCGATCCCGAGCCCGTTGACCTGAGCTGCTGGGCTGTTCGTGCTCCGTGTGATGTCAGCCCCACGTGCGTCAGGCTGGGCCTAACGGGCGCTGCGACTGAGAAGCACAAGCTCGGCGATGATGGCACCGCTAGCGAGGGTGATACCGCAGCCAATCAGTAGGAGACCGAGTGCGCCGAGCAAGAGTTCTGCCGGATACATGTCGAGGGTGGCGCCATCGTGGTCGTGGATCGCGTTGATCTGGCCGCTGAACACCGCGGCGCCACCGGCAATGAGTGCGAGGGCACCGAGATACGCAACGATGCGGCTCCCTCACCGTGTATGCGGTCAGCTTCTCTGATGCGACACCGCGCTGCGGAACGCGCACGGGCGGTGGTCCCCCCACTGGGATTCGAACCCAGACTGTGCCGATTTTAAGTCGGCTGCCTCTGCCGGTTGGGCTATGGGGGGCCGCACCTATGTTCCCACAGGTCGCGCGGCCCGCGTTCGGCTCCACAGCTCGGCGAGTAGGCTTGCCACGTGGTCTTTGCAAAGATTCTGCTCGTCGTCCTGCTGCTCGGCGCAGCCGCCGTCGCGCTGCTGATGCGCGTGCGCGTGTGGCGTGCCCGCCGCGCCGAGGCTCGCGCCAAGTGGCAGGCAGACGTGGATCGCGCGATCCGGGAGAGCTAGGACCCACACAGGCGCGCAGCGTGAAGGGCATACACTTCGGGTATGACTCTCGACCTCACCTCGGCCGAGACCGTGAACGCAGCGGCGAAGCAGCCGTGGCGGGATCCGGCTCGCTACTGGGGCGCACTGCACGCAGCCACTGTAGATTTGCCCGCGCCGCTCGTTGCGCTATCGCCCGCGGCTCTGCGCTGGAACGCTGACGAACTGCGGCGGCGGGCCGGCGGCCTCCCCGTTCGCGTTGCGAGCAAGTCGGTGCGGTCCCGCGCCGTGTTGGATGCGGTGCTTGCGTTGCCCGGCTTTCATGGGGTGCTTGCGTACACGCTCCCTGAAGCGCTCTGGCTTGCTGAGACGATCGACGATGTCGTGGTCGGATACCCGAGCGTGGATCGGGCAGCCATCGCGCGGCTCGCCGCGTCCCCGCAGCTTGCCGAGCGCGTCACCCTCATGATCGACAGCGCCGAGCAGCTCGACCTCATTGACGCGGTCGCCCCGCCCGCTGGGCGTGCCGAGATTCGCGTCTGCCTCGACTTCGATGCCTCCTGGCGCACTCGCGCGCTCGGCCACATTGGCGTGCGACGCTCGCCCGTGCGAGAGCCGGATCAGCTGAGTGCGCTTGCTGAGACTGTGGTTGGGCGCGCGGGTTTCGCCCTCGTTGGGGTGATGGCCTACGAAGCGCAGATCGCGGGCGTCGCCGACCGGCCGGGCGGCCGTGCGGAGGCCGCGCTGCTGCGCACAGTGCAGCGGGTGAGCGCGGCTGAGCTGGCCGAGCGGCGCGCAGCCGCCGTCGCCGCGGTGCGCGAGATCGCGCCGCTCGAGTTCGTGAACGGGGGAGGCACCGGCTCACTCGAGCGCACCGCCGCGGAACCCGCGGTGACCGAACTTGCCGCGGGGAGTGGCCTCTACGGGCCCCACCTCTTCGACCACTACTCGGCGTTCACGGTTGCGCCTGCGCTCGGCTTCGCGCTCGACGTCGTACGGAAGCCGACACCGGACCGCGCGACGCTGCTGGGCGGGGGATGGATCGCCTCCGGGCCCGCGGCGCCAGACCGCCTCCCGCTGCCCGTGTGGCCGGCGGGTCTCAGCTACGAGCCACGCGAGGGCGCCGGCGAGGTGCAGACTCCGGTGCGAGGTGCCGCCGCGGCGGGGCTCCGCGCGGGCGACCGCGTGTGGCTGCGGCACGCAAAAGCCGGCGAGCCGCTGGAACACGCGACTGAGCTCGTGCCGGTCACAGATGACGGACGCGCGGGGGAGCCGCTTGCGAGCTACCGCGGAGAGGGAAAGTGTTTCCTATGAGTCAGCCCACTCAGCAGATCTGGCGCAACTGGGCGCGCACGGAGAGTTCACTCCCCGCGTTGACCGTAGCGCCGCGCACTGCGGAACAGGTCGTCCGCGTTGTCGAGCGCGCCCGCGAGACCGGGCACACGGTAAAGCCCATCGGCGCCTCACACAGCTTCACTGCGATCGGGGCAACCGATGGGATCCGGATCGATATGGACCGGATGCGCGGCCTCGTGTCAGCGGACCCTGAGCGCGGTCGTGTCACGCTTCGGGGTGGCACGCGACTGTGGGAACTCCCGGCGATTCTGGGCCCGCTCGGCCTCGCGCTCCCCAACATGGGCGACATCGACCGGCAGTCGATTACCGGCGCAACGCAGACGGGAACGCACGGCACAGGCCTTGCGCTCGGAGGCATCTCGACCGGGATCGTGGGTCTGCGGCTGGTCACCGGCGCCGGGGAGGTGCTCGTGATCGATGAGACGAGCAACCCGGAGCTGCTCCCGGCGGCCGCGCTTGGGCTCGGCGCTCTCGGCGTCGTCACCGAGGTCACCCTGCAGTGCGTGCCGCGCTTCCTGCTCGAGGCGGAGGAGGCCCCCGCGCAACTCGACGAGGTGCTGGATACGTTCGTCGCGCGCTCGCGCGCCGCCGACCACTTCGAGTTTTTCTGGTTCCCGCACACGACCTCGGTGCGGACGAAGACGAACACGCGGCTGCCGCTCGCGCGCGGCACAGAACCGCTCGGCAGGGTGTCCCGTTTCGTCGACGAGGAGCTCGCGAACAACCTTGCGTTCGGAGCTTGCTGCGGGATCGGTGCGTTCGCGCCGCGGGCGACGCCGAGCATCAACCGGTTCGTTGAGACCGTGTCGAGCAGACGCCGCTACGTCGACGAGTCGCATCGCGTGTTCATCACGAACCGCCGCATTCGTTTCCGCGAGATGGAGTACTCGGTGCCGCTCGACGCGGTCCCCGAGGCGATCCGCGAGCTGCGGGCGATGATCGAGCGGAAGCGCTACACCGTGTCGTTTCCGATTGAAGTGCGCTCAGCCGCGGCCGACAATCTGCTGCTCTCCACTGCGCAGGGCAGGGAATCTGGCTACATCGCGGTGCATCGCTTCCATCGGGATCGCGACCTCGGCTATTTCCGCGACGCAGAGGAAATCCTCGCCGCACACTCGGGCCGCCCCCACTGGGGGAAGATGCATACCCGGGGCGCCGAGGAGCTGAGCGCGGTGTACCCCGAGTTTGCGCGCTTCCGCGGTGTACGCGACCGCCTCGATCCCGATCGAGTGTTCGCGAACCCGTATCTCACCCGCGTGCTCGGGGCCTGACGCAGGTGGATGTTCCACAGCAGTTTCCGGGGAATGCTGGATAGGATGCACACATGTCTGGTGGATTGATTGCCACGCTGATTGTCGTCGGCGTCCTCGTAATTCTTGGTGTGTATGTCTGGGCGACGTACAACTCGCTTGTGACGCTGCGCGTGCGCGTCGACGAGGCGTGGAGCGACATCACGGTGCAGCTGAAGCGCCGAGCTGATCTCATCCCCTCGCTCATCGAGACCGTGAAGGGCTACGCCGCCCACGAGAAGAGCGTGTTCGACTCGGTGACGCGCGCCCGCGCGGAGACAATCTCGGCCCAGGGGCCCGCCGAGGCATCCCAGGCAGAGAACCACATGCAGTCGGCGCTGAAGAGCATCTTCGCGGTCGCCGAGGCCTACCCGCAGCTCCAGGCGAGCCAGAACTTCCTGCAGTTGCAGAGCGAACTCGTGGACACAGAGAACAAGATTCAGGCCTCGCGCCGGTTCTTCAATGGCGGCGTGCGCGAGTACAACACCAAGATCCAGGTGTTCCCGAACACCATCTTCGCCCGGGGTATGGGCTTCACGGAACGGGAGTTCTTCGAGGTGACCGACGTCGCCGCGATCTCCGAGCCGCCCCGCATCCAGTTCTAGCCGGGGAGCGCCGTGTACCGCGCAGTACGCCGCAACAAGGTCAACAGCTTTCTGATCGTTCTGCTCTTTGTCGGGATCGTTGGCGGGCTCGGCTGGCTCGCAGGGTGGATCTACAATTCGCCCGGCATGGTCATTACGGTTGTGGCGATCTCGATCGGGTACGCCCTCTTCCAGTACTTCATGGCCGGTCGTCAGGCCATCTCGATGAGCGGTGCCCAGCAGATCACCGAGGCTGACAACCCCCGGCTCTACCGCATCGTCGAAAACCTCGCGATCACCACAGGCACGCCGATGCCCGAGGTATATATCGTGCAGGATCCCGCCCCGAACGCGTTCGCTACGGGCCGCGATCCCGAGCATGCGATGGTCGCCGCCACCACCGGACTCCTCGACATCATGACGGACGCGGAGCTCGAGGGCGTGATGGCGCACGAGCTCGGCCACGTCCGCAACTACGACATTCGTGTGTCGATGATTGTCTACGGCCTCGTCGTCGCCGTGGGCATGATTGCCGACATGCTCATGCGCATGGCGTTCTTTGGGCGAAACAACAACAACGGCAACCCGATCGTCATGGTGTTCGGGCTCGTTGCCATGCTGGTTGCCCCGCTTGTCGCGAGCCTCGTGCAGCTCGCGGTCTCGCGTCAGCGCGAGTACCTCGCCGACGCCACCGGTGCGCTCACCACGCGCCACCCGGAGGCGCTCGCGAGTGCGCTGCACAAGCTCTCCGAGTACGGTCGCCCGCTGCAGAAGCAGCAGTCGAGCATGGCTCATCTGTGGATCGCCGATCCGCTGAAGCCCGGCATGATGCAGCGCCTGTTTGCGACGCACCCCCCGATCCCGGACCGGATTCGCCGCCTGCTCGACATGGGCGATAAGTTCTAGCAGCCCCGCGCAAGAGACCGTGCACCCCGCCGGACGATGTCGCCCGGCGGGGATAGGGTAGAGGGAGCCGAAGGAGGTTCCCCGCACCGTGTCAAGCATGTTCCGATCGCTCTCCGTGCGTAACTATCGCATCTGGTTCGGGGGTGCGTTCGTATCGAACATCGGTGCCTGGATGCAGGCCACGACGCAGAACTGGGTCGTGCTGACCGAGCTCACCGACACGAACGCCGCGGCGGTCGGCACGACAATGGCGCTGCAGTTTGGCCCGCAGCTGCTGCTCGTGCCATTCAGCGGTGCCGTGGCGGACCGCTTCGACCGGCGCAAGGTGCTGCTCGTCACGCAGTCACTCCTCATGCTGCTCGCGTTTGGCCTCGGCACGATGCTCGTCCTCGATGCGGCGTCCATCTGGCACCTGTACGGCTTCGCGCTCGCGCTCGGTATCGTCAACGCATTCGACACCACATCGCGGCAGGCCTTCGTCTCCGATCTTGTTGAGTCAGATCAGCTCTCTAACGCCGTCGCGCTCAACTCGGCCTCGTTCAACTCCGCGCGGCTTGTGGGCCCCGCCGTTGCTGGCGTGCTCATCGCCGCGGTCGGCTCCGGGTGGGTGTTCATCATCAACGGTGTCTCGTTCGTGGCGGTGCTCGGCGCGCTGCTCATGATCACGACGCGGCGGGCGGCCCCGAGGAACACCGGACCGCGCGAATCACAGCTTCGACAACTCTCCGCGGGATTCCGCTACGTGCGGCAACGACACGACCTGCTCATCATCTTCCTGATCGTGTTCCTCGTGGGCGCCTTCAGTATGAACTTCCCGGTGATGTCCTCCACCATGGCAGTGGAGTTCGGCCGCGGCGCCGGCGACTACGGGCTCCTGTCGTCGATCCTCGCGATTGGCTCGCTCTCCGGGGCGCTCCTGTCCGCGCGGCGGCCCGAGGCTCGCATGCGCGTGGTGATTGTCTCGGTGGGCGGCATTGGCCTCGTGAGCCTCGTCGCAGCGTTGATGCCCTCGTTCTGGACGTTCGCGCTGACGCTCGTGTTCCTCGGCTTTGCGATATCCACGATGCTCACCACGGCGAACGGCTTCGTGCAAACGACCGCCGATCCCGCGGTGCGCGGACGCGTGCTTGCGCTCTACATGGCGATCCTCATGGGTGGCACGCCCATCGGTGCACCGCTCGTGGGCGCAGCGGCCGATGCCCTGGGCCCCCGATCCACCCTGGTGATTAGCGCGGTCGCGGCGTTTGTCGCGTTCGGCATTGGCATGGCGTGGCTCCTCACTGCCCGCGAACTCCGTTTCCACCGCGATGGGTGGAACTGGCGCGTCACACACGTTGGGCGCCCCGGTCTCGACGACGATCCGGCACGGCAGTCGGAGACGCTCACCGCGCCCATCTCCGTGCTGCGGCGCGACCCGGAGCCGCTGGGGGAGTCGGCGCCGCAGGAGGGGACGACTGGGGCGATCCCCATCGACCAGATCCCCAAGTCGGAGCGCCCCGAACCGCCCGAGGAATCGGAGGCGTCTGGCGACGAAACAGGCCCGCACACCGGACCGTTCCCGGCCCGCAGCTGACTCGCCGCGCGGGCCAACCGAGTGCCAGTGCTCACAGGTAGCCCCGGCATGCTTTGAGGGGTAGGCTGGACGAGTTCCCGGCGGCCTGTCCGCACCCTTTCCGACACAGGAGCTAGATACCCGGTGAGTGACTTCCTCTCCGCCCAGACTCGTACCGAAACGGACTCTCTCGGTAGCGTTGAGATCCCGGCGTCCGCATACTGGGGGGTGCACACGGCTCGTGCCCACGAGAACTTCCCGATCGCACGTCGCCCCATCTCGGTCTACCCCGACTTCATCCGTGCGTTCGCGTGCGTGAAGCAGGCCGCGGCGCGCGCCAACCTCGAGATCGGTGCGCTCGATGAGCAGCGCGCCACGCTGATCGATCGCGCCTGCGAAGAGATCAAGACCGGCATGCTCCACGACCAGTTCGTCGTTGGTGTCGTGCAGGGCGGCGCAGGCACCTCGAGCAACATGAACGCGAACGAGGTCATCACGAACCGCGCGCTCGAGCTCGCAGGTCACGCCAAGGGTGATTACTCGTACATCAACCCCAACGACCACACGAACCACAGCCAGTCGACGAACGACACCTACCCGACCGCAATCAAGATCGCGCTCGCGTTCTCGCTCGGCAGCCTGCTCGAGGAGCTGCGTCTGCTGTCGGAGTCTTTCGCTGCAAAGGGCCGCGAGTTCTCGCACATCATCAAGGTCGGCCGCACGCAGCTGCAGGACGCCGTTCCGATGACGCTGGGCCAGGAGTTCAACGCGTTCGCCGTGACCCTGCGCGAGGACATTGAGCGCCTCCAGGAGGCCGTCTCGCTGCTCGGCGAGGTCAACATGGGCGCCACGGCCATCGGCACGGGCATCAACGCGCCGAAGGGCTACAAGGAGTCCGTGATCCGCCACCTGCGCGAGATCACCGAGCTCAACCTGGTGACCGCGGGTGACCTCGTCGAGTCCACGAGTGACACCGGCGTGTTCGTCACCTTCTCGGGTGCGCTGAAGCGTTCGGCACTGAAGCTCTCGAAGATCTCGAACGATCTCCGCCTGCTCTCCTCGGGTCCGCAGGCGGGTCTCGGCGAGATCAACCTCCCCGCGCGCCAGGCCGGCTCGTCCATCATGCCCGGCAAGGTGAACCCTGTGATCCCCGAGGCCGTGTCGCAGGTCGCGTACTCGGTTGCCGGCGCTGACGTGACAGTGTCGATGGCGGTCGAGGCGGGCCAGCTGCAGCTGAACGCCTTCGAGCCGATCATCGCGCACTCGCTGTTCCAGTCGATCACGTGGCTCGAGCGCGCGTGCCAGACCCTGCGCGTCAACTGCGTGGACGGCATCACCGCGAACGAGGATCGCCTCGAGGACATGGTGGCACGTTCCGTGACCGTGATCACCGCGCTTGCGCCGGTGATCGGCTACGCTGAGGCCGCGAAGCTTGCGAAGGAGGCGCTCGCGACGAACGCGAAGGTCTCCGAGCTCGTCGTGTCCCGTGGGCTGCTCGACCAGGATGAGCTCGACGACATTCTGCAGCCGCAGAAGCTCGCCGGCCTCGCCCCCGAGACCGACGCGATCGACATTATCCCGGGCGCTCCGCAGAAGCTCGAGGACGACGCCGCAGAGTAGCGTCGAGCGCATACAAAAGGGGCGGTGGGAGAAAATCCCACCGCCCCTTTTGTATGCGCGGTGCCTGCGCCGAAACGCAGGAACCGCGCACGCGCGGCTGCTACGCGCGGACGCAGTGCGAGGTCAGCGTGCCCACGTTCTCGATGGTCACGGTGACCTCGGTGCCGGGCTTCAAGTACAGCGGCGGCTTCCGCGAGCGGCCCGCGCCGCCGGGGGAGCCAGTGGAAATGACGGTGCCCGGGAGCAGCGTCAGCGACTCCGAGATCGACGAGATGAGCTGTGCGACCGTGCGCACCATGAACTCAGTCGTGGAGTCCTGCACGCGCAGACCGTCCACATCGGTGGTGATCGCGAGCGCCTGCGGATCCGGAATCTCGTCAGCGGTCACCACGACCGGGCCCACCGGGGTGAACCCGTCGAAGGACTTGCAGCGTGACCACTGCGGCTCCTGGAACTGGATGTTGCGCGCGGTGATGTCGTTGATCGTTGTGTAGCCGAAGACGTAGTCGAGTGCTTCCTCGGGCGTCACGTTCTTGGCTGCACGACCGATGACGACGCCAAGCTCGCCCTCGTAGTCGACCTCTTCGCTGATCTCGACCGGGATCGGCACCTCGCCGAGGTGAGCGCCCAGGGAGTTCGGGAACAGTGAGAACAGCACGGGGCCGGAATCGTTGTCGAGGCTGAGCTCGCTCGCGTGCTCGTCGTAGTTCAGGCCGACGGCAAGCACGATCGGGGGAGTGATGATGGCGGGCGCGTACTGCGCCTCGCTGATCTCACGCCACTCGGTCGCGGGGAGCTGCACGGCGGCGGCGCGGATCTCGTCCACTCGCTCAGGCCCGGCTTCGATGAGCTGCTGCAGGGAGGCGTAGTCGCCACCGAGCGCGCGCACGGGAGCGAAGCGCTCCTCCTGCACGACAACGAGTTCGGGAGTGGAAGCGGGGGCCAAGACTAGGTGCGCGAATCTCACCTCTCTAGGGTATCTGAACCGGGGCACACGGTGGGGCGCGCTCCGCGCCCGGAGTGCGGTTGGGGTTCCCTCTGAGCGAACTCGGAGGCGCGACCTCTCCGGGATCGGGGAGAATGAGTGCATGACTGAAACACCGATGACGAAGCCGGAGATCGAATTCCCCGAGGGGCCCGCCCCCACGGAGCTGCAGATCGTAGACCTGGTGGAGGGCAGCGGCGACGAGGCGCTCGCAAGCTCCACCGTTGACGTGCACTACTTGGGTGTCGAGTTCGATTCGGGCGAGGAGTTCGACTCGTCGTGGGGTCGCGGCGAATCCATCAACTTCCCGCTGCGCGCCCTCATCCAGGGCTGGCAGGTCGGCATCCCCGGCATGAAGGTCGGCGGCCGTCGCAAGCTCATCGTGCCCCCGGCCCAGGCCTACGGCACCGCCGGTGGTCACCCGCTCGCGGGCAAGACCCTCATCTTCGTGATCGACCTCCTCGGCGTGAGCTAAGCGCTCCTCTTACTCACACGCGGGAGGTGTTCCCGCGTGAGCCACAGGCCCACCCGGTTTCTGGGTGGGCCTGTGCGCGTTGTGAGGCGTGTGCTCCGCCGCGCCGCAAGTGGTAGCGTTCTTATGTTCAGGAAACGCCCAGCTTGAGGGAATGGAGCAGCCTGTGGCAGAGGCCCAGCAGGAAACGAGTCAGCGGAGCACCGTGGAGCCGAAGGGCGGACTCGACCGCTTCTTCCACATCACGGAGCGCGGATCCACGATCGGTACGGAAATCCGCGGCGGTCTCGTGACCTTCGTGACGATGGCGTACATCGTGATCCTCAACCCGATCATCCTTTCGGGGAAGGAAGACATCGCGGGGAACGTCCTTGATTTCGGGCAGGTGAGCGCCGTCACCGCGCTCGCGGCCGGCATCATGACGATCCTCTTTGGTCTCGTCTCTCGCCTCCCCTTCGCGTTCGCAGCGGGGCTCGGGATCAACGCGTTCCTCGCGTTCTCCGTGGTGCAGGAGGTCACCTGGCCCGAGGCCATGGCCATCGTGGTCATCAACGGCGTGCTCATCGTGCTGCTCGCCGCCACCGGCCTGCGCCGCATGATCTTCGACGCGGTTCCCGTGCAGCTGAAGCTCGCGATCACCGTGGGCATCGGCTTCTTCATCGCATTCATCGGTTTCGTGAACTCCGGCTTCGTTGATGCGACCGGCCAGTCGTCGCCTCCCGTGGGCCTTGGCCCGTCGGGCGTTGGTTTCATCGCCACCATTCCCACTCTGATCTTCGTGATCACCCTCGTGCTCACGGGCGTGCTCGTTGCGAAGAAGGTCAAGGGCGGCATCCTCATCGGTCTCGTGAGCGGCACGGTCATCGCCGTGATCGTCGAGGCGATCTGGAAGATTGGTCCGAAGTTTGGCGCCGACGGCAGCGTCAACCCCGGCGGCTGGAGCCTCACCGAGCCCGTCCTCGGTGCAAACCCGTTTGCGGTTCCCGACCTGAGCCTCGTCGGAGCTGTCAGCTTCGACTTCGGCAAGGTTGGTTTCGTGACCGTCGTGATGCTCGTCTTCACGCTGCTCTTCACGAATTTCTTCGATGCGATGGGCACCATGACCGGCCTGTCCCGCGAGGCTGGCCTCGCGGACGAGAAGGGCAACTTCCCCCGCATCAAGTCGGCGCTCGTTGTCGAAGGCATCGGCGCGGTCGTGGGCGGCGGCACCTCCTCGTCCTCCACCACGGTGTTCATCGAGTCGGGCGCGGGCATCGGTGAGGGTGCACGCACCGGCCTCGCAAACGTCGTGACCGGCCTGGTCTTCCTGCTGGCGATGTTCTTCACGCCGCTCACGGAGATCGTGCCGACCGAGGTTGCGGCTGCCGCCCTCGTCATCGTCGGCGCGATGATGATGTCGCAGATCTCGAACATCGATCTGAGTGACTTCCGCGTGCTGCTGCCCGTCTTCCTGACGGCAGCCGTCATGCCGCTCAGCTACTCGATCGCAAACGGTATCGGCGCGGGCTTCGTGTCGTGGGTGCTCGTGCACGCACTCACGGGCAAGGCCAAGCAGGTGCACTGGCTGCTGTGGATTGTGTCCGCAGGCTTCGTGATCTTCTTTGCTCGTGGCCCCATCGAGGCGCTGCTCGGCGTCGCGTAGTACGGCGCGCACAATGCAGAAGGGCCCCGGGGTGATCCCCGGGGCCCTTCTGTGCTTTGGCGTCTCTGCGCGCTAGTTGCCGAGTACCTTCTGGAACGCCTGGGTGTAGCGGTTGTCTTCCTCCGCGGTGAGCGAGCGCATGTCAAAGATTCGCTTGGACATCTCCTCGTCGGGGAAGATGAGCGGGTTCTCAGCGAGCTCCGGGTTCAATTTCGCCATCTCCTCCTGCGCGCCGGCCACTGGGCAGACGTACTGCACATATTCGGCAACCTGAGCTGCGACCTCGGGCTCGTAGTAGTAGTCGACGAGCTCGTGGGCCTGCTCGAACGCCTGCGTGGCCTTCGGCATCGAGAAGGAGTCGATGAAGACGGACGCGCCCGACTCGGGCACGACGAACTTCCAGATCTCCTCGCCGGCCTCCTCGTTGAGGATGGCGATGTCACCGGACCAGCACATGCCAGCCCACACATTGCCCTGTTCCAGATCCTGCGTGTATGAGTTTCCTTTCACCGTCGACACCTGGCCACTGTCGATGTGCTTCTTCGCGACCGCAAGTGCGGCCTCGAACTCGGGGTCACCCCAATTGCCCTCGATGTCTACACCCTGCTCGAGCATGATGAGGGCGAGCGTGTCATCCTGTTCGGTGAGGAGGTTGACCTTGCCCTTGAGTTCGGGGGCCCACAGATCGGAGACCTCCCGCACGCCCTTGGGGTAGAGCTGGGTGTTGTAGACGAGGCCGGTCATGCCCGCCTGGTAGGGAACCGACCAGACTCGATCGGGATCGAAACTTGCGTGCTTCACCATGTCGATCATGTTGGCGTCGACGTTCGGCATGAGCGAGCGATCGAACTCGAGAAGTTGATCCTGCTCGACCAGGCGCACGGTGGTCGTGTCCGACGGCACGATGAGGTCGTACCCCGTATCCTGCTCGAGCTTCAGTTGGTCCTTGATCTTCGCGATGAAGGTCTTGTTGTCGTCGATGTCCTCGTAGTACTCGACGTTGATGTTCGTGCGCTCCATGAACTCGTTCAGGGACGGCCAATCGCCCGTGTTCTCGTCGTAGTCGAGGTAGTAGGTCCAGTTGGCCCAGCGCAGCGTGCCGCCGGAACCGTCGCCCGGGCCGCTCTGACCCGAGCATGCGGCGAGGGACCCCGCCCCAATCATGGCCGCGCCGAATGCGGAACCGCGCAGCAGCTGCCTCCGGCTGAGCTGAGCGGCGCGTGCGCGGCGGACAAGTTCCTGGACGACGGGATCGGACGTCGAGTGGGACATGTTTCCTCCTTTGGAAACAGGCAGCGGAAAGGTGTGCTGGCCCCATCCTCACACATCTGGTGCGGGAACGTAAATGCTCGTGTCAGGATCGTTGACGAACGGAGTGTCGACGCGCCACCCCGGCGTCGAGTGGCCTACGCTTCGGCCGCGCCGAGCACCACGTCGCGCAGCTCGTGGACGAGTTCGGGCGCGGCCGCGAAGAGCAGCGGCTCTCCGGGCGGCGTCGCGTCATCGCGGCCGATCAGCGAGGCGCCGGCCTCGCGCGCGATAAGCGCGGCGGCTGCATAGTCCCAGGGCTGCAGGCCGCGCTCGAAGAATGCGTCGAGCCTCCCCGCCGCGAAGGAGCACAGATCGTAGGCTGCGGAGCCGAGGCGGCGAATGTCGCGTGCTCGGGGGAGGAGCCGGGACACCATCGCGGCCTGCTCGATGCGGCGCTCAACGGTGTAGCCGAATCCCGTGCCCACGAGCGAGGTGGCGAGTTCAGTGTTGCCGGAAATCGAGATTTCCTTCCCATTGAGGCGCGCGCCGCCGCCCTCGTGGGCCTCGAACAGCTCGTCGAGCCGCGGCGCGTACACGGCCCCGGCAATACCGCGACGGCCATCTGCCATCGCCGTGGGGTCCGCGACCGTCGCCGCAATGCTCACCGCGTACACGGGCAGATCGTAGAGGTAGTTCACGGTGCCATCGATGGGGTCGACAACCCAGGTGATGCCCGACGTGCCCTCCACACCAGCGCCCTCCTCGCCCAAGATTCCGTCGTCCGGGCGCGCAGCGCGCAGCGCCCGGACGACCAGCTCCTCGGCCTCGCGGTCCGCGGCGGTGACGACGTCGGTGATGCTCGACTTGCTTGCCGCGACGTCCACGCCCGCCGCACGCAGTTCCTGGATGCGCCGGCCCGTGTCCACGGCGATGCGCGCTGCGATCGCGCTGAGCTCTGCGGCGGAAACAGTGGGGGCCTGCGCATCAGTCATACCTTGAGCCTACCGCCGTGCCGTGGCGGCGGGGAGGCTCGGCGCGACGTCGAGCGCGTAGGCGTCTTCTCCGTGGGCGGTGGCATCGATCCCAAGCTGTTCCATGCGAGGTGGCACCCGCAGTCCAGTCAGCGCCCGGACCGCGCCCGCGATCGCGAGGGACACGACGAAGGAGTAGAGCATGACGCCGAGCACCGAGATGGTCTGCACGAGAAGGAGGCCGGCGTCGCCACCCACGAGGAGGCCGCGCCCTTCACTCGCGAAGAACCCGAGGTAGAGCGTGCCGAGCACTCCCGCAACGAGGTGGAGGCCCACGACATCGAGCGAGTCATCGAAGCCCAGTCGGTACTTCCAGTCGATTGCGAGCGCGCAGATTGCCCCGGCGAGGAGCCCGAGCAGCAGCGCCCAGAGCGGCGCGAGATCGGCGCAGGCTGGGGTAATCGCGACGAGGCCCGCCACGGCGCCCGAGGTGGCACCGACAACCGAGGGCTTCTTGCCGCGCAGTCGGTCCGTTGCAAGCCAGCCCAGGATCGCCGCCGCCGGCGCCCCAATCGTGTTCACGAGGATGAGGCCGGCCGTGCCCGGCGTGTCTGCGGCGCCCGCGTTGAAGCCAATCCAGCCGAACCAGAGGAGCGCCGCGCCGATCGTTACGAGCGGCAGGCTGTGCGGGCGGTGCGAGCCCGGGGCGAAGCCGGTGCGCTTGCCGGCGACGAGCGCGAGGGCGAGCGCTGCGGCCCCCGCGTTGATGTGCACCGCGGTGCCGCCCGCCCAGTCGATGACCTCCGGGGTGCCGAGCGCGGTACCGAGGTTCTGGATCCAGCCCCCGCCCCACACCCACGCCGCGACGGGGAAGTACACGAGTGTTGCCCACAGGCCAGCGAAGATCACCCAGGAGCCGAGGCCGACCCGATCAGCGATCGCCCCCGAGATGAGGGCCGTGGCGATCATTGCAAACGTGGATCCGAAGCCGAGGCCGATGAACTCGGCCGGATCGGTGTGAAGCAGCCCGAGGTCAGCCGCGGGGTTTCCAGCCCAGCCGCCCTCGCCCGCGGCAAAGCTGCTCATCCCGTAGCCAACGAGGATCCAGAGCACGCCGACGACTCCCATCGCGCTGATGCTGAAGAGCATCATGTTGACCACCGAGCGGACCCGCACGAGGCCCCCGTAGAACAGCGCGAGGCCGGGGGTCATGACGAGCACGAGGGCTGAGCTGGCAAGCACCCAGACGTCGTGCGGAGTGAGCTGTTCCATGCGGCACCACCTTCCCCCGGGGCGGGCCCGGGAATCTGTTGTGGCACCAGTGTGCGGGCGCGCCGTTTCGCGAGGGTTCCCGCGCGATCTCAGTTCGGGGTCGAGTGCGTCACGGTCGTGTTTCGTGGGGGAGCGCGGGGTGCTAAGATGTACAGGTTGCCGTTTAACGGCCGCGGATAAAGAGAGCCCCAGCATCCCGCTGACGGCGCCGCGCAGCAACAGGAAGGGGATCCCTATGGCACTGGAAGCAGACGTCAAGAAGGCGATCATCGACGAGTACGCAACCAAGCCCGGCGACACCGGTTCCCCCGAGGTGCAGGTTGCTATGCTCACGCAGCGTATCAAGGACCTGACCGAGCACCTCAAGGAGCACAAGCACGACCACCACTCGCGTCGTGGCCTCCTGCTGCTCGTAGGTCAGCGCCGTCGCCTGCTGAGCTACCTCCAGAACGTGGACATCACGCGCTACCGTTCGCTCATCGAGCGTCTCGGCCTGCGCCGATAGTTTGCGGCTGATCGTCAGCTGACTTTCTGCGAAGCGCCCGTCACCCCTGTGGTGGCGGGCGCTTCCGCGTTCCCGGGGCTCGGTGCGGGGGTGCTGAGCTGAGCTGAGCTGAGCTGAGCTGAGCTGAGCTGCGGCGCGCTCTGTCCCCAGCGGCGCCCAGCCGGATCGATCGGGATCAGAGACGCCGAGCTGTGCCGCGGTACAGCGCCACCGGCTGGAGCTCGCTGAGGCGGACATCGTCACCGTGGCAGGCGTGAAGTGCACCGGCCTGCTCCGAACACTCATCGATGTCGGACGGACCGCGAGTGACGAGCAAGCCGCAGTGGTGCTGGACGCGGGGTCGCGGCTGAACAACAAGTTTGGCAGGGCGACCGAGACAAAGGTTTGGCGAACCGAGGTGCTGCAGCACCTTGAGTGGCTGCCACCCGGACCGGGATGGCCGCGAGCGCTCGGCGAGAGGCTCGCGGCCTTCGGACTGCACCCGGCAGCTACCTGCGCGTGCGACACGGGCGGGCCACAACGGGAACGGCCCCCTCGCCGAAGCGAGGGGGCCGTTCTGGCAGTCCGTGAAGAACTTAGATCTTCGAGGACGCGTCCTTCAGGACGCTGCGCAGGATGCCGCCGATCTCTGCGAACTCAGCCGGACCAATGGTCAGCGGCGGAGCGAGCTGGATGACGGGGTCTCCACGGTCGTCGGCGCGGCAGTACAGGCCGGCGTCCCACAGCGCGGGGGAGAGGTAGTCGCGGAGCAGTCGGTTCGACTCCTCCTCGTTGAAGGTCTCCTTGGTCGCCTTGTCCTTGACAAGCTCGATGCCGAAGAAGTATCCCTCGCCACGCACGTCACCGACGATGTCGATGTCGAGCAGCTTCTCGAGCTCGGCGCGGAACAGCGGGCTGTTCTCGCGCACGCGGCCGTTGAGGTCCTCTTCCTCGAAGATGTCGAGGTTCTCGAGGGCCGCAGCAGCTGCCGCCGGGTGACCAGCGAAGGTGAAGCCGTGGTAGAAGGTGTTGTCCTCCGAGTTGAAGGGCTCCGACACCTTGTCCGAGACGATCATGGCACCGAGGGGGACGTAGCCCGAGGTGATGCCCTTCGCCGAGGTGATGATGTCGGGCTCGTAGCCGAGCGCCTTCGAGGCGAAGAAGTCGCCCACGCGGCCGTAGGCACAGATGACCTCGTCCGAAACGAGCAGCACGTCGTACTGGTCGCAGATCTCGCGCACGCGCTTGAAGTATCCGGGGGGCGGCGGGAAGCAGCCACCGGAGTTCTGCACGGGCTCAAGGAAGACAGCAGCAACGGTCTCGGGGCCCTCGAAGAGGATCGCCTCCTCGATGCGGTTTGCTGCCCACTGGCCGAATGCCTCGAGGTCGTTGGACGGAGCGCCCATCTCCTCAGCACGGTAGAAGTTCGTGTTGGGCACGCGGTGACCACCGGGGGTCAGCGGCTCGTAGAACTTCTTCATGTCGGGGATACCGGTGATCGCCAGGGCGCCCTGCGGGGTGCCGTGGTAGGCAACCGAACGCGAGATGACCTTGTGCTTCATCGGCTGGCCCTTGATCTTCCAGAAGTGCTTCGCCAGCTTGAATGCCGACTCCACAGCCTCGCCACCACCGGTGGTGAAGAAGACCTTGTTCATCTCGCCGGGAGCGTACGAAGCGAGACGCTCCGAGAGCTCGATGGCTGCCGGGTGGCCGTAGGACCAGATCGGCATGAAGTCGAGCTGCTTCATCTGCTTGGCTGCTGCCTGAACGATGCGATCGCGGCCGTGGCCAGCGTTCACAACGAAGAGACCTGCAAGGCCGTCGATGTACTCCTTGCCAGCAGCATCGTAGATGTGGTGGCCCTCGGCGCGCGTGATGACGGGGATGCCGTCGTTCAGCACCTTGCGGTTCGTGAAGTGCGGCCACATGTGGCGCTTGGCCGAAGCCTGGAGCGCCGCGGTGTCAACCGCCGCAGTGGGATCGAATGACATGGTTATCTTGTTCCCCAATCGTATTTCTGTTTGGTGAGTTGGAGGTATACAAACGTCTCCGTCGCCGCGACGCCTTCGACCGCACGAATCTTCTCGTTGAGAAGCTCGATGAGTCCGTCGTCATCCTCACACACCACCTCGACGATAATGTCGAAGGAGCCTGCGCTGAGCACGACGTAGCTGATCTCGGGGATGGCGGAGAGCTGATCAGCGACGACACGGGTGTCGCCGGAGACCCGGATACCGAGCATTGCCTGGCGGGTAAAGCCGAGGCGCATGGGATCGGTCACTGCAACGATCTGCATGACCCCGGTATCCGTGAGTTTTTGCACGCGCTGACGCACGGCGGCCTCACTGAGGCCGACCGCTTTCCCGATCTCCGCGTACGAGCGGCGGCCATCGCGCTGAAGTTGCTCGATGATCGCCTTCGACGTTGGGTCGAGAGCCTGCGACGTGCGTTTGCTGCTCACGTTACTGATTCTTGCAGTGAGAACCTGAAAAAGCAAAGGAATCCGAAGATAACGGAGACGATTTCTGTTGATTTCGCCCTTTTAGGCGAGGAGCGGGCGCGCGCGATGGGTGCACAACGGCGCGGGATCGCCGCACTGCCGAGCATAACCCTGGGCCCCGCGCGCTTCCACCTTTTTCCCTGGTCCGTTCGGTGAACTTGCAGCTCTGCTCCGCAGCCGAACCACGCCAATTGCGGGCGTACCCGGGCCAGCGATTCGTGCTCTTCATTTCGCACAAAATGTAACCGTTTCATGAAGAATTCCGGTTCCAGAGGTTATCTTCTTTGCATCGAGTCACTGTCTGTGACAGTCTCAGTGTCACCACCCGGCAGTGTCGCCGTTTGTGCGACTGTCGGTTCGCCTATGAGAAACCAAGGGAGATCTCTCATGGTCCGTCAGCCTGAAGACCCGATCGTTCGGAGTATTGTGCAGATGCTTCGCGGCGCACAGCTCAACCGTCGCCAGCTGCTGCGCGGCGCTGCGGCCGGCGCCGCAGGAGCTAGCGCACTCGGTCTCGCCGCCTGCGCCCCGAATTCCGGCGGTGGAGGAGGAGGTGAAGGCGGCGAGGGTATCGCGTGGGGCAACTGGACCTACTACCTCGATTTTGATGAGCAGACCCAGTCATACCCGTCACTCGACGCATTCATGGAGCAGGCCGGCTTCACGGTTGACTACATCGAGGACATCGATGACAACAACACGTTCTACGGCAAGATCAAGGATCAGCTGAAGCTCGGTCAGTTCACGGGCTACGACACGATCACGTTCACCGACTGGATGAACGCGCGCCTGATCCAGGACGAGCAGGTCCAGGAGTTTGACTACGCAAACCTGCCGAACGTGAAGGCGAACCTCGTCGACGCCCAGTGGGACGCGCTCGATGTGGATCCGGGCCGAAAGTTCACGATCCCGTGGCAGCTGCCCGCGTCGGGCTGGGTGTGGAACACGAAGGAAGTGCCGAAGGGCATCAAGACGCTCGACGACTTCCTGCGCCCGGAACTCAAGGGGAAGGTGGTCGTGCTCAGCGAAATGCGCGACACCATGGGCATGGTCATGGCTGGCCTCGGCACCGATCCCAATGGTGCGTGGGGCGACAAGGAGTTCGACGCGGCCCTTGCGTGGCTCGACGATGCGCTGCAGAGCGGCCAGATCGGCAACGTGAAGGGCAACAGCTACACGCAGGACCTCATTCGGGGTGACGCGCTCGCGGCCATGGCATGGACGGGTGACGTCATCATGCTGAACACCGAGAACGACAATCAGTGGACGCTCGAGATCCCCGAGTCGGGCGGCATGATCGCGGCCGACTCGTTCACGGTGCCGAACGGCACGACCCCCGAGGCGAAAGCCAAGGTCGAGGAGATGATCAACTACTACTACGACCCGGAAGTGATGGCGGAGGTCGCGGACTACGTGACATTCGTGCCCCCAGTGAAGGGCACGCAGGAGGCCATGCAGAAGGTGAACCCGGAGAACGCCGACAACCCGCTGATCTTCCCGAGCGAAGAGGACTGGAAGCACCTCCACACATTCCGCACACTGACGGCAGAGGAAGACAAGAAGTACTCCACCGCGTTCCAGAACGTGCTGGGGCTGTGATCATGGCAGCACACGGTTCATTTGCAGAGTCCGGCGCCGACCTCGAACTGGTCGGCATCCAGAAGCGGTTCCCGGGGTTCACCGCGATCGAGCACCTCGACCTCACCATCCCCGCGGGATCGTTCTTTGCCCTGCTCGGCCCGTCCGGCTGCGGCAAGACGACCACCCTGCGACTCGTCGCGGGGCTCGAAGACCCGACTGAGGGTCGGATCCTGATCGGCGGCACAGACGTGAGTGCGCTAAAGCCGCACAAGCGTCCGGTCAACACGGTGTTCCAGTCGTATGCGCTGTTCCCGCACATGACGATCCTGGAGAATGTCGCGTTCGGGCTGCGCCGCCGCAAGATCGGCGACGCGACCGCGAAGGCCCACGAGGCGCTCCGTCTCGTGGAGCTCGACCACATTGCGGACCGCAAGCCCGCGCAGCTCTCGGGCGGTCAGCAGCAGCGCGTGGCACTCGCCCGCGCAGTTGTGAACCGCCCCGCACTCCTGCTCCTCGACGAGCCGCTCGGCGCGCTCGACCTCAAGTTGCGTCGCCAGATGCAGCAGGAGCTGAAGCAGATTCAGCAGGAGGTGGGGCTCACCTTCCTCCACGTCACGCACGATCAGGAGGAGGCCATGACCATGGCTGACACCGTGGCCGTGATGAACAAGGGGCGGATCGAGCAGATGGGTGCGCCCGAGGAACTGTACGAGCTGCCGCGCACGGTGTTCGTTGCGAACTTCCTTGGCCAGTCGAACCTGTTCCACGTCGATGTGGTCGGCGGCACGGACCAGGTCGTGCACACGGATATGGACGGCACCCTCCTGTCCGTGCCGAAAGCACGCACGCAGCGCGACTCGGGCTCGATCACCATCGGGGTGCGACCCGAGAAGCTGTCGCTCACCATGACGCCGCCGGAGCCAGACGCATCGCGCAACGTGGTCGGCCCCGGCCGCATCACCGATGTGTCGTTCATCGGTGTGAGCACGCAGTACACCGTCGAGGTGCCGGGTGCCGGCCCGCTCCAGGTGTTTGCGCAGAACCTGCAAGCCGGCCCCGCTGCGCGCCTCGGCGACGAGGTGTGGCTGAGCTGGCTCACGGAGCACACCTTCGGGCTTGCCGACGACCGGCTCGACACGGGCGCGCTCACCACCGAGGATTCCACCCGGGCGATTGCCGCCCAGGCGGCGCTCGGGTAGCGAAGGGGGGAGAGGCTATGGCTTTTACCGCCTTTTCGGGCAACACGCAGGCTGTCGAACAGGCTCCGCGCAAGCGGGGCTGGGTTGCGCTCCTGCTGCTTGCCCCCGGCATTGCCTACATGCTGTTGTTCTTTGTGGCGCCGTTCGTGCAGCTGGCGATCACGTCGCTGCAGGCGCCCGCTGACAGCGGAGGCATCGGCCAGTACGTGGCTGCGCTGCAGTTCTCGAACTACTGGGCCGCGCTCCAGGAGTACTGGCCGCACCTGCTGCGCTCCTTTATCTATGCGATCGTGGCGACGATCATTGGGCTCTGCATCAGCTACCCGGTGGCGTACCTCATCGGGGTGAAGGTGCGTTCGCGGCCCATGCTGCAGGGAATCCTGCTGATCCTGGTGGTCGCTCCGTTCTTCATCAGCTTCCTGCTGCGCACCCTCGCGTGGAAGTCGATCCTGCCGAGTGAGCTCGTCGGCACGCACTTCTCCGTGATCTTCGGTTTGGTCTACAACTTCATTCCGTTCATGGTGCTGCCGATGTTCTCCTCGCTGCAGGCGCTCGACCTGCGGCTCCTCGAAGCGGGATCGGATCTGTACGCCTCACCGGTGACGACGTTCCGGCGGGTCACCCTGCCGCTGTCGATGCCGGGCGTCGTATCGGGAACGCTGCTCAGCTTCATCCCGATGTCCGGTGACTACGTGAACGCATCCCGAGAGTTCCTCGGTGGCACGTCGACGACCATGATCGGCAACGTGATCGAGTCGAACTTCCTGCAAACACAGAACTATCCGATGGCGGCAACGCTGTCGATCATCCTGATGGTGGTGATTCTCGTGATTGTTGCGAGCTACGTGCGCAAGAGCGGGGCGGAGGATTTGCTGTGAAGGGCTTTACTCTCGGCAAGGCGTTCGTACCCGTCGTTGCCTCGATCGCGCTCATCTACTTGCTGACCCCGATCGTCCATGTGATCGTGTTCTCGTTCAACGATGCGGGGCGCAACAACATCCTGTGGCGTGGCTTCACGCTCGACAATTGGCAGAACCCGTGTGGCGCTCCGCAGGTGTGTACAGCGTTCGGCAACTCGATCCTCGTCGGCGTCGTCGCTACCGTGATCGCAACGGTGCTCGGCACGATGATCGCGCTCGCCCTCGTGCGGTACCGCTTCAAGTTCCGCTCGACGATCAGCCTGCTCCTGTTCACCCCGATGGCAACCCCTGAGGTGGTGCTCGGAGCCGGTCTCGCCGCGCAGTTCCTGCTCGCCGGTGTGGAGAAGGGCCTCGGCACGATCATCCTCGCGCACACGATGTTCTGCATCTCGTACGTGGTGGTGGCGGTGAAGGCGCGCGTTGCGAGCCTGAACCCGGCGATCGAAGAAGCAGGGCGAGATCTCTACGCGTCACCCGGCCAGGTGTTCTGGCGCATCACACTTCCAATGCTCATGCCGGGCATCATCGGTGCTGCGCTGCTCAGCTTCGCGCTGTCGTTCGATGACTTCATCATCACGAACTTCAACTCGGGCACGGCGACCACCTTCCCGAAGTTCATCTACGTGTCCGCGCTGAAGGGCGTGCCCGCGCAGGCGAACGTGCTCGCATCCATCGTGTTCTTCGGCGCGCTTGCGCTGGTGATCATCGTGCAGATGGTGAACATCAACAAGCAAAAGCGGTTGCAGCGCCAGTAGCGCTGTGATCTGCGATAACGCTGCACCCGGGGGGCCGAAGAATCTTCGGCCCCCCGGGTGTCCTTTTGCGTCAGGAGGCTCGCGGGTGGAGGATAAGTGCCGGCGGGACACGATCCCACTCCACCCCATGTCGCAGCGAGGCGCAGAGGCCCCGGTGCGACCCTTCTTTTTTGAGGAGAGCACATGACGAAGACGTTGATGCCTGCTGCCAAGCGCGGCGGGTCGCTCAAACGGAACCTCGGCCTGTGGGCAATCGTCGGCCTCGGCCTCGGCTACATGACGCCGACCGTGGTGTTTGACACCTTCGGCATGGTGGCTCGCGACACGAACAATGTTGTGCCGCTCGCATACCTCGTGGCACTCATCGTGATGGTGTTCACCGCGGTCAGCTACGGCAAGATGGCGGGAGCGATCCCGAGCGCAGGCTCCGCGTACACCTACGTCAAGGAGTCGATGCACCCGAACGTCGGCTTTATCGTCGGCTGGACGTCGCTCATCGACTACATGCTGCTGCCCATGGTGAACTGCCTCATCATCCGCAGCTACCTTGAGGCCGTGTTCCCCGGGATCCCCGGTTGGATCTGGGTGGTGCTCTACTGCATCCTCGTCACGGGGGTCATCTACCTCACGATGCGCGGCACCTCGAACGTCAACATGATTCTGCTCGTCTTCTCGATCATCGTCATGACGGTGTTCGTGGTGATGGTGTGGGCGCAGCTCGCGGGTGGCGAGGGCGTCGGCTCGGTCGCGTCGATGCAGCCGTTCATTCATGACGGGGTCACGATGGGTGCCGTGCTCATGGGCGCCACGATTGTCTGCTTCTCCTTCATCGGCTTCGACGCGGTGACCATGTACGTCGAGGAGGCGAAGAGCCCGAAGATTGTGCCCCGGGCCATCCTGCTCACCGTGGTGCTCGGCGGTGCGATCTTCCTCATCGCGGGCTACTTCACCCAGCTGCGCTTCCCTGACTGGGAGGTCTTCGCGCCGGGCGGCGACATGCAGTATGTCGAGGACTCGACCTTGCCGCTCATCGGCAACTTCGTTGGTGGCCCGGTGCTGCAGGCCGTGCTCACGGCGGCCGGCTTCGCCGCGACCCTCGCGTCGGGTCTCGCCTCGCACGCCTCGGTGTCGCGCATGCTGCTCGTGATGGGCCGCAACAACGTGCTCCCGAAGAAGTTCTTCGGCTACATCAACCCGAAGACGCACACCCCGACCTTCAACATCGTGCTGACCGGCCTCGTGTGCCTGCTCGCCATCGCGTTCACGCTCGAGATGATCGCCGCGTTCATCAACTACGGCGCGCTCATCGCATTCACATTCGTGAACCTCTCGGTGATCGCCTGGTTCGCGATTCGCCAGGGTCGCCGCAAGACCCCGGGTGACATCTTCAAGTTCATTGTGATGCCCGGCATCGGCACGGCGCTCACCGGCGTGCTGTGGGCGAACCTCCACGCTGACGCGCTCATCGGCGGTGTGATCTGGACCCTCATCGGACTGGCATACCTCGTGTTCCTCACGAAGGGCTTCAAGCGGAAGGTCGCCGGCTTCGACGAGAGCCAGCCCGTCACCGGCTACAACAAGGTGCCGGTCGACGAGCTCGACTAGTTCGCGTGCGAACGGCGGCGGCCCCCGCAGAGAGATCTGCGGGGGCCGCCGCCGTTTTGCCGTGCACGCGCTACGCGGGGAGCGGGATCTCGCCGGTAGGGGTGGCAGAACGCGCCGGGTCGGCCGCGGCCGCGCGAGCGAGGCGGTCCGCGCGTCGTCGCTCGGGATCGAAGAGCGGCAGCGTGATCCCGCACAGCGGTCCGATGAGCAGCGCGAACGCGACTGTCCCGAGGCCGACGTTGCCGCCGAGCAGCCAGCCGATCAGCAGCACGGTGAGCTCGACGCCCGTCCGGCCGATCCAGAGCGGGGTGCCAAAGCGAGCGTGGATGCCGGTCATGAGACCGTCGCGCGGGCCGGGGCCGAGGTGTGCGCCAATGTAGATGCCGCTCGCGACCGCGAGAAGGAGCAGGCCGATCGCGAAGAACGCGATGCGCGCCCACAAGGCCTCGGGAGCAGGGAGCAGCCAGAGGCCCAGGTCGATTCCCGGCCCGACGAGCAGGATGTTCAGGATGGTGCCGAGGCCGGGGCGCTGGCGGAGAGGGATCCAGAGGAGGAGCACGCAGAGCCCGATGATGTTCGTGAGGAGGCCGATGCTCAGTCCGGTGTGCAGCGCGACGCCCTGCCCAAAGACCGTCCACGAGTCGACTCCGACGGCCGCGCGAATCATGAACGCGTCGGCGATGCCGTAAAGGAGGAGTCCGGGGATGAGTCGTGAGAGTCGTGCAAGCATGTGGATCAGTCCACTTCATTTTGGCCTGGTGCTCAAGATGCCAATCTGCGTATAGTGGCCCCATGATTGCGCAGCGACTCTCCGCACGTCGGCTCTCCCAGCTGCTTGGGGAGTGGCGTGGCGCGGGCCACGGGTACGAGGAGCTGAGCGACAGCATCGGGTTGCTCGTGCGCGACGGCGCGATCCCCGCGGGCACCGCGCTTCCCGCCGAGCGGCCGCTCGCCGAGGCGCTGGGGGTGAGCCGCACGACGGTCGCCGCGGGCTACCGTCGTCTACGCGAGGGCGGCACCGCTCTGTCGCGCCGCGGATCCGGCACGGTCGTGCGAGCCCCGCGCCCTGAGGGTGGGCCCTCGCTGCAGGAGCCCGGGGGAGAGCTGCACGTCGATCTCTCGACCGCCTGCCCCGCCGGGTGGGAGGGGCTCCCAGCGCTGGGAGCGCGCGCCACCACCGAGTTCCCCGGGCTATTTGCGCAGCCGGGCTACGACACCGTCGGGCTGCCCGAGCTGCGGCAAGCGATCGCCGAGCGCTTCACCCGGCGCGGGCTCGCCACCTCGCCCGAGCAGATCATGGTGACGCTCGGCGCGCAGCACGCGATCTTCCTCGTCGCGCGCACGCTGCTTGCCCGTGGTGACCGCGCGCTCATCGAATCGCCGAGCTACCCGCACGCGCGCGAGGCGCTCGCCGCAACGGGTGCGCTTGTGGCCGAACTGCCCGTTGGTCGTCTCGACTACGATGCGGCCGCAATGCTCGACATCGCCGCGCGGGTGGCGCCGCGCCTCGCGTACCTGATCCCGGATCATCACAACCCGACGGGGCTCAGCATGCCGCGCGAGCTGCGCAGCCGCCTGATCCATGCGCTCAGCGCCGCCGGCACGCACGTGATCGCTGACGAGACCACGGCAGAGCTCGTGCTCGGGGAGTCGCGCCTGGTCGAACCCTTCGCCGCGGCCGCCGAGCTGCCGCACCAGCGAGACGCCATCATCACGATTGGGTCCCTGGGGAAGACGGTGTGGGGCGGATTGCGGGTCGGGTGGATCCGGGCGACGCCCGAGTTGATTGCGCGGCTCGAGGCCGCCCGGCGCGTGAGTGACCTCGGCACGGGCGCGTGGGAGCAGGCAACGGCGGCCCTCGCGCTCGAACGCTACGACGAGATCCTCGCCGACCGCAGCCGCGAGCTCACCGCCAAGCACCGGTTGCTCTCCGAACAGATCGCGGCCCGCCTGCCGGGGTGGGCGGCAAGCCCCGCGGCGGGAGGCGTGTGCACTTGGGTGGATATCGGTGAGCAGCGCAGCACGGCGCTTAGCCGCGAGGCCGCACGCCGCGGCGTGCGGCTCACGCCCGGACCGCGCTTTGGGAGCCCGGGCGTCTTCGAGCGCTTCGTGCGGCTCCCGTTCACCGCGCCAGAAGCGGATCTCGTCACCGCCGTCGAGGTGCTGGCCGCCGCCCGCGGGGCGGCGCCAGCTGCGGCGCCCGTGCTGCACGAGAGCGACGCAGTGATCTGATCCCGCGCCGCGTGGGCCCGCCGCGGCATGTGTCCGCGGCGCCAGCGTGAGAAAGCGACGTCGGAGCAGGGGCGCAGGGCGGTAGACTCGAGGATCATGCTCGAACTTGATTTCAGCGCCCGCATCCGTTCGCTGCGCGCAACCTACGCAGACATCGCCGCCGTGCTCGACCTCGAAAAGCTGGATCGCGAGATCGTGGAGCTCGAGGAGCAGGCCGCGGCGCCGGATCTGTGGGACGACCCCGCCGCTGCGCAGCAGGTGACGAGCGGACTGTCGCACCGCCAGGCAACGGTGAAGCGACTGCGCGCCGTCGAATCCCGCCTCGACGACCTCGAGGTGCTCGTCGAGCTCGCCCTCGAAATGGAGGACGAGGAGTCGGGCGCCGAGGCAACCGCGGAACTCGCAGCGCTCGAGACGGTCATTCAGAACCTCGAGGTGCAGACCATGCTCTCCGGGGAGTACGACGAGCGGTCTGCGGTCGTCACGATTCGTTCGGGCGCCGGCGGCGACGACGCCACCGACTTTGCAGAGATGCTGCTGCGCATGTACCTGCGCTGGGCGGAGCACCGCGGATACAAGACGAAGATGCTCGACACCTCCTATGCGGAGGGCGCAGGAATCAAGTCGGCCACCTTCGAGGTGGATGCCCCGTACGCCTTCGGTACGCTCTCGGTCGAGGCCGGCACACACCGCCTCGCGCGCATCAGCCCGTTCGGCTCGGCCGACAAGCGCCAGACGAGCTTCGCCGGCGTCGAGGTGATCCCGCTGCTCGAGGAGGCGACGCAGGTCGAGATCCCCGAGAACGAGATTCGCGTGGACGTGTACCGCTCCTCGGGCCCCGGCGGACAGTCGGTGAACACGACGGACTCGGCGGTGCGCCTGACGCACATCCCGACCGGCATCGTCGTGTCGATGCAGAACGAGAAGTCGCAGATCCAGAACCGTGCCGCCGCGATGCGCGTGCTCCAGACCCGCCTGCTCCTCCTGCAGCGCGAGCAGGAGGCCGCCAAGAAGAAGGAGCTCGCCGGCAGCGTCACCGCCAGCTGGGGTGACCAGATCCGCTCCTACTTCCTGTACGGCCAGCAGCTCGTCAAGGACCTCCGCACGGGCCACGAGTCGTCGCAGCCCGACGCCGTGTTCGACGGGGATCTCGACGGGTTCATCGCGGCCGGTATCCGCTGGCGCTCGCTCAAGAAGGACTAGCTGCTCCGCGGATCAACCCGCGCTCGGCTGCGCTGTGCTGGTTGGTTGGGCGCCGCGAAACCGAGAGGTCCCCGCGTATCCCAGCGCGCCTGCAGCGGGCGCGCGCGCTGGGGGCGTAGGGTCGAATCGTCATGATCCTCTTTGAGAACGTCACCAAGAAGTACCGGGGCACCGCGAAACCAGCGCTCGACGGTATCGACCTGCAGGTCGACCGTGGCGAGTTCGTGTTTATCGTGGGCGCGTCCGGTTCCGGCAAGTCAAGCTGCCTGCGCCTCATCCTGCGCGAGGACCAGCCCAGCGCGGGCAAGATCCACGTGCTGGGGCAGGACCTCAGCAAGATCTCCTCGCGAAAGGTGCCGTATTTCCGGCGCAACCTGGGCACGGTGTTCCAGGACTTCCGCCTGCTCACGAACAAGACCGTGTACGACAATGTGGCGTTCTCGCTGCAGGTGATCGGCAAGTCGCGCGGCTTCATCCAGGAGGCCGTCCCCGACACACTCGAGATGGTCGGTCTCGCGAATAAGGCGAAGCGCTACCCGCACGAGCTCTCGGGCGGTGAGCAGCAGCGTGTCGCGATCGCGCGCGCCATCGTGAACAAGCCGGCGATCCTCCTCGCCGATGAGCCGACGGGCAACCTCGACCCGGCGACGAGTCTCGGCATCATGCAGCTGCTCCGCGCGATCAACGCAGCGGGCACCACCGTCGTCATGGCGACGCACGAGGCCACGTTCGTGGACATCATGCAGCAGCGCGTGGTCGAGCTCTCGCAGGGTGTTGTTGTGCGCGACGAGGTGGGCGGCGGTTACGGCGAGACCGCATCGATCCCGGTCGCTGACCTTTCTGCGGCCGGCGTGCAGGTGCTGCGCACCACCGAGGCTGTGGTGCGCGCGGCGCTCGCACCCGAGGAGATCGCGCGCGCTGCCGCTGTCGCCACCGCGGGCGCAGCGGCGCTCGCGCACGGGGGAGCTGGTACGGAACCCGCAGCTTCGGATCAGGGCTCAGCCTCGAACACAGTCTCCGCGCCTGCTGCCACCCCCGAGGCCGCTCCCGTTGCCGACGAGTCTGCGCGTGCAGCAGAGGCTGCTGACTCGGCGCTTCGCGATCCCGATCGAGAGACCGTTGCGGCCGAGCCTGCCGAGCCGGTTGACCCCGAGACGCTTCCCGCGGTTCCCGTCATTGCGGAGCCGCAGGCGCCGCAGGCACCCGAACCGCGTGGCCCCGAAGCCTCGGTGTTCGAGGAGCCGCAGCCGTTCGGGCCGGAAGACGATGAGATCGACGGCACCGACTTCGACCAGACGGTGCGCGCCGATGGTGGCCCGCAGGCGAAGCGGATTCCCGCGTTCCTGGATCCGGGGCGTCCGCTCGACCCCATTGAAATGTCCGAGACCGGCAACCTCGCCGCGCACCTCGGGCTCGACCGTAACGATGACGATCAGACAGATGTGGGGCCGGTTCGATGAGAGTGGGGCTCGTACTCGGCGAGGTCTGGAATGGCCTGCGCCGCAACATGTCCGTGGTCATCTCGGTGATCCTCGTGACGTTTGTGTCGCTCACCTTCGTGGGCGCCGCGATCATCATGCAGCTGCAGGTGCAGCAGATGAAGACGTTCTGGTACGACCGTGCGCAGGTGGCCGTCTACCTCTGCACGGACGCTGATCAGAGCGCTACCTGCTCAGGCACGGACGCGGGCGAGGAGGAGATCGCCGCGGTCGAAGCCGCGCTGAAGTCTGACACGCTCGCGCCCTATGTTGACGACTACTTCTTCGTGACGCACGAGCAGGCGTTCGAGGAGTTCAAGAAGCAGTTCGAGGGCAACCCGATCGTCGACATTACGAAGCCCGAGCAGCTGAACCAGACCTTCTGGGTGAAGCTCACTGATCCCTCGCGCTCCGACATCATCACCGAGACCTTCACCGGGATTCCCGGGGTGCAGAGCGTGTCCGATCAGCGCAGCTTGCTCGATCGGATCTTCCTCTTCCTCGGGGTGGCGAGCTACACCGCCATCGCGATTGCTGGACTGATGCTCGTCGCGGCGATGCTGCTGATCTCGACCACGATCCGCTTGTCCGCATACTCGCGGCGTCGGGAGATTGGGATCATGCGTCTCGTTGGCGCGTCGAACCGCTTCATTCAAACCCCGTTCATCCTCGAAGGCATCATTGCGGCATTGATTGGTGCGGTGCTCGCGAGCGCCGCGTCCGTGGCGATCGTGAAGTTCTTCGTGCAGGGCTTCCTCGTGAAGGAAGTGCCGTTTACGAGCTACATCACGGTTGAGCAATCGCTCATCGTGCCGCCGATCTTGATCCTGGTGGGCGTGGTGCTCTCCGCGATCGCCGCGAAGATCGCGATCACGCGCTACCTCCGCGTCTAGCGCGGGGCGAAGCACCAGCGCGAACAGCCGCGCGGGGCGTGGGGTGCGCTGCATCCCGCGCTCCGCTAGGCTGGATCCTTGCGCGCGCCCGGCGCGCACCACCCGAGAGAGGATGTGACCGTGCCCAAGGAGACCGGCGAGAAGCTGATTGCTTCCAACAAGAAGGCCCGGCACGAGTACCACATTCTCGACACCTACGAGGCGGGGATGGTGCTCACCGGCAGCGAGGTGAAGTCGCTGCGCATGGGGCGCGCGTCGCTCGTCGATGGTTACGTGTTCATCGAGCGGGGCGAGGCGTGGCTCGACGCCGCGTACATTCCCGAGTACCTGAACGGTTCGTGGACGAATCACGCGCCGCGCCGCAAGCGGAAGCTGCTGCTGCACCGGCAGCAGATCGACAAGCTGTACCAGAAGACCCGGGAGGGCGGCATGACGATCGTGCCGCTGCGCCTATATTTCCTGGATGGCCGCGCAAAGGTTGAGATCGCGCTCGCAAAGGGCAAGAAGGAATACGACAAGCGACAGACGCTCCGCGAGCGCCAGGACACTCGCGAGGCTGAGCGCGCCATGCGCCAGCGCAACCAGATGGGTGACTAGCGTCGTGCGGCGCGCTGTGGCAAGCCGGGTCAGCGGATGACGCGGCCCGAGCCCGGCGAGGCGGCTGAGCCTGCCACGCGCGTGCGCAAGGCTCCGGGGGAGCGGCGCGAAGAGATCCTCGAGGAGGCGTCGCGCATCGCGCTCGCACAGGGGCTTGAGCGCATCACCCTGCGCGAGGTTGCGGCGGGGCTTGGCGTGCGTCCGGGGCTGATCGGCCACTACTTCCCGGTGGTCGGGGAGCTCGTGGGTGAGGCATTCGCTCGTGCGGTCTCGCGCGAGCGGGATCGGCTGTTCGTTGCCTCAGGGGCGCCGCGCGCGCGTCTTGCTGAATTCGTGGCGCGCGTGGAGAGTGTCGAGGCTCGCGCGCTCGGCAGGCTGTGGCTGAATGCGCGCCACCTCGCACGATTCCAGCCCGCGCTCGCGGAAGCCATTGCCCAGCAGGAGGGCCTCGACGAGGATCGGCTGACCGCGCTCATTGAGGCTGGAAACGCGGCGGGCGAGTTCGCCGCTGCGGATCCGCGGGCCGCGTGTATTCGGATCTGGATGGCCGTCGACGGTTTGGGGGCGTACGCGAACAGCCCTGCGGTGCTTGAGGAGCCCGCGTACGGCGGGTTTGTCGCCGATGTGTGCGGCTGGACGCTGGGGCTCCGTTCGCCACTGTGAATTGTGAGCTGCGAGCTTCGCAGACAGCGGACGTGGGCAGTGAGCGTTCTTGGGTGCGCGGTGCTAGAATGAGTGTTCCGGCGCACGCGTCGGGTGATAATTCCAGAGTGTGATGTGAACACCCCAAATGTGCACCGGGTTCGGTGTCACAGGGGGCCGATCGGTTTCGACACGTCGATTTGAGACTGTGAGAAGCGGGTCGAGGACGCGAAGTTATCTCGTTAACGCCCTTCGCAATCAATAGGTGCAACTTCTAAGCGCACCGACTTCGCTCTCGCTGCCTAAGCACGAGACCGAGTCCGTCAGGCCGGGTACGCCTTCGCCCCGGTTTCCTGGCGTCATCTAGAGGGCTTGCTCGCACGCTGCGTCTCAGGGCGTGTGGGGACTTTTTCTGAGGCTGGGCCTGTCGCACTAGGTGTTCGTGACAAAGGGCGAGGCCGAGTAGAACGCTTGCACGAACTACACCCGTAGAAGGCATGGAATCATCGAAGTGGACCGGGGTTCAATTCCCCGCGGCTCCACCAGTGCTCACATCACACCTTGGAATTACACAACGCCCCCGGATCGCAGATCCGGGGGCGTTGTGCTGTTTGCGGGCAACGCTGTGCTCTCCGCGTGGTGTTGTGTGCGCGGCGCGTTACGCCGCCTCAGCGATCCGCAGCACCTCGTCGATGAACAGCTGCCACCCCTCCAGCGTTGCGGCCTTCTGCTCATGCGGAAAGTCGGGGGTCTCTTGCGTCAGGTGGATGGACGCGCCGCCATCCGCGGGCATGATGCCGACCGCAACCGGAACCTGGAGCGCGTCGGGCCCCGGCTGGTCGGTGAGTGTGAAGGTGAAACGGTGCGGCGGGGCGACCTCGACGAAGCTGCCGGCCCAGTCGATGGTGTTGCCATCGGGCAGGATCATCGTGGCGGTCCACGCGCCGCCCTCGATGGCGTCAAAGTCCAGGCGGTCGGCCGGTACCTCGACATCCGGGCCACCAAACCAACGCGCAAAGGCAGCGGCCTCGCTGAACGCCGCGAACACGGCCTCCGGCTGCGCGGTGGTGGTGCGGTCGATCTCGATGCCTGCGGCGGTGACTCCGGTCATGGGGTGCTCCGATCGTCGGGGTGAGGGCGAGAGCCCGGTGATGTGAGCATAGCGCGGGCCACCGACGTCTCCCGCCTCTCTGTTCCCCTGTCCCTCGAATCGGGGCCACTTCGGCAGGGTGTCGGGTGTGCGGGACTCGCGACACCCTGCCGAAGTGACCCCGAATCGGTGGGGTGGGGAGCGGACGGGGTGGGGAGGAGTAAATCGAGCGGCGTTTGGTTTGCTTAACCGAGCGGCGTTCGATTATGGTGGGGGCACCCCGACGATTGGACCCGCAATGGCGCGACCGCACACCCCGCTGCTCAGCGAAGCCCGCATTCTTGACGCGGTGCGTCGCCTGAGTGCTGACGGCGACTTCACGCTCGCTCAGCTCGCCCGCGAGCTCGACGTGCGCGTCTCCTCGATCTACCACCACGTGCCCTCAAAGGGTGCGATTGTGCACCTGCTGCGCCGCGACTGGATTCAGCGCTTGCGCGAAGAGCTCGGCGACAGCTTGGGGCGCGAACGGCTTTCGCTCATCGTGCGCTCGTACGCGGTCTTTGCTGCCGAAATCCCGGCGCTCGTGCCCTATCTGATCACCGAGCCCTTCCAGGACGATGAGCTCACCTGGCTCTACGAGGATCTCGCGGCCACGCTGCACAGCCTTGGCATCCCGGACGACCGGGTGTTGCCGCTCATCGGCACGATCGACGCGATCGTCATCGGGGCGGCGTTTGACCTCCTCGCCCCGCCCTTCCAGGCGGGCGAAGTTTCGGCGACGGCGCACCCTCGACTGAGTGCCGCGCTCGCCACGCTGCCCGAAGACGTCGACCGGCGCGCCCACCTGCTCTCCACGCTCGACGACCTGCTCGCGGGGCTGCTCAGAGATGCGCCGCCGACGTCCGATCCCACGCTCTGAGTAGCCCGCGCACCGTTGCGCCTCACATACCTACACCCCACGGCTCCACCCCAACGAAGAGGAAGGCCCCTCATGTCCCGAACCCACACCAGCGTGGCGCGCGCCGGCGCACCCGCGATGGGTGCGCTCATCACCACCTGGGTGTTTGCGCTCCTGCCCGCAAACCTCGTGCCCTCGATCGTCGAGAAGCTTGTCTACCAGCTCGACGTCTCCGTGACGACCGCGGGCGCGGTGGCGACCGGGATGACCCTGGCGAATGCCGTCGCAGTGCTCTCTTCCCGCCGTGCCGTGCAGCGCGGCAACCGCGTGATCATCGCGCGAGTTGGCCTGGCAATCATGATTCTCGCCTTTGCCTCAGGCGCCATCTGGCCCGTTGCTGGTGTCAGCATGGCCGCGCTCATCGCTGGCGGCGTGGGGTCGGGACTCGTGATCTCGGCCGCGACGGCGGCGGTGTCGGCAACGCCGGATCCCGATCGAGCGACCACCATTGTGATGACCGTGAACCGCTTCGTTGTCGCAGTGGCCTTCCTCACGATCCCGCTCGTGGGCGGCGGCGTGCGCGAGCTCTTCCTAATTCTCGCGATCCCCGGCATCCTCGGCTTCATCGGTGCGCAGTGGCTGCCCCGCCTGCCGGAGGAGACCGCGGTGGTGTCGGTCGTGGGAACGGTCGCCTCAGCGGCGTCCGCCGGCGACGCGGCACCGCCCGCCCCCGCCGCTGTGCGCGCGGCAAAGGCCGCAATCACGCCGGCCGAGCAGCGCACCCGTCGCATCGGGTGGCTGCTGGCGCTCGGCTTTGGTGCCTGGTCGATCACCGACGACGGGGTGTATGGCCTCGTCGGCGTGATCGTCGGCGAGAGCGAAATGCAGGTCTCCGACAGCTTCGTTCCCATGATTTTCTCGCTGTCCGTGTTCTGCGGTCTGGGCGGTGCGCTCATCGCGCCGTTCCTGCACCGCTGGTTCGGTCGCACCGCGACCCTCGCCGGCCTGCTCTCGGTGAGCGCGCTCGCGAAGCTCGGGCTGATCGTGCTGGCCACCCCGGTGATGTATGCGACCTCGAGCGCGGTGTGGGGCTTCGTGTTTGGGGCGATGCTGCCGCTCGTGTTCGGCCTTGCCGCGTCGCTCTCGCGTGATGGCGGCGTCAGCGTGCTCGTGAACGGGGTGTACGTGGTGGGTGTGGCACTCGGCCCACTCGTCGCGACCCAGCTCTTCGACCGCTTCGGCACCGGCGTGCTCGCCACCGTGATGACGATCCTTGCCGCCGCGACCGGCGCGCTGATCGTCTACGCGTCGAGCTTTGCTGAACGCGGGCGTCGGGGCAATCCAGACGAGCCGCGCGAGAGCCAGACCCCCGCTGCCGACGCAGCACGGACCACCCCCGCCGCTCCCGCGGCCGACTCGATTGGAGCAGGCGCATGACCGAGCGCATCCTCATCACGAACGCGACCGCCTTCCTCGGTGGCGCCCCGGTTTTGGGTCGCGGCGTGCTCATTTCCGACGGCGTGATTGCAGCAATTGGGGAGAGCACGGCAATTGCGGCGCTGCCCGAAGCCGCCGATGCCACGGTCATCGACGCTGCCGGTGGGCTGCTCCACGCGAGCTTCGCCGACGCGCACGTGCACACCGTGTTCGGGGGAGTGGAACTCGGCAGGCTGGAGCTCAGCGACAGCGCGAGCGGCGAGGAAACGCTCACGCGCATCGCCGAGTACGCTGCAGCGCACGACGGTGACTGGGTGCTCGGCGGCGGCTGGAGCATGGCGCACTTCCCGGGCGGCGCACCCACGCGTGAGGCGCTCGACGCGGCATGCCCTGACCTCCCGGTGTTTCTCATCAACGCCGACCACCACGGGGCCTGGGCGAACTCGCGCGCGTTTGAGATCGCCGGGATCGACGCGAAGACGCCGGACCCGGCAGATGGTCGCTTCGAGCGCCACGCAGATGGGACGCCGAGTGGCACGATGCACGAGGGGGCGCAGGAGCTCTTCTCCCATGTGCTGCCGCCCACCACAATCGACGAGTGCCGCGCCGGCCTCCTCCGCGGTCAAGCGGTGCTGCACGGGTACGGTGTGACGGCGTGGCAGGAGGCGATCCTGGGGGAGTACGCGGGATACCCCGACGTCACGGCGGCGTACACCGCTGAGATGGCGGCCGGAATCGACGCTGATGTCTCGGGGGCGCTGTGGGTGACGCGCGACCTCTCAGATCCCGATTCGCCCATCGATGCCGACGCAGTCGTCGCCGATTTTGAGCGCCGCCGGGCCGCTGCCGCCGCGCACGGCTTCCGCGCCGACACCGCGAAGATCATGGTCGACGGTGTCGCCGAGAACCTCACCGCGGCGATGAACGAGCCGTATGTGGGCGGCGGCGACTGCGCCGGCGGCACGGTGGATCGTGGGCTCGCGTACTTCAGCGCCGGGGACCTGCAGGCGCTCGTGCCGAAGTTGAATGCGCGGGGTTTTCACGCCCACTTCCACGCGATTGGGGATCGGGCCGCTCGCTACGCACTCGACGCCGTCGCTGCGGTGCCTGAGCGGGATCGAGCGGGTGTGCGCAACCACATCGCGCACCTGCAGGTCGTCGACCCGGTCGATATTCCGCGCTTCGCGGAGCTCGGCGTCACCGCGAACTGCCAGGCGCTGTGGGCCGTGCTTGAGGAGCAGATGGTGGAACTCACCCTCCCGATTCTCGGCGAGGAGCGTGCCGGCTGGCAGTATCCCTTCGGCTCGCTGCTGCGCAGTGGCGCCGAGCTCGCGTTCGGTTCGGACTGGTCGGTGTCGACCCCCGATCCGTGGCAGGCGCTTCACGTTGCGGTGAACCGGCGCGCACCGGGAGAGGCAGACAGTGAGCCGTTGCTTCCCGCGGAGGCGCTTCCGCTCGCCGTGGCGCTCGACGGGTACACGCGGGGCTCGCACGAGCTGCTCGGCACCCCGGGTGCGGGGCGGTTTGAGGTCGGCGCGTTCGCGGATCTCGCACTCGCAGATCGGGATCCCTTCGCGGCGCCCGAGAGTGAGATCTGGCGTACCCGCAACGTGCTGACGCTGCGCCGCGGACGCGTGGTCGCTGACCACCGCGACTCCTGATCCGCCGCCCCTGCCCCGATTGAAGGGGTTAGGGGCGGGGATGCTCGATGCCGAAGAGCGCGTGGGCTGCGGCCTGCGCCTCATCAGCACGACCGGCCCGCGCGAGCGCGCGCAAGCGGGTCGTGGGTTCGTGGAGCAGCTTGCCCGTGAAACGCCGGAGCGCAGCCTCCACCTCCGCGGCAACAGCGTCCGTGTTGCCGTCGGCGTCGGGCGCCTCGCCAGCGGGGGAGCCCTTGCGCGCGCGGCACAACTCGTCCTCGAGCAGGCCGAGCACGTGCCCGCGCAGCGTGCTCACGGTGGGGGCGATGGCGCGCTCGGCCTGATCGGTCGCGAACTCTGCAGCGGCGGCCCGCACGAGCGACCGCGCCTCGGCCTCCGCGCTCAGCTCGGGGATCGGGATGTGGCGCGCGACCGTATCGAGGTCGAGCAGTTCGATGCCGGGCAGCGCGCCAACGTCGGGGGCGATGTTGCGCGGCATCCCGAGGTCGAGAAGCAGGCGCTCCTGCGCGGTTGGGTGCGCGAAGTCCGCCGCCCCCAGCAGGGGATCCTGCGCCGCGCTGCACGCCACCACCAGATCGGCGGCGGCGAGCGCCTGCCCGACTCCGTGCGGCGCGACGGCGGTGAGCCCGTGCGACTCCGCGAACGCTTCGGCGCGGCCGGACGGTGAGTGCACGCTGATGCGCCGGGCGCCGCGATCGCGCAGGGCGGCGACGGTCGCGCCGGCGTACGCGCCGGTGCCAACGAGGACAACTTCCGCGTCCTCCCACGCGGCGATGCGGCGCTCCGCGAGAACGAGCGCCAGGCGCACGAGCGACTGGCCGGCCTCGCGCACCCCCGTGCGCTCGCGCACCGCGCGGGACGTGCGGGTCGCCGTTTGGAACACCCGCTCGAGGCGGTCGGTCACGGTCTGCGCCGAGCGCGCTGCGGTGTGCGCGCGGCGCACCTGACCCGCGATCTCCTCCTCGCCGAGTGCTGCGGACTCGAGCCCGCTCGCCACCGCGAAGAGGTGCTCGGCCGCCGCCACATCGCTGGCAACGCGGGCGGCCGCGGTGAGCTCGTCCTCGGGCAGTTCCGCGATCTGCGCCAGTCGGGCGAGCGCCGCCGCGGGGAACTCTGGGGTGTCGCGCCCCGCGTCGAGGTACAGCTCGAAGCGATTGCAAGTGGCGAGCACAACAGAGCCCGCGCAGAACTCAGCAAACTCGGAGGTGATCTCCGCTTCGCGTCGCGCAACCGCCTCGCGGAGGGGGAGCGCGGAGCCTCGGTGGTCCAGAGAAAGGGCGAGCAGCATGGGCGGCTTCCTGATCGAAGTACAGTGGTCCGGTGGGGCCGGAAAGCATCGTAGCTGACACATCTGATCTTTCACATCAGATGTGTGGGGTACCATCACGTCTGATGAACGCGCAGCCAGCCTCCTCCGAGCCCACCACCCGATCAGACGCATCGGTGCCCCGTGCGCCCGGTGGGTCCCCCCTCCCCGCCGAGCACCCGCTCGTCACCGGTCGAACGGCCGCAGCCCCGCTCGTGCGGGCGCTGCGCGGCGATCGACCCGAGCGCACCCCCGTCTGGTTTATGCGCCAGGCTGGCCGCTCGCTGCCGGAGTATCGCGAGATTCGCGCAACGACCCGGATGCTCGACGCCTGCCTCGATCCCGAGCTCGCGAGCGAGATCACGCTGCAGCCGGTGCGTCGCCACGGCGTTGACGGCGCCGTGTTCTTCAGTGACATCGTCGTGCCGCTGCTCCTCGCCGGGGTGGACGTCGATCTTGTCGCGGGCCGCGGCCCGGTGTTCGCGCAGCCCGTGCGCACGGCGGCCGATGTGGCCCGCTGCCGAGCCGAGTTCACCCCTGAGCGCCTGCGCGCCGCGCTCGGCCCGATCACGGAAGCGGTGCAGCGGACGGTCGCCGAACTCGGCGAGACCCCGCTCATCGGCTTCGCCGGTGCCCCGTTCACGCTCGCGGCGTACTTGGTCGAGGGTGGTCCGTCGCGCGATCACCTCCGTGCCCGCACGCTTATGCATGCGGACCCCGAGACGTGGCGCGAGCTGCTCGCCTGGACGGCTGAGCTGAGCGGCGAGTTCCTCGCGGCACAGGTCGCCGCGGGGGCGAGCGCGGTGCAGCTGTTCGACTCGTGGGCGGGATCGCTCGGCGTCGCCGACTACCGTGCTCACGTCGCACCTGCCTCGGCGGCGGCGCTCTCGGCGGTACGGGAGCTGCACGACTCCGATGGGCGGCCGCTGCCATCGATCCACTTCGCGGTCGGTTCGGGTCACCTGCTCGAGGCCATGGCAGAGCTCGGCACCTCGGCTCTCGGCGTCGACTGGCGCACCCCGCTCGATGAAGCCTCCGCGCGTCTCGGTGATCGCCTCCCGCTGCAGGGCAACCTCGATCCCGCGTTCCTCGGAGCTCCGGAGGCCGTGCTGCGCGCGGAGCTTGCCGATGTGTTGCGGCGCGGCGAGCGCGCGCCCGGCCACGTGCTGAACCTCGGCCACGGTGTGCCGCCGGAGGCGGACCCCGCCGTGCTCACCAGAATCGTCGAGCTCGCACATGCCAGCTGACGCGCTCACCGCACGCCCGGCGCTGCGCGTCGGTGTGGTGGGCGGCGGCGTTTCCGGCCTCGTTGCGGCGCGCGAGCTCTCCCTCGCCGGGGCCGAGGTGCTCGTGTGCGAGGCCGCCGAGCGGCTGGGTGGGCGTGTCGAGAGTGCTGAGCTCGCCGGCCGCCGCGTAGACATCGGGGCCGAAGCGTTCGCAACGCGCGGTGGGCACGTCGCGGAACTGCTTCGGGAGCTTGGGATCGCGGAGCGTGCAGCCACCCCTGCGCCACTCGGCTCGTGGCTCGTCTCCGCAGTGGATGGCGCCGCTGCGCCGCTGCCGCCCGCGGGCACGCTGGGCATTCCGGCGGCGCCGCTGAGCTCGGCCACCCGCCGAGTGCTCGGACTGCGCGGTGCGCTCCGTGCCGCGGTTGAGCCGCTCCTGCCCGCACGCGTGGGCCGCGGCAGCACGACGATTGCCGAACTGGTCCGGGCCCGCTCGGGCGCCGCGGTGCTTGATCGGCTGGTGCGCCCCGTCGCGCTGGGGGTGTACTCCGCGCCGCCTGAGCGGCTGCCGCTCAGCGTGCTGCCGGGGCTTGAAGCCGAGGTGCAGCGGACGGGCTCGCTGACCCGCGGGGCGCGTGCCCTGCGCGGCCGCACGAGCGCCGCGGGCGGGGCCGTAGCGACCCTGCGCGGCGGAATGACTGAGCTGGTGACCGCGCTCGAGCGCGCGGTGCGCGAAGCGGGGGCCGAGATTCGCACGGGCGTACCCGTTGCGGCGCTCGACCGCGCGGAGTCGGGGATCGCGCTGCTTGGCGATGCTGGCGAGGTGCACGCCCGCGTCGACGCCGTGGTGCTCGCCGTGCCCGAATCGGTGGCACGCGCAATTCTCGGCAGCCCCGCCGAGTGCGCCACCGAGAGCACGGTCGAGGTGCTGGTGTTGGCGCTCGACCGGACCCACCCCACGGTCGCCTCACTCGTGCGTGCCCCGCGCGGCACGGGCGCGCTCGTGAGCGCTGCGGCGACTGGAACCGGCCCCGCCGCCGGGCCTGCCGGTGCGGAGGGAAACGCGACCTCACCCCAGATCGTCGCGAAAGCCCTGACGCACATCTCACGGAAGTGGCCACACGCCACGCACCAGGACACGGAGCTTGTGCGGCTCTCCTACGGCCGCGACGGCGCAGCCCCCGCCACGATTGAACTCGACGACGACGCAGCGCTCGCGCTCGCGCTCCGCGACGCCGCCGCGATTCTCGGCGCTCCGCTGCCGCGGGAAGCGGTGCAGGGCCTCGCTCGTCGGACCTGGCAGATGCCGGCCCGCGGTGAGCGGACTCCCGTGACCCCGCCAGCGGGCGTGCTGCTCGCGGGCGATTGGCGATCCGGTGCAGGTTTTGCTGCCGTGATTCCCGCCGCTCAGCGCACTGCGCGCGAGCTGCTCACCGCGCACGGCGTGTGCGCGCACACCGCTTCCGCCGCGCCAGAAAGCGCGGCGACACCCCTCGACCCATCCTCGGAAAGGCACCCCGCGTGAACACCCAGCCCCACACCCCGCACGACTCCACCCTCGCTGAAACGCAGCGCGCGGTGCCGCGCGGCCGCGTGTACCGCGCGCCCGGCGCCGAGGCTGCGCGCCCCGGGCTGATCCGAGTGGGCACGCGCGGTAGCCGACTCGCGATTGCGCAGACGACCACCGTGTCCGAGGCCATTGCGGCTGCCACAGGCTGCGACGTGGCGCTCGTGACCATCACCACGCACGGCGATGTGTCTCGTGAGTCGCTCTCGCAGCTCGGGGGCACGGGCGTGTTTGTGAGCGCGCTGCGCGAGGCCCTGCTCGCGGGGGAGTGCGACCTGGCGGTGCACTCGCTGAAGGACCTGCCCACGGGCCCGTGTGCGGGCATCACGCTCGGAGCGATCCCCGTGCGCGCCGATGCACGCGACGCGCTGTGCGCCCGCGACGGTCTCGCGCTGGCCGATCTGCCAGCCGGTGCGCACGTTGGCACGGGCTCACCGCGCCGGGCCGCGCAGCTCCTCGCCGCGCGCCCCGACCTTGCGGTGCACGATCTGCGGGGCAACGTCGACACCCGACTGGGGCGGGTGGGGGTCGACCTCGACGCTGTGGTGCTCGCCGCTGCCGGGCTTGACCGCTCGGGTCTTGCCGACGCGATTACCGAGCGCTTCCCGCTCGCGACCGTGCCGACCGCGCCCGGCCAGGGAGCGCTGGCCATTGAATCGCGTGCGAGCGACCGCGGGGTCGCCCACCTGGACGCGGCGCTCGCCGCGCTCGACGATGCCGAAGCGCGCGCCTGCGCTACCGCCGAGCGCGTGCTGCTCGGCACGCTCGAGGCGGGCTGCGCCGCACCGATCGGCGCGACCGCAGCCGTGCGCGCGGGGCGGCTGAGCCTCACCGCCACCGTCTACCGGCTCGACGGCAGCGCTGAACTCACCGCGCGCACAAGCGAGCCGTGGGACGCCGCAGACGCCGACGTCGCCGAGCGGCTGGGGCGTGCCGCTGCCGCGGACCTGCTTGCGCGCGGCGCCGCGGAACTCGCGCCGCTCGGCCCGGCCCGATGAGCAGCCCCGTCCAGCCGCCGCTCACGGGGCTGCGCATCCTCATTCCGCGCAGCGCCGAGAGCGCGCACGTCACCGCGCGTGAGGTGCGGCGCCGGGGCGGTGTCCCCGTGGTGCTCCCGCTCATCACGTCCGCGCCGCCCGCGGACACCGCGCCGCTCACCGCCGCGATCGAACGCTGGCATCGCGGAGCGTACGCCTGGCTCGCGGTGACGAGCGCGGCGGGCGCCGCCGCGCTGCGTGCGGCCCGGGTACGCCCCGTCGCGGGCTCGCGGATCGCCGCGGTGGGTCCTGCGACCGCGCAGGCGCTCGTGGAGGCCGGCCTCACGCCAGATCTCATCCCCCCGCACGAGTACACGGGCCGCGGGCTCGGCGAAGCGCTCAGCGCCACGCTCTCCGCCGACCCCCGCACGGGCGACCCCCAGTCCACTGACTCCCGCTCCGGCACCACCGCGGAACCGCCGCGCGTGCTGCTTCCCGTCGCGGCGGGCGCCGGTCACGACTTCGAGCGCGCGCTCGCCGCAGCGGGAGAACGCGCCGACCGCGTGACCGCGTACCGCACCGTTCCCACCGAGCGGCACGCTGGGGCCGAGCGCGCTGCGCTTGACTCAGGCATCGACGCGATTCTCGTGACGAGCGGCTCCGTGGCCCGCGAGCTCGCGGTACGGTGTCAGCCGCTGCCGCCAGCGGCACGCATTGTGGCGATTGGGCCGCCGACCGCCCGGGCCCTCGCGGAGCTTGGCATCCGGCCGCACCTCGTTGCCACGTCGCACACAGTGCCGGGCATGCTCAACGCCCTCGCCGCGGCGGTCGACGCCTCCGCTGCGACCCCCACCGTCCACACACCTCCACACTCCACCGCACCCGATTCCTCAGGAGCACACGCATGACCCTTGTTCCCAGCATCCGACCGCGCCGACTGCGCCGCACTCCGGCGCTGCGGCGCCTGGTCGCGGAGACCCGCGTCCACCCCGCCGAGCTCATCCTGCCGGTGTTCGTGCGCGAGGGGCTCAGCGAACCGCAGCCGATTTCGGCGATGCCCGGCGTGCAGCAGCACTCGCTCGACTCGGTTCGTGCCGTGGCAGAGGCCGCAGCGAGTGCTGGGGTGGGGGGCATCATGCTGTTCGGCGTGCCCGCCGAGCGCGACGCGCGGGGGAGCGCGGCGGACGATCCCGCAGGGATCTTGAATCTCGCCACCCGCGCCGTGGTCGAAGAAGCGGGCGATGCGCTCGTGGTGCAGACGGATCTGTGTCTGGACGAGTTCACCTCCCACGGCCACTGCGGTGTGCTCGACTTGAGCGGTGAGGTCGACAACGATGCGACGCTCGAGCGCTACGCCGCGATGGCGATCGCCCAGGCCGAGGCGGGCTCCGCGCTGCTCGGACTCTCGGGCATGATGGACGGCCAGGTGGCGGCGGTGCGTGAGGCACTCGACCTTGCAGGACACGAGCAGACGGCGCTTCTCGCCTACTCCGCGAAGTACGCGTCCGCGTTCTACGGGCCGTTCCGCGAGGCCGTCGACTCGCAGCTCACTGGCAACCGGAAGGGGTACCAGCAGGATCCCGCGAATCGCCGCGAGGGGCTCCGCGAGGCTGAGCTCGATATCGCCGAGGGCGCCGACATCGTCATGGTGAAGCCGGCCATGACCTCGCTTGACGTGCTCGCCGATGTCGCCGCGGTGAGCCCGGTGCCCGTGTGGGCCTATCAGGTGTCGGGTGAGGCCGCGATGATCGAAGCGGCCGCCGCCAACGGGTGGATCGACCGCGAGGCGGCAATCGCGGAATCGCTCACCTGCATCAAGCGCGCGGGGGCCGATGCGATCCTGAGCTACTTCGCAATCGAGGCTGCGGGGTGGCAGCGATGAGCGGGGCACAGGAGCAGCGCACGGTGCGCAGTGCGCAGCTGCAGGAGCGCGCGGCCCGCGTCATTCCCGGCGGGGTGAACTCGCCGGTGCGCGCGTTCGGCTCGGTCGGCGGCACGCCACGCTTCCTTGTTTCGGGATCAGGGCCGTACGTGACGGACGCCGACGGGAACGAGTACGTTGACCTGGTTGCGTCGTGGGGCCCCGCGCTGCTCGGCCACGCGCACCCCGAGGTGGTGGCAGCGGTGCAGGAGGCGGCGGCCCGCGGCCTGGGCTTCGGCGCCTCCGTGCCCGAGGAAGCCGAACTCGCTGAGGAGATCACCCGCCGGGTGCCAGTCGTGGAGCGCGTGCGCCTCGTGTCGACGGGCACCGAGGCGACCATGACTGCGATTCGGCTGGCGCGCGGTGCGACCGGACGCCCGCTGATCGTCAAGTTTGCCGGGCACTACCACGGTCACTCCGACGGGCTGCTCGCCGCTGCAGGCTCTGGGCTGGCGACGCTCGCCCTGCCCGGTTCGGCCGGTGTGACGCCTGAGACCGCGGGGCAAACGCTCGTGATCCCGTACAACGACCTGCCCGCGCTCGAGGCAGCCTTCGCCGCGCACGGGGACCGTATCGCCGGCGTCATCGCGGAGGCCTCCGCCGCGAACATGGGGATCGTGCCGCCCGCGCCCGGCTTCACGGAGGCCATGATCGAGCTTGCACACCGACATGGCGCGCTCGTGATCCTCGACGAGGTGCTCACCGGTTTCCGCGCCGGCCCCGCAGGCTACTGGGGGATCGAATCGGAGAACATGCCCGAGGGGATCGCGCCCGATCTCTTCACCTTTGGCAAGGTGGTGGGCGGCGGGCTGCCGCTTGCCGCCCTCGGTGGCCGCGCGGAGATCATGGAGCAGCTGGCCCCGCTCGGGCCCGTCTACCAGGCGGGCACGCTCTCCGGGAACCCGCTCGCGGTCACCGCGGGGTTGACCACGCTCCGTCTCGCCGACGCGGCGGCATATGATCGCCTCGCAAACGCCGCCGATGCAGTGGCCGGCGCCGTGGGCGACGCGCTCACCGCCGCATCCGTGCCGCACAGCATTTCGCGGGCCGGCACGCTCTTCAGCGTGGTGTTTGGCGAATACGCGGAGGCACCGCGCGACTACGCGAGTGTGCAGCGACAGAACACGGACCAGCATCGTGCGTTCTTCCACGCGATGCTCGATGGCGGGGTGAATCTGCCGCCGAGTGCGTTCGAGGCGTGGTTTGTGACGGCAGCCCACGACGCTGCGGCGCTTGAGCGGATCGCCGCGGCGCTTCCGGCTGCTGCCGCGGCGGCCGCCCGCGCGACCGCCTAGCGGGATCGGGGCGGGTGCGAGCGGTCGCACCCGCCCATCACTACTTCCGCAGCGGCTTCGTGATCGGGCTCGTCTCGTCAACCAGGGGGTACCGCTCGCGGCCAGCGCCACGCACCCAGAGTCGGTAAGCGAGCGCGAGGAGTCCAACCCAGAGCAGCCCGACGATGAGGGCCGGGCGAGTGTTCTCCACTACGCCGATCATCACCACGATGAAGACGATGAATGCCACCGTGGCGTAGGACGCCGCGGGCCAGAGCGGAACGGGAAACTCGCTCGGCAACTTCCCGTCGCGCGCGATCTCGTGCTTCATGCGGATGTGCGAGAGCGCGATCATCAGCCACACCACGACGGTGGCAAAGGTCGCGAGTGCGGCGATGAGGAAGAAGATCTGCTCCTGGAACCACACGTTGAGCAGCACGCCGACGAGCAGTGCCCCCACCATCGTGACGACGGTCAGCCACGGCACCCCTGTGCGCGTGAGCTTCATGAACGCCCGGGGCGCGTGCCCCTGCTCGGCGAGCCCGTGCAGCATGCGGCCGGCACCGAAGATGTCCGCGTTGATCGCGGAGACGGCCGCGGTAATCACCACCGCGTTGAGCGCGTGCGCGGCGCCCGTGAGCCCGAGCGAGTCGAAGATCGTCACGAACGGGCTCGCCGAGCCATCGATGGTGTTCCACGGCTGAATCGACATGATGACGGCGAGCGCCAGCACGTAGAACAGCAGGATGCGCACGGGAACCGAGTTGATGGCGCGGGGGATCACCTGCTTGGGGTGCTGCGCCTCGCCCGCCGTGATGCCGATCACCTCGATTCCGCCGAACGCAAACATGACCACGGTGAAGCAGGCGAGGAATCCGGCGACGCCGGTGGGGAAGAAGCCGTCGTGGGCCAAGAGGTTGTCGAGTCCCGCCGCGCCGGCGCTCTGGTTTCCGATCCCGAACACGATGATCGCAATGCCGCCGACGATCATCAGCACGATCGCCGTGATCTTGATGAGTGCGAGCCAGAACTCGAGCTCACCAAATACCCTGACGCTGATGAGGTTGATCGCCCCGATGAAGAGGACGAGCGCGAGGATCCAGACCCAGCGATCGACGTCGGGGAACCAGAACCCCATGTACACCCCGAACGCGGTGACATCGGCGAGCGCGACCACAAACATCTCAAAGGTGTACGTCCAGCCCGTGAGGAACCCGGCGAACGGGCCCAGGTAGCGGGAGGCGTATTGTCCGAAGGAACCAGCAACGGGGTGCCGCACGGCCATCTCACCCAGTGCGCGCATCACCATGAAGACGGCCGCGCCGCCGATCATGTACGCGAGGAGCACCGCCGGCCCCGCCGCCTGGATCGCCCCGGCGGAACCGTAGAAGAGCCCGGTGCCAATTGCCGAGCCGAGCGCCATGAACCGGATATGTCGCGCCGTGAGACCCCGCTTGAGCGTGGCGCGCGGTGGACGAGCGGCCGCGGGGGCGTGCTGATCGGCGGCGACAGGAGTGCCGCCCGGTTCCGAGGGTTCCATGCGGGGGTCCATTCACGGGGAGGATCGGGCTGCGGACGGAGCACCGCAGGAACCACGCATGAGGGAGCGGGCGGGTGCCAGCGGCGACACCGCCCACCCCTATTTTTGCAGACGCAGGGCGAGCCCCGTCGCGGCCTCCAACACGAGGAGCGCGGCGAGCCGCACCGTGCGGCCATCTGGCGTGTCTGCCGTGGCGTCCACCTCCGCGATGTCGATCCCGCGCACGCGCGGGTCCGCGGCGAAGAGGCGCGCCATCTGGCGGAGTTCGTGAGCCTGGATCCCGCCCGGAATCGATGCGGGGCAGCCCGGCGCAACACTGCGGTCGCACACGTCGACGTCGAGGTCGACATGGATCGGCCCGCCGGCCGCTCCCGCGATCTCGAGAGCCTCGGCGGCGACGTCTGCGAGCCGCCGGTCGTGGAGTTCGTCGCGGTGAATCACTGTGATGCCGAGTGAGCGCGCACGCTCGCGGTAGACGCGCGAGTTCGCGAAGTCCGCGATCCCAATCTGCACGATGCGATGCGGGTGAAGCCCGGCCTCGATAAGCCTGCGCACCGGAGAGCCATTGCTGCGGCCGTCTCGGAGGTCGTGGTGGGCGTCGACCGTGATGAGGCCCGCGTCGGCGAGCCGATTCCCGGCAACGCCGAGCGCCGCCGGAACCGTGAGCGCGTTGTCGCCCCCGAGCGCCACCACGAGGCGCGCACGCGCTGCGAGCTCCGCGATGCGTGCGGTGGCGGCACGCTCTCCGTGCGCTGAGTCTGGCTCCGCGAGGTCGCCCGCGTCGGCGATGGTGAGCGCCTCGTCGAGCACGACCTCGCGCTCAGCGCCCCGCGCGTGGTCCGAGCCCGGCCAGGCGACGTGGCTCGAGTAGCGTTGGAGCGCCGCGCGGATCGCCGCGGGGGTCTCGAGGGCGCGGGTCGGGGAGAGTGAGGTCGCGAAGGTCGGCACCCCCACGAGTGCAAGATCGACGGGGGCACGCGCATCTGCGGGGAGCGGGGCCCACCCGCCGGTTCGGGGCCAGGCCGGATCGTGTGCGAGGGCAGCGGTGCTCATGTTAGCGACGGTAGCAAGGGCGCAGCTGACGCAGCGCAGAGATTTCGGTGAGCTGTCTGGGATCCCAGACAGGAGAACGCAGAAGCGACGACCGGGAACTCGCCCGATGCGCTGAGATCGACACATGGACACTCGCTCTCCTTCGCGCGTCACCGACGTGCTCGCCTCCGCCACCATCACGCTCGGCGCCGAGCCACTCACTATCGCCGACGTCGTTGCGGTGGCGCGCGCAGGCGCCCGGGTCACAATCGCCCCCGAAGCCCTCGCCGCGGTTGCCGCGAGCCGCGCCATGATCGATGAGCTCGCCACCGACAGCCGGCCACACTACGGCGTCTCCACCGGCTTCGGCGCGCTCGCCAAGGTGCAGATCCCCGCCGAGAAGCGCCAGCAGCTGCAGCGCAGCCTCATCCGCTCGCACGCGGCGGGCACGGGGCCAGAAGTGGAGCGCGAGGTGGTGCGCGCGCTTATGCTGCTCCGCCTCAACACCCTCGCGTCCGGCCGCACCGGCGTGCGCCCCGTCGTGGTCGAGACCTACGCGGCGATTCTGAACGCCGACATCGCCCCCGTGGTGCACGAGTACGGCTCACTCGGGTGCTCGGGCGACCTCAGCCCCCTCGCGCACTGTGCGCTGACGCTCATGGGGGAGGGGCACGTGCGTGTGTCGAGCGACCCCAACGCCGCGCCCGTGCCCGCGGCCGAAGCGCTCGCCGCAGCGGGCATCGAACCGCTCGTGTTGGCGGAGAAGGAGGGCCTCGCCCTCATCAACGGGACGGACGGCATGCTCGGCATGCTGTGCCTCGCACTGCACGACCTCGGTGCGCTCCTGCGAGTGGCCGATGTCGCGGCGGCCGCGAGCGTTGAGGCGCTGACGGGCACCGATGCGGTCTTCGCTGCTGAACTACAGGACCTTCGGCCGCACCCCGGCCAGGCCACGGCGGCCGCCAACATGCGTGCCGTGCTCGCGGGCTCCGGCCTCGTGCAGCGCCCCGCGGAGGGCGAATTCACCCGCGTGCAAGACGCGTACTCGCTGCGGTGCGCCCCGCAAGTACACGGTGCTGCGCGCGATACCGCCGATCACGCAGCGCGCGTCGCGGGCGCCGAGCTCCGCGCCGCGGTGGACAACCCGGTGGTGCTGCCCGACGGTCGCGTCGAGTCGAACGGGAACTTCCACGGCGCACCCGTGGGCTACGTACTCGACTTCCTCGCGATCGCGGTCGCCGACGTCGCGAGCATGTCCGAGCGCCGCACGGACCGCTTCCTTGACGTCTCGCGGAACCACGGTCTCCCGCCGTTCCTCGCGGCGGACGCCGGCCTCGATTCGGGCCTCATGATCGCACAGTACACGGCTGCGGGCATCGTTTCGGAGCTCAAGCGCCTCGCGGCGCCCGCGAGCGTCGACTCGATCCCGTCCTCCGCGATGCAGGAGGACCACGTGTCCATGGGCTGGCACGCCGGGCGCAAGCTGCGTCGCGCGCTCGACGGACTCACCCGCGTGCTCGGGATCGAACTGCTCACTTCCACCCGTGCGCTCGACTTCCGCGTGGCCGCCGCCGCGGGAGAGCCGGGCCCCGCCACCGCGGCGGTGCACGAGCTGTTCCGCACGCGGATCGCCGCCCCCGATGTCGACGCGTTCCTGTCGCCAGACATTGCTGCGGCGTACGGGCTCGTGCACACGGGCGCCGTGCTCGACACGGTTGCGGCTGCGATCCCAGGCGAGCTCTCCTGAGCCGGGCGCTCCGCGACCGCCGCGCGACGGCGCGCTAGAGTTCCGAGTATGAGCGATGCGAAGGTGCCGGCGGCCGACCACACGCTGCGCATTCTCCGCCACCTGAGCACGGCGCGCGGCCCGCTGCCCGCGTCGATGATCGCCACGCAGCTGGGGCTGCCTCGCTCGACGGTGTACCACCTGCTCGCGACGCTGCAGGAGCACGGCTTTGTCATGCACCTCCCTGAGGAGCAGCGCTACGGGCTCGGGATCGCCGCGCTCGAGCTCGGCTCGGCGTATGCGCGCCAGGAGCCGCTGGCGCGGATCGGACGCCCGCTGATGTCGGGTCTTGTCGACCGGGTGCGCACGAGTGGTCACCTCGCGGTGCCGCACGGCAGGGACGTGCTGTACGTGATCGAGGAGCGTGTGCGCGGTGGTGCGACCCTTGTGTCCGACGTCGACGTTCGGCTGCCCATGCACCTCACCGCGAGCGGGCGCGCAATCCTTGCGGCGCTCCCTAAAGCGCAGGTGCGAGCGTTGTATCCGGATCAGGGAGCATTCGTGCAGCGGCACGATGACGCGGCCGAGCCCGCGATTGATCGGTACTCGCGACTCCGTTCCGTGCTCGACACGACGGTGATTCGCGGGTACGCCGTCGAGCGAGGGGCGGTGACCCCTGGGATCTCCTCGATCGCAGTGCCCGTGCTCGACCACCGCAGCTGGCCCGTTGCTGCGATTGCGCTGACGTTTCGCGACGCGGACCTTCCCGAGGAGCAGTTCGGTGGTCTCGCGGCCGAGCTCCGCGACACCGCCGAACTGCTCTCTGCCCGGATCCACGGGCGCGCCAGCTGAGTCGGCGATGCTGTGGCCCCCGTCATCTTCCGTCACAGTTTGGCATTCGCTCGCGTTATATTATTGAATAGTGATCATTATGAGTGATGCTGTGCTGACCGAGGCTATTGCCGCTTCCCAAGACACCTACGACGCCTGGCGTGAGGATCGCGCTGCCGCGGTGACCGGCCCCACTGGAAATCTTTCGCTGGTCGAGACCCGGTGGTTGCCCGCCGGTGAAATTCCCGATACGGAGGCTGAGCAGGCCGCCGCGGGTGAGGGCATCACCGTGACCGCGCTTGCCCGCACGAACATCGACACGGGGGAGACAGAGCACGGCGTTCGTGTCTGGGACGCCGCCTCGCCCGCGATTCGCGCCTTCGACCGCATCACGGCCTTTGATTTCGCCCCGGAATGGGTGATCACCGCGCAGTTCACGCCCGTCGCGGCGGATCGCACCGTCCCGTTTGAGCACATTCGCGACAACGGTGGCAGCCGGGACCTCGTCGTTCCCGGCGACATCACCTTCACCCGCAACGGAGTCGAGTACCGCTTCGCCGCGTTCGACGACGGCGGCACGCTGCTGCTCGTGTTCGGCGACCCGAGCAACACCGCGCAGGGGGAGGACGCCACGTACGGGGCCGGCCGTTTCCTGTTTGTGCAGCGCGCCGACGGTGCCTCGTTTGGTGATCCGGGCACCGTACTCCTCGATTTCAACCGCGCTTTCGTGCCGCCCTGCGGGTTCTCCGTGCAGTACAACTGCCCGATGCCGCCGGCGCAGAATCGTTTCCCCGAGCCCGTCCAGGCCGGTGAGAAGCAAGTGCTGTTCACCGGCGACTTTGACATCTACGCGCTCTGACGCGCCCTCACTTGATCCATACCTGATCCTTACCTCCCCAGGAGACCCCTCGTGAAGTATCCCTTCGGTCGCGCGCAGCGCACCACCTCAGCGATCGCGGCTGTCGCGGCCGCCGCTCTGTTCCTCACCGGTTGCGCGGGCGGCGGCACCGGTGCCGCTGGTCCCGACGCCGTGATCTCCGTCGGCTCGCTCTACGAGCCGATCAACCTCTCGAACACCGCGGGCGGCGGCCAGGGCGTCACGGAGGCGCTCACCGGCAACGTCTACGAGGGGCTGTTCAAGCTCACGGACGAGGGCGAGGTCGAGAACCTCCTTGCTGAGGACGTCGAAACGAGCACCGACGGCCTGACGGTAACCGTGACGCTGCGCGAGGGGGTCACCTTCCACTCCGGCAAGGCGTTGACGTCGGCCGATGTGCAGGCGAGCGTCGAGGCGGTCACCGCCGAGGACTCGCAGTCCGCACGCAAGTCGAGCTTCTCCGTGGTCGACTCGATCGAAACGCCGGACGAGCAGACGGTGGTGTTCCACCTGAATGACCGCTCGATCTCCTTCGTGTACAACCTCAGCTACGTCTGGATCGTGAACAGCGATGCGACGGATCTCATGAGTTCCGAGGACGGCACCGGTCCCTACACGCTCGACGAGTGGAAGCGCGGCAGCAGCCTCTCGCTCACCCGATGGGACGACTACTGGGGCGAGCCCGCTACCAACGCTGGCGTCGAGTTCAACTACTTCACCGACGCAACAGCCCAGAACAACGCACTCCAGACCGGCAAGCTCGACCTCATCACGAGCGTGCAGAGCCCGGACCTGCTGGAGCAGTTCGAGGGAAACGCTGACTACACGATTAGCGCGGGCAACTCCACGACCAAGGAGGTACTGGCCTTCAACGACCGGGTCGAGCCGTTCTCCGATCCGCTCGTTCGCAAGGCGATCACCTCGGCGATCGACCGTGAAAAGCTGCTCTCCGCGATCTGGGGTGACTACGGCACCCTGATCGGCTCGATGGTGCCGCCGACCGACCCCTGGTACGAGGACCTCACTGAGGTGAACCCGTACGACCCAGAGCTCGCGAAGCGCCAGCTCGCAGAGGCGGGCTACGCCGACGGCTTCGCCTTCACGCTCGACACCCCGAGCTACGACCCGCACCCGGTCGTCGCCGAGTTCGTGCAGTCGGAGCTCGCCAAGGTGGGGATCACCGTCACGATCAACACGATCAGCGCAGACGAGTGGTACTCGAAGGTGTTCAAGGAGCGCGACTTCGAGGCGACGCTGCAGGAACACGTGAACGACCGCGACGTCGTCTGGTACGGCAACCCGGACTTCTACTGGGGCTACAACAACGCCGACGTGCAGCGCTGGGTGACCGAGGCCGAGCAGGCTCCGGACGAAGCCGCGCAGACCGAACTCCTCAAGGAGGTCAACCGGCAGATCGCAGAAGACGCGGCGAGCGCCTGGTTGTACCTGTTCCCGCAGATCGTCGTGTCCGCGAGCGATGTCACCGGCTACCCGGTGAACGGCCTGAACTCGCAGTTCTTCGCGTACGACATCGTCAAGGGCTAGACCGCACCGCACACCCTGATCCGCCCGGCACGCGTTCCCCGAAGGAACACGCTCCGGGCGGGTCCGTGCGTGGGGAACAGCCCCGCGAGAGAATGACAGATATGACTCGGTACCTCGCACGCCGGCTCGGGTTTCTGCTCGGGTCCTTCGCGGTCGCCATGATCGTGATCTTCGTGCTGCTCCGGCTCCTGCCGGGGGATCCGGCGAACGCGCTGCTCTCGGTGAACGCCACACCGGAGCAGATTGCGGCCGCACAGGAGCAGGTTGGCTCGAACCTGCCGCTGTGGAACCAGTTCACGCTGTGGGCTGGGCAGATCCTGCGCTTCGACTTCGGCACCTCGCTGATCAGCCAGCTTCCCGTAGGCCCAGAGATCGCGGCCCGGCTGGTCGTCACCCTGCCGCTGACGGTGCTCGCCTTCCTGCTGGCGGTCGTGCTCGCACTCGTCATCGGCATTGCCGCCGCCGTGAAGGCGGATCACTGGGTCGGCACGCTGCTCTCCGGTTTTTCGCAGCTGGGCATCGCGGTGCCCGCGTTCTGGGTCGGCATCTTGCTGGTCTGGCTATTCGCCCTCGGCCTGGGGTGGTTGCCCTCAGGCGGTTTTCCCCGCGGTGACTGGGCGAATCCGGCTGAGGCGCTCACCTCGCTGATCCTCCCAGTGCTGACCATCGCGATCGTCATGAGCGCCTCACTTGCCCGCTACGTCCGCACCGCAACGCTCGACGTACTCGGGAGTGACTACCTGCGCACCGCGCGGGCGCACGGGGCCGGCTTCGGTGAGGCGCTGATCCGGCACGGCCTGCGCAACGGCTCGGTGCCGGTCATTGCAATCCTCGGTATCGAGCTGTCCACGGCACTGATTGGCGCGGTCGTGGTCGAGAGCGTGTTCAGCCTGCCCGGGCTGGGCAGCCTGCTGCTCGGCGGGATCACCCAACACGACTACGTCACTATCCAGGGGGTCCTCGTGGTCAGCACCCTGTTTGTCCTGCTCGTGGGCTTTGCCGCCGACGTGGTGCAGCGCATCGTTGACCCGCGATTGCGCCAGAGCGTTTCGGGGAACCGATGAGTCAAGAAATTCTCGTTCCGCGTCGTCGCAGCTCCCGCGGCATTTCCAGCCGTGCGACCCTCATCCTCGGCCTCGCGCTCACTGGCATGGTCGTGGTGCTCGCACTCGTGTCGCTCGTGTGGCTCCCGTATGCGCAGGGGGACACGAGCGGTGGCCGGCTCGAGGGTGCGAGTGCCGCACACTGGATCGGCACGGACAAGCTGGGTCGAGACCTCTTCAGTCAGCTCATGATCGGGGCGCGGATCGCCCTCAGCGTGGGGGCCGGATCCGTCGCGATCGCCGCCGTGCTCGGCATCACGCTCGGGCTTGTCGCGGCGTTTGCGCGCCCCTGGCTCGATGACACGCTTTCCGCCTGGTTGGACGTGATGATCGCGTTCCCCGTGCTGCTGCTCGCCATGCTCATCGTTGCGGTGCAGGGAGCCTCGCTGGGATCCGTGATCCTCGCGATCGGGCTCGGCATGTCCGCGGTGATTGCGCGCCTCACGCGGGTCCTCGCGAAGCGCGTGCTCCAGGAGCAGTACATCACGGCGGCGCGCACGAGCGGCACTCGCTGGCTCGGGATCGTGTTCGGCCACGTGCTGCCCAATATCGCCACCATGCTCGCCTCAGCGCTCGCCCTGCAGTTCGGGATCGCGGTGCTCGCGGAAGCCAGCCTGAGCTACCTCGGCCTCGGTGCCCCACCGCCGAATGCCTCCTGGGGGCGTTTGCTCCAGGAAGCGCAGGGCACCGTCCTCACCGCACCGCTCGGGGCGATCGTGCCGGGTCTCGCGCTCGTCGTGCTCGTGCTCGGCGTGAACTTCATCGCGGACGGCCTGCGCGCGTTCACTGACCCCACGATCCGGAGGGCCCGATGACCGGCGCACCCGCTGCGAACGCTGTACCTCTGCTCACCGTGCGCGATCTCACCGTCACGACAGCTGACGGCACCCCGCTCGTGTCACACGTCTCGTTCGAGATCGCCGCGGGGGAGCGCTTCGGGCTGATCGGCGAGTCCGGATCCGGCAAGTCAGTGACCTCACTGGCCCTGACCGGCCTGCTCGCTCCAGGGCTCACGGCGAACGGCTCCGTGCTCCTCGCGGGGACGCAGACGGTGGGGGCGACGGATGACGCGCTCCGGCCCCTGCGCGGGCCAGTGGCCTCGATCGTGTTCCAGGAACCGCTGACCGCACTCGACCCGCTCATGCGCGTGGGCAAGCAGGTGGCCGAGCCGATCAGGCGGCACCGGGGACTCACCGGGGCCGCGCTCGATGCAGCGGTGCGCGACGCACTCGCCGAGGTCGCCCTCACCGAGCCACGCATTGCGCGCGCCTACCCGCATGAACTCTCGGGCGGCCAGCGTCAGCGCATTGCCATCGCGATCGCCCTGGGAGCGGAACCGCGACTCCTCATCGCGGACGAACCGACCACGGCGCTCGATGTGACGGTGCAGCAGGAAGTGCTCACCCTGCTCGACCGACTTGTCCGCGAGCGCGGCATGGCATTGCTATTTATTAGCCACGACCTCGCCGTGGTGTCACAGATCGTGGATCGGATTACCGTGATGCAGCGGGGCCACGCGGTGGAAACCGGCGCGACTGAGCGGGTGCTGTGGGCCCCCGAACACGAGTACACGCAGCGGCTCGTTGCCAGCGCCCGGGCGCTCGACGCGGCGCTTGACGTCGCACCCGGGGCTGCGCCCGCGTCTTTCTCGGAGGAGAGCCGATGAGCCTGCTCGAACTGCACGAGGCGAGCTTCGCCTACGGAAAACGCACCGTGGTACACGACGTGTCCCTGAGCGTCGCGGCCGGTGAGACCGTCGGGCTCGTGGGGGAGTCTGGATCCGGCAAATCCACGATCCTGTCGCTGCTGCTTGGCCTGCGCGCGCCGCAGAGTGGCGAGGTCCGCTTCGATGGCGCGCCGCTCCTGCTGCGGGATCGTGCGCAGATGCGGCGTTTCCGCGCGAGCGTGCAGACGGTGTTTCAAGACCCGTACTCCTCGCTCGACCCGCGGCAGCGGATCGACCGTATTGTCGCGGAGCCGCTGCGATCGCTCGGGCTTGCCACGGGGGATGATGCCCGGCGCCGTGTGGCGGCGGCCCTCGCCGCCGTCGGCCTGCCCGAGGATACCGCTGAGCGCTATCCGCACGAGTTCTCGGGCGGCCAGCGGCAGCGGATCGCGATCGCGCGGGCGACGGTGTCGAATCCCCGCGTGCTGCTTGCGGACGAGCCGGTGAGCGCGCTCGATGTCACCACGCGCACCCAAGTCATCGACCTCCTCTCCGAGTTGCGTGCGGAGCGTGGGTTGGCGCTGGTGATGGTGTCGCACGATCTGAGCGCCGTCGCGGCGGTATGCGAGCGCACCGTTGTGCTGCGCGCTGGACGCGTCGTCGAACAAGGCCCCACGCGAGAGATCCTCACGAACCCCACAACGGAGTACGCCCGGGAACTCGTGGCTGCGGTGCCGAGGTTGCGGCGGCGCGGCGCTGAGCCCCAGAGCACAGTCGCTTAGACGACGCGCCCGCCTGCCCGCCACACTGCTGCCGTGAGGGGCATCCCTGGGCGGTAGGCGAGGTGCGTGACCGAGGGGGCGTCGAGCAGGTGCAGGTCTGCACGCGCGCCCGGTGAGATGACGCCGATGCGCGGATGCGCGACGCCGCGCGGGTCGTACCACCCGTCCTCGGCCATGCCGAGCGCAATCGCGCCGCCGCGGGTGGCCGCGTGCACCGCTTCCTCCACACTGAGGCCCATCTGCAACACCGCGGTCGCGACGCAGAACGCCATCGAGCTCGTGTAGGAGGTGCCGGGGTTCGCGTTCGAGGCGATGGCCACTACCGCTCCCGCGCCGAGCAGCTGGCGCGCGGGCGCGAGCGGCATCCGCGTGGACAGATCGCACGCGGGAAGCACGGTCGCGACCGTGCCTCGCGCCTCGCCCCGCCAGGACCCCGCCAGCGCGGCGATATCGGCGTCGTCCAGGAAACCCACGTGATCGACGCTCAGCGCACCGCTCTCGACGGCGAGCTGCACTCCGGGGCCGTGGCCCAACTGGTTGCCGTGTACGCGCGTGCTGAGTCCGTGCGCTCGCGCAGCCGCAAGTACGCGCGCAGTCGCCTCGCCGTCGAACGCTCCCTCCTCGCAGAACACGTCCACGGCGCTCACGAACGGGGCGATTTCGTCGAGCATCTGCCCCGTCACGAGGTCAAGATACGCGTCCGGATCCGATCCGGCGGGCACCACGTGGGCACCGAGGAACGTCACCGCGTCGGCGTGGCGGCCCGCGATGTGGGCCGCGCGTACCTCGTCTGGGGTGGTGAGGCCGTAGCCGGTCTTGGTCTCCAGGGTGGTCGTGCCACCGCGTCGGGCCTCGGCCACGAGGCGCGTCAGGTTCGCCTCGAGCTCCGCGTCGGAGGCAGCTCGGGTCGCCTCCACCGTGACATTGATTCCCCCGGCCGCGTAGGCCTCGCCCGCCATGCGTGCCTCGAACTCCGCGGTGCGATCGCCGGCGAACACGAGGTGCGTGTGCGAATCCACCCAGCCGGGCAGGAGCGCCCGTCCCGCGGCATCGACGCGCGTGTCCGCGGCGGGGGCAGCGGCGGACGCTCCCACCCACGCGATGCGTTCGCCCTCGACCACCACCGCGGCATCGCGCATGCGCGACCCGATCCCGGCACCCAGTTCGGGATCGTGGGTGGTGAGTTCGCCGATGTTGTCGATCACGATCGATGCGGTCATGGCCGTGTTCCTTCCGCCCCGACTACCAGGGCTCGTCGGTGTTGCGAACGGTGGGAGCCATGGGCACACGCACGCCCCGCTCAGCCGCGACGTTGACGGCGCGCTGGTAGCCAGCATCCACGTGGCGAATGACTCCCATGCCTGGGTCGTTCGTGAGGAGCCGCTCAAGCTTTGCTGCGGCGAGCGCCGTTCCGTCGGCGACCGACACCTGCCCCGCATGGATGGAGCGACCGATGCCCACACCGCCGCCGTGGTGCAGCGACACCCAGGTTGCGCCCGATGACGCGGCGGTGAGCGCGTTCAGCAGCGGCCAGTCGGCGATCGCGTCCGAACCGTCGGCCATTGCCTCGGTCTCCCGGTACGGGGAGGCCACGGACCCCGAGTCGAGGTGGTCGCGGCCAATCACGATGGGAGCGCTGAGCTTTCCCTCCGCCACGAGTTCGTTGAAGCGCACGGCGGCGCGGGCGCGCTCACCGTAGCCGAGCCAGCAGATTCGCGCGGGGAGGCCCTCGAAGTCGACGCGTTCCTGCGCCGCGCGGATCCACGTGCGGAGGTGTGTGTTCTCCGGGAACAGTTCGAGGAGCGCCTCGTCAGTCACTCGAATGTCCTCGGGGTCGCCGGAGAGCGCGGCCCAGCGGAACGGGCCAAGCCCTTCGCAGAACAGTGGTCGAATGTAGGCGGGGACGAAGCCGGGGAACGCGAACGCGCGCTCGAAGCCACCGTGGCGGGCTTCGTCGCGGATCGAGTTGCCGTAGTCGAACACCTCCGCGCCCGCGTCCTGGAACCCCACCATCGCCTCGACGTGCGCGGCCATCGCTGCCTGCGCATCGCGTGTGAACTGCTCGGGATCGGCCTCGGCGCGCGCCAGCCGATCCTCCACCGCGTAGCCGATGGGCAGGTACGACAGCGGGTCGTGCGCGCTCGTTTGATCGGTGACGATGTCGATGCTGATCTCGCCCGCGTGCTGGCGACGCAGGATCTCCGGGAACACCTCGGCCGCGTTCCCCACGAGTCCCACCGACCAGCCACGGCGCTCCGCCTTCGCGCGCTGCACGTTCGCGAGCGCGTCGTCGAGACTCGTGACGACCTCGTCGAGGTAGCGCTTGCCTACGCGGCGGCGCAGTCGGGTTTCGTCGACGTCAACGATGAGGCACGCTCCGTCGTTGAGGGTCACCGCGAGCGGCTGTGCGCCGCCCATCCCGCCGCAGCCGCCCGTGAGCGTGATCGTGCCCGCGAGTGAGCCGCCAAAGCGCTTGCGTGCCACCGCTGCGAAGGTCTCGAAGGTGCCCTGCAGAATGCCCTGGGTGCCGATGTAGATCCACGAGCCGGCAGTCATCTGGCCGTACATTGTGAGGCCCTCGGCCTCGAGTCTGCGAAACTCGGGCCAGTTCGCCCAGTCGCCCACAAGGTTCGAGTTTGCGAGGAGTACGCGCGGCGCCCAGACGTTCGTTCGGAACACTCCGACCGGCTTCCCGGACTGCACGAGCAGCGTCTCGTCGTCCTCGAGGTCGCGCAGGGTGGCGACGATCGCGTCGAACGCCTCCCAGCTGCGGGCCGCGCGGCCGGTGCCGCCGTACACAACGAGGTCGTCGGGGCGCTCGGCGACCTCGGGATCGAGGTTGTTCATGAGCATCCGCAGGGGAGCCTCGGTCTGCCAGCTCTTCGCGGTGAGCTCGGTGCCGCGCGGTGCACGGACGGGGCGGGCGCCAGGGAGTGACATGCTGGATCCTTTCAGGAGCGACGCTGCGGCGGTGCAGCGCTCTGCCTCCATCCCACCGGCTCCCCGGTGCCCGAACAACGCGCCTCCGGGCGGTCGTGTCCGGGATCCCAGACCCGCCGTGTTAGCGGCCGTCGGCGTAGCTCGCCCACCCCGCGGTGAGCACGCGGAACGCGGCCTCGAGCACGGTCTCCGGGTCATCGTCAGTGATGGCGAGCAGCTGGATCTGCAGTACGAAGCGCGCGTAGGCGCGGATCTCTGGGGAGGGAGCGTCGAGCCCGAAGTCGGCGGCGATCGCCTCGCCGAGCGCGTGCTCGTGCCGGGTCCACATGCGCGCTGCGTAGTCGGCGAGCGCTGGTGTGCGGTCGAGAAACTCCATGAACTTGCGCCCGCCGTCGCTGTGCTCCTCGCGGCTCTCGAGGATGCCCGCAAGGTAGTAGGCGTGGATGGCATCGGTGATCGTGGTCCCAGCTGCGCGGTCGCGGACCGCCGCGACGAGTCGCTCCCGCTGTTCCTCGTCTTCGTCGAACACGAGCGCTTCCTTCTGCGGGAAATGCGCGAACACGGTGGTGGGGGAGACATCGGCCTGGTCCGCGATCTCACGGATGCTGACGTTGTCAAAGCCGCGTTCGAAGAACAGCGCGGTTGCGGTATCTGAGATCAGCTTGCGGGTTGCCGCCTTCTTGCGCTCGCGGCGGCCGGGGAGTGCTGGCTCGGTCATGGCTGCAGTCTAGCGAGATTCCTGAGTCAGTGGAGCGACTTCAAAACTGTATTGACACCGAAACTGGTATTGATACACTTTCGGCATGAATTCTTCTTCCTCTGCTGAGCCGTCGGCACCGGCACCGTCCGTTGCCCCGCCGGCGGGCCGCCGGCGCGCGTGGGCCACCCTGATTGCCATCACGATGCTCAACGTGGTCGGTATGACCGTCGTGCTCCCCGTGCTCCCATTCGTGGTGCAGCGCACCGTGGCCGATCCGGGGCACCTCGCAATTTGGGTGGGCGTGCTCGAATCGGTCAACGCGCTCTGCGCGTTCCTTGTCGCGCCACTCTTTGGCGCGCTCTCGGACCGCTTCGGGCGGCGCCCGGTGATCATCATCGCGACCCTCGGAGCCGCGGTCGGCTTCGCGACGTTTGGGATCGGCGGTTCGGTGTGGGTGCTCCTTGCGGGGCGCATCATCCAGGGCATCACTGCGGGCGACATGCCGGCGCTGTTCGCCTACGCCGCCGACATCACTCCGCCGGCGCAGCGCGCGGCCCGCTTCGGCCTCCTGGGCGCGCTCAACGGCATCGGCTTCATGATTGGGCCAGCGATTGGCGGCCTCCTCGCCGCAGTGCACGTTGATCTCCCGGTGTTTGTGACCGCGGGCATCGCGCTCGTCGTGGCGACCGTCGCGTTTTTCGCGCTGCCTGAGAGCCTTCCCGCGGCGAAGCGCGCGCCACGGCTGCGATGGGGCGCGTTGCACCCCGTCGCGGTGTTCCGCGGCGCCTTCGCTCGGACGGAACTGCGCGGTCTTCTGATCGCGCTCGTGCTGATCGGCCTGCCATTCGGCATGTTCGTGAACAACTTCGGCGTGCTCGCGCTCGACCAGCTGAGCTGGACGGCAACGTCGATCGGGCTCCTCACCGCTGCGATCGGAATCCTCGACATCGTGCTGCAGGGCGTGCTCATGCAGGCGCTGCTGCCGCGCATGGGCGAGCGCGGCATCATTGTCGCGGGCCTCATTGCGCAGGCGTTCGGCTTCGCCGCTCTCGCGCTCGTCGGATCGGTGTTCGCGGAACCGTGGGTGCTGATCCTCGGGACCCTCCTCCTCGGCGGCGGCCAGGGCCCGGCGAGCGCGGCCCTTGATGGCGTGCTCTCGCAGCAGGTGGGGGAGAGTGAGCAGGGGTGGATCGCTGGGGTGATGCAGTCGCTCAGTACGGGAGTGAACGTGGTGGCCCCGCTCATTGCGGGCCTGCTCTACGTTTCGGTCTCGCACGCGGCCCCGTACTGGCTGGGGCTCCTCCTGCTCATTACCGCAATCGTGGTGGTGTCGCGCACGCGCTTCACGAGCCTCGCGCAGCGCAGCGGCGCGGCCGCGCCGACCGCCGCACCGTAGCGCAGGTGCGCAGGGGTGCCGCAGCATCGCGCTGGCTGCGGATCGGGGGTGGGGCACCCGCGCCCCACCCCCGACCGTGTGCCTATGCGCGCTTGGTGCCGTCGAAGAGGAACTTGAACGCGGCGCCCGCGATCAGGCCACCCACGATGGGGAACACGATGAACACCCAGAGCTGCGCAAGTGCGTCCGCGCCCCCGTAGAGCGCCGTGGCGATCGAGCGCGCCGGGTTCACGGAGGTGTTCGACACGGGGATCGACGCGAGGTGAATGAGCGTCAGCGTGAGGCCGATAGCGAGCGGCGCGAACCCGGCGGCTGCGCGCTTCGAGGTGACGCCGATGATCACGGTGAGGAACACCGCGGTGAGGATCGTCTCGATCAGGATCACGGGCAGGAGCCCGTAGCCGCCCGGCGAGTGCTCGCCGTAGCCGTTGGACGCGAAGTTGCCGAGGTCGGCGCCCTCGCGACCCGTTGCGATGACGTAGAGCAAGCTCGTGGCGATCGCGCCGGCGACGACCTGCGTAATGATGTAGCCCGCCACGTCACGCCACGCGAAGCGGCCAGCGGCGGCAAGTCCGAGCGTGACCGCGGGGTTGAAGTGCCCGCCCGAGATCGGCCCGAACGCGTACGCGCTCACGAGCACCGAGAGGCCGAAGGCCAGCGCGACGCCGAGGAATCCGACGTTCACGGGGGAGCCAGGGTCGCCGGGGAAACCCGCGGCGAAGAGTGCGGTACCGATCGAGCCGAAGACGAGAATAAACGTCCCGGCGAACTCGGACGCGAGGCGCGCGCCCGTGGTGGGCGTCTGGGTGGAGTCGGACATGTGGGGTCCCCCTTGTGGAACGGATGGTGCCCGGGTTCGGGCACTTTTGAATGTACTGTGCATTCGCGATATCCGCACCACTGTGATGCTCTGTGACGAACGCCCTGCGCGTCGTACGCTGGAGGCATGAAGCGTGTCGCAGTCGTGGTGCTCGAGGGGGCAAAGCCCCTGGACGTTGGCATCCCCGCGCAAGTGTTTACGCAGCGAGCCAGCATGCCGTACACGGTGGATGTGTGCGGAGTGCACCCCGGACTCATCGCTGGCGGCGATGGACTTTCCTACTTCGTGGAGCACGGCCTCGAAGCGCTCGATGCCGCCGATATCGTATTCGTGCCCGGCTACCGTTTCCCGGACCGCGAGCGACCGCCGGCGGCGCTCACGGCAGCGCTTCAGAGCGCGCACGCCCGTGGCGCGACGCTGGCGGCAATCTCGACGGGCGCGTTCGCGCTCGCGGAAACCGGGTTGCTCGACGGGAAGCGGGCCACGACGCACTGGCACTATTCCGCGGCGCTCGCTGAGCGCTATCCCGAGGTGCGTGTTGACGAGCGTGTGCTGTTTGTTGACGAGGGGTCCGTGCTCACCTCTGCTGGGGCTGCCTCGGGGATCGATCTCTGTTTGCACCTTCTGCGACGCGACGCGGGCATGGCGGTGGCAAATCACGCGGCGCGGCGCCTCGTCGCGGCCCCGTATCGCAGTGGCGGACAGGTGCAATTCGTGCCACACAGCGTGCCCGAGTCGCACGGTGAGCGCTTCAGCAAGACGCGGGAGTGGGCGCTCGAGCGGCTGGGAGATCCCCTCACCATTGCGCACCTCGCCGCCCACGCGCGTGTCTCGGGGCGCACCTTCTCTCGCCGGTTTCGAGACGAAACGGGGTACGCGCCGATGCAGTGGATCATGCGCGCCCGGCTCGATCGCGCCCGCGAGCTGCTTGAGGAAACGGACCTCGGGGTCGACGAGATCGGGGTGGCGGTGGGGCTCGGTTCAGCATCAAATCTGCGACGTTACTTTCGCCGCGTGCTTGAAACGACGCCGAGCGACTATCGCAAGACCTTTGCGCAGGGAGAGTTGGCATGATCCGCACGTACTGTGGCAAGCGTGCCACTCGTCTGCGCGACCGCACCAGGCCAAGCTGAGAACAGACGCGCTGCAGTGCGCGGGCTGACGTCAGACGGACACGAAGGATGGGAACATGACCGGTCGGGTGGCAATCAACGGCTTCGGACGGATCGGGCGGGGCGTGCTGCGCGCGACGCTCGAGCAGGGGAGCGAACTTGAGGTCGTGGCGATCAACGATCTCGGCGACATCACAACCCTCGCCCATCTTCTTGCCCGCGACAGCGTCTACGGTGCCCTGCCCTGGCCCGTGACAGTGGAGGGGAACGAGCTGGTCATTGGAGAACGCCGGATCAGGATCCTGGCCGAGCGCTCGCCTGCAGACCTGCCCTGGGGTGAGCTCGGCATCGACGTAGTGCTCGAATCGACGGGCATCTTCACGGACGCGGACGCCGCGCGCCAGCACCTGGACGCGGGGGCGCGGCGTGTGCTCGTCAGCGCGCCCTCGAACGGCGCGGATCTCACGATCGTGGTTGGGGTGAACGATGAGCAGTACGATCCCACGCAGCATGTGATCGTGTCGAATGCGTCGTGCACCACGAACGCGCTCGCGCCGCTCGCGCAGGTGCTCGACGCGCTCGCACCGATCGAGTACGGCGCGATGACCACCGTGCACGCCTACACCCAGGATCAGCGTCTCGCCGACGCGCCGCACAGTGATCTGCGCCGTGCGCGGGCGGCCGCACTGAACATCATCCCCACCTCGACGGGAGCAGCGAAGGCGATCGGCCTCGTCCTGCCGCAACTTGACGGCAAGCTCACGGGCAGTGCGATCCGCGTGCCGGTGCCGGTGGGGTCGATCGTCGAGCTCCATGCCACGCTCGCGCGCGAGGTCACCGAGGAGGAAGTGCTCCAGGCCTACCGCGATGCGGCGGCCGCGGGACCTCTGCACGGCGTGCTCGAGTATTCGGAGGAGCCCCTCGTGTCGACCGACATTGTGGGGAACCCGCACCCGTCGATCTTCGATTCGGCGCTCACGCGAGTGCACGGCCGCCACGTGAGCGTGGTCGCGTGGTATGACAACGAGATGGGCTTCTCGAACCGCGCGGTTGCCGCGCTCGAGATGCTCGCGGCGAGCTAGCGCCCTGCCGCGCTGAACGTTCTGCGCCGCCGGGGAGTGCTGCCTACGCGCTCCGGCGGCGCAGACGCACGATCAACATCGCGATGAGGCGCCATCCGAGTAGGAACACACCGAGCGTGCCGAGCGTGACGAGCACGAAGGCGAGCGCGACCCCGCCGCCCGAGAGCCACCGAACGAGCATGCCAATGGCCACGGTGCCGAGCCACACGGGGAGTCCCGTGCGCAGCAGCGCGATCGGTCGGCGGGCTGCGCCGCAGAGGATCCAGCTCAGTGCGAGTGCCGCAAGGAACGGCCAGGCCGTCTCGAGGAGGCCGATGAGGGTGGCCTCGCGGGCGTGGCTGCCACGACCCAGCCCGGCGAAGAGCAGTACGAGCGCGACGTCGAGCACGAGCGCCGGGAGCGCGCGCAGCGCGATCTGCGCGGCGGAACGCCGCGGCTGGGTGGGCGCGTTGCCTGTCACCGGGCGTCCCCCGTCTCAGGTGTGCGCGTTCGCGATACGAGATCGACCACCGCGTCGTGCAGTGCGCCGTTCGTGGCGAGCGAGCTGCCGTTCCACGCGCTCTCGGCCCCGTCAATGTCGGTGAAGCGACCACCGGCCTCGCGTACGATCGGCACGAGCGCGGCAAGGTCGTACGGCTTCACGTCGAACTCGGCAACAATGTCGACGAGCCCCTCGGCGAGCAGCATGTACGACCACATGTCGCCGTAGGCGCGATCGCGCCACACCGTGCGGCTCAGCGTGATGAGCGGCTGCAGATAGCCCGCGAGGTCCCACTGCTCAATGCTCTGGAAGCTGAGCGAAGCGTGCTCGAGATCGCGCACGCCCGAAACTCGGAGCTGCCGCGGTGCCTCGTTCGGCTGCTGGCCCCACGCACCCGTTCCCGTTTCCGCCCACCAGCGCGCGCCGAATGCGGGCGCCGACACGACACCCACTGTGGGTTCGCCGTCGACCTCGAGTGCGATGAGGGTGGCCCAGTTCGGAACGCCGCGCAGAAAGTTCGATGTGCCGTCGATCGGGTCGATGATCCAGCGCCGCGAGCCACGCTCCGCCGAGCCTGATTCTTCGCCGAGGAAGCTGTCGCCCGGCAGCGCGGACTCAATGCGATCCCGCAGTGCGCGCTCGACAGCCTGGTCCGCGTCGGTGACGAAGGTGCGATCCGGCTTCGTTTCGATCGTGAGGTCCGCAGCACGGAACCGGGGGAGCGAAATCGAATCGGCAAGATCTGCGAGTTCGAGCGCGAACGCGAGATCCGCGGACTGCGCGGGGAGTGAGGTGTTCATCGGCGCCCTCCATGAACGAGGAGTGAACTGGGGCTGGATACACGGAAAGCTCGGCACACGAGTGCCGAGCTTTCCGAACTGTGCGCCCTCACGGGCTCGAACCGTGGACCCGCTGATTAAGAGTCAGCTGCTCTACCAACTGAGCTAAAGGCGCTTACTTGCCGCTTCCTGAGCTCCGGGGCTCATTTGCAACGGGTGAAACTCTAACACGATCGCGACGCCGCGTTCAAATTCGCGTGGGTATCCCGCGCGCGTCGCGATCGTGTTCCCGTCCGGACGCCTGTCGTTTACTCGGTTTCTTGCGCAGCGACCGCGCGCGGCCGGGCCTTCCTGACGAGCAGCGCTGCGGAGACCGCGACTGCGATCACGGAGCCCACCATCACCGCGAGGCGCGCGGTGTCGGCGTCACCCGCGTCCGAGAAGCTCAGCTCGGTCACGAGGAGCGAGACGGTGAAGCCCACGCCTGCGAGGGCCGCCACACCAATCAGTTCCCGCCAGCGCACCGCGGGGTCGAGCTCGGCGCGCGTGAAGCGGGTGAGCAACCAGGTGATGAGGGAGATGCCGACGGGCTTGCCGATCACGAGGCCCACCATGATGCCGAGCGCGATCGGGTCGAGGGGGAAGCGGGACGCGCCGCCCACTGCAACGCCCGCGGCGAAGAACGCGAACACCGGCACCGCGATCCCGGTCGAGAGGGGGCGGAAGCGGTGCTCGAAGGTTTCCGCCAGTTGCGTGCCGTCGCGGCCGGACACGGGAACGAGGAAGGCGAGCACCACGCCCGCGATCGTCGCGTGGATGCCAGAGGCGTGGAAGAGGGCCCAGGCGACCATTCCAAGCGGGAGCAGGATGAGCCACGGGCCCCACGTCGAGCGGGCCAACCGGGCGGCGTACTTCCGGGAGATGAACCAGTAGAGGGCGAGCGGAATCACCGACAGGACGAGGGGGAGGAGCTGGATGTTCTCCGTGTAGAACACGGCAATGATCGTGATCGCGATGAGGTCGTCGACCACCGCGAGGGTGAGGAGGAACATGCGGAGCGCGGGCGGAATGCGCGGGGCGATGAGGCCGAGGACGGCGACGGCGAACGCGATGTCGGTGGCTGTGGGGATCGCCCAGCCGTGAGCCGCTGGCGTGCCCGCGGTGAACGAGACGTAGAGGAGCGCGGGCACAGCCACGCCGCCGAATGCTGCGGCGACTGGCACGATGGCGGTTGAGAACTTGCTCAGCGCGCCCGAAACGAACTCGCGTTTGAGTTCGAGCCCCACCATGAAGAAGAAGATGGCGAGCAGGCCATCCGACGCCCAGTGACCCACATTGATGTTGAGCCCGAGGCTTGCGGGACCGATCTTGGTGTCCCGGAGCGCGAAGTAGGAGTCAGCGATCGGGCTGTTCGCCGCGAGGAAGCCGAGCAGTGCGGCGATCATCACAATCACGCCGCCGACGACTTCGGCGCGGAGGAGTCGGCTCACGCGAGCGGCTTCGCGCTTGCTGACGAGCGAGAGGATCCTGCGTCGGCGTGGCCGCTCGGCGCCGGGGATCGGGGAATTCTTGGCTGGGGTCATCGTTGGCCTTCTGTTCGGGCACGGTCAATGGACACTGTCGACCAGACTTCCCGACTCACCGCGACACAGTGTAGCGCGGTCCCCCGCCCAGCGCGGAAGAAAACGCGGCGCGCCCTGGCGCTACTTGCCGTCGAACTCGCGATCCTTGTCCTGCATTGCAACGCTGCCGATCGCGAGAGCGAGCGTGGCGAGCCAGACGCCCCACACGACGAAGCGGCGCCAATCGCGGGGCATACCGCCCGTGCGGCGAGCGGTGCTTACCGCGCCGACCGCAGCGCCGAGCACACCGGGGTTCGTGAGGTACTTTCCAAGAGACACGCGTCCTCCAAATCGTCGGCTGTGCGGATCAGCCTACCCGGGGGAGGCGAACGAAAATCGAGGAGTGGGGTATTCTGGCGGATGGACTCCGCCGTGCGGAGCAGACTTTTCGCGGGAATCCCCGCGGTGATGGCAGTGAATGGAGTAAATCGCTATGGCGTCGCAGGACAATGGGGCACTGTTCGAGGAGAGCTCGCGGGGTGGGGTGAGCGCGGTCACGGCGATCTTCTTCGTCCTGTCCATCGCACTCGCATTCGGTGGCTTCGTACTGATGAGCTTCGGCTTCAACCCGTCGCTCGGAGCGACCACGGAGCTGTGGCTGTTCGTTGGTGGCCTGGCCGCGTCCATCGTGGGCTTCGCGCTGCCGTTCACGGTGCTTCCCGCTATCGGGAAGTAACGCATCACGCGCGAACGCGTCGTCGGCCTCTGGTCGGCGGCGCGTTTGTTGTTTTTTGGGCGCCCTCCGGTACTCCAATCGGGCATGTGGGAGGGCATAGACTTGGGGCATGGCAGAGATTGACATGAAGCCTCGAAGTCGCGACGTCACCGATGGCATCGAGGCCACGACGAGCCGTGGCATGCTCCGTGCCGTGGGCATGGGCGATGAGGATTGGGACAAGCCGCAGATTGGCATCGCGTCCTCCTGGAACGAGATCACGCCCTGCAACCTCTCGCTCGATCGCCTGGCGCAGGGGGCGAAGGAGGGCGTGCACGCCGGCGGTGGGTACCCGCTGCAGTTCGGCACGATCTCGGTCTCCGATGGCATTTCGATGGGGCACGAGGGAATGCACTTCTCGCTCGTCTCGCGCGAGGTCATTGCCGACTCGGTCGAGACCGTCGTGATGGCCGAGCGCCTCGACGGCACGGTGGTGCTCGCCGGGTGCGACAAGTCTCTGCCCGGCATGCTGATGGCCGCCGCTCGCCTCGATCTCGCGAGTGTGTTCCTGTACGCCGGTTCGATTGCGCCCGGCTGGGTGAAGCTGTCGGACGGCACGGAGAAGACCGTGACGATCATCGACTCGTTCGAAGCGGTCGGCGCGTGCAAGGCCGGCACAATGTCGGAAGAAGACCTGAAGCGCATTGAGTGCGCAATCGCCCCCGGCGAGGGTGCGTGCGGCGGTATGTACACCGCGAACACGATGGCCTGTGTCGCTGAGGCACTCGGGATGAGCCTGCCCGGCTCGGCGGCTCCGCCCTCTGCCGACCGCCGCCGCGACTACTACGCGCACCGCTCCGGTGAGGCCGTGGTCAACATGCTGCGCAAGGGAATCACCACCCGCGACATCCTCACGAAGAAGGCGTTCGAGAATGCCATCACCGTGGCAATGGTGCTGGGCGGCTCGACGAACGCGGTGCTGCACCTCCTCGCGATCGCTCGCGAGGCAGAGGTAGAACTGACGCTCGACGACTTCACGCGCATCGGGCAGAAGTCGCCGCACCTCGCGGACGTCAAGCCGTTCGGTCAGTTCGTCGCGCAGGACTTCGACCGTGTCGGGGGCATGCCCGTCGTGATGCAGGCGCTGCTCGACGCCGGCCTGCTCCACGGTGACGCGCTCACGGTCACGGGGAAGACCGTCGCCGAGAACCTCGCCGAGCTGAACCCGCAGCCCCTCGACGGCACGGTGATTCGTCAGCTGGACAACCCCATTCACGCCACGGGCGGCCTCACCATCCTTGACGGCTCGCTCGCGCCGGAGGGCGCGGTCGTGAAGACGGCCGGCTTTGACGCCGAGGTGTTCGAGGGCCCCGCGCGGGTGTTCGAGCGCGAGCGGGCCGCGATGGACGCGCTCACCGAGGGCAAGATCGGTGCGGGCGACATCGTGGTGATTCGCTACGAGGGGCCCAAGGGTGGCCCGGGGATGCGTGAGATGCTCGCCATCACCGCAGCGATCAAGGGCGCGGGGCTCGGAAAAGATGTACTACTATTGACGGACGGACGATTCTCAGGCGGCACAACCGGCCTGTGCATCGGCCATATTGCACCAGAGGCAACGGACGGAGGTCCAATTGCCCTGGTCCGCGACGGTGACCTGATTCGGGTCGATATCGCCGCACGAACGCTCGATCTGCTGGTAGATCCCGCTGAGCTTGAGGCCCGCCGAGCCACCTGGGCCCCGCTTCCCCCGCGATACACGCGCGGCGTACTTGCGAAGTACTCCAAGCTCGTTCGTTCCGCCTCCGAAGGCGCCGTCACCGGCTAAGCCGCGACGCCCCGCTTCCGCAGAGACGGAGTGCGTTGCACACGTTTGTATTGCGTTCCACCTTACGATCACGAAAGCAAGCAATGACCTCGGAATCGAGTGCACCCTCACCAGCAACGCCCGGCTCAGGCCGGGGAGAGCGGATGACTGGCGCGCAGGCCGTCCTCCGTAGCCTTGAAGCCCTCGGCGTCAAGGACGTATTCGGACTGCCGGGCGGCGCTGTCCTCCCGCTGTACGACGCCATCATGGACGCGGAGAAGCTGCGTCATATTCTGGTTCGCCACGAGCAGGGCGGCGGTCACGCAGCCGAAGGCTACGCGGCAGCGAGTGGCGAGGTCGGCGTGTGCATCGCGACCTCGGGCCCTGGCGCGACGAACCTCGTCACTGCGATCGCTGACGCCTACATGGACTCGGTGCCGCTCCTCGCGATCACCGGCCAGGTGTTCTCGCACCTCATGGGCACCGACGCGTTCCAGGAAGCAGACATTGTCGGCATTACGATGCCGATCACAAAGCACTCCTTCCTGGTCACCACGGCCGCAGAGGTGCCCGCCGCGATCGCTGCGGCGTACCACCTGGCGTCGACTGGTCGCCCCGGCCCCGTGCTCGTGGACATTACGAAGGACGCCCAGGAAGGCCTGCTCGATTTCGAGTGGGATCCGCAGGTCGAGCTTGCCGGCTACCGCCCGATCATGAAGGCGAACAGCAAGCAGATCCAGGCTGCCGCAGACCTCATCGCAGCGGCAGAGCGTCCCGTGTTCTACGTCGGTGGCGGCGTGAACCGTGCGGGCGCCTCCGCGGAGCTCAAGCAGCTCGCTGAGCTCGTGGGCGCGCCGGTTGTGACGACCCTGATGGCGCGCGGTGTCTTCCCGGACTCGCACCCGCAGCACCTCGGCATGCCCGGCATGCACGGCACCGTCCCCGCGGTGCTCGCGCTCCAGGAAGCAGACCTGCTCATCACGCTCGGCGCGCGCTTCGATGACCGCGTCACGGGCAAGGCCGCGCTCTTCGCCCCCGAGGCGAAGGTGATTCACGCCGATGTCGATCCCGCAGAGATCGGCAAGATCCGTGCCGCCGATGTGCCAATCGTGGGCGACGCGGCCGACGTGATCGCTGACCTGATCGCAGCAGTCTCGTCCGCAAAGATGAGCCAGACGTTCGCCGACATGGGACCGTGGTGGGCACGCCTGCGCGAGCTGCAGGAGAAGTACCCGCTCGGCTACCAGGAGACGAGCGATGGGCTGCTCTCGCCGCAGCACGTCATCCAGCGCATTGGCGAGCTGACCGGCCCCGAGGGCGTGTACGCCGCGGGCGTGGGGCAGCACCAGATGTGGGCCGCGCAGTTCATCAAGTACGAGCGTCCCAACGCATGGCTGAACTCCGGCGGCGCCGGCACGATGGGCTACTCCGTTCCCGCCGCAATGGGCGCGAAGGTCGCGGAACCCGACCGCGTGGTTTGGGCGATCGATGGCGACGGCTGCTTCCAGATGACCAACCAGGAGCTCGCCACCTGCATGGTGAACAACATTCCCATCAAGGTTGCGGTCATCAACAACTCCTCGCTTGGCATGGTGCGCCAGTGGCAGACCCTCATCTACGACGGTCGCTACTCGAACACGGAGCTCAACACCGGGCACGGCTCGCAACGCGTTCCCGACTTCGTGAAGCTCGGCGAGGCCTACGGCTGCCTGGCGCTCCGCGTGGAGCGTGAGGACCAGATTGACGACGCGATCAAGCTCGCGCTTGAGACGAACGACCGCCCCGTGGTGATCGACTTCGTTGTGAGCGCCGACGCGATGGTGTGGCCGATGGTCCGCCAGGGCACCTCGAATAGCGATATCCAGTACGCACTTGATCACGCCCCCGAATGGGAGGGAGAGTAACCATGAGCCGTCACGTTCTCAGCCTCCTCGTCGAGGATAAGCCGGGTCTCTTGACCCGAGTCGCCGGCCTGTTCGCACGCCGCGGATTCAACATTGAGTCGCTCGCGGTGGGCCCCACGGAGATGCGCGGCCTGTCCCGCATCACCGTGGTGGTCGACGAAGACGAGACCCTGCTTGAGCAGGTCACCAAGCAGCTCAACAAGCTCGTCAACGTCATCAAGATCGTCGAGCTCGATGAGTCGAGCTCGGTGCAGCGCGAGCACGTACTCATCAAGGTCCGTGCCGACAACCAGAATCGCTCGCACGTGCTCGAGGCGGTCAACCTGTTCCGTGCCCGCGTCGTCGACGTGGTGCCGGATGCCCTCACCATCGAGGTGACGGGTGACTCCGGCAAGATCGAGGCCTTCCTGAAGGTGCTTGAGCAGTACGGGATCAAGGAGATCGCGCAGTCCGGCCTCATCGCGATGGGGCGCGGATCGAAGTCGATCACCGAGCGAGTATTCAAGAACTAACTGCGTGCCGCAGCATCGCGGCCCGCATGACGTGCGCGTTTCGCGCAGAACTGAACCAACAACTAAAGGAGTAATCCAGTGGCTGAGATGTACTACGACGCTGACGCTGATCTGTCGATCATCCAGGGCAAGAAGGTAGCCGTTGTGGGCTACGGCTCCCAGGGGCACGCCCACGCGATGAACCTTCGCGACTCGGGTGTCGAGGTCGTCATTGCCCTCAAGGAGGGCTCGAAGTCGATCGCCAAGGCTGAAGAGGCTGGCTTCGAGGTCAAGACCGTTGATGCCGCGGCTGAGTGGGCTGACCTCATCATGATCCTCGCGCCGGATCAGCACCAGCGTGCGATCTACAACGAGCAGATCAAGCAGCACATGACCGAGGGCAAGACCCTCGCGTTCGCACACGGCTTCAACATCCGTTTCGGCTACATCGAGGCCCCCGCGGGCGTCGACGTGATCCTCGTCGCCCCGAAGGCTCCCGGCCACACCGTGCGCCGCGAGTTCGAGGCTGGCCGCGGCATCCCCGACATCATTGCCGTCGAGGTCGACGCATCGGGCACCGCCTGGGACACGGCGAAGTCGTACGCGAAGGCGATCGGTGGCACCCGCGCCGGCGTCATCAAGACCACCTTCACTGAGGAGACCGAGACGGATCTCTTCGGCGAGCAGGCTGTGCTCTGCGGCGGCACCTCGCAGCTCGTGCAGTACGGCTTCGAGACCCTCACCGAGGCGGGCTACCAGCCCGAGATCGCCTACTTCGAGGTGCTCCACGAGCTGAAGCTCATCGTTGACCTCATGTGGGAGGGCGGCATCGCTAAGCAGCGCTGGTCGGTCTCCGACACCGCTGAGTACGGCGATTATGTCTCGGGCCCGCGCGTCATCACCCCCGAGGTGAAGGAAAACATGAAGGCCGTGCTCGCGGACATCCAGTCGGGTGCCTTCGCTGAGCGCTTCATCGGCGACCAGGACAACGGTGGCAAGGAGTTCCTCGAGCTCCGTGCCAAGGGTGAGCAGCACCCCATCGAGACGACCGGCCGTGAGCTGCGCAAGCTCTTCGCTTGGAAGTCGACTGACGAGGACTACGTCGACGGCAGCGTCGCGCGCTAGTCACCGCGTTCGCGTGAGCGGCACAACGGCCCAGAAGGCCCGCGCGCCGCGCCACCTGAGGCCCCGGGGGAACACCCCGGGGCCTCACTTCGTTGGGGCGCGCGGCTCGCGGCTCAGCCGCGGGGCTTCGTACGGGCGGTCGCTTCCGCGGTCCACGGGTCCTCGGGCCACGGGTGCTTCGGGTAGCGCCCACGCATCTCTTTCCGCACCTCCTGGTACGGCCCATTCCAGAAAGACGCGAGATCGTCGGTGACCGCGAGCGGCCGGCGGGCGGGGGAGAGGAGATGGAAGAGCACGGGGACTCGACCCCCGGCGAGGCGAGGCGTCTCAGCGAGACCGAAGAGTTCCTGCAGCTTCACGGCGACGACGGGACGTGCAGTGGGCTCGTCCGGTGCCGGATAGTCGATGCGCGCGCTCGTGCCGGACGGAACCGCGAGCCGCTCGGGCGCAAGCTCGTCGAAGCGCGTGGCGTCGGGCCAGGGGAGGAGCCGACGGAGCGCGTGGGCGACGTCGATGCCCTGCACGGAAGACTGGGGGCGTAGACGCTCGAGATCCGGCCCGAGCCAGGTATCGAGCCGTGTGAGCAGCTCCGCGTCATCGACCCCGGGCCACGGCTCACCGAGGGCCTGCTGCAGCACGTGCAGGCGGCCGCGCACAGCGCGCGCAGCGGGGGTCCAGTCGAGCGCGCCGAGTCCCACCTCCAGAACATGTGCGGCGAACGCGGGGCCGGTGTCAGCCTGAGTCGCCTGTGCCGGCTGCGAAGCCAGAAGGATCGCGCCGAGGCGATGTTCCTCGCGCACGCGCACCCGGCCGTCGGTCACGGTAGCCGCGCGAGATGAGGTCCGAAGTGCTGCTCCGATTCGGAGCGCCTCAGCCGCCGAAATGGCCGCGGCGAGCCTGATGACCGCTCCCGTGCCATCCGCTGCGCGTCCGGCGGCCCGCTGCACCTCGCGAACCGCGAGCCACTCGGACGCGAGAAGCGGGCTCCCCTCCGGCAGCGCCGCTCGGGTACCGCTCGCAAGGAGATAGCTGCGTGAGTGCTCCGCGGTGCGCCGTGCGAGCCACTCGGGGCGCGCGAGCGCGGTGACCACGCCCACGTCGTCGAGAGCAGGTGTACCGCCCGTCGCAGGCGCGTTGCCGATGAGCGCTGTGAGGCGGCGTGTTTCTCGCCGCCACCGATCTGCGCCGGGGGCGCGCCCCGTGCGCAGCCCGCGCAGGAGGGCGCCGAGATCAGCGTTCGGCTCACGAAAGTCGTCAGAGAACGCGGCCACCACCTCCGCCGCACGGCCCGCATCGCCGAGTTCGGCCGCGCCGTCGAGGAGCGCGCGGGCCTCACGAACGCCGACGGGCATCGCTGCCACGCGTTCGCCCAGCGGTGTCGCGCGACCATCCTCGCGGCAGAGCCCCAGGGCGTGCAGGGTTTCGAGTGCGCGGGCGAGCGCCGCGGCCGGCGGTGCTGTGGGCAGGCGAAGTCCGACCGCGCCGGGCGTTCCCCACACCGCCAGCATGAGCGCAGCGTCGGTGAGGTCGGCGGACAGGATCTCCGGTGTGACGGCGGCAGGCATCCGCGCGAAGTCGGCTTCGGAATACGCACGAACCGCGCGTCCGGGGCCTTGCCGTGCGGCGCGGCCCGCCCGCTGTTCCGCGCTTGCGCGCGCCGCACTTACCGTGACGAGTCCGGTCATGTCGCGCCCCTGATCACGGCGCACCTCACGCGAGAGCCCGGCGTCGATTACGAGCCGCACACCGGGCACGGTCAGTGAGCTCTCGGCGAGCGCCGTGCTCACGACGATGCGTGCCGGCTCGCTCGTGCCGCGGCCGGAGACCGCGCGATCCTGCTCGCGGGCCGGCAGCCGTCCGTGCAAGGGGAGCACCTCCACGCCATGGGGCGCTGTCGGTCCGGGGACAATCTCGCGGATGAGCCGCGTCACCTCGTCGACCTCACGCGCACCCGGCAGGAAAACGAGGGCGTCGTGTCCGGCGCCCGACTGCTCGGCGGCGGCGAGCCGTGCCACGTGGGCCAGGAAGTCTCGCGTGACCCCGCGTTCGTCGAGCCGGGCACCGGGGCCTGCGGCGTATGCGAGCTCGAGCGGGTGCAGCGCAGCGGGTACCTCGACGGTGAGCGCCCCGAGGAGTTCGGCGAGGCCGGCCGCATCGAGGGTGGCGGACATTGCGATGAGCAGCAGCTCGGGGCGCAACTCGCGCAGCTCTGCAAGCATCCCGAGGAGCAGATCGCTTTCGAGCCCGCGCTCGTGTACCTCGTCGAGCACCACGGCGTCGATGCCCTCGAGGGCCGGATCAGTCAGCAGCCGGCGCAGCAGGACCCCCGGGGTCACCGCTTCTACTCGCGTCTCCGCGCTGACGGTGCGCTCACCGCGCACGGTGAAGCCGACGGGCCCGCCCACCGGGCTGCCGTCCAGCGCAGCGAGGCGCCGGGCCGCGGCTCGCACGGCAACTCGGCGCGGCTGTGTCACGAGGATCCGGCCGCTCGTGTGCGCCGGTGCGGCGCGCGGCGCGCGTTCGGCACAGAGGTTCGCGACGAGCGCTGGCACGAAGGTGGTCTTGCCGGTGCCGGGGGGAGCGGTGATGACAGCCGCGCCGCTCAGTACGGCAGTCGCGAGCTCGTCTGCCGCTGCGGCGACGGGAAGCCCCGCCCCGATCGCGGCGAGGTCGAAGAGGTGCGTGGTCACCCGTTCATCCTAGGGTTGGTGCCCCGAGACGCGTGTGGCCGCCGACCCACTGGATCGGCGGCCACACGGCGGCGCCTCCGCGGAACGGAGGCGCTGAACGCTACTGCGCGGGCTCCTCGGCGGGCGTCTCCGCCGGCGCCTCGGTGTCCTGCGTGGTGTCAGCGGCGGGCTGCTCGAGGCCTGCCTTCACGGCGTCGACCTGCTCCTGCGTGTAGCCGCAGTGCTTTGTCGCCTCGCTCTCCCACTTCTGCGTGAGACGGTCCTTGCCGGCGCCGTGCGCCTCGGCGACGGTGCCGACGTAGATGGTGCCGTCCTTCGACTCCTTGTTCACGTCGGGAACGGTCTGGCACACGTGGAAGACGCTGCCGCTCTTCGTCCAGAACACCTCATCGTTGCCCGTGAGTTGCTCGATGATGTTCGTCTCGTTGGCGTACTGCTCCTGCGAGGGCGACTGGTAGGTCGCGCCGAGCGCGCCTGCGATGAGCAGCACGACGATGCCGATGCCACCGGCGAGTGCTTTCTGCTTGCCCGACATGTTCTTGTTCAGGAAGATCATGATGATGAGCGGCAGGAACGAGACGATCGACATGATCGCGCCGAGCTGGTTCTGCACGAAGAACTTCACGCGATCCTTCTCGGAAGCGGGATCGAGGCGGTTCGACTGCTTCCAGCACAGCGAACCGATCACCGAGAGCACACCGGTCACGACGATCGCTCCGATGAGCAGCCACATGTTGACGGGGACCTGCTTGAGGACCCAGAAGATCGCGAAGGCCTGAACGCCAATTGCGAGGACCCACAGCACCCAGGAAATGATCCGGAGCTTTGTGGCCTTCGCCTTCGCCTCGGGGGAGGGAGTCCACGCCGGTCCGGCGTCTTCCGTACGGCTTCCCTGTGCCGGTGCGGAGGACTGAGGCTGTTCTACGCGAACAACCTTCTTCTTGGGGGTTTCGGTCATGACAGCTCTCTTTCGAGTCGACGGTACGTCAAAATATACCGGGAATATGTGGCTCCCGGGTGTCTCGGAGCTTCATCTCGTTACGCTGGCGGGATGGCTAAGAAGACGGTCCGAGCGCCGCGGGAGAGCGCGCTCGCGAGCGGGTGGACGGTAGAGGGAGATCCGGATCCGGAACTCGTGATCGCGGGTGCCGCCGCGGCCGCGGACCCCGGGTCCGTGGACACTCCGGCTGACGAGGAGTCGGCTGCGGCAGCGACACCCGAGCGCGGCACACAGGTATCGAACGGCGCGCTCGTCGCGCTAGGCGTGTTCGGTGGGCTCTACCTCCTGTACACGCTCGGTTGGGCGAACGTTGCGCAGGCCTACGCGACCGTGAACGCGCTCACCGCTGCCGGAAGCGGTTCGCTCGGTGGCGTGCTGCAGCAGATCGTCTTCTGGGCGGCTCCGTTCGCGCCAGCCATGTGGTTCTTCACCGCGCTCGTGTTCGCCCGCGGCAAGGGCGCGGCGCGACTCACGATCCTGCTCGCTGTCGGTGCCGTCGTGCTCCTGCCGCTTCCAATGCTCATCGCCCGAGGAGGCTAATCGTGGTGGCTCGTATCGCTTGGTGGATCGCCGGGCTTCTCGTCGCCGTGCTCTATGTGCACGCCACCGTGACCGGTATCGGAAACCTCACGGGCATGCTTGGCCTCGCTGGCGCACTGGGGATGGGCCTGAGCGCCTCGGGCTGGGCGTGGCTGGTATTTGGGATCGCGATGCCCGTGCTCATTTTTGCCGGCGCGCTGTTGCTCGGCCGAAAGCGCGGGGGCGGCACGCGAATCCTCCTGCTCGCGGCGGGGATCGCTGTCGTGGCGGTTGTGCAGCTCGACGTCATGCACCTCATTCCTGAGTCGACATATTTCGCCTAGCGCGCGGAACGCGCCCGGGACGCCGGTAGACTGAGTGATCTGCGTGAGTATTCATGCAGATTCCCTGTCGCTGACCCGAAGGATTCGCTTGATGTCTGCGCCGGTCGTGCTGATCGCCGAACAACTCTCTCCCGCCACCATTGCCGCACTCGGCCCCGACTTCGAGGTGGTGCACGTCGACGGTACTGACCGCGACGCGCTGCGCTCGGCGCTCGCGACCGCTGATGCCGTGCTGGTGCGCTCTGCCACCCAGATCGACGCGGAGGCGCTCTCGTGGGCGCCCCAGCTGAAGGTTGTCGCCCGCGCTGGCGTCGGCCTCGACAACGTGGACATCAAGGCGGCTACGCAGGCCGGCGTCATGGTGGTGAACGCCCCCACGTCGAACGTGATCAGCGCCGCTGAGCTCACGGTCGCCCACATTCTCGGCCTCGCGCGCCACCTGCAGCGCGCGCACGCTTCGCTTTCCGCCGGCCAGTGGAAGCGCTCGTCCTTCACGGGAACCGAGCTCTACGAGAAGACGATCGGCATTATCGGGCTGGGCCGTATCGGCGCACTCGTTGCCGAGCGTCTTCGCGGTTTCGGTGTCGAGCTGGTCGCGTACGACCCCTACGTCACCGCCACCCGCGCGCAGCAGCTCGGGGTGCAGCTCGTCTCCCTCGAGGAACTGGTGGAGCGCGCTGACTTCCTGACGATCCACATGCCGCGCACGCCCGAGACGCTCGGCATGATCGGAGCGGAGCAGCTCGCAGCGATGAAGCGCACCGCGTACGTCGTCAACGTTGCGCGCGGTGGCCTGATTGATGAGGCCGCACTTGCTGACGCGCTTGCCGCCGGCGAGATCGCCGGTGCAGCGCTCGACGTCTTCGTGCAGGAGCCCCCGGCCGACACGAGCCTGACCGGTCTCGACACGGTCAATGTCACCCCGCACCTCGGTGCCTCGACCGAAGAAGCACAGGAGAAGGCCGGCGTGTCCGTCGCAAAGTCTGTGCGACTCGCGCTCGCAGGTGACCTCGTACCCGACGCGGTCAACGTCGCGGGCGGTGTGATCGACGAGACCGTGCGCCCCGGCCTGCCCCTCACGGAGAAGCTCGGCCAGATCTTCGCCGGCCTCGCGGCGGGGCCGATCGGCTCGCTCGACATCGAGGTGCACGGCGAGCTCGCCGATCACAACGTGGAGGCGCTTCGCCTGGCCGCGCTCAAGGGCATCTTCTCGAAGGTGGTCAGCGACCCCGTGTCGTACGTCAACGCTCCGCTCCTCGCCGAGCAGCGCAACGTTGAGGTGCGTTTCTCGGTCGACGCGGTCTCCGAGAGCTACCGCAACGTCATCACGATCCGCGGCGCGCTCACTGACGGTACCCCGCTCTCGGTCTCCGGCACACTCACAGGGCCGAAGCAGATCGAGAAGATCGTTGAGGTGAACGGCTACGAGGTTGAGCTGCCGATCCCTGAGCACCTCGTGGTGTTCAGCTACACCGACCGCCCCGGCATCGTCGCGGCGTACGGCGGCCTGCTCGGCGACGCTGGCGTGAACATCGCCGGGCTGCAGATCGCGCGCGACGAGAAGAAGGGCACCGCGCTGTCGGTGCTCTCGGTCGACGCGCCGATCGCAGACGAGCTGGTGGAGTCGCTGCGCGCCGCAATCGGTGCTGACGCGCTGCACACGATCGACATCGACGCGCTCTGATCTGCGGATCTCGCACGCCAGTTTTGGCGTGATGCGCTGCGAAAACCCCCTGCCGTATGGCAGGGGGTTTTCGCGTTTTCGCGCGCTGACTTGTCGTGAGCCGCACCGGGGGAGTACTGTAATCGAGTCCCAGAGGTAAGGCACGCCTTACCATCATCACACCAGGCCACACTCGCGCTCGCGTGCCGGCCGTTTCCCGCAGAGGCACACATGCTCGGAACCTTTCTCATTGGCTTGCGTGAAGGCCTCGAGGCTGCGCTCGTTGTGGGGATCTTGCTCGCCTACGTGCAGCGCATCGGCCGACCCGACGTAGCTCGGAGGATCTGGGCGGGCGTGGGCCTTGCTGTGCTCGCGTCGCTCACCGCAGGAGCCATCCTCACCTTCGGTGCGTACGGGCTCTCCTTCCAGGCGCAGGAGATCATCGGGGGCACGCTCTCGCTCGTGGCTGTCGGCCTCGTCACCTGGATGGTGTTCTGGATGCTGCGCACCGCGCGCGGCATGAAGTCGGAACTCGAGGGGCAGCTGGGCGCGGCAATTGCCGGCTCAGGCTGGGGCATTGTGGCCGTCGGTTTTCTCTCCGTGGGGCGTGAAGGCCTCGAGACCGCGCTCTTCATCTGGGCCACCACGCGGTCGGCGGGAGAGAGCCCGCTCGTCGGCCTGCTCGCGGCGATCGCCGGAATCCTGCTCGCCTGCGCACTGGGCTGGCTGATCTACCGTGGCATGCTGCGCGTCAACCTCGCGAAGTTCTTCACCTGGACTGGCGCACTGCTCATCGTGTTTGCTGCCGGGGTGGTGGCGTACGCGATCCATGATCTGCAGGAGGCCGCCGTGCTTCCCGGGCCCTTCGCCGTCGCCCCCGAGGGTGCGGGCGCATTCCTCCAGTCCTGGTACGGCGAGGCCGCGTGGGCCCTCCGGATCCCGCATGTGATCGCCCCAGACGGGGTGCTGGGCAGCCTCTTGAAGGGCACCATCGGCTTCACGCCCGAGATGACCAAGCTCGAGCTTGTCGGGTACGTGCTGTACCTCGTCCCCACGCTCACCCTCTTCCTGCGCCGCGCCCTGCGGCCGGCCGGGCGGCCCACCGCCAGCGCCGCGTCAGTTTCTCACCCCGCACCCACCCACTAGGAGTCACCGTGCAGACCCGATCCACCCTTACCCTCGCCGCCGTCGTCGCGACTGGCGTGCTCACCCTCACCGGTTGCGTGCCAAACGCCGGGACGGGCGCCGCAGCCGCGCTCACCGTCGACTCGTCGGCGGATGCCTGCGCGGTGAGCGCGGACAGCGCAGCGAGCGGCCCCATCACCTTCTCGGTCACGAACTCGGGCGAGCAGGTCACCGAGTTCTACGTGCTCGCGGAGAATGAACTCTCGATCGTCGGCGAGGTGGAGAACATCGCCCCCGGCGCGAGCCGCGACCTGACGCTCGTCGCGCAGCCCGGCACCTATTACACGGTGTGCAAGCCGGGCATGGTGGGTGCGGGCATCGGCAAGACGCCCTTCACCGTGACGGGCGAGACGGTCGAGGCGAGCGCCGATGACGCGGCGGCCGAGGAGGCTGCTGTGACGAGCTACACCGCGTACGTGAAGAGCCAGGCCGCGGAGCTCGTGCCGCAGGTGCAGGCGTTCGTCGACGCGTACGCCGCGGGCAACGACGACGAAGCGCGTCGCCTCTTCCCGCTCGCACGTGTGAGCTACGAGCGCATCGAGCCCACCGCGGAGCAGTTCGGTGATCTCGACCCCGCGATCGATTACCGCAAGCCGGGCGCTGAAGCCGAGGGCCTGCCGTTCACCGGCTTCCATCGCATCGAGATGGACCTCTGGCTCGACGAGGCGAAGAAGAACTACCCGGATGAGCAGCTCGTTGCGCTGACGCCGGCGGAGCGTGCAGAGGTGGGCGACAAGCTCGTTGCTGACATCACCTCCCTCTACGATCTCGTGCACTCGGATGACTTCTCGCTGACGCTGAGCGACATCACGAACGGCGCGATCGGCCTGCTCGACGAGATTGCCGCACCCGACGGCAAGCTGCCCGGCGAGGAGAACGAGTTCGCCCACACCGATCTGTACGACTTCCGCGCGAACGTCGAGGGCGCGCAGGTCGCGTACGAGGCCGTGCGCGACATCGCCGCGGCGAAGGGCGACGATGGGGCCAAGCTCACGAAGACGCTCGACGCGCAGTTCGACGGCATGCTCGAGCTGCTCGCCACCTACGGCGACTACGAGGCCGGCTTCGTCGACTACTCGACGGTGGATCAGAGTGCCCGCGGTGAGCTCGGCGCACAGCTGAACGCGCTGAGCGAGCCGATGTCCCGCCTCACGCACACGGTGCTTGGGATCAGTGCCGAGTAGCGAGCGTCGCGTCAGCCGACGCGGCCTGCTCGGCCTGCTCGGCGCTGGCACCGCCGGCCTCGCGGTCGGCGGTGCCAGCGGTGCTGCGCTCGCGCACGCCGCTGGACGTGGCGCGCTGGGCGGCGACGGCGGCGCTGGAGCCGGCGACCGGGTCATCCCGTTCCACGGCGCTCACCAGGCCGGAATTGTCACGCCAGCGCAGGATCGCCTGCACTTCGCGAGCTTCGAGCTGCTGCGGGGGGTCGACCGTGAGGCGCTGATCGAGCTGCTGCGCGACTGGACGGCGGCGGCCGAACGGCTGACCCGCGGCGAGGACGTGACCGCGGCTGGCGCGGTTGACGGCCCACCGCTCGCTCCGCCCGATGACACAGGGGAGGCGCTCGGCCTGGGCGCCGCAGGGCTCACCCTGACCTTCGGGTTTGGGCCCTCGCTGTTCTCGAACGCGGAGGGTATCGATCGGTTCGGGATCGCGGATCGCAGGCCCGCGGAATTCACCGAGCTGCCCGCGTTCGCGTTTGATCTGCTCGATCCGGCGACGACGGGTGGCGATCTGTGCGTGCAGGCGTGCGCCGATGACCCGCAGGTCGCCGTGCATGCGATCCGAAACCTCAGCCGCATTGCCATGGGGAAGGCGCGTATCCTGTGGAGCCAGCTCGGCTTCGGCCGGACCTCATCGACGTCACTGAACCAGGACACGCCGCGCAACCTGTTTGGGTTCAAGGACGGCACCGCGAACGTCATGGCGGAGGAAAAGGACGCGCTCGCCGAGTACATCTGGGCGCCGAAGAATCATCCGCAGGCGTGGCTGCGCGGTGGCAGCTACCTCGTCGCGCGGAAGATCGCGATGACGATCGAGACCTGGGACCGGGCGTCGCTCGCCGAGCAGGAACAGATCGTTGGCCGCACGAAGGGCGAGGGCGGCCCACTCTCCGGCGGAGCCGAGTTCGACGCCCCCAACTTCGCGGCGCAGTCGACGGAGGGTGGCCCGGCGATCGCCGTGGACGCGCACGTGCGGTTGGCACATCCTGAGCAGAACGGCGGGCTGCGCATGCTGCGCCGCGGCTACAACTACGTTGACGGGTCGAACCCGCTTGGCCAGCTGGGGGCTGGGCTCTTCTTCATCAGCTACCAGCGCACGCCAGAGACGTTTGTGCGCGTGCAGCAGAGCCTCAAGAGCGATGCGATGAATGAGTACCTGCGGCACGTGGGCTCCGGCCTGTGGGCGATTCCGGGTGGCATCCAGCCTGGGGAGTACGTGGGCGAGGCGCTCTTCACGAAGTCTGCGTAGCTGCGCGGCGTCGCTCACCGCGGCGCCGCGCGATGCGACCGCAGAGCCACATCGCGATCGCGATAAGGCCGCAGCTCGCGAGGAGCACCCCGGCGAGCGCGCCATCGCTGACGCTCAGAAACCAGGAGATCACGGGATGCTCGGCCACCGACTGCGGGGTCGGCTCCCACCACCGGTTCGAGCCGCGCACCGACGTACCTCGGCGGATCTCCTCCGCGTCGATGAACGTGGCGAGCCAGGGGCGCACGATTGCGTTCAGGAGTACGCCGACCGCGAGTGGTGACATGATGATCGCGATGTCCCGGCGAGCCCTGCGCCGGATCGCGGGATCCTGATCTGCTGGCATGAGCCCGGGCTCCGTTCGGTCCTGCGGAAGTGTGCGCTCCAGTCTATGCGGCACCAGGGTTTTCACCCGCCGTGGAGGGCCGCGGTGCTATCCTGAGAAGCGCGGGCGCTTGCCCGCGACAACGATGAACCGAGCACACGGTGGCTGGTCTTCGGTGGTGGATCCCTCCCAGTTGGTTCCTGGGATCGCGGGGGTGGCCTTCCACTGTTGATCAGCACTCGCGAACGCCCCGGCGTCGGCGAGCGGTTGCCGCGTGCCCACCCCAAACAAAGGAGAGCCCGTGGAGGGTCCCGAGATCAAGTTTGCCGAGGCAGTCCTCGACAACGGCAAGTTCGGAAAGCGCACGATCCGCTTCGAGACCGGCCGACTCGCGCAGCAGGCGCAGGGCGCGGTTGCCGCGTACCTGGACGAGGAGACGATGCTCCTCTCAGCCACCAGCGCATCGAAGCAGCCGAAGGATCACTTCGACTTCTTCCCCCTGACCATCGATGTCGAGGAGCGTTCGTACGCCGCGGGCAAGATCCCCGGCTCGTTCTTCCGTCGCGAGGGCCGCCCCTCGACTGAGGCGATCCTCGTCTGCCGCCTCATCGACCGTCCCCTGCGCCCCTCCTTCGTGAGCGGTCTGCGCAACGAGGTTCAGGTCGTCATCACCGTCCTCTCGATCGCACCCGGCGAGTTCTACGACGCGCTCGCGATCAACGCGGCATCCGCGTCCACGCAGATCTCGGGCCTGCCCTTCTCGGGACCGATCGCCGGCGTGCGCCTCGCGCTCATCGGTGACCAGTGGGTCGCGTTCCCGAACGTCGAGCAGCTGAAGGAAGCCGTCTTCGATATCGTCGTGGCCGGCCGCGTCGTCACCGACAAGAACGGCAACGACGACGTCGCGATCATGATGGTCGAGGCAGAGGCAACCGAGCACAGCTGGGAGCTGATCCGCGGCGGCGCCACGAAGCCCAACGAGGCCGTGGTCGCTGAGGGCCTCGACGCTGCAAAGCCCTTCATCGCGCAGCTGTGCAAGGCGCAGTCGGAGCTCGCCGCGCAGTCGGCCAAGGAGGTTGCGGACTACCCCGTGTTCCTGCCGTACTCGGACGAGGTGCTCGCTGCTGTCGACGCGCTCGCACGCGAGGAGCTCGCGCCGATCTACCAGATCGCCGACAAGCTCGAGCGTCAGGACAAGGACGACGCTCTGAAGGCGCGCGTCAAGGAGCAGATCGCTGCGAAGGTTGACGCCGGGGAGCTCCCCGAGTCGGCGAACGCGGAGGTTTCGGCCGCGTACAAGTCGGTCACCAAGGACATCGTGCGCAGCCGCGTGCTCGCCGAGGGCATCCGTATGGATGGCCGTGGCACGAGCGACATTCGCGCGCTCGACGCCGAGGTGCAGGTCATCCCGCGCGTGCACGGCTCCGCGATCTTCCAGCGCGGCGAGACCCAGATCATGGGTGTCACCACGCTGAACATGCTCAAGATGGAGCAGCAGATCGACTCGCTGTCGCCCGTCACGAGCAAGCGCTACATGCACCACTACAACTTCCCGCCCTACTCGACCGGTGAGACCGGCCGCGTTGGCTCGCCCAAGCGCCGCGAGATCGGCCACGGCTTCCTGGCCGAGCGCGCACTCGTGCCCGTGCTGCCGAGCCGCGAGGAGTTCCCCTACGCGATCCGCCAGGTGTCCGAGGCGCTCGGCTCCAACGGCTCGACGTCGATGGGCTCGGTCTGCGCCTCGACGCTGTCGCTGCTCAACGCCGGTGTGCCGCTGCGCGCACCCGTCGCGGGTATCGCGATGGGCCTCGTGTCCGACCAGGTGGATGGCGAGACCCGCTACGCGGCGCTCACCGACATCCTGGGCGCTGAGGATGCCCTCGGTGACATGGACTTCAAGGTTGCCGGCACGGCCGACTTCATCACCGCGATTCAGCTCGACACGAAGCTCGACGGCCTCCCCGCCGACGTGCTGAAGGGCGCGCTGACGCAGGCTCACGAGGCTCGCCTCACGATCCTTAGCGTGCTGAACCAGGCGATCGACGCGCCCGACGAGATGGCGCCCACCGCGCCTCGCGTCATCACGGTCAACATCCCCGTCGACAAGATCGGCGAGCTGATCGGCCCCAAGGGCAAGACGATCAACGGCATCCAGGACGAGACCGGCGCCGACATCTCGATCGACGACGACGGCACCGTGTACATCGGCGCCACCGACGGCCCCGCCGCCGAGGCTGCGCGCGCGCAGGTCAACGCGATCGCGAACCCGCAGAACCCCGAGGTCGGCGAGCAGTACCTCGGCACGGTCGTGAAGAACGCTGCATTCGGTGCGTTCGTCTCCCTGCTCCCGGGCAAGGACGGCCTGCTGCACATCTCCGAGGTGCGCAAGCTTGCCGGCGGCAAGCGCATCGAGAGCGTGGATGACGTGCTCTCGGTGGGCCAGAAGATCCTCGTGAAGATCACGAAGGTCGACGACCGTGGCAAGCTCTCGCTCGAGCCCGTGCTCGAGGAGCAGGCTGCTGAGGCAGAGGCTCCCGCAGCTGAGGCCGAGGCCCCCGCAACGGAGTAACTCTCCGAGGTGTGGCGCGGCGGCCCGCTCGCCGCGTCACACGCCTGACGCCCGCCGTCCCGGTTTCCGGGACGGCGGGCGTTTTTCATTGCGGTGTGCCTGGTGGTATCGGGGAGCCGCCTCGCCTGCCAAACTGGACGCATGGCGGATACTCAGAACGGCCGGGTCGCGGTCTACCTCGACTTCGACAACATTGTGCTCTCCTGGTACGACCGGGTGCACGGGCGAAACTCGTTCGCGCGCGATCGGCAGAAGATCACCGAGGACCCCACCGCGCCCGATGTCACCGAGCGCTTGCAGGCCGCCGCGGTGAACGTGGGTGCGATCATCGACTACGCGTCGTCCTTCGGCACGCTGGTGCTCACCCGTGCCTACGCCGACTGGTCGGCCTTCGTGAACGCGGAGTACCGCTCGCAGCTCGTCGCCCGGGCGGTCGACCTCGTCCAGCTGTTCCCCGCCGCCGCCTACGCGAAGAACGGCGCCGACATTCGCCTCGCGGTTGATGCGGTCGAAGACATGTTCCGACTGGATGACCTCACACACGTGGTGATCGTCGCGGGGGATTCGGACTACGTTCCGCTCGCCCAGCGGGTGCGCCGCCTGGGGCGGTACGTGGTCGGAATTGGCGTAGCCGGCTCGACCGCGAAGTCGCTGAAGGCCGCCTGCGACGAGTTTGCAAGCTACGACGATCTGCCTGGGGTCGAAGCGCCGAAGCGCGAACCCGCGCCGGCAACGCGCGGGCGCCGGGGGCGTGGAGCAAGCGGTGGCGCCCAGTCGGACGGGGCCGTCTCCGGGAAGGCGGACGCCGCGACCGAATCGGCTGTCGCCGGCGACGCCGCGGCAGACACCGCCTCCGCGGGTGCGGACGCGGGTGCTGACGCCGGCTCGGCGCGCGGCGCAGAGCCGGCGGCTCGCTCGGGCTCATCGTCCCGCGGGCGCGGGCGACGGGGGAACGGCCGCTCGGCCGATCGCGACGACACCGCGAGCTCGACCGGCGGGACGGACGCGGACGAGCCCGCAACGACTCCCGGAGCCGCAGAGAACGACACGCCTGATGACGCCGTCGAGACCGAGCTTTCCGGGCTCATCAATGCGCTCGACGCACTGGAAGACGAGCACGACGCAGACCACGACGACGATGGCGACGATCCCGATCTGGATGCCACCGGGCTCCTCATTCGTGCGCTGTGGCTCAGCCAGGACAAGGACGACTCCGGTTGGCTGTATAGCTCCGCGGTCAAGCAGCAGATGCGACGCATGGATCCGTCATTCTCCGAGCGCGCGCTCGGCTTCCGTTCCTTCTCCGACTTCCTGAAGTCGCGCTCGGATATCGCCGAGCTCGAGGAGAGCGGGCACGAGCGCCTCGTGCGGCTGAAGGACCAGAGCCACTAGCACGGCCTGGGAGTTCGCGGCGCGCGAGGATGGTGCCGCGTCGGCGCAGTGTGCGCACGGCCCCCGCGGGCTAGGCTGGTGGGATGCGTGATCCGATCCTCCTCCCGCTCGACCAGGCCGAGCTCACAGTTGACCTGAGCGGTAGCCTCATGCGCCGCACGGTGCACCCGAGCGGCCTGCGCGTGCTCACCGAACTCATGCCGAGCGCGCGCAGCGCGTCGATTGGCTTCTGGGTGGGCGTCGGCTCCCGCGATGAGCAGTCGGAGCGCGACGACGCCCCGGGCAGCTTGGGATCCACACACTTCCTCGAGCACCTCCTGTTCAAGGGAACCCCAACACGCGATGCCTACGAGATCGCGACGAGCTTTGACCAGATCGGTGCCGAGCACAACGCGCTCACCGCGAAGGAGTACACCTGCTACTACGCGAAGGTGCGCGACGCGGATCTGGACGACGCGGTGACCGTGCTCGCCGACATGGTGCTGAACTCGGTGCTCGACCCCGATGAGTTTGAGACCGAGCGAGGCGTGATCCTCGAAGAGCTCGCGATGGCCGCTGACGACCTTGCGGACGTGGCAAGCGAGCAGCTGTTCGAGGAGGTGCTGCGAGATCACCCGCTCGGCCGTCCCATTGGAGGCTTGCCCGAGACGATCCGCGGCGCGCGGCGTGACGACGTGGAGCGACACTACCGCAACCAGTACGATCCGTCGACGCTCGTGGTGACTGCCGCGGGCGCGGTAGACCACGACAAGCTGGTCGCTCAGGTCGTCGCGGCACTGAATGCGTCGCCCGAGGAGCGGTGGCACACGGATCGCGCGGCGCTGCCCGTGCGGCGCGTCCAGGGTACCGGGGCGACCGAGTCGGTGGCTGGCGCTGCGGCGGCGGCACTGGCGCCCGCCCCGGCCGCGGCGGCACCGCGCATCAGTGTGACCGCGCGACCGAGCGAGCAGATCAACCTCATGATCGGCGCGGATGGGCTGCGCGCGGGCGATCCGCGTCGCTTCGCCTTCGGCATCATGAACTCCGTGCTGGGCGGTGGCATGTCCAGCCGCCTGTTCCAGGAAATCCGTGAGAAGCGGGGGCTTGCCTACACCGCCTACTCGTTCGGTGCGAGCTACTCGGACGCCGGGCTGTTCGGGATCTACGCCGGCACGGCCCCCGAAAAGGCGGCCGACGTGCTCGAGCTCAGCCAGCTGGAGCTGCAGCGCATCGCCGATGCCGGGATCACGCCGGAGGAGCATGAGCGGGCGCTTGGCCAGATCGCGGGCTCCTCCGCGCTTGCGCTCGAGGACTCAGACACGCGCATGGGTCGCCTTGCGCGGGCCGAGCTCGGTGCTGGTGAGCTCTACGATCTCGATGCGTCGCTCGAACGCTTCACAGCGGTCACGGCGGAGGAGATCACGAGTATTGCTGCGGAGATTGCCGCGCGCCCCATGACGGTGGTCGCGGTGGGCGACGTGTCGCGTTCGTCGCTGCAGCCTACGGACGCCTAGCGGGGCGCTGGCCGCACCTCGCCCGCTCCACCCCCGCAGGGGAGTTTGCCTGCGGGGAAGGCGAGGCTACGCGCTGCGCTTCCCGAGCTCGCGGAGCTTGCGCACACCCGCACGCCAGTACACCTGGGGGAGCGGCACCGTCTTGCCGCGGTAGAGGCCCTGGATTGCCGGGATGAGGCGCTTCGTGCGGGGAGTGAGCGCGTAGTGCTCCTCCTGCGAGCGGCTGCGCGTCACCAGCATGCCGATGTCGAGCCCGCGACCGCGCACCTCGCCCTCGCCGACAGCGCGCATCCAGAACACCTCGTCGGGGTCGGTGAGCGCCTGCCAGTCGAGATCGGCCGACACGAATTCCAGCCGGGCGCCGTCGTCAAGCACACGGTAGCGCCCGGTGCGCGGTGCCTCGAGCACGCGGTCGACCTCGGGGCCGGGGTACTGAATGACGAGCGTGCTCCACGTCTCGCCATCGAGCGCCGCGGCACGCTGCGCCTGGATCGTTGCGAGATCCAGCTCGAAGTCAACATCCGAGAACTGCAGCACGTGGTATGCGAAGAGCGGCAGCGTCGTATCGCCCGGCGTGAGGTTCGAGTGCGAGGATGATCCGCTGATGCGCGGGTTCAACTCGCCGAGGTAGACCTCGTTCGTGTCGGTATCGAGCAGCACACTGACCTCGAGGATGCCGCGGTACCCCTCGGCGCCCAAGCGCGCGCAGAACCGCTCCACCAACGCGAGCGTGCGCGCACGTGCATCGTCGTTCAGGAGGGCGGGGTAGAGCTCGCTGCCGGCCCATCCGCCCTTGTACGCGGTGAGTTCCGGGTGCCCGGTGATCTCGCGCAGCACGGGGCCGGTCACCGTCGCGTTGTCGGTGATCACGGCCTCGACCGCGAGCGGAAGATGGTTGATGTGTCGCATCACCTTGATCTGCGGACCCGTGATCTCGCTCGCGACGCGCTCGAAGTCGGCGTGCGACGCAACGAAGTAGGTGGTGCGGCCAGAATCGCCGTACGGAAGCTGGATCACGAGGTTCTCGCCGAGGCCCCCTGCCTCAGCCTGCGCGCGCAGGTCATCCCACCCGGTGATAGTCGTGAGGATATTGGGCACGCTCGGAGCGCCGGCCTCGTTGCCGAGCTGCGTGGTCATGATCTTGGAATCGAGCGACTTCCGCAGCGCGACCCGCGGCATCGCCAGCTCGTAGCCGAGTGAAGCGCACAGCGCCTCGGTCTGCTCGTCGAACATCGCGATGACCACCTTTGGCCGCAGCCCGGCGGGGGTGTTCGCCGCAATATACTGCTGCACCTGGTCGTTGGCGAGGAGCCAGTTGACGATGTTGATGTTGCCGCGCGGCTCAAGCGCCGGCACGTTGCTCGGTGCGAATGCGCGCGGGTGCGCCCCGTCCCAGCTGTCGCGCAGCGTGATGTAGTGGAAGCCACCCACCCAGCGATCCACACCGAGCAGGTTTGTCGCAGAGCGGCTCACGTAGAAGAACGGCTGTGGGGAGTCACGCAGGTGCTCCGTGATCTGCTCGAGGGAGGTCAGTCGCGCGCGCTGGGGGGCTGAGCCCGAGGAGGTCGTCATATTTCGAGGGTACCCCAGCTCGGGATCGCCCTCAGGGCGCCCACAGACTTCTCGCGCGACGGCGGGGAAGCCGTGCGGCGGTCGCGCAGCCACGCCCCCGGTATTCTGGAGCTATGTCAGTGCGTGTTGCGGTCTCCGGCGCCTCCGGTCGTCTCGGTTCTCTGGTGTGCGAGGTGGTCGAGCAATCGGCGGAGTGCGAGCTCGTTGCTCGCCTCGGCCGCGCCTCGGACGACAACGCGGGAGCCGACGCTGCGGTGCTCGTCGACGTGAGCCACCCGGATGCATCGCCGGAGATCGTCGAGCGCGCGCTCGCGCGCGGGCAGCGCGTCATTATCGGAACGAGTGGCTGGTCGGCGGACCGCCTGGCCTGGCTCGCCGAGCAGGTCGATGCACACTCGGGCACCGTCCTTGTGGTGCCGAACTTTTCGCTCGGCTCCGTGCTCGGCACCGCGCTCGCGCGCATCGCTGCGCCATACTTCGATGCGGTCGAGATCGTCGAGGCCCACCACCCGCACAAGGTGGACTCGCCCTCGGGCACCGCGGTCCGCACCGCGGAGCTCATCGCGGAGGCTCGTGAGGGCCGCGCGATCGACGCGCCGTTTGCGGAGCAGCCCGCCCGTGGCGAGCTCGTCGCTGGAATCCCCGTGCACAGTCTGCGCCTCGCGGGCGTCGTGGCGAAGCAGGAGGTCCGTTTCGGCGGCCCGGGTGAGGTGCTCACCGTGACGCACGATACCCACTCGAACGATGCGTACCGCGCGGGCATCACCGCGGCCCTGCGCTTCATCACGGAGGCGAGCGGGCTGACGGTCGGCTTGGACCGGGTCCTGGGGGTCGGCGACGCTTCCGCGTCCGCGGCGACCGCGCCGGCGGGAGACCTCGCGTGAGCGCGCGCACCCGCGCCATCATCGGCGTCACGATCATGAGCGTGCTGCTCGTCTTGTACTTCATCTTCGCGGGAATCCGCGCAGTGGGGCTGCTCTCTTCGGGCACGCTTGTGCCGATTGTCATGGGCGTCGCTATGTTGGTGTTGCCGCTGCTCGGTGTCTGGGCGCTCGCGCGCGAGCTGATGTTCGGGCGCCAGGCCACCCGCCTGGCAGATCGGCTCGACGCCGCGGGCCTCATGCCTGAGGAACCCGTGGCAACCCGGCCCTCAGGCCGCCCCGAGCGCGCGGACGCCGACGCTGCGTTCCCGCGCTACCGTGCGGAGGTAGAAGCGAACCCAGAATCGTGGGAAAGCTGGATGCGCCTCGGCATTGTGTACGACGCATGCGGTGACCGAAAGCGCGCAAGAGGGGCGATTCGCGAAGCGATTGCCCTCGAAAAGAACGAAATCAGTGGGATTTCTTCGAAGGATTAGGGAAAACGGCATCCCCTGCATAGACTCGATGCCCGAAAGACAGGGATCGGGGCCCAGATGACCCCGTACGGATTCCATCGCCGGAATCACCTGTAGCTGACGATGCGCACCATCACGCGCCAGAAAGCACGGTTGTCATGGCCAAGTATGACCTCAACGCTCCCGAGCCACGAACTCGAACGCTTGACTCGGTCACCGGTATCAGCAAGAAGGGCCTCCCGTCGGGAACCGTGGGGGTCATGGGCGCCCTTGTCATCGGTCTCTCGGTGTGTGCTCCCGCGTACACGCTGACGGCCGCAGTCGGCCCGGCCGCGAGCGAGGTGGGCTACCAGACTCCCGCGATCTTCCTCATGGGCTTCATCCCCATGCTGCTCGTGGCACTCGGCTACCGCGCGCTCAACTCCGCGATGCCCGACTCGGGAACCTCCTTCACCTGGGCCGCGCGCGCTTTCGGCCCGTGGGTAGGCTGGATGGCGGGCTGGGGCCTCATCGCAGCAACGGTGCTGGTGCTCTCAAACCTCGCGGGAATCGCCGTCGAATTCCTGTTCCAGTCGATCAGCATCATCGCAGATGACCCCTCGATCGCTGAGCTCTCGGGCAACAAGCTCATCAACATCCTCGTCTGCCTCTGCTTCATGGCGGTTGCGACGTTCATCTCGTACCGCGGCATGACGTCGACGAAGATCTTCCAGTACATCACCGTCATCTTCCAGATGGCCATCATGATCTGGTTCATCGTCGCAATGTTCATCGGCGCCGCTGATCCCGCCAACGAGGCCGGCCGCGTCCCCGAGCTTTCCTGGTTCAACCCGCTTGAGGTGGACAGCTTCAGCGCGTTCGCCGCAGGTATCGCCGTCTCGATCTTTGTGTACTGGGGCTGGGACACCGTGCTCACGATGGGCGAGGAGACAAAGCCGTCGAAGGGTCGCCTCTCCACCGAGAGCAAGGCTGCGATGATCCTCGTTCTCATCCTTGTCGTGCTCTACGTCAGCACCGCCGCGGCCACCGTCGCATACGCGGGCCTGGGCGAGACCGGCACCGGCCTGAACAACCCGAAGATCGCCGAGAACGTCTTCGCCGCGCTCGCGCACCCTGTGATGGGCCCCGCCGCGATCCTGCTCTCGCTCGCGATCCTTGTGAGCGCCATGGCCTCGATCAACTCGACTGCGATCTCGCCGGCACGTACGCTCCTCGCGATGTCGCACTACGGTGCGCTGCCGCCCGCCATCAAGAAGATCCACCCGAAGTACAAGTCGCCCTACGTCGCGCTGATGCTCTCCTCGATCGTCGCCTCGGTGTTCTACGCGATCATGCGCTTCCTCAGCGAGGACGTGCTCTGGGACACGATCACCGCCCTCGGCATGATGGTCTGCTTCTACTACGGCATCACGGCGCTTGCGAGCCCCTGGTACTTCCGCAAGACCGCCGGCAAGGAGGGCCTCGGCTCGGTGATCTCGAAGATGGTGCTCCCGGGCCTCGGCGGCATCATCCTGCTCATCGTGTTTGTGCAGACCACGGTCGACAGCATGGATCCCGCGTTCGGCTCGGGCTCGAACATCGGCGGCATTGGGCTCGTGGGCATCATCGGTGTCGTGGTGCTCGGCCTCGGCGTCGTGCTCATGTTCGTCCAGGCGAAGGCCTCGCCCGCGTTCTTCCGCGGCCAGGTCCTCGCGAAGGCGGATGCGGCGTCCGACACTTCGGCGATGCCTGTGTTTGACGACGGGCTCGGTTCCTAGCCACTCGTGTGCGCCCAGTGGGGCGCTTCGGCCTCGGCGGGCCGCGGATCATGACGATCTGCGGCCCGCCGAGGCCGTTTTCGTTCGGGATCGCTGAGCGCTCACCGCAGCGGCTCCGGTCCGTCCCGGGGGAGGTGTGGGGTGAGCGGTCGCTCGCTAGAATCGGTGACGTGTGGTGCGACCCGGGGAAGGGTGGCGCATGATTGGGGAATCATGAAGCGGGTGCAGCAATCGGAGATGTCGATTGCGGCTGCCGCATTTCTCTTCTCGGGCACCTGCCTCGCGCTGCTCAATGCGACCGCGCTGCGGCAGAACGATGAGCCGCGCCCCGATCTCTTCGCCACCGCGCTTGCGGGCCTCGTGGCGTGCGGGGTTATCCTGCTGCTCGGTCGACGGTTCACGCGGGCGGCTGCGGGCACGCTGATGGTGCTCGTGTTGCTCGTCGTCGTGCCTTCCGTGCTGCTCGTGCCGACGATGCTGCGCGCGGTGAACCTGGGCCTCCTCTTCCTCCCGTTCTTCCTGTTCCTCGTGTGGTTCATGCCGATGTGGTTCGCGCGGCTGCTCGGCTCCGTCTGGATTCTCCTGTACGCCGCGATCATGCTGGGCCGGTTCGGGATCCAAATGGGAACGGTCGTGCTCACGATCGGGGTGACCGGCATCGTGATTGGCGAACTGGTGGGCCACTTCAAAGCGCGGCTCGAACGCACCTCGCTCACCGATCCGCTCTGCGATGTGTGGAACAAACGTGGCTTTGAGCGACTGCTCGGCTCGGCTGTCACCGCGGCGGAGCGCGGGGGCCACCCGCTCTCCCTCCTGTACCTCGATCTCGACGGATTCAAGGCTGTGAACGACGCGCTGGGGCACGGCGCCGGCGACGCGTTACTGCGGGGCTTCGCCACGCAGATGGGGCAGCGGACGCGACCGGAAGACGTGTTTGCGCGCTTCGGGGGCGACGAATTCGCGCTACTACTCGTCGACGTCGATCAGGCGGGGGCCGTGCGCACCGCCGAGCGGCTGCGCGGCGTGATCACTGAGCCGGCCTGGTCTTTCGGGGTGTCTGAGTGGCGGCCGGGGGAGAGCTCCGCTGAGTTTATCGAGCGCGCGGATCTCCTCATGCTGAGTGCGAAGCGGCGCGGTCGTCCGCTCCTGGCTGAACGCGCGGAGTCGCCCGGCACGGCGGTTCCCGAGTGGGGCGCGGGTACACTGGGGGCGTGAGCGCCAATCAGATTCCCACCCCCTACGAAGACCTGCTGCGCGAGGTATACGAGCGCGGCGATGCGAAGTCGGACCGCACGGGAACCGGCACTCGGAGCCTCTTCGGGCGACAGATCCGCTTCGATCTCGCGGAGTCGTTCCCGCTGCTCACCACGAAGCGCGTGCACTTCAAATCGGTCGCGGTTGAACTGCTGTGGTTCCTCCGCGGCGAGGGGAACACGAAGTTCCTCACCGACAACGGGGTGACCATTTGGGACGAGTGGGCCGATGAGAATGGTGACCTTGGCCCGGTCTACGGCGTGCAGTGGCGTTCCTGGCCCACCCCCGCGGGCGAGCACATCGACCAGATCGAGCGCGTCATCGAGCAGATCCGTGAGACGCCCGACTCGCGGCGCATGATCGTGTCGGCCTGGAACGTCGCCGACCTTGACGAGATGGCGCTCATGCCGTGCCACGCGTTTTTCCAGTTCTACGTCGCGGACGGCAAGCTCTCCTGCCAGCTGTACCAGCGCTCGGCCGACATGTTCCTCGGCGTGCCGTTCAACATCGCTTCGTACGCGCTGCTCACGCTCATGGTTGCGCAGCAGACCGGGCTTGAGCCCGGCGAGTTCATCTGGACGGGCGGCGACTGCCACATCTACGACAACCACGTCGAGCAGGTCGAGTTGCAGCTCAGCCGTGAGGCGCTCCCGTACCCGAAGATCGCGATCCGCAAGGCAGAGTCGATCTCTGACTACACACTCGAGGACTTCGAGGTGCTGGGCTACGAGCACCATCCGGGCATCAAAGCCCCGGTGGCGGTCTAACCATGGCGGGGGAGCGCCCGCGGCTCGGCATGATCTGGGCCGAAGCTCGGGGCGGGGCGATCGGCCGCGCGGGCGACATGCCCTGGCATCTGCCTGAGGACCTCGCGCACTTCAAGCGAAGCACCCTGGGTGCGCCCGTGATCATGGGGCGGCGCACATGGGAGTCGCTGCCGGAGCGCGTTCGGCCGCTGCCGGGCCGCTCGAACATCGTGGTGACCCGAGACTCGACGTACGCGGCGCCCGGCGCCACCGTGGTCGGCTCGCTCGACGCAGCGCTGCAGGCGCTCGACTCGGACGCGGGACCAGACGTGGATTCCGGTGCGCAGCCGGGCGTCGTGGACGCGTGGATTATGGGCGGCGGCGAGCTCTACCGCAGCGCCCTGCCGCACGCGAGCGAGCTTGTCATCACCCGGATCGCGCTCGACGTGCCCGATGCTGATACCTTCGCGCCCCAGCTCGGGGCTGAATGGCAACTCGCTGAGGCCGGAGTGGATGAGCGTGCGGCAAGCGGGCTGGGCTACCGATTCGAGCGCTGGCTGCGCGTCACCGAATGACGAATACGGTCTCCCGGTGAGCGAGGGGCCGCGGCGTCCGGTAGCCTAGGGTGGTGGCAAATCAGGAGAATCCCTTCGGACAGGTACTCGTCGCGCTCGTCACGCCCTTCCAGGCGGACGGCGAGGTCGATTGGCCTGCTGTGGAGAAGCACATCGACGATTGCATCGTCAGTGGCGCCGACGGCATTGTCGTCACGGGTACCACTGGCGAGACCAGCACGCTGACGGACCCTGAGAAGCTCAAACTCGTTGAGGTGGCAAAGTCGGTCTCCGGTGGCCGCGCAAAGATCATCACGGGCGGTGGCTCGAACGAGACCGCGCACGCGATTGAGCTGTACCGCGCCAGCGAAAAGGCGGGCGCAGACGGTGTGATGATCGTCACCCCGTACTACAACAAGCCCACCCAGGCGGGCCTGCTCACGCACTTCCGCATGGTCGCCGACGCGACCGACCTGCCCGTGATCCTCTACGACATCCCCGGTCGCACCGGCGTACCGATCACGTACGAGACGATCCTCCGTCTCGCGAAGCACCCGAACATTCTCGCGGTGAAGGACGCCAAGGGCGACTTCAGCGAGGTCAGCCGTGTGCTGAACCAGACCGATCTCATGTACTTCTCGGGCGACGACGCAAACGTGCTGCCGCACCTCGCGATCGGCGCGACCGGCCTCATCGGGGTCACGGCGAACATCGCCGCGGCGCCGTACCGCGCCATCATCGACGCCGTGAACGCAGGAGACCTGCACACCGCGCGCGACGCACACCAGAGCCTCGAGCCCCTCGTGCGCGCCGTGATGACGCACGTTCCCGGCACGGTCGCGGCGAAGTACATCCTGCACGGCCTCGGCCGTATCGGCAGCCCGCGCGTCCGGCTTCCCCTCGTGGGGCCGGAGGAGTGGGAGGCCGCACTCATCGAAGACGAGCTCGCGCTCGTCAGCGACGTCCCCGGCGTCGACCTTTCAAACTTCAGGCCGGACCGCAATGCGGCTGCCGGCGGTGCCCTGCCCAAGATCGCAGGCACCACCCGCTAACAAACAGGAGGCTTTGTGCCCAACCCCCCTTACGCGCCCCCCGCCCTCGAGCAGGGAACACTGCGCATCACGCCGCTCGGCGGCCTCGGCGAGGTCGGCCGGAACATGACCGTCTACGAGATCAACGGCAAGTTGCTCGTCGTTGACTGCGGCGTGCTTTTTCCCGAGGTCCAGCACCCCGGTGTTGACCTCATCCTGCCCGATATCTCGAAGATCGAGGATCGCCTCGGCGATATCGTCGCGGTCGTCCTCACGCACGGCCACGAGGACCACATCGGTGGCGTCCCCTACCTGCTGAAGAAGCGCGAGGACATCCCGCTCGTCGGCTCGAAGCTCACCCTCGCATTTGTTGAGGCGAAGCTGAAGGAGCACCGCATCCGCCCCGTCACGAAGGTGGTCGCGGAGGACGAGCGTGTGCAGTTCGGCCCGTTCGATCTTGAGTTCATCGCGGTGAACCACTCGATCCCCGACGCGCTCGCGGTCGCGATCCGCACCGATGCCGGCATGGTGATCGGCACGGGCGACTTCAAGATGGACCAGCTGCCGCTTGACGGTCGCATTACTGACCTGCGCGCGTTCGCGCGACTCGGCGAGGAGGGCGTTGACCTCTTCATGACCGACTCGACCAACGCCGATGTGCCGGGCTTCACCTCGCCCGAGAAGAACATCGGTCCCGTTATCGAGCAGGTCATCGCGAAGACGAGCGGCAAGGTCGTGGTGGCGAGCTTCTCGAGCCACGTGCACCGCGTGCAGCAGGTGCTGGATGCGGCCCAGGCGAATGGCCGCCGCGTCGTGCTGCTCGGCCGTTCGATGGTGCGCAACATGAAGATTGCGGCCGACCTGGGTTACCTCGACGTTCCCGAGGGCGTGCTTGTCGACCTCAAGAAGAGCGGCGACATCCCCGATCATCGGATCGTGTACATGTCCACCGGTTCGCAGGGTGAGCCGATGGCAGTGCTCAGCCGCATGGTGAACCGTGAGCACCAGGTCGAGGTTGGTGAGGGCGACACCGTCATCCTCGCGTCGAGCCTGATCCCAGGCAATGAGACTTCTGTGTACCGCGTGATCGACGGGCTGATCAAGCTCGGCGCCAACGTCGTGCACAAGGGCAACGCCAAGGTGCACGTCTCGGGCCACGCGTCCGCGGGCGAGCTGCTCTATTGCTACAACATCGTGCGCCCGAAGAACGTGATGCCGATTCACGGCGAGCACCGCATGCTCGTCGCGAATGCCGCGCTCGCGATCGAGACCGGGGTGCCGCAGAATCGCACCGTGATCGCCGAGAACGGCACGGTCGTTGATCTCGTTGACGGTGTCGCACGGCCCGTCGGCCAGCTCGATATCGACTTCATCTACGTCGACGGCAAGAGCGTTGGTCGGGTCACCGAGGACGATCTGCGCGACCGTCGCACGCTCGCCGAGGAGGGCTTCATCTCGGTCATCACCGTTGTGGAGACCACACTCGGGCAGATCGTGTCCGGCCCCGACATCCACGCGAAGGGTGTCGCAGAGGAGAAGCACGTCTTCGAGAAGATCAAGCCCCAGGTCGCGAAGGCGCTTGAGGATGCCATGAAGGACGGGATCACCGATCACCACCAGCTGCAGCAGATCACGCGCCGCACCGTCGGTCGCTGGGTCGGCACCAAGCTGCGCCGCAAGGCGATGATCGTGCCCGTCGTCGTGGTGGTGTAGGGAGTATGGCCAACTTTTTCCAGACTGAACGCTGGTGGCAGTTCCAGTCGGAGCTCGGAGAGAAAGTCATCTCTGGCTCCGGCCCCGACTGGCACTACTTCGGGCGAATCGTGCGCGATTCGCTCGGCCCCTACCTCTACCTGCCCTACGGGCCGGTAGTGCGTGACGAGCGCGGCCTCGACGCGGCGATTGCCCACGCGAAGGCGCAGGCCAAGCAGCTCGGCTGCTACCGCCTGATCATCGAACCCTCGCTGCCGATCACCCCCGCGCAAGCGGGGAAGCGCGGCAAGCGCATGCTCACGGGATTCCAGCCCAGCCGCACGCACGTGGTCGACCTCACGCAGAGTGAGGAAGACATCATTGCCGGCATGAACACCACCCGCCGCAAGCAGTACCGCGGCGCGGCAAAGCGCGGCTACAGCTTCGCTGAGCTGGCGGACGAGGCGGACTACCAGCTGGGGATCGAGCTGCTCCGCCAGACGGGCGAGACGCGCTCGTTCGAGGTGCGCGATAGCGAGTACTTCACGCACTTCCGTGGACTGGTGGACGAGGGCATCGCCCGGGTATTCACCGCGAAGCAGGATGGCGAGACCAAGGTGGTCGGCTACGTCGTCGACGACGAGGACACTCGGTATTACCTCTACGTGGGCCGTGACACCTCGAACGTGAGCATGCACATCTCCGGGCCGTTCATCGCGTATTTGATGCTCGACGCCAAAGCGCGGGGGCTCAGCACCTTCGATTTCTACGGGATTTCAGCGCGCGACGATGTGCCGGACGAGTGGACCGGCTTCACGACGTTCAAGCGCACCTTCGGGGGGCACGCCGTGCAGTTCTCGGGCGCGTGGGAGATCCCCGTGCTCCCCGGAAAGTACGCCCTGCGTCGCACCCTCGACTGGGCGCACGAGCTTCGCGCGAAGGCCGCGGCCCGGAAGGCGAAGCCCGCCGAGGCAGCACCCGCGGAACCCACAAAGGACTAGACAGATGAGCCTGCTGCGCGCGAGCGCCGTCATGGCGACGGGAACGATCCTCTCGAGAGTTCTCGGCCTCGCCAAAGTGATCGTGCTCGCCGCCGCGATCGGCCAGACGAGTTCGATCTCGGCCGACGCGTTTGCGAACGGCAACATGCTGCCGAACACGGTCTACACGATCTTGCTCGGCGGCATGTTGAACGCCGTGCTTGTGCCGCAGATCGTGCGCGCCGCACGGAATCCTGACGGCGGCACCGGCTACATCAACAAAGTGCTCACGTTCGTGATCGTTGCGCTCACGATCATCACGGCGCTCGCGATGCTCGGCGCGCCGCTCCTCGTATGGCTATTCCAGCTCTCGTGGCCCGCCGACCAGCTGGCGCTCTCTGCCGCTTTCGCCTACTGGTGCCTGCCGCAGATCCTGTTCTACGGAATCTATACGGTGATGGGGGAGGTGCTGAACGCGCGGAGCGTGTTCGGCCCGTACACCTGGGCGCCCGTGCTGAACAACATCATCAGCATCGCGGGCATCGTGCTCTTCATGATGTGGTTCGGCGCCGACCCCACCGGTGCGCGTGCCCCCGGCGATTGGAACGGACTCGCAATCGCGGTGCTTGCGGGCAGCGCGACGCTCGGCGTCGTGGCGCAGGCGCTCATCCTCTTCGCCTCGTGGCGCCGGGCGGGCCTCAGCTATCGCCCCGACTTCGTGTGGCGGGGGATGGGCCTCGGTGCAACCGCAAAGATCGCGAGCTGGAGCCTCGCCATGATCGCCGTGATCCAGATCGGCGGTTGGGTGACCTCGAACGTGGTGGGCACGGCGACCGGCCAGGGGCCCTCGTCGGCTTCGCTCGGGAACGCCTGGCTGGTGCTCATGATGCCGCACTCGGTACTCGCGGTGTCGCTTGCGACCGCGTACTTCACACGTTTCGCCGAGGCGGGACGCGACGGTCGCATGGCAGATTTCCGGGCGGACTTCTCCGCCTCGGTGCGCCAGGTGTCGCTCGTGATGGTGTTCGCCGCCGGCGCGATCTTCGCCGCCGCAACGTTCCTCAGCCCGCTCATTGAGCGCGGCTCCCCGCTGCAGGTCGAGCAGTTTGCGCTTGTGCTGCGCACCTACGTGCTCTGCCTCGCGCCGTTCAGCTTCCTGTTCATCGTGCAGCGCTCGTTCTATGCGCTGTCTGATACGCGCACGCCGTTCATCTTCACCTGTGTGCAGCAGGGGCTCTTCATCGTGCTCGCGGTGACGTGCCTGTGGGTGCCCGCAGACATTCGTGGCGCAGCGGTCACACTTGCGTACTCAATCGCCACATTTGCGCAGGCCCTCGTCGGCACCATCCTGCTGCGCAGAAAGATCGGCCGGATCGATGGGCAGCGCGTGCTGGGCAGTATGGTGCGATTCACGCTCGCGGTGCTGCCTGCGGTGCTCGCTGGCTTGGGTGTGAGCCTTGCGCTGCAGCACTGGGTGCCCGCCTACAACGTTTGGCAGTCCTTTGCCTTCGCGATCGTGGTGGGGATCGCGGTGGGACTTGTGTACCTCATGGCGCTGCTCGCGATGCGCTCACCCGAGATCACCGAGATCGCCGGCACCCTCCGCCGCAAGCTCGGCCGCGGGTAGCCAGCCAAAACTCCAACAGCCACCCTGCAGTGCGGAATGAGGAGCGCTGCAGGGTGGCTGTCGTGTGAGACGCCTGTGTGGCTAGTACAGCCCGATGTCCTGGTACTTCGAGCGGTGTAGCTTGGCGACCACGCGCTCGCCGATCCGCTGCCACAACCGGTAGGCGCCCGCCTTGATCGGCAGATCGAAGGCGCCGATGTAGTCCGTACGCTCGCGAGCGAACGAGAGCTTGAAGAGCCCGAGCCCATACGAGGGGTGATCGGCGGTGCTCGTGGCCCACGCGGGTGCGATGCCCACGAGGTCGATCTCCGTCGCGCCGGCCGCCTGCGCATCGAGCATCATCTGCCAGATCAGCAGGTTCGACATGCCAGGGGAGACGCGATCGCGCTCGGAGCCGCCGTCCTTGTAGAACGCGCGCTTGCCGATGACGATCATGTAGCTCATCACCGCGGGGGTGCCGTCGACGTTGATCGCGTAGAACTGCCCTTGGCCCGCGCTCGCGAAGCCTCGCCACAGTGACTCGGTGTACGACTTCGGCCGCAGTGCAAGGTTCGCGGTGCCGCCGCCCACCAGCCGCATGAGGCGGTGCATGTGGCCGAAGGTCTCCTCGGATGCCGGGAGCTGCTCGACAATCGCCCCGTCGCGTTGCGCGCGGCGGATCATGTTGCGGCACTTCTTGTCGAAGCTCGCGATGAGCTCGTCCTCGCTCCGCTCGAGCGACACGATTGCGGTGCTCGCGCTGCCCTGGATCGCGGGGCGGCGCACCGCGCCGAGCGCGGCGAGCGGTGCAGGCGCCGGTCCTTCGAGCTCGCTCAGCTCACTCACCGCGATGGGCGGTTCGAACGTGATGGCGAACACGCTGCGCGCTTCGCGCTGCGCAAGGTCTCGCAGCGCGGCAACATGCTCCGCGAGCCCGTTGAGCTCGGTCACGGCGGGGCCGCGAGTGATGTACCAGAGCCGCCCCAGCAGGGGGACTTTGCGCTCAAGGACGAGCGTGACGCTCACGCGGGAGTCGGCCCGCTCGAACACGACGTAGCGGGGCTGCCAAGCGACCGTGCGCTTGGTGTCCGCAAGGGTGGTGGAGACGAGGAAATCACCCCCGTCGGGGTTGTCTGCGAGAAGGGTATCCCAGGAACTGATTTCTTGAGGCGTCGCGTAACGGGCGCGAAGCGCGGGAGCACTCATGACGATCGAGTCTAGCCGTACCTGCTGAAACCGGCGCGGAGGCGCGCATTCCGGGCCGGTCGGAGCGTCATCTCGCGAATGTCGGTGGTCGAACGTACCCTTGAAGGCATGGCTAGTAAAGCTTCGTCGCGCTCGAAATCAGGGAGCACTGCGTCGCGGGGATCCCGCACGCAGGCTTCGCGAGCGACCGCGAAGACGAAGGTGCTCGCAGAAGCGCAGCCGAGCGACGGCGTGCTTGTGCGCGCCTGGAACGGGCTCGCCCACGCTGTGGGCGGCGCTGCGCGCGCGTTCCGGGTTGAGCCGCTCGCGCCGGAGGATCGACGCGACAGCGTCCCGCTGCTGCTCGTGCTGCTCGCGGTGATCGGTGCCGTGATCGAGTGGTTCCTCATCGGCAACCCGGTGGCCGTGCAGCTCGATGCCTGGTCGTTCGGCGGCATTCTGGGGCGTGTGGCCTTCGGCCTGCCGATCATCATGGTCGGCTTCGCACTGTGGCTCTTTAATCACCCGTCGAGCGTGACGGACAATCGGCGCATCGCGATTGGTCTCTTTCTCGCGATCACCGCGGTTGCCGGCCTTACGCACATCTATGGCGGGCAACCTCATCCGCGGCAGGGCATGCCTGCGCTCGCGGAAGCCGGCGGCTTGCTCGGGTGGATGGTGGGCACCCCGCTCCTTGCTCTGACGATCTGGGTGGCCGCGCCGTTCTTCTCGCTGCTCCTGTTGTTCTCGGTGCTCATTGTCACGAAGACCCCGCCCGGTCGCATTATCAAGCGCCTGCGCGAGGCGTACGTCTTCTTGTTTGGGGTGTCCGAGGCCGAGCCGACGCCCGAGGGGGCGGAAGCGCCCGCACCCAAGACAAAGGTGAAGCGTGACCGGAGCACGCAGCAGCCGCTCTTTGATATCGAGGACGAAGAGCCCGAGCCCGGCGCGCTCCCGTGGTGGCGCCGCAACGCCTCCGGCCGTGAGGAAGATCCCGAGTACGCGGGGGATCAGGCCGGCCTCGACGCGGCACTGGATGGCGGCGCTGGCTTGGCTGAGACCGAAGCTCCCGCGCGTGCGGTCGCGTTCGACTCAGCGCTTACCCCCGATCCCGCGCCGGTGAACGAGGCGTTCGCTGACGGACTCTTTGACGACCTCGACCAGGCGGAGGCCGCGGTCGAGGAGTTGGGCGGCGCATCAGCGTCGGGACTCGGCGACGATTCCTGGGACAACTTCGCACCGGCACCGGCACCCGCGGCAGCGGAGCCCGCAGCTGCGGCGGCGACCACCCCCTTTGAGGTTGCCCCAGCGCACGACCCTGCGCAGCAGCTCGAGTATCGCCTTCCCGACCAGGGAGCGCTCTCCGCCGGCGACGCCCCGAAGACGCACACCGAAGCAAACGACGCGATCATGGCGGCGATCGGCCGCGTGTTCGAGGAGTTCAAGGTTGATGCTCGCGTCTCTGGTTTCTCTCGCGGACCCACGGTCACGCAGTACGAGGTTGAGCTTGGCCCCGGCGTCAAAGTGGAGAAGGTTACCGCGCTCTCGAAGAACCTGTCGTACGCGGTCGCTTCGAACGAGGTGCGCATCCTGTCGCCGATCCCCGGGAAGAGCGCCATCGGTATCGAGATCCCGAACAAGGACCGTGAGAATGTCGCGCTGGGCGATGTGCTCCGCTCGAACCGGGCGCAGCGCAGCACGCACCCCATGACGATCGGCGTCGGGAAGGACGTGAAGGGCGGCTTCGTCGTCGCGAACCTCGCGAAGATGCCGCACCTCCTGGTCGCCGGTGCCACGGGATCAGGTAAGTCCAGCTTCATCAACTCGATGATCACGAGCATCCTCATGCGGGCCACCCCCGCGGAGGTTCGCATGGTGCTCGTCGACCCGAAGCGCGTGGAGCTGACCGTCTACCAGGGCGTTCCGCACCTCATCACCCCCATCATCACGAACGCAAAGAAGGCGGCCGAGGCGCTGCAGTGGGTCGTGAAAGAGATGGACATGCGGTACGACGATTTGGCGAGCTTCGGCTTCCGTCACATCGACGACTTCAACGAGGCGGTTCGCTCGGGCGGGATCGTGCTCCCGGCGGGCAGCCAGCGTGTGCTGAAGCCCTACCCGTATCTCCTCGTCGTGGTCGACGAGCTCGCAGACCTCATGCTTATCGCCCCGCGCGACGTCGAAGACTCGATCCAGCGCATTACGCAGCTGGCCCGCGCCGCAGGTATCCACCTGGTGCTCGCTACGCAGCGCCCGTCCGTCAACGTGGTCACCGGTGTGATCAAGTCGAACGTGCCGAGCCGATACGCGTTCGCGGTGGCCTCGGGCACGGACTCCCGCGTCATCCTCGATGAGGTGGGCGCTGAACGACTCATCGGCCAGGGTGATGGCCTGCTCCTGCTGAACGGCGAGTCGACGCCCATGCGCGTCCAGGGCGCGTGGGTCAATGAGTCTGAGATCGCGCAGGTCGTGGCGCACGTGAAGGCCCAGGCGCAGCCCGAATACCGCGCCGACGTGGCGCAAGCTGCGGAGAAGAAGGACATCGATGAGGACATCGGAGACGATCTCGAGGTGCTCCTTGCCGCCGTTGAGCTTGTCGTCACGTCGCAGTTCGGTTCCACCTCAATGCTGCAGCGCAAGCTGCGCGTTGGCTTTGCGAAGGCGGGTCGCCTCATGGACCTCATGGAGTCGCGCGACATCGTCGGACCGTCGGAGGGCTCAAAGGCTCGCGATGTGCTCGTCACGCCCGAACAGCTTCCCGAGGTGCTTGCACGACTGAAGGGCGGCACTCCGCCTGCACCGCCGACGCCCACGGCTCCGCCCGTGCAGCCGGTCCCCCCAACATCCCCGGCTGGCGCTGGTGCGGCGGCGGTGCCGGGCGCAGCACCGTTCGTCGCTGCCGGCGAGAGCGACGCTGCGACTGTCGCGACCGCGGAGCCGAGCGACGCCTCGGATCCCGAGACCGCCGTGCTCGAGCCGCTCACGGAATACGCGACAACCGCCCTCAACGTGGTTGATGATCGGTACGACGATCCAATCGCGAAGTACCAAGACAGCCTCGAAGAAGTCGACGGCGATGACGACGAAGACGCGTGGCAACTGACGGGACGGGACTAACACACATGGCTGAGCAGCAGGTGGCCGATCGGCCGAGCAACTGGAACGCCCCGAATGTCATCACGGGAGCGCGGATCATCGCGACGCCGTTCTTCCTGTGGATGCTGCTCGCAGATGGGGGAGCCCACGGTGGCTTGCGGTGGGCCGCCGCCGCGTTCTTTGTGATCGCTATCGCGACCGACGCCTGGGACGGCCACATCGCGCGCTCGCGTGGGCTGATCACGAATCTCGGCAAACTGCTCGATCCGATTGCCGACAAGTTCCTCACGGGAGCGGCGCTCGTGGGGCTCTCGGTCCTGGGGGAGCTGCCGTGGTGGGTGACCATCATTGTGCTCATCCGCGAGGTTGGCATCACCGTGCACCGACTCATGATCGCGAGCGACGTCGTGGTTGCCGCAGCATGGATGGGCAAGCTCAAGACGGTGGCGCAGTCTGTTGCGATCACGCTCGCGCTCCTGCCGCTTGCTGACGTTCTGGGAAGCGCAGCTCCGATCGCGGTCTGGGCGAACATCATCACGATGACCATCGCCGTGGTGCTCACTGTGCTCAGCGGTATCGACTACGTGCTTGCGTTCCTTCGCACCGGGCGTGGTGGCGGTGGCCGCGCCTAGTGCGGCCCCGAGCGGGGGCGCCACGGTCGCTGCGTCGAACGTGATTGCTCGCGCGGCAGCCGCGGGGATTCGCATCGCGGTCGCGGAGTCTCTCACTGGCGGCGCGCTTGCTGACGCGCTCGTGTCGGTTCCCGGCGCATCTCGGGTGTTCTCCGGTGCGGTCGTCGCGTACGACACCGCGCTCAAGGCCTCACTGCTGGGGGTGGACCCGGCGCTGCTCCGCCGAAAGGGTCCGGTCGACGCGGAGGTCGCGCGGCAGATGGCGCGCGGCGTACGTCGTGCCTGCGCGGTGCCGCGCGCTGCGGCGGCTGGCAGCGCTGAGTCGCTCGTCCGCGATGCCGAGGTGGGCATTGCCACGACCGGGGTTGCCGGCCCCGATCCCGATCCGCAGACCGGCCAGTCGGCCGGGACCGTATGGCTCGGCGTGAGCATCGGTGAGCGGGCGCTCGCGATCCCACTCGTGTTGACGGGTGATCGTGCCGCGATCAGGGCGAGCACGGTCCATGCGGCGCTCGACGCGCTTGACGCGGCAATCGCGCGAGAACACCCAGAATTCGAGGCGTGATCGAAGCGTTTCCTGGGAATTGAGCAAAACCTGAGTGGAGTTGACTCAAGTTCAGCGAAGTTTCAGGAATAGACGAGGTAGTGTCGAAGTTGTTCCCAGTGACGCCTCCCAGAATGGGTGGAGTTCCCGCGGCGGAGATATGCGCTGCAGCGGGTAGGGTGGATGCACAACCCGCAGGGGAAGTGCAGTGAAGGAGGGTCCACATGGTGCTGATGCGTCAGGAGATCGGCGACGTGCTTCGTGACTTCCGTCAACAGAAGGGTCGCACGCTGCGCCAGGTTGCCGGGGATGCGAGCGTCGCGCTCGGGTACCTGAGCGAGGTTGAGCGCGGCCAGAAGGAGGCCTCGAGCGAGATTCTCGCCGCGGTCGCCGATGCGCTGGATACCCCGCTGTCCGTGATTATGGGCGAGGTGAGTGAGCGTCTCGCGATCGTCGAGGGGCTGTCGATGCCGCTTGCGAACCGCGTACCCGACACGGTGCCCGCGGAACTGGTTTCGGGTTTCGCGCCCGAGCTTGTGTCCTAGCGTGCGCCGCCGGCAGGCTTCCGCGCGGTGAACGTGCGGTTTGGCGCCCGACCCCACACCGGGGGCGGGCGCTTTGCCGTTGGTGAGGAAGGAGCAGAAGGGGAGGGGTGAATGCGACTGAGTGAGTTCCGGCGTGCGTGCGCCGAGGAGTTTGGTGAACAGTACTCAGGCGTGCTGTTGCGCGATCACTGGCTCGGGGTGCTGGGTGGAACCCCGAATGACGCGCTTGAGCGCGGCGTTCCCGCACGAGATGTGTGGGCCGCCCTGTGCGTGGATCTGCAAGTGTCGGTTGAGCGGCGACACGGTCGCGGACTGCGCGAGCCGCGCGACTAATTCGGCGCAACACGCCGAGGGTTGGTTCGAACATGTGTTCGATGGGTGCTAGCTTCGTCCACAGGTGAGGTTCGCGACGGATCATCCCCGGAAGTATGGCTTCGACAGCGAATGTCGGAGGGTGCTTCTAGGGTGTGAAGCGCAACACACACCAATGCCTTGTCTGCCCCACACGGGGCCGAGACAGTCGGTAGGCAGCACCGCGCGCGGAGCGATCCGCCAGAACACAAGGAGCATGAACATGGCCGCACCCAAGGACCGCGAAAAGGCGCTCGAAGTCGCTCTCGCACAGATTGACAAGAACTTCGGCAAGGGCGCGATCATGCGCATGGGGAGCCAGGAGCGCGCGCCCGTCGAGGTGATCCCCACAGGCTCCGTCGCACTGGATGTCGCGCTCGGCATTGGCGGACTTCCGCGCGGTCGCATCGTTGAGATCTACGGCCCCGAGTCGTCGGGAAAGACGACGCTCACGCTGCACGCGATCGCGAACGCGCAGCGCGCGGGCGGCATCGCAGCGTTCATCGATGCGGAGCATGCGCTCGATCCCGAGTACGCACAGAAGCTGGGCGTAGACATCGACGCCCTGCTCGTCGCGCAGCCCGACACGGGTGAGCAGGCGCTTGAGATCGCCGACATGCTGATTCGCTCGGGCTCGGTCGACCTCGTCGTGATCGACTCTGTGGCGGCACTCGTTCCCAAGGCGGAGATCGACGGCGAGATGGGCGATAGCCACGTGGGCCTGCAGGCGCGACTGATGTCGCAGGCGCTCCGGAAGATCACCGGCAGCCTGAACGCAACGAAGACCACGTGTATCTTCATCAACCAGCTTCGTGAAAAGGTGGGTGTCTTCTTCGGCAGCCCCGAGACGACTTCGGGTGGCAAGGCCCTGAAGTTCTACGCCTCCGTGCGCCTCGACATCCGTCGCATCCAGACGCTGAAGGACGGCACCGAAGCGGTGGGCAACCGCACCCGCGTCAAGGTTGTGAAGAACAAGATGGCCCCGCCCTTCAAGCAGGCTGAATTCGACATTCTCTACGGCATTGGAATCTCGCGTGAGGGCTCGCTCATCGACTACGGCGTTGAGCAAGGGCTGATCAAGAAGAGCGGCGCGTGGTTTACCTACGATGGCGACCAGCTGGGCCAGGGCATGGAGAACGCGCGACGCTTCCTCATCCAGCACGCCGACATTGCCGCCGAGATTGAGGAGAAGATCCTCACGAAGCTCGGTGTGAACGGTCGGAGCGAGGAAGCTCCGGCAGATGCGAAGGCAACGCCGGCGGAGGGAACCCCGGCCGCGGAGGCCGCGCCTGTGAAGCCCGCGACTGCTGCGAAGGCGCCCGCGGCGAAGCCCGCCGAGCGGGCGAGCGCGTAACCCGTGGCCGTCCGCTTTCTCCCGCCCCCCGGTGAACCCACCGCGGGGGCGGGCCCCGACCGGGGAAATCTCGCCGAGGTAATCGAGCTGCGTGGCATGCTCCGGCAGCGTGCGTGGGCTGAGCCGGTCCGTGACGCGGAGTCCGCGCCCATCGGCAAGGCCGATGCTGAGGCTGAAGCCGACGCCTGCGCAGACGTCGACGCACAGGTCAGCAGCGAGACCGAGGCGACTGCGCCTGCGCCGCGCGCAATGCGAAGCGAACGTACGGCTGTGATCTCCGCGCTGGGGGATCACCTCACTCGTGCGAGCGAGCTCACCCGCGCCGCGCGGGCCGAGCGCGTCTCGGAGGCCGGGTCGGATCTCCCGACCGAGCTCGGTACCGGTGGGGACGAAATTGAAGATGAAGGCGGGGCCGGGATCGCCGGCGAGAGCGACGATGAGAACGGAGCCGACGAGGCCGGGCAGGCGGCGCACGATGCCGGCGTGCGGCTGCTCGCACGCCGAGCCCGCTCGAGCGGTGAACTCCGTGAGGAACTGCTGCGACTCGAGCACGCAGCGCATGACGTGGACGTCGTCATCGCCGAGTTTGAGGAACGGCTGTACCTTGACGATGCGGGACTGGCGCGCGCGGTCACGGAGAAGCTTCGCGACACGAAGCGTGCCAGTCGGTCACAGATCCGCATCAAGCTGCGCGAGCGCCGACTGCCCGATGCTGTCATCGAGGCAGCGATCGGTGAACTCGACGACGAAGAGGAATTCTCGCTGCTGCGCGAGGCCGCCGTCGCACGCGCGGGGAAGCTCGGCGGACTCGATCGTGCCGTTGCCGAGCGGCGTCTCCTCGGCTTCCTCGCCAGACGTGGCTGGTCCGGGGAGCCTGCGAGCCGCGCGGTGCGCGAGGCGCTCGACGGCACCAGTCGCGGCGGGCGCAGCGGCAGCGGCGTCCGGTTCCAGTAACCGGATCGGCCGGCCCTGGTGTGCAGGAGACTGTGTGGCGCGCCGGTAAACTAGGCGTATGAGTCTTGCATCGGCAGAACCCACCGTGATTGCTCCGTCGCCCGCGGCCCTCCGCCCCGACGGTTCCCCGCGTAGCTACAGCGTGCGCACTCTCGGCTGCCAGATGAATGTGCACGATTCCGAGCGGCTCTCGGGCTCGCTCGACGCTGCCGGATACATCGCGGCCACGGATCCCGCGGACGCGGATGTTGTGGTGATCAACACGTGCGCCGTGCGTGAAAACGCGGCAAACAAGCTCTACGGACAGCTCGGCTACCTTGCTGGCGTGAAGCGCGGTCGCGAGGGCATGCAGATCGCGGTGGGGGGCTGCCTCGCGCAGAAGGACCAGGGCACCATCGTGGAGAAGGCTCCCTGGGTGGACGTGGTGTTCGGGACGCACAACATGGGCTCGCTGCCGGCGATGCTCGAGCGGGCGCGCCACAACGAAGAAGCACAGGTCGAGATCCTCGAAGCCCTCGAGGTGTTCCCCTCGACACTGCCAACGAAGCGCGATTCCGCGTCGAGTGGCTGGGTGTCGATTTCGGTGGGCTGCAACAACACGTGCACCTTCTGCATCGTGCCTGCCCTGCGAGGCAAGGAGAAGGATCGTCGCCCCGGCGACATCCTTGCGGAGGTGCAGGCGCTCGTCGACGACGGCGCGATCGAGGTCACGCTGCTCGGCCAGAACGTCAACACGTATGGTGTCGAGTTCGGTGACCGCCAGGCCTTCGGCAAGCTCCTGCGCGCGATGGGGGAGATTGAAGGGCTCGAGCGCGTGCGCTTCACGAGCCCGCACCCGGCCGCCTTCACGGACGACGTTATCGCCGCGATGGCTGAGACTCACAATGTGATGCCCTCGCTGCACATGCCGCTGCAGTCCGGCTCGGACACCGTGCTCAAGGCCATGCGCCGCTCGTACCGATCGAAGAAGTTCCTCGGGATCCTCGATTCGGTGCGCGAGCAGATCCCCAATGCCGCGATCACCACCGACATCATTGTGGGATTCCCGGGCGAAACCGAGCAAGACTTCCAAGACACGCTCCGGGTCGTTGAAGCATCGCGGTTCTCAAGCGCGTTTACCTTCCAATACTCGATTCGCCCGGGCACTCCCGCGGCGACGATGGAGGGCCAGATCCCGAAGGAGATCGTGCAGGAGCGCTACGAGCGACTCATGGCACTCCAGGAGCGCCTCTCGCTTGAGGAGAATCAGGCCCAGATTGGCCGGACCGTCGAGGTGCTGGTCGCGGTGAGCGAGGGGCGCAAGGACGCCGCAACCCGGCGGCTTTCTGGGCGCGCGGAGGACAACCGCCTGGTCCACTTTGCCGTCCCCGAGGGCGCCGACGAGCCTCGCCCAGGCGATGTGGTCACCGTCCAGGTCACGGCCGCGGCTCCCTTCTTTGTGATTGCGGACGAGGTTCCCGACGTGTATCGGCTGCGCCGCACGCGGGCGGGCGACGCTTGGGATCGCCGCCAGGCGGAGAGTTGCGGCGTGCCGGCACCGAGTGGGGACAGCACCGCACCCCGTGCGGTGAGCCTTGGCCTGCCCACGCTTCGCGCGCGATGAGCGAAGCCGGGCCGACGCGCGCCACCCCCGCCGCAGTGAACATTGCACCGGGAGCACGCGGTCCTGCGCTCTGGGCCGTCGTGGGCGCCACAGGCACGGGCAAGTCTGCCCTCTCGCTCGATCTCGCTGAGGCGCTTGCCGAACGTGGCCGACCAGCCGAGGTCGTCAACGCGGACGCGATGCAGTTCTACCGGGGAATGGACATCGGCACCGCCAAGCTGCCGGTGGCCGAGCGGCGCGGAATTCCGCACCACCTCTTCGACGTGCTCGCACCCGCTACGGAAGCGACGGTTGCGTGGTACCAGCCGGTCGCTCGCGCGGTGATCGACGAGATCCATGCCCGCGGAGCCGACGCGATCCTAATCGGCGGCTCGGGCCTGTACATGTCGAGCGTCATTTTTGACTTTCAGTTTCCGCCGCGCGACGAGAACACCCGAGCCGCGTTGGAGGCGCAGCTCGCGGAGCAGGGCGTCGCGCCACTCCTCGCTCGGCTTGCTGAGCTGTCACCCGAGACCGCGGCGAGCGTGGACGGGCAGAATCCGCGCCGAGTGGTACGTGCGCTGGAGGTCGCGCTGCTCGGGGGCGATGCACGGACCACCCTGCCTGCGGAGCCGGCGCTCTGGTACCCCGACACCCGAATCGCGGGCGTGACCGTGGAGCGGGCCGAGCTCGTCGCCCGGCTCGACGCGCGCGTCACCGGGATGTGGGCTGACGGCCTGCTCGAGGAGGTCCGCGAGCTGATCCCTGAGGGGATCGAGCAAGGACCCACGGCATCCCGGGCGATCGGCTATGCTCAGGCGCTCGCGCAGCTCGCTGGCACGATGAGTGAGGCCGAAGCCATCGCTGAGACTCAAGCACTGACACGCCGCTACGCGCGGCGGCAGGTGAGCTGGTTCAAACGCTACCCGGGCATCGAGTGGCGCGCTCCTGGCGTGCTCCCGGATCTCAGCGCTGAGCCGAACTGATTCCTCGGCTGCGTGCGTGGAGCGCCCGGAGCTCAGCTTCGAACTCGGGCGCGGGGCCCGCGACGGGAACACCGGGCGCCACCTGCTGAATGGGAAGCGGCGCAACGGGGCCGGGGGCGATGCCCCATTCGGCGAGCCAGTCGGAGAGCTGCGCCGTGCTCGCGGCATACACGATGCGGCCAAGCCCCACCCAGCCGTGCGCGGCGGCGCACATGGGACAGTGCTCGCCCGAGGTGTACACCGTGCTGGCAGCTCGCTCCGCTGGCGTGAGGTGCGCCGCAGCCCAGCGCGCAATCGCGAACTCCGGGTGCTGTGTGGCGTCGCCGTCGCGCACGCGGTTTCGGTCTGCAAAACGCACCGCCCCGCTCGAGTCGACGAGCACCGAGCCAAAGGGCTCGTCACCGTCGGCGAGCGCTTCCGCGGCGAGCTCGACACAGCGTCCGAGGTGGCGAAGATCGATGTCGGTGAGCGGCGGTGCAGACATGGCCCCACCGTAGCAGCGGCTCACGGTCCGGTCACCCCGGGGGATAGGGTGGGTGCTCCGCGTGCGCCCGGCCGCGGAAGGAGGAGACCCACGTGCCCAGCAGAATTCGCCAGTTCGCCGAAGCCGACACCGCAGCCGTGATCGCGCTGTGGGGGGCGCGCGGGCTCACGCGACCGTGGAACGACCCGGTTGCGGACATCGAGCGAAAGCTGCGCGTGCAACCGGAGCTGTTTCTCGTCGCGGAGGACGCAGGTGAGATCGTGGGCTCAGTGATGGCGGGCTACGACGGACACCGTGGCTGGCTGTACTATCTCGCGAGCGCGGCCGAGCGTGCGGGCGAGGGAATCGGCCGGGCGCTCGTCGCGGAGGCCGAGGCGCGTCTCGCCGCGATGGGGTGCCCCAAAGTGCAACTGATGGTGCGGTCGGAGAACACGGGCGTCGTTTCGTACTACGACGCGCTCGGCTATGAAGGATCGGACGTGGTGGTGCGTAGCAAACGGCTCGACACGCAGCTCGATGGCCACGTCGCATCGTAGACTGGGGGAATGACGACCCTCTCGTTTACCAAGGGCCACGGCACGGGCAATGACTTTGTGCTTTTCACTGATCCGGAGGGTGAGCTCACGCTCTCACCGGAGCAGATCCGATTCCTCTGCGATCGCAACTTCGGGATCGGCGCTGACGGAGTGATTCGCGCAGTGCGCTCGAAGGCACTCCCCGAGGGGGCGGCGAGTCTTGCAGAGGAGCCCGAGGCCGAGTGGTTCATGGACTACTGGAACGCGGATGGGACGCCCGCGGAGATGTGCGGGAACGGTATTCGCGTGTATGCGCACTACTTGATCTCAGAGGGACTCGTCGCGCCGGAGCGCCGTGACACGCTGCCCATCGGCACGCGCGCGGGCGTGAAGGACGTGCTTGCTGGCGTCTCGGGCTACACGGTGGACCTGGGGCGGTGGCGCCTCGCGCCCGAGCGGCTGGTTGCCGCGCACGGCCTGCCGGTTGCGCGCCCCGGCCTGGGTATTGACCTCGGCAACCCGCACGTGGTGACTGCGCTCGCGCACGTCGACGAGCTCGAGGGACTGGACCTCACGCGGGCGCCGGCGCTCGATCCGGCGCCCGCCGATGGCGCAAACGTGGAGTTTGTCGTTCCCGAGGATCCGCTGGTCGTTGACGGGGTGGCGCGTATCCGCATGCGTGTACACGAGCGCGGGGTGGGCGAGACGCTCTCCTGCGGCACGGGAACCGCCGCTGCGGCGCTCGCATTCCGCCACTGGGGTGGCGAGGGAATGCCGAACCACTGGCGCGTGGATGTGCCGGGCGGCCGCCTGGCCGTGCGCATGTTCCCCACCGAGGAGGGCGAGCACGTGTCGCTGAACGGGCCCGCTGAGCTCGTGTACTCCGGCGAGATCGAACTCCCCGAGGCGTAGCGCGTCGCGAACGCCGAGCGCGCCGCCCGTGGCTCGGCGCTACGCCGCGCGTTCGGCGCGGATGATGTGGAAGCCCTTGTCGCGGGCCACGCGCTCGACCGCGAGATCAGTGAACTCCGTGGCGATCCAGCGCTGCAGGGAGTCCGCGCCGAGGTGCTTCGCGACGACGAGGTGAGCCGCGCCACCGGGAGCGAGCCGGGGGAGCCAGAGCTGCAGCATGCCGTGCAGCACCTCCTTTCCGACTCGGATCGGCGGATTCGAGTGGATCTCCCCGAAACGCAGCTCTGCGGGAACGTCCTCGGGCGCTGCCACGTGTACGGCGTCGAGCCCGAGACGCGCAGCATTCGCGCGGGTCAGCTCGCGCGAGCGCTCGTTGACATCAACGGCCCAGACCTCTCGATCGGGATCGCTCAGAGCGGCAGCGAGCGCGATCGGTCCCCAGCCACAGCCGAGGTCGAGCACCGGGCCAGGCCGAGCATCGTCGATCCGCTCGAGGGTGCGGAGCAGGATCTCCGTACCGCGGTCGAGGTGCTCTGGGCTGAACACGCCACCCGCGGTCTGCACGCTGCGGGGAGCGCCAGCGAGGATCACCTCGATCTCGCGGGGTCGGAAATCGCCGCTCGGGGCCTCGGAGAAGTAATGCTCGCTCACTGAACCAGTATCGCAGCCCCGCGCCCGGTGCTGCGCCTGCGCCGTCGGCGAACGACCCGTGCGGGTGGGACGCGCCCGAAGTACACTGGAAGCCAGATGACGAAACGTGTTCCTGCAGATGCAGACCAGGTGTTGACCGACGAGTCGAACCACGAGAGTGCCGTGACCGAGGCTTCGGATCCGCTCGCGCGCCTCCTGAGCCGCGCCGAGCGCGCCGAATCCGCGACCGTGATTCGTGACCTGACGGGCGGCGCGTTGGCGCTCGGAGATGAAGCCCACGATGAGCTCGGTGCCGACCTCGACGCGATCCGCATGGAGCGTGAAGACCGCGCCTCGCTGAAGCGCGTGGTGGGCCTCTCCACGGAGCTCGAAGACGTTACCGAGGTTGAGTACCGCCAGCTGCGGCTCGAGAACGTGGTGCTCATTGGCATCTACTCCGAGAAGTCGTCCGAGAACGCGGAAAACTCGCTGCGTGAGCTCGCCGCGCTCGCCGAGACCGCGGGCGCCACCGTGCTCGACGGCCTCCTGCAGCGCCGCCAGAACCCGGACCCCGCGACCTACCTCGGAAAGGGCAAAGCCCAAGAGCTTGCCGAGCTGGTCGCCGCAGTAGGGGCAGACACCGTCGTCGCGGACACCGAGCTCGCGCCGTCGCAGCGCCGTGCACTGGAGGATGTCGTGAAGGTCAAGGTGATCGACCGTACCGCGGTGATCCTCGACATCTTCAGTCAGCACGCGAAGAGTCGCGAGGGCAAGGCGCAGGTTGAGCTTGCGCAGCTCCAGTACCTCCTCCCGCGCCTGCGCGGCTGGGGTGAGTCGATGTCGCGCCAGGCCGGTGGCCAGGTGGGCTCGGGCGGCGCGGGTATGGGTTCCCGTGGCCCCGGTGAGACGAAGATGGAGCTCGACCGTCGAAAGATCCACACACGCATGGCGAAGCTGCGCAAGCAGATCGCACAGATGGCGCCGGCGCGCGAGGCGAAGCGAGCCAACCGCAAGCGCGGTGAGGTGCCCTCCGTGGCAATCGCCGGCTACACGAATGCCGGTAAGTCGAGCCTGCTGAACCGCCTCACCGGCACGCAGGAGTTCGTGCAGAACCAGCTGTTCGCAACACTGGACACCGCCGTGCGCCACGCGGAGACGGACGATGGGCGCAGCTTCACCTACGCCGACACCGTTGGCTTCGTGCGTGCCCTGCCGCACCAGCTCGTCGAAGCGTTCCGCTCGACCTTCGAGGAGGTGGGGGAGGCCGACGTGATCCTCCACGTGGTCGATGGCTCGCACCCCGATCCTGAAGCGCAGTTGCGCACCGTCCGTGAGGTCATTGCCGAGGTCGACGCACAGGGCATCCCCGAGATCGTCGCGTTCAACAAGTCCGACCTCATCGACGAGTCCCAGCGTCTCGTACTGCACGGGCTTGTCTCCGATGCCGTGTTCGTGTCCGCGCGCACCGGGGAGGGGCTCGAAGAGCTCTCGCGCAGGATCGACGCCGCCCTGCCCGTGCCCGACCGCGAGGTCACCGTTGTCGTGCCCTACGACCGAGGTGAACTCGTCGCGGAGATGCACGAGCGGAACCGGGTGCTCGAAACCGAGTACGTCGAGGAGGGCACGCGCGTGCGCGCCTACGTCACCGCGGAAATGCTCGCGAAGCTCGAGCCGTACCTCGGCTGATCCCGATCGAATACGGGGTGCGCAGCCGCGCGCTGTAACGCGGCGTAGCCTGAGGTCACACGGCGTAATTCATACACTGCAACATGGGCGCGGTGGGCCGCGCTGCGCGGTTAGCGTGTGAGAGCCCGGGGCACCCGCCGGGTCTCAACTCGCACGTTCCCGGAGGACCCCCATGACTGCTCCCGCCCACCCCGTTACGCCGACCGGTGTCGCTCCGCTGCCGCAGGCCACCATCCTTGGCTACCCCCGCATCGGCCGCCGCCGCGAACTGAAGCGCGCGGTTGAGGCGTTCTGGAAGGGAAAGATCTCGGAGGAGCAGCTCCGCGTCACCGCGCGCGAGCTGCGCGCGGCGACCCGTGCCCGCCTCGTCGAGCTGGGCCTCCCCGCGACGGGGGGAGCGGTGCCCGAGAGCTTCAGCTTCTACGACCAGGTACTCGACGCGACGCTCGCGCTCGGCGCGATCCCGAGCCGATTCGCCGACGTCGCTGAGACCGGAAGCGACCTCGCGAGCTACTTTGCGCTTGCCCGCGGAGACGAATCGCACCAGCCGCTCGAGATGACGAAGTGGTTCGACACGAACTACCACTACAGCGTGCCAGAGCTGAGCGCCGCAACGCCGCTCGCAGCGAACGCCGCGGCGCTGGTCGCTCAGCTCGCGGAGGCCGCCGAACAGGGGATCGAGTCGCGCCCCGTGCTCGTCGGGCCCGTCACCTACCTGCTGCTTGCGAAGGCAGCGGACGACGCGGCAGAGGGCTTCGCGCCGATCTCTCGACTCGACGAGGTCGTCGCCGTGTACGGAGAACTGCTTGCCGCGCTCGCCGCAGCGGGCGCACGCTGGGTGCAGCTCGACGAGCCCGCGCTCGTGTCCGACTCACTCTCGGTGCCCCGCGCCGAGGTGCTCGCGCTCGTGGAGCGCGCGTACACGACCCTGGGCGCGCCCGCTGTCGGCGCGGCGCGGCCCGCGATTCTCCTGACTGCGCCGTACGGCGACTCGTCGGCGGCGCTCACGCGACTCGGCGCGCTGCCGGTCGAGGCGGTGCAGGCGGATCTTGTGCGCGGCACGCTCCCGGAGGAGGCGCTCGCAGACGGCTCGCTTGCCGCCGCGTTCGCTGGCACGCAGCTCGTGGCTGGCGTGGTCGATGGGCGCAACATCTGGCGCACTGACCTCCGCGCTGCGCTTGCGCTGGCGCAGCGAATTTCGGACGCGGGCATCGCCACGGTGATCGGCACCTCGAACTCCCTGCAGCACGTGCCGCACGATGTCGCTGACGAGACGAAGCTCGACGCGCGCTTGGCGTCGTGGCTTGCTTTCGCCGATCAGAAGGTGACGCAGGTCGCGACGCTCGCGCGCGGCCTGGCCGAGGGTGCTGCCGCCATCGAAGCGGAGCTCGCGGACACCGAGGCCGCCCTCGCCGACCGTGCGGGCGCTCCCGGGGTGCGGGATGCGCGCGTGCGAGAGCGCGCCGCTGCGGTGACGTCCGCCGACCGCAGCCGTGCCGACGAGGGTGCGCGCCGGGACGCGCAGCGCGGCATCGGTGTGCCCGAGCTCGCGACCACGACCATCGGCTCATTCCCGCAGACCACCGAGATTCGCACCGCCCGCGCGGCGTTTGTGCGCGGCGAGATCGATCAGGCCGCCTACGACGGCTTCCTGCGCGAGGAGATCGCACGCGTGATCCGTCTGCAGGAGGAGATCGGGCTCGACGTGCTTGTGCACGGCGAGGCCGAGCGCAACGACATGGTGCAGTACTTCGCGGAGCTGCTCGACGGCTTTGCGGTCACCGAGAACGGCTGGGTTCAGTCGTACGGCACCCGCGCAACCCGACCGTCGATCCTGTGGGGTGACGTGTCTCGCCCCGCGCCGATGACCGTCGCGTGGTCGGCCTACGCGCAGTCGCTCACGGAGAAGCCGGTGAAGGGCATGCTGACGGGCCCCGTCACGATTCTCGCGTGGTCGTTCGTGCGCGATGATCAGCCGCTCGCGGACACCGCCGAGCAGGTCGCGCTCGCCCTTCGCGACGAGATCGACGACCTGGTTGCCGCTGGGATCACCATCGTGCAGGTCGACGAGCCTGCGCTGCGCGAGCTGTTGCCGCTCGATGCCGATCGCCAGGCGGCGTACCTCGACTGGTCGGTGGGGTCCTTCCGCCTCGCGACGAGTGGCGCTGCGAGCGAGGTGCAGATCCACACGCACCTGTGTTACTCCGAGTTTGGCGAGATCATCGGTGCCGTCGATGGGCTCGACGCCGATGTGACGAGCATCGAGGCGGCCCGCAGTCGCATGGACGTCGTTGACCCGCTGGGCGATCACGGCTACTCGCGCGGCATCGGCCCCGGCGTGTACGACATCCACTCGCCGCGTGTGCCGAGCGCGGCGGAGCAGGAGGAGCTGATCCGAATTGCGGCTGCGCGCATCCCGGGCGAGCAGCTCTGGGTCAACCCCGACTGTGGGCTCAAGACTCGTGGCTATGAGGAGACGGTGGCGAGCCTCACGAACCTGGTGCAGGCGGCGCGCGCCGTCCGCGGAGCCTAGCACCGTGGACCAGGGTTCACTCACGCCCTGGCCCGCCGACGGCCTCCCCACGGAGGCCGTCGGCTCCTTGCCGCGCCCCGCCCGCCTGCAGCGGGTGGTGCTCGACGCGGATACGGGCCTGGCGACGGGGGCTGAGCTCCGCGCGGAGCAGGATCGCGCGGTGGCAGATACGATCGAGCGCTTCGCCGCAACCGGGTCGCCCATCGTGGGCGATGGAGAGCAGCGACGCGAGAGCTTTGCGAGCTACCCGCTCGGTACGGAAGACCTCTCGGCCGGGCCCGTGTTCGCGGTGTTCGCGGACGGGCATCACCGTGTGATCCCGAGCCTCGCCCGTGCCCCGTTCCGTTTCCAGGCCTGGGCTGCCGATGACGTGGCGGCCGCGCGCGAGCTCACCGATCTGCCCCTCAAGCAGGCGGTCATCTCGCCTTCGATGCTCTCGCTCATGGTGCCGGAGGGCGGGCTTGGCGAGTATCGTCGCGAAGACTTCCTCTCGGACGTCGTCGCGGGGTGCGCGGAGGACATCCGTCGTTCCTTTGCGGCAGGGGCCGCGCGGGTGTCGATCGACTTCACCGAAGGGCGACTCGCGCTCCGGCGCGATCTCCGCGCCCCCTGGGCGGGTCCGCAGGCGCTCAGCGGCTTCATTGAGCTCATCAACCGGGTGCTCGATCAGCTCACTGATGCCGAGCGTGCCGCGGTGGGGGTGCACACGTGCCCCGGGAACGACAACGACTCAGCCCACAGCGCAGATATCGACTACGCGGAGCTGCTGCCGGAGCTATTTCAAATCGAGGCGGGGTACTTCCTGGTGCAGGCTGCGGGAGAGAAAGAGCCGGATCGTGTGGCGCGGCTCGTCGGCCGCCAGCTCCGGGGTCGCACCCGGGCCGCAGCGGAGGCGGGCAGCGGCGGCATCGTGCCGCGGGTGCTGCTCGGTGTGACGAACCCGACGAACCCGAAGCTCGAAACCGCGGAGCAGGTGCGGGATCAGCTTGTGCGCGCCGCGCGCTTCATCCCGGCCGAGCTGCTCGGCTCCACCGACGACTGCGGTTTCTCGCCGTATCTGATTGATGAGAAGCCCCGCCACGGCTCGCCGGACTTTGCTCGCGACGTGGCGTTCGCGAAGATCGCCGCACGCGTGCGGGGAACGGCGCTCGCAGCGGACGAGCTTGCGGGAAGCCCGGGCCTCGCGGGCGCGGGCGTCTCGTACGCGGGCTACGGAGCGACCGGGAAGCCGGCCCCCGAGGGAGGACACGCATGAGCCCCGAACTGCTGACCGGCAGCGCGCCCACGCGCGCGAGATTCTCATTCGAGGTGTTTCCCGCGCGCAGCGGGGCGGCGGCCCTCGCATTGGGGCACGCGGTGCAACACCTGTCTGCGGCGGGGCCCGACTTCATCTCGGTCACCTACGGCGCTAACGGCTCAAATCGTGATGCCTCGATCGACCTGCTGAAGTACCTCCGCGATCACACTGACGCCCTGCCCCTTGCGCACCTCACCACGGTGGGGGAGTCGCGGGAGGCCGTGCGGGAGGCGATCCACGGGATCATGGACGCGGGAGTGCACGACTTCCTCGCGCTGCGCGGCGACCCGCCGCGAGGGCTCACAGAGGATGATCCCGCGGTGGCTGGCTCGCTCTCCGCGCTTGAACTCGTTGAGCTGGTCGCTGAGGCCCGCGCTGAGCGTCCGGCGCTCACGAGTGTGGGGCGCACCGCCGTTGCCGCATACCCGAATGGGCATCCGCTGTCGCGATCCCGATCTGAGGACATTGAGTACCTGATCGCGAAGCAGGAAGCGGGCGCCCAGTTCGCGATCACGCAGCTCTTCTTCGAGGCCGAGGAGTATCTCGGATTCGTGGAGGACGCACGAGCGGCGGGGCTGCGGATTCCCGTGCTCCCCGGCCTCATGCCCGTATCGACGAGCGCGCAACTGCGAAAGGTGGCGCAGCTGGCGGGACGCCCCGCGCCGGGTCTCCTCGCGGCGGAGCTCGCGGAGGCGGGAGGCTATGCACCGGAGCTGGGCGTCGAGCACACGGTCGAGCTTGCGCGCGCGTTGCTCGCGGGCGGCGCACCCTCTGTGCACCTGTATACGTTCAACCGCCACGAGCAGGTACTCGCGGTGCTGCGCGAGCTGAACCTCCTCACCCCGTCGCCGCTCGGATAGCGCGAGCGGTCGGGGCGAGGAGGCGCCGCGCTACACCGCCTGCGGGAAGTCCGCGGCGGCGCGCTCTGCGAGGTGCTGCAGCTGCGGGGGCACCTCCCGTCCTGTGCGGAGCATCGTCTCCGCCCACAGGCGGCCCGCGCGGTAGGAGGACCGCACGAGGGGACCCGCAAGGACTCCGGCGAAGCCGAGCGCATCCGCCTCGGCCTTCAGCTCGACAAACTCTTCGGGCCGCACCCAGCGATCAATGGGGTGGTGGAGGCTCGAGGGGCGCAGGTACTGCGTGAGCGTGAGGATGTCGCAGCCCGCGTCGCGCAGCTCGTGCATGGTCGCGGAGATCTCCGCGCGAGTCTCACCCATCCCCAGGATGAGGTTCGACTTCGTGATCATCCCCGCGCTGCGGCCCTCGGCAATGACCTCGAGCGAGCGTTCGTAGCGAAAGCCCGGACGTATGCGTCGGAAGATGCGGGGCACAGTCTCGAGGTTGTGCGCGAACACTTCGGGCTGCGCCGCAAACACCTGCGCGAGCCCGTCCGGCCGGCCGCCGAGATCGTCGACGAGCACTTCGACCCCGGATCCCGGGTTCAGCGCATGAATCTGGCGAATCGTCTCCGCGTACAGCCAGGCACCCGTGTCGGGGAGATCGTCGCGGGTCACGCCCGTGATGGTCGCGTATCGCAGCCCCATCGTGCGCACAGACTCAGCGACGCGGCGCGGCTCGTCGGTGTCGAGCGGCAGCGGTTTGCCGGACGTGATCATGCAGAAGTCACAGCGCCGCGTGCAGATGGATCCGCCGATGAGGAACGTGGCTTCGCGGTCTTCCCAGCACTCGTAGATGTTGGGGCAGCCAGCCTCCTGGCACACGGTGTGGAGCCCCTCGGACTGGACGAGATCGCGCACGTCACGGTACTCCGGGCCGGAGCGTGCGCGGGTCTTGATCCACTCAGGCTTCCGCTCGATGGGCGTCTGCGCATTGCGCGCTTCTACACGCAGCAGCTTCCGGCCTTCGGGCTCAGGCCGCGTGCCGGTCGAGGGGAGTATTCGGGCGCTCATGCGGTGAGCTCCGCGAGCGCGAGGAGTAGTTCGGCCCGCAGGATTGGCGCAGCGTCGGCCGGCGTGACCTGCGTGCCGGCGAGTGCGCTCAGCGTGCTGACACCCGCGTCGGTGATCCCGCACGGTACAAAGCCCTCGAATGGCTCAAGTGAGTTGCTGCAGTTGAGGGCGACGCCGTGGGTGATGATCCCGGCGCTCGCGTGAATCCCCACCTGGCCGAATTTGACGGCGGTGGCTCCGGGGTGTGGAGGCGTGGACCACGCACCTGCGCGCCCAGCGATGCGCTCCCCGCACACACCAAATGCAGCGGCCGTGCTGATCAGTGCGCCCTCGAGCGCGCGCACGCAGTCAACGACGCCCACGCCAGGGGCGAGTCGGACGATGGGGTACGCCACGAGCTGACCCGGCCCATGCCAGGTCACGCGCCCGCCACGGTTGACCGGCACGACCGGGGTGCCGTCCTGCGGATACTCCGCCGGGTCGGCCCGACGGCCCGCGGTGTACACGGGGGAGTGCTCGAGCAGGATCAGCGTCCCGTGATCGATGCGGTCGGTGAGCCGCGCGACCGCCTCGTCCTGAAGGCGGAGGCCGCGCTCGTACGGAACGGGCTCGGAACCAGGACCTTCGACCCGCAGCCGGTGGCCGGGAGCGCGTACACGGTGCGGAGCGGGAGTTCCTGGGGGCCGGGTGAGGGTGAGGGAAGTCATGACGTCATACTAAATAGACTCGATACAACAAATCAAGACGAGTGGACATGACACGCAAAAAGGGCCACCCCGGAAGCCGGGGCGGCCCATCTTGCGTGTGGCGGTTAGACCGAGCGGAACACCGCGACGACCTTGCCGAGCACCTCGGCGTGGTCGCCAACAATCGGTTCGAAAGCGCTGTTGCGGGGAAGTAGCCACGTGTGACCGTCGCGGCGGCGGAACACCTTCACGGTCGCTTCTCCGTCAAGCATTGCGGCAACGATGTCGCCGTTCTCTGCCTCGCGCTGCTGGCGCACCACAACAAAGTCGCCATCGCAGATCGCCGCGTCGATCATGGACTCGCCCACGACGCGAAGCATGAAGAGCTGCCCGTCGCCGACGAGTTGGCGGGGGAGCGGCACGATCTCCTCCACTTGCTGGTCTGCGGTGATCGGAACGCCCGCGGCAATCTGCCCAACGAGCGGTACGTACGCAGCCTCCTCGACCTGCTGACCCGGGGTGTCCGCGATCGCGTCGCTCGTGCTCGCGAGCTCGACAAGGATCTCTAGGGCGCGGGGTCGATTGGGATCACGCCGGATGTAGCCGCCCAGCTCCAAGCGGCTGAGCTGATGTGTGACGCTCGAGAGTGAGGAGAGGCCCACTGCGTCGCCAATCTCGCGCATGCTCGGGGGATAGCCGCGCGACTCGACGGAGCGCGCGATGAACTCAAGGATGGCTTGCTGCTTCTCGCTCAGAGGCTTCCGGGTCTGTGGCGCTGCGGCGTCGCTCATGGCTGTCCTTTCGAGCCCGGAGGGGCGGGGCGGGGGCGGTGAAAACCGAATGTCAGTGGTGCCTGGTTCAGTGGTCTCGTTGAACGAAACCCTAGCCGCGCGCTGGGAACAGGGGCAAACATCTGTTCGAGTGTCGTGGGAAAAGATCGAAACTGATCTTCGAACACGGGCTTGCGGTTTCGAATACTCGAAGATATATTCGAAACAGATGTTCGCATGGCGCTGGCCTTCGCGGGCGTCGCGACGAAAGGAAGTCCCATGAGTGCCGCAACTCTCGCAGGATCCCGGATCAGCGCAGGTGTATCGATCGCTCCCGTGGCTGAGGTCACCGCTTCTTCCGTGCCCGCGGTCACTCGACTGCGCTTGACCCGCCGCGGACGTGTGGTGCTGGGAACGCTCGCTACGGTGCTCGTGGCCGGTGTGCTGGCGCTTCTCGCGACGTTCGCTGCTCCGCAGGCGAGCGCGTCCGATACGGCCGGCGCTGGCCAAGAGTTTTCTTACGTCGTGGTGGCACCCGGCTCCTCGCTGTGGGAGATCGCCACTCAGCTCGATCCGTCGGCGGATCCGCGTGATCTCGTCAGCGAGATCGTGCAGCTGAACCAGCTCACCGAGTCTGGCGTCGATGTGGGCCAGCCCCTCGCGGTGCCGCTCCGCTACGCGGGGGATCCGCAGACTATCCCGGCAGCAGAGCTCGGCCTGACTGAGTAGCCCGCCTGCTCGCGCCCCAACGACGCAGGCGCGTTTCGAAACTAGACTGGTGTGGTGACCAGCCTCAGTGACCTCCCCCTCCGCGACAATCTTGTCGGGCAAGAGCCCTACGGCGCACCGCAGGATCCGGTGCCCGTCAGTCTGAACGTCAACGAGAACACGCATCCCATCCCCGACGAAGTCATCGCCGACATCGTGAGCTCCCTTGCCGAAGCCGTGCGCGGCGTGAACCGGTACCCCGATCGCGAGTTCATGGGACTGCGCCAGGCGCTCGCGAGCTACCTCGGACACGGATTGGCCCCGGAGCAGGTGTGGGCCGCTAACGGCTCGAACGAGGTGCTCCAGCAAGTGCTCCAGGCATTTGGCGGCCCCGGGCGGTCGCTGCTGAGCTTCAGTCCCACGTACTCGATGTACCCCCTGCTTGCCGCGGGCACCGACACAACGTGGATCGATGTGCCGCGGCCCGCGGACTACGCGCTCACGCCCGAGCTGGTGATCGCTGCCATTGCGGAGCACCAGCCGAACATCGTGATTCTGTGCGGCCCGAACAACCCCACGGGAACCGTGCTCGACCGCGAGGTTATCCGTGCGGCGTACGACGCCTTCGACGGGGTGCTCATTGTCGATGAGGCGTATCAGGAGTTCGATGCGGACACCGAGAGCGCTGTGGCGCTTCTGCCCGGCCGCCCGCGCCTGCTGGTGTCGCGCACCATGAGCAAGGCGTTCGCCTTCGCGGGTGTGCGCCTGGGGTATCTCGCAGCCGACGCCGCCGTCATCGACGCGCTGCGCTTGGTGCGTCTGCCCTATCACCTGTCCGCGCTGACGCAGGCGGCTGCGACGGCTGCGCTACGGCACTCGGACGCCATGCTGGGCGCGGTTGCGGAGATTCGTTCCGAGCGCGATCGGCTCGCGTCCGCGTTGCGCGCGCTGGGATACGAGGTCCACCCGTCGGGGGCAAACTTCTTGCTGGTCGGGGGCTTCACAGATCCCGCGGCGACGTTCGAAGCGCTGCGTGCGCAGGGCATCCTGATCCGAAACCTCAGTATCCCGGGCCACCTGCGCATCACCGCGGGAACGCCGGCGGAGACGACCATCCTGATCGACGCGATCACTCAGCTCGGTCCAGGCGGTGCGCAGGCGTAGGTCTCGCGTTTCGCGGAGCGGGGCCTCGTTCCGTGGGGCCCCGCTCTTCACGCGATGGCTGTCCGAGTGTGTGCCGAATCTGGGAGCACACTGAGCCCGCCGCGAAGTGGCCGGATAGCCTGGGGGTATGCCTCAGCCACCCGAAGCACTGCCCCGTCACGAGCTTGAACGGAAGCTGCGCCGCTCCCGCACCCTGAACATCGCCCTCGGTGCGATCGCCATCATCGGGCTCGTGTTCGGCGGTGTGCAGCTGGCGCAGGGCGGTGGCTCGGCCGGAGCTGCGGGCGCTGCCACCGGCGCGAATGCCGAGGGTGAGAGCGCGGAGCAGCCGGATGCGCAGAGCATTGAGCGTCGGGACCCCGCCGACACCATGGCGATCGGTGATGTTGACGCGCCGGTTGTGATGAGTGAGTGGATCGACTTCCGGTGCCCGTTCTGTGCGGTGTATTCGCGCGACACATTGCCGGTGCTCATCGAAGAATATGTGAATACCGGAAAGGTGCGCATCGAGTTGCACGATGTCGCATTCTTTGGCGAGCAGTCCACGCGCGCTGCGGTTGCCGCTCGTGCAGCGGGCGAACAGGGCAAGTACGTGGAGTTCGTGCAGGCCATCTACGAGGCCGCTCCCGAGAGTGGGCACCCGGAACTTCCCGCTGAGGAGCTTCTCGGCTTCGCGAAGCAGGTGGGTGTCCCTGATCTTGCCAAGTTCGAGGCCGACATGACCCGCAGCGATCTGCAGGACGCCGTCGCGCAGAGCACCGCGCAGGCGCAGCAGCTGGGTGTCACCGGCGTCCCATTCTTTGCGGTCGACGGCCAGGCCCTGAGCGGGGCGCAGCCCGTCGAGACGTTCCGTGCGCTGCTCGACGAGGCAGTGGACGCCGCCAAGTGACGCGAACAGCCCGGGCCACCGAGCAGGGAAGTATCGTCTGGGCGGTGGACGCCTGATGTCGTTGAGCCTGCTCGGCGCCTTTCTTGGCGGCGTGCTGACGCTCCTCAGCCCATGCTCGGTGATGCTGCTGCCCGCCTTCTTCGCCTACGCGTTTTCGAGCCCGGGAGCCCTCCTCGCGCGCACTGGGGTCTTCTTCCTCGGGCTCGCGACCGCGCTCGTGCCGCTCGGATTGCTCGCGGGCACACTGGGCGCCTGGGTGAACCAGCATCGTTTTGCGCTCGTGACGGTCGTCTCAGCGCTGGTCATCGTGCTCGGCCTCGCGATGCTCTTTGGGGTGCGCCTGCCAGGGATGATCCCGCAGCAGGGAGCGAAGAGCGCATCGATCGCGTCCGTGTTTGCGCTCGGCACGGTGTACGGGCTCGCCGGCGTGTGCGCGGGGCCGCTCCTCGGCGCAGCGCTCGCCTTCGCAGCGTTCGGCGGCAACCCGTTGCTCGGCGGCCTCGTGCTGCTCGTGTTCGCCGCAGGGATGACGGTGCCGCTGCTGCTCCTCGCCGTGCTCTGGGACCGAGTTCCCGCAGTGCGGAAGCTGGTACGTCCGCGCGAACTGGTCATCGGGCGCTGGCGGAACGCCTGGACAAACATCGTTGGTGGTCTCCTCACGATCGCGATCGGTGTGCTGCTGCTCATCACCCAGGGCACAACCTCGTTGGGCGGGGTGCTCGGCGCAACAGCGCAGGCAAACCTCGAAGCTCAGGTGATGAGCTGGGCGAACGCCGTGCCGGGCTGGATCGTCGGTCTCGTCTTCGTGCTGCTGGTTGCGGTGTGGCTCACCGTCTACGTGCTGCGACGTCGGCGTGAGCGCGCGACCACGGGCTGATCGCGAACCCGGATAGACTGGCGGCATGACCGCAGCTACACGCACGGCCTCGCTCGAGCGCTCCACGAGCGAGTCCCAGATCAGCCTGAGCCTTGACCTCGACGGCACCGGTGCCTCCGACATTCAGACCGGGGTTCCGTTCTTCGACCACATGCTCACGGCCTTCGCCCGCCACTCGCTCACCGACCTCACGGTCCGTGCGCAGGGAGATGTCGAGATCGACGTGCACCACACGGTCGAAGACACGGGCATTCTGCTCGGCCAGGCGCTGCTCGCCGCGCTCGGCGACAAGCGCGGCATCTCGCGCTACGGCGATGCGCTGGTGCCCCTCGATGAAGCGCTCGCGCAGGCAGTTGTCGATATCTCCGGCCGACCCTACCTCGTGCACTCGGGGGAGCCCGCGGGCTTCGAATTCCACCTCATCGGTGGCCACTACACCGGGTCAATGGTGCGGCACTTCTTCGAGGCGCTCACGCTGAACGCGCGCCTCACGGTGCACCTGAAGCTCATCGAGGGCCGCGACCCGCACCACATTGCAGAGGCCGAATTCAAGGCATTCGCGCGCGCGTTCCGCCAGGCGAAGGCGCTCGACCCGCTCGTCACCGGCGTACCGTCGACCAAGGGCGCGCTGTGAGCGCAGACGCAGGGGCGAGCCCCCGCGTCGCTGTGCTCGACTACGGCTCGGGCAACGTTCATTCGGCCGTCAAAGCGCTCGCCGCGGCGGGCGCAACCGTGGAGCTCACGCGCGACCCGCGCGCCGTCCAGGACGCCGACGGGCTGTTGGTCCCCGGTGTTGGCGCGTTCGACGCGGTCATGCAGCAGCTGCGCGCCGTGCGCGGTGACGAGCTGATCGACCGCAGGCTCGCGGGCGGGCGTCCGGTCCTGGGAATCTGTGTCGGCCTGCAGGTGATGTTCGAGCGCGGGATCGAGCGCGGCCAGGAGACCGAAGGGCTCGACCAGTGGCCGGGAACGGTGCGCGAACTGCGCGCTCCTGTACTTCCACACATGGGGTGGAACACGGTCTCGGCGCCCGAGGACTCGAAGCTCTTTGCCGGCATCGCCGACGAGCGGTTCTACTTCGTGCACTCGAACGCGGCGACCGAGTGGTCGATCGAGGGCCGCACCGCCGCCACGAAGCCGCGCGTCACGTGGTCTGAGCACGGCGAACGGTTCATCGCCGCCGTTGAGAACGGACCGCTCTGCGCCACCCAGTTCCACCCGGAGAAGTCCGGGGAAGCCGGCATCCAGTTGCTGCGCAACTGGATCGCGACGTTCTGACCCATACAAGGAGCACACCACACATGAGCGAGTTCACCGAGGGCCCCAAACTGCAGCTGCTGCCCGCAATCGACATGGTCGATGGCAAGGCAGTTCGCCTCACGCAGGGCGAGGCCGGCACGGAGACGAACTACGGGAGCCCCGTCGACGCGGCAATGGACTGGATCGAGCAGGGCGCCGAGTGGATTCACCTGGTCGACCTGGATGCGGCGTTTGGCCGTGGCAGCAACGTTGCTGTGGCACGGAAGATCATCAAGCGTGCGGGCAATTCGATCGACATCGAGTTCTCGGGCGGCATCCGCGACGACGCCAGCCTCGAAGCGGCGCTTGAGATGGGCGCACGTCGGGTGAACCTCGGCACCGCTGCAATCGAGAACCCGGAATGGACCCGCTCCGTGATTGCGCGCTTTGGCGACCAGATCGCAGTTGGGCTCGATGTGCGCGGGGAGACCCTCGCTGCGCGCGGCTGGACCGAAGACGGCGGCAACCTCTGGGACGTACTTGAGCAGCTCGAGGACGCGAACTGCTCGCGCTACGTGGTGACCGACGTCACGAAGGACGGGACGCTCCGCGGCCCCAACCTGGAGCTGCTGCGCCAGATGTGCGAGCGCACGGACCGTCCCGTGGTGGCCTCGGGCGGCGTCTCGAGCCTGGACGACCTGATCGCGCTTCGCGCGCTCGTGCCGCTCGGTGTCGAGGGCGCCATCATCGGGAAGGCGCTCTACGACGGTGCGTTCACCCTCCCCGCGGCGCTCGACGTCGCCGGGCGCCCGGCACGCGCCGAATAGCGGTACGAAAGGGACGAAGGGACGGCCACGGTGGCGATCAAGAAACTCCCCTCAACGGGTGACGCGCCCCGCTCTACCGGGGTCCCCGAAAGCCTGGTGCCCGGGGGCGCGGCCGATTCCGCGGGGTTTCCGTGGGAGGGGCGCACCTTCGACCACCACGGCACCGCCTTTGCCGACGACGACGGGGCAACGCCCGAGCACGTCGCTGCGGCAGTCGCGGGGTTGCGCCGGGCGGCGAGCGCGGCAGCCGCGGCGCAGAGCGCTGCGGAGCACTGGGCAGCGGTTGCTGACATTGCCGAAGCGCACGCCGCAGTGATCGAGTCGCTCGGCACCGCCCGGGTGCTCGTCCCGATGCTGGCCGAGGCAGGAGACCTCGGACTCACCCCGGAGGGGAAGACCGTCGAGAAAACGCAGGAGCTGTCCATCGTGACGGTCGCGGCACCCGATGGCCGACGCGTGCTCCCGGTGTTCTCCTCCGTCGACACACTCACGAAGTGGCACGAGGAGGCGCGGCCGATTCCCGTGCCCGCGACCCAGGCGGCGCTCGCTGCGGTGCAGGAGGAGACGGACCTCATCATCCTCGACGCGGCGACCGCGGACGCCGAGTACGGGATTCGGCGCCCTGCGCTTCGGGCGCTCGCGCTCGGTGAGCGATACGTGCCGGCCTGGGCGGATGAGGAAGTCCTCGCGGCGTTCCGTGCAGCGGTCGCGGGGGAGCCCGCTGTCACAGAGCTCTGGCTCGCGCCGGGGGATCCCGAGGGGCGCTTGCTCGCACCCGAGGTCGACGTGCATGTGCGCTTGGCCCCAGGGCTCGACCGGAACGCACTCACCGCGCTGCTCGAGCGCGCTCAGGCGGGCTGGGCGAGCTCGGAGATCATCGCCGAGCGCGTTGACTCGATGCGCGTTCGGCCGAGCGCAGCGCAGTAAACCGCGCCCGGTTTCGCGCGGCCTGGGTGTCGGCCTGCTACGCTCGCGGGGTGCCTCCGGCGCCGTGAGGGGTTCGCTCACGGTTCCGACCCCAGACGAAGCGAGAACGATGACGCAGACCACCTCAGCACCCGCCGCGCCCCAGCGCGCCGAATGGACCGGCCAGCTCGGATTCATCATTTCGGCCATTGGCTCTGCGGTTGGCCTCGGCAACATTTGGCGATTCCCGGGCGTCGCGTACGAGAACGGTGGCGGGGCCTTCCTGATCCCGTACATCGTCGCACTCCTCACAGCCGGGATCCCGATCCTGTTTCTCGACTACGCGATTGGGCATCGCTTCCGGGGTTCGGCCCCGCTCGCGCTCCGCCGCCTCGCCGGAAAGCTGGGCGAGGGCATTGGCTGGTTCCAGGTGATGATTTGCGTGTTCATCGCGATCTACTACACGGCGGTGCTGGCCTGGGCCTCGAGCTACTTCGTGTACTCCTTTGATCTCAAGTGGGGAAGCGACGCTGCGGGGTACTTCACCGGCGAGTACCTGCAGCTTGCGGACGAGCCGTTCAGCATGACCTTCGTGCCGGCGGTGCTGATCCCGCTCATCCTGATGTGGATCGTCGCGCTCGTGGTGCTCGGTGCAGGCGTCGTGAAGGGCGTGCAGCGCCTCAACATGATTGCGATCCCGCTTCTCGTAGTCGGCTTCCTCATTCTCGTGGTGCGCGCGCTCTTCCTGCCCGGCGCGGCAGAGGGGCTGAACGCCCTCTTCACTCCCGACTTCGCGGCGCTCGCCGACCCCTCGGTGTGGGTGGCCGCGTACAGCCAGATCTTCTTCTCGCTTTCCGTGGCGTTCGGCATCATGATGACGTACGCCTCGTACCGCCGCCGCCGCTCGAACATGACGAGCCCCGGTCTCGTCGTCGCGTTCGGCAACTCATCCTTCGAGATCCTCGCGGGCATCGGCGTCTTTGCCACCCTGGGCTTCTTCGCGCACCAGCAGGGCGTCGCGGTCGCTGACCTGGAAGGCCTGAAGGGCGTCGGCCTCGCGTTCATGACCTTCCCCGCGATCGCTGCGCAGATGCCGGGCGGCGAAATCTTCGGCGCGCTCTTCTTTGGTGCGCTGACGCTCGCGGGCCTCACCTCAATGATCTCGATCATGGAGGTGATCCTCGCCGGGGTGATGGACAAGTTTGGGCTGACGCGACGACGTGCCGTGTATGGCATCGGCGGCGTGCTCGCGGTGATCTCGGTGGTGCTCTTCGGCACCCAGTCGGGTCTCACCGCGCTCGACACGATCGACAACTGGGCAAACAACATTGGGATCGTGGCCTCCGCAGTGGTGATGACCATTACCGTGCTGTGGATTCGCCGTGCGGGGACGCAGCTCGCGGGCCACCTGAGCGTGCTGTCCACCTTCAAGGTGGGGCGCACCTGGCTCTTCTTCGTCTCCGTGCTCGGCCCCGTGGTGCTCGGCTACATGCTCATCGCAACGATCGTTAACCTGGTGCAGGAACCCTACTCGGGTTACGACAGCGGCTACCTGCTGCTGGTCGGCTGGGGATCGGTGGCGCTCATGATCATCGGCTCGATCGTGCTCACCGCGGCGCCCTGGCGCTACGACCCCGACCGGTTTACGCCGTGGCCGCCCGTTCCTACCCGACGCGTCTCGGGCGTCACGGGCGCGGCCGCAACCCCCGCAGCCACGCAGAACGCAGCTGGAATTGATGAGGAGAACGCACGATGACCCCGATCGCCATCACCTTCCTGGTCCTCGCGCTCACCATCATCTGGGGTGGGCTCATCGCAAGCACCGTGTTCCTCGCGCGCCGCCCCGAGGTCGCCGAGTACCCGGCAGGTGGCGAAGACGGCGCCTTCGAGCGCATCGAGTAGTCGGCAACGCTGCTGGTGCGTGCGTGCGTGCGTGTGGCGCGCTCGCACGCTACAGCAGGTTGAGCAGTAGCACGTAGCAGGTGGTGCCCGCAGCAATGCTGAGGAGCGCGCGCCGCTTGCACAGCAGGTGGACCGCCACGGTGACCGCGGTGGCGGCGAGGACCGCCCACACCTGATTCGGTCGGGCGACGAGCTCGTCGCGCAGCACCACGACGGCCAGGATGAGCATGATCCCGGCGGGCATCCACCGCCCCAGGGCCTGGACGAACTTGGACTTTCGCAGGGGCTTCAATATCGCGAATGGCAGGGCTCGGAGCCCGAGAGTAATGAGGCCTGCGACCACGACACCGGCGACAAGATAGGTGACGTCAGGCATTTGTGGCACCCTTCGTGAGGACGTAGCGCACTGCGAGGGCGGCCGTGAACATGATGAGTGCTGCAAGGAGTGCCTGGCCGGGGAAAAGCAGCAGCGCGACGCCGACCGCGAGCCCCGCGAGCACCGCTGAGGGGATTTCGCGCCGGCTGCGCAGCGCGTCGAGTGTCATCACGACAAAGAGTGCCACCAGCGCGAACTCGAACCCCTCAATCGGCTCGGGGAGCGCCGCCGCGATCGCGACGCCGACGAGCCCGCCGCTCACCCAGTAGGCCTGCATTGCGAGTTGGCCGCTCACCATGCGGGCGGAAGAAAGCTTCTCCGGCGCCATCAACACATACGTTGCGTATGCCTCGTCGACCATCCCATAGATCGAGTAGGCGCGCGGCAGGCCGGCGCGGACCCGCTGGGCCGGGAACGAGAGCGCGTAGAACACGTGACGGAAATTCACCGCGAACACGGTCACGGCGATGGTGATGAGCGGGGTCGCTGCAGCGAGCATCCCCACGAGCAGCAGTTCGACCGAGCCCGCGAACACACCGATTGCGAGCGCGGGTGAGAGCCACCAGGGGAGCCCGGCTTGCACCACGAGTACGCCGAGTGCGATCCCGAGCGGGAAGATGCCGATTCCTACGCCGAGCGAGTCACCCAGGCCGGCGCGGATCTGGGCCGCGCGTGTGACGGGGACGTCATCCCCGGCGGGCGAGGTGGACCCGCTCGGAGATGGCGGGTCGCTGGGGGGTTCGTGCATAGGACTATATTTGCGGAGATTCCGCGCAATGTGCATGCGTGATCGTGCCGAAATGGCAAGAATCGGGCAATATAGCTGCATGGACGCGCTGGATCACGCAATTATCGAAGAGCTCATGGCCGACGGCCGCATGACCAATGTGGATCTCGCTGCGCGTGTGGGCCTCACGCCGGGCCCCTGCCTCCGGCGCGTGCAGCGGCTCGAAGCGGAAGGCGTGATCCGTGGTTACCGGGCCGAGGTCGACCCGCACGCGGTGGGCCGCGGGTTCGAGGTCATCCTGCACGTCGATCTCGTCACGCAGGAAGCTTCGGTGGTGACGGGATTCGAGCAGGAGGCCGCAGCGCTGCCCGAGGTGTCCGAGTTCAAGCGCCTCTTTGGAACCCCGGACTACTACCTTCGCATTGCGGTTGCCGACCTCGCTGGCTATGAGGAGTTCCTCACCAAGCGGATCATGTCGATTCGCGGGGTGGGAAAAGTGAGCTCCCACTTCGCCATGAAGAACATCAAGGGATGATGGCGGAGCGGGAGCTCAGGGGGCGCGTTGCGTGCGCCGTGGGTCGCTGTGGCGAGACGGCTTAGTTCACCGGTCCCGTGTACTTCTCGCCCGGGCCCTTGCCCGGTGCGTCGGGGATGGCGGACGCCTCGCGGAAGGCGAGCTGCACCGAACGGAGGCCATCGCGCAGGCTGCGCGCGTGCATGTCGCTCACCTCGGGGGCCGCTGCGGTGATGAGTCCGGCGAGTGCGTTGATGAGCTTGCGGGCCTCGTCGAGGTCGATCTGCGACTCGGGATCGTCGGCCAGTCCCACCTTGACTGCGGCGGCACTCAGCAGGTGCACGGCAGCCGTGGTGATGACCTCGACCGCGGCAACGTCCGCGATATCGCGCGTCGCCTGAGCGACGTCCTCGTGGGGTGCGCCCTCCTGCGCAGGCGCCTCGGGGCCCGTTTCTGCTGCTGCGGGCTCGGTCTGCGGCTGATCGCTGGGGTTCTCGCTCATGCTGTCCTGACTGTTGCGGCTGTGGTGTGCTAACATTGATTCGGTTCTCGGTGTTCACGCCGAGACGCGGAAGAGGAGATTCTCCCACCCGGCACCAGTTATAGGTTATCGGGTTGTTGACACCCCGCCTCCCAGGAGGCAGCACTGAAGGGTGTGGGATGGCGCGTGCGCGATCCTGATCTTCCTCTCCGTGACTCCCGTAAGGGAGCGTCCATGGTTCTCCCGACTGGGAGTGGCCACACTGAAGCAGAGGAGCCGGCGATCAGCGATCCCCGTACGAATGACAGAATCCGCGTCACCGAGGTGCGACTGGTAGGTGCCAGTGGCGAGCAGGTCGGTGTCGTGCCGATCGAGACCGCACTGCGCATGGCAGCCGACGCCGATCTCGATCTCGTTGAGGTTGCCCCGAACTCGAAGCCCCCAGTGGCCAAGATCATGGACTTCGGTAAGTTCAAGTACGAGGCTGCTCAGAAGGCCAAGGAAGCTCGTCGCAACCAGGCGAACACGGTCCTCAAGGAGGTCCGCTTCCGCCTGAAGATCGACAAGCACGACTACGAGACCAAGACCAAGCGCGCCGTGGGCTTCCTGTCCCAGGGCGACAAGGTCAAGGCAATGATTCTGTTCCGTGGCCGCGAGCAGTCGCGCCCCGAGCAGGGTGTCCGCCTGCTCCAGCAGTTCGCAGAAGACATTGCCGAGTTCGGCACTGTCGAGTCGAACCCCCGGATCGATGGCCGCAACATGGTGATGGTCATCGCCCCGCTCAAGAACAAGTCCGAGGCGAAGGCCGAGCAGAACGCTCGCCGCGCCGAGGAGAAGGCTACGCGGAAGGCGGACAAGGTCTCCGGACCTGCCGATTCCGACGACTAATTGTCGGCGCAGCGCGCCCCGCGCCGCTGGTGCCGTGCACAACGCAGCCCTCGGGCGCGCACACAACAAGGAGAAATCGATGCCAAAGCAGAAGACCCACTCGGGGGCCAAGAAGCGCTTCAAGCTGACTGGCTCCGGCAAGCTGATGAAGCAGCAGGCCGGCATGCGCCACAACCTCGAGGTCAAGTCCTCGCGTCGCAAGCGCCGCCTGAACGCTGAGCAGGTGCTGTCCAAGGGTGACGCCAAGCAGGCGATGAAGCTCCTCGGCCACTAAGCCACGAGCACCACGCTTTTCATCACAGAGTTTGTAAGGAAGAACTGAAATGGCAAGAGTAAAGCGGGCCGTCAACGCCCACAAGAAGCGTCGCGTCATCCTCGAGCGCGCTGAGGGCTACCGCGGACAGCGTTCGCGCCTGTACCGGAAGGCCAAGGAGCAGGTCACCCACTCGCTGGTCTACTCGTACAACGACCGCCGCAAGAAGAAGGGCGACTTCCGTCGCCTGTGGATCCAGCGCATCAACGCTGGTGCCCGCGCCAACGGCCTGACCTACAACCGTTTCATCCAGGGCCTCGGCCTCGCGGGTGTCGAGGTTGACCGCCGCATGCTCTCCGAGCTGGCCACCAACGAGCCCAAGGCCTTCGCCTCGCTCGTTGAGGTTGCAAAGAACGCGCTGCCCGAGGACACCTCGGCGCCCAAGGCTGCGTAACGCACCGCTTCGGCATTCGTCAGAAGGCCCCGTCCGTGAAGGCCCGCCCATTGGGTGGTGGCTCGCGGCGGGGCCTTCTGCGTATTCACGGGCGGGGGCACCGCCGCCGCCTCGGTAGACTTGCGGGGTGATTGAGAACCCGAAGTCCCTGCGCGTAAAGAAGGCGGCGGCGCTCGCCCGAAAGAAGGAGCGCCAGGCTCAGGGGCGGTTCCTCGTCGAGGGGCCGCAGGCCGTGCGCGAACTGCTCGCCTTCCGCCCGGAGCTTGCCGAGATCGTCTTCGCCACGATGGGCACCGAATCGTGGCAGCACGAGATCGACCGGCTGGCTTCGGACGCAGATGTTGCGCTTGAGCGTGTGACGGAGCCCGTGCTCGCCGCAATGGCCGAGACCATCACCCCGCAGGGCGTCATCGCGGTTGCCCGCACCTGGGAGAGCTCCCTCGCCGACGTGTTCGCAGGTGCGCGGCTCGTCGCGATTCTGCACGAGGTGCGCGATCCAGGCAACGCCGGTGCCGTGCTGCGGGCCGCCGACGCCGCGGGCGCCGACGCGGTCGTGTTTACGGGGGAGAGCATCGATCCGTTTCACCCGAAGGTCGTGCGTTCCACGACCGGGTCGCTGTTTCATCTGCCGGTCGCGGTCGCGCCGGATCTCGCCTCAGCGGTCGACGCTGCACGCGCTGCGGGGGTCACGACGCTTGCCGCGGACGTGCGAGGGGATGAACTGCTGGCGGCGCGTTCCGAGGGCGTGCTCGATGGACCGGTTGCCTGGGTGTTTGGAAACGAGGCCCGCGGGCTCTCCGAAGCAGAGCGCGGGCTCACTGACCGGAGCCTGAAGCTGCCGATCTACGGCGCAGCGGAGTCGCTCAACCTCGCCACCGCGGCAAGCGTGCTGATCTACGAGACCGCGTTCGCGCAGCGCAGCTAACCCGTGCACCCCGCGAATCGGGGTCACTGCGTCACGGTGTTGCTGGGCTCACCTCCGCGACACCCTGCCGCAGTGACCCCGATTCGCGGTGGGGCGGCTGGGATGGCCCCGTGGGCGGGGGATTCCGGCTCGATGTGACGCGGTGCACCCAAGCTCTGGATAGCTCGTCTCGTGCTCCGCGCTGGAGAAATGCGGGAACGCGGCCGAATTCGCCGGAGTGCGTCCGAAATTGCGGATTTCTCCGGCGAGTTTGAGTGCCACGGTCGGGTGGGGCGGTTCCGAGGCAAGCGCGCGCGAGCGGGGCGAACGCCGTGCGCGTGGGAGCAGGCCCCCACGCGCACGGCAGAGCCCGCGCGTTACCCGAGGAGCGACGCGCCGAGCGACTCTCCGGGAGCAAAGCCGGGCAGGATCGCAAACACCGCGGAACCGGTGTGCGTGACCCACTCGTTGAGGAGGTCCAGCTCGTCGAGACGCTGCTGGATCGGAATGAACTGCGTACGCGGATCCCGTTGGAAACACGCGAAGAGCAGACCGGACTCGCCACCCTCATCGTAGTTCGCAGCGCGCCGATAGATGCGCTCTGAGGGATCCGTGGAGTGCGCGCGCCGAATGTGGGCGTAGCTCGGGATCACCGGCAGCCCGATGGCACTCTTCGCCTCAAAATCGACAGGGGTGTGCTCCGTACCGCCGGTGAGCGGAGCCCCATCGTCGAGCGTGCGTCCGATGGTCTGCTCACGTCCGGGCCGATCCACCTGATCCCAAGTGTCGAGCTCCATGCGGATGCGACGCAGCACGAGCGCCGAGCCCCCGGTGAGCCACCCGCCGCCAGCCGCGGCCGAATCGGCAGCGCCAACCCACACGAGGTCTGCGAAGTCCTCATCTTTCGGCGCCGGGTTGATCGTGCCGTCGACCTGCCCCATGAGGTTCCGCATGGTGGTGCCGGACGGCTCGGCGCCGCGGGCCTGGCGGAAACCCTGCTGGCTCCACGCGAGGTCGGCGAAGGTGCGCAGATCGCGCTCGAGCATGCGCGTGGCATGCGCGAGGGGAAGCGGGTCGTCTGCCTGCAGGAGGAGCAGTAGATCGCCCCCATCGTGCGCGCCGTCGAGCCGATCCCGGGAGAACTTCGGGAGCGGGCCGAGCCAAGCTGGGCGCTTCGCCGGATCCACCCGGTTCACAAGCTCGGGGCCGACACCAACCGTGATGGTCAGGCGCGACGGACGAGCAGCGAGCTCGGGCTCGGGATCAGCAAGCGGCGCCGCGCCGGAGGTGAGGCCCTCCACGTCGCCGCTCAGGATGCGGAACATCCGGCGGATCGCGTCGCGGTCCGTCTCCGGCTTCAGCGTGTACGACAGGTACCGCAGGTGCGCGGTGGGCGTCGAGACAACGCCCGCCTGGTGCGCCCCGTGGCAGGGGAGCGTCTCGCCCCCGAAATCGTCCTCTGCCGCGGCCGGTGCGCTCGCCTCCCGCAGTGCGGGGATGCCGAGCGCCGCACCCAGGCCGAGCGCAGCGCCGAGGCCCGCACCGACCGCGCCCCCGGTGAGGAGGGCGCGACGGCCGATCCGACGCTCGTCGCGCGGCTGAGCCTCCGCGGGCGCGGCCCCCGAGACGGGGGCCGCGCTGCTCGGAACGGAACCGGGCTTAGTGTGCGGCATGCTCATCACTCGCGGCATCGCCGTGATCCATATCGCCGTGATCCATGTCGCTGTTCTCGGAGTCGCCGCCCTCGTAGTTCTCCTGGGCGCCCTCGGTCGCCTTCGCGAGTACGGTGACCTCGGCCTTCGAGCCGTCATCGAAGTGCAGCGTGAGCGACACGTCGTCACCCGGCAGGATCGCCTTCGGCATGTCCATGAACATGATGTGGTTGCCGCCGGGCGCAAGCTCGAAGGAGCCGCCGGCCGGGATCACAAACCCGCCGTCCACCTCGCGCATGGTTGCCGTGGCACCCGAGGTGACGGTCTCGTGCAGTTCGACCATCTTCGCGGCGGGGCTCTCGACGCTCACCAGGGTGAGGTCGGTATCGCCCGAGTTCTTCAGCGTGCCGAAGACGCCGGTCATACCCTCCTGTGCCTTGACCCAGCCGCCCTCGATCGAGAACGTCGCATGGCCGCCCTGCTCCGCGTGGGCCTCTTGCGTGTTCTGCTTCGCGGGGGCCTCCGCAGCGGGAGCGGAGGAGCAGCCGGTGAGCAGCAGTGCCGCGGCGAGTGTCGCCCCGGAGAACGCGGCGAATCGCTTCGCGGGGGTCTTCGGTGCTGCGGCGGTCAGTGCGGTGGTGAAGCGGCTCATTTGGTGTCTCCCTCGGTCGAGGCGGTGTCGGTGAAGTTCTGGGTGTCTGCGGCCATGCCCTGTGCGCGGCGACGGCGGCCAACGATGGCAGCGGTGACGCCGCCGATCACGACGACAGCGCCGCCGATGATGGCGATGAGGCCGCCAACGGGCAGGCCAGCGGAGTCGGCGCCCTGCGCGTCCTCGGTGCCGTGCTCGTGGTCAGCGCCGTGCTCGTGCGCCTCGGTCTCGTCCGCGTGCTCGTGGTCGGCGCTTTCTTCCGCGGGTGCGGCAGCGACGATCTCGCCGGTGCCGTCCTCGGCCACGCTGATGCCAAATGCACCCTCGATGGGATGGCCATCGCTCGAAACGACGCGCCACGCTGCCGAGTAGTCGCCGGGCGCGAGGTCCGCGCTCAGCTTCTGGGTGACCACGGGGCCTGCGATCTCGGGCTCGCCATCGCTTGCGTCGGCGCCGTCCGGCCCCGTCACTACCATCTCGGTGCCAACCTCGATGATGCTGTTGTTGAACTTCAGTTCGAACGCCTCGACTGCGCCGGTGCTCGCGTTCGCGACCACCTCCGTGCCGATGAGTTCGTCATGGGCGAGCGCGGGTGCCGCGACGCCGAGTGTGGTTGCGCCCGCGAGGAGCGCGATTGCCGCAAGACCGAGGGACGCTCGATGACGTGCGGCGGATGCTGGTGTGTGAGACATGGTCTCCTGATTCTCTCCGGCGTGCGCCGGGTCCGTGTGCGCCTCTGGCCGCTCCGGGCAGGTGCGCGAAGCGGAGCCCCCGAAATGAGTGCGGGCGCGGGAAAGGATTGAGTGGAATCAGGCGAAGCGCGGCGGGCCGCGCCGAGAGATCGCGCCTGTTGCGAGCAACCGATCGCGCAGCCGCGGCGGCATCGCGAAGCTCTGTGGCGGGGCGACTCGATCCGAGATGGGGATCAGGGCGCGCTGCCGCACCGGGAACGCCCGCTGCAGCGCTCGCCCGAGCGCGAGGAACGCGCGCTCGCCGCGTGCGAGGAGCACCGTGGTGAGCACCGCGGCGATCACGTGCCACACCCACATCGCGGTGTCGGCTGCGCCAGCCTCGGCGAGCCGGGGCGAGAAGCTCTCGAGCGCGGCGAAGTGCGCGGCGTGGGGTGAGACGACCTCGCCGCTCCCACCACCCACGGCAGAAATGCCGAGGCCCGCAAACGTCCAGTGGTAGAGGAACTGCGCGGCGGAGACCGCGAGCGCGAGCCGCCAGAGCGACCCGACGCGGCCGGCCAGCGCGACGCACAGTGGCAGCGTGAGCACCACAGTCGCCGCAACCGACGGCCACGTGATCACGCCACCGGCGATCCCGTGCGAAGCCGCGGCGAGCAGCACGGCTACCGTGGCTCCGAGCGAGCCGCGGAATACGCGAACGCCACGGGTCATTCCGGCATCCGGGACGACCCGCGGGGAACGCCGCGAGCTCTGCATGCGCCCCAGTCTACGCGGCCGCGAGCTGAGCAATGCCCCGGTTGGCGCAGCACCCCGTGCGGCGCACGCACGCCGTTCACGCGCACAGGCTAGACTTGACCCCCGTGTCAGACCTCAATCCGATCACCCAGGAAGCCGCCGACGCGGCCGTCGCGGAAGCGCTTGCCGCGTTTACCGCAGCCGACTCTGTTGCGGCGCTGAAATCCGCTCGCACGGCGCACGCCGGCGACGGCTCGGCCATCGCTCAGTTGAACGCCCGCATGCGCGAAGTGCCCAAGGATGAGAAGGCCGCGACCGGCAAGCTCATGGGCCAGGCTCGCGGACGCATCGAGGGCGCCTACAAGGCGCGCGAGACCGATCTTGTCGCGCAGGAAGCCGCCGCACGCCTCATCGCAGAGACCGTCGACGTGACTGCTGCTCCGACGCGTCAGCGCGCGGGATCGCGGCACCCGCTGGCGCAGCTCCAGGAAGAGGCCGCAGACATCTTCGTCGGCATGGGATGGGAGATCGCCGAGGGGCCCGAGGTTGAGCACGAGTGGTTCAACTTCGATGCGCTCGGCTTCGATCCCGATCATCCGGCACGTGCGATGCAGGACACCTTCTTCGTGGAGCCCGCGGACCGCCACCTGCTGCTGCGCACGCACACCTCACCCGTGCAGATCCGGTCGCTGCTCGGCCGCGAGCTGCCCGTGTACGTTGTGGCGCCCGGCCGGGTGTACCGCACCGACGAGCTCGATGCGACGCACACCCCCGTCTTCCACCAGATCGAGGGCATCGCGATCGATCGCGGTTTGACGATGGCGCACCTGCGCGGCACGCTCGAGCACTTCGCGCGCCAGATGTTCGGCGAGGAAGCGAAGATCCGCCTGCGCCCCAACTTCTTCCCCTTCACCGAGCCCTCCGCCGAGATGGACGTGTGGCAGCCGAACGCCAAGGGCGGCGCGCGTTGGGTCGAGTGGGGCGGTTGCGGCATGGTCGATCCGCGCGTGCTCGACGCCGCAGGGATTGACTCGACCGAGTTCCAGGGCTTCGCGTTCGGCATGGGCATCGAGCGGACCCTGCAGTTCCGTCACGACATTAATGACATGAGAGACATGGTTGAGGGCGACGTTCGCTTCAACCGTCAGTTCGGAGGACTGGTCTAATGCGCGTTCCACTGAGCTGGCTCGGCGAATCTGTTGAGCTCCCCGCGGGAGTGACCCCCGAAGAGGTGCACGCCGATCTGGTGCGCGTCGGCTTCGAGGAAGAGGACATCCGCCGCTTCGATGTCAGCGGTCCCGTCGTCGTGGGCGAGGTGCTCTCCCGTGAGCCTGAGGAACACTCCAACGGCAAGGTGGTCAACTGGTGCCAGGTGCGCGTCGCGCCCGAGGGCCAGAACGCGGCCGACGGCGGCGAGGACGTGCGCGGCATCGTGTGTGGTGCGCACAACTTCGAGGTGGGCGACAAGGTCGTGGTGACCCTGCCCGGTGCTGTGCTGCCCGGCGGTTTCGAGATCGCTGCCCGCAAAACTTACGGTCACGTCTCTGACGGCATGATCGCCTCGGCGCGTGAGCTGTCGCTCGGCGAGGATCACGATGGCATCATTGTGCTCTCCACGCTCGGGCTTGACCCCGAGGTGGGCGCCGATGCGAAGGCGCTCCTCGGGCTCGACGAGACGGCGGTGGAGATCAACGTCACGCCGGATCGCGGCTACGCATTCTCGATTCGTGGCGTCGCACGCGAGGTCTCGCACGCGACGGGGGCGGCGTTCCGCGACCCCGCGACGGCAGTGAACCCCGCAACGGGCACCGGATTCTCCGTGGTGATCGATGACCAGGCGCCCATCCGCGGTCGTGTCGGCGCGGCCGGCTTCATCGCACGCGTGGTGCGCGGTATCGACCAGTCGCGTCCCACCCCCGCGTGGATGGTGGCGCGCCTGCAGCTCGCGGGCATCCGCAGCCTCTCGCTTGAGGTGGACATCTCGAACTACGTGATGCTGGAGCTCGGGCAGCCGCTCCACGCCTACGATCTCGCGAAGCTCTCCGGCGGCATCACGGTGCGCCGTGCGACGGCGGGCGAGACGCTGGTGACGCTCGATAGCCAGGAGCGCACCCTTCACCCCGAGGACCTCGTGATCACGGACGAGTCGGGCGTCATTGGGCTCGCCGGCGTGATGGGCGGCAACTCGACGAAGGCCGACGAGACCACCACCGACGTGCTCATTGAGGCGGCATCGTTCGACGCGATCTCGGTCGCGCGTACCTCGCGTCGCCACAAGCTGCCGAGCGAGGCGTCGAAGCGCTTCGAGCGCGGTGTTGACCCGCTCGTCGCGCGCGCCGCAGCGCAGCGCATGGTCGACCTGCTCGTCGAGCTCGCAGGTGGCACCGCGGACGAGTTGGGCGCCGAGCTTCTCGCGCCGTGGGCGGCGCCGCAGATCGAGCTGCCGCTCGCGCGCATTAACGGCCTGCTCGGTACCGACTACACGGACGCGGAGGCGCGCAACGCGATCGAAATGATCGGCTGCACTGTCGCTGACGCTCCCGCCGACGCCGCGGGAAGTGCTGTGCTGCTGGTGAGCCCGCCGAGCTGGCGCTCGGACCTCACGCGGCCCGCTGACCTCATTGAGGAAGTCGCCCGCGTTGTCGGCTACGACCGCATCCCCTCCGTGCTGCCCGTGGCACCCGCAGGCCGTGGCCTCACGCGCGTGCAGCGACTGCGTCGTCGCGCGGCAAACGTGATCACGGCGGCCGGGCTTGACGAGGTGCAGAGCTACCCGTTCGTCAGCCGTGCGCAGCTCGAGGCGTTCGGCGCGGGCGCGGAGCCCGCGATCCCAGTTCTTGATGGCGTTGCGCAGTCCGAGAACGCAGACGGCCCGGTTGCTGCCGTGAAGCTCGCGAATCCGCTTGATGGGGAATCGCCCTTCATGCGCCGCTCGCTGCTGCCCGGACTCGTGACTGCCGCTCAGCGGAACGTGTCGCGTGGCCTCACCGACCTCGCCCTCGTCGAGTTCGGTTCGGTGTTCGAACCGCGTGCCGACCTCGGTACAGACGTGGTGCCGCCGCTCGCGCAGCTGCCCGATACGGACACGCTCGCTGCGCTCTACGCGTCCGTGCCGCACCAGCCGCGCCGTGCTGCAGCGCTGCTGATCGGCGACGCCGTTGCCAAGCAGGCCGGCGAAAGCGCTCGCGCGGTGGACTGGGCCGACGCGCTTGACGCGGCCCGCATCGTCGCTGGTGCCGTCGCGGCCGAGCTCGTCGTCACCCAGGGCACGCACCGTGCATTCCACCCGGGCCGCACCGCCGAGCTGAGCATTCGCGTCGCCTCTGATGTGGACGGCGAGGACGGTGGCCTCGAGGTCGTTGGTGTTGCCGGCGAACTGCTGCCCGAGCTCGTGGCCGATTCCCACCTCCCGGGTCGCGTCGCCGCGTTCGAGCTTGACCTCGACCGCATCATCGAACTGGCCCCGCGTGAGCCCGAGACCCAGCAGCTGTCCACCTACCCCGCGGCAACGCAGGATCTCACGCTCGTCGTGGGCGCCGATGTGCCCGCGGGCGATGTGCTCGCGGTCGTCACCGCTGGGGCCGGCGAACTGCTCGAGAGCGCCCGCATCGTGGACGACTACCGGGGAACCGGTATCGCCGACGGGCAGAAAGCGCTGACGTTCGCGCTCCGCTTCCGCGCTGAGGATCGTACGCTGAAGGCGGAGGAGGCCAGCGAGGCCAAGCTCGCCGGCGTCGCCGCAGCGGAACTCGCGTTCGACGCGAAGCTGCGGGACTAAGTGATGACGAGCGCGGCGAACCCCGAGACACAGATCGCTCAGGCGTTCGCCGCGCTCGCAGACGCTCAGGTGATCGCTCGCACCGCATTCACCTGCTGCGGAACCTGCGGCGACGCAGAGATCTGGGATGAACGTGACGAGAGCGGCGGCTCGCGCGGCTACGTGTTCTACCACTCACAGGATGCCGAGTGGCTTGCCGAGTCCGGCGAAACGTTTCTGAATTACGGCGCATTTCTAGACGCGTTCTTTACCGAGGACGAATGGGAAGCGCTCGCTGAGTCCGCACGCGAGGAACGCTACGCAGAGATCGTGACCGCGCTCCTGACCGAGACGGTGTTCCCGGTACTGCGACAGCACGGCCTCGAGGTCGAGTGGGATCAGGACCTCGGCACCCGTGTCCTGCTGCGGGTGCCCCAGGCGACGCTCGACGCATCCTGAAAATACGCCGGTGTTCTCCCGGTCTTCCCCTTGTGGTGCGCTGCCCAGGAGGCGGATACTTGCCGCAGAGCCGCCGCACGCTGCACGCTGCGGCGTGAGCAAGGGAGCGGGATAGATGAGCGATCACACGACACAACGCGTCGTACCGAACATTTGGTGCAACGGAACTGCCGCTGAGGCCGGTGCGTTTTACGCGGGCGCGCTTCCTGACACAAGCTACACCGTGGAGTCTCGCTACCCCACGGAGGGGCTGCTGCCGTTCCAGGAGCCGCTCGCGGGTGAGCCGCTGACGGTCGCCGTCACCGTGGGTGATTACCGGTTGGTTCTCGTGAATGCGGGGCCCGAGTTTCGGCCCAACTTGGCGCTGTCGCTCATGCTGAACTTCGATCCCGCGCGGATGAGTGGCGGCGCAATCGAGGCCCGCGAGCAGCTCGATGCGGCGTGGGAACGACTGAGCGACGGCGGCGAGGTGCGCATGCCGCTTGGCGAGTACCCGTTCAGCGCCCGCTACGGCTGGGTTGAAGACCGCTACGGCGTGAACTGGCAGCTGATGCTCACGGATCCCGATGGAGACCCGCGGCCCGCTGTCGTGCCATGTCTCATGTTTGGCGGTCCGGTGCAGAACCGTGCCGACGAGGCGATCGAGTTCTACTCCGAGGTCTTTCCCGATGCCGGGCCCGGCCAGCGAGTACCGTATGGTGAGCCGACGGGCCCGGCATCGGCAGAGGCACTGATGTTCGGTGAATTCCGCATCGGCGATCAGTGGTTTGCGGCGATGGACTCGGGGACGACGCAGACGGAGACATTCGGCTGCGGGCTCTCGCTCGAGGTGCAGTGCGTCGACCAAGCAGAGATCGATCGATTGTGGGACGCGCTCTCGGCAGTTCCCGAAGCGGAGCAGTGTGGCTGGCTCGCAGACCGCTTCGGCGTGAGCTGGCAGATCGTCCCCGAGAATATGGGGGAGCTCATGGCGCACCCCGGCGCGTTCGAGCGGATGCTCGAAATGAAGAAGCTCATCATCGCTGAGCTGTAGTGTGCGTGATCCCGCCCGGTCTGTGCACCGCTAGACTTCCTGAGTCCAGTGAGAGCGGCGGAGGGGAGCACCCGTGCAGGTGAGCGCAAGCGGAGTGAGCAAGGGGCCGGCTGGCCGAGCACTTCCACCCACAGACGTCGAGATGAGCTCAGGCACGGCGGTGTTCGTTGAAGCGGAAACCGCGCAGCGCCCCACCGTGCTCGGCCTGATCGTGAGTGGCCGGATGCGGCCGGATTCGGGCGAGGTGCTGCTCGACGGCGAGCCGAGCGCGCGTGAGCTCAGGAGGCGCATCGCACTTGTTGATGCCCCTGATGTGAGCGAACCGCACGGCGACGTCCGCCTCGAGCACGTCGTCGCAGAAGAACTCATGTTCGCGGGGGAGCCGCCGCGCCCGCTCGCGGCCCGACGCGAGCTCCGCAGTCTGGGCTTTGCCGATCACGCGCGCACACCGCTCGCCGAACTGGCACCCGAAGTGCGGGTTCGAGTGTTGTGCGAGCTCGCGCTGCGTCGCCCCGGGGTCGAAGGCATCGTGCTTGTTTCACCCGACCGTCACGGCGGCGATCCAATGGAGTGGTGGGGCATCGCCTGCGAGCTCGCGGAGCGCGGGCACGCCGTGCTCGTGATCGCGGGGCTCGCCGCCCGAGCCGCTATCGACGCCCACCCAGACGGGTGGCGCACGGGCGAAGTGACGCCGCTGCGCGGAAGCACGGAACTGGCGGAAAATGAGCAAGGAGGGGCACGATGAAGGTGCTGCAGATGGTGCGGGCAGAGTTTGCCCGCCTGTGGGCGACGCCAATGGCGCGACTCGCCTTCATTGCCCTGATGTGCGTCCCACTGCTCTACGGCGGCCTCTACCTGTGGGCCAACCAGGATCCCTACGCAAAGCTTGACCAGGTGCCGGTGGCGCTTGTGGTGGAGGACGCCGGGGTGAAGTCAGGCGACACCGTCCGCTCCATCGGCGACGAGGTCGCGGACAACCTCGTGGAAGATGGCAGCTTTGACTGGCATCGGGTCAGCGCAAAGGACGCGGAACTGGGCATCGCGGAGGGCGCGTACGACTTCTCGCTCACGATCCCGCGCGAGTTCACGGAATCGTTGCAGTCCTCGCAGACGGACAATCCCCACCAGGCGCAGGTCGTGTTGACGACCAATGATGCGAACAGCTACCTCGCCACAACGATCGGTGAGCAGGCGGTGAAGCGCGTGCAGGCGCAGATCGTCCAATCCGTGGGGCGTGAGGCCTCGCGGGCCATGCTCGACGGGCTGGCGGAGGTGCGGACGTCGCTCGGGGATGCCCGTGACGGTGCAGGCAAGCTTGCCGACGGCGCGGGCACCGCCCGTAGCGGCGCACAAACACTCGCAGAAGGACTTGCCACGGCGCATAGCGGCTCCGGTGCGCTCGCCGCCGGGCTCGGAACGCTGGAGGACCGAACGAGCGCGCTGCCGGGGCAGTCCGCTCAGCTTGCGGATGGTGCCGCGAGAGTATCGGCGGGCAACGCCTCGGTCGCGGAGCTCGGTCGTGAGGTTGCCGGCGCGAGCCAGAGTGCGACCGATCGACTCGCGGGGGAGCGGGAGGCCATTCTCGCGGAGCTCACGAAAGCCGGAGTCGACTCCGGCGTGATCGATCGGGTCAACGCGCGTCTCGGCGAAGCCGATACCGTGTTGCGCGACGCGAACTCCCGGGTGCAGGGCGCGAGCGCGCAGCTTACTGAACTGTCCGCGGGGTCCCAGCAGCTCGCTGATGGTGCCCGTGCGCTTGCGGACGCTGCGCCGCAGCTCACCGCCGGAATCCGGGACGCGGCAAGCGGCGCCGGCACGCTGAACGATGGGCTGGGTCAGCTCGCAGACGGGGCTCCGAAGCTTGAGAGCGGGATCGGGCAGCTCGCGACTGGTAGCACCCAGCTCCGTGACGCGCTGGGAGCAGGGGTGCAGAAGCTGCCCGAGAGCACTGCGGATCTGCGTGCAAAGCAGGCGGCGAACATCGCTGATCCGGTCTCGGTGGTCACTGACAAGGTGACTTCGGCGGGGACCTACGGTGCGGGCCTCGCGCCGTTCTTTGTGAGTCTCGCCGCCTGGATCGGTATCTACGCGCTCTTCCTGATCCTGAAACCAGTGTCGCGCCGCGCGGTCACCGCGCTGCATGCGCCGCTGCGGGTGACGCTTGCGGGATGGCTCACCCCCGCTCTGCTCGGCGCAGCTCAGATGCTCGCGCTGTTCGGCATCGTCGCGGGCACGCTCGGGTTCCAGGTCGCGCACCCCATCCCTGCGTACGGCATGATGGCGCTCGCCTCGGCCACATTCGCCGCGATTATTCTCGCGCTGAACGTGTGGCTCGGCAGCGTTGGGCAGTTCATGGGGCTCGTGCTCATGGTGCTGCAGCTTGTCACCGCCGGCGGCACGTTCCCCTGGCAGACGCTTCCCGAACCGCTCGCGACGCTGCACCACTACCTTCCGATGTCGTTTGCGGTCGACGGCCTGCGACAACTCATGTACGGCGGGGATCTGGGTCACGCGGGTCTCGATGCGCTGAGGCTCGGGCTTGTCCTCGTGATCGCGGTGCTTCTTGCGGCGATTGGAGTGTCCCGGATGATGCGGTCGCGCACGCTGCGTGATCTGCAACCGAGCTTGATCGGCTAGTTGTGGCGTCAGCTTTGACGCGAAGGTCGCCGAGCCGAGCGCCATTTTGTATACATTCAATCCCTGATCCCTCGAAATGCTTGCGGCTGCACGCTCTTGTGTATACGCTAGCGTGTGTTGAGAGGGGCGCAGATGCGTGCGAGCGAACGAGCTTACGAAGGTCTGGTTGAGGACATCCAAAGTGGCGCGCTCGCCCCGGGCGCGGTGATCGCCGAGGTCGAGCAGGCCGCCAGACTCGGCGTCAGCCGCACCCCCATGCGAGAAGCGATTGCTCGGCTCGTTGCCGACGGGCTCGTGCGGCAACAGTCTGCACGAGTGCTCGTCGTCGCGGGATTCGATGCTGCCCACATTCGAAGCCTCTTCGAGGTGCGACGCGCGCTCGAAGAAAGTGCTGCACGGCTCGCTGCTCAGCGCGGCGACTCAGCTGTCTTTCATGAGCTCGCCGCGGGATTCCGTGAGGCACACCCCGAGACCAACGCGAGCGCAGCGGATGACTACTACGGGCTCATTGCTCGGTTCGATGCGGCGATCGATGCGGCGGTGCAGAACGACTATCTCACACAGGCGCTCCGTCCGATCCGGGCTCACCTGGCTCGTGCTAGACGGCTTGCCCGCGACAACGCGGAGCGGCTGCACCAATCCGTCGTTGAACATGCGCTGATTGCAGAGGCAATCGCGGCGCGGGATCCCGATCTTGCTGCGCACGCGACGCACGTACACCTGCACCACGCACTCACCTCGATTCTCGGCGCGATTGATGGGGCGCCGAGCACCGATCACTTGTAACCCCTCACTCCAACGAAGGAGCACCACAATGACCGTTTCGCACCCCGTTCGTGTGTATCGCAGCGAAGAGCCACTGCCACGTGAGGAGCAGCTGGCCTGGAAGATTGCGGAGGTCGCGGCCGACCCGGTAGAAGTCGACGCCGAGGTGACTGACATGGTGATCAATCGCATCATCGACAACGCGGCGGTGGCAGCGGCCTCGCTGACACGCGGCCCAATTATTGCTGCGCGGGCACAGGCGCTCGCGCATCCTGTGTCGACGGGCGGAGCCGGTGCGACGGTGTTCGGACTCGCGTCGGAGGAGGGTGACGCGCATCTCACCAGCCCCGAGTGGGCGGCGTGGGCGAACGGAGTCGCGGTGCGCGAGCTCGACTACCATGACACATTCCTCGCCGCCGAGTACTCGCATCCGGGCGACAATATCCCGCCGATCCTCGCCGTAGCGCAGCACACCGCGGCCGACGGTCGCTCGCTCGTGCGGGGTATCGCTACCGGGTACGAGATCCAGATGGACTTGGTGCGCGCGATATGCCTGCACAAGCACAAAATCGATCATGTCGCGCACCTCGGGCCGTCCGCAGCTGCAGGCATCGGGACCCTGTTGGGGCTCGACGTTGCGACGATCGCCCAAGCGGTCGCCCAGGGACTGCACACCACGACCGCGACCCGGCAATCGCGGAAGGGCGAAATCTCCACGTGGAAGGCGCATGCCCCAGCCTTTGCAGGGAAAATGGCCGTTGAAGCAGTAGACCGTGCGATGCGCGGGCAGACCTCGCCGAGCCCGATCTATGAGGGTGAAGACGGTGTGATTGCGTGGCTGCTCGACGGGCCGGACGCGCGCTACGACGTGCCGCTGCCCGCGGCCGGAGAGCCCAAGCGTGCGATTCTTGAGAGCTACACGAAGGAGCACTCTGCCGAGTACCAGGCTCAGGCATGGATCGACCTCGCCCGGAAGCTGCACCGGGAGCATCCCGAGTTTGCCGACCCCGAGAACGTGGCCCGGATCGTGCTGCATACGAGCCACCACACACACTTTGTGATTGGTTCTGGTGCGAACGATCCGCAGAAGTATGATCCCACCGCTTCGCGGGAGACACTCGATCACTCGATTCCCTACATCTTTGCCGTGGCGCTGCAGGATGGCGGTTGGCACCACGTCGACTCGTACACCCCGGAGCGTGCGGGCCGCGCTGATACGGTGGCGCTCTGGCGCAAGGTGACGACCGCGGAGGACGCCGAGTGGACACGCCGATACCACTCGGAGGACCCGAACGAGAAGGCGTTTGGCGGCCGTGTGGAGATCGAGCTGAACAGCGGGGAGCGGGTCATTGATGAGATCGCAGTTGCCGATGCACATCCGCTTGGTGCTCGCCCATTTGCTCGCGAGCAGTACGTTGCGAAGTTCCGCACACTTGCAGAGCCCGTGCTTGAGGCAGCCGAGATCGAGCGTTTTCTTGAGCTCGTGCAGCGCCTCCCTGAGCTCAACGCCGCCGAGGTGCGGGAGCTCGGGATTGTCGCGAAGCCTGGGACCATCGATCTTGCGGGCGCACCGAAGGGACTGTTCTGATGCTGTACTCGAAGACGCCGGCCGCGGAAAAGCGTCGGCTGTTCCGTGAACGACTTGCCAGCGGCGAACTGCTGCGCTTCCCCGGAGCGTTCAACCCGTTATCGGCGAGGATGATTGAACAGAAGGGGTTTGATGGGGTCTACATCTCGGGAGCGGTGCTCTCGGCCGACCTTGGTCTCCCCGACATTGGGCTCACCACACTCACTGAGGTTGCAGGACGGGCGCAGCAGATTGCCCGAATGACCGAATTGCCTGCACTCGTTGACGCAGACACCGGCTTCGGAGAACCGATGAATGTGGCGCGGACGATTCAGACTCTTGAAGATGCTGGCCTCGCTGGCGCGCACATTGAGGACCAGATCAACCCGAAGCGGTGCGGTCACCTCGACGGAAAAGCGGTGGTGGACGAGGCGACGGCGTTGAAGCGGATTCGTGCCGCCGTCGACGCTCGGAGAGACGAGAACTTCTTGGTGATGGCACGCACAGACATCCGCGCGACCGCGCCCGGTGATGTTGGCCTCCGTGCGGCCGTTGATCGCGCGCAGGCGCTCGTCGACGCGGGAGCAGACGCGATCTTCCCTGAGGCGATGCGCACGCTCGAGGAATTTGCGGCAGTGCGCGCAGCGATTGACGTGCCGATCCTCGCCAATATGACCGAGTTCGGAAAGAGCGAGCTCTTCAGCGCTCAGCAGCTCTCGGACGTCGGGGTCAACCTGGTCATTTGGCCCGTCTCAATGCTGCGTATCGCGATGGGCGCGACGGAACGGGCGCTCGACACGTTGAACGCAGAAGGGCACCTCACCAGCAAACTCGGCGAGATGCAGCATCGAGCCGAGCTCTACGACCTCGTTGATTACGAGAGCTACAACCATTTCGACACGAGTGTGTTCAACTTTGAGGTGGAACGCTAGCGTCGCCACGTATTCGCGGGCGGGCGGCCCAGCGGAACGGCCGCCCGCACCGGCCCGACACTCTTCGCAAAGGAGCGATCATGTCTGACACGGAAATCAAGAAGGGGCTCGCAGGAGTCGTCGTTGACGAAACTGCGATTTCAAAGGTCAACCCCGAGACCAACAGCCTGCTCTACCGGGGGTACCCGGTGCAGGAACTCGCCGCCACCCAGCCGTTTGAAGCGGTCGCCTACCTCCTCTGGCACGGAGAGCTCCCGAGCGCGGGGCAGCTTGCTGAGTTTGAACAGCGTGAGCGGTCACTTCGCTCGCTCGATCCGCGTACGTTGCAACTCTTGGACGCAATGCCCGCGGACGCGCACCCGATGGATCTCGTTCGTACGGCAGTGAGTCAGCTCGGCGCATTCGATGGGACGCTGCACGAGGCGAACGGCTGGACGGACCGCACGCTCGATCTCGGTCGTGCGGAGTACCTGTTCGCACAACTGCCCACCATCGTCGCGGCCGTGCAGCGTCGCCGACGCGGACTCCCACTGATCGCCCCACGGGATGATCTCGATTACTCGCGGAACTTTCTCTGGATGACCTTTGGTGAGTTGCCGTCGGATGCGGCGGTCGACGTGTTCCGGGTGTCACTCGTGCTGTACGCCGAGCATTCGTTCAACGCATCAACATTCACTGCACGTGTGATTGCCTCAACGACCTCGGATATGTATTCCGCGGTGGTCGGTGCGGTCGGCGCGCTAAAGGGGCCCCTCCACGGTGGCGCCAACGAAGCGGTGATGCACGTGCTGGAGGAAATCGGTCGCGCTGAGAACGTCGTGCCGTGGTTGGACGCCGCGATCGCAGAGAAGCGCAAGATCATGGGCTTCGGCCACCGAGTCTACAAACACGGAGACTCTCGGGTACCCACCATGCACGCCGCACTGCAGGTGCTGCTCGAGGAGAGCAGTCGAAGAGACTTGGCGGACTTGTATGCAGCACTCGAGGCTGAGTTCGTCGCACGCAAGGGGATCTACCCGAACCTGGACTACCCCTCCGGCCCGGCTTACCATCTGCTGGGTTTCGACACCGAGATCTTCACCCCGATCTTTGTGGCCGCGCGCGTGACTGGATGGACCGCACACATCATGGAGCAGGCAGCCTCGAACGCGCTGATCCGCCCACTCTCCGCATACAACGGCGCGGAGGAGCGTCATGTTCCGTGAGACGCTTCACGGCAGCCACGTCGCACTGCCGCCGCGCGGCGGAGTGTGCGCGGTTGCGCTGCGGGCGCGGGCGTGAACTTGTAGCGTGGAGGCACACCCAGCGCGGGGTACCACTGTGGCCCCTGGTCCCGAGAGAAGGCGAATTCCATGACTCAGACTTCGATCCCCGAGAACTCCGACGACCGCGTAATCCTCACCGAGGTGCGCGGACGCGTTGGCTGGATCACACTGAACCGGCCTGCTGCGTTGAACGCGTTGAACGGTCAGCTGGTTGGCGAGCTCATCGACGCCGCGCTCGCGTTTGACGCTTCACCTGAGATTGGTTGCATCGTGATCACCGGCTCCGAGCGTGCGTTCGCCGCTGGGGCCGACATCAAGGAGATGGCGGAGCACGGGTTCTCAGACATGTTCTTGAACAGCGCGTTCCCCAGCTGGGAGGGTTTCGAGCGGATGCGCACGCCGGTCGTGGCCGCGGTCTCCGGCTTTGCGCTGGGTGGCGGGTGCGAGCTTGCCATGATGTGCGACATCATTCTCGCCGCTGATTCAGCGAAGTTCGGTCAGCCGGAGATCAACCTCGGTGTCCTTCCCGGTTTCGGTGGCTCGCAGCGACTGCCGAGAGCGATCGGCAAGTACAAGGCTGCCGAGATGGTCTTGACGGGACGGATGATGGGAGCTGAGGAGGCTGAGCGCTCGGGCCTCGTGTCACGCGTGGTGCCGGCTGCAGAGCTGTTGGATGAGGCAACCTCGCTCTCGGAGACCATCGCTTCGAAGTCGCTGCCAGCGCTCTACGCCGCAAAGAACGCGCTGCAGGCAGCGCAAGAAGTTCCGCTCTCTGAAGGTCTTCGTCTTGAGCGGCTCGCGTTCGCTGCGGCGTTCGCAACCGACGATCAGAAGGAGGGCATGCGCGCCTTCGCAGAGAAGCGCGAGGCGAATTTCACGCATCGGTAGGCGCGACGGGTGGCTCCCTCTTGGGCTCGGGAATCGCCTGGCCTCGCGGGAGCCGAGCAAAGCGAACACGGCTTGGTGGCGGCTCAGAATACTCGCGTCGAGTCGGGGTCACCCAAGTAAGCATGCCGTTGCTCTGCTGAGTACTGTGCCAGTCGCCATGATGCTTCACGGAATGGTGACCACGGCAGAGGTGCGCGAGATTCTCGCGTGACGTGCTCCCGCCCTTCGCGAACGCGACCGTGTGATCGAGGTTGCAGCGGTGCACCGGAACGCGGCACCCAGGGAATCGACAGTGGAGATCTCTCACACGGAGGAAGCGCCGCAGTGCGGCACTGGGCCGGTAGCGATCGATCGAGGAAATGTCGCCGATACTTGTCGTGGTGACTCGCTCCCACCAATCTGTGTGCAGCAGAAATCTGGTCGCGGTGACCATGTCGATTGTGCCGTGGCCCGCGACTTCAGCAGGCGGGGGCAACGAGTCCTCGGGTTTGGTGCTCGACGCGGGAACAACAAGGTGAATCCGAGCTTGAACAGCCTCCTCAGGTGTGCCAGCGGTCAATGTCGTTGGGGATGCGGCGAGCAGCAGGTCGATGAGTGCGTCGACTCGGGTCTGCTCAAGTGTGCGTGCGTCGCGGGGTGCCCCGGTGGCCTGGCCCTTACGGGGTGAATCGGTGCGCGTGCCTGTGTGCGCAAGCTTGGCGATGCGCGTGAGGCGGTCATGAATCGCGTGCGCTTCGACGAGCGGGAGGTGAGCGATGAGATCTGCCATACCGTGTGCTCGGTCAATCAGTCGCACGCTCCGTAGACCCCGTGCGACGCGGTGTTGTTCTGCGTGTGAGCGTGGTGAGACCTGCGTCGCGATTCGTGTGGCCAGAGGTCGCAGTCGACTCGGCGTCGTCTGTCTGGCTTCCGCAAGTATCGCTGTCTCATAGGTGGCGCGTTGTGCTGTGGTATCGGGATCTTCGTCCGTACCGATCATCGAAGCCGCAGCAGTGATGACTGCGGCGTGGCCGAGCCCAATCTCACCCGCTTGAAGTGCCGTGTGCGTGCGGGTGAACTGCGTCGCCAATGCGCGAGCGGTCGCCAAATCGCCTTCCACCTGTCGCTCGCTCTGCTGGAGGGTGGCCGCGATCTCGGCGCGGAGCGATCGTATCTGCAGCTCTCGCTCAGCGTGAGTGTCGCGCGGCTGAGCGCGCTCTGGTCCGCCTCCGTCTTTTGGGGCGTGGGGAGGTCCTGGAACCTCGGGCGCTCGTGGCTTCAGCGCGTCCGTGAGTGCCGCTGCGAGCAACGACATCCGCTCCGCGTCGCGAGCGCGTTGCTCCTGCTCGAGCGTCTCGAGGCGTCCAAGAATCTGGGCTCGATCCGCGAAGGAGCCGGTCGTCGAAAATGCGGTGCTGAGAGACATGCACCCATTGAGCCAGACCATTCTCCTCTCCGCAGAAGCTATCCACAGACAGCTCGGGATCCTCCCGGACCCCACCGTGGCTGTGGAGAACTGTCCGTGGGTCGCCCACGAAGTGCCAGAATAGGGGGAGCGCAATCGAAAGGAGCGTCGATGACGTACAGCGTGGCGGTAGCGGGGGCATCGGGGTATGCCGGAGGTGAGATCCTGCGCCTGCTCGCCGGGCATCCGGAATTCGACGTGCGAACGGTCACCGGGCACTCGACCGCCGGCCAGCCGCTCATCGCTTCACAGCCCCACCTGCGTTCGCTTGCTCATCTCACGCTTCAGCCCACCACCCCCGAGGTGCTCGACGGCCATGACATTGTGTTCTTCGCTCTCCCGCACGGTGCGTCCGGTGAGCTCACCGCGCAGCTCACCAATGTGCGGCTCGCGGTTGACTGCGGCGCAGACCACCGCCTGACCAGCGCAGAGGATTGGGCGGCGTTCTATGGTGGCGAACATCACGAGGCCTGGGCGTATGGTGTGCCTGAGCTGCTTGTCGCTGGGGCTGGGAAGCAACGTGACGCGCTCGTGGGGACGAACCGTATCGCGGCGCCCGGGTGCAATGCTTCGACGGTCGCGCTTTCGCTCGCGCCGGGAATCGCTGCGGGTGTGATCGAGGCGGGCGATATCGTGTCTGTGCTTGCTGTTGGGCCTTCCGGCGCAGGGAAGGCCGCGAAGACCCACCTGCTGGGAGCCGAACTCATGGGGACGGCCAACCCGTACGCTGTGGGCGGCACGCATCGGCACATCCCCGAGATCCAGCAGGCCCTCCGTGGAGCAGGTGCTCGTGCCGAGGTGAAACTGAGCTTCACTCCGGTGCTTGTTCCAATGAGTCGCGGAATTCTCGCAACCTCGACCGCCCGCATCGTGCCTGGTGTGACGGCCGCTGAGGTGCGAGCAGCCTGGGAGGACGCATACGCTGACGAGACGTTTGTGCACGTGCTGCCAGAGGGCGTGTTCCCGCGCACCGCTGACACGTTGGGGGCCAACACCTGCCTCATGGGCATCGCTATCGACGAGGCCGCGGGACGCGTCGTTGTCGTCGCGGCGCTCGACAATCTCGCAAAGGGCACAGCGGGGGCCGCGATTCAGTCGGCGAATATCGCGCTCGGTCTTCCTGAGTCGACGGGATTGAGCGTGAACGGCGTCGCGCCGTAGTACCCCAGCGCCGTGCGCTGGAACGCCGCCGCACTGCACTGACCTCCGAGCGCGACCCTGCGCACCACTGACGAGACTTTCCACCCAACACACGCCGCCGTTGCGCGGCACCAAGGAGACACCGTGACCGTCACCACCCCAGCTGGTTTCCGTTCCGCAGGCATTGCGGTCGGTCTGAAAAGCACGGGTAAGCCCGATCTCGCCCTTGTTGTGAACGATGGCCCCGCGCCCGCGAGCGCTGTGGTGTTCACGAGCAATCGAGCACAGGCGAACCCGATTCTGTGGAGCCGCAAGGTCGCGGACAACGGTCCGGCGCGCGCGATCATTCTGAACTCTGGCGGAGCCAACTGCTTCACGGGCGACTTTGGGTACGAGACCACCCGGCTCACTGCCGAGGCGGTTGCTGCGCAACTTGGCGAGGCCGACGCGGCTGAGCGGGTTCTCGTGTGCTCGACGGGCCTCATCGGCACGGGCGATCAGAGCTTCCGCGACAAGATCGTTAACAACGTTCCGGAGCTTGTCGCGCGCCTCGCCGCGGACGATACAACGGCGCCCGCCGCGATCCTCACCACCGACTCAGTCGAAAAGACCGCCGTGCACACAGGGGAGGGGTGGACCATCGGCGCAATGGCGAAGGGTGCGGGAATGCTTGCGCCCGGCCTTGCCACGATGCTCGTCGTCATCACCACTGATGCCGTGCTCGACGACGCTGCGCTCGATCGCGCCCTGCGCGGAGCAACGGCACCGAGCTTCGATCGACTGGACTCCGACGGTTGCATGTCGACGAATGACCAGGTCACCCTGCTCGCAAGCGGTGCGTCGGGCGTCACTCCCGATGAGGCAGAATTCGCGGCGGCGCTCGTGCAGGTGTGCGATAGCCTCGCTGCCCAGCTTCAAGCTGACGCGGAGGGGGCAAGCCACGACATTGACATCGAGGTTCGTGGGGCCGCGAGCGAGGCCGACGCGGTTGAGGTCGGCCGCTCGGTTGCACGGAACAACCTGTTCAAGGCTGCGATCTTCGGCAACGACCCGAACTGGGGCCGCGTGCTCGCCGCCATCGGCACGACCGATGCCGCATTTGATCCGTACCAGGTCGACGTGTCCTTCAACGGAGTGCGACTCTGCCACGCCGGTGCGCCTGACCGTCCGGTGAGCGAGTGCGACCTCACTCCGCGTCGCACTCACGTCGAGATCGACCTGTTCGCGGGGGCGCACACTGCCACCATCCGGACAAACGACCTCACGCACGACTACGTGCACGAGAACAGCGCGTACTCGAGCTAGGGGCGAGCGATGACCACAACGCTGGGTCCCATGGACCACACTGAGGCTGCCGAAAAAGCGCAGGTACTGATCGAATCACTCCCGTGGCTGAAGAAGTTCCGCGACGCGATCATGGTGATCAAGTTTGGCGGGAACGCCATGGTCGATGACGCGCTCCTCGCGGCCTTCGCCGAGGACGTCGTGTATCTCCGCCACACCGGCATCAGGCCCGTCGTGGTGCACGGCGGCGGCCCCCAGATCAATGCGATGCTCGCGCGGCTCGGCATTGAGAGCGAGTTTAAGGGCGGCTACCGAGTCACGACCCCGGAAACCATGGACGTCGTACGCATGGTCCTGACCGGCAAGGTGAACCCCGAACTCGTTGACGAGATCAATGCGCATGGCCCGCTCGCTGCAGGCACCACGGGTGAGGACGCCGGCCTCTTTGTTGGTCGTCGTCGCCCGCCCATCGAGGTGGACGGTGAGCTCGTTGACCTCGGACTCGTCGGCGATGTGGTGGACGTGCGCGTCGAGCCCGTGCTCGCGCTGTTGGAAGCCGGACTGATCCCCGTCGTCTCATCGATCGCGCCGGACGCCGACCGGCCTGGCGACTCGCTGAACATCAACGCCGACGCTGCGGCGGGCGCGCTCGCCGCAGCGCTCGGCGCAGAGAAACTTGTGATTCTCACCGACGTCGCGGGTCTGTATGCAAACTGGCCGGATCGAGACTCACTGGTCTCTTCCATCTCCGCCTCCGAGCTTGAAGACATGCTCCCGTCGCTCGAATCAGGGATGATTCCCAAGATGCGCGCATGCCTTGAGGCTGTTCGTGGTGGTGTGTCGAAGGCAGCAATTATCGACGGTCGCGAGCCGCACTCGGTGCTGCTGGAGATCTTCACCGAGCGGGGGATCGGTACGGAAGTGACGCCCGAGTAGTGTCTGGTCGGCGAGGGGGAGCCGCAGTGCGCGGCCTCCTCGCCGAGTTGCGGGCGCTCCCAGCATGGTCACGTGGGGTCGTCTCGGTGGCCGTCTTCATGGTCGGGCTGCTCGCCGCCACGGGGACCCTCGACTGGCCCGGGACGAAGCGCGGCGGCGCATTCGTGCTCTGGGTGAGCGCACTCGGTGCTGCGGGCGCCTGGAGCGTGGTGCTCAGCATCCTCGACGTTCGTGAGCACCGGCTCCCGAACCCTGTGCTGGGTGCGGCTGCGCTCAGCGTCGTGCCGCCAGTGTTCGCCGCGTGGGCGTGGAGCGGTGAACTGCGGCATGCGTTCTTCCTCGCAGGAGTTGCGGCCGGCGCAGCCCTGCTCGGAGTGAGCGTGTGGGCCGCGTTCAGTGCGGGTGAGGCAAGACATCGCCCACCTCCGATCGGTGCGGGAGACGTGAAACTGCTGCCCATTGCGGTGATCATCGCTGGCGCGAGTTCGGTGCGTGATGCGGTCGAACTGTTTCCATTCACGCTCGCGGGGTGCATCGCGGTCGCGGCGTGCGCGTCCGTGCTCCGGCGCCGCGCCCAGGTGCCGATTGGGCCAGCAATTCTCACGGCGAGCTGGCTCGCGCCGCTCGCCGGAAGCGCACTTCGAGCCGGGACGCTGGCGGGGTAGCAACGCGAGAAGCGCCCCGCCGAAGCAGGCGGCAAACGGAGCGGTGCGCACAGCGGTAGACTGGAGCTGTTTTTCGTAGTGCCGAGTGAAAGGGGGCGACGTGACCTACGTCATCGCTCTGCCGTGCGTGGATGTCAAGGATCGCGCCTGTGTGGACGAGTGTCCCGTTGACTGCATCTACGAGGGCGAACGCATGCTCTACATCCACCCGGATGAATGCGTGGACTGCGGCGCCTGCGAGCCCGTCTGCCCCGTCGAAGCGATCTACTATGAAGACGATCTGCCGAGCGAGTGGTCGGACTACTACAAGGCCAACGTCGAGTTCTTCGACGAGATCGGCTCTCCCGGTGGCGCGGCCAAGGTCGGGGTCTACGACTTCGACCACCCCGTCGTCGCGGCGCTGCCGCCCCAGGGCGAGTAAGTCGTGCGGGGACCGCTGCCTGACTATCCCTGGGACGCGATGGCGCCGTACGCCGCACAGGCGGCACGGCATCCCGAGGGCGCACTGAATCTTTCGGTCGGCTCTCCCGTCGATCCGAGCCCCGCAAGCGTGCGTGAGGCGCTTGCGAACGCGACCGACGCGCACGCTTACCCTGCAACCGCGGGGTCACCGAAGCTGCGCGAGGCGATTGCCGAGTGGTTCCTGCGCCGCCGCGGCGTCACCGTCGCACCGAATGCGGTGCTCCCGACTGTCGGTTCGAAGGAACTGGTAGCGCTGCTTCCGTTCCTGCTCGGCATCGGCGCTGGAGAGGCCGTCGTGTTCCCCCGAATCGCTTACCCGAGCTACGCAATGGGCGCCGCTCTCGTGGGCGCGGACGCAATCGCGGCTGACGACCCTGCCGAATGGCCGGAGAACACGCGTCTCGTGTGGGTCAACTCACCGTCAAACCCCGACGGGAGGGTGCTCGACGCGGGCCGGCTTCGCGCTGCCGTTGAGCGCGCGCGAGAACTGGGCGCGGTCATCGCGGGCGACGAGTGCTACGCCGAGTTTGCGTGGGACGCGCCGTGGGACGAGCAGCGGATCCCCTCGATTCTCGATCCTGCTGTGGTGGGCGCGGACCACCGAGATGTGCTCAGCGTGTATTCGCTGAGCAAGCAATCGAACCTCGCTGGCTACCGGGCGGCGTTCCTGGCTGGCGATCCCGAGCTCGTGGAGCGCCTGCTCACGGTGCGGAAGCACGCGGGTCTCATGCTTCCCGCTCCCGTGCAGGTGGCAATGATCGCCGCGCTCGCGGACGAGGCACACGTGGCCGAGCAGCGGGAGCTGTACCGGGCTCGGCGTGCAGTGCTACTTCCAGCGCTCGAGGCCGCCGGCTTCCGCATTGAGGGGAGTGAGGCTGGACTCTATCTCTGGGCGACGCGCGGAGCGGATGCCTGGGACAGTGTCTCCGAGTTCGCACAGCTCGGCATCGTGGTGGGCCCCGGCCACTTCTACGGCGACCACTCGCCGCAGCATGTGCGGTTGGCGCTGACCGCGAGCGACGCTGATATCGCTGCGGCCGCACGCCGAATCCGCGGCGCCTGAGCGTGTTCCGAGTGCCTCGCGTGGATCCGCGGGGTGCGGGCCTGCTGGCGGCGACGAATCGACTTTTTGTTCGACGTCAAGATACTCTGAGGGAGTGCGCACGATCTGCGTTGCGCCACTCGGCTCTGCACTGAGCCGATAAGGTGTAGGAATGGCGGCGTCGCACCCGACGCCCAGCCACACATGAGACCCCACGAGGAGACGACGTGACCGAATCGACTCAGGGCCTGGGCTCGGCCTCAGCGAAACTGACCTTCCCCGGCGGATCGGCGGAGTTGCCGATCCGTGAGGCGGTCAACGGCCACCCCGCCATCGACGTCAGCACGCTCACCCGCCAGAGCGGCTACACCGCGCTCGACTATGGCTTTGTGAACACTGCTTCAACCAAGTCCGCAATCACCTACATCGACGGCGATGAGGGAATTCTGCGCTACCGCGGCTACCCGATTGAGGAGCTGGCCCGCCACTCGACCTTCCTCGAGGTGGCGTATCTGCTCATCTACGGTGAGCTGCCCGCAGCGGACGAGCTCGCGGCGTTTGACGACGAGATCCGCCGGCACACCCTGCTCCACGAGGACATGCGCTACTACTTTGAGGGAGTGCCGCACACCGCACACCCCATGGCGGTGCTCTCGGGCGGACTGCAGACCATGTCGACCTACTACGAGAACTCGCTGGACACCACGGATCCCGAGTTCGTCGAGGTGAACACGATTCGCCTGCTCGCGAAGCTCCCCGTGCTCGCGGCCTACGCCCACAAGAAGTCGATTGGGCAGGCGTTCCTGTACCCGGACAACAATCTCGGCTTCGTGGAGAACTTCCTGCGCCTCAACTTCGGTAACAAGGCCGAGAAGTACGAGATGAACCCCGTGCTCGTCGACGCGCTCGACAAGCTGCTGATTCTGCACGCGGACCACGAGCAGAACGCGTCGACCTCGACGGTGCGTCTGGTCGGCTCGACCGGAGCGAACATGTTCTCGTCTATCTCTGCGGGCATCAACGCCCTCTCGGGCCCGCTCCACGGCGGCGCCAACGAGGCCGTGCTCGACATGCTCGCGCAGATCCGCGACTCCGGCCAGAGCGTTGAGACCTTCGTTGAGAAGGTGAAGCGCAAGGAAGACGGGGTGAAGCTCATGGGCTTCGGGCACCGCGTGTACAAGAACTACGACCCGCGTGCGCGCATCGTGCGTGAGAGCGCCGGCAAGGTACTCGAGGAGCTCGGCGTGAACGATCCGCTGCTCGGCCTCGCGCAGGAGCTCGAGCAGATTGCGCTGGAGGACGACTACTTCAAGGAGCGCAAGCTCTACCCGAACGTCGATTTCTACACCGGTGTGATCTACAAGGCCATGGGCTTCCCGACCCGCATGTTCACCGTGCTGTTCGCGATTGGACGTCTGCCGGGCTGGATCGCGCAGTGGCGTGAGGCGCGCGAGGATCCGCAGACGAAGATCGGCCGCCCGCAGCAGCTCTACATCGGCTCGCCCGAGCGGCACCTCGACCGTTAAATCTCCCCCTGTAGGGGGAGGGGCCGCGCCTGGCGCGCTCGGTAGGGTGGCAGTATGGAAACTGCCACCCACCCGGCCGCGCTCGAACTCCGCGGCCTTGCCAAACGCTTCGGCGAGAAGATCGCCGTGAACGGAATCTCGCTGACCATTCCGACCGGCTCCTGCTACGGTCTCGTCGGCCCGAACGGTGCGGGAAAGACGACCACGCTGTCGATGGCCACGGGCCTGTTGCGGCCCGAGTTTGGTCAGGCGCTCATCCACGGTGTCGACGTGTGGGCGCAACCGACGGAGGCGAAGCAGCTGGTTGGCGTCCTCGCCGACGGCGTGAAACTGTTCGATCGCCTGACCGGCGAGCAGCTCATCACGTACAACGGCCTGCTGTCCGGGCTTGACGCAGAGACGGTGGCGCGACGTTGCGCGGATCTCCTGACCATGCTCGACCTGAATGACGCGGGGAACACGCTCGTGGTCGACTACTCCGCCGGCATGACGAAGAAGATCGCGCTTGCCTGCGCGCTCGTGCACGCGCCGCGCGTGCTGGTCCTCGATGAGCCGTTTGAGTCGGTCGACCCGGTCTCGGCGGCGAACATTCGCGACATTCTGCAGGGCTTCGTGCGCGGTGGGGGCACGGTGATCGTGTCGAGCCACTCGATGGATCTGGTGCAGCGCATGTGCGATCACGTCGCGGTCATCGCAAACGGTCGGGTGCTTGCCGCAGGAACCGTCGACGAAGTGCGCGGCAGCTCCACGCTCGAGGACCGCTTTGTCGAGCTCGTGGGCGGGCGTCAGCACCTGGAGGGCCCGTCATGGCTGAATCAGGCGTAGCCCCGGCGGCGGCCCGCATGGTGCCCCTGATCGGCACGGCACAGCCGCGCACGGGGGCGCTCGCTCGCGTGCGCGTGCTGGTGCGTCTGCGCTTCCGCGTGCTGTGGAACACACTGACCCGGCACCCGTGGCAGCTGGTGGGCGCGATCATCGGCGTCCTGTACGGGCTCGGGGTGCTCGGTATGGTCGTCGTGGGCCTCGTCGCGGCCTCGGGCCTCGATCCGCAGCTCGCCCGCACCTCGCTGATCTTTGGTGGTGCCGCACTGATCCTGGGTTGGATGCTCGGCCCCATCGTCTCCTCCGGGATGGACCGTACCCTCGATCCCGCGCGACTGGTGATGTTCCCCATGAGCGCGGGCACCCAGCTGAGTGGGATCGTGGCCGCGAGCCTTCTCGGTGTGCCCGGCATCGTGACGCTGCTTGTCTCAGCAGCGACCGCGGCAACTTGGTTCCGCTCGCCGGCGGCAGTGATCGCCGCGATCCTCCTCGCGCCGGTCGCCGCGCTCACGTGCGTGCTGGCCTGCCAGCTGATGGTCACCGCGCTTTCGCGCGCCACAGCAAGCCGCCGCTTCCGCGAGATCATCGGCGGCATCGTGATCCTCTTGCTCGTCTGCGCGGGTCCGCTCATCGCGGGCATTGGCTCGGGCGCCGCAGCGCTCGCGGAGCGCCTGCCGGCGATTGCCGACGGGATCTCATGGTCGCCACTCGGTGCGGTGTGGGCCGTGCCCGCGGAACTCGCCCGCGGTGCGTGGGGAGTTGCCGTGGCGAAATTGCTCATCGCACTCGCCACTCCGGTGCTGCTGTTTTTCGCTTGGCGGCCGCTCTACCTCTCGAATCTCGGCGCGATGACCGAAGGCTCGCGTGCCACCGCGAAGCGCGGCGCCGGCTGGTTCGCGCGCTTCCCGGATACGCCGCGCGGCGCGGTCGCCGCCCGCGCGTTCACCTACTGGCTGCGCGACCCGCGCTACCTACAGAGCCTCCTCGTGGTGCTCGTCATGCCGGTGATCTTCGCGTTCGTGTCGGGCAGCTCGGGTGCGCCGATCCTGCTCCCGGGCTCCACCGTCATGGTCGCGGTGATGCTCTCGCTCAGTACCTTCACCGACATCTCGTACGATGGCACGGCGTTCAGCACGCACATCCTGCGCGGGGTGCGAGGAATTGACGACCGCGTGGGGCGCATCTGGGCAAACGCGTTGCTTGCGATCCCGAGCGTGATCATCGTCGCGGTGGTCACCACGGCGATCGTGGGTCGCTTCGACCAGCTGCCGACGCTCCTCGGTCTGACGGCGGCCGTGACGCTTGGCGGGTTCGGGGTGTCGAGCGTGTGCTCGGCGCTCTTCATCATGCCGGTGCCGCAGTCTGGGGAGAACCCCTTCGTGTCGAAGCCCGGCGCAGGCATGCTCAGCCTCATTGGGATGGCCGGTTCGTACGGATCGCTCGCGGTGATCGCGCTGCCCACGATCGGTCTCACGATCGCCGCGGCGATTACCGAGCAGCCGCTCTACATTTGGTTGACCTTCGCGGTCGGACTACTGAGTGGCGCACTCGTCTGCTGGTTCGGGGTGCGGTGGGGTGCGGCGATCTACGATCGCAAGGCACCCGAGCTGCTCGCCCGAGTGGTCGCGCAGGGCTAGATTCCGCGGGCGGACACCGTGCGTTTGCGCGGTGTTCGCCACTCGGCAACCCCCGACTGATGCGATGGTTTCGCACCATCCATCACGAAGGAGTTATGTTGCCCAGAACCGTCCGACCGTTCGCCGCGCTTGCCGCCGGCGCTATCGGAGTTACCTGCCTCACCCTTTCCCCGGTGGGCGCCGCGCTCGCCGTGCCCGCACCACCCACCGCGGCCCCCGCGGGGCTGCAGCTGTCCGAGATTGAGTCGAACGGCGGCACACCGGGCGACTGGATCGAGTTCCGCAATGCGGGCACCGCCGCCGTGGACCTCGGCGGGTTCAGCGTGCGCGATAGCGAGGACACGCACGAGTTTGTGATTCCCGCGGGCACACTGGTGGAGCCAGGCGCGTTCTTCGTGCTCGACGAGTTTGACAAAAAGACCGGCCTCGGCCAGTTCGACTTCGGACTCGGCAAGGCGGACGAGGTGCGTCTCTTCGATCCCGCGGGGGAGCTTGTCGATCAGGTGAGCTGGTCCGCGCACGCAGAACACACGCTGGGCCGCACGGCTGCGGGTGACTGGGCGGAGACCTCCGAGGCCACGAAGGGTGCCGAGAACCGATTCGCCGAGACCACTGAACCGGAGCCCGTCTCGCCGCTGCGACTCAGCGAGGTTGACTCGCAGCCGGCGGACTGGGTGGAGCTCGTCAACACCGGAACCGAGGAGTTTGCGCTTGCGGGCTTCGAGCTGCGCGACAACTCCGATGATCACAGCTGGAAGTTCCCGGCGGGGGCGACCCTCGCGCCCGGCGCGTACCTCGTTGTTGACGAGAACTCGCTCGGCATCGTGGGCACGCAGGATGGTCTCTTCCGGGAAGCGATTGGGATCGGGAGTGCCGATCAGATCCGTTTGTTCGATCCCTCGGGCGCGCTGATCGACGACACGGGTGCGTGGACTGCGCACGCTGCAATCGATGGGGACCCGGCGCTCGCGACGCTTGCGCGCTGCAGCGTAGGGACGGGGCCGTTCGTGCTTGCTCACCCGACGCCCGGCGCCGCGAACCGCTGCGTGACCGACGGCGGCGGTGACGGTGGCACGGGCGGCGAGACACCGAGCTACGAGAACCTCGCGTGGCCGGGCGCAGCCGCGGTGACGAAGGTGGATGCCTCGCGCATGTTCCTCGAGGACAGCTCGGGGCTCGACACGCAGGTCACCGAGGATGGCGCGGTGCTGTGGGCGGTCGACAACGGTGAGGGCCGGTTCTGGAAGCTCGACGTGCAGGCGGACGGCTCCGCGCGCTTCGCGGAGGGCTGGGCTGAGGGAAAGCGAGCTCGCTTCCAGAAGGATGCGGACAACCCGCGCGCGGCCGGTCCGGACACGGAGGGCATCACGGCCGCGAACGACGGCTTCATCTACCTTGCGTCCGAGCGTGACAACAGTGCGAAGGGCGTCAACTACAACGTCGTGCTGCAGATTGATCCTGAGTCCGCCGGCCCGGATGTTGTCGCGAGCACGGAGTGGGATCTGACCGCGCTGCTGCCGCAGGTCAGCGCGAACCTGGGGATCGAGGCGGTCGAGTGGGTCGCGGATAAGGATCTCGCCGGTGCACTCATCGACGCGAACACGGGCCTGGGCTACAACCCAGCTGACTACCCGCTGCACGGCGACGGACTCTTCTTTGTTGCGGTGGAGGACGGTGGCCAGGTGTTTGCCTTCGCCCTGAACACTGACGGGAGCGCCACGCGCGTTGCTGAGGTGAAGCCGGGGCTCGGCGGCGTCATGGCGCTCGACTGGGATACCGTGCTCGGCGGTCTGTGGGCCGTGTGCGATGACGGGTGCAACGGGGATGCGGCGTTCATCACGCTGAACGGAACGGCGACGCCCGAGGTGACGCACTACGCGCGTCCCGCGGAGCTGCCGAACACGAACAACGAGGGATTCGCGACCGCGCCGGCCGAGCTGAGTGGCGCCGTGGGCGCTGCTGCCGCGCGGGTTGGTGAGGCCGTCGCTGTGCGCGCAGCCGACCCTGCGCTGTCGCGTCCGGCCTGGTGGCTCACCGACGGTGTGAAGACGGGGGCGCTGCACGCGGGAACGCTCTCGGTGGCGGGCGAGCCGGGTGGCGAGAACCCTGGCGGCGAGAACCCGGGCGGTGAGAACCCTGGCGGTGAGAACCCTGGCGGTGAAAACCCCGACTCCGGGACCGGAACCGAGACCACGCCCGATACCGGCGCGCAGCCGAAGCCGCAGGTTGCGCAGGGGACGAGTGATCAGCTCGCGCAGACCGGATCTGGATCCGGTGCGCTCGTGCTCTTTGGCGCCGCGGTGCTTGCCCTCGTGGGCGCGGCAGCACTCGTGTTCGGTCGCCGCGGAACGCGTGCGACGACGAGTGCGCTGCCCGTGATTGGCGAGTAGCCACACAACTGAGTTCAACACAACACAGCACCGCCCCGGCCGGGCCACTACGCGGAAGAGTTGCGCGGGTGGCTTCGGCCGGGGCGGGGCGGTGTGGCGGAGCGCTGAGAGCGTCCGGCGAGGACTACGCGTGCAGCGCGGCGTTCAGCACAATGCCAGAGCCCTCGCGCGGCAGCGCCTCCACGGCGCCCGTGCGTGAATTCCGGCGGAAGAGCAACTGGGCAACGCCGGAAAGCTCAACGGCCTTGACCTCAACAGGCTCGCCCGCTGAATCTGCGGTGCCCTGCGGCAAGACAACCTTGGTGCCAGCGGTGACGTAGAGCCCGGCCTCGACAACGCTGTCGTCGCCCACCGAGATCCCGACGCCCGAGTTTGCGCCGAGCAGCGCGCGTTCGCCGATCGTAATGCGCTGCGTGCCGCCCCCGGAGAGGGTGCCCATGATGGACGCGCCGCCGCCGATGTCGGAGCCGTCGCCGACGACCACGCCCTGCGAGATGCGGCCCTCCACCATGGATGCGCCGAGCGTGCCGGCGTTGAAGTTGACGAAGCCCTCATGCATCACGGTGGTGCCCGGCGCAAGGTGCGCGCCGAGGCGGACACGCGATGCGTCAGCGATGCGCACGCCCGCGGGGACCACGTAGTCGGTGAGGCGCGGGAACTTGTCGAGACCCACTGCGGTGATGCCCGCGCGCTTCAACTGGGGGAGACGCGCCGCGTACTCTTCGGGGAGCATGGGGCCCGCGCTCGTCCAGGCAATGTTCGGCAGCTTGCCGAAAATGCCGTCGAGGTTCAGCGAGTTCGGCAGTGCGAGGCAGTGCGAAAGGAGATGCAGCCGCAGGTACGCGTCCTCGGTGGTTGCCGGCGCCGCGTCAAGATCGATCTCAACGTTGACGAAGCGCAGTTCGACCCCGCGTGCGTCATCGGTTCCGGTGAGTCCGGCAAGCTCAGCGGGAGCGATCCACGGATCGCGGTCCTCCGGGCGCTTGCCGAGTGCGGGGGCGGGGAACCAGGCGTCGAGGGTGGAGCCGTCGGCGGCGATCGTCGCGATTCCGGCGGCCCAGGCGTAGCGGGTCTCAGTCATACACTCAATGCTAGCGAAGCCTGCGGCTCGCGGGCGCCGCTGCGAACCGCCTAGGCTGGTCGGGTGAGCACCCAGGAGAACCCGCGCCCCGTCTTCCGCCTCGATCCCGCAGCCGGTCCTGTTGCGCTGACCCGTCAGCTGTGCGACATCCCGTCGGTGTCGGGCGACGAGCTCGCCATCGCTGATGCGGTGGCCGCGATGCTTGCGGAGCACGCCCCCCACCTCAGCGTCACGCGTGATGGGGACACGATCATCGCCCGCACCGAGCTGGGGCGCGATCGCCGCGTCGCGATCGCTGGTCATCTCGACACCGTGCCGATCAACGACAACCTGCCCGTGCGCGACATGGTGGAGCCAGACACCGGTGAGGCCATGATCTGGGGACGCGGCACCGTCGACATGAAGGCGGGCGTCGCCGTGCAGCTTGCGCTCGCGGTCGAGCTGGTTGACCCCTCCGTCGACCTCACCTGGGTCTGGTACGACCACGAGGAGGTCGCCTCCGATCTGAGTGGGCTGGGCCGCGCGATGCGCAACCACCCCGAGCTTTTCACCGCGGACTTCGCGATTCTGGGGGAGCCCTCCAACGGCACGATCGAGGGCGGCTGTAACGGGACCCTGCGGGCCCGCGTCGCGCTCACAGGAAAGCGTGCGCACTCGGCGCGGAGCTGGATGGGCGTGAACGCGATCCACCGTGCTGGCGCGCTGCTGGCCCGGCTCGAGGCGTATGAGGCCGAGCGTGTGGTGGTCGATGGCCTCGAGTACCGCGAAGGCCTCAACGCGGTGCGTGTGGAGGGTGGCGTTGCAGGCAACGTGATTCCGGATCGCTGCGTCATCGAGGTGAACTACCGGTTTGCGCCGAGCCGCTCGGGGGACGACGCCGTGGCGTTTGTGCGCGAGTTCTTCGCCGACGCTGATGACGTGGAGATCGTCGACCTGTCACCGGGCGCGCGCCCGGGCCTCGACGCGCCGCTCGCGCAGCGCTTCGTCGCGGCGGTGGGGCAGGAGCCCAGCGCAAAGCTCGGCTGGACCGATGTGTCTCGCTTTTCTGCGCTCGGGATCCCCGCGGTGAACTTCGGGCCGGGGAACGCGTTGCTCGCCCACGCGGACGACGAGCGGGTGCCGGTCGCCCAGATTGAGCACGGCTATGCGGCGCTCAAGAGCTGGCTTTCTGGTCCTGTGGCGTAGCCTCGGAACGCTTCTGGGGGCTCTGCGATCCCGATCTGCTGGGCGTCACTTTCCGCCGCGCCCGTCATCTGGCGCAGTCTGAGTTCGCCTTGGCGGTCAGCGGACCGATAAAATGGATGCGAACCACCAAACTATGCGAGGAGGCGTCATGGCTGCAATGAAACCGAGGACTGGGGATGGACCCATGGAGGCGGTGCGTGAAAGCAGGCTGATCGTCGTGCGTGTTCCGCTTGAAGGCGGAGGACGTCTCGTGGTGTCGGTGAATGACCAGGAAGCCGCCGAGCTGCGTGACGTGCTCGCTGGCGTGCTCGACGGCTAACCACACCCGTACGCGCCGGCTCGGCGCACATGCGACAGGCCCCGCTCCTCATCCGAGGAGCGGGGCCTGTCGCATGTGTGGCGCGGAACGCGGCGCTCAGTGGCGAGGCTGCGAACTCGGTGGCTGCGCGGTTTGCTGGCAGTGCCTCACCCGCAGACGATTTCCAAGTTGTGTGGACAACTGAACGCCGCGTGACGCGGTGAGGAAGCTTCCGTGACGCTCGCGCGTGTCCCTGACGCCCGGATTCGCAGTGCGCAGACTGGATTTCGGCGCGACCGGAGCGGTCGCGACGATCCACCACTTCTCAAGACATCTTGGAGCGAGTCACTGTGAGGAAACACACCATTGCCGCGTCGATCGGCGCGCTCGCGCTGGGCGTGACCGGCGTCTGTGCGGGCGTTGCCCCTGCCGCCCTGGCGGCGCCGAGCGAAGGCACCACCCCGAAGACGCTGGTGATCGGCGTCGACGGCGCCGCGTTCGACATCATGGCGGAGACCGAGCTGCCCAACGTGCGTGCACTGCAGGCCGGCGGGCTGACCGCGGCGAGCAACTTGCCCGGCAACCCGATGGCTCCCACCGTCTCCGGCGCTGGCTGGTCGACGATCGCGACCGGCGTGTGGCCCGACAAGCACAACGTTGTCGACAATAACTTCACCGCGCCAAAGTACGATCAGTACCCCGACTACCTGACTCGCATCGAGGCGGCGCAGCCCGAGCGCAGCACCTCCGCAATTGGGACCTGGGGTCCGATCTCCACCACCGTGTTCGGTGCAGCAGTTGACACTCGGGTGAAGGGCGCGGGCGACAAGGATACGACGGCACAGGTCGTCGCGAAGCTTGCGGAGCCCGCGACGGACGACGTCTTCGTTCACCTCGACGAGGTGGACGGTGCGGGCCACAGCAGCGGCTCGAGCTCGCAGGCGTATCGCGATGCGCTCGTGGTTGCCGACCGACAGATTGGCGAGATGATCGCCGCGGTGCAGTCGCGACCGAGCTACGCCTCGGAAGACTGGCTCATCATGCTGACTTCGGATCACGGCCACACGCCGAAGGGCGGACACGGCGGTTCCACGAAGCTTGAGCGGAAGACGCACGTGATCGCGCAGGGCGCCGAGTTTGCCCCGGGCTCCGTGCGTCACGACGTGAAGATCTCGGACATCGCGCCGACCGTGCTCGCCCACAACGGGATTGCGCGTGACGAGGGCTGGGATCTCGATGGCGCCGCCGTGAACGATCTCGTCGCCGACGACTTCGACACGCTGCGCCCGCAGCTGCGCGTCGCCGCGCAGGAGACTGGCCCGGGCCAGCTGCTGGGCTGGACCGACGTTGCACCCGAGGGATGGACGGTTGACAACTCGAAGATGCCCTCGGGTGGCGCCCCCGAATTCCGTGGCTGGACGTTCATGACCGACGATTTCTTCTCGAACGTCGAGCTTGGACAGCATCGCGAGAACAATGTCCGCTCGCGTGACGTGTTCGCGGTCGCGGATTCGGACGAGTGGGCTGACGTGTCGCCGCGCGGCGGCAACATGTTTGATTCGACGCTCGTCACCCCGGCGTACGAGCTGAACGGCGCGGCAACGGCCGATGTGTCGTTCGTCTCCGACTACGCGGTTGACGGCCCGCAGGGCGCCAGCGTGTGGGTGGTGTTTGACGAGGAATCGGGTGCTCCGCGCCAGAAGCTGATCGACTACCCGGCAGACGGCACCCGTGCGAACCCGGTGAACACGGTTGAACGGCACACGATTGAGCTGCCGCGTGATGCGGCCGGCGCCCTTCCGAAGACGCTCAGCCTGCAGTTCTCGTACTCGGGCAACAACAGCGCATTCTGGGCGATCGACCAGGTGCGCTTCGGTCAGCCCGACGCCCCGATCGTTCCGGCCGAGATTGCACTGTCGGTGGAGCAGGTCACCGCGGGCGAGCGCGTGAGCGTCACCGGCACCGGGTTCGTGGCGGGCGAGGAACTGAGCCTCGAGCTGCGCTCCGCACCGCAACTGCTGGGAACGGCGACAGCTGGTGCGGACGGCGCGCTGGCCACCGAGGTTGAGATCCCCGCGACCACCCCGGCTGGCGCGCACAGCCTCGTGGTCGTGCGTGCCGATGGAACCGAGCTCGCCCTGCCGCTCGCGGTCATCGCGGCAGACACCGGTACCGATCCGGAGCCTGAGCCGAAGCCTGAGCCGAAGCCCGATCCGAAGCCGGGCACCGACGCGGGCGCCGGGACGACGCAGCCCGGCGAATCCGGTGGGTCACCGCTTCCCTCGGGTGAGCTCGCAGTCACCGGTGGATCCGTGCCTGCCCTGCTCGTCGGCGGTGCAGTCGCTGCTGCGCTGCTCGGTGGCGGCGTGCTGCTCGCGGTGCGCTCACGCCGAGGAGGCTCGGACGCAGGTCCGCTCGCCTAGGCGAGGAGGGTGAGGGCGGGCGTCGCCCCGTTCTCACCCACCGTGCGCAAGACGCACAGAACGGGCCCGGCCAATGTGGCCGGGCCCGTTGCATTGATGGCGTGGTCTGGGAACTAGCCGTCGAGGCGCACGAGCGTGAGGAGACCGTCTCCCTCGGGAGAGAGCATTGGCGCGATCGCGGACGACTCTGCGACGAGGGTCAGGAGATCGCGCACCGCCTGGGTTTCCGCGTCGCGCGCCGCGGGGTCTGGCACTCGACCGTGGGCGAAGGCGCCCGGCACGATGATGCAGCCGCCTTGCCGGACGATGCCCAGCGCGTACTCGAAGTGCTCAAGGAGCTGCGCCGGGTCCGCGTCAAGCAGCACCATGTCGTAGGAATCGAGATTCAGCCGGGGCATGACGTGGCGTGCGTCGCCCTCAATCGCACGGAGACGCGCGGCGGGGATACCTGCTTCAGAAAACATCGTGCGTGCCTCGCGCAGGTGCTCCGGCTCGATCTCGATGGTGGTGAGCGTTGCATCGTGTGCGTGGCGGAGCAGCGAGAGTCCGCTCACGCCGACACCGGTTCCCACCTCGCAGATCGCCTGCGCGCGAGTCAGGACCGCGAGTCCGGAGAGCTGCGCTCCGATGGATCGGCTCACGGGCTCAATGCCCAGTTCGAGCGAGAGGCGTCGAGCCCGGACGAGCGCGTCGGTTTCCCCCGGGTACTGTTCGGCGTACTGCCAATTGCGTTCGAGCTTGCTCACGTTTCCCTCCGAAAATGTTGCGCGCGAGCCCCGTGGAGCACGCATCTCTGCGGGCGCTGGCCACACGCTGTCTCTAGCGTAGGGCCACGGGTGGCGTGTGGTGGTGTCCCACGCTGCGAACGGGGCGAGGCGAGTACTCAGCGGGCAGAGAACGGGGGCGTCGCCACCTCGTTGGAGCGGGAATCAGCGCTACGATAGAGGCTTATGGGACTCACGTTCGAGAAGATGCTGGTGATCTTGGTGATCGCACTCTTCGTGGTGGGACCCGACCGGCTGCCGATGTACGCGAAGAAGCTCGGTGATCTCGTACGCAACATCAAGCGAATGGCTGATGGTGCCAAGGATCGTCTCCGTGACGAGATGGGCCCCGAGTTCGACGAGGTCGACTGGAAGCAGCTCGATCCCAGGCAGTACGACCCGCGTCGCATTATTCGCGATGCGCTCGTCGAAGACGAGCGAGAAGCGCGCGTCGCTGCTCGCCGCGCCCGAGTGGATGAGGCCGCCGAGAAGCGCGCGGCCGCCGCATCTCTTGCGGAACCTCCAGCGGGCGGCATATTCTTCGACGAGGAGGCAACATGATGAACCACGGTTCCGCATGACCTCCCCTGTCGAAGCGGGGGAGCCCCGCGACTGGAGGCGCCCGCTCGGGGCCGACCAGATCGCTCCTCGCCAGGTGCTCGATGAGCTCATGTACGCGCTCGATACGACCTCAATCGTTGCGATCACGGATCGGCGCGGCATCATCACCTACGTGAATGATCGCTTCTGCGAGATCTCCCGCTACTCGCGCGAGGAACTGATCGGCCAGACCCACCGCATCGTGAACTCCGGGCGACAGCCGAAAGAGTTCTTCAAAGAGATGTGGCGTGTGATTGGCCGCGGTGAGGTCTGGAAAGACGAGATCTGTAACCGCGCAAAGGACGGCACGGAATACTGGGTCGACACCACGATCATTCCGCTGCTCGATGAGCGCGGCAAGCCGGAACGATATGTCGCGATCCGCACGGAGGAGACCGCCCGGCACCAGGCCGAGGAGCAGGTGCGCCGCCTGGCCTACACCGACTCCGTGACCGGGCTGGTGAACCGCGAGTCGATGCTCCGCACCATCTCCTCCGCGGTCGAGACGGGATCGGCGAAGGATTTCAGCGGGTTCGTGTCCATCAGCGTGGACGAGTTGTCGGTTGTGAACGACGCGTTTGGCTTTGAGGCGGGCGATCGCCTGCTGCTCGAGGCCTCCAAGCGGCTGCACGGGCTCGAAGGCGAGCGGGCGCACGTTGGCCGAATTGGCTCGAACACGTTCGGCATCCTGCTGCCCAACTTCGGGGCGGACTGCCGCGAGGCTGAGCGTGCGTGCCTCGACCTCATCGAGCGGGTGCTTGAGGTGCTCGCGGGACCGGTGCAACTGGGCTCAGGCGTGGTGATCGACGCGTCGGCGAGCGTGGGGTACGTGCTGTGGACGAGCCCGGGCCGGAAGGCCATGAACGACTCGCCGAGTGCGGAGGCATGCCCCGCAAACGAGTACATCGTGACGGATGATCCGCACGAGGTGGTGAAGTGCTCCGAGATCGCCCGCAAGCGTGCGCGTCGCGAGGGTGGCCCGCGCAGGCTGCGGCAGTTCCAGCAGCGCATGCTGCACGAGGCGCGCGATCGTGTGCGGCTCATCTCGGAGCTGCACCGCGGCATGGAGAAGGGCGAGCTGCAGCTGTTCGCGCAGCCGATCGTGGATCGAAACCGTCGCGTCATCGGCGAGGAGGGCCTCATCCGTTGGTTCTCGAGTGAGCTCGGCACAGTCGCGCCGGACGAGTTCATTCCGCTCGCCGAGCAGACCGGGGTGATCGTCGAGATCGGCGATTGGGTGCTCGAGGAAGCCTGCCGCACGCTGGCGCGGTGGAGCGTCGATCCCGAGCGCGAAAACCTCACTTTCTCGGTCAATCTCAGCGAACGGCAGCTCCGCGTCGATGGCTTTGCAGACCGCGTGCGCGAGGCCATCACCCGTCACCGGGTGCCGCCCGGGCGCCTCACCCTCGAACTTACGGAGAGCGTGCTGCACACCGACCTCGAACGCACCGTCGGGATGCTTGCCGTGCTGCGCACGCAGGGCGTGCAGTCCTCCCTTGATGACTTCGGCACGGGGTACTCGTCGCTCAGCTACCTGCAGCAGCTGCCCGTGCAGCAGCTGAAGATCGACCGCTCGTTCGTTTCTTCGGTGGTGGATGATGTGCAGGCCGCCGCGATCGCGCAGACGATCGTGTGGCTCGGCCGCACCTTCAACCTGCAGATCGTCGCTGAGGGCGTCGAGACCGAAGAGCAATTCGACAAGCTGCGCGAGATCGGGGTCGACGCGTTCCAGGGCTACCTCTTCGGCCGCCCGCGCCCGGTGCGGGAAAGCCTCGTCGCGGTCTAACGCGCCGGTTGATGCGCGACCTGACGCTGAGCTGAGCTGGTTCGCAGCTGAGCTGGTTCGCAGCTGAGCGGGTCCTAGCCGACGCTGAGCCCGAGCGAGCGCCCGGCGAGCCCGCGCCCGCGTGAGGCGATCGCGCGGGCCACGCTGATCACTGCTGCCGCGGCTGGATCCTTCGGATCAGAAAGCACCGCGGGATCGCCCGCATCGCCGCCTGCGCGGAAGGCGGGGCTGAGGGGCACGCTGCCGAGGAGGGGCACCTCGCCGTGCTCGTCGTCGCTCAACCGCTCTGCAACGAGTGCGCCGCCCCCGGAGCCGAACACGTCGATCACGGAGCCGTCCGGTTGCACGAGGCCTGCCATGTTCTCGACCACGCCGATGACGCGTTGCCCGGTCTGCCGGGCGACGAGGGCGCTCCGCACCGCGACGTCTGCCGCCGCCTCCTGCGGAGTCGTGACGACGAGCACCTCGGCATGGGGGAGCAGTTGGCCCACGCTGATTGCGATGTCGCCCGTGCCGGGCGGCAGGTCGAGGAGAAGCACATCGAGGTCGCCGAACCACACGTCGCGCAGGAACTGCTCGATGGTGCGGTGCAGCATGGGGCCGCGCCACGATACGGCGGTGGTGCGCGGGTCAGCGTCGCCGAGGAACATGCCGATCGAGATGACCTTCACCCCGTGCGCGACGGGAGGCAAGATCATGTCGTCGACGCGCGTGGGCTGTTCGACGCGCCCGTCACGGCTGAGCCCGAGGACGCCCGGAATCGAGAACCCGAAGACGTCGGCATCGATGAGTCCGACGGCGAGACCCTGCTCCGCAAGCGCGACCGCGAGCCCAGCAGTGAGTGACGACTTGCCAACCCCGCCCTTCCCGCTCGTCACCGCGATGACCCGCGTCAGCGAGTCGGGGCCAAACTGCACAGGGCGAGCGCCGCCCGGGCCGCGCACGCGGTCGGTGAACGCGCGGCGCTCCGCCGGCGTCATCACGCCCACGTGCACGGTCGCCGCTGCGACACCGCTCGCCGCGGCTGCTGCGGCCTGTGTGTCAGCCTCGATCCTGCGTGCTGCAGGACACCCGGCGATCGTAAGCAGGATCGACACGTCCGCGTTCCCCGCCTCGTCCACGAGAACCTCACGCACCATGCCGAGCTCGGTGATGGGGCGCAAGATTTCGGGATCTCGCACGCGCCCGAGCTCGCTCCACACCGCGCGCTCGGCCGCACTCGCGTCGTCCGGGGCGCCGGTGAGGGCGTCTCCCTCCGAATGGTCGTCGGCCGTCACTTCTCGGTCTCCTCGGGGTCAGTCTCAGGCTCCAGTTCAGGCACCGGCTCGGGAGCTGGCGTCTGCTCGGGGGCTGGCTCATCCTGCTCAAGCTCGGCGAGGAGCGCGCGCAGCTCGGCACGCAAGAACTCGCGGTCCGGCAAGTCCTTCATCGCTAGGCGCAGCGCGACGACCTCGCGGGCGAGGAACTCGGTGTCGGCGAGGGCACGCTCGGAACGCTGCCGATCCTGCTCGATCTGCACGCGGTCACGGTCGTCCTGGCGATTCTGCGCGAGCAGGATCATTGGGGCTGCATACGACGCCTGCAGCGACAGGATGAGCGTCAGTGCGGTGAATCCGAGGGCGGCGGAATCGAAGCGCACGTGCTCGGGGCCGAAGGTGTTCCACGCGAGCCACGCGATGCAGAACAGCGTGAGGATGAGCAGGAACCACGGCGTGCCCATGCCGCGAGCAATGCTCTCGGTCCAGCGGCCGAAGCGCTCATTGCCGCTTACCCGAGCGGCGTCTCCGCCACCGCTTCGTGCCGCACGGGAGCCGGCCTGTCGGGGCGCGTCCAGACCCGGGTCCCGGCCGAACAGCCTCATCGCTCTGCTCCCGGCGCGATGACCTCGTCGTCGGCGTGCCGCCAATCATCGGGCAGCAGGTGGTCGAGCACGTCGTCAACGGTCACTACGCCCACCAGGCGGTTCTGGTCGTCTACGACGGGCAACGCCACGAGGTCGTAGCTCGCGAGCCGGCGCGACACTTCGGCCGCGCTCGCGTGCACGGTGACGGCCTCGATCTCGGTATCGACGAGCGCGACGAGACGCTCGTGCGGCGGGAAGCGGAGCATCCGCTGGAAGTGCGCCATGCCAAGGTACTCGCCCGTGGGCGTCTCGTATGGCGGGTGCGTCACATACACGGCCGAGGCCATCGCCGGGGGAATCTCGGCACGACGGATCATCGCGAGCCCCTCCGCCACGCTCGACTCCGCGGAGAGCACGATCGGCGATGGGCTCATCAGACCGCCCGCCGTGTCGGCGTCGTACTCGAGGAGCCGGCGCACGTCTTCGGCCTCCTCCGGTTCCATGAGGTCGAGAAGCTCCTCGCCCTTCGCTGCGGGCAGCGCGGAAATGAGGTCGGCGGCATCGTCCGGCTCCATCCGGTCGAGCACATCGGCGGTGCGATCGGGGCGCAGATTTGCGAGCAGCGCGAGCTGATCGGGTTCGCTCATCTCCTCGAGCGCGTCGGCCACGCGGGCGTCGGGCAGCTCGCCCACCACCTCGATCATGCGCGCTTGGGGAAGCTCGAGCAGCGCCTCCGCGAGGTCGGCGGGCTTCAGATCGACCATGGTCTGAATGAAGAGCTCAGCGGACTGCGCGCCCGCGGCCGGCAGCCGGATCTCAGACCAGCGGACGGTCTTCGCATCGCCACGGCTGAACGGCGCGGCCGGCTTCGGGAGTCGCACAAACACCTCGGATACGAGCCACTCGCCCGAGCGTGAGCGCTCGATCGCGGCATCCTCGATGCGCGCGGTCACCGGCACGGCTCCCGCGGTCTCGGCCGCGAGTTGCACATCGCGGCCGATGAGCTCCGCGATCATGCGGGTCTCCCCGCCGCGCTGCTCGAACCGGCGCACGTTGATGAGGCCGGTCGTGATGACCTGCCCGGAGCCAATCGAGGTGACCCGGCTGATCGGCACAAACACGCGGCGTTTGCCCGGGATCTCGACGATCAGACCGACCACGCGCGGCGCTCCCGCCGCGCGGAACACGACGAGCACATCGCGCACCTTGCCGATGCGGTCGCCCACCGGATCGAACACGCTGCGTCCAGCGAGCCGCCCCACGAATACCCTCGATGTCCTCACACCACTACGCTAGCGCGCTCACCTGTGTTCGCGCGCGTGAACTCGTGCGTGGCTCGATCGGGATCGTGGCCGCGCGAGCCCCAGGCCCCCGCGTGCCGCCGCGCGGTGAGTTCCCCGGTCTGGAGCCGCTGCTCAGCCGGGATCAGGCACACTGAGCGCATGGCCCCCAACTCGAGCGCACACGTCAGCCGCAGGCTTCTCCTCGCGCTGCCCGCGGTCGCGGCGCTGGGCCTCGTGGCCTGCGCACCCGAGCCCGGCGGCGCGGGGAGCGGAGCGGCGCCCGGCGCCGGCGCGGATCCCGAGCCGATTCCCACCGCTGAGCCGGAGCCGAGCCCCGCCCCCGCGCAGCTGCTGGTCGCCTCGCTGGCGCACAGCGACGAGATTGCCGTGATTGATCCGGCCCGGGAGAACGACGCGGTGACGCAGCGCATCCGGGTGGGGGCAGCGCCGTGGGGCGTCGGAGCGCACACGGACGCTGCGGGCGCGACGACCGTGTATGCGGCAACCGCGGAGGGCCTTGCGGTCGTCGACCTCGGGGCCGGCGAGCGCGTGGCACTCGTCCCGTATGCACACCCGGCCCCGCGCATTGCGCAGGGGGAGTACCGCCCGGGTGGGCTGGGGCTCGCTGTATCGCCCGACGGTGCCCGCGTGTACGTCGCGGTGACCCTGGGCGAGGGGCCGGCCTGGCTCGAAGTCGTGGACACCGCGAGCCGCAGCGTGATCGAGAGCGTGCCCGTTGGGGTGCGCCCGTTCGACGTGCTCATCGCCCCCGACGGTGCGTGGGTCGCGTCGATCGACCACGACAGCTTCTCGGTGACCGTGGTGGATACCAGCTCGTTCGCTGCGACCACGCACGAGGTGGCGCCGTTCGGCACGGAGGGCGGGCTCGCATCTTGGGAGAAGGTGCACTACGGGGCGGTCGCCCCCGACGGCACGATCCTCCTCCCCGTGCAGGGACTCACCGTGGTGCGGCTCAACCCGAAGACGGGGGAGAGCACCGCGCTTGCGAGTTCGGCAAACTCGCACTCGCACGGCGCCGCGCTTGCTGACACCACGCTGCTCACCGTGGGAACCGGGGCGTTCGGCAACGCGGACGGGGGCGCGAACCTCTCGATCCTCGACACCTCGAGTGGCGCCGAGCGCATCGTGCCGCTCGACGTGCCCCACGAGACGGTCGCCGTGTGGCGTGCGGCGGACGGCGCGCAATTTGCCGCGGTCGCGGGCGGGAACACCCGTGATCTGGGGTGGGACGGCGTGACGCTCGTGGCGCTCAGCGCCGACGACGCTGCCACACCGCGCGAGATCCCCGTGCCCGGATACCCTCAGGCGATCATCGCGATTCCGTGAGCACGGCCCCGATCCCGATCGCGCAAGAAATGCGCCGCACGCGAAAGAATCGTGCGAATCACCGCATCAGGTGGGAGAATCGGGACATGAGCACACCAGGCCCCATGTCATCCTCGCGCCTCCCGCTGATGCCGGAGATCCCGAAGGGCGACATCGTCTCCACCTACGATCGCTACGAGGACGCGAAGCACGCGGTCGACGTGCTTGCGCGCGCCAGCTTCCCCGTGCAGCGCATCAGCATCGTCGGCAACGATGTGCGCAGCGTCGAGCGCGTCACAGGCCGACTGACGTACGGCCGCATCGCGCTCATGGGAGCGCTGTCGGGCGCGTACCTCGGTCTGTTCCTTGGCCTGCTGCTCTTCATCTTCCAGCCCGACAACTCGGCGATCCTGGGGGTGTTCCTCTCCGCCGTGGTGATCGGCGCGGGCTTCGGCATGCTCTTCGGTGTGTTGTCGTACGCGATGAACCGCAATCGCCGCGACTTCTCCTCCGTGATGCAGATGGTCGCCACGCGCTACGACCTGATCACTGAGCCGGAGCTTGTGCACCAGGCGCGTCAGGTCCTCACGGACTCGGTGCAGCAGCAGTAGCGCGCGATCGCGCTGCCCCGCGGCTGCGGGACAGCGCATCGCACCAGCCGGAGTGACGCAGAGATGGATCTCGAGATTGGCCGCGGGCTGACGATTCCCGCGGCGGAACTGCGTTGGCGCTTCTCGCGCTCCTCCGGGCCGGGCGGTCAGCACGTCAACACCTCAGACAGCAGGGTTGAGCTGTTCTGGAGCGTCACCGATTCCGCTGCGCTGAGCGACGCACAGCGCGCTCGGCTTACCGAACGCTTGGGTGCCCGCCTCGTGGGCGGCGTGCTCACGGTCGCGGCCTCGGAACGGCGGTCGCAGCTGCGCAATCGACAATCAGCGCGGGATCGCCTCGCGGGAATCATCGCCGATGCGCTCGCACCCGATGGGCCCGCGCGGCGCGCAACGAAGCCGACCCGGGGATCGCAGCGCCGCAGACTCGACGAGAAGGGGCGTCGCTCGCAGACAAAGCAGCAGCGCCGCCGGCCCACCGCCGAGTAAGCGCCGCTGCGCGGTAGAATCGCCTGATGCCTCCGCGTTCTCCTCTGCCGCAACGTCTCGGCCTGGATGCGGCCTGGATGCGCACGCCCGACTTCGATGCGACGAACCCGCAGCCGTGGCCCACCATGCGCGCGTGGCTCGTATCCCGGCTCGCGCAGCACATCGATGTCGACGCGTTTCTGGCGGACGAGCGCTTCGTGCGCCAATCTGGGGAACCGTTCCTCGCGGATGCCGAGTACCGGCCCAACACGTTCGTGTGGTTTTACCGGGATCTGCCCGAGGAGGCGCCGGTGCCGGGCGAGATCCGCGTGGTGCACCGCGACGAACGGATCGTGGTGATCGACAAGCCGCCGTTCCTCTCCTCGATTCCGCGCGGGAAGCACATCCGCGAGAGCGTCGTCGTGCGAATGCGCGATGAGTTGGGCCTCCCCGAACTCACTCCGATGCACCGGCTCGATCGGGTGACCTCTGGCCTGCTGCTCCTCGCCACCGAGAAGCGGTGGCGCGGGGCATACCAGAGCATGTTCATGCGCGGCGAGGTCGCGAAGACCTACCGTGCCGCTGCCGCGCTGCGGCCCGAGCTCGAACTACCGACCACGGTGGTGAACCACCTGCGCAAGGAGCACGGGACGTGGCAGGGCATGGTGGTTCCCGGTGCAGAGCCGAACGCGGAGTCGCTCGTCGAGCTTGAGCGCGAACTCGTGCCCGAGGAGGTGCACGCCGACTGGGGGAGCTCCCCGTCGGGCCGCTGGGGCGCCTACCGGCTGACGCCGCGCACCGGGAAGACGCACCAGTTGCGCCTGCACCTTTTGGGGCTCGGCATTCCGATGGCGGGCGATCCGCTCTACCCGGATGTGCTCGATGTCGCGGTGGACGACTTCAGTACCCCGCTGCAGTTGCTCGCGAGCGAGCTGACGTTCACCGACCCGGTGGACGGCACAGCCCGGGAGTTTACGAGCGACCGGCCATTCCCGCTCGCCCCGTCGTCTGCTCAAAGCCATTGACCTCGCGCCCGAGGTGCCGGTAGAGCCGCAGCATGGTCATGCGGTTCGTCACCGCGAGCTCGGGCACCAGCTGGGAGAGCGCGATCTCGGCGGTGACAAGGCCGCGCCGGTCGCGCGCACCGATCGCAACGATCGCGTTCGCCGGGCCCGTGGAGCTCGCGGCGAACTGCACGGCCGGCACCGAGACGAAGGCCTCGAGAGCGTCAGCGAGGCGGGGCGCGGGGAGCTGCAGAAACAACCAATTCACCGCAGGGTAGGGGTTGAACCGCTCCGACATGTCTGCGCGAAGCTGCAGCTGCCCCTGCTGGCGGAGCCGCGCGAGCGCGTCGGCGGCGCGCTGCCCGCTGACGCCCACGCGCGCGCCCAACTCGGTGACGGGCATGCGCACATCGTTCTGCAGGGCCTCCCGGATCGCCGTGGCGAGCGCAGGGTCAATTCGCTTCGCGGATGCCTCGCGTGCTGGTCGGGGTGCCGGAATGCGCGCGCACTGTGCCGCGCTGAGCGCCTGAATAGTCCAGTCCGAGCCCTCTTTCGCCACATCGCTCACGAGGTGCGAACGAACCGCGCGAATCTCGGGGATCGTGCCGATCTCCTCGAGGAGGAACCGGGCGAGCGCGTCTTCGTCGCGCGCAAACAGCGTGATGAAGAGATCGCACGCGCCCGTGGCGAGTTCGATCGAGGCCACCCCGGGGAGCTCCGCGATCGCTTGTGCCGCGGCGATGACCTGTCCGGGGAAGCTATCCACCTCGATGAGCGCGAGCGCGTCCAAGCGCTTGATGCCTTGCATGGCGCTCAGCCAGACCGCACCGCCATCGACGAGGCGCTGCCACCTGCGCGCCAGCGTGTGCGCGTCGACGCCGAGCACGCCGGAGAGCGCATTCCAACGCACGCGCGGGTCAATCTGTAGCGCGTGAATTATCTGGAAATCTAACTCATCAAGAGAAATATCTGTCATCTGCGACCCTCCAAATGCAGAGTACGCGCATTTCATCCAAAATCCTGCACGCTCTGTCAGAGTACCGATCCGTTCCCTCATTCACCACTGCACGTCAGGAAACGACCACATGACCATCGACAGCGCCGTCACCACCCACCTCCGCCTCGAGGGCAGAGCGCGGCTCCTCGTTCCCACGTTCCTCGCCGTCGAACTCTTCGCCGGACTCATCCAGGGCTGGATCATGCCGCTGCTCGGTGAGATCGCCCGTTTCCACGGGGTGCCAGCTGGCTCGATCAGCCTCTACTTCATGATCACGATGCTCACCTCGGCGATGTGTGTCCCGTTCTTCTCGATGCTCGCCGACCGCTACGGGAAGCGCGCCCTGCTCGTCATCGCGATCGCGCTCACCGCAGTCGGCAGCGCGATGATCGCCTTCGCGCCCTCGTTCGCATTCGTGCTGATCGGGGCCGCGGTGCAGGGACCGGTCGCCGCGTTCCTGCCCATCGAGATGGGAATCCTGAAGGAGCAGCGCCCCGCACAGGCGAACCGCATCGTGAGCGCCCTTGTGGGCACGCTGACGCTCGGCATCGCGCTCGGGAGCCTCTTGAGCGGCGCAATCATGGACGCAACGGGAGACCTTGCACTCACGCAGGCGATCCCCGCGATCCCACTCTTCCTGCTCGCCGCCGCCGTGCATTTCTGCCTGCCGCGCGACACCGGCAACCGCGAGAACACCGTCGACTGGCTCGGCGCGATTCTCTTCAGCGGCTCGCTCGGCGCACTCATGTACGGGCTCACCGCGGGCACCGAGCTCGGCTGGCTGCACCCCGCAACGCTCGCCGCGCTCATCGGCGGCGTGATCGGCGCGATCATCTTTGTCCTCGTGGAGTCCCGGGTGGCGTCGCCCCTGCTCGACTTCACCGTGCTGCGGCGCGTCAAGCTCGGCATCCCCATGATCCTCGGCTTCCTCATCGCCCTCACCGCGTTCGGCATGTCGACGCCCACGACGCTCTACCTCACCGCCCACCCGGGTGAGGTCGGCTACGGCACCGGCATGAGCACGGGGAACGCTGGCCTCATCGTCTCGCTCGTGTTCCTGTGCTCGAGCCTCGGCGCATTCGTCGCCCCACTCGCCGTCCGCGCGCTCGGCACCTCCCGCGCCGTTGCCGCGGCCGCATTCGTTTCGGCTGCGGCCCTCCTCCTCATGCTCACGGCCCCGGCATCGCCCGTGATCGTCACTCTGCTCCTCGCGCTGAACTCGTTCGCCTCATGGGTGGCGCTCGGCATCCTGCCCGGCGTGATCGTCGCGCGCGCCCCGCTCAACGTCGCGACCACCCTGTCAGGCCTCTACAACTGCCTGCGCTCGCTCGGCGGCTCGGTTGCGGGGGCGCTGGTTGCGGCGATCATGGCGACACTCGTGCTCGCCGAACAGAACGCGGACGGGGTGGCTGTGCCCGCGCTGAGCTCGTTCCAGGTGACGTGGGCGGTGTTCGCGGGCTGCCTGCTCCTCTCCGCCGCGCTCGCGCTCTTCCTCAGCCGCCGCCAGTCGGACCGCACCGAGGCCGTGATGACCGCGCCCGCAGAGCCGCTCGTCACGCCCTAGCGTTCGCGCAGCAGACCCCACTCCACCCGCGGGCCGGCGGCCGCCCCGTCGCCGGCCCGCCCACACCAGAAGGCAGCACCATGACCACCGCTTCATCCACCCAGCAGCGCGCAGAGCAAACAATCCGCCAGGCAAGCGACGCGCTCCTCGAACTCAGCCACGCGATCGGGGCGGACCCGGAACCCGGGTTCCAGGAGCACCGCGCGGCGGCGCGAGTCGCTGCCGCACTCGCCGAGGTCGGGTTCGATGTGCAGCTCGGCGCCTACGAGCTGCCCACCGCCATCCGCGCAAGCTACGGCACGGGCGAGGTGACGATCGCGGTGGTGGGCGAGTACGATGCCCTGCCCGGGGTGGGGCACGCCTGCGGCCACAACATCATCGCCGCGGCGGGTGTGGGGGCCGCGCTCGGCCTGCGCGAGGTCGCGGACGAGCTCCGCTGCCGCATCGTGTTCCTCGGCACCCCCGCGGAGGAGAACGGCGGCGGCAAAGTCATCATGCTCGAGCGGGGCGCCTGGGACGACGCGACGTTCTCCCTCATGGTGCACGCGGCCGGCGCAGGCCAGATCCGCACCGCGGGCGGCAGCAGCCAGGCGCTCGACTACTGCGAGGTCACGTTCCACGGCAAGCCCGCGCACGCCGCCTTCGCCCCGCAGGAGGGCATCAACGCGGGCAGCGCCGTGACACTCACTGAGGTGGGAATCGGGCTCCTCCGCCAGCACATGCCGAGCGATGTGGTCATCTCCTCGATCGCCACGACGGGCTCTGCGGTGAACGTCATTCCCGAGACCGCGACGATGCAGCTCGAAATCCGCGGCAACACCGCCGAGTCGTGGGACACCGCGAAGTCCCGGGTGCGCCAGGTCGTCGAGGGCGCTGCGCTCGCCGCAGGCTGCTCCGTCGATATCGCAGTGCCGACGCCGGGCTACGCGCCACTCCTGCAGGATCCCGATCTGTCGGAGTTCTTCGACGGCGCGCTCGCGGAGCTTCGCGGCGAGGACGCGACCGCGTGGGGCCCCGGGATGACGCTCGGCTCGACCGACATGGGTGACGTGTCGCGCTACCTGCCCGCGATCCACCCGATGATCGCGCTCGACGGCACCACCGCGACGCCGCACCAGCACGAGTTCGCGGCCGCAGTGGTATCGCCCGCGGGCGATGCTGCGGTGCTCAACGGTGCGATCGCGCTCGCGCGCACCGCGATCGCTGCGGTGGAGGATACCGAGGTGCGGGATCGGCTGCTCTCCGCGCAGCGCGACCGCGCGCCCCACCCGCGCGGCCACTGGGCCGATGCGCCGCTGCCCGTGTAGGGGGATGGCGCACACCGGAAGGTGCTCGCGGCTAGCCCGCGAGCACCTTCATGATGCGCTGCGCAGACACGGCCTCCGCGGTGCGCAACTGCTGCGCGAAGAGACTGACGCGCAGCTCCTCGATCAGCCAGCGCGCACGCACGAGGTGTTCCGGGGCATCCTCGGGGAGTGGGATCTTGCCGCCCGCCTGCGTGAACGCGCCGCGCACACGGTCCACCTCGTTCTGCCAGGCGCGATCCCGCCCCGGGTTTTCCGTGAGCGCGCGCATGCGCTGCTGGATGGCCTCGAGGTACACCGGAAGCCGCTCGAGCCGGTCGAGCCCCGTGTGCGACACGAAGCCGATCGTGTTCGTCGCCCACACGAGGCCATCGATCTGCTGCGCAGCATCGGCAACCTGACCGAGCACCTGGATCGACTTTGCCTGATCGATGGCCTTGCGCGCGAGCCTCGCACCGTCGAGCACGCGCGCCGTGAGTGCGATCGCCGCGTAGATGTCATCGATGAGCGTGCGCGCGTAGTCGTTCGCGAGCGACTCGAAGATCTCCGCGCGCCACACGAGACCGTCGGGAGCGTGCCGGCGAATCACCCGGTCGGCTGCGGCGAGCGACACATCGGCGATGGCCTGGTCGAGCGAGCGGTAGGGCCCCGCACCCAGCAGCAGCTTCTCGTGGTTCGACAGGTGCGAGCGAATATAGCTGGCGGGCGAGGGCGAGCTGAGCGCGAGTAGCCGGCGGATGCCGCGTCGCGAGAGCCTCGCCTGCTCGGCCTCGTCGGCGACGAGCACCAGATCGACGCTCGTGCGCCGATCCACGATCGCGGGGTAGGCGCGCACCACGCCAGCTCCGCCCGCGCGGCCCTTCGCGTACGCGGTGTCGACGTGGCGGGGGAGGTCCCCGAACTCCCACGCCGTTGCACCGGTCTTTTCGAGTTCACTCTTCGGGAGCGCGGCCGCGGCGACCTTCGCGACGCCCTGCGTGGCGCGGTCCTTGTGCGCCGCCTGCAGCTCTGCGAGATCCTTCCCTGAGCCGATCGTGCGGCCGCGGGCATCGATCACGCGGAACGTGGGGGTGAGGTGCGCAGGCAGGCGCGATGGGTCGAAATCGGCGGCTGAGACGGGCACGCTCGTGCGGCGGCGAATTTCGGTCGCGAGGAGCGCGGTGAGCTGCGGTGCCTCCCCGCCCGCGGGCACGGGCGCGTCGAGCTGGGGGGCCACGGTAGCGAGCAGGGTGCGCGCCCAGTCTGCCGCGGGCACCACGTGCTTGCGGATCGCCTTCGGGAGCGTCTTGATCAGCGCGGTGACGAGTTCGTGCCGGAGACCCGGAACCAGTTTCTCGAAGTCCGTTCCGTCGAGCCGGGGGAGGAGTGGCAGCGGCACGTTGACCGTCACCCCGTCATCCTCAGCCGTGGGGTCGAATCGGTAGCGCAGTTTCAGCGACTGGTCACCGTGCTGCCACTGGCGCGGATACTCGGCCTCATCGACCTCCTCGGCCTCATCCTCGATGAGATCGGTGCGGCTGAGGTGCAGGAAGTTCGGCTCGTGTCGACGCTTCTCCTTCCACCACCCCTCGAAATCCCGGGTGGAGGCGATGTCTGCAGGGATGCGCGCGTCGTAGAACTCGAACACGGCCTCGTCGTCGCCCACGATGTCGCGGCGGCGCGTGCGCTCCTCCAATTGCTCAAGTTCGCGGCGCAGCTGCCGGTTGGCGCGGTCGAAGGCCTGCGGTGAATCCCACTCGCCCTCGACGAGTGCATGCCTGATGAAGAGTTCTCGCGCGTGCGGTGCGTCGAAGCGCGACAGCTGCACGCGGCGCCGGTCCACGATCGGCACCCCGTAGAGCGTCACCCGCTCGTAGGCGACCGCCGCGCCCTGCTTCTTCTCCCAGTGGGGCTCGGACAGCTGCCGCTTCGCGAGCGGGCCAGCGAGCTCCTCGGCCCAGGCCGGATCCACCACCGCGTTCGAGCGCGCGAACAGCCGCGACGTCTCGACGAGCTCGACGCTCATCACCACCTCGGGCGGACGCTTCGACAGCACCGAACCCGGATACAGCACGAAGCGCGTGCCGCGGGAGCCCACGTACTCCTGTGCGGGCTTTCGCTTCACCGCGCCTGCGACGCCGCGGCCCTGCGGCACGGCGCGATCCTGTCGATCGTCGCGCACCCCGAGCTGCGAGAGCAGACCAGCGAGCACGGCGCGGTGGATCGCCTCGCTCGAGCCGCCCGTGACGCTTTGCGCGGCAGCGTCGGCATCGCTGCGCTTCACCCCGGCGATGCGCGCGATCTGCCGGTACAGATCCATCCACTCACGCACGCGCAGGAAGTTCAGGTACTCCGCCTTGCACATGCGGCGGAAGGCGCTCGACGAGCGCTCCCGCTGCTCCTTCTGCAGGTAGTTCCATAGGTTCAGCAGGGTCATCAGATCGCCCTGCGGATCAGTGAAGCGCGCGTGCAACTCATCCGCCCGCCCGCGTTCCGCCTGCGGGCGCTCGCGCACATCCTGAATCGTGAGCCCGGCGACAATGGCGAGCACCTCGGCGACCACGTCGTGACGCCGCGCCTCAACCACCATGCGCGCAAAGCGCGGTTCGATCGGCAGCCGCGCAAGCTCGCGCCCCACCTTCGTGATGCGGTGGGTGGCGCCAGAACGCTTCCCCTTCGCGCCGCGGCCGCGCTCGCCGCCGGTGTTCGCGGTGACCGCGCCGAGCTCAGTGAGGAGCCCCAAGCCATCGGCGATCCCGCGCTGGTCTGGGGGAGTGAGGAAGGGGAACCGGGCGATGTCCCCGAGTCCCAGTGAGAGCATCTGCAGGATCACCGAGGCGAGGCCGGTGCGCCGGATCTCGGGCTCCGTGAACTCGGGGCGACTCGCGAAGTCCTCTTCGCTGTAGAGCCGGATCGCGATGCCCGGGCTCGTACGGCCGGAGCGGCCGGATCGCTGGTTCGCGCTCGCCTGAGAGACCGCCTCGATGGGCAGGCGCTGCACCTTGCTCCGCGCGCTGTACCGCGAGATGCGCGCGGTGCCCGCGTCGACGACGTAGCGAATCCCGGGCACGGTGAGCGAGGTCTCGGCCACATTCGTTGCGAGCACGATGCGGCGGGCACCCGCGTGTGCGCCACTCGGCCGCTCGAACACGCGGTGCTGCTCGGCGGCGCTCAGCCGGCCGTACAGCGGCAGGATCTCGGTGCGTGCGGCGCGGCCAGACGCGCGCACGCGCCCGCCAAGCGCATCAGCGGCGTCGCGGATCTCTGCCTCTCCGGAGAGGAAGACGAGCACGTCGCCCGGCGCCTCCTTCGCGAGTTCGTCGACCGCATCGCCAATGGCGTCGAACAGATCGCGTTCAATCGTGCGGACCTTCGGAGCCCCGCCCTTCGGGTCGGGGACTTCGATTTGCTCGACGAGCGGGCGGTAGCGCAGCTCAACGGGGTAGGTGCGTCCCGACACCTCGATGATGGGGGCGGGCTGCTTCGTGCGCACGTCAGCGAAGTGCTTCGCAAACGATTCGGGATCAATCGTTGCTGAGGTGATGATCACCTTGAGGTCGGGTCTGCGCGGCAGCAGCGTCTGCAGGTAGCCGAGCAGAAAGTCGATGTTCAGGCTGCGCTCGTGCGCCTCATCAATGATGATCGTGTCGTAGGCAGAGAGATCTCGATCCCGATGGATCGCATTCAGCAGGATGCCGTCGGTCATGAGGCGGATCCGCGTGTCCGCTGAGACCTTATCCGTGAAGCGCACCTGGTAGCCGACGAGCCCGCCGAGCTCGGAACCGAGCTCCTCCGCGATGCGCTCAGCAATGGTGCGCGCGGCGATGCGGCGCGGCTGCGTGTGCGCGATCCGTTCACGGCCGAGCGCGAGCGCGATCTTGGGGAGCTGCGTGGTCTTACCGGAGCCCGTTTCGCCCGCGACAATGACCACCTGATGATCGCGGATCGCAGCCTCGATCTCGTCGCGCATTTGCGAGACCGGCAGATCCTCGGGGAAGTCGATGCGAAGCGCAGGAAGTGTCATGATCACACCATTATTTCAGGCCCAGCTTGCGGGTGGCTCCCCGGGCGTAGACTGCCGCATGTACGCATCACCGGATGGGAGATTTGATGACGACCGCACTGCCGATTCCGACCATTGAGCTGAACGACGGAAGCCAGATCCCGCAGGTGGGTCTTGGGGTGTTCCTTGTCGAGCCGGGCGAGACTGAACGAGTGGTTTCCGAAGCGCTCGAGGTGGGGTACCGCCACATCGACACCGCCGCGATCTACGGGAACGAGGCGGAGGTGGGTGCCGCAATCGCGAAGAGCGGGATCCCGCGCGACGAGCTCTACGTCACGACGAAGCTGTGGAACGACCGTCAGACCGATGCCCGCGCGGCACTCGAGGAGAGCCTCGAGAAGCTCGGTCTCGACAGCGTTGACCTCTACCTCGTGCACTGGCCGGTGCCGAGCCAGGACACATATGTGACCGCGTGGGAGCAGGTGCTCGACCTCCGCGAGGCGGGGCTCACCACTTCCGCTGGCGTCTCCAACCACGAGGTGGAGCACCTCACGCGCATCATCGAGGCAACCGGCGAGTTCCCCGCCGTGAACCAGATCGAGCTGCACCCCGAGCATCAGCGGCAGGAACTCACCGCGTTCTGCCGCGGCAACGGCATCGCGCTCGAGGCTTGGGGGCCGCTCGCGCAGGGCAAGAGTGACCTGCTGACGCAGCCGCGCCTGGTCGAGATCGCCGAGGCGCACGGCAAGTCCGTCGCGCAGGTGGTGCTCCGCTGGCACGTTGAGAACGGCACGATCATCTTCCCGAAGACGAGCCGCCGCGAGCGCATGGTCGAGAATGCCGCGCTGTTCGACTTCGAACTGACGGAGACCGAGCATGCGATCGTCACCGCGCTGGAGCACGGCCGTAACTACGGCCCCGACCCCCGCGAGTTCGGAAACAAGTGATGGCGGGCGGGGAGGCGCGTCGGCCGATCACCGTCACGGTGACGGGCGCCGGCGGGCAGATCGGCTACGCCGCGCTGTTCCGGATTGCCTCGGGTGCGATGCTCGGACCCGAGCAGCCCGTGGCGCTTCGCTTGCTTGAGATTCCGCAGGGGGTGCAGGCCGCTGAGGGCGCCGCGCTTGAGCTGGTCGACGGTGCTTTCCCGCTGCTCACCTCGGTCGACATCGCAACCGATGCCGCGGCGGGCTTTGCGGGCACGAACATCGCCCTGCTCGTGGGTTCGCGTCCGCGTACCGCTGGGATGGAGCGCGCGGATCTGCTGGCCGCAAACGGCGCGATTTTTGGGCCGCAGGGCCGCGCGATCAACGATCACGCGGCAGACGATGTGCGCGTGCTCGTGGTCGGTAATCCCGCGAACACGAACGCGCTCATCGCGCAGCGCAACGCGCCCGATGTGCCCGCGGAGCGCTTCACCGCGCTCACCCGGCTCGACCACAACCGCGCGGTGGGGTTGCTCGCCGAGCGCGCAGACGCGGCGGTGGCTGATGTCGCGGGTGTGACGATCTGGGGGAATCACTCGACCACGCAGTATCCAGACCTCAGTCACGCCACGGTCGCTGGGCGCCCCGCGCTTGACGCGGTCGGGGCTGAGTGGGGCCGCGGCGCCTACATTGAGCGGGTAGCCAACCGCGGCGCTGAGATCATCGAGGTGCGCGGCGGCTCGTCGGTTGCGTCGGCCGCGAACGCCGCGATCGATCATGTGCGCGACTGGGTGCTGGGCACCGACGCCTCGCCTGCATCTGGCGGGACGACGGGAGCCTGGACCTCCGCGGCACTGCCGTCGACCGGGCACTACGGCATCCCGGAAGGAATTATCGCTTCTGTTCCCGTGCGCTCCGCGGGGGACGCGGGCGGTGAGCCCGCGCGCTGGGAGGTCGTCGACGGCCTGGAGATCGACGCGTTCTCACGCGCGCGGATCGACGCCTCAGTCGCGGAGCTGGTCGCCGAACGCGATCAGGTGGAGGCGCTGGGACTGATCCCCAGCGAATAGCTCCGAACAGGATCGTGCGGGCGAGCCTATTCGCCCGCACGATCCACCGTTCTGCCCCCGCGAGGGGCTGCCGTTCCGAGAAAAGCCGCCTCTGGGCCACCGTCTCGTACTTCCTGGCCTCGCGCGCGCCCTAGGATAGAAGTATGTCCAAGGTTCTTTCTTCTCTTCCCGTGGGCGAGCGCGTCGGCATCGCCTTCTCCGGTGGTCTCGACACGTCGTGCGCGGTCGCGTGGATGCGCGAAAAGGGCGCGGTGCCCTGCACCTACACCGCTGATATCGGTCAGTACGACGAGCCCGACATTGACGGCGTTGCCGGTCGTGCGAAGGAGTACGGCGCCGAGATCGCCCGTCACGTCGACGCAAAGCGACCCCTTGTTGAGGAGGGCTTCGTTGCACTGCAGACCGGCGCATTCAACGTGCGCTCGGGCGGCAAGACGTACTTCAACACCACGCCGCTCGGCCGTGCCGTCACCGGCACGCTGCTCGTTCGCGCGATGAAGGAAGACGGCGTCGATATCTGGGGCGACGGCTCCACCTACAAGGGCAACGACATCGAGCGCTTCTACCGCTACGGCCTCATGGCCAACCCGGCGCTGCGCATCTACAAGCCGTGGCTCGACGCTGACTTCGTCACCGAGCTCGGCGGCCGTCACGAGATGAGCGAGTGGCTCGTTGAGCACGGCTACCCGTACCGCGACTCGACCGAGAAGGCGTACTCGACCGACGCGAACATCTGGGGCGCGACGCACGAGGCGAAGACGCTCGAGTTCCTGAACGCTGGCCTTGACGTGGTGGAGCCCATCATGGGTGTCGCCGCATGGCGTGACGACGTTGAGGTTGCCACCGAGGAGGTGTCGGTGCGCTTCGAGGCGGGCCGCCCCGTCGCGATCAACGGTGTCGAGTACTCCGACCCCGTCGCGCTCGTGTTCGAGGCAAACGCCATTGGTGGTCGCCACGGTCTCGGCGTCTCCGACCAGATCGAGAACCGCATCATCGAGGCGAAGTCGCGTGGCATCTACGAGGCTCCCGGCATGGCGCTGCTCCACATCACGTACGAGCGGCTCGTCAACGCCATCCACAACGAGGACACCCTCGCGAGCTACCACACCGATGGTCGCCGCCTCGGTCGCCTGATGTACGAGGGCCGCTGGCTCGACCCGCAGGCGCTCATGCTGCGCGAGTCGCTGCAGCGCTGGGTCGGTTCCGCGGTTACGGGTGAGGTCACCCTGCGCCTGCGTCGCGGTGACGACTACACCATCCTCAACACTGAGGGCCCGAACCTCAGCTACCACCCCGAGAAGCTCTCCATGGAGCGCACCGTGGGTGCAGCGTTCGGCCCCGAGGACCGGATCGGCCAGCTCACCATGCGCAACCTCGACATCGCCGACTCGCGTCAGCGCCTCGAGCAGTACGCGCAGATGGGCATGGTTGGCGGCGCGGTTGCTGACCTCGTGGGCGAGCTCGAGAAGGGCGGCGCTGCCGAGATCGCGGACGCCGTGACCGGCATCAGCGAGGAGGGCGACGTGCTCGGCCTCTCCGCCGCGTTCGACGCCGGCACCGACTAAGCACCCCGGCCCGGAATTCGGGCCGACCTGGGCATCGAAGCGCCCCCGCACTATTCTTGGTGCGGGGGCGCTTCGCTGTGTGCAGCGCGCCCATGCCCGCGACACCGAGATTTGAGAGCCGTGACCCCCATGACTACGTTGAGCGCGTTGACTGAATTGGCCGTCGTCCCTGCGGCCGTCATGTCCGAGACACCGAGCCCGAACCCGCTGCTGCCGACGGGGTACGACATCGCGTTCTCGGCTATCGCGGTGGTGTTCCTCAGCCTCGCGGTGTGGGCGCTCGTGCTGCTCGTGAAGCGGCAGGACGAGGTGTCGCTCACGGAGTTCTTCCTATGGATTGCCGTGATCCTGATGTTCCCGTTCTTTGGTGCCGGCGTGTACCTGCTCGCGCGCGGACGCCGGCGTCGCGAGGCCCCGGCGCAGCCGGCCGAGCCCGCGCTCGCCGAGCCCACCACTTCCGCGCAAGGGTAGCTTCGCTGCGCGCGGGTAGGGCACACCGTGAAGTTCCCTGCCCCCGTCCAGGGAAGCCAACCGTGTCGCCGCGCTGATCACGCTGTGGGGCCGGTAGCGCCGTAGAGCTGTCGTTGAGCAGCCGTGGAAACGCAGCAGGTCCCGGCACTCCGAGGGAGTACCGGGACCTGCTGCGTGCAGCGCGGGGCTGCGAGTCTCGCGCGCTGAAGGCTAGGAGGCGCGGCGTGCGCGAGCAGCGCGGCGCTTCAGCGCGCGACGCTCATCCTCGCTCAGGCCACCCCACACGCCGGAATCCTGGCCGGTGTCCATGGCGTACTGGAGGCACATCTCGGTGACGGTGCAGCGGGCGCAGACCGACTTGGCGCGCTCGATCTGCTCAACTGCCGGGCCAGTGTTTCCGACCGGGAAGAAAAGCTCGGGGTCCACTGTGAGGCACGCGGCCTGTTCACGCCAATCCATGATGATCTCCTTATGTGCAACGCTGGGCGCACGAATTCGAAAGAGACCGGATAGCCTAGAATTCGCGCCACCGTAACCTGAATACGTGGCTGAGAATGCTCACGTCGGTGTGCGCGAAACTCGACGGAATATATAGTTCCACGGAAATGAATGCAAATCAATAGTCAATTTGCAATCACTGAGAAAGAGAGCCGAAATGAACGCGACACCCGCTGATCACCTCCCGACACGGGCCGGGTGGGTCGCGCTCCGAATTGTGCTGCTGCTCGAGGTGGTGGGTGGCGCCTGGCTGCTCTGGAACGTCGTCGTTGGGTTCTTTGCGTCGGCGGGAGAACCGCTCGGCAGCCGGCTCAGCCTGCTTCTCGCGGTCGTGATCTGGTGGGTGTGGATCGCGGCGACCGCGTGGGGCGCGTGGAAGCACCGCGCGAGCTGGGTGCGCGGCTCTGCCATCACCATTCATGTGCTGTTGTTCGCAGCGGCGACGGGCATCCTCCAGGGGCTGCTCGGACCGCAGACGGTGCTCGGCCTCGAATTGCTGGTGCTTGCGCTCGCCGGATTCGTTGCCGCGGTGCTCGCAAAGCCAGACGCCCCCGCTGAGCCGCAGGGCTAGCGAGGGCGTCACGCCGGCGGGAGCGCCGCGGTTAGGCCGCGGTGATCCCGAGCAGCTTGAGCACACGGGCGACGTGCCCGGTTGCCTTGATGTTGTAGAGCGCGTGCTCGATGCGTCCCTGCTCGTCGATGACGAAGGTGGAGCGAATCACACCCTCGATGATGCGGCCGTAGCTGTTCTTCTCCCCGTATGCGCCGTACGCGCGGTGCACGCTCGTGTCGGGGTCGCTGAGCAGCGGGTACTCGAGGCCATCGCGATCCGCGAAGCGACGCTGGCGCTCGACCTCGTCGCGTGACAGGCCGAGCACCCGGTAGCCGGCCGAGGCGAGCGGGGCAACGGACTCCTGGAACTCGCACGCCTCCTTCGTGCACGCGGGGGTCATCGCCTGCGGATACACGAAGAGCACGACCTTCTCGCCGCGGTAGTCGGCGAGGGAGCGGGTCACCCCATCTTGGTCGGGGAGTGCGAAGTCGGGTGCGGGCTGGCCGGGCTCGAGGATCACGCGTTCAGTCATGTCCCCAGCCTAGCGAGCTACTTCAGGAGGCGGCGGAGTGACTCCACGCGCAGCGCACCGAGCTCGTCGAGACGGCCGTCGGCGATTGCCGCGTCGAGCTCGCAGTCGGGGGCGTCCTCCTGGTGCGTGCAGCCGCGCGGGCAGCGCTCGATGAGCTCCGCGAGATCAGTGAAGCCTCGCAGAATGCCGTCGCTCGTCACGTGCCCGAGCCCGAACGAGCGCACACCCGGGGTGTCGATGACCCAGCCGGTCTCGCCCCCCGCTGCGCCCGGAGTCGCCGCACGCAGCGCCACCGACGACGACGAGGTATGCCGACCGCGCCCCGTGACCTCGTTGACGTGACCGGTCGCGCGCTCTGCCTCCGGCACGAGCGCGTTGATGAGGGTTGACTTGCCGACCCCCGAGTGGCCCACGAAGACGGTGGTCTTCCCGGCAAGCTCCGCGCGAATCTCGGCGAGTGGCTCAGCGCCGCGAGCGGAGCGGAAGACGGGAACCTCCAGCGCGGCGAAGTGCGCGAGAAACGGATCGGGATCCGCGAGGTCCACCTTCGTGATGCACAGGAGCGGCTGAATCCCCGCATCGTAGGCAGCGACGAGGTAGCGATCCACGAGACGCACACGCGGTTCTGGGTTCGCGGCGGCGATGACGATGAGCATCTGGTCGGCGTTCGCGACCATGACCCGCTCAACGGTGTCGCTGTCGTCTGCGCTTCTGCGGAGGAGGGTGCGGCGCTCGTCCAGGCCGACGATGCGCGCAAGGCTGCCCTCGTCCCCACTCGTGTCACCGACAAGTTGCGCGCGATCGCCGATGACGATCGGGGTGCGGCGGAGCTCACGCGCCCGCGCGGCCACGATCTCGCGCTCGCGCGGGTCTTCGGGGTCGGCGCCCGCGGGCACGAGCACCGCGTAGCGACCGCGGTCCACGCCCGTCACCATGCCGACGATCGCGTCGTCATGGTCGGGTCGACGCTTGGTGCGCGGCCGATTCGCTTTCGGATTTGGGCGTTCACGCACACGGTGGTCTGCGTACTCGCCGTACGGCACATCCTCGTCGTCGTCAGGGAGCAACCAGCTCACGTCTATAGCCCCTCGAGGAAGGAGCGCGCGGCGCGGCCGAGCCCACCGAGGAGTGGACTCGCGGCCTGCACTCCCTCGACACCCATCACCGCGACCGCGTCGATCATCTCGCCCTCGGTGGCGGCGCCGATGCCGAGCATGCGCTGCCAGAGTTCCGGGAATTCGGGCAGCGTCTTGCTCGTGCACGCAATGTCTTCGACCTCGACACCCGGAACACGGAGCCCGATCAGCGCGCCCGTCGTCGCCATGCGGTGGTCGGCGTAGCTCTGCCAGACGCCACCGTGCAGCGCGGCGGGGGAGACCCGAATGCCATCGGGCAGCTCTTCGGCGTCGCCGCCGAGCCCACGGATTTCCGCAACGAGCGCCGCAATGCGGTCGGTCTCATGATGCCGGATGTGCCCGATGCCCGTGATCTCGCTCGCGACACCGTCGGTGCCGTCGCTGCCGTGTGCGGCGAGCGCGGCAAGACCGATCAGCGTAGGGGCGAGCTCGCCGGCCTCGGGAATGTCGAGGTGCACGCCGCGCAGCACGCCGTCGCCGTGCGCCGTCACCGCACCATCGGCGGCGACCGTGATCTCCGCACCGAACGCGGGGAGCAGCGTGCGGAGCTGGTCGCCCACCTGCGTGGTCGAAGCAGGCCAATCCGAGATGGTCACGCGGCCACCCGTGACGAGCGCGGCCGCGAGGAACGGCGCGGCGTTCGAGAGGTCTGGTTCAATCGTCGTGTCAAGCGCGCCGATCGGTCCGGGCGCCACTCGCCACTCGCCGGGAGCTGGGGACGAGGCGTCGACGCCGCGTGCTCGAAGCGCGGCGAGGGTCATCTCGATGTGCGGCACGCTCGGCAGCCGCTCACCCGTGTGCACCACGTGCACACCCTCGGTGAAACGAGGGCCCGCGAGGAGCAGCGCGGAGACGAACTGGCTGGAGAGTGAGGAGTCGATCTCCATCCGGCCGCCGCGCAGCGCGCCTGCGCCGTGCACGGTGAAGGGCAGCGCACCGCGCCCCTCGTCGGCAACGTCCGCGCCCAGCGCGCGCAGCGCGTCAAGCAGTGGCCGCATGGGACGCTTGCGCGCGTACGGATCGCCGTCGAACGCGACGGGGCCGAGCGCGAGCGCAGCGAGCGGGGGAACGAACCGCATCACGGTGCCGGCGAGGCCGCACTCGATGCTCGTCGAGCCGGTCAACTCGGGCGCGGGAACCACTCGGAAGTCTGCACCGAAGGGGTTCTTGCTCGGCAGCTCTGTGATCTCGGTGCCGAGCGCGCGAAGCGCCTCGACCATCAGCGCGGAGTCGCGGGAATGCAGCGGCGCGCGCAGCGTGCCGGGACCGTCCGCGAGCGCTGCGAGAATCAGCTCGCGCCCGGTGAGCGACTTCGAGCCGGGCAGCGCGAAGTGCGCGTTCAGCGCGTTCGTGCCGTGCGGGGCGGGCCAGTGCGGGATTGTCTCCGGCAGGGCATCGCCGGAGCGCGCCTCATCGCCGTCCTTGCCCGGGTTCATCTTTCCTATCAGCATCCCCACCGAGTCTACCCGGCTGCGCTGGGCGGGTGGCGCGGGATCCCCGATGCTTTGAGCTTGCCCCGCTAGGATCGGGAACGTGACTGATACCGGATCCCAGGCGAAGCTCGAGCAGCGCTTCACCGACGAGGCGCTCCCGCTGCTGGACCAGCTGTATGGGGCCGCCATGAAGATGACGCGCAACCCGCCGGACGCGCAGGATCTCGTGCAGGAGACCTTCGCGAAAGCGTTTGCGGCGTTCGCGTCGTTCGAAGAGGGAACGAACCTCAAGGCCTGGCTGTACCGGATCATGACGAACGCGTACATCAACACGTACCGGAAGAAGCAGCGCGAGCCGCACCTCGGTGTCGTTGAAGAGCTCGAAGACTGGCAACTGGGCGGCGCTGAATCGACCACGGCCATGTCGTCGCGCTCCGCTGAGGCTGAGGCGATAGACCGCACACCCGACACCGTGGTCACCGATGCGCTGAACGCGCTGCCCGAGGATTTTCGCATGGCGGTCTACCTCGCGGACGTTGAGGGCTTCAGCTACCAGGAGATCGCGGACATCGCTGCGGTGCCGATCGGCACCGTGATGAGCCGGCTTCATCGCGGCCGCGCGCGACTGCGAAAGTCGCTTGGGGAATACGCACGCGAGCAAGGCGTTGGACTCAATACGAAGCCTGCGAAGAAGACCACTGCGGCAACAACAGCGAAGGGAGACGCGTCATGAGCGACTGCGGTTGCGAGAAGGCGAAGGCGAACCTCTACGAGCTGCTCCGCGGTGAGCTGTGTGCGGAGGAGTCCGCGCCGATCCGCGAGCACATCGAGACGTGCGCCGGCTGCCAGAACGAGCAGAGCGTGTGCCTCCGCCTGACCGAGGTCGTCCGTCGTGCCTGCGAGGAAGAGCGCGAGAACGCGGCTCCCGTCGATCTGCGGAACGCGATCCTGCAGGGGCTCCGCGCGGAGTAGCGACCGAGACGCCGGGGTCGATCGACGAAGCGGCGCCAGGTGCGATGACGCTGCCTAGTGCGCGGCGACCGTCACGCCGGCAAGGTTGATGCGCGCGTTTGTGTTGGCGGCGGGGAAGCCTGAGACCTGTCGCGCGATCACGTTCGTCGGGGTGTAGTTGTACAGCCACTTCGCCGGCGCGTCTTGGGCGACGCGTTCCGCCGCCTCAGCGCGAAGCCGGGCGGCCTCCGCCGCATCGGTTGTCGCGGCGGAAGCGGCGAAGCGATCCTGCACGAACGCACTGTCGTACCCGAGGTATGAATCGGGCTTCGCGTAGCTCGCGAGCGTGTCGACCTCCGCGTGATCGACGTAGCTCAGCTGGTAGTCGTGGTTCGTGTAGACCTGCTCGAGCCACGTGGGAAAATCGAGCTGTTGCACGGTGAGCGCGACCCCGACGGCGGAGAACTGGCTCTTCAGAAGATCGAGCGGTGCCGCGTCGTAGTGCGCGGGAACCGCGAGCGTCAGGTTTAAATTCTCTTGCCCTGCTTCGCTGAGCAGCTGCTTCGCCGACGACGGATCGTACGCGTTGATTGCGGTGAGGTCGGCGTAGCCGGGCTCGCCCGCGGAGATGGGGCCGCCGAGCGGCGCACCGTCCCCGTTTTGGGACGCGATGATCGCGTCGGTGTTGATTGCTCGGCTGAGCGCGGTGCGCACCCGCGGATCTGAGAGTGGCGCCTTCGCCGAGTTGAACGCGAGGGTGAACACGTCGGGGCCCGCGGCCCGCGCCAGCGTGAACTCCGGATTTCCCGCGAACTCTTCGCGCAGCGAGGGGAGTAAAGCCGTGTGCACGTCGACCTCGCCCGACTTCAGAGCCTGCACCGCGTCGCGTCCTTGCGTGAGGAAGCGGAACTCGGCCGTGTCGAGGGTGGCGGGCTCGCCCCAGTAGCTGGCGTTTTTGGTGAGGGTCAGGTGATCGCCGCGCTGCCATTCGCCGAGGCGATACGGCCCCGTGCCATTGGCGGTGCTCGTCACGTCTTCGGTGCTGCTCCCAGGATCTTGCGGGCCGGTCTCCTCCGCGCGCACGATGACCCCGGGCGCCCCCGCGAGTGCGCGCATGAGCTCCCGATTCGGCTCGGCGAGCGTGATCTTGACGGTGCGCTTGCCGAGCCGAGCGATCTCCCGGGGCGTGAAGCCGACCTGCTCGGTCGTGAGCGTCTCGCGGAGCGATGCCACGACATCATCCGCGGTGAGGGTGTCGCCCGAGTGAAAACGGACGCCGCGGTGCAGGGTGAAGGTGTATTCGCGGCCGTCGGCGCTCACCTCGGGGAGCGCGGTCGCGAGCACGGGAACGATCTCGGACACTGATCCGGATCGCACCCCAACAAGTCCCTGGTACACGTTGTCGATGAGCAACTGCCCGCTCGCCACCCCGGGGGTGCGTCGCACATCGAGGCTGGTCGGCTCAAGGATCACGCCGATGTGCGCTGCCGCGGTTGCAGCGCCGCTCGGGCGCGCGAGCGCGAACGCCCCCATCCCGATGGCGCCGAGGCCCAGTGCGAGAACCAGCGCTCCGGCAAGGCCGCGGCCGCGCGTGCGACGCCGCGCTCGCGTCGTCGTGCGCGTGCCGGCGCGCTCGTGCGCGGGCACGGCAGCATCGGGCAAAGGGCTTTCAGGCACGGGAGGGACTCCTCAGGTCAAACACGCGGGGTCGCGGCACAACAGACGGCGATTCCACGCGCGGCCCTGCGCGAGCATCGGTGACCGAGACTACGCCGCGGCCCGCACCGACTCCACCTGAGACGAGCCTTGTTGCAGGGTTGTTACCTCGGGCCGCTCTGCGCGGCGGCAGCAGACTCACGCAGCACCGGCGCGACCACCGCGGCAAGCTCGGTCGGTGCGGCCTCGTGCAGATTGTGCGGACCGGACACCGTCGTGACACGAGCATCGGGCAGCTGTTCCTGCCATTCGGCCTCGAGCGCGGGGGAAATCAGGCCGTGCGACGCGCGAACGAGCAGGATCGGAACGTTCACGGTCTGCAGCGACGCCCAGATCGGTGCGTACGGCTGGGGGTCTTCGAGCGCGGGGTCCCCGGGCATCAGCTCCGGCAGGTGCGCGAGGTGGTGCGTCCACTCGAGCCGGCCGTCAGCGCGCGTGCGGGTGTTCAGGGTCACCCCGCGCGTCAGTGCGGTGCGATCGGAGCCAATGCCGAACGCGATGGCGCGGTCGACGATCTCCTCAACGCTCCCGAAGTCGCGCTGCCCGCGAATAAACTCGGTGATGCTGCCAGCGTCGCGCTGCGGTGAGACTTCCGGGGTGATGTCCACGATGACGAGGGCGCGCACGAGCTCAGGCCGGGCCGCGGCAACCAGCGCGGCGGTGAGCCCGCCCAGCGAGTGGCCGAGCAGCACGACCGGCGCGGGGGCGAGCTGTTCGAGTGCCGCCTCGACGTCGCCGGCGAGGTGATCTGGGCGGTAGTCGCCGTCCGCGCGCCAATCGCTGCGCCCGTGGCCGGGCAGGTCCAGGGCGAGCGCGGGCACGCCGAGCGCGAGGAACAAGGGGTCAAAACTGTGCGCGTTGAGCCCGGCGCCGTGCAACGCCACGAGCTCGGGGGGAGATGGGGCATCGAACGACAGCGCGCTCAGTGTGCGCTCCTCGCTCACGCGTGCGGACACCCGAGCGACGGTAGGCAGCGCCGACGTGCGGCCCACGCGTGCTGCGTCGCCCGGGAGGAAGCGGAACTCGGGATCCTGAGCTGCGGTGGTCGTCATGGGCACAGTCTACGAGCCACGTGGTGTCTGTCCCGGGTGAGTGTCAGCGGATGTAGCCGCCGTCGCGCAGCCCGGCTTCCACCTCGAAGCGGTTGTGCAGGGGATCGCGCCCCGCGAGCGCATACAGGAACGGCAGCGCCAGCCCGTAGTGGCGCCACTGCTCGCGGTGCACGAGCTCGTGGCGCAGCACCGCGGGGCGCGTGTTCCGGTCGGTGAGGTAGCACGAGCCCACGCATACCCCGCCGCGGCCAAAGGTCCACTTCGGCATTCCGGTGAACACCCAGAGCCCCTCGTAACGCTCGATCTTGCCGGTGCTCCAAATGAGTCCCCACACAAAGCCGACGGCGGTTGCGTACGCGTGGCCGAGCCGCGCGAAGGGGAGCGGGCGGCGGCTCATGCGGCGCCCCGCGGAAGCGCTGAGGTGAGCGCCCCCAGCACGCGCAGCACGCTCGGCAGGTCTGCCGCGGCGGCGTCGCGGGACGCCGGCGCGAACTCACAGATCGCAGCGCCCGCGAGTGGCACGGCCGCCACCGCTGCGCGAATTCCCGCGGTCAGTTGCGCGAGGGTGAGGCCGAACGGCACGGGTGTGTGCACGGACGCGAACTCGGCCGGGTCGAGGACGTCCAGATCGATGTGCACATAGAGCCGGGTGGCGCCATCGACCGCGGCGACGAGTTGCTCCGCGAAGGCTGCGGGATCCGCGTCTGGGGTGAGCCTGCGAATGCTGCGCGCCTCCGCCTCGGCAAACTCCTCGGGATCGAAGGCGCGAGCGCCTACGAGGTGCACCGAAGCGGACGGGATGGGCTCCGGGAGCGCGAGGTCGGGTGCGCCGTCACCGAGCGCGTGCCTGAGCGTCATCCCCGACGCGGCGCCCGAAGGCGAAGTGCTCGGGTGCTGCAGGTCGGGATGGGCGTCAAACCACAGCACTGCGAGCCGCTCATCTGTGGCGCGCTGCGCGGTCGCGTGCTCGAGCCCCGCGAGGGAAGACGCGCAGTCGCCGCCGAGCAGGATTGGCGTGCCAAATCCGCGCGCCGAACTCGCGGTGATGGCCTCGCGCGCCGCGGCGCGCGCCTGCACGAGGCTGCTGAGTCGCGCGATGGGGGTGCCGAGTGCGTCGCCCGCCTCGAGCGGAACGGGGACGTCGACGCGCGCGCTCGGCGGCAAGTCCTCCCGGAGTAGTTCCGCACCCTCGACGAGGCGCATGGCGCGTGACGAGGGCGAGCCCTGCCACTGCGGGATCACAAGAAATGCTGGCTTGGACACCGGGGACCTCCTGCACGTGCGTGGAATCTCATGGTAATCCCGTGGCGTGTGCGCGTGCCGTGTGTTCGCGCACGGGGGACGCGACGCGCCGGTGGCGTGGTCTCCCGGGCCTAGCCCACCGTCACAAAGTCGATGAGGTGCTCAACGCGGCCAACGAGTTCCGGTTCCAGATCTCGGAAGTTGCGCACGCGACCGCGGATGCGCGACCACGCCTCCGCGATGTCGGCCGGCTCGTCCGACGGCCAGCCGAGGGCGCGGCAGATGCCCGCCTTCCACTCGATCGAGCGGGGGATCACGGGCCACTCGGTGAGCCCCACCCGGGCCGGCTTCACCGCCTGCCAGATGTCGACGAACGGGTGGCCGACGATGAGCACGTGCTGGCCGTGCGGGCCGCGTGCGATCTGCTCGGCAATGCGCGTTTCCTTGCTGCCCTTCACGAGGTGGTCGAGCAGCACCCCGGCGCGACGCTCGGGCCCCGGCCCAAACTCGGCGAGGACGTCCTGCAAATTGTCGGCGCCCTGTAGCAGCTCGACCACGACGCCCTCAACACGCAAGTCGTCGCCCCACACCTGCTCAACGAGTTCGGCGTCGTGTTTGCCCTCGACGAAGATGCGGCTGGGCATTGCCACGCGCGCACGCTGCGGCGCGGTGGCGAACGAGCCGGAGGCGGTGCGCTTGCGGCCTGCGGGCTGCCGCGTCGGCAGCACGAGGCGCACGGGCTCGCCGTCGATGAGGAAACCGTCGCTCAGGGGAAACGCGCGCACCTGGCCACGGAAGTCCTCGAGCTGCACCAGTCCCTCGCGGGCCCCAACCACGGCGCCGCACCACTCGGATTCGCTGTGCTCCACCACCAGGTTCTTGGCGAGCACGACTTCGCGGCGCTGCACGGGCCCGCGGCGGGGTTTCATTCGGGCGAGGGGATCCCCGTCGTAACGTTCGTCGAACACGTCCCCGAGCCTATCGGCCGCGTGTCTGTCGGGAGTGCCTGATAGCGTGCTTCGGTGACCTCCGATGAACGGCAGCCGCGCCGTCGCCTCCGCTCTCTGCTCGTTGATGTCACCCCGCTGCGCGCCAGCCCGGCGTTCGCGAAGCTCTGGGTGGGCACTTCCGTGGCGCAGATCGGCGCGCAGATCACGATCGTCGCGGTGGGGCTGCACGTGTACGCACTGACGCAGTCGACGCTCGCGGTCTCATTCGTTGCGCTGTGGGCGCTCGGCCCCATGATTCTCGCCGGCTTCGTGGGCGGTGCGCTTGCCGACACTTTCGACCGTCGTCTCGTCTCGCTCATCACCGCGCTCATCGCCTGGGGCAGCATCGGCACGATGACGGTGATTGCGTTTCTTGGGGTCTCGGAGACCTGGCCGTACTACCTGCTCGCCGCAGTGAACGCGGCTTCGGCGACGATTCTGGGTGCGACGCGCGGCGCGATCCTGCCCCGCTTGCTCTCGCCGCAGCTCTTGCCCGCTGCCGCGGCGCTCAGTGGCATCACGATGGGGCTCGCGATCACCGTCGGCCCCGCGGTGGCCGGTGTGCTCGTCGCGAGCGTTGGCTTCCCGTGGACGTACCTCCTCGACGCGGTGCTGTTTACCGCCGCCTTCCTCGGCATTCTCAGCCTGCCGTCGATGGTGCCCGAGGGGGAGCGCGCGCGGGTGGGGCTCGGCTCCGTGATCGAAAGTCTGCGCTTCCTGCGTTCGGCGCCGAATGTGCGCGCCACGTTCGTGTGGGATCTCGTGGCGATGACCCTCGGTTCCCCGCGTGTGGTGTTCCCCGCGGCGGGCGCGCTCGTGCTCGGCGGCGGACCCGTGACCGTCGGCGTGCTCACCGCCTCGTTTGCGGTAGGCGCACTGCTCAGCGGACTCTTCTCTGGTCCCCTCGGCGCGGTGCGACGGCAGGGCCGAGCCGTGACGCTCGCCATCGCAGCGTTCGGGGCGTTCACGGCGCTCTTCGGGCTTGTGCTCCTCATCACCGGCATCGTGGGTGGCGGCCGGGCGCCGGACAGCCCCGTGATTCCCGCGATCGTGCTCGGCGGGATCGCGCTCGCCGGCACCGGTGCGGCAGACAACGTGAGCGCCGTGTTCCGCACGACGATCCTGCAAACTGCGGCGCCAGACGATGTGCGTGGGCGCATGCAGGGGCTCTTCTACGTGGTGGTGGCTGGCGGCCCGCGCGTGGGCGACCTCATCGCGGGCGGGCTTGCCACGCTGATCGCGCTCTGGGCGCCGCCACTCCTCGGCGGCCTCGTCATTCTCGGGGTCATGCTCGTGCTCATGCGCACTGCGCGTGGTTTCATGCAGTACGACGGGCTGCACCCCACCCCGTAGCTGCGGCTCGCGCTCGCGCCACCCGCGGCTGCTACGGTGCTGCCATGAGCAATGTTGCCGCGACCCCGAGCTCGGACACCGCCGAGCCCCCTGTCCTCGTGCGGCGCGATGGCGCGATCACGCACATCACGCTGAACCGCCCGCGCGCCATCAACGCGCTCTCGAATGAGATGTTCGGCATCCTCGCTCGCGCGCTTCGCGATGCGCGCGAGAGCACCGGCACTCCGGAAGCGCCCCGCGCAATCGTGCTCGACGGAGCAGGTGAACGCGGCTTTTGCGGTGGCGGCGACATCAAGGAGATCTCCGGCAAGGATCCACGCAGCATCCTGGCGCTCGAGTACGCCGTCGACCACTGGGTGGCGCACTCGCCAATTCCCGTCGTCGCGATCATGGACGGCATCGCCATGGGCGGCGGAATCGGGCTCGGCGGGCACGCCGCGCAGCGAGTCGTGACGGAGCGCAGTCGGCTCGCCATGCCTGAGGCGCGGATTGGGATCGCGCCCGATGTCGGCGGGCACCTGCTCCTCGCGCGTGCGCCCGGCAGGCTCGGCGAACTCCTCGCCATCACCGCCGGCGAATTCGGCGCCGCCGACGCCATCGAACTCGGCTTCGCCGACTGGTTTGTGCCGTCCGAGCGGCTGCCGGAGTTGCGCGCTGCGCTCGCCGCAGGTGAGTCACCGGCAGCCGCGTGCGCGAAGTATGCGGAGACGCCTCCCGAGACGGGCAGCGTCATGGCCGCGGCGGCATGGTGGGATCCGATCGCAGAGTTCGCGCTTGGCCAGCATCACGCCCCCGCAGCAGACGCCCCCGTCACGGGAGACGCCATCGGCGCCGCACTGCGACTGCTTGCGGCGCTTGATGCGAGCCCCGTCCCCGCCGCTGCCGAGGTTGCCGCGACGGTGCGGGGCATGTGCCCGGCATCAATCGTGGTGACGCTCGCGCAGCTGGATCGCACCCGGCGCCTGGGCCTCGATCTCGCGGCGGTGCTCACCGACGATCTGCGGGTGCTCGGCCGGCTCGGCGCTCGTCCCGACTTTGCGGAGGGCGTGCGCGCGCAGGTGATCGACAAGGATCGGAACCCGGCGTGGCGCCCCGCGGCCATCAGCGAGCTCGACCCGGCGGGGGTCGCGGCACTCCTTGATCCCGATCTGCATGCGGGGGAGTGGCCGCTCGATCTCGAGCCTGAGATTTAGACCTCGTCAGGCTGCCAGCCGAGGGTCACGTCGACCCAGCCCTCCGCGCCCGTGAGCTCGACGAGCCGCTCGACGGGGATCTCGACGGCACTCGTCGCGGTTCCCGCCGCGGGAAACACGGTCGCGAAGCGGCGCAGCGAGGCGTCGAGGAACACGCGCGCGCCGGGGGCGGGAGCGAACGGGCAGACGCCACCAATCGGGTAGCCCGTGCGCTCGAGCACGGCCTCGCCCTGTAGCATGCGCGGCTTCGCGCCGAACTCCCGTTTGAACCGGCCGCCGTTGACCCGGGCGTCGCCCGCTGCGACGACCAGCACGGCGCGCTCGGTGTCGTCTGGATCGGTGAAGCCGAGCGTCTTCGCGATGCGGGCGGGCTCGGTGCCGACTTTCTCGGCGGCCAGCTCGACCGTGGCGCTCGATTCGGCGAACTCCAAGATCTCGCCGGTGAAGCCGAGGGATGCGAGGTGTTCGCGCACACGTGTGGTGTTCACAGGGAGGCTTTCGACTGGGTGGTGTGGGGCGGGCCTACTCGTGGGGGTCACCGATGCAGAACTCGTTGCCGTCGGGATCTGCAAACACATCCCAGGAGAAGTCCTGCTCGCCACGCAAGCCGAGGTGGCGCGCGCCCGCGGCGGTCCATTCCGCGACGACGGCTTCACGGTCGACGTCCGCCGAGCGATTGAGGTCGAGGTGCATGCGGTTCTTGCCGGCGGTGGGGTCGGCTACCTTCTGGAAACCGAGCGTCACCGGCACGCCGGGCACGCGCACCATGCTGAACCAGCCCTCCGCGTCGTACACCACCTCGCCGCCCAGTCGCTCGGCCCACCACGCAGAAAGCGTGCGGGGGTCAACCGTGTCGAGCGTGATCATTCCGAGCTCAATCATGAGGGTCCTCTCCGTCGGGGGTGACAGCTCCACGCTAGCGCGCCGGGTACGCTGGTGGGGTGAATGAACGCTGGGATCCGGCCGGCCCCGACCAGGTCTACGAGGGCGACAACCTGCCGATCCTGCGCAGCCTGCCGGGGAGCGCGTTTGCGGCGGTGTACCTCGATCCGCCCTTCAATACGGGACGCTCCCGTCAGGCCGAGCGCGTCCGCGGCGTGCGCGCGGAGGGCGGTCGGCTCGGGTTCCGCGGGCAGGGGTACGACGTGACCCGCGAGATGACCCTCGCGTACGACGACCGATTCGTTGACTACTGGGAGTTTCTCGAACCGCGCCTCGAGGAGGCCTGGCGGGTGCTCTCCCCGGACGGCCTGCTCTACCTGCACCTCGACTACCGTGAGGTGCACTACGCGAAGGTGCTGCTCGACGCGATGTTCGGGCCCGAGTGCTTCATCAACGAGATCATCTGGGCGTACGACTATGGCGCGCGCACCAAGCGGCGCTGGCCCGCGAAGCACGACAACATCCTCGTGTACGCAAAGCTGCCCGATTTCTACTACTTCGATGCGGAAGCGGTGGATCGCGAACCATACATGGCGCCCGGGCTGGTAACGCCGGAACAGGCCGCACGCGGCAAGCTTCCCACCGACACCTGGTGGCACACGATTGTCTCGCCGACGGGCAGTGAGCGCACGGGGTACCCGACGCAGAAACCGGTCGGCATCCTCCGCCGAATCATCCAGGCCTCGACTCGGCCGGGCGATTGGGTGCTCGACGCGTTTGCGGGGAGTGGAACCACGGGAGCGGCGGCGGCGGAGCTGGGGCGCCGCTTCGTGCTCATTGATGACAATCCCGACGCGACCGAAGTTATGCGGCGCCGCTTCGCGGACCGGGAGGTGCGGTTCTCGTGAGTGGCGCGGGCGGTGCGAGCGGTACCTTCCCGGTGCACTTGGATCGGGGTGCGGAGGCGCCGCTGCCGGTGCAGCTTGCGGCGGCGCTGCGCGAGGCGATTGACGCAGCAACCCTGCGCCCGGGGGAGCACATCCCGGCAACACGAGAGCTCGCGCGGCGCTTGGGCGTCGCGCGCGGCGTGGTGGTTGCCGCCTACGAGCAGCTCATCGCCGAGGGGTACCTCGCGGCAACGCACGGGCGCGGCACGATGGTCAACCCCGCGCTCGAGCGCACGGAACCCGCGCAGCGTGCGGCACCCGTACCCCCGAGCGCGGAGCTCTCGGCAACACGCCCGCTCGCGGAGACTGCGCTGGCCGAGCCACTCGCTCCCGGCCAGCCGATCACTGACGCGGTGGTTGGCCCGGCGTGGCGCAGCGCTTGGCGTGCTGCAGCCGCGCAGGTGGATGCGGCACCCCCAGCCCTCGGCGATTCTGCACTGCGCATCGAGATTGCCGATCACCTGCGGCGCATGCGTGGCACCGCGCGCCATGCAGGCGATGTGCTCGTCACCGCGGGCACCCGCGATGGGCTGGGCCTCTTGCTCACCGCGCTCGGCGGCACGCGGGGCCGTGAGCTCGTGGTTGGGGTGGAGGATCCCGGTCTGCCATCGCTCCGGGGCGCCGCGCAGCGGTATGGCGCGCGCATCGTCGCGCTTCCCGCGGATGGTGAGGGCCTCGACACCAGCCGGCTCCCCGACGGCATGCTCGATCTCGTGATCGTTACTCCCAGCCACCAGTACCCGCTCGGCGGCTCGCTGCCCCTGCCGCGACGACGCGCGCTGCTCGCCTGGGCGCGGCGCACGGGCGTCGTGATCGTGGAGGACGACTTCGACTCCGAGCTGCGCTACACAGGCAGTCCGCTCCCGACGCTCGCAGCGCTCGACGATCCCGAGCGCGGGTCTGTCGTGCTGCTCGGGACTTTCTCGCGCACGCTCGCCCCGGGCTTGTCTGCGGGCTACTTGCTCGCACCCGCGGGGCTGCGCGCGCTCATCGAACCGGTGCGACGTGAGCTCGGTGGTCCGGTCTCGGGGGTCGTGCAGGCGGCGCTCGCCACCTACCTCGCGAGTGGCGAGCTGCGGCGGCACACCGCGCGGATGCTGCGGCGGTATGCCGCCCGGCGCGATGCTGTCTCAGAGGTGCTCGCGGGCGCGACGGGCGTGCGCGTGCGTCCCATGGATGGTGGGCTTCACGCGGTGCTCGAGTTCTTGCCGCGGGTGGGCTCATCGAGTGGAGATCGGGATCCGGGTGCGCCGACGCGCGAGGAAGCCGTGCTCGCTGCGGCGCGTGCCGACGGACTCGGCGTGCAGGGCCTGGCGGGCTACTGGCAGCGGGGGGAGCGTGCACCGGGCATGACCGGGCTGGTCGTCGGAATGGGCGGCGCTGATGACGCCGAGTTCGCCCGTGCGCTCGCGCGACTCCGAGCCATCCTCGACGCCAACTAGACGCGAGCCGCGGCGAGGCGTCACAGAGCATCTCCGGTGGCTGCCGTAGACACCTCGGAGGTGAGCTGTTACGCTTGCCGAAGCGTTTCGGCAATGAAAGCGCTTGTTTGGTTTTAAGAATCCAAACGTTTCAGCATTAACGTCGCAGTGGTGCGGCGAACGTGAAATGAGGAATCATGACTGAGAACTCTGCCGGCTCGTTCGACGAGACGATGTGGAATGGACTCCTGCACGGTGGGATCGGCGGAACATTCATGGGTGTTCCGCGAGTGGAGCTGAATCGTGAGGCCATCGTGGCGTCAGGCGCAAAGGCGGTGGTGTACGGGTTCCCCTTCGACGGCACGACAATCAGTCGAAGCGGTGCAAACTACGGCCCACGTGCCATTCGGGAGACTTCGGTTCAGTACACGAACTTTCAAGCGACGTTTGACTTTGACCTATTTGCGCATCTTCCACTCGCAGATGGTGGGGATTGCAACGTGGCGCTGGGCAATACGCCGAAGACGTTCGAGCGTGTCGAGGCTGACATTGCTGAGATTGTTGCCGCGGGGGCGATTCCCGTTGTCTTCGGTGGAGATCATTCGGTGAGCATTCCGGTCGGCAAGGCGGCGAAGAAGCCAGGGACAAGCCCGGGCTGGGTGCAGTTCGATACTCACCTTGACGCGGCGCCGAACGTGGGCGGGGAGGAGCTGAACCACTGCTGCACGATCACGCGTGCGGTCGACAACGGCTATGACCCGGCGAAGATTGTGCTTGTGGGAATCAGCGGCTGGATGAACCCGAAGACGGAACTGAAATACTGCCGAGATCACGGTATCCGAGTCATTTGGCTTGAGGACATCTGGGAGAAGGGCACTCTGTGGGCCGTCGAGCAGATTCTTGAGCGAGTTGGAGAAGAGGGGTTCTACCTGACCTTCGACGTTGATGCGCTCGATGCCGCGTTTGCGCCGGGTACCTGTGCGCCGACGCCGGGCGGAATGACGATCCGAGAAGCGCTTGAGATTGTCCGCGGGATCGCACCCGCTGGACTCGTCGGAGTGGACATTGCGGAACCGGCGCCGTCTCTTGATCACTCCACTCGTACGCAGCTCATTGCGGGGCGCCTCGCACTTGAGGCTCTCGCATTCCATGCGGGCTGCCCGAGTACGCCGGTGTATGTCGGCTAGGTGCTGAAGTGGTCGTGGGGCAGGGCGGACGCGCCTTGCCCCACGGCTTTTTTGTGGCGTCTCGCTAGCTGTAGAGCGAGGGGCGTCGCTGTGTCAGCATGTCGGTGAACGCATCCGCCGGTGCAGCAATCGTGAAATCGACAACGAGGCTTCCTGGTGTGTGCGCATCGAGTGCGCCGAGCATTTCGCCTGTTGGCGATACGGCGCAACTCATGCCGCAGAATGAGTGGCCAGATTCGCTACCGACTCGGTTGGCATAGGCGAGCGGAAGTCGGTTTTCGAGTGCGCGCGCCTGCGCGGCGATGCGGTGATCCCGGTCATGCGGACGCATGTTTGCGGATCCGGCGATCAGGAGCTCTGCCCCGTGTAGGGCAAGTGTTCGAGCGACCTCTGGAAACTCGAGCTCGAAGCAATTGATCACCCCGATCTGCGTGCCGCACAGGGTGATCGTATCGATGCGTTCACCTGCGCGGAAGGCGTCGCGCTCTGTGCCGAACAGGTGCGTCTTGTGAATCGCTTCGAGTGTGCGGCCATCAGTGTCGATGGCGAGGTAAGCGTCAGAGTAGCCGGTGGCGAGCGGTGAGATGAAGCCAACAAGAAGCCCGGTCTGGGTCTCCCGACAGGCTTCCCGAAGGGGGTCGAGGCGCGCGTCGTGCTCAGTCATGGCGAGTTCGTCAAGCTGCCCGGTCTGGTAGCCCGTGAGATAGAGCTCGGGGAACACGATGAGATCGGCGGAAGACCTCACGATTGTTGTGCGCACGTGCTCGATATTGGTTGCCAGGTCGCGCGGGGCGGGGGTCTCCTGCCGGATTTCGACGCGGAGTTGAGTCGGAGACATGGGGGCCCTTTCTGTGAGAGCTGATGAAGGTTGCTAAATCGTTTCAACCATAATACTAGGCTGAATTCGTTATAAAAACAGAGTATTGCTAAAACGTTTCGGCCAAGGTAGCGTGTTCGCAGAACCAAAGGCTCGCGACGTAGCGAGAGTTCTCGGAGGTTCTGGACGGGCGCGTTGAGTTCCGAGGCCACCCCGTCGTTGTTCACGAAGCAAAGGAGTTTCCATGACCGCGACGTCTCCGGTGATGAAGCGTGAGTTCACAATGTTCTCCGCCCTATCGGTCGCTTTCGCTTTTGTTTCGCCCATCGTCGCGCTCTACAGCGTGCTGGGCGTTGGCCTGACAACTTCCGGCCCGGCCTTTATCTGGGGTGGCCTCATTCTCTACGCTGGTCAGTTCATCGTTGTACTCACGCTCGGGGTGCTCGCGTCGAAATGGGCTGACTCTGGTGGAATTTATCAGTGGTCTCGTCGTCTCCTGGGGCATCGTTACGGCTGGTTTGCCTCATGGACCTATATCTGGACCCTGTTGATTACTCTCCCGGCTGTCGCATACGCGGGGGCTGTGCTGATTCCGCCAATCTTCGACATCCCCGCAGCAGATCACGGCCTGGTGACCTGGCTCGCGATCGGGGTTCTCGCGTTCAGCACGCTCGTGAATCTTGCGGGCAGAGTGTTCATCAAGATCTTGATGGTGGGGGTGATCGTAGCCGAGGCCGTTGGGTCGATCGGTGTTGCGGTGTGGCTGCTCTTCTTTGAGCGGCACCAGGGGCTCGAGTATCTGTCGCCAGCGAGCCTCGGTGACTACAGTGGCGCGTTCTTTTCCGCGCCGCTCGTCATGGCGATTGCGTTCTCGAGCTATTTTGCAATCGGGTTTGAGAGCGCGAGCTCCATCGCTGAGGAGGTGAAGCGTCCGAAGCGGGCAGTGCCTCGAGCGATGGTCGTTTCGTTCTTTGCGATCATGATCATCGTTCTACTGAGTACGCTTGCGTTCACGCTCGCGGTACCGAGCGACGCGTTCCTCCAGGACCCAGAGAACGCTGCTGACCCGGCCGTCGCGATCATCGCTGCCACGTTCCCTGAGCCAGTATTCCGAGGTATCTTGGCGCTCTTCGTGATCGCATTCGCTGCGAGTCTCATGACGATCCAGATCACAGTCTCTCGAATCGTGTGGGCAACTGCGCGAAATGGGGAGTTGCCATTCGCTCGCTTCCTGACAAAGCTTTCAGGTGAGACTGGCCTGCCGAGGCGCGCTGTGCTCATCACTGCTGCGATTGCGGTGCTGCTCTTCTTGCCGTTCCAAAGCGAGGGAATTCAGATGGCACTGATCTCGTTCTCGTCGGTTGGGTTCTTCATTTCCTTCTTGTTCCCCGTGCTGGGGCTCGCAGTTGCTCGAATGCGCGGGACCTGGCGCGAAGATCCTTCGCTGTTCCTGGGGCGCGCAGGGAAAGCGGTGAGCGCGCTCGCGCTCGTCTGGCTCGTGTTCCAGGTGGTCAACGTCGCTTGGCCCCGTCCATCGGGTGCGGGATGGGTGACGGACTGGTCCACTGTGATTGGTGTCGCCGCAGTGGGGGTGCTCGGAGTCTTCGTTGAGGCTTGGGTCCATCGGAAGCGACTCCACGCAGCCTCGACTGGATCGACCATTGTGGTGTTCGAGCGCGATGAGTCCGCGGATGACGAGGATGAGCAGGAACCTGACCGGCTGCTGGGGACGAGCACACCGCAGTCTCGTGTTGCTGGGCCTCGCTAGGAAGCGAGAGAAGAATCGCGAACAGTGAGCGTCGCCGGGACAAGTTCTCGGCGGCGTTCGCTTTTCCCCTCGATTGATTCAAGGAGGAGATCAACCGCGATTTCACCCAGGCGAACTGGAGCAAGGTCGAGCGCAGTGATCGGCATCTGGAGCCCGTAGTCGAGGTACCGGCTGTCTGAGAGGCTGAGAATCTGCAGTTCCTGCGGAATCGAAAGCCCAAGCATGTGCGCGCTGCGCTCTGTCGCGTGTGCAAGGGTGTCGAGCGTTGTCAACACCGCATCAAACTTGCGGTCTCCTGCTGCGAGCGCCTTCTGGATGACAGGTTCGGCCTCATCGACACGAGGGCCGGGAGACCGGATGATGACGGGCTCCACTCCAACTGTGCTGCACCAATCAAGGTAGGCCGAGAGTTCATCGCGAACGTAGGAGGAACTTGTTTCACTCAGGAAGAGTGCTGGCCGAGCATCGCGCAGCTCGCTCAGGTGCGCGAGGGCTGAGGTGGTCCCCGTCGCGAAATCATTGTCCACCCAGCTCAGGTCGTCCCCGTTCCGACCGATCGTCACACATGGGAGCCCCGCCTGAAGAGCGGCACCAATGATGGGATCATCCTGGCTGGGGTCGACCACAATAAGCCCGTCCGTGGCGGCGAGGAGGCCACGGGACGGCTCGCCCGAGGGCATCATCGAGAGGAGGAACCCTCGCTGAAACGCCTGTGCGCTCGCGCCGCTCAAGACTCGAAAGTAGTATTCAACATCCCACTCGGGCTGCATGCCGGGGGCTGCTGAGTGTGCGGCCATCGGGGAGACCGTGAGCGCGAGTGACCCGGTTCGCCCTGCATTGAGGTTCTTTGCGAGGCGATTCGCAGAGTACCCGAGTCGATCCGCCGTATCGACCACGTTCTGGCGGGTGGCAGCTGCAACCCGACCCTTCCCGTTGAGCGCTTCAGATGCGGTTGCAACTGAGACGCCCGCCTCGAGAGCGACGTCTTTGATGGTGATCCGGCGAGATTTCATCTGGTGGCTGCTCCGTTCGTGGGGCGATGCGGGGGTGATACCACGGTATCGACGGAGGTCTGAAGGAAGCCGAGGCTCACGGGGGATGGAAGAATGCCGGTGGCCTCTGCGCGAAGCTGCTCGACGCGTTCCGCAACGACGGCCATGATCCCAGGAGCATCCACTGCTGACATGAGGAGCGCCGGCGTTGGAGCGCTCTCGCCTGACGCAATGAGGCGCTGATAGGCGTGCCAGAGCGGAAAGGTTGGAATCCCATTCCTGACATCTGCTGCGGCGTCTTTGCCGAGCTCGGCTGCGTCGCTCTGAATGTCCAGGATGTCGTCGTGGAGTTGGAACGCGAGGCCGAGCAGTCGTCCTGCCTCGTCAAGGCGGTCTGTCTCATGGTCTGGAAGCCCGGCAACGTGCCCGGCAAGCGCAAAAGCGACACCAAAGAGGGCGCCGGTCTTCAGCACGCAGTACCGCTCAATGTCCTGGAGTCGGTCAGGCGCCCAGCCCAGAGACTCCTCAAGGAGCTGACCCTCGTTGAGTGCGAGGTATGCGGCGGAGAGTCTGCTCGCGGCCTCCGCGGATTGGTGGCTTGCGCTCTGGAAAACGAGCCCAAGTAGCGAGTCACCCACGAGAATTGCGGTGCCAGCGCTGGTGGCCAAATGAAGCGTTGCCTTGCCGCGACGCTGGGATGAAGCATCAATAATGTCGTCGTGGACGAGAGATGAGGTGTGGAGCAACTCGATCGCTGCTCCGATTTCAACGAGCGCTGCATCGTCTGTGGCGCCGTAGGCGAGTGCGGCGGCGAGAAATGCTCGCGCGCGAACGTGTTTGCCGCCACCGAGCGAGGTGAGTTGAGCCGGTGAACGGATCGCCCATTCGTGCGTGCCGAACTCGGACGCGAGAAGCGACTCAATATGAAGGCGGACGTCGCTGAGGAGCGTGTCCAGCTCCTCGGGGCTGCGGGGGAGCAGTCCGTTTGTGTGGGGGTGTGGCACGTGCGGCGGCTCCCTCGATGCGGTGACGTGTGATCTCCTCCCTCAGCGTAGGCCTGACGGGAGCTCCTGCCAAATCGATTCAGCAACCTCAGTGTGCGGCGTGTCCCGTGTGGAAAGGGTGCAGATCAACGACGCGGGCTATTCTTGTCGGCGTGAGCGTTGACGATCTTTCGGCGAGTATGCAGAACTACCTCAAGGTGATTTGGGGGCTGCAGGAGTGGTCAGACGCGCCCGTTTCGAACTCGGCCATCGCGGAGTCTGCCGGGGTGCGACTGTCGACCGTGTCGGATGCGCTGCGCAAGCTCTCTGAGCTCGAACTCATCAGCCACGTGCGCTATGGCAGCGTGACGCTGACCGATCTGGGGCGTGAGCACGCGGTCTCAATGATCCGTCGTCACCGCCTCCTGGAGACTTACCTGGTGCAGGCGCTCGGCTATGAATGGGACGAAGTGCACGCCGAGGCGGACCGCCTGGAGCATGCGGTCTCTGACGAGCTGATTCACCGCGTTGATCGTGCGCTGGGCTACCCGACGCGCGACCCGCACGGTGATCCGATTCCGAGCGCTGACGGTCGCGTACACCGTCCCGATGCCATCATCCTCGCCAAGGTGCCTGCGCCGAACCGCGTGCGCGTGGAGCGCATCTCGGATTCGGATACCGCCATGCTGCAGTACTTTGCCAGCCGCGGTCTGGTCGTGGACGCCGAGCTTGAAGTGCTCCCCGGCGAGCCGTACTCGGAGACGGTGACGGTGCGCGTGGGTGGCGCGAGCGAGCCCGTGAGTCTCGGGCCAGCAGCCGCGGCTGCCATGTGGGTCTCGCTGCAGAGCGAGGCGGCGTAGCCGAGAACCCCCGACCCCGCCGCCGCCCCGAGTGGGCGCCTAGTTTTTCGGCGCCGGATCCTTCGCGAATTTCAGGCCGATCACGCAGCCCACAATGCCGGCGAGGAATACGAGCTTCAACACCGACGGTGTCTCGAGCCCCATGACGAACGATGCTGCGACCGTGAGCGCGGCGCCGAGGCCCGTCCAGATCGCGTAGGCAACGCTGACGGGCAGGCCACGCATCGCGTAGCCGAGGCCGAATAGGCTGATCGGGTTCGCGATGAAGAACACGATCGACGGCATGAGCTCGCTGAAGCCGTGTGACTCCTTGAGTGCGAGCGCCCAGACCGCCTCGAGTACGGCGCTCAGGAACAGGATCACCCAGTGGCGCGTGGACGCGGTCTTCGCCTCGGGCGCGGCCGCCGCGGCGGGGGCGTGGGCGGTCACCGGCGTAGGAGAGATGTACTCAGCCATGGTTAGCTCACCGCCTTGAGGCCCACCACGCAGGCGATGAGGCCAGCGAGCAGTGCGACGCGCAGCACGGTGGCGCGGTCCTTCTTCGTGAGCATGGCCCACGCGGCGGTCAACACCGCACCGATCCCGACCCACACGGCATAGGCGGTGCCAACGGGAATCACGCTCATGGCGTAGGCGAGGCCAGCCATGCTGGCGAGGTATGAAGCGAGGAAGGTGACGGTGGGCCACAGCTTCCGGAAGCCCTTCGAGGCGTCGAGTGCGGTCGCCCAGACCGCCTCCAACATGCCGCTCAGGATCAACGCAATCCATGCGAGGGTCACAATGACATCTCTCTGGCAGTCGTCAGTGTGCGGGTACTGCTCCCTCGTCCGCACCCCTGCGTCGGGGTCATTTCCAGTTTCGCACACTCGCTTTCGTTTCGTGCCCAGCTCCTGCACAGGGATCAGATCGGGATCGGGTCTCGCCGTGTTCCGGCGGTCGCGCGGGAGGCTGTGGGACGTGCGCCTGTGCGCGTCTGCGTCAACCCGCGGCCCAACACTGTGCCCGAGATGCTACGCGAGCGCCGCCCGATCCTGGATAATGGACGTGTGCCCACGCGGGCGCGCGAGAGGAGCACAGTGTTCGGCTGGTCGAAGAAGCGCAAACGCGGCGGTGCGCGCCCGTTGCGACGGCTGCCGAAGCGGGTGCTTGCCCCCGTCGAGGAGATCGTGGAGCAGGGGCTGCTCGTCGCCGATGTTGCGGTCCGCATGACGGTGAAGAACGCGATCATCATGAACGCGTTGCAAAAGCACGTCGACTACGACGAGGCGCAGATCATTGAGATGGTGCGCACGGCGACAGAGGATCTGGCCGCGGAGCGTGAGCGAGATGCGCGACACATTGCGCGCATGCGCGGCGAGATTCGTGACACTGGGCGCAGCTCCTGGAGCGAATCGGACTACGGCAACGACGACAACCGCACGCTCAAGCACCGCCAAGAGGTGTACGAGCAGGTTGCGGCCGAGTTGCACGCCCGCGCGGCCGACGAGGAGTCGTTGCGTGCAACCGCGGAGCGCGCACGCTCGATGGCGTGGGATGAGATTGGTGATTCGCTCAAGGAGCGCGCGACTCACCCCTACTACAGTGGTGGCGACTCGGAGGAGTACCGCGATGCGCGCGACAGCCGCATTCAGCAGCTCATTGAGAAAGACTTGACGGCGCTCATTCAGGAGCACGTGGCAGAAGCTCCGGGTGGCAAGCAGGATCGACCGCGCCTCTTTAAGCGCAAGGATCGCACCAGTTCCTAGTTCGTGCCCTGCCGCGTGTACGGCCGCGGCGTGACGCCCCTCTCAGAAACGAGAGGGGCGTCTTTTGTGTGCGCAGGGACGGGGTGCAGCGTGCGCGGTATTCGGTGTTGCTATGTACCGGTACTCGGTGTTACTGTGTAGTGGTAGTTAGTGACGCTGAGTAGGAGGCGCCGTGGCAAACCAGATGACCGAGATGCTGAAGGGCACGCTCGAGGGCATCGTGCTCGCGATCTTGTCGGGCAACCCAACGTACGGGTACGAGATCACCGCGCGACTGCGCGGCGCCGGCTTTCCCGACATCGCAGAAGGCACGGTGTACGCGCTCCTCGTGCGCATCGAGCGGCGGGGGCTCGTTGATGTGGAGAAGGTGACCTCCGAGAAAGGGCCGCCCCGCAAGGTCTATGCGTTGTCGGCCGCGGGGGAAACCCAGCTCGCAGAGTTCTGGGAGACCTGGGACAGCCTCTCCGCCCGCATCACCGCGCTTCGCGCGAACACCACCACCCACACCACCGCTGAAGGAGCCTAATCATGGCCGCAAAATGGATCGAGACTCTCACCGGGTCTCTCGAGCAGAAGAAGCAGTACCGCGCCGACATGGCGCGGGTGGACGCGCTGCCGGAGCCGTACCGGGCGACCGCTCTGGCGCTCCAGCGCTACTTCACCTACTACGCCGGGATCTCCGAGAGCGAGACACTCGTCGCCATGCTGTCGGACCACGTCGACCTCTGGGAGCGCGCAGCGATTGATGGCACACCGGTGCGCGATGTACTCGGCGAGGATCCGGTGACGTTTGCCGAGGAGTTCGCACTCGCATACCGGGGCAAAGAATGGATCGACAAGGAGCGGGCGCGGCTGCGCGCGTCGGTTGCGACGGCGCTCGGTGAGGATGCTGGCACCCCAGAGGTGCGCCATGAGTGACTCCTGGCCACCGCAGTCCGGTGCTGGCGCGCTGGCGGCCCGGCCGTCGGCGGTGAGTCTGCCCGCACTCCGCATCCGCGGGATCGAGAAGTCGTTCGGAGAACTCCCCGTGCTCCGGGGCGTGGACCTCGACGTCGCGCAGGGCACCGTGTGCGCGCTCCTCGGTTCCAATGGTGCGGGCAAAACCACGCTTGTGCGCATCCTTGCGACGCTGCTCCGCGCGGACGGTGGCACCGCTCACGTCGGCGGCTTCGACGTTGGCGCACAGCCCGCCGACGTGCGCCGCGCGATCAGCCTCACTGGTCAGTTCGCCGCAATCGACGAGGTGCTCACGGGACGAGAAAACCTCGTGCTCGTTGCCCGGCTGCGGCATCTGCCTCAGCCGTACGACATTGCCGATGCACTCCTGGAACGGTTCTCGCTCACCGAAGCGGGTGGCCGGCGCGCGGCCACCTACTCGGGCGGAATGCGGCGGCGCCTTGACATTGCGATGAGTCTGGTGGGGGAGCCCTCCATTGTGTTTCTCGACGAGCCGACCACGGGCCTCGACCCGCAGGCGCGCATCGAGGTGTGGAACATGATTGCCGAGCTCGCCCGCGGCGGCACGACCGTGCTCCTCACCACCCAGTACCTCGAGGAGGCCGAGCGGCTCGCGGATCGCATTGCGATCCTGCACGAGGGCACGATCATCCAGGAGGGCACGCTCAGCGAGCTCCAGCGACTGCTTCCCGCGCCGACGCGCGAACTCGTCGAGCAGCGCCCGTCGCTGGAGGACGTATTCCTCGCGCTGATTGGGGCTCCGGGCGCCAGCTCACACGCCAGTGACACGGACTCGCACGGAAAGGAAGACCAATGACCTCCCACGCACTCAGCGATACGCGGGTGCTGACCGGCCGATCGCTGCGACACATCGTGCGCAGCCCCGACACGATCATCACCACCGCGGTCACCCCGATCGCGCTCATGCTGCTCTTCGTCTACGTGCTGGGTGGGGCGATCCACACCGGCTCCGACGAGTCCTACATCACCTACATGCTCCCGGGCATTCTGCTCATCACGATCGCGTCGGGTGTTGCCTACACTGCCTACCGGCTCTTCCTTGACATGCAGGGTGGCATCTTTGAGCGGTTCCAGTCGATGCCGATTGCGCGCTCCAGTGTGCTGTGGGCACACGTGCTCACCTCGCTTGCCGCGAACCTCGTCTCCGTCGCGCTCGTGATCGGCGTCGCGCTGCTGCTCGGCTTTCGCACCGGGGCCACGGCGGGGGCCTGGCTCGCGATCGCCGGAATCCTCGTCCTGTTCACACTCGCGCTCACGTGGGTCGCGGTGATCGCCGGGCTGTCGGCGAAGACCGTGGACGGAGCGAGCGCGTTCAGCTACCCGCTGATCTTCCTGCCATTCATTAGCTCAGCGTTCGTCCCTACAGCGTCGATGCCCGGGCCGGTGGCCTGGTTTGCCGAACACCAGCCGGTCACGTCGATTGTCGACACGATTCGGGCACTCGTGACGGGCGCCCCGGTCGGCGCCGAGATCTGGGTCGCGCTGGCGTGGCTCATCGCGATTCTCGCGGTGGCGTATGCGAGTGCCATCGCAATCTATCGGAAGCGCATCCGGTAATCAGCGCCCCGTGCGCTCCGCCCACCGCGACCCCGCTGCGGGCTGGGCACGCGCTACGTGACGGCGCCGGCCTGCTCGAGGAGCTCCGGGTGGCGTTTCAGATAGCCGTCGATGAACCAGCACGACGCGAGTACCCGTCGCCCGCGCACGATGTCATCGGTCACGGCGCGATGCGCGAGCAGACCGGAAAGCCCCGTACCGCGGTACGCATCGTCGACGAGGGTGCTGTCAAAGTTGATGGTGCCCGCGCTGTTCGAGTCTGCGGCACCCCCGGCGAGCGGCTCGCCGCTGAGCGTGTAGTGCGCGTAGCCGATGGAGCGCACCGGCTCGCCTTCGACGGTGTGCGTGATGATGAATCCCGAGTTCTCCGGGTCGTGCACGATGAGAAAGCCATCGACAGCAGCCTGGTCTTCGGTGAGATATCTGGCCATGTGCTCAGCCTAACTTCGGGGTGGGGAGAACGCACGAGATATTCTGAGGCCATGGGAAAGAAGTCGCGCCTGGCCGGGGGAAGTGTGTCGAGTGCTGCTCTCGTGCTTCTGGCGGCGGTGGCGCTGAGCGGCTGCTCGGGCGCGCCCGAGCCAGAACCCGAGGTGCTCTCGGCGAGCGAAGCAGGAACGGCCTACCTCGACGCAGTGTGCCCGGTGAACGAGGCGTGGGATCGGGCCGACGCCGCACTCGAACGCTTCCGCATCGCCGTGACGCTCGGCGACCGCGACGTCGCCCCGCTCGCTGAAGCGCTCACTGAAGTCGCACAGGCGAGCGGCGAGGGCGCGAAGCGCCTGGACCCCGAGCGTTCCGTATGGCCGCGTGCGGCAAGCGACGAGGTTGAGGCGGTGCGCGCCACGCTGCTGAGCGACCGCGCGCAGGCGCGTGAACTCGCGGAACTCGACGCTGCGGCTGTGCTCGACTACGCCTGGGATGGTGCGGGCGAGAGCGGTGCGGCCGCCGCTGCCGCGCGCGCCGCGCTCGAACTCCCCGACGACCCCGACGCCGCGTGTGCAGAGCGCGCCAAGCAGCTTGCGGACGAGCGTGCAGCGAAATCAACGTCGAAGTCCCCGGACACCAACGAGAAGGACACCACGGACCGTGACTGAGTCGAACACTGGCACCGAGGCCCTCTCGAGCGGGATCGCGGGAACGCCGCAGCTCGCCGTTGAACGCGCGCTGCGCGCGGCGGCGCGAGCGGGAAACCGAATGCTCGCGGGCGGCGTGGCGAGCGTAGAGCTCAGCGATCCCACGCAGCGAGACCTGTTGCACACCGCGCTGCAGCGCATGGGCGTGCGTACCGCCCCTGCGGCCCACCCCGCCGTCGAGTTCGCGTTTGCGGACACGGCAGGCATCGACGCGAGGCCTGCGGGCGCAGATACTCGGGCGGCTGCGCAATCGCAGGCGGGCGCTCTGCCCCCGGTGCGCGTGGGGCTCGACGGTTCCCTCGCATCGCCGCGCGCTGCCTCAGCCGAGGCGAGGATCGCGTGGGCCGCCCAGGGCATGCCGGCAACCGCGCAGCTCGCCCAGACGCTCGCCGAGGCGACCGGGGATCACGCCCCGCGCATCGCGGTGAGCCTGGTGCTCGAGCCGAAAACCGCCGCATTCACGCTCGCGCTTGCGGACGCCGGGTGCGAGGTCGCTGTATTCAGCGCGGTCAGCGAGACCGACCCGGAGGTCGCTGCGGCGCTCGCGGCGACGGGGCGCGTTGCAGTGTTCGCGCCCACCACCGCGCTCGCCGCAGTTGACGAGGATTCCGCGCGGACCGTGCGGGAATACGACGCACGGCACGCCGCGGCGGTGCTCGCCTGGCGCCCCGAACTGCTCATCGACGACGGCTCGCACTTGATCCGCCTGGCCCACACGGAGCAGCCCGAGGCGCTCGTCACACTGCGCGCAGCTGCCGAGGAGACGACGAGCGGCGTGCGGCCGCTGCATGAGATGGCGGCTGACGGCGAACTCCAGATACCGGTCATCGCCGTGAACGATGCGCGCACGAAGACCGGCTTTGACAACCTCATCGGCACGGGGCAGTCCTGCGTGTTCGCGCTCGCAGATGTCTGGGATGCTGCCGACCCGCACTACGCGGGGCTCAGTGGCACCCGCTGGGCGGTGCTCGGCTACGGCCCAGTGGGTCAGGGCGTGGCACGCTTCGCTGCGGCACTCGGCGCGCGGATCACCGTCGTCGAGCCAGATCCCGTTCGCGCGCTCGCGGCGCTGCACGACGGCTTCGACGCGCAGCCAAGCGAGCGTGCCCTGCCCGAGGCGGATGTGGTCGTGAGCGCGACCGGCGTGTGGCACACGCTTGACGCCGCGGGCTTCGCGCTGCTGCGCCCCGGCACGATCGTCGCAGTCGCCGGGGGGATTGACGATGAGCTTGCGCTCGACACGCTCGCCGAAACCGGGTGGACGCACCGCTCACGTGGCGCCCGGGTTGCTGAGTGGCTCGCACCCGGTGCAGACGCGGGCCCACTCGTGCTCGCCGAGGGTGGGGGAGTGAACTACTCTGCGGCGGAGGGCAATCCCATCGAGGTGATGGACCTGTCGTTTGCCACGCAGCTTGCCGCGCTGCTGCGGCTGCTCGAGACGCCGTTGCCGCGGGGGGTCCACGCGCTTTCGGTCGCCGAGGAGGAACGCGTGGCGCGCGCCGCGCTCAATGCTCGCGGCGGTGCGCCGGCGCGCCCGGTCCGCTCGGACCGCGCGGGCGGTGCGGCGCAGCCCTGGCGCGTTCACCGGTATCGCAGCCGGGCCGACGCACCCCGCGGCTAGACTTTTGGGGTGAGTACTGATCCCGCAATCGTTGTATATAGCTCCCCTCTCGTGTTCCCGGTGACGAGCCCTCGGATCACCGACGGTGCGGTGGCCGTGCAGGGGGATCGGATTCTGCACGTCGGTGACCGGCGCTGGGTGCGCGAGGCGCTCGCTGCCCGCGGGGCCGCATACACCGAAGAGCGATGGGATGGTGTGATCGCGCCGGGGCTCGTGAACGCGCACACCCACCTGCAGTACACGCACATGGCCGAGGTGGCTGCCCGCAACTACACCGGCTTCGATGACTGGGGTGACGCGTTCGATGTGGTGTACGACCGCGGCGGACACGACTGGGGTGCCGCCGCCGCAGCGGGTGCGAAGCTCAGCCTCGCCGCCGGGGTCACCGCCGCCGCCGACGTCGTCACCGACCGCGAGGCGTTGAGCGCGCTGCACGATGCGGGCATGCACGGCATCGCGTACTGGGAGGTCTACGGCAAGAGCAACGAGGACTGGGACGAGGCCGCGCGCGAAGAGGTGCGTGAGCAGTTGCGCCGTATCCCCACCCCGCCCGGGGCAGGCGTTTCGCCGCATGCCCCGTACTCGCTTGAGGTGCAGCCGCTCCTTGAACTGCCGGACATCGTGCGCGAGGAGGGGCTGCGCCTCCACATTCACCTCGCTGAGGCGCACATGGAGCGCGAGTTCGACGGGATTGACGGCTACGCGGGCCCCGGTGGTCACGGCGAGTGGCCGGAGCTTGAGGCCGACAGTTTCCGCGCCCTGCGTTCCCACGGCATCGGGGTGTCGTCCACGCAGTTCGTCGACCACCTGGGCGTGCTCGGGCCAGACTGCCACATTGCGCACGGCGTGTACGTGAGTGCGGAAGACCGTGCGCTGCTGCGCGCCCGCGGCACGAGCGTGGCCCTGTGTCCGCGGTCGAACGAGGTGATCGGCCTCGACATGCCCCCGGTGGCGGCGTACCTCCGCGAGGGCAATCAGATTGCCGTGGGCACCGACTCGCTCTCCTCATCGCCGTCACTGGATCTGCTCGCCGACGTGGCGACGCTCTACAAGGTGGCGCGTGCGCAGGGCTACCGCGGCGATGATCTGCACCAGCGCTTGTTTGGGGCTGCGACCCTTGGGGGCGCCGCGGCGCTCGGCCTGCACGTGGGGAAGGGGCGGCTCGGACAGCTGGGCGTCGGGGCGGTTGCCGACCTGGCATTCTTTGCGGTCGGAACAACCGACCCCGACGTGGCGCTCGCTGAGCTGGTGGAGGACGGGGCGGGCCGTGCCCGGCGCACCATCGTCGATGGTGTTGAGCGCTTCCGGGCGCCCGGCGTCTAAACAGGGTCGCCACCGCGCGGGCTCCGCGTATGACGGTGCGTGACGCCCCGCGCGCGAGGTGGTCTGACATCTCGTAGACTGGGGGCATACGCGCGGACCGGTTTCGTGCGCCCGCACGTCCTCCGCACCTCTCTAGGAGTTCTCCATGTCTCGCACGTCCCGCCTCGCCGCAGCCGTCGCTGTTGGCGCCGCCGCACTCCTCGCGCTCACGAGCTGCGCGGGTGGCACTGACTCGGCAACGGTCACGCCCAACAAGCTCACGATCGCGACCGGTGAGCCCGCGTACGCGCCGTGGGTGCTGAACAACGACCCCGCGAGCGGCGAGGGCTTCGAGGCTGCCGTGGCATACGCGGTTGCCGACGAGCTCGGCTACAAGAAGACGGACGTCGAGTGGGTGCGCACCAGCTTCGACGCCGCGATCGCGCCGGGCCCGAAGGACTTCGACCTCAACCTGCAGCAGTTCTCGGTGAACGACGAGCGCAAGAAGGCTGTTGACTTCTCCTCGCCGTACTTCGTGACCACGCAGGCCGTTGTGGCTGCCGGCGGCACGGACGCCGCGAAGGCAACGAGCCTCGCGGACCTCAAGGACTCGGTGATCGGCGTCGCCTCGGGTACCACGTCGCTCCTCGTTGCTGAAGAGATCATCGCCCCCACCCAGAAGCTGCAGGTCTTCAACAACGTGGATGACACGGTTGCTGCGCTCAAGAACGGCACCATCGATGCCCTCGTCACTGACCTGCCGGGCGCCTTCTATGTGCGCGACGCGCAGCTCGACGACGGTGTGATCGTCGGACAGCTCGACTCCACCGAGGGCGGCGACGAGTTCGCGATCGTGCTGCCGAAGGACTCGAAGCTCACCGCCGACGTGACGAAGGCCGTTGACACGCTCCGCGAGAACGGCACGCTCGACGAACTCATCGCGAAGTGGGTTGCCGACCAGGGCGCCCCGGTTCTGAAGTAACCCCGCGTGAGTCACCCCACCCCAGCTTCGCAGGCCGCCGGCGTCGGATCCACCGACATCGGCGGCTTCGCCGTGAGCGCGATTGAGCTGGAACGCCGCGCGTTCCGCCGCTCGCGCAAGCAGCGCTCCATCCTGGTGAGCCTCGCAAGCACGCTCGTGTTCGCCGGCGTCATCGCGATCGTCATCGTCAACAGCCCCGGCTGGGACCGCGTACGCGAGACCTTCTTCGATCCCGCCGTCGCGATCGCCTCGCTGCCGCGCGTGCTCGAAGGGCTCTGGCTCAACATTCAGGTGCTCGTCGTCGCGGTGATCGGTGTGGCGATCTTCGGCACGCTGCTCGCCATCGCGCGCACGCTGAAGGGCGCGGTGTTTACACCCCTCCGGCTGTTTGCGGCTGCGTACACCGACCTCTTCCGAGGCATTCCCGTACTGCTGGTGCTCTACCTCGTCGGCTTCGGGATCCCGGGCCTCGGGCTCACCGGGCGCATGCCGGCGCAGTTCTGGGGCGCCATCGCGCTGATCCTCTGCTATTCCGCGTACGTTGCGGAGGTGCTGCGCGCCGGCATCGACGCGGTGCACCCGTCGCAGCGGCTCGCGGCTCGCTCGCTGGGGCTCAGCCACAGCAAAACCCTGCGCCTCGTGGTGATGCCGCAGGCCGTGCGCAAGGTGACGCCCGCGCTCATGAACGACTTCGTCTCAATGCAGAAGGACGTCGGTCTCATTTCGGTGCTCGGCGCCGTCGATGCGATTCGCGCCGCGCAGATCGAGGTTGCGACGGCTTACAACTTCACCCCCTACGTCGTCGCTGGCATCCTGTTCGTGCTCATGTCGTGGCCGTTCGTGCGGCTCACCGATTGGGTCACCGCCCGCGCTCAGAAGCGCGAGCAGATCGGAGGTGCGGTGTGACCGCGCAAGACCCCGGGCCTGCCCCGGCGGACACCACCGCACCCACACCCGTGCTTGAGGTGCGCGGCGTGCACAAGCGTTTCGGGGACCACCCCGTGCTGCGCGGGATCGACCTCACCGTCGCCCAGCATGAGGTCGTGGTGCTGATTGGCGCCTCCGGCTCGGGGAAGTCGACGCTTCTGAAGACCGTGAACCTGCTCGAGCAGATCGACGATGGGCAGATCCTCTTGAGCGGCGAGGACATCACCGACCCGCGTGCACACACCGACGCCGTGCGCGCACGCATCGGTGTCGTGTTCCAGCACTACAACCTGTTTCCGCACATGAACGTGCTCGACAACGTGACGCTCGCCGCGCGCAAGGTGTTTGGCACCCCACGCGCAGACGCCGAGGCGACGGGCCGCGCGCTCCTCGCGCGAATCGGCCTGGCCGACAAGGCGGACGAGTACCCTGATCGGCTCTCGGGTGGCCAGCAGCAGCGTGTGGCGATCGCCCGCGCGGTTGCCACCGATCCCGAGCTGCTGCTCCTCGATGAGATCACGAGCGCGCTCGATCCGCAGCTCGTCGGCGAAGTGCTCGATCTCGTGCGCGAGCTGAAGGCGAGCGGCTCGACGATCGTGATGGCCACGCACGAGATGTCGTTTGCGCGTCGCGTCGCCGACCGAGTCGTGTACCTGAAGGACGGCGTGATCATCGAGTCGGGCCCGCCCGAGCAGATCTTCGAAGCGCCGCAGCGCGCGGAGACCCGCGAGTTCCTCGCGCGACTTCGCGACCCCTTCGACGCATAATCTTCCAGGTCACAGCCCAACACCGGCCAATTTGTGGGTAGACTAATACGTCTGCCTCCGAGGAATCGGCCGAACACTCCTCCCGGGGCGGGTCCGTCTTCACGCCCTCCAAGGAGCTTTCTCTCGTGACCCCCGACACCGATTCCATTCGCGTGCCGCAGCAGCCAGCTGACGCCATCGACCCCGCAGGGATGCGCGTCATCTGGCTGCTGCTCGTCGCCGCGTTTGTGGCGATCCTGAACGAAACGACGATGGCGATCGCCATCCCCGCGCTGAACGCGAGCCTCGGGATCCCGCCCGAGCTGGGCCAGTGGCTCACAAGCGCCTTCATGCTGACAATGGCCGTGGTGATTCCGACCACCGGCTTCCTGCTGCAGCGCTTCACCACCCGTCAGGTGTTCCTCGCGGCCATCAGCACCTTCATCGTGGGCACGGCGATCTGTCTGATCGCGCCAGGCTTCTCGACGCTGCTTGCAGGCCGCGTGGTGCAGGCCGCGGGTACTGGCATCATGATGCCGCTGCTCATGACGACCGTGATGAATGTCGTGCCTGCGCACTCGCGCGGCCGCATGATGGGACGTGTTGGGCTCGTGATCAGCCTCGCCCCGGCGCTCGGCCCCACCCTCTCCGGAGTGGTGCTCGACTCGCTCGGCTGGCGGTGGCTGTTCGGCATCATCCTCCCCATCGCGCTCGTCGCGCTCGCGCTCGGCGCGAAGTGGATGACCAACCTGGGTGAGACGACGAATGCGCCGATCGATGTGCTGTCGATCGTGCTCTCGGCATTCGCATTCGGTGGCATCGTGTTCGGGCTGAGCCAGCTGGGCGGCCACGGCGCGTCCGGCGTGCTGCCGCCGTGGGCGGTCATCGTGGGCGGAGCCGTATTCCTCGGCCTGTTTGTGTGGCGCCAGCTCGCACTGCAGAAGAAGGACGATGCCCTGCTCGATCTGCGCGTGTTCACCTCGCGCAACTTTGTTGTCGCGGTGATCATCATGGCGGTGATCTCGCTCGCGATGTTCGGTACGTTCTCGCTGCTGCCGCTGTACCTGCAGAACGTCGCGGGGCTCGACCCGACGGCCGCGGGCCTTGTGCTGCTCCCGGGCTCCGTGATCATGGGGCTGCTCGGGCCCGTGATGGGGCGGATCTACGATGCGCGGGGTCCGCGGACGCTGCTTGTCCCGGGCACGATCCTCATCGCCGCGGCGATGTTCGTGTACTCGACCGTGGGGACGCACACTCCCATGTGGTTCCTCATGATCGTGCAGATCGCGATGTCGGTCGGCCTCGCAAGCTCGTTCACGCCGCTCTTCTCAGCGTCGCTCGGTTCGCTCGACCGCTCGCTCTACTCGCACGGTTCAGCCGCCCTCAACACGCTGCAGCAGGTCGCCGGAGCCGCCGGCACCGCGGTGCTCATCTCGATCTACTCGGGCTTCCTGCACGCTGGCGAGGCCGAGGGGCTGCCCACCGCCGACGCGGGGGCACCCGGTGCGAACGCGGCCTTCTTCACGGCGGCCTGCATCGCGCTCATCCCAGTGGTGCTCGCGTTCTTCATCTCGAAGCCGGAAGAAGCGGAGGGTGCGCCCGCCGCGCACTAGTGTCCTGAGGCCGGGCGCCGTGGCAGACCTGGGGGCATGACCCGCATCTCTGGCCGCGCGCTCGGCACCTGGAGCCTCCGCATCGACGCCGCGTACTGCTTCGTTCTCGGGCTGTTCGTCGCGTTCGCCGCGGTGACGGCGGCGAGCTCGCTCATTGTGCTCGCGATTGTCGCGATCGCGCTCGATGTCGCGCTCTTCGCGGCGAGCCAGGCACTCGCGCTCCGCGCGCTACGCACCCCCCGCGGGGCTCTCCGCAGCGTAGGCGGCGGATCAGCCGAGTGCGCTGATCGAGCGACGCACCGCCTCTGCGAGCTGGCGCACCGCTGCGGAGGGGCCGCTTGGCCCCGCCGGTGCCGCAAGCAGCAGCTCGCGCGCGAAACGCGGATCCTCGATCGGGCGGAGCACCACGCCCTCCGGCGGTTGGTTGCTCACCAAGCTGGGGACGAGCGCCACCGCCATCCCCGCGGCGATGAGGCCAAGCACTACCGAGTAGTCATCCGTGCGGATGGCGACATCGATCTTGTGCCCCTCAGCGAGGAACACCTCACGCACGAGATCATCAAGCGTGTCGCCCGGCGTGGACCCCATCACCCAGCTGTCCTCGGCCAGGGTGAGCAGCGTCGCGCGGTCGAACACCGCGTGGTGCGCGGCGGGGTGAGACGCGGGAAGCGCAAGCAACATCGGGTCAGTGAACAGGTGCGTCGTGTGCACCTCAGCGCGGAAGGGCAGCTGGTAGCCACCCGCCGCGTACACAAGCGCGGCGTCGAGGGTGTGCTGGTTGATACGCGTGACGAGCGGCGCAAGCTCCTCGAGGTGCGCGTCGAGCTCGATCCCAAGCTCGCTGACGCGGCTGACAATTCCCGGGAGGAGGCGGGCTGCGGCCGTGGGGAAGGTGCCAAAGCGGAGCCGGATCCGGCCGAGCTGTGCGAGATCGCGCACATCCGTGAGCGCGCGATCGGTGAGCCCGAGAATCTCCTCGCCCCGCTCAAGCATCAGTGTTCCGGCGGTGGTGAGCTTCGAACCGCGCGTACTGCGTGTGGTGAGGTCTGCGCCGACCAGGCGGTCGAGATTGCGGAGGTGATAGTCGACGGTGGGTTGGCTCCACCCCAGTCGGGTCGCGGCGCGGGCAACGGAACCCTCTGCGGCGACGGCGCTGAGCGCCTGCAGCTGGCGGAGGTCGATCATCGAGTATCCCCAATCCTTCTGGACCGCACCCGGGTCCCTTCCCGTGCGCGTTCAAGACAGTATATGGGGCCCGGGAGGGGTTTCCGGGGTTCTCGCCGCGGCTGCGAACGGGCATTCTGGCACCATGCTGCACCACGACTCGAACACCACTGCCCCCGTCCTCCAGGATGGCGCGGCCGTGCCCACACAAACCTCCGCCCCCGCAACCGCTCCCCGCATTGGCGCGGGCCACGAACGCGCGCCCTACGCTGAGGCGCTGCAGCGCTTCGCTGACTCGAGCCCGCTCTCCTTCATGGTGCCCGGCCACGGCAACGACCCCGAGGCGGGTGCGCAGCACCTCGCAGAGCTCTACGGGCCGCGCGTCCCGCAGCTCGACGTGCCCCTCATGCTCTCCGGGATCGACCTCGGAGATGACTCGCCGCTCGTCGAAGCGCAGCGCCTCGCCGCCGATGCGTGGGGTGCCAAGCGCACCTGGTTCCTCACGAACGGTGCGTCACAGGCCAACCGCACCGCGGCGATCGCGGTCCGCGGGCTGGGGGAGCGGATCCTCATTCAGCGAAGCATGCACTCGAGCCTCACGGACGGCGTGCTCCTGTCCGGGCTCATCCCGTCGTTCGTATCGCCCAATGTAGACGAGCGCCACGGGATTGCACACGGGCTCACGCCGCAGATGCTTGACGACGCGCTGCGTCGTGAGGCCGAAGCGGGCCGCCCCGTTTCGAGCGTCCTCGTAGTGTCGCCGAGCTACTTCGGCTCGACGGCAGACGTTGCTGGGCTCGCAGAGGTTGCTCACGCGCACGACGCGGCGATCATCGTCGACGGCGCCTGGGGCGCCCACTTCGGCTTCCATCCGGAGCTGCCGGAGTCGCCCGCGCGGCTTGGCGCCGACCTCGTGATCTCGAGCACGCACAAGCTTGCGGGCTCGCTCACGCAGTCGGCGATGCTGCACCTGGGGCACGGGCCCTACGCCGAGCGGCTGGAGCCGCTCGTTGCACGCGCGTTCTCGATGACCGCGTCAACTTCGATGAGCGGTATCCTCATGTCCTCGCTCGACACCGCGCGCCGCGCGCTCGTGATCGGGGAAGCGCGCATTGGCGCGACGGTCGCCGCCGCGAAGGAGATCCGTGAGCGGCTGCGGGCCGACGAGCGCTTCGCTGTGATCAGCGATGGCTTCGACGCCTACGCCGACATCACTGAGACCGACCTGTTGCGCGTGCCGATCGATGTGTCCCGCCTCGGGCAGAGCGGGCACTGGGTGCGTGGCCGCATGACTGATGAGCACGGCGTCTACCTGGAGATGTCCACCGCGACGAGCGTGGTGGCGGTGCTCGGGGCGCTGCGCACGATCGATGTTGAGCGCTTCATGACGGCCCTGTCGGCTGTGGCCGACGAGGCAGCCACGTTGCCCGCTGCGGACGCGATTGCGATCCCCTCGCTTCCTGAGGCTGGCCCGCTGCGCGTGCGTCCGCGGGACGCATACTTCTCGGAGAGCGAGGTCGTTCCGGCGGCCGACGCGATCGGACGCATCTCGGCGGATACGCTCGCGGCCTACCCGCCCGGCATCCCGAACCTGCTGCCCGGTGAGGAGATCACCGCGGACACGGTGGCGTTCCTGCAGGCGGTTGCCGCCTCACCGACCGGCTACGTGCGTGGTGCGGTCGACTCTGCGGTTGCGGGCTTCCGCGTGCTGCGCGGGGAGTAACTTGTCGTTCTGGCGCGCACTGCGCGCCAGAACGCAAACGGGGCGGGATCCAAGTGGATCCCGCCCCGTTTGTTGTTGTGAGAGAAGCTTACTTCTTCTCGAAGAGGTTGCCGATAAGCGTCGAGCCGATGAGCACGACCGCGAGCAGCACCACGCCAACGATCGAGATCGCAACGACGTCGACGGGCTGGCCGGCCGACGAGAACATCGAGTCGGTGGTGTCGGCTGCGCCGGACGCGAACGCCGGGGCTGCGACGAACACCGAAGCGAGCGCTGCGGTCACGGCGGTAGCGATGCGGGTGCGGATCTTCACGTGTTACTCCTCGCGGGTGGTCGGTGGGCGCAGAACGCCAATACTGTCATCCTACCCTGCTTTCGGGGACGAGCAATCTGCCCCGCGGCGTGCCAGGGGCGCCTAGGCTGGAGACATGACGAATTCGCGGGAGCAGACACCCATTGATCGCATCGCAGAGGTGTGGGTTGACACCCTCGTTGCGCACGATCCGACGATTGGCACGTACATCGGCCGCGCGGGCGGCGGACTGCCTGATTACTCGCCCGAGGGGGCTGAAAGGTTCGCGGATGCGCAGCGAGCCACGCTCGCCGAGCTCCAGGCGGCGACGCCCGTCGATTCCGTCGACGCGGTTACGCAGGCGGACCTGAGCTCGGAGCTCACCCTGGGCCTCGCGCAGCATGCCGCGGGAGAAGCGCTCCGAGACCTCAACGTCATCGAGTCGCCGCTGCAACAGATCCGCGACAGCTTCGATCTGATGCCGACCGCAAGCGACGCAGAATGGGGCGACATTGGCGAGCGGCTGCGCGCCATTCCCGCCGCGCTCGCCGGGTACCGCGCGGCCCTCGGCGCCGGAGCGGCGCAGGGGCTCGCCCCGGCCCTCCGTCAGGTCACCGAGGTTGCTGCGCAGACGCGCCGCACCGCCGGCACGCCCGCGACTCCCGGCTTTTTCGGGCAACTGGTTGCGGGCCGTGGCGAGGAGCTCGAGGCCGCTGCTGCAGCCGCCTCTGCTGCGTATGCCGAGACGGCCGACTACCTGGAGCGTGAGCTTGCGCCCGTCGCGCCAACCACAGACGCGTTCGGGCGGGAGCGCTACGAGCTCGCATCCGAGGCGTTCCTCGGGGCGAAAGTCGACCTCGACGAGACCTACGAGTGGGGGATCGAGGAGCTCGCGCGCATGGTCGACGAGCAGGAGCGTATTGCTGCTGAGATCACGGGCGGCGCGCGCCACCCCGGTGTGGTCGCCGAAGCGATTGCGCAACTCGAGCGCGACGAGAGCCGCAAGTTGCACGGCACCGAGGCCCTGCAACGGTGGATGCAAGAGACGAGCGATCGCGCCGTCGCTGAGCTGGGGGCAACGCAGTTCGACATCCCGGAGGAGATCCGTGCGCTCGAGTGCATGATCGCACCGACGCAGGAGGGCGGGATCTACTACACCGGGCCGAGCGACGACTTCTCCCGTCCTGGCCGCATGTGGTGGTCGGTTCCCGAGGGAGTCACCGAGTTCGACACCTGGCGCGAGCTCACCACGGTCTATCACGAGGGGGTTCCCGGTCATCACCTGCAGATCGGTCAGGCGGTCGTGAATCGGGGTGTGCTCAACGAGTGGCGCCGACAGCTCGCGGGGAGCTCGGGGCATGCCGAAGGCTGGGCGCTCTACGCGGAGCGGCTCATGGAGCAGCTGGGCTATCTCGATGATCCGGCGGATCGCCTCGGCATGCTCGACGGTCAGCGCATGCGTGCGGCCCGCGTGGTGCTCGACATTGGCGTGCACCTCGGCAAGCCGCACCCCGATGGTGGGACCTGGGATGGCGACGCCGCGTTCGCCTTCATGGCGCAGCACGTCAACATGAACGACAGCTTTGTTCGCTTCGAGGTGCTCCGCTACCTCGGTTGGGCGGGCCAAGCCCCCTCCTACAAGGTGGGTCAGCGCATCTGGGAGCAGCTGCGCGATGAGGCTGCGATGCGCGCGTCGACCGCCGGCCGCGACTTCGATGTGCGCGATTTCCACCGCGAGGCGCTCGCGCTGGGCGGTGTGCGGCTCGACACGCTCGAGCGCGCGCTGCGCGGCGGGCCCAGCGCGTGAGCACCGCCGCAGCAGGGCCCTCCGGGGAACATTCCTGCCCCTGCGGGAGCGGCGAGAGCTACGCAGCGTGCTGCGGTGCGCTGCACGCCGGGGCGCCCGCGCCGAGCCCCGAACGATTGATGCGCTCGCGATTCTCAGCGTTTGCGCTGGGCCTCACCGACTACCTGCTCGAGAGTTGGGATCCTGCCACCCGACCAGACGAACTTGAGCTCGACGACACGGTTGAGTGGCGGCGGCTCTTCATTTCGGACACGAGCCGCGGTGGCCCCGGTGACGCGGAGGGCTTCGTGACCTTCACCGCGATTGGCCGTGGCGTCGAGGGACGATTCGAGCAGCGGGAGCGAAGCCGGTTCACGCGTGCCGGCGCTGGCTGGCGCTACACGGACGGCGAGGAAATCTAACCGGGCAGGCCCGTCACCCCGCGACAACAACCCCTCAGCCGGATTTCCGCGGCTGAGGGGTGACCGCGAGGTGGGACGCCGCCGGGCGGCTACGACTGCGCGCTGCGGATCCAGGCCTCGACGTCGTCCGCGGTGCGCGGGATCTCCGACGAAAGGTTCACGCAGCCGTCCTCCGTCACGAGGATGTCGTCTTCGATGCGCACGCCGATTCCGCGGTACTCCGCGGGCACGGTGAGGTCGTCCGGCTGGAAGTAGAGACCCGGCTCGATTGTGAAGATCATGCCCGGCTCGAGGATGCCGTCCATGTACATCTCGCGGCGCGCCTGTGCGCAGTCGTGGACGTCCATGCCAAGGTGGTGACTCGTGCCGTGCACCATGTAGCGGCGGTAGTACGCCGTGCCGTCGTCCTCGGGGAGCAGCCCCCACTCGCGCGTGCGCGCCTCGATGACCTGCATCGCCGCGTCGTGCACATCGCCGAAGCGGATGCCGGGGCGCACAATCGCACGCGCTGCATCGGCAGCTTCAAGCACCGCGTCGTACACACGACGCTGCACCTCGGAGAACGTACCGGAGACCGGAACCGTACGGGTGATGTCCGCCGTGTACAGGCTGTCGAGCTCGACGCCGGCGTCGAGCAGCAGCAGGTCACCCGCGCGCACCGGCCCATCGTTGCGGATCCAGTGCAGGGTGCACGCGTGCGGACCCGAGGCCGCGATCGTCTCGTAGCCGACGGTGTTGCCGTCGAGGCGTGCGCGCTGATTGAAGACACCCTCGACGATGCGCTCGCCGCGCGGGTGCGCGCTCGCCTGCGGCAGTGCGGCAAGGACCTCCGTAAAGCCCTGCGCGGTTGCGTCTACCGCGGCCTGCATCTCTGCGATCTCGTACGCGTCCTTCACGAGCCGCAGCTCGGAGGCTGCACGCGCAAGATCGGCATCCTCAAGCGTGCGGTCGCCCGCGGCGGCTGCGAACTCTGCGAGGTGTGCCGTGCGGACGCCCAGCGCCGAAGCGATCTGGCCGAGCGAGGGGCGCGGCCCGATCCAGAACTCCCCGATCTCGGGGTTCGCGAAGAACTCGTCGCTGTCGCGTCCCGCACGTTCGCGGAAGTACAGTGTGGCCTCGTGCGACTCGCCTGCGGGATCGAGCACCAGGACTGCGCCCGGCTCGCTCTCCGCGCCCCACCCCGTCAGGTGCGCGAACGCGCTGTGGGCGCGGAACGGGTAGAACGTGTCGTTTGACCGCTGCTTCATCGCGCCGGCCGCAATCACGAGACGCTCGCCCGGGAAGAGCGCGCCGAGCACGCGGCGACGCGTCGCGGCGTGCGCGGCGACGGGCAGCTCCTCCGGCAGTTCCTCGGGGCGCTCGGCCCAGTGCTGCGAAATGTAATCCGCAAATGTGCTCGTCTGCGGAGTAGTACTCCGGTTGCTGTTGTCGATCTCCACCTCGTGAGTGGTCTGCGCGCTCTCAGTCATACCCCCATCCTCTCACCCCGGGCTGAACGCTGGCACCCCTCTGGCATGCGCTCAGCACCGCGGAGTATCGTCTGGATTGGGCGGTGATCCCGCCCACACCCAACGGAATGGAGCACGTGAATATGGCTACGTATGATGTTGCGGATCGTTCGGCGATCGTCACCGGTGCAGGTTCTGGCATTGGGCGCGCGGTTGCGCTGCTGCTCGCCGAGAATGGTGCCCAGGTTGTCGTCCAGGATCTCTCAGAGGACGCCGCGAACGCGGTTGTCGCTGAGATCACGGACGCGGGTGGCACCGCGGTCGCGGTAGTTGGCGACGCCGGGTCGACGGAGGTGATTGATGCGGCAGTCCGCGCCGCGGAGAAGCTCGCGCCGCTTCGCATCGGCGTGAACAATGCGGGAATCGGCGGCGCCGTCGCACCGACCGCGGCGTACACCGATGATGACTGGCAGCGGGTCATCGACATCAATCTCTCCGCGGTGTTCCGCGGAACGCGCGCGCAGATCGCGCAAATGCAGGCCAACGGCGGTGGCGCAATCGTCAACCTGGCGTCGATCTTGGGCAGCGTCGGCAGCGCGTACTCGCCCGCGTACGTGGCGAGCAAGCACGCTGTCGTTGGCCTCACGAAGACTGCGGCGCTGGAGAACGCGGCGACGGGCGTACGGGTCAACTCAGTAGGTCCGGGCTACATTGATACTCCGCTCCTCAAGAATGCCGACGACGCGGCGCGGGCGGCGCTGATTGCGAAGCACCCCATGGGACGACTGGGTCGTGCCGAGGAGGTCGCACAGCTTGTCGTCTTCCTCGCGAGTGATGCCGCCTCGTTTGTCACGGGCAGCTACCACCTCGTTGACGGTGGGTACACCGCGCCGTAGTGGCGACCGAGACCTCCTAGAATGAGGAAATGACCGGGACCGCTGGCTACGACCTGCACACACACTCCGTGCACTCGGATGGCACCACGACACCAGCGGAGATTGCGCGCGAAGCCGCCAGTTTGCAGCTCGGCGGCTTCGCGCTCACCGACCACGACACCGTCTCCGGGTGGGATGAGGCGCGGGCGGCGGCGGCGCAGCACGGCATCGACTTCCTGCCAGGCATGGAGATCACTACCGAGCACGCCGGGCGGTCCCGGCACCTCCTCGCCTACGGCATCGATCTCGCAGCAGCCGAACTCTTCGAGGCTCTCGCGCTCGTGCGCAGTGCCCGCCTGGAACGGGCGAGAGAGATGGTGCGCCGAGTGGCCCGCGACTACCGGATCAGCTGGGAGGACGTTGTCGGTGCCGAGAACGAGCGCACGGTCGGGCGACCGCACATTGCCGATGCGCTCGTGGCTGCGGGCTACTTCGCGGACCGCAGCACTGCGTTCGAGCGCGTACTGTTTCCGGGCTCACCGTACTATCTCGGCACCTACGCGATTGCCACGCGTGACGCGATCCGCATGGTGCGCGCTGCCGGGGGCCGGGCCGTTCTGGCGCACCCCGCCGCGATGCGCCAGCGTCGCCCGACAGACCCGATCGAGCTCGCAGAGCTCGCCGAAGCCGGGCTCTGGGGCGTGGAACTCGATCACCCGGAGCACCGGGCGGAGTGGGTGCCGCCCCTCACCGAGGCAGCCGAGCGACTCGGCCTGGAACGCACCGGAGCCAGCGACTTTCACGGCGCAGGGAAGCCCAACAGGCTGGGGGAGCGCACGACGCCCGCCGCGGTCGTGGCGCGCTTGCGCGTTGGCCTCGCAACGCCCCGCTGATCCTCGAGCGTGCGGCGGAAAAAACACTCGGGGCCCGGGATCACGTCTGTGATCCCGGGCCCCGAGTGCGTGGCGTCTGCCTAGGCCGCGGGAGCCTCGCCGGCGGGAGCCGAGCCACCCTCGGTGGCGTTGCTCGTGCCATCGGTTGCCGCCCCCTCGGCACCGCGGCCGGAACCACCCCGGCGGCGACGGCGACGACGCGGTGCGGCATCGCCCTCAGCCTGCAGCGGGGCACCGGGCTCGCCGCCACCATCCGCGTCGTGGCCGTGCTGCTCGTGGCCGTGGCTCTCGTGACGGCCGGGGCCCTGCGGGTTCGAGTCGCGCGTGCGACGGCGCGTGCGCGAGCCATCGCTCGTACGCTCACCGGAACGCTCGCCGCGCCCGCTCGAAGCGCTACGACCGCCGGCCGGCCGCTCCTTCACAGGGGTCGCCTTCAGGCGTCCCTTCGAACCCTCGGGGATGTTCAGGTCGCTGAACAGGTGCGGCGACGACGAGTACGTCTCGATCGGCTCCGGCACGCCGAACTCGAGCGCCTTGTTGATCAGCGCCCACTTGTGGAGATCATCCCAGTCGACAAACGTGACGGCGATGCCCGATCGGCCTGCACGGCCCGTGCGGCCCACACGGTGGAGATAGGTCTTTTCCTCGTCGGGCACGGTGTGGTTGATCACGTGCGTCACGTCGTCGACGTCGATGCCGCGGGCAGCGACGTCGGTAGCGATGAGGATGTCCTTCTTGCCGCTCTTGAACGCCGCCATGGCGCGCTCGCGCTGCTCCTGGTTGAGGTCGCCGTGCACCGAGGCCGCGTTGAAGCCGCGGTCCACGAGCTCCTCCTGCAGCTTCGCCGCCGCGCGCTTCGTGCGCATGAAGATGACGGTCTTCCCGCGGCCCTCGGCCTGCAGAATGCGGCCGATCACCTCATCCTTGTCGAGCGAGTGCGCGCGGTAGATGATGTGCTCGATGTTCGCCTGCGCGGCGCCCTCATCGGGATCCGTCGCGCGAATGTGCACGGGGTTCGACATGAAGCGGCGCGCCAGCGTCACGATGGTGCCCGGCATGGTCGCCGAGAACAGCATGGTGTGACGGATCGCGGGAATCTTCGAGAACAGCTTCTCAATGTCGGCGAGGAAGCCGAGGTCAAGCATCTTGTCGGCCTCGTCGAGCACCATCTCGCGTACCTGCGAGAGGTTGAGGATGCGCTGGTTCGAGAGGTCGAGCAGGCGGCCCGGGGTGCCGACGACAATCTGAGCGCCCGCCTTGAGCTGCTCGATCTGGCCCTCGTATGCCTTGCCACCGTAGATCGAGACGACGGTTGCATCGCGGCCCTGCGCAGCGAGCTGGAGGTCCTCGGTCACCTGGACGGCGAGCTCACGCGTGGGCACCACGATGAGGGCCTGCACGCCGGGCTCGGGGGAGGCGCCCACACGCTGCAGCAGCGGCAGACCGAAGCCGAAGGTCTTGCCGGTGCCGGTCTTTGCCTGGCCAATGATGTCCTGCCCGGTCAGCGCGAGCGGGATGGTCTGCTCCTGGATCGGGAAGGCATCAATGATGCCCTTGCCTGCCAGCGCGTCGACCATGTCTTGGTCGATGCCGAGTTCGAGAAAAGTCGTCACGGGTGCGTCCTTCGGGGGTGCGGTGCTGCGCGGTGATACCGAAGAGCGCAGCGGCCGGCGCTCCTGCGTCGCCGGCGGTGAATACGTACAACGACCAGTCTATTCCCGCGCGCGGAGTACGGCGGGGAGCGTTGCCGCGGTTCGTTTCGACCGGGATCGCTCGCGCGCACGCGCCGGGCATGCGCGCGTGGCGATCGCTGCGGCGCTAAGCTGTCAGAGTGTTCGAGTGGATCCGTGGGCTGCGCAGGAAAAATGCCCCTGCCCGAAAGCTGCGCTCGCGCGGCGAGGGGGCCGACACGGAGCGTGTCGAGCTCGCCGAGCTCGCGCCCGGCATTCTGCCCTTTCTGGGGCTGACCGCCTACTTGCAGCTCGAACTCTACGAAGCAGCGACGCGCGCCGTCTCCGGCGCCCCAACGCTCGAGGCGAAGAACGTGCTCGCGGAGATCGCGGGGCAGACGCTCTCGAAGCACCAGCTGCTCACCGCGGAGATCCGCGATCGCGGACACGAACCGCACGTGGTGATGGCTCCGTTCTCGCCGGTCATCGACTCGTACGTTGAGCGCATTGACACGCCCGACTGGCATCAGCACGTACTCTCGCTCTACCTCGTCGGTGGCCTCTTCGATGACTTCTTCGCGAGCCTCGCAGAGGGGCTTCGCGACAGCTACAAGTCGGAGGCGATCCGCATTCTGCGCAACGACGCAGGCCGGGCCGAGCTGAAGGCGCTGCTTGAGGCGGCGCTCGAGGCGGATTCGGGGCTGTCGAGTTGGCTCGCGCTGTGGGGTCGCCGCCTGGTCGGTGACACCCTGCTCGTCGCCCGCGCCGTGCTCACACTCAGCGAACGGCGCGAGTTCGACGCGAGCGAAATGGAGCCCGTCTTCACCGAGCTCATCGCCGATCACATCCGCCGCATGGACGGCCTCGGCCTCACCGCCTGATCGTGCTCATGTCGACGCCGCGCTGTGAGTACTTCGAGGCGGGCCGCTGCCGCTCGTGCACGCTGATCGAAACTCCAATTGCCGCGCAGCTGGCCGCAAAGGACGCACGCTGCCGCGAGCTCTTGCCCGAGGTGCCGGCGGCCGCATGGCTCCCGATCGCCGAAGGCGGCGATCGCAACTTCCGCAACAAGGCAAAGCTCGTTGTGGGCGGCTCAGCCGGCAAGGTGACGCTTGGCATCCTCGGGCGGGATGGTGAGGGCGTCGACCTGCGCGACTGCCTCATCCAAGAGCCCGTGATCCGCGCGGTGATCCCGCGCCTCGCGGAGTTTCTGAACGCGACCGGGCTGCCGCCGTACAGCGTGCCTCAGCGTCGCGGCGAGCTGAAATATGTGCACGTCACCGCGGCGCCTGCAGGGCGGCTGATGCTTCGTTTCGTGGTGCGCACGGAGGAGGGGCTTACCCGGATTCGCAAGCGCTTGTCCGAACTCCGCGCGGCGATTCCCGAAGCCGACGTGATCTCGGTCAACCTGCTGCCCGAACACGTCGCACTGCTCGAGGGCGAGCGCGAGGAGTTGCTGCTGGGCTCCTCACTCACGATGGAGCTTGGGGACGTCTCGCTGCACCTACGGCCGCAGAGCTTTTTCCAGACCAACACCGCGGTGGCGCAGGAGCTCTATGGTCAGGCGTCGAGGTGGGTGGAGCGCCGCGATCCCGCATCGATTTGGGATCTGTACTGCGGCGTCGGCGGCTTTGCGCTCGCCTGTGCGCCGCGCGCGGGAACTGGCGCCGCGCGCGCCGTACTCGGCGTGGAACTCTCCGAGGCCGCCGTTGCTTCCGCTGAGCGGAGCGCTCGTGACGCTGGGATCGATGCCCGCTTTGTTGCCGCCGATGCCACCGCGTTTGCGCTCGACGCCCCCGCGGCGTCGCTGCCCGAGCTGGTCATCGTGAACCCGCCGCGCCGCGGCATTGGCGCGGAGCTCGCTGCCTGGCTGAATGATTCCGTGGTGCCGAGCGTGATCTACTCGAGCTGCAACCCGGAGAGCCTGGCGCGGGACCTTGCGGCGATGCCGAGTTTCCGTGTGCGCGAAGCACGTGTCTTCGACATGTTCCCGCACACCGGGCACCTTGAGGTCATGGTGTTGCTGGAGCGGGGAGCGTAGTCGTCCACTTGGGCTCGGCCCACCGACCGGGCTCGGCGAGCGCCGACCAGCGGAGCGAAAGCTCTGGGGCGGTCCCAGTGCCGCCGACCGCGGCGTCGCAGACCAGCAGTGACTGGGTGGGGCAGCCGTGCGGGGTGTTGTCGCGAATGATCGCCCGATCGTCGTGCGGGCCGAGCGTCGCGCTGTGTGCGAGCACCGTGTGCCAGCGGGCGCGCCAGGACTCGGGGCTCGCTCCCTCAGCCGCCCGCTGAAACTCGGGCAGCCACCGTGCGATACGCGGCGACCCCGGGTCGTCGACCTCGAAGTGGTCGACCATGTGCACGCCCGGCAGCAGCGGTTCGCGCCGGAGCGCGCTGCCGTCCCAGGAGATTACCTCCGCGCCACCCGGTTCGATCGTCACGAGGGTGAATGCCGGGGTGGTGGGTGGAGTGGCGGGCAGTTCGCCCCGCGCTGCGGCGAGGGGGAGCGCGCCGCGTGAACTGAACCCGGACGCGGGTTCGGGCACCTCCGCGGCTCGGTTCAGCAGCACCGCGAGGCGGCCGGACTCGGGCTCCGCGGCAAGCCAGGCCCCACCGGCGCGGCGATCGCGCACACCACGCACCCCAGGGAACGTGTCTGGCCACCAGAGGCCGGGCGGATCCCACGCTCGCGCTGGATCCTCGTCGCGAATCGCGAGCAGCCGAACCTCGCCGTTCGGGTTCGCGGGGACATCGATCACCACCGTGCACATGGCCCCGAGTGTAGCTGGGCGGGTTCATACCCCGATTCTGGGCGGTGAGTGCGAGGATGGGAGCGTGAACATTGTGCTTGGAGTCAGCGGCGGGATCGCCGCCTACAAAGCCGTCGCGCTCGCGCGCCTCCTCGTCGAGGCCGGTCACGAGGTGCACGTCATCCCCACGGCTGACGCGCTGCGCTTCGTCGGGCAGCCCACCTGGGAGGCGATCAGCCGTCACCCCGTCACCACCTCGGTGCACGACGACGTTCCCGAGGTGCGTCACGTGGCGCTCGGACAGCGCGCCGATCTCGTCGTGGTCGCGCCCGCGACCGCGAACACGCTGGCGCGGATGACCGCGGGCCTCGCTGATGACCTGCTCGGTACGACGCTGCTCGCCACGCGCGCGCCCGTGGTTGTGGCACCCGCGATGCACACGGAGATGTGGCAACACCCGGCGACACAGGACAACGTGGCGATTCTGCGCTCGCGCGGAGTCGTCTTTGTGGGGCCGGAGAGCGGACGCCTCACTGGGGACGACACGGGCCCGGGACGACTGAGCGAGCCCGCCGACATTTTCGCGCGCATCGAGGAGATCCTCGAGGCCGGCGTCGCTGCGGATGCCGCGGCGGCCGTGGGGCTCGAGCGGGATCCCGAAGCGCCGATCCTGCCGCTCCCCGCGGGGGAGGACGACGCGACCGTGCTCGCTCCTGTGGTCGTGCCGGGAGCGGCCGCGCCCACGAGCGTGTTCCCGAGCGCAGCTGCCGACGACGTGGCTGATGATGATGAGGGCACTCACGCAGAGCCGGGCGACTTTGACGGCGTGCGCGTGCTCGTGACTGCCGGCGGTACGCGCGAGCCGATTGACCCGGTGCGCTACCTGGGCAACCGGTCGAGCGGGCGGCAGGGCGTCGCAGTTGCGGCGGCGGCTGCGGAGCGCGGCGCGAAGGTGGTGCTGCTCGCAGCAAACATCGACGAGGCTGTTCTCGCGGAGGTCGCAGACCGACCCGCCGTGCGGATCGTGCCGGTCGGTTCAACTGCCGAGCTGGAGCAGGCGGCGCACGCGGCTGCGGCGGGCGCGGAGGCCGTGATCATGGCGGCTGCGGTGGCTGACTACCGGGTTGCGGATGTTGCCGACGGCAAGCTCCGCAAGGAGGACTCTCCGGGGGTCGCGCCGACGCTCTCGCTCGTCGAGAACCCGGACGTGCTGGTCGGCCTCGTGCAGGCGCGGCGTCCCGGCCAGGTCATCGTCGGCTTTGCCGCGGAGACTGTGGAGAGCGAAGAGGAACTGCTCGAGCGCGGTCGGCGAAAGCTCACGCGCAAGGGCGTCGACTTGCTCGCGGTGAACGCGGTGGGGTGGAACGAGGGCTTTGAGTCCGCGGAGAACGCGTTGCGTGTACTCGACGCCGACGGCACGGTGGTGTCGAGCGTGGCCGGCTCGAAGCGTGAGGTTGCTGAACGTCTGCTCGACGCCGTGCGCGACGAGCTCGATGCTGCGGCACGAGAATAGTCCGGAGCGCGGGGCGGTGCATGCCCCGCACGCGACAGTGCCCCGGGCGGCCGCGATCCCCTGAACGGAGGACCGCGCCCGCCCGGGGCACTGTCGTGTGCGGTGGCGTTAGCTCACGAAGCCGATGCGACGCTCAGCCTCGCCGCCCAGCTCGATGTACGTCACTGCGTCTGCGTTCACGAGGAACTGACGCCCCTTCGTGTCCTGCAGCGTGACGAAGTCGGACTCCTTCGATGCGGCCGCCTCAAACAGGCCGCGCACCTCGTCGGCGGTGGCGTCGGTCTCGAAAGCGAGCTCACGGGGTGACTGCTTGATGCCGATGCGAACTTCCACGGGGCCTCCTCTAACGGGTGGCGCTTCGGCCACACGGTGTGCATGTGCTTCGAGTCTACGGCGATGAGCCTGCGCAGCACCGGGAACGGGGGCTGCGTTCGCCCTGAGCGCAGCACCTGTTCCCGGCTACCCGCGGGTGGGCGGCGCGGGGGTGAGCGTCAACTCATCACTTGTGTGCTCGGCTACCGCAGCCGGCGTGAAATTCCACGGGTACTGCTCGCCCCGCGCCCAGCCGGCTGACTGGTCCGTGTAGTTCGGATGGAATGCGTGACCACTTGCGCCCGTCAAGTTCTGCCACGTCGAGGCATCCCAATCGCTCAGATCGATGACCATGCGCATGGAAGGAACGGAGCTCGTCGCGTACCCCTCGTCGAGGTCCCAGCCCGTCGCGTTGACGACGCCCGAGCCACCGCCAACCTCGATCGGGCCGCGGTTGAACAGCCACTCGATCGGTGCGATGCCGCTCGTGCCGAATGTGCCGTGTGTGAGCGGGAGGGCGTGCAGCGTTCCCCAGTTCCACCGGTCTGGACGGGAGCCCTGCAACGTCGTGATCTCGTGCACGGCCCGCTCAGCGCAGAGCTGCAGAAACTCGGCCTGGGTGGTGGCAAGGCCGTTCTCCGCGCTCTGCCACCAGGGTGAGTCTGGATCGTCGAGCAGACGATCGAACAGGAGAGCGAAACGGGACTGATCGTCGCGGGGAATGGGGACCACCTGCTCATCGGTCAGCTGCGCGGTGATTTCACGCCACAGCACGTTCGCGAACGCGGCCGCGGAAGAGTCCGCGTCGTTCTGCCCATCCCACTCTGCGAGGAGCGCGAGGGCCGCCGTGAGGTCCTCATTCTCGACTGTGAGGTCCGCGTAGGCGCGCTGGAGTGAGGCCGCCGCCGGGAACTGATTGTCCATGTGGATCTCGGCCATATCTCGCGCGGAGACTGGGCCGGCGGCAATCCGCTCGTCGAGGAGCTCCGCGATGCGCGCGGCGCGGTACCCCGTGTCCCAATCGCGGCTGAGGAAGTGGCGGTACTCGTCGGTGACGATCGCGTTGTTCGCGGTGACGATGACCCCGGAAGCCGGGTTGTACGTGGTGGGTTGCTCCGCGAAGGGAATGAAGCCCTGCCAGTCGAACGCGCTGTCCCAGCCGGGCTGGGGGAGCCAGCCATCGCCCGCGCCGCGGATGGGGAGCCGTCCCGGGGCTTGGTACCCGATGTTGCCTGCGCGGTCTGCATAGATGAGGTTCTGTGCAGGAACATCGAACTGCGCGGCGGCGAGCCGGAAGTCACCAAAGTCGCGTGCCCGATTGAGTGTGAAGATTGCCTCCGCGGTGGTCGAGACGTCGAGCGCGGTCCAGCGCAAGCTCACCGCGAAGTCTCCGGGTGGCAGCTCGTCCTCTGCGGCGGCGTCGACCGCGGCGTCGGCGGGCGGCAGCTCTGCGGTCCCGTTGGACTCACTCGAGGCTGCCGGTGCGGGCCGAGCGCCCGTGACGCGGGGCTGCTCGCTGATCGCGGTGAAATCGGGTTCCAAGCCCGACACGATGGGGCCATGTCCGGTTTCGCGGATTTCGAGTTCAACGTCCGCCCCACCGGCAACCGCGATGGTCTCCGTGCGCGTCGTGAAGGGGTGCTTCACCCCATCCTGCCAGTACCCGTCGGCCTCGACGCGCTCAACGTAGAGGTCGGCAACGTCGGTGGTGAGGTTGGTGAAGCCCCACGCGATTTCCGCGTTGTGGCCGATTACGATGCCGGGAAGTCCAGAGAAGCTGAAACCCGCGACGTCGAAGGGGCACTCGGGCGTGACCGCGCTGCAGCGCAACTGCATCTGCGTCCAGACGGAAGGGAGCGCCGCGCTCAGGTGCGGGTCGTTCGCGAGGAGGGGGAGCCCCGTGGTGGTGTGCTCGCCAGACACGACCCAGGAGTTCGACCCGATTCCTTCCGTCTGCTCGCTGATGAGCGCGCTCACCTGCGCCCGCTGCTCTTCAAAACGAGCGAGCGCGGGGAGTGATGCTGGAACGACGGGGGCCGTGGCGCTCGCGTCCGCGAGGCGAGCGGTCGGCGCGACCGAGGAGTCACTGGGGTCAGCGGAACTACTGGGGTCAGCGGAACTACTGGGACCACCGGAATCACTGGGACGCTCGACGCGCGCAGCCGCAAAGCCGCCCGTCGGGGCAGGGATGCGTGCATCCTCGATTCCGGTGCCGGCGGGATCGTCCGCGAGGATAACCGGGTGCTCCTCGAACGGATACTCGGGGTACAGGGTGGCGAGTTGTTCGCCGTCAAGCCCCTGAGCGAGGAGCGCGCGTGCCGTCTCCTCCTCGATGTTCGTCCGCAAGTCCCAGGCCATGGCCTTGAACCACGCGACCGAATCCGCCGGGGTCCACGGCTCAGGCGTGTACTCGGCGTTCTGCAGCCCCAGCACGGCGTACTCGAGCGAGAGTTCCGCCCCAGAGCGCTGCGCAAGGTACGCGTTGACCCCAGCAGCGTACGCCTCGTAGAACGCGAGAGTCTCCGCCGGGAGCTGCGCGACCTCCTCCTCGGCGATCCGGTGCCACCCGAGCGTGCGGAGGAACGAGTCGGTGCCGAGCTGCGACTCGCCGAAGAGTTCGGAGAGCCGAGCGCTCGTCAGGTGGCGGCGGAAATCCATCTCCCAGAACCGATCCTGTGCGTGGACAAAGCCCTGCGCAAAGAACAGATCAGCGGAGGTGTCTGCAGTGATGGTGGGAATGCCATGCGCGTCGCGCTGCACCTGCACCGTGCCCGCGAGCCCAGGGGCCTCCAGTGCGCCGTTCGCCTGCGGGAATGAGCGTGTGACAGTCCAGGCACCCAGCCCAGCCGCGACGAGCGCGAGCGCGACGAGAGCTGCAACGAGCCACAGCACGATGCGCCAGGGGCGACGTCGCCGGCCGGATGCTTCGGTCATGCCGCCTGGTGGGCCTGGCGGCGCCCCGACAGCTGCGGGGGCGGGGGCGAGCGTCTGCTCTGGCGCGGTCAATGTCATTGGAGTCCTCCACGGTGAGGGGTGGCGCACCCGCCTTCGAGCGCACCAGGCCAGCTGCTCGGGCACCGCACGAGCGTTCCGGATAGAACCGAGTCTGGCACGGACCGCAGATAATATCGCGCCGCCAATCCGTGCGGCTCGCGTGGAATCACGAATGTCTGTGGTGCTCAGTAGGCTGGCCGCATGGTCTCCCTCGATCCTTCGCAGCGTCGAGTGCTCGCACTCGATCCCGCTCGGCATGCCCGTGTGCTGGGCGCGCCGGGGAGCGGGAAGACGCGCACTCTGGTCGCCGCATACGTTGAGTGCAGCGGTCGTGAGTCGTGGCGGGAGGGCGAGGTGCTGGTGCTCGCCGCAAATCGCCTGGTCGCCACCGCTCTGCGCGCGGCACTCGCTGAGCAACTGGGGCGCGCGTTTGGCGGAACCCCGGTGCGCACGGCGGCGTCCCTCGCGTTCGCTGTGCTCGGGCGGAGCGCCGCGCTCCGCGGCGAAGACGCACCCCGGCTGCTCACTGGCACCGTGCAAGACGAGGCGATTGCGCGGAGCGTTACCGAAGGCATCGAGCGACCAGGCGCCGGGGTCGCTGGCGTGCCCCCAGAGGTTTTGCACAGCGCAGCGTTCCGAGCAGAGCTGCGCGAACTCTGGCGGGTCGCCGACAACTTCGGCTGGGACCCCGACGCGCTCGCCGCAACACTGCGTGACACGGCGGCCGGGTGGGCGGGCGAAGCCGTAACCGAGCTTCCCGATCCCGAGCTCGCGGCGCGCTGGAGCGATGGCCTGCAGCTCATCTCCGCGGTTGCGGCCCGCGTGACGGCTGAGCGTCCGGGCGAACTCAGCTCAAGCGGCCTCCTGCGCGCCGCGGCTCAGGTGGTGCGCGCCGAGGGGCGGCTTCGCCAGCCCGGCGTTTTCGTGGGAGACGGACCGGCGGATCCGGGGGTGCCGATTCCACGCCTCATCCTGGTCGATGACGCGCAGGAGCTTGGCGAGGGTGAACTCGCGTTGCTTGCCGCGTGCGTGGACTCGGGAAGTCGCGTGTGGGTGTTTGGCGATCCGGATACGGCGACCGGTGCGTTTCATGGTGAGCGTGCGCGTGTGCTGACACAGCTTGATGAGGAGCTTGCGCGGCGCTCCGAGACTCCCGTCGCTCTTCGCGCGGACGCACCGGCACAGCTGGTGGTTCTGGAATCTGTGCACCGGCACGGCCCCGAACTACGCTCGGCGGTTGTGGGGCTCACGGATCGCATCGGTGCGGCGGGCGCTGGTGAGCAACGGCGGGCGGTGGCGCTCCGTTCGGCAGCGGCTGATGCCGGGCATTCGGCGGCGCAGCCGGTGCAGTTCGCTGCGCTCGGCTCGCCGGCAGAGCAGCTCGGCGCGATTGCACACCGCTTCCGTGCGCGGCGACTCGGCCTCGACGGGCGCAATGCGCTGCCGTGGGGCGAAATGGCGGTGCTGTGCCGAAGCCGCGGCGAGGCCACACGAGTCGCGCGGGCGCTCGCGTCCCATCAGGTGCCCACGGGGGTGGCCGCAGGCGGAATCGTGCTGCGTGAGCACCAGATTGTGCGCGAGCTGATTCGGCTGCTGCAACACGCGCTTGGCCTGCACCCCCTCGCGCCCGCGGAAGTGCTGCCGCTCGTCGCGGGAACGATTGGTGGCCTCGATCCGGTTGCCCTGCGGCGGCTGCGCGGTGCGCTGCTCCTCCAGGAACGGCGAGATGCGCGGGCAGAAGAACGTGAACCGCGCGGTATCGACGAACTTGTCGCCGAGGCGTTTGCGTTCCCCGGCGCGGCGCCCGTGGTGGATTCCGCGGGCGGGCGGGCCCTGCGCCGGCTCGCTGTGCTCGCGGCCGCGGGAACCCGAGTGCGAGAGGCCGGGGGAACCGCGCGCGAGACCCTGTGGGCGCTGTGGGACGGTGCAAAGCTCGCGGCTGCCTGGCAGTCGGAGGCACTGGAAGGGCGGGGCGCGCGGGCAGACGAGGCGCACCGCTCGCTCGATGCGGTGCTCGGGTTGTTCTTCGCGCTGCAGCGGCATGAGGAGCAGGACAGCGAGCAGCCGATTGGTGAACTGCTCGAAGAGCTGCTGCTGAGCGCGGTGCCCGAAGATTCGCTCGCGCAGCGCAGCGAACGCGCCGCCGTGACGGTGACCACCCCGCAGGGGGCCATCGGCCGCGAGTTTGCACTTGTCGCGATTGTCGGTCTGCAAGACGGAGCCTGGCCGAATCTGCGCGCCCGCGGGTCCATCCTTGGCACCGCGGCACTTGAGCGTTGGCTGCGCGGGGGAGCGGCACAGCCCCCCTCACGCAAGGACACCATTCACGACGAGCTGCGATTGCTGGTGCATGCCTGCGCGCGTGCACGCGACGAGGTGCTCGTGGTGACCGTGGCAGACGAAGATCAGCACCCGAGCGCGTTCTTTGGGCTGGGGCGCGAGTACCGTGATGACGCGCTGCCGACCTCACGTCTCACCCTCCGCGGTGCGACTGCGGCGATGCGGCGACGACTGACACATGACCCAGCAGATTTCGGGGCGCTCGGAGCTCTCACTGCATTGGCTGGCGCCGGCGTGCCAGGCGCACACCCGGACGAGTGGTACGGCATGTTGCCGCCCAGCACCGCGGCACCGCTCGTGGACCTTGACGGCGATCTGGATGCGGTGGTGCCGGTGAGCCCCTCGCAGCTTGAGCGTGCCGAGAACTGCCCCCTCGATTGGGCGATCGCGCACTTGGGTGGGAGCACGGGAAGCGTGCAGGCGAACATTGGCACGCTCGTGCACCATGCGCTTGAAACTGCCACTGCGGCGAATGCGGATGAGCTCCTCGCAGCGGTGATGAGCGAGTGGCGCAAGCTGGACTTCGACGCGGAGTGGGAGTCCGTACGAGCAGAGCGACTCGCAACTGCGATGACGGCTGGGCTCGCTGCCTACCTGAGGGATTTTGAGGCATCGGAGCGTGAGCTCGTGGGGCGCGAGGCGCTCTTTGCCGCTCCGATCGGGCGGGCGATGCTGCGTGGAATCGCGGACCGACTGGAGCGCCGGGTACTGACGAGCGGCGCCACAGAAGTGACCGTCCTCGACCTGAAGACCGGGCGCACGCCGCCGAGTAAGGTGCAGGCGGAGACCCATGCGCAGCTGCGCGCCTACCAGCTCGGGGTGACGCTCGGCGCGTTCGAGGCCCTGCGGGATCCCGCTGCGGATGACTCCGCGAGCGGTGACGCTGAGCGGCCGGGCAGCGGCGGCGCACGGTTGCTGTACGTTCACCCCGACGCCACAGGGAAAGCTGAGTTCATCGAGCGGGTGCAGGAACCCATTACCGCGGAGGCAAGCGAGGAAATGATGGCCCGCGTAGAGAGCATTGCCGAGGTGATGGCGGGCGGCGCATTCACCGCGCGCATCGAGCACCACTGTTCCGACCCGCACCAGCCCGGCTCCTGCAGACTGCACATCATCCCGGCGGTGAGTCACGCATGAGCGAGCAGCGAGAGGAATCCGGCGGGCCGCGGCAGGTCGTGTTCTCCGCCGCGCGCATCGCGGAACTTCTGGCAGTGCCGCCTGCGCCGCCACTCACTCCAACCCCGGAGCAGCGGGCAGTGATCGAGCACCCGCTGGGGGGAAGCACGCTGGTGGTGGCGGGTGCGGGAAGCGGTAAGACGGAGACGATGGCCAACCGCGTGGTATGGCTTGTCGCGAATGAACTCGTTGCTCCCGACGCCGTACTGGGCCTCACGTTCACACGGAAGGCTGCTGGTGAGCTGCGTGAACGGATCACCGGACGCCTCGCAGTATTCCTCGAACGGTTGCGCGACGCTGGCGAGCGCGGCGCGCTGAGCGAAGCCGAGCTCGCTGCATCAGCTCGTCTTGAGAGCGCGCTCGGCGATGGGCTCGACACCCCGGAGGTCAGCACCTATAACGCGTTTGCCGCGGGAGTGCTGCAGGAGTACGGGATTGCCGCGGGCGTTGCCCCGGGGGCCGCGGTGATCGATGAGGCCACCGCCTGGCGACTCGCGCGGGAAGTGGTGGTCGCAAGCAGCGACCCTGAACTCGCGACGAGTGAGCTGCGCACCCCAGAGCTCATCCGCCACCTGCTCGCGCTCGATCACGCCGTAGCCGACAACCTCACCTCACTCGACCGGGTCGATCAGGTGGTTGCTGAATTTGCGCGCGTGCTGCACCTCCCGTATTCGGAGAAGGAGATCGGCCGCGAGCCAAGCGGAAAGGTCTACGCGCCCGTGCGCGACGCGGTCGCCGCACTTGCGGAGACGCCGATGATCACCCGCCTGGCACGCGAGTACGCCGCAGAGAAGGAGCAGCGCGGAGTCATCGAATTCCCCGACCAGCTGGCACTTGCGACGCGCGCCCTCGAACGCTCGCCGGACGCGATCGCCGCGCTCCGACGGCGGCACCGCGTCGTGCTGCTTGATGAGGTGCAGGACACCTCAGTCGGGCAAACCCGATTTCTCGCCATGCTGTTCGGCGGTTCCTCGGTGATGGCGGTGGGCGATCCGCATCAGTCCATCTACGGCTGGCGCGGAGCCTCCGCTGAGGGGCTGCGCTCGTTCCACGCGGACTTCGCAAACCGTGAGCGTCGGTCCCCGCGTACGGCTCCCGCGACGCTGACGCTCTCCACGAGCTGGCGCAACCCTGGGACGGTGCTTGACGCCGCAAACGCGATCGCCGGGCCGTTGGCCGCAGCCTCCGAGATTGACGTCCCTCGCTTGGCGCCTCGGCCCGGAGCTGGCGCGGGCAGCGTGGAGTGGGCCTACCCCGAGACCGTGCATGAGGAACGCGCCGCGGTGGCCGAGTGGCTGCGTGACGCTCGCGCTGCGCATCTCGCGGAACACGGAGAGCTGCCGAGCGCAGCGGTGATCTTCCGGACACGCAGCCACATGGCCGCATTCTCGGCCGCGCTGAGCGAAGCCGGCGTGCCGAACCGCATCGTGGGGCTCGGCGGACTGCTCACCACCCCCGAGGTCACCGACGTCGTATGCGTGCTGCGCTGCCTCTGGTACGCCGACGCCGGTGGAGAACTGATCCGCATCCTGAGCGGCCCCCGATTCAGGATCGGCGTTGCCGACCTCGCGGGTCTGCGGGACGCGGCGCGCTGGTTCGCCGCGAGAGACCTCAGACAGCAGCCTCTCAGTGAAGAGGACCGCGCCGCCGATCGGGTGCTTCCCGACCCCGATCGCCAGTTCACCCTCCTCGACGCGTTGGACCAGATCGCGGGGATGCGCGACCTCGGGCACGCCGCGCTTCGGGGGATCAGCGAAGTGGGCCGCGAACGGCTACGTGAGGCCGGGCGTATGCTCGCCGCACTGCGACAGTACGTCGGCGGCGACATGGGGGAGCTGTTGGGGGCAACGATCCAGGCACTCCGCCTCGATATCGAGCTTGATGCCAATGAGGCGCGCGAGCACGCGGGAACTTCAGCGGCGCAGGCGAATCTTGACCTATTCATCGACTTGATCGAGAACTACCTGGCCATCGACCCGCGCGGCACGCTCGCTTCGGTGCTCGAGTGGATTGAGCGTGCGGTGCTCGCGGACGAGGCCGCGGAGCATGTTGCGGCGCCCGCACCGGGTACCGTGCACCTCATTACCGCCCACGGTTCCAAGGGCCTTGAGTGGGACCTGGTTGCGGTTCCGCGGATGGTCGCCGGTGAGTTTCCGGGATCAGCGCGCAGCGGGGCCGGCTGGCTGCGCACCGGCCAGCTGCCAGACGAGCTGCGGGGCGATGCAGCCGCCAGGCCCGAACTCAACTGGCGCATCGCCGCAACGCAGCAGGAGCTCCGAGACCGGATCTCGGAGTACCGCACCGCACTCCAGGACCGACACGCTGAGGAAGAGCGACGCCTCGCGTATGTTGCGGTCACGCGTTCCGCAGACAGGCTGTTGCTCAGCGGTTCGTTCTGGGGCGGCCAGACCCGGCCGCGCGTTCCATCGACGTTTCTTGCTGAGCTGGGCGAAGCGGGCCTGATCGCCGGGCTTCCTGAAGAAAGCGCTCACGAGGCCGACCCCAGTGAGGCGAGTGAGCTCACCGAGCAGTGGCCGCTTGATCCGCTCGGCTCACGCGGGCCGGCGCTGCGCCGGGCAGCGGACGCGCTGCGCGGGGAGCTCGACGCCGCGGCGGCAGACGGCCCTCGTGCGAGCGGCGGTGACGAACTCGATCCGACTGTGGCGCTCCTGCTTGCGGAGCGCGCAGCGGCGCACGCGGACACTGCGGCAGCGAGCGCGGAAGAGCTGCCCGAACGCATCACCGCATCAACCTTCCACGAGTTCGTGGAAGACCCCGCACGCGCCGAACGAATGCGGCTGCGCCCGATTCCGCAGCGGCCCTACCGCCGCACTCGAGTGGGAAACCGATTCCACGAGTGGGTCGAGCGGCGGGCCACCACCGCGATCGGCAGCGCACTCCCGCTCGCGGGCCTCGACGGCACACTGGATCTGGACGCGAGTGATGCCGATGCGTTGCTCGATAGTGGGCTGGACACCGAAGCGGCTGCTGCCGAATCGTGGGAGACCGCCGAGCTCCGCCCCCTCATTGAGCAGTTTGAGCGCTCGCGCTGGGCAGGCCTCGCCCCCGTTGCTGTTGAGATCGAGGTCACCCTCCCGTTTGCCGGCCGAACCCTCGTGTGCAAGCTCGATGCGGTGTACCGCCAGCCCGACTCCACGGGTGGGGATGACCGCATTGAGATTGTCGACTGGAAGTCGGGGCGTTCGCCGCGCACCGACGCTGAGCGCGAGTCGCGCTTCTTCCAGCTCGATCTGTACCGGCACGCTTACGCGCAATGGGCGAGCATCCCGCCGGAGCGCATCGACGTCTCCCTGTTCTACGTCGCCGAGGGCGTGGAACTGCGCAGCGAACGAACGCGCAGCCTCGCTGAGCTTGAGGAGATTTGGGGCGCGGCCGCATCAAGTCTCACCGGGGCGAGCGAAGACGGCGACCGTGCCTAGCGATCCCGAGCTGAGGGAAGATCTGAGGCGTCGAGCGGCTCGGTGAGCTGATCTTCGGCCGCTGCGAGATCGGCCTCTGAATCGTCTGCGTCGTCAGGAGTGTCGCCCGCCTCGGCCGCGAGCGCCTCGGACACTGGCGGCACAAACAGTTCATCCAGATCGACCTCGGCGGTGCCCGCGGCGTCCGCGAGCTCGTCCACGGCTGCGGCGGGCGGAGCCGTGCGCTGCGCGGCGGCCTTCTGCGCGGCGGCTTTCTGTGCGTCGACCTCGGCTGCACTCAGCGGTTCGACGAACTCGGTGTCGTGGCCGAACATGCGATCCTCATCGAGTGCTTCGACGGCGGCAGTGTCTGACAGGTGCGGGTGCACGGTCGGGGTGTCCGCGAGCAGCGCCGTGACCTCTGCTTCACCGAGTGGGTGCTGCGACTGCGTGGCCGCGAACGCGGCGGCCAACGGTCCGCCCACACCCACCATCCGGTCAAGCATCGCCACCGCGTCGTCGATGACCCCCTCGTCATGCGATTCGGTGCCGTGCAGGAGCCACCGGGCCACCTCGAGCTCGTGGTAGAGCGCCGCCCGCGCGCGGATGTGCGCGACTGACCCGGCATTGCGGAGGGTTGCGTAGCGCGCAATCACCGCGTCGCAGATGTCGCTTCCTGGTGCGAGCAGCCACGACAGATCCTGCGCGGGATCGCCCACGGCCAGCTCACCCCAGCCAACGACGCCGGTGATCTCGCCGTCCGTGACTCGCAACTGCTCCGCGTCCAGGGAGCCGTGCACCGTGGTGGGGGCAAAGTCCCACAGCTCGGCCGCCTCGACCGTGCGCTGCCAGCGCTGCAGCACGGTCTCGGGGAGGAGCCGGGTGGCCTCCGCGCGATCGATCAGGCGAGTGGCGATGAGCCGGAGATCCTGCGCGGTGTGCACCGGCAGGCCACCGTTCTGCGCAACGCTCAGCGGAAGCTCGTGAATTGCGGAAATGGCCTCGGCGATGGGCTGCAACAGCAGCGCGTCGTCCGCGAGGTCCTCTGCCTCGAACCGTTCACCATCCACAAACGTGGACACGACGGCGCGGGTCTCGCCCGCTCGCGTCATCCCCAGGGTCTCCGGCACCTCGAAGGGAAGCCGGCGCCGCGGGCCCTCCGTGAGTGCGGCGCGACCGAGGACCTCGGCGGACTGCTGCACCTCGGCGGCTTGCGTCCGCGGCACCCGCACGAGCAGTTCAGCGTCCTCCGTGGTGATCACGGCAGCCGCATAGCGAGAATCGTCCGTGTGTTCGCGCACTCCGAACACTGTCAAACCTGGCACGGCGGAGGTCGCGAGCGCGGCTAGAGTGAATGGGATGCTGGCCATGCACATTAGGGTATGCAGGCTCGGGGCGGCCGTGGTCGCGCCACGCGCACCGCACAGCACACTGACACCTCGATCGGGGTGTCAATTCGCGTTCGATCGGCCCCGCGAGGGTGCAGAGGAGGAGAGGCAATGAACACGCAGGATCGCCCCCCACTTGCCAGCGGAGTGCTCGATCGTGACGCAGCGACGCGGGAAACCCCGGAGTTGCTTCGCGCGGCCTGGAACGAGCCCGGCGCGCGCCTGCTGCAGCTGCGCGGAATCGAGGTGCCTGTGACGGGTCCCGACGCCGCGCCGCGGCTCGCGCTCGTGCCCACGCACGGTGAACCGAATCTGACGGGTACCGCGGTTGGGCATGTGTACCTCGGCCGGATGGCCGGTGCGCCAGTGTTCGCGTGTGCGACGGCGGCGGAGGAGAACCCGGAGACCACCGACGAGCGCGCCGCGGATGCGGAGACTGCGGTGCGGTGGCGGCACCCGTTCGCTGCGAGCGGGGACCTCGGTGACACCGAGCGCGAGCTGGTCGCCGTCTCGTCGGCCCTGCTGCGCTGGCACGAGGCCGCGGAGTTCTCGCCGCGCGACGGCGAGCCCACCGAGGTGGTGCTCGGCGGCTGGGGTCGCCGTGACGCCCACGGCGGCGAGCTCTTTCCGCGCACCGATCCTGCAGTGATCGTGCTCATCGAACACGAGGACCGGATCCTGCTCGGTTCGAACGCGCTGTGGGAGTCGGGGCGGTTCTCTCTACTCGCTGGATTCGTGGAAGCAGGTGAAGCGCTCGAGCAGACCGTGGCGCGCGAGGTCTTCGAGGAGGCCGGTGTGCAGGTGGCGAACATCGAGTATGTCGCTTCACAACCCTGGCCGTTCCCGCGGTCGCTCATGCTCGGCTTCCGCGCCACGCTGGCAGACGGCGCCGACCCGGATGCGCTGCAGCCCGATCCCGCAGAGATCTCAGAACTGCGCTGGTTCAGCCGTGAGCAGCTGCGCAATCCTGACCCAGGGATCATCCTGCCGCAGTCGGTGTCGATCGCGCGCTGGCTCATTGATCGCTGGCTGGCTGAAGTTCCCGCGGGCGATGCGCGTGCGAACGCAGCGGTGAGCGACGATCTTGACGGGCGCCCCGGTGGCCGCTGACGCCGAATCAGTGCTCGACGGGCTCGACCCCGAGCAGCGCCAGATCGCGGAGCACCTGCGCGGCCCGATTTCGGTACTCGCTGGTGCGGGCACGGGAAAGACGCGAGCGATCACGCACCGGATCGCCTATGGCGTGCGCAGCGGCGTGTACGCGCCAGAGCGGGTGCTCGCGGTCACCTTCACCCGAAAGGCCGCCGGCGAACTTCAGGGGCGGCTGCGCGGACTCGGCGCCGATGGCGTGCGAGCTCAGACCTTTCACGGGGCGGCGCTCGCGCAACTCGGACACTTTTGGCCCGATGTGGTGGGCGGCTCGGCGCCGCAGATCCTGTCGGGAAAGGTTGCGGCCCTGTCGCAGCTCGTGGAGTCGCGCAACATGCGGCTCGGGGGCGAGGCGCTTCGCGACCTTGCCTCAGAAATCGAGTGGCGAAAGACCACGATGCTGAGCATCGACCGCTATGCCGCGCACGTTGAGGAGCGGCCGATTCCCACAGGCCTCACCGCGGAGCAACTCGTCGACCTGCAGCGCGGCTACGTGGAGCTGCTTGAGGAGCGGCGGCAGATTGACTTCGAAGACGTGCTTGTGCTGCTCACGGGCATGCTGGAAAGCGAGCCGCGTGTCGCCCTGCAGGTGCGGGAGCGGTACCGGTTCTTCACGGTCGATGAGTACCAGGACGTCTCGCCGCTGCAGCACGCCCTGCTCAAGGTGTGGCTCGGCGACCGTGACGACGTGTGCGTGGTGGGCGACGCGAGCCAGACGATTTACTCGTTCGCGGGGGCATCGAGTTCGTACCTGCTGCGCTTCGGTGTCGAACACCCGAACGCGCGCCAGGTGCGGCTGGAGCGCAACTATCGCTCGCTGGAGCCGATCGTGCGTATAGCGAACCGGCTGATGCGAGACCAGCCGGGTGCGCTGACGCTCAGCGCGATGCGCGGCAGCGGCGCAGGCGACGTTGACACCGCGGCTTCGGTGGCTGCGAGCGAGCCCGGCACAGCTCCTGCCGCCTCCGCTCCAGTCGCTGTGGCAGCCCCGCCTACGTTTGAGTGGTTTGCATCAGAAGCGGACGAGGCGCAGGCGGTGGCGGGCTCGATTGCTGCGGCAGTGCAGGCGGGCACCCCGGCATCCGAGATCGCTGTGCTCTACCGTACGAATGCGCAGTCTGCTCGGTTCGAGGAAGCCATCAAACGGAACGGCATTGGCGTCCGCGTGCACGGCGCTCAGCGGTTCTTCGACCGTGCCGATGTGCGCCAGGCAGTGATGCTGATCCGCGGTGAAGCGAAGGTCGCGCACGACCGGCCGCTCTTCCAGATCGTGAGCGACGCACTCCGTGCGGGCGGGTGGTCGGCTCGCCCGCCCGAGGGTGCTGCGCAGCGTGAGAAGTGGGAGGCGCTGAGCGCGCTGCTCTCGCTGGTCGACGAGATGCCGCCGGGTGCTGGGATCGTGGAGTTCAGCGAGGAGCTTCTGGCGCGGCAGCGCACGCAACACGAGCCCACGGTCGACGCCGTGACCCTGAGCGCCGTGCACGCCGCGAAGGGTCTCGAATGGTCGCTCGTCCATGTTGCCGGGCTCAGCGAGGGGCAGTTTCCTATCGTGCACGCGGTCGATGAGGCGAGTCTTGACGAGGAGCGGCGGCTTGCCTACGTGGCGTTCACGCGCGCCCGGGACACGCTCAGGCTCTCGGGCGTTGCTGGGGGAGCGCGGGCTCCGCGTCAGCCGTCTCGGTTCATCGCTGAGGCCGGGCTCACCTAAACCCGCCGCACCCGCACTCGGGGTGTGCGGACAGTTCATGCTCCTCGAGCGTGCCGCGCGGGTGGCCGGCCTCAACCTCAAACGACACCCGGGTGCCATGCACACGCGATTCGCCTCTGAACCAGGCGTCGATGAACTGCACGGTGAGCGCCGCGGCGAGCACACCCACTGCTGCGGTCTCGCTCGCAGGCGTGGACTCGACGAGCTGCGCTGCGAGCACCGATGCGCCCGGGTCTGCCTCGAGGACGGCGAGCGTGATGCAAGTGTGGCAGGGGGCACCGGGCGGCGCCACGATCGGGCCCACCGACGCGCGGGTGTCCGTCAAGCGCACGAGGAGGTGGGGGATACCCGCGACGAGCCACCGCTGCGCACGCTCGAGCGGCTCGAGGAACCGTTCAACGAACACCACGAGTGCGGGTGCCGTGTCCGCGCCCGTGCCCCCGTCCGCGACGTGAACCTCGCCCTCGCCCGCGCCCGGGGCCTTCGTAGACCACGCGACTGTGCTCCCAACCCCGTGCGTCAATGCGCCCGCAAAGCCGGGCACAGGCCTCCCCGCGTCGTCGATGAACAGCTGGGGCGGTAGCGCGGAGCGCGGAACAGTGGGGAGCGCGTGCACTGGTTCCGTGCGTGGCAGACAGGCACGCTCTACCGCGGAGAGGAGCGCTCGCGCTTCCTGTAGCGTCACGCCCGTGCGGCGCGCCACCTGCGGCAGGTCCGCCGCAGCAAAGCCGGTGCGGAGTGCGCCGAGGAGACGCTGCTGGCCCGCACTCGGCGACACGATGCGCGCGTAGGCACGCTCAAACCCCACGCGTAGGGTGTCGGGACTCTCCCAGCAGACCGGCAGGTCTGGGCGGAGTCGAAGAAACGCGGGCATGGCCACTAGTGTGCGGGGAAGTCTCCCTGCCTCGCTGGTTGTCCACAGCCTCCCGGCGCACGTGGGCGCGCCGCGAGACGCTCCCGCCCTGTGAGCGAGTGCCCTATGCGATCTCCGCGCGAATCACATCGGCAAGATCTCGGGGGCGGCTCCACATCGGCCAGTGCCCGGTGGGAAGATCGACAACGCGCACCTCGCTGAGCTCGGCAACCTCCGCGAACATCGGGTGGCCTGCGCGTGCGAGCTCGAGAACCTGGGCGCTGGGAATCGAGCAGCACACGAGCGTCGTGGGCACCTCGCGCCGAGCGGGCTGCGCGAGAGATACGGCCTCCCGGAGCACGGGGCCGGGCTCCGCTACCGCGCGGTCGCGGAATCGTGCAAGCACGGCCCCGCTCAGGCCGTCCAGGCTTGCCTGCTCCGCAAGCACCCCAAAGGCAGGCAGCGGAAGCTCGGTGACCTCCGCGGGGAGGTTGGGCGCGAATGCCGTGCCAGAGCTGAGCGGCCCTGAGTCCACCCAGATCACGCGCTCAATGAGCGATGCGTGCTGATCGAGGACGAGGCTGACGGGCCCGTTCGCTCCGCTGTGTGCAACGAGCACGGCCCTTCGCTCCGGGTGCGCGCCCTCCTTCGTGGCGATGAGTTCAACAATCGCCGCGGCCTGCTCCGAGAGCGTCCGTTGAGCGCGGTGCGGATCGTCGGGATCCATGCCGGGGAGCGTGACGGCGTGCGCATCGATCCCAACGGCGGCGAGTTCGACGCGCACCTCGTCCCACGCCCACGCGCCCAGCCAATGGCCGGGAACGAGGATGAGAAGCGGAGGCTGAGAGGTCATCGGTGTGTGTGGCGTGGTGTCTGTCATACCTCGACTCTGGCAGGCGTAGTGGACAGCAGTATGTCACTATTTATGTCATGAATTTTGACGCCCGCGGAAACGCGCGATGAAGCGCGCCGAACGGTTGCACGCCATGTCCGAGATGCTGCGTCGCAGCGGCACCCGGGGATACTCTGCGGATCGGCTCGCGCGCGAATTCGAGGTCTCGGTCCGCACGGTGAAGCGAGACCTCGCGGCGCTTGAGCGAAGTGGTGCGCCACTCTGGTCTCGCCCCGGTCCCGGGGGCGGCTACGGCTTCGCTGCGGCGGCCACGCTGCCGCCCGTGACGCTCTCGCCTGAGCAAGCGGTTGCGCTCCTCTCCGCGGTGTCGGCAGCACAGGACGCGCCGTATGCCGACCTCGCGGTCGCCGGTGTGCAGAAGGTGCTTGATGTGCTCGACCCGGGAACGCGCGCTCGCGCGGACGCTCTCGCACGTCGGGTCTGGGTCACTGATGCTGAACGGCCCGCCCGGCTGGTCCGCTCCGCGGTTGAGGCGGCGATGGCCGATCAGCGCGTGGTTCGCATCCAGTACGTCGCGGGCGACGGGGCGATCACCACACGCGACGTGGAGCCGGTACTCTTCGCCGCAGCCCACGGTGCGTGGTACCTGGTGGGGTGGTGCCGCCTGCGCGATGCAATGCGGTGGTTTCGGGTGGCGCGCATCGAACGGGCGAGCGTGACGAAGACGCCTTGCTCCGGCCACACGGTCGCGGAAGTGGGGGATCCGCCAGCGAATACGCGGCCGGTGCACCGGGCGCGCGGCTGACGTTGTCCCACGAGGGGGGAACACGCGTCAAGTGCACCGCGAGCCGAATACGGACCTCAGGAGGAGCTACGCTATTTCGTCCGCAACGATCTCGACCTTGAAACCGGCCGAGTTTTCTATCCAGCCCGCATAGTGCTGCGGCCCGCCAGCATGTGGATATCGGTCCTCATACAGCGCACTCCAGCCGTGGCTGCTGGCACCGGCCATGATTCTGTCGACTTCGGATGGAGCACCAGCACCGAACGCGATGTGGTTGACTCCAGGCGTTCGACGATCGTGCGTCCTTCCCGACAGCTTCGGAGAGACCGTCAGCGTGAGGTAGGGCCCTCCAGCTGACCACGACTCGCCCTCATCCCACACGCTCTCCTGAACAAATCCCAGCTCGCGGAGCAGCCAGCCCCACTCCTCGCGGGCCGGAGCAATGTCGGCGACCCACACCTCTACATGATGAAACCCGGGCATACGTACAGTCTGGCAGGCGCCACACGACCGCAAAACTGAGTGAGCCCCCGCGCTCGCTGCGCGGGGGCTCACTGAGTGCCGGAGGCTCGGACGCCGCCCGGGGCTAGGACGCCGTCGGAGGCGTCGTGGGCTCAGGGCCGTCGCTGTTCGGCTGCCCCTCGTCGCGCCCATCCTCGCCACCCGCGTGCGGGGGGAGCTCGCCGTCGAGCAGCTGCGCAAGCGCCGCATCGAACTCGTCAACGGGTGCCTCGGGCGTCGCGCCACTCAGCCCCAGTCGCTCAAGCAACTGCGCCGGGTGGTCGAGCTCCTCCGAAGTGGGGAGCAGATCGGGGTGTGCCCACAGCCCGTCGCGGGTGGCGACATCGCTGCGCTCGCCCACCAAACGCCACAGCGCCGCGGCCTCGCGGAGCCGACGCGGGCGGAGCTCAAGGCCCGCCAGCGCTGCGAATGCGTGCTCGGCGGGGCCGCCGGTGGCGCGGCGGCGCCGCACCATTTCGGCGATCGCCTCCGCGCCAGGGATCCGCTTCGCCGCGTCCGCCGTCACCACATCGACCCAGCCCTCGACGAGCGCGAGCATCGTCTCGAGGCGCGCGTGAGCGGCCTCCTGCTCCTCGGTCTTCGGCGGAATCAGCGCACCATTCGTGATGAGCTGCTGGATCTGCTCGGGATGCTCCGGATCGATCTCGTGCGCGAGATCCTGGATGTGGTCCGTGTCAATGCGGATGCCGCGCGAGTAGTCGGTGATCGCGGTGAGGAGGTGCAGCCGCAGCCACTTCGCGTGGCGGAACAGTCGCGCGTGCGCAAGTTCCCGGACGGCGAGGTAGAGAGTCACCGCCTCGGGATCCTGATCGAGTCCCTCTGCGAACGCGGCAACGCCGCCGGGGAGCAACGCACCACCCTCGCGGCCGGGGCCGGAGAGCAGCGGGATCCCAACATCTCCGGCCGAGACGACCTCGCCGGAGAGCTTGCCGATGATGGTGCCGAGCTGCACGGCAAAGAGCGCGCCGCCCACGCTGCGCAGCATCGGCGCTGCGCCCTTGAGTGCATCACCGAGCTCCTCGGGCATCTGCGTTTCGAGCGCCCCCATGAGCGCGCCGGTGATGGACTCGGCGACCGGCTGCGCAAGGCCCACCCAGGTGTCCACGGTCTGCTGCACCCACTCGATGCGACCGAGCGTGCGCGGTGCGTCCGGAGTCGCACCGATGTCGGTCACTTCATCAAGCCACAGCGTCGCAACCGGGAACGCTCGCATCGCAGGCGCGGGATCGGCGGCAGCCGCACCGTCGCTCGCCACCTCGATGGCTGTGCGGCGGGTCGCCGACCAGTCGATCTCGGCGGAAGGGTTGTGCATCGCGCCCTGCAGCGTCGAAAACAGTCCCTGCAGCATCTGCGGATCGATCGGGATCCCCGCTGCTTTCGCAAACTGCTCGGGATCAAGCGCCGCGCCATCGCCGCCCTGCCCGGACAGCATTTCGCCAAGGATCCGCTGGAGGTCCTCGAAGTCGTTCCGGCCCTCTCGATCGGAGCCGTCGTGGTCGTTCGCGCTCATCGCCGCTCCCTCGCTGTTCGTCGTGTTTCCACGCTACGGCACAGCGGTCAGTTCTTCCTGCTAGATTGACCCGCGCTCGGCGTTTTCCTTTGCGCCGAGTGCGAACAGGCGCGGTGATCTGGAACTTGAGGAGCACGTTGGGCGAGTACGGCACGGTCGTGGAAACTGACGAACTGCACCGGCAACAGCGTCGCTCGCGCTGGGCGTTGAGCATTGCGCTGGCCGCGTGCATCGTGCTGCTGGCCGCGGTGATCCCTTCGCCCTTCACGGTGGAACGGCCCGGCCCCGTGGTGAACACGCTCGGCGAGGCGCGGATCGATGGCGAGTCGCGCCCCGTGATTTCCATTCCGGGGGCGAAGACCTACCCGACGACGGGAGAGCTCAACCTCCTCACGGTGTCCCTCGTGGGCAGCCCAGAGCATCCCGCGAGCTGGCTGGCGCTCGTGCCGGCACTCGTCGACCCGTCGCAGCGCATCGCGCCACGAAGCGATTTCTTCCCCGAGGGCACCACGCTTGAGGATCGCGAGGCGCAGGGCACCGTGCAGATGCAGTCGTCGCAGGCGCAGGCCGCCGCTGCCGCGTATCGCGCGCTCGGTGAGGACGTGCCGGTGGAACTGACGGTCGCGGCAGTGTCCGAGGATGGGCCCGCGGTCGGTGTGCTGCAGGACGGTGATGTGATTCTGCGCGCGGGCGGCAGCCCAGTTGCCGACTTCGCCGGGCTGCGCGACGCCATCATTGCAGCCGGCGCGGGATCCGAGCTGACGCTCGACGTGCGCCGGGACGGTGCTGAGCAATCCGTCGTGCTCACACCCGCCGTGCCGGAGGGAGGAACGGACCCTCTCATTGGCGCGATCATCTCCTCGGTGTACGACCTGCCGCACGAGGTGGACATCAGCCTCTCGGAGATCGGCGGGCCGAGCGCCGGCATGATCTTCGCGCTCGGGATCGTGGACCAGCTCACGCCAGGGGACATGCTTGACGGGCGCGCGGTGAGCGGCACCGGCACCGTGAACGATCACGGCGAGGTCGGCCCGATCGGTGGCCTGGAGCAGAAGATGTGGGCGGCCGAGCGCGCGGGGAGCGACCTGTTCCTCATGCCCATGGGCAACTGCGCTGACCTGCCGAAGCGCGTCCCTGACGGGCTGCAGATCGCTCCCGTGGCGACGCTGGATGAGGCACTCGACGCGATCGCCGACAGCGGTGCCGGGAAGCCCGTGGCTGGCACCGAGCGCTGCGGGGCGGTGCAGTAGCGAGCCGAGTGCCCGGATCCCGATCGAGTCCCGGATTGCGATCGAGTCACGAAGCGCGGCAAAGCTGACTCGGATCCCGGAGGATTGTCAGCGCCGGGGGATAGGGTGGTGGGCGGAACCCGCTCAGCGCCGCCAGGTGCCCTTCGGACAGGAAAGTACTCAGAGACGTGACCGACCAGACGATGGGAGCGCCAGCCGCTCCCCAGCGCCGACTCTCGCCGCTTGCCGCCACCATCATCCTCGTGGTGATCCTGATTCTCGGCTTCCTCGCGGTCGCCGCGGTGATGGGCGAGGTGCTGTGGTACAAGCAAACCGGCTACCTGCCGGTACTCACCACCCAGTGGATTGCGGCGGCGGTGATGTTCGTCATTGGCTTCCTTGGCATGGCGGTTCCCATCTTCTTCGCGATCGACATCGCGTATCGAAAGCGGCCCGTGTACGCGCGGCTTACCGCTCAGCTCGACCGCTACCAGGAGCTGTTTGAGCCGCTCCGCCGCCTCGTGAAGTGGGGGCTGCCCGCGGTGCTCGGCCTGTTCGCCGGCGTCAGCACGGCAACGCAGTGGCAGACCGCGCTGCTCTGGCTGAATGCCGAGCCGACGGGGGAGAAAGATCCGCAGTTCGGCTTCGATATCTCCTTCTACCTGTTCAGCCTGCCGATGCTGCAGGGCATCGTGGGCTTCGCCTCCGCCGTGACGCTCATCGCGCTCATCGCTGGCGTCGCGACGAGCTACCTCTACGGCGGCATCGCGTTCTCCGGACGCGACGTGCGCGTGTCGAAGTCGACCCGCATCCAGGCGGCAGTGCTCGCAACGATCTACCTCCTGCTGCAGGCTGTAAGCCTCTGGCTCGACCAGTACCGCTCGCTCACCACCTCCGGTGGAATCCGCACGGGTGCGATGTTCCAGGACGTGCACGCCGTCATCCCGGGCAAGCAGATTCTCGCGGGCATCGCGATCATCGTGGCGATCCTGTTCCTCGTGACCGCGTTCACGGGCAAGTGGCGCCTCCCGGTCGTCGGCACGGTGCTCTTCCTCGTGTCGAGCATTGTGCTCGGCATCGGCTACCCCTGGGGCGTGCAGCAGTTCCAGGTGCGCCCGGATGAGAAGAGCCTGGAGTCGGAGTACATCCAACGCAATATCGATGCGACACGCACCGCGTACGGGCTCGACGACGTTGAAGTCGAGCGGTACGACGCGGTGACCGATGCCGAGCCGGGAGCGCTGCGCGATGACGCCGCGGCGACCGCGAACATCCGCATCATCGATCCTGAGGTGGTGTCGCCCACGTTCGCTCAGCTCGAGCAGATCCGTCAGTACTACCAGTTCCCCACCTCGCTGAGCGTGGACCGCTACGAGATCGACGGGCAGATCGAGGACACCGTTTCGGCGGTGCGCGATATCAATATTGAGGATCAGAAGGGGTGGTATAACCGCACCCTCGTCTACACGCACGGCTACGGCATGGTTGCGGCGTACGGTAACCAGCGCTCGTCGGGCGGCGAGCCCGTGTTCCTTGAGAACGGCATTCCCACGAGCGGGAAGCTCGGCAAGTTTGAGCCCCGCGTGTACTTCGGCCTCGAGTCACCCACCTACTCAATTGTGGGCGGCGAGCGGAAGAAGCCGATCGAGCTCGACTTCCCGGCTGATGCCGAGAGCGTCGCCGAAGCAACCGCAGACGACGCCGCTCCTGCCGAGGAGAACGCTGGAGACAGCGCCGCCGCCGAGGCAAGCGCCGACGCGCCCGCAGCGGACGACAGCGCTGCCACCGCCCCGAGCGACGAGAAGATCGCCGAGGAGCAGTCGGAGGGCGACAAGGTTGAGGCGTCCGCAGAGGGCGGACGTCAGAACATGACGACGTTCTCGGGCAACGGTGGCCCCGAGCTCAACAACATCTTCACGAAGCTCATTTATGCCCTGAAGTTCCAGGACATGGAGGTGCTGCTCTCGGGCGCCGTGGTTGATGGCTCGCAGATTCTCTACGACCGCAACCCGGTCGATCGGGTGCAGAAGGTGGCGCCGTACCTCACGATCGACGGGTCGCCGTACGCATCTGTGGTTGACGGGCGTATCGTCTGGATCATTGACGGCTACACGACTTCGGCTGACTACCCGTACTCCGAGGTCACCGACATGAACGCGCTGATGGTTGACTCCGTCGACAAGACCCGCGACCCCATGCCGAAGCCGGTCAACTACATCCGCAACTCGGTGAAGGCCACGGTTGATGCGTACGACGGCACGGTGTCGCTCTACGCATGGGACTCGGAGGATCCGCTCCTGAAGTCGTGGGGGAAGATCTTCCCGGGCACGCTGAAAGACGTCTCCGAGATGAGCGGTGGCCTGCTGAGCCACGTGCGCTACCCGACCGACATGTTCAAGGTGCAGCGCGCCGTGCTGGGCGAGTACCACGTCACCGACCCCGATGCCTTCTACTCGGCTGAGGATCGCTGGCGTACGCCGAACGACCCCGTGTCGGGCAACACCGCGAACGCGGAGAAGCTCGCGCAGCCGCCCTACTACCTGACGATGGCGGCTGGGGCGAACGAGGATCCGAACTACTCGATCTACTCGACGTACATTCCGGATGCGCGCGGAGAGGGCCAGCGAGACATTCTCACCGGCTACCTGGCTGCGAACTCGAATGCGGGTTCCACGGACGGGAAGGTCTCGGACGACTATGGCACGCTCAAGCTGCTGACGCTGCCGAAGAGCAACTCGATCCCCGGCCCGGGTCAGGTGCAGAACAGCTTCACCACCGACTCGAAGGTCTCGAACCTGCTCAACATCCTGCGCCAGGGCGAGAGTAAGGTCATCAGCGGCAACCTGCTGACCCTCCCAGTCGGTGGCGGTCTGCTCTACGTGCAGCCGGTGTACGTGAAGGCATCGTCGGGCACGAGCTTCCCGATCCTGCAGAAGGTGCTGGTTTCCTTCGGTGATGACATCGCCTTCGAGGACACCCTCGATGCGGCGCTTGATGAACTCTTCGGCGGAAACTCCGGCGCGAACGCCGGCGACGGCGGCACGGAGGTCGATCCGGGCGCAACGCCTGGCGAGGGCGACGAAGGTGGCGAGACTGGCGGCGAGAGCGGCTCATCGGGGTCGGCCGGCGCGAACGACGATCCCGCGCTGCGTGCGATGCAGGAGGCACTGCAGGAGCGCGACAAGGCGATGAAGGACGGCGACTGGGCCGCCTACGGCAAGGCCGACGACAAGCTGCGTCAGGCGATCGAGGACGCGCTGAAGGGCTAGTCCCGTCGGATGCGCCGCGCAGTGCGCGCGCGAGAGGGCCCGGCTTCGAGCAATGCTTGAGGTCGGGCCCTTTGCGTGTCTCCGGGGTGTGTGCGTGAGTGTCCCTGCGTGCGCAGGCCTGCCGGGGAGTGCAAGATCGCGGATGAATGCCGTGTGGCCGGTGAGCGTCGCTCACAGAGCGAGGACGGCGGCGAAGATTTCGTCGTCCCGTGCGGGCGGAGGGGCTTCGGCGAAACGGGCTGCCAGGCGGCCAGGGGCTGCAGCGCAGCAAGCGGCGCGCGTCGTGCCACAGAAAACTGCCGAGAAAAGGCGGAAGGCCCTGATCTGGATTTCTCCTGATCAGGGCCTTCCTCACGGTTGCGGGGGCAGGATTTGAACCTACGACCTCCGGGTTATGAGCCCGGCGAGCTACCGAACTGCTCCACCCCGCGGCACATGTATTACTTTAGCACGGCCCCTCCACGAGCACGAATCGAGGCCCGTTTTCGCTTGTGGACGGCGTGTCGCACCGAGTCGCGAAGTGCCCGAAGATCGCTGAACGGCGCATGAACATGCGCCGAACGCCCATACGGGCGCTGACGAAGGGAGCGCGATGAGACTGCGGCGAAACCGGGGAATTCCTGGCACATGGGGGTGGCGGGCTGGGCGTCCCGCTCGTGACGGCCCACCCCAAAACTCGAGGAGGCCCGGCATCGTGACCCGAGCAGCGCACCTGGTGCTCCTCGGTGTGCTGTTGGGCGGTGGCCTCGTCGCAACGGCGGATGCCCCGGCACGCGCCCTGCCTCGCGGCGAAACCATGACCTTTCCGGGGGGCCTCGTCATTTCGAACTATGTGATGCCGAACGGGAAGCGCGCGTACTGTATCGAGATTCAGTTTGGTGAGCCGACCGGCAACCTCCTCGCGGGCACTCAGACGGGGTCGCTTCCGGGGCGTACGGGGCAGCTGCATGCCTGGAGTGATCCGCACGGAATGCGTCAGCTGAACTATCTCATTGATACGCGCGGCCAGACACGAGATCCCTGGCAGGCGGCCGCCGTGCAGATCACGGTGTGGCGCATGCGTGAGAACTTTCGCGCGGGCAATCCCTATCTCAACTCCCGAATTGCGATTCTCAATCGTTCTGCGGAGGGGCGGCGGCTGATCGCGTTCTCGGATGCGCTGTACCAGGAAGCAAAGACACGGGCAGTTCGGCCCGTGCCTGCTACGCCGGTGACCGGCAAACTCTCGTTGACGCAGGTGCCGGACGCCAAGAGTCGCCAGATGCGAGTGAGCTACCCCGCAGGCACGACCGAACTCTCTGTGACCGGCGGGCGGTTTGAACGCACAGGAGACGCGCGATTGGCGGTGAGTGGTGGCGCCGGAACTCAGGTTATCGCCGTGAGTACGGGGGCTGAGCGAGTCGAGGTCGCTGGGCGGTGGGCCAAGAACGGCATGCGCGGCTGGGAGTCGCGGCTCACGGTGCACGATACGCGCACGGCGGCGGGGGCGAGCGCGCAGCGGATCGCGGTTGCCGTCGGCGCCTCAGCCGTTCCGCAGCTCAGCGGTCGGCTTGCCGCGGTATCGGCGACGCCACCGCCACCGCCCGCACCGCCCCGAGTCAGCTCGCTCGCGCAACCGGCGGCAGAGATTGGTGGCGTGATGCGCGATGAGCTGCATGTTTCGGCCGTGCCCGGAACTCGCGCAGAGATGTGGCCCGGCGCGGAAGGCGAGTTCACGGCTTATCTCTTTCCGGAGGCGGGGGAGCCGAAGTATGACACGAACTGGGAAGTGATTCGCGAGACCGAGACGACACCTCAATCTCGGCCCGACGAGGACGCAGACGGAGGCAAAGCGGGGAACCTCAGTGGGGGAAGCGAGGGCGCTCCCGATACCCCGCCGGAACGCTTGACCGATAGGCCTCGGCTCTCAGCGGTGCCTGAACAGGTGGAACGAACCCCGCAGGATGACCAAGATCCGGGACCGGACGACGGTCGGAGTGATGATGCGTTGTGGGACGGAGACGGCGAGGCACCCGGTGCGACGGTGAACGAGGACGAGGTGGCACCCGGTACGACAGTGAACGGGGACGCCGCAGGAGTAACGGGAACGATGCTGCCGCCGCGATCACCCGCCCCAGTGCTCTGGACGGCGGAAGAGATTGCGGCGATGTCGCCGAAGGAACGGTGCGTGGCGCAGCCGGTCGCGCGCCAGGCTGGAATCCCGATCACCGGTCTCGGCGTCTTCCGTAGCCGGGATATCCCCGTGAAGTCCTCGGGTACGGTGCACTGGGTGGAGCGAGTCACGGTTGCAGGAAAACCAGTGCACACCGGCACCTGCGGGGTAGCGAACGAGACCACGCAGATCTCGCGCCCGGGTGTCGTCACGAAAGCGCAGGAGCGGGCGCGAGTGGGCGAAGCCATCAGTGACACCGCAGTCGTGAGTGGAAAGCTCGCGGCCGGTGCCCGCTACAGTCTGCTCTTCGATGCCTACCGTGAGGCGTATGGCCCAGACGGGACCCCACAATGCATGCCTGAGCAGCGCATCTTCCGTTCCCCGCGCGTGCCCGTCACAGCGGCCGGGGAGGTGCAGTCGCCCGCATTTCCGGTCAGGTGGGCGCACGGGCAGCGTATCTGGTGGGTGGAATCACTGTTTCTCGACAGCCTCGATCGATCGCAGCTGATTCATGCGGGTGCGTGCGGGCTGCCCAACGAGACCACCACGATCGACCGCCCGACCCTGACCACGCACGCCCCCGAGCGCGTTGCGGTGGGAGACCGGATCAGCGACACGGCGGAAATCAGCGAAGGCGCGGGCGTTGGAGCTGACACAAGATGGGAGGTGACCTTTGCCGGCTATCGGGGCACCGCCGCCGAAGCCGCGACGAAGCCGCAGTCAGCGGAAGGAGTGAGCACCGAGGCGCCCAGTTGCGGACCCGAGAACCTGCTCTTTGAGACCGGCCCGACCCCAGTAGACGGTGCGGGGACGTATGTGTCGCGTCCGGTCGAGGTGCAACCCGACTGGGCAGGGACGATCTGGTGGGTCGCGACGCTGTGGCTGAACGAGAGCGGCGAACGTATCCCTGTGGAGCGTGGCGTCTGCGGCGACCTCACCGAGAGCACGCAGGTCCTGCCGCCAGCGCTCACCACGCACGCATCGAGCATTGCGGCAATCGGTGAACAGCTCAGCGACGTTGCCGAAGTGTCTGGTGAACTCTCCACGAGGCCCGGCCTTGTGCACGAAGTGGTGTTCGAGGGCTACCGTGGCAGCTCGGCGCAGACGGGAACCGCGGAAGCCACCTGCACCGCTGAAAACCGAGTGTTCACGACCCCCGCGACCCTCATAGCGCAGCCCGGGAGCGTGCGTGCACCGCAGCTCACCGCGCTGCCCGAGTACGGAGATACCGTTTGGTGGGTCGCCGTGCTGACGCAACGTGCGGACAGCGCACCAGCTGGGACCGGCACGGAGCTCGCCCGCGGCGTGTGCGGCGACCCGGACGAGACCACCACGATCCTGCGGCCGAGCGTGCGCACCGAAGCGATGGGCGCCGTGGCGATCGGAGAGGAGGTGTACGACACCGCGATTGTGGAGGGGCGCCTTGCAGAACGCGACGGGATCGAGTTCCGTGTGCGATTCACCGCGTACGCAGCAGAGCCCGACGGCAGCCTGAATTGCACACCCGAGCGCGAAATCCCGGAGTACTCAGACCCAGACGGGGTGATCGTCACCGGACCAGGCACCTACGAGTCACGCCGCGTTCCCGCGCGTGCCGATCGCACCGGAGTCGGTGGGTTCGTCGAGACGCTCGTGATGACGGAGGGTGGTCAGGAAACTGTCGTCCACCAGGGGACGTGCGGCGCCCCAGGCGAGTTCTTTACCGTGCAGGCCGCGGAAGCCGAACACCCACCGACGCCCGAGCCACTCAGCCGTACCGGGGGAGACACGCTTCCCCTGCTCGCCGTCGCCGGACTGCTGCTCTCTGCTGCGCTCGCCGCAGCGGTCCTGCGAATCGCTCGCTCGCACCGGGCACGAAACACGGAACTCGGTATCGAACGACGCTAATCTGCAGGTCACATGCAGTTCGTCCTAATCGAATTCATAGCTTTCGGGGCCAAGCTAGAGACACACGAAGGGAGCTCACATGACTACCACCCCCGAGAGCCAGGGCACAGACCGCGAGGACGCGGTGACCCCCACGACGCCCGCCGCGCCCGGTGACGGCCTGACCCCGCCGCACGCGCCGACGCAGGGAGCGACTGAGGGCACTGCGCCGAGCGCCGTGCCCGAGGCCCCGGGGGCGCAGCCCCAGCAGGCGCAGGCACCGGCTGTTCAGACGCCGGCTCCGCAGCCCGTGAGCGCCCCGGCACCGCAGTACGCGCCGCACGCAACCGCTGACGTTCAGCAGCCGCAGCACCAGCAGCACGCTGTTCCGCAGCAGCCCGTCGCGCAGCAGCACGCGGTGCAGCAGCCGGCCGGCGCTCAGCAGCACGCTGCACACCAGCAGCACGCCACGCAGCCGACCGTTCAGCTGCCGGAGCACGGGGTGCCGTCGGGGCTCGGTATCCCGGCCCCCGCGCAGCAGGGCGCTTCGGGCGGCGCGGGGGGCACCGGCACGCCCGGTGAGGCATTCGGTGCTGCGGCAGTGCCCGCGGGCGGCTCGGCCCACCCGAAGTCGCGCACGGGCTCGCTGCTCGCTGGCCTCGCGATCGGCGCCCTCCTCGGTGGCCTCGTGGGCGGCGGCGTCGCGGCGCTCGTCTCCTCCAACAATGCACCGCAGAACCAAGCACAGGGCGGCACGATCACTCTCAACAATGCGGAGAACGCGACTGCGATCTCCGGTGTCGCCGCGGTCGCAACGCCGAGCGTCGTCACGCTCGAGGTATCGGGTGGGAACGCGAGCGGCTCCGGCTCGGGCGTGATCTACAGCGAAGATGGGTACATCATCACGAACGCCCACGTGGTCACCCTCGACGGGGCCGCGATGCAGGACGCAAACGTGCGGGTCAAGTTCAGCGACGGCCGGATTCTCAGCGGCTCGGTCGTGGGTGTCGACCCCTACGCCGACCTCGCTGTAGTGAAGGTCGACGCGACCGGGTTGCCCGCAATCAAGGTCGCGGACTCGGACAAGCTTGATGTCGGCGATCTGACGGTAGCTATTGGCGCGCCGCTGAACCTCGCGAACACTGTGACGAGTGGTGTCGTCAGTGCGCTGAACCGAGGCATTTCGGTCGGCAGCCCGCTGATTCCACAGGATCCGACGCCGCAGCAGGACGACGAGCAGCAGAGCCCAGGCTTCCCCTGGGACTTCCGGTTCGGACTGCCCGACAACGGCCAGCAGCAGGAAGAGCAGCAGCAGCAACAGCAGTCCGGCGGTGGCGCCGTGACCCTGCCGGTCATTCAGACAGATGCGTCGATCAACCCGGGCAACTCGGGCGGCGCGCTGCTCAACGGCAAGGGCGAACTGATTGGCATCAACGTCGCGATCGCTTCGGCGGCCGCCTCGAACGGCGCGGCGGGCAGCGACGGACTGGGCTTCGCGATCCCCGCGAACCTGGCGACGCGTGTTGCCGATGCGATCATCGCCGGTGAACAGCCCTCGCACGGCCTGCTGGGAGCCTCGGTTGCAGACTCCACGCAGGACACTGACGAGGATGCGGGGCACGCAGGTGGGTTGCTCGTTGATGTGACTCGCGACGGGGCCGCTGCCAAGGCTGGACTCAAGGCGGGTGACGTAGTCACTGCGGTGGACGGCGTGCCTGCAGTGAGCGGTACCTCGGTATCGGCGCTCATCCGCATGCACGAGGGCGGGAGCACCGTGAAGATCGATTACCTCCGCGGGGGCAAGGCCGGTCAGACAGAGGCCACGCTCGGCAAGTTGGAGTGGTAGACACCGAGCGAGCTGCGTGACGCGGCACGCACAGCGGGCGCATTCCCTTTCGGGGGAGTGCGCCCGCAGTGCGTTCACTGCGGCCCGCACAGCGAAATCCTCTACAGTGGGGGACGATGAGTACCCCCGGTTTTACCTTCGCGCAGGGCAATCTTGCCAAGCTACTTGCGCTGCCCAAGTACCTGCTGTCCGCGCTGCTCGCGTGGTTCGTTCCCCGCGCTGATTCTCGGTGGGTGTTCGGAAGCGGGGCCGGTGTTGGCGAGGGGGCGCTCGCGGTTGCTCGCGCCTTGCGAATCCAGGATTCGGCGGCGGAGATTGTCTGGTTGACCGGCTCCGAATCAGAGGCCGAGGCCGCACGCGCCGAAGGCTTCTCATCCGTGCCTCGCCGCGGTTGGGCGGGGTACTGGGCCACACTCCGTGCTGGTCAGATCGTCGTCACGCACGGGCTTGGTGACGCGAATCGCTTCGGTGTCATGCGTGGTCGCATCATTCAGCTCTGGCACGGCGCACCCCTCAAGCGACTGCATCTCGATTCACCGGTCACGACCACCGTGCGCGGGCCCGCCCCGGTACGCGCGCTGCTGCGGCGCATGTACCTCGCCGGCTCGCGGGAAGTGGATCTGTTCGTTGCTGGCTCCCCGCTTGCGGCCGACCGACTGCGTTCTGCCTTCCGCGTCGCACCGGGCAAGGTGCGGGTGCTCGGAGATCCGCGCGACGACGCACTCGCGGCGCAGACCGCGGATCCCGGGCTCGCGGCAGAGGCTCGAGCTCGCGTCGTCGCCCTGCTCGGGGGAGCGCCCGGGCTTGCGGCCGCGTCGTCGATCCTGCTGTACGCGCCGACCTGGCGTGACGGCGCGGTGGACCCTGCCGTCCCGACAGCAGCCGAGGCGGGCCAGATCGCTGAGACGCTCGAGCAGCTTGACGCCCACCTCGTCGTGCGTTCGCACCCGTTGGGCCATGGTGACTACGCGCATCTGCGCGGGCCGCGCATCCATCTGCTCGGCTCCGAGATCGTCCGAGATGTCACACCGCTGTTGGGTGGCTTCGACACCGTCATCACCGACTACTCGTCGATTGCGCTCGACTTCTCCCTGCTGGGGCGCCCGATCGTTTGGTTCGCTCCAGATCTCCAGGCCTACGGCTCAGCTCGCGGGCTCTATGAGCCGCTTGAAGTGACGAGCGGCGGTCGTGTTGCGCAGGACTGGACGGCGGCGCTCGCACGAATCGCAGAATTGCGCCCGGGGTCGCCCGCGCATCGCGCCGCGGAGGCAGAGACCCGCGCGCTCGCCGCTCGCTTCCACGCGTATCCGGAGGGGAACGCCGCCGACCGCGTGCTTGCGGCGATCACTCAATTGCGACTTCCCGCCGCACAGATTGTGCCTCCCGGAGGCGTCTTCTTTGAGAGCTTCTATGGGCGGCAGGTGAGCTGCAACCCGCTGGCGCTCGACGCCGAGATCGCACGAACCTTCCCCGGGCTGACGCGCTACTGGAGCGTGACGAGCGAGCGGCAGGTCGTGCCGAGTGGCGCGATCCCGGTGCTCGTCGGCGGCGCCGAGTGGCATGCGGCGCGGCGCGGGGCGCAGCTGCTCGTCATCAATGACTGGCTGCGGTACCGCTTCCGCCGTCGCCGCGGGCAAACCGTCCTGCAGACCTGGCACGGCACCATGCTGAAGCATCTCGCGCTCGGGCGCCCGAATGTTGGACTGCGCACGCGTCTCGCGATCCGACGCGAGAGCCGCCGATGGAGCCTCATGCTCTCGCAGAATCCTCACTCGACGGCGCAGTTCCGCTCAAGTTACGCGTTCCGCGGTGAAATCCTGGAGCTCGGATATCCGCGCGCCGATCGGCTCGCAAATGCCACGATCGGTGCAGAGCGGAACCCGATTGCGGTGCGCTCTGCGCGGGCTGCGCTTGATGTACCAAGCGGCGCACGCGTGCTCGCGTACACCCCGACGTGGCGTGATGGCGGAGTCACCGTCGTGGACGACCTCAACGTGCAGCTGCTCGCTGCGGAGTTGGGGGAGGACTGGGTGATCGTTGCACGCGGGCACACCCGCACGCATGGCTTTGGGGGCTACGGAGGTGCGGCCGCACGGGTCATCGACGCATCGGCTCACCCCGATGTGAACGACGTGATTCTTGCCGCAGATTTGCTCGTCACGGACTACTCATCGATCATGTTCGACGCGGCGGTGGCGTGGGTGCCGATGCTCTTTTTCGTGCCGGACCTCGCGGCGTATCGCGACCGCGAGCGCGGTTTCACCTTCGATTTCGAGCGAGAGGCTCCCGGTCCACTTCTCAGTGAGCGGTCTGAGGTCGTGGCGTGCGCCGCCGAGTGGGCCGAACAGGGCGCACACGCGAGCTGGCTCAAGCCCGAGCGAGCGGAAGCCTGGCGCGAGCGCTTCGCCCCCCACGACGACGGTCGCGCCGCAGAGCGGGTGGTTGCCGCGCTCCGCGAGCGTGGAGCGCTGGCGGCCCAGTAGCGCTCGCGCCGGCCTCGCCCGTGTGGCGCGCCTATACGCGCGACTCGGTTATACGCGCGACGGGGTGAGCTCGGCGAGCTGGCCGAGCAGTGACTCTGGCACGAGCGCCTCGTTCGCTGCGCCCTCGCGCACAATTGCCGCGATGCGAGCGCCCACCTCAGTGGTGCTCAGGCCCATCTCCGCACCCGCGAGTGCGGGGAGCTCGCCGAGCACCTGCACCGTGGCGGCTTCGATTGCGCGCGCAGCGGGGCCCTCACCCAAGTGGCCGAGCAGCAGCGCAAGCGACAGGATCGCGCCCGAGGGGTTGGCCCAGCCCTTGCCCGCAATGTCGGGCGCGGAGCCGTGAATGGCTTCAAACATGCTGGGCGCCGTGCCATCCAGGTTGAGGTTTGCGCTTGTCGCAACGCCGAGGCCGCCCTGGATGACCGCGCCGAGGTCAGTGATGATGTCGCCGAACAGGTTGTCAGTGACAATCACGTCGAATCGCTCGGGGGAGAGCGGCAGGTGGAAGCACATGGCATCGACGTGCACGTAGTCGGTCTCCACCTCGGGGTACTTCGTTGCGAGATCGGCGACGACCTCCTGCCACAGCTGGCCCGCCGCAACGAGGATGTTCGTCTTGTGGCAGAGGGTCAGCTTCTTGCGTCGTCCGAGGGCGAGGCGGAACGCGAAGTCCACGACTCGCTCGATACCCGCACGAGTGTTGAGCGACTCCTGCATGGCGACCGCGTTCGGGGTGCCCGCGTGCACGGTCGATCCCTGGCCGACGTACGCACCCTCGGTGTTCTCGCGCACGATCACCATCTCGCAGCGCTCGGGGGTGAGATCCGCAATGGGGGTGGGCACGCCAGGGTAGAGGCGCACGGGGCGCACATTGGCTGCTTGCTGGAAACGCTGGCGCATTTCGAGGATGAAGCCGCGCTCGAGGATGCCTGGCTTTACCGCGGGATCGCCCATCGAGCCAAACAGAATGGCGTCGTGGCCCCGCAGGGTGTCCTCCACCTCGGCGAAGAGTTCGCCCGTTGCGAGGTAGTGCTGAGCGCCTGCGGTGATCTCCGTGCGCGCGGTGGTGAAGCTATATCGTGCCTCGGCGGCATCGAGCACCTCGAGCGCGCAGCCGACCACCTCGGGGCCGATGCCGTCGCCCGGGAGCACAGCGAGGGAGTAGCGATTCGTCATGAGGATTCCTTCCGGGCGGGATCGCAGCCGGCGTCGGCGCCTGCTGCGGATCGCGCGGCATTGCGTTGGCGATCGGACGATGTTGAACTATATTAACTGGTAAGGCCACTCAGTGGGTGGCTGGAGTACCCAGGTCATCCGTTGCACCGCGGCACGCGATCCTCGCCGCGGCGTCAGCCCGCACGCAAGGACACACGATGCGCGACACGCTCTCACTGATCGCCCCCGCCGGGCAGCTTCCCATCGGCGCCGAGTGGCGTGCGGTCGCGGCGAACCAAGACATCGTGTTCCCCTTCGACGGCAGTGTGATCGCGCAGGCTCCGGTCAGCGATGTTGCGGACTCGCGCGACGCGCTCGACGCGGCTGAGGCTGCCCGCGCAGAGGTGGCCGCGCTCACCACCGCACAGCGCAAGTCTGTGCTGACCGCGGTGCAGCACCGACTCGAGGAGCACGCGGAGCGCCTCATTGATCTCCTCGTACTCGAGACCGGGAAGCCGCGCGTCGACTGCCAGACCGAGGTGTCGCGCACCATTGTCACGCTGCAGGCCACCGCGGAGGAAGCTTCGCGCGTGCACGGCGAGACGGTACCCCTCGACCTGCAGGAGCTGGGTCGCGGCATGATCGGGTACTACAGCCGAAAGCCGGCTGGTGTGGTGATCGGCATTGCCGGCTTCAACTACCCGCTGCTCCTCGCGAGCCACAAGCTCGCCCCGGCGATCGCCGCGGGCTGCCCGGTGATCATCAAGCCGGCACCGAACACGCCGCTTGCCACGCTCGAGCTGGTCGCTATCGTGCGCGAGGTGCTCGCTGAGCACGGCATCACCGCGGCAGCGGTGCAGCTGGTGAATGGTGCACCCGAAGTGGGGGAGACGCTCGTTCGCGATCCGCGCGCACAGGTGGTCTCGTTCACCGGTTCCGCGAAGATTGGACACCTCATTGCGCAGCAGGCGGCGCCCCGGAAGGCGCTGCTGGAGCTCGGTTCGAACACCGGCTTCATCGTCGCGGCCGACGCGGACGTGGATGCCGCAGTGGACGCCGTGCTGCGCGGCGGCTTCTACGCCAACGGGCAGGCCTGCATCTCTGTGCAGCGCATCGTGCTCGAGCGACCCATTGCCGAGCAGTTCACGGAGCGCCTCGTTGCGCGCATGGGTGAGCTCGTCGTCGGCGATCCGCGCGATCCCGCAACGAACGTGGCGCCGGTGATCAACGCGGCCTCGGGCGAGCGCATCCGTGCGATGGTTGACCGTGCGGTCGCCGCGGGTGCCACGCTGCTTGCAGGCGGCGAAGCTCCCGCCGAGGGCGAGCACGCCGCACTCGTGCGCCCGACCGTGCTGGGCGGCGTTCCCGCCGACGTCGACGTGTGGGCGGAGGAAGTGTTCGGCCCGGTGGTATGCCTCACGACGGTCGACTCGATCGATGCCGCGATCGATCTCGTGAACGCCTCGCGCTACGGGCTCCAGGCGGCGATCTACACGGCCTCGCTCGAGAGCGCATTCGCGGCGATCGAGCGCCTCGAGGTCGGTGGCGTGGTGGTCAACGAGATTCCCGGCTTCCGCTCCGACATCATGCCCTACGGCGGAGTGAAGGACTCCGGCATCGGCCGCGAGGGCCCGCGCTACGCCATCGAAGAGTTCACCGTCACGCGCATGGCAATGATCCGCCCCCGCGCCCGCGGCTAGCCACCGCTCGCACTCACTTCTTTCTCGATATCACTCCGCACCCTTGCAAAGGACACCCCGCATGACGCACGTCGCACCCGACTACAGCCGCCTGTTCCGCCTCGACGATCGCACGGTTGTGGTGATCGGTGCGGGATCAGGAATTGGTCGCGAGTCGGCGCAGGCGCTCGCCGCGCAGGGCGCGCACGTTGTTGTGGCCGACTGGGCGCTTGACGCCGCAGAGGCTACCACCGCGCTGATCCAGGAGCAGGGCGGTTCCGCCGAGGCGTTCCGCCTGAACGTGCTTGATGACGCTGAGGTGGAGGCGGCGGCTGAGCGCTTCGGCACAGCTTCGGCGCTCGTATTCACCGCTGCGACCAACGTGCGCAAGCGCATGGACGATTACACGATGGACGAGTTCGACCGTGTGGTGAACCTGAACCTTCGCGCATCGTTCCAGCTGATCCGTCACTTCGGTGCGCGTTTCGCTGCGAACGGCGGCGGTTCGATCATCGGTTTTGCGTCGATCCGTGCGCAGGTGGTGGAGCCCGGTCAGGGCGTCTACGCGGCGACGAAGGCTGGGCTCGTGCAGCTCGCGAAGACCGCTGCGGCTGAGTACGGGGCGCAGGGCGTGCGCATCAACGTGGTGGCCCCGGGGGTAGTGGAGACTCCGCTGACTGCCCAGATCAAGGCGAACGAGGAGTGGTACAACGCGTACGCGCAGAAGAGCGCGCTCGGCCGTTGGTCGCGCCCCGACGAGCTCGCGGGTGCCGTGGTGTACCTCGCGAGTGATGCCTCGACCTTTGTGACGGGCTCGACGCTCAGCGTTGACGGCGGCTGGACGGCAATCGACGGCCGCTTCACCCCGCCGGCCTCCTAGCCTCGCTTGCCCCCAGCGAATCGGGGTCACTTAGGCAGGGTGTCGCGTGGCGAGACCAGACGACACCCTGCCCAAGTGACCCGGATTTGGGGGAAACGCGGATGGGGCGGGAGCGTTGCGGATTTGGCAAAACTGCTCGAGCGGATGCCAGAACTCCCGATAGGGTCGAGAATCTACCGACCCAACGCAGACTGCCCCCGCGGCGAGCAGAATCAGGAGAAGCGCATGTCCCGTTTCGCGGAATCCGTGCACGAGTACTGGCGTGAAGCCCTGGCCGGTGACGAACGACACCGGAGCGCGAACCTGAGCCTGACGCTCGCTCCCGAGCTGGACGAAGACGAGCGCGTGACCGTGCTGCACACGGTTGCCGACGCGCACACGGCGGTTGCCGTGAGCCCGGATGTGGCCGCCGTGCTCGAGGACGGCGGCGTGCGGGCCGCTGCGGCTGGTGAAGCAGGCCTCCGCGAGGCGCTTGTCGACGCGGGAATCACCCTGCACGGTGCTGACTATCTGTTCTACCTGCCGCTGACCGCGGCTGCGGCGCTCCGATCAGAACCGGACGCCGCACACGTGCGCAGACTCGATCCCGAGCGAACCGCCGATGTCGAGGCCTTCGCCGAGTTCGAGGAGGCGGCGAGCCCCGAAGACCTCGATGCAGGTCAGGTGGATCTCGACGACTGGGCCGTGTACGGCGCATTCGATGAGGGCGGCCGCCTCCTGAGCGTGGCGAGCGCGTACCCGTGGGGCGACTCGGTGCTGGCCGACTTTGGCGTGATCACACTCCCGACGGGCCGGGGCCGGGGCCATGCTCGTGCGCTCACGCGCGCGCTCGCCCGCGTTGCGGCGGCAGAGGGACTCGAGCTGCAATATCGCTGCCAGCTCGACAATGAGGCATCGGCAGGGCTTGCACGCTCGGCGGGCCTCGAACTGTTCGGACGGTGGGAGATCCCCACGCCTGAGGAAAGCGACGACGAATGACCACGCAGCAGTGGCGGATCCGACCGGCGAGCGAAGCTGACGCCCCGGCCATACTCGAGATCTTTGACGGGGTGATCGACTGGTTTGTCGCGATGGGCAACACGGAACAGTGGGGCACTGAGCCGTGGTCGACCTCGGAACGCCAGATCGGCCGTGTGACCGCGGAGTGCGCGCTGCCCGGTGCGTGGGTGGCTGAGCACGCCGATGCGGGCGTGGTGGGCGCGCTCGTGCTCGGCGAAGCGAGCGACTATGCGCCGCCCGTCGTGGAACCGGAGCTCTATGTGCGCCTGCTCATCGCGTCGCGCGACTCCCGTGCGCGCGGCGTCGGACGGCGTCTCCTGTCGTTCGCGGACGACGAAGCGCGGGGCGCAGGGGTCTCCTCGCTGCGCGTGGACTGCTACGGCGGAGGCGATGGCGCGCTCGTGCGGTTCTATGAATCGTGCGGCTACGAGCGCCTCAGCACGTTCGACGACGACGGCTGGCCCGGCCAGCTCCTCGGCCGCTCACTCTGAGCGTACGGTCGCGGGAGACGCCACGAAGAACTGAGCGGCCTGCGCGTGGTCGAGTTCGATCCCAGGCCCGTCGGGACTGCTCGCGAGCGCAACTCGCACCCCCGTACCGCTCCGCTCCACGCGGAGGCTCGCACCGGGAGCGATGCCCGCGGCCGAGAGCTCAGTAAGCAGATCGGGATCAGACTGCGCCGTCTCGCTGATCGATACGAGCTCGGCGGGCTCTGCCGGGTCGGCGTCAAAGGTGCGGCGGAGGGCGTTGATCGCGTGCGGATCGTGTGGAGGCAGAGCGGAACCGCGTTCTGCCTCGGCAAGCGTGGGGATCGGGTTGCCGTAGGGGGAGCGCCCGGGATGACCGAGGAGTTCGGCAATGCGCTCGGCCGTCGCATCGCCAATTGCGTGCTCCCAGCGCGACGCCTCGTCGTGCGCCCACTCCCACTCGAGTCCGATCGTGTCGACGAGCAAGCACTCCGCGAGTCGGTGCTTGCGCATCACTCGCAGCGCGATACGGCGACCTTCGACCGTGAGGTGGAGCCGGCGATCACCCGGCACCGTATAGAAGAGGCCGTTGCGGATCAGCCGATTGGCGGTCTGCGTGACGGTTGAGGGGGCATGGCCGACGCGCTCGGCGATACGGGCGCGGAGCGGATCTGCACCGACCTCCTCGCACTCGAGGACGGCGGTGAGGTACGCCTCGGTGGGGTTGAGGAGCGCGTCCACGCTGGCTCCCTTCCACACCACACGGCCTACTGCGTCGAGGGTCAGCCTATCGCTCAGGGGGAGCCGAGGCGGGGAGGCTCACCCGGCGCGGCTCACTCAGCGGAGTGCGGTACTGCCTGCGCGAAGACCACCACATTGTCGGGAGCCACATCGCGGTCGGCTTGGAAGAGGCAGGTGATGATGACGAGGCGCCCGGGCACGTTCTCCCAGACGTTCGCAACGGTGGCGAGGGCGGTCTTGTCGTGCCGCTCGGTGGCGATGATCTCGTACGCGACGGTGCCGTTCGCCGTGTCGATCAACACCTCGTCCCCCGGCAGCGCCGTGGTGGTGCGCTCTGCGCGGTTGATGAGGGGATCGAACACCGCTCGGCCATCCGCTGAGGTGTGTCCGATGAGGAACACGGTGTTGTCAGTGCCTGCGCCGGGGAGCCCAAAGTCACTCAGCCAGAACACCTCGTCTGCGGTGGGCGGGTCGAGGACCGTGGCGTCCCCGATCGGCAGCCCCGTGACCGGCGCATCGAAGCTCAGCGCGGGGATGGTGACGCGAGACGGCTCCGCGGGTGCGACCGGTGCGAGCGCAGGCGCCCGCCGCTCGACGGTGTGCCGCTCCGCGGCGGCCGGTGCGGCCGGCGCCACAAGGCGCCACGCGCCGAGCCCGACGAGGCCCACGCCACCGGCCACCGCGAGCGCCGTCACCACGCTGAGCGCGGCGATCAGCACGCGCCGCGCGGATCGACGCGGCCGCGACGCGTCAGCCGGTGCGGGCACGGGGACACCACTCATCCGGCGGCACCAGCCGTGCCCGGGAGCGCGCCGGACGTGAGCTCCTCGGGTCCCTTCCTGAGGCCGAGCAAGACCACACCCGCGGCGGTGAGGAGTAGCAGCGCCGCACCCAGGAGCATCAACTGCTCGGTCGGGGTGAGGCTGAACCCGGGAGACACCACAGCGGCTGGGAGCGGGGTGGCGAGGTCAGTGAGGGTGCGCTCGGCCACGGGGGCCGCGGATCCCGAACCGATCTTCACCTCGGTCCAGCCGACGAACTTCCGGTCGACATCGGTGAGCGCAAAGCGGTACGTGCCGTCCTGCAAGCTGGTCACGTCAACCCGAAGCTCACCCGAGTCGTTCACCCGAATCCAGTCGACCGGTGTCTTGCTCGGGTAGACATGCAGGAAGAACCAATCCCCGGCAGCGCTCTTCGGCACCGTCAGATGAGCGATCCCCTCCGCAACACGCACGGTCACCCCGCCCGCGTTCGCGGAGGTCAGGAGATTCTGCGTGCTGACCGGCGCCTTCGGCGTGAACTTGGGCTTCGGCTTCGCCTGCGTTGCGGGCGCGCGCAGTGATCCACCGCTGCTGCCCGAGCCGGTCGCCGGCGTGCCGCTCGGCGCGGGAAGGGCGCCAAGCTTGGTGGGCTGATCCGGTGATGTGGGCGTCGGTGTGGGGGTCGGCGTCTGGGGCGTCGGCTTCTCTCCACCCGGGGTCGGGGGAGTCACGGTGCCCGGGTCAACGGGCTTTGTGGGCGTGACCGCGGGCTTGGGATCGGGCTGCTCCGGGCTCTCCGTCGCCGCCTTTGATACCCACTTTGCCGCGTTCACGAGGATCTGCTGACCTGCCGCGGACCAGGTGCGCGCGTCGGACGCCGAATGGCTGCCGTGCAGCGCGAGGTAGGCGTGCGGCGTGCCTCCCCGTTCATCGACGGCGATCCCTGCCCCGTGATCGTCGACGCGCACCTCGGCGCCGGCCTGCACTCGCGTGATCGTGTGTGCGAGTACCTCGGGCTTCACACCGCTCAGCGACTCGAAGGATGCGTAGAACTTCTCGGCATTCTGGCGCGTGTCTTGCAACACCATGCTTCCAGTGATCAGCTCGCCGGTTGCGAGGTTGCCGGGCGCGAAGATCGGGTGCTCCGGCTGCGCCCAGATCCGGTACCCGGTTGCGAGCACCGCCTCGTCCACGGTGCCGGAGCGCTGCTCGGGCGAGCCGAACTGCTCGTGCAGCGTCGCGATTCCCGAGGTGTCGCTCGAACCCAGATCGAGCCACACGATGCCCGCGTTCGCCTTGTCCGCAACCTGGATTGCAGATTTCAGTGTTGCCGAGCTCACCGCACCGGGGTCGTCCCAGACGACGGCGTCGTAGTCGCTGAGCACGCTCGGGTCTGAGACGGTCGCTGCGCCCTCCGTGGTGGTGGGGAAGGTGTCTAGTCCGGTCGCAACGATGTCCTGCGACTGGAGCAGTTCGACCGTGCGGCCGGTTTGGTCGCCGAGTACCAAGACCCGCGGGAGGGCGGCGAGCCGGAAATCGACAGTGGTCGACGCGTTCTCGATGGGTTTCACCTCGGCGTCCTTCGAGGTGGCGGTGTAGTAGTTCTCGAGGCCCGCGCGGAAGCGGTGCGTCCCGAGGGGCACCTGTTCAATGCGGTACCGGCCTGCCCGGTCGGTGGTGGCGCTCAGCTCGGCCCCAGCAAGCGAGACGAGCACGCCGGGCAGCGGCGTGCCGGTGGCCGCGTCGGTCACGGTGCCGGTGACCGAGCCTGTGGTGAGCGGTGCGAGCGTGACCGCAAGTTCGCTGAGGCCCTTCGCGGACACGGTGACCTCGCGCGTTGCGCTCGTGTAGCCGAACGCCGCGAACTTGAGCGTGTACGATCCCGCGGGGAGCAGGGCACGCGCGGAGCCGTTTGCGTCGCTCGTCCAGGTCTCACCGTGTTTGCCGTAGCTGATCGTCACCCCGGGGATCACGGCTCCGCTCGTGGCATCGGTGACCCGCAGCCGCACGCCGGTGTCACCGCGAACCGCCGCGATCGCGTCAGCGAGGTTGATGATCCCGGCACCGTACCGGGTATCGCCGACCGCGGGTGAGCCGTTCGGGTGCCACGCGGTGGACTCGAGGGCGTGCTCGATCTCATCGACGGTGAGTCCCGCCTGCGCCGAGCGCAGGGCCGCGACGGCGCCAGCGACATGTGGCGTGGCCATTGAAGTGCCGGAGGAGCGCCCCCACCCGCCCCCGGGAACAGAGGAGAGAATGTCGACCCCGGGCGCCGAAGCGTCGGGCTTCGTGAACTCGGCGCTCGGCCAGCCGAAGCGCTGCGCGACGCTCGCCGACCAGCGCGTCGTGCCGCCGCACGAACGCGGATCGACGGTCTGGGCCTCATTGGTCATGCCCACCGCGAAGACGTCCGCGGAGGAGCTGGGGTTCGAGATGCAGCCGGGCATCTTGTCGCCGTCATTGCCCACGGCAACCGCGGCGAACACGCCGGCCTGTCGCACGCGGTGCAGCACCTCGAGTAAGAAGTCGTTGTACGAGTTGCTCACGCCGAGCGACATGTTGATCACGTCGGCGGCGCGCCCCGCAGGTCGCCCCGCCGCATCGTAGGGTGCGAGCGTCCACTCGAGCGCGGCGAGGATCTTCGCGTCGCTGCTGCCGTCGCTGATCGCGTTCACCGCCATGAGCTCGGCGTCGGGGGCCACACCGATGCGGGTGCCGGAGGCGTCGCCGCCGAGCACTGTGCCCGCGACGTGGGTGCCGTGCGTGGCGGGATCGGCGGGGCGCTTCGCCCGGGGCGTGCCCGTGCGGTCGAGGTGAATCCAGCCGCCGGGGAACAGCGGATCATGCGGATCCACGGTCGCAATTCGATCACGCAGATCTGGATGATTGGGATCGATGCCGGTGTCCAGCACGGCGACACGCACGCCTCTGCCGGTCGCACCGTACGTCGACCATGCCTCGGGTGCGTGGATGCCGGCGAGCCCGTACGTCACGGGAACACCCGTGCCGTCCGTGGCAACTGAGAGCGCGGCGGGATCCTCGACCGGCTCCGGCTCCTCCACGGCGTCGAGCGGGGTCACTTCGCCGTTCGGAGCCACGCTCTCGACCCCGGGGAGGGCGGCGAGCTTCGCCAGCGTCTCCTCGGTGGGCGAGGCGGAGACGAGCACGGCAGCGGCGATCCAGAACTGGTTGAGCACGCGAATGGTGCCCGCGTCCTCGAGTTCCGAGAGGCCCTGCTCTGCGCGTGCGAGCGCGGCCGCCGCGCCCTCCTGCAGCGATGCAGCAGCTGCGGCGGGGTCGCCCTCCGCCTCCGGCGCGACGCCCGCGTCGGCGAAGCGGATGAGAATCTCGGCTTCCCCGGACTGCGGGTCAAACCACTCTTCGGCCGAGCCCTCGGGTTCATCCGTGCCGGTCGCGCTGTCGGCGCGCGTGCCGGGAAGCTCGGTGAGTGCCTCCGCGAGCTCGGGTGCCACCTGCGGTTCCGCCGTGTCGTTCGCTCCGGAACCAGCGTGGCTGCGGAGCGCTGCCGCTCGGCCATCAGCGCCGCCGAGCTCCGCAAGCTGGGCGACGCCCACGGTGCCGCTCAGTGCGACGGCGAGGGCGAGTGCGCCGGAGGCGGCGACGGCGAGCGGGCGGCGGTGCCGGGTGATGCGGAACTGCGGGATGCGGATGCGGGGCATGAAGGACACGGTGAGCTCTCGGAATCTGCGCGCGTGCGCGGTCTTGGTGCACGTGCGACCAGGATCGCGCTAACATCTGATGGAGGTTAGGCAATACGAAAGATTGAACATCTGACCTAAGTAATGTTAGCCTAACCTTCGTGTTTTTCGTCAACGGCGGGCGTCGCGCCCGCACCCTTCGATTTGGCGTGGCTGCACTCGCCGCGCTCCTCGCCGCGAACCTTGCCGGCTGCGCCCTCGTGTTTGGAGATGCGCCGAGCATTGCGGATACGAGCCTCGCGAGCACCGAGAGTCCGCGCCTCCTGGAAGGACCGGAGACCGCGCTGCTCGACAGCCCGGACATCGCGGCAATTACGGACAACCCCGAGCCGCAGCTGCCCGTCACCTTTACGGGACTGGACGACGTGGCCGTCGAGATCACCGACACGAGCCGCATTCTCGCCCTCGACGGCACCGGCAGCCTTGCCTCGGTCGTGTGGGCCCTCGGCTTCGGCCCCAACGTCGTGGGGCGTGACCTCACCACCGGCTGGGAGTCGGCAAAGCACCTGCCGCTCGTGATGGACAATCACACGCTGAACGCGGAATCGATCCTCGATCTCAACCCCACCCTCATCCTCACGGACTACTCGGTGGGGCCGTATGACGTCCAGCTGCAGATGCGCAACGCCGGGATCCCGGTCGTCTTCTTCGACGGTGCGAAGGACATCGACGACATTCCCCGCTTGATCGGCGACGTGGCGTCCGCGCTCGGTGTCCCCGAACTCGGGAAGCAGTACGTGGGCGACTTCACGAAGCGGCTCGACGACACGATTGCGCGGATCGCCGCGATCGCACCCGAGGCGGAGGCCGACAAGGTGCGCACGGTGTTCCTGTACATGCGCGGCCGCGCCGGCGTGTACTACATGTACGGCAACAACCCGGACGGCTCCACCGGCATCGCGGGCGTGCTCATCGAACAGCTCGGCGCCATCGACGTCGCGGGGGAGGAGAACTGGACGAGCGGCAACCTCACCGCCGAGGGACTCATGAACCTCGAACCTGATCTCATCCTCATGCTGACCCTCGGCCTCGAATCCGTGGGCGGGATCGACGGCCTGCTGAACGTTCCCGGTGTTGCACAGACCCCGGCGGGGGAGCGGCGGCGCGTGGTGGACATGAGCGACTACGAGATGTTCACCTGGGGGCCACGCACGCCCGACGTGCTCACCGCGCTCGCGGAAGCGATTTACCACGTCGACCTCGACACGGTCGAGCTGCCCGAGGAGGCCGGCGCATGAGCCGCGTTGAGACGGGGCCAGTGACCCTGCCCGAGCTGCCCCGCGTACTCGACTACGGCCAGACTGCACTTCCGAAGCCCAAGCGGGGCCGCGTCACGATGCTCTTCCTCGTGCTCGGCATCGGCCTCGTCGTCGCGACCGTGCTCGCGGCCGCACTCGGCCAGATGCAGATCCCGGTGGTCGAGGTGATCGGTTCGCTCTGCCGAAAGGTGGGCTTCGCGTGCGGTGCTGATGCGGTGCACCCCAACGCTGATGCCGCGCTATGGGAGGTGCGCTTCCCCCGCGTGGCGCTCGCGGTGCTCGTCGGCATGGCGCTCTCCTCATCGGGCGCGATTATGCAGGGCGTGTTCGGCAACCCGCTCGCCGATCCGGGCATCATCGGTGTCTCCTCGGGCGCCGCGGTCGGCGCGAGCCTCATGATTGTCACGGGACTTGCCGCGGGCTCGAGCCTCGCGATCCCGGTCGGCGCTTTTGTGACGGGCGTGCTCACCTCGCTGCTGATCTACTCGATTTCGCGCTCCGGCGGAAAGACTCAGGTCATCACCCTGATCCTCGTCGGTGTCGCGGTGAACGCGTTTGGCGGCGCCGCGCTCGCCCTCATGACCTTCGCGGCAGACATGAACCAGCGCGAGCAGATCGTGTTCTGGCAGATGGGCAGCCTTGCCGGCTCGCTCTGGCCCCAGGTGGCCACGGTGCTGCCGCTCGTGATCCTCGGCCTCGCGCTCGCCTTCATGATCGCTGGCAAGCTCGACCTGCTGAGCCTCGGAGACGACGCGGCGCGCCACCTCGGCCTGAACATCGAGCGGCTGCGCATTGGCGCCATCATGATCGTGTCCGTGCTCACCGCGGCCGCGGTCGCCTTCGCCGGAATCATCGGCTTCGTCGGACTCGTTGTGCCGCACGTCATCCGCATGATCGTCGGCCCGGGCCACCGCGTGCTCATCCCCGCAAGCGCGTTGGGCGGCGCACTGCTGCTCGTCGTCGCCGACACGTTCGCTCGCACGGCGGTGCCGTACGCGGAGCTGCCGCTCGGCATGCTCACCGCGATCATCGGCGGACCGTTCTTCTTCTTCCTCATCCGCGCGACCTCGCGGAAGAACGGGGGCTGGCTGTGATCTCGATCAAGCGAAAGGCGCAGCAGGCGCCCGCGCCCGTTCCCGTCGGGGAAACGGTGCTTCGCGCACGCGGTGTCTCGGTGACGCTTGGTGGCACCCGGATCGTGGAGGGTGTGGACTTCGATGTGCGCGCGGGGGAAGTGCTCGCGATTCTCGGGCCGAACGGCGCCGGGAAGTCGACGCTGCTCGGTGCGCTCGCTGGGGATCACGCCTACGGCGGATCGGTCGAGCTCGTCGGCCGCGAGGTCAGCGATTGGCCCAACCGAGAGCTTGCGCTGCGCCGGGCCGTGCTGCGCCAGAGCAATTCGGTGAGCTTCCCGTTCCCCGTGGTCGACATTGTGAAAATGGGTCGGGCGCCGTGGCAGTCGATCACCACGGTGGAAGACGACGATCGGATCATCGCTGAAGAGCTGCTCCGCTCGGACACGTTCCGTTTCGCGGAGCGCACGTACACCTCGCTGTCTGGTGGCGAGCGCGCGCGCGTGGCCTTGGCGCGCGCCATGACGCAGCGAACGGGGCTGCTGCTGCTCGATGAGCCGACCGCGGCGCTCGACATCAACTATCAGGAGCAGGTGCTCGCGATCGCCCGCCGCACGGCTCGGCACGGGAGCGCGGTCGTGGTGGTGCTCCACGACCTTGCGGCGGCCGCCGCGTACAGCGATCGCGTGCTGCTCCTGGCCGACGGCACGATGCGCGCCTGTGGCGCTCCCGCCGAGGTGCTCACCCCGGAGCTGCTCAGCGAGGTCTACCGCCACCCCGTTCGCGTGTCGCACGACGCAGACGGCGCGCTCTCGATCACGCCCGTTCGTTTCCCAGATGAACAGTCAGCTGAGCTCGGCGGGCAGCCGGCTCCTCCGTCATCGTCCACCCCCAGTGAGAGGACTCACCCATGACCGCCCACCACTCACCGCACGCCGGTGCGGCCCGCAGACCCCGCGCGGGGCGCAAGCTCGCGGCAGCGCTGATCCTGCCCCTCCTCGCGGTGGCCCCGCTCGCGCTGGGTGTCTCGCCCGCGCAGGCGGCATCGCGCGTTGACGTTGCTCCTGCGCCCGCGGCCGATGGGCCGACGACCGTCACATTGAGCGGCAGCGGATTCCAGTACCAGCCGAACGCGCCCGGTGGCGTGTATGTGTTCTTTGGTGCGGTGGCCGACCCGGCAACGAACGCGTGGGCGCCCAGCCAGGGCGGTCGTTCCGGCGAGACCTTCGCTTACGCGGGCACCGACGGCGCGCGACTGCTCGTGGCGTTCCAGGGCGGCAGTTCCGCGAGCGAGGCGAACGGGCAGATCGACGCGAACGGCAACTGGAGCACGCAGATGACGATCCCGGGCTCGCGCTTCACCGCGAGCTTCGGGAACCCGCACGAGGGCGCGCAGGGCAACGGTCAGGAGATCGACTGTCTGCAGGTGCAGTGCGGCATCATCACGATCGGCGCGCACGGTCTCGTGAACGCGAACAACGAGTCGTTCACACCCGTGAGCTTCGCGTCGGCTGATGGTCAGCTGCAGGCCGGCGCTGCGCCCATCACCGATTTCGGCAGCGGCTCCGGTGACGCGAGCGCGGCCGCCCCCAGCACAAACGACGCCGCAACTCGGATTGACGTTCCCGGTGCCGCGGAACAGAACGCGGAATCGGGTGCGGACAACACGGCAGAGACCCCCGCTGCTGCCGCCCAGGTCGCGGAGCCCACGGCCGCAGACCAGACACTCACCTGGGCGATCATCGGTGTGCTGGGAGCTGCCGTGCTGGCGCTCCTCACCTCAGTAGTGCTGGTCACCATGAAGCGGCGACGGGCGCGGCGCGCGGTCACATCGGCCGCCGTTCCCGTTGCGGGTCCTGATGCGGGTGGCGCACCGCTGAGCGAGGCCGGCACCGTCACTGGCGGCGCGAGCGCCGCGGTTCGGGCGGAGGCCACGCTGTGAGCCGGGGTCGTGCGCGGCGCGCAGCGCGCAGCCTGAGCCTGGGCCTTGCCGCGGCACTCGTTGCGCCGCTGGCGCTGCTGGTCTCGGCCGGTGCGGCCGAGGCCGCACCGCGAACGAACGCACTCGAGCCGCAGACGCTCAGCGCGGTGAGCGACGTGCCAGCGGGCGCCACCGAACTTCGTTCTGGGCAGCTCGACTGGGGGGTGCGCGGATCGATTCGCAGCTACCTCGAGAACTTCGGGCACACGGAGGGGTACGTCGCGTCCTACGACGGTGCCCGATACCGGAAGGGTGATCCCGCCGCGCACTTCCCGCTCGCCGCGGGCTGGATCGACGAGCAAGAGGACACCGCCCACCTCGAGTTCACTGGGCGACTGCGCATGCACGGTTTCGGCCAGTCGTGGCTGCACTTCGAAAACGTGCGGCTTGATATCGCCGCCGGTGAGGCCAGCATCACGGTGGACATGCGGGAGAGCTTCGGCACACCCAAGCGCACCGACGATCTCGTGCTTGCGACCTTCCCGCTCGTGGGGGAGGATCCGGTTCGTCTGGTCGACGGGGTCGCGCAGATCTTGAGTGAAGATGGGACCTTCCCCGCCGAGATCGGCACGAACCACCTGCCGCGCATGGACGGGCAGGCGACCTACGGCGGCGACAACGCGTACACCGACCCGTTCTCACTGACCGTGCGGACGAGCGCCGACACCGGTGGCACCCCGGATCCCGATCCCGGCACGACGCCCGATCCTGGCACGAAGCCGGATCCGGATCCCGGGACGAAGCCGGACCCGGATCCCGGCACCGATCCGACCCCCGTGACGCCCACCCCCACGGCGAAGACGCCCCACGGCGAGAGCAGTGCGACGAACGCCGCGGGTGCAGCGCTCACGGTGAGCCCGGCGTACGGACTTGCTGATCAGAATCAGCGGCTCACGCTGCGCGGTACAGGCTTCCCGACCACGGGCAGCGACGGTACGAACTTTGGCGGGCTCTACGTGCTGTTCGGCTGGGTCGACCCCGCGGCGGGCCAGAACTGGGGCCCCGGGAACGGCGGCGCATCGGGCCGCACCTTCACGTACACGCAGGACATCGAGCCCCAAGGCACGTACCAGAGCATGGTGAGCTACCCCGGAAACGGCACGGTGCCCGGCTTCCCCACGATGTCGGCGGATGGCTCATTCGAGATGGAACTGCCGATTCAGTCGTCTCGTTTCGAGAGCCAGCACGGCATCAGCGTGGACTGCTACGAGATGCAGTGCGGCGTGCTGCTGATCGGCGCGCACGGCAAGCAGAACGCGAAGGGCGAGATCTTCGTTCCGGTTTACTTCACGGACTCCGCGGAGGAAACCGGTACTGCGAAGCCGGAACTGCCGGCTGTCGCGCCGCCGACGGCGAACCCGAACGTGGCGCAGGCCGCGGGCGGCGCGCAGGGCCAGGCGGCCGGGCTCGGCGTCAACGGTGGGCTCGCTGCCGCGGGTGCGCCCGAACTCGCCCGCCTCGCGCTCTTTGGCGGCGTGCTGCTCATCAGCGCTGGCGCGCTCGGCGGCGCCCTACTGTTCCGTGCGTCGAGGCGCACCACCTCACTCACACCGCCCACCCCGATCGGAGTTTCGGCATGATCCCCACCATCAGCACCCAGCATCGCGGGACGGTGCGGCCCGCCGCACGTGTCGCGGCTGCCCTTGCGCTCGCGGGCGTCCTGTCATTCGGCGGCGCCGGGGCAAGCATCGCCTCGGCGGCTGCGCCCGCGCCCTCCGGCAGCTCCACCGGCACCGGTGTGAACCAGAAGGTCGGCGCAGCGAGCCCCACGCTCACGGTGAGTCCCGCGGTGAACCTCGATCCCGATCAGCCCAGCAGCGTCACGCTCACGGGTGCGAACTACGCCACCACCACCGGGGGCGGGGGCACCCTGGGCGGCGCGTACACGCTGTTCGGGGCGATCACGCTGAAAGACGCGAAGGATTCGGGCAGCTGGGCGCCGACGAAGCGCGGCGTGAGCGGCGTGAACTACGACTATGCCGGTGAGGCCGGCCTCTACCAGCTGATGGTCAACTACCCGGGGAACACGACTGAACCGGGGATGCCGTACATGGATGTCAGCGGGAACTGGACCCTCCCGAATCACGCGATTCCGGGTGCGCGCTTTACCTCGCAGGCGGGCAACACCATTGACTGCCTCGACGCGAACACGCAGTGCGGGTTCATGACGATCGGCGCGCACGGGCAGCGCTCGGGAGGGGTGGAAGTGTTCACCCCCGTCTTCTTCGTGGGCGACGACCCCGGAGAGACCCCGGGCGTTGATCCGGGCACCGACCCCGGGACGGATCCCGGCACTGATCCGGGAACTGATCCCGGCACCGACCCGGGGATCGACCCCGGCACTGATCCGGGGACGGACCCTGGCACGACGCCCGGCGCCGATCCGTGCCTGATCACCGAGGTTCCGGCGGGCGCTGAGCGCACCGTCACCGGGACCGCGCTGTCAGGAACCGACGCCGTGATGAGCGTGACCCCCGGAAACTACCTGCCCTGCGCGGACGAGACCGAGGTGGTGCTCTCCGGCACCGGCTACGACCCCACGAAGCCGATCTACGTGGGCCTCGGCGCCCCCGCAGACCACACAAACCTTGAGACCTGGCGTCGGAGCGGCGGCGGCATGAGCGGTCCTGGCGACGACTACGACTACGGTGTGCCGCGCCTTATCGTGGCGAACGGCTCGCAGGATGCTGACGTTGCTGATGCGGAGATTGGCGCGGACGGTGCCTGGACGCTGAAGGTCACCGTGCCCGGGAAGGACGTGACGAGCTTCTTCGGCGGCACCATTGATTGCGCAACCGCGTACTGCGGCTTCTTCTCGTTCGGTGCGCACGGCAAGATCGCCGCGGCGAACGAAGCGTACGTGCCGGTCTTCTTCGGCGGGCAGAGCGACACTGATACGCCGCCGACCGGTCCCGGAAAGCCGGGTCCCGAGACCCCCGGAACGGTGACCCCGCCCGTTGTCCCCGGCACCGCGCAGCCCGCGCCGGCGGCGACGCCCGTGAACGCGGTACCCGCGAGCACCGCTCGCAGCACGGGCCTCGGGGTCAACGGCGGCCTCGCGCGAACCGGCGACTCCGAGTCCGCTCGCACGACGTTGATCGGCGGCGTGCTGCTGCTCAGCGCTGGGCTGCTCGGCGGCGCGCTGATCCTGCGCGGACGTAGAAACGCGGGGCCCGCCGGGCCGCACACCCGATAGCTCGGTTCCGCACGAACGGAACCGCCTCCGGGCCGAGAGCTTTCCCGGCCCCTGATCCGGCGCCACGCGCCACCACCGAGAGGAACACCACACCATGAGAGACACGCGGATGAGAGCCGGGGGCTCTCGGCGCGCCGGCGCCGCGGGGGTTGTGCTCAGCGCAACCGCTGCACTGGTGCTGTCGAGTTTCGGCGTGACGCCGGCGCTCGCAGCTCCCGGCGAGACCGTGACGGGCACCCCGTACTCGGACACGCAGGCCTACATGACCGTGACGCCGGGCACCCAGCTCGACCCGAGCGGTGCAAGCACAGTCACCGTGCGCGGCTACCACTACGATCCGAGCAAGCCGATCTACGTCGGCCTCGGGGAGAACCTCAGCCCCGAGACGCCGGAGCAGTGGCGCCGGAGCCAGGGCGGCTTTAGCGGACACGATGGCGACTACGTCTATGGCGTTCCGCGCCTCGTCGTTGCCAACGGTTCCGCTGATGGCGACGTGGCGGACTCCGAGATGGACGCGCAGGGCAACTGGACGATGTCGGTCTCGGTGCCCGGCAGCCAGTTCCCGAGCTTCTTCGGCGGCACCGTTGACTGCCTTGCCGGCAACGGCTGTGGCTTCTTCTCGTTCGGCGCGCACGGTCGTGTGCACGCTGGCAGCGAGGCCTACGTTGGCGTCTCCTTCGCGGAGCCCGTTGCTGACGTGGCACCGCAGATCACGGCGCAGCCCACGGACGCAACTGTTGCGGAGGGGAAGGACGCCCAGTTCTCGGTAGCCGCGACGGGCACCCCGGAGCCCACGTTCCAGTGGCAGCGCGCTGCTGCGGACAGCGACACGTTCGCAGACATCGCCGAGGCCACGAGCGCGAGCTTCGCGCTCGCTGGGGCCCAGGCAGCCGACACCGGTGCGCGGTTCCGCGTAGTGGTGACGAACGCGGCGGGTGCGGTCACGTCTGACGCAGCCACCCTCACCGTCACGACGGACACCGGCGGCGAGAACCCCGGGACCCCCGGATCCACGACCGGCTACGGCGTGAACCAGGCCGCGGGCGAGCCCCAGCCGAGCCTCACGGTGACGCCCGGCCAGGGGCTTGCTGCTGACGGTTCGCAGACGGTGACGCTGAGCGGCAAGAACTACGCGACGAGCTCGGACACGGGCAACGCGTTCGGAGGTGCCTACACGCTCTTCGGCGCCATCAAGCTGAAGGACGCGGCAGACCCGGGCAGCTGGGCTCCCACGAAGCGCGGCGTGAGCGGCGTGAACTACGACTATGCGGGTGAAGCCGGTGTGTACCAGCTGATGGTCAACTACCCGGGCAACTCGACCGAGCCCGGCATGCCTTACATGGATGCGAACGGCAACTGGACTCTTCCGGACCACGCGATTCCGGGCGCCAAGTTCACCTCGCAGGCGGGGCAGACCATTGACTGCCTCGACGCGAACACGCAGTGCGGGTTCATGACGATCGGTGCTCATGGGCAGCGCTCAGGCGGCGTCGAGGTCTTCACCCCCGTGCAGTTCGCCGACGAGCCCCAGGGCATTGCCCCCGCATTCTCCGCTCAGCCGGAGAACACGGAGGTCGCAGCGGGAGCCGACGCAATCTTCACCGCGACCGTGACGGGTACGCCCGAGCCCACGTTCCAGTGGCAGCGCGCGGCAGCCGGGTCCGAGGACTTCGCTGACATCGACGGCGCAACCTCCGCGACGCTCACAGTTGCGCAGGCGACCGCGGAGCAGAGCGGCGATCGCTTCCGTCTCATCGCTACCAACGCGGCGGGTTCTGTCACGTCGGCCGTGGTGACCCTCACGGTCTCTGTGCCGAGCGCGACGGCAACCGTCACGACGGTTGACTCGCAGCCGACCGGCGAGTACCCTCGCGATTTCGCGGGGAAGGACGTTGCGCTCCGCGCCGTGGTCGCTCCTGCGGCAGCGGGCACGATCGAGTTCTTCGCGGACGGCTCGTCCCTCGGGAGCGCAGCGGTGACCGACGGCGCAGCCGAACTCACCACGGCGACGCTTGCTGGCGGCGCGCGGAACATCACCGCCGTCTTCAGCCCCGCGAACGCCACGGAGTTCGCCCCGTCCACCTCGGGCGCGCGTGTGTTCCGCATTGTCGATCTCGAGCCTGCGGTGAGCGAGATCACCGTGGGTGACGCGGTGCGCGAGATCTCGGGCGCCGAGCTTCGCTGGTCTGTCGCGAACTACCTGAGCTTCGGCTCGGGGCCGGGCAAGGAGGTGCTCGATGGAGACGTGACGCTCGCGTCGGTCCCCGAGGGCGCAACCGCCGCAGAGCGCGCAAACCGCGCCTTCGTGTTTGCGAATGGTGTGGGCCACGAGGATGCTGCGGGCAACCGCGTCATCGACTTCTCCGGAGCTGTGCGCCTCACCTCGGGCTCACTGCCTCAGTGGAACTTCAGTGATCCTCAGCTCGTGATGAACGCAGCGGGCAACGGCTACCTCACGGCCACTGTTGACGGCATGTGGTTCGGCAGCGGTTTCGGTGGCGAGGACGAGGCCTACGGCCCCGAGCGCGTCGTCGTGCAGACCTTTGTGGGTGCCGAGCCCGCCGTGACTGAGGGTGTGACCGGCTTCACCGTCGCGCCGCTCTTCGAAGGACAGACCGCCGCGGGGACGTGGAGCGGTTCGTACACGGGCGCAACGCTCACGAACCAGTTCCTGCGCTTCGTGAACAGCAACGTGCGGTCGTACTTCCTGCAGTCGGGCAGCTCGTCTGACGCGACGAAGGCCGGCGCGCCGATTGGCGTGAGCTACGTCTCCGCAGAGATTCCTGCAACCGAGACCGCAACCGTGCTCGACGCGCAGCCCACCGGCTCGTACCCGACCCAGTTCGTTGGGGATGACGTCGCGCTGCGCGCCACCGTCACCCCTGCGGCCGCTGGTTCGGTGGAGTTCTTCGCCGATGGCGATTCGCTCGGCACCGCCGATGTCGTAGACGGTGCTGCGACGCTCTCCACCGCAAAGCTTGCGGGCGGTGCGCGCAGCATCACGGCAGCCTTCACCCCTGAGAACCCGGCGAAGTTCGCCCCCTCCACGGCGGGTGCGCGTGTCTTCCGCATCGTCGATCTTGCTCCCGCAGTGGGGGAGATCACGGTGGGTGACGCGGTGCGTAACATCGCGGGTGCTGAGCTGAACTGGTCGGTGGCGAACTACGTCAGCTTCCACTCCGGCCCGGGCAAGGAGGTGCTCGAGGGTGATGTGACGCTCGCCGAGCTGCCGGCCGAGCCGACCGTGACCGATCGCGCGAACCGGGCGTTCGTGTTCACCAAGGGAACGGGCCACGAGGATGCCGCGGGCAACCGAGTCATCGACTTCTCGGGCGCGGTGCGTCTCACCTCGGGCACGCTGCCACAGTGGAACTTCCGCGACCCGCAGCTCGTCATGAACGCGGCCGGCGACGGCTACGTGACGGCGACGGTTGACGGCATGTGGTTCGGCAGCGATTTCGATGGCGAGGACGAGCCGTACGGCCCCGAGCGCGTTGTCGTGCAGACCTTCCGAGGCGCTGTGCCCACCACGCAGGACGGCACGACTGAGTTCTCGGTTGCGCCGCTCTTCGAAGGCCAGACTGCCGCCGGCACGTGGATCGGCTCCTACTCGGGCGCAACGCTCACGAACCAGTTCCTGCGTTTCGTGAACGGCAACGTGCGGTCGTACTTCCTGCAGTCGGGCAGCTCGTCTGATCCGACGAAGGCGGCAGCGCCGATCGGTGTGAGCTTCGTTTCCGGAACCGCGCCCACGGCGTCCGCCGGAACCGGTGCGCGCGTCATCGAGGGCGAGGACATCGTACTCACGGCTGCGGCAACGGGCGATCCCGCTCCGACGCTGCAGTGGCAGCGACAGGTGGATGGCGACTGGACCGAGCTGTCGGGGGAGACCGATGTGACGCTCACGCTCGCAGCGGCCAAGCCCGAGGTTTCCGGCAGCTACCGTGTGGTGGCGACGAACGCACTCGGAAGCGCGTCGTCGGATGCTGTTGAGGTTGAGGTGCGCGCGAAGCGTGCTCCTCAGCTCGACGCGGCTCCCACCGCACAGAGCGCGGTCGAGGGCACGGACGCGACGTTCCGCGTTTCTGCGACCGGCACCCCGGAGCCCACCTTCCAGTGGCAGCTGCGTGCGCCCGAGTCGCTTCCCGCCGAGGAAACCGCTGAGGATGCACACACCGACGAGCCCGCCGCACGCGCGGCAGTGCTCGCTGCACCTGCCGACGAGTGGACGGATGTCGCGGGAGCGACCTCCGACACGCTCGTGCTCCAGCAGGTGGCGCTTGTCCAGAGCGGCACCCAGGTGCGCGTCGTGATCGACAACGGCGTGGGCGAGCCGATCGTCACCGAGCCGGTGACGCTCACCGTCACGGCAAAGGCGACCGAGCCCGGCACTGACCCCGGGACCGATCCGGGAACTGATCCCGGCACCGAGCCCGGCACCACGCCGGGCACCACCCCGGGCACGGGCGGCACCGCCCAGCCCGGCACCGCGAAGCCGGCCGGCGCACTCGCCGTGACCGGTGCCGCACTGCCGTTCGCGGCAGCCGGTGGCGCGCTTCTGCTGCTCGCTGCGGGGACGATTCTCGTCCTCCGCCGCCGCAGCACGGCGCACGCCGAGTAACACCCAGGGGTGGGGCGTCGATTCTGGCGCCCCACCCCCGCACCGACCACACCGCCCCGCACGGGGCCCAAGAGGAGAGCACTCATGAATCAGCTCGTGGACAGCCCCGTCGACGCCATCATCACCGAGACTGAGGGGCAGCCGCTTTCGGTGCGACTGCGGGCGCTGTCGCGCATCGGTCACGTCGAGGGCGAAAGCGAACCTCGCTTCGCGATTGCGTTTCTGCGGGGCGGATTGAACCGTGACGGGATTGCTGCCCAGGCGGCGCAGCACTACCTCATGTACGAGGCGCTCGAGCGTGCGGCAGCGACGCAGCGCGAGCGGCATGGCGCAGACTTCGTGTTCTGGCTGCCGGAACTTCATCGCCTCCCGTCACTTGCGGCTGACCTTGAGCACTGGCTCGGCGCCGACTGGCAGAACCAGGTATACGACCGCTTCGCGACGACCGGCATCATGACCTACGCGGCACGCATCGCAGAGGTCGCAGGCGAGTCCCTGCCGCACTTCGTCGCGCACCACTACACGAGGTACCTCGCAGACCTCTCCGGTGGGCAGATGATTGCCCGCATGTTCCGGGACAGCTACCAGACCGATGGTGATCTGGGCTCCACCTTCTACTCCTTCGCAGAGATCCCGGATCCAGTCGCATACAAGGAGGGCTACCGCGCGCTCGTGGATGGCGCCGGGTTCACCGCGGACGAGGAGCGCACGGTGCTCCGCGAGGTCGCCTCTGCGTACTGGCTCAACGGCGTTGCCGGCCAGGACCTTGAGGATCGCTTTGCTGAGTACTCGGAGCACGCAGCATGAGCCGGCTGGGACAGGCATCGCAGCGCCCGACGCGCTCCTGGCTGCGCGGCTGTGCCCTGGGAGCTCTTGCGCTCTCGATCGGGATCGGGGCGAGCGGCTGCACCGCCGCTGGCGCGGGCGATCAGGGGAACGAGGCGATTGCGGCTGCCGAGGCCGGTGCGGTCGTGGCGACCGTCCCAGTGAGCGAACTTTCTGGTGTCGACGGCGAGCTCAACGTTGGCCAGGAAATCCGAGTGCTCATCGATACGCCCGGCCTGGACTGGGACGTCTCGAGTGACGACACAAAAACTGTCCGGGTGATCGAAGACGCGCCACACGCGAACCCGCGCGTGGTGCGCGTGGTTGCCGAGGAGGAAGGCTCCGCGACGGTCGAGTTTGTGCCGAACGCCAGCGGAGCGGAGGACGCCGAGCTGCCGAGCGATCCGGAACTGCTGAAGCTCAGCGTGGGCGCGGAGGCTGCACAGTGAAGCGGACACTCCGCCCGGTCACCGGCGTCGCAGTGACGTGCGCGCTGAGTGCGGGGATCCTCCTCGCCCCGCACTCAGCGTGGGCGGTCTCGGATCCCAGCCTGCCGTTGCCCCATGCGCAAGCTGCAGTGCTTCGTGCGGAGGCCGAAGCGGTCGTGTCGACCACCGTGTCGGTGGCTGTGCCGCAGGTTGGCGATCGCGCCCGATACATTCTGGGGCAGTCTGGTCCCGTGACGGCCACGGTGAAGACCGTGCCCCAGGGGTCCGGGACGCAGGGCGGCGCTGAACCAGCTGCCGAGCTCGCGGGCATCGTCGAGTTCTTCGATGGGCAGCTCTCCCTCGGCAGCGCGAGCGTGACTGCGGACGCGACTGGCTCGGCGACCGCGCGCATCGACACCGACCGGTGGCCGGCGGGAGGCGCGCGTGAGGTCACGGCGGTGTTCACTCCCGCAGTGGGCACGCCGTTCGCCTCGGCCACGAGTGCGGCACGCACCTACCGCGTCGTCGACACCGCGCGGGTAGTCCCCGATGTGAACCTGACGGGGGAACCCGAATCCACGATCGACGGTGCCGAACTTGAGTGGACGATCGGCAATATTTGGTTTAGCAACTTCCGAGTCGGTTTTGAACGCTCGGTGATTGCGGGCGACGTGACGCTGCCGGACATCGTGAACCCGGGATCCGGAGCGAGCGATGCCGCGCTGCAGGCCTACTTCTTCCGTCCGTTCACTTTCGGGAGCGGTACTGGTGCACGTGATGCCGCGGGCAACCGTGTGGTCGAGTTTGCGGGAACCGCTCGTCTCACCTCGGGGAACGGCAACCTGTGGGACTTCGCCGCGCCGCACCTGCACATCGGGGCAGACGGATCCGGCTACATTACCGCCGAGTTCTCCGGCTTCTACGCTGCCGGGAACGCTCGTCAGGATTACCCGAGCAGCCGGGTCACGATCGCCACCTTTACTGGTGCTGAGCTTTCCGGCCCGGACGAGGACGGGCGCGTGGAAGCCACAATCCCGCTCTCCTGGACGGGGCAGGCCGCCGGAGCGGGAACCTGGTTCTACGACTACGAGGACTCGTTCCCGAACGAGTTTGTCTCCCTGCTGAACCCGCTCGTCGCTCCGTTCTTTGCACGGAGCGCGGTCGCGACCGACGACTCGAAGCGCCCGCACCCCGTGGTCATCCGCTTCACGGAGCACGCGGTCGACCCGGGGACCGATCCGGGAACTGATCCCGGCACTGACCCGGGCACTGATCCTGGGACCGATCCGGGCACTGATCCTGGGACAGACCCGGGTACTGACCCGGGAGTCGAACCGGGGACCGACCCCAGCACCGAGCCTGGAACCACGCCGGAGCCTGGCCCGGGAACCACACCCGATGCAGGGACGCCGACGGGTCCTGCCGTCCTAGCGCCCGCCGCGCACGAGGTGGCAGCCGCCGGGCCGAGCACGCTTGCGCGCACGCTTGCGCGCACGCTTGCGCGCACGGGAGCTGAGCCCTCGACCGCAGCACTCGCAGGTTTGGGGCTGGTCTTTGGTGCGGGCGCGCTCCTCGCGGCAGAGGCTCGTCGTGCGCGACGGTCGCGTGGCTGAGCTGACCCGCTCAGCCGAGGCACCCGCGGGGCCGCGTGAGCCGGAGCCGGGGGAGGACACCCTTTCCTGGCTTCTGCGCGGCCTCGAGGAATCGGCGGCCGGGGGTGGGGCCGCGTACGATACTCGAGTGTCAGATTCATCTCCGAGCGCACCGGGCCAGGACAGCGTGCCACGTCCGAGCCGACGCGGTACGCTCGTGCTCGGCCTCGGGGCGTTGGCGCTCGTCGTCGCGGGCATCGTTGGCCTGGGGGTCACGGTACTGGGCGGGCAACTGAGCGCAGCGCCGGACACCGAGCGCCGCGCCGCCGCGCCCGCGTCGCAGCCGGCTGACTTAGAACCGCCGCTCGAACCCGGCGCCGGGGCGGCTCCTTCGTCGTCGGAGACCGCGGGAGCTGAGACTGGACCGGACCCCGGCACGCACGGGGCACGCGTGACGGAGTCCGCTCGCACCACCGTGGATCCAGCGTGGCTCGCCGACACAGCAGCGGCCGCGGAGATCCCGGAACCCGCGCTTCGGGCCTACGCGAACGCGGCGCTCACCGTTGGGCGCGAACAGCCGGGCTGTGGCATCGGCTGGAACACGCTCGCCGCGATTGGCCAAGTGGAGACGCACCACGGCACCATCGGCGACGCGCAGTTGCTGCCCGATGGGCGCGCACTGCCACGCATTGTGGGTGTAGCGCTCGACGGGGTGGAGTTTGCGGCGATTCCGGACACTGACGGGGGCAGTATCGACGGCGATGCTCGGTGGGACCGGGCAGTCGGCCCGATGCAGTTCATTCCGCAGACTTGGGCACAGTATGGGCGCAGCGCCTCGGGGACGGGAAGCCCGAACATCGATCGGGTCGACGACGCTGCGCTCTCGGCCGCCGCCATGCTCTGCACCATCGGCGGTGACCTGCGCGTTGCCGAGAACTGGATTGCCGCGGTGAATGCCTACAACCCGAGCGTCGCCTACAACAACGATGTGGCTGACGCGGCGGACCGCTACGCGGCGTTCGGCTAACGGGGCCCTGCCTCTCGGCCTCTGCGCCCCTTCCGCCCCTGAATCGGGGTCACTTAGGCAGGGTGTCGTGCAGTTCGGCCGCGCGACACCCTGCCGAAGTGACCCCAAACCGTTGGGTGGGCGGGGTTAGGGGAGGCGGGACCAGTCGACCTCGGCGGCCGCGCCGCGCACACCCTCGAACCACGCTGCGACGCGCAGGAGGCGGTCGTCCGTGCCGATGGGGCCTGCGATCTGCAGACCCACCGTTCGGCCATCGGCCTGCACGCCTGCGCCGATCGAGAGCGCCGGCTGGCCGGACATGTTGTAGGGCACGGTGAACGAGATGTGCCCCATCGTCTCGCGCGGATCGGTGATCGGCATGGGGTCTTCCGCGGCGAAGGCGGCGACCGGGGACACCGGCGACAAAACAAGATCGAACGGCTCAGTCGCCGCGCGCGTGAGGCGTGCCATCTCGTCAACCTGGTTGCGGTTGCGCACCGTCTGCGCAGCCGAGATGTCGGCGCCCGCCGCGCACCACTCTGCGATGAACGGCAGCACCGCCGCGCGCTCCGCATCCGAAAGCAGCTCGTAGTCGGCGTACGAGCGGCTGCGCCAGAAGTCGACGAGGCCGTCGAGCACCTCAGCCCCGACGAACGGCGCGAGCTCAACGATCTCGGCGCCCGCCTCCGCGAAGCGCTCAGCGGCAGCCTCGATGATGGCGCGCGTCTCCGGCTCGACCGGAAGCCCGGAACCCGCGTCGAGCTGCAGGGCGACCCGCATGCCGCGCGGCTCGAGCGGCTCGGTCGACCACGTCATATCGGGGTACGCCCGAGTGAGGTAGTCACGCGCGTCCGAGCGCGCAACGATCGACATGAGGTGCACGCTGTCCGCCACCGTTCGGGTGAGCGGGCCCGCCGCGCGGCCGTCATACGGCACATCGAGCGGAATCAGGCCCTCGCTGGGCTTCAGCGCCGTGAGTCCCTGCCACGTGCCGGGCAGTCGAATGGAACCGCCAATGTCGGTCCCCACGTGGAGCGGCCCGTACCCCGCGGCCGCGGCGGTGCCAGCGCCCGCTGAGGAGCCGCCCGAGGTCAGCCGCGGATCAACGCCGTTGCGCGTGATGCCGTGCAGGCTCGACACCCCGGAGGAGAGCATGCCCCAATCGGGCATGGTGGTGGAGCCGAGGATCACGACACCGGCCTCGACGAGGCGATCGGTGGTGGGCGCGTTCGCCTGCGAAATCGGCGGGTTCGGGATCGCGGTGCCCGACGGCTTCGGCTGCCCGGCGCGCGCAATGTTCTCCTTCACCGTCGCGGGCACGCCATCGAACGCGCTGAGCGGTGCACCGGCGGCCCAGCGCGCGGTCGAGGCCGCGGCATCTGCGCGCACCTGCTCGGGATCGTGGAGGTAGAGCGCGTTCAGCTCGGGCTCGCGCGCCGCGATGCGCTCCAGCACGTCTTCCGCGACCTCACTCGGCGTGAGCGTCCCCGCCGCGAACGCTGCTGCGAGTGCACCAGCGTCGAGGTCTGCGAGACGAGGGGAAACGGGGGTGGTGCCGGAGGCGGTCACGAGAAGGTCCTTTCGAACGGTGAGCTGAGCGCGGCCGCCCAGGTGGGCGGCCGCGGATGGATTAGAAGGCGTGCTGCAACTCCTGCCGCAGCGTCAGCGACGAATCGATGAGGCGCTGCGTGTAGGGGTGCTGTGGGGCGCGGTAGACGGATTCGGTAGGGCCGGCCTCCACGATCTCCCCCGACTGCATCACGATGACGGAGTCACACAGGTGGCGTACCACGTTCAGATCGTGTGACACGAAGACGAGCGTGAGGCCATACTCGTCGACGAGGTCGGCAAGCAGGTTGAGCACCTGCGCGCGCACGGACACGTCAAGGGCGCTCACGGGCTCGTCGGCGACCACGACCTGCGGGCGGCAGATCAGTGCGCGGGCAATGGAGATGCGCTGGCGCTGCCCGCCCGAGAACTGATGCGGGTAGCGCTCCGCGGCAGACGCGGGGAGCCCCACGGCCTCGAGCATCTCCGCGACCATGCGCGAACGCTCAGCCGCGGTCTCGGTGCGGCCGCGCACGAGGAGCGGCTCCGAGATGATCTGCTCCACTGTCATGCGCGGGTCGAGCGACCCCATCGGATCCTGGAACACAATCTGCAACTGTTGGCGCAGCTCACGCAGCTGCGCCTCCTTCGCTCCTGCTACTTCGTTGCCTGCGACGATCGCGCTGCCGGAGGTGGGCTGGTCGAGTCCCGCAAGAATGCGCAGGAGCGTCGACTTGCCAGAGCCGGATTCACCGACAACCCCGAGCCGGCCGCCGCGCGGCACCTCAAACGAGATGCCCTTCAGCGCCTGCACCTCGGGGGCCGGCTTGAAGAGGCTCGTCTTCCCGCGGGTGTACGTGCGGACGAGGTCGGTCACACGCATCACGGTCTCGGTGTCCGGTGCGCCCGTCGCCGGCGCGGCGGAACCGCCCGGAACCGCGCGCTCCGCCGCCGCGTCGGCGACGGACGCCGCGTCGGCAGCGGCGCTCCGCGCTGCCTCTGCTGCAAGCTCCTCCCGGGTGGGCGGCACGTACTCCTTCGCGCTCGCGACGGTGAACAGGCGACCATCAGCGTCGGTTGCATCGAGGTCGCTCGCAGCGAGCAGCCCCCGGGTGTAGGGATGCTGCGGTCGGGTAAAGACGTCTTCGGTGGTGCCCTCTTCGACGACGACGCCCTGATTCATGACGAGCACGCGCGTGCACATGTTCGCGACGACGGCGAGGTCGTGCGTGATGAAGAGGAGCCCGGTGTTGCGCTTCTTCACGAGTTCAAGGATGAGGTCGAGCACCTGTCGCTGTACGGTCACGTCGAGCGCTGTTGTGGGCTCGTCGCACAGCAGCAGCGCGGGATCGTTGGCCAGGGCCATCGCAAGCATGACGCGCTGGCGCTGGCCGCCCGAGAGCTGGTGCGGGTAGGCGCGTGCCGCCTGCGCGGGATCGGGCAGATGCACCGCGTCGAGCATCTCGACTGCACGACGATTCGCCTCCGCCTTCGACGGCGCGAGCTTGTGCAGCAGCATGATCTCGGCCACCTGTGCGCCAACGCGCATGAGCGGGTTGAGCGCGGTGAGCGGCTCCTGGAACACCATGGCCATGTCACGGCCGCGGATCTTCATTAGCTCGGACTCGGGCGCTTCGAGCAGGTTGCGCTCGGCACTGCCCGGGCGCTCGGCCACGTCGAGGCGAACCGAGCCGTCGGCAGTAACCCCGGCGGGGAGGAGGCCGAGCAGCGCGGTGGTGGTCATCGACTTACCGGAACCAGATTCGCCGATGAGGCCGATGCGCTCGCCGTGCGCCATGTGCAGCGAGAAGTCGTGCACGAGGGTGCGGTGCGGCGTGCGGACGTTGAGCGCGTCGACAGCGAGCAGCGGGCTGGCGCCAGGTTGCGGTGTGGGGGAAGAGGTGGTCATTAGCCGCGGCTCCCGTTCAGCTTGGGATCGAATCGGTCACGGAGCCCATCGCCCAGCAGGTTGAAGCCCATCACGGCGATCGCGATGGCGATACCGGGGATGATGGCGAGCAGGGGGTGGGTGCCGAGGAACTGCTGCGACTCCTGCAGCATGCGCCCCCACGACGGGGTGGGCGGCGGGGTGCCGAGGCCGAGGAAGCTGAGGCCAGCCTCGGCAAGCACGGCGAGCGCGAACGAGACCGAGCACTGCACCACGACAATGCCGACGATGTTCGGCAGGACGTGGCGGAGCGCGATGCGGAAGCGGGACTGGCTTGCAGCGCGCGCGGCGAGGACGTACTCGGTGCTCATGACCTGCAGCGTGCCGGAGCGGGCGACGCGCGCGAAGCCCGGGATCGTTGCGATGCCGATCGCGACCATCGCGGTGAGCGTGGACGCGCCGAATACTGCGCTGAACATGATCGCGAGGAGCAGCGCGGGGAACGCGAGCGCGATGTCGGAGGTGCGCATGATGACCTCTTCGATCCAGCCGCCGCGAATGCCGGCGAGGATGCCGAGCGGAGTGCCGATGAGCAGCGCGATGCCGACGGAGATGATGCCCACGAACAGGGTGATGCGCGCGCCGTAGAGCATGGCCGAGAAGACGTCTCGGCCGTACTTGTCGGTGCCGAACCAGTGCGTGCCGCTCGGGCCCTGCAGACGGTCGGCTGCGATCGCCTGCACGGGGTCGTACGGCGTCCACACGAACGAGATGAGCGCGGCCACGGTGACGATGGCGACCAGCACGAGGCCCACGATGAGCGTGGGGGAGAGGCCGGCGCGCTTCTTGGGCGGCCGGGGCGCGGCGATCGCGGTGGTGCGAGGCGCCTGCACGGGAGGCGTGGGGAGATTCTGCGTCGTCATGGTTATGCGCTCTTTCGCATCCGGGGGTCGACGATCGTGTAGAGCACGTCGACAACGAGGTTCAGGACGAGCGTGATCGCGACGAGGACCATCACGACCGACTGCACGGTGAGGAGATCGCGGTTGCCGACGGCGTCGAGCAGCATCGATCCGAGGCCCGGGATCACGAACACACGCTCGATCACCACCGCGCCGATGATGAGGGCGGCGATCTGCACGCCGGTCACGGTGATGACCGGGATCGCGGCATTTCGGAGTCCGTGCTTCACGAGGGCGCCCATCTTGCTGAGCCCCTTCGCGCGCGCGGTGCGGAGGTAGTCCTCACTCATGATCTCGAGCACGGCCGAGCGGACGTAACGGGTGAGGATCGCGCCCTGCACGGAGGCGAGCGCGAGCACGGGGAGAATGAGGCGGCGGAGGAAGTCGCCGAAGTCTTCGCCGGGTGGGGTCCACCCGCTCGCGGGCAGCCAGCCCAGGCCCACGGCGAAGACGAGCACGAGGAGGATCGCGGCGAGGAAGCCGGGCACCGCGACGCCCAGCTGGGATCCCGCGCCGATGACCACGCCGGAAAGATTGCGATGCTTCACCGCGGCCCACGTGCCGAGCGGGATCGCGATGGCGAGTGCGACGATCATGGCAGCGATGACGAGGATCAGGCTGACCTGCAGGCGGTCGTTCACGAGCGGGCTGATGTCCGTGCGCGTGACGTAGGAGACGCCAAAGTCGCCGCGGAGGAGGCCGCCCGCCCAGTCAAAGTACTGGACGATGAGCGGCCGGTCGGTGCCGAACTCCTTGCGGGTCTGCTCCAGGAGCTCGGGGGTCGCGTTCACGCCGAGGGCGATCTGCGCCGGGTCGCCCGGGATCAGCCGCATGAAGAGGAACACGACGACCGTCGCGACGAGATAGGTCACCGCAAATCGGGCGAGGTTGATCAGAATCCGTATGGCCATGCGCGGTCCTCGGGTGGTGGGGGTGAGAGCGGGCGCGAACCGTGTGGTTCGCGCCCGCCGGGGGTGTGGAGCGGGTGCCCCGTTACTTCCAGCTGAGCTCGGTCAGGTCGAGTGCCTCGATGATGGCGTTCTCGGGGAGACCCTGCAGCTCGGCCTTTGCGACCGTGATGTTCGGGAAGAGGAACAGCACGCCGGAGGCGGCGTCGTCGACGATCTGCTCGGCGACCTGCTTCATCCCGGCGACGTAGCCGGCCTCGTCCGCCTCATCGGCCTGCGCCGCGATGGGAGCGATCTTCGCGTTGTCGTAGCCGATGTAGTAGTTCGGGTCGTTGAACACGGTGAGGATGTCCCGGGCCTCTGTGGCCAGCACCGTGGTCATCTGGTAGTCATGCTTCGTGAAGACCTCGTCGAGCCACACTGCGGGGAACTCGGAGCTCTCAATCTTCGCGGTGATGCCGACGTCCTTGAGCTGCGAGACGACGATCTCGGACACGGCCTGCGCGTAGGGGCGCGTGGGCACGGTGTACGTGATGCTGAGGTTCTCCTGGCCCGCCTCCTTGAGGAGCGCCTTCGCCTTCTCGGGATCGAACGGGTAGCGATCGTTCAGATCCTCGTAGTAGGGATCGGTCGGCGTCGCGTAGGTCGCAACGAGCGAGCCGTAGCCGTTCCATGCGGTGTCGAGGATCGCCTGCTTGTCGAGTGCGTACAGCACGGCCTGGCGCACGCGCACGTCGTCGAAGGGGGCCGCCTTGTTGTTGAGTGACAGCGAGATCTCGCCGCTCGAGGTGCCCGTTGTGACGGTGTACTTGTCGTCGCTCTCGAAGGTGTCGAGCAGCTCGGGCGCCTGCAGGTTCACGATCGCGTCGATGTCGCCCGTGCGGAGCGCGTTGGTCGTGGCGGTTGCGTCTGCGAAGTACTTGAGCGTGACGGACTCGACCTCGGGCTTCTCGCCCCAGTAGTCGTCGCGGGTATCCAGCACGATCTTGTCGTTCGCGGTGAACGTCTCGACTGAGTACGGGCCGGTGCCCACGGGCGCGTTGGCGAGGTCGGCGACGCCGTCGGGGGAGAAGATCGCGCCAACCGGGGTTGCGAGGCTGAAGAGCCAGGCGTTCGATGGCTTCGACAGGTGCACGGCCACCTCGGTGTCCGAGAGGACCTCGACGCTGTCGACAACGTCCATCTTCGCCTTGAGGCTGGACACCCAGTCGCTCTTCACACGGTCGAAGCTGAACTTCACATCGTCGGCGGTGAACGCGTCGCCGTTCGAGAACGTGACGCCCTCCTCGAGCGTGAAGGTGTAGGTCTTGCGGTCGTCGCTGATGGTCCACGACTTCGCGAGCAGGGGCTGGATCTCACCGGCCTGGTCGAGCTGCACGAGGCCCTCGTACACATTCGACATCATCGCCTGCGGGATTGCGGAGCCGGCGGTGGTCGTGAAGTCGAGGTTCACGGGGGCGCCGGTGAGCGCGATCGTCGCGGTGGTCGGGGCGTCGCCCGAACCGGATCCGCCGGCGCCGGCGGATCCCGCCGAGCAGCCGCTGAGCGCGAGGGCGCCTGCGGCGATCAGCGTTGCGGTGAGGGTCAGGGAGTTCCTGCGTCGCATCGTTGCTTCCTATCGAGAAGAGGGGTGGGCTGCGACGCTTCGGCCGCAGCTCGTTTCATATGTGGGACGGGCGGGGTGTGCTCGTCATCGTGGCCGGGGCGGTGCGGTGGCACCAATGTTCACTCCCAATCATCCTTGATTTCCGGGTACTGGCCACGGGGTTCGAACCAGGATACATGGTAAGGCCACTGCGCGGGGACTAGACTGGGGCGCAATTTCGTAACAGCGCGAATCGACCAAGCGCAGCGCGGCGCGAGCGCGATCCCCAGCTACAGGAGAGACCCGCAGTTGACGACCCACAGTTTTTCTCCGGCGGTGCCTGTGCACACGTACCAGCGCATCGTCGAGCAGATCGAAGAAGCCATCCTCTCCGGTGAGATCCCTATCGGATCGCAGTTGGCGAGCGAGCGCGATCTCATGGTGCAGTTCAGTGTCAGTCGCCCCACCGTGCGCGAGGCGCTCCGCGTGCTGCAGTCGATGGGCCTCATCGAGTCGAAGCCGGGCACGCGCGGCGGCCCGCAGGTGCTCGCGCCGTCGTCGCAGACGCTCGGCCGTTCGTTCCGCACCATGATCGGCACTGACGCGCTCAGCGTGTCTGAGCTCGTGCAGTTCCGCGTGATTCTGGAGGGCTCGGCCTCGAAGCTCGCGGCGCAGCGCCACACGCCCGCACAACTCGAGCGTATGCGCGCGGCGGTTGAGCGCATGCAGGCGGCGGCCGACACGAACGCCGCAGACTTCGCATCGGCCGACCTCGAGTTCCACGAGGCCGTGTGGGCGGCGAGCGGCAACCAGATTCTCGAGATGAGCGGGCAGGCGGTCTCCGGGGTGCTGCGCGGCATGATGGCGCGCGACGCTGAGGGCGAGCACCACGACAACCGGGTGAAGCTTGCCTCCGCTGCGATTGACCGTGGCCTCTTCGACGCGATCGAGCGACGTGATGCGCAGGCAGCGGGGCGGATCGCGCGGGGCGCGGTAGCCGAGCGCTTCGGGCCGCTCCTGGACGACGCGGATCGCGCGGCCCTCGAACTGCTCGCCGAGTAGACGGATTCCGCCCGCTACCCGCGGCGCGGTGCGGGGCGCAGTGCAGCGGCGGCAAGCGCCACGCAGGCGATGGCGGTGGCGAGCGCAAAGCCGGTGACCGCCGTGCTCAACCCGAGCCGCTCGGCGAGGACGCCGAGGCCGATCACGGGCAGCGCGCTGCCGAGGTAGGTGACCGTGTAGATCGCGCTGACCGTCGACGCGTGGTGGCGCGGGTCGACCGCGGCCGTCGCTCCCGTGAACGCGGCCTGGAAGGCGACGCCCTGCCCGACACCCGCGAGGAGCGCCGCGGCGACGAGCAGCGCGGGGCTGCCGAGCGGGCCAGCGAGCGCGAGCCCCACGAGCGCCGCAGCGAGCGCCGTGAGGCCGCCGGGCAGACGCCACGCGCCGCGCAGCGGGACAAGCTGGGTGAGCGCGGATGCGCCGAGCGTGAGCGCGGCGAGGAGTCCAATCGCGGGCCGGGAGTGGGTGCCGACGATCGAGGCGAAGTGTGAGGGAGCGAGCGACAGGCAGAAGCCGAACACCGTGAAGCTCACAAACCCGGTGGCGGCGGCGAGCCGAAACGCGCGCAGGGCTGCGGGCGACTGGCGTCCGGCCCGACGCTCGGAGCGGGCGACCCGCGGCGGTGCATCCGCGAGCGCGATCGGCACTGGGCCGGTGTCCGGGCGGCAGAGCTCGTGCGGCGCTGTGATGAGGATCGCTGGAACGAGGGCCGCGAGTGCGACCGCGAGGGTGATGAATGGGGTGCTGAGCGGGGCGGCGCCCTGCGAGAGCACACCGCCGATGATGGGGCCGCAGGCCACGCCACCCGAGCTCGCGAGCAGCGTGAGTCGGCCCACGAGCGCCGGGCGACCGGGGAGGAGGGCGCGGAGCGCGCCGGAGGCGGTGCCGGTGGCGCAGGCGATCGCGGCGCCCTGCGCTGCGCGCGCTACGGCGAACCAGCCGAGACTCGGGGCGAGCGCCAGCCCCGCGGTGCCGACGGCGGTGACCACGAGTGCGACGACGAGCACCGTGCGGCGGTTCGCGGTATCCGCGAAGCGGCGGAAGATGAGCAGCCCGACAATAAGGCTGAGCACGTAGCTCGAGAACGCGAGCGTTGTGCCGAGCGGACCAAAGTCGAGCGTGCGCTCAAGTAGTGGGAACAACGGGGTGGTGAGGTTCGCGCTGACGAGCAGCGTGAACAGAGTCAGGGCGGTCAGTGCGGCCCGGATTCGGGGGCGGATCTGCTGTGGGCTGTGGTGGGCCGCGGGGGAGAGTGGGCGTACAGGGGTGGGTGTCGCGCTCATGGCGTGCTCCTCGGGTGGGCGTGCCCTTGTGGGGCGTGTCCTGCCGTTCACACCGGGTGTGGCGCGAGCGGGTGGGGTGAAGCGTGAGACGCACTGACCGCGTCCTGTGCATAAGTAGAGCGAGAACCAGGCGTTCCGCGCAAGCGATCACGTTAGAATTGAGCAATATGATCAATTGCTCGGCGCGTCGTCGAGCGGGAAGCGAGCAAAATGAGTGATCTCGATGCCACCGACCGGCGCATCCTGCGCGAACTCGATCGCGATGCGCGCATGCCCACCGCGATGATTGCGCAGCGCCTCGAGCTCGCCCGCGGCACCGTGCAGGCGCGCCTCGAAAAACTCGCCGCCGCGGGGGCGCTGCGCGCGCACAGCGCCCGAATCTCGCCCGCTGCGCTCGGCCGACCGGTGGGCGCAAGCCTGCAGGTGGAGCTTGATCAGCACTTCATCGCCGAGGCCATCGAGGCGCTCGCAAACATTCCCGAGGTGCTCGAGTGCTTCGCGCCAGCGGGCAACACAGACCTGCTGCTGCGCGTCGTTGCGAAGAGCCCCGACGATCTGTACCGGGTAAGCGAGGAGATTCGACTCTGCCCCGGCATCAAGCGCACCTCGACCAGCCTGTTTCTGCGCGAGGTGATCCCGTATCGCGTGACCGGCTTGCTGGCGGAGGGGGTGTAGCGCTCCGGTGTCAGCTGATGCGCGAGCGATCGACGACGCGGCCGCCGCCGAACACGATCCCACGCAAGAATCCCGTGCCCCAGCTCAGGTGCATCGTGACGAGCGTGCGAACCGTGAGCCACCGATCCCGCACCCCGCGCTGCTCGGGGATGCGGAACGTGGCGAACGCGATCCCGAGCAGGTAGAGCGCGAGCGGTGCGAGCAGGATCGGCCAGCCCGATGCCCACGGGAGCGCCCCGACCACGAGGATGAGGAGCGTGATGATGCTCACCGCGAGCCCCACGACGAGGGCGCCGGGCGCGAAGAAGCGCCAGGGGTTTGCGCGGCCGTAGCGGCGCACGAGCACGGCGCGCCACGTGCCGGTCGCAAAGAACTGGCGGGCGAGGTCGGTAAAGCTCGCGCGCGGCCAGTAAGTCACCTCGAGTGCGGGATCGAACCAGACGGTGAACCCCGCACGTCGGATGCGGAGGTTCAGCTCCCAGTCCTCGCCGCGCAGAATGCCGGGGTCGTACCCGCCCACCGCGTCGACGGCCTCCCGGCGGAAGATGCCGAGGTAAGCGGACTCGGCCGGGCCGGGGGTGCCGTCCCCGTGGTAGGCGCCGCCGCCGAGCCCAAACGGGCTGTTGTAGGCGCGCGCGATGGCACGCTGCACGTCGCCGCGCCCGGCGGCCCGCATAATGCCGCCCACGTTCGCCACGCCCGCGGCGGCGTGCTCGCGGAGCGCTGCGATGCCGCGGCTCGTGTAGTCGGGGGTGAGCTCAGAGTGGGCGTCGACGCGCACAATCACGGGGTGGCGAGACGCTGCGATCGCGTGGTTCAGCCCAGCAGGGATGTCGCGCTCGGGGTTTGCCACCAGCTGCACGCGCGGATCCTCTGCCGCGAGACGCTCGGCGATGGCCGTACTCGTGTCCGATGACGGGCCGAGCGCGAGCACGATCTCTTTCTCGCCCGGGTACTCCTGCGCGAGGATGGTGCGCACCGCGGACTCGAGGAAATCCTCCTCGTTGAGCACGGGCATCACGAAGCTCACGGCGGGGGAGTCGGGGAGAGGGGGGAGCTGCACCCCCTGATCTTCCCACAGCCGCGGGTCGTGGGGCTGGAAGCGGGGCTATCCTGGAACGATGCAGCTGGCGAAGGATATGAAGCGCGCGGTCCGTTTGGGGCAGCGAGTGTTGAAGGGGCGCCGGGCCTACTTCGAGGTTCGAGAGATGATCGCGAAGCGTGGTCCGCTGCCCACGGAGCACTTCCGCGTGGCCGTCTACTTCGCCGACAGCGACGTGAATATCTACCAGATGCGCCAGTGGTACGCGCCGTTGCAGGAGCTCTCGCAGGAGTGGCCCGTGCTTGTGCTGGCCCGAAACGCGGCGGGCGCGCGGCAGCTGATGCAGGAGAGCGGGCTCGACGTCGCCTTCGTGCAGAAGGTGACCGACCTCGAGCGCGTTATCGAAGCACAGCAGCTCGACGTGGTGCTCTACGTGAACCAGAACACGCGCAACTTCCAGATGATGCGGTACGGGCAGCGCTGGCACGTGTTCGTCAATCACGGCGAGAGCGACAAGATGTATATGACGAGCAATCAGCACAAGGCGTACGACTACGCCCTGGTGGCGGGCGACGCCGCCCGCGCTCGGCTCGCGGCGGCGCTGTGGGACTACGACGTCGAAGCGCGCACGATTCCTATCGGCCGCCCCCAGACCGACCATCTGAGCGGCGAGCCGCCGTTCACGCCCGACGAGCGCACCGTCGTGTTCTACGCTCCCACCTGGGAGGGAGATCGCCCCGCCGCGAGCTACGGCTCGGTCGCTTCGCACGGAGAGCGGCTCGTGTCGGAGCTGCTCGCGACCGGCCGGCACCGGGTCGTATACCGACCGCACCCGCGCAGCGGCGTCGTGGACGCGGAGTTCGGGGCGGCCAACGAGCGCATCATCGCCATGATCGCGGCAGCCAACCAGGCGGATCCCAGCGCGCAGCACGTCTACGATCAGTCGCCCGTGCTTGGCTGGCAGCTGAGCCTCCCCGACCTCGCGATCTGCGATATCTCGGCGATGGTGTACGACCGGCTGGCCACGGGCAAGCCGCTCATGGTGACCCGGCCCGTTGCCCCCGACGCGGCGGTTGACGAGGGTGGCTACCTGAGCGTGTGCGAGTGGCTCGACGCGGGCGAGCTGGACCGCGCGGCCGAGGTGACCGATCGGGTGATCAACGATGCGGCAGCGATCGAGCGGCTCGGCACGTGGTCGCAGCGGTACTTCGGCGACACGACGCCGGGTGCCCCGACGCGCCGGTTCCACGCTGCGATCGCTGAACTCATCGCACGCGCTGACTCGTGGCGCAGCCGCGGCGGAAACGCGTAGCCCACACTGGGCTGCTCTCCGCGCGGCGGAGGCGAACGTTCAGCTGACGGCTAGCCGGCGGGGTGATCGGCGTTGTACTTCGCGACGACCTCATCGATGGGGCCGTCGAGCACCAGCTTGCCGCCGTTGAGGTAGAGCCCTCGCGAGCAGAAGCGCAGGAGATCGCGCTCGTTGTGCGAGACGAGGAAGAGGGTCTTGCCCTCCGCAAGCAACTCTTCGATGCGGCGATAGCACTTCGCACGGAATGCCTTGTCGCCCACGGCAAGCACCTCGTCAACGAGCAGTACCGGCTCGTCGAGCTGCGAGATTACGGAGAACGCGACGCGCACCTTCATGCCGCTCGACAGGTGCTTGAACGGGGTATCGATCACGTCCTCGGCGCCGGCGAACTCGATGATCGAGTCGAAGCGCTCGGCGATCTGGCGCTTGCTGAGGCCGTGGAGGCCGCCCGTGAGCTGCACGTTGTCGCGCACCGTGAGATCGCCCACGAAGCCGCCGGTGATCTCGATGAGTGGGGCGACGCCGCCGCGCACGGTGACGCGCCCCTCATCTGGGAAGAGCACGCGGGCCACGAGCTTGAGCAGTGTTGACTTGCCTTGCCCGTTCCGGCCGACGACGCCGATCGCCTCGCCGCGCGTGACCGTGAACGAGACATCGCGCAGCGCCCAAAACTCCCCAGTGCGACTGCGCCGGGCGCGGCTTGCAAAGAGGTCCTTGAAGCTGCGGCGCGAGCCACGGTTGCGGCGAAAGCGGACGCCGAGGCCATCGGCCGTGATGATCGTCTCCGCGCCGGGCGAGGTGTCACTCGTCTGATGCTCAGTCACGTCACAGCTCCTTCAGGACGCCGCCGATGGTGCGGCGGAACACGAGAATGCCGACGACGAGCAGCAGCACACTGATCCCCGCCGAGGTGGCAACGAGCAGCCAGTTCAGCTGGTCGGGGAAGAACCCCGCGCGGAAGAGCGCGAAGATGCCCGAGAGTGGGTTGAGCCACGCGAGTGGCCGAGCGAACTCGGGGAGATCGGCCGCGCCGTAGATGATGGGCGAGGCGTAGAACAGCACGCGCAGGATCAGCTTTGCCGCGCGCTCGAGGTCGCGGAAGAAGACGACGAGCGGGGCGATGATGAGGCCGAGGCCGAGCGTGAGCGTGGCGTGCAGCACGACCGCGAGTGGGAAGAGGAGCAGCCCCCAGCCCACCTGCGCGCCCGAAAACACGGCGAAGAGCACGAGCACGGGGAGGCTGAGCAAGAACTCGATGCCCTTTGAGCACACAATGCGCCCCACCCAGATCCAGTGCGGCAGGGCGACGGAGCGCACCAGCTTCACGTCGCGCAGGAAGGCGCGGGTTGAATCTGAGATCGCTCCGTTGAACCACACCCAGGGGAGAAGTGCCGTGAGCAGGAACACGATGTACGGCTCTTCGCCCACGGAACGCTGGAACACCTGCGTGAACACGAACCAATAGATGAGGCTCATAAGGAGCGGGTCGAGGATCGACCACAGGTACCCGAGAAGGGACGTTGAGTACCGCACCTTCAGGTCACGCCTGGTCAGCAACCAGAGCGAAGACCAGGCGTTCGCGCGCGGCGGTCGTGGGGCAGAGTTCACACGACTATTCTGCCGCTTTTCGCGAATCCCGGCGCGCATGCCGCGCTGCGCTCCAGATTTGATAAATTGGTTCACGTGCCGCCCGTAACTCCAGAAGTACCGTCCTCACCCGAGCCCGCAGAGAACTCGGCGTCGAGCGCTCCGGTTTTCGAGGGAGATCCTGCGGCAGCGCCGCTCAGCGCAGCCCGAGTTCGTCCGAGCCGCGCCGCTGGAGCGCCGGCTCCCGCGGCAGCGCCCGCCGCTGAGCCGGCTGCGACGCCGGCGCCTGAGCCCGCAGCAGAGCGCGCCGCCGAGGCGGCGCCCCGCACCGGCCGCATTCAGGTGCCCGTGCCCTCAGTGGTGCGTGCCCGCGAGCGGGGTCGCCTGGCGGAGCAGAACCCCGTGGTACTCAGCACCGAGATGCTCACGAAGACGTACGGACCCGTCGTCGCCGCCAACGAGGTCTCGCTGCAGGTGCACGCGGGCTCGTTCACGGGAGTTGTGGGACCGAACGGCGCCGGAAAGACCACGACGCTGTCGATGATCAGCGGCCTGTTGCGCCCCACCTCCGGCCGAGTGACGGTGAGCGGCGTTGATGTGTGGACCGACGGCCCCGCGGCGAAGCGCCTCATCGGCTCGCTGCCCGACCGGCTGCGACTTTTTGACCGGCTGACGGGCGCGCAGTTGCTCTACTACTCGGGCGTCCTCGCTGGAGTCGACGAGGCAGCGGTGGCCAAGCGCTCCGCGGAACTCGCTGAGGCCTTTGGCCTGGAGTCCGCACTCGGGCGCCTGGTGTCCGACTACTCGGCGGGCATGCAGAAGAAGATCGCCCTCGCATGCGCCATGATCCACGCGCCCGAGGTGCTCGTGCTCGATGAGCCGTTCGAGACGATCGACCCGGTGTCTGCCGCAAACGTCACCGAGATCCTCGAGAAGTACGTCGCGGGCGGCGGGAGCGTCGTCATGTCGAGCCACAGCCTCGATCTGATCCAGCGCGTGTGTGACCACGTCTCGATCATCGTTGATGGCAGCGTGATCGCGCAAGGCACGGTCGACGCGGTGCGCGATGGCCTGAGCCTGGAGGAGCGCTTCACGAAGCTGACCGGCATGAGCGATACGCAGAAGGGGCTCGAATGGCTGCACGGCTCTTCCGACTCCGAGTAGCGCTGCTCGGCGGTGCGCTGCGCGGTCCGTTCGGACGGGTCACGCGCACTATTGCCGGAGCCGTCGTGCTCGCAGCCCTCGCGGTCGTCGCCGCGGCGGCGCCCGCGTGGTTCATTCCGGCGCAGCACGACCGCGCTGTGGTGGACATCTCCTTCGGGGCAATCGTGCTCGGCGCGATCCTGCTCGTGCCGTTCTTCGCAAACCGTGGGCACCTGGAGCCGCGGCAGTTCGGCGGCCTGCCTGCGGGCCCGGGCAGCATTGGCGGTGCGCTCCTCGCCACCACTGTGGTGAGCTGGCCGTTCTTCCTGCTCGCGCTCTGGCTGCTCGCGCTCGCGGTGTTCCGCCCCGAGTGGCGTGATCCCGCCTGGCTCGCCCCCGTTGCGCTGCTGCTTGCGGCGCTGCTGGCCGTAGTGAGCGCTCGGGTCACCTCCGCGCTTGCGAAGCTGCTGGTGGGAGACCGCTACGAGGGCCTCGTGCGGACCATCGGCGCGGTGCTGCTGGTTGCCGCGCTGCCGGTCGCGGTGTTCGCGATCGCCTCGACGACGCGTGACGGTGGCTTCGACTCTGCGGGCGATCTCGCGGACGTGCTCGGATGGACGCCCTTCGGCGCGCCGTTCGCGGCGCTTGCGCTCGGTGCTGATCCAGCGGCGGCGCTTGGTCGCCTGGCCGTTGTGGGCGCCGCGATTCTCGTGCTCTGCCTCGTCTGGTTTGCGATCGTGCGCGCCTCGCTCACGCGCATTGAGCGACCCATCGACCCCGATGTGGCGCGCAGCGGTCTGGGCTGGTTCGAGCGCTTCCCGGCCCGCCCGGCGCCCGCAATCGCCGCCCGGCTCCTCACTTACTGGGCGCGGGATCCGCGGTATCGCGTCGCGCTCTTCGCGATCCCGATCGCCCCGATCTTCATTCTGCTCGCGCTCTGGGTCGCCGGTGTGCCGCTCGAGGGGCTTGCGCTCGTGCCGCTGCCCATCGTGTTGCTGCTGCTCGGCTGGTCGCAGCACAACGACGTTGCGATGGACTCCACCGCGATTTGGGAGCACGTGGCGAGCGGGACTCGCGGTGCCGCCGATCGCGCTGGCCGCCTCGCGCCCGTGCTGCTGCTTGGTGTGCCGCTCGCGCTCATCGGTTCGAGCATCACCGTGACGGTGATGGGCGACTGGCGGGTGCTGCCCGCGGTGGTCGGCATGAACCTCGGTGTGCTCTTCGTATCGGCCGGCGTCTCGAGCATCTTCTCCGTAATGATGCCGTACCCCACTACGCGACCGGGCGACAGCCCCTTCGTGCAGCCGCAGTGGTCAGGCTCGGGTTCCGGCCTTGCGCAGACGCTGTCGATGATTGCTGCGATCCTGCTCTCGATCCCCGCCGTGTGGTTCGCGGTCACCGCGATCACCGACGTGGCGCTGGGGGACAACCTCTGGGCCGCGTTCTTCGGTGCGGGCTACGGTCTGTTGATCCTCGTGCTCGGCATCCTCATCGGGGGGCGCATCTTCGATCGGAGCGGCCCGGAGCTGATTGGCGTTACGCAGGTCTACGACTAAACCGGCTGTTGCCGCACAGCGAGCAGGTTTACAATCGAGGCATGGGTTTCTTTACGCGCAGCGATTCCGACTCCTCCGGGAGCCCCGCCGGTGGCACCGATGTGCTCGACCGCGAGCTTGAGAAGCTGCTCGAGGATTCGCAGATCGAGGATGGCGACCACGAGCGGTTTTCGCACTACGTTCCGAAGGACAAGATCCTCGAGTCGGCGATGACGGGTAAGCCCGTCCGCGCGCTCTGCGGGAAGAAGTGGACGCCGTCACGGGATCCCGAGAAGTTCCCCGTGTGCCCCGACTGCAAGAAGGTCTACGAGCGCATGCGCAAGTAGCGCGCGCCCGAGGCGCCGCACACGATGAAGGGCCGCGATCCAGAGCAAGATTCTGGATCGCGGCCCTTCGTCGTACGGGCGAGCTGTATGAGGTCACGACGCGCTCGATCCCGGCGATGCCATGCTCAGCGAACCAAGCTCTTGCACGCCCGAGGAACGCGACGGCAGTGACGGCTTTCTCGCTGCCTTTGCTGGTTCACCTCCCCGTTGGGGTCAATAAACTTGCGCTGGTTCAGGCCCCGCTGCGCGAGGAGCCGGGTGATGGTGCGACGACGACCTTCGGCCGTCAGCGACGAGTTTGCGTGCGTCACTTGACCGCCTCGCTCTCGACGGAGGCAATCAGCCGAATAAGCGGAACTGCGAGCAGCAGTGCCGTGGCGCTCGCGAGCACAGCTACCCAAACGGGTCCGAGTGCTCCCGGGATAACGCTGAGTGCGGCAGAGGCGAGCACGGGACCGGCAGCCGCACCAATGTTGAGTGCCGCGGTCGCGTATGACCCCGCCATGGTGGGTGCACCCGCCGCGGCATAGAGCACTCGCGTGATCAGCGTGCTCCCGACGGCGAACCCCACCACTCCCTGAAGGAATACGAGCCCGAGCAGGGCAACGGGGTTCGTTGCACAGAGCGCCAGCGCGACCCACCCGAGCACGAGAACGCTGCAACCGCCCACGATGACGATCCTGGGTCGGGCATCCGAGAGTTGTCCTGCAACGGTGACACCAATGAAGGAGCCGACACCGAAGAGCACAAGGGCCACCGGTACCCACCACTGGCTCAGGCCGGCGGTGTCCGTAACGATCGGCGCGAGAAAGGTGAGCGTGGCGAAGGTGCCGGCATTCACCAGGGCGGCGAGCAGCATCGTTGGAACGAGGCGCAGGGATGCCAGCTGCGCCAGTTCCACACGCAGCGAGGTCGAGGATGGCTCCTCCTTTGATGAGTCGTGGGCTTCAGAGCTGAAGCCCACAGCGATGCCGATCGCGGCGGGGACGCAGAGAAGTGCGATCGCCCAGAACGTCGATTGCCAGCCGAGTGCCGTCCCAAGCAGCGCACCTGCGGGTACACCTGCGACGGTGGCGACGGTGGTACCCGCCAGCAGAACCGCCACGGCTCGACCTTTGGCGTCGGGCGCTACGAGTCTCGTCGCCGCTCCCAACGCGACCGCCAGGAAGCCTGCATTCACGATCGCCGCGATTACGCGCGTGATGAACAGAACAGTGAAATCCAGCGTGAGCGCCCCGACGACGTGGGACAGCGCGAATACGATCACGCAACCCAGGAGTGTCGCTTTCACCGGGAGGCGACGAGTGAGCGCGGCCATCGCTGGTGCACCGATCACCATCCCTGCGGCGAACGCCGATGTCAGGAGACCAGCGGCCCCCACGGAAACTCCGAAGTACGTAGAGATGTCGGGTACGAGACCGGCGAGCATGAATTCGGAAGTGCCCATGGCAAAGACCACCAGGGCAAGAAGATAGAGAGCGAAAGGCATCGAGATAGCTCCGAAGCGAGAGAACGAACAAGAGAACGTCTCGTCACCACGGTCAGCGCCTCAAGGACGCCCGAAGGACATGCTGCGCGTAGCGTGCAATCAGCTAGGGGCTTGGCGGAGGTGAGGGGCTGACGGCGTGACCGAAAGCCCCTGAGTGTCCGATTCAGGGCTCGACATAGAGACCATCGTACCCGTCTGCGCGGGGACCTTCGAGGAACGTCAGCACCCCCATTGCCCGCAACAGCTAGCGGTACTCGGTGGGGATCGCAGGGTCGCCGCGGGTGAGGCTCATCGCGACGGGTGGCAACTCGGAGACGCGCAGCGTGTGGCGCTCGCGAGCCGCGGCGATCCCGTCGGCTCCGGTGTGGCCGGGCTGCAGCTCGCCAGCCACGACGAACGGCACGAGCACCTCGCGGCCGTCGCCTGCCTCGCCCTCGGTGGTGCCCGCGGGCCCGTCGCCCAGGTAGATCAGTTCGGCGCGGGCAACGCCGCGCGGGGTGTGCGCGCGACGCACGCTCTTGCGTCCGCCGACGGATGCCTTATCCGCGGACTTCTTTGCGACCGGGATCCACTCGCCCGAGTCGTCCTGATGCGCGACGAGCTTGTACACCATGCCCATCGTCGGGGTGCCAGAGCCGACTACCACGGAGGTGCCGACGCCGAAGCTGTCCACGGGCGAGGCCGCGAGGGCGGCAACGGTGTACTCGTCGAGGTCGTTCGTTACGGTGATGCGCGTCTGCGTTGCACCGAGCTCGTCGAGCAACTCGCGCACGCGGGCCACCACCACGGGCAGGTCGCCCGAGTCGATGCGCACGGCGCCGAGCTCGGTGCCGGCAACCTCGATGGCGGTGCGCACGCCCTGCTCGATGTCGTACGTGTCGACGAGCAGCGTGGTGTCGGTGCCGAGGGTGGCCACCTGCGCTTCGAAGGCCGCGCGCTCGCTGTCGTGCAGCAGGGTGAAGCTGTGTGCGGCGGTGCCCATCGTGGGGATGCCGTGGCTACGGCCAGCCTCGAGGTTGGAGGTCGCGCTGAAGCCCGCGATGTAGGCGGCGCGTGCGGCAGCGACCGCGCTGTACTCACCCGTGCGGCGCGAACCCATCTCGGCGAGCGGCTTGCCCGCGGCGGCGTGGCGCATGCGGGAAGCCGCGGTGGCGACCGCGGAGTCTGCGTTCAGAATGCTGAGCGCGAGCGTCTCGAGCAGCACACCCTCGGCGAAGCTTGCCTCGACGGTGAGGAGCGGGGAGCCCGGGAAGAACACCTCGCCTTCGGGGTAGCCCCAGATATCGCCGCTGAACCGGTAGTTGGCGAGCCAGTCGAGCGTCCGATCGGTGACCACCCGGTGCTCGCGCAGAAAGTCGAGCTCCTCGTCGCCGAAGCGGAAGTGCTGGATCGCCTCGAGCAGGCGGCCGGTGCCCGCGACGACGCCGTAGCGGCGGGCGCCGGAGAGGCGTCGGGCGAAGAGTTCGAACATGCTGCGACGTTCGGCGGTGCCGGCGTGGAGTGCCGCGTCCACCATGGTGAGCTCGTAGTGGTCAGTGAGCAGTGCCGTTGAAGGGTTCACGTCGCCAGCATAGCCGCAGAATGGGCCGCACCAGGGGTTTCAATGGAAGTCCCGCGAGCGCACGCTGGCGGGCGCCGCGAGCGGCGCAAAGCTCTCGGCGATGACGTTAACGACGCCCTCGGGGGAGCGCTCAAGCATGCCACGCACGATGAGCGCAGGTGCTGACCGTGCGACGAGCCGGTTGCGCTGCCACACCTGCGCGAACGTGACAATGTTCACCGTGCCCACCTCGTCCTCCACCGTGAGGAAGGTGATGCCGCCCGCGGTGCTGGGGCGCTGACGGTGCGTGACGAGTCCCGCAACGCTGATCTGCGTTCCCGGTGGCGTGTGGCGGGTGCGGTCGGAGCGGGTGATGCCGCGGGCATCGAGCTCCTCCCGCAGCAGTGCGAGCGGGTGGTCGCCCGTCGCGATGCCAGTGCTCCAGAGATCAAGGGTGGTCTGTTCTTCTCGGCTCAGCACGGGAAGCAGCGGCGGCTGCACATGCACGGCGATGCCGGGGAGGAAGCGCTCGCGGTTGTCGGCGGCGGGCCCGGCAGACCAGAGCGCCTCGCGGCGGCTCACGCCGAGGCTGTCGCAGGCACCCGCCGCCGCGAGCGCCTCGATGCGGGTGCGGTCGAGGTCTGCGCGGCGCGCAAGGTCGGCGAGGTCGAGGAACGGGCCGGCCTCGCGCGCTCGCACGATGCGCTCCGCGGTGGCGGTTTCGATGCCGCGGATCTCGGCGAGTCCGAGCCGCACGGCGAAGGCGCCATCCCTGCGGTGGGCCCCACTCGTGTCGGGCAGGCCCGGCTCGAACGGGGGAACGGTCGCATCGGCCTCGTGGGGCGCGAGCGCGCGGACGGGCTCATCGGCGGTGCAACCGGCGTCGGCTGCGGTGCGCGCTGATCCCGATCCCGTTGCGCCCGCAGCGGGATCGGCGCGGGCCTCGAGGCCGGAGAGCGCGCCGGAGCGCTGCACATCGACCGGACGGATCTCGACGCCGTGGCGACGCGCGTCGGCGACGAGGGTGCGCGGGGCGTAGAACCCCATCGGCTGGGAGCGGAGCAGGCCGGCAAGGAACGCCCCGGGGTAGTGCAGTTTGAACCAGGAGCTGACATAGACGAGCAGCGCAAAGCTGATCGAGTGGCTCTCGGCAAAGCCGAAGCTCGCGAACGCTTGAATCTGGTCATACAGGTGCTGTGCGTCCTCGCCCACGATCCCGTTGCTCGCCATCCCGGCGAAGAGCGTGTCGCGGAGCGCGTCGATACGCTCCTCACCGCGTTTCGACCCCATGGCGCGGCGCAGTAGGTCAGCGTCTTCTGCGGAGCAGTTGCCCACCGCCATCGCCATTTGCATGAGCTGCTCCTGGAAAAGCGGCACGCCGAGCGTGCGCTTGAGCACCTTCTCGAGTTTCGGGTGCGAGTACGTGACGGGCTCGGTGCCGTTGCGCCGCCGCAGGTAGGGGTGCACGGCGCCGCCCTGGATGGGGCCGGGGCGGATCAGGGCGATCTCGATCACGAGGTCGTAGAAGCTGCGCGGCTTCAGCCGGGGGAGCGTGTTGAGCTGCGCGCGGCTCTCCAGCTGGAAGACGCCGATCGCGTCGGCGCGGCACAGCATGTCGTAGACGCCCGGCTCTTCTTTCGGCACGGTCTCGAGGGTCCACCGTTCACCCGTCGCATCGGCGATGAGGTCCATGCTCTTCTGCAGCGCGCTCAGCATGCCGAGGCCGAGCAGATCGAACTTGACGAGGCCCATGCTCGCGCAGCCCTCTTTGTCCCACTGGAGCACGGTGCGGCGCTCCATGCGCGCGTGCTCGATGGGGCAGACCTCACCGACCGGGCGCTCCGTGAGCACCATGCCACCCGAGTGGATGCCGAGGTGACGGGGCGCCGTGAGAAACTGCTGCGCCAGGCGCTGGACCGGGAGCGGGATCGGGCTGTCTGGGTCTTCCTCGATGGCGCGCCACCGCTCCATCGCTTTCGTCCACGCCCGCTGCTGGCCCGGCCCGTACCCGAGCGCCTTCGCCGCGTCGCGGATCGCGGCCTTCGGGCGGTAGCTGATGATGTTTGCGACCTGGGCCGCGTTGCGCCTGCCGTAGCTGTCGTAGACGTACTGGATGATCTCCTCGCGCCGCTCTGAATCGAAGTCGACGTCGATGTCGGGCTCCTCGTCACGCATGCTCGAAAGGAATCGTTCGAAGGGGAGGTCGTAGCGGATCGAGTCGACGGCGGTGATGCCGAGCACAAAGCACACCGCGGAGTTCGCCGCGGAGCCGCGCCCCTGGCAGAGGATGCCGCGGCGGCGGGCTTCCTGCACGATGTCGTGGACGATCAGGAAGTACCCGGGGAAGTCCTTCTCCTCGATGACGGTGAGCTCGCGCTCCAGGCGCTCGCGCACCGGGTCGCTGATGCTGCCGTAGCGGCGCTCGGCACCCTCCCAGACGAGGCGCCGCAGCCAGCTCATCTGGGTCTCGCCGGGTGGGAGGGGAAGCTGGGGGAGCCGCGGTCGAGCCGCGCGGAGCGAGAACGCGAGGGTCTGCGCGAGCGGCACGGTGCGAGCCACCGCGTGGGGTGTGCGCGCGAAACGGCGGAGCTGCGCTGCGCCGGAGCGGAGCCGCGCCGCGCCGGAGGCCGGGAGGTACGCGTCGAGCTCGTCGAGGCTGCGCCGCGCACGCACGGCTGCCATCGCCTCCGCGAGCGGTGCCTCTGCCGCACTCGCGTAGTGCACATTGCCCGTGGCGAGTGTGGGCAGGTGGAACTCAGCCGCGAGCGCGGTGAGACGCGCGTTGGTCACATCGTTTCCCGGGTGCCCGAGATCGGTGAGCTCCACAAACACGTGTTCGCTACCAAAGAGTTCGGTGAGTTTGCGCAACTCCGCGCGAGCGCGATCCTCCTCGTCAGCGCGGGTACTGCCCGCAGCGAGCGCCTTGCGCACTGCACCCTTTCTGCATCCCGTGAGGATCGCCCACTCACCGCCCGCCTGCGCGGCAAGCTCGTCGAGCGCGTAGGTCGGGCGCCCCTTTTCGCCACCGCTCAGCTGCCCCTCGGTGATGGCACCCGCGAGCCGGTGGTAGCCGCTCGTTCCCTGCGCGAGGACGAGCAGGTGCGTGCCCATGGGATCGGTGGCGCCGAGCTGCGGTGCATCAAGGCCGAGCGAGAGCTCTGCGCCGTACACCGTGAGAGGTGGGGTGGTTCCGGCGGCGGCGCGGCGTCCGGCAAGCTCGGCGGCGTCGGCGAACGCGGCAGCCCCGTACAGTCCATCGTGGTCGGTGAGCGCGATCCCCTCGAGGCCCAGCGTGGCGGCCTCAGCTATGAGCTCTTCCGGGGAGGACGCTCCGTCGAGAAAGCTGAAGTGGGAGTGCGCATGGAGTTCCGCGTACGGGACGTGTGGCAGCGCGGGGTCTCGCTCGCTCGCCCGGTCGGGCGGCGGGGCCGCGCTGGGCGGCGGCGCTGGGCGCCCACCGCGCGCATCCCCGGCGCTCCGCTCAGTGCCTGCTGGGCGGGATCGGCCGGAGAGCGTGCGCTCCAGCTCCGCCCAGGGGAGCGGTGGATTGTTCCACCCCATTGCGTGTCCTTTTCTGTCTGCCTCCCGGTACCGCGGGAGAACTAGTCGTAGCGGCCCTCGGCAAACCAGCCGCCGGCCTCGGTATAGAGCAGCCACGCATCGCCGTTACTGAGCTCAACCTGCAGCCGGAAGCGTGGGGGCGCGCCCTCCCACCAGTGCTCGCGGAGCGGCCACGGGGGCGACCACCCCTGCACGGGGGTGGGCAGCACCGTGTGCGCTACGGTGAGCTGCGCCGGATCCGTGGTGAGGAGATCCTCCGCGTCGACACGCACGAGCGTGCCCGCGCGATCGCGGAGCTCAGCGGGGAGCGGGGTGGTGAAGACCAGGCTAGGCGCTGGGCCGGTAAGTGCACCCGGCCACGGCCCAGCCGCTGAGGCGTGTCCCGTGGCGTCGGCGTGCCGAGTTCCCCAGGGCACCCGGCGCTGGCGGTCGCGCAGCAACCTGCCGCCGCCGAGTTGCATCGTGCCGACCGCGGTGTGCCCCAGTCGGCTCTGCGCGCGGCTGAGCTGATGGTGCACGCGTTCGTCGGGTTCCGTGTTCCAGAGCCCCGGCTCGTGCGCCGCAGCCCGGTCGGTGTGCGTGGGGGTGAGGCGCACGAGCGTGATACCGGCCCCGCCGCGCTCCGCGTCGTGCGAGAGCCCGGAGGCCTGCCAGCGGATGCGCCCGAGCACGTCCGTCGCGGTGAAGTGGCGTGGGTGCGCCCACTCGCGTTCGTGATGCACGCCGATATCGTCGGTGAGCTCAACGCGGAGCGCGGTGCACACGAGCCGCTCCGCAGTGAAACCGGACACGAACTGCTCGGCGAGCGCGGCGCACGCAAAGGCGAGCTGCTCAGCGGTGGCGATCGGGGGTTCGAACGCGAGCTCCACCGTGAACTCCCGCGCGGGTGTACGTGGTCGGAGCTCGGCGCCGTGGCCGGGGCCCGCGGCGGTTGCGCGGCGGTGCACCGCGATCCCGTTCGCACCGAACCGCTGGCGCACCGCCTCCTCGGGGAGCGCGGCGAAAGCGCCGAGCGTGTGGATGCCGAGGCCATGCAGCACTTCGGCGAAATCGCGTGGCGCGGCGCGCGACACCGGCAGCGCGCTGAGGAACGCGGGCGCCTGGCCGGGCGGCACGATCATGATCCCCGGCCCAGCCGGCGAGAGCCCTGGCGCTTCAGCCGCCGAGCGCGCGGCCTGCTCTGCCGCGAAGATGCCGTCGGCGATGCCTACGCGTGCGTCGTCGAAGCCGAGTTCGGCTGCGAGCTGCAGAAGCGCGGTGGCGGCGGGCTCCTCGCCCCCGTAGTAGCGCGCGGGGCCGCGCACACGCATCGCGCTGAGCCCGGGCCTGCGCGGTTCGACGCCGGGCACGAGCTGCTCGATTGCGGTGAGCACCGGTGCGAACTCTCGTGCATCGGCCTCGGGGCGGTGCGCATGCACCTCAAGCGAGGGGCAGCGCGCCTGCGCCTCGCGCTCGCGCAGCCCAGCCCGCACCCCCTCAGCGCGAGCGGCTGGGGAGCACGCCACGACGCGGTGGTTCGCGACGAGCGCGAGCGCAGGCCACTGCGGCGCTGCTCCCGTCGGCGAGGACGGGCTGACCTCGGGAGCCGCGTCAGCCATGTCCGTCGCCGCGCCGGGCTCCGCGGCGGGGAGCCCCTGCGCTGCCGCACTGCGCGCCTGCGCCGCGCGGTCGCGGAGGTGCGCGTGGATCGGCCAGTCGGGGATCCACAGCACCAGCACTCGTTCAGCCGCGGGCATGATGCTCCTCACCCGCGCCGACGCTAGCACCCGCCCGGAGATCTGGGACCGCGCGCAGCTTCGGCGCACCTGCCGCGGGAAGCTGCGCGCCCGGTACGTGTACCTGCTCGACCACGGCACGATCCGCCACCGCACGATCCGCCACCGCACCGTCGGCGAAGCGGACACGGTGCTGCCGGATCCCGCGCCGATCTTGCGACTGGACCGCGAGCTCGCGGGTCGCGAGGATGCCCGCGCCGTGCCCCAGACCGCTCCACCGTGAGGCGGTGACGCTGAGGGCGCTTTCGGGGTTGGGCCAGTCACCGGAAACGACCAGCGCTGAACCGTGCTCGCGCATGCGCGCGGCGATGCGTTCAGCATCGCCGGCTCGAGGCCGTGCGGGCGTATGCACGAGCACCACGGTGAGCGCCTCACTGAGTGCGCCAGCAAGGCCGATCGCCTCGGCCCCCGGCTCGGGAATAACGATGCAGCGGTCGAGTGCGATGCCCAGCGCCGCGGCGGCCTCCGCGCCGAACGCCGGCAGCCCGATCACGCCGCACCAGGCGCCCGCAGCCGAGGCTGCGGCGAGAAAGGCCAGCGCGAGCTGCTGCGAGCCACGCACCGTGTAGCTTGCGCCCGCTCGGAGTGCGCCGCCAGGGAGGAGCGAGCGGAGCCCCGCGGAGGTGGGAAGTGCGCGCTCGTCCAGCCGCAGCGGTTGCATCTCGGAGATGCGCTGCTGCAGCGAGTGCACGGTCGCGGTCGAATTCATGCAGCAATATTCGAACATATGTTCGAATAAGTCAATCCCGTTCGCACCCCGTGTGTTGCGCGCCTGCGCCCGGTCGGGCGCCGTTCGGCGGGACGGCGTAGGATGGACGGGATGAATGAGGACGAGCTGGACGATTACGAGCGTGAGGCTGAGCTGTCGCTGTTTCGCGAGTACCGCGATATTGCGAGCCAGTTCCGCTATGTCGTCGAAACTGAGCGCCGGTTCTACCTGGCAAACGAGGTCGATCTGAAGCGGCAGGATGCCGGCAGTGACTTCTATTTTGAACTGACGATGAGCGATGTGTGGGTGTGGGATGTGTACCGCGCCGACCGCTTCGTGAAGTCGGTACGCGTGCTCACGTTTAAGGATGTGAATGTCGAGGAGCTCTCGGCGCGCGAGTTCTCGCTGCCGCAGGAGCTCGCGCTCGACGAGTAGCCGAACGGCCGCCGAGGCGGTTCGAGTGTCCTGGTGCCGCGTGAAGGGCGCTGGGCGAACGGGTCTTATCGGTGTGCCCGAACGTCATCATCGCATGAAACTTAGGCTAGCCTTATTTCATGCCATCTGCGCCGCCTTCTCCCGCCGCCCCTGCTGAGGTGCACGGGATTTCGGATCCCGCAGAGCTGATCCCATACCCGTTTCTGCTCACCACGATGGTGCGCGAGCAGCCGTCGAGCGCACGCTGGCTCGAACACAGTCACAGCGTCGCCGAGCTCATCTGGGTCGTCTCCGGTGTGGTGAACGTGAACATCCACGGTGCCATCCACGTGCTCCGGCCGGGGTGGGGGATTCTCGTCCCCCCGAACGCCGTGCACGCGTCGCAGGTGATGCGCTCCGCGCGCATTGGCGCGACCTACTTCCGTGCGCTCTCCGTCGAGCAGCCCACTCAGGTGCGGCTCAGCCGGGCGCTCATGGAAATGCTGCAATACCTGAACGACACAGGGATGGAAGCAGACGAGCGGCTCCGCGCCCAGCAGGTGTGTATCGATATGGTGCGTCACTCGCACACGCACGCCGCTGGCCTGCCGGTGCCGAGCGATCCACGAATCCGCCAGATCACCCGCGCAATTCTTGCGGACCCGGCAGATGACCGCTCGCTCGAACAGTGGTCGGTCATCACGGGGACGAGCGTCAGCACGATTGCGCGCACCTTCGCCGAAACCACGGAGCTGAGCTTCGTGCGCTGGCGTAGACAGGTGCGGGTGGGCGCCGCCATGTCGTTGCTCGCAGAGGGGCTCCCGGTCGCGACGGTGGGGAAGCGCGTGGGGTACCACTCGCCCAGCGCGTTCGTCTCAGCCTTCCGACAGGAATTCGGGCAGACTCCCGGCGCGTACCTGCGCGAGTGCGCCGCGGTATGCGCAGAATCAGACACGTTCTGCGCGATCCGCAACATCGCGCGTTCCTAGGCTCGAACTGTTCACCACTGTGAACAGGACATCGCTAGGAGAATCATGACTCGTCTTGCCACCCAACGACGCAGAAGCCCGGGCGCCCACGCCCGCGGTGCTTTCGCGCTGCTGCTTGGAGCCTCCCTCGTGCTCACCGGGTGCACCTCGGAACGGCCCGCGGCGGAAGCACCTGCGGAGTCATCGCTTGTGGTGAGCGAAGCTGAGTCGGGAGCGTTCCCCGTGTCGCTCGAGCACGCCTTCGGCACCTTTGCGCTTGAGAAAGCACCGGAGCGCATTGTGACGATCGGTTGGGCAAGCGAGGACATCGCCGTGGCACTCGGCATCACCCCGGTCGCGGTGCCGGTCAGCTGGGCTGGCGACGATGACGGGCTCGTGCCCTGGTTCCGCGAGGCGGTCGAGAGCGCGGGATCCCCGATCCCCGCAACGCTCACCGATCTGGGCGGGGGAGAGATTGACTTCGAGCAGATCCTCGCGCTGCGGCCCGACGCGATCATCGCACCCTTCTCGGGCATCACGGATGTGCAGTATGAGCGGCTCGCAGAGATCGCTCCCACGCTCGCGTACCCGGAGAAGCCCTGGTATCTCGACTGGCAAGAGCACACCGAGTTCATCGGTGAGGCGCTCGGTCGTCCCGCGCTCGCCAAGCAACTGGTTGCTGAGACGCAGCAGGACATCGCCCAGCACGGGTCCGAGCATCCCGAGTTCGCTGAGTCGACGTTCGTGTACTCCACGGGCGTGAGCGAGAGCGGAACCGATGTCGGGTTCTACGCGCCCACCACTTCGCTCATCGGAATCATCGAGGATCTCGGGCTGACCCTCTCGCCCCAGGTCGCTGAGCGGGCGCAGAAGTTCCCCGACGAGCTCTACTTCGGCGTGAGTCTCGAAGAGATCGACGAGGTGGAGGCCGACGTGTTCCTCGGGCTGGTGAACAACCAGGATGAGGTCGACCTCGCGCTGGCGCAGAGCCTCTTCCGGAAATGGCAGCCGATCGCGAACGACCGTGCGGTGTGGCTCACCGACCGCGAGGTGTCGCAGGCGGTCGCCGCACCCTCCGTGCTGTCGGTGCCGTGGGTGCTTGACGAGTTCGTGCCCGAGGTCGCCGACGCACTGCAGCGGTAGTTCATGGTCTCGACGATGGATGCGCCGACGGCGCGCGTGTACCGCGCAGAAGTGTGCCAGAAGACCGTGCTGAGCCCCGGCATGATGCGAGTGGTGCTGGGCGGAAGCGACCTCGCCGGCTACCCCACGACAGGGTCGCCTGACGAGTACGTGCGGCTGTTCTTTCCCGACGTTCCCGGTGAGGAGCCACGGATTCCGAGGGCGGTTGGGCGCGGGTGGGAGTTCGCGGCGGGGGTTGACCCTGCTCCGATGCGCACGTACACGGTCCGCGCACACTCGGCGGGCGCGGTGACGATTGACTTCGTCCGCCACGCGGGGGGCCTCGCGGCGGACGCAACCGCGTTGCCTGCCGTGGAGCGCATCATCGAACAGGCTCGGCCCGACACCGAGATCCGGCTGTTTTGCGAGGTCGCTGATGCGAGTGATGCGCGCCTCCCCGCGGCAGCGGCCGAGCGGATCGTGTGCGCGAACTGGCTGTACGAGAGCGGGAACGGCGCGTACGCGAGCCGGGTGGCAGACGTCTGCGTGCGCGCCGAGCTCGCCGCGGACGGGAGCGAGACGGTGTGGGTCGCCGGAGAGTCCGCCATGACCCGGAGGGTGCGGTCGCACTTGCGAAAGACGCTCGGGTTCCCCGCCGCGCACACGCACCTGGTGGGGTACTGGACTGATAACGAACGCGCCTGGAACGAACGCCACGATGCGCTGGGCGGCGAGGTGCGCGCCCAGCTTGACCACCTGTACTCGGCGTATCGCGAGGTCGAAGGCACCGCGCGAGAAGCCGTACTCGACGAGATCTACACGCTGTACGACCGGGCGAAGCTGTAGCTCGAGGTTGAGGGTGCACCCTGTGTGCGGGACAACCCGCTCACAGGGCCGCCACCACGCCGATTCTGTGCGAATTCTTCACAAGATTGGGATCGGGCCTCACGCCAGGTACCCCGCTGCCGATGATTGCGGCAGGAGGTGCTCCAATGAATCCCACACTGTCCGCGTCGTCAGCCCGAGCTGCCCGGTCCGCTCGCGCCGTGCAGAGCCAGGCGCTCGGCGCACGCGGGGAAGCGCTCGCCGCAGCGTACCTCGCTGAGCACGGCTACGAGATTCTCGAGCGGAACTGGCGTGGTCGGCGCGGTGAGCTCGACCTCATCGTCCGCACCGCGCACACGCTCGTTGCGGTTGAAGTGAAAACTCGGCGGGGTACCGGCTATGGCACACCACTGTCCGCGGTGACCCCGCAGAAAGTGGCACGGCTGCGGCTCCTCCTGGGCGAATGGCTGAGCGGCAGCGGGGAGGTGTCTGCGCGGCTGCGCATCGACGTAATCGGCATCCTGCTGCGTGCAGACGCGGGGCCCAGGCTCGAGCATCTGCGAGGTGTCGCGTGAGCGGCGGTGTGTACCGGGCTTCATCTGTTGCGCTCACCGGCATGGAAGGAACCGCCATCACCGTCGAGGCCGCGGTGTCGCAGCAACTTCCGGGAATGGCGATCATTGGGCTGCCCGACACCGCTCTTGCCGAGGCAAAACTGCGGGTCCGCTCGGCGACCGCGCAGGCGGGCCTGCCGCTCGCCGACCGCTTCGTGACCGTCAACCTGCGCCCGGCAGCGCTCCCCAAGCACGGCGCAGGCTTCGACCTCGCAATCGCGCTGGCGGTCCTCGCCGTCTCCGGGCACCTGAGCGGTGCGCGCCTGCACGAGACCGCGCACCTGGGTGAACTCGGGCTGGGCGGCGATGTGCGCCGGCCCGCTGGTCTCCTGTCGCTCGCAATTGCGGCGCAGGCGCTCGGCTTCGCCCGGGTGATGGTGCCCGCAGAGGGAGCGAGTGAGGCCGCGCTCGTGCCAGACCTCGAGGTGATCGCAGTGCGTGATGTGAGTGAGGCGGTGGGATGGCACCGGGGCGTGCCGGGGTGTGGGCGCCGTGTTACCCGACCCGCTCGCCGCACGCGGCAGCTCCCACCCGCCGAAACGCACAATGATGTGCGAGAGATCGTTGGTCAGGAAGACGCGATCGACGCGCTCACGGTTGCCGCTGCGGGACGGCACCACCTGTCACTGCTCGGGCCGCCCGGGGCTGGGAAGACGCTGCTCGCTTCCCGGCTGCCGACGCTCCTGCCCGAACTCACAGACGACGAGGCACTCGAAGTCAGCAGCATTGCCTCGCTCGGCAGCGGGGCCACTGTCACACGACTGATTCACACTCCACCGTTTGAGAGCCCGCACCACACCGCATCCGCCGCGGCGGTCATCGGCGGCGGGGCCGGCAACGCGGTGCGCCCGGGTGCCCTCACCCGCGCCCACCGTGGCGTGCTGTTCCTCGATGAGGCCCCCGAGTTCTCACGAACGGTCCTGGAAGCGCTGCGGCAGCCTCTTGAATCTGGGCGTGTGGAAATCCATCGAGCCCAGCTCCGAGCAACACTTCCCGCGCGAGTGCAACTCATCCTCGCGGCGAACCCGTGCCCCTGCGGGAACGCGAACTCCCTGGACCCCGAACTGCCGTGCCGGTGCACGCCGAGCGCACGCGTGCGATACCAGCAACGCATCTCGGGTCCGCTTGCTGACCGCCTGGATCTTCAGCTTGAGCTCCGAAGGGTCTCCCGTGCGAGACAGCCCGAATCACCGCGCCCCGTGCTCACGAGCGCGGATTTGCGCGCACGGGTTGCCGAGGCGCGGGCAAGCGCGCGAGCTCGACTGGCCGGCACCGGGTGGCGCGTGAACGCTGAGGTATCAGGTGATTGGCTTCGCACCTCCGCGCTCAAACTTCCCGCCGCAGACACACTGATCCTCGACCGGGCGCTCAGCCGTGGGGCGCTGACCCTTCGCGGCTACGACAGAGTGCTCCGCGTCGCGTGGAGCATCTCCGACCTTGCAGGCGGTGGACGCCCGCGCCGCGAACAGATCGCCCAGGCGCTCGTGCTCCGAAGCGGAGGAGTGCTGTGACCGGCCACGACCTCGCGACGCCGCTGATGCCCGACCCCGTAACGAGCGCTCAGCTCCACACGCTGTGGGCACTGCCCGAGCTGCGGCTCGACGCTACATCCGCACCTGGGACTCGCGCTGAAGCACCCCACGAAGAGCTCGCACTCACCAGTGCCGAGCTCGCGGAACTCTTCGCACGAATCGTCTGGTCTCGCATCACCGAACCAGGCGATGCGACCGCCGGTACCCTCATCGCATGGCTGGGCGCGCCCGCTGCGCTCGCCCTCGTCGCGCGAGGGGCGCACCCGCGTGAGTTCGACGAGCGGTTTCTCCGCACAGAGGCCCCTTTAGGGAGTGCGGCGGCGGGGGAGCCGCCGAGCGGCCCGGCCATCACCGCTGCGCTGCGAAGATGGCGGCCCCGCATCGCTGACACCCCAGCGAGTTCCGACATCGAGCGTGCTGTCGAGCTCGGCATGCGCGTGGTGACCCCCACCCACCCCGCGTGGCCCCAGCAACTCAACGATCTTGGCGCACACACGCCGCACCTACTCTGGGTTCGCGGCAATCCAACGCACCTCAGCGCGCCCTCGCTCGCGATCGTGGGCGCACGCGCGTGCACGAGCTACGGCGCGCACGTGACCGCTGAGCTCGCAGCAGCCGCGGTGGCGGGCGGACGCGTCATCGTCTCTGGCGCAGCCTACGGAGTTGACGCTGTCGCGCACCGCACCGCGCTCGCCGCAGAGCGCCCCACCGTCGCCGTGCTCGCGGGCGGAGCTGATCGCGTCTACCCGGCCGCTCACGACACTCTGCTTGCGCGTGTGCGAGAGCAGGGGGTCGTGTGCTCAGAGCTCGTCCCCGGGGCTGCGCCGACACGGTGGCGGTTTTTGCAGCGCAATCGCTTGATCGCCGCGCTTGCCGACGCAACGCTTGTCACGGAAGCCGGGCCACGCTCCGGCTCCCTCAATACCGCGGGTCACGCCGCGACGCTCGGGCGGCCACTCGGTGCTGTGCCCGGGCCGATCACGAGCGCGGCGTCTGCGGGGTGCCACCGCCTCGTGCAGGAGTACGGGGCAGCCCTCATCACCGGTGAGCGTGATCTCACGGAGCTCATCGAAGCCGGGGGCGGCGAATGGTCACTCACACAAACCGAAACGCACGCGGCCGCAGATGACAGCGAACCGCGGCAGCCCGAGACGCACCGCAGAGTACTTGACGCGCTTCCGCTGCGCGGTTCTCGCACCGCGGAAAGGCTGGCGCAGCTCGCAGGGCTCGACCCTCGGGAAGCGCAACGCGCACTTGTTGAGCTCGAGCTGCTCGGCAGCGCGGTGCGACGGGAAACGCCGGGGGACGCGCCCCCGCGGTGGGCGCTGCAGCGGCGACAATAGAGGCATGGATCTCACGAGCGCCACCGCAGCGTTCCTCACCGCGGTGCACGCAGAATACGGGTACTCCGAGCACACCGTTCGCGCGTACCGCCGTGACCTCGCCGACTTCACTGACTTCGCGGCAGACGCGGGGGCCACCCAGCTCGCCGAGTGCGACCTGGAACTCATGCGTGCCTGGCTGTGGGATCGGCAACAGCGTGGGCTCGCGCAGAGCACACTCGCACGCAACGTCGCCACGCTGAAGTCCTTCGGCGGCTGGCTCGAGACGAAGCAGCTCGTTCCAGGAAACCCGGCGTCTCGCCTCCGCACGCCCAAGGCACCGCGTGCGCTCCCACGGGTGCTCGGCGACGAACAGATCGGACGCATTCTGAGGCGCGCCGAGCAGCGTGCGGCCGGCGGCGACCCTGATGCGCAGCGCGATCACGCTGTGCTCGAACTGCTCTACGCTACTGCGCTGCGTGTCTCCGAACTGTGCGGGCTCACCCCGGCGGGCCTCGACCAGCGAGAACGCACCGTTCGTGTGCTCGGCAAGGGCGGAAAGGAACGGGTCGTGCCTTACGGCGGCCCCGCGGATCGGGCCCTCACCACGTACCTGCGGTCCGCGCGGCCGGCGCTCGCGACGCGCGCAGAACCAGCAGCCGGCGGAACGAGCGCTGAGACTGCGCTCTTTCTCGGGGTGATGGGTGCGCCGTTGACGCCGAGCGCTGTGTATCGCTTGGTGTCGCGAGAACTCGAGCAGGAGCCAGGCGGGGGCCCGAGCGGCCCACACACATTTCGGCATACTGCAGCCACCCACCTGCTGAACGGGGGTGCCGACCTGCGCGTGGTGCAGGAGATGCTGGGGCACTCCAGCCTCGCCAGCACACAGGTGTACACGCATGTCTCGACCGAGCGGCTCGCGGAGCGCTATCGGCAAGCCCACCCGCGGGCGTAGCGGCAACTCACTCGCGCCAGGGCACCAGCTCCGGGCGGCCGAGCAGAAACCGCATGGGGGAGACATACTCATCGTCCACGCGCACCCCCAGGTGCACGCACTCGGCAGCGCAGTGCGCGCCGCGAGCGACCTCACCAATCTGACTGCCAGCAATGACAGGTGAGCCAGCGGCCACCGTGCTCGCAACCGGCTCGAGCGAGTACACCGTCGCAGAATCCACGCGAACTGAGATCACGGGACGATCGACCACCACCCCAGCGAACGTGACCGTTCCTGCGGCCGGGGCGCTGACCAACTCGCCGGGGACGGCGGGCAGATCAACCCCGCGGTGTCCCGAGGTGTACGGAGTGTCCGGGGCTCGGAACGCCCCGGACACCGTGAACGTCCCCGCGAGGGGTGGCAGCCAGCGAGGTGCGGCCCAGGCCTCAGCGCTGGGAACAGGTCGCGGGAGTGCGCTCGCTCCGGGGGACACCGTGAGTAAGAATGCGCAGAGCACGCCCTGCACCAGGATCGACCGTGCGCGGAACCGCGCAGTGCGGGCCCCGGGCGCCGCCTCGCCCTGCGACAGTGCGCCGCGAACCCCTGGGGAAGAAACGAAAGGAATCTGCATGCCTCGAGTGTGCGATCCCGCGCTGCCCGTGCACGGAGGAACTCCGTGCCTGTGGAAACACTGCCGAGACCGGCGCGGCTCGAGGAAATGTGAGCGAGGGCGGTCCGCCGGGGTCGCGCAAACGACACGCGAAAGCGCGCCGCCGCGTGCGGTTTCCAGAGGCCCCGGATGCTACACTGGTCGACGCACCTCGAAAGAGGTGACTTCGCGTGCCCACTCATCGGCGCACCGCCACCGGTCTTCGGATCTTCTGATCGAAGCGGCGGGGCCCGAGGGCACCAGGATCTGATCGCACCCGCGATCGAACAAACCGAAAGCGCGTGCCATTCGTGGTGCGCAGAACAGGAGAACGGCAATGGCCGTCGTAACCATGCGCCAGCTGCTCGACAGCGGCGTCCACTTCGGACACCAGACCCGCCGCTGGAACCCGAAGATGAAGCGCTTCATTTTCACCGAGCGCTCGGGCATCTACATCATTGACCTGCAGCAGTCGCTCGGCTACATCGATGCCGCGTACGACTTCGTGAAGAACACCGTTGCCCGCGGTGGCAACGTTCTCTTCGTCGGCACGAAGAAGCAGGCCCAGGAGGCCATCGCCGAGCAGGCAACCCGCGTGAACCAGCCCTACGTGAACCAGCGCTGGCTCGGTGGCCTCCTCACGAACTTCCAGACCGTCACCGGTCGCCTCGAGCGCATGAAGGAGCTCGAGCAGCTCGACTTCGAGGGCACCACGAGCGGCTTCACCAAGAAGGAGCTCCTCCTCAAGAAGCGCGAGCTCGAGAAGCTGCAGAAGTCGCTCGGTGGCATCCGCAACATGGGCAAGACCCCCTCGGCTCTCTGGGTGGTTGACACCAAGAAGGAGCACCTCGCGATCGACGAGGCGAAGAAGCTTGGTATCCCCGTGATCGCCATCCTCGACACGAACTGCGACCCCGACGAGGTCACCTACCCGATCCCGGGTAACGACGACGCAATCCGCTCGGTGGCGCTGCTCACCCGCGTGATCGCTGACGCGGTTGCTGAGGGCCTCATGGAGCGCCACCAGAAGCCCGAGGCCGGCGAGGCAGCGGCTGAGCCGCTCGCTGAGTGGGAGGTCGAGCTGCTCGGTGCAGAGACCCCCGCCGCTGAGGCAACCGAGGCGCCCGCCGCTGAGGCACCCGCCGCTGAGGCCGCTGAGGCGACCGAAGCTGCTGCTCCCGCTGCCGAGTAATTCGGTTCCCCTTACACGTTCAGAACCACTCAGAAGGAGTCACACATGGCTGCAGTAAGCATGGCCGCTGTGAAGGAGCTGCGCGAGCGTCTCGGCGCTGGCATGCTCGACAGCAAGAACGCACTCGTCGAGGCTGAGGGCGACATCGAGAAGGCGATTGAGATCCTGCGTCTCAAGGGCCTGAAGGGCGTCGCAAAGCGCGGCGACCGCGAGGCGAGCGAAGGTCTCGTCGCGGTTCGTCAGACCGAGGGTGCTGCCACGATGATCGAGCTCGTTTGCGAGACCGACTTCGTTGCAAAGAACGAGAAGTTCATCGCTCTGGCTGAGCGCGTCCTCGACGCAATCACCGCCGCGGGTGCTGCAACGGCTGAGGAGGCCCTCGCGGCTCCCGCCGACGGCAAGACCGTCGCTGACGTGATCGCTGACGAGTCCGCCATCATCGGTGAGCGCATCGTGCTCCGCAAGGTCACGCGCGTCGAGGCTCCGGCCACGTCGGTGTACCTGCACCAGACCTCGAAGGATCTGCCCCCGCAGATCGGCGTGGTCGTGGGCTACGAGGGCGACGGCGCAGAGGCTGCACTCAGCATCGCGCGTCACATCTCGTTCGCTGATCCGCTCTACGTCACGCGCGACGAGGTTCCCGCGGCTGACGTCGAGAAGGAGCGCGAGATCGTTACCGAGATCTCGAAGAACGAGGGCAAGCCTGAGGCTGCACTCCCGAAGATCGTTGAGGGGCGTCTGAACGCGTTCTTCAAGCAGGTCGTTCTCGGCGAGCAGGTTCACGCACTTGACGACGAGAAGCGCGACGTGAAGAAGGTCGCTGAGGCGGCCGGCATCACGGTCACCGGCTTCGCTCGCAGCAAGGTCGGCGCCTAACTGGTAGTCACGGGACCCGGGCCAATTTGGTCCGGGTCCCGTGCTATGCCCGCACTAGTATTGGCCTCAGCTGAGGCCCTCCCAAATTTTCACCCACCCGTTCCCCGCGAAGGAGACCCCACATGACTGACACCGCAGACCGTAAGCGTCGAGTACTGCTGAAGCTTTCTGGCGAGGCCTTTGGTGGGGGCAAGCTCGGGGTGAACCCCGACGTCGTGAGCCAGATCGCTCGCGAGATCGCAGCGGCAATGGAGCACGCTGAGGTCGCGATTGTTGTCGGTGGGGGCAACTTCTTCCGCGGTGCCGAGCTTTCGCAGCGCGGCATGGACCGCGAGCGCGCTGACTACATGGGCATGCTCGGAACCGTCATGAACGCGCTCGCGTTGCAGGACTTCCTTGAGCAGGCGGGCGTTGAAACCCGTGTGCAGTCGGCTATTACGATGACGCAGGTCGCTGAGACCTACATTCCGCTCCGCGCGATTCGCCACCTCGAGAAGGGCCGCGTCGTGATCTTCGGTGCCGGTGCGGGGCTCCCGTACTTCTCGACGGACACCGTGTCGGCGCAGCGCGCACTTGAGATCCACGCTGAAGAGGTCCTCGTTGCCAAGAACGGCGTCGATGGGGTCTACACGGCCGATCCCGCGAAGGATCCGAACGCTACGCTGATTGATGACATCACCTACGGGGAAGCGCTGGTGCAGGGCCTCAAAGTGGTCGACTCGACCGCTTTCAGCCTGTGCATGGACAACGGCATGCCGATGCGCGTCTTCGGCATGGAGCCCGCGGGCAATGTGACCGCGGCGATTCGTGGCGAGAAGCTCGGCACGCTCGTTCACCGCTAAGCTTGATTCAGTTCGGCAACACATAAGGAGAGCACCGTGATCGAAGAGGTCTTCGTCGATATTAAGGACCGCATGAACGGCGCGGTCGAGTCCGCGAAGGAAGGCTTCGCCTCGGTGCGTACCGGCCGCGCGAACCCCGCCCTGCTGCAGAACCTGCAGGTGGACTACTACGGCACGCCTACGCCGCTGCCGCAGCTCGCCTCGGTGCAGAACCAGGACGCGCGCAGCCTCATCATCACGCCTTACGACAAGGGTGCGATGAAGGACATCGAGCAGGCAATCCGCGATATGCCGAACCTCGGGGCGAACCCCTCGAACGACGGCAGCGTCATCCGCGTCGCGCTTCCCGAGCTCACCGAGGAGCGTCGCAAGGAGTTCGTCAAGATCGTCAAGGGCCGCGCCGAGGATGCTCGCGTGGCAATCCGAAACGTTCGCCGTGCAGGTATGGGCGACCTTGAGGCGCTCAAGAGCGAGATCGGCGAGGACGAGATCACTCGCGCCGAGAAGGAGCTCGAGACCGTGACGAAGCAGTTCATCGATCAGATCGATGATGCGCTCAAGCGCAAAGAAGCTGAGCTGCTGGAGGTCTGAGCCGTATGACCGGCTCCGAGCGGCGTGACGAGCTGCGCAACGCGTTTGAATCCACGCGTGCGCAGCTCGAAGCCACGAACGCGCGCATTGAGGCTCGCGCAGGGCGCAACCTCTTCTTCGCGATCCTGTCGGGCCTCGTGTTCGGCGGGGTGTTCCTCGCGAGCCTGTTTCTCATGCGTGAGGTGTTTGTTGGCCTCGTCGCAGTGATCGTTTCCGTGGCGCTCGTTGAGCTCGCCGCGGCGTTCCGTGTTTCTGGCCGTCGAGTGCCACGCGTTGGTGTGGTGCTGGGGGGCCTGGTCGTTGTCGGCGGAGCCTTCTTCTGGGGAGCCGAGGGGATGCTCCTCGGCTTGTTCGCCGGCTCTGCGCTGCTCACCGTGTGGCGGCTCGTTGAAGGGCTCTTCCCTGCCTGGGAAACCCCACCGCGCACGCTGGTCCGCGATGTGTTCTCCGGTCTCTTCACGCTCGTCTACGTCGCGTTCCTCGCATCCTTCGCGGTGCTGCTCGTGGACGGCGAGCGCGGGGAGTGGTGGGTCTTCGCGCTCGTTTCGATTGTGGTGTCGGTCGACGTTGGAGCGTACGCCGCGGGCGTCACGCTGGGCCGTACGAAGATGACGCCTCGCATCAGCCCGAACAAGACCTGGGAGGGATTCTTCGGCGCCGCTGTGCTCGCCATGGCGGTTGGAGTATCGGTCGCAGTGTTCGCGCTCGAACAGCCCTGGTGGGTGGGCATCATCCTCGGCGTCGTGGTTCTCTTTACCGCGACCGGGGGCGATCTCACCGAGTCGCTCATCAAGCGCAACCTCGGGGTGAAGGACATGAGCTCGTGGATCCCCGGCCACGGTGGGTTCCTTGATCGCCTTGATTCACTGCTCCCGTCCGCCGTGGGCGTCTACGGCGTCGCGCTGGTCCTCGGGGTCGTGTGATGTCTGCCCGTTCCCAGCAAGCCCACGCGCGCGCACGCGAGAATGGTGCAGTGCACACAGCTTTTCCCATCGCCACAGGTTCCCAACTCGGCTACGCGCAGGAGCCCGTTGACGCGTTCCTGCAGCGCGCACGCTCGGCCTACGAGGGTGCGACGGCAGACGGTGCGCCGCTCACCGCCGAGACGATCCGGCACACCGCATTCCCCATGAAGCGCGGCGGCTACTCGTCGCGCTACGTCGACGCGGCGCTCGACAGGTTGGAAGAAGTATTTTTCGAGCGTGAACGCCGTGCGAAGGTGCGCGCCGCGGGGGAGGACGCGTGGTGGGACGAAACCCGGGCGCTCCTCTCCGAAGTGCGCGGTCGAATCCAGCGCCCCCGCGGTCGCCGGTTCCGCCGCCGCGGCCTGTTCGCGACGGGGTATCGCCGCTCACAGGTCGATGCGTTCCTCGACCGTGTCTCCGAGATGTTCGAGCGCCGTGAGCTCGAACTCTCGCCCGCAGAGGTGCGCGACGTGGTGTTTCATTCGCAGTGGCGTGGCTACAACGAAGATCAGGTTGATGCACTGCTCGACGGCGTTGTGGAGTTGATTCTTTCGACCCGATAGCTCGAAATCCCGGGCGTATCCGTGAACCTGAACGCCTCCGTTGTCGATCTGGCGTTGCTGAGATAGAATCGTTACATTGTGGCTTCCGTGAACTCTTCCTCCGTCTCCCGTCGATCCCGGCTTCGCGCCCCTATTGCAGGGCTCGCCGTCGCTGGTTTCCTCGGTGCCGCGGTGATCGCACCCTTCGCGCTTCCGAGTGCGCAGGCCGACGACGAGGTGCTCGCGTACCAGGCGTTCCAAGAGCGCATCCATCAGGAATTCACGCCAAACGAGTCGCCCGAGGCTGACCTCGTGTACGCCGAGGTGCCCGTGGTGCAGCTGCCGGACCCGGAGGAGGAACGCCGGAAGGCTGAGAAGGCCGCCGCCGAGAAGGCGAAGAAGGACGCGGAAGAGGCGAAGAAGGCCGCTGAGCTCGCGGGGGAGACCCCGGACGGAGCCGAATCAGCCGACCTCGGTGCGCCGCCTAAGTTCTCCGGCGGTGGGTCGCCGGCTGAGTGGATGAGCGCCGCAGGCATCGCTGAGTCGGACTGGGGTTTCGTTGACTACATCGCCTCAAAGGAGAGCAGCTGGAACCCGAACGCAACGAACGCGAGCTCGGGCGCCTGCGGACTCATCCAGGCCTACCCCTGCTCGAAGGTTCCCGGGAACGGCTACGACCCGGTAGACAACCTGCGGTGGGCGACCGGGTATGCGACGGATCGCTATGGCAGCTGGAAGGACGCGTACGCGTTCTGGACCGCAAACCACTGGTGGTGATCCAGGCCCGCTATGCCGCGTAAGCACCGTCGCACGCCTCCGAGCGAGTTGCGTGACGTTTCCCGCCTTGCGCACGGAGGAGCTCAGCGCGTCACGAGACGCGGACGAGAGTGGTTCGTGCGTGAGATCTCTGCAGCGCGCGCCGAGAAGGAGTACCGCTGCCCGGATTGCGGCTCAGGGATTCCGATCGGTCAGGCGCATGTGGTGGCGTGGTCAGCGGAGCACCTCTTTGGTGACGGCGCCGCGGTGCAGGATCGCCGGCACTACCACGCGCACTGCTGGCGTCTCGCGTAGCCCGAGCTCCGTGGTACCGCGCGAGCTAGAAGAGCGTCGGCTCTGCCGCGGACGTGGAGGAGCTCACATCAAGCTGAGGTGAGGTCCGTGGGGCGGCGTCGGCGAGCCCGGGGCCCGCATCCGGTGCCCGCCCTGCTTTGAAGGCGGTTGCAGCGGCGCGCGCGCGATCGTCGGCGGCCTCGTTCAGCGGGTGACCGACGTGGCCCTTGACCCACTCGAACCGCACCTTGCGACCCTCGAGCGCCGTGTCGATGCGCTCAAGGAGATCCCGGTTGAGCACGGGCTTGCCGTCAGCCTTTCGCCAGCCACGGCGCTTCCAGCCTGGCATCCACTGCGTCACCGAGTTGATCACGTACTGGCTGTCGCACAGGATCAGCAGCTCTTCCTGGGCTCGATCAGCGGTCGCGATCAGGAGATCGAGCACCGCCATGAGCTCGCCCTGGTTGTTCGTCGCCTTCGGCCACCCACCGGCACGCCACTGCGCATCATCAATCACCCAGGCCCATCCAGCGGGGCCGGGGTTTCCGAGTGCGGATCCGTCTGCTGCAGCCGTAAGAGTCATGGGTCCAGTCTGTCAGAGGGGGAGTGAGTGCCGGTGTGGCGGTGCGCTCGGCACCGCCACACGGAAGCGAGCTACTGGGCTGCGGGCTGCGTGGTGCCGCCGGCCTCGGGCGTGACGCTCGCCTCGCCTGCCTGGGCGTCGTCGCTCGTGAGCGCATCGGCAACCGGAGCATCAACGAGCCGACCGGCAACGGTGCTCATCTTCTGCGCGTTCGTGATGACCTCGCCGAGGCTCTCGAAGTATCGGGCGACCGCGCCGCGCTCCACCTTCAGCTGGGTCATCCGATCTTCAGCAGCAGCCAGCACCTTCGACGCCCGGTCCTCGGCCGCGGCGAAGGTCGACTGTGCGCGGCGCTCAGCCTCCAGAACGATTTCGGCGGCCTGACGCTCCGCAGTGGCGCGCGTCGTTCGTGCCTCCTGCGCGGCGTCCCGAGTAATGATCTCGTACTCGGCGCGTGCGGCCTCGAGCTGACCACGCAGCTCCGCGAGCTCCGCTGAGACCGCGGTCGTCTCACGCTCGGCTGCTTCTGCGGCGGTGCGCTGCCGCTCCGCGAGATCCTGCTCGAGTTCCTCGCGCTGCTGCGTGGAGTTCAGCGCGAACGCGCGAGTATCGGTGTCAATCTGCTCCTGCAGCTCGCGCAGGCGATCCTCGGTCTCCGCGCGCTGCGCGGCAAGCTGGGCCTCTTCTGTGCTCCGGTACTCCGCGAGCTCGGCAACCGTGTCAGCGCGGAGCAGATCCGTCTCCTCGGTGACTGCAGCGCGCTGCGCGGCGACCTCGCGCGCGATCGCGGCTTCGTGGGTCTCGCGCGCAACGCGGAGCTCCTCAGTGTGCTGCGCGAGCGCCGCGGCGATCTCTCGATCGTGCTCTTCCCGCTCGCGGGCAAGGTCTGCCTTGAGCTGCGCGCGCTCGCGTTCCATCCGCAACTCAAGCTCCTCTCGCTCCAGGCCGAGAGCCTCCGCGGCTTCCTCGCGCAGGATCCTGGCCCGCTCAGTCTCCGCTGCGAGCTCATCCGCGAGCTGCTGCTGGTGCGTGGCAAGCTGTGCGGCGAGGCGTTCCTCTTGCGCAGCCGCTGTGTCGTTGAGGGCTGCCTCGTGCGCTGCACGCTCGCGCAGCGCAAGCTGCGTTGCACGCTCGCGCTCCGTGCTGATCTCGTCGGCGTGAGCCTGCTGAGCCGTGGCAATCTGATCGAGGTTCGTCTCCCACTCGGTGATGAGACGGTCCTGGTGGGTCACGAGTTCGCCACCGATGCGCTCTTCGTGAGCGTGGCGCTCCTCAGCAATGCGTGCGGTGTGGTCCGCGAGCTCAGCGGCGAGAGCGGCGTCCTGCGCTGTGCGCGCCGAATCGAGCTCCTGGGCGTGCGTAGCGAGCTCTGCGGCGATGCGGTCGGCGTGCGCCGTCGACTCGGAATCGATCCGTGCATTGTGCGCGGCGAGCTCCGCATCGATTCGCTCCTCGTGGGCCGCGCGTTCCGCGGCGATCCCGTCCTCGTGCGCCGCGCGCTCCGCGGTGATGCGGGCTTCGTGTTCTTCGCGCTCGCTCGCGATCCGGGTCTCGTGCTTGTCTCGCTCATCTGCGATCTGCGCGTCATGGGCGGACCGCTCTTCGGAGAGGGCGGCATCGTGCTGATCCCGCTCAGATGTGAGCGTGGTCCGGTGCGCATCGAGCTCTGCTGCGATGCGGGTGTCGTGCGCCTCCTGCTCGTCGCGGAGGCGAGCCTCGTGCGCAACGATTTCCGCGCGAAGCGACTCGTCATGCTGTGCACGCTCCTGCGCAATCGCCATGTCGTGCGTCTCGCGCTCGGCGCCGATCCGCTCGCGGTGCGCACTGAACTCGCCCGCGAGGAGCTTCTCCTGCTCCTCGCGGGCGGCAGCAAGCTCGGTCTCGAGAGCGCTGCGCTCATCCCCGCGCTCCTGCTCCGCGAGGGTGGTCAGCCGTTCCTGCTCGCGTCGGGCCTGATCCGTCAGCGTCGCGAGCTCGGCGCGGTGCGCTTCGAGCTCGCGGGCGATCGCCGCCTCGTGCTCGGTGCGCTCCTGTGCGGCCCGGTCCTGGTGGGTCTGCTGCTCAAAGGCGATACGGCGATCGTGCTGCTCGCGCTCACTCGCAAGTGCGGCGTCGTGCTCGGCACGCTCCTGTGCAATGCGACCGCGGAGCGACTCCATCTCAGTGTTCAATGCGCGACGCTGCGAATCCGCCTCGGCCTCGAGCTGGCGGCTGCGCTCAGTGAACCGCTCTTCCTGCTCAGCCTCCTCGCGCTGGCGCGAAGCGGCAAACTCCGCGCGAGCCCGCTCACCCTCGCGCACCAGTCGGGCCCGCTCGAGCTCTGCCTCGCGCGCGCTCTCTTCCTGCTGTCGGGCCAGCGTCACTGCGCTGCGCTCGGTCTCGCTGCGCAGCTCATCCGCGGCGGCTCGCGCCTCGGCGGTGACACGCTCAGCCTCGGCCTGCGCGGTAGCAAGCGCAGCCTGTGCGGTGCGATGGGCACTTTCCCGTGCCGCCGCGGCCTCGCGCTCGGCGGAGCTTCGCGTCAGTTCGGCGGAGCGACGCGCCTCATCGATGAGGCGTTCGCGCTCAGCGTTCGCCGCCGCATCCTGCTCAGCCGTATCGGTGCGTGCACCGGTGATGAGCACCTCGGCCTGCTCCGATGCCGAGCGCACCAGCTCGTCGGCGCGGGCCTGCGCCGCTGCCAAGACTCGCGCGCTCTCCTCCTCTGAAGCGCGACGCAGCTTCTCCGCGTCGAGGTCGGCCTGAGCCATGAGGCGCTGCGCGTGATCCTCGGCAACCTGCAGGCTCTTCTCGACGCGAAGGCCGAGCCCGGAGTACCCGCTCGCACCCAGCTCAGCGACCTGCTCCTGCAACTCGGCGATCAGCTGACGCTGCTCCTGACCCAGAGTGCTCGCCTGCTGGTGCGCGGACTGCACTGCTTCGAGATGGGACTGTAGCGTCGCGATGTGCCCAGTCAGTGCTCCGAGCCGCTCGTCGACCTCCTCGCGGTTGTAGCCGCGGAAGGCGGGGGAGAAGGGCTGGGCTGCTTCGGACACGTGTTCTCCGGAATCTGAAACGGGGGCGTTCCCGCGCGCGTGAGAAAAAGAAGCCGGGGTGGCGGCGCGGGCATGTAAGGGTTCATGATAGTTCACATCGGGGGGTGCCGTGCAGTGATCTGCGCGGTCCCAGGGGCAAATATCGAGACGTTCCGCATGTGCCACACGGAAAGCTCCGGTAGCGTGGAGCGTTGAGGGACCCATTTTGCGTACCCGAGGCCACCGTCTCAGGGGCAGGATCCCGACGAACAAACTTGTGGAGGAGCTCACGTGCGATACGTGCTAGCGATTGCGACGCTCGCGCTCTCAGGCGTGCTGCTGATTCTGGGGCTGGGCCAGCGAACATTCCTGGCGGGCCCGGCAGAGATCAGCTTCCCGGTCGACACAAAGTCCGAAACCGCATACGCGGTGATCGATGGCGCGGACTTCGCGAAGGTGCCGGGGCAGGCGAACGTGGTCGTGAAGGGCGAGAACGCATTCGTGGCAACCGGGGCAACGCGCGACGTGCGCGGCTGGGTCGAACCGTTCTCGCACGCTGAGCTGTCGGTCGACACGAACGGCAAGAAGCTGCTGAGCGCGCTCATCGCGCCCGCGATCGACGCGGCACCCGCGGACGACGCGACCACCAGCGAAGCAGAGGCCGCGAAGACAGGGCTCGATCCGCGCGGATCCGACCTCTGGCTTGAGGAGCGCGTCATCGACGAGGCGGGAACCGGAGCAGAGACCGAGACGCTCCGAGTACCGGTGGCGCTCACGGCGGATCAGTCGGTGCTCATCGCCTCCGACGGCTCGCAGCCGGTGCCGAAGGACGTGTCGCTCGTATGGGCACAGGATCGGAATACCCCCTGGGCCGGGCCCCTGCTCGCCGCGGGCGGCGTGCTTGCGATCTTGGGCGGACTCCAGTACCTCCTCGCGGTCGACCATGATCGTCGAGGCCTCGGCCCGCGCCGTGGGCGCAAGGGGCCCTTGCAAGGCATCCGGAATGCGTTCTCGCGGGGCGGCCGTGGTGAGTCCGCGGAGTCGCAGACCTCCACGCCCGCAGCGGATCGGGATCGCGAAGCGCCGAGTCAGCCAGCCGCCGACGGCGGTGTCGCGCCTGATGCTGCGCCCGCGTCAGCTCCAGAGCCGGCGTCGCAGCCCGAGCAGTCGAACGCGAAGCCCGGCGACACCGCGCAGCGCAGCGCAGCGCCGAGCCGCCTGCGGTCCCTCCGCCGCTCCGCACTCCCCGTGATCGGCCTGACGGCAGCGCTGGGTCTGAGCGGATGTTCCGCGAGCTACTGGCCGCAGTTCGATCAGCCTGCCGCAACGGAGGAGGCGCCAGCGCCCACCGCATCTGCGGTCGCTCCCGTGCCGGTGACCGAGGGGCAGCTCCAGCGCATTGTGCAGCGCGTGTCTGAGACAGCTGGGCTGAGCGATGACGAGCTCGATGCGACGCTGCTCGCAGAGCGATTCACCGGCGATGCTCTCGCGCAGCGCACCGCCAACTACAAGATCCGCGCAAAGCAGGCGGACTATGCGGTGCTCCCGCCGCGGCTCACAGACCAAGAGCTGGACTACCAGCTCGTGCAGAGCACCGAAGGGTGGCCGCGCACGCTGTTCGTCACCGTTGCCTCCACCGCGGGTGGCGCCCAGGCGCCGGCAGACGGGGAGGACGCCGCAGCAGACGCTCCCGCATCGCCCTCGCTTGCGCTGGTGCTGACGCAGCAGACGCCGCACGAGAACTACCTCGTGTCGCGCGTGATCGCGCTCCGCGGCGGCATCTCGATGCCGCAGGCAGCCCCCGCAGAGGACGGTACGGCACTGCTCTCGAATGACATCGAGACGCTGACGCTCGCACCCGCAAAGGTGGGTGAGGCGTACGCAGCGCTGCTGCAGAACGGCAAGGATGCGGAGCAGGCTGAGTTCTTCGACCTCGAGACCGACACTCTGCTCGACAGCTACGGTAAGGCTCGTGCGGCCGAGGCGCAGTCCGCCTCCGACGGGAAGGGCCAGACGATGCGCTTCTCCGTGCAGGCGAAGCAGGGTGACTCGAAGCCGATCGCGCTCTCGACCGGCGCGGGTGGGGCGCTTGTCGCCACGACCGTCATCGAGGAGCAGATCGTCGACGCCGCGGGTGGACGATACAAGCCGCAGGCGAAGGACGCGGTGACCGCGTTGTCCGGCCTCACGGGCGAGCAGGACAAGCTCATCCAGGAAGTCGCACACCAGATGCTGTTCTACGTGCCCAGCAAGACCGCCGGAACCAAGATTGAGCTGCTCGGCGTCACGAGCGAGCTCGTAGGAGTGAGGAACTAACCATGGCGCAGCAGATGCCCGAACGCATCCCCGGAGGCGGGGTCGACCTCAGCCACCTCGCGGCGCGCGCGCAGGCGGGCGCCCCGGGTGGGGCTGCCGCGAGTGCCCCCGGGGCGCCCGGCGGTGCGAGCAGCGCTGACTCGCGCGTGGTTGACGTGCCGTCGCTCGTCATGGATGTCACCGACGCTGCGTTCGAACAGGTCGCGCAGCTGTCGAGCATCGTGCCCGTCGTCTTTGTGCTTGGCGCGTCGTGGAGCGAACCCGCACAGACGCTCACTCCCGTGCTCGAACAGATCACTCGCGAGCACGAGGGGCGCGTGATGCTCGCCCGCGTCGACGTGGATGCGAGCCCGGGCCTCGCGCAGGCGTTCCAGGCGGAGTCCGTGCCGAGCGTTGTCGCGCTCGTTGGCGGACGCCCCGTGCCCTTGTTCCAGGGCGTGCAGCCCGAACCGCAGCTTCGCGAACTGTTCGCTCAGCTGCTTCAGCTCGCAGAGCAGCACGGCGTCACCGGCCGAGTCTCCGCGCCCGATGCAGGCGAAGCGCCCGAGGTCCCCGCTGAACCACAGATCCCCGAAGCCCACCTCGCCGCGGTCGAGGCCGCCGAGCGTGGCGACTTCGCAGCGGCGATCACGGAGTGGGAGGCCGTGCTCGCGAAGGCGCCGGCTGATCACGTCGCTCGTGCAGCGCTCGTGCAGATGCGTCTGCTCGATCGTCTGAGCGGTCGCTCCGCAGACGAGATCCGCTCGGCCGCGGCCGCAGCGCCCACGGGCGTCACCGAGCAGCTCGCCGTCGCCGACCTCGACGTGTCGGGTGGGCATATTGAGGACGCGTTCCTCCGCCTGCTCGAGCTGTTCTCCGCGAGTGACGCGGACGATCGCGCGACGGTTCGCGAGCGTCTCCTGGAACTCTTCGAGGTGGTCGGCGTGGCAGATCCCCGCGTCATTGCGGCGCGCGGCCGACTCGCAAACCTCCTGTACTGATCCCGCACCGCTCAGCCGTGCGCGCATACCTGGATCACGCCGCCACCTCGCCGATGTCCGACGGGGTGGCGGCGGCGTACCTTGCGGCGCTTCGCACCGTGGGCAACCCGGCTTCGACACACGCGCATGGCCAGGATGCGAGTGACCGCCTCGAGACGGCTCGCGGTGAGATCGCCGCGGCACTCGGTTGCGATCACGCCGAGCTGATTCTCACCGGCGGTGGCACCGAGTCGGTCAATCTCGCACTCAAGGGGCTCTACTGGGGGCGCCGAGCAGCGGGATCCGGGGCGACGATCTTGGTTGCTGATGGCGAGCATCACGCCACGATCGAGGCCGCCGAGTGGCTCCGCGACACGCAGGGGGCGCAGCTGATCTGGCTGCCGCTCGATGCCGAGGGCCGCCTGCATCCCGAGACCCTGCGCGCCGCCCTCGCGGAGGCCGGTCCCAGCGAGGTCGCACTGGTGTCGTTCCTCTGGGCGAACAACGAAGTGGGCACCGTGCAACCGGTCACTGAGCTCTGCGCGGTCGCTGCCGAGGTGGGCGTGCCCGTCCACGTGGATGCGATCGCTGCGCTGGGCCAGATCCCCATCGACTTCGCGCGTTCCGGGGCCGCTGCGGTGAGCGTCTCGGCGCACAAGATTGGCGGGCCCGTTGGCGTGGGCGCGCTGCTCGTGTCGCGCCGCGCGACGATTGAGCCCCTGTTCCACGGTGGAACGCAGCAGCGTGGACGATCGGGAACGCAGGATGTCGCCGGCGCGGTCGCATTCGCCGCAGCGCTCGCTGAAACACTCGGTGCGGGTGGGGAACCCCGTGCGGCGACCATCGCGCGGCTCACGCAGCTCCGAGACGAACTCATCGGCGGCATTCACGAGATTGATCCGAGCGCTGTGCTGCGCGGCCCGCGGCCCGGCCCGGAACGGCTTCCCGGAAATGCGCACTTCACGTTCCCGGGGTGTCAGGGCGACTCGCTCGTGTTTCTCCTGGATGCCGCCGGCGTGTCGGTGTCGGTGGGCTCCGCCTGCCAGGCGGGAGTTGCCGAGCCCTCGCACGTGCTTCGCGCGCTCGGCGCGTCTGAAGCGGAGGCTGCAGGCGCGCTGCGTTTCACGCTCGCCGCGAGTTCTGAGGCCGCGGAGATTGAGCAGCTGCTCGCCGCGCTCCCGGATGCACTGGTGCGGGCACGATCCGCCGGACTGGCCTAGAATACTCTGGTGAAAGTTTTGGCAGCTATGAGCGGAGGCGTCGACTCCGCGGTCGCCGCTGCGCGCGCGGTCGAAGCCGGTCACGAGGTCGTTGGCGTGCACCTGGCGCTCAGCCGCATGCCGGGAACCGTGCGTACGGGGTCTCGGGGTTGCTGCACGATCGAGGACGCGATGGATGCGCGGCGCGCCGCGAACCTGCTCGGCATTCCCTTCTACGTGTGGGATCTCTCCGAGCGGTTCAAGGAGGACGTGGTTGACGATTTTATCGCCGAGTACGCCGCGGGACGCACCCCCAACCCGTGCATGCGGTGCAACGAGAAGATCAAGTTTGCTGCGCTGCTCGACAAGGCGATTGCCCTGGGATTCGATGCGGTCGCGACAGGGCACTACGCCACGCTGATCGACAGTCCGGCTGGCCGTGAGTTGCACCGCGCGAGCGCCTGGTCGAAGGACCAGTCCTATGTGCTTGGAGTGCTCACCGAGCGTCAGTTGGCGCACTGCTACTTCCCGTTGGGTGACACGCCGTCGAAGGATCTTATCCGGGCGGAGGCCGCCGAGCGCGGAATCCAGGTCGCGCAGAAGCCCGACAGCCACGACATCTGCTTCATCCCCGATGGGGACACGCGCGGATGGCTCTCCGATCACGTGACGCGCACACCGGGGGAGATCCTCGATGAGCAGGGTGACGTGATTGGGCAGCACGATGGTGCGCACGGCTACACCGTGGGCCAGCGGCGCGGCCTCCAGCTCGGTCGTCCTGCGGCAGATGGGAAGCCGCGCTACGTGCTCTCGATCCGCCCGGTGTCGAACCAGGTGGTCGTCGGCCCCAAGGAGCAGCTGGAGATCTCGCGTATCGCCGGCGGACGCTTCAGCTGGGCTGGCGAGCCGGGCTTCGATCCCGCGCGAGAGTTCACCTGCGAGGTGCAGATCCGCGCACACGCCGAGCCGGTTCCCGCGACCGCCCGTCTCGTGCCGATCACCGAGCACGAGCGCACGGAGCAGCACCGCGCCGACGCGAGTCACGAGATCGTCGTCGATATTGACCTGGAACACGCGGAGCCGCTGCTCGGCGTTGCGCCCGGGCAGACCGCGGTGCTGTACATCGGCACGCGTGTGCTCGGCCAGTTCACGATCGATCGTGCACTGCCGCTCGAGCAGATCGCGCTGAGGAGCCCACTGTAGCCACCCCGCGTGGGTGCGCCCGCCGCAATGTCAGGGCTCGGCTTTAGAATTGTGGCGTGAACACGAACTCCGATCTTCCCGCTGAGACCCCCGGGCTCGCAGCGCAGTCCGAGCCGGCCGCAGCGCTGCCGAGCGACTTTGCTGCGGCTCGCGAGGAGGCTGAGCGCCTGACCGTCGAGATTGAGCGGCTTCGTCGCGCCTACTACTCCGAGGGCGCGAGTCTTGTCTCCGACGCGGAGTACGACGAGCAGTTCCACCGGCTTGAAGCGCTGGAGCGCGCATTCCCCGAGCTCGCCGGGCAAGATAGCCCCACGCGTGAGGTCGGCGCGGCGGTTGTATCCGCAGGTTTCCCTGAGCACGAGCACGCCGAACGCCTGCTGAGCCTCGACAATGTCTTCTCACTTGAGGAATTTCGAGAGTGGGCGGAGAAGACCCGCGCGGCGGCGGGGCGCCCCGTACGCTGGCTCTCGGAGCTGAAGATTGATGGTCTCGCGATTAGCCTGGCGTATCGGAACGGGGTGCTCGAAACTGCGACCACCCGTGGTGACGGGCGCGTCGGAGAGAACATCACGGAAAACGTTGACTTCATCCCTGCGATCCCGCGCGAGCTGAGTGGAACTGGGATCCCCGAGTTCTTCGAAGCGCGAGGTGAGGTGTTCCTGCGCGGGATCGACTTCGCCTGGCTCAATGAGCGGCAGCACGAGCTGCAGGCAGCCTACGCGGCAGAGCAGCGGGCGCGCGGGAAGGCCGACGATCAGATCACGGTCCGCTACCCCGAGTTCGCGAACGCCCGAAACACTGCCGCGGGCAGCCTCCGGCAGCGGGCAGAGAAGAAGTCTGCGGCTGAACTGGGCCTCATGCGTGAACGACTCGGGCGGCTCTCGCTGTACGTGCACGGGATCGGCGCATGGGAGCACCCAGACTTCGAGAACCAGTCGGACGCGTACCGCCTGCTGGGAGAGTGGGGCCTGCCAGTCTCGCCGCACTCGCGCGTGTTCGAGACCGTGGATGAGGTGACCGAGTTCATCGAGGACCGCGGGGCGCATCGGCACGATGTCGAGCACGAGATCGATGGCATCGTGGTGAAGATCGATGAGCTCGCGCTGCACTCCGAGCTCGGGGAGACGAGCCGGGCGCCGCGCTGGGCCATTGCCTACAAGTACCCGCCGGAGGAGGTGCACACCAAGCTGCTCGACATCCGAGTGGGGGTGGGCCGCACCGGTCGCGCAACCCCATACGCGGTCATGGCGCCGGTGAAGGTCGCCGGGTCCACGGTCAGTCAGGCGACCCTGCACAACCAGGAGGTGGTGCAGGCGAAGGGCGTGCGCATCGGCGACACCGTCGTGCTGCGGAAGGCCGGCGATGTGATCCCTGAGGTATTGGGCGCCGTGCTTGAGCTGCGTGACGGCTCCGAGGTGGAGTGGCGTATGCCCGAGACCTGCCCGGAGTGCGGCACGCCGCTTCGCGCCATGAAAGAGGGCGATATCGACCTTCGCTGCCCGAACGCTCGCGCGTGCCCTGCGCAGGTGCGCGGCCGTGTGGAGCACATCGGCTCGCGAGGCGCTCTCGACGTCGAGGTACTTGGCGAGATCACCGCCGCGGCGCTCACCCAGCCGGAGACCCCGGCGACGCCGCCGCTCGAGACGGAAGCAGGACTCTTCGAGCTGACGCTCGAGCAGCTCGTGCCGATCGAAGTGATCGTGCGCGATGCTGAGACGGGCGAGCAGCGTATCGATGAGGAGACCGGTGAACCGGTGCGCCGTGCGCCGTTCCAGCGGCTCAGCGCCGCGAGCTACCCGCCCGGGTGGGAAGAGAAGTCGCCGGCCGAGCGCCGCGCTGCGGGCATCAAGAAGAACTACCGCGAGACGTTGCCGTCGAAGACCGCGGAGACGTTCCTTGCGGAGCTGGAGCGCGCAAAGACGAAGCCGCTCTGGCGGCTGCTCGTGTCACTCAACATTCGGCATGTTGGGCCGGTCGCGGCGCGTGCGCTTGCCGAGTGGTTCGGTTCGCTCGATGCGATCCGCGCAGCCTCGCTCGAGGAACTGGCCGAGGTCGACGGCGTGGGCGGCATCATTGCGGAGTCGCTGCAGGAGTGGTTCACGGTCGACTGGCATCTGGAGATCGTTGAGCGGTGGACCGCTGCGGGCGTTCAATGGGCGACTCCGGGGCACCCTGGCCCCGGCGCCGCGGTAGCGGAGGGCGGCGTGCTCGCTGGCCTCACGATCGTCGCGACGGGCAGCCTCGACGGCTTCACACGTGACGGCGCGAAAGAGGCGATTATCCAAGCGGGTGGGAAGGCTGCATCGAGCGTGTCCAAGAAGACCGACTTTGTCGCGGCCGGACCGGGAGCAGGGTCCAAACTCGGAAAGGCAGAGGAGCTGGGCATTCCGGTGCTCGACGCTGCGCAGTTCGCGATCCTCGTGACCGAGGGGCCGGCGGCGCTCGGGCTGACTGCGGAGTAGCCACACGAGTTATCCACATTCCCTGCCAGAGCGCTCCAGGGGGAGCGCACGCTGACTAGCCTGGGACCACCCAGCGCGGAGACGCCGGGCCGGGTGACCGAAAGGACAACGACATGAGCCAGCGTGCCGCTGCTCCAACCCGCACCGCGTGGGCCACACAGGATCCCCGGCTGACGGTCTACTACGACACCGAGTGGGGAATGCCGGTGACCGACGACCGAGGTGTGTTCGAACGTCTCAGTCTCGAAGCGTTTCAATCGGGTCTGTCCTGGCTGACCATTCTGAAGAAACGAGAGGCCTTCCAGCGGGCGTTTGCAGACTTCGATCCCGCGAGGGTTGCGAAGTTCGATGAGGCAGACGTGTCGCGGCTCCTCGCAGACGAGGGAATCGTTCGAAACCGGCGGAAGGTCGAGGCGACCATCCACAACGCTCGGGTCACCCAGGACCTCGCCGCGGCAGGAGAGACCACCCTGACCGAGCTGGTGTGGTCTGCGATGCCGGAGCGCTCGCCGGCGCCCGCTACGGAGGAACAGGTCCCTGCAACGTCGAAGGAGTCGGAAGCCCTCGCGAAAGAACTGAAGCGGAGAGGCTTCCGCTTTGTCGGGCCCACCACGATGTACGCGCTCATGAGCGCGATTGGCATCGTGGACACCCACATTGTGGACAGCCATCGGCGCGGCTGCTCAGGCTTCTGGAACACGGATGGCACGCGGAGCGAAACTCCAGTCGTACTGGGGTGACGCACGGGCAACACGCCCGCTAATGTGTGAAGTATGTGCACGCGATTCTTGTGGTCTTCGCTCGGTACGCCCGGCAGCGGAAACGTCCTGGTAGGGCGCAGCATGGACTGGTTCGAGGACACTCGGACGGTGCTTGCTGTGCGGCCGCGCGGTGTCGAGCGCGAGAGCGCGCCCGGGGATCCGGGGTCCTTCAGCTGGCGTTCGGAGTACGGCAGTGTCGTCTGTCTGATGTACGGCGCCATCGCCGTGGACGGCCTGAACGAGGTCGGTCTCCAGGTGAGTGGGCTCTACCTGGCAGAATCCGACTACGGAGAGCGCGACGCGGCCCGTCCCGGTCTCGCGCTTGCGCAGGCGATTCAGTGCTTGCTGGATCGCTTCGCCACTACCGCAGCGGCCGTCGCGTGGCTGCAGGAGAGCAACGTCCAGATCATCCCGCTCGATATCGGCGGTAAGCCCGGTACTGGCCACATCGCGCTGGGTGATCCGAGCGGCGATTCCGCCATCATCGAGTTCATCGCCGGCGAGATGGTCGTGCACCACGGCACTGAGTTCACCGTCATGGCCAACTCTCCCGTCTACTCGGAGCAGCTGGAACTCGAGCAGCGCTACGCGGGATTGGGTGGCGAGTTGCCGCTTCCCGGCGGCACCGACTCGCCGGATCGCTTTGCTCGTGCCGCGTTCTATTCTGCCCGTCTCCCCGAGACCGAGAGCGCACGTGCCGCCGCAGCGTACGCGTTCAGCGTGATCCGCAATGCTTCCGCGCCGTTTGGCACGGCCGATCCCGTGCGACCGAACGTCTCGACCACTCGCTGGCGCACGGTCGCCGACCTGAGCGATCGACGGTTCTTCTACGAGTCGACGAGCAACCCCAACGTCGTATGGGTGGAGCTCACGCAGCTCGACTTCACCGCTGAGGCTGAACTCCGCTTCGACCCTGAAGCAAGTACGAGCTTCAGCGGGAAGGTGAACGAAGCGTTTCAGGGGGCCTGACGGGTCGAGAGCGCTGGCTGCTCGCTAGGATAGAGGGGTTGACACCACACCCGAAGCCATGATGGAGCAGCATGCCTGAAACTTCTGCGGCCGAGCGCGCCGCATCGAGCGGAGAGATCACGGCTGAGACCGTGCAGCATCTCGCCGGTCTTTCCCGAATCGCCCTCACCGACGCTGAGATCGATTCGCTCACGACTGAGCTCGGCTCGATTCTCGAGAACATCGCGAAGGTGAGCGAAGTTGCGGGTGCAGACGTCCCCGCGACGAGCCACCCGATCCCGCTCAACAACGTGACCCGCCCGGACGAGATCGCCGACGTGCTCACTCGCGAGCAGGCGCTCGCGAATGCGCCGGAGACCACTGACGGAATGTTCCGCGTCTCTTCGATTCTGGGGGAGGAGCAGTAGTGTCTGAACTGATTCAGCTGACCGCGGCCGAGCTGTCCGCAAAGCTCGCTGCCGGCGAGGTCTCTGCTGTTGAAGCAGCGCAGGCCCACCTCGATCGGATCACCGCCGTGGATGGCAACTTGCACGCATTCCTCGCGACCGACGCGGAGGCGTCGCTTGCCGCGGCCCGCGCGGTTGATGAGCGTCGCGCGGCGGGGGAGCAGCTTGGTGAGCTCGCCGGTGTGCCGCTCGCGATCAAGGACGTTCTCGTCACGACGGACATGCCGTCGACGAGCGGTTCGAAGATCCTCGAGGGGTACCGTTCGCCCTTCGACGCGACCGCCGTTGCCAAGGCGCGCGCGGCGGGTCTTGTGAACATTGGCAAGACGAACATGGACGAGTTCGCCATGGGCTCCGCAACGGAGAACTCGGCGTACGGCCCGACGCACAACCAGTGGGATCAGACGCGAGTGCCGGGCGGCTCCGGCGGCGGCTCCGCGGTTGCGGTTGGCGCGTTCGAGGCCCCGCTCGCGCTCGGCTCGGACACGGGTGGCTCGATCCGTCAGCCTGCAGCCCTCACCGGTACCGTGGGCGCGAAGCCGACCTACGGCGGCGTGAGTCGCTACGGTGCAATCGCCCTGGCCTCCTCTCTCGACCAGATCGGGCCGTGCGCGCGCACCGTGCTCGATACTGCGCTTCTCCACGATGTCGTCGCCGGGCATGATGCTCACGACTCCACATCGCTGAACCATGCGTGGCCGTCGATGGCGGCTGCAGCGCGCGCCGGTGCCGACCCCACGAGCCTGAAGGGGCTCCGCGTCGGTGTCGTAAAGCAGCTCATGATCGATGGCGTGCAGCCCGGGGTCAAGGCTCGTTTTGACGAGTCGCTTGCGCTGCTCGCCGCGCAGGGGGCGGAGATCGTCGAGATCGATGCGCCTCACTTTGAGTACGCGGTCGCTGCGTACTACCTGATTCTGCCGGCGGAAGCCTCGAGTAACCTCGCCAAGTACGATTCCGTGCGCTTCGGCCTTCGTGTCACGCCGCAGGGCGGTGGGACCGTTGAGGGCGTCATGAGTGAAACCCGTGCGGCGGGCTTCGGCGCTGAGGTGAAGCGACGCATCATCCTCGGCACGTACGCCCTGTCGGCTGGCTACTACGACGCGTACTACGGCAGCGCCCAGAAAGTGCGCACCCTGATCCAGCGCGACTTTGCCCAGGCGTTCGCGCAGGTGGACGTGATCGCGTCGCCCACCGCGCCGACCACGGCGTGGGCGCTCGGCACACACGGCGGCGATCCGATGCAGGACTACCTGAACGACGCGACCACGATTCCCGCGAACCTCGCAGGTATCCCGGGCCTCAGCCTGCCGATCGGCACCGCAAGCGAAGACGGACTGCCTGTCGGTTTGCAGCTCATGGCTCCCGCATTTGAGGATGCACGCCTCTACCAGGCGGGGGCTGCGATTGAGCAGCTCATCACCGACCGCGACGGAGCGCCCTTCTGGGCACAGGCGCCGTCCCTTGCAGGCGCCCCGACCGGGAAGGCGAACGCGTAATGGCAAAGACGAAGCTTATGGACTACGCCGAGGCGCTGGAGCGCTTCGAGCCCGTGATCGGCCTCGAGGTGCACGTCGAGCTGAACACGAAGACCAAGATGTTTTCCTCGGCCCCCAACACCTTTGGTGCGGAGCCGAACACGAACCTCACCCCGGTGTGCCTCGGCCTGCCGGGCTCGCTCCCCGTGGTGAACGATGAGGCCGTACGGTACTCAATCAGCCTGGGGCTCGCACTCGGATGCGAGATCGCAGAAGTGTCTGGCTTCGCGCGCAAGAACTACTTCTACCCCGACATGGCGAAGAACTACCAGATCTCGCAGTTCGATGATCCCATCGCCCACGATGGCTCGGTCGAGATCGAGCTGGCCTCGGGGCGTGTCATCCACGTTCCGATCGAGCGTGCGCACATGGAGGAGGACGCCGGCAAGCTGAACCACGTGGGTGGCTCCACCGGGCGCATCCAGGGTGCCGAGTACTCGCTGGTTGACTACAACCGCGCGGGCGTCCCGCTCGTTGAGATTGTCACCCGCCCGATCTTCGGCGGCGAGGCAGACACCCCGGAGATCGCTGCGGCGTACGTCGCCACCATTCGAGAGCTGGTGCTCTCGCTTGGCATCTCTGATGCTCGGATGGAGCGCGGCAACCTGCGTTGCGATGCGAACGTGTCGCTGCGTCCGCGCGGCAACGAGGACGCAGGCATGAGCGTGCTCGGTACTCGCACGGAGACCAAGAACGTGAACTCGCTCCGCTCGATCGAGCGCGCTGTGCGGTTTGAGATCCAGCGTCAGGCGCAGATCCTCAGCGAGGGTGGCAGCATCACGCAGGAGACGCGTCACTGGCACGAGGACACGGGGGAGACCTCGCCGGGTCGCCCGAAGAGTGACGCGGATGACTACCGCTACTTCCCGGAGCCGGACCTTGCGCCGTTGACGCCGTCGCGTGAACTCGTGGAGGAGTTGCGCGCGCAGCTTCCCGAGCACCCGACGCTGCGAACGCGTCGTCTGAAGGCCGAGTGGCAGTTCTCAGCGCTGGAGTTCCAGGATGTTGTCAACGCTGGCCTCGTTTCGTCGATCGAGGCGACCGTTGCCGCTGGCGTTCCTGCCCAGGCTGCGCGCAAGTGGTGGACGGGTGAGATTGCCCGCATCGCAAACGAGCAGTCCGCTGCGCCCGCGGATCTCATCACCCCCGAGCAGATCGCTTCCGTCGTCGCGCTCGTCGACGAGGGAACGCTCAACGACAAGCTCGCGCGCCAGGTGATCGCAGGAATCATCGCCGGTGAAGGCACCGCCCAGGAGATTGTTGATGCCCGTGGCCTCGCAATTGTCTCGGACGACGGCGCCCTGATCGCGGCGGTTGACGCCGCGCTTGCGGAGCAGCCCGATGTGCTTGCCAAGATCCGTGATGGCAAGGTGCAGGCGGCAGGAGCCATCATCGGCTCGGTGATGAAGGCAATGCGTGGACAGGCAGACGCCGCACGCGTTCGCGAGCTTGTGCTCGAGCGTGCCGCGCAGTAGCGCACACCACTTGTGATCCTGAAACGGGCGCGTACTCCTCCCGGAGTGCGCGCCCGTTCTGCACTCTCAGGGGAGGAGTCGGAGGCCCGGGGGAGCGCCCAGGAAAGGACAGCTCAGGCCGCACGATGAGACACGCCCGGGAACGGGGTGTGGTTTGCGGTGTGCCCGGATTCTGCGTAATGTATTCCTTTGTCAGCGCAACGCAGCCGGGCAGCTAAGCAGAAGCGAAGCGGTCCGGTCTATATGAATGCGCAGCGAATGCCCGGTTGGGTGTTTGCCTGGGGCACAGTTGCTGTTCGGAAGGGTTCCTTCGGGGGATTCTACGGGTGGTGTCTGGTCTTTGAGAACTCAATAGTGTGCACTTGATTGTCAAATGCCAATTATTTATCCCGTCGCTAAGCCCTTTTGGGTTTGGTTGATGGCGATTCCTTTTGGACAAATTATATGAACGTCAGTAATGATGTTCGTTTTGTCAGGTTGAACTCGCATCGTGGTGGCTTATTCCGCTTACCAGGGTGCATGTAATTTTTTACGGAGAGTTTGATCCTGGCTCAGGACGAACGCTGGCGGCGTGCTTAACACATGCAAGTCGAACGATGAAGCCCAGCTTGCTGGGTGGAAGAGTGGCGAACGGGTGAGTAACACGTGAGCAACCTGCCCTTCACTCTGGGATAAGCACTGGAAACGGTGTCTAATACTGGATATGCACAATGGCCGCATGGTCTGTTGTGGGAAAGATTTATCGGTGAAGGATGGGCTCGCGGCCTATCAGCTTGTTGGTGAGGTAGTGGCTCACCAAGGCGACGACGGGTAGCCGGCCTGAGAGGGTGACCGGCCACACTGGGACTGAGACACGGCCCAGACTCCTACGGGAGGCAGCAGTGGGGAATATTGCACAATGGGCGCAAGCCTGATGCAGCAACGCCGCGTGAGGGATGACGGCCTTCGGGTTGTAAACCTCTTTTAGTAGGGAAGAAGCGAAAGTGACGGTACCTGCAGAAAAAGCACCGGCTAACTACGTGCCAGCAGCCGCGGTAATACGTAGGGTGCAAGCGTTGTCCGGAATTATTGGGCGTAAAGAGCTCGTAGGCGGCTTGTCGCGTCTGCTGTGAAAACCCGAGGCTCAACCTCGGGCCTGCAGTGGGTACGGGCAGGCTAGAGTGCGGTAGGGGAGATTGGAATTCCTGGTGTAGCGGTGGAATGCGCAGATATCAGGAGGAACACCGATGGCGAAGGCAGATCTCTGGGCCGTAACTGACGCTGAGGAGCGAAAGCATGGGGAGCGAACAGGATTAGATACCCTGGTAGTCCATGCCGTAAACGTTGGGAACTAGATGTAGGGCCTGTTCCACGGGTTCTGTGTCGTAGCTAACGCATTAAGTTCCCCGCCTGGGGAGTACGGCCGCAAGGCTAAAACTCAAAGGAATTGACGGGGGCCCGCACAAGCGGCGGAGCATGCGGATTAATTCGATGCAACGCGAAGAACCTTACCAAGGCTTGACATATAGAAGAACGCTGTAGAGATACAGAACTCTTTGGACACTTCTATACAGGTGGTGCATGGTTGTCGTCAGCTCGTGTCGTGAGATGTTCGGTTAAGTCCGGCAACGAGCGCAACCCTCGTCCTATGTTGCCAGCACGTTATGGTGGGAACTCATGGGATACTGCCGTGGTCAACACGGAGGAAGGTGGGGATGACGTCAAATCATCATGCCCCTTATGTCTTGGGCTTCACGCATGCTACAATGGCCGATACAAAGGGCTGCGATACCGCGAGGTGGAGCGAATCCCAAAAAGTCGGTCTCAGTTCGGATTGGGGTCTGCAACTCGACCCCATGAAGTCGGAGTCGCTAGTAATCGCAGATCAGCAACGCTGCGGTGAATACGTTCCCGGGCCTTGTACACACCGCCCGTCAAGTCATGAAAGTCGGTAACACCCGAAGCCGGTGGCCTAACCCTTGTGGAGGGAGCTGTCGAAGGTGGGACTGGTGATTAGGACTAAGTCGTAACAAGGTAGCCGTACCGGAAGGTGCGGCTGGATCACCTCCTTTCTAAGGAGCACTCAACAACATTGTTGTTGCAGAATGGTGCGATCATCACCACACGTGTGATGCGCAACCGCTCATGGGTGGAACATTTGACAATGCAAGCATTGATTTGCTCGCCTGTGCTAGTACGCAGCGTTGTTCCTCGTGGACAGGGTTGTTGGAACGTGTGGGTGTGTGAGTTGGTGTTTCTCTGGTGCATACTATTGGGTCCTGGAAGACCAGCCGATCTGCCTCTTTGGGGGTGGGTGGACTTGGTTTTCTGACCTGCGGTTATGGGACGTGTTGCTCATGATTGTGGGATCGACCGTACGTTGAGAACTACACAGTGGACGCGAGCATCTAGTGATGCCACGCATGATTCGTATCCTTTTGGGGGTGTGTTTTGTGTTGGTGGTGTTACTGATTCTTAATGTAATTTCATTGGTCACATGCTCATCTTTTTGGGTGGGTGTGTGTTTCTGAATACTTATGTGATTTCAAGTTTCTAAGAGCAAACGGTGGATGCCTTGGCATCTGGAGCCGAAGAAGGACGTAGTAATCTGCGATAAGCCTCGGGGAGCCGATAAACGGGCTGTGATTCGAGGATTTCCGAATGGGGAAACCCCGCCAGGCGGCTTGCTGACCTGGTGACTCCCGCCTGAATATATAGGGCGGGTAGAGGGAACGTGGGGAAGTGAAACATCTCAGTACCCACAGGAAGAGAAAACAACAGTGATTCCGGTAGTAGTGGCGAGCGAACCCGGATGAGGCTAAACCGATCATGTGTGATACCTGGCAGGGGTTGCATGGTCGGGGTTGCGGGACATGCCGTGAGACGCTGCTGAGTCTCGAACGTGAGAGTGAAGCTATAGGAGAACCGCTTGGAACGGCGGACCGGAGTGGGTGAGAGTCCCGTATCCGAAATGGTTTTACCGCGTGGTGTGTATCCCAAGTAGCACGGGGCCCGAGAAATCCCGTGTGAATCTGTCAGGACCACCTGATAAGCCTAAATACTCCCAGATGACCGATAGCGGACTAGTACCGTGAGGGAAAGGTGAAAAGTACCCCGGGAGGGGAGTGAAATAGTACCTGAAACCGTTTGCTTACAATCCGTAGGAGCACCCTTTGTTGGTGTGACTGCGTGCCTTTTGAAGAATGAGCCTGCGAGTTAGCGATATGTGGCGAGGTTAACCCGTGTGGGGAAGCCGTAGCGAAAGCGAGTCTGAATAGGGCGATTCAGTCGCGTGTCCTAGACCCGAAGCGAAGTGATCTATCCATGGCCAGGTTGAAGCGTGTGTAAGAGCGCGTGGAGGACCGAACCCACTTAGGTTGAAAACTGAGGGGATGAGCTGTGGATAGGGGTGAAAGGCCAATCAAACTTCGTGATAGCTGGTTCTCTCCGAAATGCATTTAGGTGCAGCGTTGCGTGTTTCTTGCCGGAGGTAGAGCTACTGGATGGCCGATGGGCCCTACAAGGTTACTGACGTCAGCTAAACTCCGAATGCCGGTAAGTGAGAGCGCAGCAGTGAGACTGTGGGGGATAAGCTTCATAGTCGAGAGGGAAACAACCCAGATCACCAACTAAGGTCCCAAAGCGCGTGCTAAGTGGAAAAGGATGTGGAGTTGCTGTGACAACCAGGAGGTTGGCTTAGAAGCAGCCACCCTTGAAAGAGTGCGTAATAGCTCACTGGTCAAGTGATTCCGCGCCGACAATGTAACGGGGCTCAAGCACGCCACCGAAGTTGTGGCATTCATATAACAGGTAGGCCTTCGTGGTCCAGCCGTATGGATGGGTAGGAGAGCGTCGTGTGGCGAGTGAAGCGGCGGTGTGAACCAGTCGTGGATGCCACACGAGTGAGAATGCAGGCATGAGTAGCGAAAGACGGGTGAGAAACCCGTCCTCCGGAAGACCAAGGGTTCCAGGGTCAAGCTAATCTGCCCTGGGTAAGTCGGGACCTAAGGCGAGGCCGACAGGCGTAGTCGATGGACAACGGGTTGATATTCCCGTACCGGCGGTAAACCGTCAAAGACCTAACTAGTAGTGCTAAGCAATCCAAAGCTGGATGGATCCTTCGGGTGATGTTCGGTGGCGGCTGCGAACCCGAACTGGGGTGGTGAGCGTGAGGTGTGACGCAGGAAGGTAGCCTGTGCCGGGCGATGGTTGTCCCGGTGTAAGTATGTAGCCCGTCGTTTATTAATAGTTTTCGGCTTTGGGTGAGATACGATGCGGACCCGTTTGGGGAAGCAGGTGATCCTATGCTGCCGAGAAAAGCATCGACGTGAGGTTTGCTGTTGCCCGTACCCCAAACCGACTCAGGTGGTCAGGTAGAGAATACTCAGGAGATCGAGATAATCATGGTGAAGGAACTCGGCAAAATGCCCCCGTAACTTCGGGAGAAGGGGGGCCATCCACTTATACGGATTTACTCCGGAAAGGGTGTGGTGGCCGCAGAGACCAGTGGGGAACGACTGTTTACTAAAAACACAGGTCCGTGCCAACACGCAAGTGGACGTATACGGACTGACGCCTGCCCGGTGCTGGAAGGTTAAGAGGAGAGGTTAGACTTTTGGGTCGAAGCTTTGAATTTAAGCCCCAGTAAACGGCGGTGGTAACTATAACCATCCTAAGGTAGCGAAATTCCTTGTCGGGTAAGTTCCGACCTGCACGAATGGCGTAACGATTCCCCAGCTGTCTCCACCGTGAACTCGGCGAAATTGCAGTACGAGTAAAGATGCTCGTTACGCGCAGAAGGACGGAAAGACCCCGTGACCTTTACTACAGCTTGGTATTGGTGTTCGGTGTGGCTTGTGTAGGATAGGTGGGAGACTGTGAAGCTGGCACGCTAGTGTTGGTGGAGTCGTTGTTGAAATACCACTCTGGTCATATTGGATATCTAACTACGAACCCTGATCGGGTTTTAGGACAGTGCCTGGTGGGTAGTTTAACTGGGGCGGTTGCCTCCCAAAATGTAACGGAGGCGCCCAAAGGTTCCCTCAACCTGGTTGGCAATCAGGTGGCGAGTGTAAGTGCACAAGGGAGCTTGACTGTGAGACTGACAGGTCGAGCAGGGACGAAAGTCGGGACTAGTGATCCGGCAGTGGCTTGTGGAAGCGCTGTCGCTCAACGGATAAAAGGTACCTCGGGGATAACAGGCTGATCTTGCCCAAGAGTCCATATCGACGGCATGGTTTGGCACCTCGATGTCGGCTCGTCGCATCCTGGGGCTGGAGTTGGTCCCAAGGGTTGGGCTGTTCGCCCATTAAAGCGGTACGCGAGCTGGGTTTAGAACGTCGTGAGACAGTTCGGTCCCTATCCTCTGCGCGCGTTGGAGATTTGAGAGGATCTGACCCTAGTACGAGAGGACCGGGTTGGACGGACCTCTGGTGTGCCAGTTGTTCTGCCAAGGGCATGGCTGGTTGGCTACGTTCGGGATGGATAACCGCTGAAAGCATCTAAGCGGGAAGCCGGCCTCGAGATGAGATCTCCGTACACTTTGAGTGTGTGAGGCTCCCAGTAGATGACTGGGTTGATAGGCCAGATGTGGAAGCTCGGTAACGGGTGGAGCTGACTGGTACTAATAAGCCGATGACTTGATTTCCACCACCTTTTGGGTGGGCATAGGTTTTCAGATGTAACGATGTTTCGCGTCCACTTTGTGGTTCCCAACGGACGGCCACACACAACACCCTTGTGGGGTGGGTGTGGTTGATATGTTGATAGAGTTACGGCGGTTATAGCGTCAGGGAAACGCCCGGTTACATTCCGAACCCGGAAGCTAAGGCTGACTGCGCCGATGGTACTGCACTCGGGAGGGTGTGGGAGAGTAGGACACCGCCGGACACCTTTTTATAGGGAGGGTTGCACTTGTTGGTCACCAGTGATGGTGGCTTGCGGGTGTGGCCCTCCCTTTTTTTACCCCAAAAATTGGTGGGTGTCATGTCCGCACCTCTCCTCGTATCGGACAGTGAGACTGTAGTCCGCTTTCGGGTCAATTCGACGCGCCGTTCTCGGGAGAACCCTCAGGCAAAGCCATCGCTTTCCGATACCATAAATGAGGAAATAGACGACGACCTCAGTACGGAAGTGGGCCGCCTATGGGTGCGATGATGAGTGTGTTGCTCGTTCTCGCCCTCGCCGCCCCTGCCGCCTATCCACTGGTTCGTCGCGTTAGCCGCAACGGCTTCTTCGCGCTGTCTGGTGTGCTTGCGCTTGCCTTCGTAGCTCTGCTGGTGCTTGCTCAGCCCGTATTCGGGGGAGCGGTGCTGACAGAGTCCCTGCCGTGGGTGCCACAGCTGTCGCTGACGCTCACGTTCCGTCTCGACGTCCTGTCGGCACTGTTCGCGCTCTTGGTCACTGGCGCGGGCTCTCTCGTACTGCTCTACTGTGCGCGCTACTTTGATGAGGGTGAAGCGGGCCTTCCTCGTTTCGCAGCCGTGTTCATGGGCTTCGCGATGTCGATGCTTGGCCTGGTGCTCGCTGATGATGTCTTCCTGCTCTTTGTGTTCTGGGAGGGGACGACGATCTTCTCCTTCCTGCTCATCGGCCATGTGACACGACTGCGCACCTCGAACGCCGCCGCACTGCAGGCGCTGATCGTCACGACGCTCGGTGGCCTCGCGATGCTCGTTGGATTTGTGATCCTCGCTCACGCCGCAGGAAGCTCGTTGCTCTCGGACATCGTCGCCGCCGCGCCCACCGGACCGGCGGCCGTGACCGCGGTGTTCTTGGTCCTCGCCGGCGCACTCTCGAAATCCGCGATCTTCCCCTTCCACTTCTGGCTTCCCGGCGCAATGGCTGCGCCGACTCCCGTGAGCGCGTACTTGCACGCCGCCGCGATGGTGAAGGCAGGCGTCTACATGATTGCCCGGCTGAATCCGGGCTTCTCGGAAGTAGTCGGCTACCGCGAGGCGCTCGTGATCCTGGGCGCCATCACGATGCTGAACGGTGGCATCCGTGCGCTGAAGCAGTACGACATCAAGCTCATCGTCGCGCACGGCACCGTGAGCCAACTCGGTCTGCTCATCATGGTGTTTGGCGTCGGTGATCCTCGGGCAAGCTTCGCGGGCCTCGCGCTGCTCTTTGCGCACGCCCTCGCGAAGGCGCCGCTCTTCCTTGCCGTGGGCGCAATTGACCACGCTGCGGGAACTCGCGACCTTCGGAAGCTCAGTGGCCTGGGTCGGCAGCTTCCGGCACTCGCAGTCATCACCATCATCGCTGCTGCGTCGATGGCCGGTGTCCCGCCGTTCATCGGCTTCGTCGCGAAAGAGGCAGCGTTCACTGAACTGCTTGATCTTGCGCAGGATGAGCCGCTCGCGGGGCTCGCCTTCGGCGTTGCCGTGCTCGGAAGCATACTGACCGTGGCGTACATGGCGCGCTTCTTGTGGGGCGCGTTCGCACGCAAGCCCGGTGTTGCCGACTGTGGTCTCGCGCATCGCCCAGAGATCGTCTCGCTGTCGGTTCCCGCGGTCTTTGCGGCGCTGACGGTGCTCGGCGGCCTCCTCGCGCCCGCTGTCGACTCGGTGCTCCAGCGCACCGTGACCGGGGGAGCGACGCCGGAACACCTCGCGCTTTGGCATGGCTTCACTCCCGCCCTCGGCGCCTCCGCCGCGGTGCTGGTGCTCGGCGGTGTGCTCGGCGTGCTGCTCTCCCGCCCAGGCCTCCGGATGCCCGCGCTGCCCGATCGCTTCTCCGCCTCGCACGCGTACTGGCTGGTCACGCATCGTGTCGATAGCATCGCTGTCCGTGTGACGTCACTCACCCAGCGCGGCTCGCTCCCGTTCTACCTCGCGGTGATCCTCATCGTCCTCGTGCTGACGCTCGGCGGTGCGATCCTCACGACCGCTGAGTGGCCGGAAGAAGTCACCCTCGTGACCTCCCCAGTACAGGTGCCGATCGCGCTCATCATGATCGTTGCCGCACTGTTCAGCCTTCGCGCACGCACGCGCTTCCAGTCAGTTGTGCTCGTGGGCATCACGGGCTACGGGATGGCGGCGATCTTTGCCATGCACGGCGCCCCGGACCTCGCGCTCACGCAGGCGCTCGTCGAGACGGTCACGCTCATCGCATTCGTGCTCGTTATCCGTCGACTGCCGCAGCGCATCGGCTCGCCTCCATCAAAACGCGTGCGTTGGGGCCGCGCTCTGATTGGTATCTCGGTCGGTCTCGTCATCGGCGCTTTCGCGGTCATCGCGCTGGGTTCTCGGATCGCGGAGCCGATTTCGCTCCAGCTCCCGGAGATGGCGTATGCCGGCGGCCACGGCGCGAACACGGTGAATGTCATGCTCGTGGATATTCGCGGCTGGGACACCATGGGTGAGCTCTCCGTGATCCTCGCTGCCGCGACCGGTGTGGCCTCCCTAGTGTTCTTGAACACGCGCGCGGACCTCCGCCCGAAGCTGCGGCGCCGCGACGCGCGGAGCCAGGCGCAGGCGCATCTTCTGCATGTCGCGGATCCGAACCACCCGGCCAGCCGGGTGTCCTGGTTGCTTGCAGGTCGCCAGCTGAACCCTGCACGCCGATCGATTATTCTCGAGGTCGTCGTGCGTCTGATCTTCCACGCGCTGATCATTCTTTCGATCTATTTGCTCCTCACCGGACACAACACTCCGGGCGGCGGCTTCGCTGGCGGGCTGGTCGCTGGGCTCGCGCTCGTCGCACGCTATCTTGCAGGCGGCCGGCACGAGCTTGGGGCGACTGTGCCGCTTGATGCCGGTCGCATCCTCGGGGTGGGCCTCGCGCTTGCAGTCTCGATGGCAATCCTGCCCATGTTCTTCGGCCAGTCCGCGCTTGCCTCCGCCTGGATCGATGTGGATCTCGGCCCGTTCGGAACGCTCCCGCTGGTGACCTCCACGCTGTTTGATATCGGCGTCTACCTCGTTGTGTTCGGTCTGATCCTTGACGTGCTGCGCAGCCTCGGTGCTGAGATCGACGAGCACGAGGAAGCTGAGGCGAACTCGTTCGTGGATGAGGAGGTGAACCGCTGATGACGATGCCGCTGGTTCTCGTGGTCGTGATGGTGGTGCTCTACGCCTGCGGCGTGTATCTCATGCTTGACCGCACGCTCACCCGCCTGCTGCTCGGCTTTCTGCTTGTCGGCAACGCGACCAACCTGCTCATCTTCTTGATGTCAGGCTCGTTCGGCACCGCGCCGCTCGTTGGCGCGGGCCCCGCGGACGAGATGAGCGACCCGCTCCCGCAGGCGTTTATCCTCACCGCGATTGTGATCACCTTCGGGGTGAGTGCCTTCCTGCTGGCGCTGATCTACCGCTCCTGGCGACTCGCGCAAGACCGCACGGACACCGTGCGCGACGACGATGGGGATCTCGAGCTTGCGGACGCCGACGAGCTCAGCTCTGACGAGGTCACGGAGGAAGATCTGGCGGATACTCCGGACTACACCGACGATGATGACCTTACCGAGGACGGCCAGGCGGTGGGATACGCGGTTCCGATCCCGGGCGTCGATGTTCGCCCAATTGATGCGCCCGGGGCCGGCCCCGACGGTGGCAGCTTCCCCGTGGAGGATCGCCGATGACCGCGCTTGTTCCCCTCGTTGTCTTGATTCCGCTCGCGAGCGCCGCGCTGGCGCTCGCGGTGCCGGGGCATCGTCGGCTGCAGCAGGGCATCACCCTCGTCGCGCTCAGTTCCGTGCTCGTCTTGAGCGGCACGCTGATGTGGCTGGTCGATGCCCACGGCGCTCTGGTCATGGAGGTGGGCGGCTGGGCAGCTCCGTTTGGGATCGCGCTCGTGGTGGACCGCGTGTCCGCGCTGATGCTCGCGGTGTCTTCTGTCGTGCTGCTGGGCGTCTTCCTCTTCTCGATCGGGCAGGGCCTCGCTGACGGAGACGAGGATACTCCCGTCTCGATCTATTACCCGACCTATCTCGTGCTGGGCGCGGGCGTCTTCAACGCGTTCATCGCTGGCGACCTCTTCAACCTCTACGTCGGCTTCGAGATCCTGCTCGTGGCGAGCTACGTGCTCATCACCCTCGGCGGCACCGCGCAGCGGATCCGCGCGGGTGTCACGTACGTGGTGGTGTCGCTGGTCTCCTCCGTGCTCTTCCTGGCCGCGATCGCGCTGATCTACGGCGCCACCGGCACGGTGAATATGGCGCAGTTGACGGTGCGTATCGCTGAGCTCCCGAGCGAAGTGCAGTTGCTTCTCAACCTGATGCTGCTGATCGCGTTCGGCATTAAGGCTGCGGTGTTCCCGCTGTCGTTCTGGCTGCCGGACTCGTATCCCACGGCTCCGGCACCCGTGACCGCCGTGTTCGCTGGTTTGCTCACGAAGGTCGGCGTCTACGCGATCATCCGCAGCCAGACTCTGTTGTTCCCCACCTCAAGCGTGGACACCGTGCTCCTCGTGGTCGCGGGCCTCACGCTTATCGTCGGCATTCTGGGTGCGGTCTCGCAGCTCGACATCAAACGCCTCCTCTCGTTCACGCTGATCAGCCACATCGGCTACATGATCTTCGGTATCGGGATGGCGAACGCCGCCGGCTTCGGCGCCACGATCTTCTACATCGCGCACCACATTATTGTGCAAACGACGCTGTTCCTCGCGGTCGGTCTGATGGAGCGCCACGGCGGCACGACTTCACTCTCCGGGCTCGGAGGCATGCTCCGCACGGCCCCGGTCATCGCGGTGCTGTTCTTCATCCCCATGCTGAACCTGGGCGGCATTCCGCCCTTCTCCGGCTTCATTGGCAAGCTCGGCCTGTTCACCGTGGCTGCGGATCTTGCGACCCCCGGTGCGTATTGGTTGATGGGGATCGGCGCACTCGTCTCGCTCCTCACGCTGTACGCGCTTGCCCGCGCGTGGGTGTTCGCGTTCTGGCGCCCGCGCCGACGCGCGGAGGCGGAAAGCCGCAGCACGCGGAAGCCGAGCACCGAGGCGATGATGCTGCGCGAGCGCGAGGAAGCGCTCTTTGAGCAGCTCCACGACGCGCCCGACGCATCACCGCAGCAGGAGCAGAAGGAGATTCCGCGGTTGATGATTGCGGCGACGACCGGAATGGTGGTCGTGAGCGTCGGCCTGACCGTGTTCGCCGGTCCGTTGTACGCGTATGCTGATCGTGCGGGCGAGAACATGGCCGAGCCGGGTCGCATGGTCGAGCTGGTACTCGGGGATACCCCGGGGCAGCTCGGCGGCGGCTCGGGTGATACGCGACCGGGAGGGGAGACGACTCATGACTGAGACACCTGCACCCCGCGCCGCGCGGAGAGTCGCGCTTGGCGTCCGCTTGCACGAGCTGCCCCTGCTGGTCGGCCTCGTGGCACTCTGGATGATGCTGTGGCACGAGGTGTCGCTCTTGTCCGTTGTGAGCGGCATCGTCGTCGCGATCCTGGTGATGCGTGTGTTCTATCTACCGCCGGTGGAGCTCGCCGGGCGCTTTAATCCTTGGTACGCGCTGCGCTACTTGGGCTTCTTCTTTTGGAACCTTGCGCATGCGTCCTGGCAGGTGGCCTACTTGTCGATCCGGCCGGGGCCGCCGCCGCCCACTGCGATTATCGCGGTGAAGCTCAGCACCCGCAACGACTTCATTCTCACCGTGGTGGGCCTCACGATCTCGCTCATCCCGGGGTCGCTCGTGGCCGAGGTCGACCGGTTTGAATCGACGCTCTACCTGCACGTACTGAACACGCCCACCCAGCGCGCAATCACGAAGATGCGACACGATGTGCGCCACATCGAGCGTCTCCTCATCCTGACGCTGGGGTCGAAGCAGGAGATCGGAGCGCTGCGATGAGTCTCGTCACCACCGCGCTGCTGATCGGAGCGGGAATCGGCCTCACCGCGACCGCGCTCGCTGCGATTGTGCGTATTGTTCGCGGACCCACGATCCTCGACCGAATGGTCGCCTCCGATGTGCTGCTCACCACGCTCATGCTGGCGGTGGGCACCGACATGGTGGTGCGCGGCCACACGGACTCGATCGCGCTGATGACCGTGATTGCGGCGACCGCGACATTCGCCACGATCGTTGTGGCGCGATTTGTGAAGCGACGCGCAGAGCAGCCGCTGCCCGAGGAACCAACGGAAGGGGCCGGCCATGTCTGATCTCGCACTGTGGGAACAGCTGATGGATCTCGCAGCCGTCGTGTGCGTGTTCCTCGCCGCTGTGCTCTCAGTCGCGGCGGGAATCGGGCTCCTCCGCTTTCCAGACGTGCTGAGCCGGCTCCACGCTGCGACGAAGCCGCAGATCTTCGGCCTGCTGCTCATCATCGCGGCGATCGCGCTCGACCAGCGCTCGTTCCCCACACTGCTCGCGCTCGTTCCGGTGTTCGTGTTCCAGTCGCTGACCGCGCCCGTTGCCGCTCACATGGTGGGACGTGCCGCGTACCGCACGAGGCAACTTGATGCGAACTCGCTCGTGGTCGACGAACTCGGCCCCGCAATCGAGCGCAGCGACACGCTCTACGGCTAGGGCGGGGCGGTGCGCGGGCCGAGCCCGCGCACCGTCTTCCTAAAGCTCGGCGATGAGCTGCTCGGCCCGCTCGTCCTGACCGCTTGCGCGGAGCAGCTCGATCAGCTCGCTCGCGACCTCGGCACGCGCGTCGCGGCTTCGGGCGATCGTGAAGCCCTCGAACGCTGACTCGAGTGCCCACACCGCCTCGCCGGTTGCGCCTGCTTCACGCTGGAGCTTTCCGGCGAGCCAGAACGCGTGTGCCGCGTCGCCGATGCGTCCGAGCTGCGCGTACTCCTCACCGGCGAGGCTGGCCTCGGAGAGCGCACGTTCAGCAGTCAGGCCCGCCGGGCGCTGCGCAGGGAGCGCTGCGCTGATGGAACGCGCCAGTGTGTCGCGCAGCTCTGCCCGCTGCGCGATCCATGCGAGACGTCGACGTTCTGCGAGCTCCTCAGTCATATCGGAGCCGTCGAACTCGCCGTATTCGCTGAGTTCGTCTGCGGTCGCGGTGAGGTGGCCGGTGGCATCGCTCATGCGAGCCGCGACGGGCGCCCACGCGGTGAGCACAGCGACTCGAACCTCGGGCTCCGCCTCACCGGCACGAAGGCGCGGCAGCGCCGCTGCGAAGAGCGCGTGTGCCGCCTCCTCGTCCTGGTCCTCCGCCGCATGCTGCGCGGCCTCGGCGTACGCGATCCCCGCTCGCCCGAGCCACCCCTCGCGCTCGAGGAGCTCTGCGGCAGACGCGTATCCGCGTGCCGCCTCGCCGTGCTGTCCCCGCGATGCGAGCGTCTCGGCATGAGCAAGCGCCGCGGCGCTCTCGGGTGCCCGGCCCGCTCCGTCCACTTCATCACCGACAGCCGTCGTACCAGTCGCCGCTGCCTCGACGGCGACCTCGGGCGCTGCAGTCACGGTCGGCACGGCGGTGCTCCCGATGACGGAGGCGGACTCCGGAAGCTGCGCGGCGACACGCTGCGCAGCAAGTGACCGATCGATGTGTTCGGCGTACATGCGGGTGCCGTTGCGGGCATCGAGTGGCCCCGCGAGTCGCTGTGCTGCGGCGAGGACCCACGCGTGGAGCTCGGCAACCGTGCGCCACTCGGGCTCGGCAAACCCGGTTTCGAGCTCGCCACGATCAAGATTTGCGGAGAGCCCCGCGAGGACGCCAACGTAGAAGCGAAGATGCAGCGCTGGGCTGGCGCCCTTCCGCAGCGCGTCTGGGTAGTCGCTGCGGAGGATCCGGAGGGCCTGCTCAATGCGGCCACCACGCGCGAGCATCTCGAACCCGTGGCCGCGCGCGGCCGGAAAATCGGTGATGTCGCCGTCGTCTGCGGCAACGGCCTGCTTGTGCACTCGCTCCGCTGCGACGGGATCCCCCTCGAGAAGCAGGGCGAGCGAGAGGGCGTAGCGCGTGCGTGCCGGCTCCAGGTTGCAGCGATCCTGTTGCGTCTGTCCCAGGGTCACTGCCTCGGCCGTGCGCTCGGAGTCAACAAAGAAGTCAACCTGCTGGCCGATCGTGCACGCCGCGCAATCCTCGAACTCGTCTCGCAGTCCGGTGATCCACGCGATCCGTTGCACCTCGGCATCGGGCCTTCCGGCGTGCCAAGCCCACCTGAACCAACTCATGCGCACGGAGGAGAGCCCGTGCCCGGCAAGAGTGAAGCGCCGCTCCATGTCCGCGAGGAACGCCTCTGCCTGGGGCGCGGTGATTTGCGGGTACTCCGAGAGGTCGGAGGCCACCCACTTGAACTCCCAGAACAGGTTCTGCTCGTCCGCCGCGTCGAAGAGTTCGGGGCTCTCGTCCCACAGCCGGAGTGCGCGTGCGAATACCACGAAGGACTTTGCGCCCTCATCCGCGAAGGAGTAGGCCTCGACGAGATCGAGGAGCGCCTCAGCGAGGTACTCCTTCGGGCCCTCCGTCTCAATGCGTCGGGTGAGCGCCTCCGCGGTGGCGGTACGGGCGGTGCCGTAGGGCATGCGCCGAACGCTGGCGAGCTCGCGAGCGATGTCTTCGGTCACGGTGAGTCCTCCTGTGCAGGATCGTCGGGGGAGTGCGTGGGATCGGGGCGAGCGGCGGCCGACGGTGAGTCGGTCCCCCCGGCGGGTTCGACGACTGGTGCGAGGGCCGAGTCGAGCAGCACTCCCAGTGCGCCGGCGAGCGCCGCGGATTCGGCGCTGCGGAGGCCTTCGCCGGCGAGCATGACGGCGGAGAGGTAGAGCGATCGGAGCCCAGCAGCGAACACCTCGCCCCGCGGCGCCGCGAGCAGTCGTCTCGCGACGGCCGAGTCGTCGTTGAGGACCAGCGTTCGGCTGCGCTCAGGCCCGTTCTCCGCGAACGCATCGAGGAGGCCGCCCCAGAGATCTGGTGACGCCTCACGCTCTCGGTCGCGGTCGCGGCGGTGCTCGCCCTCCGAGTCGCGCAACAGAATCGCGGGCACCGCTTCGGGCGCAAACGTGCGAACAATGACATCGCAGTCGTCGTCCGTCAGCAGCTCGCGCGCGTGCGCAACCGCCTCAGAGACCTGCCACTCGCGCTCCAGCGACGGCACACCGAGCGTGTGCACAAGATCGGCGCTTTCGAGTTCGCGCACGCGCCACCCGGGCCGTCGGCCCAAACGGTCGAGCAGATCAGCATCGTAGACGTACCCGGCGTTCAGCACGATGAGTCCCTGCGCGCGTGCGACCGCGGCGACCCGACGATAGGCCTCGGTCGTGGTCGTGTACACGATCTCCGCGCCATCCGCCCCGAGCTCGGCGAGCGTACGCGGTCCGTCGGTCGTTTCGAAGGGGAGGATCTGTGCGATGAGGTCGAGCATCTCAGGGTCGGTGAGCGCCAGCCCTCGGAGCGCGAGGTGGTGCGTGCGAATCACCGCACGCGCGAGCTGTGACTCGCTCGCCAGTTCGGCAAGCGCCCACTGCTTCAGTTGCCCGCCGATGGCCTCGCGCACGCTAAGAAGTACCTCGTCGTCGTGCAGCTGTTCGCGTGACGCCGTGGGTGAGAGCGTATCCGTGTCGAGCACGGCGCGCACGAAGAACGACCACTCGGGAAGCACGCGGTCGACACGCGGTCCCAGGAGCATGCGCTTCATGTAGACCCGGTGCTGGCCAGCGCCCGGTGATACCGCCTGCGGGAGGATGAATGCGACACCGCTCACCCCGGCGAGCTCAAGCTCGAGATCGATGGCGCCGAGCGGTGTGAAGCCGAAAGTGCGCTCGCAGTACGCGGAGAGCGCCTGCTCACGCTCCCTGGTGCGTGCGTACTCCACGCGCCAGGGCAGCTCAGGCTCGGTCACGCGCACCCAGGCGTCGCCCGCGTCATCGATCGCAGCTCGCACCGCGATGTCGAAGGGGAGGAGCGAACCATACTCGCGGGCGAGCGCAAGTACAGTGTCGTGGCTGAGCCAGTGCCCCGCATCTGCCCGTGCCGTGAGGCGCACGCGAGTGCCGACGGGAACGGTTTCTGTTCCCGCCGGCAACTCTGCAACGTCGAAGGTTCCTTCGGCTCGTCCCTCCCAGCGAATTGCTGGCGCCCCGGGCTCAATGGAGCGCGAGATCACCTCGATCCGATCTGCAACCATGAACGCAGCGAGCATGCCGATGCCGAACTGGCCGATGAACTCGGCGCGGCCGAGCCCGAAGTCAGCGTCGCGCTTCGACGAGCGGCCGATGGTCGCGAGGAGCTCTGCCGCCTGCTGAGCGGTGAGCCCCACGCCCGTATCGACCACCTCGAGTGTTTCGCGCCCAGCTTCGTCGCGCCCCGCTGTAATGCGGATGTGCGCTGGCGCCGCTGCGTCGTGTTCACGGCGCGCGGTAACCGCGTCGACGCCGTTCTGGATGAGCTCGCGCAGGTAGACCTGCGGGCCAGAGTAGAGGTGTCGGGAGAGAAGGTCGACCATCCCGGAGAGGTCAACCTGGAACCGTTCGGTCATAGTGCTGCGGCTTAGTCCTCAGGCTTGTACTCGGCCCAGGTGGCCGGGAAGACCTCGTTGAGGTGCTCGTAGAACGACATGCCAGTGTTCACCGCGCAGAGCAGCTGCTGGTCAAGCTGACCATCGGTGATGCCCTGCTCGTAGTCGACGTTGTGCTCCGTGTGCACGCGCACCAGGCCCTCGTCGTCCAAGCGGGCGTACGTCTTCGGCCAGAGCTTTTCCGCGTTCCAGCTGTTGCAGGCCTCGATGGCCTGAGCGAGCTCGTCGGCTTTGAGCTTTCCGCGCCAGCTGCCGCGGATGCACAGCAGCTCCTCTTCCTTGCCGCTCAGGAAGAAGAAGAACGAGGCGTACTCCCAGCCGCCCCCAATGTCACCGTCTGAATCGACACTGTACGACCAGCCTGCGCGCTCGAGGCCCGCCTTGATCCGATCCTTGGAGATAGGGGAGAGCGCGTCACCGCCGCCTCCGGTGGGGGTGCTGTCCTTCGTGAAGAATCCCATGTTCGTACTGTCCTCTCGTGGGGATCGTGTTCTTCGAGGATGGCACATGCCACCGACACAGGAAAATGCGCGGCGCCTCCGAATCTCCGCAGATTCGAAGGCGCCGCGCGGGAACTCTGAGACTTTACGCGTCGACGAGGTAGCGGCTGTACGCCGGAACCGTGAGGAACGTGGGGAAGTCGTCGCCGAGCGCGACATCCGCGAACAGTTCGGCAGCGTCGTCGAAGCGGTCGCCCGCGAAACGCTCAAAGCCGGCGACCGTGTCGCGGAGGATCTCGGACACCCACTCACGGGTGATCCGCGTGCCCTCAGCGGTCGACTGATCCTGATGGATCCACTGCCAGATCTGCGAGCGGCTGATCTCTGCGGTCGCAGCATCCTCCATCAGATTGTCGATCGCCACCGCGCCGTTGCCGCGCAGCCAGGCCTCGATGTAGCGGAGCCCGATCGAGACGTTCTCCCGCACGCCGGCCTCGGTGATCTCGCGCCCGATGTGCACGTCGAGCAGCTGTGCCGCGGTCACCTCAACATCGTCGCGCTGGCGCTCAACCTGGTTCGGGCGCTCGCCGAGCACCGCGTCAAACTCTGCCTGTGCCACCGGAATCAGGTCGGGGTGCGCCACCCAGGTGCCGTCGAAGCCGTCGCCAGCTTCGCGCTGCTTGTCCGCACGCACCTTCTCCTCGGCACGCGCGGTCACCTCCGCGTCGCGCCGGTTCGGGATGAATGCACTCATGCCCCCGATCGCGTGTGCGCCGCGCTTGTGGCAGGTCTTCACGAGCAGCTCGGTGTAGGCCCGCATGAACGGCACGGTCATCGTGACCTCGCTGCGGTCCGGCAGCACGAAGCGTGCGCCGCGACCGCGGTAGTTCTTGATGATCGAGAAGATGTAGTCCCAACGCCCGGCATTCAGCCCAGCGATGTGGTCTCGCATCACGTAGAGAATCTCTTCCATCTCAAACGCTGCCGGCAGCGTCTCGATGAGTACCGTCGCGCGGATCGTTCCGTGCGCGAGCCCCAGCTGCTGCTCGGTGAAGGTGAAGATGTCGTCCCACAGCTTCGCCTCCTCGCTCGACTCAAGCTTCGCAATGTAGAAGTAGGGGCCGCGGCCACGCGAGACCAGCTCCTGCGCGTTATGGAATGCGTAGAGGCCGAAGTCGACGAGGCTGCCCGACGCTGCGCCCGACTGTCCCTGTGCGTCGGTGAAGCGCATGTGCTTCTCGACGAGGTGCCAGCCGCGAGGCCGCATCACGATCGTCGGCGTGGTCTCCGCGGTGATGCGGTACTCCTTGCCCTCCGGGCTCGTGTACTCAAGCTGGCCGCGGATCGCGTCAAAGAGTGACAGCTGGCCGCCAATGACGTTCTTCCACGTGGGGCTGGTCGCGTCTTCCTGATCAGCGAGCCACACCTTCGCGCCCGAGTTCATCGCGTTGATGGTCATCTTCGGGTCGGTCGGGCCGGTGATCTCCACGCGGCGGTCCTCCAGGCCGGGGCCCGCTCCGGCAACCTGCCAGTTCGCATCTTCGCGAATCTGGCGGGTGTCCTCGCGGAACTTCGGGTCGCGGCCGTTGCCGATCTCGTAGCGCCGACGCTGGCGATCTGCGAGCCGCTCGTGGCGGGTGCTCGCGAAGCGGTGGTGCAGCTCCGTGAGGAATGCGAGTGCCGGGGCGGTGAGGATCTCTTCGCTGCGTGCGAAGGGGCGGCCGGTGACCTCGATGCGGGGACCGAAGGAGGAGGTGGCGGTCTGCGACTGCTGCGGGGCCGCCTGCGTGGTGGTCATGATGCGTCCTTTGAAGTGAAGTGGCTCCCACGATGGAGCTTGGCTACTTCCATCTTTGGGCCTCCGGAACCCCTAAGGGAGGGCATTTAGGGGGAGAATATTCGCAGAATTTCTGCTTGCTGAAAGAATGTGGAGGTGAGAGGCTGTGTGCATGACGTCACTCGCCACCCCGCTCACGCCCGCAGTCGGCTTCGATACAGAGCCTGAAGACGGGGGAGACGCGCTGACGCTCGGCCGCCGTGTCCGTGAGCGACGCACCGAGCGAGGGATGACGCTCGAGCAGCTCGCCGCCGCAGTTGACCGCGCTCCCTCGCAGCTCTCCGCGATCGAGAACGGCAAGCGCGAGCCCCGGCTGCCCCTGCTCCGCGCGCTCGCCGCAGCGCTCGGCGTCACAGTGGACGAACTGCTCATCGACGAGGCTCCCAGCGAGCGAGCAGCGCTCGAGATTGCGGTCGAGCGTGCCCAGCGCGGCACGGTCTTCGGGTCGCTCGGCATTCAGCCGATTCGGGTCTCGAAGGCAACAAGCGACGACACGCTGAAGGCCATTCTCGGACTGCACCAGGAGGTGGAGCGGCTGCACCGGGAGCGCGCTGCAACGCCCGAGGAGGCGCGTCGCGCGAACACGGAACTCCGAGCGGAGATGCGTGTTGCCGGCAACTACTATCCCGAACTCGAGCGGGCGGCCTCGCAGCTGCTGGATAGTGTCGGCTACACGGGCGGCCCCGTGTCGCAGCAGACCACCTCGAATGTCGCGGAGAAGTTGGGCTTCAGTCTCCACTATGTGTCGAACATGCCGCACTCCACCCGATCCGTCATTGACCGGCGCAATGGGCGCATCTATCTGAGCAGCAATCTCCCGTCGCGGGATGCGCGCGCGCCAATCCTGCGCGCCCTTGCGAGCCTCGTCTGCGGGCACGAAGAGCCGCGCAGCTACGGCGACTTCCTGCGTCAGCGGGTGGAGGCGAACTATCTCGCCGGTGCGGTGCTACTGCCAGAGGAAGCCGCGGTGGAGCACCTTGCCGCAGCGAAGAAGCAGCGACAGATCTCGATGGAAGATCTGCGCGACGCGTTCGGCGTCTCGTACGAAATGGCGGCACACCGCTTCACGAACCTCGCAACTGAACGACTCGACCTCCAGGTGCATTTCATGAAAGCGCACGAGTCGGGCACCCTTATCAAGGCGTATGAGAACGACGGGGTTCGTTTCCCCTCCGATGCGCTGGGCAACTTCGAGGGCGCGATGGTGTGCCGCAACTGGACGGCGCGCACAATTTTCAGTCAGCCGGATCGCTTCAACCCCTGGTACCAGTACACGGACATGGCGGCGGGGGGCACCTACTGGTGCACCTCGCGAGTTGAGAAGGCCAAAGAAGGGCTCTACTCCGTGAGCGTGGGGGTGCGCTTCGAGGACGTGAAGTGGTTCCGCGGCCGAGAGACCCCGCACCGCTCACAGTCGTTCTGCCCCGATGATCGCTGCTGCCGGCAGGCGTCAACCGAGCTCACCACGAAGTGGGAAGCTGCGGCTTGGCCCGAGGCGGCAACCCCGACGAGTCTCCTCGCCGCGTTGCCAACGGGAACCTTCCCGGGCGTCGACTCGAATGAGGTCTATGCGTTTTTGGAGCAGAACGAGCGCAGCTCATAGCACGCCGCGCCGCTCTCGGCCGTGAATTCGCTCGGCGGGGTGCGCCGCGCCCGTCGGCTGCGATAGCGTAGAGGGACTGAGCCGACTGGCTCACCGAAGCCCCGAGCAGTAGGAGTGGGTGAGCACGTGAACACCGAGAATCACGCCCGTCGCGCCGACCACACGGAGGTGCGTGCAACGCAGCAGTTCCGCGAAGACCTGGGAGCGATGATTCGCTCGCGAGCGACCGACTTGTCGATCGACGAGCGCGAGGCCGTCGAGGCGCTGCCCTCGGGAGCGGCGCTGCTGGTGGTGCGTCGCGGACCGGACCTCGGTGCCCGCTTCCTGCTGGACCAGGAGGTCACGGTCGCCGGTCGTCACCCAGCGGTCGATATCTTCCTGGACGACGTGACGGTGTCGCGCCGCCACGCAGAGTTCCGCCGCTCGGGCACTACGTTCACGGTTGCCGACAAGGGCTCGCTGAACGGTACGTTCTGCGACGGCGAGCGCATCTCGGGTGAGGTCGTGCTCGAGGACGGCGTCGAGGTGCAGGTGGGCAAGTTCCGCTTCACCTTCTTCGCTTCGCGGTTCGACCTCGCAGAAGGCGCGTGAGATGACGGGCGCGGCAGCACGCCAGCCCGTTTCCGGTCTCCTCAGTATTGGACAGGTGCTGAGCCTGCTCGCGGACGACTTCGCGGACCTTTCACCCTCGAAGCTGCGCTTCCTTGAGGAGCAGGGCCTTGTCGCCCCCGAGCGTACGAAGTCGGGCTACCGAAAGTTTTCGCAGACTCACATCGAGCGACTCCGCTTGATTCTGACCCTCCAGCGGGATCACTACCTCCCACTCAAGGTCATCGCTGAGGTGCTCGAAGAGTTGGATCAGGGCCGCGACCCGATCATCCCGGGGGCCGCCCGTCGGAGCGCGTCAAGCATCCTGTCCCCGAAGCGGGTACTGAGCGCCGACGAGCTGTGCCGGTCGACCGGCGCGAGCACTCGGTTCTTGGGAGAAGCGATCGCGGTGGGTTTGCTTCCCGCGGCAGAGGTCTTTCCGCATGATGCGGTCGCCCAGCTCACTGCGCTGATGCGCCTGGCGGAGCGCGGCATCACACCGCGTCACCTCCGATCGGTGCGCGTGGAGGCTGAGCGTGAGGCGGAGCTCATTACCCGCGCCGCCTCGACGCGCGGTGTGAAGAGCGGCACACCTGCCGGTGACGAGGAAGCGCTGGAGTTCGCCGGCTACCTCGACACGGTGCGGTCCGGCGTGTTGCGGCGGGCAATTTCCGGGGCCTAAATCGGGTCAGATCCGCACCGTTTCAAGCTTCGCGATTGCGGGCTCGGCGACACGGTGAAAATGACGGCTCGGGGTCGTTGCACGGGGCAGTGCCTGTGGGTAGCGTTGTTGAAGTTGGGCGCGCTCGCGTCCCCGGGAAAGGAACGCCATGAAGGACACGCAGCACCCGTTCGGGGAAGACGGTTCTTCGCAGACGCTCGGGGAATCCATCGCGGACGATCTGCTGTTTGATGATGGCCTTCCACGCCCCAATCAGGATGGTGGCTTCAAGGGCGCAACCGCAGCGCGCGCCGCTGGCATCACTTACCGTCAGCTTGACTACTGGGCCCGGACCGGGCTCGTTGAGCCCACGGTGCGGGGAGCCGCAGGATCGGGATCGCAGCGTCTCTACGGTTTCCGCGACATTCTCGTGCTGAAGCTCGTGAAGCGCCTGCTCGACACCGGCATCTCGCTGCAGCAGATTCGCACCGCCGTGGCGCAGCTCCACGAGGCCGGCGTGCACGATCTGTCACAGACCACGCTGATGAGCGATGGCGCCGGCGTGTACCTCTGCACCTCGAGCGACGAGGTCATCGACCTGGTGAGCCGTGGACAGGGCGTGTTCGGCATCGCTGTGGGGAAGGTGCTGCGCGAAGTGGAGACCTCTCTCGTAGACATGGACGAGCACCGCGAACAGGCCGCATCGGTCGACGAGCTCGCTGAGCGTCGCGGCAGCCGCAAGATCTCCTAGAGCTTTCCCGGCGTTGCTCCTCCGCGGCGCCGGTGTTGTCTCTCCGACAATGAAGAAGCCCCCTGCCACGGCAGGGGGCTTCTTCGTTGTGCGAGTGTGTGCGCCTAGTCGGTGACCGTGGTCGCCTGTGCGGGGGCCTTGCCCGAGCGGGTCGCGTCCATGCCTGCGCTGCGCAGCACACGGTCCAGGATGAGGTCGAAGTTGCCAGCCATTTCCTGCGACTGCTCGCCGGGCCACATGTGCACGGGCTTCGCCGCGCCCTGCGCCTGCTGCAGAGAGGGACGCTCGGGGAGCTGAGGGGTCAGCACGAGGGGGCCGAACATCTCACGGAGCTCGCGAATGCGGAACTGGTGTTCCATCGACTGCGGCTGCGTGCGGTTGATGAGAATGCCGAGGGGCTGCAGCCGGGGGCTCACGCCGCGGCGGATCTCCTCGATGGCGCGGAGCGCACGGTCCGTCGCCGCAACGGCGAACAGGCTGGGCTCAGCAACCACGAGCACGCGATCACTCGCTGCCCAGGCCGTGCGGGTCAGCGCGTTCAGCGACGGTGCGCAGTCGATCAGTACGAGGTCGTACTCAGACTCGACGACCGCAAGCGCTTCCTCGAGCTTCCAGATGTCGCGCGCAGACGGGTGGGGGCCGTCGAAGTTGATGGAGGACGGGCTGCCGACCATGAGGTCGATCGTGCCGCCCTCGTGGTAATCGTTCCAGCCGCTGTGCGCGATCGCTGCGCGCACGGTCTTCTCCTTGGGGCTTTCGAGAACGTCTGCGACGTTCAGGAAACCTTCCGGGTTCACCGCGAGACCGGTGGACACATCGGACTGCGGATCAAAGTCCACAACGAGGGTCCGCAGGCCGCGCGAAAACGCTGCCGAAGCGAGGCCGAGGGTCACGGTGGTCTTGCCGACTCCGCCCTTGAGGGAACTCACACTCAATACATGCACAGGACGAGTTTAGTCGATCTGGGCTGGGCGCGAGCTAGTGCGAGGAAAACATGCTCGCGGAGAGCGGAATTTCCCCGTCGCGACGGGCGAAACGCAGCGGGGCCGCGGGAGCAGCGTATTGCTGCACTCCCGCGGCCCCGCCGCGCCAGGGTACCCGCTAGGCCGTCACGCGTCGCCTCCGCGCCGCGATCAGCACACCGCCAGCGAGGAGCAGTGTGGCTGCCAGCGCCACAGCCGCGAGCGGTGCGGCCGAACCGGTGGTTGCGAGACCGCCCTGTTCGATCAGGATCGGGCCCCACCCGATCACCGCGCCATCCGCGTGCGCGGCCGCGAGACGATGCTCACCCAATTCCGTGTTTGCCGGAATTGTGAGACGCACGTCGCCCTTCGCGTCGACGCGCAGTGTGCCGAGGTGGGTGGGGGAAGAGAACAGCCAGCCCTCGATCTCAGTGCCCGCGAGCGCACGGCCCACGTGCACAGTGATCTGCTCACCCGGGTGCGCCTTTCCGGGGAACGTGATCTTGCCGAGGAGCGCTGCCGTGAGGGCCGACTCGGCCGGCGGAACGGGGTCGGTGGCGCCGGGGTCGGTTCCTGGGTCGGTTCCCGGGTCGGTGCCCGGATCTGTTCCTGGATCCGTGCCCGGGTCCGTCGCGGCCGCGACCTGTGCGGTCGGGTCACTCGTCACGGTCACGGGGAGGAACCGCTCCTTGGTGCCCGTCACGGTGACGGTGACCGTCTTCCCGAGCGCCGCCTCGTCGAGCTCCAGGGTGGCACCGTGTGCGCCAGCGACGTCCGCCCCGTCGATGGCCCACTGGTAGCTCAGCGTGGCGCCAGCGAGCCAACCGTCGGTCTTCGCGGTGAGCGTCTCACCGACGCGGGCGAGCCCGGCGACCGTCGGCTTCGGGGCGGGGGACACGGGATACTCGTCGACCGCGAGCTCGGTGCTGCACTCGGCGCAGGTGCCGCCAAGCGTTGCGACCCGGGCCTCGGCGGTGATGCTGCCACCGGAGGCCGTGTCGCTCACCGTCGCCGCGAAGCTCAGTTCAGCCGTCGCGCCGGGCTCGGTTGCGGGCACCTGCCAGCTCAGCGTGGTGCCGTCGAGGGTCAGCCCCGCGGGCAGCTGATCGAGCTCTGCGGATTCGAGCAGCGACTGCGCGTCGACCGTGATGACTGAGCTCGCGAGGGGAACGAGCCCCGTGTTCTTGGCGCTGAGCGTGTACTCCACCCGGTCGCCGCGCTCGAGTCGCTCGGTGCGCTCGGGGGTGGCGAGCGTGGCCGTGAGCTTCTCGGGCCAGGCCGGCTTCCCCGCCTTCATCACCCAGTCCTGCCAGAACGCGTCGAGGTCGCGGCCCGAGAGTTCCTCTGCGAGTGCCTGAAGCTCCGCACCAGAAACGCTCTGCCCACCGTAGCGGTTCTGCCACTCGAGCACGATGGCGAAGTACGCCTCATCGCCCACGCTAATCTTCAGCGCCTCCCAGAACTGCGCGCTGCGCGTGTACGTCTGGTAGCCATACAGCAACGCCGAGTCGTTCTGGGCTCCCGGGGGAATGAGCCACTGCGGAGCACCCGCCGGGGTTCGGTTCCAAGACTCGAAGTAGCTCTGTTCAGTGGACCTGCCCGTGCCGAATCCCGCGGCGCTGTTGTAATGGGTGGGGCCCCAGGTTGCCATGCCCTCCGCGATCCAGATATCGGTCCAGTTGGTGGGCGACACGTTGTCGCCGTACCACTGGTGCACCAGCTCGTGAATGAGCGTGTTTCCGCCGACTGAATTCGCGGACGGGAAGAACGAGCGGTCCTGCGTCTCGAGCGCGTAGTTGATCTCTCGCGGCACGCTGTCGACCACCACGCCGGTGCTGTTGCCCGGGTACGGGCCGTAGACCTTCTCGAGGTTCTGGGTGATCTGCTGCAGCTGACCGAGCCGGTTCCGCACGATATTCTTGTCGGCGTCGGAAAACTTCGAATCAATGAACGACCAGCTCGGGATCGTGCGGCCATCGCTGAGCTGCACGCTGCCCTCGATGATGTCGAAGCGGCCGATGCCGATGATCGCGAGCTCGGACGCCATCTGCTTCTCCTGCACCCACTTCCAGGTGGTGCGGTTGCCGTCTGGTGACGGCGTGCGCGACGCAAGCTCGCCATTGCTGACGGCCGCCGCGGGCATGGGGTCGGAACCGTTCGCTGCGGAAAGGGTGGTCGGAATGTCGACGGTGAAGGTGTAGCTCGCCTTATCGGCCGGGGTGTTGTTGTGCGGGTACCCAGCCATCATGCCGATCGGCTGGCCCAGCAGCATAGCGCCGTCGCTCGTGGCGCTCCAGCCTTCCGCGGCCCCGTCCTTGTCAATGTGTGTGACCGGGACGCCGTGATAGGTGACCGTCGTGGTGAATTCACCAGACACTGGGGTCTTCGGCGTGACGATGAGCTTGAACTTGATGGCGTCGGCATCAACGTCGCGCGACCAATCGGCAGCTACGCCGTTGACCAGCACGGAGTCAACCTCCATGCCCTCGAAGTCGAGCGAGAAGGAGCGGAGCGGCTGCTCGGCGCGCGCAGTCATCGTGGTGGTCGCAGTATCGATGCGTCCAGACACGAGCGAGGTGGTCTGTACCTCGTCGGGCGTCCACGCGAGCGCGACATCGTAATTGAGAGCGTCGTAGCCGCCGTTGCCGACGTTGGGTACAACGCTGTCGCCTGAGGTCCGTGGACCATCGATGGCGTCGGCCGCGAACGCGCCGGCCGCGGGGAATGCAAGCAGGCCAGCGGTGAGCGCAAGGACTGCGGTAGTGGCAAGGGAGCGGCGCGCACGCACGCCACCTCCCGGTGTGGTGGGGGTCATGTGTTCCTTCGACGGTGGAGGGACAGAGATATAGCTGCATGATCAGCGGTGATCGAGACGCAGCTCCCGACCCAGAGTAGTTGGGCCGAGCCACCCCCGGAAGACGGGACCCTCGCAGAGGCTCTGCAGCCCTCCAGTCCCAATCTGGAGCGAGAGCGCCCCACGCAGACTCATCAGCTGCGGACACGGTGCGTCGCAGATCCTGCGGTATTCCGCGCGTGATCCGCATGAGCATGTATCTTGATATCGAACGAATCGCGCGGTCTGGGCAACCGGCGACGAGCCGATTGACAGAGAGGTACATCTGCATGTTTAGGAAAGTTCTGGTTGCCAACCGCGGTGAGATTGCGATCCGCGCATTCCGTGCCGCGCACGAGTTGGGCGCGTCGACGGTTGCGGTCTTCCCATACGAGGATCGCAACTCGTTGCACCGGTTGAAGGCCGACGAGGCGTACCTCATTGGTCAGGTCGGCCACCCGGTGCGCGCGTACCTCGACGTGGCGGAGATCGTGCGTGTGGCGCTTGAGTCGGGCGCAGACGCGATTTACCCGGGCTACGGCTTCCTCTCGGAGAACCCCGAGCTCGCCGCAGCGGCCGAGGCAGCGGGCATTCGCTTCATTGGGCCCGGCCGGAGCGCGCTGGAGATGGCGGGCAACAAGGTAGCCGCGAAGGAGCACGCGATCGCCGCTGGCGTTCCCGTGCTGCGCTCCACGCCGCCGTCGCAGGACATCGACGCGCTCATCGCAGGCGCGCGCGAGATCGGATTCCCGGTGTTCGCCAAGGCGGTTGCCGGAGGAGGAGGGCGTGGCATGCGTCGCGTCGAGCGGGCCGAAGACCTGCGGGACGCGCTCGAGTCGGCGATGCGCGAGGCAGAGTCGGCGTTTGGCGACGCGACGATGTTTATTGAGCAGGCCGTGCTGCGGCCGCGCCACATCGAGGTGCAGGTGCTTGCCGACGCCACGGGTGCGGCGGTGCACCTGTTTGAGCGCGACTGCTCCGTGCAGCGCCGCCACCAGAAGGTCGTGGAGATTGCGCCGGCCCCGAACATCACGGAGGAGAAGCGAGCTGAGCTGACGCGCGACGCGATCGCGTTCGCGCAGTCGATCGGCTACGAGAACGCTGGCACCGTCGAGTTTCTGCTCGACACCGAGGGGGAGCGCGCTGGCGAGCACGTGTTTATCGAGATGAACCCCCGTATTCAGGTGGAGCACACGGTCACGGAGGAAGTGACCGACGTGGATCTGGTGCGCGCGCAGATGCGCATTGCGGCCGGTGCAACCCTTGAGGAACTCGAGCTCACGCAGGACCGAATCCAGCTGCGTGGCGCGGCGCTGCAGTGCCGCATCACCACCGAGGATCCGGCAAACGGCTTCCGCCCAGACCTCGGCCGCATCACGGCGTACCGCTCGCCGGGCGGCGGCGGCGTTCGGCTCGACGGCGGCACGATCAACGCGGGCGCTCAGATCAGCCCGCACTTCGACTCGATGCTCGCAAAGCTCACCTGCCGTGGTCGGACGTTCGAGGATGCCGTGGTGCGCGCACGCCGGGCGCTCGCCGAGTTCCGCATCCGGGGTGTCGCCACGAACATCCCCTTCCTGCAGGCAGTGCTCGCCGATCCCGATTTCCAGGCCGGTGACGTCGCGACCTCGTTCATTGAGGAGCGCCCCGAACTCCTCGAGATGAACAAGCCGAAGGACCGCGCCACACGCCTGCTGCAGCACGTCGCCAACGTGACGGTGAACCAGCCCAACGGTCAGCGCCCCGGCCAGGTCAACCCGGCCACGAAGCTTCCCGCGCTCGACCTGTCGCAGCCCGCGCCCGCGGGTTTGCGCTCGCGTCTTCTCGAGCTGGGGCCCGAGCGTTACGCGCGTAGCCTGCGTGAGCAGACCGCGCTCGCGGTGACGGAGACGACGTTCCGCGACGCACACCAGTCGCTGCTGGCCACCCGCGTGCGCACGAAGGATCTGACGCGCATCGCCCCGTACGTTGCGCGGATGACGCCGCAGCTATGGTCGGTCGAGGCCTGGGGTGGTGCGACCTACGATGTGGCGCTCCGCTTCCTCGGGGAGGATCCGTGGGAGCGGCTTGCGGCCCTGCGCGAGTCGCTTGGCGATGTGCCGATCCAGATGCTGCTTCGCGGACAGAACACGGTTGGCTACACCCCGTACCCCGAGAGCGTGGCCCGCGCATTCGTGAGTGAGGCCGCGGCAACCGGCGTCGATGTGTTCCGGATCTTTGACGCGCTGAATGATGTGAACCAGATGCGCGTCGCGATCGACGCGGTGCGTGAGACGGGCACCACCGTCGCTGAGGTCGCGATGGCCTACACCGGCAACCTGCTTGACCCGGCAGAGGACAAGTACACGCTCGACTACTACCTCGGCCTCGCCGAGCAGATCGTCGACGCGGGCGCGCACGTGCTCGCCATCAAGGACATGGCGGGCCTGCTCCGCCCGGCGGCCGCGGCGAAGCTCGTCGCCGCTCTGCGCGAGCGCTTCGACCTGCCCGTCCATCTGCACACGCACGACACTCCGGGCGGCCAGCTCGCCACGCTGCTCGCGGCATCACAGGCCGGCGTCGACGCGGTGGATGTTGCATCCGCGCCCATGTCTGGCACGACGAGCCAGCCGTCGCTCTCGGCGCTGGTCGCTGGCCTTGCGAACACGGAGCGCGACACCGGGCTGGATCCCGACGCGGTCTTCGCCCTCGAGCCGTACTGGGACGCGGTGCGCTCGCTCTACCGCCCCTTCGAATCGGGCCTGCCGTCCCCGACGGGGCGCGTCTACACTCACGAGATTCCGGGTGGACAGCTGTCAAACCTCCGGCAGCAGGCCATCGCGCTCGGCCTCGCGGACGACTTCGAGAAGATCGAGGATATGTACGCTGCGGCAGACCGGATTCTCGGCCGGATCCCGAAGGTGACGCCCTCGTCGAAGGTGGTGGGCGACCTCGCGCTCCATCTTGCGGCCGTCGACGCAGATCCCGCTGACTTCGAGGCGAACCCCGGGCAGTACGATGTGCCCGACTCCGTGGTCGGCTTCCTCGCGGGCGAGCTCGGTGAGATTCCCGGCGGGTGGCCCGAGCCGTTCCGCACGAAGGTGCTTGCGGGCCGCACGGTCGACACTGGGGCGACACCCGTGAGCAACGAAGACGCAGCACTTCTGGAAACGCCGGGAACGACCCGCCGCGAGACGCTGAACCGCCTGCTCTTCCCGCAGCCGACGCAGCAGTACGAGCGCGACCGCACGCAGTTCGGTGACCTCTCGGTGCTCGATACTCCCGACTACCTGTACGGACTCGTGCCGGGAGCTGAGCACGCCATCGATCTCGCGAAGGGCGTCCGACTGTACGTGGGGCTCGAGGCGATCGGCGAGGCGGACGACAAGGGCGTGCGCACCGTGATGGTGCGCGTCAACGGTCAGCTGCGCCAGGTCTTCGTGAAGGATGAGAGCGTAGCCGTTTCCGCCCCGGTGGCCGAGAAGGCCGACCGCACGGTTGCCGGGCAGGTCGCGGCGCCGTTCTCGGGCACGGTCACGGTGAAGGTCGCCGTGGGCGATCAGGTGGAAGCCGGTCAGCCCGTCGCTACGATTGAGGCGATGAAGATGGAGGCGGCCATCACCGCCCCGGTCTCCGGCGTGGTTGAGCGGGTGGTGTTCGCGGGCACCCGGGCGCTCGAGTCGGGCGACCTCATCGTCGTGATCGCCTAAGATACCGAGCGTGGCAGTTCGAGATATTCGCCTCTTCGGCGACCCGGTCCTTCGCACGGTTTGTGACCCCATCGAGGAGGTGGACGAGGGCGTACGCGCCCTCGTCCAGGATCTTCTGGACACGGTCGCCTTCGACGGGCGGGCCGGGCTGGCCTCGACACAGATCGGGCACCAGCAGCGCGCGTTCTCGCTGCACATCGATGGCGAGATCAGCTACATCTTGAACCCGGAGATCGTGGCGCTCGAAGGGGACCCCGTGCCAACCGGCGAGGGGTGCCTCTCGGTGCCGGATCTCTGGTTTGAGGTCATGCGCTACCCGAAGGCAACCGTGCGCGGGATCGACCTCGACGGCAATGAAATCGTCATTTCGGGGGAGGGGCTGCTCGCGCAGGCACTCCAGCACGAGTGCGATCACCTGGACGGCAAGCTCTACATCCAGCGACTCGACCGAGAGGCGCGTGGCGAGGCGATGCGGCAGATCCGCACGTCCAGCTGGTTCTAACGCGCCAATCCGAAACGACCGTGGGCCGGGGAGAATCAATCTCCCCGGCCCACGGTCGTGTGTGCAGTAGCGCGCGGTACTACGGCCTCGTCTCGACCGCCGCGGTCTGCGGGTTGTCGCCGTAGATCTTCGAGATCTCACCCGCGAAGTCACGCAGGATCGCATCGCGGCGAATGCTCATCTTCGGCGTGAGGTGGCCATTTGCCTCGATGAACTCGGTCGGAAGGATCACGAACTTGCGGATCGACTCGGCGCGGGAGACATACTTGTTGCCCTCATCGATGGCGCTCTGCACCTCGGCCAGCACTTTCGGGTGACGTGCCGCCTCGAGGCGCGTCATCGTCGGGTCCTCGCCCTGGTTGTTGAGCCAGGCGGGGAGCATCTCCATGTCGAGCGTCACGAGGGCCGAGATGAACGGCTTCTGGTCGCCGACCACAACGACCTGGCTGATGATCGTGTTCGCGCGGATTGGATCCTCGAGCGCCGCGGGAGCGACGTTCTTGCCGCCCGCCGTTACGATGATCTCCTTCTTGCGGCCGGTGATGGTGAGGTAGCCGTCCTCGTCAAGCGAGCCGAGGTCACCGGTGCGGAAGAACCCGTCCTCGGTGAACGCGTCGCGCGTCGCGGAGGGGTTGTTCCAGTACTCCTTGAAGACGTCGATGCCCTTGATCTCGACCTCGCCATCGTCGGCGATTCGGATGGTGTGGCCGGGAAGCGCGGGGCCGACCGTGCCGATCTTGAACTTGTCCGGCAGGTTCACCGAGACCGGCGCGGTGGTCTCGGTGAGGCCGTAGCCCTCGAGGATCTTCACGCCAAGGCTGCGGTAGAAGTGGCCAAGGTAGTGGCTGAGCGGCGCGGAGCCAGAGACGGCATACTTCACGTTGCCGCCGAGCTTGGCGCGCAGCTTGGCGAAGACGAGCTTGTCGAACAGCTTGAACTTGAGGCCCAGCATGAAGGGGACGTGCCCCGCGTCGAGCGCCTCAGAGTGTTCGACACCGACCTTTGCCGCGGTGCGGAAGATTTTGCCCTTCCCCTCGGCCTCAGTGCTCTGCTCCGCGGAGTTGTACACCTTCTCGAATACGCGAGGGACGGCCAGGAGGAATGTCGGCTTGAACGAGCCGAGCGCCGGCAGCAGTTGCGATGTGTCCGGCTCGTGCCCCACCCGCACACCCGCGTGCACGGCGAGAACGGAGATGAACCGAGCGAAAACGTGCGCGAGCGTGACGAACAGTAGCGTCGACGCGCCGGGCTGCACGACATCGTCGAGCGCGGCACCGGCGTTTCGGGCGAGGTCAACGAAGTTCGAGTGCGTCAGTACGCAGCCACGCGGTCGGCCGGTGGACCCCGAAGTGTAGATCAACGTGGCCATGTCGCTGCCCACCGCGATGTTGCGGCGGCGCTCGATCTCGTCGTCGCTGATGTCTGCGCCCGCGGCGACAAGCGCGTCGAGTGCGCCCTCGTCCAAGCGCCAATCGAGCGTCAGCGCGGGGAGGTCGCTGCGCACCTCAGCGACGCGCGACGCGTGCTCCGCGGTCTCGGTGATGATGGCGCGTGCGCCCGAGTCTTCGAGAATCCAGTGGATCTGCAGCGGCGAGGAGGTCTCGTAGACCGGGACCATCACCGCGCCAGCGTAGTGCAGCGCGAAGTCGATGAGCGTCCACGGGTAGCTCGTCTTGCAGATCAGTGCGACGCGATCACCGGGCTCGATGCCCGATGCGGCAAGCCCCTTGGCGAGCGCCACGACCTGTGCGCGGAACTCCGTGGCGGTGATGTCGCGCCACGCTCCGCCTTCGGGAACGGCAAAAATGATGCGTTCGGGCGTGGCGATCACGCGTTGTTCCAGCAAATCCGAGATGTTGTCCTCGGGAATCGAGGGGATCAGGATAGGCGTTTCAGTCTGTTTCACGGCAGCTCCCTTGATACCTAGTACAGGCCTTCACGGTGTGCGGCAGTTCGCCGCAGCTTCATCACATCAGCCTATACGCATACTGCTTCACGGCCCCTGGGTCAGCTAAGGTGGACTCCGTCGAGAGGAAATCACCGACTGTGCTCTACTGGTTCTTTAAACACCTGATCATCGGGCCGTTCTTGAAAACGCTCTACCGCCCGTGGGTGGAGGGTGCCGAGAACATTCCGGAGACCGGGCCCGTGATTATTGTGGGAAATCACCTTTCTGTGATCGATTCCTTCTTCATGCCTCTCATGATCGACCGTCGGGTCTATTTCCTCGCGAAAAGCGACTACTTCACCGGGAAGGGCCTGAAGGGCTGGCTCGTCAAGACCTTCATGACCGCGGTGGGGCAGCTGCCCATCGACCGCTCGGGTGGCAAGGCTTCGGAGGCTTCGCTGAACACCGGACTCAGCGTGCTCGACCGCGGTGAGGTGCTCGGCATCTACCCCGAGGGCACCCGCAGTCCCGACGCGCGGCTCTACCGGGGCCGCACGGGTGTTGCGCGGCTCGTGCTCGAGTCGGGTGCAACCGTGGTGCCGATCGTCATGATCGACACGGAGAAAGCGATGCCGATCGGGGCGAAGGTGCCGAAGATCCGCCGCATCGGCACGGTCATCGGCAAGCCGCTCGACTTCACCCGGTTCGCAGGCATGAGTGCCGACCGTTTCGTGCTCCGCAGCGTGACCGACGAGATCATGCTCGAGATCCAGAAGCTCAGCGGCCAGGAGTACGTGGACGTGTACGCGTCGAGCGTGCGCGCACGCGCAACGGCGTAACCCGCGATCGGGATCGGGGCAGCTTCTCGTTCCCCGTCTGGGGCAGCGTTCGCCCTGCGCGTGACGGCCCGTTCTCGTGGCCGGTCAGTAGTAGGCTGGGGCGGTGTGGCACCCGCCACACTTGAGGCTGAACCCACCCCAACAACACAAGGGATCGAAGATGACACGCCAGACCATCGAGACTGCAGAATCGCGAGCGTTTGCTGGGCTGGACGCCTATCGCGCGCTCGAGGCGAAGCAGCAGCCGGTCTGGCCGGATCCCGATGCCGCGGAGCGGGCCTCTGCAAACCTCGCCACGCAGCCGCCGCTCGTGTTTGCGGGGGAGGCGGATCAGTTGAAGACGCGCCTTGCCGCCGCCGCGCGCGGGGAAGCTTTCCTGCTGCAGGGCGGCGACTGCGCCGAGACCTTCGAGGCCGCGACCGCCGACAAGATCCGCGATCGCGTGAAGACGCTGCTGCAGATGGCCGTCGTGCTCACCTACGGCGCTTCGATGCCCGTCATCAAGGTGGGCCGCATGGCCGGCCAGTTCGCGAAGCCCCGCTCGAGTGACACCGAGACACGAGAGGGCGTCACGCTGCCCGCGTACCGCGGGGACATTGTGAACGGCTACGACTTTACGCTCGAGTCGCGCACCGCGGACCCCGAGCGCCTAGTGCGGGGCTACCACGTCTCCGCATCCACCCTGAACCTCATCCGCGCGTTCACGCAGGGCGGCTTTGCCGATCTGCGCCAGGTGCACGAGTGGAACAAGGGCTTCGTGTCGAACCCCGCAAATCAGCGCTACGAGTCGCTGGCAGCAGAGATCGACCGTGCACTGAAGTTCATGGACGCGTGCGGCGTCGACCACACCGCGCTTACGCAGACCGAATTCTACGTCAGTCACGAGGCCCTGCTGCTCGACTACGAGCGTCCGCTGACGCGCGTTGACTCGCGCACCGGTGAGCTGTACGACACCTCGAGCCACATGCTGTGGATTGGCGAGCGCACGCGCGACCTCGACGGTGCACACGTCGAGTTTCTCTCGCACGTGAAGAACCCGATCGGGGTGAAGCTCGGCCCGACGGCCACCGTGGACGACGCACTGCGGCTCATTGACAAGCTCGATCCCGAACGCGAGCCCGGCCGCTTGACCTTCATCACACGGATGGGCGCCGGAAAGATTCGCGACGTGCTGCCCGGCTTGCTTGCCGGCGTGCGCGACGCGGGAGCGACCCCGCTCTGGGTCACCGATCCGATGCACGGAAACGGAATCACCACCGAGACGGGCTACAAGACGCGTCGTTTTGACGATGTGATGGACGAGCTGCGCGGCTTCTTCGAGGCGCACCGCGAGGTGGGCACCGTTCCCGGTGGCATCCACATCGAGCTCACGGGTGACGACGTGACCGAGTGCCTCGGCGGCTCTGAGAACATCGACGAGGCCACCCTGGCGACGCGCTACGAGTCGCTCTGCGATCCCCGTCTGAACCACATGCAGTCGCTCGAGCTCGCGTTTCTCGTCGCCGAAGAGCTCAAGCAGACCGCACGATAGCGTCTGCCGGCGCCGCTCACCCGTAGCGGCGCCGGTATTCCGCTGCCGCGGCGGGGTGAAGCCGCATCTCTCCGGTGTCGATGAGGCTTGCTGGCGTGAGAAACTGCACGCCAACGGTGCCGCTCGGAACGAGCTCAGGGGCGTGATCGATGAGCACACCCACCAGTGAGGCAGCGGCTGCGTCCGGAAGGCTCGGCTGCGCCAGGAGGTAGTTCGGGATTCCGATGGTGGGCGTGGGCAAGCTTCCTCGGTACACCCCGGCCGGAACGCGCGTTGCGAGGTAGCGTTCGGGGTAGCGCGCGGCAAGATCAGGCAGCGCGTGCGCGAGATCGAGCAGTGTGAGCGGAATGCGCGCGTCGAGCTCGGTGAGGAGCGGGGTCGGCAGACCGCCCGACCAGAAGAGGGCGGAGATCCGGCCCGCGGCAAGCTCGTCGATCGCATCGCTGATCGGGAACTCACGCAGCTCCGTCCCCGCGACGTTCTGGCCGATTCCCCGTGTCTCCAGGAGTCGCCGGGTCGTGATGGCGCAGCCTGAGCCGCGGGCACCGATGGAGACGCGCGCGCCGCGCAGATCGTCAAGCCTGGTGATTGCCGAGTCTGCTCGAACGACGCACTGCAGATAGTTCTGGTAGACGCGGCCGAGCGCGACGAGCTCGTGACCGGGCACCTCGGCGGAGTCGGCGAGTGCGAGCGCGAGATCCGCTTCGTTCGTAGCGAGGAGCGTTGTGTTCTCCTCGCTGCCGTGCGTTTCTCGCAGCCGCAGAGCACGCTGGCCTTCCCGCGCGAACGCAGCGCTCAGCAGCCGCCCGAAGCTGAGGTACACCCCGCCCGGTTCGCCCGCTGCGAGGACGAGCGCTGGCCCACTCTGGCGCTCCGTGCAGCCTGCCAGAGAGAGGGCGAGTCCGCTCGCCACTCCCGCTGCGCTGATGAGCGCGGTTCTTCGACTGATCGTGCTCATGCGGACTCCAACGATATCCGAGTGCGCAAGCCGCCCGATGGTGCGCGGTCGACGGACACGATGCCCCGGTTTGCGCCAGCGAGCTGCCAGATGATGGGGTACCCAAGCCCGCTCCCGGGGCGTTGGTCTCGATCTGGTCCGCGCCAGAACCGCGTGCCCAGCTGGCGCAGATCTGCATCGCTGAGGCCGGGGCCCGAGTCCGCGAAGGTCAGCACCTCGCGGCCCTGGTGCGGCGCAAAGCCGACGGCCACTCGAGTACCCGGGCGGAGGTACCTGCTCGCGTTGTCCGCGAGAATGCCGACGATCTCCTCGAGATCGTGCCGCCGGCACCGCACCGTCGCGAGCCGGTCATCCGCGTTCAGCAGCAGTCCGGCCGCGGCCACTTGGGGCGCGTGCGGCTCACACAGCTCGGCAGCCGACAGTGTGAGTGCGGGGAGAGTAGCGTCTGTTCCCGTGTCCTCGGTCAGCGCGTTCGCTCGGTGCTCAGCGTCTGCGAGCGTGAGCATGCGCTCCAGGGTGTGATCGAGTCGGTCGAGATCCGCATCGATCGCGTCCAGATCATCCGTTGAGTCTGCACGGGGAAGCGCATCGACCCGCAGGCGGATCGCGGCGAGCGGGTTTCGCAGCTGGTGCGAGGCGTCAGCCACGAGGCCGCGCTGCTGCTCAAGCGTGGTCTCGACACGTTCGGCCATGCGTGTGAACGAGACCGCGAGGCTGCGCAGCTCCGGGGGACCAGTAACGGTGCTCAGGCTGAAGCCGCGGTGTCCCGCCACGGCGCGCGTTGCTGCATCAAGGGCATGCACCGGACGGAGCACCCAATTCGTCCAGAGCGCGGCGACCAGCAACAGGAGTGCGAGCAGGGCGGCTCCGACGCCGCCCGCGACGATCCATCCCGACACCACGTCCGCGCGCGCCACGGACTGATCGACGCGGAGCGCGACGGCGCCCGCGGGTGCCGTGCCGTCGGTGGTGATCGGTTCCGCAACGAAGTGCGTCTCGTCGCTCCACGGCATCACCGTGGGGAGCTGCCACTGCGGCACGCCGCGCAGCGCCGCGGTGACGGCGGCACTCGCTGGGCCCTCGACAGAAATATCGCCGACGGCGGCGACGGTCTCGCCGCGCCCATTCACCACCAGCACCGACTCACCGTAGGTCTCAGCGAATCGCGCGAGATAGCGTTCGAGCCCGGTGTCATCACCGCGCTCGAGTGCCGCGTAGGCCCGTTGCACGAGTTGACCGAGCGCTCCCGCACGCTGCAGTTGGAGCTGCTGCGTGCGAGATTCCGCGATCGACGCCGCGGTCGGGATCAGTACGGCGATCACCGCAACGAGCCCGAGGAGGAGCATGGGGAGGAGAACACGAAGCCTCACCGGCGCTCCTCAAGTCGAAACCCCACGCCGCGAAGCGTGGTGATCGTCACCATGGGCAGTTTTCGTCGAAGCTGAGCGAGGTGCACGTCGAGCGCGCGCGAGCCGACGGCGTGGTCATCACCCCACACTTCTGCAAGGAGTTCGCGTCGTGCGACGGGGGTGCCCGGGCGGCGGGCGAGCGCACGTAAGATCCCGGCCTCGGTCGGCGTGAGCGGCACCGTCGCGTCGTCGTGGCGCACCTCATGAGTTGCTGCATCGAGCGTCGCGTCGCCCACCGAGATGAACTCCGGGGTCGGCTGCGCGTAGCGACGGGTGACAGCCAGGAGCCGAGCCAAGAGCTCGTGGACCCGAACTGGTTTCACGAGGTAGTCGTCCGCGCCGAGCCGGAGCGCGTGCACCGTGGAACGCTCGTCGCCGCGAGCGGTGACCACCAACACGGGGACTGAGCTCACCCGTCGAAGATCGCGGAGCGCGTCGAGCCCATCCATATCTTCGAGCCCAAGGTCAAGGAGTACGGCATCGACGTCCCGGTACCGGGCGAGCACCTCGTCACCTCGAGCGACGCGTACGCACGTGTGACCGGCGCGAGTCAGCGCCGCGGTGAGCGCCGCAGCCACCGAGCGATCGTCTTCAGCGACCAGTACACGCATGCGCTCAAGTATGCAGGTCGCCTCGAAACCGTGCTCAGTACGACAAGCTGCGAAGCGCAGATCGTAAGCGGAACGTGACTCCGCCGTGTAAAGGGAGTGTAAAGACGCGCTCGCTGGGCGGTAGCCGCACGGCCCACAATGGCGGCGTGCGGCTCTCGCACCCCACCTCACCCCAATTGATGACGATTGGAAATTCATGTCAGTGTCAACGACGACCGCGACGTCTCCCACGATTCGACGGTCCATCTCTAACACGCTCAAGGGCTCGGCAGGCAACCTGGTTGAGTGGTACGACGTTTACGTCTATTCGGTGTTTCTGAGCTTCTTCGAGTCGCAGTTCTTTTCCGCGGACGAGCAGAATTCCACGCTCTATATCTGGGCGATCTTCGCGGTCACGTTTGTGATGCGACCGATCGGCTCGTGGTACTTCGGCCGCTTCGCCGATCGGCACGGTCGACGACTCGCCCTGACGATCTCGGTGTCGCTCATGGCCGCCTGCTCGATGGTGATTGCGCTGACCCCGAGTGCTGAGCTCATCGGTGCCTGGGCCGTTGTGATCCTCGTGTTCGTGCGCCTCCTCCAAGGGTTCGCAACCGGCGGGGAGTACGGAACGAGCGCGACGTACATGTCCGAGACCGCCATCGCTGGGCGACGTGGCTTCCTCTCCTCGTTCCACTACGTGACCCTCGTGGGCGGGCACGTCCTCGCGCAGTTCACCCTGCTCATCATGATGCTCACGATGACGCATGACCAGATTGCGTCGTGGGGCTGGCGCGTGGCCTTCACGATCGGTGGCGTGGGCGCGCTCCTAGTGCTGTGGTTGCGACGCACCATGGACGAGTCGCTGGGGGAGTCGACGCTCGCGGCGGTGCGGTCAGGGCAGTCGGTCGAGTCGGGCTCGATGCGCGAGCTCTTCCGCTTCCACTGGAAGCCGCTGCTGCTCTGCTTCCTGGTGACTGCGGGCGGTACGGTCGCGTTCTACACCTACTCGGTGACGGGCCCCGGCATCGTGAAGTCGGCGTTCTCCGGCGGAGACGCGCTTGCGGGCACTGTGATCAATCTCATCGCACTCACAATCCTCATGCTGCTCCAGCCACTCGGTGGCTGGCTCTCCGACATCGTCGGCCGCAAGACGCTGCTCGTGTTCTTCGGGGTGGGCGGAGTGCTGTACACCGGGTTCTTCATCACCGCGCTCCCGGCACAGCAGAACCCTCTCGTTGCGTTCGCGATCCTCGTGGGCGGGTTCGTCATCCTCACCGGCTACACCTCGATCAACGCGGTGGTGAAGGCGCAGCTCTTCCCCACGCACATTCGAGCGCTGGGCCTGGGGCTCGGGTACGCGCTCGCCAACTCGGTGTTCGGCGGCACGGCTCCCATGCTGTACCAGGCTGCGGGCGACGCCGGACACGTGCCCTGGTTCATTGGGTACGTGACCGTGGTGATCGCGGTCTCCCTGATCGTCTACGTGTTCTTCCTGAAGAACCGTGGCCCGAACTGGCTTGATGATGAGCAAGGGATGCGCGCACGGTTCCCCGAGCGAGGCGGCCGTCCGCACGGGGAGACAACGTTCGCCCCGGTCGCCGACGCCGCAGCGGTTCCCGCGACCGACGCGAGCGAACTGCTTCCAGAAGCGCGGTAGCGCCCAGCTCCCACGCCCGCACGTGAGACGCCCCGGACCGATCGGTCCGGGGCGTCTCACGTGCGGGGGCGCTACAGCGAAATCGTGCTCTTCACACGGATCTCGGTGCCGGCCTCGACGCGTTCACCCGCGGCGGGATCGGTCGACGTCGCCTTCGCGAGGTCACGCAGCGGGCCGCTCGGCACGAGCGAGCTCGGCGCAAAGCCGGCATCCGTCAGGATGTCCATGGCCTCCTGGAGTGGCTTCCCACTGACGTCCGGGATCTCGAACAGCTCGGGGCCGAGCGATACCTGCAAGCCGACGGCGTCGCCCGGGCGCACCGGGTCAGTGTTCGTGATGAGCGCCAGCACGTTGCCATTCGGCATCTCAGGATCGTGCGCCTCGGACCCGAGCCCCGCATCGAGCGTGAGGCCGGCCTTCTCGAGCGCCGCGGTCGCGTCTGCCGCGCTCGAGCCGACCACGTTTGGAAGCGGACCGGCCGAGACCACCAGGTTGACCTTCGCGCGCTCGGGATACTCCTCGCCCAGCGCATCGCCATCCGGATCAAGGGCCGCGAGCACGACATCCTTGTTGTCATCTGCGAACCGCGTGTCGACCACCTCACCAACGGTGAAGCCCGCCTTCGTGATCTCCTCACGCGCCGCGTTCAGGTCAAGCCCCACAATCGTGGGGACCGGCTTCAGCTCGGGGCCGGTCGATGTGCACAGCCGCACCGTCGCGCCGCGGTCGAGGCGAGAGCCCGCTTCGGGCTCGGTGCGAGCGGCCTGTCCCGCGGGCACGGTGAGACTGGGGCACTCGAAGACTTCGACCACCAGGTCCTGCTCCGCGAGCGCGCTCTCGGCGGTCGCCATATCCGCGCCGGCGATATCTGGCACGGTGACCTGTGAACCGGGGCCCTGCCCAAACCACCATCCGATACCGCCAGCGAGCGCCACGAGGAGCACGAGGACCGTGGCGAGCAGCCGCCCGCGGCGAGTGCGTCGCTGTGCCGAACTCGCAGCGCGGTCGAGCGCGGTCGCCGGCACCGAGGCGGGCGCCCCGGCGGCAGTGTGTGCGCCATCGTGCAGGATCGACGTACCGTCGGGGAGCACCGTGGTGCCGTCGCCCAGCACCGTCGTCCCGTCGCTGAGCACGGTGGTGCCCGCCGTCGCCGCGCCCGCCGCGCTGGGGACTGCCTCGTCGAGCACCGTGGTCGCGGGCGAGCCGCCGGCCGCGCCAAAGTCGAGCACCCGTGTGGCCCCGGGCGGCAGCGGCTGGCCGAGGCGCAACTGCGTGAGCGCTGCGAGTGCCTCATCGGCATCCTTCGGGCGATGATCCGGCTCTCGCTGGGTGGTCCAGCGCACGAAGTCGTCGAGCTCCGGCGTCGCCTCCGCGCACTTCGCAGAGGGCGGCGGTACCTCGGAGTGTGCGTGCTGGTACGCGATCTGCATGGGCTGTTCGCCCGTGAAAGGCTGCGTGCCCGTGAGCATTTCGTAAAACATGATGCCAAAGGCATAGAGATCGCTCCGCGCATCGGCAACGCCACGGGTCACCAGCTCGGGGGAGAGGTACGCAATCGTGCCGAGCAGTGCCTGACCCGTGGTGGTGTTCGCGGAGACCGCGCGCGCGAGACCGAAATCACCGAGCTTGATTCGACCGTCGTCCGCAAGCATCACGTTCTCTGGCTTGATGTCGCGGTGGACGATACCCGCGCGATGCGCGGCCGCGAGACCGGAGAGGACGGCCTCGCCGATCTCAAGTGTCTGTTCCGCCGTCAGCCGCTTCTGCTGCTTGAGGAGATCGCGGAGCGTGATGCTCGGCAGGTACTCCATCACCAGGTAGGTGCGTCCCGCGTCATGCCCCTGGTCGAACACGTTCACAAGATTGGGGTGCGACAGCCGCGCAGCGCTCCGTGCCTCCTGCTCGAAGCGGCGGGTGAAGTTCTCGTCCTCCGCCAGGTGCTCATGCATCACCTTGACGGCGACGCGGCGCTCAAGCCGCAGATCGTTGGCGAGGTACACCATCGCCATCCCGCCGCGGGCGATCCGCGAACGAATCGCGTAGCGCTCATCGAGCGTATGCCCGATCAACGGGTCGGAGGGCGCAGAGGTCACAGCGGAAGTCTACGGAACATTCGGGGGCTGAAACTCGACGCGCGCCGGGTTCGGGCGGATTGCGCTTCGTGGATCACGCTGGCAAAGTTGAGGTGTGGCCGAGAACATCGCACCTGACAGGTCCTATTTCACGATCCCCGAGCTGGTTGAGCGCTTCGCGCTGACCCCGGGGAAGCTGCGGCGCCTGATTGAGGATCATCAGCTCGCCGCCGTGCGCATCGACGGCGTCCTGATGGTCCCCGTCGAGTTCGTGCAGGGGGATCACCCGCTGCCTTCGCTGCGTGGCACGCTGCTCGCGCTGCTCGACGCCGGATTCGCGGATGACGAAGCGCTTGACTGGCTGTTTGAAGTGAATGAGGAGCTCGGCGAGCGCCCCATCGACTCGCTCGTTGCCGGGCGCAAGAGCGCGGTACGTCGCGCAACGCAGTCGCTCGCGTTCTGAACTCAGTGCGAGCGCACCGCGCGAGCGACTAACTCGCGCGGCGGGCCGCCCGCTCCGCGAGCACCATGAGCTGCGCCGCGGCGTCGGGAAGGACCGGGGCTGAGCGCAGAGACTCAGTCGCTCGCTCCACGTTGCGCGAGATCATGTCCTCGACGCGCTCCACTGCACCGCTCTCCCGAATCGTGCGCTGCATCATCATCACCTGCTCGGGATCGAGATCGGTGCCGAGCAGCCCATCGAAGATGTTGCGCTGTGTGGTGGGGAGGTGCTCGCGCGCGAGCGTGACGAGTACCGTGCGCTTGCCCTCGGCGAGATCGTCGCCGATCGGCTTGCCCGTGAGCTCTTCATCGCCGAACACTCCGAGTTGGTCGTCGCGAAGCTGGAACGCCACCCCGATCGGCAAACCAAACTCGGAGAGTGCATCTTCGACCTCGGGGGATGCTCCCGCGAGTGCGGCGCCGATGAGCAGTGGCGCCTCGACGCTGTACTTCGCGGATTTGTAGACGAGCACTCGAGTAGAGCGCTCGAGCTGCTCCTCATGTCCCGCGAAGGTGGGCTGCTGCTCTTCGAGGACGTCGAGGTACTGGCCCACCGCCACCTCGCTGCGCATCCGATTGAAGTGGTCGCGAGCCTGGCGTGCCGCGCCGCGGTCCGCCGTCGCATCGCACGCGCGGTTCATCAGCTCATCGGCCCACGATTGCAGCAGATCGCCCAGCAGGAGCGCCCCGGCCAGGCCGAAGTGATCGGCAGCACCCATCCAGCCCTGCTGCTCATGCATCGTGGCAAAGAGCCGGTGCACCGCTGGGCGTCCGCGGCGCGTATCAGAGCGGTCGATGATGTCGTCGTGGATCAGCGCTGCGGCGTGGAAGAGTTCGAGTGCGCATGCGGCGTCGAGCACACGGTCGAGCTCGGGGGAGAGCTCGCCCACGAGATCGAGCGGTGCCACCGCGCGGAAGCCGAGCACCGCGAACTGCGCGCGGAAGCGCTTGCCGCCGGTGAGGAAGCCAAAGGCCTCATCGAGCAGCGCGTGTGCGTCGGGCCCGAGTGGGGCGAGGGCCGCCCGGTGATGGGAGAGCGTGTCGTTGATTCGCTCCTGAATAAGCCCTGCGAGTCGCGTCGTTTCTTGCACACGACTAGCCTACTCTCGGCCGAGCGCCGTACACTGTAGGGTACAGATCGTTTGAGTGTCGGGAGGATCGTCATGGCGCTGTCAGAACACGAGCAGCGGCTGCTTGACGAGATGGAACGCGGTTTCTATCAGAGCGAGGCCGACGTGATGCAGACCGGTTCGGTCAGCCAGCGTCGTCTGAACTATCGCTCCCTCGTCCTGGGCATCGTCGTCCTCTTGGTGGGGGTTGGCGCGCTCATTGGCGGGGTCGCCGCACAGCAGCTGTGGTTGGGGCTCATCGGTTTCGCGGTCATGGTCGGAGGCGTGACACTCATGATGTCGCGCGGCTCGGAGACCGTGACGGTTGAAGACGTGTTGAACGGCGGTGGTCCGAGTGGGAAGAGCTCGGCACCGCGTGAGTCGCTCAGTGAGCGCATGGAGCGCCGCTGGGATGAGCGGATGGAGGGGGAGCGCTAAAGCCTCCCCTGAGTACGGCTTCGAGCCGCGGATCGGAAACGATCCGCGGCTCTTTTTTTGTGCCCGCTTCAGCTCGCGTCGGGCTCGAAGGAGTGCTGCTACGAAACTGACTCCACTTTCCTCCACGGAGGCCTCTCGGAGGGCGATTCTTGCTGCAAACTCACAAGAAAGACCTTCCCAACGCGCCGAGCGCCCGCGTCTGCCGTTCGAAGTTCACGCGCAACAGGCCCGGAATCTTGCGGGTCTTGCGCCTCGCTGGAAGAAAGTGGAGGGGAAACCCCCTGGGGTGGAGGAAAGTGGAGTAGTCTGGTGCCCAAGTCGATCCGGCGGAGGGAGGAACCCATGTTCTTGGGAACCTTCACGCCCAAGCTCGACGACAAAGGGCGGCTCATCCTTCCCGCAAAGTTCCGTGACGAGCTCTCCGACGGACTCGTTATTACGCGTGGGCAGGAGCACTGCCTGTACGTCTTCAGCGAGCAGGAGTTCACCGCAATGCACGAGCGCATCAGCCAAGCGCCGATGACCTCGAAGCACGCTCGCGACTACCTGCGTGTGTTCCTCTCGGGCGCACACCCGGAGACGCCGGACAAGCAGCATCGCGTGACGATCCCGCCTGGCCTGCGTGACTACGCGGGGCTCGATCGCGATCTCGCCGTGATCGGCGCCGGGTCTCGAGCTGAGATTTGGGACGCCACTGCGTGGGAGACCTACCTGCGTGAACAAGAAGCAGCATTTTCCGAAACTGACGGGGAGGTGATCCCGGGCATGTTCTAGCCCGGCCATCATGACGATTGATACCCGCGACCCCAGTGAGCTGCACGTCCCCGTGCTGCTTGATCGCTGCCTGGAACTCCTCGCCCCCGCGGCGAGCCGTGAGGGCGCCGTGCTCGTTGATGCGACGCTCGGCATGGGCGGCCACAGTGAGGCACTGCTGTCCGCTCACCCTGGCCTCACACTGATTGGCCTGGACCGCGACACGGAAGCGCTCGCGCTTGCCGGGAAGCGGCTGGAACGCTTCGGCGACCGCGCAATTCGTGTGCACGCCGTCTACGACGAGATCGCGGAGGCGGTGCGCGGCGCCGGTTTTGAGCGCATCGACGGCGTGCTCTTCGATCTCGGTGTCTCCTCACTGCAGCTTGATGAGGCGGATCGCGGCTTCGCATACGCGCAGGACGCCCCGCTCGACATGCGCATGGACCAGAGCCGGGGCGAAACCGCCGCCGAGGTGCTGCAGACCGCACCGGAGGGCCGGCTCCGCGCGATCTTCGAACGCTACGGCGAGGAACCGCTCGCCGGGCGCTACGCTCGCGCGATTGTCGCGGCGCGAGCCGAGGCGCCCATCGAACGAAGTGGACAACTGGTCGACGTGCTTCAGCAGGCCACGCCGGCCGCGGTGCGGGATCAGCGCCACCCCGCGAAGCGGGTGTTCCAGGCGCTCCGCATCGAGGTAAACGGTGAACTCTCCGTTCTTGAGCGCGCGATTCCCGCGGCGCTCGATCTGCTGAACCTGGGTGGCCGCGCCGTCATCATGTCCTACCAATCGCTTGAGGATCGCCTCGTGAAGCGCGAGCTCACGAAGCGGAGCCGCTCGACCGCTCCCGCTGGGCTGCCGGTTGAGCTCCCCGAGCACCGTCCCGAGTTCCGTCTGCTCACCCGCGGCGCCGAGCTCGCTGACGACGCTGAACGCGCCCGCAACCCGCGAGCGATCCCCGTGCGGCTCCGCGCCGCCGAACGAGCGAGGGACGTGCGATGAACAACACGGTGCCGATCGAGTTCGACCGCGATCTGGAGCACAGCTTCGAACTCGCGCCACAGAGCACCCCGGCCGCGCCGAGCGAGCGCCACCTGCGCCTTGCCCCTGCGGCCCCGCAGCAGCGCAAGCGCGCCGGGCTGAGCCCGCTCGTTGGCTCGCTCGTTGCCGTCGGCGTGATCCTCGTGATCCTCGCGACGCAGCTCGGGCTCAGCATCGCGATCTCGCAGGGCGCCTACGAGACGCGTGCGCTCGAGCTCGAGCAGCGCGACCTCGCCCGCGTGGAGCGGGTGCTCTCGCAGAACGTTGACAAGCTCTCTTCGCCCCAGAACCTCGCGGAGAACGCGGCCGCGCTCGGCATGGTGCAGAACTCACGCCCGGCGACCCTGCGCATGAGTGACGGAGCGGTGCTTGGCGCGCTCGAGTCGGAGACCTCTGAGGCGCGGGGGAACCTGGTGCCCAACGCCACCCTCGAGACGATGCCGGTGGTCGACGCAGCGGGGCTTCTCGTTCCTCGTGACGGCGCAGGCGCCTCCGCCCAGGCGGGTCCGAGCGAGCCGGCGGTACGGTGGCAGGGCAAGCTGCCCGCACCCGAGACCCACTAACCCGGCAGCTCGTACGGGAGGATCGGAATGCGGAGTCTGCGCGGCGGAGCCACACGGCGCCTGATCGCGCTCATCATCGTCGTGATCACGGCCGCGGTGTTCCTGATCCGGCTCGTGGACGTCCAGGTGATCTCGGCGCCGCAGCTGAACGAAGATGCGAAGGATAAGCGCGCGGTGCCGATTACGGTGCCGAGCATTCGCGGCGACATCGTCGATCGCAACGGCGAGGTGCTCGCCACCACCGATGAGCGGTACGACGTACAGCTGTCGCCCAAGAACACGATCGTCAAGGGCGGCCGATTCTGGCGCGCCGACCCCGAGCGCGGCGGAATCGCGACGGTCGAGGTCACGGCGAAGCAAGCGTTCGGCGAGATCGGCGAGATTACGGGACAGAGCGCCGCTGAGATCCAGAAGATCGTTGACGATGCGCTCGAGATCAACAAGAAGTCTGACTTTGCATACGTGAAGCGCGGCGTCGACCTCGAGCAGCTGAATGCGCTCAAGGCGCTGCAGATTCCGTGGCTGACGTTCGAAAGCCACCACACCCGCACATACCCGAACGGCGCGGTGGCCGGCAACATCGTTGGTTTCGCGGGCTTTGAGGACGTGCCTCAGGCGGGCATCGAGCTCGCAGAGGACACGTGCCTCACCGGTGTCGCGGGGTCGGAGATCTACGAGCGCGGAGCAGACGGCGTGCCGCTGCCCGGCAGCGTCGTCGTGACGCGGAAGGCGGAGAACGGCGGCACGGTGAAGCTCAGCCTCGACCGCGACCTGCAATGGGAGGCACAGCAGACCATCAACGCGCAGGTCCAGGAGGTCGGCGCGGAGTACGGCTATCTCGTCATCATGAACGTGAAGACGGGTGAGCTTGTTGCGGTCGCTGAGGACGGTTCCGTCGACCCCAACGATGTTGACGCCTCCGACCCGTTGAAGCGCGAAGCGCGCTCGTTTGTCTCGCCGTACGAGCCCGGCTCCACGTTCAAGCCCCTCACCGCCGCGACGCTCATCGAGGAAGGCGCCGCGACGCCGCTCACCCAAAACCTCACCCCCGACTACATCGAGCCCGTTCCTGACGCCCGCTTCGGCGACTCGTTCAACCACGAGCCGATGCCCTGGACGCTCACCGGCATCCTCACCCAGTCCTCCAACGTGGGTATTGCCACGCTCGGCAGCGCGGTCAGCCCGGAGAAGCGGTACGAGTACCTGCAGAAGTTTGGGGTGGGCGCCTCGACCGAGGCGGGCATGCCGCTTGAAGACAGTGGCCAGCTGCCGGCAGTCGAGGATTGGGATCCCCAGACGTCTTACAACACGATGTTCGGCCAGGGGCTCTCGACAACCATCGTGCAGACCGCGGGGATCTACCAGACGTTCGCGAACGGCGGCGTGCGAATCCCGCCCGCCCTTGTTGAGAGCTGCACGAAACCCGACGGCACCAGCACGAAGCCGGATCACGGAGAAGAGGTCCGCGCCATTTCAGAGAGCACCGCGGACGACGTGATGGCGATGCTCGAAACCGTCGTGACCGAGGGCTGGTACAAAGACCTGATCAAGATTCCCGGCTACCGCATCGCTGGAAAGACGGGCACCGCGGAGCAGTCTGACAACCAGGGCGGCTACCGCGAGGACTACGTTCACTCCTTCGCCGGGATCTTCCCCGCCGACGATCCGCAGTACGTCGCGGTAGCATCGATTGCGTTCCCGTCGGCGGGGGACGGCGGCGTCGCGGCGATCACCAGTTTCCGTGAAGCCGCTGAAGCGACAATCCGTACCTTCCATATCCCGCCCTCCACCGGGGAGTTCACACCGCTCCCCACGGAGTACTAGACCACGCCCGCAGGAGGCACACCCACGTGAGTACCGGAGATGCGCTGAGCATTCGACCGCAGACCCCCACCCCGTTTTCGCTCGCTGAGCTCGCAACCCGCTTCGGGCTCGACGCACGCGGGTCGCTCGAGGGCGTGGTGGTGACGGGCGTGTCGCTCGATTCGCGCGACGTGCGCGCCGGCGATCTGTATATCGGGATGCCGGGGGCAAAGCGCCACGGAGCAGACTTTGCCGCACAGGCGCTGGCGCTCGGCGCTCACGCGATGCTCACCGACGCTGCTGGCGCGGAGCGCGCGGGCGAGGCCGGGATCGCCCTGCCGATCCTCATCTCGGAGGCGCACCCGCGCGAGCTGCTCGGCGCGGTCTCCGCCGCGGTGTACCGCACCGACGACTTCGCGCCGAAGATGCTCGGGGTCACCGGGACGAACGGCAAGACCAGCGTCGTGTACATCCTCGCTGAGCTGATGCAGGCCGCCGGACTCACTCCCGGGCTGAGCTCGACGGCGGAACGCCGGGTCGGCGACGAGGTGATCCCAGCAAACCTCACGAGCCCCGAGGCCTCCGAATTGCACGGTCTGCTCGCCCGCATGCGCGAGCGCGACGTTGATGCCGTGGCGATCGAGGTGTCCGCGCAGGCGGTGGTGCGTCACCGGCTCGACGGCGTGCACTTCGACGTGGTTGCGTTCAACAACTTCTCGCAGGATCACCTGGACGAGTTCGGTGACCTGGAGTCCTACTTCGCCGCGAAGCTTGCGCTCTTCACCCCGGAGCGCGCGGCGCGCGGGGTTGTGGTTGTCGATTCCGCGTACGGGCAGCGAATCGCGCGTGAGTCGCAGATTCCAGTGACCCGCCTGGCCACCGAGTACGGGCAGCAGGCCGACTGGCACCTCGCGATCACCGCGCAGACACTCGACGGTGTGTCGTTCGTGCTGCAGGGACCCGAGGGCGCCCACTTCCGCGGCAGCGTGCCCGTGTTTGGCCGCTTCATGGCGGAGAACGCCGCCCTCGCGCTCATCATGCTGCACGAGGCAGGGGTGCCACTCGAACAGGTCGCGGCTGGACTTGAGCGGGGCAGGATCCCGGTCTACATCCCCGGGCGACTCGAGGAGATGACCGAGCCGGGCTCGCGCGGCCCCCGCTTCTTCGTGGACTACGGCCACACGCCGGGATCGTTCGAGGCGATGCTCGAGGCACTCGGCGAAGTCGCCCCGGGAAAAATCATCTTCATGTTTGGCGCTGACGGCGACCGTGACACGACGAAGCGCGAGGAGATGGGCCGGATCGCCGCTGCGGGCGCCGACACGGTGATCATTTGCGACTACCACCCGCGATCGGAGCCGCCCGAGGCGATCCGTGCGCAGTTGCTCACCGGCGCACGCTCGGCGAACCACGCAGAGGTGATCGAGGAGGGCGATCCGCGGAAGGCCGTGCGGCTCGCCATTTCGCTCGCCGAAGCGGGGGACGTTATCCTGTATGCCGGTCCCGGACACGAGGATCACCAGGAAATCGCCGGGCAGTTTCTTCCCTACTCGGCGCGGGATGAAGTACGCGGGGCGCTCCGCGAGGCAGGATTGCTCCAGTGATTGAACTGACGCTCGCTGAGATTGCGGCCGCCACCGGCGGACGCCTGGTGCCCGGCACTTCCGGTGCCGGACCCGAGACACCCGTGCGCGGGGAGTCGCAGACCGATTCTCGCGAGGTGGCCCCCGGGCAGATCTTCTTCGCCCGGCGCGGCGAAGAGACCGACGGCCACCGTTTTGTCCCGCAGGCAATTGCCGCGGGCGCGGCGCTCGTGGTCGGTGAGCGCGAGATCGATGGTCGGGTGCCGCAGATCATTGTGGCCGACACGACTGATGCGCTCGGCGCGCTCGCCACCGAAGTGGTGCGCCGTGTGCGCGCCGCTGGCGAACTCACCATCGTCGGCATCACCGGCTCCAACGGCAAAACCACCACGAAGAACCTCGTCGCCGCGATGGCAGAGCGCGTGGGCACCTTCGTGGCTTCGGAAAAGTCATTCAACAACGAGGTGGGCGGACCGCTCACCATGCTGCGCGTCGAAGACGACACCCGAACGCTCGTTGCTGAGATGGGCGCGAGCGCCGAGGGTGAAATTGCTCGCCTCACCGGCATGGCGCCCCCGCACATCGGTGTCGTGCTCACCGTAGGGCTCGCGCACGCTGGCGAGTTCGGCGGCATCGACACCACCTTCCGTACGAAGAGCGAGATGGTGCGCGAACTGCCCGAGACGGCGGTTGCCGTGCTCAACCGTGACGACGCGTACGTGTCACGCATGGGCGAGCTCACCCAGGCGCGGGTGCGCTGGTTTGGGCGCCACCCGGAGGCCGACGTTCGCGCAAGCGACGTCGACTCTGACGCGAGCGGCACCCGCTTCACAATCCATGCCGACGGCGAATCGCACCCGGTGGTGTTCCGTGTCCTCGGTGAGCACCACGTCACGAACGCACTGGCCGCCGCGACGGTGGGCCTCGAGCTCGGCCTCTCGCTCGCTGACGTGGTCGCCGCGCTCGAGGGCGCGACTCGCGCTGCCCGCTGGCGGATGGAGGTGATGGGCGGCCGCGACGGCGTGACCATCATCAATGATGCATACAACGCGAGCCCCGACTCGATGAGCGCGGGCCTGCGCACGCTCGCCCAGATCGCAAAGCCCGAGGGGCGCACGGTTGCCGTGCTCGGCGCGATGAGCGAGCTCGGTGAGTACTCGATCGAGGAGCATATTCGCATCGGGCTGCAGGCGGTTCGCCTGCGCATCTCCGAGCTCGTCGTGGTCGGAACCGAGGCGCGCAACCTGCACATCAGCGCGATCAACGAGGGATCCTGGGACGGCGAGAGCGTCTTCTTTGAGGATCAGGACTCCGCGTTCGACTATCTGGCGCGCACGCTGCAGCCCAACGACACTGTTCTTGTGAAATCATCGAACGCCGCGGGGCTCCGCTTCCTCGGCGATCGCCTGGGGGAGGCCTTCGCATGATCGCTCTGTTGATCGCCGGCGGCTTCTCGCTGCTGTATTCGCTCTTGCTTACGCCGGTGTTCGTGCGTATCTTCAACCGCCTGAAGTGGGGGCAGCCCATCCGCGTGGACGGGCCGAAGGAGCACGAGGTGAAGCGTGGTACGCCCACCATGGGCGGCATCATTTTCATTTCCGGCTCCGTGATCGCCTACTTCTTGGGCAAGCTCATCATGGGGGAGACGCCCACGCCTTCGGCGCTGCTCGTCATCCTCATGGCGGTGGGTGCGGGTCTCGTTGGCTTCATCGATGACTTTATGAAGACCCGCCAGCAGCAGTCGGCGGGACTGGGTGGTTGGGCGAAGATCGCCGGTCAGGTGATTATCGCGGTGTCGTTCGCGCTGCTCGGCCTGCAGTTCGCGAATGAGGCCGGGCTGACCCCCGTGTCGACCCACATTTCGCTCTTCCGCGATCTGCCCTTCGACTTCATGTCGCTCGGGGTGGTGCTCGGCGTGATCCTCGTCATCGTGTGGGTGATGCTCATCGTCACCGCGACCACGAACGCTGTGAACGTGACCGACGGACTTGACGGCCTCGCCGCGGGCTCCGCGATCTTCGCGTTCGGCGCGTACTTGATCATCGGCTTCTGGCAGTCCTCGCAGAACTGCGCGACCACCGCGTTCGAAGCGGGATGCTACGAGACCCGGGATCCGATGGACCTCGCGGTGATCGCGGCGGCGTTCCTCGGCGGTGTCGCCGGCTTCCTCTGGTGGAACACCAACCCCGCCCAGATCTTCATGGGCGACACGGGCTCGATGGGCATCGGCGGCGCTATCGCCGCGCTCGCGATCCTCAGCCGGACCGAGCTGCTGCTCGTGCTCATCGGCGGTCTCTTCATCATCGAGACCGGTTCCGTGATTGTGCAGCGCCTCTACTTCAAGGTGACGAAGGGCAAGCGCATCTTCCTGATGAGCCCCATCCATCACCACTTCGAGCTCAAGGGCTGGGCCGAAGTGACCGTCGTGGTGCGGTTCTGGATCATCGCCGGGCTCTTCGTTGTGGCGGGCGTTGGCGCCTTCTACGGCGAGTGGCTGCTGCAACAGTAGTTGTTGGATCTGAGGACAGGACGAGAGATGACCGTGGAGAACACGCACGCGGAAACGGTGGCGGCGCGCGTCGCGGCGCTCACCAGCTGGCATGCCGACTGGTCGCGCCTGCGCGTGGCCGTGCTCGGTCTTGGCGTGACGGGCTTTTCGGTTGCCGACACGCTCGTTGAGCTGGGGGCACGGGTTCGGGTGGTCTACGGCGCCCCCGATCCCGATCGAGAGCGCCTCCTCGACGTGATCGGCTCGGAGCGCTTCGCCGCAAGCGATGACGCCGCGCAGCTGGCCGACCTGGTCGCGTTCGATCCCGAGCTCGTCGTGGTGTCACCCGGTTATCGCCCCGATCACCCGCTCACCACATGGGCGGCTGAGAACGGTGTGACCGTGTGGGGTGACATCGAACTCGGGTGGCGACTGCGCGATAAGACCGACCGTATCGCCGACTGGATCTGCATCACCGGCACGAACGGTAAGACGACCACCACCCAGCTCACGGCGCACATGCTCGCCGCGGGTGGCCTGCGCGTCACTCCTGCAGGGAACATCGGCACGCCCATTCTTGACGCGCTGCGCGATCCGCAAGGGTACGACGCCCTCGTGGTGGAGCTCTCAAGCTTCCAACTCGAGCGGCTCGGCCAGATCTCCCCGTACGCGAGTGCGTGCCTGAACTTCGCCGACGATCACCTCGATTGGCACGGCAGTGCCGAGGCGTACTGGGCCGCGAAGGCCAAGGTGTACGACGGCACGCAGGTGGCCTGCGTGTACAACCGCGCAGACGCAGCGACCGAGCGCATGGTGGAGGAGGCCGACGTGGTTGAGGGCGCCCGCGCCATCAGCTTCGGGCTCGACACCCCGCCGCCGAGCGGCTTCGGCATCGTCGAGGGCATCCTCATCGACCGGGGTTTTCACGCCGAGCGTCGCGGGGAAGCCTTCGAACTGGTCACGGTGGACGAACTGAATGAGCGCGATCTCGCGGCACCGCACATGGTGCAGAATGTGCTCGCAGCGGCGGCCCTCGCGCGCTCGCGCGGCGTGGAACCCGCCGAGATCGCACGCGCGATCCTGAGCTTCCAGCCCGATCCGCACCGCACCCAGCGCCTCGGCGAGCACGCTGGCGCGCACTGGATCGATGATTCCAAGGCGACGAACGCGCACGCGGCCGATGCGTCGCTCCGCGCACTCACCGATGTCGTCTGGATCGTCGGGGGTCTCCTCAAGGGCGTCGACATCGAACAGCTGGTCGCGACCCACGCGCACCGCCTCCGCGGCGCCGTGGTGATCGGAGTTGACCGGGCGCCCGTGCTCGCGGCGCTCCGTGCGCACCTGGGCGAGCGACCCATTGCCGAGATCGATGCGAGCGACGCAGTGATGGCCGCGGCGGTTGCCGCCGCGGTGAGCATTGCTCAGCCGGGCGACACCGTGCTGCTGTCACCCGCTGCCGCATCGATGGATCAGTTCGAGAGCTACTCGGATCGCGGGCGGCAGTTCCAAGCCGCCGTGACCGAGCTGGGGTGACCCGAGTGAGCGCGGGGCAGGCGGAGAGCGGGGGGCGTGGCTCGGGCTTTGCCCGGATCAACCTCGGTTCCGTGCTGCGCACCGGCACCGACCGCACCGTGATTGCGCTCTACACAATCACGTTCCTGCTCGTGGGCTTCGGGCTCATCATGGTGCTCTCGTCGTCTTCGATCACCTCGTACCTCAACGACCAGGGCTTCTTCGGTGGTTTCTGGAAGCAGGCCACCTTCGCCCTCATTGGCCTCCCGATGATGCTGCTTGCCGCGGCGATGCCCATCGACTTCTGGAAGAAGTGGGCGTGGTGGCTGCTGGGTCTTGGGCTGTTCCTTCAGCTGCTCGTCTTCACCCCGCTCGGTATCGAGGTGTACGGCAACAGGAACTGGATCCAGATCGGCAGTTTTGGCGCGCAGCCCTCGGAAGCGCTCAAGCTCGCGCTCGTCGTGTGGGTCGGCACCGTGCTGCTGCGCAAGGAGCCACTACTCGGGGACATGAAGCACGAGCTCATCCCCGTGGTGATCCCCGGAGCGCTGCTCGCGCTCGGCGTGGTGCTGCTCGGCAAGGACCTCGGCACGGTGCTCATCATGGCGGGCATGGTGTTCGGCGCGATGTACTTCGGTGGGGTGAGTTGGAAGAGCCTCGCGGTGACGGCCGCGGGCGGACTCCTCGCCGTGGTCTTCTTCGTCGTTACGAGTCAGAACCGGCTCGACCGACTCTTCGGTCACGCGGCGGGCAATGCCGACTACTCGGGTCTCGGCTGGCAGCCACTGCACGGGCGCTGGGCGCTCGCCGGCGGCGGCCTCTTCGGGGTGGGGCTTGGCAGCTCAAAGGCCAAGTGGTCGTGGCTACCGGCGGCCGACAACGACTACATCTTCGCGATCATCGGTGAGGAGCTCGGTCTCATCGGCGCGCTCCTCGTGATCGCGATGTTCGTGGCGCTCACGATCGTGATGCTGCGGGTCATCTCGCGAGCGCGGGATCGCTTCGGCAAGGCCGTGGTCGGCGGTATCCTCGTGTGGATCGTGGGCCAGGCACTCGTGAATATCGGCGTCGTGCTGGAGGTGCTGCCGGTGCTCGGTGTACCGCTTCCGCTCATCAGCTCCGGCGGTACGGCGCTCATCGCCTGTCTCGCCGCCATGGGCGTTGTCATCTCGATTGCGCGTGACGGCGCGCTCTATCAGGCCGAACTGGCCGCGGCCGGCGTCTCCCGGCCTAAGGAAAGGATTCGGAACACCCGATGACTCGCTACCTGCTCGCTGGAGGCGGCACCGCCGGCCACGTCAACCCGCTGCTCGCGCTCGCTGATCTGATTCGCAGTACCGAACCCGGGGCGGAGATCGTGGTGCTGGGCACGAAGGAGGGGCTCGAGGCTCGACTCGTTCCCGAGCGCGGCTACGAGCTCGTCACGATTGCGCGCCTGCCCTTCCCGCGGCGCCCCAACCTCGCGGCCCTGCAGTTCCCCGCACGTTTTGCGCGCGCGGTGCGCGAGGTGCGCGAGCTGATTCGTGCACGCCGTATCGATGTGGTGGTGGGCTTTGGTGGCTACGCCGCAGCACCCGCGTATCGCGCTGGCGCGAAGGAGGGGGTGCCGGTGGTCATTCACGAGGCAAACGCCCGACCCGGAATGGCGAACAAGATGGGCGCGCGACGCACGCCGTACGTTGGCGTAACATTTGCCGGCACCCCGATCCCGAACGCTCGTGTCACGGGCATGCCGCTGCGCCCCGAGATCACCGGGCTCGATCGCGTCGCGCTTCGCGCTTCGGCGCGCGAACACTTCGGGCTCGATCCCAATCGACGCACGCTCCTCGTGACCGGCGGATCGCTCGGTGCCCGCGCCATCAATCGCGGCATCTCGGGGTCCGCTGCGGAGATCGTTGCGGCCGGCATCCAGGTGCTCCATGTGTGGGGCGGGCTCACGGAGGTTGAAGACCCCGGAGTGCCCGGGTACCACGTCATCACGTACTGCGACCGGATGGACCTCGCGTTTGCCGCGTGCGATCTGGTCGTCTCGCGCGCTGGCTCGACCACCGTGAGCGAGATCGCGGGGCTCGGGATCCCTGCCGTGTTCGTCCCCTACGCGGTGGGCAATGGCGAGCAGCGATTCAACGCCGCGGGCGTGGTCGAGGCGGGCGGTGCGCAGCTCGTCGAGGACGGCGAGCTCACCCCCTCCTGGGTGACGGGCACGCTGCTGCCGCTCCTCACCGACGACGAGCGGCTCACCGCGATGGCCGAGCGCTCGCGGAGCGCTGGCACGCTCGACGGCACCGAGCGGCTGCTCGAGCTCGTGCACGAGGCGGTCTCTGCCGAGCGCACGCGATAGGCTCCTCGGTATGCGCGCGATGCTCCTCCTTCGGGGCCGCGGCGGGGTCTGAGCCGACCGGCTCCCCGTCCGCGGCGGCTCCGTCGTGCCGGTCTCCGCTCACATCCTTGGAGTTTCCGCATGCACGTTCCCGTTCGCCTCTGGGTGATGCTCGCCGTCATGGTGCTGGCTCAGGCAGCCACCACTATCGTCGCGGCGGCGCCCGCCTTCTTGATTCCGCACCTGCACGCCGGGGGGCTGAGCCTCGCCGAAGCCGGGCTCCTCGCCGGCGCGCCGAACCTGGGGCTCGTCGCAGCGCTCGTGCTGTGGGGCGCCGCCACCGACCGCTTCGGTGAGCGCCGCGTGCTCATTGTTGGCCTCGCCGCGACCACGCTCATGGTCGCGTTGGCCATGGCCGCAGCGATCCCGATCGGTGGAGCGGAGCAGCCCAGTGCGAGTGATGGGGGTTTCGGCGCGCTCGTGCCGCTCGCCATTGCGCTGGTTGCCTGCGGTGCCGCTTCGGCGTGCACGAACAGTGCGAGCGGCCGGCTGATCACGGGCTGGTTCCCCGCAGAGCGACGCGGCCTCGCGATGGGAATCCGCCAAACCTGCCAGCCGCTCGGCATGGCGATCGCGGCGCTTGGGGTGCCGCCGCTTGCTGCAGGGTTCGGCATTCCCGCGGCGCTCGCGCTCGGCGGCGTGCTCGTCCTGGTGAGCCTTGCCGCAGTGATTGCGGTGGTCCACGATCCCGAGCGCGCGCAGCGCCCGGCGATCTCGGCGGCGGAAGCGCCCCTGCGGCCGGTGAATCCCTATCGTGGCGGCGCGACGCTCGTGCGCATTCACGCAGCCTCCGTGCTCTTGGTCGTTCCCCAGTTCGCGCTCTCCACCTTTGGTCTCGTCTGGTTTACGGTCGGTTTCGGCTGGAGTGCGCTCGCGGCGGGCGCATTGGTTGCTGGGGCACAGTTCGCTGGTGCCGCGGGGCGCATCCTCGTTGGTGTGTGGAGCGATCGTGCGGGATCGCGGCTGCGTCCCCTGCGCATTGTCGCGGTCGCCGGGATCGTCACGCTTCTCGCCGCAGCGGCCTGCGGCTGGCTGGAGTGGGGCGTGCCGGCCGCGGTCGCCTATGTGATCGCGTGCTGCGTCAGCGTGGCAGACAACGGGCTCGCGTTCACCGCGGTGGCTGAGCTTGCGGGTCCCTCGTGGGCAGGGCGCGCGCTTGGAATTCAGAACACGGGCCAGTTCCTTGCCGCGGCCGCCGTTGGCCCGGTGGTGGGCGGGGCGATCGGGCTCTTCGGCATCCCGGCGACGCTCGCGCTCATTGCGCTTACTCCTGCGCTCGCGGTGCCGCTTGTGCCACCGCCCGCAGCGGAGCGCACCCCGGCCTAGTTCCCGACGGAGCGCGGCGCGGGGCGGGGGAGCCCGCGCCGCGCCGCGCATCACCGGGCGCCCCGCAGGCTGGGCGCGGTACGCTTGACTGTCGACCCGCTAGGAGGATCCATGATCTACCCCGATCTCGAACTGACCATCCCTGAAGCACTCGGGAAGGTGCACTTCGTTGGCATCGGTGGTTCCGGCATGAGCGGGATCGCGCGCATGATGCACCAGGCCGGCGTCACCGTCACCGGTTCGGATCGCAGCGCGAACTACTCGACCGCGGCGCTCGAGGAGATCGGCATCCCGGTCGCGATCGGTCACGACGCAGAGAACGTCGGCACCGCCGACACGCTCGTGGTCACCGGCGCGCTCTGGCAGGACAACCCCGAGTACCAGCGGGCGCTCGCGACGAACATGCCCGTGCTCCACCGCTCGCAGGCACTCGCCTGGCTGGCGCGAGGCAAGCGTGTGGTGTCGGTCGCTGGCGCGCACGGCAAGACGACCTCCACCGGCATGATTGTCACCGGGCTGCTCGGCGCAGGCGCCGACCCGTCGTTCGTGAACGGCGGCATCATCGAGTCGCTCGGCGTCAGCTCCGGTCCGGGCACTGACGACCTCTTTGTGATCGAAGCGGACGAGTCAGACAAGTCGTTCCTGCTCTACGACACGGCGATCGCGCTCATCACGAACGTTGATCCCGAGCACCTCGACTTCTATGGCTCGCGTGAGGCATTCATGCAGGCGTTCGTCGATTTTGCGCGCGGCGCGCGCGAGCAGATCGTCATTTCGGCCGACGACCCCGGCGCTCTCGAAGTGCTCGCCGCGCTCCGCGCTGACAGCTCGGCGTCTCACGCTCCGATCCGAACCTTCGGCGAAGCCGCGGACGCCGATGTGCGGATCGTCTCTGTCGATGATTCGGGCCCCGTCCGTTTCACCGTCGCGATCGACGGTACCGAGCACAGCGCACAGCTCGCGGTCTACGGCCGACACAACGCGGTCAACGCGGTGGGTGCGCTCGCCGTGCTCACCGGACTCGGTTTCGAGCCTGCCGCGGCCCTCGCAGCGATCTCCGAGTTTGGTGGCACGAAGCGCCGCTTCGAGTTCCACGCTGAGGTGGCCGGTGTGCGTGTGTACGACGACTACGCGCATCACCCCACCGAGGTTGCCGCGCTTCTTGACTCCGCTCGCGCAGTCGTGGGCGAGGGAAGGCTTGTCGCGATCCACCAGCCGCACCTGTTTAGCCGCACGAGCATGTTCCACCGTGAGTTCGCAGAGGTGCTGGAAGCCGGCGCCGACCACACGGTGGTCCTCGCGGTCGATGGCGCGCGAGAGGACCCCGTCGAAGGGGTGACCGGCGCGCTCGTTTCCAACGATTTCACTGATGCGAGCAAGGTGTCGTACATCGACGACTGGGCCCGCGCTGCCGACTACCTGGCACAGATCGCGCAGCCCGGCGATGTCATGGTAACGATGAGCTGCGGTACGGTCTACCAGATCATCCCGCAGGTCGTTGCCGCGCTGCGCGGCCGCTTCGAGGTCGCCGAGTAGTGAAGCGGCCGAGCGGGTTCGACCGGGCGCCGGAGCGTCCGGACTCGAACGAGCCCGCAGCGGCTGAAGATTTCGCAGAGACGGCAGCGTGGGATCCGGAAGCCCCGACCCCGCCACCCGCCGCCCCGCGGCGGAGTGTGCTTGATCGACTCCGCTCGGGGGTTGCCGGCGTGTCCTCGTCCGAGGCTCCGGCCGCGCGCGATACGGACGCTCACGACACCGTTGCGCGCGGTACGGACGTGTACAACTTCGATGCCCTGAACGAGGTTGCCGACAACGAGGTTGCCGAGAACTTGGTTGCCGAGAACGAGGCTGCCGAGCACGGACTTCCCGGGAGCGACGCTGCCTCGCTTCCTGGAGTTGAGTCCTCCGGCCTCGTTGATGCCGCGGACGCGCACACGGTCGATCTTTCCTCGATCCGGCCCGGCGCTGATGTTGCCGAGCCGGGGGAGGAGCCTCGCTCCGGTGGCGCGCTCGCGCGGTGGCGCGCGGATCGGGCAGAGGATCCCGTGCGCGCTGCCGAGCGCCGCGTGCGCGCCGCAGAACGGCAGCGGAAGTCTCAGCGCCGGAGAGAACAGCAGCGCTTTACTGTGGCCGCCCGTCGCCGTCGCCGCATGTGGTTGATCGTGCTCGGGGCGGTGGCTGGCCTAGTGCTCTTCGTTGCAGCGGGGGTGTTCACGCCGCTCATGGCGGTGCGGAACATTGAGCTCGTCGGCGCGTCAGGCGTGCCCGAAGACGAAGTTCGTGCGGCACTTGCGCAGTTTGAGGGCGTGCCGCTCGCGCTCGTCGACGACGGCGAGGTGCACCGCGCTCTTGAGCCGTTCCCGCTGATTCAGCGATACGCGGTCGAACGGATTCCTCCGCACACGCTTACGGTGCGCATCGAGGAGCGCGTCGCGGTGGTGTCCCTCGCCGAAGAAGATGGTGTGGGCCTGTACGACGCCGCCGGAGTGAAGCTTGGCAGTGCTGAGGCTGCACCGAAGGGGGTGCCGCTTGGGAGCGGGGCGTTGAAGGATCGCTCTTCGCAAGCCTTCCGTTCCGCCACTCGTGCTCTCCGAGATATGCCGAGCGAGCTGCGTGACCAGGTCTCCGGAGTGACCGCGTCGAGCGGGCAGGACGTCACACTGACACTCGCGAGCGGAATCGAAGTGATGTGGGGGGACGGGGAGTCCTCGCGACGAAAGTCGGCCGTCCTCGCAACGATGCTGAAGTCGCTCGGTGACCGCGAGGTCAGCTACATCGACGTGTCCTCATCTGAGGCGCCGGTCTTCCGGTAGCAACTCCCGCGCGAAGTTTTGTGATTCTGCGTGCGGACGCGGCGTGTCTGCGGCGCCGTGATGCAACGTGGCCCTAGCGTGGACGCAGAAACGTATTCAGCAATACTAACTTTAAACTTCAGGTAAAGGTTGAAGGTTAGGGGCGGAGGATCCAGGTGTCAGGGAACCAGAACTACCTCGCGGTAATCAAGGTCGTCGGTGTCGGCGGTGGCGGCGTCAACGCGGTCAACCGAATGATCGAGCTCGGCCTGCGTGGCGTCGAGTTCATCGCCGTGAACACCGACGCGCAGGCACTGCTGCTCAGCGACGCCGATGTGAAGCTTGACGTGGGTCGCGAGCTCACCCGCGGGCTCGGCGCTGGCGCCGACCCCGAGGTGGGCCGTCGCGCAGCTGAGGATCACGCCGAGGAGATCGAGGAAGCGCTCACGGGCGCGGACATGGTGTTCGTGACCGCAGGTGAAGGTGGCGGCACCGGCACCGGCGCTGCGCCCGTCGTTGCGCGGATCGCAAAGTCGATTGGTGCGCTCACCATCGGCGTCGTGACCCGTCCGTTTAGCTTCGAGGGCAAGCGCCGTGCTGCGCAGGCCGATGCGGGCGTGAACACGCTGCGCGAGGCGGTCGACACCCTGATCGTTGTTCCGAACGACCGCCTGCTCGACATCAGCGAGCCCGGGATCAGCATGATCGAGGCTTTCGCGGCTGCCGATCAGGTGCTGCTCGCCGGGGTCTCGGGAATCACCGACCTCATCACCACCCCGGGTCTTATCAACCTCGACTTCGCAGACGTGAAGTCTGTGATGCAGGGCGCCGGTGCGGCGCTCATGGGTATTGGTTCCGCCCGCGGTGCGGATCGTGCCATTAAGGCAGCGGAGCTCGCAGTTGCCTCCCCGCTGCTCGAGGCATCCGTCGAGGGCGCGCACGGCGTGCTTCTCTCGATCCAGGGCTCCTCGAACCTCGCCCTCAGCGAGATCTACGAGGCATCGACCCTCGTGCAGGATGTCGTGCACCCCGAGGCCAACATCATCTTCGGTACCGTCATCGACGACACGCTGGGCGACGAGGTGCGCGTCACCGTGATCGCGGCGGGCTTCGACGCTGATCAGGCTGCAGCCCAGGTCGCTGCGCCCGAGCGCGGCCGACGCGGCAGCCACGTGGAGAGCCTGGACGAGGTGCCCGGTGCCCGTGTCTCGGCCGGTGCCACCGCCGCCGCGACCGGCCTGGGTTTCCCCGGATTCAATGCGAACGGCGACAAGGGCGCAGAGGCGCCCGCAACCGGTCAGTTCGGTGAAGTGCTCTCGAACCCGCCGGTCGAGGCGCAGCTGAAGGATCCTGCGTTTGACGGGGATGATGACGACGACCTCGACATCCCCGAGTTCCTGAAGTAGCACGCATGAGTGAGCTGTCTCTCCCGGAGTTCCCCGGTCTTGCGGATCGCCTCGCGGCGGTGCGGGAGGGCGTCACTGACGCCTGCCGCGCTGCCGGGCGCGACCCGGAGGACGTCACCACGATCGTGGTGACGAAGTTCCACCCCGCAGCGCTCGTGCGGGCCCTTGCGGGCCTGGGCGTTTGTGACGTGGGGGAGAACCGGCATCAGGAGGCCCAGGAGAAGGCCGCAGAGCTCGAGGACCTCGGGCTGAACTGGCACTTCGTCGGCCAGCTGCAGACGAAAAAGGCGCGACAGGCCGCCCGCTACGCGCACGCGATTCACTCAATCGATCGTGCTCGCTTGATCGACGCGCTCAGCGACCTTGAGCGTCCGCTCGATGCATTCCTGCAGGTGAACCTCACTGACGACCCCGGTCGCGGCGGGATCGCGGCGGATGAACTCGAATCCCTTGCCGAGCATGCCCTGCAGAATCCGTCGTTGCGGCTGCGCGGTGTGATGGCTGTCGCCCCGCTAGACGAAGAGCCTGCGCGAGCTTTCGAGCGCCTCGCGGGCTATTCCGAGCGCGTGCGCGCCGTCGCGCCTGAAGCGCGTGACATCTCGGCGGGGATGACCCACGACTACGCCGAAGCAATCGCTGCCGGGGCGACACACCTGCGAATCGGCAGCGCAATCACAGGGAATCGACCCGAGCCCCGATAGTCTCGGAGCACCGCACCGTTGGGAGAGAATATGAGCAACCCGCTGAAGAAGACGATGGTGTTCCTCGGCCTGGCCGAGGAAGAGCTCGAAGAGCAGTCGGCCGCCGCGGAAGAGACCGCCGCTGTGCCGCGTGCGACCCCGGCTCAGGCCGCAAAGCCTGAACCCGTGCGCGCAGCTCCTGCGCCGCGAGCCGCGGTCACGCCGCTGCGCCGCGTCACTCCGACGACGCAGCCCGCCGCACAGCCGCTCAACGAGATCCTCACCGTTCACCCCACGGAGTACCGTGATGCCAAGGTGGTCGCTGAGAGCTTCCGCGCGGGCGTTCCCGTGATCATCAACCTCTCCCGCATGGACGAGGGGGACGCGAAGCGTCTTATCGACTTTGCCAGTGGGCTCACGATGGGGCTGAACGGCCGTATCGAGCGCGTCACGAGCAAGGTGTTCCTCCTGTCGCCCGAGCACATCGAGATCGCCGGCGAAGAGTCGCGTCAGAACGACAGCGGTTCGTTCTTCGTCTCGCCCGCGGAATAAGCAGTGGGAGTTCTCGCTGTCCTGTTCCTGGTGCTCCGTATCGCACTGCGGATTTACACCCTGGTGCTGTGGGCACGCTTCATCCTTGACTGGGTGACCGTACTCAACCGAAACTTCCGTCCGCGCGGCTTTGCTGCGGTGGCGGTGGAATTCGTGTACTCGATCACCGATCCGCCGATCCGGATGTTCCGGCGACTGCTGCCTCCGATTCGGCTCGGGCAGGTAGCAATCGACCTGGGCTGGATGCTCACCATGCTCGTCTGCATCATTCTCCTCGCAATCATCCCCGGTCGCCTGTAAACGGATTCTGCGCGAACGAAGCATTATTTGCTAGCGTGGTCACAGACCACGTGTGTTCGAGCGTTGTCACAGACCACGTCAGTGGTCCCGAATCGAAAGAGACGAAACGATGGCCCTGACTCCCGAAGACGTCGTGAACCAGAAGTTCACGATCACCAAGTTCCGCGATGGCTACGACCTCGACCAGGTCGATGACTTCCTTGACACCATCGTCGAGGAACTCCGCCAGCATGAGCAGGAGAAGGACGAGCTCCGCTCGAAGATCGACGAGCTCACCGCAAAGCTTGCTGAGTGCGAGGCCGGCGCCGGCCACGAGGGGTCGGACGACTCCGCACCGTCCGAGCAGACCATCGTCGTTGACGCGCCCGCACCGGCGCCCGCTGCCACGCCCGCTCCGGTCGTTGCTGCTGCGGAGGGCACCCGCCCCGACGCCGTCAAGTCGAGCGCCATGCTCCAGCTCGCGCTCGAGCTGCACGACAAGCACGTGCGCGAGGGCGAGACGACCCGCGACGAGCTGATCTCTGAGGCAGAGTCCAAGCGTGACCAGATGATTCAGGACGCCGAGCGCACCGCAAAGCAGCTCGTTGAGGAAGCTCAGCAGCAGCGTGCCGAGGAGCTCCGCCTGCTCGGTGATGAGCGCGGTGACCTGCAGTTCAAGATCAAGGATCTGCGTCAGTTTGAGAGCGAGTACCGCTCGACGCTCCGCTCCTACATCCAGTCGCAGCTCCGCGGCCTCGACGGCTCGCCCGAGCCCGCCGGCGCACCCGACGGCCTGCAGTAGTCGTTCCGCGTGAACTTCGTCGCTCACGCGGCACCCGGCGCCACGGCCTCTCGGCCGTGGCGCCGCTTGGTGCCGCTGGTGTTGTTTGTCGTTGCGATCGCGGTGTTCACCGCCGACCAGCTCGTCAAGAACTGGGTGGTCGCCACCCTTCCAGAGGGCGTGACCGTCCCCGTGCTCGGCGATGTGCTCCGGTGGCACTTCGTGCGGAACCCCGGGGCAGCCTTCTCGCTCGCGACCGGGCAGACCTGGATCTTCACGATCCTGGCCGCCGCCGTTGTCATCGTCATCCTGTGGCAGATTCGCCGCCTCCGCTCGCTGCCGTGGGCGCTCTTCTTGGGGCTCCTGCTCGGTGGGGTGCTCGGCAACCTCACGGATCGGTTGACGCGTGAACCCGGGTTCCCCGAGGGACACGTCATCGATTTCATCTCCACGCCGTGGATGTGGCTGGGCTTTAACGAGGCCATCTACAACATTGCCGATATCGGCATTGTGTCGGGCATGATCCTGTTCATCGTGATCACGCTCCTCGGACTGCCGATCGACGGACGCAGCCGTGCGCAGGCCCGGGCCGACGAGGCAGCGGCCGAGGAGGCCAAGCTTGCTGCGAAGGCCGCCGAATCGGCGTCTGCGCCCGAGACAGAAGCGTCGAGCACCGATTCCGCATCCGATGACTCCGAAGGGCGCGGCAATGCAACACCGTAGTCTCCCCGTTCCCGATGGGCTCGCGGGGGAGCGCGTCGACGCTGCGCTCGCGAAGCTCCTCGGGTTCTCGCGCAGTTTTGCTGCTGAGATTGCCCAGGGTGGGGGCGTCGCGCTCGACGGACAGACGCTCGGCAAATCGGATCGGCTCGCCGCTGGCGGCTGGCTCGAGGTCTCCTGGGAAGAGAAGCGCGGACCCGAGATCATCCCCGTGCACCTGCCCGAGCTCGGTATTGTGCACGACGACGACGACATCGTGGTGATCGACAAGCCTGCGGGAGTCGCCGCGCACCCATCGCTCGGCTGGGAGGGCCCAACGGTCCTGGGCGCCCTCGCCGGTGCGGGCTATCGCATCGCGACCTCGGGCCCGCCCGAGCGTCAGGGCATTGTGCACCGGCTCGACGCCGGCACGAGTGGGCTGATGGTTGTCGCGAAGAGCGAGCGTGCCTACAGCGAACTGAAGCGCGCGTTCAAGGAACGTGAGGTCTCAAAGATCTACCACGCCGTCGTGCAGGGGCACCCGGATCCGTTCTCGGGCACCATCGAGGGCCCGATCGGACGACACCCTGGCCACGAGTGGAAGTTCGCAGTGACTCGCGATGGCAAGCCGTCGGTCACGCACTACGAGACACTCGAAGCGTTCCCGTACGCCACGCTCCTCGAGATTGAACTGGAGACGGGCCGCACGCATCAGATTCGCGTGCATATGTCTGCGCAGCGGCACCCCTGTGTGGGTGACGGCATGTACGGTGCGGACCCCACGCTGTCTGAACGTCTTGGCCTTGGCCGCCAGTGGCTGCACGCAATGCGCTTGGGATTCCGTCATCCGGGCTCGGGGGAGCTTGTCGAGTACAGCTCCACCTATCCCGCTGATTTGCAGCACGCGCTCGACGTGCTCTCCGGCGCCACGCCGGGCAACTGACCCCACACAGACTGGTCGCGGAGCGCACCGCAGAAACGCCCTGGGCAGTCGCCCGGGGCGTTTGTGTTGTTCCGATTCGATCGAATACTTCACGAAGCCGGGCGATCCAAGTGGAAAGCTGCTTCACTCGGAGGCACAGCGGGTACAGAGCCTTTCCGTCCCGCATCGGGTCGCACGGGGAAGGGACGAGCTGTGAAGACTCAGGCATCGAAGGTAGCTGTTGGCCGTTGGAACCTGCGAGCGGTGTGTGAGCGGTGGCACACCTCGTTCAAGCGAATGACGCAGCCAAACGCCGAGTACGCGTGCCCGTGGTGCGCCGCCGACGTGCGGTAGCGGGAAACGCCGCGGCCACCCCGCGAATCACCCACCGCTGATCTGCACGGGGTACCCTTGAGGGGTCGGCGAAAGGGGCCCATTCGGTGTCAGAAAAAGACGGTTTCGTTCACCTCCACGTGCACAGTGAGTATTCGATGCTCGACGGTGCGGCTCGGGTGAAACCGCTCATTCAAGCAACCGCCGAGCAGGGGATGCCTGCGATCGCGGTCACCGACCACGGCAACACGTTCGGCGCGTTCGACTTCTGGAAGACTGCCCGCGACAACGGCGTGAACCCGATTATCGGCATCGAGGCATACGTCACACCCGGCACGCACCGGAGCGACCGCACGCGTGTGCGCTGGGGTGACGGCGGCGGCGACGACGTCTCGGGCGCCGGTGCGTACACGCACATGACGCTGCTGTCCGAGACCACTGAGGGCATGCACAACCTCTTCCGCTTGTCGAGCTACGCCTCAATCGAGGGCTACTACTTCAAGCCGCGCATGGACCGCGAGCTGCTGCAGCAGTACTCGAAGGGGCTCATCGCGACCACCGGCTGCCCGTCAGGGGAGATCCAGACCCGCCTGCGCCTGGGGCAGTACAAGGAAGCGCGCGAGGCGGCAGCCGAGTTCCAAGCCATCTTCGGCAAGGAAAACTACTTCTGCGAGATCATGGACCACGGCCTCGACATTGAGCGCCGCGTGCAGAAGGATCTCGTTGCAATCTCGAAGGATCTCGGGATTCCGCTCGTTGCTACGAACGACCTCCACTACGTGCACGAGGCCGACGCAGAGTCGCACTCCGCGCTGCTCTGCGTGCAGTCGGGCTCACGCCTCGACGACCCCAACCGCTTCCAGTTCAGTGGCTCCGGCTACTACCTGAAGACCGCCGCGGAGATGCGGCACATCTTCCGTGAGATGCCCGAGGCGTGCGACAACACGCTCCGCATCGCTGAGCGGTGCAGCTCGGAGTTCAACACCTCCGCCAACTACATGCCGCGCTACCCGGTTCCGGAGGGGGAGAACGAGGAGAGCTGGTTCATCAAGGAGGTCGAGAAGGGCCTGCACTACCGGTACCCGAACGGGATCCCGGATGCCGTTCGGAAGCAGGCAGAGTACGAGACCGGCGTCATCACGCAGATGGGCTTCCCGGGCTACTTCCTCGTGGTCGCTGACTTCATCAACTGGTCGAAGGACAACGGCATTCGCGTCGGCCCGGGCCGTGGCTCGGGCGCCGGCTCGATGGCCGCCTACGCGATGCGCATTACGGATCTCGATCCGCTGCAGCACGGCCTCATCTTCGAGCGCTTCCTCAACCCCGACCGTGTCTCCATGCCTGACTTCGATGTCGACTTCGATGATCGTCGCCGCGGCGAGGTCATCAAGTACGTCACCGAGAAGTACGGCGACGAGCGCGTGGCGCAGATTGTCACCTACGGCACGATCAAGTCGAAGCAGGCGCTGAAGGACTCCTCGCGTGTGCTTGGCTTCCCCTTCGGCATGGGCGAAAAGCTCACGAAGGCGATGCCGCCCGCCGTGATGGCAAAGGACATTCCGCTCTCCGGCATCACGGACCCGGATCACGCGCGGTACAAAGAGGCCGCCGAGTTCCGCACGGTGCTCCAGGAGGATCCCGACGCGAAGAAGGTCTACGAGACCGCGCTGGGGCTCGAGGGGCTGAAGCGGCAGTGGGGCGTCCACGCCGCCGGCGTGATCATGTCGAGCGATCCGCTGATCGACATCATTCCGATCATGAAGCGTGAGCAGGACGGCCAGATCGTCACGCAGTTTGACTATCCCACCTGTGAGGGCCTCGGCCTGATCAAGATGGACTTCCTTGGGCTGCGGAACCTCACCATCATTTCGGACGCGCTCGAGAACATCCGCTTAAACCGCGGCGTTGAGCTCGACCTTGAGCGCCTCGAACTCGATGACACCGAATCGTACGAGCTCCTCGCCCGCGGCGACACGCTGGGCGTGTTCCAGCTCGATGGCGGGCCTATGCGTGGCCTCCTGCGCCTCATGAAGCCGGATAACTTCGAGGACATCTCGGCCGTGCTCGCGCTGTATCGTCCGGGGCCGATGGGCGCCGATTCGCACACGAACTACGCGCTGCGAAAGAACGGCCTGCAGCCGATCACGCCGATTCACCCGGAACTCGAGGAGCCGCTGCGCGAGATCCTCGACACAACCTACGGCCTCATCATCTACCAGGAGCAGGTGATGTCGATCGCGCAGAAGGTCGCCGGCTTCTCGCTCGGCGAGGCAGATATCTTGCGCCGCGCGATGGGTAAGAAGAAGAAGGAAGAACTCGACAAGCAGTACGCGGGCTTCTCCGGCGGCATGAAGGAGCGCGGCTTTTCGGAGGCCGCGATCAAGTCGCTCTGGGACATTCTGCTCCCGTTCTCGGACTACGCGTTCAACAAGGCGCACTCCGCCGCCTACGGCGTCGTGTCGTACTGGACCGCATACCTGAAGGCGCACTACCCGGGCGAGTACATGGCGGCGCTCCTCACGAGCGTCGGCGACTCGAAGGACAAGCTCGCGATCTACCTCAATGAGTGCCGACGCATGGGGATCAAGGTGCTCCCGCCCGCGGTCAACGACTCGTTCGCGAACTTCTCGGCGGTCGGCGACGACATCCGCTTCGGGCTCGGCGCGATCCGAAACGTGGGCACGAACGTGGTCGAGGCGATCCGTGAGGCGCGTGAGGGCAAGGGCTCGTTTGAGACCTACCACGACTTCCTCAAGAAGGTGCCGCTCGTGGTGCTGAACAAGCGCACGATCGAGTCCCTCATTAAGGCTGGCGCGTTCGATGGCCTCGGCGGCACGCGCCGAGCACTCGTCGAGATTCACGAGCAGACCATTGAGAGCGCAGTCAAGGAGAAGCGCGACGCCGAGAACGGAAACGTCGGCTTCGACTTCGACAGCCTGTTTGCCGAAGCGGCGGAGGCCGCCGGCGAAAGCACCGATACGGCGTCGCAGGTGCCGGATCGTCCCGAGTGGACGAAGAAGGACAAGCTGTCCTTCGAGCGCGAAATGCTGGGCCTCTACGTGTCTGATCACCCGCTCCGTGGTCTCGACTCCGCGCTCGCGAAGGAGGCGAGCGCGACCGTACAGCAGGTGACGAACCCGGACGCATCGCCCGGCTTCGACGGCGAGATTGTTACGATTGCCGGCCTGCTCACGAGCGTGCAACATCGCACCGCAAAGTCCGGCAACCTGTACGGGATGGTGACGATTGAGGACTTTACGGGCGAGGTCCAGGCGCTCTTTATGGGCAAGTCGTACCAGGAATTTGGTGCGCTTCTGCAGCCGGACTCGATTGTGGCCATTCGCGGCAAGATGAACGCGCGCGACGACGGCATGTCGATGCACGCGTACGGCGTGCGTCCCATTGACGCTGCCGTGCAGGAGGACGCCGAGACGCTGATGCTGACCATCTCGGATACGCGCGCCACGGAAGACCTGATGGATGAGCTGAAGCGCACGCTGCAGCGGCACCGGGGTGAGAGCGAGGTGCGGCTCAACCTCATGACGTCCACGGCGATTCGTGTGTTCGAGCTGCCGCTCCAGGTGCGCGTCTCCGCGGATCTCTTCGGTGAGCTCAAGGGGCTCCTGGGGCCGCGCTGCCTGATGCCGGTGGACGAAGCGATCGCATAGCCGCGCGCGGCACCCCGGAGTAGAGTGGTGGGCGTGAGCGAGATGCAGCAGGAGATCATTCGACGGCTCGGCCCCGTGCCCGAAATCGACCCGGCGGCCGAGGTGATACGCCGCGTGAACTTCCTGGTGGAGTACGCGCGATCGATCCCTGGTGTGCGCGGTTTCGTGCTCGGCATTTCGGGCGGACAAGACTCTTCGCTTGCCGGTCGGCTTGCGCAGCTGGCTGTCGAGGAGCTCCGAGCGGGCGGCGCCGACGCAGAGTTTGTCGCGGTGCGGCTGCCGTATGCGGTGCAGCAGGATGAGGACGACGCGCAGCTCGCCCTCTCCTTCATTGAGCCCGACCGCGCGGTGACCGTGGACATTGCCGCCGGCACGGACGGCCTCGTCTCGCAGGTTTCGGCCGCGCTGGGCGAGCCGGTGAGTGACTTCAACCGGGGCAACGTGAAGGCGCGCATGCGAATGGTTGCGCAGTACGCCATTGCGGGCGACCGTGGTCTCCTGGTGATCGGCACGGACCACGCCGCGGAGGCGATCACGGGCTTCTTCACGAAGTTCGGCGATGGTGCAGCCGACGTGGTGCCGCTCGCCGGCCTCACCAAGGGCCAGGGGGCGGCGATGCTTCGCGCACTCGGCGCGCCAGACCGACTGTGGGAGAAGGTGCCGACGGCGGATCTGCTGGACGACCAGCCGGGCCAGTCGGACGAGTCGAGCCTCGGGGTGAGCTACCCCGAGATCGACGCCTACCTGCGCGGCGAGGAGGTCTCGGCCACAGCCGCGGCGAACCTCGAGCGCCGATACCGCGGCACCGAGCACAAGCGCCAGCTGCCCGTCGGGCCGGACGACGCTTGGTGGCGCGACGGAGCCACCGTGCAGAGTCGCGCAGAGTCCACGGGGGAGGAGAGCCGATGACCACCACATTCGTGCTTGCCGGGGGCTGCTTCTGGTGCCTCGATGCCGCCTACCGACAGCTCCGCGGAGTGACCGAGGTGCTCTCCTGTTACACGGGAGGCGCGGTGCCGAACCCGAGCTATGAGCAGGTCTGCACCGGTGCCACCGGGCACGCGGAAGCCGTTGCGGTGACCTTTGACCCCGAGCAGATCCCTGCCGAGGTGATTCTCGATGCGTTCTTTACCATGCACGACCCGACGCAGCTGAACCGCCAGGGTAACGACGTGGGCACGCAATACCGCTCCGCAATGTTCCCGTCCGACGACGCGCAGGCTGAGGTATTCGCGGCGGCGCGCGCTCGTGCGAGCGAGTGGTGGCCGGGCGAGGTCGTGACGACCATTGAGCCACTCGGAGAGGTCTTCCCCGCGGAGGAGTATCACCAGGACTTCTTCGCGAAGAACCCGACGCAGGGCTACTGCCTCGCGGTTGCGGTGCCCAAGGTGAACAAGGTGCGCGCGGCGTTCTCGGGCTACCTGCGCTAGACGAAGGCTCGCGGAGCATCACGCCGCCGCTGGGCCAGCTGCGGCCGGGCGCTCGGGCGCGGTGCCGGGAGCGGGCGTCTCCGCTGCGCTCGGGGCTATCGAGGCAGCCCCTACGGCAAGCCCCGCATCGAGCTGAGCCGCAGGGGTGAACCGCGTGGTGCCCCAGCGCAGATCCGGTCCCACGGCGTCGGCCTCGATTTCCGCGGTGATGCCGCTGCGCTCCTCGCTCTGCCACGCGCGCATGCGCAGTCGACCCGCAACGAGCACACGATCGCCCTTTGCGAGCGACTCTGCCGCGTGGTCGCCGAGCCCGCGGAACGCGTGCACGGTGTACCAGCTGGTATCTCCGTCGGCCCAGGTGTTGGTCTCGCGATCGTACCGCCGGGCGGTGTGCGCGAGACGAAACGTGCAGAGCGAGACGTCTGCGCCCGTGCGGATGAGGCGGGGCGGCGTGCCAATCGTGCCGACAACGCTGATGTGTGTGGTCATGGAGAGCTCGCTTTCATCGACGCGCTGCGGCGCACTGGGCTGGGGAGGCGGACGGCCCGTGCCGTGCGGGTGCCAGACCGTCCGCCCACTGAAAGCATCTCCCGGATCGGAGCGCCGCGGCCGGAGCCCGGCGTACCTGTGGAGAGTCACCGCCCGCCTCCGGGAAACCGACGGCTGTGAGCAAGCCACCAGCTGCGTTCGGCACGGAGTGCGTAGACTGTGGACCGTGAATCCAGGAGCATCGCCCCGCCGCCGCGCCACCGCCTTCGCCGCGCTCGCGGTCATGCTGCCGCTCCTCGCCGGCTGCTCGCTGCTGGAAGGCCCCACGCCCGACACCCCGCCGCGCGAGACCGCCGCGGTGCCGGAGGTTGCCCCGGAGTTCGTGCCCGGCGGCACGGCGGAGCAGAACCTGCCCTACTTCACGGAGGTGCTGCGCACATACTCGACCGGCACGAGCCCGATTCAGGGCGCCCAGGTCGTGCAGGCGGTGACCGAGGCCGGCTTCGATCCCGCGCTGATGCAGGTGAGTTTTGACCAAACGAAGACGAGCCTCCCCGCTGACAATATCTTCGTGTCGGTGCGTGCGGGCGCAGAGTGCCTGATCGGCCAGCTCGTCACGGAGGACCGGAGCTTTGTCGCCGCGGTCGAGCCGGCCTTGGGGCCGGATAAGACGATTTGCCTGATCGGCAAGACCGCCCCGATCGCGGGGCAGTAGCCGCCGCGGCGCCTCGCTACGTCAGATCCCAGAGCATGCGGTAGTACGCGATTCGATCGGGATCGGGATCGACGCCATACCCCTCGTACACGAGGTGATCGTATCCCGGGCCGTAGTTCCACTCGGTGCTCCATGCGGCGACGGCGAGATCAGCCCAGCGATCAGCGACGCCCAGCGCACCAAGGTCGACGTGCGCGGCGAATGAGCCATCCGCGTGCAGGAGCGTGTTCGGGGCGCAGGCGTCGCCGTGGCACACCACGAGCTGATCTGGCGCGGGTGTGTCCTGCAGCCGCGCGCGGGCCTCTGTGACTGAGAGGTGGCGGTAGGCCTGATCCCACTCTGCTGCTGCCTCGCCCCGGGCCACGCGCGCCTCGAAGCCAGGCAGCCGATCGGCGACCGACCAGGAATAGGGACACGCGTCTGCGGGGAGCGTCTCGTGCAGTTGCCGGAGCCCCGCGCCGATGCCGCGCGCCGCGCGCTCGGGATCCTCCCGCCACCGATCAGTCACCGCCGACTCCGCGGGAATCCCGACCGTGATGAGCCAGGCACCGCTCGCATCGGATCCCACGCTCACGAGCTCGGCCGCGCGTGCGCCGTGCGCTCGGGCCCACGTGAGCCGCTCCGCCTCCGCCGCGAGATCCTCCGCCGGTGCGCCCGCCGCGGCCCACTTCACAAAGCGCACCGCGCCCGCGGGCCCCGGATCGCGAAACGTCACGCCGCCGAAGCCATTCACCCAGACCGCTTCGAGTGCGCGCCCCGCTGTGAGCTCGTGCACGCGCTCGGGCACAGGAAGCGGGGCATCGGGGATCATAGCCAGCGGGCCGGTGGGACTCATGCGGGCGATTCTCCCACAGCGGTCCGCCTGCCCACCTGGGCGCGCTCGCCGACAGAGTCCGGGCCGCGGGGAGAACTGCCCTCCCGGCCCAGCTTCCTGCCGGTAGAGTAGTGGCATTCATCACATTGACCACGAGCAGGGAGTTCGGGGCGCTTCTCGCGCCTGGAAAGCATATGGCTGAGTACATTTACCAGATGGTTCGGGCGCGCAAGGCGCACGGCGACAAGGTGATCCTCGATGACGTGACGATGGCGTTTCTGCCCGGCGCGAAGATCGGTGTCGTTGGCCCGAACGGTGCCGGCAAGTCGACGATCCTGAAGATCATGGCCGGGCTCGACACGCCGTCGAACGGCGAGGCGATCCTGACCCCGGGCTACACGGTGGGCATCCTGATGCAGGAGCCCGAGCTCGACGAAGACAAGACCGTGCTCGAGAACGTCCAGCAGGGCGTCGCCGAGATCAAGGGGAAGCTTGACCGCTTCAACGAGATCTCGGCGGAGATGGCGAACCCCGACGCGGACTACGACAAGCTGCTGCCCGAGATGGGCGAGCTACAGGAAGCGATCGACGCGGTCGACGGCTGGGACCTCGACAACCAGCTCGAGCAGGCGATGGACGCGCTGCGTTGCCCGCCGTCTGACGCGATCATCTCGAACCTCTCCGGTGGCGAGAAGCGCCGTGTTGCGCTCTGCAAGCTGCTGCTCGAGAAGCCCGATCTGCTGCTCCTCGATGAGCCCACGAACCACCTGGACGCCGAGAGCGTGCTGTGGCTCGAGCAGCACCTCGCGAAGTACCCGGGCGCCGTCATGGCCGTGACGCACGATCGCTACTTCCTCGATCACGTGGCCACCTGGATCTGTGAGGTCGACCGCGGTCGCCTCTACCCCTACGAGGGCAACTACTCGACCTACCTGGAGCAGAAGGCCGCGCGCCTCGAGGTGCAGGGCAAGAAGGACCAGAAGATGCAGAAGCGTCTGAAGGAAGAGCTTGAGTGGGTGCGCTCGAACACGAAGGGGCGCCAGGCGAAGTCGAAGGCGCGCCTCGCTCGCTACGAAGAGATGGCAACAGAAGCCGAGCGCACCCGGAAGCTTGACTTCGAGGAGATCCAGATTCCGGCGGGCCCCCGCCTGGGCAACCTCGTGCTCGAGGCGAAGGATCTCACGAAGGGCTTCGACGGCCGCACGCTGATTGACGGCCTGTCGTTCTCGCTGCCGCGCAACGGCATCGTCGGCATCATCGGCCCGAACGGCGTCGGCAAGACCACGCTCTTCAAGACGATCGTGGGGCTTGAAGAGCTCGACGGGGGCGAGCTGAAGATCGGCGAGACCGTGAAGCTCAGCTACGTCGACCAGACCCGTGGTGGCATCGACCCCAAGAAGACGGTCTGGGAGGTCGTCTCCGACGGGCTCGACTACATGAAGGTCGGTAACGTCGAAATCCCGTCGCGCGCCTACGTGTCGACCTTCGGCTTCAAGGGGCCGGACCAGCAGAAGCCTGCCGGAGTGCTCTCGGGTGGTGAGCGCAACCGACTGAACCTCGCGCTCACGCTGAAGCAGGGCGGCAACCTGCTGCTGCTTGACGAGCCGACGAACGACCTCGACGTCGAGACCCTGACGAGCCTCGAGAACGCGCTGCTCGAGTTCCCCGGTTGTGCCGTGGTCATCACGCACGACCGGTGGTTCCTCGACCGCATCGCGACGCACATCCTTGCGTACGAGGGCACCGAGGAGAACCCGGCGAACTGGTACTGGTTCGAGGGCAACTTCGAGGCGTATGAGGCCAACAAGATCGAGCGGCTCGGTGCCGACGCGGCGAAGCCGTCGCGGGTGACCTACCGCAAGCTCACGCGCGACTAGCGCGACAGGGGCCCGGTTCCGATGCGGAACCGGGCCCCGCTGTTTTGGAACGGGGAGGACGCACATGGCGCGCACACACATCGACCTCGAGCTGCGCTGGGGAGACCAGGACGCGTACGGGCACGTGAACAACGTGGCCTACGCGCGCTTTCTTGAGGAGGCGCGCGTGCGCACCTTCTGGCTCGGCTCGGGCCGCGAACGCACGGGCATGGAGCGCCACTTCCGCGGCGATGACCCCGCAGGCCCGAAGATGCTCGTCGCGAACCAGCAGATCGAGTTTCTGAGCGTGCTCGAGTACGGGGAGCGACCGATCACGGTGGAGCTGTGGATCGGGAAGCTCGGCGGTTCGAGTCTCGAGGTGCACTACGAGATCATTGACGGTGCGGCTGCTGAGCGCACGGTCGTGGCGCGCGCGATCTCTCACATTGTCATCGTGGACGGCGTGACCATGCGCCCCATTCGACTGTCTGAAGCGGGACGCGAGTCGGTCTCAGCGTGGATGGATGAGCCCGTGCGCATGCGGCGCGGGTGATCCGGCGCAGCTCACGCCACGCGCAGGCTACTCCGCCGCGGAATCCTCGCTGCCCGGGGTGCGGATCATGCCCTCCTGCGACACGCTCGCGACCAGCACGCCGTTCCGATCGTAGAAGCGGCCGTGGGTCAGCCCGCGGCCGCCCTGCGCGGTGGGGGACTCGAGCTCGTAGAGCAGCCACTCGTCCACGCGGAACGGACGGTGGAACCACATGGCGTGATCGAGGCTCGCGAAGCGCATGCCCGGCGTTGCCCAAGGGATTCCGTGCTTCCGCACGATCGGCTCGAGCAGCAGGTAGTCGCTCGCGAACGCGAGCGCCGCGGCGTGCAGCATGGGCGGTGCGTCGAGGGTGTCGCGGCTGCGCATCCACACGCGCTGGCGATTGGTGCGTTCGGCAACCTCGAGCGTGATGTCTGACTCGACGTGTCGGAAATCGAACGGGCGGTTCAGCATCCAGGAGGCCTGGCCGTTCGAAGCCAGGTGGCCGTACTTCTCCCACACCGTGGGAAGCGACTCGGGATCGGGGAGCTCGGACATGTCGATGACGTCCTGGTGCTCGAGGCCTGTGTCCGGCTCCTGGAACGAGGAGATCAGTGACATGAGCACCTGGCCCTCCTGGTAGGCCTGGACGCGCCGAGTGGAGAACGAGCGGCCGTCGTACAGGCGATCCACCTCGAAGGTCATGCGCTCGGAGCTGTTGCCCGGACGCAGGAAGTACCCGTGCATCGAGTGGATCATGCGCCCCTCCGGCGCGGTCGTGCCGGCAGCGGCGAGAGCCTGGCCGAGCACCTGCCCACCAAACGAGCGACCGTGCGGAGTGGGCAGCGCTGGCCCGGTGAGGATGTCCTCGCGGGTGCGCGCACCCGAATCCAAGACGGCGAGCATCATGAGGAGATCAGCGGCGGTCATGGTTCCTCCTGGCGGTGGCTTGGATCGGGTGATCTGGAGCAAGTCTAGGCCCGAGCGAGTCCCCAGGGAGGGATGCACGCGCTCACTACACTGAATGGAATGGGTGCCACACTGCAGCTCGCGGATCACGCGACGCGAGACGATCTCCGCATTTTCCTTGAGCGTGTGCAGAAAGTGGGGCAAGACGAGGTGCGGCTCGTCACCCGCGGCACGGTGCTTGCGGTGTACGGCTGCACGCAGGCGCCGCGCGGGATCACGGACACAGTGCCCGTGGTGCTCGTGATGCGTGGCTTCGCGCTTGCTGAGGTGCCGGAGTCGGACATCGACGAGACCGTGCAAGCGCGGGCGCTGCTCGATCGCATCGCGCGGCTCGGGATCATCGGCCTCGCGCTCGAGGTGCCCGACGTGACCGCCATGGCGGCGTGGGCCGGGGTGCTGCCACCCGTTGCGGGGTGGGAGGCGGCTGGTGCGCTCGACACCGCCTCGCTCAGCGAGGTTGCCCGCGACGGGATTGCCCGGGTCGCCGACGCGCTGCCCGACGACCCGGGTGAGGCGCTCGTGCACAAGGTTCGGGCCACGGTGTGGGGCACGGAGATCGCCCCGGGAATCCCGGCGGCCGCGGCGTTCGCGGGGGAGACGCTCGGCTTCCTCGGCATGCCGGAACCGGTGCGCGTGACCCGCTCGCTGACGTGGACGCGGCTGTCGACGCCACGCGGACACGTACTCGTTCGTTCGCTGCTCGGCTGAGTCGCCTCGCGTGGCGGCGCGCCTTGCGGTGCGGGAAACGAAAACCTCGGCTAAGATGGTGAGGTCAACCGGAGGAGTGTTTACATGGCAAATGTCAACGGCATCATCGACCCGCCCATCGACGATCTGCTCGAAAAGGTGGATTCGAAGTATGCGCTGGTGATCTTCGCCTCGCAGCGTGCTCGTCAGATCAACGATTACTACACGGATCTGCACGACGGCAACCTCTTCGACAACGTCGGGCCGCTCGTCGACTCGTCGGTCGACGACAAGCCGCTGTCGATCGCGCTGCACGAGGTCGTCGAGGGCAAGCTCACGATGACGAAGCGCGCGCCGGAGGCCGCTGAGTAATCTTTTGTTGCACTCGCAGCAGTGTCTGTGGCGTCGGATACCCTGAAAGGGACCGACGCCACCGGCGTTTTCGGGCGCTGTCCCGCACCCACGTTCATTTCTTCACGCTCAAGGAGCCATTGTGTCGCTGCGTCAGTTCACCTCGGAGTCTGTAACCGAGGGGCACCCCGACAAGATCTGCGACCGGATCTCGGATTCGATCCTCGACGCCATGCTTGAGCAGGATCCGGGCGCGCGTGTCGCAGTCGAAACGCTCGTCACCACGGGCCTCGTGCACGTTGCCGGTGAGGTCTCGACCTCAGGGTACGTGGAGATCCCGCAGATCGTGCGCGATGCGGTGCGCGATATCGGCTACACGAACTCGGACATGGGCTTCGACGGTTCCTCCTGCGGCGTGTCGGTGTCGATCGGTCAGCAGTCGCCTGACATCGCCGGCGGCGTGGACACCTCGCTCGAGCTGCGCAGCGGTGCGCTCGATGACGACCTCAGCCGACAGGGCGCGGGTGATCAGGGCATCATGTTTGGCTACGCGACGGATGAGACCCCCGAGCTGCACCCGCTGCCGAGCTGGATCGCGCACCGTCTCGCGGAGCGGCTGTCGGCCGTGCGCCGTGCGGGCGTCATCCCCGAGCTGCGACCCGACGGCAAGACCCAGGTGACCATCGGCTACGACGGCGATCGTGCCGCGAGCATCGAGGCCGTCGTGGTGTCGACGCAGCACCAGGCGAGCATCTCGCAGCCCGCCCTGCGGGAGGCGATTGAGCGCGAGGTAATCCGCCCCGTGCTGGAGCGTGTGGAGCTGGCAAGCGACACCGCCGAGTTCTTCATCAACCCGGCTGGGCCGTTCGTGGTAGGCGGCCCGATGGGCGACGCGGGCCTCACCGGCCGCAAGATCATCATCGACACTTACGGCGGCGCGAGCCGACACGGTGGCGGCGCATTCAGTGGGAAAGACCCGTCGAAGGTTGACCGTTCCGCGGCGTACGCGATGCGCTGGGTGGCCAAGCACGTGGTGCGGGCAGGCCTCGCGAAGCGCGCTGAGTTGCAGGTGGCCTACGCGATCGGGCGCGCGCATCCGGTGGGCCTCTACGTCGAGACGTTCGGCACCGAGACGGTGCCGCGTGAGCGGATCGAGGAGGCCGTGCGTCAGGTGTTCGACCTGCGCCCGCTTGCCATCATCCGCGACCTCTCGCTGTTGCGTCCCATCTATGCGCAGACGAGCGCGTTCGGCCACTTCGGTCGTGAGCTGCCTGACTTCACCTGGGAGGCTACGCCCCGCGTCGCGGAGCTGCAGGCCGCCGCGGGCCTGTAGCGGGCGCCGTGGGCTCCGCCTTCGAGCGCGCCGAGGGGGCGGCTGGTCGCACCGTCGCACGGGTGCTGCTCGACTCCGCGCTCCCACAGCTCGACCACCTCTTCGACTACGCGGTGCCGGCCGAGCTGGCAGACGAGATCCGCGTGGGCCAGCGTGTGCGGGTGCCGTTCCGCTCTCGCGAGCGGAAGAGCTTCGGCTACGTGATCGAGTTCGTCGCGCGGAGCGAGTTCGGTGGTGAACTCGCGCCCATCGCTGACATTGTGACGCGGGTGCCGCAACTCACCCCCGAGGTGTGGCGGCTTGCCCGCGCGGTTGCCGATCGCGCGGGCGGTTCCGCGGGCGACATCCTGCGCCTCGCGATCCCCACCCGGCAGGTGCGCGTTGAAAAGCAGCACCTCGCCGCTGCAGAAGCCGCTGCTGCGAGCGAACACGCCGGAGACGTCGCTGAAGCCCCCGCCGCGGAGCCGCCGGTCGCTGATTCAGCAACTGAGTCACCTGGGACGCCCGAGGCCCCGATCGCGAGTGAGCTCGTCATGGGGGCCCGGCTCGCGCTGACCCCCTCGCACGGTCCCGAGCGACTCCACACTGGCGAGTGGGTGGGCGGCTGGGCCGCGCAGCTCGCGCGACTCGCGCTCGAGGTGCACGCGCTCGGGCGCAGCGCGATCCTCGTGGTCCCCGACTATCGCGACCTCGATCAGGTGCGTGACGCCCTCGAGGCATACGGACACGCGGACGCAGTGCGTGTGGACTCGCGTCAGTCGAACGGCGAGCGGTACGCGGGGTTCCTCCGCGCACTCGACAGTGAGCCGCGCATTATTCTCGGGAACCGCTCCGCCGTGTACGCGCCCGCGCACGCGCTTGGCGCGATCCTCTTTTGGGATGACGGGGATCCCGTGCTCGCGGAACCGCTCACCCCATACGTACACGCGCGTGATGCGGCGCTCGTGCGGGCGGAACAGAGCGAGGCCGGCCTCTTCTTTGCGGGGCACGCGCGCAGCGCTGAGGTGCAGCGACTCGTTGAGATCGGGTACGTGCGTGCGCAGGAGCACCCGCCCCGACGTACCCGTGTGGTGCACGCTGACGCGTCGCTCACCCCGGACGCGTTTGCCGGTCGCGTGCCGGAGTTTGCCGCGCGAACGATCCGCGAGGGGTTGAAGACCGGCCCGGTCCTGGTGCAGGTGGCCACCCCGGGCTACGCACCGGTTGCGGTGTGCGGCGACTGCGGGGACCTCGCGCGCTGTCGCGCGTGCGCGGGGCCCATCGGCTTCCGGGTGGTCGGCCGCGCCTCGTGCCGCTGGTGCGGCGAGTATGCGAGCGACTGGCGCTGCTCCTCCTGCGACAGCACCAGACTCGAGGAGCGTGGCATGGGATCCGGCCGCACCGTCGAGCAGTTTGAGCGGCAGTTCCAGGGCACGCGCGTGATCCTGAGCGATGGCGAGCACTCACGCGAACGCGTAGACGGCCGTCCCGCGCTCGTGGTGGCCACGCGCGGCGCTGAGCCGCTCGCGGCCGGCGGCTACCGTGCCGTCGTGCTGCTCGACGCGGAGCGCCTCCTCAGCATCGAGACGCTGCGCGCGGGGGAGGACTGCCTCCGGTGGTGGGAGAACGCCGCCGCGCTCGCCGCGCCAGACGGACTCTGCCTGATGGCCTCCGGCGGTGGGCCTGTCGTGCGCGCTTTCGTGACCGGGCGCACTGAGGAGTGGCTACGCGCGGAACTCCGGGATCGTCACGCGCTCCGCTATCCACCCCTCGTGCGTGTGGCGAGCGTGAGCGGCGGACCTGACGAGGTCGAGCGCGCACTGCAGCCGCTACGCGGCGTGCCTGGCGTTGACTTCTTGGGCCCCACCCCGCTCCCGTCCGGTGGTGTGGCTCGGCGGCCCGCGGGTTTGGTGCGCGCGATCGTGCGCTTCGACTACGCGCAGGGCGGCGAAGTGGCGAGTCGACTGCGCGGGGCCCTCGTTGCAGACGCGGCGGGCTCCGCCTCGCGCACCCGGGCGAAGAGCGCGCCGGGGAGGGCCCGGCCCGAAGCGTTGCGGCTCCGCTTCGATGACCGGGGCGTGTTCGATTCCTGAGCCCGCGGGCATTTCGCGCAGTCAGCGCGGCACATTGCGCAGTGTTTGGGGATCCCGAGTCCGCGACGCACACAACGATGAGAACCTCGGTGTAACCGCGAGTCGCACTCCGCGTCGCGTCTGTCTGGGGGAGGACAACCATGTCTGCACGCACGAGGAGCCGCAAGCGCGCACCGCACGCGCCGGGCGACCGCCGGCTTCGGGGCCGAACGCTGCTCACTGCGGCGAGCGCGGGGCTGGTCGCCGCGCTCGCACTGCTGACCGCGTGTGCGCCGGTGGAGCGGACCGCGAGCGCGCTGCAGAGCGAGACGTTCCCTGGCGCCTACGCGCAGACGATTGAGTGGGGCGAGTGCGGTGACGACTTTGGCCTGGACGCCGAGACGGCGAAGCGTGTGGGCGATCTCGGGGCGCCCGTCGACACGTTCGAGTGCGCCACCGTGGAGGCCCCGCTCGACTGGAACACCCCGCGCAATCACGACACGATCGAACTCGCCGTAGTGCGCGTGCCCGCGACCGGGCCAACGAAGCTCGGTGCGCTGTTCGGCAACCCGGGCGGCCCGGGCGGCTCCGGCATTGACTACACCTGGAACCAGACCGCGTCGCCCGGGTTTCAGGAACTGCTCGCCCACTACGACGTGATCGGTTTCGATCCGCGGGGCACCGGTCGAAGTGACGCGGTCGACTGCGAGCCGGTGTCGAGCATCTTCGAGGTGCAGCTCGCGGTGTGCGCGGACGACTTCCCCTTGGCGCGCACGATGGGCACTTCGCAGGTGGCGCGCGACATGGATCTGTTGCGCGCGCTGCAGGGCGAGGACCGCATGAACTACCTGGGCTACTCCTACGGCACGATTCTCGGCGCCACCTACTCGACACTCTTCCCGGAGCGTGTGGGGCGCATGGTGCTCGATAGCGCGCCCGACGAGACCTGGGCCGCGCCGGCTGGCACCTTCGATCAAGCGGTCGCGATGGCTACCGAGCTCGTCGCGATGGTCGAGGATTGTGAGGAGACGCCCGGCGTGACGGCGTGCCCGATCACCTCCGAGGATGAGCTGCTCGCAGCGCAGGCCGCTCTCACCGAGCAGCCGATTGTCGCGAGCGACGGCACCGAGGTGACCGGCGACACGCTGAGCGGGTACCTCATGACCGGCCTGTACGGCCGTGCGCTCACGCGCGTCACCGTGCTCAATCATGTGGCGGGGCTGCTCGAGCGCGATCCCGCGCAGGTTGATGCGGTCGTTGCGGCGATGTCCGATGGTGGCGCCGCGGTCAGCTCGAGCGGACTGATTGTCCGGTGTCACTCGCTTCCCGACGATCCGGGCATCGTGGAGCTGCTGAACCACATTGAGGATCAGGGCGTGCCGCGCCTCCTCGGTGGTCCCGAGATCACCGACGATGTGCTGCGGCCCTTCGCCGACGTCTCCTGCGATGCGCTCCCGGAGAGTGGCACCGACCTCGAAGCGTTCTCTGCTCCGGATGACCAGACGATGCTCGTGATTGGGATCGAGGGCGATCACGCCACCCCGTTTGCGAACGGCAAGAACCTTGCCATGCAGATGGGCAACACCCGCTTCCTCACCGTGGAGGGGCACGGCCACGGCGCGTCGTTCACCGATCGCTCGAGCTGCGCGGATCAGGCGACCACGGCGTTCCTTCTGGAGGGTGAGCTGCCCGCAAAGGGAACGGTCTGCCCGGCGAATTAGCGCCGGGCGCGCGGCGGAATCGGCAGCGCCGCGGCCGCGGCCAATCCGCGCCACACGGCCCAGGGTGAAATACCCTGATCCCATGGACGCAATCAACGACTTCGTGCTCGCAGCAGGAGACCGGCTGTGGACGTGGGCGGTGCTGCCCGTGCTCGTCGTGCTCGGACTGTACTTCACGCTCCGCTCCGGGGTCGTGCAGTTCCGGTGGCTGCCCGAGATGTTCCGCACGCTGACCGACAAGACGCCGGTGAAAAGCGACGGCACCCCGCAGTCGGTGTCCGCGTTCCAGGCGTTTACGATCTCCGCGGCCTCGCGCGTTGGCGTCGGCAACATCGCGGGCGTCGGCACCGCGATCGCGATCGGTGGCCCCGGCGCGGTGTTTTGGATGTGGACCATGGCCTTTATCGGTGGCGCTTCAAGCTTTGTCGAGTCCACCCTCGGGCAGCTCTTCAAGGTGCGCGACGCGGATGGCTTCCGCGGTGGCCCCGCTTACTACATGCTCCACGGGCTCCGATCCCGCTGGATGGGCACGCTCTTCGCGGGGATTCTCATCGTCTGCTTCCCGTTCGCGTTCTCGTCCCTGCAGGCGAACACGATCAGCGCAACGTTGACCTCGACTGCCGGGCTCTCGCCCGAGAACTCCGGCTGGGCCACGCTCGTCATCGGGGCAGTGCTCGCGGTGCTCACGGGCCTCGTCGTGTTCGGCGGTGTGCGCCGCATCGCCAGCGTCACGCAGGCGGTCGTGCCCGCAATGGCGCTCGCCTACCTCCTGCTCGGCCTCGTGATCGTGTTCCTCAACATCGATCAGCTGCCCGGTGTGTTCGCCTCGATCTACTCGCAAGCGTTCGGGTTCAACGAGGTGGTGGGCGCCGCGTTCGGCATGATCCTCATGACCGGCATCAAGCGCGGCATGTTCTCGAACGAGGCGGGGCTGGGGTCTGCGCCCAACGCGGGCGCCTCCGCCGCGGTCACGCACCCCGTGAAGCAGGGTCTCGTGCAGACTCTCGGCGTATACTTCGACACCTTCCTCATCTGCTCGATCACCGCGTTCATCATCCTCGTGACGGCGCCCGACCTGAGCTCGGCCACGCGCGGGATCGGCCTCACGCAAAACGCGATCGAGGGCACGCTCGGCCCGTGGGCGGGGGTGCTGCTCAGCGTCATCATCTTCCTGCTGGCGTTCAGCTCGATCCTCGGCAACTACTACTACGGCGAATCGAACATCGAGTTCATCTCGACCCGCCCGCGAGTGCTGTTCGGCTACCGGGTGCTCGCGGTGGTCGCGATCTTCGTGGGCGCGGTCGCGTCCGCGGACCTCATCTGGAACACCGCTGACGCGATTATGGGCGTCATGGCGCTCGTCAACCTGGTTGCGATAGCGCTGCTGTCCGGGCTCGTGTTCCGCCTCATGCGCGACTACGCCGCCCAGCGCCGCGAGGGCCGCGACCCGGTGTTCACCCGCGATCGGCTGCCCAACGTCGCGGGGATCAGCTGCTGGGAGGACGAGCTGAGCGTTACGGGAACGATCCCCGTTCCGAGCCCCGAACGCTAGCCGTGCCCGCCTGCCGCGCCGTATCGGGGTCCCGTGAACGGCACGGCAGGCGGACGCAGCTGGGGATCAGGCCCCGCGCAGGCGCTCCGCGACGAAGTCCACGTCCTTATCGCCGCGCCCCGACAGGTTCGCGATGATCACCGCGTCGGCGGGCAGCGTGGGCGCCAGCTTGATCGCGTGCGCAACCGCGTGCGCCGACTCAAGGGCGGGGATGATGCCCTCCTTCCGAGTGAGGAGCTGGAACGCCTCGAGCGTCTCCGCGTCTGAGGCGGTCACGTACTCAGCGCGGCCGAGCTGCTCGAGGTGGGCGTGCTGCGGGCCCACGCCCGGGTAGTCGATCCCGGATGCGATCGAGTGCACGGGGGACGGCTCGCCGTTCGCGTCCTGCAACACCTTCGTGTGCATACCGTGCAGCATGCCGGGAGTGCCGAGAGTCATGGTCGCCGCGTGGCGATCCCCATCGAGACCCTCGCCCGCCGGTTCCACACCAATGATGCGCACCGACTCGTCCTCCAGGAAAGCATCGAACAGTCCCATCGCGTTCGAGCCACCGCCCACGGCAGCCACAAGCACGTCGGGCAGCTTCCCCTCGGCCTCGAGCACCTGCGCGCGAGCCTCGCGGCCCACGACTGACTGGAAATCGCGCACCATCGACGGGTACGGGTGCGGGCCCACGACGGAGCCGATCGCGAAGAAGTACTCCTCAGGGTGCGCCGCGTACACCGCGAACGCTGAGTCGACGGCCTCCTTGAGTGTCTTCCCGCCCTCCTCAACCGACACGACCTTCGCGCCGAGCAGCTCCATGCGCACCACATTGGGGTGCTGCTTCGCCACGTCGATCGCGCCCATGTGGATCTCGCACTCAAGCCCAACGAGCGCCGCCGCGGTGGCCAGGGCGACACCGTGCTGCCCCGCACCCGTCTCCGCGATGAGCTTCGTCTTGCCCATTCGCTTCGCAAGCAGAGCCTCGCCCAGGCAGTGATTGATCTTGTGCGCGCCCGTGTGGTTCAAATCCTCACGCTTCAGGTAAATCTTCGCCCCACCGAGCTCGCGGGTGAGATTCTCCGCGAAGTACAGGAGCGACGGACGGCCCACGTACTTCGAGAGCAGCGCCTGATACTCCTCCTGGAACGCGGGATCTGCGCTCGCCGCAGCGTACTCGCGTGCCACCTCAGCGATCGGCTCAACCAGGAACGGGGGCAGCGGCGCACCGCCGAACTCGCCGAAGTAGCCGGCCTCATCCGCGCGGTACGGGGAAATCGTGGACTGTGTCATGGGAGGGATCCTTTGCGTCGTTGCGCCGCTCGTGAGACAAAAAAACACCGCCTCCGAGAGGCGGTGTCGTGTGCATGCAGATGCGTGAAGAGTGACCGCCCTAGGCGGCCCACCACTGAATCACGATGTGCATGGGGCGAGTGTAGCACCATCCGCGCACTGCGCTGTGCCGACGTCGGGGGACCTCGCTAGCATCGAGATATGACGCTGCAGCTCGCACCGGTACCGGCCAGCCCGCGGGCGTTTGGCGCGCTGACTGGGGCGAACCCCGACGGCCTGTTGCTCGGCCTCGCCCCTGCGCTCACGCCGAGCGGCATCGACAGGTCGCCGAGCTTCTTCTCGGGGTTTGCGACTGAGCCGCTCGTGCTCGCCCGCGGTTTGCTCGTTCTCGCGGACATCACCGCGACCCGCTACTTCCAGTACGTGCCGACGACGATGCGCGACCCGGTTCTCACGGCGAACGGCGACAGGTTGCGCGCGGAGAGCTTCTCCGCCTGCAACAGCGTGTACGCGCGGCTCGACCTGCTCGGGGCTGGCTTTGACGGCGGCGACATCGCGCACGGTACGACCAACGTTGACCTCGGGCAGGGGTCGCGCTCGGTGCTCTCGGCGGTGCGGCGAGCAGAGCTCCTTCACCTCGACGTTGGCGCCCGAGGCGCGGTGCTCGCCACGCCGACGCAACACTCTGCGGAGCGCCCCGTGAACATGCCAGATCGGTGGGTGCGGGCGCTCGGCAACGTCGCCGAGCTCCATGGTCGAATGGTGCCGCTTGCGACGCTCACGGCGCAGGAGGCACGCGCGTTCCTTTCCGCGGTCCCGCCGGCGACCGCCAACGGCCGAACCGCCTGGCTCGCTCCCGCGCCATCGGGTGTGCGGGTCGCATCGCGACCAGTGGCTGGAGCCATCGCAGTTCCTGGGCTGCATCGCCTGAGCGCGGCGAAGCGCCTCCTCCCGCACCTGCGTGGCGCGACGGTGTACGGCGCGCCACACACGGAGACCGGCGCTGTCGCCGTGGTGTTCGAACTCCCGCACGCACGGCTCACCCTCGGGCTGACCGCCGAAGCCTGGCGCGGGCACTCGGGTGAGGGCGCGCTGCTCGCTGCGCTCGCGGGCGACGACGTCGTCGCAGACGCCGAACTCGTCTCCGCGCTACTTGCGTTCGAGCCGGCCATCGACGCCGACGGGCTCGCCAAAGCAGCAGGGATCTCGCGGGCCCGCGCGGACGGCGCGATCGCAGTGCTTGCCGCCTCGGGCCGCGTCGGCTGGGACCTTGCCGATGGTGCGCACTTCCACCGAGAGCTTCCCGACGATCCGACCAGGATCGAGCGCGACGGCCCGCGCCTCACCGCTGCTCGGGCGCTCGTCGCCGCGGGACGGGTTCTGCCGAGCGCGGGTGACGGGAGCTCCGGGGAGCCTCGCAGCTGGATCGTGCGGGGCGGCGAATCCGGCGGCACGGGGAGCACCGCACGGGCAACCGGGGAGAACATCGTGCGCCTCGGCGACGACGAGCAACTCGTGTGCGGCTGCGCTTGGGGCCTGCGTCACGGCACTGGGCGAGGCCCCTGCAAACACGTGCTCGCCGTCGAGTTGGCCCGGGCATCCCAGCGCACCCCAGGGATAACTCCGGCGACAACACTGAAGCAACCAGCACAGGCCCCAACTCCGAAGGAGCAGGCGTGAGCGCCTCCGCAGCACTGAACGACTCACTCGCGGTCTACCACGCGCTCGGCTGGACGGCGCTTGCCCCTGACTTGGGCGCTGAAGAGATTCTTGCCCTGCCGCTTGGCACCCCCGAGCAGCAGCGGATCGCGCTCGCCGGGCTGAAGGCTGGTGAGTGGGGCTCCTTCGACGCGATCGACGCCGCGAGCTACGGCTGGCGCAGCTGGCTCGGCGACGGCGTGCACGCGGGCATGCTCGCGTTGTTCGCGATCCGCGTCGGCGTCCCCGCGAAGCGAGCTGTTGCGATCGCGCCAGCGAGCGGTGCAGTCAGCGACGAATTGCTCACAGCCGTCGTCGCCGACCGCGGCGCAGCGTACGCCCAGAGTTTCGTGGCGCACGCCTCTGCGGGCGGCGGACGGATGTGGATCGACGCGACCTCACGATTCGCGGGCTCCACGGTGCGCCTCGTGCACGAGTTCGCGCTGCCGATTCCCGAGAACCTCGACTATCTGCGCGACTGGGCGGTGTACGCCCTCGGCGCGCCAGCGAACGAGAGTTGGTTGCAGCCCCGCGACCGGGGAGAGATTCCCAGCACGCTGCTCGGCCCGCGCTTCCGCGAGCACGCTGAGGTGGCGGTCGCCCTCGGGCTGAGCGTCACCGGACCATTCGGGGGACTGCTCCAGGCAGCGCTCGATCGTGGGTGGCTCGACGCCGATGCCGCGCTCGAGCTGGCGTTCGCCGGGCTCGACGCTGCCCAGCGGCCCGGTGACCGGAAGGTGTGGGCCGCGTTTCTCACCGAGGAGCTCGGGCTCACGGGCGAGGCTCGCCGACCCGAGCTGCTCGACCGGGCTGACGCGCTCGTGTCGGCTATCGCGACCGGCGATGCGCCGCTCGCGGAGGCGTTCGGCCCCGCGCTCATCGCCCTCGGCGACGACGACACGCTCCTCGAAGTGCTGCAGCTTGGGCTCAGCGTGAAGTCAAAGAAGGCGCGCCGCGCACTGCTCTCCGCGGCCGCGGGTCGCCCCGCCCCCAGCCCCGCGATCGGCGCCGAGATCGCGGGGCTCGTGGAACCGCTGCGGGCCGGAAACGACGTGCCCCTCGCTCGCGCGGCGACGCGGCTCCTGGACGCCTGGGGCATCGCGCCGGTGCTTGGCGAGTCCGCAGGCGAGCGGATGGCACCCGCGGGAGCCGCGCTGAGCGCCTTGCGAGGCCGATGGGAGGCAACCCCGCCGCTCTGGGAGGTGCCGCGGTTCTCGCTCGGCCTGGGAGGCGCTGAGGCGCTCGCCACCGCCGACACCGATGCCCTCGTCGGGGCCGTCACCGCCGCGGCCGCGGAGCTCTCTGGCAGGCCGGAGGGCGGCGCGGTCGATCCCGTCGCCGAGCGCCTCCTTGCGCTGGCGAATGAACTGGCGCGTCGGGATCCTGATCTCGCGCGCACCGCCCTCCGCGGCGTGCGCCAGCACTGGGTCCCGGGGTTGCGCTGCATTGCGCAGTGGGTTGCGGGGGAAGCCCTCACCGCGCTTGACCGGCCCGCCCGCGAAGATTTCCCGGGGTCGAGGCCGACGATCTTCGGTCCGTCGCCCGCCCGCGATGCCGCGGTGACACAGCGACTCGGCGAGGTTCCCGTGCTGCTTTCGACGCCAACGTGGGATGACATGCGCATCTCAGCCGACGCATTCACGGCCAGGCTGCGCGCATATGCCTCGGAGGGGGCCGTGGCGAGCGAGGCCGACGTGCTGCTCGCCCTGCTGCGGGTTGACCCCGTAGATGTCACGCCCGAACGGCGCGCCGAGCTCCGCAACATCGAGGTCGCTATCGTTGGCCAAGACGGGGCCGAACTGCCGGTACGCGCGGGGGCCGTGGCCGCCGAGTACTTTGAGCACCCGCTTGCAGAGCCCGACGTTGAACTCGACGCCCAGCGGCATTGGTGGGCGCCCACGCAGCTCGAACAGCCCCCGGCCCTCGCCGCATTCCCAGCCAGGCTGAAGGCAGACGCCTACCGGAGCGACATCGAGGTTGGAGTGCTGCCACTCGGCGGCGACTGGGCGGCCCTGACAACTGGGGACCTCGACAGTTCCGCGCTCGGCCTCGTGCTGCGTCAGCTCGTGCGGCGGCGCGAGCCACTCACGCCGGGGCAGGCAGTGAACCTCGTCGGGGCGCAGCGCGGCCTCCACGAGCGGGCCATCGGTGACGGTGCCCTCGCGATCAGGGAGGCGTGGGAACGCGGCCTCCTCGTTCCGGGGGCCGCCGACGTGCGGAAGCTCGGGTGGGCAGACAGTCCGACGAAGCTCGCCGCGTTCGCGACCGCGTGCCTCGAACTCGCTGACGAGGGGATGCTCGCCGTCGTCTGGCCCCTGCTCGACGACCTCGTCGCGCTATCGCTCGCCGCGCCCCGACGCCTCGCAGGAACCGCGGAGCTCGTTGAAGCGATCGGCGAACTCCTGCCGTCCGTGACCGCCGCAGTCGACACCGGCGACGCGCCGAACGACGCCCTCGAGATTGCCAGCGTCAGAGCGCTCGCCGCCGCTGGAGGTGCTTCGCGCGCCGTCCAGCTCGCGAAGGCAATCGTTGCCGCGCTCCCGCAGGCCGCGACGGGTCAAGCCGCGAAGGGTCAAGCCGCGACGGCGCCGACGGTGCCCGAGCAGCCCGCCGAGCACACTGCCGCCACCGCGACCGACGATGAGTTCGCCGAGTTCTGGCCCGCCGAGCCGGCTGAGTGGACCGCGCCCGCCGTGGTCGACGACGGGGCCGTGATCCGAGCGAGCTGGCACGATCCGGATGCGTCGACGAGACTGCTCGAGATTGAGCTTGAGTTCGCCCCCGAGCGGCTCGCCGAGCCGGCTGACGGCCCGCGCCGCTTCCGCACCCGCACCTCATGGTTCTACGACATTGAGGAAGAGGGGCAGTGCGGCATGACCGAGATCCGCTCCGAGACAGATGAGGTGCGGCACGATTCGCGGTCGTGGCTGCGGTGGGATGCGGCAGCGCAAGCGATCAGGATCGCCGAGCACCGCAACTGGCGCGACGGCAACGCTGGCCCGCTCGGACGCGGAGAACTGGTTCCGCCCATCACTGTCGGTATGGTCGCCGTGCTGCTCAGTGGGATGAACCACGACAATGGCAGCGGGTATCACGTGCTCGCGGCGGTCAGAAAGGGGCTGTTCGGCGCCGACTCCGTGCGGCTCGCGGTCGCCAGACTGCTCGAGAGCCCTGACTTTACGCCGGTGAAGCTCGCCGGAATGATCGAGGCCGAACCGGATACGCTCCGCGCCCTGTGGCCCGTGCTCACGGAGTCCGTGCGGGTCGCGGGCTCTGCCAGTGGCGCCCCGCCGCGGTGGCTGAATCGCGTGCTCGATGCGGCGCTGCTGCGCGCTCCGGCGCTCGCGGAGGCGGCCCGACGCGGTCTACTACCTCCGGACTCCGCTTCGTGGCCCGGACTCTCAGAGCTCGCCGAGCGCAAAGGCTCGCAGGCGGCGCTGCGGAAAGCGCGAGAACTGGCAGCTGCGCTCGGGGGATGAGCTCGGGAGACGGGCAGAGACGAGCTGAGACGCGCGCGCGACGCCGCGGGGGATGCGAGAATAGACGGATGCGTATCGTGTTTGCCGGAACCCCGGAGTTCGCCGTGCCCAGCCTGCGCGCCTTGGTCGACGCGGGCCACGACGTCGTTGGCGTCATCACCCGCGAGGACGCGCCGCTTGGCCGCAAGCGCGTGCTCACCCCCTCGCCGGTTGCCCAGGCCGCCGCAGACCTGGGCATCGCGACACTCAAGGCGAATCGGCTCGGCGACGAAGCGACCGCTTGGGTCGCGGATCTCGCGCCCGAACTCGGCGTAATTGTTGCCTACGGCGGCCTCGTCCGCGAGCCGCTGCTCTCGGACCCGGAGCACGGATGGATCAACCTGCACTTCTCCGAGCTGCCCCGGTGGCGCGGTGCTGCGCCCGTGCAGCGCGCACTCGAGGCGGGCGAGCAGACCCTCGGGGTCACGGTCTTCCGCCTGGTCGCTGCACTCGACGCTGGCGACGTGCTGACCCGAGATGCGCGCACGTTCGCGCCGGGAACCTCGGCGGGCGCCGCGCTCACCGAGCTGGCCGAGTTCGGCACGGCCGCCGTGCAGGAAGCAGTTGCCCTGCTCGCCACGGACCCGAACGCCGGCGAGCCACAGTCGGGCGAGGCGACGTACGCCCACAAGCTCACCCGTGAAGACGGCAAGCTCGATCTTTCGCGATCCGCCGCAGAGGTCCTCGCGCACTGGGCCGGGGTGACGCCCGAGCCGGGCGCATTCGCGTTGCACGAAGACCAGCCGATCAAACTCCTCGAACTCGCGGTCGCCGACGCGGACGCGGCGTCGAGCGGGCAGCCTGGAGCGGTGCAGCTGGTGGGCGGAGCTGTGCTGCTCACCACCGGGGCTGGGCCGGATGGGGCGCCAGCCGTGCTCGAGCTGCGTCGCGTGCAGCCGGCCGGGAAGCCCGCGATGGACGCTGCGGCCTGGTTGCGTGGCCGCGGGGGATCGGCGGTGCTCGCATGAGCCGGGAGCAGGGCGGCGCCGAGAACGGCCGCAATCGGAACTCGCGCGGGCAGCGCAGCGAGGGCGCACGCGGCCAGAACTCGCGCGGCCAGAACTCACGCGGCCAGGCGCCGCGCGGGCAGCGTGGCTCGCGCGATCGGGATCAGCGCCCGCAGCGCGCGCACATCTCCGCACCGCGACTCGTTGCCTATGACGTGCTGCGCGATGTTGACGAACGCGAGGCGTACGCGAACCTCGCGCTTCCCGCCCGCGTGCGCGATGCCGGTCTTGACTCGCGTGACGCGGGTCTCGCAACCGAACTCGTTGCGGGGGCGCTCCGCTGGCGTGGTCGCTACGACCGCATCATCGAGATCGCCTCAGGTCGTGCGATCGACAATGTCGACCCGCGTACCCGCAACGTCCTGCGACTGGGCGTGCACCAGCTCCTGGGCATGCGGACGGCCGCGCACGCCGCGGTGAACGAGAGCGTCGAGTTGCAGCGCCGGGTCGCCAATCCAAACGCGGCTGGCTTCGTTAACGGTGTGCTCCGTGCAGTGGGGCGTGGCACGAACGAGGAATGGGATGCCGAGATCGAGGCGAGTGCTGCCTCTGCTGACGAAGCACTCGCGACAATGCAGTCTCACCCCGCGTGGGTACTTCGCGCGCTCCGCGACGCGCTGCGCGCCGAGGGGCGAGAGGACGAGCTTGCGGCTCTCCTTGAAGCCGACAACGACGCACCCCGCGTCAGCCTCGCACTGTTGCCTGGCAGCGGGGTTGATCCCGAGCAGCTGGTCGAGGATGAGCACGCGTCCGAGCCGAACCCCGTGCTCTCTGCGGCAGGACCGTCGCCTCTCGGCCTTGAGCTCGCGGGCGGTGACCCCGGGCGAGCGATCGCCGATGCGGGGCTGCCCGAGGGGGAGCTGCGTGTGCAGGATCAGGGCTCTCAGCTCGCAGCACTCGCGCTGACCCGCGCCGAGCCGGTGCGGTCGGGGGAGCGCTGGCTTGATCTGTGCGCCGGCCCCGGCGGCAAGACCGCGGTTCTGGGGGCCGAGGCCCGTGTGGGCGGCGCGAGCGTGCGCGCGAACGAGGTTTCGGAGCACCGGGCTGAGCTCGTGCGCCGCTCAGTCACTGCGGTGGCGGACACGGTGGAGGTGGTGTCGCATGACGGTCGCGATGACGCCGCGTACGGAAGCGAGCTCTTCGACCGGATCCTGGTTGATGCGCCCTGCACCGGCCTTGGGGCTCTGCGTCGTAGACCCGAGGCGCGCTGGCGCAAGCAGCCCTCGGACTTGCCCGTGCTCACGTCTCTCCAGACGGAACTGCTCGATGCTGCGGTGGCGCACCTCGCGCCGGGCGGCCTGCTCGCATACGTGACCTGCTCGCCGCATCTCGCGGAGACCCGCATCGCGGTGGAGCGTCTCGTGCGCCGCACCCCGGGCCTCACCGAGCTCGACGCGCGCGCCGCGCTGCGCGAGGTTGCCCGAGGCGACATCGACATCGCCGGCGAGGAGCTGAGCGCGCAGCTCTGGCCGCACCGACACGGCACCGACGCGATGTTCGTCGCGCTGTTCCGCCGCGACGCGTAGCCTCCGTGAGCGCATACACTGGTGGCGTGACCGCGCAGCGCATTAACCCCAGCATCCTGTCCGCCGACTTCGTCAACCTGCAGGCGGAGCTTGAGGCCATCCGCTCAGCGGACCTCGTGCACGTCGATGTGATGGACAACCATTTTGTCCCGAACCTCACAATGGGCCCGCCCATCGTTGAGCGTATCCAGGCGGTCTCGCCGGTGCCGCTCGACGTGCACCTCATGATCTCGGACGCCGATCGCTGGGCCCCCGGTTACGCGGAGCTTGGCGCCTACTCGGTGACGTTCCACGCTGAGGCGGCGGCCGATCCGGTGGCGCTCGCACGTCGCATTCGCGAGATTGGCGCCCGCGCGGGCATCGCACTCAAGCCGGGCACGGACCCCGAGCCGTACCTTGAGCTGTTGCCCGAGTTCGACCAGGTGCTGGTCATGACGGTGGAGCCCGGTTTCGGCGGGCAGTCGTTCATGCCCGCCATGATGCCGAAGCTGCGCCGTTTCGCTGAGGCGAAGGCGCGGCTGGGACTCGACGTGTGGCTGCAGGTGGATGGCGGAATCACCGTCGACACGATCGGGATCGCGGCCGAGGCCGGCGCCGACACCTTTGTGGCTGGCTCCGCCGTGTACGGCGGGGTGCCGGACGACCGCATCGCCGCCCTCCGCGTGGCCGCGGCGACCCACACCCACTAGGGCCGCCCGCTCCGGCGGCTCCTGCCGCCCTGCCAGCGCGCTTCGTGCGGCCTTGCCCACTTTCCTGCCGTTATATCCCGCCGCGGGGTAAGTTTGCTGCGCGAGGGGAGCTCGCATGCGCGTTTGGCCTGCCCATTTGCGGGCAAGCTGCCCTGCGGGGTGGCGGGGTGGCGGGAGCCGAGCCTGGCCAAAGGAAGGGAGCTGTGCGCCCGGGCGCGTCAAGGGTGCTTGACATTTTGCCGAACGCCTGATTGCCTAGGTGTCAAGTAAACTTGACGAAACGAGGGTGGCATGCGGCTCCGCACACGAATCGGCGCGTTTCGCGCGCTCGTGCGCGCTGACGCCCGGGAGCTGCGCCGCGACCGCCTTGTTGGGGCATCCATGCTCACCATGGCGCTGGTGCTGCTCGTCATCCACACCTGCATGTGGCTGGCGTTCTCCGTGGTGGGCGACGCCCCGCGGGTAGACGCGAGGGGGCTCACTGGCGCCGCCGCGATGCCCGTGGCTGCGCAGCTTGAGGCCCGGGGTGTGCTTGCATCCTCCGCGGGTGCCGCAAACGTCCTAGTCAGGAGCGAGCCGGCCGCCGCGAGCGACGCTGGCGGGAACGGCAACGGCAACGGCAACGGGAACGACGATCGCATCGTCATCGAGGTGACGGAAGCACACGTGGGGTGGGATCCTGTCTGGCGCGCGCTTCGCTCTGCTGGCGTGCCCGCGGGACAGATCGACACCCTGGGACGCGACGGTGAGGCGATGCCCGACTTCCTGCGCCTCAACCTCGGCACGATCCTCATCGCCGCGCTTGCCGCGATCTCGCTGCTCGGCACGACCGTTCCGCTCGTCGCCGCGCGGGGCAGGGGCACCCTCCAACTGCTCGGCACGACGCCGTTGCCCCGTGGGCTGTTCCTGCTCTCGCGCGTGCCGAATCGCTTGAGCCTCGTTGCGTTCAGCGTGGCCGGCGTCACTGCGATAGCGCTCGCGCGGCAGAGCATGGAGCCCACCGGGATCCCGCGCTTCCTCGGTACCGTGATGTGCGCGATTGTGCTGCTCTTCGGTCTGGCTGCGCTGTTCGCCGCGCGTGCGAGCAACGCCGAATCGAGCCAGAGCCTCATGGCGGGCGTCTGCTTCGCGCTCGTGAGCAGCGCGGGTGCGGTGCTCCCGGTGGGGCTCCTGCCGGAGCCACTGCGCCTCGTCAGTGGTCTACTGCCGGGCGGCTGGCTGGTGGAGTCCGCGAGCGCGGACCTCGCGGGTACCACTCCGTTCCTCCCGGTACCGGTGTCCTGGGGGCTCATGCTGCTCACGGGGGCTGTTTGCTTCGCCTTCGCCGCCCGCCGATTTGAGTGGGCGGCCCTACGCGGTGTCGCCGTCCCTGGCGCCGCGAGCGCCGACGCTTCGCTCTCCTCCACACACTCTCCACTGCCACACACTCTCAGGAGGTCTCATCGTGACTGAACTCACTGCAATCGAACGCAAGAACGTTCGACGCTACGCCTGGCACATGGGGCTTGCCGCGGCGCTGTTCTTGCTGCTGTTCCTCGGCGGGGGGCTGGTGGCCGAGCCAGAAACGCCGCTCGGGATCGCGCTCGGGCTCGTGCCGATCCTGCCGGTGGTGTGGATGCTGCTCGCCGCGCTGCAGTTCGTGCGGGGGCTCGACGAGTACGTGCGACCCAGAATGATGGCTGCCGCCGCGGTGGGGTTCGTTGCCGCGATGCTCGCTGCCGTGGTGATGGGCATGGTGGAGGGGGTCGTTGGTCCGATCCCATATCTCGTGTGGGGCGTGTTTGTGATCGGCATGAGCGCGTGGGGGATCGCCGCGATGGTGCTCTCTGCGCGAGGTGCGAAGTGAACAACAAGGTGCGCACCCTTCGCACGGCGGCGGGCTGGTCTCAGGTGCAGTTTGCCGAGCTGCTCGGGGTCTCCCGGCAGACGATCCACGCGCTCGAATCGGGCAAGTACGACCCCTCGCTTCCCCTTGCGTTTCGAATCTCGCACGTGTTCGGCCGCCCGATCGAGGAGATCTTTGTGCCCGACCCTTCGGACGCACCACCCTCGGGAGGTCGAAAATGAGCGCGCCGAACGAGCCGATCATTGAGGTCGCGAACGTGAGCCAGCGCTTCGGTGAGACCGAAATCTTGCGAGGGATCGAGTTCACCGTGGGCGCGGGGGCGATCGTGGGGCTCCTCGGGCCGAACGGAGCGGGGAAGAGCACCACGGTGGACCTCATCGCGGGGCTCACCTCACCGAGCGTCGGCCGCGTGCGTGTGCTGGGCGTTGATCCCGCGACGGATCGCGCCACGATCACCGCCGCCGTTGGCGTCCAGCCACAGCAGGCCGCGCTCTTCCCGATCCTCACCGTTGACGAGACGCTCACGCTGTTTGCCTCGTTCCATGAGCATCCAGCGGATCTGGATGAGCTTCGTGCTCGCGTGCTGCTTGAGGGATGCCGCGGCACCCAGGTGCGGCACCTCTCGGGCGGTGAGCTGCGCCGGTTGCTGATCGCGATCGCGCTCGTGGGGCAGCCGCGTGTCGTGATTTTGGATGAGCCCTCGGCGGGGCTTGACCCTGCAAGTCGGCTCGGGATTGCCGAGCTGATCCGTGCGATTCGCGCGGGCGGCACCACCGTGCTGCTCACGACGCATCACCTCGACGAGGCCGAGGCGCTGTGCGACGGGGTGCTCATTATGCGGGCGGGGCAGATCGTGTTGCAGGGTGCTCCGGCCGAGCTTGCACGCGCGCACGCCGGAGGTGGCGAGGTGGCCTTCACCGTGCCGGCGGGCACGGAGCGCTCGCTCATCGCAGAGGCAGTGGGCGAAGACTGGAGTGAGACTGAGTTGCCCGCCGGTGGGAGCCGCATCACCGCGCGAAGCACTGTGCCAGATGACCTGTTGCGGCGCGTCACGTTCACTCGCGGGCTTCGCGCCTCAGGCATCACAGTGCGCGAAACCGAGCTCGCTGACGTGTACCTGCGCGCGGTGAACGGCGAACCGTGAATCTGCGTGAGGCGGTGCGCACGCAGCGCCGAAGAGCGCCCGAGCACTCCCGCATCTCGCTCGTCACCCCGATCCTGAGCATTGCGCTGCTGGCCGCCTCAGACGTGCTGTTCTCCGCGCACGGCATGGTGCTCCGATCGGGCCTCCCGCTACTCCTCGCCGTGTTGCTCATCGTGCTGCCGTTCGCTACGGTCACGGCTCCCGTTGTTGACGCGCGCGAGCGCGGTCTGCTCCGGCTCCTCGCCACCACGCCAGCTGCGCGCGGCGCTCTGCTCCGCGCGCAGCTGCTCGATTCGCGTGCCGGGAGCGCCGTGGTCATCGGTGTCGCGCTGGTCGTCGCTGCGGCGGTGCCCGGGGCGATCGAGCTCGGCTCCGTCGGGGGTGGCTCCGTCATTCGTGCGTATTTCGTTGGGCTCGGCGGGCTGCTGCTCGCCGGGGTGGCACTGTCTGCGTGTGGCATGGCGCTCGCGGCGGCCGTGGCTGCGCGCGTCGCCCGGCCGGCACGCGCGCGAGCGATCGGTGCAGTGCTTCCCGCGGTGGTGCTCCTGACGGGCGGAGTGCTGCCGCTCGCGAGCATCGCTCCGGCCCTCGGCAGGGCGTTCGAGTGGGTGCCGACGTCTGCGCTTGCGCGGATGGCCGGGGAATCTCTTGCGGGAGCTGAGGCTGGAGTCGTTGGCGGAGCGATTCTGGCGGGCGGGATCGCTGCGGCGTCAGCGATCCTCATCGGATGGGCAATTCGCGTGTGCGCTCACTGAGTTGGGGGCGAGGAGCTCGCCATGGCACGGGCCGCCGCCGAAACCCGGTAGTGTAGAACCGTGAAATCCTTCGACTCGCTCTTCGCTGAGCTCTCCGAGAAGGCCGCGACTCGGCCTGAGGGGAGCGACACGGTCGCTCGCCTCGATGCCGGCATCCACTCGATCGGTAAGAAGATCGTTGAGGAGGCCGCCGAGGTCTGGATGGCCGCGGAGCACGAGTCTGATGAGGCCTGCGCTGAGGAGATCAGCCAGCTGCTCTACCACCTGCAGGTTCTGATGCTCGCCAAGGGGCTGAGCCTTGAGGACGTGTACACGCATCTGTAGCGTCGGTGCCCTTCCCGGCGCCGACGCTTGCCGCTGACCTCACATCACCCGGCACGCTGCAGATTCGGCTGCCACCACGGAAGGAACTCCTCCACCATGCTTCGCATCGCCGTCCCGAACAAGGGATCGCTCTCCGAGATCGCCGCCGAGATGCTCGCGGAGGCGGGCTACTCGGGTCGCCGTGACAGCCGCAAGCTCGTTCACGCGGACACGCGCAATGACGTCGAGTTCTTCTACCTCCGCCCGCGTGACATTGCGACCTATGTGGGATCGGGGGCGCTCGACGTGGGCATTACCGGGCGCGATTTGCTGCTCGACTCCGGCTCGACGGCCACCGAGGTTGAGACGCTCGAGTTCGCGGACTCCACGTTCCGCTTCGCGGCGCCGGCCGGCGGCGGATTCACCGAGCTGTCCGACCTCGCGGGGAAGCGGATTGCCACGAGCTACCCGAAACTCGTGGATGACTTTCTGCGGGCGCGCGGTGTCGAATCAGTGCTCGTAAAGCTCGACGGCGCCGTCGAGTCTGCGGTGCAGCTCGGCGTCGCAGACGCCGTGGCCGATGTGGTCTCGACCGGTGCAACGCTGCGTGCCGCCGGACTCGAGATCTTCGGACCCGTGATTCTCGAGTCGACCGCGGTGCTCATCGGAGGGCCGAACGAGCACCCCGGGATCGAGCGCCTGCTGCGCCGCCTGCGCGGTGTGCTCGTGGCCCGCAAGTATGTGCTCATGGACTACGACCTGCCCGCCGCGCAGCTCGAGGCTGCCTCGCAGGTGGCCGGTGGCATGGAGTCGCCCACGGTGTCGCCGTTGAAGGATGAGGCCTGGGTGGCGGTGCGCGTCATGGTGCGCGCCGACGAAGCGAACACGATCATGGACGAGCTCTATGACCTGGGCGCCCGCGCGATCCTGGTCACGCCCATCCACGCCGCTCGCCTCTAACAGGAGCCTGCCTCATGACTGTTGCAACCCGAGTGATTCCCTGCCTCGACGTGGCCGCGGGCCGTGTTGTGAAGGGGGTCAATTTTCTGAACCTGCGCGATGCGGGGGATCCAGTCGAGCTCGCGGCGAAGTATGCCGAGCAGGGCGCCGATGAACTGACCTTCCTCGACGTCACAGCTACGGTAGATGACCGCTCCACCACTTACGACGTGGTGCAGCGCACCGCCGAGCAGGTCTTCATCCCGCTGACCGTTGGCGGCGGGGTGCGCAGCGCCGAAGATGTTGCCCGGCTCCTCGGCGTTGGTGCCGACAAGGTCGGCATCAACAGTGGGGCAATCGCACGCCCGGACGTGATTGGTGAGATCGCCGATCGCTTCGGCGCGCAGGTCGTGGTGCTGTCGCTCGATGTGAAGCGGAGCCCGCGAACGCCCTCCGGATTCGTCGTTACGACTCACGGCGGCAAGCGGGAGACCGACCTTGACGCGCTCGAGTGGTGCCGCGAAGCGGTGGAACGCGGTGCGGGTGAGCTGCTCGTCAACTCAATGGACGCCGACGGCACGCAGGATGGTTTCGATCTGGAGCTCACCCGACTGGTGCGTGAGATCGCCGATGTCCCGGTGATCGCATCTGGCGGCGCTGGCGAGCTCGCGCACTTCGCGCCTGCCGTGGAGGCCGGTGCGGACGCAGTGCTTGCCGCGTCGGTGTTCCACTACAACAAGTTCACAATCGGTGAGGTGAAGCGCGCGCTTGCCGACGCGGGCCACACGGTGCGCCTCCCCGGCGCGATCGCGCGTGAGAGGAGCGGCGAATGATCCCCGCTGATGCGGTTCCCGAGAGCGTGAAGTTCGGCCCCGACGGGCTGCTTCCCGCGATTATTCAGGACGATGCCTCCGGCGAGGTGCTTATGCTCGCGTGGATGGATCACGAAGCACTGCGCCGAACGCTCACCTCGGGTCGGGTGACGTTCTGGTCTCGTTCGCGGCAGGAGTACTGGCGCAAGGGGGACACGTCCGGCCACCGGCAGTACGTGCGGAGCGTCGCGCTCGACTGCGACGGGGATACGCTGCTCGTTCGGGTCGAACAGATCGGCGCCGCGTGCCACACCGGTACGCGGAGCTGCTTTACGGGCCGCGAGATTCCTGCCCTGGTGGGGGAGCCTTCGCCCGAGGCGTAGGGGGAGCCTGTAAGCGGGGAACTCCCGCGGAACGCGCTGGTCCCGGATCCCGATCGAGAAGCGGCGCGGTTGCACAGCCCCCGCGCGATAGGCTGATCGGGTGACCCTGACGACCACGCGCGCAGCATTCGACGCCGCGCGATCCACCCACGCCGTGATCCCCGTCTGCCGAGAGGTGTTCGCCGACGCGGATACCCCGGTGAGCATCTACCGCAAGGTCGCGGACTCGCGGCCGGGCACCTTCCTGCTCGAATCTGCCGAGCAGGGCGGAGTGTGGACCCGCTTTAGCTTTGTCGGCGCTGGCAGCTTCGGCGTGCTCGGCGAGCGCGGCGGTCGGGCACACTGGGCGCCCGCGCCCGGAAGTGATGTGAGCGAGGAGCGACTGCTACCCGGCGGCGTCGCTGACCGCGGCCCGGTCGAGGCACTGCGGGCTGCCTACGAGCGCTGGCGCGCACCGCAGGTTCCCGGCCTCCCGCCGCTCGCCAGCGGCTTTGTGGGCTACCTCGGGTGGGAGACCGTGCGTCAGTTCGAAAAGCTCGAGCACGGCCCCAGCGAGGGCCCCGGGCTGCCCACACAGGGCCTGAGCTTCGTCTCTGAACTCGTGGTGATCGATCACCGTGAGGGAAGCGTCGTGCTGCTCGCAAACGTGCTCAACGACGGCGTGCTCGCCGACGGGGCAGCCGCCGCACACGCCGACGATCAGTGGGCCGATGCGCAGGCCAGGCTCGACGCGCTCCAAGCGGCACTCGCGCGCCCGGTGAGCTCGCCACTCGGCTCATTCGACCGCGAGGCAGAGCCCGCGCCGCGCCGGCTGACGAGCACTCCCGAGTTCCTGCGTGCGGTCGAGGTCGCGCAGCGCCACATCGTGGATGGCGATATCTTCCAGGTGGTGCCATCGCAGCGTTTCGACCAGGAGTGCATGGCAGACCCGCTCGATGTCTACCGCGTGCTGCGGCACCTGAACCCGAGCCCCTACCTCTACCTCCTGCAGCTCGAGGACGCGGACGGCGCCCCGTTTGCGGTCGTGGGATCGAGCCCAGAGGCGCTCGTCACGGTGCAGGAGAGCGGTCACGTGATGACGCATCCAATTGCGGGATCGCGGCCGCGTGGCGCAACGGTTGACGAGGATCAGCAGCACGAGCGCGATCTCCTCGCCGACGAGAAGGAGCGTGCCGAGCACCTCATGCTCGTCGACCTGGCACGAAACGACCTGTTGCGTGCCTGCGAACCCGCGTCGGTTGAGGTGACCGAGTTCATGCGGATCGAGCGCTTCAGCCACATCATGCACATTGTGTCGACGGTGGAGGGGCAGCTGCGCGAGGGGGAGAGCCCCATCGACGTGTTCCAGGCCACATTCCCCGCGGGCACACTCTCGGGCGCACCGAAGCCGCGCGCTCTCGAGATCATCGACGCGCTCGAGCCCGTGCAGCGCGGCGTCTACGGCGGCGTTGTTGGCTACTTCGGCCTGGGCGGCGCAGCCGACCTCGCGATCGCCATCCGCACCGCAACGATCAAGGACGGCATTGCGATGGTCCAGGCCGGTGCCGGCATCGTCGCAGACTCGGTGCCCGAATCGGAGGACGCCGAGTGCCGCAGTAAGGCCGCGGCCCCACTGCGCGCCATCGCAATTGCCAACACGCTGCACGAACTGAAGGAGTCTGCACGATGAGCCCGAAGCTGCTGTCCCTAAGCGGGATCGCGATTGTCGGTGGCGCAGGCCTGCTGGCCGGCGCGCAGGCCTGGGTCTCGTTCATGCTCGACGGCACCCACGACATCGAAAAGGTCACGGGCCACGCGCTGAACCCCGCGCTCTCGCCCGTCGCGATCGCCATCGTTGCGGCGGCCCTCGCGCTCACGATCGCAGGGCCCATCTTCCGGCGCGTGTTGGGCGTGCTCGTCGCGCTGCTGGGCGTGGGGCTCGCTGCGCTGACGATCAATGTGCTGCAGGCGCCCCTCTCCGCGGTTTCCGGCCGCATCACCGAGCTCACCGGCATCGCCGGCGGCGCGAGCACCACCATGGTGGTGTGGAGCCAGGTGTCCGTGTGGGCGTGGGTCAGCCTCGCCGCGGGCGTGCTTGCCGCGCTGCTGGGAGTCCTCGTCGCGATTACGGGCGGGCGTTGGGTCACCGGCGGTCGCAAATACGATGCGGGATCGGCGGCAAAGTCGCGCGGCGGCGCGCCCGACCGCATCTCGGACTGGGACGCGCTGAGCGACGGCGACGACCCCACCGCGGATATCCGCTAGGCTTAAAGAGTTCACACCCGTTCAGAGGAGATTCATGAGTACCCAGCACGGAGACCCCGGTCACGGTGATTCGCCCGCCGCATGGACGGCGGTCGTGGTGATGCTGCTTGGCATCGCTGCCGGCACCGTCTTCTTCTTCCTGCACATGTCGACCATGGTGTGGGTGTGCGCTGGCATCGTCGTTCTCGGCGCCATCCTCGGGTGGATCCTGTCGAAGGCGGGCTACGGCGTTAACGGCCCGAAGTTCGCCCCCAAGACGCACGACTAACGTGCTCGACCAACTGCTCGCGGGATCCCTCGAGGACGCGCGGGCGCGACGAGAGCTTCGGTCCTCCGCTCAGGTGGAGGCCGAAGCTCTCGGTCGTGCTCCCGCACTCGACGCACTCGCTGCCCTTGCCCCCGCCGACCACATCAAGGTGATCGCCGAGGTGAAGCGCGCGAGCCCCTCTCGCGGTGACCTTGCCGAGATCGCGGAGCCGCAGACGCTCGCGGCGCAGTACGAGTCCGGCGGCGCGAGCGCCGTCAGCGTGCTGACCGAGGAGCGCAAGTTCAAGGGTTCACTCGCGGACCTCGAGGCTGTCCGCAAGGCCGTGAGTATTCCGGTGCTCCGCAAAGACTTCATCGGCGACGAGTACCAGGTGCTCGAGGCGCGTGCTACAGGTGCAGACCTCGTGCTGCTCATCGTGGCTGCGCTGCCGCAGGAGCGCCTCGTGTCGCTGCACACCATGATTCGCGAGCTCGGCATGACCCCGCTCGTGGAAGCACACTCCGCGGACGAGGTGGCGCGCGCCGTCGACCTGGGTGCCCAGCTCATCGGCGTGAACGCCCGCGACCTGCGTACCTTTGAACTCGATCGCGAGCTGTTCGGCCGCGTTGCCGACCAGATCCCCGCTGGTGTCATTCGCGTGGCCGAATCGGCCGTGCTCGACGTCGCGGATGTGGCGCACTACCGCGAGGCCGGCGCTGATGTCGTTCTTGTCGGTGAGGCGCTCGTGACCAACGATCCCGTCGCGACGCTGCAGTCTTACCTCAGCGTCTGACACTGAGGAAAACCATGACAGATCACCCCGCAGAAGCGACGACGCCCACCGGGGCCGCATCGGAGTCCGTGACGAGCCTGCGCGAGCAGCACGGTCCGTTCTTTGGTGACTTCGGCGGCCGGTTCATGCCCGAATCGCTCATCGCAGCAATCGATGAGCTGACGGCGGCATACGTCGAGGCGCAGGCCGATCCCGAGTTCCGTGCCGAGCTCGTTGAGCTGCTCGAGAGCTATGCGGGGCGCCCATCGCCGATCACCGAGGTGCCGCGGTTTGCCGCGCACGCTGGTGGAGCGCGAATCTACCTCAAGCGCGAGGACCTGAACCACACCGGCTCGCACAAGATCAACAATGTGCTGGGCCAGGCGCTGCTGACGAAGCGCCTCGGCAAGAAGCGCGTCATCGCGGAGACCGGCGCCGGCCAGCACGGTGTGGCGACCGCGACCGCAGCGGCTCTCTTCGGTCTCGAGTGCACGATCTACATGGGCGAGGTGGACACCGAGCGTCAGGCTCTCAACGTGGCCCGCATGCGCCTGCTCGGCGCAGAGGTGATTCCGGTGACCACCGGTTCACGGACGCTGAAGGACGCCATCAACGAGGCGTATCGCGACTGGGTGGCCACGGTCGATCGCACCAACTACATTTTTGGCACCGCCGCGGGCCCGCACCCGTTCCCCGCGATGGTGCGCGACTTCCAGAAGATCATCTCGGAGGAGGCTCGCGCCCAGCTGCTCGCACGCGAGGGGCGTCTGCCCGACGCGGTCGTTGCCTGCGTGGGCGGCGGCTCGAATGCCATTGGCATGTTCGATGCCTACCTCGATGACGCGGACGTAAAGATCTACGGTGTGGAGGCTGCGGGCGACGGTGTCGACACCGAGCGTCACGCCGCGTCCATCGAGCGCGGCCGGCCGGGCATCCTGCACGGCGCCAAGACCTACGTGCTGCAGGACGAGGATGGGCAGACGATCGAGTCGCACTCGATTTCGGCCGGACTCGACTACCCGGGCGTTGGTCCGGAGCATGCCTGGCTGTCCGATATCGGCCGTGTGAGCTACATTCCCGCGACCGACGACGAGGCGATGCAGGCGCTGCGCCTGCTCAGCCAGACCGAGGGCATCATTCCCGCGATCGAGTCAGCTCACGCGCTGGCTGGCGCGATGCGGATCGCGAAGGATCTCGGCCCGGAGCAGATCGTGATGGTCAGCCTCTCCGGGCGCGGCGACAAGGACATGGCAACTGCGGGCCGCTACTTTGGCCTGCTCGATGGCGAGGCAGGAGCCGAGGGATGAGCGGGATCGAATCTCAGGTCGAGCGTGCGATCCGCGCCGCGAAGGCCGAGCGCGCTGGCGCGCTGATTGGCTACCTCCCCGTCGGCTTCCCGGATCTCGATACGAGCGTCGCAGCGGCGATCGAGATGGCGAATGCGGGCGCAGATGTGCTCGAGCTTGGCCTGCCCTACTCCGATCCGGTCATGGACGGACTGATTATTCAGGAGGCCACGCAGACCGCTCTTGCGGGCGGCTTCCGCGTTGCGCACGTGTTCGAGGCCGTGCGCCGCGTGCGTGAGGCCGTCGACGTGCCCGTCCTCGTGATGACCTACTGGAACCCGGTGATGCAGTACGGGGTTGAGCGCTTCGCGGAGGACCTTGCCGCCGCGGGCGGCGCTGGCCTCATCACGCCGGACATCACCCCCGATGCCGCTGGCGAGTGGATCGCGGTGTCGGAGCGTGTCGGCCTCGACCGGGTGTTCCTGGCGGCGCCGAGCTCCAGCGATGAACGTCTCGCGCTCGTTGCCGAGTCGAGCACGGGCTTTGTCTACACCGTGTCGACCATGGGCATCACGGGAGAGCGTGCGGAGCTTGACGCGGCAGCTCGTGGCCTCACCGGACGACTTCGTGCGCAGGGGGCCGAGCTTGCCTGCGTGGGGATCGGGATCTCCACGGCCGAGCAGGTCGCCGGGGCCCTTGAGTACGCGGACGGCGCCATCGTCGGTACCGCGTTCGTGCGCGCGCTGCGCGACGGCGGTGTTGCGCAGCTCGGGGAAACCGTGCGTGCAATCGCTGCGGGAACCGCGCCGCGCTAGGATGAATTTCGACCGCTGTGTCGCACTGGCACAGCACCACCAGCAGCTTCCAGCGGCCTAGCCGCGGGCGAAAGAGGAGTGAATGATTCTCCCAATGAGCATCCCCAGCCCCGATCTGCAGTTCCTGCAGATCGGCCCCCTGCGGATCTACTTCTACGCGCTCTGCATCATCGCGGGGATTATCATCGCGGGGATCTGGACGGCTCGCCGTCTGACCGCCCGCGGGGGAGAGAAGGGCGCAACGCTCGACTTCCTCGTGTGGTCGCTCGTGCTCGGCATCATCGGCGCGCGTCTCTACCACGTGGTGACGCACTGGGGTGACTACTTCGGTGCGGGCAAGAACCCCCTCGAGATCTTCGCGTTTTGGAACGGTGGAATCGCCATCTTCGGCGCGCTGCTCGGCGGCGGCGTCGGCGTGCTGATTGCCTCGCGCATCACGGGCATCCGCTTCGCCTCGTTCGCGGATGCGCTGGTTCCCGGTCTGCTCATTGCGCAGGCGGTCGGCCGCCTCGGCAACTGGTTCAACCACGAGCTGTTCGGTGGCCCGACCACGCTGCCCTGGGGTCTCGAGATCGAGTCGTCGAACCCCGCCTTCCCGATCGGTCTGCCCGAGGGCACGCTCTTCCATCCCACCTTCCTCTACGAGGCGCTGTGGAACATCCTCGGCATCATCGTGCTGCTTGCCATCGAGCGGAAGTGGCGCCCCCGCTGGGGCACCTTCTTCGGTATGTACCTCGTCTGGTACGGCATCGGCCGCGCATTCACTGAGTCGCTCCGCGTCGATCCGAGCCTGCTCTTCCTCGGTATCCGCACGAACGTGCTTGCCGCGCTCCTCGCGATCGTTGTCGGCCTCGTTGTGATCTTCGTGCAGCGCCGTCGCCACGTGGGCCTCGAGTCCTCGGTGTACCTGCCGGGACGCAGCAACCCGCTTGACTCGGTGCTTCGCGACACCGCTGACCCCGACGAGTTCTTCCACGTGATCGACCACGGCGATGCACCCGCCGCAACCGTCGATTCCGCTACTTCGTCACGCTAAGCAAGGAGAGCACATGCGCCACGCCAAGATCGTTGCGACCTGGGGGCCGGCGGTCTCCAGCTACGACCACACGCTGGAACTGATTCGCGCGGGCGTCAATGTGGCCCGACTCAACATGTCTCACGGCACGTACAACGTGCACGAGGGGATTTACCGCAACATCCGGCGCGCGGAGATCGAGGTCGGGCGTCCCATCGCGGTGCTTGCAGATCTCCAGGGGCCGAAGATCCGCCTCGGCAAGTTCGAGGGTGGCCCGTACGAGCTCGAGGTGGGCGATGAGTTCGCAATCACCACGCGCGACATCGTGGGGGATCGCACGATCTCCAGCACCACCCACAAGGGGCTGCCGGGCGATGTGAAGGTCGGCGACCCGCTGCTCGTGGACGACGGTAAGGTCGGTCTCCGCGCGGTGCGTGTCACCGAGGACACGGTCTACACGACCGTCGAGATCCCCGGTGCAGTGTCGAACAACAAGGGCATTAACCTCCCCGGTGTCGCGGTCAACGTGCCCGCGCTCTCCGACAAGGATGAGCAGGATCTGCGCTGGGCGATTGCCCTCGGCGCCGACTACATCGCGCTCTCGTTCGTGCGCGACGCCGCTGATATCACCCGCGTGCACGAGATCATGGACGAGGAGGGCGTGCGCCTTCCCGTGATCGCCAAGATCGAGAAGCCGCAGGCCGTCGAGCACCTCGAAGAGATCGTCGACGCATTCGACGGCATCATGGTGGCCCGTGGCGACCTGGGCGTCGAACTGCCCCTCGAGCAGGTGCCGCTCGTGCAGACCGAGGCGATCGCGCTCGCGCGACGCAACGCGAAGCCGGTGATCGTGGCAACGCAGGTGCTTGAATCGATGATCGAGAACCCCCGCCCCACGCGCGCCGAGGCCTCCGACTGCGCGAACGCGGTGCTTGACGGCGCCGACGCGGTGATGCTGTCCGGCGAGACGAGCGTTGGGGCATACCCCGTTGAGGCGGTTGCCACCATGGCACGCATCATCGAGGCCACCGAGGATCACGCGCTGGATCGCATCGAGCCGCTCGGTGTCGAGCCCCGCAGCCAGGGTGGCGCGCTGACGCTTGCAGCGTCCGAGGTCGCAGACTTCATCGGCGCGCGCTACATTTGCGTGTTCACGGAATCCGGCGACACGGTGCGGCGGATGTCGCGCCTGCGGAAGCCGATCCCGATCATCGGGTTTACGCCCGATGCGAGCACGCGACGCCGCATGGAGCTCACCTGGGGTGCCCGCAGCTACGAGGTGCCGCGCGTGGAGAGCACCGATGAAATGTTCACGCAGGCGGACGAGCTGCTGCTCGAGCACTCGCGCGCTGAGGTGGGCGACAAGGTCGTCATCATCGCCGGTTCCCCTCCCGGAATCGTCGGGACCACGAACACGCTGCGCATTCACCGGATGGGTGAGACCACGGGAAAGCTGCCTGAGGCAGGCCCGCGCAAGCACACGCTGGGGCGCGCTGACTCCTAGCGAGTCGCGTCTCGCGTAGGAGAGCGGGGTCCGGCGAAGCGGAAGCTTCGTGGGCCCCGCTTCGCTGTGTGGCGGGAGCGGGAGGGTGTCGCCCGTCGGAGGCGCTCGCTAGGCTGTGGCACATGCGTGCTTCGATCTCCACAGCTCCTCCTGCGGTGCTCACGTCAGCGCACGGGGCTCGCCAGCGATTCCCACGCGCGCTGCTGCTCGGGATCGCTGCGCTCGGTGTGCTGGGCCTCGCCGCGTGCGCGCCTGAGCCGGGGGAGGCACCCGCGAGCCCGGCTCCCACAACCTCCGCCCCTGCGCCGGAAACGCCGAGCGCGCCAGAGCCGCCCGCTGAGCCGAGAACTGGCGCACTCGAGGCTCCGCTGGTTCTCCCAGCATGCAACGCGCTCGTCACGCCGGAGCAGGCCGTCGAGTTGGGGGAGCCGCGATACGAGGAACTCGACGCAGAGACGAGCGATCGACTCGCGGGCGTGGCGCGCGATGGCGCAATGGGCCCCGCGGCGAACGCGGCGCTCGACGCGGCGACCGAGATTCGGCAGTGCTCCTGGGGTGTTCCGAACAGTGGCTCGCTGACGACGCTCTTCGTCGCGGTGCTCAGCCCCGAGGTGCGCGACGATTTCCGGGCAGCACTTGACGCCTCCGACTTCGAGAAGCGCACGGAGGGTGAGGCGACCGGCTACGCGTTGACCACCGAGAACGGCATCGCCGTTACCACGCAGTGGTACCTCTTCTCCGGGGATGTGTGGGTCGCTGAGGTCGGCCGCCCGGAGCATCGCTTCGCCGGCGCGGCGCTGGCCGCCGTTCAGGCCGCAAACGCCGAATAGGGAGCGGGAACGCTAGCGCGCACGCCCGTACTGTGCCGACATCGGGCATTCGAACGGGTCGCGGGCGCTGAGGCCCACCCGATTCAAATACTCGATCACAATGCCGTAGGAGTGCCACAACGACGTCTCCGTATATGGCACGCGGTGCTCGGCGCAGAACTCGCGCACAATCTTGCTCGCCTTCGCGAGGTGCGGCCGGGCCATGCTGGGGAACAGGTGGTGCTCAACCTGGTAGTTCAGGCCGCCCATTAGTGAGGTGGCCCACCAGCCGCCGCGGATGTTCCGCGAGGTGCGCACCTGCTTGGAGAAGAAATCAAGCTTTGCGGACGCCGCGATGACCGGCATTCCCTTGTGGTTCGGGGCGAAAGACGCGCCCATGTACACCCCGAACACGGCGAACTGCACACCGAGGAACGCGAAGGCCATCCCCACGGGAAGGAACAGGAACACCGGCGTGAGGAGCAGGACGAAGCGGGCGGCGATAATGCTGAGTTCGATCCAGCGTCCCCGCACCGGCTCGCGCGAGAACAGGTGCCGGAAGCTGTGCAGGTGCAGATTCAGGCCCTCGAGTGTGAGCAGGGGGAAGAACAGCCAGCCCTGACGCTTCGTGATTGCGCGGCGCAGCCCGCGCGCCTCGACCGCATCCTCCTCGAGGAACGAGATCGTGTCGACCTCGATATCGGGATCCTTGCCGACGCGGTTCGGATTTGCGTGGTGGCGTGTGTGCTTCGAGTCCCACCAGGAGTAACTCATGCCAATTGAGCCGGCAAGCACGCGCGCGAGCCGATCGTTTGCGGGACCGGTCGACAAGATCTGCCGGTGCGCGGCCTCGTGCGCGAGGAAGGCGATCTGCGTGAAAATGATCCCGAGCACCGCGGCGATGATGAGCTGGAACCAGCTGTCGCCCAGCAGAATTGAGCCAGCGATTGCTCCAGCGAGAGCGACGACGATCCCGGCGCCCACAGCCGCGTAGAAGCCATGTGCTCGACGAAGTAGACCCTGCTCCTTCGCGGTGCGAGTTACCTCGACGTAGGCGCGCGCGATGGGTGGGAAGTCCCTTTCCGAAGACCGGGTGGGGCGAAGCTCTCCGAGCGCGTCAAGCGGATGTGAGAGGAGTACGTTCGAGCTCGTCATCGGGCGGCCACCATTCGAGTGGGAGAACACCATCGGCGTTACTCGGCGAAGCGCAGGGCGGTCGCCGTTCGCTTGCCTCACGGTAGCGCAGAGCGCATACTTGGAGCGCCATGTTCTCTCAGGGGAACTGGGTGCGCCGCGTCCGCACGATTCGGCAGCTGCGACGCACAGGCGTACCCTCGGAGTATGAGCGAGAACCGTACTCCGTCCCGTGCCGCATCCATTGCTTGGATGACGGGCGGCCTCATCATTGGCGGTGGGCTCGGCCTGGTCGCTGGAATCGCGATGGGCTGGGTCGGCATGGGAATCGGGGTGGGCCTCGCTCTCGGCGCGATCGTGGGCTTCATCGGCGGCGCTCCGGGGAGCGGCGACAGCACTGAGTAGCGGCCGTCCGCCAGCCTCGTGACTGCTACGGTTGAGGCGTGATGATTCTCGGAGCAGTGATCTCTTGGGCCGTGTTTGTTGGCGCCGGGATCGTGGTCGGCGTGACCCTCTGGCGCAACGCGAAGCGGAAGCGCGAGGAGCGCGACTCGTAGCGATCCCACACTGGTCTCGCTAGGGTGAGTCCATGGCAGACACCGTCCCCGCAGGGATTTTCTGGATCACGCTCGCACTCGTCAACGCGGGGCTCGCGGAACGCTAGGTCGCGATGTTTTTCCTGATTCTCGGCGCGCTCGCGCTCAACGCGTATGCACTGCTCCTCATCCTGTTGCGGGCGGCGGTGTACCGAACGCGGCTCTACAAGCCAATGATCTGGAACATTTGGCTGTCCGTCCTGCCCGTGATCGTGCTTGCGGGCGGCGGGCTCGTCGGGCTGGCGCTGTTGGTCATCGCGCCGCCAGCCGGCTTCGTCGTGCTGGGGGCCACCGGGCTCATCTGGCTGTTGCTGCTCCCGAACGCCAGCTACCTGATTACCGAACTCAATCAGTCGCATCGGCGCGATGACGATGAGGTGCCGCTGTGGTACGACATCATCCTCGTGATCACGCTTGCAATGTCGGGCGTGGTGAACACCGTGCTCAACGTGTTCATCGTCCACCTCGTCGTGGGGATCAGCCTGTACGGAGATAGCGCCGAGCGATTGCTGGCGCCGCTGCCGCTCACCGCGGTGGGGGTCGTCATGCTGCTGCTCGGATTCGGAATGTACCTCGGCCGCTATCCGCGTTTCAACAGCTGGGATCTGCGCCACCCGGTTTCCTTCGTGCGTAAGTTTGGCGAGCACTTTGGCAAGCGCGACAACATTGCCGCCTGCGCGGGCTTCACGCTCACATATGCCGTGTTCCTCGCGCTCATCTACCTGGTGGTGGCTGGGCCGGTGCTCGAGGGGCTGCGCTCGATGGAGCGCCTCCGCGAAATGCTGGGGTAGACCCGCTGGCCGGCCCTGGTGACAAGTTGCCTGGCAGACAGAAGAATGATCGCCAGCTGAGTACTCGCAGCGCGCGTTGAGTGACAACCTGCGTGGAGAACACACTTCGCTCGGGAAGTAGACCGTGCACTCATTCACTAGGCCAATAGTGAGCCCCAAGGCTAGATCACCGATCAGGCTCACAGCAGCCGGGATCGTGGCTGCGGGGCTTCAGCTGTTTTCGGGTGTGGGCACAGTGTGAGCAAGCCGTCGCGCTCCCGATATGAGAAAGGCCCCGACTGCCCAGTGTTTTGTGGGGGAGTCGAGGCCAGAGCTCGTGGTGCCGGATGCGGGACTTGAACCCGCACGTCTTTCGACAACGCATTTTGAGTGCGCCGCGTCTGCCAATTCCGCCAATCCGGCTGGATGGAACTCGCCGCACCCGGGGGCGCGGTGGAACAACAGAACTACCCTAGCGCAGGCGGAGGCCTTTTCGCGCGCGACGACGCGCCACGGGCGTTGCGACCCGCCGGACAACTCCCACCGGTTTCAGGGAATCCGGGTGGCAGATGACGTAAGCTGGAGGGGTGAATGACCAGAGCACTGCCCCGAACACCCCGCGCCGCGTCGTCGTCGCGGAGGATGAGTCCCTGATCCGCCTCGACATCGTTGAGACGCTGCGCGACAACGGATTTGATGTGGTCGGCGAGGCCGGCGATGGCGAGACCGCTGTGAAGCTGGTTGAGGAGCTCCGCCCCGACCTCGTGGTCATGGACGTGAAGATGCCCCAGCTCGACGGAATCTCCGCCGCAGAGCGCATCAACAAGACGCACCTCGCTCCCGTGGTGCTGCTCACCGCGTTCAGCCAGCGTGAGCTTGTTGAGCGGGCCAGCGAAGCCGGCGCGCTTGCATACGTCGTGAAGCCGTTCACCCCGGCCGACCTGCTCCCCGCGATCGAGATTGCGCTCTCGCGTTTCCAGCAGATCGTCACGCTCGAGAACGAGGTTGCAGACCTCGCTGAGCGTTTCGAAACCCGCAAGCTCGTTGATCGCGCAAAGGGCATCCTGAACGACAAGATGGGTCTCAGCGAGCCCGAGGCTTTCCGCTGGATTCAGAAGGCTTCGATGGATCGTCGTCTGACGATGCAGGACGTCGCAAAGACGATCATCGATCAGCTCGGACCGAAGAAGGACTAGCTTCCTCACGGCCATACACACGAGCGCCCCGGATCCTTGCGGACCCGGGGCGCTCGTGATTTGCGCGGGTCGCGGCTACTTCGAGACCTGCTTGTAGAAGTTCGTGATGCGCACGGTCGAGCAGCGCTGACCGTCCTCGTTGTCGATCGTGATCTCGTGGACCGCGATCGAACGGCCCAACTTGATCGGCACGCAGGTGCCGGTGACGCGGCCGGTGCGCGCGGATCCGGTGTGCGTGGCGTTGATGTCGACGCCGACGGCCACAGTTCCCTCCGGGGCAACGAGGTTTGCGTGCATGGAACCGAGCGTCTCACCGAGCACGACGTATGCGCCGCCGTGCATGAGCATGATCGGCTGCGTGTTTCCCTCGACGGGCATCGTGGCCACCGCCCGCTCGCGCGTAAACTCGGTGAACTCGATTCCCATTCGATCGGCGAGAGCACCGACGCCGCGATCCTGGATGTACGCGAGTGCGTCGTCCGGGTGCACGTCGCTCGGCAAAGTGGAAACGGGATCCTTCGCGGTCATCGTGTCGAACGCGCCTTTCTCTGTGGTGCGCCCCGAGGGGGCGCCTCGCCCGCGCACAATTCCACGGTGTGGATGTCGGTGTCGACTTGTAGGCTGGGCGTGTGTCGAATACGCCTCAGCCTACCCTCATGATCATTGATGGCCACTCGCTGGCCTTCCGTGCGTTCTACGCCCTGCCCGTCGACAGTTTCCAGACGCAGACCGGCCAGCACACGAACGCGATCCATGGCTTCATCGCCATGCTGATCAACCTGCTCAGCAACGAGAACCCGGACTCGCTCGCCGTGGCGTTCGATATCTCACGGCACTCTTTCCGCACCGAGGAGTACCCGGAGTACAAGGGCACGCGAGGCGAGACGCCCTCGGAGTTTAAGGGGCAGATTCCGTTGCTGCAGGAGGCCCTGCACGCTATGGGTATCACCACGCTCGAGAAAGAGAACTACGAGGCTGATGACATCCTCGCGACGCTCGCCACGCGCGGTGCGGACGCGGGGTACCGTGTGCTCGTGGTGAGCGGTGATCGCGACACAATCCAGCTTGTCGACGACCGCATCACCCTGCTGTACCCCTCGAAGCAGGGCGTGAGTGAGCTGACGCGCTATGACGCAGACAAGGTGATGGAGCGGTACGGGGTACGCCCCGAGCAGTACCCCGAGATCGCGGCGCTGGTGGGTGAGACGAGTGACAACCTGCCCGGCATCCCGCGCGTGGGCGAGAAGACCGCGGTGAAGTGGATCAACCAGTTCGGCTCGCTCGAGGAGATCCTGCGGCGCCAGGACGAGGTAGGCGGCAAGGTGGGCGAAAGCCTGCGCGAGAACGCTCACCTCGCGGAACGCAATCGCCGGTTGAACCGCTTGGTACGCGATGTGGAGCTCGACGTCACGCTCGACGAGCTGAAGCGCGGCGAAGTCGATATGACGGCCGTTGGAGAGGTCTTTGCGCGTCTCGAGTTCCGCACCCTGCTGCAGCGCGTGGGCAAGCTCGCCGGTGCAGAGGTGCCCACGGGCGGCGCAACCGCGACAGCGACCCCGCTCGCGCCGGAGAAGCCCACCGCGAAGCTCTTGATCGATGAAGAGCTGGGGGACTGGCTGGCAAAGGCCGATACGCCCGCGGTCGTCATCCAGACGAGCGAGGCTGGTACAAATGTTGGCCTCGCGACGCCCGAGTCCTCGGTGCTCTTCCACTGGCAGCCCGGCGGACGTGACTACGCCCAGTTTGAGGAGTGGCTCGCGAGCGACGCACCCAAGGTGTTCTTCGATGCGAAGCATCAGCTGCGTCTCGCCGATGAGGCGGGCGTGCGCATCGGGGGTATCGCGGGCGACCTCTTGATCGCTGCTTGGCTGCTCCGTCCTGCGACCGCAGAGAAGAACATTGCCGAAGCAGTGTTCCGTTTCCTGGGGGAGCAGGTCCCTGAGGGCGACCCCAACCAGTTGGTTCCCGACGAGGGCAGCGTGGCCGATGCGGCCGCGCTCGCCTGGTACGTCGTGCGCGCGCACGCTGCTGCGGCCGCGCGTTTCCCGGACCGGACCGGGGAGATCTATGCAGATATCGAGCTTCCGCTCGTGTCGGTGCTCACTGATCTTGAAGAGCGGGGCGTCGAGATCGACCTGCCGCTGTTTGAAGCGCACCATGCGGAGCTGACGGAGCGCGTCGCCGGTCTTGAGCAGGAAGCCTTTGCCGCTATCGGACACGAAGTGAACCTGTCTTCGCCGAAGCAGTTGCAGGTGGTGCTGTTCGAGGAACTTGATATGCCGAAGACGCGCAAGACGAAGAGCGGGTACACCACCGACGCTGCCGCGCTCGCCGACTTGCAGCAGAAGAACCCGCACCCCTTCCTCGGAGCACTGCTCGCGCACCGCGACGCCAACAAGCTGCGGCAGATGGTGGAGACGCTCATCAAAGCCGTGCAGCCGGACGGTCGGATCCACACCACGCTCGTGCAGACTGGTGCGAGCACCGGCCGCCTCGCGTCCACGGACCCGAACCTGCAGAACATTCCCGTTCGTTCGGAGGAAGGCCGCCGCATCCGCGAAGGCTTCATCCACTCGGGCGACTACGAGACGCTCATGACCGCCGACTACTCACAGATCGAGATGCGCATCATGGCCCATCTCTCGGGCGACGAGGGCTTGATCGAAGCGTTCAACGCAGGAGAAGATCTCCACCGCTTTGTCGGCTCGCGTATCTTCGGGGTGCCACCGGAGGACGTGACGAACGAGATGCGCTCGAAGGTGAAGGCGATGTCCTACGGCCTCGCCTACGGCCTCTCCGCGTTCGGGCTGTCGAAGCAGCTCGGGATCTCTGCTGCTGAAGCGAAGCAGCTCATGACCGACTACTTCGAGCGTTTCGGCGGGGTGCGCGACTACCTCCGCTCCGTCGTTGACCAGGCCAAGCGCGACACGTTCACGGAGACGATCTTTGGGCGCCGTCGTCCGTTCCCGGACCTCGCAAGCCCGAACCGGATCTTGCGTGAGAACGCGGAGCGTGCCGCGCTGAACGCACCCATTCAGGGATCGGCAGCCGACATTATCAAGGTCGCGATGATCGGTGTGGAACGACGCATGCGTGAAGCCGGGCTCGCATCCCGCATGCTCTTGCAGATCCACGATGAGCTGATGTTCGAGGTTGCTGCGGGTGAATGGGATGAGCTGGAAGTGATCGTCCGTGAAGAGATGGCGGGCGCAGCCGAGCTCTCGGTGCCGCTCGAGGTGCAGGTGGGCCGCGGAGCCAACTGGAACGCGGCCGCGCACTAGGCCGATCCGTGGGCACCGGGGCGATTCTGACTGTCCCGGTGCTCGCTCACGTATGTGCTGCTCGAGTCGAGGGCATCGCTCACCATGCGGCGAAGCGTTGTCGGCCTAAGGTAGAGCAGCTCCGCAGTGACCCGAAGAAGTCGCCAGCCGTTCGTCACGTACAGTTGCGACTTCTCGGCCACACTCGTGCACTGAGTTGCACCGTCGTCGCGGCGCATTGGGTGATACTTGACCGCCACACGGTGTGTGGGAAACGCGACCGCACTGCGCCCCAGCAGTTCCCCGGTGTCGCCCCAGACATCGTGGTCGAGCTGCGGTGGCGGAAACCCCCAATGGTGAAAGAGCACACGGAGGTGGCTCTCGGACGGTGACGCAGCTTTCGGGGAAAGGTCGTCGTAGATCTCCCGAAGTCGGGGGCGGTCGCGACGATACGGGAGTGAGAGTGCCGCGTGGAGCTCCTTTGGCGAGAGGCGAGCGGGGGCGCGCTCGGCACGCGTGATCCTGGACTCCGAGGCTCATACAGAACCGCGTCGCCCAGTGCGATCGCCTCCAGCCGCCCCAGGAGCGGTGTGAGCAGCGCCCAGGTGGTTGCTGGGTCAGTGAGCTGCACACCGTGTCGTGTGGTCACGGCAGCCAGAAACGGGGAGAGGGAGCGCGACGTGAGCCACGCACGGGGCGCGCCGGGGCGACCGTCAAATGCCGCGACATCGAGCCGTTCGGGATGGGCATGAGGTGGCGAGATGGGGAGACGCCAGAGCGCTGCCGCGGTGCGATGCGAGAAGAACGCCCCGGGTGGGAGGTGCGCCCCGAGCGCCAAAGCTCGCGCGCGGCTCTCCCGGCGCCAGCGCTCATGCATGCAGTGTGCGCTGCGGACGCACGCGTCACGACTGCGTCTGTGTGCGTGTGGAGTACTCGGGCCGCACCCGTCTCTGCGACACTCTGTAAACAACTCTCGGCGGAACAAGCGACTGGCCAGACAGTCGAGTGGCGGATTTCCGCGGTTTTCGAAGAGGCGGGACCTTGCCTCGCCACACGGACGTGGTGAGATGGTGGCATGAACACGGACATCACTAAGCGCGATCTCGGCCGCTTCGTCACCGAGCGCCGGCGCGCACTCGGACTCACTCAGAAGGAGCTCGCGGCTCGCCTCCACGTGACCGAGTCCGCAGTGTCAAAGTGGGAGCGGGGTCTCTCGTACCCGGATATCACCATGGTGCAGGCGCTTGCCGCAGAACTCGGTGTGACGGGGCAGGAACTCATTAGCGCGAGCGAGGACCATGAGGCGCGAGCTGACTCGCGCGATGCCAGGGTCTACCGTGGGTGGCGCTCCGCGATTCTGTGGAGCACCGCGATCGCATACGCTGCGACGATTCTCACGTGCCTGATTGTCAATCTTTCAGTGTCACACTCGCTGAGCTGGTTCTGGATCGTGTTGCCCGCGGTCGGCATCGCGTTCAGCCTCACTACGCTGCCCCTGCTGGGGATCCCTCGACCCGGGTGGTGCGCGCTGGGTGGTGCCCTTCTCAGCCTCCTGGTGCTCCTCGTGGTGGTGTGGCTGCAGTCGGCACCCGGCATCTGGGTCTGGATTGCGATCTCCGCAGTGCTCCTGGGACTGCTCGTGGTGTTCACCCCGATCCTGCTTTCGCTTCTCCCGCTTCCTGGTTCATTGCGTCGGCACCGCACCGTGCTCACGCTCGCGATCGACACTGTTGCGATCGCGGCGTTCCTCGGGGTGATCGCCGTGGCGGTGGGGAAGCCCGGGCTCTGGCTGCAACTCATGCTGCCTCTCGCTGCCATTGGCTTCTCGCTCGTGTGGGCGGTGGCGCTTGTGATCCGGTATGTTCCCGGACCAGTTGCCCTGCGGGTCTCGATCATTGCGGCGCTGCTCGGTGCGTCCGGGGTGGGAGTCGACTGGGCCGTGGCGCGGGTGCTGGGGGAGCCGTGGCAGTTCGCCCCGAACCTGCTGCGCTGGGAAGACGCAACGATCGACGCCAATATCAAGCTGCTCGTGTTCCTTGCTGGTCTCGGGATCGCCATCGTGGGGGTCTTCGTCGGGCTGGCAACGCAGCGCGCAAAACGCCCCGCTTCTGCGCTTGCAACTCACGAGAATGCCGCGATAGACTGAGCTGTCACATTTGTGGCGACTCAACCATGTCCACATGCGATGAGTGCGTATTTGGCCCGAACCCGGGTTGAAAAGATTTTGGCACGCATCGCCTGAATATCCTGTCCATTCTGGAGACCATTTACATGACGAACGCAACGACCACCAGCAAGCAGGTCGCGATCAACGACATCGGCTCGGCCGATGACTTCCTTGCTGCGGTCGAACTGACCATTAAGTCCTTCAACGACGGCGACCTCATCGAGGGCACCGTTGTGAAGATTGACCGCGACGAGGTGCTCCTCGACGTCGGGTTCAAGACCGAGGGTGTTATCCCCTCGCGCGAGCTGTCCATCAAGCACGACGTCGACCCCGATGAGGTCGTCGAGGTTGGCGACTCTGTTGAGGCACTCGTTCTCCAGAAGGAGGACAAGGAAGGTCGCCTGATCCTGTCCAAGAAGCGCGCTCAGTACGAGCGTGCTTGGGGCGACGTGGAGAAGATCAAGGAGAACGAGGGTGTCGTCACCGGCACCGTCATCGAGGTTGTCAAGGGCGGCCTCATCGTTGATATCGGACTCCGCGGCTTCCTCCCGGCTTCGCTCATCGAGCTGCGCCGCGTGCGCGACCTGACCCCGTACCTGGGCCAGGAGATCGAGGCGAAGATCCTCGAGCTCGACAAGAACCGCAACAACGTGGTGCTGTCGCGCCGCGCGCTCCTCGAGGAGACGCAGTCGGCTACCCGCTCTTCGTTCCTCGCGGAGCTCAAGCCCGGCCAGGTGCGCAAGGGTGTTATCTCGTCGATCGTCAACTTCGGTGCGTTCGTCGACCTGGGCGGCGTGGACGGCCTCGTGCACGTCTCCGAGCTGTCCTGGAAGCACATCGAGCACGCTTCGGACGTCGTCGAGGTCGGCCAGGAAGTTACCGTCGAGGTGCTCTCCGTCGAGCTCGACCGCGAGCGCGTCTCGCTGTCGCTCAAGGCGACGCAGGAGGATCCGTGGCAGGTCTTCGCCCGCACCCACGCGATCGGCCAGATCGCCCCGGGCGTGGTCACGAAGCTCGTTCCCTTCGGTGCGTTCGTTCGCGTTGCCGACGGCATCGAGGGCCTCGTGCACATCTCCGAGCTGTCGGGTCAGCACGTTGAGCTCGCTGAGCAGGTCGTTTCGGCCGGCCAGGAGGTCTTCGTCAAGATCATCGACATCGATCTCGATCGCCGCCGCATCTCGCTCAGCCTCAAGCAGGCGAACGACGGCGTTGACCCCGAGGGCACCGAGTTCGATCCCGCACTCTACGGCATGACCACGGAGTACGACGAGAACGGCGAGTACAAGTACCCCGAGGGCTTCGATCCTGAGACGCAGGAGTGGAAGGAAGGCTTCGAGTCGCAGCGCGAGAAGTGGGAGCAGGAGTACGCTGCTGCCCAGGAGCGCTGGGAGGCTCACAAGAAGCAGGTCGCCACGGCACTCACCGAGGTCATCGCGGCCCCGGCTGCGTCCGAGGCTGCAGGTTCGAGCTTCTCGAGCGACTCGGCTTCGACCGGCGCGCTTGCTGACGACGCGGCACTCGCTGCGCTGAAGGCACAGCTCGAGGGCAACTAACCCTCCGCACCGAAGGCCCGGACACCGAAAGGTGGCCGGGCCTTCGGCGTATCCAGGGCGCTGGGATGCCGGGATGCCGGGAGGTGCAGTCGAGCAGCGTTACGTGGCGGCCTGGTCCCGCGCTGCTCGCATTCGCCGCACTCGGCTCAGTCTGCGCACCATCATCACCACGACGAGGATGAGCGCACCGAGTGCAACGAGCGGGACGAGCACAGCGAGGATCGTCAGCAGCACCGCACCGATGTCCTCGAGGAAGCTGGAGATTGCCGCACCGGCCCCCGCTGTCAATACATTCAATACGGGGCGTGCGATCGCCTTGAGGAGGTGGGGGATCAGCGCGATCACCACACCCGCGAGAAACGGCCAGAACTGCGGCGAGTCTGCGAATGCGACAGGGTCGGCGACCGCGACCGTATCGCTTGCGGCTCCCGCGGCGAACACCATGCCGCCAGAGGCCGGGCGCACGAGGGTCTGCAGAATGTCGTTTATGCTGTCGAGCGCGGGCACCTTGTCGACGATTACCTCGAGGAGCAGAAGTACGCCGAGGATCCCGAGGCTCCACCCATTCTCAAGCCAGGCCCAGCCGGCGGGAAGCTCGACCCAGCTTGTGAACCTGGAGAGGAGCCCGAGCCCGAGGAGCGGGATGTAGGCGTTGAGGCCCGCGGAAGCTGCGAGCGTGGTGCCGGTGATGATCTCGAGCATGCGTGCCTCCCTCTGTGGTCGTCAGCATAGCGGGCATGGCAGTGCAGCGCGCTACGCTGGAGGCATGACGCTGATCGGACTCACGGGCGGCATCGCCGCAGGCAAATCGACGATCGGCCACCGCCTGGCTGAGCTCGGAGCAACACGGATTGACGCTGACCAGCTCGCCCGAGATGCCGTGGCGCCGGGTACTTCGGGGCTCGCCCAAGTGGCACACCACTTCGGCGCAGAGCAGGTGATCCGGGACGACGGCTCACTCGATCGTGCTGCGCTGGGGGCCATCGTGTTCGCCGACGCAGCCGCGCTCAGCGCCCTCAACGGGATCGTGCACCCCGAGGTGCAACGGCTGTTCACCGAGGCTGTGGGCGTTGCCCGCGACGCCAACCCAGCCGGGGTGATCGTGTACGAGATTCCGCTGCTCGTGGAAGCGGCGCGCGAGCTGCCGTTTGATCTGGTGGTTGTCGCTGAAGCTCCGCCGGAGACTCGCATCGCGCGAATGGTGGAGCACCGCGGCATGACCGTCGAAGACGCACGCAACAGGATCGCGAATCAGGCGAGCGACGCAGAGCGGCGCGCTATTGCCGACGTCATCATCGACACTTCGGGGAGCGAGGCGGACACGATCGCCCAGGTTGATGCGCTCTGGCAGCGTCTCACCTCGGCTCCCGCCGATGCGGAAGGTGCCTGAACCGGGCTAGTTTCGCGCGAACTCTGCGAGCCAGTCGAGCTGCATCTGGGCGAGGAACGCAATGATGAGCACGGTCACGAGGACAAGCACCCATGCCCACGACTGAGCCTGCTGGAAACCGCGGCGGCGCGTCTCTGAGCCAGGAATGAGCCCCGCTGCGTCGGGGGTGAACGCACTGAACCACCAGAGAGGGATCATGGCCGACCAGACCACCATGCACCACGGGCAGAGTGTGCCGAGCGAGTAGACACTCTGGGTGAACAGCCAGCAGACAAAGACGAAGCCCGCGAGAAGTCCGAGCTGGTAGATGCGCCAGAACCACGGGGCAAAGCGCGCGCCGGCGAGGAGCGCGACGCCGACGATGATCGGCGCCATGAACGCGGCGACGCCGATGATGGTGTTGCTGAATCCGAGCACCGAGCCCTGCCACGACCCCATGTTGGGGCCACACGTCACCAGAATGCTCACCGCGCAGTTCGGCACGTAGCCGGGCTGCGCGAGGGTCTTGATGTACTCCGTGAGGAGCTCCCAGGACGCGAACCAGCCCACCGCGCCAGCGATGATCGTGAACACGGCGAAACCTATGGGGCGCCGGTTGGTCTCAAGTGCAGAGCTCATGCCGCCGATCCTAATGTGCTTGCCTGCGTGGTTTCCTGCGAACACGCGTCCCACGCCCGGCTGGTGACGCGGTGTTGCTGCGTTCGCGCGAGATCCTGCGGAATCCAGGGGGAGCGTGACATAATGAGTATCGCAGTGCATGTCACCCCGGAATTGGGAACAGCACGCACAGTCTTTTGGCGGCCGCCAGGCCGTCACCGGTCGAGGAACGACCGAGCGCGGGTGCAGGCATCCGCGGGGAACAGGATTTGCGGGATCACCCGCCGAACAAAGAATTGCCGGAGCGAGCAATGCTTTCTCCGGACCGAAGGAGACACCAGGAATGGTGAAGCAGACTACAGAAGAACAGCACGACTCGGAGCCGCAGCTGCCAGAGGTGGTCGACACCGAGGCGGAGACTCCCAGCGACACGAACACGACGGAAGTAGACGCCACCGAGGTAGCGTCTGCGGAGGGGGAAGCTGAGGCCCCCCAGGCTGCGGCAGAGGAACGGGTCACCCCCCTCGTGCTGCCGCTGTCGGAGATGACCCCCGAGGAGCGCTTCCGCGCGACGACTCGCCTCATCTTCTTGGCGCCAGACGTGCCGCCGATCGCGCCGCGGCCCCGCCGGAGCGAACTGCGACCGAGTGAGCTGCGCCAGCTCGATGACATTCTCGATCAGCACCTGCACCCCGAGAGCGATGTAGATGAGCGCGAGAGCGCGGGCGCTTCGTCCTCCTCGCGCACCCGTCGCCGTCGGAACGGTGGCGGCGATTCCGCTCCCGAGGACGAGGGCAGCCGTCGCCCGCAGCGCCAGGCGCCCGTGATCACCGAGCCGCAGAAGGTCAAGGGATCGACCCGGCTCGAGGCCAAGAAGCAGCGCCGCCGCGATGGCCGCGACGCAGGCCGCCGCCGCGTGGTCATTACCGAATCGGAGTTCCTCGCGCGCCGCGAGTCGGTCGATCGTGAGATGATCGTGCGCACGACCGCTGACCGCGTGCAGATCGGTGTGCTCGAAGACAAGGTGCTCGTCGAGCACTACGTCGCGCGCTCGAGCGAGTCGTCTCTCATCGGCAATGTGTACCTCGGCCGTGTTCAGAACGTGCTCCCGAGCATGGAGGCAGCGTTCGTCGACATCGGCCGTGGCCGCAATGCCGTCCTGTACTCGGGCGAGGTTGACTGGTCGGAATTTGAGGGCGGCAACACCGCGCGGAAGATTGAGAACGCGCTGAAGCCCGGTGACCAGGTCCTCGTGCAGGTGACGAAGGATCCGGTGGGACACAAGGGTGCACGCCTGACCAGTCAGATTTCGTTGCCCGGCCGCTTCCTCGTGTACGTGCCCGGCGGTGCCATGAACGGCATCTCACGCAAGCTCCCCGATACTGAGCGTGCGCGCCTGAAGAAGATTCTCAAGGAGGTGCTCCCCACGGGCGCTGGCGTTATCGTCCGCACCGCGGCCGAGGGCGCAACCGAGGATCAGCTCACCCACGACGTGCAGCGCCTCACCCGTCAGTGGGAGTCGATCCAGAAGCGCGTTGCGAAGGGTGGCGGGCCCGTGCTGCTGCACTCCGAGCCCGACATGCTCATCAAGATCGTGCGTGATGTCTTCAACGAGGACTTCCAGAAGCTGAAGATCGCCGGTGAAGACACTTACACCGTGATCGAGAACTACCTCTCGCAGGTGGCGCCCGATCTCCTGGAGCGCGTCGAGCGCTACTCCGGCGAGCGGGACATCTTTGACGAGTACCGCGTCACCGAGCAGATCGCAAAGGCGCTCGACCGAAAGGTGTGGCTGCCCTCCGGTGGTTCGCTCGTCATCGACCGCACCGAGGCCATGACCGTGGTCGACGTGAACACGGGCAAGTTTGTCGGTTCGGGTGGCAACCTTGAGGAGACTGTCACAAAGAACAACCTCGAGGCCGCTGAAGAGATCGTGCGTCAGCTGCGTCTGCGCGACATCGGTGGCATCATCGTGGTCGACTTCATTGACATGGTGCTCGAGTCGAACCGCGACCTCGTGCTCCGCCGCATGGTGGAGTGCCTGAGCCGGGACCGCACGAAGCATCAGGTTGCCGAAGTGACCTCGCTCGGCCTCGTCCAGATGACGCGCAAGAAGCTGGGCCTTGGCCTGCTCGAGTCGTTCAGCGAGCCCTGCGACGTGTGCGCTGGCCGTGGCGTGATCGTGCACCATGAGCCCGTCACAAAGCACCGCAGCGAGGCGCCGGCGCGCGCCACGAAGCGAGGCGGCCGCGGGAACAACAACGGCGGCAACGGCGGAAATGGTGGGGGCGCCCAGCAGTCGGCGCAGCCGCAGCACGATGCGAAGGCTCACTCCATCACCGACGGTGCGAAGAACATGCTCGCACAGGTCGCGGCTTCGACGATTCCCGTCGCGAAGGAAGCCGAGCCCCAGGCAGAGATCGCAGATCGTACCGGCGGAAGCCAGCCCCGACAGACCGGTCGAGTTTCCTCGCGTGCGGCGCGCGCCACCGGTGACGGGTCGTCGTTCGAGCGTGCGGCTGAGCCGGCTCCTGTAGCGGAGGCCCCCCTGTCGGGCAACCTGCTCGACTCGGTACTCGACGCGCTTCCGGAGGCGCCGGGCGCGGGATCTGGGCGTGCGCGCAGTCGGCGTGTCACGACAGCGCCGCTCCGCCCGGGCAGCGAGCAGCCGAAGGACGACGCGCAGGCCGCTCAGCTTGCGCTCGCCGAGGCACTCGAAGCAACAGTGCGCCGCAAGGAGAGCGAGCGACAGTGACACGCGGCCGCGCCTATTTGACCAGGTGCGGTTCTCCGAGATATTATTGAGCGTTGGTGCCGCTCCGGTGGCATACCTCAGACTTCGAAGTCGGCACGGCCGCGCTTCGACACGAAAACAAATCCTCTAAGAAAAAGGGTGAGAAGTGGTTTACGCAGTTGTGCGCACAAGCGGCCGTCAGGAGAAGGTCGAGGTTGGCTCGATCATCACCGTCAACCGTGTTTCGGGAGACGCAGAGGGCAAGCTCGAGCTTCCCGCAGTGCTGCTCGTTGACGGCGACAAGGTGACCACCGACGCCTCGGCGCTCGCGAAGGTCAAGGTTACGGCTGAGGTTCTCAACGACCTCCGCGGTCCGAAGATCGTCATCCAGCGCTACAAGAACAAGACCGGTTACAAGAGCCGCCAGGGGCACCGTCAGGATCTGACGCGCCTCAAGGTCACCGGCATCAAGTAACACTTTCCAGGCACTACCGAAGGAGTAGAGACTCATGGCATCCAAAAAGGGCGTGGGCTCCAGCAAGAACGGTCGCGACTCGAACGCACAGCGCCTCGGCGTGAAGCGCTTCGGCGGCCAGCAGGTGAACGCCGGCGAGATCATCGTTCGCCAGCGCGGCACCCGTTTCCACCCCGGCGCAAACGTCGGCCGTGGCAAGGACGACACCCTGTTCGCTCTCGCAGCGGGCTCGGTTGAGTTTGGTGCGAAGGGCGGCCGCAAGGTCGTCAACATCGTTTCCGCAGCCTAACTTAGGCGATCAACGGCGAGGCGGGCTTCGGCTCGCCTTTTGCCGTATCTAGCGAAGGATTTCTCAGCATGGTGACATTTGTTGACCAGGTGCAGGTGCACCTTCAGGCGGGACGCGGCGGCAACGGCTGCGTGTCGGTCCGACGCGAGAAGTTCAAGCCACTCGCGGGCCCAGATGGCGGTGCCGGCGGCGACGGCGGGGATATCGTGATCCTTGCCGACCCGCAGGTCACCACCCTGCTTGAGTTCCACCGCCGCCCGCACCGGATGGCGGAGAACGGCGGCTTCGGCGCTGGCGGCTACCGTGCAGGCACCACGGGCGAAGAGATGGTGCTCTCCGTCCCCGTTGGCACCGTCGTCAAGGATGCTGCGGGGGAGACGCTTGTTGACCTCAACGAGCCCGGCCTGCGCTTCGTCGCGGCACGTGGCGGTATCGGCGGCCTCGGCAACAACGCGCTCGCGAGTGCCAAGCGCATCGCTCCTGGCTTCGCGCTGCTCGGAACCGAGGGCGAAGCGGGTTCGCTGACCCTCGAGCTGAAGACAATCGCCGATGTGGCGCTTGTCGGCTACCCCTCTGCAGGCAAGTCGAGTCTCATCGCCGCGATGAGCGCTGCGAAGCCGAAGATCGCGGACTACCCCTTCACCACGCTGCACCCTAACCTGGGCGTCGTGCAGGCGGGAGACTCGCGCTTTACCGTTGCTGACGTCCCTGGACTCATCGAGGGCGCGAGCGAGGGCCGTGGCCTCGGCCTCGACTTCCTGCGCCACGTTGAGCGGTGCAGCGCACTGTTGCACGTGCTTGACTGCGCAACGCTTGAGCCGGGCCGCGACCCGATCTCGGATCTCGACGTGATTCTGCGCGAGCTCGAGGCATACCCCGTCCCTGAAGGGCAGATCCCTCTGCTTGAGCGCCCGCAGCTGATCGCGCTCAACAAGATCGACGTTCCCGAGGGCCGCGAGCTCGCCGAGTTCGTGCGCGGGGACCTTGAGGCGCGTGGCTACCGCGTGTTCCTCATCTCTACCGTGTCGCACGAGGGCCTGCGTGAGCTCGGCTTCGCGCTTGGTGCGCTGGTCGAGGAGGCCCGTGCGAAAGCACTGGCTGAGGCGCCTGAGCAGCCGCGCATCGTGCTCACGCCGAAGGCGAAGGACGACAACGGTTTCCGCGTCGTTCCCGAGGGCGGTACCTACGGAACGATTTACCGCATCCTCGGCCCGAAGCCCGAGCGCTGGGTCGCACAGACTGACTTCCAGAACGACGAGGCCGTGGGATACCTCGCCGATCGACTGCAGAAGATCCGCATCGACGACGCACTGGTCAAGGCGGGCGCGGTTGCAGGTTCCACCGTGGTCATCGGTCCGGGTGCTGGCGTTGTCTTTGATTGGGAGCCGACTGTCACGAGCGCGGCGGAAGTGCAGATGGGTGCCCGAGGCACCGACCTGCGCGTGGACCCGAACCAGCGTCGCACCAACAAGGAGCGTCGTACCGAGTACCACGAGATGATGGACGGTAAGGCTGAGGCCCGCGCCGAGCTCGAGCGCGAACGCGAGGCGGGGCTCTGGAGCGAGGACTCGTGAGCGTCGGCGACGAACTGCTCGCCGCCCGTCGCGTCGTCGTCAAAGTCGGCTCGTCATCGGTGAGCGGCGACAACGCCGCGCAGATTCCTACCCTGGTGAACTCGCTCGCGCGCCTGCACGCTGCAGGCGCCGAGGTGATCCTCGTCTCGAGTGGGGCAATCGCGACGGGGGTACCGTTCCTCCGGCTCGATGAACGCCCCGAAGACCTCGCGACGCAGCAGGCTGCCGCAGCGGTCGGCCAGAACATCCTGGTGAACCGGTACCAGCGCGCGCTCAGCAGCCACGATGTGATTGCCGGCCAGGTGCTGCTCACGGCGCACGACATGGAGAACCCCACGCACCGCGGCAATGCTCGGCGAGCGATCGAGCGTCTCTTGCAGCTCGGGATCCTGCCAATCATCAACGAGAACGATACGGTCGCCACCCATGAGATTCGCTTCGGCGACAACGACCGCCTCGCCGCGCTCGTTGCCCGACTCGTGGGGGCCGACCGCCTGGTGCTCCTCTCCGACGTCGACGCCCTGTACACCGCCCCGCCGAACGTGGTGGGTGCCACGCGCATTCCGCATGTGCCGTACGGCGACGCGCTGGCAGGAATCGAGATCGGCGCGGCGCAGTCGGGCTGGGGGACTGGAGGCGCCGCCACGAAGGTGCAGGCTGCACGCCTGGCCGCCGACGCAGGCACGCACGTACTCCTCACCGAGACCCGACTCTTCGCGGGTGTGCTCGACGGCGCTGATCATGGCACTCGCTTCGACGGCAGCCCCGACGCCGCGTAGGCGGCTTCGAACCGGCTAAGCTTGGGCCATGTCCCAGGCTGATCTTTTTCTCCAGAAGCTCGAGCGCGCACGCGTCGCGTCCAAGTCGCTTGCCACCGTCACAACCGCGCAGAAGAACGCCGCGCTTGAGGCGATTGCGGTTGAGCTGGAGCGCAGTGTGCCAGAGGTTGTTGCGGAGAACGCAAAGGACCTTGAAGCTGGCGAGCGAAACGGCATCGGCGAAGGCTTGCTTGATCGTCTGCGGCTTGACGAGGCGCGACTCCACGCGCTTGCGGAGGCCGTGCGCTCGGTGATCGCGCTGCCGGATCCCGTGGGGGAGGTGCTGCGCGGCTCCACGCTCGCCAATGGCATCCGCATCAACCAGGTGCGCGTCCCGTTTGGCGTAGTGGGTGCGATCTACGAGGCGCGCCCGAACGTGACGATTGACATCGCCGCACTCGCCCTGAAGAGTGGAAATGGCGCCGTGCTTCGCGGTGGCACCGCAGCGGAGAACAGCAACCGCGTGCTCGTTGCGCTGATCCAGCGCGCGCTCGCGAGCGTGGGGCTCGACGGCGACGCCGTGCAGACTATCGACGAGTTCGGCCGTGAGGGAGCGGCGCGACTCATGCGAGCACGCGGCTACGTCGACGTGCTGATCCCACGCGGCAGTGCCGGGCTGATCGCGACCGTGGTGCAGGAATCGACCGTGCCCGTCATCGAGACGGGTTCGGGCATCGTGCACGTCTACGTTGACGCGACCGCCGATGAGGACATGGCTGCGTCGATCGTGCACAACGCGAAGACCCACCGTCCGAGCGTGTGCAACGCGGCCGAGACGCTACTCGTTCACCGTGTCGCTGCTGAGCGAATGCTGCCGCGACTCGCCCGTGAACTCATGGAATCCGGTGTCACGCTCGCGGGCGACGAAGCCTCGCGTGACGTCGTTCCCGGCATCGCCGCTGCAGACGACGAGACCTGGGCAACCGAGCACCTCGCGCTCGAGATGGGTGTGCGGATCGTCGACTCGATGGACGAAGCGATTGCGCACATCGGTCAGTACTCAAGCCATCACACAGAGTCCATCGTCACGCAGGATTACGCCAATGCTGAGCGTTTTCTCGCGGAGGTCGATTCGGCCGTGGTGATGGTTAACGCCTCCACTCGATTCACTGATGGCGGCGAGTTCGGCTTCGGCGCTGAGGTCGGGATCTCGACCCAGAAGCTGCACGCGCGCGGCCCCATGGGTCTGCCCGAGCTGACGAGCACCAAGTGGTTGGTGCGCGGCAACGGCCAGATTCGCTAATCGGACCCGGTACACTGGGACCGAGTATCCAATCTGTCTAGAATGCAGGGGTTTTCCATGTCACTTCTCGCCACGATCGCCGTCGCCTCGGAGGCGGGCTCGCACGTTGTCAACGAGCTGCCGTTCCCGGCGCCCTTTTTCGGCCTGATCACCCTGTCGATCTTCGTCGTTCTTGGCGTCGTTACGTTCTCCTTCCGTGACGTTGCGAACCGTCACGCCGCGAAGGCTGAGGCGTACGCGCGCGACCACGGCGCAGCGCAGCACTAACGGAACGAACCCGGATGGTGACTTCAAAGCGCCGGATCGGGGTGATGGGCGGAACATTCGATCCGATCCATCACGGACACCTCGTCGCGGCAAGCGAAGTCGCTCAGAGCTTCGGCCTCGACGAGGTTGTTTTCGTTCCCACCGGGGAGCCCTGGCAGAAGAGCAACGTCTCGCCCAGCGAGCACCGCTACCTCATGACCGTGATCGCGACGGCCTCAAACCCTCGCTTCACGGTGAGTCGAGTGGACGTTGACCGCGAAGGCCCCACCTATACGGTGGATACGCTGCGGGACCTGCGCAAGCAGATGCCGGACGCGGAGCTCTACTTCATCTCTGGTGCGGACGCTGTCGAGCAGATCCTGAGCTGGAAGGATGTGGACAAGCTCTGGGAACTTGCCCACTTCATTGCAGTTTCACGGCCTGGGCATGAGCTCTCGCTTTCGGGATTATCAGGTGAACACGTAAGCTTGTTGGAAGTTCCCGCGCTCGCCATCTCTTCGACAGATTGCCGAGCGCGGGTAGCCAGGGGGTATCCGGTGTGGTATCTCGTGCCGGACGGTGTCGTGCAGTACATTGCGAAGCACGAGTTGTACACCGAGGAAGCGACAGAGGATGAGTGAACACGACGAACAACGACCGTTGACGCGGCGCGAGCTGCGTCTCCGGGAGATGGGCGAGACCGGTGCGCTTGACCTCTCAGAGGTTGCCGAAGCCCCGGCTGAACCGGAGGCAACAGCTCCTGATGAGGATGTTGTCGCTGCGCCCGTGAGTGAAGAGATTGAGATCTCTCCGGTCAACGAGGATGGATCGCCGCGCAGCAGGCGCGAAATGCGTCAGCTTCGCGAGGATGCGCTTGCCGCTCGTGCGGCCGCGCAGCCCGCTGCTCCGGTCGTTGATGAGTCGGCTTCAAACGCTGACCCCGCGGCTGACGAGAACACTGATGAGACGCATGCTGAAGAAGCAGCGTCTGAGCCAGAAGTGTCGGCTGAGCCTGAAGCTTCTACTGAGGCCGCGGAGACGGTTGCTGAAGAGGCACCGGCCGCACCCCTCACCGGTGAGATGGATTTCGACTCCCTGATTTCCCCGCCCACCGAGCCGTTCACGGTGGACGAGCTGCGCGAGGCAGAAGCAGAGCGCAGTGCGGAGGAGCCCGCAGAAGCGCCTGAGGCTGACGAGCAGCCCTCAGAGTCCGAGGCCTCGGAGTCGGAGGACGCCGAGGAAGCAGCCGCCGAGCCGAAGGCAAAGCGCCGGTTCCCGTGGCAGCGTCGCGGTGCAGAGGTCGAAGCTGAGGACGAGATCGCGCCCGAGGTTGAGGCTGAGAGCGATTCCGCAGACGTGGCTGATCTCGAGCTGACTGAGGCTGCTGAGGCCGAAGAAAATGACGCACCCGCTGGTGCCCTGCTCGCTGATCCTGCTCCGGCTGAGGCCGCCGACGACCTGCCTTCGGCACCCACAGCGGAGGAGCCCAGTGACGAGGCCCACGAGGCTGAGGTCACCGAGGCCGAGGTCGCCGAGGAGGTTGTGCCCGAGCCGGTTGCGGCGAAGCCCAGCTACTCGTTCCCCGACATAGCTCCGCCGGAGGAATGGCGATCGGTGTTTGACGATCCCGCGACCCGCAGTATGCCTGCGCAGAGTGGCGACGCGCAGGGCGGCTTTGACGACCTCATTTCCCGCGCGGTGGCGCAGGAAGGTGCCGTTGGGGCAACCAACACTTCCGCGCTGATTCTTCCGTCGATGCCTGAGGAGACGACCGGTGGACTCACCGGCCCGCTCGGTGGCACCGGCGATCTGTACGTGACCGGCTCGCTGAAGCTGCCGAAGTCGCTCGGTGAGACCGGGGGACACTCGAGCCTGCATGACTCGATCGAGATCGACCCGATCACCGGCGCGGAGACGAACGATCCGCAGACCACCGGTCACGGGCCCGCGCCCGTGTCTGCACGGCACGCAGTGAGCGCTCGCGTCGACTCCACCATCCCTGTTGTTGCCAAGCCCGCCAAGGAGCACAGCAAGCTGCCGCTCATCCTGTCGTTGACCGGTGGCGGCCTGCTGCTCGCCGTTGTCGCGCTGGGTATTTGGGGCGCAAGCAATGGGATGTTCGGCTAAGGGCATTCCCTTCGCCGCGCACACAATCAAAGGAACTGAACTGAACACGCAAGCAACGCGCACTGATTTCCGCGCAGATCTCGAACTTGCCGTCCGGGCTGCGGACGGCAAGGGCGCGATCGCCCCTGTCGCGCTTGAGGTGAGTGAGCACTTCGGCCTGGCCGACGCGTTCCTCGTGCTCACCGGGGCGGTCGAGCGCAATGTGCAGGCAATCTCCGACGCTGTCGAGGATGCCCTGAATGGGGCCGGCGTGCGCACAATTCGCCGCGAGGGCCGCGAGAGCGGCCGGTGGGTGCTCCTCGACTTCGGTGACCTCATCGTGCACGTCTTCCATCAGGAGGAGCGCGACTTCTACCAGCTCGAGCGGCTGTGGCAGGACTGCCCCGTGATTGACGTGGCAGACATGCTCGCGACACCCGCGGTCGCTGCAACTGACGCCGAGTAACTCGACTCAGTCGCTTGCGCTGATGGCGCGCCCGGGATTGCCTGATTTGCGTGACCCGGGGGCCGATGCGGTAGAGTAGAGGAGTTGTCGGGGGAGCATTCCTCCGACTTCCACGGGTCTGTGGCGCAGTTGGTAGCGCACCTGCATGGCATGCAGGGGGTCAGGGGTTCGAATCCCCTCAGATCCACCAAACGAAAGCCTTTGAATCTTTGAGATTCGAAGGCTTTCGGCGTTTTTGGACTCATTTCCGAGTTCGCTTGTGGCGCTCAGCCCGCCACGGATGGCGGCGTCGATGCGTCCTGGGGGGATGGGGTGCTCCGTAGGGTGGGGGATACCGACGTAGGAGGATCGCCAATATGACGGCAGTGTGTACCGAAGCTCAGCATGACCCCACGCGACCGTGGCTGTCGTCCTACGCTGAGGGGGTGCGGCCGGACATTGATCCGATCGCGGAAACTCTGCCAGAGGCCCTGCAAGCGAGTGCTCGCAGGTTTCCGAATCATGTCGCGCTGGAGTTCTTTGGGCGGACCACCAGTTACCGTGAGCTCTTCGAACAGGTCGAGCGTGTGGCGGGCGGCTTGCGGAAGCTCGGAGTTGGGTCAGGAGACCGGGTAGCGCTGGTGCTTCCCAGCTGCCCCCAGCATGTTGTCGCGTTCTATGCGGTGCTGCGTCTGGGCGCCGTTGTCGTGGAGCACAACCCGTTGTACACGGAGCGGGAGCTGCGCCATCAGTTTGAGGACCACGAGGCTCAGGTGGCCATTGTGTGGGACCTGGTGAGCGAGAAGATCGATCGACTGCCGGCAGATGTCCGACCCAGGCGAATCGTCACAGTGAACATGACGAAGGCGATGCCCATCGCCCAACAGCTCGCGTTGCGGTTGCCGATCCCGAAGGCTCGGTCAGCGCGGAGGAAACTGACGGCGCGGCCCGCGTCGAAGGATATGCGTGCATGGGAGTCGCTTCTGGGGAGGCGGCTGCCGAAGCGGGTGGCTGCCCCAAAGCTTCATGACATCGCCGTATTGCAGTACACCAGCGGTACAACGGGCAGGCCGAAGGGGGCGATTCTGACGCACGCGAACCTTCGCGCAAATGCGATGCAAGGCCGTGAATGGCTCCCCGGTCTACGTGAGGGTGACGAGGTGTTTTATGGTGTGCTGCCGCTGTTTCATGCCTACGGGTTGACGCTGTGTCTGACGTTCGCCATGAGTATCGGCGCTCGATTGGTGCTGTTTCCCACTTTTGATGTGGAGCTTGTGAAGAAAGCCGCAAAGCACTCTCCGCCAACGTTCTTGCCAGGCGTTCCGCCCATGTACGACCGTCTTGCCCGAGCGGCGCTTCACGGTGAGATTGATCTCTCGACGGTGCGGTTTGCGATCTCAGGCGCAATGCCACTGCCCGTGTCAACCGTGCAGCGCTGGGAAGAGGTGACCGGCGGGCTGCTCGTGGAGGGCTACGGTATGACCGAGGCGTCACCGGTTGCGCTTGGCAACCCGGCTGGGCCGTCACGTCGACCAGGATCGGTGGGGGTGCCATTTCCGAGCACTGAGATTCGGGTGATTGATCCCGACGATCCCTCCATTGACGTCGGTGTGGGGCAACCGGGGGAACTTTTGATCCGCGGTCCGCAGGTGTTTCAGGGATATTGGAAGCGTCCAGAGGAAACCGCGGAGACACTGCTGCATGATGGCTGGTTGCGCACCGGAGACATTGTCACGGTTTCGGCGGATGGCTTTGTGACGGTAGTCGACCGCCGGAAAGAACTGATCATTACCGGAGGATTCAACGTGTCGCCCTCCGAAGTGGAAGAAGTGCTGCTCTCCCACCCGGACATCGCGGACGCAGCAGTCGTTTCCTTGCCGCGTGGGGACGGGGCTGAGATGGTCGCCGCCGCGGTAGTGATCCGGAGTGGTGCGGAGGTCACGTCGGCGGGTGTGCGAGATTTCTGCCGTACGCGGCTCGCTGCATACAAGGTTCCGAAACGGGTAGATGTTGTCGATGAACTGCCTCGTTCGTTGATCGGCAAGGTGCTTCGGCGCGAGGTCAGGGAGCTGCTCCTCGCCGCACCGTAGCCAACGGAGAATCCCAGTGACGCATGTTCTGAGTGCGGGATCGTCGAGGCGCCGCGGCACATCGAGGTGATCACGGGGCAGGGACGTTCCACCGTCGGTACGGTCGACGCGCGACCGGGTGAGACCACCCTGATGGTGAAGATCAGCATTGGGAACGGTGCGGCTTCCTGGGAGTAGCCCACACAGCGAGCGGTGCCGCAGGGGCCGAGGCTTCTCGTTCGCGGCACCGCTCGACCTGCATCGCTAGAACGCGAGATCCTCCGCACCGACCGGGGCGATGAGCAGACCGGTGATCTTCCCGGAGCCGTTGTAGGCGACGCGTCCGATCCAGTCTCCCGCCTCGTGTCGCAGCGTGGTCTGGACGATCGCTCCGTTGCTGAGAAGTCTGCCCGCGAACTTGGTGAGCGCGTTCGTGCCGTCCGGAATGCGGACCGTGAGCTCGTCGCAGGACTCCAGCTTGCCCGTGTCGCGCACCACCTGATCCCACACGCTCATCACCTTCCGCTTGGTGAGCGTCCGCGCACAGCTGTACGTCATCGTTGCTCGAACTGCCTCGTAGTCGCCCGCGCTCAATCGCTCGAAGACCTCCCGTGTGCGAGCCGAGAGGTCGATGGACTGATCAGCCATAGTGCTTCCTTCCGTTGGCGGCTCACCTGCGGAGCCGAATCGCTTGAACGCGGCCTGCCGACTCACGCCGAGGGCATCGCCGATGACCTGCCAGGACACGCCGGAGCGACGCGCAGCACCGACCAGGGAGGCGAGCGAATCGTGCGCGGCAGTGGAGAGCGCGTTCGCTGCTTGGATCGCTGAGGTCGCCCCCGCCGCGCTCACCGAGGCATCGGCGCTCGCCGCAGCGAGAACCGCGGCGTCAACCTCCTCCGCAAGTGGGGAGAGCGCGCGCGTGGGCTGCGGAGGTGGGGAATCGGACATGGCCCCACGCTAACGTCGAGAAAGTGTGCATGTCAACCCGAGGTTGACATGCACACTAGTTGAGTGGACCGACCGTCGCGGGGTATGCGCACACGACGCAGATGGTAGCCGCAGCAACTGTGGCGAGCGTGAACACTGCCGCACCGAATCCGAGGAACACGATCTCTGCCGGCCGGGGACGGGTCCAGCGGCGGCCGGTGGGGGCGGTGAGCGTCACGGCGGCTCCTTCGGACTATCGAGCGTGGCGAACGGGTGCGCGATGCACACGCTCCCATGCTGTCGCGCGCGCCTGGGAGCGGCCCGTGCGTTTCAGGCGCGCCGCGCGAAACGGTTGACCCGTGTGGCTCATGTCGTTTCACTGGGGTGGAGTGGCTGAGCGGGGGCCAGGCGCCAAGCGCGAGACACCCGGGCACGCACGAGGAAAGGGAGCGCATTTCGCGCGACACACTATGAGCACGATTGAGATCACCAAGGACAACCTCGAGGAGACCCTCACCGCGGGCGGTATCGTGCTGCTCGACTTCTGGGCAGACTGGTGCGGCCCGTGCCGCTCGTTCTCGCCGGTGTACGAGGCCGCCTCGAAGCAGCACGAAGACATCGTCTTCGGCAAGATCGACACGGAGGCGCAGCAGGAGATCGCAGCGATGTTCCAGATCACGTCGATCCCAACGATCGCGGCATTCCGAGACGGCATCGGAGTGTTCTCGCAGGCGGGCGCGCTCCCTGCCCCCGCGCTCGAGCAGCTGATCGAGGGCGTTCGTGGCCTCGACATGGATGACGTGCGCGCGCAGGTCGCCAAGCAGGCTGCCGAGCAGGCTGAGGCTGAGGCCGCAAGCGGCGAACCCGCCTAGTTCGACTTCGGTTGCGCTGCAGCAGCGCCCCCGTCGCCCGTCGGCGCCGTGTCCTCAGCGAGGGCCGGCGCGGCGGGCGGAGCCGTTCGGAGCGCGGGCCCGCCGGCTTCGAAGGCCGCGGCGTACCCGAGCAGTGCGGGATCCGAATACGCCGCCCCCGCGAACGTGAGCCCGACGGGCATGCCGATGTCGCTCATCGTGCCCATCGGGACGGTGACGGTGGGGAGCCCGACGTGCCGCAGTGCGTAGTTGCCGTGCGAGAACTGCGTGCCGTTCGTCCACGCGAGATCCGCGGCGGCCGGATCGTGGTCCGCAGTCGCCGGGCCCACATCCGCATTCGCGGGGAACACCAGGCCGTCGAAGCCCTGGTTCGAGAGCCAGTGCTCGACGAGTTGCTCGCGCAGGGCCACAATCGCGCGCAGCCCATGCGCGAAGTCCGGGTGGTGCTGCGGGTCCGGGATTCCCGCGCGCGCGGCGTCCACGATTGAGGCGAAGCGATCCGCGTGGTCACCCACCCGTTCGTAGCGATCAGGGAGCTGCCCGGGCGGGGTCGGATAGATACGCCGCGAATCAACAACAGCAAGATTCGGCAGATTGGGATCCGCGTTCGCGCGCAGAAAGTCGTCCCAACCGAAGCCGAGAAAACCGTGGAACTCAAGTTCTGACCAAGACGCTGGCATGTCACCGAGCGCGCCGAGAAACTTCTGCCCGGGGCGGTCGCGCTCGTATGCCCCGATGAGCGGGAAGTCGGTAATCACGAGTTCGGCTCCGAGTGCCGTCAGGCGATCCCGCGCTGCCTCCCAGAGCCGCAGGATCGATGGCCGCACGCTCATCGGGTAGGCGGGATCCTCCCCGAGGTACATCGCAGGGACGGCGAAGCGCTTTCCCGCAAGGGCATCGGGCCGGGCGAGCGCGGTGTACGAGGTGGGCCGGTGTTCGCTCGCGCGGGGGATGGGCATGACCTGCTGTCGCCGCCAGAAGTCGCCCCGCGTGTGTGGGTCGTCCTGCACCAGCACGTCGAGCACCCTGAGCATGTCGGGCATGCTGCGAGTGTGCGGCACCACGACGTCGCGCGCGGGGAAGAGTGGCCAGTTGCCGCGGATGGAGAGCACACCCCAGCTGGGAGTGTACGCGCACAGGGCGTTGTTCGACGCGGGGCTCCGGCCGGAAGAGACCGTTTCCTCGCCCATGCCGAACGCTGCGAAGTTTGCGGCGGTGGCCACGCCCGAGCCGTTCGAGGATCCGGACGCGTAGGCTGCAGCGAGATAGTCGCGATTGTACGGGCTCTCAGCCCGCCCATAGAGGCCACGCTGCATGCCGCCATCGGCCATCGGGGGCATGTTTGTTTTGCCGATGAGGATCGCGCCCGCATCCCGCAACACGGAGACCGAGTGCGCATCCCACTGCGCGGTGAGCGATGCGAACGCCGGGGAGCCTGCCGCGACAGTGAGTCCGCGCACCATGTACGAATCCTTGACCGTGAACGGGACGCCCTCGAGTGCGCGTGCCGTGCCCGCGCGCCACCGTGCGTCGGCCTCATCCGCTGCGGCCAGTGCCTCCGGATTGAGTACGACGACCGAGCCCAGTCCCTCAGGCCCCCGGTCGAAGCGGGCGATGCGTGCGAGATAGCGTTCCACGAGCCAGCGGCTGGTGATGACTCCGCGGCCGAGCGCGGCCAGCGTCTCAGCGATCGTGGCCTCGGTGAGCGAGAACGCTCCTTCCCCGCGTGGTGGCGTGGGGGCGGGGTCGACGGTGCGCTCGGTCATGCGGGGCCTCTCGTGTGCTCAGCTTGGGGCAGGCGGGGTGCCATGCGCCGGAGTGGATCCAGTCTTTCAGGCAGAACGCACTCATTTGTAGGGCAGGTGCGCTCGGTTTTCTCTTAAAAAGCGTGCGAGTGCACTTACACTCGGGTCATGGTTGATCAGTCATTCGGCGCGGAAACGCGGCACGGCGATGCCGCACGCTGGCAGCACCTCATCGCGCAGCTCGATCCCGCTCAGCTCACCAATGCGCTGCTGCCGCTCGTTGGCGCGGTGCCCGGCTATGAAGCCTCGCCCATCCCCAGGAGCGAAATTCGACGTACGGCAGAGCTCTCCTTCGTAGGCATCATCGCGGGCCTGAAGGACGGTGAGCTCGGGGAAGCGATCACGGTGGCTGATGAGATCGGCGCCTCCCGCGCCCGAGCCGAGGTACCGCTGAGCGCCCTCATGAGTGCCGTCCGCCTTGACTTCACGGTGCTCTGGGAGCAACTCGTCGCCCTCTCGGAGCCCGCCGACGCCCCGCTCATTGTGCAACACACGGGTGCGGTGCTGCGCATCGTCGATGCGTGGGTCGCGCAGGTGCAGCGGGCCTACCTCGGGGAAACGCGGCGCATCGCGGACGAGGCTTCCGCTGGGCATCGCGACGCGATCGCTGCGCTCTTCCAAGATCCGCCACCCACCCACGAGCGACTCGCGGCACTCTCGGTGCAACTCGGCTTCGCGCCGGGGGAGGGGCTCACCATCCTCGCGGCGCTCGACGCCGAGATCCCGGCCCTGCATGCCGCGCTTGCGGAACTGCGCCGCAGCGGCGGTATCGCACACACCCATCATCTGAACGGGGCGCTCATCGCAGTAGTGCGCGACGATATTGCGGGGGCCGCGCTGCGGGAACGAGCGATCGCAGAGCTGCGGGTGGGTCTGGTGCGCGAGCCGGAGGGGCCACGCGCACTCCGACACTCCGCGGGAATCGCCCGCGAACTTGCGCTGTGCGCGGAGCCGGGCGAAGCGGGAGCCATGACGTGGGGCCGGGGGTGGGCACGCTACGTCGCGCGGGCGCTCCAAGCTGAGGGCACCGAGATCGTCGCTGATGTGCGCTCAGCGCTCGCCACGTGCACCCCGGCGAAGCGGACCCGCCTCCTCGAGACCGTGGGGGATTTCCTGTCGACGGGCAGCATCGGGCTGACCTCAGAGCGCCTGTTTTCGCATCGAAACACAGTCTCCAAGCATCTTTCCGAGTTCCGCGCGCTCACCGGGGTCGATCCCACGGTCCCGAGGGAGGCCGCGCGGCTGGTGATCGGCTGGCCTGCCTGAGCGACTGAGCGACTGAGCAACTGACTGCCTGAGTGCCCGGCGCGCGAGCATGAGGCTGTGCGCGGTATCCTGAAGGGATATGACACACTCACGGGCTACGGCGAGCTACCGCCAGGCGGCGGCGGCATTCCAGAACCCGATGCTCGAACTGCTGCACGGGCGCTACGCGCCGTTCGTGGTGTCCTCCCTCTCACAGATCTTCACCGCGGAGCGCCCCACGGTTGCGATCTCTGACGCCCACGTCGAAGTGAGCGACGCCGTGGATGAACTGCGCGCCGCGGGCCTTGACGAGGGGGAGCGGCGGCTGCCCGCCGGGAACGGCCGCGAGATCTGCCGCTACTGGGTACGGGTCGGCTGGCTCGTGCCGCAGATTGAAGACGGAGCCGAGGTGTACCGACTCTCGGCGCAGGCCGTCGGCGCACTGGAGATCGTTGGCCGCGCAGGCGCTGGCCGTGCCCGGGTGTCGCGCTCGCGAGTGCGCACGCTGCTTGACTCGGTCGACCAGCTCGTGCAGAGCGCGGAGACCGATCCCGAGCAGCGGCTCGCTGCACTGCAGGCGGAGCGGAACGCGATCGATGCGGAGATGGCGCGGCTCCGCGCGGGCGAGATTGACCCGGTGGACGACGAGCTGCTCCTGGAGGAAGCCGAGAACGTACTGCACCTCTCGCGTGAGTTGCCCGCCGACTTCGCGCGTGTCGCCGAGTCGATCAACGCAATGCAGCGCGACGTTGTTGCCGAGTTGCGCCGCGATGTGCGGCCCGCTGGTGAGGTGCTCCGCGAGTACCTGCGGCGCGGGCAGCACGTCATGCAGGCCACACCCGAGGGGCGTGCATTCTCCGGTGCGCTCACCCTGATTGGCGATGCCGAGCACATCGACCAGCTGACGGATCAGCTCACGGGTGTGCTTGCGCAGCCGTTCGCGGGACTCCTGGCGCAGGATCAGCGGAGCGAGCTGCGCGCCATCGCTAGCCGCGTGGAGCAGGGCGTGCAGGAAGTGCTCACCGCGCAGCGGCGCGCCTCACACGTGATCACCGCGCAGGTGCGCACCCATGATCCGGCTCGAGATCGTGAAGTAGACGAGCTGCTGCGCGGCGTCATGTCCGGCCTGCAGAGCTGGATGCAGCACTCCCGCCCTGCCGACCGCGCCGAGCCGTTGCGCAGCCTCCCCGCAGCGCAGATCGGGCACCTCAGGCAGTCGCTCAGCGATCCGCGCCCGCCGCAGGGTCCCGAGCCGCTCCGCGCCGACGAGGCCGGCGTTGAGTTTGTTGATGCGGACACGCGCGCTTGGGGCGGCCCACGCTACACCGAGCTCGAGGCGTACGTGGCCGGGCTGGGCACTGACACCTTTGACCTCGCCGCCGCATTCGCGGGCACTGACGCTGATACCCGGCGCCCCGTCGATCTCCTCGGCCTCCTCGAAATCGCGCACCGGAACGGGATGTCGGAAACGGAAGACGTGTCCGTCGTCGAGGCGCTGCGCCCAGACGGCAGCGTCCGCTCCTTCGCCTTCGGCGCCGTGACCGCCAGCACTCAGAAAGACCAGACCGCATGAGCGACACCCCTATAGCCGAGCCGAACGTGGAGCTCCGCGATCCCGATGATGCCTTCCTCGCCGCGGTGTCGATGGAGCGGGACCCCGACGAGAGCTTCCCCGGCGACCGCGGCGTGCTCGACCTTGACGTGCGGCGCGTGCTGGTGCGGCTCCTCCAGCGTCGTTTCCTGCTCGCCGAGCGCAACCCGGATGAGTGGAAAGTGCTCCTCGAGCACCAGCAGGTGATCGAGTCCCGCCTGCACGATCTCTTCGTGCGCCTCGTGGTCGACCCGGCGCGCGGGGTCGCCTACAAGCAGCAGATCCGTTCGGATGAACTCGACGCCCCGATCCTGCTCCGCGACGAGGCCTACACGCGTGCCGAGACGCTCGTGCTCGTATACCTGCGCACCGTCTATCAGCGCGAGTCAACCGCGGGGGAGCCCGCCGTTCGCGTGGATGTCGAAGAGGTGGAGCAGACCGTGCTCAGCTACTTCACTGCGGCGGACGGCGACGTGGCGCGACGTCAGAAGGCCATTCGCACCGCGCTCGGGCGACTGCGCCACGAGGGCATCATCGAAGAGGAGTCGGAAGGACGCTTCCGCATCAGCCCGCTCATCGAAATCGTGCTGAGCGCCCCGCGCCTGCGCGAGCTGGCGGAGTGGCTGCGCGCCCAAAATGCGGCGGCCGGATTGCCCCCTTCTGCCGGGACCACCGACGCACCCGAACAAGGAGACGCTGCGCTGTGACCATGCTCGATACCCTCTTCGGGCTCATCCCGGCCGAGTCGCGCGGCCAGCAGTGGGCCGCAGACGAACTTCAGTTGGTCAACTGGGGCGGCTACGACGGTGCGCACCGAGTGCGTTTCTCGCCCACGGCGACGCTCTTGTGCGGTGGCTCAGGATCCGGAAAGTCGACGCTCATGGACGCCTACATCGCGCTCATGATGCCCCACACGACCCCCTTCAACGGGGCGTCGAACGGCGGCGTCGCCGGACGACCGCGCGGCGAGGAGCAGCGCAACGTGCTCTCCTACGGGCGGGGCAAGATCGACGAGTCGCGCACGGAAGAGGGCACGCAGGTGCGTGTGCTGCGCGGGGACGGCAGTGACACGTGGACCGCCATCGCGATGACCTGGCTCGACCATGACGGCTCGCGTTTCACCGCCGTGCGCGCCTGGTACATCCCGGCCGCTGCGAGGGTGCTCGAAGACACCGTGAAGGTGCGCGCCGTCGTTGATGGGCCGTTCGACCTCGCCGCGCTTGAGCGTGCGGCGACGCAGCGGCTCTCCGACGCGGCGGTGCGCGCGGCAGGGCTCGAATCGATTGCGACGGATCGCGAGTTCTCTGCCCGCATCCACTCCGTGTTGGGTATCGGGGCGGCGGGTGCAGGCGCGAAAGCGATGAGCCTGCTCGCGCGCATTCAGGCGGGTCAACAGATCACCACCGTGGACGAACTGTACAAGCGCATGGTGCTCGAGGAACCCGAGACGCTCGCCATCGCTGACGCGGTGGTGAGCCACTTTGATGAGCTGGAGAGCACGCGAACGCGCATGGTTACCGCGCAGAAGCAGGTGCGCGTGCTCCGCCCGATTCGCGACATGAGAGGGCGCATCGAGGACGCCGCCGAGCGGCTGCGTCTCATCGACGAGGTGGGCCGCTTCACCGACCCCGCGTCCATCGCGGCGCTGTGGCGCACGAGCCGGCGCCTCGAACTGCTGCGCGGCGTGGAAAGCGAACTGCAGCAGCGCAAGCGTGACGCCGACGCTGAGGTGCGTGCGCAGCACGCTCTCGCTGACGCGGCGGAAGCCGAGCGCGGTGCGCTCGCCGAGGTGCTCCGGGCATCAGGCGGCGATCGCCTTGAAACCGCCGAGCGTGAGCTCGGGCGTGTGGAGCGTCGAATGACCGCGGTGCAGTCGCAGCGCGCCCGCTTCGATGAGGCGACCTCCGTGCTGGGGGAGGAGATTGCTTCCGAGCGGGAGTTCACCGCCCTTGCGAGTCGAGCTCGTGCGGCGCTCGCCGATGCCTCCGCGAAGGCAGGGGCCCGCGCGGCGTACGCGGAGGCCCGCGCTGCGGCCGATGCGCTGCGCCGCCGACGCGACGCACTCGGCCGGGAGCGCGAGCAGACGCTGGATCGCAGCGACGCGATCTCCCCGATCCTGCACGAGAGCAGGGAGCTGCTGGCAGAGGCCGCGGGGATCCCGATCTCTGAGCTGCCGTTTGTCGGCGAACTCGTTGAGGTGCGCACGGAATTCGAGCCGTGGCGCGACGCGTTCAACCTGGCGCTTGGCGGTTTCGCCACGACCGTGCTGATCGACGAGGCATCGCTGCCTCAGTTCCGCGCAGCGATCGACACGGTGCGGACCCCGGTGCGGTTGCGTTACGAGGGCGTGCCGACCGGTGCCCCGCTCGTCGCACGGCTCGAACCGCGGCGCCTGCCTGGGAGACTCGACTACCGCGAGACCCCGTTTACTGGCTGGCTGCAGGAGCGGCTGGAACGCCAGTACGACTTCGTGTGCGTGGACCGAGCCTCGGAGCTCAGCGATCACGCGCAGGCGCTCACGATTGCGGGGCAGCTGTCGCAGGGCAGCCGTGGAGCGCACGGCGGTCAGGGACGGCGAAACGTGCTGGGTTTCTCGAATCAACGCCGCATCGCCGAGCTCGATGCGGAGCTCGCGCTGATCGAGGCCGAGCTGAGCGACGCGGCGCGCGCTGAGTCCGATGCAGATGGAGCGCTCGACGCGCTGGAGGCTCGACTCGTGGCCTACTCCGCGGTGCGCGAGGCGAACTGGGATGAGCTCGACGTTGCAGCGGTGGAGCGCGAGCAGCAGCGCTGGGCCGGCATCATCGCAGAGGTGACCGAGGGCAACCCCGAGATTGCTGCCGTGCAGCAGCAGCTTGCCGCGGTGCGCGCGAAGGTCGGCAGCCTGCAGGAGCAGATTGGCCGTGCGAAGGGTGAGCAGGAGCGCATCGCGGAGCAGTGGGCCCGAATCACCGATGAGGTGGATGAAGCGCAGCAGGCGGTGGACGAGGCTGAGGACGCGGAGCGCGGAGTTGCCCCGGAGCAGCTGAACTACCTGCGCTCTCGTTTCGAGCTCACCGAGGGCGGTGCTGCGGGCAGCGCCGCAGAACTTGCGCGCTTCGACGCCGCGCTCGACTCTGCGGGACGGCGCATGCTGGAGGACCAGGCGGTGGCACAGGCCACGCTCGAAGAGCAGCGCGACGGGCTGCGGCGTACCCTCGAATCGTTCCTCGAGGCGTGGCCGAACCCGACCCTGCGCGCAGACCCCGATGCCTCGCTGGCGGACTTCGAGCGGATTCTCGCCGAGCTTGAGGCGAGCGGGCTGCACGAGCTCGAGGCCGAGTGGAAGGAGAGCCTCCTCCGGCTCTCCGGAAATGATCTCGCAAACCTTGATTCGGCCCTTGGTCGCGCGCTTCGTGAGATCCGCGAGCGTATCGAGCCGGTCAACCGCATCATGCGCGATCTGCCGTTCTACGATGACGACCACCGCCTGCAGATCACCCCGCGCGAACACCAGACCGAGCCCCGACGTCGCTTCCGCGCCGAGCTTCGCGAGGTGCGCGCCTTGATCGACGCAGCGGGCACTGACGCCGAGCGGGCGCACGTGTACGAGCGGATGGCGCGCCTCATCGGACGCATGCGTCGCACCGCGCCCGATTTCTCCGACCTCATCGACGTTCGCAATCACGTGCGCGTGAGCGCCGAGAAGGTGCACGCCGAGACGCGCGCGCACGCCGCACTCTACGACCACATCGGCGAGAAGTCGGGCGGGGAGTCGCAGGAGCTCATCGCGTTCATCGTCGGGGCCGCGCTCCGCTATCAGCTCGGCGATGCTGACGCAGAGCGGCCGCGCTATGCGCCGGTGTTCCTCGATGAGGCGCTCATCAAGGCGGACGCGCACTTCACGAAGCGCGCGATCGGCGCATGGCGGGGGCTCGGCTTCCAGCTGATCATCGGCGCGCCGAACGATAAGTACAGTGCGATCGAGCCGCACGTGGACGTCGAGTACGACATCCTGAAGGATACGCAGGGCCGCTCGTGGGCGAAGCCAAAGGTCGCGCTTCCGGCCGGCTAGCGCCCCATCGCGGCGGGAGCATTCTCGCCGCGGCGGCTACTCCGAGGGGAGGGAGCGCAGCGCGCGCCGGGCGATGCGCTCGGTTGCCTGAGAGGGGCTTTCCCGCAACCACCGCGCGATGATTGCCCGCGCCCAGTCGGGCTGCGTCTTCGATGCGTCGTTGATCCAGTTTGCTACCGAGTCCTGGACATATCGATCGGGATCGGCGCGGAGCGGTTCGAGGAGCGGTTCCCCGAGTGCTGGCGTGCTCGTGAACTCGGCGATGTGCTTCGCCCACACGCCTCGGGGGCGAAGCGACTCGCTCGCGAAGCGGCGTACGTACGCGGACGTGGACCCGGTCCACTGCGTGAGGAGCGATATCGCTTGCGGAAGATCTTCCGTGAGGCGGGGTCTCAGGGCCATCCAGACCCACTCGCGCACGGTGAAGCAGCGGTCGTCCGCTCGGGGAGCCGCCGCCGCGAGTAGCTCTGGGAGCTCGCGTTGCTGGTCGGCGGCGAGAGCAAAACACCACCAGCCGCGAACGGTGTCGGAGGGGTGCTCGGCGAGCAGCGAGAGCTCCGCGGGCGGTAAGAAGCGGTGCAGGGCCGTGCCAACGGCGTGCATCCGGCGAAGGATGCCGAGCTGTTGGGTGGCATCTGCTGCCTCGCGCAACTTCGCAGAGGCGGCGGGGATCGCTGCGCGGAGCAGCGCACCGTGATCGATTGCGAGCGCCTCGCTCAGCGTCCGCGCCTCGGCGGTTCCTGCCTCGAGTGCGGCAAGGTGATCCGCCGGGATCGCGCGCATGCTGCTCGCACCGGCAATCACTCGCGCTCCTCGAGCTGCGCCTGCAGCGCACCGAGAGTGGCGAGCGCGCCGCTGAGTGCGGTCTGATCGAGGCCCGCGGCGAGCTCCCCGATCCACGCGCCGTACTCGGGGCTCAGTGCATCGAGGGTGCGCTCGCCCGCGGGGGTGAGCGTGATGGTGAGTGAGCGACGGTCGCTCGGATGGGGGCCGCGGGCAATGAGTTCCTGCCGCACGAGCCCGTCGCAGAGTCCCGTGATTGCGGCGCGCGTGACATCCAGATCTTCAGCGAGCTCGGCTGGTGTGGCGTTGCCGCGCCGCGCGACGGCGAGCAGCACGGAGAGTCTGCCCTCTGAGAGATCGTGTCGCGCAAGCTGCGCGGCACAGGCGCGATCGATCATTGTCGCGGTCTGCAGCACGGCCATAATTGTGCGTGCCGCGGCAGAGCGCTGAGCGGCGTGCTCGAGTAGCAGCTCGTGCTTCATATCGATGCGAGGATCCATGACCTCAACACTATCAAGTGCTTAACGAGTTTTCGAAGACCCCGACTGTGCCCGGAACGCCTCGCGCACGAGTTCGATCGCCTGCTCGAGGGTGATGCCAAGTACGTGGGCTCGCTCGGCGAACTCCAACGCGGCGCGGTGCGCCTCGGCGTCACCGCGCGCCGCGAGCGAAACAAACGTTCCTGCCCGCCCGCGCCCCTCGATGGCGCCGGCATCGTCGAGTGCTCGGTAGGCGCTCGCAACGGTATTGGGGGCGAGCCCGGTCGCGTCGGCGAGTGCGCGAACGGTCGGGAGACGTGTGCCGGGAGCGAGCTCGCCGCTCTGGATTGCAGTGAACACGTGCTCGCGAAGCTGGTGCGCCGGGGGCGCCGCGCGCTGTGGATCGGCGCGAAACGCAAGCAGTTTCGCGAGAGGTGCGGCGTCGTGCTCGGCTGGGTCGGTCATGCGCTCAGCCTAGCTGTGCGGTGAGCACCTCGCCGAGGATTCGCGCCGCGTCGGGATACCGCTCGGGCTCGGGGCCCGCGAAGTTCAGCCGCAGGTGAGGCGCTGGGGGCTCTGCGGGAAACCACGCATCGCCCGCCGCGACCGCCAGGCCTCGTGCCTCGCAGTCGCGGACGGTGCGCTGGGCGTTTGTGCCCGCCGGTAGCTGAGCCCACACGTTGAGCCCTCCCTGGGGGACGGCCGCCACGTGAACCGCGGGGGCGTGAGTCGCCAGCGCGTCGAGCAGTGCGTCGCGTCGGTGACGAAGGAGCTCAGGCAGCGCTCGCAGGTGGGTGCGCCACCCGGAGCTCGTCACGACATCATGAGCGATCGACTGCAGCAGAGGGCTCACGTACATCGTCTCAGCGACCAGGTCGGCAAGGATGCGGTCGCGTGCGGGGCCTCGCGCAATCACCGCGCCGACCCGCACCGCCGGTGAGAGGCTCTTGGTGAGCGAGCGAATGTAGACGACGCGACCGTCGCGGTCAGCGCGAGCGAGCGGTGGTGTCGGTGGGGTGATGCCAAAGTCTCTGGCCCAGTCGTCTTCGATGAGAAACGCACGGTGTTCGCGGAGTACGTCGAGGATGACGCGGCCCCGCTCCGCGCCCCACTGCCCGCCCTGCGGGTTTGCGAAGCTCGGCTGGGCGTAGAACGCGCGTGCCCCAGATTCGTGGAGCGCCCGTGCAAGTTCCTCTGGGTCAGGCCCCGCCGGGCCGGAGGCGATCGGAATAAGGCGCACGCTCACCTGGTGCGCCGCGAGGAGCGCTCCCCAGTAGCTCGGCGACTCGATCGCGAGCGCGCCGCCCGCGCCCACAAGTGCGCGGAACACCGAGCTGAGCGCGCTCTGGCTGCCCGGCACGATACTCACTTCTCTCGCCGCATGCACAGTGCCGCTCTCGGGGTCCGTGCCCAGCTCGGCTGCAAACCAGGCTTGCAGCGCGGGGAGTCCCGCAGCGGGGGCGCGAGTGAGTGCGTCGGGCGTGCGTGCCGCGCGCGCGGCTGCGGCACGGACCAACCCTGCGGGGAGGAGCTCCTGCACCGGGTAGCCCGAGTGCAGCTCGATTGTGCCGGGCGCTACCGAGCGCTGTGCGTGGGGGAGCGCGGTGGTGCTCGCCTGGCCGGGGGCAAGCGCAGCCGTTTGCCAGGAGTAGTCGGCGGGCGTCTGTGCGCGGATGCGCCGAACGAACGTGCCAACGCCAGGCCTGCTCTCGATGAGCCCGCGTTCGGCGAGCGTATGCATCGCGCGCTGCACGGTGACCGGGCCCGCACCGAACCTGGTTGCGAGTTCCCTACCGGAGGGGAGCTGTGCGCCGGCTGCCGCCCCTGAGATCCAACGCTCGAGCTCGGTGATGATGCGATCAGTGCTACTCTGTTGCATGAAAAGCAATAGTAGCGCTATCGAAAATAAGCACACAGTGCTATCTAGCGACGCACGTGTCGGCGGGACCAGTACACGCGGCGGCTGGGGTGGCGACAACGGTCTCGCCGGAATCGGCTGGGGCCTGCTCGGGGTGGTCGCGTTCTCTTTCACTGTGCCGCTCACGCGCGTGGCGGTTGCCGGGCTGCCGCCGCTCTTCGTGGGCTGCGCCCGTGCCGTGGTCGCTGCGCTGCTCGCCACTGCGGCGCTTACACTCACGCGGCAGTGTCTTCCGCGCGGGGCGCAGTGGCGCAGGCTCGCACTTGTGGCGCTCGGCGTAGTGTTTGGTTTTCCGCTCCTCACCTCGTTTGCGCTCACCTCGGTGCCGGCAAGTCACGGCGCGGTGGTGATCGGTTTGCTCCCCGCTGCCACGGCGGTGGTGACCGTGTGGCGCACGGGGGAGCGCCCGAGTCGTGGCTTCTGGATTGCCACCGTGCTCGGCGTGGCTGCAGCGGTGACCTTTGTGGCGGTTCATGCTGGCGGGCTCGGCACGCCGGGGTGGGCGGACCTCCTGCTCTTTGGTGCTGTACTGCTCGCCGCCCTGGGGTACGCCGAGGGCGGGCTTCTTGCACGCGAACTCGGCGCATGGCAGACCGTGTCGTGGGCGCTCGTCATCGCGTTCCCTGGGATGCTGGTGGGCACCGTCGTGTCGATCCCGAACGGGATTCCCACGGCGACGCCCACTCAGTGGCTCGCGTTCGCGTACCTTGCGGTGGTGAGCATGTACCTCGGGTTCTTTGCGTGGTATCGGGGACTTGCGATTGGCCCAATGGCTCGCGTGAGTCAAGTGCAGCTCGTGCAACCGGTGCTGAGCATTGTATGGGCCGCCCTCCTGCTCGGCGAGGCGGTGAGCGCCGCCACGCTGCTGGGTGGTGTGGCAGTGATTGTCTGCGCGGGCGCCGCGGTGAGAGCACGAATTACGCGGTAGCCGCGAGCTCCGCCCGCCGAGCCCGCGCGCGCGTGAGCTGTTTGCCCAGCAGCCCGTGGCGCGGGCTCAGCAGGTACACGATGGTGAACGCTGCGCCCTGCACCAACACGACGAGACCGCCCGAGGCGGCATCGAGCCAGTAGCTGAGGAAGATCCCGATGACCGCGCAGCCTGCGGAAAGGATCGGTGCGATCAGCAGCATGCGGCCAAACCGATCGGTGAGCAGGTATGCGGTTGCCCCAGGGATGATGAGCATCGCCACCACGAGGATCACGCCAACCACCTGCAGCGCAACCACCGCGGTCAGCGCGAGCAAGCCAAGAAGGAGCGCGCCGAGCAGCCGCGGGTTGAGGCCGATGGCCTGCGCGTGCGTTGGGTCGAATGCGTACAGCGTCAGATCTCGGCGCTTCACTACGAGCACGGTGAACGCGACTGCAGCGAGAATGGCGATCTGCGTCAGTTCGGCGGATGAGACGCCGAGAATGTTGCCGAAGATGATGTGGTTGAGGTCGGTCTCGCTCGGGGTGACTGAGATCAGCACGAGTCCAAGGGCGAAGAGTGTTGTGAACACGATCCCGATTGCGGCGTCCTCCTTCACCCGACTGGTGCTGCGGATTCCGCCAATGAGCGCGACGGCGAGGAAACCGAAGATGAGCGCACCAGTGGCGAACGGTGCGCCCACGACATAGGCGAGTACCACTCCGGGAAGTACGGCATGCGAGACCGCGTCACCCATGAGTGACCACCCCACGAGCACGAGCCAGCAGGAGAGTAGCGCACACACCACCGCGGCGATCACGGTAGTGATGAGCGCCCGAGTCATGAACTCGTACTGCAAGGGTTCGAGGAGGAAATCGAGGGGGTTCATACGAGGCTCCGGGGGTCAAGGTCAGGGGTGTGTGCGCCGAGACCGAAGGTGAGCGCGAGGCGTTCGGGGGTGAGTGCTTCGCGCACGTCGCCGTGGAAGAGCACGCGGCGTTGGAGGAGGGCTGCCTCATCTGCGAGCGCGGGCAGCGCGTGCAGGTCGTGGGTGGAGACGAGGACCGTGCTGCCGCCAGCGGCGAGCTCACCGAGCAAGCGCACGATCATTGCTTCTGATCGCTTGTCGACACCGGCGAACGGCTCATCGAGGAGCAGGATCTGCGCCCCCTGAGCGATACCGCGTGCGACAAACGCGCGCTTCTTTTGGCCCCCCGAGAGCTGACCAATCTGGCGCTCGGCGAAGTCGGTGAGCTCGACGCGTTCAAGCGCTTCGGCAACGGCAGCATGATCGACCGCGCGTGGACGCCGGGCCGGGCCGAGGTGTCCATAGCGTCCCATCATGACCACATCGCGCACCGAGACGGGGAACGCCCAGTCTACGGCTTCGCTCTGGGGAACGTACCCGACGCGACCGTTCTTGCGGGCGGCTGCCGGAGTGCCGCCTGCGATGAGAACTTCGCCGCGGTCTGGCCGCACCGCCCCCATGATTGACTTGAAGAGCGTCGACTTTCCCGAGCCATTCATGCCGATGAGGCCGGTCACCCGACCGGGCATGACGTCGAGACTCGCCCCGTCGAGCGCGAGCACGTCGCCGTAGCGGACCGTGACATCGCGTACACTGATCGCGGGCAGGGTGTCCGTCGAGTGTGTGCTCATCGTGCGCCTCCGGTGAGCGCTGAGGTGATCGTGTCCGCGTCATGGCGGATGAGTTCGAGATAGGTGGGAACGGGGCCGTCGGGCTCGGAGAGCGAGTCGACGTAGAGGGTGCCGCCGTAGACGGCATCCGTTGCCTGGACCACCTGCTGCATGGGTGCATCGGAAACGGTCGACTCGCAGAACACGGCGGGCACGTCGTTCGCCCGCACGAACTCGATGGCTTCAGCGATCTGACGCGGCGTCGCCTGCTGCTCGGCATTCACCGGCCAGATGTACTGCTCGGTGAGGCCCGCGTCGCGCGCGAGGTAGGAGAAGGCCCCTTCGCAGGTGACGAGCGCGCGCTGCTGCTCCGGGAGCGTGGCAAGCTCAGCACTGAGCTCATCTTGCACCTCCTGCAGTTCCGCCTGATAGGCGACTGCATTGCTGCGGTAATCGCCTGCGTGTGCCGGGTCAAGCGTCGCGAATGCGTCGGCCATCGTGTCGACGTACTGCTGCACGACGCGTGGGCTCATCCACGCGTGCGGGTTCGGCTTCCCCGCATCCGCGTCTGCGGTGATTTCGAGCGGTTCGATGCCCTCCGTGACCACCACGTGCGGCACGTCGAGCTGATCGACAAACTTGGCGAACCAGGCCTCGAGGCCGAGCCCGTTGTCGAGAATCAGGTCAGCCTCAGATGCGCGCGCAATGTCTCCGGGCGTGGGCTCGTAACCGTGGATCTCAGCGCCCACCTTGGTGATGGAGGCAACGCGAAGATGATCGCCCGCCACGTTCTCCGCGATGTCCGCGAGCACCGTGAAGGTGGTGAGCACTACTGGCCGATCGTCTGCCGGATCAGACGCGCTGTTCGCCGCCGAGGTGGAGCACCCGGCGAGCAGCACGCTAGCCGCCGTGAGGACGGCGCTTGCGCCGAGCGTACCGCGGAGTCGCGCAGAGCGTCGGGCGCTGAGATGAGCGTTCATGGACTTCCTTCACTGTGTCGAAATTGAAAGTTCGGATAGCCTAACTTTAAACATTGAATGATCGAAAAAGCGAATTCTGGGCGAGCCGCGCCGCGCACAGTCGTGAGCTCAATGGGAGGATGGGGCGCGCGGAGCGAAGGGAGCGGCGATGTCAGACGCGGCATCCGGGATCGGTGCACGACTCAGGGACGTTGCCCTCGTCGCGTTCGGGGGCGCGCTCGGATCCCTCGCTCGGTTTGGCGTGGGAGAGTGGCTCGGAGTGCGCGATGGGTGGCCGATCGCCACGCTCGCGGTGAATATCCTCGGCGCAGCCCTGCTTGGACTGCTTGTTGAGGTGGTGGCTGCTCGGCCGCGGTGGCGCCGCGCTCAGCTTCTTGCGGGCACGGGGGTGCTCGGGGGATTCACAACGTACAGCTTGTTGGCCACGCAGCTCGCGGAGATGCTACGTTCCGGCACAATTCTTCTTGCCCTCGGCTACGCGAGCGCGACAGTGCTCGGAGGACTTGCGGCGAGCCTGGTTGGCATCGCGCTTGGGCGTGCCCTGCGCGGGCGACGCGGCGAGCCCGGGGTCGTTCGAGGGGGCGGTGGATGACGTCCTCAGGAGGGTGGGGCATGCTCACCGTGATCGGTGTAGCCCTGGGTGGTGGTCTCGGCGCGGCGGCGCGCTTTGCCGTTGACCAGTGGATCCCCGCTCGGCTGCGCGAGCGCTTCCCCTGGGGGATTCTCGTCGTCAACCTGTCCGGTTCGTTCGTGCTGGGGATACTCGCGGGCGTCGTGCTCGCCGAGCCGCTGTGGAGCGTGCTCGCAAGTGGCTTCCTCGGCGGATACACGACCTTCAGCACCGCGAGTCTCGACACCGCGCGCATGATCCTTGAACGGCGACCGGCAGCGGCGCTGCTCAACGCCGTGGGAGTGCTCCTCGTCGCGGTTGCTCTCGCACTCTTGGGCATTGCGCTCGGCGCCGCACTGGCCGCGCCGAGCGGGGGAATTGCCTAGCGCACTCGCTCCGCGGTGAAACTGTACTGCGGGGCAACGTACGCCTCCTGAGCGGCAATGAGCTGCAGTTCGCGTTCCCCTGAAGCCAGGGTGTGCTCGAGGAGCTCGTAGACACTCGCCGCCGTGTGTGTCAGCGCGGTTGCGGGGTCTCCTGTGCGGCGCAGGTGGGCCGTGAAGAGCGCGGCAGTGACGTCGCCTGAACCGTTCGCCTTGATGGGTAGGCGCGGGGTCTGGGTCAGCCACGCACCCTCGGGGGTGACGGCGAGCATTTCGATCGTCCCCTCCGGCGCCTCGGGCCGCGCGACGCTCGTGACGAGCACGGTGCTCGGCCCCTGGGCGCGGGCGAGGTCGGCTGACGCGAGCGTCGATTCGAGCGTGTCGGGGGAGGTCCCCGTGAGGAAGCCGAGCTCGAACTGATTTGGCGTGATCAGATCGGCCTGCGGAACGACGCGATCCCGAATCAGATTCTGTACCTCGGGTGCCACGTGGCAGCCTGAGAGCGCGTTGCCCAGGACTGGATCGCACGCGTAGATCGCGTCAGGGCTGTGCCGCTTCACTCGGGCCACCGCATCGAGAATCGCGTCGCCGATGCTGTCGCCGCCCTGGTATCCGGAAAGCACCGCGTCGACGCCGGCCAGGCCACCGCGCTCCTCGATGCCCGTCACGACCTCGCGCACGTCGTCGCCCGTGAGCATGGGCCCGCGCCAGGCACCATAGCCGGTGTGGTTCGAGAAGAGGACGGTGTGCACGGGCATGACCTCGACGCCGAGGCGCTGCAGCGGGAAGACCGCAGCCGAGTTGCCGACGTGGCCGTAGGCTACGGCGGACTGAATGGAGAGGATACGCATGAGCCGATCCTCCCACTGGCCCACGCGGTGGACCAGTCTGTTCCCGTGGAAGTGGACCACTCGCCGGCGCTTCCGCCGACGGGTGGTGCGACCTCGCTAGATTCCCCGCCCGGGCGTGAGGATCCCCCGAGGATCAAGCGCGAGCTTGATCGCACGCTGCACATCGAGCGCCGCTTCGTCGAGCTGCCAGGGGAGTTCGTGCTGCTTCACCGAGCCGATGCCGTGCTCACCCGAGATCGTCCCGCCCAGTGAGATTGCGAGCTTCGTGATGTCGTCGATCACCGCGTCGGCCGCGGCGATGCCCGCCGCATCGTCGGGCGCTTCCACTGTGCTGTGGAGGTTTCCATCGCCCGCGTGAGCCACCGTCGATACGCGCTTGCCGTGGCGCTCGGAGATCTCGGCGATGCCGTGAAACACCTCGGCGAGCGCGGCAACGGGGACCCCGACGTCGCAACCGATCTTCAGTCCGCGCGCGTTGAGCGCCGGGTTCGAGAGCCGACGCGCCTCGAGCAGCGCGTCGGTGTCGGAGATCTCCGTCTCGGTTGCGCCCTGCGCGCGACAGGTCGCCGTGATCGACTCGGCTTTCGCCGCTGCGTCGAGCCCCACGGTCTGCCCGACGAGCATCGCGCCCGCGGGAACGGTGAGCCCGCTCGGCTGGAACGACTCGATGATCTCGACGCTGAGCGCGTCCATGAGTTCGAGCACTTCGGGCTGTGCGTCTCCGTTCACGATCGCGGTCACGGCGCTGCCCGCGGCCTCGAGCGTGTCAAAGCTGGCGCGGAAGGTGCGCGGGGTGCCCGGCGGAATCGGCTTCAGACGGACTGTCGCTTCGGTCACGACGCCGAGCGTCCCCTCTGATCCGACAAACAGGCTCGTGAGGTCGTACCCGACCACGTTCTTGCGGGTGCGTGCGCCGGTGCGCATGACGCGGCCGTCAGCAAGCACCACGACGAGTGCGGCAACCGAGTCGTTCGTCACCCCGTGTGCCACGCAGCGGAGGCCACCCGCGTTCGTCGCGATGTTGCCGCCGATGGTTGAGGTGCGGGCGCTCGCCGGATCCGGTGGGAAGAAGAGACCGGCCTCGCGCGCGCGAGCGTCGAGCTGCGCGGTGATCACGCCCGCCTGCACGGTCGCCGTGCGGTTCGCCGCGTCGATCTCGACGATTTCCGTCATGTCTGCCAGCGAGACGACGAGCCCGCCCGGATAGGCGTTCGCCCCGCCCGCGAGCCCGGTGCCTGCCCCACGCACGCTCACCGGCACGTCGTGCTCATGCGCCCATGCGAGCGCGGCCGAGACATCGGCGGTGCTCGTCGCACGCACGGCGGCGCGCGGCGCCCCCTCGGGGCCCACCCGAGAGCTGTCGTGCGAGAGCTCGGCAAGCACCGAGGCATCGCGTACCAGTCGGTCTCCCAGGAGGCGTTCGAGGTCCTGCAGATCAGCCATAGTCGTCTTCCTTGTCGGTACGGGGATTGCGGCGGTGGGCGGCGGCGCGGGATCCCCGCGCACACGGCAGCTTGCCGCGCTGCGCCGCGCGTTCCCCTCGAGTCTATGGACCGCGCCGGCGTGTCACCCAACCCGCTGCGTGGGAAGATGGGCGCATGCCAGTACGCGCGACGGGGGCAGGCCGCTATGCCCCGAGCCCTTCGGGAGACCTCCACCTTGGAAACCTGCGCACCGCGCTGTTGGCCTGGTTGTTCGCGCGCACGAGCGGCCGCAGATTTTTGATTCGGATCGAGGATCTCGACCGTGCGCGCGACGCAGGGAGCGCGTTGCGCCAGCTTGACGACCTGGCCGAACTCGGCCTCGACTGGGATGACGAGCCCGTGTTGCAATCTGCCCGCGGTGAGGACCACGCCGCGGCGATCGCGCAGCTTGCCGATGCTGGGCTCGTATACGAGTGTTTCTGCACGCGGAAGGACATTCTCGCGGCGCCTACCGCGCCGCACGCGCCGCCGGGCGCCTACCCGGGCACTTGTCGCGAGCTGAGCCTGGCCGAGCGAGAGGCCGCGCGCGAGCGGATTCTGCCTCGCACGCCAGCGCTGCGGCTGCGCGTGCCGGCGGGCACGGCGGCGCCGCAGTACACGGACCGCGTCTTGGGGGATCAGTTGCACGGAGAGATTGACGACTTCGTGCTGCGTCGCGGCGACGGAACCGTGGCGTACAACCTCGCCGTCGTCGTGGATGATGCGGCGATGGGGGTCGACCAGATTGTGCGCGGGGACGATCTTGCGCCGTCCACGCCACGGCAGATCCTGCTGCAGCGCCTGCTGAGTTTGCCGAGCCCGCCAGCGCTCGAGTACGCGCACGTTCCGCTCGTGCTCGGGCCGACGGGAAAACGCCTCGCGAAGCGCGACGGTGCGGTGACCCTCGCCGAGCTTCGCGCCGGCGGGGTGTCCGCTGCGCGGGTGCTGAGTGAACTCGCAGCGTCACTTGACCTTGCCCGGGCGGGGGACGTCGTGACCACCGCGCAGCTCGCGGAGCGCTTCGATCCCGAGCTGCTGCCGCGCGGACCACTCATCTGGCTGCCTGCCTGAGCGGCCCGCCGGATCGCGCCTCGCGCTAAAGCGTCTCCGTTGCCCGAAGACCTAGCGCTTGAGCGCGCGGATGATGCGCGAGAGCGCGCGACCCGCCACCCACACGAAGGGGACTGCCACGACGAGCAGCGCGATGAGGTTCGGCTCGAAGCGGGTGCGACCGTCGCGGGTCACGTACGCACCCACGGGGATCGACATGCCGCCGCCTCCGCCGCCCGACGCCTCGCCGGTGCCGGACACGCTGCCCTCGCCGTCGCCGGAGCCCTCGCCGGCCCCAAAGCCGTACGTGGTGCACGCGACCGGCATGATCGTGGTGCCGTCAACGTCGACGGGTGCTCCATATGCGGAGTGCACCCCGACCTGCGTCACGGTGTCTGCAAGCTGCTTCGTGAGAGATGCCATGTCGTCAGCCTACTCGTTCGACTCCGCCACGTCAGCCCCATGGCGTGGCTGGAACACGGTTGCGGGTTCCGGGCGCTTCGCCACAATGCCATCGCCCGACGAGACGTGCTTAATCCGGCGAATCACCCAGGGCACGAGATGCTCGCGCGCCCACACGACGTCCTCTTTGCGGGCCTCACGCCAGTTGCGCTCGGGGAGCGGCGGCGGGTCGAGGGGACCAAGATCGTGGGGCACGTTCAGTGCGTCGAGCGCGGCGCGGGCGATCGTGTGGTGACCGAGCGCATTGAGGTGCAGGCGGTCACCCGCCCAAAAACGGCTGTCCTGCAGCTCTGCGATCGACCACTGGTCCACCACCACGCAGTCGTGGCGCTGAGCCACCTTGCGAACGTTCTCGTTGAAGATCGCGACCTTGCCGCGAATGCTGCGGAAGACCGGCTGAAACGCGGTGTCGACGCCCGTGAACAGGAGGATCGTCGCGCCCGTCTCAGAGAGCCGGGTGACGATCTGGTCGAGCTTCTCCGCAACCTCGTCGGGATCGGTGCCGGGGCGGATCACATCGTTGCCGCCCGCGCACACGCTGATGAGGTCGGGACGCAGATCCTGCGCTACCGCCACCTGCTCGTCCGCGATCTGCTGGATGAGCTTGCCGCGCACCGCAAGATTTGCGTACGAGAAGTCTTCGTCGGTGCTAGCGAGCACCTCGGCGAAGCGGTCGGCCCAGCCGCGCAACCCGCCCGGGCTGTCTGCGTCAGGATCACCAACACCCTCGGTGAAGGAATCGCCAATGGCCACGAAGCGCGACCAGGGGAGCTCTACACCCGTCCCATCCTGTGCCATACCGAAACTCCTCATTCTCCCGCGGCCCACCGGAAGTGGTGTGCACGTAGTACCGATAGTCTAGGGCGCTGTGACAGATTCGGACCCGGGCCTCCACCTGCCGGGGACCAGCGCCGCCGAGCACCTGCCGCCCGCCTATCCCGAGCGCGCGGCGCACGGCACCGCCGGCACGCTGCGCGCCTGGCAGGAGGAGGCGATCAGGAAGTACCTGGAGGCTGCGCCTCGGGACTTCCTCGCTTCAGCGACCCCCGGCGCAGGCAAGACGACCTTCGCGCTGCGTCTCGCCGCGATCCTCCGCGCCAACCACACCGTGCGCCAGATTATCGTCGTCGCCCCCACCGAGCACTTGAAGGTGCAGTGGGCGGACGCGGCGATGCGCGCCGGCATTCGGCTGAACCCTCGCTACTCAAACAGTGACGGCCTCGGCTACGGCAACCAGTACCACGGTGTGGTCGTGACCTACGCGCAGATCGCGATGAAGCCGGTGCAGCACCGACTGCTCACCGAGAACACCGACACGCTCGTCATCATGGATGAGGTGCACCACGGCGGCGATGCGCTCAGCTGGGGCGATGCGATTCGCGAAGCCTACGGTTCCGCCAAGCGACGGCTCTCGCTCACGGGAACCCCGTTCCGCTCGGACGAGGCGCCGATCCCGTTCGTGCAGTACGCGCCGCAGGGCGATGGCTCCAAAGTGTCGCTCACTGACTACGACTACGGCTATGGGCGCGCGCTCGCCGACGGCATCGTCCGCCCCGTGATCTTCATGGTGTACGCGGGGAAGATGCGCTGGCAGACCTCGGCGGGTGAAGAGATGGAGGCCGCCCTCGGTGAGGGCAACACGAAGGACATCACCTCTCAGGCCTGGCGCACGGCGCTCGACCCGGCGGGCGACTGGATCTCGAAGGTGCTGCGCGCGGCCGACCGCCGGCTCACCGAGGTGCGCCAGCAGATCCCCGACGCCGGGGGTCTGGTCATCGCGACGGACCACGCTGCCGCGAAAGCATACGCGCAACAGCTCCAGGCGATCACGGGGGAGGAGGTCGCCCTCATCCTCTCGGACGATAGCGGCGCCTCCGAGCGCATCGACGAGTACTCGAAGGGTGACTCCCGCTGGATGGTCGCCGTGCGCATGGTGTCTGAGGGGGTCGACGTGCCGCGCCTCGCGGTCGGCGTGTACGCGACCAGCTCATCCACCCCGCTGTTCTTTGCGCAGGCGATCGGCCGCTTCGTGCGCTCGCGCCGCCGGGGTGAAGTTGCCTCGGTATTCATCCCCAACGTACCGGCGCTCATGCAGCTTGCTGCGGAGCTCGAGAAAGAGCGCGGTCACGTTCTCGAGGGCCCCAAGAGCGCGGAGGAGATGTGGGACGCGGAAGCCGCGCTCATGGCCGAGGCGGAGCGGGAGGACCGCGCATCCGAGGAGCTCGCAGAGGGCGAAGGTTTCGTCTACCAGGCGCTCTCCTCCGACGCGCACTTCGACCGCGCGGTGTTCGATGGCGCTGAGTTCGGTGGCTACGCGGAGGTGGAGAGCGAGGAGGAACTCGAGTTCCTGGGCTTCCCCGGCCTCCTCGAACCGCAAGACGTGCGAGCCCTCCTCCAGCAGCGGCAGGCCCGCCAGGCCCGCTCGAGCGCAGAAAAGCAGGGCATTCTCGAACACGCACCCGATCGGGCGCAGCAACCCGAGGCCCTGCACCGCACGCTCGGCGAGCAGCGCAAGCTGCTCAACAGTCTCGTGGGCATGTACTCGAAGGTCTCGGGAGAGCCGCACAAGGAGATCCACAACGAGCTCCGTCGCGTCTGCGGTGGCCCCCCGGTCGCCCAGTCCTCAGTGACACAGCTCCAGAAGCGCATCGACCTGCTGCGCCGCCGGCTCCGCCCGTAGCGACACCGGCGGCCCGCTCGGCTGCTCGGCTGCTCGGCTGCTCGGCTGCTCGGCTGCTCGGCTGCTCGGCTGCTCGGCTGCTCGGCTGCTCGGCTGCTCGGCTGCTCGCTAGTGTGGGACGCATGGGGAAGAAAGCCGCAGCCGGATCCACGCCCGCCACCGTCGCGCTCACGAAGCTCGGGATCGCATTCACGGAACGCAGCTATACGCACGACCCCGCGGTCACCGATTTCGGGGGCGAAGCCGCGGCCGCTCTCGGGGTGCCCGAGGAGCGCGTGTTCAAGACCCTGCTCGCCGATGTTGACGGCGCCCTCGCGGTGGCGATTGTGCCCGTCTCCGGCATGCTCAACCTGAAAGCGCTCGCCGCAGCCCTCGGTGGCAAGCGGGCGGCGATGGCCGACCCCGCGCTCGCAGAGCGTCGCACTGGCTACGTCGTGGGTGGCATCAGCCCGCTGGGCCAGCGCAGCCGCCTCCGCACGGTGCTCGACGGATCGGCCCTCACGTACGACACCGTGCTCGTATCCGGCGGCAGGCGCGGCCTTGACCTCGAGCTCGCCCCGAACGACCTCGTGAGCGCAACGGGCGCCGTGGTCGCAGAAATCGGCCGGTAGGAAAAACGGCGGAATCATGCGCGACGCGCGCGAGTTCCCGGCCGAATTGGAGGGGAGTTGCGATTCCGTGCTAAATTACTATCTGTTCGGCCGGTGAGAAACCGGGAAGAACAAGTCACAGTGTTCGCGCGGGTGGCGGAATGGCAGACGCGCTAGCTTGAGGTGCTAGTGCCCGTATTAGGGCGTGGGGGTTCAAGTCCCCCTCCGCGCACGTGAACAAAGAAGCCCCCTCCTTCGGGAGGGGGCTTCTTGCATTCCCCGGGACTCCCAAGCGCGTGCGCTGTGCGGTCACGCTCGAGAGCCCTCAAGGGTGACTACTGTGCGGACCAGCCACCGTCCGATGCCAGCACCACGCCGTTCACGTTGCTCGAGTCGTCGCTCAGCAGCCACGTGATTGCGCTGGCGAGCTGCTCGGGAGTCGCCGGCGCAAAACCGAGCGTCTGGAATGCAGGGCCCATCAGCTGCGCCGCGTAGTCGGACTTGAAGGTGCCGTCGACGTTCGTGGCGACGCCGCCCGGGGCAACGGCGTTCACTCGGATGCCCTTGCGGCCGTACATGAACGCCGTGTTCTTCGTGAAGCCGACCACCGCGTGCTTGGAAGCGGTGTACGCGGCGCCCGCCGCATTGCCCCGGATCCCCGCCTCGCTCGCGGTATTGACGATCGTGCCGGTTCCGCGCTCAAGCATGCCGGGCAGCACCGCGCGGGTGAGGCGCATCACGCCCATGACGTTGATGTCGAATACGCGCTGCCAGAGCTCGTCCTCAACCTCGTGCGCGGGCAGGAAGCCGTCCATGATGCCGGCGTTGTTCGCTACGGCGTCGATCGGGCCATCTGCCGCGGCAACGAGCTTCGCAACGTCGGCTTCGCTCGTCACATCGCTTACCACCGTGCGGAGCCTGTCTGAGCCGGCCTCCTCAGCAAACGCTGCGAGGCGTTCCGCGGACACGTCGGAGGCCACGACGGTGCCGCCTTCGGTAAGGATCCGCTGCGCGATTGCCTTGCCGATCCCGGACCCGGCCCCGGTGACGATTGCGGTCTTCCCAGTGAAGCGCTCGGGGACGATGGTGGTGTTCATGACGGAACCTCGTTTCGTAGTCGGGTGCGTGAGGCTCGGGGCCTCGGGATCAGTGTCCTCCCATGGCCCAGTCCCGCGCAGCAGGCGCATTCCCAGGAAGCTCTGATCACCTGGACCACCGCACGGGGCCTGCGCGTCACGAGGCGCAATCCCTCGCGAAAGCTCGTGCTGGCCGGATACCCTGGGGGCATGAGCACCGAATCGACCGAGCACGAGCTTTCGGAAACCGTACGCATCGCCCGCGACCTGATCCGGATCGATACGAGTAACCGCGGCGGTGGTGACGCGGAGCCCGAGCGGCCGGCCGCCGACTACGTCGCTGCGTACCTGAACGAACTCGGACTTGAGCCGACCATCATCGAGTCGGCTCCGGGGCGCGCGAGCGTGGTGGCGCGCGTCGCCGGGCGCGATCCCGAGCTGCCTGCGCTCGTGCTGCATGGACACCTCGACGTCGTGCCCGCGGACCCCGCCAACTGGACGGTGGACCCATTTGCGGGTGAGATTCGTGACGGCATGCTGTGGGGGCGCGGCGCGGTCGATATGAAGGACATGGACGCCATGATCCTCACGGCGATCGCGGAGCTTCTGCGGGCAGGGGAGAAGCCGAAGCGTGACGTGGTGCTCGCATTCTTCGCTGACGAGGAGAACGGCGGCGTCTACGGCGCCCACCACCTCGTCGAACACCACCCCGAGCTCTTCGCGGGCGCTGGTACCGCGATCAGTGAGGTGGGCGGCTACTCGATCGACATTGGCGGCACCCGCGCGTACCTCGTGCAGACGGGGGAGAAGGCGCTCGACTGGATTCGCCTCCGTGCTCGGGGGACCGCCGCGCACGGTTCGCGCGTGTGGCAGGACAACGCGGTGACCCGCCTCGCCGAGGCCATCGCCGCGCTTGGCCGGCACGAGTGGCCGCTGGCGCTCTGCGACACCACGCGCGAGCTCATCTCTGAGATCGCCGCGATCTTCGGCGAGGATCCGCTCGAGGTGGCGCCCGAGGAACTGGTGCTGCGCCTCGGCAAGGGCGGCGGCTTTATCCAGGCGAGCCTGCGCAATACGAGCAACCCCACCGTGCTCACCGCCGGGTACAAGCACAACGTCATCCCCGACACTGCAGAGGCGCTCGTGGACGTGCGCTCGCTCCCCGTCGAGCAGGCGGATGTGCTCGCGAAGATTCAGGAGATCGTCGGCGCAGACATCGAGATCGAGACGGTGCACTCTGATATCGGGCTCGAGGTGCCGTTTGAGGGCGAGCTCGTCGACGCGATGAAGGCGAGCCTCCGGTTGCACGATCCGGAGGCGCGGGTGCTGCCGTACCTGCTCTCCGGAGGCACGGACAACAAGGCGCTGTCACGCCTTGGGATCGTGGGCTACGGCTTCGCCCCGCTCCGGTTGCCCGCAGACCTCGACTTCCCCGGAATGTTCCACGGCGTCGACGAGCGTGTGCCCCTCGACGCCCTCGACTTTGGGCACCGCGTGCTTGTCGACTTGCTGCGCAGCTACTAGTCGATGCGCCTGAGCGCCGCGCCCAGACACGAACGGGCGCGCCGCTCGCCGTGGGCTAGTCTGGACGGCGGCCTGAATTCGCTGGGGCGCCCTCGTGCGTCCGCCACGAAAGGACAGCATGGGAATCTTCGAGGCGATTCTGCTCGGCATCATTCAGGGACTCACTGAGTTCCTCCCGATTTCGTCGAGCGCGCACCTCCGTATCGCGAGCGAACTCATGGGCATCGGCGACGCTGGTGCAGCGTTCACCGCGATCACGCAGATCGGTACCGAGGCTGCGGTGATCGTGTTCTTCTGGCGTGACATTGTGCGCATCATCGGCCGCTGGTTCAAGTCACTCACCGGCAAGATCGATCGCAAGGATCCTGACGCGCTGATGGGCTGGTGGATCATCCTCGGCACGATTCCGATCGTGGTGCTCGGGCTGCTCTTCCAGGATCAGATCGAGGGCACGCTGCGCTCGCTCTGGTTCGTCGCGATCATGCTGATTGTCTTCGGCATCCTGCTCGGGATCGCGGATCGTATCGGCCGCAAGCAGCGCCCGCTGGATCAGCTCACCTGGAAGCACGGCCTCGGTTTCGGCTTTGCGCAGGCGCTCGCGCTGATCCCGGGGGTTTCGCGCTCGGGCGGCACGATCACCGCGGGCCTCCTCATGGGGTACACCCGTGAGGCTGCCGCCCGGTACTCGTTCCTGCTGGCGATCCCCGCGGTGTTCGGCTCGGGCTTCTACCAGCTCTTCAAAGCGCTGAAGGCGCCTGCTGACAGCACGCCGATGGGGCTCACGATCATCGCAACGATCGTTGCGTTCGTCATCGCGCTGTTCGTGATCGGCCTGTTCATGCAGTACATCTCGAAGCGCAGCTTCATGCCCTTCGTGGTGTACCGGGTGCTGCTTGGCATCGTGATCATCGTGCTGCTCAGCACGGGCGTGCTCTCCGCTGATGGTGGCGCCACCGCCGCAGGCTCTGCGCTGGTGGCTACGGGCGGTGCGCTGTGAGGACCTGGACCCCGCCCGAGGTTCCTGAGCTTCCCGGCACAGGCATCGCACCGAAGCTTTTCAACACGGCGACTGAGCGCCTGGAGCATCCCGCGATTCCCGACGGACGCGCACTGCTGTACGTCTGCGGGATCACGCCCTACGACGCGACCCACCTGGGCCACGCCTTCACGTACCTCACGTTCGACATCATGCAGCGCGCCTGGCGCGACGCCGGGATCGAGACCGTGTACGCGCAGAACATCACCGATGTTGACGATCCGCTCCTCGAGCGCGCGAACGACACCGGTGTGGATTGGCGTGGCCTCGCCGATTCGCAGATCGGGCTCTACCGCTCCGACATGCACCGACTCGGCATGCTGCCGCCCGAGCACTTCATCGCCGTCACGGAGCAGATCGACGAGATCGCTGCCGCTGTGCAGCGGCTCATCGAACTCGGTTTCGCGTACCGTGTGCCCACGAGCGACACCGCGACGGACGATGTCTACTTCGACACCGCCGCGGCGGAGCGCGACTCGCAGTGGCGACTTGGCGATGTTGCGCCCTACGATCCCGAACTGATGCGTCGACTGAGCGCGGAGCGCGGCGGGGATCCCGATCGACCGGGGAAGCGCGGGCCGCTCGATCCGCTGCTGTGGCGCGCCGCACGCGAGGGGGAGCCGAGCTGGGAGTCGCCCGTCGGCGAGGGGCGACCCGGCTGGCACATTGAGTGCTCCGTGATCGCCACGGGCGCGCTCGGCGGCGCGTTCACCGTGCAGGGTGGGGGCTCCGATCTGATCTTCCCGCACCACGAATACACTGCAGCGCACGCGACCGCGCTCTCAGGCACGCCGCTTGCGCACGCGTACTGCCACGTGGGCCTCGTCGCGTACCAGGGGCACAAGATGTCGAAGTCGCGCGGCAATCTCGTCTTCGTGTCGAAGCTGCTCGACGGCGGAGCTGATCCCTCCGCGATTCGACTCGGCCTGCTCGCGCATCACTACCGCTCTGAGTGGGAGTGGCTCGATGCCGATCTGGCAACCGCGACGCGCCGGCTCGAGGCGTGGCGAGCGGGGCTTGAGCGCACCAGCGCTGACCCTGTCGCAGCGGGCACGGTGGTGCAGCAGCTGCGCGCGGCGCTTGCGAACGACCTCGATACGCCGGTGATGCTGGCCACGCTCGATGCGGCGCTCGACCAGGGCGTCGATTCGCCGCAGCTCGTCGCCGACGCGGTGCGTGCACTGCTCGGCGTGAAGCTCTAGGTCGCCGCTCGGCGACGAAACGCCGCGGGTGAGGAATCCTCACCCGCGGCGTTTTCGCGTGCGCGCTAGAGCACTCGCGTGCGTGCTCGAGAGGAACGCTCGGTGCGCCCGAGATCTCAGACTTCTCCGTCGGAGCCTTCGGGCTTCGTGTGGTCCGCGGGGTTCGTGTCGTCCGCGGGGCTCGTGTCGTCTGCGGTGGTTTGGTCGCCCGCGTCGCCCTCACGCGGCGCGTCGCCCGGACCTGCAGCATGCGGCTCTGCCGCGCGCGAGCCGTCCTCGAGGAACTTCTCAAACTCCGCGGCGATTGCGTCGCCTGTCGTCTCCGCCGCGAGGGCTTCATCGCGCGACTCCTCGAGCCCGCGGATGTAGCGCGTCATGTCCTCGTCGGCAGCGGCAATCCGATTGATGTTCGCCTCCCACTCGTTCGCGAGCGTGAGGAGCTCACCCCGCGGAATCACGACGTCGAGCAGTTCCTCGAGCTTGTCCAGCAGTGCGAGCGTCACCTTCGGTGAGGGGGTGCTGTGCACGTAGTGCGGTACCTGAGCCCACAGCGAAATGGGGGCAAGGCCCGCGGCCGTGAGCGCGAGCTCGACGATGCTGGCAATGCCCGCTGGGCCCTCGTAGGTGCTGCGGATCGCGCCGGTGCGATCGCGCTGCTCCTGACTATCGCTCGTAATGGTCGTGACGACGGGACGCGAGTGCGGCGCGTCGGAGTACATCGAACCCAGGATGATGACGGTGTCGATTCCCCAGACATCCACGAGCTCGACGATCTCGTCGGCGAAGCTCTGCCAATCGCGCGCCGGCTCGACACCGGAGAGCAGGAAGAGCTCGGTGACTCGGCCACCGTCAATGCGGCGTACGGTCTCGGCGTCGGGATCATCTTCGGCACCGGGACGCTGCACAGTGCCGAGCAACTTTGTGTCGGGCCACTCGATCGACCGGTTCCCCTGCTCGTCGATGACGAGCTTCGGCCGGTGCACCTGATAGTCCACGTAGCCCTCGGAACCAAGAATGTGCAGTGGCTCCGCGCCCGTGAGTTCCGCGAGGTGCTGCAGCACGTCGCTCGTCGCGTCGCCCGCGTCGCTCCAGCCCTGGAAAGCGGCGATGAGTACACGGGGGTACCCGGGAGAGGCGGCGGTCACGACGAGGTGCTCCTTGCGATTGCGGGACAACGAACTGAACGTCCAGAGACGATCGTTCACCAGGATATCCCGCTGACGCTCAGTAGAATGTTCCGGATGAGCGCGATCCTCTCCGAGCGAACGCCCGCGGCAGTGCTGTGGGACATGGACGGCACCCTGATTGATTCCGAGCCACTGTGGCTCGACGCCGAGCTGGCGATGCTTCGCCGATACGGCATCGAGTTGACTGATGAGGTGCGTGATGGCCTCGTCGGTTCGGGATTGCGCGCCGCCGCCGGCGTCTTCCAAAAGCTCGGCGTGCCGCTCTCTGCCGACGAGATCATCGACGAGTGGACCGCTGGCGTGATTGCGGGTCTCCGCGAGGCCGGCCCCGTGTGGCGTCCGGGGGCCGTCGAACTGCTGCGCTCGCTCGGCGCCGCGGGGATCCCGAGCGCACTCGTCACGATGGCGGTGCGCGAGATCGCCGACGCCGTGCTCGCGCTGCTGCCGCCGGACGCGCACTTCGTTGCGTCAATCGCGGGCGATGAGGTGAGCCGCGAGAAGCCGGACCCTGAGCCGTATCATCTGGGCGCCGCGCTCGTCGGTGCGCCTATCGAAGAGTGCCTGGCACTCGAGGACTCCGGCAGCGGCCTGCGCGCTGCGCACGCTTCGGGCGCCGTGGCGATTGGGATCCCGAACCTCGTTGACCTCACGGGTGTGCCGGCGCACGAGTTGTGGCCGAGCCTCGCGGGCGTGGACGCCGATAGACTTTCGGAGCGATTCCGGGCGCACACGAGCGTCCGTCGTGATTCACAGCAGCAGACAGAAACAGGAGAACTCGCGTGAGCGATCAGGACACAGCAGCCGGAACCCCCGCCCCGAGCGGGCCGCTCGGCTACGGCGACCGCGTGCAGCTCACCGGACCGAAGGGGCGGCTGAACACGATCACGCTCGTGCCCGAGGGGGAGTTTCACAGCCACCGCGGCGTGATCGCGCACGCGGATCTCGTTGGCTTGCCTGACGCGTCCGTGGTGAGCAACAGCAGCGGCGAGGAGTATCTCGTGCTGCGACCGCTGCTCTCCGACTTCGTGATGTCGATGCCGCGCGGCGCCGCCATTGTGTACCCGAAGGACGCCGCACAGATCCTCTCGCTCGCCGACATTTTCCCCGGCGCGCGCGTCGTCGAGGCTGGAGTTGGCTCCGGTGCTCTGTCGCTCCACCTGCTGCGTGGGATCGGCGAGCAGGGTGAACTCTTCTCGTTTGAGCGCCGCGATGAGTTCGCCGATGTCGCTCGCGCGAACGTTGCCGCCTTCTCGGGTTCCGTGCCCGAGAACTGGACCCTCACGGTCGGCGATTTGCAGGACACGCTGCCCGCAACCTGCCCAGCCGGTTCGGTTGACCGTGTGGTGCTCGACATGCTCGCGCCGTGGGAGTGCGTCGATGTTGCCGCGGAGGCGCTGCAGCCCGGCGGTGTACTGATTTGCTACGTCGCTACGGTGACGCAGCTCTCGCGCACGGCCGAGCAGATTCGCCGCAGCGGCCAGTTCACGCACCCGCAGTCCTCGGAGACAATGGTGCGCGGCTGGCACGTCGAAGGACTCGCGGTGCGCCCGGATCACCGCATGGTGGCGCACACTGGCTTCCTCATCACCGCACGCCGCCTCGCGCCCAACACTGTTGTGCCGAGCCTCAAGCGTCGCGCGTCGAAGAGCGAGTTCAGCGATGCAGACCTCGCAAACTGGTTGCCCGACCTCGCCGAGGGCGCGTCGAGCGACGAGGTGTGGACTCCCGAGGTGGTCGGTGAGCGTCAGAAGAGCGAGAAGGTGCTGCGGAAGAAGGTGCGCGAAGCGCGCAACTTTGCGAGTGAGCGTCGTGCCGATACACCGGATACCGATACCCAGAATTAGTTCGTGTCGGCTGATGGGAGCTGCAATGCGGCGAGCATCAGCCGACGTTCGATAGGATGGCGGGGTTCACACAGGCTTCCGCGAGAGGTGCATATGCTTCGTCGACTCGTTCCCGCAACTGCAGCGTCCGCGCTGCTCATCGTCGGGTTGACCGGCTGCACCTCCGCGCAGGAGGCGGCGCGCGCTGACTGCACGCCCGTCATGCAGCCTGGCGCGCTCAGCAACAGTGTGGTGGTGCTCGGCGAAGCCGGGACGACGCCGCAGGTGAAGGTGCCGGAGGGCACCGATATCGTCAGCTCGCAGCGCACGATCGTGTCGGCGCCGGCGAGCGATGGCGCGATCGCTGGCGAGCGCTCGCTGGTTGGCGTCAACATGTCGTTCTTCGACTCGAAGAGCGCGAAGCCCCTGTACGAAAGTCCGGCACTCGCCGACCCCCAAATGGCACCCGAGTACCTGCTCGTCGCCGAGGACATGGCAAACCCGCTGAGCGAGGCTGTGCGCTGCGCCGCCGAGGGAGACCGGGTCGTGCTCGCGCTGTCGCCCACCGACAGCGCGCAGCTCGCCATGCAGCTGGGTGCGACCCCGGGCGAATCGCTCGTCGGCGTGATCGACCTAGTTTCCGCGAGCCCGCTCGCCGCACAGGGCCCCGTGCGTGGTCTGCCGAATGGCTACCCCGCGGTGGTCACGGACGAGACGGGCCAGCCCGGTGTCGTGCTGCCGCCCCGCGAGGCGCCGAAGGGTACGAGTTCTGCCGTCCGCATCGCGGGCGATGGAGAAAAGGTGCGCGCAGACCAGAACGTCATCGGTCAGGTGCTCAGCGTGGGCTGGGACGGCACCGTCCAGCAGAACTCCTGGACCCAGGGGCTCATGTCGTTCGGCACCGAGGAGCAGGTCGCCGCGTCCGGAAACACCTTCCGCGCGCAGCTGACCGGCAAGCAGGTCGGTTCGCAGGTGGTCATCGTGGAGAACGAGGGCGGTTCGGCCCGCGTGGTGGTCGTCGACATCCTCGGCGTCAACTGAGGTCGCGAGTGGTCGCACGCTCGACGGTTCCCAGCGAGCAGCGGGTCTTCAGTCTCGTCCTCGCGCTGGTCGTGAGCCCTGAGGGGCTCACGAAGCGCGAGCTCCTGTCCTCGGTGTATGGCTACGCCGAGCGCTTCACTCCAGGGGAGTCAAGCCTCGCACTTGACCGCCAGTTTGAGCGCGACAAGGAGCAACTGCGCGGGCTGGGTATCCACATCGAGACCCTCGACTCTCCGCTAGAGCCAGGCAACAATCAGCTCACGCGATACCGCATCTCGAAGGAACTGCTCGAGTTCCCGAGCGAACTGAGGTTCAGCGAGCGCGAGCTCGTGCTGCTCCGCCTCGCCGCGCTCGCGTGGCAGGAAGGCAGCCTGAGCGCTGAGTCGCGCCGCGCTGCGATGAAACTCGAGGCGCTGGGTGCTGGGCTCGACTTGCAGCACCTCGGCGTTGCTCCTCGGCTCGGCTCGGCCGAGCCTGCAGCGGCCGCGCTGCAGGAGGCGATCGACGCCGGTCGGGTGGTCCGCTTCGCTTACACGCTTCCCGGTCGAGACGCTCCGCTCGAGCGTCGCGTCGCGCCCCTGCGTCTGCACCGGGCCGATGGTCGCTGGCACCTTATTTCGTGGGACCTTGAGCGCGCTGCCGAGCGCGTCTTCCTGCTTGCGCGCATCAGCGGGGCGGTGACGATCGAGCAGACCCGCTTTGCGCCCGAGCTGCGGGACCGGGCCGACCCCGCGGTGGCTGAACTGCTGCGACTGCGCGAGTCGCAGCGTGCGACGCTTCGTGTCGGTCGCGGCACCGTTGCGGAGGCGCGTCTCACGCCCCGCGCTGCGGTCGTGGCCAGCAGTGAGGACGGGGTCGAACTGACGCTCGGCATGCTTGATCCGCACCTCTTGGCCGCCGAGCTGATCGGGTATGGTGCGGAGGTTGCAGTGAGTGAGCCAGCGGCGCTCCGCGAGCTCGTCATCACCGGCCTTCGCCGCATTGCTGCTGCGCACGAGGAGGACTCGCATGGCTAACCCGGTGCTCGGCCCCGACCGCGTGCTGCTGCTCCTCTCACTTGTGCCTTACCTGCGAGAGCACGGACCGGTTCCCACCACGGAGCTGGCAGCAACGTTCGGTGTGACACCCGAATTGCTGCGCTCGCTTGTGCGGTTCCTCGGCACCGCCGGGGTACCGGGGGAGACGCTCAGCTATCAGGACCAAGACCTCTTCGACATCGACTGGGACGCTCTCGAGGAGCAAGACCTCGTGAGCCTCACCCGAACCGTCGCGGTCGAGGACGCACCCCGCTTTGCACCCGCCGAGACCGCTGCGCTCATCGCTGGACTGCATGCGCTCACCGCGGTGCTGCCCGCGGCCGATGCGGAGCTCGCGCGCACCACCGCGGAGAAACTGGGCGCCGCGCTCGGGGCCACCGATGCGCCCGTGGTGAGCGTAAGCGCCGACCCAGAGGACGAGCGCATTCCGGTGATCGTAGCGGCGATCGACGGGGCCCGCACGGTGCGTTTCCGCTATCGCGATGCCTCGGGCACGGAGACGGAGCGGACCGTGATCCCGCACGCATTGACCCAACGGCCCGGTGGCTGGTATCTCCGCGGACGCTGCCTAGACCGAGGTGCTGATCGCACCTTCCGCGTCGACCAGATATTTGACCCCCAGCTCGGAGACTCCGCGGAGGCCTCCTCGGCGGAGCCGACGGCGACGCCAGCGGCGACGCCAGCGGCTGTGAACGTCTCGCAGATCACCGCACGCGTGTCTGCTGCCGCGCTGCCGCGCATTCACGGGTTTGTGCCCGAGGTGCTTGGTGAGGTCGCGCCCGGGGTGCTGCGCGTGCGAATCGACGCCTGGTACGCTGACGCGGCGATCAGGCTTGTCCAGATCGCGCCCGGCGAGATCTCCATCGAAGCTCCGGCAGCGGCGCGTGCCGCGGTGCAGGAGTGGGCGGCACGCGCACTCGCGGCCTACGGAGAGTAGGGCGCTCGGGCAGTGGCGCACCGACCTGGGATACACTGAGCGAATGGCACGAGAGCCGCGAAAGAAGCGCAACCCAGAAGGCAAGATGAGCCTCGGCGCTCACCTCGTTGAACTGCGAAAGCGGCTCATGATCGCGGCGATCGCGATTGCGGTCGCGCTTGTCGCGGGCTGGCTGCTCTCGCCCTGGGTCTGGGATGTGCTGCGTATGCCGATCGCGCAGCTCGGGGAGCAGGGCCGCGAGGCCACGATCGCGTACGGCGACATCACCGGTGCGTTCGACACGAAGGTGCAGATCTCGCTGTTCATCGCCGTGCTGATCGCCTCGCCCGTGTGGCTCTATCAGGTGTGGGCGTTCCTCGCTCCGGGGCTCACACGGCGCGAGAAGCTGTACGGTGTCGGCTTCCTCGCCGCGGCTGTGCCGCTCTTCCTGGGCGGCGCCTTTGCAGGCTGGCTGGTGCTTCCGAACATCGTGCGCCTCATGGCGAGCTTCCAGCCTCCCGAGGATGCGTTCTTCCTTGACGCGCGCAAGTATCTCGACTTTGCGATCAAGCTCCTCCTCGCCGTCGGCGTCGGCTTTGTGCTCCCGGCGCTGCTCGTCATGCTCAACTTCATCGGCGTGGTTCGCGGTGCGTCGATCCTGAAGAGCTGGCGCGTTGCGATCCTGCTCATCGTCCTGTTCGCCGCGATCACCACGCCTGCCGCAGACATCATGAGCATGTTCCTGCTCGCGGTGCCGATGATCCTGCTCTACTTCGGTGCTGCGGGAATCGCGATCCTGCACGATAAACGTGTCGACAAACGTAAGAAGGCAGAGTTTGAGGAGTACGGTATCGACGTCACCGAAGACGTGGACGTCGATATCGCCGGGGACACGAAGTGAGTGAGACCGCGCTCGAGTTCTTCGCGAGCCGCCTCGACTACCCGCTCGACGCCTTCCAGGTGACCGCGTGCGAGCGGCTGGAGGAGGGCCGCAGCGTGCTCGTTGCCGCGCCCACCGGGTCCGGCAAGACCACCGTGGCCGAGTTCGCCGTGTACCTTGCGCGGCGCGAACGCGACGCGCGCATCTTCTACACCGCACCCATTAAGGCACTCTCGAATCAGAAGTTCCGTGAGCTGTGCGAGGAGTACGGCGAGGAAGAGGTCGGTCTCCTCACGGGAGACCTCAACATCCGGGGTGACGCGCCGATCGTGGTGATGACCACCGAGGTGCTGCGAAACATGATCTACGCGGAGTCGGACGCGCTCGCCGACCTCGCGTTTGTGGTGCTTGACGAGGTGCACTACCTTGGCGATCGCTTCCGTGGCGCGGTGTGGGAGGAGATCATTCTCCATCTGCCGCGGCCCGTGCGACTCGTGGCGCTCTCGGCGACCGTGTCGAACGCTGAAGAGTTCGGCGACTGGATGCACGCCGTGCGCGGTGACACCGACGTGATTCTCTCGGAGCACCGTCCGGTGCCGCTCTACCAGCACGTGCTCACCTCCAAGGAGCTGTTGCCGCTCTACGTCGGCCGCGACGGCGAGCTTGCTGCGCGGGGCAGGGTGAACCCCGAGCTCCGCATGCTCGAGGGCGGCCGTTCGCGGGGACGCGGCGGTCGGGATCGGGGGCGTCCTCCGCAGCGTCGCACGCGACGCGTGTCGCGGGCAGACATCGTGCGTGCGCTCGACCAGACCGAGTTGCTCCCCGCAATCGTGTTTATCTTCAGTAGGAACGGTTGCGACCAAGCGGTGCGGCAGTGCCTCTTCGAAGGAATCACGCTCACCACGCGTGAGGAGCGAGACGAGATCAGACGGATCGCGCGCGCAGAGGTTCGAGACATGAGCGAGGAGGAGCGCCGCGTGCTTGGCGTGCGCGAGTGGCTCGCTGGGCTTGAGCGTGGCGTCGCCGCGCACCATGCCGGCCTCCTTCCCGCGTTCAAGTCGGTCGTGGAGCGGCTGTTCCAGCGCCGACTCTTGAAGGTCGTGTTCGCGACCGAGACCCTCGCCCTGGGAATCAATATGCCCGCGCGGGCGGTAGCGATCGAGCGGCTCGACAAGTTCAATGGTGAGCAGCGCGTGCCGCTCACGTCGGGCGAGTACACGCAGCTCACCGGCCGTGCCGGGCGCCGCGGCATCGATGTCGAGGGCCACGCCGTTGTGGTGTGGAGTGACAGCGTCGAACTGGAGGAACTGGCACACCTCGCCGGCGCACGCTCTTTCCCGGTCAAATCAAGCTTCCGGCCCACGCCCAACATGGCGGTCAACCTGCTGCAGCGCATGGACGAAGAGAAGGTGCGCGAGATGCTCGAGCTCTCCTTCGCCCAGTTCCAGGCTGACCGGGAGGTCGTCGAGCAGGCACGTGAGCTGCGAGCGGCGCAGGATTCGCTCGCGGGCTACGACGCCGCGGTACAGCGGGCGCAGGGATCCGACAGGAAACGTTGGGAAGACCGGGCGCGAAAACTGCGCCGCAAGATTGAGCGCGGTCGGCGCCAGGTCACCGCGCGCACCGGCACGATCGCGCGTACCTTTGACCGCGTCGTGGAGCTGCTGCTCAGCCTGGGGTACCTGGAGCGCGTCTCCGGGGAACCGCAGGTCACGCTGCCCGGCGAACTCCTGCGCCGCATCTACGGGGACCGCGACCTGCTCGTCGCCGAGTGCCTGCGGCGTGACGCGTTCCGTGGCCTCGACGCCGCCGCACTCGCAGCGATGTGCTGCGTGCTCAGCTATGAGCCGCGTCGCGACGACGAGGGATCGCCGCGGCTGCCGGGCGGGGCGCACTTCTCGACCGCGCTTGACCGGGTGCTCGACATCTGGGTAGAACTCGACGATTTGTCGGAACGGCTGCGGCTGCCGCGTAGCGAGATGCCGCACGCAGGACTTGCGGGCACCATGCACGCTTGGGCCTCCGGTCGTCCGATTGAGCGCGTGCTTGACGAAGGCGGCATTGGTGCGGGTGACTTTGTGCGCTGGGCGAAGCAGACGATTGATCTGCTCGACCAGGTGGCGCAGGCGTGCGAGACAGCGGTGCGTGTGGGGCTCGATGAGGATCGCCTGGGCGAACTGGCACAGCTCGCGCGCGCCGCGAAGCGTGGTGTTCGCCGAGGCATTGTGGAGGCCTCGAGCACGTCATGACCGCTGGTGAAGACACGCAGCCAACTCGCCGCCGTCTGCCGCTCTGGATCGCGCTGCCTGCGGGGGCCGCGGGCGGGCTGCTCCTGGACGCTGCTGGCCCCGGGCTGGGCCTCTGGCCGCTCGCGATCCCCGCCGTGGCGCTGATGCTTGCCGGTATCTGGCAGCAGCGCGCGTGGCGCGGTGCACTTGTTGGTGCCGTGATGGGATTCGCGTTCTGGGGGCCGCACATCTCCTGGCTCACCCTGTACCTGGGGCCCGTGCCCTGGGCCGGGCTGAGCGGGGTGATGACTGCGTGGCACGCACTCTTCGGCGCTGTAGCCGGTGCGGCGACTGCGGGGCTGCCTCGCGTGCCGTGGCTTCGGGAACGCAGCGGTGCGCTGATCGCGGCGCAGGTGCTCACGGTCTCGGGGCTCTGGATTGCGCGCGAGGGCGTGCAAGGGGTGTGGCCGTACGGCGGTTTCGCCTGGGGCAGAGTTGCGCACACGCAGGCAAGCGGGGTATTTGCCGAGTCGGTGTCGTGGCTTGGGTTTGCGGGGCTGAGTGGTGCGCTGGTCGCTGCGGCCGCGCTTGGTGTGGCGGCGTTCTTCCTCTCGGGGGAGGTGCACGCGACGCTCGCGAGAAGACGCGGTGTGCGGACGATCTCGCTGCTCGCCGCTGCGGTGTTGCTCCTCGGCCTGGCGGTGATCCCCGCAGCCCCGCTCGCCGAGACTGGCACGCTCCGCGTTGCTGGCGTGCAGGGGAACTCGAAGTCGGGCATCTTCGACGACCGTGAGTCGGGGGACGTCTACCGCGACCACGTGACCGCGACTGAGCGCCTGCTCGATGAGCTCGAGGCCGCGGGCGAGTCAGTTGATTTGATTGTGTGGCCCGAGAACAGTGCGGAGTTCAACCTTCCGGGCACGCCCCTGCGTGGAATGGAGGTCGCGAAGCTCGCAAAGCGCGCCGGCGCGCCGATCGTCGCGGGCTCGATTCTGCAGGACCCGGACGGGAGCTACACGAATAGTGCGATCGTGTGGGGCCCCGATGGGGCCGCAGGGCAACGCTATGACAAGCGATACCCCGTACCGTTCGCGGAGTACATGCCCAACCGTGAGTTCTTCCACGCGCTCGCGCCCGATCTCGTTGACCTCGTGCAGCTCGAGTACGCGTTCGGGCAGCGACCGGCCGCCTTCGATATTGAGACCACCTCGCGTGCGGTTCGCGTGGGGTTGGCGATCTGCTTCGACATCACGTTCGATGAGCATGCCGAAGACCTCGTGCGCGGCGGCGCGGAAGTAATCCTTGCCCCCACGAACAACGCCGACTTTGGGCGCACCGACGAGAGCGTGCAGCAGCTCGCGATCGCTCGTCTGCGCGCCATTGAAACCGGCCGCGCGCTCGTGAACATCTCAACGGTGGGAACGAGCGCGGTTGTTGCACCCAATGGGCAGGACCTCGATGCGCTCGTCGCGCACACCTCGGGTGCGCTCGTCGCCCAAGTGCCGCTCGTCACAGGCGAAACGCCCGCACTGCGTTGGGGCGCGACGATCGCGGGGGTCTGGATGCTGCTCGGCGGCGCTGGCCTCGTGCTGGGCGCCTGGGCGGGCTACGAGCCGCGCCGCGCGCGCAGGAGCTGAAGCCGCTCTTCGAGCAGTTCCTCGAGTTCTTCCCGCGAGCGGCGCTCGATCAGCATGTCCCAGGGCGTGCGCTGCGACGACTCCTTCTCCTCGAACTCAGCGCGCGCCGTTCGGCCGGCCTCGTCGTCCAGAAAGCCCAGCTCGCCGCTGCGCTGATCAGTCCATTCCGCTGGCGGCTCTGCGTCGGCATCGAACAGGACGGTGAACCGATTCCCGCGATCAGTGAGGTATTCAACGGAGCGGCGCGGGGAGAGCTCGACGCCCTCTTCGCCCTGCAAGCTCGTGGCACCGATTCGTGTGCCGCGAAGTGTTCGATCGGCCATTGTGGGACCTCCTCGCATGCGGGGCACGCCCTGGACTCGCACCCCTGCTGTGTTTCGCAGCCTACTCGTTTGGGCTGTGCGCCGAAACCCCATGCCAACACTTGAGGGGTACTCCACTACCCTTGAGGGGTTCACATCGTCAATTTGAGGAGCACTTGTGACCCAGATTCTTGAGCCGGGCACCCTGTCCGGTCGCCGCGCACTCGTCACCGGATCGTCCCGAGGCGTGGGTGCCGACACGGTTCGGTACTTCGCAGAGGCTGGCGCCGACGTGGTGGTGAACTTCCGCAACAAGGCCCCGCGCGCCGAGAAGCTCGCCGCGCAGCTGCGGGAGCTCGGTGTCCGCGCGCTCGTGCAGGGCGCTGATCTGACCGATCCCGAGTCGCTTGCCGGCATGATGGCGGCGATCAAGGAGGAGTTCGGTGGCCTCGACATTCTCGTGCTGAACGCTTCGGGCGGCATGGAGAGTGGCATGGCCGAGGACTACGCCCTCCTGCTCAACCGCGATGCGCAGCTCGCGGTGCTTGACGCGGCGCTGCCGCTCATGTCCGAGGGCGGGCGTGTGGTGTTCGTGACGAGCCACCAGGCGCACTTCATCCGCACGACGCCCACCATGCCGGAGTACGTGCCGGTCGCAGAGTCGAAGCGTGCCGGAGAAGACGCACTCCGCGAGCGGATCCCCGAGCTCGCCGAGCGCGGCATCGAGTTCGTCGTCGTGTCGGGCGACATGATTGAGGGCACGGTCACCGCGACGCTGCTCAACCGACTGAACCCCGGTGCGATCGAGGAGCGCCGCGAGCAGGCCGGGCGTCTCTACAACGTCGCCGAGTTCGCGGCCGAGGTGGCTCTCGCCGCGGTCGAGCCGGTGCCCGCCGACCACACCCGACTCGTGGGTGACACGGCGAGCTTCGGAGGCTAATTTCGATCCCAATCTGATGGGAACGGATGGGTGAGGCCCCATCCGCGTCAACGCCGGAGTTCGATAGTTGAGACGCAGAAGTGCTGCGTTGTGACTATCGAACTCCGGCGTTTTTGTGTCTCCCGGGTGCGCGGTTTCACTCTGGAAACGATTGTGTTTCGGTCGTGTTACGGGCACTTCTGCTGTGCGGCTCATCTTGCGCGCGGCCGCACGATGTGCGGGAATTCTGCACCTTTCTCCGAATGTGCAAAAGAAGCTGCGCTGGAGTGGTGAATTTGCCGAAGAAAGCGGTGCTAGATTCGAGACCCCGCTAGATGAAAGGTCTCAGATGAGCGCACCCTCCGGCACCGGATACCCGCCCGCCACGGGACTCTATGACCCCGCCGATGAGCGCGACGCCTGCGGGCTCGCCTCGGTCATCTCGCTCACGGGAGAGGCTCGTCACGAGATCATCGAGCTGGCACTCGAGGCACTCGAAAACCTGGAGCATCGTGGCGCAGTGGGATCGGATGCGGGCACGGGCGATGGCGCCGGGATCCTCAGCGACATCCCGCACGACTTCCTCAGCGACGTTCTGCGCGAGGAGCACCCGCAGCTGCGGCTACCGGAGCAGGGGAGCTACGCAACCGGACTCGCCTTTCTGCCGCAGACCTCCACCGAGCGTCAGGCCGTGAAGTTTCGGATCGGCGCAATCGCCGCAGAAGAGGGCCTCGCCGTTCTCGCGTGGCGTGCGGTGTCGGTGCGGCCAGAGGCCCTCGGCGCCTCGGCACGCGCTGCGGCGCCCACCATCGAGCAGCTCGTGCTCACACCCGCCGGGGGTGCGGTGCTCGACACGACGCGACTCGAGCGCCTCGCTTTCCGGGTGCGGAAGCGCATTCAACACGAGACCGGCTGCTACCTCGCGTCGCTCTCCGCGCGCACCATCGTCTACAAGGGGATGGTCACGACCCTGCAGCTGCCCGCGTTCTACCCCGAGCTCAGCGACGCGCGCTTTGCATCACGCTTCGCGATCGTGCACTCGCGTTACTCGACGAACACGTTTCCGTCCTGGCACCTTGCGCAGCCGCTTCGGCTGGTTGCGCACAACGGCGAGATCAACACGGTGCGGGGCAACCGAAACTGGATGCGGGCGCGCGAAGCTCAGCTGGAGAGCGACGTCCTCGGTGATGTGCGGCAGCTCCTGCCGATCTGCACGCCGGGCGGCAGCGACTCCGCGAGCTTCGACGAGGTGCTCGAGCTCCTCGTAATGGCCGGGCGCTCACTGCCGCACGCACTTGCGATGATGGTGCCAGAGGCGTGGGAGTCTGAGACCGGGCTCGCCCCGGAGCTCGTCGACTTCTTGGAATACCACTCCCTCCTCATGGAGCCGTGGGACGGGCCGGCGGCCATGATCGCCACGGACGGAACTGAGCTCGTCGCACTGCTTGACCGGAACGGGCTGCGCCCCGGGCGCACGCTCATCACAACCGACGGTTTGCTCGTGATCGCAAGCGAGACCGGGGTGCTCGATGTGGCGCCCGAACGGGTGGCGCACCGGGGGCGGCTTCGGCCCGGGCGCATGCTCGCGGTGCAGCTCGATACCGGAGCGATCCGAGAAGACACTGAGGTCAAGGCCGAGCTCGCTGCCGCGGCTCCGTGGGGAGCGTGGCTCGATGAGGGGCGCATCCGGCTGTCTGAGCAGCCCGAACGCGAGCACCTGGTGCATCCGCCTGCGTCGATCACGCGCCGCCAGCGCACCTTCGGGTACACGGAGGAGGAGCTTCGCCTGGTGCTGACGCCAATGGCGCGGGACGGGGTGGAGCCGCTCGCGGCCATGGGTACGGACACGCCGATCGCCGCGCTCTCCGACCGCCCGCGCCACCTCCACGACTACTTCGTGCAGCAGTTCGCGCAGGTGACCAATCCGCCGCTCGACGCGCTGCGCGAGGAACTCGTGACGAGCCTGCGTGCCGGCATGGGACCGCAAGAGAATCTGCTCACGCAGTCCGCGGGGCACGCCCGGCAGGTGGTGCTCGACTTCCCGGTGATCGACAATGATGCGCTCGCCCGGATCCAGCACTTCGGCGACGATCCCGAACGTGAGCGAGCGGTGACTATCCGCGGGCTCTACCCCGTGGACCACGAGGCGCGCGGGCTCGCGGACCGGCTCGAGGCGATGTGCTGGGAGGCGAGCGCGGCGATTGCAGCGGGCGCAGAGTTTCTCATCATCTCGGATCGCGACTCGAACAAGGATCTCGCTCCCGTGCCCTCGCTGCTCGCGGTCTCTGCGGTGCACCACCACCTCATTCGCGAGGGCCAGCGCATGCGCGTGGCGCTCATCGCGGAGTCGGGTGACGTCCGCGAAGTGCACCACGTCGCAGCGCTGATTGGCTACGGGGCGGCAGCGGTCAACCCGTATCTCGCGATGGAGACGGTGGGGCTGCTCGTGCGCGACGGCTCCATCACCGGAGTCACTGAGGGCGAGGCGATTGCACGCTTCATCACTGCGCTCGGCAAGGGCATGCTCAAGGTGATGAGCAAGATGGGGATCTCCACGGTCGCCTCATACTGCGGGGCACAGACCTTTGAGGCGCTCGGCCTCTCGCAGCAGCTCGTCGACCGATTCTTCACGGGCACCACAACGCGCCTGGGCGGAGTGGGGCTGGACGTACTTGCAGCCGAGGTTGCCGCGCGGCACCGCGCCGCCTACCCCGACGACTCGGCACCGCTCGCCCACGAGCGACTGACGACCGGAGGAGAGTACCGCTGGCGGCGTGGGGAGGAGCCGCATCTGTTCGACCCGCAGACGATCTACAAGCTGCAGCACGCCACGCGCACCGGGCGGCGAGAGATCTTCGCTGAGTACACGGCGCGGGTGAACACGCAGGCTGAGCGCCTCATGACGCTGCGCGGGCTGTTCCGCTTCGCGCCGTGCCGTGCGCCCGTGCCGCTCGCGGAAGTCGAGCCGGTCAGTGCGATTGTGACGCGCTTCGCGACAGGCGCGATGAGCTACGGCTCCATCTCGCCCGAGGCCCACGAGACGCTCGCGATCGCGATGAACAGGCTCGGCGGTAAATCCAATACCGGAGAGGGCGGCGAGAGCGAAGAGCGGCTTCTCGATCCCGAGCGACGCAGCGCGATCAAACAGGTCGCGTCGGGCCGCTTCGGGGTGACGAGCCTCTACCTCACGCACGCCGAAGAGATCCAGATCAAGCTCGCACAGGGGGCGAAGCCCGGCGAGGGCGGCCAGTTGCCGCCCGGCAAGATGTACCCGTGGATTGCGCGGACCCGGCACTCGACTCCGGGTGTGGGGCTCATCTCCCCGCCGCCACATCACGACATCTACTCGATTGAGGATCTCAAGCAGCTCATTTTCGACCTGAAGCGAGCGAACCCCGCGGCGCGCATCAGCACGAAACTTGTTTCGCAGAGTGGGATCGGCCCCGTCGCCGCGGGCGTCGCGAAGGCGCTCTCTGACGTGATCCTCATCTCGGGTCATGACGGGGGTACCGGGGCAAGTCCGATGAACTCGCTGAAGCACGCGGGCTCGCCGTGGGAGCTCGGGCTTGCCGAGGCGCAACAGACCCTCATGCTGAACGGGCTGCGCGAGCGGGTCGTCGTGCAGGCTGACGGCCAGCTCAAGACCGGGCGCGACGTGGTGATCGCAGCGCTGCTAGGCGCGGAGGAGTTCGGCTTTGCCACCGCGCCGCTCGTGGTGTCGGGCTGCATCATGATGCGCGTGTGCCACCTCGACACCTGCCCCGTCGGCGTCGCGACGCAGAATCCGGAGCTCCGTGAGCGGTTTACTGGGCAGGCCGAGCACGTGATCAACTTCTTCCGATTCATCGCTGAGGAAGTGCGCGAGATTCTCGCATCCCTCGGCTACCGCACCCTTGCGGAGGCCGTGGGGGACACCGCCGCGCTTGACGTCGATGCGGCGATCGCGCACTGGAAGGCGTCGGGCCTTGATCTGAGCCCCGTGCTGCGCGGGCCCGAGTTCCCGCGTGAGGCGCCGCGCCGGCATGGCCGCGCGCAGGACCATGAGCTCGCCGCGCACTTCGACGCGTCCGTCATTGCCGAGGCGGATCCCGCGCTGCGTGACGGCACGCCGGTGGCACTCGTCCGCACAGTGCGCAACATTGATCGGGCTGTGGGAACGGGCCTCGGGCACGAGGTGACCAAGCGATACGGTTCCGCCGGCCTGCCCCGCGGCACGGTGTCGCTCAGCCTGAGTGGCTCGGCCGGGCAGTCGCTCGGCGCTTTCCTGCCCGCCGGAATCTCGCTCACACTCACCGGCGATGCGAACGACTATGTCGGGAAGGGGCTTTCGGGCGGCGAGATCGCCATTCGGCCGCCGCGGCCCACGGGGCACGCGCCGACGAGAACCGAGGCTCCCGACAACGTGGTTGCGGAAAACGGGGCTGCGGACAACGTGATTGCCGGGAACGTGATCGGCTACGGCGCGACGAGTGGTTCGATGTGGATCGCGGGCGTTGTGGGCGAACGATTCCTCGTCCGCGGCTCGGGTGCCACCGCCGTTGTTGAGGGCACGGGCGACCACGCCCTCGAGTACTTCACCGGGGGCTTCGCGCTGATCCTCGGCCCTACCGGGCGAAACCTGGGCGCGGGCATGTCGGGCGGCGAAGCTGTGGTGCTCGACCTCGACCCCGCGCACGTGAACGCGGCAGAGCTTGCCTCGGGGTCGCTCCTGCTGCAGCGGCTCGGCGGCGCGGCATCGCCTGGCGCAGCCGAGCTGGCGAGCGAGCGCGACCGGGAAGACCTGCGCGCGCGGATCGAGGAGCTGCTGCGTGGACACCTCACGGCGACCGACTCTGCGCGGGCTGCGGAGCTACTGAGCGCCTTCGAACGCGAGCCGGAAAGCACGCTTGCCCGATTCACGCGGGTGATCCCACGCGGCTATGCTCGCGTGCTCGAGATTCGTGAGCGAGTGGCATCGAGCGGGATCGAAGCCGATGACGAGCGTATGTGGAGCGAAATTTTGGAGGCGAGCCATGGCTGATCCGCACGGTTTTTTGCAGGTGCGTGAGCGCGAGCTCACCGAGAAGCGACCGGTGGCCATTCGGCTGCGCGATTGGCGAGAGGTGGTGGACCCGGCTGATCCCACGCTGGTGGCACGCCAGGCCTCACGCTGCATGGACTGTGGGGTCGCTTTCTGCCATCAGGGCTGCCCGCTCGGCAACTTGATTCCCGAGTGGAACGACCTGGTGCATCGCGGGCGCGGGCATGAAGCGATCGAGCGGTTGCACGCGACGAACAATTTCCCGGAGTTCACGGGCCGAGCGTGCCCGGCACCCTGCGAATCCGCGTGTGTGCTCGGCATCTCGCAACCCGCGGTGACGATCAAGCAGATCGAGAACAACATCATCGATGAGGCGTTTGCGCAGGGCTGGGTGCAGCCGCAGCCGCCGGCGCGACTCACGGGCAAGACGGTCGCGGTGGTGGGGTCTGGGCCCGCCGGGCTCGCCGCAGCGCAGCAGCTGACGCGGGCGGGACACACGGTCGCGGTCTACGAACGAGATGAGGTGCCCGGTGGGCTCCTGAGCATTGGGATCCCGGATTTCAAGCTCGAGAAAGCGCTGGTCTCGCGGAGGATCGAGCAGCTGAAGGCGGAGGGCACCCGGTTCCGCTGCGGCATTGAGATCGGGCGCGATATGAGTTGGGGAGAGCTCCGCCGCCGGTTCGACGCAGTCGTTGTCGCCACGGGGTCGACGGTGCCCCGTGAACTTCCTGTTCCCGGCCGCGACCTTGCTGGAGTGCTCCCCGCGATGGCATTCCTCAGCGCGGCGAACCGCGTGCAGCGCGGGGCGATTGATGTGAGCCCGTTCGACGCGGCCGGGAAGCATGTCGTGGTGATTGGCGGCGGCGACACGGGCGCTGACTGCGTGGGCACCGCGCATCGGCAGGGTGCGCGGTCGGTTACGAGCCTGGCAATCGGCCGTCGGCCAGGGGGAGAGCGGAGCGAGGCGCAGCCCTGGCCCACGCACCCCACGCTTTTTGAAGTGAGCAGCTCGCACGAGGAGGGCGGCGAACGGCGTTACCTGGCGTCGACGGTCGAGTTTCTGAGTGATGAGTCAGCGGATGCCCCGGCTCTCGCTGCAGTGCGTGGTCTGCGTGTTGCGGAGACCGGCTTCACCGAGCGCGGGCGCGAGCCGATCCCGGGGACCGAACACGTGATCCCGGCCGACCTGGTGCTGATCGCAATGGGGTTCTCGGGCCCCGAGGAGATCTCGGATGCGGCGTTCGCCCTGCCGCGCGATGAGCGGGGTGGCTTCGCCCGCACGAGCGAGTACGCAACCGAATATCCCGGCGTGTTCGTCGCCGGTGATGCCGGGCGCGGGCAGTCGCTCATCGTGTGGGCGATCGCGGAGGGGCGAGCGGCGGCGGCGGCAGTGGACCGCTTCCTCACCGGCAGCACGGTGCTGCCGAGCCCCGTGACCGCCGATGATCGCCCGCTCGCCTGATATTCCGGCGCTGGCATGGCCACGGGGAATAGGGTGAGCCTCAGCCCGGTTTTCCGGGAGGGGCCGCGATCCTCGCGACCAGCATCGACGAAGGGACATCGGCATGACCAGAGTGACGATCATCGGCGGCAGCGGCTACGCGGGCGCGCACATCGCGGAGGCCGCGGCGGTGCGTGGCTTCGATGTGACGAGCGTCAGCCGTGGGGAAGTGGCGCAGCAGCTCGCCGGCGTGAAATACACGCAGGGTTCACTCCTTGATCCGGCGGATCGCGCGCGAATTCTGGCTGCAGCGGACGTGGTAGTGGTTGCGGCATCGCCGCGAGGCGACATGGCCGGAGCTCTGCGCCCCGCGATCGCCCAGCTCGCGGCGGAGGCTGACGCAGCAGGCGTGCGCCTCGGCGTGGTGGGCGGCGCCGGATCGCTCTTGCAGAGCGAGGGCGGCGACCTGGTCATGAACGGCCCGGGCTTCCCGGACGAGATCAAGCCCGAAGCCGCGGAGATGGGCGGGGTACTCGATGATCTGCGGGTCACACCCGAGAGCCTCGACTGGTTCTACGTGAGCCCGGCCGGCTCGTTTGGCCCCTGGGCCGCCGGCGAGTACACGGGGGAGTACCGTGTCGGCGGCGACGTGCTTCTCACCGATGCCGCCGGCGAGTCGGCGATCTCTGGCGCCGACTTCGGTGTCGGCGTGGTAGACGAGATCGAGACGCCTGAGCATCGACGCGCTCGGTTCACCCTGGCGTACTAGCGCTCCCGAGCACGCGCGGCCGGACGCGGGAGCAGCGGGCGGGGCCTACCCTAGAGGGATGGACTCCGCACTGCTCTCCCGCCTCCGCGCCGACCTCGCTGCTGCCGATTTCAGCCCAGCCTCAGTGACCGCGCTGCTGGGCGAGCCCGCGGATGGAGCGCGGCAGCGCGGTGTGTTTGCGCCCGGACGCCGTGCCCTGGCAGAGCGCCCGACGAGCGCACGCAGCACACTCATCAGCCTGTTTCTGCTGGGCGAGGCGGTCGCGCAGCACGAGATCGATGCCGCGCTGCCGGAACTGGGCGCGGCCGGCGCGCGAGAGCTCGGCTTGATCGAGGCCGAGGCCCCGGGCGGCGTGCGCGGCGATGCTGTACCTGGGCAGTATCCCGCCTACGCCGACGTGCAGCACTACGCGGCGGCCCTCTCGCTGAATCCTGTTGCGGTCGTGGACAGTGCAGCGGAGGAGCCGCTCGTCTGGTGGATCCTCTCCGACCTTGATGACCAGTTGCGGCGGGGGCCCGCTCGACCTGACCACGTGATGGGGGTGGGCGGCGCGACCCGCTCGCTCATCGCGCAGGCACCCGGCGGACGGGTGGACCGCTCCCTTGATCTCGGCACAGGGTGCGGCATCGTCGCCCTCCACCTCGCGCAGCGCGGTGGGCACGTGGTGGCGACCGATATCTCGGAGCGCGCGCTCATGCTTGCTCGCGCAAACGCAGAGTTGAACGGGCTCGGGGGAGCGATTGAGTTCCGAGCGGGAAGCCTGTTCGAGCCCGTCGCCGGTGAGCAGTTCGATCTGATCCTCTCGAACCCGCCCTTTGTGATTACTCCCCGCACCGGTGATGGTCCCGTGTACGAGTATCGCGATGGCGGTCTCGTCGGTGACGCCCTCGCTGAGGCGGTCGTGACCGGGGGCCCTGCGCACCTTCTGCCCGGCGGTACGCTGTTGTGCCTCGCGAACTGGGAGACCCCGTGGGGCGGGAACGGACTGCACCGTGTGTCTGACTGGATCGCCGGGGCGGGCATTGCCGAGCTGTCGGCGTGGGTGATCGAGCGGGATCGGGTTGATCCCATGCAGTACGCCGAGACCTGGGCTCGCGACGGGGGTGCCCGACCGGGCAGCGTCGAGTTCGATGCGCTGCTCGCGGCCTGGCTCGACGACTTCGCCGTGCGGCGCATCGTCTCGATCGGACTCGGGGCGATCCGGGTCCGGCGCGGGCTGCCCGGAAGTATGAGCGAACCGCTCGTGCACGTTGAACAGGCGACCGGTGCGCTTGCAAGCGTTGGGCTCGGTGCGCAGCTCGAGGACGCGTTCACCGCGGGGAGCATCGCCGCGCGCATGAGCGACGCCGAGGTGCTGGCAACGCGCTGGCTCGTCTCTGACGCGGTGAGCGACGAACGGATCCACACGCCGGGCGCTGAAGCACCCCACGCGATCACGTTGGTCACCGACCGGCCCATCGCCCGGCGCGTCACCGCCGATCCGCTGCTTGCTGCCGCGGTGGGAGCGAGCGACGGCGACCTCACCATGGGGCAGATCGCCGACGCCCTTGCTCAGCTGCTCGAAGTTGATGCGGCCGCCGCGAGCGAGGCGATCGTCAGCGGCGCACGCGAGCTTGCCTGGCTGGGCATGCTGACACCTGCGCCGGCGAACTCGACCGAGGCGCAGTTCCCCGAGGCTTAGCCGAGGAGGTCCCACATGCCGCGGACCAGCGACGCACCTGCGCCGACAAACGCGAGGAGAATCACGAAGCGTCGCACCTGTGTTGGCGTCACGACGCGGAGCAGTCGCTCGCCGGCCGCGATCCCGCACAGCACCGTCATCACGACGAGGCCCCAGAACCACCAGGCGGCCTCGGGGATCCCCGACGGGTCCATGAGCAACTTTGATGTTGCGGAGGTCGCGCCGACCAGGATGAAGTAGGGCTGCAGTGTCGCGGCGAACGTGGTTTGCGGCCACCGCGTCAACACGGCGTAAGCGCTCACCGCCGGGCCGCCCACGCCCGCGAGCGCATTCGTGAGGCCAGAGATGAAGCCCGCCGCGGCGCGCGGCCCACGAGGCTCAGTCGTGAAGCGGGCATTCTGCAGCACGAGCGATGCGCCGAGCGCCACGATCACAATCGCCCCAACGGTCACGGACATGACGGCGGGGGAGAAGCGCTGCCCGAGCCAGGCGCCGAGCACTGCGCCGATCACGGCGAAGCTGCCGAGCCAGCGGAACATGGACCAGTCAATGCTCCGCCACACTCGCGGCAGAATCAGCACGCTCGAGAGCACGCCGAGCAGGTTCACGAGGAGCACGCCCTCGTGCGCGCCGAGCACCAGGGTCATAAAGGGCGCGACCAACAGAGCGAAGCCCAGGCCCGCCATGCGTTGTGCGGCTGACCCCGCGAGAATGAGTGCGAGCGTCAGGGCGCCCGTCAGTGCTGTCATCGTGCGCGCCTCCTGCGTGGTCCGTGTCCATCCTGTCAGACGCGCGCGGCTGGTGAAGCGCGCGGAATGAGGGGCTGTGGGGCCGCGCGGCAACACTTCTCTGCCCGGGTAGACTGGACGCGTGATGCGTATGACTGATCTCCGGGGGCAGCAGCTCTCTCGGAGCGAGCTGCTGAAACTGGTGCCCCGCGCCGCGATGGGTGCGGAGGTGGCAGTCGAGCGTGTGCGTCCGCTCGTTGCCGCGGTCGCTGAGCGAGGCGAGGCGGCGCTGCGCGAGCAGGCTCGCGACTTCGACGGTGTGGAGGGGCATGCGCTCCGCGTCCCCGTTGACGCCATTAGCGGATCGCTGAGTGATTGCCCGGCAGATGTGCGCGCGGCACTCGAAGAGCTCATTGCGCGGCTTCGATTGGGATCCGCCGCGCAGGTGCCGGCCCCGCAGACCACGCAGATCGGCGACGGCGCGGTGATTCGCCAGCGCTGGCAGCCCGTCTCCCGGGTCGGGCTCTACGCTCCTGGTGGGAAGGCCGCGTACCCGTCCTCGGTGATCATGAACGCCGTTTCCGCGCAAACCGCAGGGGTGCCCGGTCTCGCGCTCGCCTCGCCCGCGCAGTCCGACAACGCCGGTCTGCCGCACCAGGCGGTGCTCTGGGCGGCCGCCCTCTGCGGCATTGACGAGGTCTACGCGATTGGCGGAGCCGGGGCGATCGCCGCATTCGCGCACGGGGTGCCCGAAATCGGCCTCGACCCGGTTGACGTGGTCACCGGTCCTGGCAACGTCTTTGTTGCCGCGGCGAAGCGAGTGGTGAGTGGGCTCGTTGGGATCGACTCGGAGGCCGGCACCACCGAAATTCTCGTGATCGCCGACGACTCAGCAGACCCGCGCTTCGTGGCAGCTGACCTGATCAGCCAGGCCGAGCACGATGAGGCGGCGGCGTCGGTTCTCGTGACCGACTCCGCGGATTTCGCCGAGCGCGTGCAGCGTGAGGTCCAGGCGCGCGCGCCGCTCACCCGCCACGCCGAGCGCGTGGCCGTCGCACTCGCGGGCCCGCAGTCAGCCGTGATCCTCGTCGATGACCTTGGGACCGCGGTCCGCGTGAGCAATGCGTACGGGCCCGAACACCTTGAGATCCAAACCCGAGACGACGAACACGTGCTCTCGGGCATCACCGACGCCGGAGCGATCTTCGTGGGCAGCTACACGCCGGTCAGTCTCGGTGACTATCTCGCGGGATCGAACCACGTACTGCCGACCGGGGGAACTGCGCGTTTCGCCGCGGGACTGGGGGCGCACACGTTCCTGCGCCCGCAACAGATCATCAGCTATGACCGTGCCGCGCTCGCGGCGACGGAGGGCCCGCTGCTCGCGCTCGCCGGGGCCGAGGGGCTCCCCGCTCACGGCGAGGCTGTCAGCGCTCGATTTGAGGAGGGCAAGTAGATGCACTGTCCATTTTGTCGCCACCCCGACTCGCGAGTCATTGACTCACGAACCGCCGACGATGGCCTCTCGATCCGTCGTCGTCGTCAGTGCCCCGAGTGCGGGCGCCGCTTCACGACCACAGAGACCGCGAGCCTTACCGTGATCAAGCGCTCAGGCGTTGTCGAACCGTTCAGCCGCGAGAAGGTCATGAGCGGTGTGCGCAAGGCCTGCCAGGGCCGCCCGGTGACCGAGGCCGATCTCGCGGTCCTTGCGCAGCAGGTGGAGGAGTCAGTGCGCTCGAGCGGCATCGCGCAGTTCGACGCCAACGAGATTGGGCTCGCTATTCTGCCGCACCTGCGCAAGCTCGATACGGTCGCGTACCTCCGTTTCGCGAGCGTCTACCAGGCCTTCGATTCCCTTGCCGACTTCGATGCGGCCATCGCCGAGCTGCGTGCGCAGCCCAGCGCCGCCGATTCCACAACCGCTGCACCTCAGGAGTAACCCCGTATGCGCCTCTACCCGCTGCTTTTCTCGACCGTGCTGCGGCGGATGGACCCTGAAACGGCTCATCACCTTGCGTTCCGAGTGATCCGGGCGACGCCGCTGCTCGGCGGAATCGCGCGGCGCTTTTGCGCCCCGGATCCTGCACTGCGGGTGCGAGCGCTCGGTCTCGAGTTCCCAAGCCCCTTCGGCCTTGCGGCCGGCTTCGATAAGAACGCTGATGGCATCATCGGCCTCGGCGAGATCGGTTTCGGTCACGTCGAGGTGGGAACGCTCACGAAGCACGCGCAGCCAGGTAACCCCAAGCCGCGCATGTACCGGCTCGTGGGCGACCGCGGTCTGATCAACCGAATGGGCTTCAACAACGGTGGATCGGCAGCTGCGGTTCCTCGCATCGAGCAGGCCCGTCTGCGCCGCCACCGCCCCGTCATCGGCGTGAACATCGGCAAGAGCCGGATCACCGAGGTTGCTGACGCGACCGCAGACTACGTGTGGAGTGCTGAGCGTCTGGCGCCCATTGCGGACTACCTCGCGGTCAACGTTTCCTCTCCGAACACGCCCGGCCTGCGCGGGCTGCAGGAAGTCGAACTCCTCGAACCGCTGCTGGCGGCGGTTCGCGATGCGGCGGCGGGCACGCCCCTGCTCGTGAAGATCGCGCCCGACATGGCAGACGAACAGATCGACGCAATCGTTGAGCTTGCGCAGCGGCTCGGGCTCGACGGCATCATCGCAACCAACACGACGATTTCGCGGGAGGGACTGCAAGCCGACGCGGCTGAGGTCGATGCAATGGGCGCGGGTGGGCTCTCGGGCGCCCCGCTGAAAGATCGCGCACTCGAGGTGCTGCAGCGGATTCGCGGGGTCGTTCCGGATCCCGAGTTCTGCGTGATCTCGGTCGGCGGCGTCACGACCGCCGAAGACGTTCATGAGCGACTTCGTGCCGGCGCGACGCTGGTGCAGGGCTTCACCGCGTTTATCTACGAGGGGCCGCTCTGGGCACGCGCCATCAACCGTGGTCTGGCGCGTGCGGGGTACCGGGGGAGCGCCGCGGTCTAGCAGCCGCCCGCTGCAACGACGAAGGGCTCGCGATCCAGCTGGATCGCGAGCCCTTCGTCGTAGTGCGGGGAGCTTAGCTCGGGTAGTTGCCGCGCTTCACCTGCGGCTTCGGAACGCGCAGCGGACGGAACTGCATGGCTCGCATCGCGGCGTACCAGCGGTAGCCAGGCTGTACCTTGTCCGCACCGAACTTGTTGGCGAGCAGACGCTTCAGCTTCATGCCGACGAACACCGAGTCCAGAATCGCGAGCGCGACGAACGCCCAGATCGCCACCAGGCTGATGACCTGCACCACGCCCGGGATAAACGTCATCACGAGCACAACGAGCATCATTGGGATGAGCATCTCACCGATGTTCCATCGTGCGTCAACGTAGTCGCGCACGAAGCGGCGCTGAGGGCCGCGGTCGCGCACGGTGAGGTAGCGCTCATCGCCCTGCATCATGCCGAGACGCGCGCGTTCGCGCGCATCGGCCTGCTGGCGACGCTGCTCCTTCTGCATCGTCTTGTCCTTGGAACCCACGATGGGGCGGGCGTTGGCGGCCTCGGCCTGCTTTCGCGACGGCGTGGGCCGACCTTTCCCGATCTGCTCGTCCGGGGTCTCCTGCGCGCTCGCGCCCGCCGCAGCCGCGGCGTCCTTCTTTGACACGCCTGTCCTCTCGATCTGGCGCGGCATTCCGCACCCTGTGTCTCACGTCCCTGCGGACGTTCTCTGTCCCCAAGAATACCGTCTTCGGCGGGGGCTTTCCTGCGGGCTCAGGGAAGGTAGACTGGGCCAAACTGAACTATCCGAGCGAGGAGTACTCAATGAGCACTGAGACCATCGCGCCCGAGACCGCCGCAGCGGCATCCGAGAGCGCACACGGAGTAGCACTGAGCACCGCCGCACAGGACAAGGTGCGTAGCCTGCTCTCACAGGAGGGGCGTGACGACCTTCGCCTCCGCATCGCCGTGCAGCCGGGCGGCTGCTCGGGCCTGATCTACCAGCTCTTCTTTGACGAGCGGGAGCTCGACAACGACGCGATTGTTGACTTCGACGGTGTCGAGGTTGTCGTTGACCAGATGAGCGTTCCGTACCTGAGCGGTGCGACGATTGACTTTGAGGACACGATCCAGAAGCAGGGCTTCACGATCGACAACCCCAACGCACAGGGCAGCTGCGCCTGTGGAGACAGCTTCAGCTAGCCAAAACGCGAACCGAAGTTCCGCGACACCCGGTGTTGGTTCGGGGAACGCTCAGGTTCGCGCTAAGCTAACAGGGAGTAATCAGCTTCGCCTGCTTTCTGGGCGGCACGAAACATTTCGAAAGGTATGCGGTGCGTTCCAATCGTCGAATGAAATGGGTAGCGGCCCCCGTGGCGCTCTCAGCAGCGCTGCTCCTCGCAGGCTGCACCCCTGAGCAGCAGCGTGGCTTCCTGCCCGCTGGCTCTGAAGGGGCCACGAACCACACGGACGGGATCACCGGGCTGTGGGTGACTTCGTGGATCGTGCTGCTCGCCGTCGGTGTGATCACGTGGGCCCTCATCATCTGGGCCACGATCGCGTACCGTCGCCGCAAGGGGCAGACGGGGCTGCCGGTACAGCTTCGGTACAACATGCCGATCGAGACGTTCTTCACGGTGGTTCCCGTGATCCTCGTGCTTGGGTTCTTCGCGTTCACCGCGCAGGAGCAGAGCTCCATCGAGGCTCGCTACGAGAACCCCGAGAACACGGTCGAGGTCATCGGTAAGCGCTGGGCGTGGGACTTCAACTACGTCGACGAGGATGTTTACTTCCAGGGCGTCCAGGTGCAGACCGAGGACGACGGCTCGGCGAAGGAAGAGACCATGCCGGTTCTCTACCTCCCGGTCGACAAGACCACCGAGATCAAGCTCGAGACGCGTGACGTCATCCACTCCTTCTGGGTGGTCGAGTTCCTCTACAAGAAGGACATGATCCCGGGGCAGACGAACTACATGAGCTTCACGCCCACCAAGACCGGCACCTTCATGGGTAAGTGTGCCGAGCTCTGTGGTGAGTACCACTCGATGATGCTCTTCGAAGTGAAGGTCGTTGAGCAGGACGAGTACGACGCGTACATCGCATCGCTGCGCGAAGCAGGCAACACTGGCCAGGCCACCCTTGAGCTGAACCCGAACCAGGATTCCTTCTATGGTGACGGCGCCAAGGCGCAGAACGAGTAATGAGGGATAGCAAAAACATGAAGAAGGGCAACGTCATCGTTTCGTGGCTGACGTCCACGGACCACAAGGTGATCGGGTACATGTACCTGATCAGCTCCTTCGTGTGGTTCCTCATCGGCGGCCTGATGGCCCTGGTGATCCGCGCGCAGCTCTTTGCTCCCGGCCTCGAGGTCATCGCGACCAAGGAGCAGTACAACCAGCTGTTCACCATGCATGGCACGATCATGCTGCTGATGTTTGCAACGCCGCTGTTCGCTGGCTTCGCAAACGTCATGATGCCGCTCCAGATCGGTGCACCCGACGTCGCGTTCCCGCGACTGAACGCCTTCGCGTTCTGGCTGTACACCTTCGGTTCGCTGATCGCGGTCGGTGGCTTCCTTACCCCCCAGGGCGCTGCGTCCTTCGGCTGGTTCGCTTACTCGCCGCTGTCGAGCATGACCTACTCGCCGGGCATCGGTGGCAACCTCTGGGTGCTGGGCCTCGGTATCAGCGGCTTCGGCACGATCATGGGTGGCGTCAACTTCATCACCACGATCATCACGATGCGCGCTCCGGGCATGACCATGTGGCGTATGTCGATCTTCACCTGGAACACGCTGATCACCTCGATCCTCGTGCTGCTGGTGTTCCCCGTCCTGGCGGCGGCAATGTTCGGCCTCGCTGCCGACCGTATCTTCGGCGCACAGATCTACAGTGGCGAGGGCGGAGCCATCCTCTGGCAGCACCTCTTCTGGTTCTTCGGACACCCTGAGGTGTACGTCATCGCTCTGCCGTTCTTCGGTATCGTTTCCGAGATCTTCCCGGTGTTCAGCCGTAAGCCGATCTTCGGCTACAAGACCCTGATCTACGCAACCATCGCGATTGCGGCGCTCTCGATGACCGTGTGGGCACACCACATGTACGTCACCGGTTCCGTGCTGCTGCCGTTCTTCGCCCTGATGACCATGCTGATCGCGGTGCCGACCGGCGTGAAGATCTTCAACTGGCTCGGAACGATGTGGCGCGGCTCGATCACCTTCGAGACCCCGATGCTCTGGTCGCTTGGCTTCCTCGTGACCTTCGTCTTCGGCGGCCTCACCGGTGTCATCCTGGCTTCGCCGGCGCTCGACTTCCACCTGTCCGACACGTACTTCGTGATCGCGCACTTCCACTACGTTGTCTTCGGCACTGTGGTGTTCGCAATGTTCGCCGGCTTCTACTTCTGGTGGCCGAAGTGGACGGGCAAGATGCTCGACGAGCGTCTCGGCAAGATCCACTTCTGGGTGCTCTTCATCGGCTTCCACATGACCTTCCTCGTGCAGCACTGGCTGGGCGTCATGGCCATGCCGCGTCGTTACTACACCTACCTGCCGGCTGATGGCATCACGTGGGGCAACCAGCTCTCCACGATCGGTGCAATGATCCTCGGTGCGTCGATGATCCCGTTCCTCCTGAACGTGTACATCACCTCGCGCCGTGCGTCGAAGGTCACCGTGAACGATCCGTGGGGCTACGGCCGCTCGCTCGAGTGGGCAACGTCTTGCCCGCCGCCGCGCCACAACTTCACGTCGATCCCGCGCATTCGTTCCGAGTCTCCTGCCTTTGACCTCAACCACCCCGAGGTCAGCGGCGTAGAGCAGCCTGTTCCGGCTCACCAGCTCTCAGAGCAGAAGTGACCCTGAGGAGTATTCAGCTATGAAATCCAATATCGTCATCTTCTGGATCCTGACCGCGTACTTCACGCTTCTTGCGACGGTGTACACGGTGTGGAACCTGATCGATCACGGTCGCGTCGAGTGGGCAGGATCGACCTCGATCCTGCTCTCCGCGGGGCTCACCGCCTTCATCGCGGTGTACCTCATGCTGGTGCAGAAGAAGCAGGGCGGCGTTCTCGTTGAGGACCGCCTGGATTCCGACATCGACGACGGGGACCCCGAGCTCGGCGAGTTCAGCCCCTGGAGCTGGTGGCCGCTCTTCCTTGCCTTCTCGATCTCGCTGGTCGTGCTGGGCATGTGCATCGGCTTCAACTTCTGGCTCTCGTTCTTCACCGTTCCGCTCGTTGCCGTTGGCATCGTCGGCTGGGTGTACGAGTACTACCGCGGCAACTTCGCCCGTTAGTCGGTATCCCGCGTGAGCATCATCATTCGCCGTGGCAAGAGCGAGGACGCACGTGCCGTCCTCGCTCTGGCCCGACAGTTCACTACCGGCCGCGAGACCATCGGCAGCGACGAGTTCCTCGTCGCGTTCGATAACATCCTTCGACACCGCGATCAGGAGACGAACGTTTTGTTCGTCGCCGAGCTCGACGAGAAGGTTGTGGGGTACTCCCTCATGACAGTCTCCCGTCTGCTCCACGCTCCGGGGCTCACTGCTCACTTGCAGGAGATCGTCGTCGACGAGGGCTCGCGTGGCCACGGAGTCGGTGACCGGTTGATGCAGGCGAATGAGCACTACTGCATGGGGCGCGGCGTACGTCAGCTCTCCGCCTCCACCGCGCGTATCGGCTCCTTCTACAACCACCGTGGTTTTGAACCCGTGGGGGAGCACTACCGCAAGATTCTCGAACTGGGATAGTTCAATGACCGAGCGTCGCATTAGGCGCCGGCCAGGCGAGAATCGCGAACGCCTACAAGAGGCCGGACTCATCGAGTTCGGCCTCTTTGGTTTCCACGGCACGTCGACCGGGCGCATCGCAGCCCGTGCGAGTGTGCCTCAGCCACACGTCTACGCGAATTTTCGCACCAAGCAGGAGCTCTTCCTCGCATGCGTTTCGCGCGCTGTCGTATCCATTGTTGAGCTCGAACCGGATCCGCGTGGCGTGCAGGCGATCCCAATCGGCGCGGTGCGCGTCGTATACCAGGCCTATGCTACCGCTCAGGATCCAGCGCTGGCCTCGGACCTTTCTCCGCTGTTGCGTGAACTCGAGCAACATGTTGAACCCGCAGCTCTTGGAAACCTTCTCGTTCGTGCCGCAGGCGCGCTTCGCAGTGAAGCCGGCGAGCACAGCTCAGAACGCGTGGCCACTCAATTGGAGCTGTAGCGCGCACAACTCCGACCAGGGAGACGAACTGAAGCCGTAAGTTCGAGTAGTCTAACTTTGTGAGTAGACAGAGCGAATCTGGCGCAGCGTCGCTGGATGCGGCACCGGTTGATGGTCGCCGGGGCAGGCGTCGCGGCGGTGGGATCAACCTCCTCGGGCCTGCCTTTGTCGCAGCGATCGCGTACGTCGACCCGGGGAACGTGGCCGCAAACCTCACGGCGGGTGCAGAGTACGGCTACTTGCTCCTCTGGGTACTCATTGCTGCAAACCTCATGGCGATGATTGTGCAGTACCTTTCCGCCAAGCTTGGCCTTGTCACAGGGGAGAGCCTGCCCGAGGTGCTGGGATCTCGGCTGCGCCGGTGGCCGAGGCGGCTCTACTGGCTCCAAGCGGAGCTCGTCGCTGCCGCCACCGACGTCGCCGAGGTGATCGGTGGAGCGCTCGCTCTCTACCTGCTATTCGGCGTCCCGCTACCGATCGGCGGCCTCATCGTCGGCGTCGTTTCAATGGCGCTGCTGCAGCTGCAGTCGCGACGAGGGCAGCGCACCTTCGAGTTTTTGGTCATGGGTCTGCTCGGTGTGATCACCATCGGCTTCCTTGCGGGGCTCTTGTTCAGCCCGCTCGACCCTCAGGGCATGCTGGAAGGTCTCTTGCCGCGCTTCCAAGGGACGCAGACGGTACTGCTCGCGGCGAGCATGCTCGGCGCGACGGTGATGCCGCACGCGGTGTACCTGCATTCAGCGCTGGCCCGCGACCGCCACGGCGCACACAACGAGCCTGGGCGCATCCAACGGCTGCTCGTCGCTACCCGGTGGGATGTGGCGCTGTCGCTCGTCGTTGCAGGGGGAGTGAACGTGGCGATGCTGCTGCTCGCGGCGGCGAGTCTTCCCGGAGTCGCTGGCACCGACTCCATCGAGGGCGCTCACGCGGCAATCACGGATGCACTCGGCCCGACCATCGGCGTGATCTTCGCAATTGGGCTGCTCGCCTCAGGCTTGGCCTCCACCTCGGTGGGATGCTACGCGGGTGCAACCATCATGTCCGGGCTCCTGCACATCCGCGTTCCGATGCTTGTGCGACGGGGTATTACGCTCGTGCCGGCGCTCATCTTGCTCGCCGTGGGCATCGATCCGACGTGGGCGCTCGTGCTGAGTCAGGTGCTCCTGTCCTTCGGGCTGCCCTTTGCACTGATCCCGCTGGCGCGGCTGACCGAACGGCGCGACGTGATGGGCACCTTCCAGAACGGCGCCTGGCTCCGCGTGGTGTCCTGGATGGTCGTCGGCCTGATTGTGGCGCTCAACTTGCTGCTCCTCTGGCTCATCTTCACAGGCCAGGCCTAGCCTCTTCCCGGCTTCCTCGAGCCGGTCTCTCGCACTCGATACGCCCTCGCCCCAGCCCTGCCCGTTGGGCGCTCTGGGTGTGCCTCGAGATGCCCCGGGCTTCCGCAAACGGGGGCCGCGGAGGGGCGGGGCGGATGGGTGCAACGCAGACGGGCGCGACGCAGACGGGCGCAGTTGCAGAAGAGCGTATTCGCAGAACGACGCAGTGCAGAGAAGGGGCTGCTGGGAGAGCGCCTGCGTGCCGCGCTGCGTCGCGCCCGCCGCCCGGTCCCAGCCTATACGGGATGCGTACCTCTGACGACGGCCCACAACGCTGGCGGCCACCTCGCAGTCGTTCGGAGCATTCTGGCTGTGCAACGGCTCGATTCATGCGGCACTAACGTGCCCCCGCGCAGGCAATCTACCCTCGACGGGAGGACAGGAGGACAGGAGGACAGGAGGACAGGAGGACAGGAGGACGGAGCCAAGCGCACGGCGCCAAGTGGTGTGAGGGCGCAGAAACGGCTGTGGCCCCGCAGGAAATGAATCCTGCGGGGCCACAGCCGTGGTGAGGGTTAGTGACCCTCGTGCTTGCTCTGCTCGATCTCGCCAGCGGTGGGCGGAACGATCCGATCCTCGAAGAACCAGCGGCTGAAGCCAGCACGCAGGCGCTTGGAGAAGGGGATGCGGCCGTCATCGTTGGGACGGAGCATCAGCGGCGCGTAGTCGTGGTAGCTCACGAGCTCCCACTGCTCGTACTCGTCGAGCGGCTTGTGCACCTCGACGAACTCGCCGCCGGGGAGGCGAACGATACGACCGGACTCGAAGCCGTGGAGCGCGATGCTGCGATCCTTCTTCTGGAGCGCGAGGCAGATCCGCTTCGTGACGATGTACGCAATGATCGGGCCGAGGATGAGCAGGGCCTGCAGTGCGTGGATCACGCCCTCCATGGAGAGCTGGAAGTGGGTTGCCATGAGGTCCGAGCTTGCGCCGGCCCACATTACCGCGTAGAAGGTCACGCCGGCTGCACCGATTGCGGTACGCGTCGGGGCGTTGCGCGGGCGATCCAGAATGTGGTGCTCGCGCTTGTCGCCGGTGACCCAGGCCTCGATGAAGGGGTAGATCGCTACGAGGACGATGAAGCCGCCCATGATGATGATCGGGAGCAACATGTTCCACGACCAGGTGTAGCCGAACCACTCAGTCTCGAGCCCCGGCGGGATCAGACGGAGCATGCCGTCCGCGAAGCCGATGTACCAGTCAGGCTGAGTACCAGCCGAAACGGGGGAGGGATCGTACGGTCCGTATGCCCAGATCGGGTTGATTCCCACGATCGAGGCGATCAGGAGGATCACGCCGAAGACGATGAAGAAGAAGCCGCCAGCCTTCGCTGCGTAGACGGGGAGGATGGGGTAGCCAACAACGTTCTGCTGGGTCTTGCCCGGGCCGGGGTACTGCGCGTGCTTGTGGATGACCACAAACGCGAGGTGCAGTGCCACGAACAGGATGACCAGTGCGGGCAGCAGCATGATGTGCAGCATGTAGAGACGGCCGACGATGTCGGTGCCCGGGAACTCTCCACCGAAGAAGAAGTAGGAGAGGTAGGTGCCGATCACGGGGATCGCCTTGATCAGGCCATCAATGATGCGGAGGCCGTTGCCCGAGAGCACATCGTCGGGGAGCGAGTAGCCGGTGAAGCCCTCTGCCATCGCGAGGATGAAGAGAACGAAGCCGATCACCCAGTTGAGCTCGCGGGGCTTGCGGAATGCGCCGGTGAAGAAGATACGGAGCATGTGCAGGCCGATGGAGGCAACGAAGAGAAGCGCAGCCCAGTGGTGGACGTGACGCATCAGGAGGCCACCGCGCACAGAGAACGAGATGTCCAGTGTCGAGGCCATAGCGCCCGACATCTCGACACCCTTCATCGGGACGTACGGCCCGGTGTAGTGCGTCTCGATCATCGTCGCCTGGAAGAAGAGCGTCAGGAAGGTACCCGACAGCAGGATGACGACGAAGCTATACAGCGCGACCTCGCCGAGAAGGAAGGACCAGTGGTCGGGGAAGACCTTGCGTCCGAACTCCTTGACAGCAACACCGATCTTGGTGCGCTCATCGATGTAGTTCGCGGCCGCGGACGTGAAACGGCTCGAGCCGTTCTGCGCGGGCGATTCGGTTACGGTGCTGCTCACTTGAGACGCTCCCAGTAGCTCGGGCCGACAGGTTCATGGAAATCGCTCTGCGCGACGAGGTAGCCCTCATCGTCGACCGTGATCGGCAGCTGCGGCAGGGGGCGCTTCGCGGGACCGAACACAACCTTGGCGTGCTCGGAGACGTCGAACTGCGACTGGTGGCAGGGGCACAGCAGGTGGTGCGTGTGCTGCTCGTAGAGCGCAACGGGGCAGCCGACGTGGGTGCAGACCTTCGAGTACGCGACGATGCCGTCGTACGACCAGCTCTCGCGCTCGGGAAGCTCGTTGAGCTCGCTCTGGTCCAGACGCATGAGGAGAACGATGGCCTTGGCCTTCGCATCGAGAAGGGTCTCGCTGCCGCCGCGCTCATCAAGGCTCAGCTTTGCGAAGTCCTCGTGCGTGAGGGTTTCGGGGATGACGTGGAACGCCGAACCGATGGTGACCTCGCTGGCCTTGATCGGCACACCGGAGGGATCGCGTGCGAGACGGACGCCCTTGGTCCACATGGTGTGCTTCAGCAGCTGTACGGGATCGCGATCCTGCGGAGCAAGGCCGCGCAGCAGGGTGATGCCGGGGAGCGGGAAGGCAATCAGTGCGCCGATGAGGCTGTTGCGCACGAGCGAGCGGCGCGAGAAGCCCGACTCTTCGTTTGCAAGCTTGAAGATCTCAGCCGATGCCTCGCGGGTTTCCGTGTCGCTGGGGACCGGGTGACGCTCGTCGATCGACTCGTGATCGGCCATGAGGGCCTTGCCCCAGTGGACCGCACCGATACCGATGGCAAGCATGGCGAGCGCCATGCCGAGGCCGACAACCAGCGTGTGCACGCGGATGGCCATCGGATCGCCCGTCTCGATCGGGAGGAACATGTACGCGAGAACCGCGCCCAAGCTTCCAGCGATGGAGAGGTAGAAGAGGGTGTAGACCGTGCGCTCCGCACCCTTTTCCTTCTTAGGATCCAGATCCGTGACGCGCTTGCGGTGCGGCGGAAGGCCGGGATTCTGCACGGCGTCCGACGAGATGACGGCGGTCCCAGCCGCGCCATCGGCCGAGCCGTGGCCCTGGGCTGCGACAACGGCGCCGCCGTTGTTCTTCGCTTCCTCTGCCATGTTGCTCCTTGACTCCTGACTCATGAACTCGTTGCGTTGTCGAACTTAGTTCGACTTCGCGGTGACCCAAACGGTGAGGCCAATGATGGCGCCCAGTCCGATCACCCAGATGAAGAGGCCCTCAGCGACCGGGCCGATCGACCCAAGGGTCAGACCGCCGATAGCGGGCTTCTCCTCGATGTACTTGAGGTACGAGATGATGTCGGCCTTCTGCTGCGGCGTGATGTTCGCATCGCTGAAGACGGGCATGTTCTGCGGGCCCGTGATCATTGCCTCGTAGATGTGCGTGGGGGCAACACCGGTGAGCTTCGGGGCGAACTTGCCCTGCGTCAGGGCGCCACCGGCGGCCGACACGTTGTGGCACATCGCGCAGTTGATGCGGAAGAGTTCGCCGCCCTTCGCGATACCCTCATCGTCGCTGTCTGCCTGAAGGTACTGGGTCTCGGGCAGAGCCGGTCCCGGTGCGAGGGACGCCACGTAGGCAGCCATCTGCAGGGTCTGCTCCTCGGAGAACTGCTGCGGCTTGACCATGCCCTGCGGGCCCTGGAAGGCAAGGGGCATACGGCCGGTGCCAACTTGGAAGTTGACCGATGCCGCACCAACGCCGACAAGCGAGGGGCCATCGGGCGTGCCCTGCGCGCCTGCACCGTGGCAGGTTGCACAGTTCGCCCCGAAGAGCTTCTCGCCGGCCTCGATGGTGGCGGGGGAGTTGAGGTCGATCTCAGCGGTGGCTGAGGTCTGGCTGAAGCCAGCGTACGCAGCTCCGGTCACGAGCAGGCCGACCGCAACGAGGGCTGCGGTAGCGAGCGGGTGTCGGCGTCCGGTCTTGTGGACGTTCTTCTTGGCGCGAGCCATGAGTACTGGCCTCCCCTTAGTAGCCCTGCACGAGTGGCAGGACGTAGATGACGATGAACAGGATGATCCAGACGATGTCGACGAAGTGCCAGTAGTAGGACACGACGACGGCCGTGGTCTCTTCCTTGTGCGTAAAGTTCTTGACCGCGTAGATGCGGCCGATCACGAGAAGGAAGGCGATGAGGCCGAGCGACACGTGGATGCCGTGGAAGCCCGTGGTGAGGTAGAAGGCAGAGCCGTAGGGATCGGACGCAAGGGTGATGCCCTCGGACACGAAGGTGGCGTACTCCCAGGTCTGTCCCGCAACGAAGATCGCACCCATGAAGAAGGTGAGGAAGAACCACTCAACGGTTCCCCACTGTGCGGGGCTCTTGCCGGTGGCGCGAGGCTGGCCGCGCTCTGCGGCGAAGACGCCGGCCTGAGCGGTGAAGGAGGACGCAACCAGAATCAGTGTGTTCACCAGCGCAAAGGTGAAGTTGTGCTTGGCGGTCTGCTCAACCCACAGCTCTGGGTTCATAGCGCGCAGCGTGAAGTAAATCGCGAACAGGCCCGCGAAGAACATGACCTCGCTGCCGAGCCACACGATCGTGCCGACGGCGACGAGATTCGGTCGCTTCACCGAAGGCACGGCTGACTTGGTATTCATAGTGGTCGTTGTCACCCCTCCATTATGGCTGAAAGTTTGGTGTGCGTTTTCACTCGTGACCGGCGCGCCGAACTTTCTGCGAGATTCCTGACAAGCCTACCGCTTCGCGGAGGTGATTGTGGACATCGGGCGGGCGATCCGTGAGTGTGTCGGCCAAATTTGGCGTGTTCTCGTGAGTGTGGGCCTCGGTCCCTGCGTGTCGGAAGCTGGCGCGTCGCCTCGATACAATTGCGGAATGATCGATGAACGCACCTGGCCCACCGTTCTCACCACGCTGCTCGACGGCGAGGATCTCAGCGTTTCCCAAGCTGAATGGGCCATGAGCAATTTCATGACCGGTTCAGCAAGTGGCGCTCAGATCGGCGCATTCCTTGTTGCCCTTCGTTCGAAGGGCGTGACGGTCGACGAGGTGATCGGTTTCCGTGACGCAATCTTGGCGGAGGCGCTGCCGCTCGACCTGCCCGCCATGTCGCTCGACATTGTAGGGACCGGGGGCGATCGCTTCGGTACCGTCAACATCTCGACTATGGCTTCCATTACGGCCGCCGCTGCCGGGGCGCCCGTGGTCAAGCACGGCAACCGCGCGGCGAGCAGTCAGTCGGGGTCCTCTGATGTGCTGAGTGCCCTCGGGATCGATCTCGAGCTTGATGCGGCCGCGGTGTCTCAGACGTTCTCAGGGGTTGGGATCGCATTCGTGCACGCCGCGCGCTTCCTTCCGGGATTCCGGCACGTGGCTCCCGCCCGCGCGGAGCTCGGCATTCCGACGGTGTTCAACTTCCTCGGGCCGCTTTGCAATCCGGTGCGCCCCGAGGCCTCGGCCGTGGGTGTCGCAGATATCGACCGTGTGCCGATCTTCGTGGGTGTGTTCCGCCTGCGCGGTGCCTCAGCTCTTGTGTTCCGAGGCGATGATGGGCTCGACGAACTGACCACGACCGGCCACTCGCGCCTGTGGGAGGTCAGCCGCGGTGGTCTCACGGAGCACGACATTGATCCCCGGGAGCTTGGGATCCCACGATCCCAGATCCAGGATCTCGTCGGCGGCACTCCCGAGGAGAACGCCGCTGTGGTGCACCGGGTGCTGCAGGGTGAGCGAGGCCCGGTGCGCGACATCGTGCTGCTCAACGCAGCCGCAGGCCTCGTGGCCTACGACCTGGCCAACAACCCGGAGTCCGTGGAGCGCGCGCTGCTCGAGCGCCTCAGCGAGAAGCTGAAGGTCGCGGAGGACGCGATCGATTCGGGTCGCGCGGCAGCGAAGCTTGCTGACTGGGCTCGGGTGACGAGCGGCCTCAGCGCTCGGTAATCTCCGGGGCCCAGCGCCCTGAAATGCCGAGAAGGGGGCCCATCGCGTACGCGATGGCCCCCTTCTCTGTGTTGCGCGCTTAGGAGCTCGTGCCAGAGCGGGTCTCAGCGGTCGCCGGCGCGTTCTTCGTGGTCGTCTTCTCGTCGCGGTCCATGCGGCTGTACTTTGCAAGGAACGGCATCGGGTCGGCGGGCTGATCGTCGACGCGCAGCGCCAAGTGCAGGTGCGCGCCGAAGGCCATGCCGGTCGCGCCGACTCGGCCGACGGGGTCGCCCATCATGAGGGTGTCGCCGACCGAGTACGAATGCGAGGCATCCTGCATGTGGCAGTAGCGGCTCGTCACTTCCTTCCCGTCGATCTCATGCTCGAGTTTGAGACCGAAGCCACACCCATCGCTCGCGAAGCCTGCTTCCAGAACCGTGCCGTCTGCGATTGCGTAGATCGGAGTACCCGCTGCGGCGCCAAAGTCTTGCGCGTCGTGGAACTGCTCAACCGGGGCCGTGCGGTACCCAAACGGATCAGTGAGGAGCACGGACTGTTGGAATGGGTAGTTGACGAGCGCTCGTGCGCGATACGCGTAGGTGCCGGCGATGGCCTCGTCGACGTCGACCGCGGTGATCTCTGCGAGTGACGCGGGAATGTCTTCCGGTGACACCTCGGAGAACAGTCGCTGCTGCGTTGCTGCAGCGACGACCTCATCCTCGCTGCCTTGCGTGAGCGGCACGGCGGCGGAGAGCACGAGCCCCCCGACGCTCGCGGCCGCCGCCGCCGCAGCGATTCGGCGCCGAAGTGGGCGACGTGCACGTGGCGCGCTGCCGTCGTCCGCCCTCGCCGAGGAGAGGTCGCGCTCCGGAAGTGGGACGCGCACGTACCCACCGGTGATCGGGCCGTCGTGTTCGACAGGCGGCTCGGGGAGCGTTACCGCGGGTGCCTGCGCGGCGGGACGCGCGGGCTGCTGCTCGAGTGCTTCGGGTGCTTCGGGCTGCGTCGCAACGTGTTGCTGCTGCGGCTCAGTCGGCGCCGCGTTCCATGCGGCCGCTTCGCGCAGGGCGCGACGCGACGGGAACGATTTCGGCGCGGGGGAGGATGAATCGGGCATGCGGACTTTCGATCGGCGGTGCCGTGCGCGGACGCTCGGCAAAGATAACGAACAGGTTACAACCGGGAGCTTGGAAACGCCAGTTCTCGGTGTTCGCTCTCAGCTACTGGGTGTTCGGGTCGGGCTTCTCTTCGTGCTCGGCCGCATTTGGCTGAGTGTCTTCGGGCGCCACGTACGGCTTTTCTCCGACGGTGAGTGAAGCATCGCCGGATGCTGAGTGATCGGGCCGGTCAGGGCCCTTCTCCTGGATCTTGCCCGGCTCGAGGGTCCGTCGCACGTCCTCTGGGGTGAGCTGCTGGATGGGCCCGGTGGTTGCGTCGACGTACCACTCGGTGAGCACCGGATCTGTGCTGTCGAAGCCCGCGCCCGCGCCCTCGTCTGCGGGGACCTCGCTTGTGCCGAACACGAAGTCGTCACCGTACTCGTCGATGCCACGGCGCACACCCTGCGCGATGGCGGCCTGAGCGTACTTGCGGCGAATGATGTAGGGATCCGTGCGGAGGTCTTTCGCCCACGAGAACATGATGCCGATGACCACGAACGCGAACGGGAGCGCCGACACCACCATGAGCGATTGCAGGCCGCCCAGTGTGTTGCGACCGCCCGCAAGAAGGAGAGAAACGGCGATCAAGCTGAGGAGGAGGCCCCAGAGGATTGTCACCCACCGGGAGGGTTCTGGTCGTCCAGCCTGGGACATGGATGCCATGACGATGGATGCGGAGTCTGCGGCGGTCACGAAGAACACGACGACGGCGATCATTGCGACCACGGAGGTCAGCATGCCGAGTGGGAGTCGCTGGAGGAGATGGAACAGTACCTCCTCGCCGGAGTCGCCGGTTTGGAGGTCAACCCCGTTCAGGCTCATGTAGATCGCGGTGCCGCCGTACACGACGAACCAGGCGATGACAATCGCGGAGGGGACGAGCACCACGGTGGTGACGAACTCGCGAAGCGTGCGCCCACGGGAAATCTTTGCGATGAACATCCCCACGAACGGCGTCCACGACACCCACCATGCCCAGTAGTACGTAGTCCAGGAGGAGAGGAAGGTTGCCGTCTCGCCTCCCTGATTCGGGTTGCGGGCGAGCATGAGGCCGAGCTGCTCGAAGAACTCGACGAGCGACGAAGGGAAGAAGTTCAGCAGGAACACGGTCGGCCCCGCGATGAGCACGAAGAGGCCGAGGCTTCCCGTGAGCACCATGTTGAGGTTTGACAGCCGGCGGATGCCGCGCTTCACACCGGAAACAGCTGAGGCGATAAAGAGTGAGGTGAGGATCGCGATCGCCCCCACGAGGAACGTGTTGCCGAGCGGGCCGATCCCGGTGACCATGCGGAAGCCGCTCTCGATCTGCAAGGCCCCGATCCCGAGCGAAACCGCGGTGCCGAAGAGCGTCACGATGATCGCAAAGATGTCGATCGTGCGGCCCAGCGCGCGGTGGGAACTGCCGGGAAACACCGGCTCGAATAGCGCAGAAATCAGTGGGGCGCGGCCGCGACGATACGCGCTGTACGCGATCGCGCCACCGACCAATGCGTAGAACGCCCACGCAATGGGGCCCCAGTGCAGGATCGTCTGGGCGAGTGCGGGAAGCGCAGCGTCGGCGGTTCCACCCTGTTCGGTGAGGCCTGGCGGCGGGGAGAGGAAGTAGGTGAGCGGTTCGAGCGGCCCGTAGAACAGGAGACCGATTCCGAGACCCGCGGCGAAGAGCATCGAGATCCACGATGCGGTCGAGAACTCGGGCTCTTCGTCGTCAGCGCCGAGCCGGATGCCGCCGGTGCGGCCGTAGCCGACGACGAGCATGAAGAGCACGACGGTGATGGCAAGCGCCCCGAAGAGCCAGCTGAAGTTCGCGGTGACCCATGCCAAGGATGCCGCGCCCACCTCGGCGAGGTTGTCGGGCGCGATGAACGCCCACGCGATCACTCCCACGGTGAGGGTCAGCGTGACGATGAGCACCACCCAGTTGGTGGGGAATCGCATCCCTGTCTGCTCGACGCCGATGCCCGGCAGGAGGCCGGGGTGGGGGAGCGGGGGTGGGGTGGGAACCGTGATCTTCATGGTTCGTTTCCCCGTAGGGTTCGACTTCGGCATGGTTCTCAGCCTCCGAGCGTTGCTTTGAACAGCGGCCGGGTTCTGGCCACTGTCCTACGCTAGCGAGGGCTGGGCTATTCTGACCAGGGGTTTCGCGCGAAGTCTTTCACCGTGTTGGTGTGAAAGGAGCTTGGACCGGGGGTTTCTTCCGTTATGCGTTCGTGACCTGGCTCTGGCGCGCCGCAGCGATGAACTGCCTGATGAGCTCGGGATCCTTGAGCCCAGGTGCCGACTCGACGCCGCTCGACACGTCGACTCCGCCGGGGTGTGCTGCGCGAATCGCCGCCGCCACATTTTCGGGTGCGAGCCCACCTGCGAGGACCCAGCTGGCGCCAAGGCGCTGGGGATCCAGCTGCGAGAGGTCCCACGTTTCGCCCGAGCCGGGCACGGCGCCGTCAACAAGGAGGCGCTCCTCCCCAAACTCTCCGGCGCGGAGCTCCGGGAAGTGCGCGAGCGACGCCGCGCGCCACACGCGAGGGATCACCCGCTGGGCCGCGGCAATGTCTGTGTGTGAGTATCGGCCGTGCAACTGGAGTACGTCGAAACCGAGATCGCGAGCAAGCTCCGCAGCCTCGCGCGCGGGCGTACGGCTCACCACGAGTACCGTGTCGATCCCGGTCGCGTGCGTGCTCGCTGCTGCCCGTGCCGCAGCAATAACGGCGAGCGCTTCTTCCGGCCTGGCGTTCCGAGGACTTCCCTCGCTCATCACCACGCCGACCGCATCGGCGCCGAGGCTCGCGGCGAGTGCGCCGTGCGCAGCGTCGCGGAGTCCACAGATCTTCACGTACATGGCGCTCCTCGGGCTTGGCGGCGGGCCCAGTCGAGCCCCCGGCCGCCCAGTGTACTGCGTTGAGCCCGGTGCGAACTGGTGTCGCACCGGGCTCAACCGCGCGCGTGCCGCCCCCGACACGCCCGCTGCGGGGTTTAGCGGCTCTGCGCCGTGATGAGCCCCGCGGTCTGCGTGCGCGCGGCAGCGAAGCGGCGTGCAACGTCCTCCCAGTTGACGACGTTCCAGAACGCCTTCACGTAGTCAGCACGGACGTTCTGGTAGTCGAGGTAGTACGCGTGCTCCCACACGTCGAGCTGCAGCAGCGGGGTGACGCCGAGGGGTGCGTTGCCCTGCTGGTCGAAGAGCTGGAACACCACCGGGCGAGCGCCGACGGAGTCCCATGCGAGCACCGACCAGCCGGAACCCTGGACGCCCATCGCGGTCGCCTCGAAGTGTGCGCGGAACGCCTCGATCGAGCCGAAGTTGCTGCCAATCGCCTCGGCGAGCTCTCCCGTGGGATCGCCGCCGCCGTTCGGAGACATGTTCTCCCAGAACACGCTGTGGTTGATGTGGCCACCGAGGTTGAACGCGAGGTCCTTTTCAAGCTTGTTCACCGCGGCGAGGTTGCCGCTCTCACGCGCCTCAGCAAGCTGCGCGAGAGCGGTGTTCGCGCCAGTGACGTAGGCCTGGTGGTGCTTCGAGTGGTGCAGCTCCATAATGCGCCCTGAAATGTGAGGTGCAAGTGCGGAGTAGTCGTAGGGCAGGTCGGGCAGGGTGTACTCGGTCATGGCCGGGTCCTTTCGATATGCGGAGGGTGAAGGTGCTGGCTCGATGCCCGCGGTGCGGAGCTAGAGCGCCGGGCCGAGCGCGTGGAACGCGCGGTCGCGGTAGATCAGTGGAGCTGCGGGTGCGCCCAGGTGCACGTCGAGCACCTGGGCGACGACAAGCGTCGACGCGCCCACTGCAACAGACTGGAGCGTGCGGCAGCGGAACGCCGCGCGCGTGTTCGGGAGGAACGGTTCGCCGGTGGGAAGGGTTTCCCAGCCCTGTTCTGTCGTGAAGCGTTCCGTGCCGCTCACCGCAAACAGCTGCGCCATTTCGAGCTGCGGCTCGTCGAGCAGATGCACCACATAGCTCGATGCTTGGAGGATGCCGCCGGCGCTCCCCGTTGCGCGAGTCACGGAGAAGGCGAGCGCTGCGGGATCGAGTCCCACCGAGGCGACGCTTGACGCGGTGAGGCCCACCGGTCCCTCGGGAGTCTGCGCGGTGATGAGCGCGATCCCGGCGGGGTGGGTGCGGAAGGCATCCTTGAGGCCGGCCGCGAGCGTTTCCGCGGTCGCAGCCGTTTCGGTGAGTGTTGCGGTGTTCATGTGCGCTCCTCTACAGCGGCTAGACGGTCGCGGCTTGCGGCGGCAGCGCGGCGATGATCGGGTGATCGAAGTTGTACATGCCGACTTTGGCCGCGCCACCGGGGGAGCCGATCTCGTCGAAGAACTCGACGTTGGCCTTGTAATAGTCGGACCACTCGCTCGGCAGATCGTCTTCGTAGTAGATCGCTTCGACGGGGCAGACGGGCTCGCAGGCGCCGCAGTCCACGCACTCATCCGGGTGGATGTAGAGCATGCGTTCGCCCTCGTAGATACAGTCCACGGGGCACTCGTCGATGCACGCGCGATCTTTGACGTCGACACAGGGGAGCGCAATCACGTAGGTCATGCGTGCAGTATGTTTCGCTTCGACATACCCACAACCGTAAAACCTCAAGTATGGTTGAGGTCAAGGAGGAGGTTGGGTTGAGTGAAGAATCTGCGGTGCCGAACGAGAAAACAACGTCGCCGGTGGGGCAACACGTCCCTGAAGAACTCCTCACGGTTGGCGAAATGAGCCGCCGCACGGGCGTCGCGGTGTCTGCCCTGCACTACTACGAACAGCTTGGACTTATCGCTTCGAGGCGCACCGCCGGAAACCAGCGGCGGTACCCCCGCTACATGCTTCGCCGTGTCGCGCTCGTGTCGGTGGCCAAGCGGCTCGGGATCCCACTCTCGGATGTGCAAGAGAGCTTTGCCGACGTGCCGCTTGAAACACCGCCCAGCCACGAGGACTGGCAGCGCGCCTCGCGGCGGTGGAAGAAGACGCTGGAGCAGCGCCGCAAGGGAATCGAGGAGCTCGAACGCGAGCTCACCGGTTGCATTGGGTGTGGCTGCCTCTCGATGAAGGCGTGCCGGCTCCTCAACCCCGATGATGAGCTCGGAGACAGCGGGGCTGGTGCCCTGCGCATTCGGGTCTAGCTCAGGATCCGCCGAGAGTGCCGCTCAGCCGCCCGTGCATGGCGCTCGTGCGAGCGTTCATTCCGGTGAGTTCGACGCTGATGCCTCTTCGTGCGTACCGGGTCTCGATCGCATCGATGGCGGCGACTGTCGAGGCGTCCCAGACGTGCGCGTCGCTGAGGTTGATGACCACTCGCGCGGGGTCTGCGCCGTAGGCAAAGCGGGTGGTCAGCTCGTTGCTCGACGCGAAGAAGAGCTCGCCGCGCACCGAATAATGTGCGGTCGCTTCGTCAGCCTCACCAGTGACTGTTCGGGTCACCTCCACCACGCTCGACACGCGGCGCACGAAAAGAACAGACGCCGCCACGACGCCCACGCCAACGCCAATGGCGAGGTTGTGGGTGAGCAGCACCGCCGCCACCGTGAGGACCATGACGGCCGTTTCGCTGCGCGGCAGGCGGCGGAGCGTCGCCGGGGTGATCGAGTGCCAGTCAAACGTGGCCACGGACACCGCGATCATGACGGCGACAAGAGCTGCCATCGGGATCGCAGCCACCACGTCCCCCAGCACGAGGACGAGGACGAGCAGGAACACGCCGGCAAGGAAAGTTGAGACGCGGGTGCGAGCGCCGGAGGCTTTGACATTCATCATGGTCTGTCCGACGACGGCGCAACCGCCCATGCCGCCGAAGCAGCCCGACATCAGATTGGCGACACCCTGCCCCCACGCCTCGCGTGTGCGACTCGTGCGCGTGTCAGTGATCTCGTCAACCAGTTGCGCGGTCATGAGCGATTCGAGGAGCCCCACGCAGGCCATTCCGAGTGCTGCCGGCCCGATGATCGCGAGTGTCTCCAGGTTCATCGGAACCGTCGGGAAGAAGAACTCCGGCAAGCTCTGGGGCAGTTCACCCTGATCGCCGACGGTGGGAACTGAGATCCCAATCGAAACAACCGCGAGGGTGACGAGCACAATCGCAATGAGCGGCGCGGGCACCGCTCGCGTGAAGCGGGGGAGCACTGCGAGCACGACCAATCCGCCCACCACGAGCGGGTACACCGCGAACGGGACATCAATCAGATGTGGCAGCTGCGCACCAAGCACGAGGAGTGCCAGCGCGTTGACAAAGCCCACCATCACACTGCGTGGAATGAAACGCATGAAACGCGCGACGCCGAGCACCGCGAGCACGATCTGCAGGACCCCAGCGAGCAGCACCGTTGCAACGAAGTACTCAATGCCGTGATCACGCATGACCGGCGCGATCACGAGCGCGACTGCTCCGGTTGCTGCGGTAATCATTGCCGGGCGTCCCCCAACGAATGCGATCGTGACCGCCATGATGCAGGAAGAGAAAAGCCCCATGCGTGGATCGACTCCCGCGATCACCGAGAACGCGATCGCCTCCGGGATCAGCGCCAGTGCAACGACCAGACCCGCGAGCGCCTCGCGCGTGAGGATGCGTGGGGATCGCAGTGCCGCACCCACGGTCATGGGGCGCGAGGAAGCGAGCTGCGCGGAGTGGCTCGGCATGCACGGTCCTTTCAAATGGCGGTGTCGCGCCGTGTGTGCGCAGAGGGGCAGCGTATCGGAGGCGCGGGCCTGCGCGCCACGTGGGAGACTTGCCGCATGCGTGTCGAGGTGCTCACTATTCCAGATTGCCCAAACGGCGAGCTTGCCGTGCAGCGCACTCGCGCCGCGCTCGCCGAACTCGGAGCGGACCCGGCGACGCTGCGCGTCACCACACTGACGAGTGACGCTGCAGCGGCGAATGCCCCGTTCTCAGGGTCGCCCACCATCCTGCGAGACGGGGTCGACCTCTTCGCGGGGACGCGGGCGTCGACGCTTGCGTGTCGCGTCTATCCTTCGGACGCGGGGCCGAGCGGGGCGCCGACCGTCCCGGAGATCGTGGCTGCCCTCCGCGCCCACTAGCTTGTCGACGCGCACGTCATCAAGTGTTTGCTTGAGGTGGGCGGCGCCGGGCACGAAGCTTGTTGGATGGCCCGGCTTCCTCCTCACTTGACCCCGAGAGCTGCGGCGGGGTCGCCGGCGCCCTCTGCGGGTGCGCTGGGGGAGGTGTTTCGTGCGTTTCTCCGCCTCGGCCTCACATCGTTTGGTGGCCCCGTAGCGCACCTGGGGTACTTCCGGGAGGAGTTCGTAGCGCGACGCCGCTGGCTGAGCGATGCGGCGTACGCGGAGCTGCTCGCGCTCTGCCAGTTTGTGCCGGGGCCGGCCTCAAGCCAACTCGGGATCGCGATTGGCCTGCACCGAGCGGGCGCACTCGGCGGTCTCCTTGCCTGGCTCGGCTTCACGCTGCCGTCGGCGGTGCTGTTGGTCGGGCTTGCGGCGATGGGCACCGCACTTCCTTCGACGCAGGCCGTTCGCGGCGCACTGCTGGGCCTCCTGGCGGTGGCCGTCGTAGTGGTCGCGCATGCGGTCTGGGGGATGGCACGCAGCCTCGCGCCTGACAGCCAGCGTCGCGTGATCGCGCTCGTCGGCATGGTGCTCGCACTCTTGGCTCCGGGTGCGCTCGGCCAGGTGCTCGCGATTGCCTGCGGGGCAGCCGCCGGTCTTCTGTGGCTCCGCGATCGAGGAACATCGCGCGCGGCGGAGCGTGAAGATACGCGGAGCGCGGAGGCCGCCCCGGTTCTCCCCGCCGAGCGGACCAGCTGGGCTCCCACACCGATTCCGGGGATCTGGGCAGTAACGCTTCTGTGCGGTCTGCTTGTGCTGCTGCCGCTGGCGGCGCTCATCTGGCCCAGTATCTGGCTCGGGATCGCGGATGCGTTCACGCGTGCAGGCGCGCTGGTGTTTGGCGGCGGGCACGTCGTGCTGCCGCTGCTCGGCGCTGAACCTGTTGTGGCGGCCGGCGTTGATCCCGAGCAGTTCATGGCGGGGTATGCCGCAGCGCAGGCAGTGCCCGGGCCGCTCTTCACTTTCGCGGCGGGGCTCGGGTTTGAGCTTGGCACGAACGCGGGGCTGGGGTGGGGTGCACTGGGAGCTGCCGCCCTTGCGATGGTGGCAGTGTTCCTGCCCGGGGTGCTGTGGCTGCTCGCGGCGCTGTCGGTGTGGGAGCGCTTGCGGGCGAGCACTCGCGCGCAGGCTGCACTGCGGGGCACCAACGCAGCAGTGGTCGGCATCCTTGCGGCAGCGCTCGTGACTCCCGTCGTGCCCGCAGGGCTGACCGGTTGGGTATCACTCGGCATCGCGCTGCTCGCGATCATTCTTCTTCTCTGGCGCCGACCCGCGTGGCAGGTCGTGCTTGCCGGCGCCACTGTCGGAGCGCTTCTCGCCGCAGCAGGCCTGCCGCTCGGGTGGTGAGCCCGCGTGCCGGGGTGAAACCGCGCCGCGAGTGTGCCTAGGATGAAGGGGTGCCTCCGCGTCGCAAGTTTCCTGTGTCGAGTTCGGCGAAGACCCGCGCCCGCTACGCCAAGCGGCGGCAGCGGCGCCTCTCGCGTGTAGTGAATGATCTGTCCGCTGCCGAGTGGGGTGAACTCCGTGCAGCTTGGGGCGGTTGTGCCTACTGCGGCGTCACGGAGTCAGCGCTGCAGAAAGACTGTATTCAGCCGATCTCGCGCGGCGGCCGCTACACCCTCGAGAACGTGGTTCCTGCCTGCGCGTCCTGCAACGCGAGTAAGCACACCAATGAGGTCACCGCGTGGCTGCGCAAGAAGAAGCTCGATGAGCGCACCTTCCTGCAGCGCTACTCGGAGATCATGTCTGGCTTGGCGGAGCCGGGGGAGTAGTCGAAAAGAGGCCCGCCTGAGGCGGGTCACCCGGGGACGGCGCCTCCGCCGGGAGCTCACGCTGGATCTCACGGATCTCCGCTGCGCGCGCAGCTTCCGGGTGGAACACATTGTCGAACGCGCTCACCGTGCCTGAGAGTACGGATCCGTCCCGAGTACGGCGACTGCGATCGATGCGCCAGACCGTGACGAGCAGTGCGATGACGCTCGCGGCGATGAGCACGGTGATCACTTCACTCTGTGTCACGAAGGCTCCCAGTGCGTCTGCGATGATCGTCAAGCTCAAACTCGATGAAGCCGGCGATGAGTGCGCGGTACGCGCCCTCAACAACATCTGGTGCCGCGCCCGCTCCCTCGGCGAGGTCGCGCACGCGTGCGATGACCCGCTGGGCCCGGTCCGGTGCGCGAACATCGCTCTCGGTGGACTTCAACCTGCCTGCCGCGACCACCCAACGCTGTCGTTCGGCGATCAACGAAACAATCTTTTGGTCGATCGCGTCAATGTGCGCGCGTACGTCCGGGAGTGTCAGCTCAGCCGAGGTGTGGTCCATGCTGGCAAGGGTAGCTGGAAAACAAGAAAGCCCCCGGTGAAAACCGGGGGCTTGTTCTGTGCGCGATACTGGGATCGAACCAGTGACCTCTTCCGTGTCAGGGAAGCGCGCTACCGCTGCGCCAATCGCGCCTAAAAGGCTATTGAATTATAGCGAGGTGGCGACGGGATTCGAACCCGTGTATACGGCTTTGCAGGCCGCTGCCTCGCCTCTCGGCCACGCCACCGTATGGTGTTGCCACCTATTCAAATAAGCAATCAAGTAAATACTGACTACCAGAGCGGATGACGAGACTCGAACTCGCGACCCTCACCTTGGCAAGGTGATGCGCTACCAACTGCGCTACATCCGCATGTTCACGGTGTTTGTTTCTGTGTTGCTGCCGTGTACTTGTATGACTATACGGGGGTTTTGCGGGGGTGCGCAAATTGGGCCCGTATGCCCGGGCGCGCCGCGGCTCTACGTAAGGGATCTCGGGGGTTTCTCGTCATTTTCGGCATTCTTGGACCCGGGCCGCTACCTCGGCGGTTACTGTGGACACATGGTGAAGGCACAGCGTTCTGGTCTCAGGCGCGGCCTGTGCCTCGTTGCTGTTCTGCTCGTTGCGCTCGGCCTGATCCTGGCGGTCACCTTCCGTCAGCAGGTGAAGGACCATTTCGCGGCGGTCTCGTTCGATCCCGATCCGAGCGTGGAGCGTGTGCTGCTCGATCTCGATCTCACGGATACGGGGGAGCGCGTCTTTCTGGCGACGCATCCCACTATTGATGGAAGTCAGCACTTCAATACGCAGTGCGCGGGCGTGGACCACTCCGAGCAGGGGCACGTGCTCGGGTGTTACACCCATGATCAGATCCATCTCTTTGACGTCACGGATGATCGCCTCTCTGGCGTCGTGGAGGTGACGGCCGCGCACGAGCTCTTGCATGCCACCTTCGCGCGCATGGGAGATGGGGATCGCTCGGCGCTCAGCGCAAAGCTCCGGCAGGAGTACGACCGCCGTGCTGGGGATGATCCCGCGCTGAAGGAGCGCATGTCGGTGTACGAGCACCTGTCCGAAGCCTCCTTTGTGAACGAGCTGCACTCGGTGTTGGGCACTGAGGTGCGCGAGCTGCCAGATTGGCTCGAAGAGCACTATGCACAGTGGTTCGTTGACCGAGCCGACATTGTTGATGCGTTCGCCACCTACCACGCAGTGTTCGTGGACCTCCAGCAGCAGGCGGACGAGCTCCGCGCGGAGATGGAGACGCTCCGTGCTGATGTGGAGGCGCGGAAGAAGGACTACGTGTCCGCGGTCGAGCAGTTCAACGCCGACGCGGCGGAGTTCAGTGCGCGCAATGACCGCTATGAATTCTCGGGCGACCCCGCGGGCTTCGATCAGGTGCGCGGTGAGCTTGAGTGGCGACGGGGTGACCTTGAGTCGACTCGAGCGGGCATCCAAGCAGATGTGGATCGCTACAACGCGCTGCGGGATCAGCTCACTGCGCTCAGTGAGGTGAGCACTGAGCTCGACGACCAGCTGAATAGCGACCTCGCTCCCGTGACGACACGCCCGGATCAGGAGTGAGGGATCCCCGAGATTACGCGGGAAACGGCGGGGTCGCGCGGCACTCGCGAGAAGCCGTGTAATATCGATCAGGTTGATGCAAATCCGCAAGGAAATGCGAAACGGGCGATTGGCGCAGTTGGTAGCGCGCTTCCTTCACACGGAAGAGGTCATCAGTTCGAGTCTGGTATCGCCCACCAAAATGCCTGACGGGAACATGTCACATCAGTAGATGTTGGATGTTCCCGTTTTGCTTTTCTGGGGCCTCGTGCGTTCCTGGGGTTTCTCTTGGTGCCGGTGAGCCTGCAGAAAGCAGTACCCCCGGAGACATGCTCTCGCAGAGACCTTCCGGGGTCTTCGCTCGGCGCGGTACTACAGGAGGTGCGACGGTGACCGGGGGCTGCACGCATGCGTCCCAGCTCGCCAAGGTGCTCTTAGTCGAACGGTTGGCACCTTACCTCCGAGCGGCGAACGGCGACTTCGCTGAAGCGGTCCGGCGTCGAGTAGCACAGTTGCGTCGCGGGGAGACCTCGGGTCGCGTGATCGCCGAACTCAATCTCGGCTTCTGGAGGTTCCTGCTCGCGAAGCGCTATGAAGAGACGCTGTGGACCGGCACCCTCCGCCACGCCTTTCCGCATCTGCTGCCGCTCATTGCTGCTCGGCCGCACTGACCGTCCAACTCCAACTTGCCGAGTCGTCGAATGGCTGACTCGGGTGTTCGCTGAATCAGGCGGCGCCTGGAATGATGGCGAGCATGCTGAAGATGATCGCTCAGGACTTCATTCGGGAAGACGCCGTACACATTGTGCTCCCGTTCTACGAAGAGCTCGTTGAGCTGACGCGGCGCGAGCCGCTCAACATCTCCTACGAGCTGTACGTTGACGAGACTGATCCTGGACACTTCGTTTTCGTCGAAGAATGGCCCGATCGCGCCGCCCTCGACGCGCACTGCGCTACCGAACACTTCCGGCGGCTCGTCCCGCTGATCGACGCGCACCAGCGTGCCGCGAACACCTACCTTCAGATGCGCCCAGCGTTCGGGTAGCCCGGCTCGACTGCAGAAGGCTCGTGCATGAGCGACCTCTCGGAGAAGAGCGCGCCGAGCCTGCGGGCACCCTCCGCGAACTGCGCTGGAGTGCCCGCACCAAACGAGAACCGCAGGTGTGGGGCAGGCGGTTCGTCAACGAAGAAGTGTCGGCCGTTGCCTACGAGGACCCCGTTGTCTTCCGCCGCCGCGCACACCGCATCGGTATCTGTGCCGAAGGGGAGCCGCGCCCAGACGTGCAGCCCGCCGCGCGGGGGAGCCGCGATGCGGGCCTGCGGAAGCGACTCGCGTAGTGCGGCCAGCAGAGCATCACGCCGCATCGCAAGCGACTGCGCGAGGCGAGAGAGATGGCGTGGCCACGCACTCGAGGTGAGGAGGCTGAGCGCGACCTCCTGGATGAGCGGCGCGACGCCGAGATCCTCCGCGGTGCGCGACGCGCGCAGGCGTGCCGCCGCGGGACCGCGCGCGACGAGCGCGCCGAGCCTGAGCCCTGGCGATGCTGGTTTCGACAGGGTGAGCACTGAGACGACATGCCCATCCAGTGCCGCGGTGAAGAGCGGAGGCGGTGTCTGCGCCTCGATGCCCAAATGCCGCGCCCAATCGTCCTCGATGATGAACGCGCTGTACTGAGCGGCGAGCTCGAGCACGCGGGCGCGACGCTCGGCGCTGAGGGTTGCGCCCGTGGGGTTTGCGAATCCCGGCTGCAGATAGATGAGCCGCGCACGGCTCCGCCGGAGCTCCTCTTCTAGGCGGTCAACGAGAATCCCGTTTGCATCGGTGGGGACGGGGGCGAGCCGCAGCCCCGCGCTCTGGGCCGCGATGAGGGCGCCGGGATAGCTCGGACTCTCGGTGATGAGTGTGGCACCCGGCTCGGAGAGCGTGCGCATGGCGAAAACGAGCGCCTGCTGGCCACCCGGCGTGACGATCACCTCGTTCGGGTCGGCGCGATACGGCGCAGCGAGGACGCGACGGAGCTCGGGTGATCCCGTCGGTGGCGTCATCGCCCAGGACCGCGCCTGCTTCGCGGCGCGAGAGGCGAGCCTGTGCAACTCTTCTGCGGGAAGCAGCTCGGGCGCGAGATACCCCCAGGACAGCGGCAGGTGATCGGCGCTGCCGTATCCGCCCAGACGCGCGGCTCGATCGGGATCCACGCGTGCACTGCCGAGCGCCTGGTTCTGCCAGGAGAAGTTTGGTTCGCGCGTTTCGCCCACTCCAACCGCGAACGTGCCGCGGCCGGGCTCTGCGCGGACCAGGCCCAGCGCGCTGAGTTCGGCGAGCGCAGCAGACACGGTCGCTGCACTGGCGCTGAATTCCTGCGAGAGCGCTCGAACTCCAGGCAGCCGGGTCTCTGGTGCGAGACCTGCGATGCGCGGACGCAGGCGCGCAGCAATCTCGGCAGCTCTGTTATCCTGAATCATGAAGCTAGTCAATAACGTTACTCAGTTTTGTGCAACTGCGTTACGCCCCGCGCGAGGGCCGCCGGTGCCAGCGATCCCAATCTCGGATCATCTCCCCACCCCGAGCCGCGCCGTGCTCATCCACCAGATATATGAAGGACCAGCTTTGTCGAATCACTCGCACACCACCGTTCGTTTTCTCGCTCCCGCTGACGAGCCGCGCTGGCGCGCGCTCTTCCGCGCGTACCGCGAGTTCTACCGCCTCCCCGAATCGGAGGAGGTGGTGTCCCGCGCGTGGGGGTGGATGATGGACCCCCGCCACGAGTGCAACGCCCTTGTTGCCGAGGCCGACGGCGAAGTGCTCGGCTTCGCGCACCACCGACGGTTCTCTGCGCCCTACACCGGGACCACCCACCTCTTCCTGGACGACCTCTTTACCGATCCGGCCGTCCGTGGTCGCGGCGTGGGCCGTGCGCTCATCACTCGCCTGCGTGAAATGGCTGCCGCGGAGGGGCGGGCCGGGGTGCAGTGGGTTACCGCGGCAGATAACCACCAGGCGCAGGCCCTCTACAACACGCTCGCCACGCCCGCGAGCTGGATCACCTACGATGCCGAGCCGCTTCCCCGAGCGGCGGAGTAGTCGTCGACACGTTGCCTGACGGGTCGCGTGTCACGCCGTGTGCGGGGCGCGCGACCCGGGTGCATGCGTTCCCCGGATCCTGCGCGATAGAATTGCCGGGTCCGGTTTCTCTTTTCGAAGGAGTGTGCCCACGTGGCCGATGGCTTCTCCCTGTTCACTGATCGTTCCATTGTCGCAATGCGCGTCAATGGCGAGCTGCGCGACCTCGCGACCGAGGTTGCGGAGACGGACACGGTGGAGCCCGTCGCAATCGACACGGAAGACGGGCTGAACATCCTCCGCCACTCGGCGGCACACGTGCTCGCCCAGGCCGTGCAGCGCATCAATCCGGAGACCACCCTCGGCATTGGCCCGCCCATCACCGATGGGTTCTACTACGACTTCGATCCGGCTGAGCCCTTCACCCCCGAGGATCTGAAGGCGATCTCTAGCGAGATGCAGAAGATCGTGAAGCAGGGCCAGCGCTTCGTTCGCCGTGTGGTGACCGAGGATGAGGCCCGCGCCGAGCTCGCGAACGAGCCCTACAAGCTCGAGCTCATTGGCCTCAAGGGCGGTGCCGATTCGGGCAGCGACAACGAGAGCGTCGAGGTGGGTGGCGCCGAGCTGACCATCTACGACAACGTCGACCCGAAGACCGGTGAGGTCTGCTGGAAGGACCTCTGCCGCGGCCCGCACGTGCCGAACACACGCATGCTGGGGAATGGTTGGGCCTTGATGCGCAGCGCTGGTGCGTACTGGCGTGGCAGCGAGGCGAACCCGATGCTGCAGCGCATCTACGGCACTGCGTGGCCCACGAAGGATGAGCTGCGCGCGTACCAGACTCGCCTGGAGGAGGCCGCGAAGCGCGACCATCGCAAGCTGGGCGTCGAGCTCGACCTCTTCTCGTTCCCCGACGAAATCGGCTCGGGGCTCGCGGTGTTCCACCCGAAGGGCGGCATCATCCGCCACGAGATCGAGAACTTCATGCGCTCGGAGCTGCTGAAGAACGGCTACGAGGTGGTGAACAGCCCCCACATCACGAAGGGCTCCCTCTTCGAGACCAGCCAGCACATCAACTGGTACAAGGACGGCATGTTCCCGGCGATGCACCTCGACGAGGTCGTCGACGCCGAGGGCAACGTGACGAAGCAGGGTCAGGACTACTACCTGAAGCCCATGAACTGCCCGTTCCACAACCTCATCTTCCGCGCCCGCTCGCGCAGCTACCGCGAGCTGCCGCTGCGCCTCGCGGAGTTCGGCACGGTCTACCGGTACGAGAAGAGCGGCACGCTCTCCGGCCTTACCCGCGTGCGCGGACTCACGCAGGATGATGCGCACATCTACGTCACAGACGAGCAGGTGAAGGACGAGATCAAGACCCAGCTCGAGTTCGTCTTCGACACGCTGCGCGCCTACGGCCTGAACGACTTCTACCTCGAGCTCTCTACCCGGGATCCCGAGAAGTCGGTCGGTACCGAGGAGCAGTGGGCCGAGGCTGAGCAGACGCTGCGCGAGGTCGGCGAAGAATCGGGCCTCGAGCTGGTCGCCGATCCCGGTGGGGCGGCGTTCTATGGTCCGAAGATTTCCGTGCAAGCGCGCGACGCCATTGGGCGCACCTGGCAGCTCTCCACCGTGCAGCTCGACTTCAACCAGCCCGAGCTGTTTGAACTCGAGTACGCGGCAGCCGATGGCACGCGCAAGCAGCCCGTCATGATCCACCGTGCACTGCTCGGCTCCGTTGAGCGCTTCTTCGCGATCCTGCTTGAGCATTACGCTGGCGCGTTCCCCGTGTGGCTCTCGCCCACGCAGGTGGTCGGCATCCCCGTCGCGGAGCAGTACGGCGAATACCTCGACGGTGTGATCGCGGAACTGCGTAAGCGCGGCGTGCGTGCCGAGGTCGATCACTCTGACGACCGGATGCCGAAGAAGATTCGCACCCACACGAAGGGCAAGATCCCGTTCCAGCTGATCGCTGGTGAAGAGGATCGCGCCGCGGGCGCCGTGTCGTTCCGCTTCCGCGACGGCACGCAGCTGAACGGTGTGCCGGTCGCCGAGGCAATCGAGCGGATCGTGGGCTCGATCGAGTCGCATGAGCAGGTGTCGACGGCGTGGACCGCGTAGAAGACCTTTCGACCACCGCAGCGGTGGGCACCCCGGACGAGATGGATCGTCTGTGGGTGCCCCACCGCATGGTGTACGTAAAGGATCACCACCAGCCGACGCAACACGATTGCCCGTTCTGCGAGGCGCCCGAAAAGGGTGATGAGGACGCGCTTATCGTTGCGCGGGGCGAAACCGCGTACGTGATCCTGAATCTGTTTCCGTACAACAACGGGCACATGCTCGTGTGCCCGTACCGGCACATCGCGAGCTACGACGAGGCTACGCCCGCCGAGGTGGCGGAGATTGGCGCGCTCACGCAGCGCGCCATGCGTGTTGCCCGCGAGGTCATGGGCTGCGACGGTTTCAACCTCGGCATGAACCAGGGTGCGATCGCGGGGGCCGGCGTCGCCGCCCACCTGCACCAGCACATCGTGCCGCGATGGGCGTCGGATGCAAACTTCTTCCCGATTATCGCGAAGACCAAGGCGCTGCCCCAGCTGCTGGGCGAGGTCCGAGAGAAGCTCGCCACGGCGTGGGCAGACCCTCCGGACGGAGTGCAGCCCGAGTAGCGACACGCGGATCGGGCGGACGCAATGGCGGTGGGAATCGAATGGTTCTCGGCCGCGCTCGCACAGATTTCAACAGACTGACACACGGAAGGAGTCCGATCATGTCCGGACACTCCAAATGGGCAACCACAAAGCACAAGAAGGCGATCCTTGATTCGCGTCGCGCGAAGGCTTTCGCGAAGTACATCAAGGTAATTGAGGTTGCGGCCCGTATCGGCGGCCCGGACCTCGCGGGCAACCCTGCCCTCGCCGATGCGGTGCACAAAGCCAAGAAGAACTCCGTTCCCGGCGACAACATCGATCGCGCGATCAAGCGCGGTGCCGGGCTCGATGGCGATGCCGTTGAGTACACGACGATCATGTACGAAGGCTATGGCCCCAACGGTGTCGCGCTGATGATCGAGTGCCTGACCGACAACAAGAACCGCGCTGCCGCAGAGGTGCGCACCGCGCTGAACCGAAACGGCGGCACGCTTGCTGACCCCGGTTCCGTTGCGTACAACTTCGCGCGCAAGGGCGTCATTTCTGTTCCCGCGGAGGGGACGACTGAGGATGACGTACTGATGGCCGTGCTCGAGGCCGGCGCCGAGGAGGTCACCCCCGCGCCGAACGGCGAGTCTTTCGAGGTGCTCACCGAGCCGTCAGAATTGGTTGCCGCCCGCACCGCGCTCGTTGACGCGGGAATCGACTACGACTCGGCCGACGCTGAGTTCGTGCCGAGTCTCAAGGTGGAGATCGACGCCGATACGGCACGCAAGGTCTTCCGCCTTATCGACGCGCTCGAAGACAGCGACGATGTGCAGAACGTGTTCTCGAACTTCGACCTGACCCCCGAGGTGCAGGCCGAGCTCGCAGAAGACGAGTAGCACCATCTCATCAGCGGCGCCCCGACCCATGCGCATCATCGGAATCGACCCCGGCCTCACCCGCTGCGGCGTCGGCATCGTGACCGCAGGGACGGGGCGCCGCGTTGAGTTTTCGCACGTTGAGGTACTGGGCAGCCCCGCTGGCGCCAGCCTGCCTGCACGCTTGCACCAGATCGGCTCAGGGATCCGACGGCTGCTCGATGGAGAGCGCCCCGATGGGATCGCACTCGAGCGTGTCTTTGCGCAAAGCAACGTCGCGAGCGTCATGGGCGTCGCGCAGATCAGCGGGGTCGTCATGTACCTGGCTGAAGAGCGTGGGATCCCGGTGGCGCTCTACACCCCGAACGAAGTGAAGTCTCAGGTGACCGGCTACGGCGCTGCCGACAAGGCGCAGGTCACCACGATGGTCACCCGACTGCTCGGCCTCGCGGCACCGCCGAAGCCCGCCGACGCGGCTGACGCGCTCGCCCTCGCCATTACTCACGCCTGGCACCTGGGGCGTGGTGGCGCGGCCGACCGCCAAGGGAAGGGCGTTGCGCCGGCGGGGGAGACCCCGGCCCAGCGCGCGTGGCGCGAGGCCGAGGCGAAACTCGGTCGTCGGCGAAGCGGGCCCCGCGCGTAGCCTCCGAGCGAGGAACAGCTACTCGCGTCGGTCTTCCGGCGGGCACTCCCGCGGGTCTTCGCCCGGGCCGGGACGCATGTCCCACAGCGGGTCTGGCTTCACCTCTGGGCTTGCTCCCGTGGAGTGTGAGCGCGCGGCCCCGCTCGCGGTTCCGAAGTCATCGACCTCGCCAAGATCGGTCACATCCGCGAGGTGCGAGAGATCGATGGGCAGCGTGATCGCGCCGGTCGTGAGCGCCTCTTCGATGACCTGCTCCACCTGGCGCTGTCGGCGCAGTTGGATTCGGCTGAGCGCGCGCTGCTCGGGAAGACTCCACCCGAAGCGCACGGCGAGCAACCGCAGGATCGCTGTGACGATGACACACACAACGCCCGCAACCATCACGGGAACCCCGAGGGCGAGGAGCACCGCGAGCGTCGCGACGCCGACGAGACTTGCGACCGCGTAGAGCGAGCCGACGTGCATGAGAGCGATCGGAATGTTGAGCATCACGTCACGGAGCACGCCGCCACCCACCGCGGAGACGGTGCCGATGAAGAGCGCCGGGATCACGGGCATTCCCATGGCGAGCGCCTTTGTCGTGCCGATCGCGCCGAACATCCCGATGCTCAGCGCGTCGAGCACGGTGATCACCGGGTCGACCTTCTGGAGGAGGCGCGGCAGCAGCATGCCGACGAACGCCGCGAGCGTTGCGACGACCAGATACAGGTTTTCGGAGAACGCGGCGGGGGTGACGCCGAGCAGAATGTCGCGGAGGAAGCCGCCGCCGATGCCCGACGCGATGCCGATGATCGCTACGCCGAGGAGATCAATGCGCTTGAAGCCTGCGGCGAACAGCGCACCCTGCAGACTGCCCACGCCGACCGCGATGAGGTCGATGGGGAGCGGGGTACGGAACGTCTCGTCAAGCACACACCTATTCTCCTGCATCCCCCGGGATGGCGCCTGCTGAGCCTCCCAGCCGCGCTGCGCGGAGTCCGTTCGCGATCACCACGACCTCAGCGATCTCGTGCACCAGCACGACTCCGCCGAGGCTGAGTACGCCACTCAGAGCGAGCGGGACAAGAACGGCAATGATCCCAATCGAGAGGACGATGTTCTGTGTCATGATGCCGCGGCTCCGCTTGGCGTGCGCGAGCATTATCGGGATCGCCGAAAGCGTGTGCCCGGCGAGAGCCACATCCGCCGCTTCAACGGCCGCGGCCGAGCCCGCAGTCCCCAGCGCGATACCGACGGTCGCCGTCGCGAGTGCGGGGGCGTCGTTCATGCCGTCACCCACCATCGCGGTCGGCGCGTCTTCGCTCAGTGTGCGAACCGCGGCTGCCTTGTCGGCGGGGAGCTGTTCCGCCCGCACATCGGTGATGCCGGCCGCGTCGCCCAGTGCGCGGGCGGTACGCGCGTTGTCGCCAGTCAGCATGAGGGTGCGCAGGCCTTGCGCGGTGAGCTGTCGTACGGTGCGCGCAGCGTCCGCTCGAAGTTCGTCGCGCACCCCGATCACGCCTACCGGGGCGCCCGCACGCTCGACCACGACTACGGTCATCCCGTCGGCGGCGAGCTCGTCCGTGCGTTCCGCGAGCGCACCGGGGGAGATCCAACGGCTGCTGCCGACGCGGACTGCGACCCCATCGACCATGCCTGCAACGCCGTGCCCAGGATGCTCGCGCACTGCCGTGGCCGGGAGCGCATGTGGCACTGCGGCTGCGAATGCCGCCGCGAGCGGGTGTCCGCTGTCGCGCTCCACCGCAGCCGCCCACGACAGCACCTGTTCTGGAACTCTGCCCTCGGCCGCGTGACAGGCGACGATGCGCGGGGTTCCGGCGGTGAGCGTTCCGGTCTTGTCGAATGCGATCGTGCGAATCCCACCCAGCCGTTCGAACGCGGAGCCGGAAGTCACCACGATGCCGAGCCGGGCGAGCGCGCCAATGGCGCTGATCACGGTGACGGGGACCGAGATGGCGAGGGCGCAGGGGGAAGCAGCAACCAGCACGATGAGTGCTCGCTCGAGCCACGCTCGTGGATCGTCTGACCAGAGTCCCAGAATTGCCACCACCGCGGCCAGCCCGAGAATTGTTGGAACGAGGGGGCGCGCAATGCGATCGGCCAGCCGTGCGCGTTCACCCTTCTGGGCTTGTGCTTCACGCACCAGCGTGACCGTGTGGGTGAGGGAACTGTCGCTTCCCGGCGCGGTTGCGGTGAGACGCAGTGCACCGCTGTTGTTCAGGCTGCCCGCAAGCAGGGCGTCACCCGGCCCGACGGCCACCGGGATGGACTCGCCCGTCACTGCTGAAGCGTCGACGGTGGAGTTGCCTGACTCGATGACCGCGTCCGTGGGCACCCGGTCGCCTGCTCTGAGCAATATGAGGTCGCCGACGCGCAGCTGGGCAACAGGCACTTCGCGCGCCTCGCCTGCCGCGACAATGTACGTCGTTTCGGGGAGCAATGTGAGGAGTGTGTAGACCCCGTCGCGTGCGTGACGCATCGCGCGGTGCTCAAGTGCCTCCGCGAATGCGAAGAGAAAAGCAAGCATGGCGGCCTCTGCGAGCTGCCCGAGCGCGATCGCCCCAACCGCGGCGATGGTCATGAGGAGCCCGATAGTGAGGACTCCGCTGCCCAGCTTCCGGAGTGCGCGCGGCGTGAACGTCGAGCCACCAAGCGCGACCGCGACGAGGAAGGCTGCCTCCGATGCGATCTTGAATCCAAGGAACTCGATTGCCACGCCAACAATCAGCGTGAGCCCGGCCGCGAGCGGCACGAGCATCGTGGGATCACGCCACCAGCTGGGCTGTATGGGCGATCGTGGCTTCTTCTCTGCTGTGGGTGAGGGAGTGCAGCAGTCCTCGCTCACGCGTTCGTTCCGGTCTGCGTCTCACAGCCCGGCACCGAACACGTGGGGTCAATGCAGGGGACGCGCTCATCGACGTTCAGTGTGACCTCGACCAGCGCCCGGAATGCGGCAGCGAGGTGCGGGTCAGCGAGTTCATACCGCGTCTTTCGTCCCTCCGGTGTCGCGGTGACAATGCCGCACCCGCGGAGGCAGGTGAGGTGGTTGGAGACATTCGTGCGCGTGATGTCCAGCGCGCGGGCAAGCTCGGCCGGGTATCCGGGGTGTTCGAGGAGAGCGAGCAAAATTCGAGAACGCGTGGGGTCGGCCATGGCGCGGCCCAGGCGATTCATCGCGTCGACACGATCAGGAATGGTCAGCATGTGATGACCATACAGTGAACGCTGACCAATTGCGAGCCTGTGGGGCCTGGCGTACGGCGCGAGTGTCAGCGGGGTGCGCGATACTGGGGGAGTGCCCCTCTATCGTGAACAAGGTGTGGTGCTTCGCACGCACAAGCTCGGCGAAGCCGACCGCATCGTCACGTTCCTGACCCGTGGTCGCGGCGTGCTGCGCGCCGTCGCGAAGGGGGTGCGACGCACGTCGTCGAAGTTCGGCGCGCGGCTTGAGCCGTTCATGGTGGCCGACCTCCAGTGCTTCGAGGGCCGAACACTCGACACGATTACGCAGGCCGAGACTGTGGGAGCCTACGGGCCAGCAATCAGCGCAGATTACGAGCGATACCGCGCGGGAAGCGCGATGGTCGAGGCCGCCGAAAAACTCGCGGAGGGCGAGCCGACGCAGGCGTTCTACACGCTCCTGGTGGGCGCGCTCCGCACGCTTGCGGCGGGCAAGATCCCAAGCGAACTCGTGCGCGATGGATACCTGCTCCGCGCGCTCGCGCAGGCCGGTTGGACCCCGGGGTTTGTGGACTGCGTGCGCTGCGGGGCCCCTGGCCCGCACACCGCGGTCGTCGTGCAACTCGGCGGCGTGGTGTGTGAGGAATGCCGCCCGCCGGGCGCGCCCCGCCTGGACCCCGGCAGCATCACGCTCTTGCAGGCGCTCCTCGCGGGCGACTGGGAGACAGCGCTGGCCGCCTCCGAGCGCGAGCGCGGCCAGGCGGCAGGCATCGTCGCGGCGTACACGCAGTGGCACCTCGAGCGTGGCCTGCGCTCCTTCTCCACACCGCGGCTTTAGAATCGGAACCATGTTCTCTGCCCCCGACGCACTCGTACCGGTTGATTGGACAGGGGCCGAGCCGCCCCGCTTCGCGGGCCCCGCCCCGAAGCACGTTGCCATCGTGATGGACGGCAACGGACGCTGGGCGAATCAGCGCGGCCTGTCCCGCGTTGAGGGGCACCGCATGGGCGAGCAGGTGCTGCTCGACGTGGTGGCTGGCGCGATCCAGGCGGGGGTGACACACCTCAGCGTCTACGCGTTCTCCACGGAGAACTGGCGGCGCTCGCCCGATGAGGTCCGCTTCCTGATGGGCTTCAACCGAGACGTGCTGCGCCGCCGTCGCGCCCAGCTCCACTCTTGGAATGTGCGCATGCGCTGGGCCGGGCGCAAGCCCAAGCTCTGGGGGTCGGTGATCAGCGAGCTGCGCGCATCCGAGCGGGAAACCGCAAACAACACCGGCCTCACTCTCACGATGTGCGTGAACTATGGCGGACGCAACGAGCTCGTGGACGCGGTACGCGCCATCGCCGCGGACGTCGAGAGCGGCCGGCTCACCCCGGGCGGCATCACGGAGCGCACCCTCGAACGCCACCTGTATGTGCCGGAGCTGCCCGACGTGGACCTCTTCCTGCGCAGCTCGGGCGAACAGCGCACCAGCAACTTCATGCTCTGGCAGTCCGCCTACGCGGAGATGGTATTCCTCGACACCCTGTGGCCGGATTTCAGCCGCGAGGAGCTGTGGCGCGCGATCCAGATCTATCATGCGCGGGATCGGCGCTTCGGTGGGGCTGTGGATACGCCGACTGCGGACTCCTGAACGTGAGAGAATAGGCAGGATATGACTGCCCAGACCCTTCCCGACTCCCGGCTTCGCATCGGGCCGCTCACGCTCGACGTGCCCGTGGTGCTCGCCCCGATGGCCGGAATCACGAACACCGCCTTCCGGCGCCTGTGCCGCGAGTACGGCGCTGGCCTGTACGTGAGCGAGATGATCACCAGCCGTGCGCTCGTCGAGCGCACGCCCGCGTCGCTGCGTCTCATCAAGCATCACGAGAGCGAGACGCCGCGCTCCATCCAGCTCTACGGGGTCGACCCGAAGACGGTGTCTGAAGCGGTGCGCTTCCTGGTGGATCAGGACCTCGCGGATCACATCGATCTGAACTTTGGCTGCCCTGTGCCGAAGGTGACGCGCAAGGGCGGCGGCTCCGCGCTGCCATGGAAGCGCGACCTGTTCGAGGCCATCGTCACCGGCGCGGTGAAGGCGGCGGGCGATATCCCGCTGACGATCAAGATGCGCAAGGGCATCGATCAGGATCACCTCACGTACCTGGATGCCGCGCGCGCGGCGGAGGGGGCTGGCGTTGCCGCGATCGCCCTGCACGGTCGCACGACGAACGAGTTCTACTCGGGCGAGGCCGACTGGTCGTCGATCGCGACCCTCAAGGAGACGATTACGAGTGTGCCGATCCTCGGCAACGGTGACATCTGGTCCGCGGAAGACGCGATTCGGATGGTGCGCGAGACCGGTTGCGACGGCGTGGTGGTCGGGCGCGGCTGCCTCGGTCGCCCGTGGCTCTTCGGGGATCTCGCCGCGGCGTTCCGCGCCGAGGCTGGCGAGCTCAGCTGGGACGAAGCGGAGGCCGCGATCGCGAAACCGCCGCTCGGCTTCGTGATGGAGGCGATGCGCCGCCATACCGAACTGCTCATCGAATTCTTCGACGGCGAGGAGGATCGTGCCTGCCGCGATATTCGCAAGCACGTCGCCTGGTACTACAAGGGCTACGGCGTGGGAGGCGACACACGCCGCGCACTCGCGACGGTCGAGTCACTTGCGCAGATGGATGAGATCTTCGCGACGATGGACGCCGCGATGCCGTACCCCGGTGAGGGTGCGGAGGGGCAGCGCGGCAGAGCGGGTTCGCCGAAGCGCGTGCACCTGCCCGATGGCTGGCTGAAGAGCCGCACGAGCGAGGGTATTGACTTTGCAGACCTTGCTGAGGCTGAGCGGGACGATTCGGGTGGCTGAGGCGCTGCCCGAGGGGTACAGCGCTGAGGACGCAGAGCGCTTCGCACCGGAGACCCACGGTGGCGCACGTTCCGATTTTGCGCGGGATCGTGCGCGTGTGCTGCATTCGAGCGCCTGGCGCCGCTTGGCGGCAAAGACGCAGGTGCTCAGTCCCACCGCGGGAATCGATTTCGCGCGGAATCGGCTGACGCACTCGCTCGAGGTCGCGCAGATTGGCCGTGAGCTTGCTGTTGCGCTCGGGCTCGCGCAAGACGTCGTAGATACCGCGTGCCTCGCGCACGATCTGGGCCACCCACCGTTTGGGCACAATGGGGAGAAAGCCCTGAACGCTTGGGCGGCCGACGCGGGCGGCTTCGAGGGCAATGCGCAGACGCTGCGCCTGCTCACCCGACTCGAGCCGAAGCGCTTCGCAGCTGATGGCTCGAGCCTGGGGCTGAACCTCACCCGTGCCACCCTCGACGCGAGCTGCAAGTACCCGTGGAGCCTCGCTGAGGCTGAGCCGGGCAGCGTGAAGTTCGGCTACTTCGCGGATGACGAGCCCGTGTTCGCCTGGCTGCGCCAGGGCGCTCCGGCTCGGGTGAAGTGTGCCGAGGCGCAGGTCATGGATCTCTCGGACGATATTGCGTACTCCGTGCATGACTTTGAGGACGCCGTCGTGAGCGAGTACATCGATCCTGAGATCCTCACCGCGCGCTCGGGGCACGACTCGCTCATTCGCGCTGTCTCAGAGTGGGCCGGTGGGTCGTTCTCGAGTGATGAGCTCGGCGCGGCGTACGACCGCATCGCGGAGACCGACACCTGGCTGACTCGGTGGGACGGCTCGCGTGGCCACCAAGCGCAGCTGAAGAACTTCACGAGCGACATGATTGGCCGCTTCGCCCGCGCATCAATCACGGCGACTCTCGCGGAGGCCGATGGTCGGCCGCTCGCCCGCTACGGCTCCGGCGTCGTCGTGCCTGCCGAGATCCGCGCCGAGATTGCCGTCCTCAAGGGCATCGTGGCGGCCTTCGTGATGGCGAGTGGGCGCCGCCAGCCGACGTATCGCCGCCAGCGTGATCTGCTCACCGAGCTGCTCGAAGCGCTGTGGGCGGCGGGGGAGCGTTCGCTCGAGCCCGCGTTCGCGGCTGACTTCCGAGCCGCGACCGACGAGGCGGGGGCGCGACGCGCGGTCGTCGACCAGGTGGCGTCGCTCACGGATCAGGCCGCGATCGCCTGGCACAAGGAACATTGCGACATTCCCCTCGTGTGACGCGCCGAAAGGCGCGAGCTCAGTGAAGTGGGCCCCGCGCGCTCCGCCTGTGGAGATCGTCGGTGCCGGTGCCGTTCGCGGCACTAAGCTGGCGGGTATGGCAGGCAGGATCCGCGCGAGCGACATTGAGGAAGTGAAGCGGCGCACGAACCTCGGCGATCTCGTGGGCGACTACGTCACGCTCAAGAACGCGGGGATCGACTCGATGAAGGGGCTGTGCCCGTTCCACGACGAGCGCAGCCCGTCGTTTCACGTGCGCCCCGCGCTTGGGTACTACCACTGCTTCGGCTGCGGTGAGTCTGGCGACGCCTTCACTTTCCTGCAGCGCATGGACCATCTCACCTTCGCCGAGTCGGTTGAACGTCTTGCCGCGCGCATTCACTACGTGCTCACCTACGAGGAGGGCAACTTCCAACGGGAGGACGGCCCGAATCGTGCGCGCCTGCTCGCCGCGAATCAGGCCGCCGCGGCCTTCTACGTCGCGCAACTAGCGACCGAGGAGGGTGCCGCTGGACGCGCATTCCTCGAGCAGCGCGGCTTCGACCCCGCGGCCGCCGAGCGATTCGGCGTCGGCTACGCGCCGCGCGGCTGGAACGGCGTGACCGATCACCTGAAGGCGCAGGGCTTCACACCCGCCGAGCTTGCCCAGGCTGGCCTGGTGTCGGAAGGCCAGCGAGGCGTCTACGACCGCTTTCGCGGTCGCGTGGTGTGGCCCATTCGAGACACGAGTGGGCAGACGATCGGCTTCGGCGCGCGCAAGCTGTACGAGGACGACAACGGACCGAAGTACCTGAACACCCCGGAGACGCCGGTCTACCACAAGTCGCAGGTGCTCTACGGGCTTGACCTCGCGAAGCGCGCGATCTCCCGCGGCAAGCGTGCCGTCGTGGTGGAGGGCTACACCGACGTGATGGCCTGCCACCTGGCCGGAATCGACACGGCGGTTGCCACCTGTGGCACCGCGTTCGGGAAAGAGCACATCTCGGTGCTGCGCCGCATCATGGGCGATGACACCGCCGCCGAGGTGGTCTTCACATTTGACCCCGACGAGGCCGGCCAGAAGGCCGCGCTGCGCGCGTTCAGCGAGGAGAAGCGCTTCACCGCGCAGACGTATGTCGCGGTGGCACCCGATGGCTACGATCCCTGCGACCTGCGACTGCACCGCGGGGATGAAGCGGTGCGAGAGCTCTTCACCCGAAAGCAGCCGCTGTTCGAATTCGCGCTCCGCCAGGCGGTCTCGCGCTTCGACCTGAACTCAGTGGAGGGCCGCGTCTCTGCGCTCCGCGCCGCCGCGCCGATCGTCGCGGAAATCAAGGATCCCTCGCTGCGCCCGGGGTACGCGCGGGAGCTCGCGCGCATGCTCGGTGTCGAGCTCGCCGAGGTGCAGCATGCGGTGCGCACATCCGAGCGCGGCGGACGCGGCGCAGCCTCGCAGGCTGGCCCCGACCGTGGCCCGGAACCGGACTACTCGGGCAACCTGGGCGGCGCGCCCGCCGCGCCCGTACTGGGTATCGCAGCGCTCCGAAATCTCCCGACGACGCGACTCGAGCGGGATGCGCTGATGGCGATGTTGCAGCAGGGCGACGCAATCGGCGCGGAGCTGCTGCAGCAGGCCGCGACCGCGCAGGTGAACGAACCAAACCTGCGCATCGTGCGCGATGCCATCGCCTCGGCGCTCCCCGCGCTCGGCACGCCCGAGTGGCTCGAGACCGTGTCCGCCGCCACGCCCGAGACGCATCGCGGGCTGTTCCGTGAGTTGACGGTGTTGCCGATGCCGGAGCGCCGGGCCGAGCACCTACCGGTGTACGCGCGGGACGTTGTGGTGTCGCTCCTCGACCGAGATCTGGTAGGGCTGAAGCAGGAGCTCCTGGCGCGCATGCAGCGCATCGGCGACTCCTCCGACCCGGGCTCACGACGCCTGCAGGAGCAGCTCGTTGCGCTTGAAGCGGCGCGCCGAGGCCTCCGCGAAGAGTAAACACGTCGGGCGCGCAACGCCAGCGTGCATGCGCCGTCCCCTAGGCTTGCGCACACGGACCCTTGGTGCACGTTGCCTCGGCGTCCGGGTGTACCCCTTCCGCCCACCCCGAGGAGACTAGCCCGTGGCTCATCCCAACCTCGACGCGGCCCCTGCGATCCGCGTTTCCGATATCTCGCTCTCGTACCCGGCGCACGCCGGCGGCAAAGAGTTTGAGGCCGTTGAGGGCGTGAGCTTCGAGGTGGGGCGTGGCGAGGTGATGGCTTTGCTCGGCGAAAGTGGCTCGGGCAAGTCGACGATCGCGCGCTTTCTGGCGGGTCGAGCGCTCGACGCGGGGGAGAAGTCCTCACGTATGAAGCTCACGGGCGGCGCGGCCACCGTGCTTGACGTCCCCATGCGCCGCCTCGGCCGTCGGAGCCGCAGCCGACTGACGGCCTACGTTGGGCATCTGGCGCAGGACGCCGGTGCGACCCTCACCCCGGAGCTCAACGTCGGCGACATCCTCTTCGAGCCGATCGCCGAGCGAAGCCGGGATTTCGACCGGGAGGCGCTTGGCGAACTGGTCGCCGAGATGATGGACATCGTCGCGCTGCCGCTCGCGAAGCTGCAGGAATACCCGTACGAGCTCTCAAAGGGGCAGCGCCAGCGTGTCGCGGTGATGCGCTCACTCATGCTGAACCCGCCCGTTCTCGTAGCTGACGAGCCCACCCTCGGTGTCGACGCGAACAATCGCCCACGCATCGTCGAGCTGCTCCGCTGGTATCGGGAGCGCACCAGCGCAACGATGCTGCTGATCAGCCACGACATTGGGATGCTCGAGGCGCTGGTGCAGGACGTCCTGGTGATGCAGCAGGGACGACTTGTTGGTCACGGCGACATCAACGAGATCTTCCGCACCGCGGATCACGGCTACGTGCAAAAGCTCGCTCAGGCGCTGCGTGCCACCGCCTACGACGAGATTGCCGAGGAGTAGCCCTGCGCGGCGCGCCCGGCTTCCCGCCCGTGGTGGCCCGATTTGCATCCCGTTTCACCGCCTTGGTACGATAATCAGGTTGCAACGCAATGATCCCCTGTAGCTCAGTTGGCAGAGCGCTTGACTGTTAATCAGGATGTCGCTGGTTCGAGCCCAGCCGGGGGAGCGATAAGGCCCTCACCGTTTGGTGGGGGCCTTTTGCGATCTTCAAGGAGGCAGACGTGAGTGAAGTAGGCACGCCAGAGGGGCAGCGCGACGGAGCGGTGGGAGTACCGAACGGTTCGCATGGCCTCGTGATCCCACTCGATCCGCAGCGTTTCCCGCACGTTGCGTCAAGCGCGTGGCTCGCCCCCGGGGCCGTGGTGGTGGGCGACGTGACCCTCGGTGAAGATGTCAGTGTCTGGTACAACGCGGTGCTACGTGGGGACTCGGATGCGGTGCGTGTGGGGCCGCGGAGCAACCTCCAGGACGGCGTTGTGGTGCACACTCAGTCCGGCGATCCCGCGCTGATTGGCGCCGATGTCTCGGTGGGGCACAACGCAATCATCCATGGCGCGACCGTCGAAGATGGGTGTTTGATCGGCATGGGGGCGACGGTGCTGAGTGGCGCCACGATCGGATCGGGATCGCTCATCGCCGCGGGCGCGCTCGTACCGCAGGGGGTGACGGTCCCGCCCCACACGCTCTTCGCAGGTGTTCCGGGCCGCGTGGTGCGTGAGCTGAGGCCCGAGGAACGCGCCGGCGTGCGCGAAAACGCGGAGATTTACCTGCGGCACACGGCGCATCACGCGGCCGCGACACGCGAACTCGGAGCGGGAAATCGCGACGCGGAACACTGATGCACTATGCTCAGTGAGGTGCTTCGGCACTCGGCGCACGCGCCACGGGGATGTAGCTCAATGGTAGAGCCTCAGTCTTCCAAACTGATTACGCGGGTTCGATTCCCGTCATCCCCTCCAATTGAAACCCCCGCCTCGCGCGGGGGTTTCGTGTTTTGCGGCGCGGAGTGCGCCACGCAGCTGGTTTCGGATAGACTTGCTCGGGTTGCGCGCGTAACGCGTGTTCCGGCTGTGAAACCCACGTGGTTTTCGGGGCGTAGCTCAGCTTGGCTAGAGCGCCCGCTTTGGGAGCGGGAGGTCGCAGGTTCGAATCCTGTCGCCCCGACCAGGGTCATCCGACCCGACACAGGCTGATATGCAGCACGATTTTCGATCATTGAGAGGCCAAATTGCCGAAGACGACAGCTGAGAAGCTCACTCCGACCCGCGCCAAGCTGAGCGTGGAGGTCACGCTCGACGAGCTGGAGCCGTACCTCAAGCAGGCGTACAAGACCATCTCCGAGCAGGTCTCGATCCCCGGCTTCCGCAAGGGCAAGGTTCCCGCGCCGATCATTGATCAGCGCGTCGGCCGCGAGGCGGTCATCCAGGAGGCAGTGAACCACTCACTCGACGATTTCTACCAGGCCGCCCTCGCTGAGTCGGATGAGCGCCCCATGGGCCGCCCGACCGCTGACGTGGCAAGCTGGCCCGATGCGAAGGACCCGAAGAGCACGCTCGGTCTCGTATTCGAGGTCGAGGTTCGCCCCGAGTTCACGCTGCCCAACTACGACGGCATCACGCTGACCGTGGACAACGCTGAGGTTGATGAGGCTGCGGTCGACGCTGAGCTCCTCAAGCTCCGCGAGCGCTTCGGCACCCTCGTCACGGTGGATCGCCCCGCCAAGACCGGTGACTTCGTTGAGCTGGACCTCGTTGCGACCGTTGACGGCGAAGAGGTCGACCAGGCGCAGGGCGTCTCCTACGAGGTCGGCGCAGGCAACCTGCTCGAGGGCACCGATGAGGCAGTTGAGACCCTCACCGCAGGTGAGTCGACGACGTTCTCCTCGCAGCTGCTCGGCGGCGAGCACGAGGGCCGCGACGCTGAGGTGTCGCTGACGCTCACCGCGGTCAAGGAGCGCGAGCTGCCCGAGGCTGACGACGAGTTCGCACAGCTTGCGAGCGAGTTCGACACGATCGCTGAGCTCCGCGAGAGCCTCAAGGACCAGGCCGCACGCGCCAGCGTGTTCGCGCAGGGCCAGCAGGCGCGCGATCTCTTCACCGAGACCCTCATCGAGCAGGCCGGCATCCCCGTGTCGGAGGAGCTCGTCGAGGAGGAGGTGCACCGTCACCTCGAGGGTGAGGGCCGTCTCGAGGACGACGAGCACCGCGCAGAGGTCCGCGTCTCCTCGGAGAAGCAGATCCAGCTCCAGCTCCTGCTCGACGCAATCGTCGAGGCAGAAGAGGTCACCCCGACCCAGAACGAGCTCTCGCAGTACATCTTCCAGTCGGCTCAGCAGTACGGCATGGAGCCCACCCAGTTCCTCCAGGCGATCAGCCAGGGCAACCAGATGGGCGTCATCCTTGGCGAGGTCACCCGTAACAAGGCGCTCGCGATTGCGCTCGCGAAGGCCAACGTCGTGGACCAGAACGGCAAGGCTGTCGATCTGAGCGAGTTCACCGCGGTGGACACCGAGGACGAGGGTGCTGAGGACGAGGCTGAGGCAACCGAGGCCGCGGCCGAGGAGAAGCCCGCCAAGAAGGCGCCCGCGAAGAAGGCTGCTGCGAAGAAGGCACCGAAGGCTGAGGCCGACGACGCTGAGGTGAGCGATGAGGAGGCCGCGAAGAAGGCCGCACGCTCCGCCGCTGCGAAGAAGGCTGCCGCCACTCGCGCCGCGAAGAAGGCTGCTGCCGAGGCTGCCGAGTAATCGACTGCTTCGAGCACGGAAGCCCCGCACCCATCTGGGTGCGGGGCTTCCGCCGTTTTCGCGCAGGGCGCTCGCACATGCGCCTAGGGCGAACAACGGCGCGAGCGGGCGCGCAACTCGGTACGCTCGAATCACGACCCAACGATTGGAGCGCCGAATGGCAGAACAGACGCCACCGAACAGCGTGTTCGAACGCCTGCTGAAGGATCGCATCATCTGGCTCGGATCTGAAGTTCGCGACGAGAACGCGAACGAGATCTGCGCGAAGATCCTGCTCCTGGCAGCTGAGGATCCGGAAGCGGATATCTACCTCTACATCAACTCGCCCGGCGGTTCGATCACCGCTGGTATGGCGATCTACGACACGATGTCCTTCGTGCCGAACGACATCGTCACCGTGGGCATCGGCATGGCGGCCTCGATGGGCCAGTTCCTGCTGACGGCTGGCACCAAGGGCAAGCGATACATCACGCCGAACGCCCGCGTGCTGCTCCACCAGCCCCACGGCGGCTTCGGTGGCACCGCGAGCGACATTCAGACGCAGGCACAGCTCATCACCTCGATGAAGAACCGCCTCGCCGAGATCACCGCTGCGCAGACCGGCAAGACGGTTGAGCAGATCAACGAGGACGGAGACCGGGATCGCTGGTTCTCCGCACAGGAAGCACTTGAGTACGGCTTCGTCGACTTCATTCGCGACTCCGCGTCTGATGTCATCGGCGGCGGCGGAACGAAGCGCTAGAGCATGGGACAGGAAACGAGCCTTTCGATGATGACCTCACACATGCCGCAGGCCGGCGGTTCCGGCCTCATGATGCCGGAGTCGCGCTACGTGCTGCCCTCGTTCGAGGAGCGCACCGCGTACGGCTACAAGCGCCAGGACCCCTACGCCAAGCTGTTCGAGGATCGCATCATCTTCCTCGGTGTGCAGGTGGACGACGCCTCGGCCGATGACGTGATGGCGCAGCTCCTCGTCCTGGAAAGCCAGGATCCCGAGCGCGACATCACGATGTACATCAACTCGCCCGGTGGCTCGTTCACCGCGATGACGGCGATCTACGACACGATGCAGTACATCCGTCCGCATGTGCAGACGGTCTGCCTCGGCCAGGCTGCTTCGGCCGCCGCTGTGCTGCTCGCCGGTGGCACCCCGGGCAAGCGCCTCGCGCTGCCGAACGCGCGTGTGCTGATCCACCAGCCCTCCACGGGCCAGGCGGGTCACGGCCAGGCCTCGGACATCGAGATCCAGGCCCGCGAGATCATGCGGATGCGTGAGTGGCTCGAGGAGACGCTCTCGAAGCACTCGAAGCGTTCGATCGAAGAGGTCCACCGCGATATCGACCGCGACAAGATCCTCAGCGCTCAGGAAGCGCTCGAGTACGGTCTGGTCGACCAGGTGCTCACGAGCCGGAAGAACCCGCAGCCGGTCCTTCCGCAGTAAGCCACTCGGGCCCCGGGGAGTGCCCCGGGGCCCGCGGCGTGCCGTCCGCCAATGTCGGAGGTGCCCGCTATTCTCGATGGTGTTCCCCCGACCGAGTGTGAAGGAGCCTCAGCATGGCGAAGATCGGCGAAAGCAGCGAGCTGCTCAAGTGCTCCTTCTGCGGAAAGTCGCAGAAGCAAGTCCAACAGCTCATCGCTGGGCCGCAGATCTACATCTGTGATGAGTGCGTTGCGCTCTGCAACGAGATCATCGAGGAGCGCCTCGCGGAGACGCAGACGAGCGAGGCAAGTGACTTCACTCTGCACAAGCCCCGCGAAATCTCAGACTTCCTCGACGAGTACGTCATCGGGCAAGACCGTGCAAAGCAGTCGCTTGCGGTCGCGGTGTACAACCACTACAAGCGGGTGCGCGCTGCTGCGGCCCTCACGAGCGCTGACGCGATCTCTGATCAAGTTGAGATCGAAAAGTCGAATATTCTGCTGATCGGCCCGACCGGTTGCGGCAAGACCTACCTGGCGCAGTCGCTCGCACGTCAACTCGGTGTGCCCTTCGCGGTTGCCGATGCCACGGCACTCACGGAGGCCGGCTACGTCGGCGAGGACGTCGAGAACATCCTTCTGAAACTTCTTCAGGCCGCGGACTTCGATGTCCAGCGAGCTGAAACCGGCATTATTTACATTGACGAGATCGACAAGATCTCGCGCAAGGCCGAAAACCCCTCGATTACGCGCGACGTCTCGGGCGAGGGCGTGCAGCAGGCCCTGCTCAAGATCCTTGAAGGCACCGTTGCCTCGATTCCGCCGCAGGGCGGCCGGAAGCATCCGAACCAGGAGTTCCTGCAGCTGGACACTACGAACGTGCTGTTCATCGTCGCGGGCGCGTTTGCGGGTCTCGAAGAGATCATCGGTTCGCGTCTCGGCAAGGGGGGCATCGGCTTCGGCGCTCCCGTGTCTGCTCGTCGCGATGAAGAGAACCTCTTTGCCAAGGTTGAGCCCGAGGACCTGCACAAGTTCGGCCTCATCCCCGAGTTCATTGGGCGTCTCCCCGTCGTTGCGACGGTTGATCCGCTCGACGTCCCCGCACTCACCCGGATTCTCACCGAGCCTCGCAACGCGTTGGTGAAGCAGTATCAGCGCATGTTCGAGCTTGATGGCGTGAGCCTCGAGTTCGAGGAGGCCGCGCTCGAGGCGATTGCCGAGCAGGCCGTCGAGCGAAAGACGGGAGCGCGCGGACTCCGCTCGATCCTGGAGCGGGTGCTCGGCTCCGTCATGTTCGAGGTTCCCTCGAGCGACGAGGTCACGAAGGTGATCGTGACGCGCGAGTCAGTGCTCGGCGAATCTGGCCCGCGTGTGCTGCAGGCGCGTGGGGGTCGCGAAAGCGCCTAGCCTCGCTCCGCGCGGGCACGAGTTCCCAGGCCATCGAACTCCCCGGACACGGAGCTTCGGCCGGTACGTTCTACGGTGCCAGCTCGATGTCATAGGAGAGCAGCACCTGGCCGTCCTCCTGGGGGATCGTGATGCCGAGCGCGCTCACCCCCGCACCGGTGAGCTGCGCGCTGACGCCACCCTCTGCGGTTCCCGTGGTCTCGGCGGCAGTGAAGCCGTTTGTTGCAATGATCTCGTTCCAGAGCGCGTCCGCGACAGTCGTGTCCGCGGCGCGGAGCACGACGAACCATGCGGTGTCTGAGCGAGCGCCGGCGTCATCCACAATCGCACCGTCGGGGAGACGGAACTGTTCAGCCGGGAACGAATCGGGAAGCGTGGTGCTCTTCGGGAGTTCTGCCGAGGTGTCGCGCTCCGGCCAGCTCTCGCCGTCGCCGCCCTTCCCCTCGGAAGAGTCGCCCTCTTTGCCCTTGGCACCTGCGACGCTCTCGGGAATCGTGTTGCCCGTGTCTGCGCCCGGCTCCGGTGCGCACGCGGTCAACGGGAGCGCCAGAAGCGTCGCTGCGCAGACCGCGAACAGCAGCCGTTGCGGCCGTGGGTTGCGCCATTCACGCATCAGTTCCTCCGTGCCCCGACTAGCCGAGCCAGTCGTCATCATCGTCGTCTTCGGATTCGCGCTGCGCAGTCTGCACACCGCCGCTCGCATCGAGTGACACCACGAGCAACTCGTCGAGCGCGCACTGGGGACGCCCTTCAAGCCAGGTGAGGGTCCACGAGCCGGATCCGGGGTGCGCGGCCTCGGCGGCCGTGATTGCGTCGTGCAGTTCCGGGGGCACGCCGCGGTGCGGCGGTTCGCCCACCTGCCAGCGTGCCCCCAGCTGCATGACTAGCCCTCCGCCTGCTCGAGCTGGATCTCGGCGACCGTAACCGCCTCGACCTCGGCCGCCTCGATGCGCAGCTCGGTGATGCGGCCCACGGCCGCAAGGTCAGCGGCGGCGCGCTGCAGGCGATCCCGATCTGCTGCGGGGGCGTGCACCACCGCGAGCGTGACCGGGGTCTTCTGCGAGGCCTTCGCCGCTGTCTTCGCGCCGCGCACGCCAATCAGTGCGCCACCCACGAGCGCGAGGAGTGCCGCATCCGCGTCGTCTCCCGCGAGCGCCTGGGCTTCAGCCGCAACGGGCCACTGCGCCTGGTGCACGGAACCCTCGCCGAACCACGACCAGACCTCCTCGGTCGCGTAGGGGAGGAATGGCGCGAAGAGGCGCACGAACACCGACAGTGCGGCACGCAGCGCAGTCACGGCCGACGCGCGGGGCTGGCCGGTGCCGTCATCGCCCGCCGCGCCGTGCGCGCGCTCCTTGACGAGCTCGAGGTAGTCGTCGCAGAACGTCCAGAAGTACGACTCCGTGAGCTCAAGCGCCCGTGCGTGGTCGTAGTTCTCGAACGCGCGCGTCGCGTCCTCGATCACGTTCGCGAGGCCTGCGAGCATCGCTCGGTCGAGGGGCTCGGTCACCGTGCCGACGCCGCTCGTATCGAAGCCGAGGGTGAACTTCGCCGCGTTGAGCAGCTTGATCGCCAGACGGCGGCCAATCTTGATCTGCGTGGGGTTCTGCGGGTCGAACGACGCATCCGTGCCGAGCTTCGCCGAGGCAGCCCAGTAGCGCACCGCATCCGAGCCGTGCTGCTCGAGCATACCGGCGGGCGTCACGACGTTGCCCTTTGACTTCGACATCTTCTTGCGGTCGGGATCCAGGATCCAGCCCGAGATACCGGCGTTCTTCCACGGCAGCTGCCCGGCTTCGAGCTCGGAGCGCAGCAGCGTCGAGAAGAGCCAGGTGCGAATGATGTCCTGGCCCTGCGGGCGCAGGCTATAGGGGTACACGAGGTCAAACAGCTCGGGATCGCGCTCCCAGCCGCCCGCGAGCTGCGGGGTGAGCGAGGAGGTCGCCCAGGTGTCCATCACGTCGACCTCGCCCTGGAAGCCACCGGCCACGCCGCGCTGTGCCTCGGTGAACCCTGCGGGCACATCGCTCGAGGGATCGACGGGCAGCTGCTCTGTCGTGGGCAGGATCGGCTGATCGAAGACAGGATTGCCGTCGGCATCAAGCGGGTACCAGACCGGGATCGGCACACCGAAGAAGCGCTGGCGCGAGATGAGCCAATCACCCGACAGGCCCTCGACCCAGTTCTCGTAGCGCACCCGCATGAAGTCGGGGTGCCACTCGAGCTCCTTGCCGTGCGCGAGGAGGCGCTCGCGGAGCGACTCGTCGCGTGCGCCGTTCTTGATGTACCACTGGCGCGTGGAAACGATCTCGAGGGGCTTGTCACCCTTCTCGAAGAACTTCACGGGGTGCGTGATCTTGCGGATCTCGCCCGTCAGCTCGCCGGACGCCTGCAGCAGCTCGACCATTGTCTGCTTGGCGCTGAACACGGTCTTGCCGGCGATCTGCGCGTACGCCTCGCGGCCAGCCTCCGAGGTGATTGCCTCCGGCGCCTCGCTGATCACGCGGCCATCGAAGCCGAGGATCGCGCGGTTCGGGAGGTCGAGCTCGCGCCACCAGATCACATCGGTCACATCGCCGAAGGTGCAGATCATCGCGATACCGGTGCCCTTGTCCTGCTTCGCGAGGTGGTGCGCAACAATCGGCACCTCAACGTCGAAGATGGGGGTGCGCACGGTGGTGCCGAAGAGCGGCTGGAAACGCTCGTCGTCGGGGTGGGCGACGAGCGCCACGCACGCTGCGAGCAGCTCGGGGCGGGTGGTGTCGATGAGAATGTCGCCCGAGCCATCGGACTTGTGGAACGCGAGCGTGTGGTACGCACTCGGCTGTTCGCGATCCTCAAGCTCAGCCTGGGCGACCGCGGTGCGGAAGGTGATGTCCCACAGGGTCGGCGCCTGTGCCTGGTACGCCTCGCCGCGCTCAATGTTGCGGAGGAACGCGAGCTGCGAGGCGCGCAGCGAGTCGGCCCCGATCGTGCGGTAGCTCTGCGACCAGTCGACCGACAGGCCGAGCGTGCGCCACAGGTCCTCGAACTGCTTCTCGTCCTCAACAGTCAGGCGCTCGCACAGCTCAATGAAATTGCGGCGCGAGATTGGCTGCTGGTCGGCAGCCTTGATGCTCTTGCCTTCGCCACCATCGTGCGGGGGCACGAAGTCCGCCACATAGGGGAGCGAGGGATCGCAGCGCACGCCATAGTAGTTCTGCACGCGGCGCTCGGTGGGCAGGCCGTTGTCGTCCCAGCCCATGGGGTAGAACACGCGCTTGCCCTGCATACGCTGATACCTCGCAACGGTATCGGTGTGCGTGTACGAGAACACGTGGCCGACGTGCAGGGAGCCCGAAGCCGTGGGCGGGGGAGTGTCGATGCTGTAGACGCTGTCAGCAGTGGCGCCCTCGCGGGGGAACGCGTAGGTCCCAGACTCTTCCCATACCGGGCCCCACTTCGCTTCGAGGCCTTCGAGTGCCGGCTTGTCGGGGATCGCGCTCATACCAGGGGGCTCCGTTCTCGACGCGCGGCGAGGTGTCTCGCACGGTCGGGCTCGATGTGGGCGGCACCGCGTCGTCGGGCTGCGTGCGTGTCACCGCAAACGCCCTGGTGCCTGATGGTTTACGGCACCTAGTCTACCCGGCCAGCAGCTCAGGCCAGGTGCACCCCAAGCAGTGTTTCATTCAGTGCGGGATCGCCACCCGGTTCGGGCTCGGTCAGGTACTGCTCCCATGCGACTCCGGAGGGGGTGTGGCCGGCCTCGGCGATCCACTCGAAGAGGAACGCGTACGCATCGGTGAGGCCGTTGTAGTCGCCGCGTACGAGGAGTGTTGCGACGGTGCCCGCAGGCAGGGTCTCGCCGTGGACCTCGCCGTCACCGTCCGGGGTGAACGGTGCGGCCACCGGCACTGCGACCGAGAGATCGATCGTGGTGCCGGGTTCGCCATGCACCACCCCGAGCGGTGCACCGCCCGGCGCGAGCCCCGCCGAGTCGAGCGTGGCAAAGATCAGCGGGAACGCGCGGTCGTAGAGGCCGGGTATCGCGTCCATGTGCACGGTTTCGCGCACCGCCGCGAGGTGTTGTGCGTCGCGTTCGGAGAGGGTCGGGGAATCAAAGCGAGAGTCTTCGGTGCTCATGGCAGCATTGTGCCAGCCGCGTGGTTGCCGGGGAACGGGCGGGAGCGGGCCGTGGCCGAGCTGTGACCTGCGGCTTGGCCGGGTGGCCTGTTTCGAGCCGCGAGCAGGATGGCTTCCTCAATGTTGGCGGGTGCATCCGTCAGTTCCGCCGCGACTCGACCTTCGGCGAGGATCACGAGGCGATCGCACTGCGCCGCCTCTTGCATGTAGTGCGTGCTGACGAGGATTCCGGTGCCAGCATCAGCGCGGCGATGCAGCTCCTTCCAGAGGCGAGTGCGCGAGAGTGCGTCCATACCGGGGGTGGGCTCGTCAAGTACGAGGAGCTCAGGCTCATGCAGTGACGCGGCAGCGCACGCGAGGAGCCGGCGGGTGCCGAGTGGCAGCTCGGTGACAGGTGTGGTGCCCCATTGTGCGGCCCAGGTCGCCAGCGGGTCTGGGATCGGGCAGCCCTGCACGGACGCGACGAACTGCAGGTTGGCGGTCGCAGAGAGGAGGGGGTACATCCCGAGGCCTTGCGCGACATAACCGAGGCTTCGGCGGCGCGGGAGGCTGGGCGGGCCGCCACAGAGGGTCACCTCACCCGCGCTCGGGGTCTCAAGCCCCAACAACACGCGCAAGAGGGTGGTTTTGCCTGCGCCGTTGCCGCCCAACAGGCCGACGATTTCGCCGGGTGCGACGGAGAGCGACACCCCGTCGAGCGCGGTGAAGCTGCCGAACCGCTGCACGATGCCGCGCACCTCGACGAGCAGCGATCCGTCGCGTTCCACGACCGGCGCGGGGATGAGCTGCGGCACGGCGACGACGCCCTTTCCTCGGGCGGCCGCGCGGTCTTCCGCGCTCAGGAGCAGCGCGATGCTCGCGTTCTCGAGGTCCGGTTGTGCTCGCCGAAAGCCTGCCGGGGGTGGGACGCTCGCCTCGCGGGTCCAGCGGTAGATTGAATGACCGCGCCGCCAGGTATCGTTCTCGAGCTCCGCGCCTCGCGGGAGCGACGAGGGGGCTGTGGCCTCCCAGAGCGCCCCGGGAGCACGCGCAATCACATCGGTCGCTGTGCCCTCAGCGAGTACCCGGCTGTCAGCCAGAAAGTGCAGCTGCGAGGCGCGCTCCGCCTCGTCCAGGTAGCTTGTGGCGAACACCACGGTCGCGCCTTCGGCTGCGACGCGCTCGATGAGCGCCCAGAGTTCCGACCGGCTGAGCGGATCGACACCGGTCGTCGGCTCATCGAGCAGCACCAGGCTCGGCTCGTGCAGGGTGGCGAGGATGACGCCGAGCTTCCGACGCATGCCGCCGGAAAGGGCGCCCGCAAGCCGGTCGCGCACCTGTTGCAGGCCGGCGCGCTCAAGCAGTATCTCCTCGCGGGCACGGGCGGTGGAGGCGGGGATCCGATACGTGTGCGCGACGAACTCGAGGTTTTCGGCAACCGACAGCGAGCGCCACACACCGGCGTCCGCCGGCTGTACGCCAATGTCTGCTCGGTGCGAAGGGAGGCCACGGAACTGACCACTCGTGAGTGGCAGCCGCCCGGAGAGTGCGCGCAAAAGGGTGGACTTGCCTGCACCGTCCCCGCCGATCACTGCGGAGATCGTCGCTGGCTGAAACATGCCGGTGAAGTCGGTGAGCGCGTGCTGCTCGCCGAAGCGCACCGTCGCGTTGTCTGCGTGGACGATCACGGCCGACATCAGCGAGCTCCGCCGTGCGTGAGGGAGTGGCGCATGAGCTGACGAGCGCGAAGCCGCCCGGTCGCGAGGTGAGGGACGCTGAGAGTGCCGCGATTCCCGCCGCATCCAGATGATTCGTTGGCTCGTCAAGGAGGAGGAGCTCGGCGTCGCCGCCGAGAACGCAGGCGAGCCGGACGCGGTACCGCTGGCCCACCGATAGCTCGGCCAGGGGGCGTGCGAACTCCGTCTCCGCACCGAGCGCCTCGAGCATCTTCGTCACACGACGCTCCGCGTCCCACGCGTCGAGTCGCACCGCGTCCTCGGGCGCCGCAGCGTAGCGCCCTGCGGTGTCAGGAGCGCTTCGCCCTGAGGCCGAGCGCAACGGCTCGTGCGCTGCGGCGAGCGCGGAGAGGAGCGTAGATTTGCCGCGACCGTTCTCGCCGACGATGGCGAGGCGGCTGCTCGTGCTGATTGTCAGCGTGAGATCGCTGAGCAGGGTGCGTCCACCACGGCGCCGCGTGACGTTGTGCGCAGTGATGCGGGTGCTGACGTGAGGGGTCGACGAATTGCGGGTCATGGTGGTCCTTCTGCGGTACGCGCCGTCCCCACACAACGCACCGTGCAGAAACGGGTGCGCAGGACAGCGCTTCGGGCGTCGAAAACTTCATCCGCGAAACTCAGCTGGGCCGATGCGGAAGAGGACACCCTTAGATGAAGAAGAACACGCGCATAGTTGCAACCTACGCGACGGCGGCCCGCCCCACCAGGGGACGAGCCGCCGTCGACTTGCGTGACTGCGGTGGGCGGGATCGCTGGATCCCGTCCACGCGAGTCAGGCTACTTCGTCAGTTCCGTGCTGAATGCATCGGGGAACTTCCCGAGCCATTCGGTGATCGCCTCGGGCTCCTTGCCCTTGCCGTACTCATTCACGACGAGGTCTTCGAGCGCGCCGTACTCTGCGTCGTCGAGCTCGATGCCCTCGATCAGCTCAGCAGCGTCCGGGTACTTCTCGGAGAAACCCTTCGTGGCGAGGAAGTGCAGTGCCTCGGGCTCACCCATCGCCTGCTTGGGATCCTTGAGGTCCTTTACCGGGAACGCGTCGTTCGCCCAGAACGGGCGCCAGAGCGTCACCACGACGTCTTCCTTGCGATCGATCTTGTCCTTCAGCGTCGCGAGCATGGTTGCGGTGGACGACGTCACGAGCTCGTACTCCGAGTCAAGCCCGTACTCGGGCATCACCACGGTCTGGGTCTGCTCGGTGAGACCCGCGCTCGGCTCGATACCGATGATCTTGCCGTCGAAACGCGAGGCATTCCCCTTCAGGTCCTCGATCGAGTCGATATCCACGTAGTCGGGAACCGCGAGCGTGAGCACTGCGTTGTCGTAGTACGCGCCGAGATCCTCGATGTCGTCGCCGTACTTCTCCATGTACTTCGTGTGTGTCTTCTCCGACCACGCCGAGGGGTAGATGTCGATGTCGCCCGAGGCTAGACCGGTGTACAGGACGGCTGCCTCAGTGAGCTCTTCCATCTTCACCTCGTAGCCCAGCTGCTCAAGCTGGTTCTCGAGGAGGTATGCAGTGCTCAGACCATCGGTCCACGACGGGAGGAACCCGAGGGTGATGGTCTTGTCTGCGTCGCCGCCGGCGTCGGAGCCGCCGTTCCCATTCGAGCTGCAGCCCGTGAGCGCAAGTGCTGCGGCTGCGCCGAGCGCGACTACTCCGGTGAGGGTGCGCTTGTTCATCTTCATCGTGCGTCTTCCTTTCTGCCCGCGCAGAGCGCGGATCGTCTGGAGTTCGAGGCCGAGGCCTCGGGGTCGTGCAGGTTTGTGTGCTGTTAGGCGGGGGAGGCCGCCGGACGCGGCGCTGCGGGTGTTGCGGATGCGGCAGCCTTTCCGGTCGAGCTCACGCCCCGCTTCCGGCGAAGCGTTGCCCGCAGCGAAGCCGGGTACTGGCTAGGCGTTCCGAGCGAGGCGGTCACGCGATCGAGGAACACTGCGAGGAGCACCACGCTGAGTCCAGCCTCAACGCCCTGGCTGACGTTGAGCGTGGAGATCGACGCAATGACTTCCTTGCCAAGCCCGTTCGCGCCGGCCATACCAGCGACCACGGCCATCGAGAGGGCGAGCATGATCACCTGGTTGATGCCCGCCATAATCGTCGGCATGGCAAGGGGCAGCTGGATCCCGCGCAGGATCGCTCCGGGAGTCGCACCGAAGGCGTAGCCCGCTTCGACGGTCTCACTGTCCACGCCGCGAATTCCGAGCTCGGTGAAGCGGACGCCCGGCGGCAGTGCGAAGATTACCGTGGCGAATACGCCCGGCGCGAAGCCGATCGTGAAGAAGATCACGGCGGGGATCAGGTACACAAAGGCCGGCATGGTCTGCATGAAGTCGAGCACAGGCTTCAGCACTGCGCTGACACGATCGTTCCGCGCGGCCCAAATGCCGAGCGGGACCGCGAGCGCAACCGCGACGAGCGTCGCGATGAGCACGAGCGCGAGCGTGTACATCGCGTTCTCCCACTGATCCATCGCGACGATGAGAAGCAGCGTGATGATCGTGCCGAGCCCGAACCGCCACGAGCGCACGGTCCACCCGATCAGGGCGAAAATCACGATGAGCAGCAGGAACGGCACCGCGAGCAGGCCGTCCGACAGAGTTTCGACCAGCCAGCTCATCACGAAGCCGACAACGTCAAGGAAGCCCTTGAAAGCGACCTTGATCCAGTCGAGCGCCGCTTCGGCCCACTCGCCAACGGGCAGGCGGAACCACTCGGGTGCCGCACTCAGAGCAATCGAAGTGGTGGTGAGGGTCACAGTGCCTCCTCCGTTCGGGGTGCGAGTGACTCGGCCGCGCTTTCGGCGAGGGTCTCGGTGATTGTGGCCGATGGCACGGTCAGCGTGGGCTCGATGATCGGGATTTCCGTGGTGACGGGCGGGAGGTCCGTGAGCGCTGCGAGCAGCGTGACGCGCGGCACAACCCCGATGAGGCGATCCTCATCGTCGATCACGGCAACGGGCAGTGGGCTCTCCACTGCGAGCTCGAACAGCTCGGAGATCACCTGATCGGCACGCACCACCGAGGGGGTGGGGCGCAGCACAGCGGTGAGGTCGGTGCCACCCTCGCGCACCTGACGCAGCACGTCCTTGTCGCGAACGACGCCGAGCAAGGTACGCGCGCCGGTCGTCACGAAGCAGGCGGAAGTCTGCAGATCGCGCATCGTGCGCAGTGCCGTGCGGGGACCGGCCGAACCGGGAACCACCGCGCGCGGCGGTTCCATGACATCGCCGGCGGTGAGCACACGCGCCCGGTCGACGTCCTGCACAAACTGCGCGACGTAGTCGTTCGCCGGGTCGGTGAGGATGTCGTTCGGGGTGCCCACCTGGACGATGCGTCCGTCGCGCATCACCGCGATGCGGTCGCCGAGGAACATGGCCTCGTTCAGATCATGGGTGATAAACACGATCGTCTTCTTGAGCTCCTGCTGCAGCTCCACGAGCTGCTCCTGCATCTCGCGCCGAATCAGCGGGTCGAGCGCGGAGAAAGCCTCGTCCATCAGCAGAATGTCGGTGTCTGTGGCGAACGCGCGCGCAATGCCGACGCGCTGCTGCATGCCGCCGGAGAGCTCTCCGGGCAGCCGCTCCTCCCAGCCAGCAAGACCAACACGCTCGAGCCAGTGACTGGCCCGTTCCCGGCGTTCGGCGAGCCCGACGCCCTGGAGCTCGAGTCCGTACGCCACGTTGTCGAGCACACTGCGGTGGGGGAGTAGGGCGAAGTGCTGAAACACCATCGACATGCGGTCGCGTCGGAGCGCGCGGAGATCGGCAGGCGCGAGACCCGCGACCTCGGTGCCGAAGACGCGGATGGAACCGTCGGTCGTGTCGTTGAGGCCGTTCAGCATGCGGATGAGGGTCGACTTGCCCGAGCCGGAGAGCCCCATGACGACGAAGATTTCGCCGGGCTTGACGTCGAAGGTTGCGTCGATGACCGCGGCCGTTCCCTGGCTGCGGAGCTCCTCGCGGCTCGCGCCGCGCTGAAGACGCTTCACGACCTCGCGCGGGCGACGGCCAAAGACTTTGTATGCGTGTGCCACTTCGATGGCGGGTGGCGTTCCCGTAGGTTCCCCCGGGGTGCCCGCCGAAGCGGACTGTTCAGTTGTTCGGGTCACTCAGTACTCCTCGAATAATCTCTTGGCACGGACTCAGAGGGTCGCCGACGGAGTCGCTGCAGAAGCGCTTCGTCGAAGGCGCTGTGGAGCGGGCGGCCACTCGATGGCCAGATCTCTATTGCGGGGCGGAATTTGACGGGCGCCACATTGCTCGTGCAGTTCGTCGACTCTCGACGATGCTCCTGACGGCAGGGCGGCGCGCCAGTGCCAAATCGCACTCAACGCTGCCTTCGACGCTAACAATGGATTGCGTGTATGCGCAAGGGATCGCGGTGCGTGATCGTGGAGATATCCCTGCTCAAGTTCGGGCTGATCAGGTGTTTCATCTTTCTTCGGTTGTTATGTTTTCGTTACCTATGGGGTTGTTTTGGGGAGCGTGGTGCATCGAAACGCGCTGTTCGCCGGGCGTTCAGGGTATGCGCGGTGTGCTGCGCTACACTGGCTTCACTGACTGCGATCCGGCGATCACCGGGGAGTCTTCGGAAGAACGGCGCGTCCTCGGATGCGCTCAGTAGAGCCGAACGGGAACGGCCCGTTACAGCCGAACGAAGTGGGAGCCCAGATGTTTGGGCGACAAGCGGGGTGGTACCGCGGGCCGAAGGGCTCGTCCCGGCAGAGCGATGATCGATGTCCGGACCACGAAGGAACTTCATGCCGTACCCCCAGCAGCCCACCGGTCCCGCAGAGGCGGGCAACGCCTCCGGCGCCGCGTTCGGCGTCGCGCCCTCGCCGAGTTTCCCCGAGCTTGAGGAGCGGGTGCTCGAGTTTTGGCGGCGCGACGACACCTTCCAGGAGTCCATTCGTCAGCGTGAGGGCGCGGAGGAGTGGGTCTTCAACGACGGTCCGCCCTTCGCAAATGGGCTGCCGCACTACGGTCACCTGCTCACGGGGTACGCCAAGGACGTGTTCCCGCGCTTCCAGACGATGCGGGGCAAGAAAGTCGAGCGCCGCTTCGGCTGGGACACCCACGGACTCCCCGCTGAGCTTGAGGCGATGAAGCAGCTCGGCATCACCGAGAAGGCCGAGATCGAGGAGATGGGCGTCGCGGCGTTCAACGCCGAAGCGCGCTCCTCGGTGCTGCGCTACGTCGATGAGTGGGAGGACTACGTCACCCGCCAGGCGCGCTGGGTCGACTTTGAGCACGGCTACAAGACGCTCAACCTGGGCTACATGGAGAGCGTCATCTGGGCGTTCAAGCAGCTCTACGACAAGGGCCTCGCGTACGAGGGTTCGCGGATCCTGCCGTATTGCTGGCGCGATGAGACGCCGCTCTCGAACCACGAGTTGCGCATGGACGATGACGTCTATCAGATGCGCCAGGATCCCTCGGTGACGGTGACGTTCCCGCTCGAGGGTGATCGTGCGAACGCGCTCGGCCTCAGCGGAGTGCGCGCCCTCGCCTGGACCACCACGCCGTGGACGCTTCCCACGAACCTCGCCCTCGCGGTCGGCCCGGCAATTAGCTACGCGGTCGTGCCCGCGGGTCCGAACGGGGCTGCCGACGGCGGTGCCGCGGGCGAAACTGAGTACCTGCTCGCGATCGACCTGGTTGCTGCGCACGCGAAGGAACTTGGCTACGAGTCCCCTGACGCGGCGCGCGAAGCCGTCGCTCGCACCGTTCTCGGTGCCGAGCTCGCCGGGGTGCGCTACGCGCGCCTCTTCGACTTCTACGCGGACGCCGAGGTATGGGGAACGGGCGAGGCCTGGCAGATCCTGGTCGATGACTACGTGTCGACGAGCGACGGTACGGGCATCGTGCACCAGGCTCCCGCCTACGGCGAGGATGACCAGCGCATCGCCACCGCGGCCGGCATCCCCACCATCGTGAGCGTGGACGACGGCGGTCGGTTCCTGAACTCCGTTCCGGACGTAGCCGGTGAGTTGTGGATGGACGCCAACCGGCCGCTCATCCGCCAGCTGCGCGAGCGCGGCCGCCTCCTCCGCGAGGCGAGCTACGAGCACTCGTACCCGCACTGCTGGCGCTGCCGGAACCCACTGATCTACAAGGCGGTGTCGAGTTGGTTCGTGCGCGTCACCGACATCAAGGAGCGCATGCTCGAGACGAACGAGGACATCACCTGGGTCCCCGCAAACGTCAAGCATGGCCAGTTCGGCAAGTGGCTCGAGGGTGCCCGTGACTGGTCGATCAGCCGCAACCGCTTCTGGGGCAGCCCGATCCCGGTCTGGAAGAGCGACAACCCCGACTTCCCGCGCGTCGACGTGTACGGATCGGTCGCGGAGCTCGAGGCCGATTTTGGCGAACTGCCGCGCAATGCGGATGGCGAGATCGATCTGCACCGGCCGTACATTGACGAGCTGACCCGCGCGAACCCGGATGATCCGAGTGGTCAGTCGACCATGCGCCGCATCGAGGACGTGCTGGACGTGTGGTTCGACTCCGCATCGATGCCGTTCGCACAGGCGCACTACCCGTTCGAGAACCAGGAATGGTTCGATACACATCAGCCGGCGGACTTTATCGTCGAGTACATCGGGCAGACCCGCGGCTGGTTCTACGTGCAGCATGTGCTTGCCACGGCGCTTTTCGATCGCCCCGCATTCACGAACGTGATCAGTCACGGCATTGTGCTCGGCTCCGACGGCAACAAGATGTCGAAGTCGCTGCAGAACTACCCCGACGTGAACGAGGTGTTCAACCGCGACGGTTCGGACGCGATGCGCTGGTTCCTCATGGCGTCGCCCGTGGTGCGCGGCGGCAACCTCGTGGTCACCGAAGAGGGAATCCGCGAGGGGGTGCGTCAGTTCATCCTGCCGCTCTGGAACAGCTGGTACTTCTTCAGCCTGTACGCGAACGCCGATGGCGTGACCGCGAGCCGCCGCACCGGCTCCACTGATCCGCTCGACCGCTACATCCTGGCGAAGACCGGCGACCTCGTTCGCGAGGTTGGCGCGCACCTCGACGGACTCGACACCACCTCCGCCGCCGAGGCGCTCCGTGCCTTCGCGGAGGTGCTGACGAACTGGTATGTGCGCCGCTCGCGCGACCGCTTCTGGGAGGGCGTGCACGGCGAGAACGGGAAGCCCGAGAACGCTCAGGCATTCGACACGCTGTACACCGTTCTCGAGACGGTCGCGCGGGTCGCGGCACCGCTCGCACCGCTCGTGACCGAAGAGCTGTGGCGTGGCCTCACGGGCGGGCGCTCAGTGCACCTGACCGAGTGGCCGGATGCAGCCGATTTCCCTGCCGATCCCGAGCTCGTCGCTGCGATGGACGAGGTGCGCCAGATCACCTCGCAAGCGCTCGCGCTGCGGAAGGCCCGTCGCTTGCGCGTCCGGTTGCCGCTCGCTGAGCTCACCGTCGTCACGGCGCGCCCGGCAGCGCTCGAGCCGTTCGCTGCGATCCTGCGCGAGGAGCTCAACGTCAAGAACGTGCAACTGATCGAGCAGACCGAGACCAGCGCAGCCGACCACGGTGTCGTGCAGACGCTTGCGGTGAACGCGCGTGCCGCGGGCCCGCGCCTCGGCAAGCAGGTACAGCAGGCCATCAAGGCGGCAAAGTCCGGCGACTGGGCCGAGGAGAACGGTGTGGTTGTTGCGGGCGGCATCGCGCTCGAGCCGCACGAGTACGAGCTCACGCTGCGCGTGGGTGACGGTTCCGAAGAGGGCCCCGCGCTGGGGCTCATCCCCGGCGGCGGTTTCGTGCTCCTCGAGACCGAGACCACACCGGAGCTTGAAGCTGAGGGGGTCGCGCGCGACGCGATTCGAGCCGTGCAGGAGGCGCGCAAGCAGGCGGGACTCGATGTGAGCGATCGCATCGTGCTCGCACTGAACGCCGAGCCCGCGCACGCCGTGGCGCTGCAGACGCATTCCGCCCTCATCGCTGCGGAGACGCTTGCGGTCGGCATCGCTGTCCAGGAAGCGATCGGGATCGACGCGATCATCGACGACATCCAGTCGCCAGGAGGCGGCGTCTTCATTACCGGAGCGAAGGCGATCGGGGTGGAGAAGGCACCGCTCGTCATCACGATCGACACGACCGGGCTCGACGCGCCCGACACGGAGGGCACGCGATGAGCACCGCAGAAGCTGTGTACGAGGCGCTGCTTGAGCGCGTGGGGGAGGCGAACCCCCGCCCGCGCATCGAGCCGGTGCGCAGGCTTGCCGAGCTCGCTGGTTCGCCGCAGCTCTCGTTCCCCGTGATCCAGGTCGCCGGTACGAACGGCAAGACCTCGACGAGCCGCGCGATCGAATCGCTGCTGCGCGCGCACGGGCTGCGCACGGGCCTGTTTACGAGCCCGCACCTCGTTGATTTCACCGAGCGATTCCAACTCGATGGGGAGCCGATCGACGGGGAAGTGCTCGCGTCCGCGTGGCAGGAGCTGCAGGCGCCCCTCGCGCTGGTGGACGCCGAGCTCGCCTCGGCTGGCCACGGTCCGATCACCTTCTTTGAGGCGCTCGCCGTGCTCGCGTTCACCGCGTTTGCGGACGCCCCCGTCGACGTCGCCGTGATCGAGGTGGGCATGGGAGGCGAGTGGGACGCGACGAACATTGTCAACGCGCAGGTCGCGGTGTTCACTCCGATCGATCTTGACCACACCGCGATCCTGGGCTCGGATATTGAGACGATTGCGCGCACGAAGGCCGGCATTGTGAAGCCTGGAAGCTTCGTGGTGTCCGCAGAGCAGGACCCGGCAGCGGTAGAGGAACTGCGGGCCGCGGCCGAGCGCCTCGAAACGCCTTTCGCGCTCGCGGGTCGCGACTTCGCGCTCACTGACGATCGCCTCGCAGTTGGCGGACGCATGATCACGGTCTCCGGCATCGCCGGTGTCACCTATGCGCCCACGTTTGTGCCGCTCTTCGGGCACCACCAGGCGCAGAACGCGGCGCTCGCGATGGTGGCGGTCGAGGCGTTCTTCGGCGCCGAGCGGGGAATCTCGGAGGAGGTGCTCGAGGAGGGCTTTGGTCAGCTCACTTCACCCGGGCGCCTCCAGCTCATTGGTACCGAACCGGTGGTCTACGTCGATGCGGCGCACAATCCGCACGGTGCAGAGGCGCTCGCACGGGCCGTGGCAGAGTCGTTTAGTTTCGATGAGCTCGCCCTCGTCGTCGGCGTGCTCGAGGAGAAGGACGCCGCGGGTGTTCTTGCTGCCCTGGCGCCGATCGCGCACCGCGTCACGCTCACCCCCGTTGACTCGCCGCGGAGCACCGGCGTCGCCGAGCTCGCGCGCATCGCCGGTGACGAGGTTCCCGACACCCCCGTGGAGATCGCGGAGTCGCTGCCCGAAGCGCTCGACGAAGCACGCGCATGGGCGGGGCGCTCGCCGGGGCGCGGAGTGCTCGTCGTTGGATCAGTCGTACTCGCGGGTGAGGCGATTGCCTTCGCACGCGCCGAAGGATGGAGTGCCGCATGAGCCGCGATCCGTACACGTCCGGGGGCGCAGAGACGCCGGACGAGCCCGAACTCAAGCTGTCGCCCTCCGAGACGGTTGCGCACAACTCGGCAATGCGAATCTCGGGCGCGCGGCGCGGCGGCACCTCCACGCAGAAGGCACTCGCCTCGATCGTGCTCGGCTTTGAGTTGATCGTCGTGGTGCTCATCGGGCTGACGCTTTTCGGGCTCGGCACCCTCGAACCCCGCGAGCTGGGCCTGTACATCGGCGGTGGCCTCGCAGTGGTCATCATCGCCGGCCTCGCGACGGTGCGCTTTGGTCGCGTTGGCATCACGATCGGGTGGATCGTCCACGCACTCATGCTGGCCACCGCCTTCATCCTGCCGATGGCGCTCATCGTCGGCCTGCTCTTCACCGCGCTGTGGATCTACTGCATGGTCAAGGGCAGCCAGATGGACCGCGATCGCGCCGCATGGATCGCCGCGCAAGAGTAGCGCGCCGTCCACCACTAGACTGGTGCGCCGAGCGCACGAGACTCACCGAAACACCCCGATACAAGGAGCGTGCATGTCCGCAGAAGAAACTCTCATCCTGGTCAAGCCCGACGGCGTGGCCCGTGGTCTGACGGGGGAGATCCTCCGCCGCGTCGAGGCGAAGGGCTACCGGATCACCGATCTGCGGATGCTCACCGCCAGCCGCGAGCTGCTCGCTGAGCACTACGAGGAGCACGAGGGCAAGCCGTTCTTCGAGCCGCTGCTCGAGTTCATGTCCTCCGGCCCCGTCGTCGCCGTGCGCGCCGAGGGCAACCGCGTGATCGAGGGTTTCCGCTCGCTCGCCGGTGCCACCGATCCGACCGCTGCGGCCCCCGGCACAATCCGTGGTGACCTTGGACGGGACTGGGGCGTTGCCGTGCAGCAGAACCTCGTGCACGGATCGGACTCGACCCTCTCCGCCGAGCGCGAGCTCGGCCTCTGGTTCGCGTAACTCGCGCTTCGCGTGCGGCGGTTCGGCCCGATGGGTCGGGCCGCCGCTTCGTATGTGTGCCGTGCCGATCGCGTCGGCGCGCGCTCGCTAGGCTGAGGTGATGCTCGATCTCCGCCGCGTCGCCGACCGCCTCACCCGTGCACTCGGCCGGCAAGACTGGTGGCCCGCGGAGAGTGCGTTCGAGATGATGCTCGGCGCGGTGCTCGTGCAGAACACGCGGTGGCACAACGTCACGCTCGCGATGGCATTGCTTCGCGAGGCAGGACTCCTCGATCCCGATCGCTGGAATGAGGTCTCTGACCAGCAGGTACTCGCCGCGATACACTCTTGCGGCTTCCACCGCGCCAAGCTGCGTGCCATTCGTGGACTTGCCGACTGGATGCGTGAGGTGGGCGACGCCGAGCTGAGGCAGCCGTCGCGCCCCGATCCTGAGCTGCGTGCCGAGCTCCGGTCGCTTGCGGGCGTGGGTGAGGAGACCGCGGACGCGATTCTGCTCTACGCCTTCGACCGGCCGACGTTCATCTACGACGCGTACGCCCGCCGCATGTTCGACGCGCTCACCGGCGCAGAACTGCGCTCATACGCCGCCGCGCGACGCGCACACGAGGCCTGCGTGGCCCGCGCCGGGTTTACGCTCGACGAACTGCAACAGCTCCACGCGCTGATCGATGAGTTTGGGAAACTCGTCGCGAGCGGCGCGCGGAGCTGGGCAGAACTTCGTTAGAACGTGTCGGGGATCACGCGAACGGCTCCCTTGTCGGCCGACTGCGCGAATGCGGCGTATGCACGCAGCGCATCAGTGATCGGGCGTACCCGGTTCTTCGGGCGGTAGCCACCCGCAGCCTCAAGGGCTGCGCGGCGGCGATCCAACTCGTCCTGCGGGACGTCCAGCGTGAGTGCGCGCGTGGGGATGTCGATCGAGATGATGTCGCCATCTTCGACCAGCGCGATCACGCCACCGCTCGCTGCTTCCGGCGAAATGTGACCAATCGATAGTCCCGAGGTGCCGCCTGAGAACCGCCCGTCTGTGATGAGCGCGCACGCCTTCCCGAGACCGCGCCCCTTCAGGAACGAGGTCGGGTAGAGCATCTCCTGCATGCCCGGGCCGCCCTTCGGGCCCTCATAGCGAATCACGACGACGTCGCCCTCACCCACCTGCTTATTGAGAATCTTCTCGACAGCCTCGTCCTGCGATTCGCAGACTACGGCCGGGCCCGAGAACGTCCAGATGGACTCGTCCACGCCGGCGGTCTTCACGACCGCACCATCCACGGCAATGTTTCCGCGCAGCACGGCGAGCCCGCCATCCTTCGAGTAGGCGTGCTCAACGGAGTGGATGCACCCGTTCTCCTGATCGAGATCGAGCTCTCGCCAGCGCTCCGACTGCGAGAACGCGGTGGACGAGCGCACGCCGCCGGGTGCCGCGTGGAAGAGCTCGAACGCCTCATCGCTCGCCTGCCCCCCGCGCACATCCCACTCGTCGAGCCACTCGCCCAGGGTCTTCGCGTGCACGGTGTGTACGTTCTCGTCGAGCATGCCGCCGCGGCGCAGTTCGCCGAGCAGCGCGGGGATGCCGCCTGCGCGGTGCACATCCTCCATGTAATAGGTCTTGCCGTTGGCCACGTTCGGGGCAACCTTCGCGAGGCATGGGACCCGGCGCGATACTGCGTCAATCTCGGTGAGCCCGAAGTCGACCCCCGCCTCGTGCGCCGCTGCGAGCAAGTGCAGAATCGTGTTGGTCGATCCGCCCATGGCGATGTCGAGCGCCATGGCGTTCTCGAACGCGGCGGGCGTGGCGATGTTGCGCGGCAGCACGCTCGCGTCGTCATCGTCGTAGTAGCGGCGGGTGATGTCGACCACCGTCTTGCCCGCGTTTTCGTAGAGCGCCTTGCGGGCGGTGTGTGTTGCGAGGGTCGAGCCATTGCCCGGCAGCGAGAGCCCGATCGCTTCGGTGAGGCAGTTCATCGAGTTCGCGGTGAACATGCCGGAGCACGAGCCGCAGGTCGGGCAGGCCGACTCCTCGATTTTCTGGATGTCCTCGTCCGACACGTTCTCGTTGACGGCCTCGGAGATCGCATCAACGAGATCGAGCGTGCGGACCATGCCGTTCGCGAGCACGGCGCGGCCCGACTCCATGGGGCCGCCGGAGACGAACACGGTCGGGATGTTCAAGCGGAGGGCCGCGAGCAGCATGCCGGGCGTGATTTTGTCGCAGTTCGAGATGCAGATAAGGGCGTCGGCGCAGTGCGCGTTCACCATGTATTCGACGGAGTCTGCGATGAGATCGCGCGAAGGCAGCGAGTACAGCATGCCGCCGTGGCCCATGGCGATACCGTCGTCGACCGCGATCGTGTTGAACTCGCGCGGGATCCCACCGGCCTCCGTGATCGCGTCCGACACAATGCGACCGACGGGCGCGAGGTGCGTGTGGCCGGGTACGAACTCAGTGAATGAGTTCGCCACGGCGATGATCGGCTTGCGCCCGAGATCGGCGCCATTGACGCCGGCGGCGCGGAAGAGCGCGCGGGCGCCTGCCATGTTGCGGCCGTGGGTGACTGTAAACGAGCGATAGGTCGGCATATGACCATTGAGCCAGAGCGTTAGGCTCTGTGGAAGTGAGTAGTTGTACTAGTACTGGTGATACTATGATCTGATGATTCGGCCACGGACCGCCCGCGGCGTGCAGCTCGGTGAGTTCTTGACCGCACGACGCAGAGCTCAGCCACGCGCGGAGCACGGGCTCCCGCCGGGGAGTCGGCGCAGTGAAGTGGGGCTTAGCCGGGAAGAGGTTGCGACGCTCTCGGGAATTAGCGTGAGCTGGTACACCTGGCTGGAACAGGGGCGCGAAATCAACGCCTCGCGCCAGGTGCTGAGCGCGGTGGCGCGGGTGCTGCGCCTCACCGATTCGGAGACCGAGTACGTCTTCGCGCTCGCTGGCCCCGGGCGCGAGCCCGTGTCGGTGCCCGTGGATCGCGCGCCCGCCCACCTGCTCCACCTCATCGCTGCGTTCGACTTCCCCGCGTTCATTCTTGCGAGCGATTGGACCATAGTGGGCTGGAATGCCGGCTATGAGTGGCTCTACGGCTCGATCGCGACCACCGCGCCCGCGGAGCGCAACCTCCTGCGCCTCGTCTACACCGATCCGCGGCTCCGTGACATCCTGCCCAACTGGGAGCTCGACAGTCGGAGCTTCCTTGCGGAGTTTCGTGCGGAGTCCGGCATTCGATTGGGATCGGCACGGCACAGCGCCGTCGTGCAGGGGCTCATTGAGGAAAGTGCCGACTTTCGCGCGCACTGGGCTGAGCAGTCCGTCGTTCGGTTCCGCTCCCGCCTGCGCACCTTTGCCCACCCTGAAGCGGGCGAGCTCGTGTTCGAGCACCACCGGCTCGTGCCGTCGGATGCACCGGACCTGCACATCGTCATGTACCCACCGGCGGGCGAAAAGTAGCGTTCCTGGGCGCGTGCGTGCGCGCGTGTCGGGGGTGCCCGCTAGCGTTCTCGCATGACTGAAACACTCAGCGCCGCGGAGGCGAGGCGAATCGCTCTCGCCGCGCAGGGCTTTTCCAGTTCCGCGCGGCTGCGGCAGCGGCGACCGTTCGACCCCGCGTTGGAAGCCCTGCACGTGCTGCAGATTGACTCGGTGAATGTGTTCTCGCGCAGCCACTACCTCCCCGTATTCTCGCGGCACGGTGCGTACTCGCACGCGGCGCTTGATCGCCATCTGTGGGAGGGCAGCGAGTACACGGAGTACTGGGCGCATGAGGCAGCGTTTCTCCCCGTGGCCGACCGACCCCTATTTGGGTGGCGCATGGCTGACTTCCGGGATCGCTTCGCCGCGAACGGTCGAGCCGCACAGCTTGCGCCCGAGATCGCGCGCCTGCGCAGGCTGCTCGCCGACGGGCAGCCGCGTTTTGTTCGCGAACTCGAGGAAGGGCCGCGCGAGAAGCGCGGTCCCTGGTGGGACTGGAGCGACACCAAGCAGGCCGTTGAGGTCATGTTTGCGGAGGGGGAGGTGGTGTCGGCCGGGCGCGAGGGCTTTCAGCGCCGCTACACCCTGGCCGAGCACGCTCTCCCAGCGGCCGCGCTTGCTGAGGTGCCGCGGGCGGATGCTCAGCGCCAGCTCATTTCCCGCGCGGCGCGCTCACTCGGTGTCGGCACACTCGCGGACCTCGCCGACTATCACCGGCTCAAGGCTGCCCCCGCTCGCGCGGCAGTCCGCGCCCTGGAGGAATCAGGGGAGCTCGTGCCCGTGCAGGTTGCGGGGTGGCGCCGAGCCTCAGGCGCGGTGGAATCCGCGTGGCGGCACCGCGACGCGCGGCTTCCATCCCGGCTCGCGCCCGACGCGCTTCTCACCCCGTTTGATCCGGTGGTGTGGTTTCGGCCGCGCGCCGAGCGCATGTTCGACTTTCACTACCGCATCGAGATCTACACACCCAAGGAGCAGCGCCAGTTTGGGTACTACTGCCTGCCACTCATGGTGGCGGGAAAACTGGCGGGCCGGATCGACCTGAAAGCGGATCGTGAGGCGCGGGTGCTGCTCGTGCAGGCTGCCTGGCGCGAACCGGGCGCGCCCGGCCGCACGAGTGAGGTCGCCACAGCACTCCTCGCCCGTGCCGCAGCGTGGCAGGGGCTTGCCGAAGTGCGGGTCTCAGGCGTCGGGAACCTGCCGTTGCCCGCGCGGTTTGACGCCGCCTGAGCCGCACCGAATGCGGCGTATCAGACGCGGAGAGTCCCCGATCCCACCCTCCCGACTCGATCTCGACACGCGGTAGTGCGCGGTGCGCGGTGGCTGGTCACATGTGCACAGTGCTGGGCTGCACTGTGTGTGGTGGGCTGCCCGCTGCCCTGCAAGAGCCAGATTTGCCCGTCTGGCGCGGGGTGTGCCCGCTGATCGAGTCGGTACCGACTCCGCTGTGTGAAGTTGTGTCGTACACTGCGCCGGGCGGAGTCCGCCGCCCCGGCGGCTAGTCCCCGAGGAGCTCGTGCGCCCAGTTCGCCTGCTGCACGCGCGCATCAAGCTCACGCAACTCGCGGGCCAGCGCGTCTGCCTGCGTGCGGAGCGTCGGCACCTCGAGGGCACTGAGCTCGCGGAGCTCCGAGCGCATCTGACGGTACGCGCCACTGCCCTGTGCGGCCTCCGCAGCCTCGACGAGGATCGCGTGGCGCATGCGCAGGCTATCGCGGAGCGCGAGCGCGTCGGTCATGGTGACGGTCTTCGCCTCCGTTGCGCCCGCATCTCGCCGGCGGCCGCCCGAACTGCGCGTGGGTGCCGTTGGGAGCGCGACCTCGATCGCTGAGTTCGTGGCGTTGATGCTGCGGACCAGCTGCTCGAGCTCACCGACAGCGAGCGCGGCCTCGGCGAGCAGCGCCTTCGCGTCCTCCGAGGGTTCCTCGCCCTCCTGGTAGCGCGCGTTTGCGACGATGCGTGCTCGGAGCTGTGCGATGCGCTTCTGCGTATCAGCGCGGAGCGCAAGCGCTTCTGCGAGTTTCACCCGGTGCCTCAATTCTCGTGGTGTGCTCGGCGGGAACGCCAGGCTAGCACGCGCGGGCGCGGGGATTCTGCGGAGAGGTGAGATCAGCTGTGCGCGGATCCCGATCTGAATGTCAGAGGGTGGCGTTAGTCTTTTTGGTATGGAACCTACGCGCAGCGTCCGCCCCTTCGAGGTGATCAGCGAGTACGAGCCGAGCGGCGATCAGCCCAAGGCAATCGCAGAGCTTGCCGACCGAATTAACGCTGGTGAGACCGATGTTGTGCTCCTCGGTGCAACGGGTACGGGCAAGTCGGCGACGACCGCTTGGCTCATCGAGGCGGTGCAGCGCCCCACGCTCATCCTCGCCCACAATAAGACGCTCGCCGCGCAGCTCGCGAGCGAGTTCCGTCAGCTCATGCCGAACAACTCGGTTGAGTACTTCGTGAGCTACTACGACTACTACCAGCCGGAAGCGTACGTACCGCAGACGGACACGTTCATCGAGAAGGACTCCTCCGTGAACGCGGAGGTAGAACGGCTGCGTCACTCTACGACGAACGCGCTCCTCAGTCGGCGTGACACCGTCGTCGTCTCGACCGTCTCGTGCATCTACGGTCTCGGCAAGCCCGAGGAGTACTACGAGGCAATGGTGCCGCTCGTGGTGGGGGACGTGCTGAATCGCGATGTGCTCCTGCGGCGCTTCGTGGACATGCAGTACCAGCGCAACGACATCGAGTTTGTGCGCGGCAACTTCCGCGTTCGGGGCGACACGGTCGAGATCATCCCGATGTACGAGGAGCTCGCGATCCGCATCGAGTTCTTCGGTGACGAGATCGAGGCGCTGTACTACCTACACCCAGTCACGGGCGATGTGATCAAGCAGGTCGAGACCGTCTCGGTGTTCCCCGGCTCGCACTACGTTGCAAGCCGCGAGGTGATGAACCGAGCGATGGGCACCATCTCCGACGAGCTCGACGCTCGGCTCGACGAGCTGAAGCGACAGAACAAGCTGGTAGAAGAGCAGCGGCTGCGCATGCGCACCACCTTTGACCTCGAGATGATGGAACAGATCGGGTTCTGCTCGGGCATCGAGAACTACTCGCGTCACATCGACGGACGTGAGAAGGGCGAGGCGCCGCACTGCTTGCTCGACTACTTCCCGGACGATTTCCTGGTGGTCATCGACGAGTCGCACGTCACGGTGCCGCAGATCGGTGCGATGTATGAGGGCGATGCATCACGCAAGCGCACGCTCGTCGATCATGGGTTCCGGCTGCCGAGCGCGCTCGACAACCGGCCGCTCACCTTCGGCGAGTTCAACGATCGGGTGGGCCAGATCGTGTATCTGTCGGCCACCCCGGGCAAGTACGAGCTCGAGCGGGCAGACGGCATCGTTGAGCAGATCATCCGCCCGACCGGATTGATCGACCCCGAAATCATTGTGAAGCCGAGTGAGGGGCAGATCGATGATCTGCTCGAGGAAGTGCGCGTCCGAGCAGAGCGCGATGAGCGCGTGCTCGTCACGACCCTCACGAAGAAGATGGCCGAGCAGCTCACCACCTTCATGGAGGAGGCGGGGGTGCGCGTGCGCTACTTGCACTCCGATGTCGATACGCTGCGCCGCGTCGAGTTGCTGACCGAGCTACGCGCGGGGGTCTACGACGTGCTCGTCGGCATCAACCTGCTGCGTGAGGGCCTCGACCTGCCCGAGGTCTCGCTGGTGGCGATCCTCGACGCCGACAAGGAGGGGTTCCTCCGCTCCAGTACCTCGCTCATTCAGACGATCGGCCGCGCGGCACGAAACGTTTCCGGGCAAGTGCACATGTACGCCGACAAGATCACCCGCTCCATGCGCGAAGCAATTGACGAGACGAATCGTCGTCGCGAGATCCAGGTCGCGTACAACACGGAGCACGGCATCGATCCACAGCCGCTGCGCAAGAAGATCGGCGACATCACCGAGATGCTCGCGCGAGAGGCTGCTGACACGGAGGACGTGCTCTCACGGACGGGCGCGCATTCCCAGCGCAAGGGCGATTCGCCGCAGCGTGCGAAGGGCAAGGCCGCGGCGCGCGCCGGCGCGATCGCGGCCGAGGGCTCGGCGAAGCTTGAGGAGCTGATCGGTGATCTCACAGAGCAGATGCTCGCGGCCGCCGAGGAGCTGAAGTTTGAGCTCGCGGCGCGACTGCGCGACGAGGTGTCTGAGCTGAAGCGAGAGCTGCGGAGCATGGACGCCGCCGGGCACCTCTAAGCGCTCGGCGCGGTCGTGTACCACGAACTCCGAGTCCCCGCAGTGGGGACGCTCTGGTGGGCTCACGCGGAGCATCCAGCGTCATTCTCTGATGGTGAGGCTGGTGGGGCGACTGGTGGAGAGGCTGGCGGTCGGATCATCGCGGCGGATGGGAGCGCCGACCTCATCCTCCGTGATGACTCGCTGCTCGTCGCCGGCCCGTCGACACGCGCTCTCCGCGCGCAGGGATCCCGATCCGGGGTCACCGTGGGGGTGCGCTTTGACCCCGGGGCTGCCGGCCTCGCGCTCTCGCAGTCCGCGGCGCCGCTTCGCGATGCGCAGCTCGCCGGGACGGCGGTGCTCAGCCCGCTACAGCTGCGCTCCGCGCTGAGTCTCCTCCGGCGTGTCCGTGGCGCGGTTGTAGAAGCAGGTCAGGCGGGCGACACGGCCTCCCGCCTGCCCGGTGAGGCGCAAGCTCGTGCGGTTCAGGCTGCAGCGGCCGCGTTGCAGCTCGCCTACGCTCCCGTGCTCGCGGAGCAGCGGCACTGGCGCTCCGCGGTGCGCAGCGCAGCGGCGAGTGGCGCCCCCGCGGCTGCGGTGGCGGGTGAGTTCGGGGTGTCCGAGCGCCACTTTCGACGGCGGATGACGGAGGACTTCGGCTACGGATTCACGAGCCTGCGACGGGTGCTCCGCGCGGAACGCGCGCATGAGCTGCTCCGCGGCGGAGTGCCGGTTGTGGACGTCGCCGCGCGTGGGGGCTATGCCGACCAGGCTCACCTCACCCGCGAGCTGCGCGACATCGCGGGCACCACCCCGGGGCGAGTCTCACGCTACGCCGCGGGGAGCGGCGCGTAGAGATCGACCGCGTTGCCGTCGGGGTCGTGCACGGTGGCGTAGCGCTGGCCCCACGGCGCATCCCAGGGGGCGGTTGCGGCAGCGGCGGGGAAGCGAGCGGTGACCTCGGCGTACGCGGCATCAACCGCGGCGGGGGAGTCCGCCTCGCACGCGAAGCCGATGCGGCCCGGGCCAGTCGGCAGCACGAAGTCGGGATTGAAGCTGTGGATCGTAGTGAGCGGATCCCACGCGAGCGTGGTACCGCCCGGGAGCGCCACCTCCACGTGGGGTTCCGCGTCGAGCCCCTCGGGAATGTCGAGACCAAGCGTGCGATAAAAGGCGAGCGAGGCCGAGAGGTCGCTCGTGACGATGCCGATGAAGTTCAGTGCGAGTGTCATGCGGCAAGCGTACGCTCACGCGTGATGGCCGTCTTGAAGAAAACGGCCATCACGCGTTCGTGAGCGCGGGTGCTCACGCGGCGCAGAAGACCAGGCGCCCCGAAAAGTTCAGACCTGGCCGATCGGCTCGCGCTTCTCCGCCTGGAAAGCGTCCTCACGACGGCCGTAGGCCCAGTACGGCGAAAGGGACAGCTGTGCGCGGTCCAGGCCGCGCTCGTCGGTGAAGTACGGCCGCAGCGCCTTCATCGCCCCCCGCTCGCCGTGCACGAACACCTGCACACGGCCGGGCAGCCACGTTGCAGCGCGTACCGCATCGACAAGCACTGTTGAGGTGCCGGCTTCGGCGTCACCGCGATGCAGCCAGGTGACGTTGATTCCGGTGGGGGCGTCGAGGGAAAGCTCGTCCTCCGGGCCGCCCACCTCGATGAGAGCGGTGCCGACCGCGTCGCGCGGCATGGCCTCAAGCGCCGCCGCGATCGCGGGGATGGCGGCCTCATCGCCCGCCAGGAGGTGCCAATCCGCGGTGGGGTCGGGGGCATAGCCACCGCCGATGCCACGGAGAACGACAGCGTCGCCCGGCTGCGCGCGGTCAGCCCAGGGCCCTGCGACTCCCGCTTCGCCGTGGGTCACGAAGTCGATCCAAATCTCGCCGGCGTCGAGATCAAAGCGCCGGATCGAGTAGGTGCGCGTCGAGGGCATCTGCTCCGGGCTCAGTTCCTCCCGCAGCGCATCGAGATCGTACGGCGGTTTCAGCGGCGTATCGGGCTGCGTGAACAGCATCTTGCTGTACGCGTCCGTCTTTCCGTTCGGCTCAATCTGCGCGACCCCTGGACCGCCGGCGACGATGCGCACGAGGTGACGGGAGAGCTGAACGCGTTCGAGCACCTCGAGTACGATTTGCGGCCGCGCGGTGCGTGCGGCGCGCGTCGGCGCTGCTGCTGCTGCGGGAGCGGCGGCGGGGGACTCGGGAGTGCTCATGGGGACCTCAATCGTCTGATGTTTGTGCACCCTCCACCCTGTCACACCCGTATGTTTCCTGCCAGGGTGGGGCACGGGAAGCCCCTCATGCGCGAGATCGGTTCGCTCAGGGCGTCGCGAGCGCCGCGCGACCCATCGCACATATGTTCGAATTTCCAGTCAGTGCAGCATAAGATGGTGGGGTGAGCTCGAAGAACCCCGCACCGATCCGTTCCTCCGCCGCCCACGCGCAGATCAGCGTGCAGGGCGCCCGCGTGCATAACCTGCAGAACGTGGATTTGGCGATCCCGCGCGACTCGATGGTCGTGTTCACCGGCCTCTCGGGGAGCGGGAAGTCGAGCCTTGCGTTCGACACGATCTTCGCCGAGGGGCAGCGCCGCTATGTCGAGTCGCTGAGCGCGTACGCCCGGCAGTTCCTAGGTCAGGTGGATCGCCCCGACGTTGATTTCATCGAGGGGTTGAGCCCCGCGGTGTCCATCGACCAGAAGTCAACGAATCGCAACCCGCGCTCTACCGTGGGCACGATTACCGAGATCTATGACTACATGCGACTGCTCTGGGCGCGCATCGGCGTGCCGCACTGTGCGGTGTGCGGCGAACGCATCGCGTCGCAGACCGTGCAGCAGATCGCTGATCAGCTGATGGAGCTCGAGGAGCGCACGCGTTTCCAGGTGCTTGCCCCGGTGGTGAGTAAGAAGAAGGGCGAGTTCGTCGACCTCTTCCAGGACCTCGCGGCGAGCGGTTACTCGCGCGCGCACGTGGATGGCGAGCTCATTCAGCTGTCCGACCCGCCGAAGCTGAAGAAGCAGATCAAACACGATATCTCAGTGGTGATCGACCGCCTGGTCGCGGGCCCTGAGGTCCTCGGCCGGTTGACCGACTCCCTAGAGACCGCACTGCGCCTGTCCGGGGGACTCGTCACGATTGACTTCGTTGACCGTGAAGCCGGGGCGGCGGATCGCACCCAACTCTTCTCCGAGCACCTGTCGTGCCCGAACCAGCACCCCGTGCAGCTCACCGAGATCGAGCCGCGCACCTTTTCCTTCAACGCGCCCTTCGGTGCCTGCAGTACCTGCTCCGGTCTCGGAACTAGCATGTCGGTCGACGATGACCTCGTGCTCGGTGATCCCGAGCTGTCGATTGGCGAGGGCGTCATCATCCCGTGGACGAGCCAAGGCAAGAGCCTCTACCAGTACTACGAGAAGCTGTTGATCGGTCTCGCGAACGATCTCGAGTTCTCGCTTGATACGCCCTGGGGTGAATTGAGTGACGAGGTGCGCGAAGCGGTGCTTCACGGCAATAACTTCAAGGTCAACGTGCGCTGGAAGAACCGCTTCGGCCGTGAGGTGAAGTACTCCTCGGGGTTTGAAGGCGTGATCCCGTTCATCGAGCGGCAGTACGCCGAAGCCGAGAGCGACACGAAGCGCGATCGGTGGTCCGAGTTCCTCCGTGAGGTGCCCTGCCACGCTTGCAACGGTCAGCGGCTGAAGCCCGAGGTGCTTGCGGTCACGGTCAACGAGCAGTCGATCGCGGGGGTGGGCGAATTCAGCCTGAGCGACGCGAAGCGCTTCTTCGACGAGGTGACGCTCTCCGAGCGCGAGGCGAAGATTGCCGCGCAGGTGCTGCGTGAGATCCGACTCCGCTTCGACTTCCTCATCGAGGTGGGGCTCGGCTACCTGACTCTCGCGCGCGGCGCAGGCACACTCTCAGGCGGTGAGGCGCAGCGCATTCGCCTCGCCACGCAGATCGGCTCCGGCCTCACGGGTGTGCTCTACGTGCTCGACGAGCCCTCCATCGGTCTCCACCAGCGAGACAACCGACGCCTGATTGAAACCCTCATCAAGCTGCGCGATCTCGGCAACACGCTCATCGTGGTGGAACACGACGAAGAAACGATCGAGGCCGCCGATTGGATCGTCGACATCGGTCCCGGCGCCGGGGTTGAGGGCGGCACGGTGGTGCACTCAGGTGAGTACGCGGAGCTGATTGCCAACGAGCGATCCATCACCGGTGACTACCTGGCGGGGCGCCGTTCGATCGAGACGCCCAAGAAGCGGCGCAAGCGCGATCGGAAGCGCGAGCTGAAGGTGGTGGGTGCCCGGTCGAACAACCTGCAGAACGTCGATGCCACCTTCCCGCTCGGCGTGATGACTGCGGTGACCGGCGTGTCTGGCTCGGGGAAGTCGACGCTTGTGAACGACATCCTCTACCGGGTGCTCGCGAACCAGCTCAACGGGGCGCGCCTGGTGCCCGGCAAGCACACTCGCATCACCGGTCTGGAGCACCTCGACAAGGTGGTGCACGTCGATCAGGCACCCATCGGTCGGACCCCGCGATCGAACCCCGCGACCTACACCGGTGTGTTCGACAAGATCCGCACGCTGTTCTCAGAGACTCCCGAGGCGAAGACTCGCGGCTATCTCCCGGGTCGCTTCAGCTTCAACGTCAAGGGTGGCCGCTGCGAGGCATGCTCGGGCGATGGCACGCTGAAGATCGAGATGAACTTCCTGCCCGACGTGTACGTCGCGTGCGAGGTGTGCGGTGGTTCGCGCTACAACCGCGAGACCCTCCAGGTGCGCTACAAGGGCAAGAACATCTCCGAGGTGCTCGAGATGCCGATCGCTGAGGCGGAGGAGTTCTTCAAGCCGATCTCGTCGATCCACCGCTACATGAAGACGCTCGTCGATGTGGGGCTTGGCTACGTTCGTCTCGGGCAGAGCGCGACGACGCTCTCGGGTGGCGAGGCGCAGCGCGTCAAGCTTGCCACTGAGCTGCAGAAGCGTTCGAACGGCCGCAGCATCTACGTCCTCGACGAGCCCACCACCGGCCTGCACTTCGAAGACGTTCGCAAGCTTCTCCTTGTGCTCAACGGCCTGGTCGATAAGGGCAATACCGTGATTACGATTGAGCACAACCTGGACGTGATCCGGAGCGCAGACTGGATTATCGATCTCGGGCCCGAGGGGGGCTCGGGCGGTGGCACGATCCTTGCCGAGGGGACGCCGGAGCAGCTCGCGAAGCATCCGGAGAGCCACACTGGTCGCTTCCTTGCCGAGGTGCTCGAGGGCTGGGCTGCGAAGTCCGCGCGCGCGGTGGAAGCGAGCGCGAAGGCGAGCGCGTGATCGCCGCCTCAGGGGGCATTGAGGGACCGCACGCAGCCGCCCCGGCCGACGGGGAGCCTGCGGGGAGGAACGCGAGCGCAGATTCTGTGACCTCGGAGATCGGGATCACGGACAACCGCGCGTCGTTCCGGCCTGCGCAGGGCGAGATCCCGACCTCGCCGGGCGTCTATCGCTTCAGCGACAAGTACGGCCGCGTGCTGTACATCGGAAAGGCGAAAAACCTTCGGGCCAGGCTCGCAAACTACTTCCAGCCGCTGCACTCACTCATGCCGCGGACCCGGCGCATGCTGGCGCTCGCGGCGAAACTGGATTGGACCGTTGTCGCCACCGACACCGAGTCTCTCGTGCTCGAGCACACGTGGATCACGGAGTTCAAGCCACCGTTCAACGTCCAGTTCAAGGACGACAAGACCTATCCGTACCTCGCGGTCACCCTGCGCGAGGAGTCGCCGCGGCTGATCATCACCCGCAACGAGAAGATTCGCGGTGCCCGGTATTTCGGCCCGTACCCCAAGGTGTGGGCGCTGCGCGAGACGACGGGGCTGCTGCAGCAGGCGTTTCCGATTCGCACCTGCAACGACGCCGATTACAAACGTGCGATGTCGAGCGGTCGTCCCTGCCTCGCGGGGCAGATCGGCCGGTGCCACGGCCCGTGTTCGCAGCTCATCTCGATTGAGGATCACCGGGCGCGAGTCGAGGAGCTCGTCGCGTTCCTCGCAGGCGGAGACACGAGCCACCTGCGGGCACTGCAACACGGGATGCGCGAGGCGGCACTCGAGCAGCGCTACGAGGAGGCAGCGCGGCTCCGTGATCAGGTGCAGGCCGTGCAGCACGTGCTCGAGAAGAACGCGGTGGTGCTCGGGCACGACGTGAACCTCGACGTGTTCGGTTTGCGGGCCGATGAGCTCGCGGCTGCGGCTCACCAGTTCATCATTCGCGGGGGGCGCATTCGCGGTGAGCGCAGCTGGATCGTCGACGTTGAGCTCGACGATTCGCCGAGCACGCTGCTCGAACAGGTTGTCCAGTCGGCGTACGAGGGGGAGCGCGAGCCCCCGCCCGAGATTCTTGTCCCGCTGCTGCCCGAGGGCTCCGAAGCGCTCGAGAACGCGCTCAGCGCGAAGCGTCCCCGGCGCGGCAGGGTCCGCGTGCGCGTACCCGAGCGTGGCGAAAAGGTACAGCTCATGGAGCGCGCGGTGCTGAACGCTGGTGAGCACCTCATCAGGCACAAGCTCAAGCGAGCCGCCGACCTCACGGCGCGTACGGACGCGCTCGCCGAGCTGCAGCGCGCGCTCGGCATGATTGAGGCGCCACTTCGGATCGAGTGTGTGGACGTCTCGCACCTGCAGGGCACCGGGGTGGTGGCCTCCCTTGTCGTGTTCGAAGACGGGCTTCCCGCGAAGGGGGCATATCGCAAGTACCGGATCGAAGAGACCACCGACGATACCGACTCGATTTACCAGGTGATCTCACGCCGCGCTGCGCAGTTGAACGCCGCCCGCGAAGCTGGCGAGCAGCCGAGCGGGATCTATCGCGATCGCCCACAGCTCCTCATCGTTGACGGTGGGGAGCCGCAGGTGAAGGCAGCCGCCCGCGCGTTGCGGGAGGCGGGAATCACGGACATCGCGCTGTGTGGCGTCGCCAAGCGACTCGAAGAGCTCTGGCTGCCCGATGATCCGTTCCCTGTCATTTTGCCGCGCACGAGTGAGGCGCTGTTCCTCGTGCAGCGCGTGCGCGACGAGGCGCACCGCTTCGCGATCACCTTCCAGCGGCAGCGACGCAGCACGGCGATTGCGAGCCAACTTTCGGAGATCCCGGGCCTTGGACCGAAGCGAGTGCAGGGCCTGCTCAAATACTTCGGCTCCGTAGCGCGTCTGCGGGCTGCAAGTCTTGAGGAGCTCTCTGCGGCGCCCGGGCTCGGGCCCAGGCTCGCCGAACAGGTGCGAGCGCACCTCGGGGAGGTGCCAGCGGATTCTGCTTCGAGTGATGTGGCTGACGCTAAGCTGGAGACGGCATCCACGACGGAGCCGGGCGAGGAGGGAAGCGCATGAGCGAGGTGGAATCCACGCAGGAGATACTGATCGTGACGGGGATGTCAGGGGCCGGTCGAAGCACCGTCGCCAACACCCTCGAAGACCTGGGCTGGTACGTTGTCGACAACCTCCCGCTCACGATGCTGAAGACCCTGGCTGACATGGCAGACCGCTCGGGCGGGGCGCTGCCAAAGATCGCCGCGGTCGTTGATGTTCGTGGTCGTGACCTGTTCGCCGATATTCAGCACACCGTCACTGAGCTTCGCGAGAATGCCACCGTTCGTGTGGTGTTCCTAGACGCTACCGATGAGATTCTCGTTCGACGCTATGAGTCTGTCCGGCGTCCGCACCCCTTCCAGGCCGAGGCCGGCAGCCTGCTCGAGGGCATTCGTTTGGAGCGTGATCGGCTGCAAGAGTTGCGCGCTTCGAGCGACGTAGCGATCGATACCTCGCGCTACAACGTGCACGATCTTTCGACGGCTACACGGGAACTTTTCTCCGACGACAACACGCCCGGCCTGCAGCTGTCGGTGGTGAGCTTCGGCTTCAAGTACGGTGCGCCCACAGACGTGGACCTGATGGTCGATATGCGCTTCCTCCCGAACCCGTTTTGGGAGCCTGAGCTGCGCGCTCTCACCGGAGTTGACGCGGAAGTCAAGGACTACGTTCTGAGTCGTGACGGCGCAACGGAATTCCTCGACAACTACGTTGCAGCGCTCACTCCGGTGCTTGCTGGCTTCCAGCGCGAGAACAAGCGACACGCCTCACTCGCGGTAGGATGCACCGGCGGCAAACATCGTTCTGTCGCCACCGCACGCGAGCTCGCTGATCGACTCGCGGGCCTTCCGGGCGTCAGTGTCAGTCTGCGCCACCGCGACCTCGGTCGCGAGTAGATTCTGCAGCGCTGCTTCGGCGCCCCGCCTTCCCATATCCTGATTTTTGAGAGGACTCATTCGTGCTGTCGACCCTTGAGGTGAAGAGTGAGCTGGTACGTTTCCCCGTCCAGCGCACTGGAGAGCGTGTCGCCGAGGTCGCAACGATCCTCCGCCTGGCTGGCGGACTCCACACCATTTCCGGGCGCATTGCGCTCGAGGCGGAGCTCCACACTCCACAGATCGTGCAGCGGGTCCGCAAGGACCTCGCCGAACTGTACGGCGTGCGCTCCGAGGCCAAGCAGCTGCCTCCGTCGAGCACCCGCCCGGGCGCACCGCAGTTCCTCGTTCGTGTACTGGACGGTGAGACGCTTGCTCGCCAGCTTGGCCTGCTTGATCCTCGCCGCCGGCAGATCCGTGGTTTGCCGAACCGGCTCACGACGGGAGCGCAGCCCGAGCTTGCCGCCGTGTGGCGCGGTGCGTTCATGGCGCGCGGAGGTCTGACTGCCCCCGGCCGTTCCGCAAGCCTCGAGGTCGTGTGCCCGAGCAACGAGGTCGCGATGGCACTCGTCGGAGCCGCGAGCCGTCTGGGCATCGATGCAAAGAGCCGCGAGATCCGGGGTCAGAATAAGGTTTTGATTCGTGACGCCGAGGCGATCGGCGCGATGCTTGGCGCGATGGGCGCAGAGCAAGCCCGCAACAGCTGGGACGAGCTCCGTCGCGCGCGCGAGACCCGCGCGACTGCGAACCGTCTCGTGAACTTCGACGATGCAAACCTTCGTCGTTCCGCACAGGCTTCCGTCGCGGCGTGCGCACGCGTGGAGCGCGCCCTGGAGATTCTTGGCGACGAGATTCCCGAGCACCTCAAGTACGCCGGCGAGCTGCGACTGCAGCACCGGGAGGCAAGCCTCGATGACCTCGGCGCGCGTGCTGAGCCCGTGCTCACGAAGGACGCGATCGCTGGGCGAATCCGGCGCCTGCTCGCGATGGCCGACAAGGAGGCCGCGGCTCGCGGCATTCCCGGCACTGAGGCGAGCCTCCCCGAGGAACTCGACCGGATCTGACCCCCAGGCGGGGCCCGGCAGGGCCCCGCCTTTCCTGTGGAGTTTCCCGCCACCTCGACCCGCGTCGTCGATAGACTGTGATGGACCACTGCCCGTCGCAGAGATTGGAGCGCCTCATGGCTGCCTATTCACTTCCTGAACTTCCGTACGATTACGCTGCCCTCGAGCCGCACATCAGCGGCAAGATCATGCAGCTGCACCACGACAAGCACCACCAGGCCTACGTCACGGGTGCGAACACCGCCCTCGACCAGTTGGCCGAGGCGCGCGACTCCGGCAACCTCGCTGCGGTCAACAAGCTCGAGAAGGACCTCGCGTTCAACGTTGGCGGCCACGTCAACCACACCATCTTCTGGAACAACATGTCGCCCGAGGGCGGCGAGCGCCCCGAGGGTGAGCTCGCAGCGGCAATCGACGAGTTCTTCGGCGACTTCGAGAAGTTCCAGGCACACTTCACCGCGACCGCGATGGGCGTGCAGGGCTCCGGCTGGGCCGTTTTGGCGTGGGATGCACTGGGGCAGCGCCCGAACATCGTCCAGCTGTTCGACCAGCAGGGCAACCTCCCCGCGGGCACCGTGCCGCTCCTCATGCTCGATGTGTGGGAGCACGCGTACTACCTCGATTACCTCAACGTTCGCGCGGACTACGTGAAGGCGTTCTGGAACATCGCGAACTGGCAGGACGTCGCGAAGCGCTTCGAAGCTGCTCGCACACAGACGCCCGGCCTGATCTAACCGCCGACTCAAGGAGCCCGCCGCACCCATGCGCACCATTGAATCCCTGGGATCGCTCAGCGAGAAGACGGTCATCGTCCGCTGCGATCTGAACGTCCCGCTTTCGGATGGCGTGATCACCGACGACGGCCGCATTCGCGCGTCGCTCGCAACGATCACCGAACTCCGTGAAGCAGGAGCAAAGATCGTTCTCATCAGCCACCTCGGTCGCCCGAAGGGTGAGCCCGAGGAGCGCTTCTCGCTTCGCCCAGTGGCGACGCGGATGGCGGAACTGCTCGGCGCTCCCGTGCAGTTCGTGGCGGAGACGGTGGGGGAGATCGCCGCCGCAGCGGTCGCAGCGCTGGCCCCCGGGGATGTGGTGTTGCTCGAGAACCTCCGCTTCAACGCGGGAGAGACGAGCAAGGATGATGCGGAGCGCGCCGCGTTCGCGCAGCAGCTCGCCGCTTTCGGAGACGCCTTCGTGTCCGATGGCTTTGGGGTCGTGCACCGCCGCCAGGCGAGCGTGTATGACCTCGCGAAGCTGCTGCCGAGCGCGGCGGGCCGCCTCGTTGCGGCAGAGCTCGAGGTGCTCAAGCGCCTCACCGAGTCCGCTGAGCGGCCGTACGCGGTCGTGTTGGGCGGCTCGAAGGTTTCGGACAAGCTGGGCGTCATCTCGCACCTCTTGGAGCGAGTCGATACGCTGCTCATCGGCGGCGGCATGCTGTTCACCTTCCTTGCTGCGCAGGGCTTCAAGGTGGGCGCGAGCCTCTTGGAGGTCGACCAGCTCGACACCGTTCGCGGCTACCTGCAGACCGCTGCGGAGCGTGGAGTACAGATCGTTCTGCCGAGCGACGTTGTCGTGGCCGAGGCGTTTGCAGCGGATGCGGCTCACGAGGTCGTTCCCGCGGATTCGATCGAGTCCTCAACGTTCGGCGCAAATGGGCTTGGCCTCGATATCGGCCCCGAGTCCGCCCTCGCATTTGCGACGGTGATCGCGGAGTCGCAGACGGTGTTCTGGAACGGCCCAATGGGTGTCTTCGAGATGCCCGCGTTCGCGAACGGCACGCGCACGGTTGCCGAGGCCCTCACGAAGACTGCGGGCTTCACCGTCGTCGGTGGTGGTGATTCCGCTGCCGCGGTGCGCGCGCTCGGTTTTGCCGATGACCAGTTTGGTCACATCTCAACCGGCGGCGGCGCGAGCCTCGAGTTCCTCGAGGGCAAGCAGCTGCCCGGGCTCGAGGTGCTCGCATGAGCGACGAGAACCTGACCACCGCGCCGGCCCGTGAACCTCTGCCCTTTGCTGCCCGCACCCCGCTGATTGCCGGCAACTGGAAGATGAACCTCGACCACCTCCAGGCCATCGCGCTCGTGCAGAAGCTTGCGTGGGCGCTGAAGGATGCGCGGCATGACTATGCGGACGGGGAGGTGGCGGTTTTCCCGCCCTTTACTGATCTTCGCTCCGTGCAGACTCTGCTCACCGCAGACAAGCTTCCGCTCGCGCTCGGCGCGCAGGACCTGTCTCCGCATGATGCGGGTGCGTACACGGGAGACATTTCCGCGGCGATGCTCGCGAAGCTCGACGTGCGCTACGCGCTCGTTGGGCACTCCGAGCGACGTCATGGGCATGGCGAGTCAGACGAGACGGTCGGTGCGAAGGCTCTCGCCGCGCACCGGGGCGGCATGATTCCCATGATCTGCGTCGGGGAGACTGCCGCGGATCTTGAGGAGCACGGTGCCGCGGCGGTGCCGCTTGCCCAGCTCGCGGCTGCCCTTGCTCCGCTCCCGAAGGGTGCGGAGTATGTGATCGCGTACGAGCCCGTGTGGGCAATTGGCAGTGGTCAGGCAGCTACCGCCGATCAGGCTGAAGAGGTCGCCCGTGCGCTGCGCGAAGCTCTGCGCGATCTGCGCGATGACGCAGAGGCCGCTGCGACCAGGATCCTCTACGGCGGTTCGGTGACGAGCCAGAACATTGCCGGCTTCCTGAAACAGCCGAACGTCGATGGCGCGCTGGTCGGTGGCGCCAGCCTCAAGGCTGATGAGTTCAGCCGGATCGTGCAGTTCAAGAAGCACGTTACCGCTGCGTAGCCTGTCGCACCCCGTATTTTCGTCGCCGCCGGTATACTGGCAGCTGGCGCTTCACGCCCTCAACTCCGAAAGGTGCTCTGCGTGCTCATCCTCAAGATCGCACTGATCGTGATTCTCGTGCTCACGAGTCTCCTGCTGACCCTGTTCATCCTCCTCCACAAGGGACGCGGTGGCGGGCTTTCCGACATGTTCGGTGGCGGGGTGACCTCGAGCCTGGGCTCTTCGGGGGTCGCGGAGCGCAACCTCAATCGCATTACCGTGGTCGTGTCGATCATCTGGGTTGCTTCGATCGTCGGACTCGGGCTGATCGCCCGCTTCTCCGTCGTCTAACCACCCCACCCGACACACCACTCAGAAAGGGATTCCGTGGCAGGCAGTAACGCCATCCGCGGCGCCCGCGTCGGTTCTGGCCCCATGGGGGAGAAGGACCACGGCGCGCGCGCTGAACGCACTCAGGTTTCGTACTGGGACGCCCTCGGCAACGAGACCGTCCGCTACTTCGCGGCCGATGTCTCCGACGAGGAGATCCCCGAGCAGATTGACTCGCCGACCTCGGGCCTTCCCGCTGGTCGCGACAAGGCGAACCCGCCGCAGCTGCTCAAGAACGAGCCGTACAAGACGCACCTCGCCTACGTGAAGGAGCGGCGCACCCCCGAGGAAGCCGAAGAGCTCCTCGAAGCAGCACTGCTCAAGCTTCGCCAGCGTCGCGGGACGGCCCGCGCAACGGCCTAAGCATTCGGCCGGCGCTCTGCCGGCCTGAACACCGCAATACGGCAGCGGCCCCGATGCATTCCATCGGGGCCGCTGCCGTATTGCTTCGTGCTGCTCTGGTGGCGCTAGGCCAGTGCCCGGAGCAGCTGTGCGACAAGTGCCGAAGGATCAACGGTCTCCAGCGCAAACACTGAACGCCCGCGAGAGGCGAGCACTTCGCGATCCCCGCGTGCCTGTGCCGCAATCAGCGTTGCAAACCCTGAGTCCGCGCCCGGGATCGCGACGTCTTCACTGCTCCCACCGCTGAGCTGCAGGAACGAGCCAAGCGCCGGGCCACCCTTGTGAAGCTGCCCCACTGAATGCAGGTAGCGTGGGCCCCAGCCGAGCGCCACGGGTACCTCAAACTCTTGCGCGAGCGCGTCTCGCAGGCGCTCGAGCTCAGCCGCATACGGAGCGGTGGGATCGAGATAGGCCTGAATTGCGAGGTATCCGTTCGCGGGCACGGATGCGCGCAGAGCCGCGAGGAGTTCCGCGCAGTCACCGGGGCCGGGAACGACAGGACTCGCGAGCAGCCGAGCGGGGAGATCCACGATCCTTGACCCCGGTGTGGTTCCGTCCGAATCATTGCTCTGGGTAAGCACCGCGCGCGCCGCAACCTTTGCCGATTCAACATCGGGCTGATTGAACGGATCGATGTTCATGAGATGGCCGAGGAGTGCCGTCGCGGTCTCCCACAGCAAAAGCTGTGCGCCCAGGCCGCCAGCGACCTGGAGTTCCGGTGCGTTCGGCCCGGACTCTGGTGCGGCACCGGCCTCGCGTACGAGCACGCGGGTGAGATTCGCGGGGTGAGTGCCAGCCTCGGGCGCCCCAGCATGCAGCGCTATCGGTAGCACTCCGTAGCCCGACTTGCCTGTCGACTCCGCGACGAGCTGCTCGACCCAGGTGCCGAGGCCCCACGCCGTGTCCGCACGCTCGATGATCCCCAGCACGTACTCTTCCGGAAGGTCCGCATGGATCGCGGCGGCCAGTTGCAGTGCAGGATTCTCCTGCGAGTCCTCAAGCAGGAATGGGCGCAGCGCGCACGCTTCAGCGAGGAGCGCCCGCACGTCGATTCCCGCGAGCGCGGTCGGCACTAGGCCGAAGGCGGTCAGGGCAGAAAACCTACCACCGACGTCGGGGTCTGCATAGCACACCCGCTGTCCGGCAGCGCGCGCAGCAGCGGCGAGCGGGGAGCCGGGATCCGTGACCACGATAATGCGCTCGGCCGGATCCAGTCCGGCAGCGGTGAACGCGGCCGTGAACGCAGCACGGTGGCTCTGCGTCTCAATGGTGCTTCCGGATTTTGAGCTCACCACAACGAGTGTTCTGCTGAGATCCGAACCGAGCGTCTGGGCGATGAATGCCGGGTGGGTTGAATCGACGACGGTGAGTGGCCGGCCGGCCCAGCGCGCAATCACCTCTGGGGCGAGGCTCGATCCACCCATGCCGCACAGCACCACGCGGTCCAGTCCGAGCGCATCGAGCTCTGCGCGGATGTCCTCCGCCGCAGCGATTGCCGAGAGCGCGTTCCGCTCAAAATCAGTCCATCCCAGTCGATACGCGGCCGAAGAGGTTGCGGGCCAGAGGGTGGTGTCTCGGGCGAACAGGCGGCTTGCCGCTCGATCCGCGACGAGTGCCGCCATGGTTGCTGCGTACCGGGCCGGGGGCTGCGCAATCGTCACGGTGAGCGGGGCCGAGGCGCGCATTAGGCAACCGCCTCCTCGAGGGCGCTCGCAACCGTGGCGCACAGCTCATCCCACGAGGCGTCGAACTTCGCGAGTCCTTCCGATTCAAGCACCTCAGTCACTGCAACGTAGTCGATGCCGAGTCCGTCAAGCGTGTTGAGTACCTGGTTGGACTCGAGGTACTGCGTCGTGACGGTATCGCCGCGAATCTCACCGTGGTCGGCTAGCGCCTCCAGCGTTGCTGCGGGCATGGTGTTCACCGTGCCGGAGGCGACGAGCTCAGTAACGTAGAGCGTGTCCGGGAGCTTCGGGTTCTTCACGCCGGTGGACGCCCAGAGCGGGCGCTGCGCTTGTGCTCCGAGCGACAGGAGCATCTGTGCTCGCTCGCTGTTAAACGTCTCTGCGTACACCTCGTAGGCGAGCCGCGCGTTTGCGATCCCTGCCTGGCTCTCAAGCGCGAGCGCCTCGGGGGTGCCGAGCGCGGCGAGGCGGGCGTCGACCTCAGTGTCGAGACGCGAAACGAAGAAGGATGCGACCGAGTGAATCTCGTTCAGGTTCTTTCCTGCGGCGCGAGAGAGCTCGAGGCCAGTCAGGTACGCGTTGATGACCTGGCGGTAACGCTGAATGCTGAAGATCAGTGTCACGTTCACGCTGATTCCCTCGGCAATCAGTGCGGTAATTGCGGGAAGCCCCTCGGTCGTCGCGGGAACCTTGATCATGGCATTCGGGCGATTCACCCGGGCCCAGAGTTCCCGGCCTTGTTGGATGGTGCCCTCGGTGTCGCGTGCGAGTCGCGGCTCAACCTCGATCGACACACGGCCGTCAGCGCCGCCGCTCCCCGTGTAGGTCTCGGCAAAAAGGTCACACGCGTCGGCAACGTCGCTGGTGGTGAGCTCGATAATTGTCTCCGCGACCCCGAGCCCCCGGGCGGCGCAAGACGCGATGCGCTCTCCATAGCCGACGCCACCCGCGAGAGCCGACGCAAAGATCGTGGGGTTCGTGGTGACCCCGACGACGTTGTGGCTCGCGCGTAGCGTGCTAAGCTCCCCGCTCTCGATCCGGCTCCGGGAAAGATCATCAAGCCAGATGCTGACGCCGGCCTCGCTCAGGTCGGCGGTGGGGGAGTTCGTCATGGTGGGGTGCTCCTTGAAATCGTGTGGGGCGGGGCGCCGGGTCTTGTGAACCCGGGCACCCCGCCAAGATGCGCTCGGGACTAGGCCGCGAGCGAGGCGCGAGCCGCGGAAACAACGGCCTCGGTCGTGATGCCAAACTCGCGGAAGAGGGTCTCGAAGTCGGCAGAGGCGCCGAAGTGCTCGATCGAGACAGAACGACCGCGGTCGCCCACGAAGCGCTCCCAGCCCAGGCTGAGCCCTGCTTCGACGCTGACGCGAGCCGTGACGGCCGCGGGAATCACGCTGTCTCGGTACTCCGTAGTCTGCTCGGCAAACCACTCGAGGCAGGGAGCGGAGATCACGCGTGCTCCCACGCCCTCCGCAGCCAGGCGTTCCCGGGCTTCAACGGCGAGCTGCACCTCGGATCCGGTGGCGATCAAGAGCACGTCGAGCGAGTCAGTGGGCGTGTCTGCGAGCACGTAGGCGCCCCGACGCACGCCTTCCGCTGCCTGCTCGGGCGTGGCGAAGTCGCCACCGCGGGGGAGTACGGGCACGTTCTGGCGAGTCAGCGCCAGGCCTGCGGGGCCGGCGTGACGCGTGAGAATCTCGTGCCAGGCAATCGACACCTCATTGGCATCTGCGGGGCGCACAACCGCCAGGTTCGGGATCGCACGGAGCGTGGCGAGCTGCTCGATCGGCTGGTGGGTGGGGCCATCCTCACCCAGTGCGATGGAGTCGTGCGTCCACACGAACACGCTCGGAACGTTCATCAGCGCAGCGAGGCGCACGGCGGGCCGCATGTAGTCGCTGAAGATGAGGAAGGTGCCACCGTAGCTGCGCGTCTTGCCATGCAGCTGGATGCCGTTCAGAATGGCACCCATCGCGTGCTCGCGGATGCCGAAGTGCAGCACGCGACCGTAGGGGTCGCCTGACCAGGTGCTGGTCGAGTGGCCAGCCGGTACGAACGACGGAACCCCAGGAATGGTCGTGTTGTTTGAGCCCGCGAGGTCAGCAGAGCCACCCCACAGCTCGGGCATGATCGGACCGAGCGCGGCGAGGACCTTCCCGCTCGCTGAACGGGTGGCCACGCTCGCGCCTGGCTCGAACGTCGGAAGCGCCTCAAGCGCGCCCTCGGGCAGCTCCTGCGCCTCGACGCGATCGAAGAGCGCCTTCCGCTCCGGGTTGGCCGCAGCCCAGGCGTCAAAACTCTGCTGCCACTCTGCGCGGTGCGCGGCTCCGCGATCCGCGGCCTTACGCGTGTGGGCGATGACCTCGGGGGCGACAGCGAAGTGCTCCGCGGGATCGAAACCGAGGGCCTCCTTCAGGCCGGCGAGTTCCTCTGCGCCAAGCTTTGCGCCGTGGATTCCGCCCGTGTTCTGTTTGCCGGGGGAAGGCCAGCCGATGATGGTCTTGAGGATGATGAGGCTCGGCTTCGTCGTTTCGGACTTCGCCTCCTCGATCGCGCGGTTGAGCTCCGCGAGATCCTCGACGTATGCGCCCGTCTTCTTCCAGTCGACCTCGATGACCTGCCAGCCGTAGGACTCGTAGCGCTTCGCAACGTCCTCGGAGAACGAGATATCCGTGTCGTCCTCGATGGAAATCTGGTTGGAGTCGTAGATGGCGATCAGGTTGCCGAGCTCCTGGTGCCCCGCGAGTGAGGACGCCTCGCTCGTCACTCCCTCCTGCAGGTCGCCGTCGCCGGCCACGACGTAGATGAAGTGATCGAACGGGCTCGTGCCCGGCGCGGCCTCGGGATCGAAGAGACCGCGCTCGTAGCGGGCGGCATAGGCGAAGCCCACGGCGGAAGCGAGCCCCTGGCCGAGGGGGCCAGTGGTGATCTCAACGCCGTCGGTGTGACCGTACTCGGGATGACCGGGCGTCTTTGAGCCCCAGGTGCGGAGCGCCTTCAGGTCGTCGAGCTCCAGGCCATAGCCGCCCATGTAGAGCTGCACGTACTGCGTGAGTGAGGAGTGGCCCACAGAGAGGATGAAGCGGTCGCGGCCCACCCATCCGCTGTCGCTCGGGTCGTGGCGCATCACCTTCTGGTGCAGCAGGTACGAAACGGGTGCGAGGCTGATCGCCGTACCGGGATGCCCGTTCCCGACCTTCTCAACGGCATCCGCCGCGAGGACGCGCGCGGTGTTGACCGCGAGATCGTCGATTTCATCCCACTGCAATTCGATTCCCAAGACTGACCTTTCATTGGGGAAGAAGATACGGAGGCGCCGCCCGGCGGTCCACGGACAATCCTAGCCGGAAGGGGGTACCATGGGGGTGTGATGTCCACGCAGATCCCCACGCAGGAAGCGCAGCCCCGCCGCTCATTCGGTCGCACCGTCAAGAACTACGTTGCGCTGACCAAGCCACGAGTGATGGAGCTACTGCTCGTGGTCACCGTCCCCGCGATGATTCTCGCGCAGGGAGGGCTGCCGAACCTGTGGTTGGTACTCGCCACGCTTATCGGCGGTGCGATGAGTGCCGGGTCTGCGGGAGCGTTCAACTGCTACATCGATCGCGACATGGACCGCAAGATGAAGCGCACGGAGAACCGGCCGCTCGTCACCGGCGAGATCTCCGATCGCAATGCGCTGGTGTTCGCCTGGGTACTCGGTGCGCTCTCCGTGGTCTGGCTGTTGGCCACCACGAACTGGCTCGCTGCGGCACTCTCGGCCGCCGCGATCTTCTTCTACGTGGTCATTTACACTCTGCTGCTCAAGCGGCACAGCGAGCAGAACATCATCTGGGGCGGCATCGCCGGCTGCTTCCCCGTGCTCATCGGCTGGGCCGCAGTGACGGGTTCGCTTGACTGGCCAGCCTGGGTCTTCTTCCTCATCATCTTCCTCTGGACTCCGGCGCACTACTGGCCGCTCTCCATGCGGTACCGCGACGACTACGCTGCAGCGGGGGTACCGATGCTCGGCGTGGTGCGCGGGCGCGCCACCGTCGGCCTGCAGGTGATCCTCTACGCGTGGGCGACCGTCGTGTCGAGCCTCCTGCTGATCCCCGCCCCAGGCATTGGCTGGCTGTACACGTCCGTCGCGCTCCTCGCTGGTGGCTACTTCATCCTCCAGTCGCACCGCCTCTACGGCAGCGCAATTCGTGGCCAGGAGGGAAAGCCGATGCAGGTGTTCCACGGCTCGATCACCTACCTCTCGGTACTCTCGATCGCAATCGCGGTCGACCCGCTCCTCCCGTTCTAAGAACGGCGAGTCGTCGTCGTGACGGAGCAGAGCTCCGGCGAACGAGTTGCACTACCGCAACGACCACTTTCACGTCGCAGCGTGGTGATCGCCTCGTGCGCTGCGGGAGCGCTCGTACTTGGCGCTGGCGTTGCGAGCGCGGTGGTGCTTCGCGAGTACTCGCAGGAGACCGAACGTTTGTGTGCGGCCGCGCTGAGCGAGTACCGTGAGCTGCTCAGCACGGAGCTCAGCGGCGCGCGGGGCGACGCAGCGACCGCGATTGCGTCCGCAACGCCGGCCGAGCTCGCTGCCGCGATGGCCGGGGCGAGTGACATCGCCCCCTCGCGGGCGGTGCAGGATGGGGTCGATGCGACGGAGCGCGCGCTCGACGACGCGAGTCAGGTGCGTATGAAGCCAGCGTGCACGGACCGCAGCCAACTTGCCGCACTGGCAACAACGAAGAGCGAGGCGGAGGACCTCATCGCGGGGCTCACAACCGCTACGACTGCGCTCGCTGACGAAGTGCGCGTGTTCAGCGCGGCGGAGCAGCAACGGATCGACGCCGCACGATCCCGGGCAGATGCAGAGCGACGCGCGAAAGAAGCAGCCGAACGCGAAGCTGCTGCCGCTGCGGAGGAAGCAGCGTTGGCCGAGCAGAACCAGCTCGTCGAGGAACCCGCCCAGGAGTTTGTGCCGGGCATGGGTGAAGGAGAGTGGCTGTCCGGCCCCGAACTCGCCGAGTCGCTCGAAGTCACCTGGGACCCGAGTGCCGGGCATGACAACTACCTGCCGAACACGCAGCCTGGCGGCGGCGGGGATGGGAGCGGCGGGCAACCCTGGTAGGGCCGCCCGCCCCACCGCGACTAGGCGCGCTCGGTGACCGGCGCCACCCGTTGGCGGGTTTCGACGAGCGCGAGGAAGAGCCCAGCGGCCAACAGGCACGCGAGCACCATGTGGATGCCCACAAGGATCGGTGGAAGTGCCATCCGTGCCTGGAGCACGCCGACAATGATCTGCGCGATCATTACCACGATTGACCAGCCTGCCCAGCGAGCGACGCGGTAGGCGCGCTCGCTCCGGGCCAGGAACACCGTTACTGCTGTGAAGAGCAGCGTGCCGTACGCGGCGACCGCGTGCACGGTCTGCAGCGCTTCGGAATCAAGTCCATTGCGAGCGGCTCCGCCGTCTCCGGCGTGCGGGCCCGAGCCCGTGGTGAGAATGCCGAGAACGACCGCGACGAAGCCAAAGATCCCTGCGAGCCACACGGTCTGCAGCAGGGGAGCGGACACCGAGAGACGACGCGGACCCGGGCCGCTGTACACGCGGAGCACGAGCAGAGCAGCGAGCATGACGAGCACCACGCTCGAGAGGAAGTGCAGCCCGACCACGTAGGGGTTCAGGCCAGTGAGTACCGTGATGCCGCCAATGATCGCTTGGATGAACACACTCAGTGCGGGCACCACGGTAAGCCAGAACAGGTCACGGCGCTGCTTGCGGAAGCGCCACACGGCGATGACCGCGAGGATCGCAACGATCTCCAGCAGGAAGAACAGCGTCCGGTTACCGAACTCGATGTAGGAGTGGATGCCCATCGCTGGGTTGTTGACGAAGGACTCGTCGGTGCACTTGGGCCAAGTATCGCAGCCCAAGCCAGAGCCGGTGAGACGCACGGCGCCGCCGGTCGCAACGATCAGCACCTGCGTGGCAAAGACCCACCAGGCGAGCGCCCGGACGCGGGAAGTCACCCCATCGGGCATCCAGCCGGAGAACCGGCGTGCTGTGGTCGCTTCGGTCGTGGTGGCGCTGGACACCGGGGCTCCTCTCGGGTGCCTCTCAGAGGTTGCTGAGGCGCTGCGCGCGCCCCTCCCGAAACCGGGTTAAAACCTGTAGAATGAGAAGCTGTGGTTGCGTACGGCGAACCCGGGTCAGGTGCAGGGCACCGGATCGGTTCCGTCCGAAGCCCAGACTACTGCACCGCTGCAGGGAACCCGATGCGTGCACTCCGCACCTCGCGAGCCGGATTCTCCGGATTTGCGCTGGGTTGCCCGGCGAGACGAATAATGAGGGAGGGATCATGCCGGAGGTATTGATCGACCGGCCCGAGCTTGAAGGCTTGGGTCAGTACGAATTCGGCTGGCACGACAGCGATAAGGCTGGCTCGGAAGCGAAACGCGGCCTGAGCGAGCAGGTCGTGCGCGAGATTTCGGAGCTCAAGAATGAGCCCGAGTGGATGCTGCAGCGTCGCCTGAAAGCTCTGCAGATCTTTGGTCGGAAGCCGATGCCCGCGTGGGGCGCGGATCTCTCCGGCATCGATTTCGACAACATCAAGTACTTCGTGCGCTCCACGGAGAAGCAGGCAACCTCCTGGGAGGAACTGCCTGAGGAGATCAAGGAGACGTACGAGCGGCTCGGCATCCCCGAGGCTGAGCGCCAGCGCCTCGTTGCCGGCGTTGCTGCGCAGTACGAGTCGGAGGTTGTCTACCACCAGATCCGCGAGGATCTGGAAGAGCAGGGCGTCCTCTTCCTGGACACGGACACCGCGCTCAAGGAGCACCCCGAGATCTTCGAGGAGTACTTCGGTACGGTCATCCCGTCGGGTGACAACAAGTTTGCCGCGCTGAACACGGCCGTCTGGTCGGGCGGCTCGTTCGTGTACGTCCCCAAGGGTGTGCACGTAGAGATCCCGCTCCAGGCCTACTTCCGTATCAACACGGAGAACATGGGCCAGTTCGAGCGCACGCTCATCATCGCCGACGAAGGCAGCTACGTGCACTACATCGAGGGTTGCACGGCTCCCATTTACAAGTCGGACTCGCTGCACTCGGCCGTGGTTGAGATCATCGTGAAGAAGAACGCGCGCGTTCGCTACACGACGATTCAGAACTGGTCGAACAACGTGTACAACCTCGTGACGAAGCGTGCGATCGCTGAAGAGGGCGCGACCATGGAGTGGGTCGATGGCAACATCGGCTCGAAGGTCACGATGAAGTACCCGTCGATCTACCTCACGGGCGAGCACGCCAAGGGTGAAACGCTCTCCGTCGCGTTCGCTGGCCCCGGTCAGCACCAGGACACCGGCGCGAAGATGATTCACCTCGCACCGCACACGAAGTCCTCGATCCTCGCGAAGTCGATCGCTCGCGGCGGCGGCCGTAGCGGCTACCGAGGTGAGGTTCGTGTTGAGGCCAACGCGCACCACGCAGCTAACTCTGTGGTCTGTGACGCGCTGCTCGTCGATACGATTTCTCGTTCGGACACGTACCCCGCGATTGACATCCGCACCGATGATGCGACCCTCGCGCACGAGGCCACCGTCACCCGCGTGAGCGAAGAGCAGCTCTTCTACCTCATGAGCCGCGGCCTCTCGGAGGAGGAGTCGATGGCGATGATCGTTCGCGGCTTCATCGAGCCGATCGCCCGTGAGCTCCCGATGGAGTACGCACTCGAGCTGAACAAGCTCATCGAGATGAGCATGGAAGGATCCGTCGGTTAACGATGACAACGCTTCAGACTGAACAGCACGGCGCAAAGGCGCACAGCGATGGCGATTGGGAGAACCGGGTCCCGGTTCAAACTCGTTCGGACCGCCTGAAGTCGGCGAATATTGCTGACTTTGCAGACGTCACGGGCCGCGAGGTGAACTGGAAGTACACTCCGGTCGCCGAGCTCGCTGAGCTTCTCTCCGGCGAACTCGCTGATGGGGCCTCCGCGCTTGAGATCTCGGAGGCCGAGGGCGTCGAGGTCACCTCGATCCCCATGGACTCCGAGCTCGTTGGCCGCGGTGGACTTCCCGAAGACCGCGCCGCAGCGAACGCGTGGGGCCAGGCCGGAACCGCGCAGCGTATTCTCCTCACGAGCGAGGAGCGTCAGACGGTCACCGTGAAGCGCACCGCGCTCACGAGTACACCGACCGCAGCGCACACGATCATCGAGGCGGCCGCGCAGGCGAACGCCCTCGTGATTCTCGAGAACACGGGCGACGCGAACCTGACGGAGACCGTTGAAATCGTGGTCGGCGAGGGCGCAAACCTCACCGTTGTTTCGCTTCAGGAGTGGAACGAGGGCGCCGTTCACCTCGCGAGCCACAATGCGGTTGTTGCCCGCGACGGCAACCTCCAGCACATTGTGGTCTCGCTCGGCGGCAAGATCGTGCGGGTCAACCCCTCGATTCACCTCGATGGTCAGGGCGCGAACGGTGAGGCCTACGGTGCTTACTTCGCAGACGCCGGCCAGCACCTCGAGCACCAGGTCTACATCGACCACAATGCGCCTCACACCCGCAGCCGTGTCGCCTACAAGGGTGCACTGCAGGGTGAGGCCGCGCACGCGGTGTGGATCGGCGATGTGCTGATTCGTCGCGTCGCGACAGGCACGGACAGCTACGAGGAGAACCGCAACCTCACGCTCACCGAGGGCACCCGTGCGGACTCGATCCCGAACCTGGAAATCGAGACCGGTGATATCGAGGGCGCCGGTCACGCCTCGACGACGGGCCGTTTCGACGAGGAGCACATCTTCTACCTCCAGAGCCGCGGTATCTCTGAGGATGAGGCACGCAAGCTTGTGGTGCGCGGCTTCCTCTTCGAGGTCATCCAGCGCATCGGAAACGAGCAGATCGAAGAGCGCCTCCAGGCCGCAATTGAGGCCGAGCTGCAGCAGAGCGTGTTGGCGTAATGTCCCGAATGAAGGCGCTCGATTTGAGCGATCTTGTGCAGGACCAGGCGACCCGTGTCGTCCTGGACGGCGTGCCGATGGCCGTCGTTCTGGACGGCCAGGGCGCCGTCCACGCCATTGGCGACGTCTGCACGCACGGCGACATCAGCCTCTCCGAGGGCTTCGTCGAGGGTGACACACTCGAGTGCTGGGCCCACGGCTCCGCATTCTCGCTGTGCACCGGCAAGCCGCTCAACCTCCCGGCCTACGAGCCGGTACCCGTTTACGTCGTCGAAATCGAAGACGGCGTCGTATACATTGATCCCCACGTTACGAAAGAGATTGCCGTATGACTTCTGTGCTTGAAATCAAGGACCTGCACGTCAGCGTTGAGACTGAGCAGGGCCCCAAGCCCATCCTCAAGGGTGTGGATCTCACGATCCGCAAGGGCGAGACGCACGCGATCATGGGCCCCAACGGCTCGGGCAAGTCGACGCTCGCGTACGCTGTCGCCGGCCACCCCCGCTACGAGATCACCAGCGGGCAGATTCTGCTCGACGGTGAGGACATCACCGAGATGGGTCCCGACGAGCGCGCACAGGCGGGTATGTTCCTCGCCATGCAGTACCCCGTCGAGATCCCCGGTGTGACGAACGCGAACTTCCTCCGTACCGCGAAGACGGCAATCGACGGCGAAGCGCCCGCGATCCGCTCGTGGATGGGCGAGGTGAAGGAAGCCATGGCGAACCTGCGCATGGATGAGTCCTTCGCGTCGCGCAACGTGAACGAGGGCTTCTCGGGTGGCGAGAAGAAGCGCAACGAGATTCTTCAGCTGGAGCTCCTCAAGCCGAAGTTCGCTGTGCTCGACGAGACCGACTCCGGCCTCGACGTTGACGCGCTGAAGATCGTCTCGGAGGGCGTCAACCGTGCCAAGGAGAACACCGGTCTCGGTGTACTCCTGATCACGCACTACACCCGCATCCTGCGGTACATCAAGCCCGACTTCGTGCACGTCTTCGTCAACGGTCGCGTTGCCGAAGAGGGCGGCCCGGAGCTCGCCAACCGTCTTGAGGAAGAGGGCTACGACCGTTTCCTCGAGACTGCGTAAGGCGTAGGCTGATCGCATGAGCGAGGAAGCAGCAGTCGTTCCGCAGTCCATCGACCCGGAGTTTCGTGAGCAGGCGCTCGATGCGTTGAAGAACGTATCGGACCCTGAGCTTGGTGTGAACATCGTCGACCTCGGCCTGATCTACGATCTCGCCTTCGACGAGGAGCACGATGCGTTGGTCATCAGCATGACCCTCACGAGCGCCGGCTGCCCGCTCACTGACGTCATCGAGAACGACATCGCAGAGGCGCTGGACGGGCTCGTGACGGCATTCCGCATCAACTGGGTGTGGATGCCGCCGTGGACGCCGGAGCGGATCACCGACGACGGCCGGGATATGATGAGAGCTTTGGGCTTCTCGATCTAACCCGATCGCACCACGATGGTTCGGCCCGGGGCAGGGTTCTCCTGCCCCGGGCCGAACCGCGTGCTGGCCCAGGCTTCACACGCGGAGCCCGCACGCTACTACAGAAGAAGAAGGACCCATGATTATCGTCGAGGATCTCGCCATCGACGTTGGCGCGCGTCGACTCATGTCGGGCGTGAACTTCCGGGTGAACCCCGGTGACAAGATCGGCCTCGTCGGCCGCAACGGCGCGGGCAAGACGACGCTGACGCGCACGCTCTCGGGTGAGCTACAGCCTGCTGAGGGAAAGATCACCATCTCAGGGGAGCTCGGCTTCCTCCCGCAGGACCCGCGCACGGGAGATCCCGAGCAGATTGCGCGGCACCGGATCCTCGATGCGCGCGGCCTCGGCACACTTCAGCAAAACCTCGCAAAGGCCTCATCGGACATGGCGTCCGACGACCCCGCTGTTGCCGAGAAGGCAATGAAGCGCTTCGGCAACTTGACCGATCGCTTTCAGGCGCTGGGCGGCTACGCGGCGGAGTCTGAGGCAGCGTCGATCTCGCACAACCTCGGCCTGCCCGATCGTATTCTCGATCAGCCGCTCAAGACCCTCTCCGGCGGTCAGCGTCGTCGTATCGAGCTCGCCCGCATTCTGTTCTCCGATGCGGACACGATGATCCTGGACGAGCCCACGAACCACCTTGACGCTGATTCAATCGTGTGGCTGCGCGAGTTTTTGAAGACCTATAAGGGTGGCGTGATTGTAATTAGCCACGACATCGATCTTGTGGGAGAGACCGTCAACCGTGTCTTCTACCTGGACGCCAACCGCCAGGTCATCGATGTCTACAACATGGGTTGGAAGCTCTACCAGCGCCAGCGCGCCGCCGACGAAGAACGTCGTCGCAAGGAACGCGCGAACGTGGAGAAGAAGGCCTCCGCACTCAAGGACCAGGCCGCAAAGTTTGGTGCAAAGGCGTCGAAGGCGGCCGCTGCGCACCAGATGGTGGCGCGCGCCGACAAGATGCTCTCAGGCCTTGAAGAGGTGCGCCAGGTCGAGCGCGTGGCGAAGTTGCGTTTCCCCGATCCTGCGCCCTGCGGCAAAACCCCGCTGATGGCCGAGGGGCTCTCGAAGTCCTACGGCTCGCTCGAAATTTTCGCGGGCGTTGATCTCGCGATCGATCGAGGCTCAAAGGTGGTAATCCTGGGGCTGAACGGCGCCGGCAAGACGACACTGCTCCGCCTGCTTGCTCAGGTCGACGAGCCGGACACGGGTCAGATCGTCGCGGGCCATGGGCTCAAGGTCGGGTATTACGCGCAGGAGCACGAGACGCTTGACGTGAAGGCGAGCGTCCTGCAGAACATGATCTCGGTGTCGCAGCACCTCACCGAGATGGAAGCACGCAAGGTGCTCGGTTCGTTCCTCTTCACCGGCGACGATGTGCACAAACCCGCCGGTGTGCTCTCGGGCGGTGAGAAGACCCGCCTCGCCCTTGCAATGCTGGTCGTCTCAAGCGCCAACGTGCTGTTGCTCGACGAGCCGACGAATAACCTCGACCCCGCGAGCCGCGCGGAGATCCTCGACGCGCTTGCGCACTTCACCGGCGCCGTCGTGCTGGTTTCGCACGATGCGGGTGCCGTCGAGGCCCTCAACCCCGAGCGTGTGCTCATCATGCCCGAGGCAACCGAGGATCACTGGTCGAAGGAATACCTCGAGCTCATCGAGCTCGCATAACCGACTCGCATAGCCGACGAGTCATGCATAAGGGGGCGTGCCCGGGAGATTTTCCCTGGGCACGCCCCCTTGTGCATTGCGCGGCGCCTACCCGAGAAGCGCGTCCTCGATATCCGCGTCGCTCGGCCCACGGCGCTTCTTTCGTTCGGCGGCGCGGCGATCCTGCGCCTGAACAAGCCCGCTGTCCGCATTGAGGCTGCGATACTCACGGCGCGCGGCGATGATGACCCCGATGCTGGCGATGATGATGAAAACGTACCACTGCAGCGCGTAGGAAAGATGCGGCCCCTCGTCGCGCTCTGGCTCCGGGGGGAGCACGCCGTGCTCGCCCGCGGGATCCTCTGAGACGAGCATGCCGTACGCGCCCGTGTACGCGTCCGCTTCGGTGCCGGTGAGCCGGGCGAGCTCGGGGAGCTCGATGCTGGCCACGGTGATGCCGACACTCGAACGACCCGCGATCTCGGGTTCGGACGCGCGCAGGCGCGCCTCTACCCGCACCGGCCCTTCTGGCGGAGCGGGGAGATCGGCGAGCTTCACCTCACCGCGCTCCGCGGCGCCACCGTCGGCGTTGACCCAGCCACGATCCACGAAGAACACCTCACCGTCATCGGTGCGGAACGCCTGAATGAGATCCGAGCCGACTCCTCCGGGGCCCGGTCGATTTCGTGCGAGGAAGGGGTCGCCCTCGTACTCGCCGCTCACCCAAACGGTGCGCCACTTTTGGCGGTCGGAGTCAAATGATGAGGGGTCGGGAAGCTCTTCGGCGAGCGGAGCGGCCTCGGAACCGTAGTTCGTGTCGAGCCGTTCGATCTCAGCGCGCGCCTCGGCGCGTCGTTCGAACTGCCAGTTGCCGAGCAGCACGCACGCGACGGAGAAGATGATGAGCATGGTGAAATAGCCAAACCAGCGTCCAGAGCGCAGGAATGACCACCCCACGGCGGGGGCGGCGGGGGAGTGATCGGTGGGTGGCAGCTGCGGCATCTCGTCCTCAGTCGTCAAGCTCGGTCACGGGCACGACCTCAAGCGGAAAGTCGCGTGCGGCGAGGAAATCGTGCAGTGTCTCGCGGTGCGCCTCGCACGCGAGCCAGGTCTTTCGTCGGTCGGGCGTGTGGATCTTCGGATTGCGCCAGTGGATCGCCCAGCTTGCCTCGTCCCGGCACCCCGCGCGCGAGCAGCTGAAGCGATGCTCCGGGGGAAGTCCCAGCGTGACCTGGGGGTTCACGATCCCGCTCATCCCTCGGCCCCGCCGTTCGCAGTTGGGTCATCCGGTGAGCCCGAGCTGCTCGCTCGGCGCGTCGGTTCGACATCGATCACGATGACTTCTGGCGCAACCGTGTCGCCGCGCTGATCGGGATCGGGTTCGGCCGACGCGAGCTGCAGCGGTTCCGGCGCCTCGGGCGCCTCACCCTCGCCGTGCGCAACGGCGTTGCCCACCATGACGGCGAACCAGGGGAGTAGCACGGCGCCCGCGGCAACGAGCAGGATCCACCACCCACGCACCCAGAAGAGCGACACGACGCACAGTACGCGGAGCACCATCGCGATGAAATACATTCGCATCCGATGGGCGCGATCGTCAGCCGGGTTCACTCCTGCTGACGTGACGCTCACACTCTTGGCCATGCGCTCCCTCTCCGGTCCAAGGGACAAGCCTACGCTGCCCAGCTGAACCCCAGCGCATTCCCGCCCGGCAGCGCGTCCCCGGGATGCGGTATGCGCCCTCCCGTAGGCTTGAGAGCAACTGTCAGGACGGAAGGACCCCCATGACCACCTCGCGCACCGTACTCATCACCGGCGGCAACCGCGGCATTGGCTACGCCATCGCTGAGCGGATGATCGCCGACGGGCACCGTGTCGCCGTCACCTCCCGCTCGGGTGAAGGCCCCGCCGGTTCGCTCACCGTGCGTGCCGAGATGACCGATGCTGCCTCGATCGACGCCGCATTCACCGAGGTCGAGGCCCAGCTCGGCCCCGTGGAGGTTGTGGTGGCCAACGCGGGCATCACGAAGGACACGCTGCTGCTCCGCATGACGGAGGAGGAGTTCACCTCGGTGATCGACACGAACCTGACCGGCACCTTCCGCGTGGTAAAGCGCGCCGCAAAGGGGCTGCTGAAGGGACGCTTCGGTCGCGTGATCCTGATCTCGAGCGTAGTCGGGCTCTACGGCGGGCCCGGCCAGATCAACTACTCCTCTTCCAAGGCGGCGCTCGTTGGCTTTGCGCGCTCCCTCACGCGCGAGCTGGGCAGCCGCGGCATCACGGCCAACGTCATCGCCCCGGGCTTCATCGAAACCGACATGACGGCAGAGTTGCCTGAGGCACAGCAGCAGCAGTACCTCGGCTCGATCCCTGCCGGGCGTTTCGGTCAGGTTGCCGAGATCGCAGGCGCCGCCTCGTTCCTCGCAGGTGATGACGCGGCGTACATTTCCGGCGCGGTGATCCCGGTTGACGGTGGCCTGGGGATGGGCCACTAATCTGCTGAACACCCCTGTTCACGCGGGTGGGGCGAGCGTAGCCTGAGTGTATGAACACTCACGCACATCATCGCAGCCCCACCCGCGTCGCCGTTGACGCTCAGGCTCTGGCCGAGCTGTACGCAGCGCCGGAGATTCTGCGCGTCGTGAACGTCTGGGACCCCGTCAGCGCCCGGGTCATCGCTGAACTCCCCGGCACGCGCGCCATCGCCACCGCAGGGCACGCAATCGCGGCGAGCCACGGCTACGGCGACGGCGAGCAGATCCCGCTCGAACTCATGCTCGCGGCGATTGAACGGATCACCGAGGTTGTTGATCTTCCGGTCACCGCGGACCTCGACGGCGGGTACGGGGACGCCGGCGAGACCGTGCGCCGCGCGATTGGCGTGGGAGCTTCGGGCGCCAACATTGAAGACCAGCTGCTGCCGCTCGACGCTTCGGTGGCGCGGATGCGCGCAGCGGTGCGCGCGGGTCGCGACGAGCACGTCGCCTTTGTGCTCAATGCACGCACCGATGCTCTGGTGCGCGCGGGCGACCGCCCCCGCGCAGACTCGATTGCGGATGCGATCAAGCGCGGCCGGGCCTATCTTGCTGAGGGCGCCAGCTGCGTCTTCGTTCCCGGCGTGCTCACGCGCACGGAGACCGAGGACCTCGTCGCGGGCATCGGCGAGCGTGCGATCAGCGTGATTGGCCTCCCCGGCGCGCTCTCGGCTGCGGAGTACGAGGCCCTCGGGGTTGCGCGAATCTCCTACGGCCCGGCGCCGCAGAATGTCGCGCTCACCGCCCTCAAGCGTCTGGGCGAGAGCCTGCTCGACGCCGGCGTGATTCCCGCGGATACCGAGCAGCTCAACAACTTCTAGCTTGGAGAACCGTGCCCGAACTGTCCCCGCGCGGGTGCTGCGCGGGGACGGCGCCTGGCGCTACGCGGTGAGCTGATCGAGGAGCGGGATCGCGGCTGAGAGGTCGTGCTCAATCGACACGTCCGCCTGCTCTCGCACCACGGGCTTCCCGTTGAACGACACGCCGATGGCGGCGACGCGCATCATCTCGAGGTCGTTCGCGCCATCGCCGATCGCAACGGTCGCGGAGAGCGGGATGCCTGACTCCGCGGCCCACTCGCGCAGCGCGGCGGCCTTGGCGGCTGCGTCGATAACGGCTCCGACAGTGCGGCCCGTGAGCACGCCGTCCGCGAGCTCCAGGCGGTTTGCGCGCCAGAAGTCCAGGCCAAGATCCTTCGCGAGCGGGTCGAGGACCTCGTGGAAGCCGCCCGACACGACGGCCACCTTGCCGCCCCGCTCGTGCACCGCGGTGATCAGTTCACGGATGCCGGGCGTGAGCCGCACCCGCTCGTAGGTCTCCTGGAAGACGGACTCCGGCGTGCCGGCCAGCGTGGCCACCCGCTCACCAAGGCTCGCCGAGAAATCGAGTTCACCGCGCATGGCGCGCTCGGTTACCGCCGCAACCTCTTCGCGGGTCCCGGCGACGTCTGCGATCAGCTCGATCACCTCGTCCTGAATGGTGGTGGAATCACAGTCGAGCACTACAAGCGGTGTCACGGTCATGCGCTCCAGTTTAGGCACTCCGCGGTGCGTGGCGTGGCGCGCTCCGCGGCATGGCGCACTCGCTAGGCTGGGCCTATGGTCAATGTGCTGCGCCTCACCGATGTGTCTTATGTGCGCGACCGCCGCCCGATCCTTGACGGGGTCTCCTGGTCGGTCGATGAGTCCGAGCGGTGGGTGATTCTCGGCCCGAACGGCGCGGGCAAGTCCACGCTACTGAAGCTCGCCACCTCTGCAGACCACCCCACCCGGGGCACGGTTGAGGTGCTCAGCGAACAGCTCGGCAAGGTGGACGTGTTCGAACTGCGCAACCGCATCGGTTTCGTTTCCTCCGCAACCGCCCGCCGCATCCCGCCCACGGAGACCGTGCGAGACATCGTGCTCACTGCCGCGTACGCGGTAGAGGGACGTTGGAACGAACAGTACGAGGACATGGACGTGCGACAGGCCGATCGCGTCCTCGCGGAGTGGGATCTCGCCCATCTCGCAGACCGCATCTTCGCCACACTGAGCGACGGTGAGCGCAAGCGCACACTCATCGCGCGTGCGGTCATGACGGACCCCGAGATGCTGCTGCTTGACGAGCCGAGCGCCAGCCTGGATCTCGGCGCACGTGAGCGCCTGCTGCAGATGCTCTCCGGTTTCGCCGCGTCGCCCGCGTCGCCCGCAATGGTGATGGTGACGCACCACGTCGAAGAGATTCCGCCCGGCTTCACTCACGTCCTCATGCTCCGCGACGGCAAGATTCAGGCCGCCGGACCCGTCGCCGACACGCTGACGGCAGAAAACCTCGAGGCCACCTTCGGGATGGCATTCGACCTCACGGTGAGCGGCGGTCGCTACGCGGCTGTGGCTCGTCCCTGATCTCAATCGCGATAAACACCGCCCTCGTCTGCTAAAGTGGATCCTTGGCGCGGTAGTACCGCAAGACTTCGGTGCGCTGAGCGCATCATCATCACGCGAAAATAAGGACACTCATGAAGACCGACATCCACCCCGAGTACAACGCAATCGTGTTCCGCGACCTGGCGTCGGGGGAGACGTTCCTCACTCGCTCCACGCTGACCAGCGAGAAGACCATCGAGCTCGACGGCGTCACCTACCCCGTTCTCGACGTCGAGATCTCGAGCGCTTCGCACCCCTTCTACACGGGCAAGCAGCGCATCATGGACTCGGCCGGCCGCGTCGAGAAGTTCAACCAGCGCTTCAAGGGCTTCGGCGCCTAAGCACTCGGTACACAACGGGCGGCCCGGATCGAAAGATCCGGGCCGCCCGTTGTCGTGTGTGGGGCCGTAGCCTGTGGGCGCGTGGCCGGTGCCGGCACGCGCCTGGCGCTGTGCGTGCGGGGGAGTGGCCCGGCCTGCGCCGACCGGGCCACGCGCGCCTAGCGAATCGGCCAGCGTCCGTCCGCGACGAAGTGCGGATCGCGCTGGCGCCGCATGTAGTCCTGGAAGCTCGCGGCCTGCGCTGCTGCCCAACCCACCTGCGCGGCGTGCAGTTGCTCGAGATCTTCAGGAATCACGTCGGCGTACTTCCGGGCGAGCACCTGCAGTACCCGGCCCGAGGCGATCGCGTCGTCACCGGCGTCGTGCGCGTTCCCGAGTTCGACGCCATGGTGTGCGGCAACTGCCTCAAGCGTGCGCTTGCCCTTGCGGTAGCGATCAAGCTGCTTGTCGAGGATGAGCGGGTCGATTACGGGAGAGATCGTCTCCGGAAGGGGTACACCGTGACGTCGCGCCTCCGCCTGCAGCAGCGTGAGGTCATACGGGGCGTTGTACGCGACGATCGGAAAGCCGCGCTCAATCATCTCGAGCAACTGCGCCACGATCTGCTGCACGCCGACGTTCGCGGCGATCCCGCTTGAGCGCGCGATCTCGGTCGTGATGCCGTGTACGCGTGCAGCTGCGTCCGGGATCTCAACGCCGGGATCGAGCAGCCAGTCGTATCGTTCGGCGACTTCACCGCCGGGCCCAAGCAGGGCGATCGTCGCGCTGACGATGCGCGCCTCGGCGGTGTCGATGCCGGTGGTCTCCGTGTCGAACACGGCGAGGTTCGCGGCCCAAAGGGGGAGTTGCGCGGTCACGGCGCTCCTTTCGTTTCCCTCGATGCTACCGAGCATCGCCACAGTGTGCCGCGCCGCGCGCCCGCGTGGCCTAAGGAGCCTGTCAGCGGCCGCCAGTAAGATCGCTTCGTGAGCATCGCCCCCGTTTCCTTTTCCGAAGCGACGCTCGGGATCGATACCCGCGCGTGGCAGTACGGCGCGCCCGAAGGGCCCACGCTGATCCTCGTCCACGGCTTCCGTGGTGACCACCACGGGCTCGAGGGCATCGCCGTTCGCCTGGCCGAGCAGGCGCCCGAGCTGCGCATCATCGTGCCCGATCTGCCGGGCTTCGGGGAGACGCCCGCTGTGCCGGGCCGGACGCACGACATCGCCCTCTACGGCGAGTGGCTGCGCGCCTTCGCGGCAGCGGCCGCACCGACGGGATACGCAATCCTGGGCCACTCGTTTGGCTCGCTCGTCGTTGCCTCGGCGCTTGACGGGGGGCTGGACCCGCGACGCACGATCCTGATCAATCCGATCTCTGCCCCGGCCCTCGAAGGACCGCAGGCGCTCATGACGCAGCTTGCCATCGGCTACTACCGGGCGGCGGACCTGCTGCCGGAACGTGCGGCGCGCGGCCTGCTCGGCAATCCTGTGATCGTTCGCGTGATGAGCGAGGTGATGGCGAAGACGAGCGACCGCGAGCTGCGTGCGTGGATTCATGCGCAGCACGGCGCGTACTTCAGTACGTTCTCGGATCCGCGGACGCTGCTTGAGGCGTTCCGCGCGTCGGTCTCGCACACGGTTCCCGAGTTCGCTTCCGCGTTCACCGCGCCCACGCTGCTCATCGCGGGGGAGCGGGACGACATCACCCCGCTCGCGAAGCAGCTTGAACTGCAGCACCGCATTCCAGGCGCGCAGCTGGTCATTCTGCCCGGTACCGGGCACCTCGTGCACTACGAGGCAGTCTCCGAGGCGGTCGACGCCATCACTGGATTTCTGCGGGGGAGCGGCGCATGAGGGTCATTGAGATCACTGAGCTCGGGATCCCGGAGCTCGCCGACTACACACAGCTCACCGATGTCGCGCTGCGACGCGTGCGTGAGCCCGAGGAAGGTCTGTACCTCGCCGAGTCGCCGAAGGTCATCGAGCGCGCCCTGCGAGCGGGACACCAGCCGCGCTCGGTGCTTATCCTGCCCGAGTGGCTCGAAAAGATTGAGCCGCTGCTCTCCGATCATCCCGACGTGCCTGTGTATGTGGGGTCCTCAGCGCAGCTCGAGCAACTCACCGGTTTCCACATGCACCGCGGTGCGCTCGCTTCAATGCATCGCCCTGCGCCGCGTGACCCTGCAGAGCTGCTCCGTGCGTCGCGGCGAGTGGTGGTGCTCGAAGACCTCACCGATCACACGAACGTGGGCGCGATCTTCCGCTCGGTGGCCGCGCTCGGCGCCGACGCCGTTCTCCTGAGCCCTGCCTGCGCCGATCCGCTCTACCGTCGGGCGGTGCGCGTCAGCATGGGCGCGGTGCTGCAGGTGCCCTGGGCTCGTTTGCCCGAGTGGCGCGAGGCGGGGCCGCTCTTCCGCGAGGAAGGGTATGAGCTCACCGCGTTCGCGCTGCGAGATGATGCGGAGGATCTCGCGGAGTACGTCGACGAGCTGCCCGAGCGACTCGCACTCATGTTCGGCACCGAGGGCGACGGCCTGAGTCGGCGCGCGCTCGCCTCCTCTGCGCGCTCGGTTGTGATCCCGATGGAGCACGGTGTTGACTCGCTGAACGTGGCCACCGCGGCCGCGCTTGCCCTGTGGGCGGTGCGTACGGGAGATCAACGCGCAGCGCGGGAGTCGCTGAGTGCGGCCGCGGCAGGGGAGGGGAGCCTCCGGTGACGGTGGCAGCCTCCGGTCCCGGGATCGTCGCGGGCGGGCGCAGCCGCGCGCTGTGGGCCACACTGTTCTGGCTCGCGGTGGGCATCGGCTCGTACGTGCTCGGCGTGCGCAATGCGCTCGGTCAGCGCGCGGAGAACAGTGTGCTCGACGCGGCGGAGTTCACCACGAATCCGCCGCCGCCGCTCAATCTTGTGTCGATTCCCACGGTCGCGCTCACGCTCGTGGCGATCGGGCTGCTCGCGCTGTGGGCGCACGGAGTGAAACGCGCGTTCGTCGTCACGCTCGTGCCGGCTCTCGCGGTGATCGCTTCGCAGCTCTTGAAACTGCAACTGCTCACGCGGCCACAGCTCTTCGAGCTCGACGCGCCGAACACTTTTCCGAGCGGCCACATGACCGTGTTCACCGCGGTCGTGGGCGCGCTCATCTGGGCTGTGACCGCACGGATTCGATCACTCGTAGCGCTCGCCGGCGCGGCGTTGCTCGGGGCGGTCGGCTGGCAGCTGCTCGCGTACGGCTGGCACCGCCCGAGCGACGTGTTTGGCGGGGTTGCGCTCGTGTGCTGTGTGTTCGCACTCGCTGGGCTCATTCGCCCCGCGCACACTCGGGGGCGCATGGCTGCAGGGCGCACGGTATCCGTGGGGCTCGCGCTCGTCGGTTGGATTGTGGCGGGCGCTGCGCTTGTGCTTGCCGCTCTCGCCGGCGTGCAGTCCAGCGCTGACCTCATGCTCAGTGCCGGAGAGTTCGGTGCGGTGGCGGCCGGTGCAATCGCTGCACGTTCGCTTCTGCGGCTGAGCGCCGGACAAGACTAAGCCGGGCAACGCCAGAGCCAACGGCGCCAGGGTCGACCGTCAGCACGAGCTGCGAGCACCCAGGCAACGAGGCGCGATGAGCGCTCCGTCACGTTATGTCAGCTTGTGCTGTGGTGGGTCACGGAGCGCGGGGGTGCGGCGTCAGGTGGCACCGGAACCGGCACCGGCACATGTGCGGTCACCTGGCTCTGGCGGCTTCGTGGGGGTCGGTGTCTGCCTGAGCGCAGCTGAGTCGCCTGAGCGCAGCTGAGCTGCCTGAGCGCAGCCGGACCGTCGGTGTGCAGTAGGCCATGCGAGCCCGCACCCGCACACCACTTCGTTGATAATCTATATTATGTCAGCTCAAGCGGATTCAGTCGCCTGTGGGGTCTCCCCGCCCGCCTCCCTATGGACGTCGACTGTGCAAGGTGAGCCTTGCCAAAGTTGGGGTTGAACTGGGGTTTAGTGCAGCCTCACCTTGCTTGCGCAAGTGTGCAAGCGGGTGCATGCTGGTGTCAACGAAGCCACCCGGCGCAGCGAAGGAGTTTACAGATGACGCAGAACGCGGCAGCAACAATCCCCGTGGCTGGTGCTGTTCACGAGGCTGATCGCGCTTCCGGACGCGTGGGCGCAAAGCTCAACTGGCTCCGCGCGGGCGTGCTTGGTGCGAACGACGGCATCGTGTCCGTGGCGGGCGTGGTGATCGGCGTGGCCGCAGCGACGCCGGGCAACACCGTGGCGATCGCAAGCGCCGGCCTTGCGGCGCTGGTTGCAGGCGCCTTCTCTATGGCCGGCGGTGAGTACGTCTCCGTAAGCACCCAGCGTGACACCGAGCGCGCGTTGCTCGAACTGGAGCGTCGGGAGCTTGAGGAGATGCCGGACGCTGAGCTCGCCGAGCTGGCGGATCTGTATCGTCAGAAGGGCCTCTCCCCTGCGGTTGCGCAGCAGGTCGCCGAGGAACTCACGGCGCACGACGCGCTCGCAGCGCACGCGGATATTGAGTTGGGAATTCGGCCCGACGAGCTGACGAACCCCTGGCACGCGGCGCTCTCGTCGTTCATCGCGTTCTTCGCTGGCGCGTTGATCCCGCTCGTGGTCATTCTCTTGCCGCTTGGTGATCCCGCGATCTGGGTGACCGTCGCCTCGGTGATCGTGGGCCTGGTGGCGACCGGCTGGATCAGCGCGGCGCTGGGCGAGGCCCCGAGGCGCCCCGCCATTCGCCGGAACGTGATCATGGGCTCGGCTACGATGGCCGCCACCTATCTGATCGGACTGATGTTTGGTGTCGCGGTGGGATAGCGCCACTGCTCCCCCGCGACTCGCAAAACAGACCGAGGCCCGACCCCGCACACGCGGGGTCGGGCCTCGGGACTGAGATCGTGCGACCTACTCGTTGCCGAGCTTGCCGTCGATGTTGTCGCGCACTTCCTGGATCTTGTCGGCGTGGCTGCCGCCCGTCACCTTGTTTGCGAGATCTGCGGCGCCGTCGAGGATCTTGTCGCTGATCGACTCGGCCTGGTCGCTCTTCAGCGCCTCACCGACCTTCTCCGCGTTCTCCTTCGCGAACTCCCCCACCTTGCCAGCGACCTCAGTCGCCTTCTTACCCAGTTCTTCGATACTCATCATCTATCCTTCGGAGTCGACGTGCCGCCGAGGTTTCGGCTTGCTGTTGCCAGTATGCCGCTTTTGACGTCGCTCGGAAAGCCCTGAACTAGATTTTTGTTCTCCGTCCACCCGCGGAGCATCCGCCAGCAAAGAAAAGCGTGACCTGGGAGGCGTTTCGGGCAAGACTGAGCGGAGTACCCCGTGGTGCGGGGCCACTCGCACCCCCGGATGAGGAGGCCTGTATGTCCATGACCGTACCCATCGGAACCCTGTCAAGCGTCGTCTTCGACTGTCCTGATCCGGCCGCACTCGCCACGTTCTACCAGGGGGTATTCGGCGGCGTCTTGGAACCGGACGATGATGACTGGGTCGATCTCATTCTCCCCGGCGGTGGGCTGCGGATCGGCTTCCAGCGCGCGCCGGGCTACGTTGCTCCGGTGTGGCCCGGAGACGACGGGGCGCAGCAGCTCCACCTCGACATCGCGGTGGGAGATTTGGATCTCGCCCAGCGGCGACTCCTCGAGATCGGCGCGCGTCTGGTGGATGCGCAGCCCACGTTCCGGGTGTATCTCGATCCGGTGGGCCACCCATTCTGCACAATCCACTGAGCGGATCGCAGCGTGCCCGGGCTACTTGCCGTGGCTACTCGCCGCGGCGCTCGCGCAGCACCGCGCGCACGGCAGGTTCGAAGCGCTCGCGCGATAGCACGGTTCCTTCACGGCGCATACCGTCGTGGGTGACGCGGAGGAACCGCTCGGGTGAGATGAAACTCTCGCGTCCCTGGCTGTCCCACGGCCCGGATCCGATCGAGACGAAACCGCGGTGCTGCTTGGTGCTGAGGTAGCAACCGACCGTTGCGTTCTCGTCGAGGCGTGCGATGATCAGCACCGGCCGGTCTTTTCCGCGCCCGTCGTTCTCCACGTAGGGCACCCAGGTCCATACGATCTCGCCCGGATCCGGATCGCCGTCGACTTCCGGCGAGTAGCTCGGCGAGATGCCCGCGAGTTCCTCCGGGCGTAGGTCGCGCGTCGCGCCCGCGCCGAACTGGCCGGGGCTCGCCTCGTACTCCTGCGGTCGGTCGGACGTGCGTTGCTCAGCCGTGCGCTGCTGCTTCGGTTGTTGGGGCCGCGGCTGTTGCGTGGTCTTCCGTGGGGCGGGCTGCTTCGCGGCGCCAGCGTTCGACGACTTGCGGGTCGCCTGCAGGAACGCGTTGATGAACGAGCGGAAGAATTCCGCCCAGCCCCCGGAAGATCCGCTCACGCTGCGGTCTCGCTTGCGGTGAGCGCGTTGAGACGCGAGATGCAGCGGAGGTACTTCTTCCGGTACCCGCCGTCGATCATGCCACCGCCGAAGATAGAGGTCAGCGGAACGCCGGTCGCACGGAGCGGAATCTGTGCGTCGTACACCCGGTCGATGAAGGCGACGAAGCGGAGCGCAGCCGACTGATCGGTGAGCTCCTGCACGTCGCGCAGGCCGATGCACTGGACTCCCCCGAGCAGCCCTGAGTACGCCGAGGGGTGCACGGTCGCGAGATGGGCGATCAGCTCCGAGAAGTCATCGTCGGTCATGCGATCACCCGCGGCAGCAACATCCGCGAGAGCGAAGCGGTACGCATCGTCCGAGAGCACCCGTGCATCGCCCTCGATGTCGCGCTGGCGGTAGTCGACGCCGTCGATGCGAATCGTGCGGAAACGATCCGACATCGCCTGGATTTCGCGCATGAAGTCGGACGCGGCGAAGCGGCCTTCGCCGAGCGCATTCGGCGGCGTGTTCGACGTTGCAACGATCTTTGATCCGGTCGAGGTGAGATCGCCGATGAGTCGGGTCATGAGCATGGTGTCCCCCGGATCATCGAGCTCAAACTCGTCGATACAGATGAGCTTCGCGCCCTGGAGCACTCCCACGGCGCCCGAGTACCCGAGCGCGCCAACGAGCGCCGTGTACTCGATGAATGTGCCGAAGTACTTCCGGCCCGCCGTCGCGTGCCAGGTCGCGGCGAGCAGGTGCGTCTTGCCGACGCCAAAGCCACCGTCGAGGTACACGCCCGGCTTCGTGGGCGCCGGTGCTTCCGCGGGCTTCTTCCGGCCGAAGCCGAAGAACCCGCCGCCGCCGTTGCGCGGTGCGGCCTTCGCGGGGCCTGCAAACGAGCTGAGGATGTCGCGTGCCTCTGCCTGCGACGGGTAGTCGGGATCGGGTCGGTACGACTCGAACGAGGCATGATCGAACTGGGGTGGCGGAACGAGAGTCGCGACGAGTTCGGTTCCGGAAACGCTCGGGCGCCGGTCTACCAGGCGGGCGGCGCTGTGCTGCTTGTCAGAGGACATCGGAGTCAGTCTAGCCCTATGACACGCCCCATACGGAGTCGGGCAGTTCACCGCGCCATCCTGGTTTCGGGAGCGCCCGCACGAAGCTCTCCGTCTGCTTTTCCCACCCGATGGGATCGGTATTCCAGATCTTGACATGCTCGCCATCACGGCTGAGGTGCAGCTGCACGAGGTCCGGGCGCGCGGCGGCGAGCCGTTCGGCGCCGGCGCTCGGCACGAAGGTGTCGCCGCGGCTTGCGTGCACGAGCACGGGCACGGTGAGAGCGGCGGCTACCGTCTCAGGTTGAATGCTCTCGAAATCGATTCCCGCGGCTTCGCCGCCGCGCACTACGCCGCGTTCAAGCAGCGAGATGCCGACGTCGGCGAGCCCCTGCGGAACGGGGATGCGGCTCGCCTGGTGGCGCAGCAGAGCTGGCCAATCAACAGCCGGTGAGTCAAGCACGATGCCGTCAACGGCGGCAGCGCACGGTCCGGCCGTCGCCGAGCGCAGCACCGCGGTGCCGCCCATGGACCAGCCGACGAGGGTCACTCGCTCCGCGCCCCGCCGCACGGCTTCCGCGATCGCCGCGTCGACGTCGCGGCTCTCCGCGATCCCAATCCCGTAGCGGCCGTGCTCTCCCGCGGGTGCGCCGGGATCATTGCGGTACGAGATTACGAGGCTCGTGATACCAGCACGTGCAAGCGGCGCGACGCCGCGCAGCGTCTCAGCGGGCAACGCGCCGCGGCCATGCACATGCACCGCCCAGCGGCCCCGGCTCCCCCGCCGCACACGATCCGGGTGGATGATCCAGGCATCAGCCGTGCCGAGCTCGGTCTCGTACGTGATGCGCTCGGTCCGGAACCCGGTTTCCTCCGGCTCCGTGAACCACCAGCCGGTGATCCGGCCGGTTGTGCCGGGCTCGAGCGACCCGCTCGGGATCCCGACCAGCTCGCGGCGTGCCTCGGTGCCGGAGCGCGCGATCACCGGGCCCAGGCGCGCGTGGCCCGCTCCCCCGGAGAACAGGAGGGAGTACTGGCCCGGCAGCGCAGCGTGGTCACCGCGGAGCTGCACGATGAGGCGCTCGCCCTCGCGGTCAATGCGCGTCACAGTCACGGGCTCACCCGGCGATCGCTCGGGAGTGACGAGAATTCTGGCGAGAGTGGCTCCGCCCACACCGATGACTGCGGCGCCCGCTGCCGCAACGCCCACGCCCACTCCGAGTGCGCGCCCGAGTTTGCTCTGCCAGTTCTGCATCGTCCGTCCTCACCTCGGTGATCCGGCGGAACCCGGCGTGGCTCCGCGAGTTGGTTCACAGGAAACTCTAGTGTCACGAGTGTGATGGCAATGATCGGCGGGTCCTCGATCGAGTTCGACGTCGCAGCAGCGCAGCTCCGAAACGCGCGGTTGCGTAGCGAACTCGTGTCTCAGGAGATCCCCGCACCCGAGCGGATCGCACCGCGTTCGATCGCGCTGGCCGCCGGCATCGTGCGGGGCCCGCGCCGGGACACTGATCGCGCGGCAGACCGCGCGGCAGCGCTCGAGTCCGCCTATGGCGCCGGGCGCATCGTGTTAATGCACGATCCCGAGTCGGCTGCCGAGTGGGGCAGCCCGTTCCGTATTGTGTGTTTCGCGCAGGCGCCGCTCGAGGTGGAGATCGGTGTGGATCCGTTCATCTCCGATGTCGCTTGGTCATGGCTCGTCGACGCGCTCGACTCCCGCGAGGCGGAGTACACGGCGCTCTCCGGCACCGCCACGAAGACGCTCTCAACCGGGTTCGGTACGCTGGAGTCGAGGGGCGATGCCGCTCAGATCGAGCTGCGCGCCTCATGGACGCCGCTCGGAGCCGATTTCACCGCTCACGCGGAGGCTTGGTCGGAGCTGCTCTGCCTGCTCGCCGGTCTCCCCCACGCGGAAGGGGTCGACTCGATCGCGGCGCGACGGGCGCGCCCGACACCCGAGGGAGCCGAGTAGAGCGTGGTAGAACAGTCGGAACTTGAGACCAATTGGTCGCTGATCACCGACAACGAGGGGCTTGCGCGCGCCGCGGCTGAGCTGGCGGCGGCCTCCGGCCCCGTGGGCGTGGACGCCGAGCGTGCATCGGGCTTTACCTACGGCTCGGAGGCGTACCTGGTTCAGGTGTTCCGACGGGACGCTGGCCCCTATCTCTTTGACCCCACCGGTATCACCGATTTTGCGCCGCTCGCTGACGCGATCCGCGGCGAGGAATGGGTGCTGCACGCCGCGAGCCAGGACATCCCCTGCCTCGCTGACCTGGGACTGCACCCGGACCACCTCTTCGACACCGAGCTTGCCGCTCGGTTGCTGGGATACGAGCGCGTGGGGCTCGGCGCCATTGTTGAGTCGCTGCTCGGGATCCATCTGGAGAAGGCGCACTCGGCGGCCGACTGGTCGAAGCGACCGCTGCCCGAGTCCTGGCTCGACTATGCCGCATTCGATGTCGCGCTGCTGCCCGATCTGCGCGATGCCGTGGCCCGCGACCTCGCCGCCCAGGGCAAAGAGGAGTACGCCGCGCAGGAGTTCGAGGCCGCCCGCACCAAGCGGCCGAAGCCGAAGAACCCCGAACCCTGGCGCAAGCTGTCCGGCGGCCACGCCCTGCGCACTCCGCGCAGCCTGGCGCTCGCCCGCGAACTCTGGGAAGCGCGTGATGCACTTGCCCGCGAGCGTGACGTCGCGCCCGGCCGACTCATTCCCGACTCTTCGGTCGTCGCTGCAGCCGCCGCGAACCCCCGCTCGAAGGGGGATCTCGCGCGCCTGCCCAACTTCAAGGGCCGCGCAAGTCGCACCGAGATCGATCGTTGGTGGCGGGCAATCCTCACGGGCAAGACGACCGAGGATCTGCCCGGCGCGAAGCCGCGCGATCCCGATGCGATCCCCCACCACCGCGGCTGGGCGCAGCGGCATCCCGAAGCCGCTGAGCGTCTCACCGAAGCCCGCGCGGTCGTGGAGACGGAGGCGGAGCGCCAGGGAATCCCAATCGAGAACCTGCTCACCCCGGATCACCTGCGGCGACTGGTGTGGCGCCCGCCCGCAGACCGCTCCCCCGAAGGAATTGCACTCCGTCTCACGGAGCTCGGGGCTCGGGCCTGGCAGGTTGGAATTGTCGCACCAATTCTGGCTCCCGTTTTTGTAGAGTAGCGCTAATCCTCCTCCCGATTTCTCGGGAAATATCAGGGAACGCGCACCGCCTCTTCTGAGTTTGAGACTCCGTCTCTAATATGGTGGAAGACCGATCACATACCTGATGGAGGCGAAGTGGCCGCAATGAGAGAAGTCGTGTTCGTAGATGGGGTGCGCACACCCTTCGGACGCGCGGGCGAAAAGGGCATGTACGCGGGAACCCGCGCCGACGACCTCGCGGTCAAGGCGCTGCAGGGGCTGTTGGCACGCAACGAGTCGCTCCCCCTCGACCGAATCGACGATGTCGGCATTGCCGCAACCTCGCAGCAGGGCGACCAGGGCCTCACCCTCGGCCGTACAGTGTCGATCCTTGCTGGAATCCCGCTCAGCGTCCCGGGCTTCGCGCTCGATCGCATGTGCGCGGGCGCGCTCACGGTTGCCTCGTTCATGGGCGCCGCGATCGGCTCCGGCCAGTACGACATCGCCGTCGCAGGCGGTGTCGAGCACATGGGGCGTCACCCGCTCGGCCTCGACGCCGATCCCAATCCCCGCTTTGTTGCAGAGAAGCTGGTGAGCCCCGATGCGCTGAACATGGGTCTCACCGCAGAGCGTCTGCACGACCGCTTCCCGGCACTCACGAAGGAGCGCGCCGATCGCTTCGGCATGCTGAGCCAGCACAAGGTGCAGGCCGCCTACGATCGCGGCGACATCCAGGCCGACCTGGTGCCCGTTGCCACACGCTCTGCGGCTGGCTGGGGCCTCGCGACTGAGGATGAGGGCCGCCGCCCCGAGACCACGATGGAGGGCCTCGCCGGCCTCAAGACGCCGTTCCGTCCGCACGGTCGCGTCACCGCGGGAACCTCGTCACCACTGACCGACGGTGCGACCATGTCGCTGCTTGCCGGCGCGGATACGGCGCGCGAGCTCGGTCTCGGCGCGAAGATGAAGCTCGTGGGCTTCGGCTTTGCGGGTGTGGAGCCGGAGGTGATGGGACTCGGTCCCGTGCCCTCCACCGAGAAGGCGCTGAAGCGCGCGGGCCTTACGATCGATGACATCGGGCTGTTCGAGCTCAACGAGGCGTTTGCGGTGCAGGTGCTCTCGTTCCTCGACCACTTCGGAATCGCCGATGAGGATCCCCGGGTGAACCCGTGGGGCGGTGCGATTGCGCTGGGACACCCGTTGGCAGCGTCGGGCGTGCGTCTGATGATCCAGCTGGCTCGCCAGTTCGCTGAGCGCCCGGACGTGCGCTACGGCATCACCGCGATGTGTGTTGGCCTGGGCCAGGGCGGTACTGCGATCTGGGAGAATCCTCACTTCAACGGCAAGAAGGGCAAGTAACTCGCCATGACTGACTACACCGGTATCGACTTCGCGCCGCTCCTCGCCGCATCGGACGACGAGGTCATCACGGACATGTTCGTGCGCGATGTTGCGCTCGCCTCTGGCGGCACGCTCGCGCTCATCACGATGGACAATGGGCGGGATCACACCCGGCCGAACACGCTCGGGCCGCGCACGCTCGAGCGACTCGGCGGCGTGCTCGACGAGCTCACGAAGCGTGCGGCCGTCGGCGAGATCACAGCAGTGGGCATCACGGGCAAGCCGTTCATCTTCGCCGCTGGCGCGGACCTCTCGAAGGTTTCCACGCTCGCCACCGCCGAGAACGCCCGACTCATGGCTCAGTACGGCCACCACATCCTTGGCAAGCTCGGCACCGTGGGCGTGCCCTCGTTCGCGTTTGTGAACGGCCTCGCGCTCGGCGGCGCGATGGAGATCGCGTTGCACTGCACCTACCGCTCAGTCGACGCGTCGGCCGCGGCCCTCGCCTTCCCTGAGGTCTTCCTCGGCATCATTCCCGGTTGGGGCGGCGCCACCATCGTTCCCAATCTGATCGGGATCGAGAAGGCGCTCGAAGTGATCGTCTCCAACCCGCTGAAGAACAACCGCATGCTCAAGCCGGCGCAGGCCAAGGAGATGGGCCTGTTCGACGAGCTGTTTGGTTCCGCAAGTTTCCTTGAGGAGTCGCTTGCGTGGGCGGATGCAGTGGTGAGCGGTGCGAAGAAGGTGGAACGTCCGAACGTTCCTGGCAAGCTCGAGCGCCTCACCAAGTGGCCCGCTGCGATCAAGATCGCTCGCGACATGCTCAAGGCGCGCATTGGTACGGCTGCGAAGGCGCCCTACGTCGCACTTGACCTGCTGAGCGCCGCGAAGGACAACGACTTGACGCGCGGTTTCGAGCGCGAGGACGATGCGCTGACCGAGCTCATCGCGGGTGATCAGTTCGTCGCGTCGATCTACGCGTTCGACCTCGTGCAGAAGCGTGCGAAGCGACCCGCTGGCGCCCCGGACAAGTCGCTCGCGAAGCCCGTGCAGAAGGTTGGCGTCATCGGCGCAGGCCTGATGGCCAGCCAGTTCGCGCTGCTCTTTGCGCGGAAGCTTCGTGTCCCCGTGGTTATCACGGACTTGGATCAGGGCCGCGTGGATAAGGGCCTCGAGTACATCCGTGGTGAGGTCGACAAGCTGCGCGACAAGGGCCGGCTGTCCTCGGACGACGCGAACCAGGTGAAGGCCCTCGTGAGCGGCACGACCGACAAGGCACTGTTCGCAGATTGCGATTGGGTGATCGAGGCTGTGTTCGAAGAACTCGGTGTCAAGCAGCAGGTCTTCGCAGAGATCGAGCCGATCATCTCGGAGACCGCGGTGATCGCCACGAACACTTCTTCGCTCTCCGTGGAGGAGATCGGTGCGAAGCTCGCGCACCCCGAGCGACTCGTCGGCTTCCACTTCTTCAACCCGGTCGCGGTGATGCCGCTCATCGAGGTTGTGAAGACGCCGAGCACCGACGACGCGACGCTTGCCACCGCCATGGTTGCGGCGCGTAGGCTCGGCAAGAGCGCCGTGATCACCGCCGACCGCCCGGGCTTCGTGGTGAACCGTCTGCTCGCTAAGGTGATGGGCGAAGCAGCGCGGGCGCTCGATGAGGGCACCCCGATGCCTGTGGTCGAGCGTTCGCTTGCCCCGATCGGCCTGCCGATGGGTCCGTTCGAGCTGATCGACCTGGTGGGCTGGAAGGTTGCGGCACACGTACAGGACACGATGGTGAGCGCATTCCCTGAGCGTTTCTACGCCTCACCGAACCTGCACGCGCTTGCTGAGGTGGAAGCCCCGCTCGTGAAGTCGAAGCAGGGCAAGGTTGAGGATCTGTCGAAGGCGGGCCGAAAGGCGCTCAAGCTGGGTTCGACGGCCGTGAGCGAGGAAGAGATCCTCCGCCGCGTGGAGGATGAGCTCGCTGGCGAGATCAAGATCATGCTCGACGAAGGCGTGGTTGCGGCGGCCGAGGATATCGACCTGTGCCTCATCCTGGGCGCCGGCTGGCCCTTCCAAGCGGGTGGCGCGACGCCGTACCTGGATCGTGTGGGCGCAAGCGAGCGTACCTTCGGCGGCACGTTCCACGATCCGCGTATCGCGGCGGCGGGCTAACCCCCTCCCTCGTCAATCACGACGCTGCGTGTGGCCCCGGCCTCGGCCGGGGCCACACCTGCTTTCTCACCTACTGCAACGCATGTTCTCTCTCTACTTGAGGGTGAGGCGACTTTCCGGAGTGGGATCAGGGCTTCCTCGGATTCCCTTGTTTTGCCGCGTGTTTCCGCGGTTTTCTGGGGTCTGAATGTCAGTGGTCACTGCTTGAATGAGCACATGACCACCACCCGAGGTTCTCCCGCTACTGGCTCGCCGACCGCGCCCCGCCGGGCTTCCCGGGTGCGCTTCCAGAAGACCTCCGCGGCTCACACTTCTGCTCCACCCCAGCCACCGGAGTTCGATCCCACCGAGCTCATCACCAAAGCGTTCGCGTCCGCAATCCCGGGTGTCATCCCACCCGTGTTCTCTGTTCGGGTGGTGGATGACGTGGTCGGCATGCTGGAACAGTTTGACCGCTTCCAGAACATTCTCACCGCCGCACGTTTGAACGTTCTTTCGTTCGCGATGGAGACCGCGGTGCACCGCGCCCCTTCCGGAAGCGGTGACATCCCGTACCGTTCCCTGCGTGCCGAGATCGCGACCGCCCTTCATCAGAGCGAACATGTTGTGGAGCGCGATCTGAACCTTGCGAGCGCGCTCACGATGCGTTTCCCTGCGACTCTGCCGCGCATGCTCACCGGGCAGGTTTCTCCCGAGCATGTGCGGGCACTTGTGGAATCCGCGGACGCGTTGGGGCTTGGGCAGGATCCGGATTCGGTGCGTGTGCGGGGCAGGTACGAGGCGGAGGTGTTGCGGCGCGCTGAGTCCCAGACGCCGCAGCGTTTGCGGCCGATCGCGCGGAAGCTTGCCCGTGAGCTCGCGAGATCCCTTCCGAAGCCGGCCCTGTTCCCGGGCGTTGACCCCACGATCGATGACCCATCCACTACTGACCCGGCCAGCACGGGCCCGATTGCCCCTGACCCAGCCAGCACGGACCCAAACGCCGCCGACCCAACGAGCACCGGTCCCGACGGCGCTGCCCCGAGCAGCCTCGACCCCAGCAGCCTCGACCCGAACACCGGGACCTCTGCGGGTGGCGCCCCTGTTCCTTCGCCGGAGTGTGAGCGGCGTGTGTGGGTGCGTGATCACGAGAACGGGATGGCGGAGCTTGTGGCGTTCATGCCGTCACCGGTGGCGTATGCGATTCATGATCGTTTGACGCGGCTCGCGAAGTCCGCGGAAGTCACCGAGCACCAACTCACACGCACCCTCACTGGTCGCGATGGTGTTTCCGCGGGTGCAGGCACCGGCACCGGCACAGGCGCCGTCACGGGTGAAGCGTCACGCGCGCACACCACCGGCAGAACCCAGCGAGTCAGCACGAAGAGCATCGCAGAACGCCGGCGCCTCCTCCGGGAACTCCGTCCGGGTATGAAGGGTGGGCGTCCCGGGGTGCGAGAGATCCGGGCCGGGCTCCCCAAGCGCAGTCGCGCGCAGACTCGCACTGATGTGCTCCGGGATCTGCTCCTTGTCGGGGATCCGATGCGGCTTGTTGCGGGGTCCCCGGAGGAGGCGGTGCGGGCGCACATCCAGGTCGTGGTGACCACCACAGCACCCCCGGCAAGCGCCAATGCGGGCCCCGTCCCGGGCGCACGCCCTGCCGGTCCGACCGGCACTGACTCCACTGCTTCGGCGCCGCCGGAGTTCACGGATGCCGAACTCATCGGGTCCGGACCCATCGACCCTGAACAGATTCGTGGCTACGCAGGTCACGCCGACTTCTGGGAGAAAGTCACCGTGTCCGGTGAGGCCGGGGATGTGCTGAGTGTGGACCGGTACCGGCCCAGTGCACAGATGCGCCGTTTCCTCGGGGCCCGCGACCTGCACTGCAGGTTCCCCGGTTGCCGGGTGCCGGTGAACCGCTGCGATATCGACCACACGATCCCCGCAGCAGATGGCGGCACGACATCCACAGACAACCTTGCCCATCTCTGCCGTGGCCACCACACCATGAAGCACAATTCCGACTGGGACCACCGTTTGTTGCCGGACGGGACAATGCGCTGGCGATCCCCAACCGGACGCGTGTACGACGATGAACCGCCAAGCCGGGTGAGGTTCCTGAAACACGAGAACACCGGACCACCACCCCTATCGTCAGCATCGCCAGGACTGCCAGCACCCTCGGCCTGGCCCCTCGTTCCGCCGGGGCCGGTGGAGGAAGAAGCGCCGGACGACCATCCCTTTTAGCGTGGGTGGGTTTCACCAACGCGGGTGCACGATCCGCGGTGCATGTTCCCGGCCTGTGGTCGGAATGCCACTACGAAGTAGACGAGGTTCAGAACTAAGTCGAAGTGACTGCGCGTTCGGAGAGGACGAGCACCCCTCGTATGGTCTCCGGAGGACTAGATTGCGTGATCAGGCCGCGCGATCGGGATCTTGTCTCCGCGCACCTGCGCGGAAACATCAGCTGCAATCTGCGCGGCGGTGAGTCCCGCGTCCTCCAGCAGCTCATCGCGACTCGCGTGTGCCGGGAACTCGTCGGGTGTGCCCAGCTCACTGACTGCGGTATCGACAGCGGCATCGCGGAGCGCCTGCCGAATTCGAGTGCCGACACCTCCGACCCGGATGCCATCCTCAATGCTGATGAGGAGCCGATGCGTGCGAGCCAGATCGACCACCGAGGCTGCGACGGGAACCACCCAACGAGGATCGACAACGGTCGACGAGATTCCCTCCGCAGCGAGGAGCTCAGCAGCTTCATGAGCGATGTGAGCCATCGGGCCGACAGTCACGAAGAGCACATCGCGTTCGCTCGCCTCGGGCGGTACCTCGCGCAGAATGTCCACACCATCTTCGGTGCGCCGCACAGCGGGAAGTGGGGCTCCAACGGAGCCCTTCGGGTAGCGGATGACCGTTGGGCCGTCGGTGATTGCGACCGCCTCGCCCAAGAGCTCTCGGAGCGACGCCTCGTCGCGGGGAGACGCGATCCGAATGCCGGGAACGACCTGCAGCGTGGCCAGATCCCACACGCCATTGTGGCTGGCGCCGTCTGGTCCAGTGAGGCCAGCTCGATCGAGCACAAAGGTCACGCCAGCGCGGTGGAGCGCCACATCCATCAGCAACTGATCGAAGGCGCGATTCATGAAGGTCGCGTAGATCGCTACGACAGGGTGCAAGCCCCCGTACGCCAGGCCGGCGGCGCTGGTGACTGCGTGCTGCTCAGCGATACCAACGTCGTAGACGCGGCCGGGGTGTCGCTCCGCAAGCGCGTCGAGCCCGGTCGGGGCGAGCATCGCCGCGGTGATCCCCACGATCCGCTCGTCCGTGTCGGCGAGTTCCACGATCCGATCTCGGAAGACACCCGTCCAGCTGGGGCCACTTGAGACCGAAACGGGTTCACCGTTGCCCGGGTTGATCTGGCCTACCGAGTGGAACTGATCTGCCTCGTCGTTTTCCGCGGGAGCGTAGCCGCGTCCCTTCTCTGTGATGACGTGCACCAGCGTGGGCCGGCCGTAGCCCTTGGCCTGACGCAACACCTCTTCGACCGCGGCGAGATCGTGGCCGTCCACAGGACCGAGATACTTGATATCGAGGTTGGAGTATAGGTGGTCGTTGTTGCTGGCACGGCTGAGGAAACCGTGCAGCGCGCCGCGAGCCCCGCGGTAGATGGTGCGGCCGGGGCGACCGAAGCGGGAGAAGAGCTTCTCGCTCCCCTCCTGAAGGTCACGATAGGTGTCCTTCGACCGGACGGAGTTCAGGAAGCGCGCCATCCCGCCGATCGTCGGTGCATACGAACGACCATTGTCGTTGACGACAATGACGAGGTTCCGATCATTATCGTCGGTGATGTTGTTGAGCGCTTCCCAGGTCATTCCGCCCGTGAGTGCGCCGTCGCCGACCAGCGCGACCACGTGGCGGTTCTCCTGGCCGGTGCGGGCGAAGGCGCGTGAGATGCCGTCCGCCCAGCTCAACGAGCTGGAAGCGTGCGAGCTCTCGACGATGTCATGCTCGGACTCTGCGCGCTGTGGGTAGCCTGCAAGACCCCCGCGACGGCGAAGCAGCGAGAAGTCCTTGCGGCCGGTGAGAAGCTTGTGCACGTAGCTCTGGTGCCCCGTGTCGAAGACGATCGGGTCACGCGGCGACTCAAACACGCGGTGCATGGCGATGGTCAGCTCAACCACACCGAGGTTGGGGCCGAGATGGCCGCCAGTCTTCGCGACTTCAGCGATGAGAAACTCGCGAATCTCAGCAGCGAGCGTGCGACACTCCTCTGGGGTCAGGTGATCGAGATCGCGTGGACCGTCGATTCCATCCAGGATCGCCACCCGCATACCTCCCCTTCAGCCCGCCACGTGCGGCGGAGCATCCCATCAGTCTACCCGGCGGCGGATACCGCGCTGAGCAGACCGGCCCGCGTATCGCCGGGGTGGGGCCGGCCATGCCGTGCTCACACGATGGGAGCGCGACGGCGTTGGACGTGGGAATCTCGTGAAGGGTCAGAGTAATGACCCCTCCTTTCTGCGGCGTATCGGTGGGCGGCAGAACGCACAGCGCCCCGCACGATTCGTGCGGGGCGCTGTGCGTTCTCTCCAGGAGATGCCGGTGACTAGACCAGCGAACGGAGCACGTACTGCAGGATGCCGCCGTTGCGGTAGTAGTCGGCTTCGCCCGGGGTGTCGATGCGCACGACCGCGTCGAAGCTGACGGTGCTGCCGTCTTCCTTCGTGGCGGTGACCGCGACCGTCTTCGGGGTGACACCCTCGTTCAGTGCGGTGACGCCGACGATGTCGAAGGACTCGGTGCCGTCAAGGCCGAGCGAATCTGCGCTCTCGCCCGCCGGGAACTGCAGCGGCAGCACGCCCATACCGATCAGGTTCGAGCGGTGAATACGCTCGAAGCTCTCGGTGATGACGGCCTTGACGCCCAGCAGGCGGGTGCCCTTCGCCGCCCAGTCGCGCGACGAGCCCGAGCCGTACTCCTTGCCACCAAGCACCACGAGCGGAACACCAGCTGCCTGGTAGTTCTGCGACGCGTCGTAGATGTACGACTTGGGGCCGCCCTCGAGCGTGAAGTCGCGGGTGAAGCCACCCTCGACGCCAGCGCCATCATTCTCAGCCGCAAGCAGCTGGTTGCGCAGGCGGATGTTCGCGAAGGTGCCGCGAATCATGACCTCGTGGTTGCCGCGGCGCGAGCCGTAGGTGTTGAAGTCGCGAACGGCGATACCATTCTCGATCAGGTACTGGCCAGCAGGCGTCTCGGCGCGGAAGCTGCCCGCGGGGCTGATGTGGTCAGTCGTGACCGAATCGCCCAGCTTCGCGAGGACGCGGGCGCTGGAGATGTCGGTGACGGGCACCGGCTCGAGCGTCATGCCCTCGAAGTAGGGCGCCTTGCGTACGTAGGTCGACTTCTCATCCCACGCGAAGGTGTTCCCGTCCGGGGTGGGCAGCGAGGTCCAGTGCTCGTCGCCATCGAAGACCGTCGCGTACTTCGACTTGAACATGTCCGAGTCGATGGATGCGTCGGCGATCTTCTGCACCTCGGTGGGGTCGGGCCAGATGTCGCGGAGGAAGACGTCGTTACCGTCCTGGTCCTGCCCCAGCGCCTGAGTCTCGAAGTCGAAGTCCATCGTGCCGGCAAGCGAGTACGCGATCACGAGCGGGGGGCTCGCGAGGTAGTTCATCTTGATGTCCGGGTTGATGCGACCCTCGAAGTTACGGTTACCCGAGAGGACAGCGGTGACCGCGAGGTCGTTGTCGTTGACCGCCTGCGAGATCTCCTCGTTGAGGGGGCCCGAGTTACCGATGCAGGTGACGCAGCCGTACCCGACCGTGTAGAAGCCGAGCGCCTCGAGGTCCTGGTTCAGGCCGGACTTCTCGTAGTAGTCCGTCACTACCTTGGATCCGGGAGCGAGCGTGGTCTTGACCCACGGCTGCGCCTTCAGGCCCTTCGCAACCGCGTTGCGAGCGAGCACGCCGGCGGCGAGCATCACGGAAGGGTTCGAGGTGTTCGTGCAGGAGGTGATCGAGGCGAGGGTGACCGCGCCGTGATCGAGCTCGAACTCGTTGCCGGCCTGATCCTTCACCTTGGCGGGGTTCGCTGCCGCAGCGTAGTTCTTGAGATCGGTCTCGAACTGCGTCTTCGCTGCGGTGAGCTCGATGCGATCCTGCGGGCGCTTCGGGCCGGCGATCGAGGACACCACCGTGCTGAGGTCCAGCTCAAGGTACTCACTGAACGAGGGCTCAACGGCGGGGTCGTGCCACATGCCCTGCGCCTGCGTGTACGCCTTGATGAGCTCGATCTGCTCTTCGCTACGGCCGGTGAGGCGCAGGTAGTCGAGGGTGACGTCGTCGACCGGGAACATCGCCGCGGTCGAACCGAACTCGGGGCTCATGTTGCCGATGGTGGCGCGGTTCGCGAGCGGCACGGAACCAACACCCTCGCCGTAGAACTCGACAAACTTGCCGACGACGCCGTGCTTGCGGAGCATCTGCGTGATCGTGAGCACGACATCGGTCGCGGTCACGCCAGCGGGGATCTTGCCCGAGAGCTTGAAGCCCACAACGCGCGGGATAAGCATGGAGATGGGCTGGCCCAGCATGGCTGCCTCAGCCTCGATGCCGCCAACACCCCAGCCGAGAACGCCGAGGCCGTTCTCCATGGTGGTGTGCGAGTCAGTGCCGACACAGGTGTCGGGGTACGCCTGCAGCTTGCCGTCCACCTCGCGGGTGAACGTGACGCGCGCAAGGTACTCGATGTTGACCTGGTGCACGATGCCGGTCCCCGGGGGAACGACCTTGAACTCGTCGAACGCGCCCTGGCCCCAGCGGAGGAACTGGTAGCGCTCGCCGTTGCGCTGGTACTCGATCTCCACGTTGCGGGCAGCCGCGCCTGCGGTGCCGTAGACGTCGGAGATGACCGAGTGGTCGATGACCATCTCGGCGGGTGCGAGCGGGTTGATCTTGTCGGGCGTGCCACCCAGGTCGACAACGGCCTCGCGCATGGTGGCAAGGTCGACGACACAGGGCACGCCGGTGAAGTCCTGCATGATGACGCGCGCGGGCGTGAACTGGATCTCGGTGTCGGGCTCAGCCGACGGATCCCAGTTGCCGAGAGCCTCAATGTGCGCGCGGGTGACGTTTGCGTCATCCTCCGTGCGGAGCAGGTTCTCGAGCAGTACCTTCAGGCTGTACGGCAGACGCTCGTGACCTGGGACCTGATCGATCCGGTAGATCTCGTACTCCCGCTCGCCGACGGCGAGGGTGCTCTTCGCGTCGAAGCTGTTGACGGCTCCCATGAGGCTCCTCCAATTTATCTCGATGTCAAGATAACTCTACACCGAAGTGGAGCCCTTCGCTGTCACTCCGGCGGGGCGTTTTGCCCTGTGCTCTCAACGATATCGGGGTTCGAATCATCAGATGATTTACTCACCCGGTGCACGACAAACCATGTCAGCGCGATGACTGCAGCGAAGAGGGGCGTTCCCATGACGATTCGCGCCGTTCCGAGTGCGGCGACCTGCTCGCCGAGATACATCGGCAGCTGCACGGCGAGCCGCGCGACGAACATGGCGAGCCAGAGGAGCGTGAGCAGCGTTGCGGCGCGTCGCAGCTTCAGGTCGTGGCGCCAGGCGCGGAAGTTTCCGCGGGTGAAGCCGATCACCAGGCCGATTGCGGGCCACCCCACAAGCAGTGAGATCACGAGGCCGAGCGACCAAGCCGCGTTGACCACGAAGCCCCACACGAAGTAGTCGACGCCGCGTCCGGTGATCAACGTAATGACGACCGCGATGCCGACGCCGAGCATGCCGGAGAGCGCCGCGATGGGCGTCTCCCGGCGTACCAGTCGTACGACGAAGAGAAGAACGGCGAGTGCACCGGGGATTACTGCGGCGAGTCGTGCGTCCTGCGTCGGCACGTAGATGCCGAGGAACAGCAAGCTCGGGATCAGGGTCTCTGCGACGCCGCGCCAGCCGCCGATCGCGGCGAGGACGCTTTCCGCGGTGAGTTCTTCGCCGGAGACTCCGCCCTGAACCGCGCGGGCCATGCCGCCGAGCCGGCCCAGGGGCGACTCGGTGGCGTTCTCTGCGGCATTCTTAGCCGAGGGCTGCGCGCCGCTCTCCTCCGCCTCGCTCACGCGGGCTGGGCCCCGCCCTGAGCAGCAGCGTCGCCCTGAGGGCGCTGAGCCTGCACGCCGGCAGGAACGCGCAGCGGGAGCAGCTCGCTCGGGGGCATCGGCTGGTCGCCGCGCACAACGACCACCTCGCGGAACAGGTCGATCACCCGTTCGCGTGCAGAAGCATCGACTGCCGCCTTGCCCATGATCACACCGCGCAGCATCCAGCGGGGGCCGTCCACGGCGATAAAGCGTGCCGTGCGCGTGCCGCCCTGCTCGGCCGGTGCGGGGGTCTCGACGAGGAGCTCGGGGCCGAGCGGACCGGTCTCTTCGACCGCGCTGGCGCCCTGGGCGGCCATCTGCTGAGTGAGCTCGCGGCGCACGCCGTGCCACAGTCCGGTGGTCTTGGGTGCCGCAAACGCCTGTACCTGAAGCAGCGACTCTGCGTACTCAAGGGACACAGCAACGACGCGATTCGCGCGCTCATCGACCTCGAGGCGCAGCTGCAGGCCCTCGCGCGGAGCGACCTTGATGCCGCCAAGATCGACGTACGGGCGCATTGCGGGGACCTCTGCCGCGTCGAACGGGCCGGCAGTATCTCGGTCCGCGGGGTGGGACTTGCTCTCGTCGAGCTCCTCGCCCGCGCTCTCGTGGAGCTCGAGGGCCTCCGCGGAATCTGCGGCCTCCGGGGTGTTCTTCTCGACGTCCTGCGTCTCTGACTTGTCGCTCATGCTCTCTTCGTTTCTTTCGTGTCCTGCGAAATCTGGGTGGTCTGCCCGTGCCGGCCTAGTGCGTCCCCGACTGCACTCCGGTGGAGCCAAAGCCGTTTGCGCCGCGGACGCTGTCGGGCAGCGTGTCGACGGGAACAAACACGGCGCGCGACACGGGCATCACGATCATCTGAGCGATTCGATCCCCCACTGCCACGTCAAAGGAGTGCTCGCGGTCGGTGTTCAACAGAGTGACTTTGATCTCCCCGCGGTACCCGGCGTCGACGGTGCCCGGGGAATTGACCACCGTGATACCGTGCTTCGCCGCGAGGCCGCTTCGCGGTACGACGAATGCGGCATATCCCGTTGGTAACGCGATTGACACCCCGGTGCCAATGAGGGCGCGCTCGCCGGGGCCGAGTGTCACAGCCTCCGTGGCCATCAGATCGGCGCCTGCATCGTCCGCGTGGGCATAGCGGGGCGCGTGCTCGGCCAGAAGTGGAATCTCTACTACATCGCTCACCCGGCCAGGGTATCGGATGCGCATGGGGCGCGCCCGCGCGCACACGCGTCGCGCAGGTGTTCAGGCGATAATGGAGGCATGACGAGTGACGCCGCCGCGGTCCCCGCGGCCTCCGCTGCCCCCAGCTCCGCCGAGTACCGGGAGCGCCTCGTTCCCGGGCCGGGAATGTTCATTGCGCTGCTGCTGGTGGCCCCGGCCGTGGCGCTCATCACGACGCCGATCAACATCAACGCTGCAATCCCCGCCGGGATCATCGTGTACCTCATCGCCGCGGTGACGCTGATCCTGCTCTCCCCCACGATTCGCGTGACGGGCGGGACGCTGGTGGCGGGACACGCATCGATCCCAGTCTCCCAGCTCGGCGAGATTGAGCTACTGGGCGCGAGCCGGCTCCGCGCCGCGATCGGGCCCGGCCTTGATGCGCGAAGCTACCTGTTGGTGCGCGGCTGGGTGAACCGTGGGATTCGCATCGAGAACATCGACCCCAATGATCCCGCTCCCGTGTGGATCATTACGACCCGGCATCCGCAGAAGCTCGCGGACACGATTCGGTCAGCGCAAACGGGCAAGTGACACGTGGGCGCCACCATTGTGGCGCCCACGTGTCGGCACACCCGACGAAAAAGCCTTCGGGCCCGGCTCCACCACTCAGGTGGGGCCGGGCCCGAAGGCGTCTGTCGCGAAGATCCGCGTCGGAAACGCAGCGCTCGTTAGGCCGCGCACTCCGCACAGATCGGACCGAGGTCGGTCTGGTGGTCCATCTGCGAGCGGTGTCGCACCAGGAAGCAGCTCACGCACGTGAACTCATCATCCTGCTGGGGAAGCACGACAACGTCGAGCTCAACGTCAGAGAGGTCCGAGCCGCCCAGGTCGAAACTCGGGTTGTCCGCATCCTCCGAGTCGAGTCCAGATGCACCCTTCGCCGGGCCGCGTTCTTTCAGGGCCTCGATGGAGTCGGCTTCTTCTTCGGACTTCCGGGGGGCGTCGTAATCGGTGGCCATTCTCTCCTGCAATCTTGTGCCGCACTTCGGCACCTCAACCTTCGAGCGGCCACAGTCTGCCGTACGATTCCCCTTTCGCGCAAACTGTGAGGCTTAGAGTTCTCTGTGCGCGTACTCGGAGCAGTTCCTCGGAGCACGAACTTTCCCACGCGCCGCGGCAATGTCGCCTGCTGCCCGCGAGGTGTGCCACCCTGGTTCGCGAGCGAGGAAGGGATGCGCCGATGGACGAACTGCGCTTTGTGCGACGCGAGGATCAGACACTGATCGTTGCGAATGATGCCGACCAGGAATTCCGGCTTGTCGTGGACGACGCCGTGCTCAGCGAGCTCCGGAACCTCAGTCGCCGTGAACGAGATGCCTCGAAGGTGCGTCCGCGTGAGATTCAGTCACTGATTCGTGCGGGTAAGACCCGCGCGCAGGTGATGGAGATCACCGGGCTTGAGGCCTCCGACATCGAGCGGTATGAGGAGCCGGTTCTTGCAGAGCGTCGGTACATCCTTGAACGCGCGCACGCCGTCCCGGTGCGCGCAGATGCACACAGCGAGGCTGATCAACACTTCGGTTCCGTGATTGCGGAGCGCCTGGTGTCGCTTGCGGCAGAGGCCAGTGAGTGGGCATCGTGGCGCGACGAGGAGACAGGCTGGATGGTCAGCCTCGAATTCATCTCACGCGATGTTGCGCACCGTGCCGTGTGGGCGTTCGACCACCGCAAGGGTGGGCTTTCTCCCGTGACCCCGGACGCGGTGACGCTCTCGAAACAGGGCGACGTGGGCGATCGACTGATCCCCAAGCTCCGCGCTGTGGGCGGCAACGACGGCGCATCGAAGTTCGACTCGGGCGCGTTCGACGCCGCCGATCTCCCGGAGGCGACCGATGCGGACGGCGCGGCGCCCGCGGCTGACCCCGAGAGCGCAGCTGGAGACACTGCCGGTGCGAGTGCCCCGACCAACACCCCGATCGGCGTCAGTGGCGGTGCGAGCACCACGGGCAGCCCGGACGATGACATCGAAGCTGACTATGCTCGTCGGCGCGAGATCGATCAGCGCGCCATTAAGACGCACGAGACCCAGCCGATTGACCTGAGTCAGACCGCCGACCTGCTCGATGCCCTCCGCCGCAGACGGGGTGAGCGTGACGAGGCGAACCGCGCCGCGGCACAGGCAGACGTCGATTCGCTCGAGGCGGCGCTTGAAGCGCCCGTCTCCCAGCTCACCGATGGTGAACTGGACGATCGTTCGCAGAAGCTGGACTCGCCGGCTCCTGCTCGGCCTGCCCCCGCCGCTGAGCCGAAGCCAAGCGCCCCACGCAGCATTTGGGGTGCGAGTGGAGTGAGCGGTTCCGCTCCCCCGCTCCGCAGCGCCCACGATCAGCCATCGGCTCCAAGCGGCTCGCGTGCCGCCGGCCCGAGCGACGCTGACGACGATGACAACGACACGGCCCCCGTGGTGCGTGGTGGACGTCCGGCGTTGCCAAGCATCGGCCTTGCGGCCCGTCCTGGTGCCGACACCAACGGCGCTCGACCGGAGGCGGAGGATCGCACGCCCGGTCGACCGAACAGCGATGCGGAGAAGGGCGGCCGGAAGGGACGCGCCTCGATTCCGAGCTGGGACGACATCCTCTTCGGCACCCGGAGTGACGAAGACCCGAACTAGCCGGCGAGCGCCGCGCCGCGCAGCGCGGCAACTCGCGTGACGAGCGCGGTGAAGCCCGTGCCGGCCAGTGCACCGGCAAGCGCCAGGGGCACACCGCGCTCGTCCTCGCTGAAGGATCCGTGCTGCCCAACGAGTGACCGTGCCGACGGGGTATCCGCGCTGACGTAGTACGCAACGCGTTTGCGCGCTGCGATGAACACATCGCCCAGCCTGGGCGCAACCTCTGGCGCAACCGGGCCGAACACGTCGGCGGCGATTGCTTCATCGCGCGTGAAGACCCAGGCGCGATCGCCCTCTGCCGCTGCGATGCGATCTCGCACCTCTGCAATCAGCGCGGGATCGGCCTCGGCCCCGTTCTCTGCGAGGTACAGCGCGCGGAATCGCGGCTCGCCTCCGATTTCGACGACCCCGTCAAGCAGACCGGGAACTGAGTCGAGCAGCACGTGCTGCTCAGCGGGCACGTCAATGATGCCGTGGTCCGCCGTCACTGCGACTCCGACGCCACCAGGAAGTGCGCGCAGGAAGTCGGCGAGCGCGGCGTCAAGGTGCTCCAGACGACGGACCCACTCCGCGCTCTCCCAGCCGTTCTCGTGGGCCGCGCGGTCGAGCTCATCGACGTAGAGATAGATGAGCGTTGACTCCTGGGCTGGTCCGGCTGCCGCGGCGCGGAGTGTCTGCGACGCAATGGCGAAGCGGTCATCGATGCGCTGGCCGGACAGGTAGTCGGCGTCGCTCAGGATCGCGCGTGTGAGCCCGCCCTCTTCGTGCGCTGGCCGGCCGATGACGACGGGGCGGGCGCCGACCTCGCGTGCCTGGGCGAAGAGTGGCGTGGCCCGCTGCCATGAACGCACGTCCGTGATGCCGTCCCACTCGCTGAGCGTGGTGCGAAGGCCGAACTCGGGGTGGCGGATACGGTAGCCCGCGAGACCGTGCTCGCCCGGCAGTCTGCCGGTCGTGATCGCGGTGAGCGCGGCTCCCGTCGTCGACGGGGCGACGGTCTCGATCCTGCGCTGCTGGAGTCCCGCGAGGGTGGGCGCGTGCCCTTTTCGTGCGGCGAGGTTCGCGTGACCCAGCCCATCGACCACGATCAGTACGAATGAGCGAAGCTCGGGCACGAGTGAGACATCAAGGTCATCAAACGATCCTGGGGCGCTCGCGTGTGCGAGAACCGCACGAGGATCTTTGCCCTGACCACGGGAGATGGCGGCCAAACCGCTTGGCAGAATTGCGGCAAGCCTCGCGCCGTTGTCGGCGGCTGTCGGTAGCATATTGACCATTATGACCGAATCGTCCGGAGCACCCCACGAGATCGCCGGCGAACGCATCGAGGACATTGACATCTCGGAAGAGATGGAGGGTTCGTTCCTCGAGTACGCCTACTCCGTGATCTATTCCCGCGCGCTGCCAGATGCGCGCGATGGCCTGAAGCCTGTGCAGCGCCGCATCCTCTTCATGATGACTGACATGGGCCTGCGCCCCGAGAAGGGGCACGTGAAGTCGGCCCGCGTGGTTGGCGAAGTGATGGGCAAGCTGCACCCGCACGGCGATTCGTCGATCTACGACGCACTCGTGCGGATGGCGCAGGGCTTTGCCATGCGCCTGCCGCTCGTCGACGGGCACGGAAACTTCGGTTCGCTCGATGATGGTCCCGCCGCGTCGCGGTACACGGAGGCGCGCCTCGCGGGCGCTGCGCTCGCGATGACCGAGTCGCTCGACGAAAATGTCGTCGATTTCGTGCCGAACTACGACAACCAGATTATGCAGCCGGATGTTCTGCCCTCCGCAGTGCCCAACCTGCTCGTCAATGGCGCGAGCGGTATTGCTGTGGGTATGGCGACGAACCTCGCACCGCACAACCTCATCGAGGTCGTCGATGGGGCGAAGCATCTGCTCCAGCATCCCGAAGCGACGGTTGATGAACTCATGGAGTTCATCCCGGGGCCCGATCTCCCCGGCGGTGGCACCATCGTTGGGCTTGATGGCGTCAAGGATGCGTACCGGACCGGGCGCGGCGCGTTCCGCACGCGAGCGAAGGTTGCTGTTGAGCAGCTCGGCCCGCGTCGTACCGGCCTCATTGTGACCGAGCTCCCGTATCTCGTGGGGCCCGAACGAGTCATCGAGAAGATCAAGCAGGGCGTCGAGGCGAAGAAGCTTTCCGGCATCTCCGATGTGGCCGATCTCACGGATCGCAAAAATGGCTTGCGCCTGGTGATCACGCTGAAGACGGGCTTCGCGCCCGAGGCCGTACTCGAGCAGCTCTACCGCTACACGCCGCTCGAGGACTCCTTCAGCATCAACTCGGTTGCCTTGGTGCAGGGTCAGCCCCAGACGCTCGGGCTGCGCGAGATGTTGCGCGTCTTCCTTGACCACCGCATCTCGGTGATCACCCGTCGCACTGAGCACCGCTTGAGCAAGCGCCGTGACCGCCTGCACCTGGTTGAGGGCCTGCTCATCGCGATCCTCGACATTGACGAGGTGATTCAGCTCATTCGCACGAGCGATGACGCTGAGACCGCACGCACGCGCCTCATGCAGGTCTTCGATCTGTCCGAGCTGCAGGCGGAGTACATTCTCGAGCTGCGACTGCGTCGCCTCACGAAGTTCTCGCGCGTTGAGCTCGAGGCCGAGCGTGATGAGCTGAACGCCGAGATCGCGCAGCTGCTCGAGATACTCGGAAGCGACGAGCGCCTCCGTGGCGTGGTGTCCGATGAGCTGGATCAGGCCGCCGCCGCCTGGGGCACTCCGCGACGCACACTGCTCACGGGTGCGGTGATTCGTCCCACCCGCGCTGCCGCAGCGTCTGCCTCGCTCGAGGTTGCTGACTCCCCGTGCACCGTGCTGCTCTCCGTGACGGGGCGCATGCTGCGGATTGATCGGGATCCGGAAGCCGCTGACGCTCCGCGCGGTCCCTCACGCGCGACCAAGCACGGCGCCATTCTCGCGAGCGTTGACGGCACTGTCCGCGGCGAGCTTGGTGCGGTGATGAACGATGGGACGCTGCACCGCTTTACGCCGGTGGATCTGCCCGTTGTGCCGACCGCGAGCATCGCATTCTCGGCTGGCGTGAAGCTCGCGGACTACCTCGGGATCACGGACAAGAAGCTCCGCGTCGTGGGGATCGTGCCGATCGATACGGATACGCCGATCGGCATGTTCACACAGCAGGGCATCGTGAAGCGCGTGCTGCTCACGGACCTCCCGGCGAAGCCGAGCTTCGAGGTGATCGGACTGAAGGCGGGCGACCAGCTCGTGGGCATCTTCCCCGCACCCGACGGCACCGAGTTTGCAGCGGTGACGAGCGATGCACAGCTGCTGCGCTTCGACGCGACATCCGTGCGCCCGCAGGGCCGCCCGGCCGGCGGCATGGCCGGCATCCGCCTCGGCGACGAGGCGCGTGTGGTGTTCGCCACGGCGATCCCCGCCGCCGGCGAGGCCCGGGTAGTGACGGTGGCGGACAGCTCGATCACGCTTCCCGGCACTGACGTCGCCACCGCCAAGATCACGGACTGGGCAGAGATCCCCGCGAAGGGCCGCGCCACGGGCGGCGTGCGCATTCAGCGCTTCCTGAAGTGGGAAGACCAAATCGCGTGCGCCTGGGTGGGCGTCGGCGAGGCGCGTGCGTTGGCCGCTGACGGCACCGCCCGAAAGCTGCCCAGTGAACTCGGCAAGCGCGATGGCTCGGGCACGCCAATTGACGGGGCCGCAGCGTTCGTCGGGCTCGCATCCTAGACGTGCGTCGCGTGGGGGTTATCCACCGATGAGGGTGACCCCCACGACCACCACGAGCGCCGCCGCGATGCGCAGCACGGGGCGAGACTCGCGGAAGCGCCACGCGCCGTACAATCCCACAAGCACAACGCTCACCTCGCGCATCGGTGCGACGAGCGCAACCGGTGCCAGCGTGATCGCGGTGAGCACGAGCACGTAGGAGAGCGGTGACAGCACGCCGAACGCGAGCAGCCGCTTCCAGCTGCCGCGCCACTCCGCGGCGAGGCGCGCGGCCGCGGTCCGGGCACCGCCACGGCGCAGCAATGCGAGGGTGAAGAACGGCACCTCAGCGAGCGCGCAACCGACCATAAACGCGACGGGTGCAACCCCGAGTTCGGTGACCGTGTAGGCATCCCACACCGTGTAGCTCGCGATCGCGACGCCAGTAAGAAGCCCATAGACGAGCGCGGGATCGAGGCCTGGCTGGCGCCGCCCCTGCCGTCCCACGAGCCCGAAGGCAACGACACCGAGAATGATGAGCGCGACGCCACCGAGCGCCCACCCGCCAGGCCGCTCCCCCAGGAAGAGCACCGCGATGAGCACGGTGAGCAGCGGCCCAGTGCCGCGCGCTGTTGCGTACACCGTAGAGAGGTCCCCGCGGGCATATCCCCGCTGCAGCACGACCATGTAGACGACGTGCAGCACCCCGGAAACGAGCACGCCCAGGAGCACGCCCCCAAGGGTGGCGTCCCCGATTCCTCCCGTGAACGGGATGACCCACACCCAGATGAGTGCGGAGACCAGTGAGCCCCACCACAGGAACGGCATGCCGGAACCGCTCGCGCGGTGGGCGATGATGTTCCACGCAGCGTGGCAAACCGCAGCGGTGAGAACGAGGAGGAGCGCGGTGGGCGACATGGGGGAACCTTCTCTTCGCCGCGGGCACGACGAAGTGGTTCCTCCAGGCTTTTGTCCGTTCAGATGACGCCCGGCCGGGTGGCGGAGCGTGGCGCCGCTCGGACCACGGCGGACGGATGTCCCGGAACCCTAGGCGCTATCACTCTCCACCCTAGCGAGCCTTCGCGGACCTGGCCGACGGCACGCACGGTGGCGCCGAGTGTTCACCTGATCGCCGAGTGTGACACTCAGAGTTCACCTGGCGTGGTTATGCGTCGATGCGATCCCGATCGAGATCGTCAGCGTTCTCAATAATGAACTCCTTGCGGGGCGCAACCTCGTTGCCCATGAGCAACTCGAACACCTGAGACGCAGCGTGCGCGTCCTCGACGCGAACCCGGCGCAGCGTGCGGTGCTCCCGGTCCATGGTCGTTTCAGCCAGCTGATCTGCGTCCATCTCGCCGAGGCCCTTGTAGCGCTGAATCGGCTCCTGGTACTTCTTATTGCGCTTTCGGAGGTCCGTAAGCAGCGCGGTGAGCTCGCGCTCGCTGTACGTGTAGATCACGTCATTGGGCTTGCGGCCCGCATTTTGCACGATGACGCGGTGCAGTGGCGGCACCGCGGCATACACGCGCCCGGCCTCGAGCATCGGTCGCATGTAGCGGAAGAACAGCGTGAGCAGCAGCGTGCGGATGTGCGCGCCGTCGACGTCGGCGTCGCTCATCAAGATCACCTTGCCGTACCGTGCGGATTCGATGTCGAAGTCGCGTCCGGAGCCCGCGCCGATCACCTTGATGATCGCGCCGCATTCCGCGTTGCTCAGCATCTCAGCAACCGACGCCTTCTGCACATTCAGGATCTTGCCGCGAATGGGCAGCAATGCCTGGAACTCGCTGTCGCGCGCAGGACGCGCAGTGCCGAGCGCGCTGTCGCCCTCCACGATGAAGAGTTCAGTCTCGGCGACGTTCTTCGAGCGGCAATCGATGAGTTTTGCCGGCAGTGAGGAGCTCTCGAGCGAACTCTTCCTGCGTGCAGTGTCGCGCTGGGCACGGAGCGCGATGCGCGCCTTCATCTCCGAGACCATCTTCTCGAGCAGCGCGCCGGTCTGCGCCTTATCCGGCTTCTTCGTCGATTCGTAGCGCTCCGTGAGTCCCTTGACGATGGCGCGGGTGACGATCTGGCGCACGGCCGCGGTGCCGAGCACCTCCTTCGTTTGGCCCTCGAACTGTGGCTCGGGCACGCGCACTGTCACGACGGCGGTGAGGCCGGTGAGGATGTCGTCCTTCTCGGGCTTATCGCTGCCCGCCTTGAGTTTTCGTGCGTTCTGCTCAATCTGCTTGCGGAAGAACTTCGTGAGCCCCTGCTCGAAGCCGGCCAGGTGCGTGCCACCCTTGGGGGTCGAGATGATGTTGACGAAGCTCTGAATTTCCGTGTCGTAACCGGTGCCCCAGCGGAGCGCAATGTCCACCTCGCACTCGCGCTCAACCTCGCGGGACACGAGGTGCCCGGTCGCCTCATCCATGACGGGCACGGTCTCCCGGAACGTGCCGGAGTCAGTCACGCGCCAGGTATCGGTGAGCGCGGCGTCAACGGCGAGGTAATCCACGAACTCCGAGATCCCGCCCTCGTATGCGAAGCGGTGCACCGACGCGGCACCGTCTTCCCCGAGCGACTCGGGCCGCTCATCGGTGATCTCAATGCCGAGACCCGGGACGAGGAACGCGGTCTGACGGGCACGCGCCACGAGCGAGTCGGGCTCGAACTGGGCGGAGGCGAGGAAGATCTGAGGGTCAGCCCAGTACCGAACGCGCGTTCCCGTGACGCCCTTCTTGACTTTCCCCACGGCGCGCAGTTCAGAGGAGCTCTCAAACGGGGTGAACGGGCTGTCCGGGCCCTCACCTGCAAAGGTGCCCGGTTCGCCGTGGCGGAACGACATGGCCCAGGTCTTCCCATCGCGGTCGACCTCGACGTCGAGACGTGACGACAGTGCGTTGACAACCGAGGCGCCCACGCCATGCAGGCCGCCCGAGGAGGCGTAGCCGCCGCCGCCGAACTTTCCGCCCGCGTGCAACTTCGTGAAGACGAGCTCGACACCGGAGAGGCCACTCTTTGGCTCGATGTCTACCGGGATCCCGCGACCGTTGTCGGTGACCGTCACGCTGCCGTCAGCGTGCAGGCGGATGCCGATCTCGTCACCGTGACCGGCGAGCGCCTCATCGACAGAGTTATCGATGATCTCCCAGAGGCAGTGCATCAGGCCGCGTGAGTCGGTCGTGCCGATGTACATGCCGGGGCGCTTGCGGACCGCCTCGAGTCCCTCGAGGACGGTGAGATGGCGCGCGGAGTAGTTCGACTCCGCCGCCTGCGATGCTCGCTCAGTGGCCACGTGCAAGGACCCCTTCTGTAAGTTGACTCCCCCACCCTAGGACACGCCACCGACACCCACGTGCAGCGACCCCGGCGAGTGCTGAAGCGGTGCCGCACGCTACGCGGTCAGCGAACCTGAGCGTTCGGAACGCGAGAAAGCTCGCTCGACGTGTTTGGATAGACGTGAACAAAACCCTAGATGGACGGGAGGTCGCCATGACGACAATCGAGCAGGATCGTACGGATACGATCGATGCCGCGGATCGCCCGCTCTCCGCACTCGACCGCTGCGACAGCTGCGGCGCACAGGCATACGTGCGCGTCATGCTGAGCGGGAGCGAGCTGCTGTTCTGCGCGCACCACGCCCACAAGCACGAGGCCAAGCTTCGCCCCATGGCGGAGGTCTGGCACGACGAGAGCCACAAGCTGAACGCGTAGGCGTTCGAGTCCACTTCCACCGCGGGAGCGGGCCCAAGCAACACAGAGAAGGGGCCCGGGAGCAAATGCTCCCGGGCCCCTTCGCGTTCTCCGCCGAAGCGGCAAATGCCGGCCTACTCGAGGTAGTCGCGCAGCTGCTGGCTGCGCGAGGGGTGGCGAAGCTTCGCCATCGTCTTCGATTCAATCTGACGAATGCGCTCACGCGTCACACCGAACGTGTCGCCGATCTGGTCCAGCGTCTTCGGCATGCCGTCGCCGAGGCCGAAGCGCATCCGGATGACGCCCGCCTCGCGCTCGGAGAGCGAATCGAGCAGCTGCTCGAGCTGCTGCTGGAGCATGGTGAAGCCGACCGCGTCAGCCGGGACAACCGCCTCGGTGTCCTCGATGAGGTCACCGAACTCGCTGTCGCCATCCTCGCCCAGCGGCGTGTGCAGGGAGATCGGCTCGCGACCGTACTTCTGCACCTCGATGACCTTCTCGGGGGTCATGTCGAGTTCGCGGCTCAGCTCCTCGGGGGTGGGCTCGCGGCCCAGGTCCTGAAGCATCTGGCGCTGTACACGTGCCAGCTTGTTGATGACCTCGACCATGTGCACGGGGATACGGATTGTGCGGGCCTGGTCTGCCATTGCGCGAGTGATGGCCTGGCGGATCCACCACGTCGCGTAGGTGGAAAACTTGAAGCCCTTCGTGTAGTCGAACTTCTCGACCGCTCGAATGAGGCCCAGGTTGCCTTCCTGGATGAGATCCAGGAACTGCATGCCACGACCCGTGTAGCGCTTCGCAAGCGACACGACGAGGCGGAGGTTCGCTCCCAGCAGGTGGCTCTTGGCGCGCTGGCCATCGCGTGCCACCCACTTGAGCTCGCGCTCAAGCTTCTTCGGAAGCCCCTTCTCGGTTGCCAGCTTCTCCTCTGCGAACAGGCCGGCCTCGATGCGCATCGCAAGCTCAACCTCTTCAGCGGCGTTGAGGAGCGCGACCTTGCCGATCTGCTTCAGGTAGTCCTTCACCGGGTCGGCCGTTGCGCCGGGAATCGCGGTCGTGACGGTCGGAACGTCCTCTTCCTCGCCCGCCTTCAGCACGATCGCGCCACGGGGAAGGGGAACGGTCGGCGCAGGGGCCGGCTTTTCTTCCTCGGCAGCTTCGTGTGACTCGTCATCAACGTCGTCAACGTCGATGTCGTCGAGTGCCTTCGCCGCGGCCCGCTTGGTGACAGGCTTCTTCGCGGGTGCCTTCTTTGCCGCCGGCTTCTTTGCCGCCGGCTTCTTTGCGGCCGGTGACTCTTCGGTTTCGCCAGCCGCGGCAGCCTCAGCTGCGGCCTTGTTGGCCGCACGTGTTGCCGCGGCCTTCTTTGCGGCCTCGGAACGGGCCGATGCCGACTTCGTGGTGGTCGCCTTCGCCGCAGTCTTCGTTGCGGCAGGCTTCGTTGCCGCCGCGGTCGACTCCTGGGCTGTCTCGACGGTGTTCTCGATCGCATCAGCGTCGGACGCGGTGGAAGCCGCCTTCGTCGTTGCGCGAGTCTTGGGGGTGGATGCAGTTGCCACGCAGCCGCCTCTCTCTATCGAATGCCGCGCTGTGCTGTCGAGGCGTCTCGACAAGTGCTCACAGCATGAAAACCCATGTCAAGCCCGAACGATTTCCTCGCAGAGGAAACCGACTCGGATTGAATGGGTTGGTCAGGTTCATTTTAGCACGGCAGCGCCTGCATGGTTGACAGGAGCGGCTGCGCGTCGGATACTCGCGCGGGTTTACTTCGCGTCGCTTCCGGGCTCCTCGTCACCTTCCGCGGTGCGCTGCTGCTCCGCAAGGAAGCGTTCGAGCTCGCTGGCGATCTGGTCGGCAGTCGGGATCGTGCCGTCCTCACTCATCAGGGGTGAGCGCGTGGTCTGGTCCTCCATGTAGGCGTCGTAGCGACGCTCAAGCGTGCGAACCATCTCGAGGGATTCGTCGTTGTCGGCGAGTTGCGAATCGAGCTGAGTCTCGAAGCGTCGCGCCGCCTCACGCACCTCGTCGGTCGACAGCATGAGCCCCGTGGCGGCCATGATGCTGTCGAGCGCGACTCGGAGCGCTTCGGGGTACTCGGTGTTCGCCAGGTAGTGCGGGATCAGGAGCGCAAACCCGGCCACCTCCTCCCCCAAGCTGTGGAGACGGTACTCAAGCACATGCGCGGCAGATGCTGAGATCTTCGTCTTCGGCCGCCACACGGACCGGGCCTCAATGAGGTCGTCGCGTGATCCACTCACGGTGAGCGACAGTGGCCTCGTGTGCGGAACCGGCATCGGGATCGCGTGCGACCAGACGGTGATCGACACCTCGAACTCATGCACCAGCAGGAGCACCGTGTCAATGAAGTGGTCCCAGCGGAAGTCAGGTTCAAAACCGCTCAGCAGAAGGAAGGGGGCACCAAACTCGTCGCGTGCCAGGCTGAGGCTGAGCTCCTCCGGGGCGTAGTCGACGAAGTGATCCTCATCGAACGTGATGATCGGTCGCCGCGCGCGGTAGTCAAGGAGCATGTCGGCGTTGAACCGCAGAATCTCCTCCGGCTGGTACTTGCGCCACAGGTACTCCTCGAGTTGCGCGACTGTCCCGCCGGCGTCGCTCAGGCCCTGCATGGCGATGATCAGCGGGAGACCGCGCGGAACGCTCGCTCGGCGCTCGGCGTACTCGGCGGAGAAGATTGATTCGGTCACGCTTCCATCCTACGAATTCCCACGTTTTCTGGTGTGGAAAACATCACGCCAGCAGCGAACCCGATATTCCCTCCGTGTGCTGCCGGGTGCGCCACCCCTCCGGGTGCGCAGCATCGCGGAGGAACCCGCCGCAGACCCTGCGGGATCCCGGCCGAAGGCAGAGTCGCGGGTGTAGGGTGGGCAAGGACTGCCCGCACACGAGCGGGTACCCGCCTCTATTGCGTACATACCGAGGGAGATCCCACTTGGCCGATCAGCAGTTTGACATCGTCGTCTTGGGCGGCGGAAGCGCCGGATACGCCACCGCGATCCGCGCAACGCAGCTCGGGCTCACCGCAGCCGTTATTGAGAAAGACAAGCTGGGCGGCACCTGCCTGCACCGAGGCTGTGTGCCGACGAAGGCGCTGCTTCACGCGGCGGAGGTCGCGGATGTGGCGCGCGACGGCGAGACCTACGGCATCCTTTCGAGCGTCGCAGGCATCGATATCGCAAAGGTGAACAGCTACCGCGAGAACCTTGTCGCCGGCAAGCACAAGGGCCTGCAGGGCCTCCTCAAGGCGAACAAGATCACCGTCATTGAGGGTGAGGGCAAGCTCGTCGCCGCGAACACCGTGCAGGTTGGCGCGGATCGCGTGATCGGAAAGCACGTCGTGCTCGCAACCGGTTCCTACTCGCGTTCGCTTCCCGGTCTTGAGATCGGTGGGCGTGTCATCACGAGCGAGCACGCGCTTGAGCTCCAGGAGGTGCCCGCTCGGGTCATCATCCTCGGCGGCGGTGTGATTGGCGTCGAGTTTGCAAGCGTTTGGCGCTCCTTCGGGGCTGAAGTGACCATCGTTGAGGGTCTCCCCCATCTCGTGCCGAACGAGGAGGAGTCCGTCTCGAAGCAGCTCGAGCGTGCCTTCCGCAAGCGCAAGATCGACTTCAAGCTCGGAGTTCGTTTCCAGTCGGTCACGCAGGACGCATCGAGCGTCACCGTCAACCTCGAAGACGGCACGGTGCTCACCGCTGACTACCTCCTCGTTGCAGTGGGCCGTGGCCCCTCGACGCAGGGGCTCGGCTACGAAGAGGTCGGCATCCAGATGGATCGTGGCTTTGTGCTGACGAACGAGCGACTCGCTACGAACGTGCCCGGCGTATACGCCGTTGGCGATATCGTTCCCGGCCTGCAGCTCGCGCACCGTGGCTACCAGCAGGGCATCTTCGTTGCCGAGGAGATTGCTGGCCTGAACCCGGTCATCGTTGAAGACGTGAACATCCCCAAGGTGACCTACTGCGACCCGGAGATTGCCTCCGTCGGTCTGACCGAGGCCAAGGCCAAGGAGAAGTACGGCGCTGAGAACGTGACCAGCTACGAGTACAACCTGGCAGGGAACGCGAAGAGCTCGATCCTCGGCACCGCGGGTTCGGTGAAGGCCGTTCGTGTGGTTGATGGCCCCGTCGTCGGTGTCCACATGATCGGCGCCCGCGTGGGCGAGCTGGTGGGCGAGGCACAGCTCATCGTGAACTGGGAGGCGTACCCGGAGGACGTTGCACCGTTTGTGCACGGCCACCCCACGCAGAACGAGACCATCGGCGAGACGATGCTGAAGCTCGCCGGCAAGCCGCTGCACGCAATCTAAGCGCGGCGATAGACAGACTGATACGAACGGAGAAATACACGATGAGTGAATCGGTGGTCCTCCCCGCACTGGGTGAGAGCGTGACCGAGGGCACGGTGACCCGCTGGCTGAAGAACATCGGGGACACCGTCGAGATCGATGAGCCCCTGCTTGAGGTCTCGACCGACAAGGTCGACACTGAGATCCCCTCGCCCGTGGCGGGCGTGCTCCAGGAGATCCTGGTGCAGGAGGATGAGACCGCTGAGGTTGGCGCGATTCTCGCGGTCGTGGGCGACGGATCGGCCGCTCCCGCGGCACCTGCCGCTCCGGCAGCAGAGGCGCCCGCAGCTCCGGCCGCACCCGTGGCAGAGGCCCCCGCGGCCGCTGCGCCCGCGGCTCCTGCTGCGCCCGCGGCTCCGGCCGGCGGTGAAGAGGTTGTGCTGCCCTCGCTTGGCGAGAGCATCACCGAGGGTACCGTGACGCGCTGGCTCAAGAATGTTGGTGATGCGGTCGAGGTCGACGAGCCGCTGCTTGAGGTGTCGACTGACAAGGTTGACACCGAGGTGCCCTCGCCGATCGCCGGTGTGCTTCAGGAGATCCTGGTGCAGGAAGACGAGACCGTCGAGGTCGGTGCAGCGCTCGCTCGTATCGGCTCGGGCGCAGTGCAGGCAGATCCGGCCCCGGTCGCAGAGGCTCCCGCGGCGGCTCCGGCCCCCGAAACTCCTGCTGCCGCCGCCGCCCCGGCACCTGCTGCCGCCCCGGCACCTGCTGCTGCTCCGGCACCTGCTGCTGCACCGGCACCCGCACCCGCACCCGCAGCTGCACCGGCACCGGCACCGGCAGCCCCCGCGGCAGCTCCCGCCGCTGCTGCGAACTACGTCACCCCGATCGTGCGCAAGCTCGCGAACGAACGTGGCGTTGATCTGAGCACGGTGACCGGCACCGGTGTGGGCGGTCGCATCCGCAAGGAGGACGTGCTCGCCGCGGCTCCCGCTGCGCAGGCCGCGGCTCCCGCACCTGCAACCGCTGCTGCCCCCGTGGTCGAGGTTTCGGAGCTGCGTGGCACCACGCAGAAGATGAGCCGCCTTCGCAAGGTCATCGCGGAGCGCGCGGTCGCATCGCTGCAGGAGACCGCACAGCTGACTACCGTGGTCGAGGTCGATGTGACCAAGGTCGCCCAGCTGCGCCAGGCAAAGAAGGACGAGTTCCTCGCGAAGACCGGGTCGAAGCTCTCCTTCCTGCCTTTCTTTGCATTCGCTGCCGCCGAGGCGCTGCGAACTTACCCGATCATCAACGCCACCGTTGAGGGCGACTCGATCGTCTACCCCGATACTGAGAACATCAGCATCGCGGTGGACACCGAGCGCGGGCTGCTGACCCCGGTGCTCCGCGCTGCCGGTGAGAAGAACCTCGCAGAGATTTCGGGCGAGATCGCGGACCTTGCCGCGCGTACGCGCGACAACAAGCTGACCCCGGATGAGCTGAGCGGCGGAACCTTCACGCTGACCAACACCGGATCACGTGGCGCGCTCTTCGACACGCCGCTGGTCTTCCTCCCGCAGGTCGCCATCCTCGGTACCGGTGCGGTCGTGAAGAAGCCCGTGGTGGTCTCGGGGCCCGAGGGCGATGCGATCGCCGTGCGCTCCACGGTCTACCTGGCGCTCTCCTATGATCACCGAATCGTCGACGGTGCAGACGCAGCGCGCTTCCTGACGCAGGTCCGCCTGCGTCTTGAGGCAGGCGACTTCGCGGCGAATCTCGGAATCTAAACACACATCCCGCGGTGTTCGGCTCGGTCGGCCACCGCGCGGATGAACCCATGTAGGGCCGCAGCACTCACAGAGCGCTGCGGCCCTACGTGCGTCTGTGGGCTGTGCGCCTTCGTCTCTGCTTCGCAGCCTCAACGCCCCCGTCCTGTGTGGCCTCCGCCGGGGTGATGCGACTCCGGACGGCTGCCTGCACCGCCTCACGTGCGCGAACCGGGTGCCACGTTTTGCCGAGTGCGCTGAGCTCTGCGAGGCACTCTGCAAGCGCCTCCATGAGGAGTGCTGCGCCGCTCATCTCCCGCCGCCCGGTTTGCCGCACCCGAATGCAGCGATGGAGCTGTTCCAGGGGCACGCCGAGCACCTCGCAGCCGACATCGTGCCCCACGCGTGCGTGTGCGCCTCCCATCGCCTCGCCCAGGCACCGGCCGATTGTTCGCGCGGCGATCCCCCGTTCGCACAAGGCTTCGAGTCGTGCTGCGGCTCGCGCGGCTGATCCCGGGTGTGAAGCTTCAGGGTGAGCAGCCGCTGCGCGCGTGGCTCCGGGGCGGGCGTCCGGAGTATTCACACAGTATCGTTTCATGCGGCAAGCCTGACTGATCATTCAGCGTGCGAACGAGTTCTGTGATGCACTCCACAGAGTTCGACTGAGGCTCGCGTTGACCGCGGGGTGTGAGCGGCTTTCGCTCACGGCACAGCGATGGGCGACTCCCCGTGTTCGGGGAAGGGCGCGAGAACCGATATCCTAAGGGGTATGGCAGCAGAGAAGGCGAAGCGCGACGGTCGCATCAAGCAGATGATCGAGATCTATCGGACCACGAAGGTCCATGATCGGAATCTCCCTTGGGTGTTGCTCGCGGTCTTTATCGCCCCGATCCTCGTGGCCGTGCTGCTTGCATGGCTGCTCCCCGGCGGTTGGTTCGGCTGGGTCATCTGGCCGATCTCGGGCATCCTTGTGGGCCTGCTCCTGGTCATGATTGTGCTTGGACGGCGCGCCGAGAAGATGGCGTACCAGCAGATTGAGGGCCGCGCGGGCGCTGTGGGCGCCGTCGTGCAGGGCGCGCTTCGCCGTTCGTGGCGCGGTTCAGAGGTTCCGATTGCAATCAACCGCAACCAGGATGCTGTGTACCGCGTCGTGGGCCGCGGTGGTGTCGTGCTGATCTCGGAGGGCTCGCGCAGCCGTACCGAGCGCATGGCAGCTGATGAAGAGCGGAAGGTCAAGCGAGCGCTTCGCAATGTCGAGGTTGTGCACCTCTACGTCGGCCCGGACGGTGACGGAATCCCCCTCGCCAAGCTTTCGAAGACGCTGGTGAAGCTGAAGCCGAAGCTCTCGCGCAACGAGGTTGCAGCGGTCTACAACCGACTGAGCTCCCTACAGGCGGCTCCCGTCGGTATCCCGAAGGGCATGGACCCGAACCGCATCCGTTCGCAGCGCCCGCGCTAAGCACGATGCCCGCTTCGACTCCCCAGCGCTTCGGCGACCTCGAGCCCAGCAAGTGGCCCGGCGAACGGCTCGGACTCCCTGAGTCTGGGCCGCGCTCGGTTGGCAGAATCGGTCGGCGCATCGTCGCGATCCTGATCGACTGGGGCCTCGCAGCGCTCCCGGCCTACTTTCTTGTGGGTGGCCCCAATGCGAGCCTGTGGAACTTCCTGTTCTTCGCGTTGATGCAGATCATTTTTATCCCGACTATTGGCGGTTCGATCGGTCACCGACTGGTGGGGCTCCGCGTCGTGCCGATTGCCGGCGGATGGGTCGGCGTCTGGCGGCCGTTCGTGCGCACCCTGCTCCTCTGCCTCGTCATCCCCCTCCTCGTGTGGGATTCGGATCAGCGCGCATTCCACGACAAGATCGCGGGAACCGTTCTCGTCAGGGGATGAATTCGGATCACTTTTCTGCGTCGTGTAACACTCGCGAAACATGAGAATCACGGTTCCGAAACGGTGGGCGCATAAGCTGGAGTGAAGCGAACGGTGCCGAAGGGCACACTGGCAATGAGGAGCAGCATGTTCACCACCCCCCAGGAAGTCATCGACTTCATCAAGGAAACCGACGTCAAGTTTGTTGATATCCGGTTCACCGATCTCCCCGGGGTGCAGCAGCACTTCAACATCCCCGCAGCAACAGTCGAGGACGATTTCTTCGAGGTCGGCCAGATGTTCGACGGTTCCTCCATTCGCGGGTTCTCCGGCATTGCTGAGTCGGATCTGCAGCTGATCCCCGATGTGACCACGTGCTACGTCGACCAGTTCCGCCTCGAGCGCACCCTCATCGTGGTGTGCGACATCTTCAACCCGCGCACCGGCGAGATCTACTCGAAGGATCCCCGCCAGGTCGCCAAGAAGGCGGAGCAGTACCTCATCTCGACCGGCATCGCGGACACCGCGTTCTTCGCGCCCGAAGCCGAGTTCTACATCCTCGACTCCGTTCGGTATGAGAATACCCCGCAGCGCACCTTCTACGAGATCGACTCCGAAGAAGCGCACTGGAACTCGGGCCGCAAGGTCGAGGGCGGCAATCTTGGAAACACGACGCCCGCGAAGGGCGGCTACTTCCCCGTCTCCCCCGTCGATAAGCAAGCCGATCTGCGCGACGACATCTCGCTGCGCCTCGTCGAGGCCGGCCTGCACCTCGAGCGCGCGCACCACGAGGTGGGCGCGCCCGGCCAGGCGGAGATCAATTACCGATTCGACACCATGGTGAACGCGGCTGACGATGTGCTGAAGTTCAAGTACATCGTGAAGAACACGGCAGAGCTGTGGGGCAAGACGGCCACGTTCATGCCGAAGCCTGTCTTCGGCGACAATGGCTCGGGCATGCACACCCACATGTCGCTCTGGAAGGGTGGGGATCCCCTCTTCTACGATGAGAACGGCTACGCAGGCCTCTCGGACACCGCGCGCTGGTACATCGGGGGCATCCTCCACCACGCGCCTGCGCTGCTCGCGTTCACGAACCCCACGATCAACAGCTACCGCCGCCTGGTGAAGGGCTACGAGGCCCCGGTGAACCTCGCGTACTCGGCAGGAAACCGCTCCGCCGCCGTGCGGATCCCGCTCACCGGTTCGAACCCGAAGGCAAAGCGCATCGAGTTCCGCGCTCCCGATGCATCGGGCAACCCGTACCTCGCGTTCGCGGCGCAGCTGATGGCGGGCCTGGACGGCATCCGCAACCGCATCGAGCCGATGGAGCCGATCGACAAGGATCTCTACGAGCTCCCGCCGGAGGAGGCAAAGAACATCCCGCAGGTGCCGGGTTCGCTCGAGGAAGCTCTTGCGGCGCTCGAGGCTGACCACGACTTCCTGCTCGAGGGAGGCGTGTTCACCGAGGAGCTGATTCAGACCTGGATCGATCTCAAGCACGAGCTCGAGATTGCCCCGATGGCGCTCCGCCCGCACCCGTTCGAGTTCGAGCTCTACTACGGCGTGTAACTCACACAGCGCGCGGGTTGGCGACCGGTTTCGGTGCCAACCCGCGCGTGCGTTTCTGCTACCTTCCCCCCGCCTCCGCCGTTGGGTCGGGGATCTCATGATGCTGTGCGTTGGGCAGGCGGCTCGCGGGAAGGATCGCGACGGCGCTGACGCCAGCGAGGATCAATAGCCCGAGCTTGAGTGCCGCCAAGCGGGCGCTCTCGTTCACCTCGATGAAAGCCGCGACTTGCGCGGGGCTCGCATCAGTTTCATCGAGGGCTTCGGCAAGCTGGTCGTTGGAAACAAAGCTCGATGCGTCGATATCGGCCTGAGCAATCAATTCCGGTGAGACATCGACATGGCTCGCGAGGGATGCCGCGATGTTTGCGCTCAAGAGCCCCACGAGGAGCGCACCGGCAACTGCAGTGCCGACAGCGCTTGCGAGGTTCTGCGTAGTCCCACGCACAGAACCCACGTCACCAGCAAGTTCCTTGGGGGCCGAGGTCACCAGCACGTTGAAGACCAGCGTGACCAAGGCGCCCTGACCCACCCCGAACACGAACAGCCCGAGGATGGTCGGGAGCGTCTCCCAATTGTTGGTGACGACGAGCGCGAGCCAGACAAGCGCAACAGTAGTGAGCGTGAAAGAAAACACGCCAATCGCTCGCGGGGTAAACCGCCGGTAGAAGCGAACCACGAGCGTCGCCGTGATGAACACGGTGAGGTTGAACGGCAGCATCGCCAGCGACGTATCAAACGGGGTTCTGCCCTGAACAATCTGAATGTACAGCGGAACAGTGAAGTTCAGCGCTGCTTCAAGCCCAACGACAATAAACATCGCATAGATTGCAGCGCGTTCAGGGCCTGAGCCAAACACGCGGAGGCTGACGAGTGGTTCTTCTCCACGGCGAGTCCGGCGTCTCGTCCAGACGAAGAATGCCTGGACGAGAACGATGCCGAGCACAACGAGAAGCGGGGCCGGGGACAGGCCCACCACGGAGAACGGGGCTTCGTCCGTCGAACTCAGCACTCCCCACCGGTTGAGATTGTTCACGCCGAGGGTCAGCGCGACGATACCGGCGCCGATGAGCGTAGCGCCACCAACATCGATCTGAACCCTGCCGTCCCCGCGATCGGCTCGAAGCCGAAAACTGAGTACAAACACTGCGAGCGCGATCACGAGCACCACGAGAAACACGGGTCGCCAGCCGACAAATGTTGCGAGCGTGCCCCCCAGCAGGAACGCGGTGACTCCGGCAAGTGCGCGTGCGGAGCCCAGCGAACCGATCGCTGTCGCCTGCTGCGCGCCCCGGTAGTTCTCCGCGATCAACGCGACGAGACTCGGAACGATGATTGCCGCGGATGCGCCCGCGAGCGCCTGAGCGAGCACCACCCAGCCCACGCTGGGCGCGAGCACCATAGTCAACGCGGAGAGCGCGAACACAGCGATCACGCTCCGAAACATGATGACCCAGCCGATTCGTTGACCGAGTTTTGCGCCCACCATCACGAGTGCGGCGACGACGAGTCCGTAGGTGACGATCGCTGTGCTGACGTCCGTGGCGGGGACATTGAACTCCGCGACCATACCCCCGAGCGTCACCGGAAGGGCCGCGACGTTGTACGACATCAAGATCTGCGCGAGGAACAGCCCGATCATTGGCACCCAGGATCTTCGGGGCATGACGTCAGATACGTCAGGACGTGCTGCGAGTGACATGAGGCTCTCCATCCTGGACAAAGTGTGAAGCTGAAGCGAAGACGTTGAGTCCCAGCGCCCGCGAGAGATAGGCGGCGGCGATCTGCCCGCGTACGCTGTTTCCTGCCGAGTCGAGCGGAGGCGCAAACGTTCCGATGCCGGCCTTCCCCGGGGCGACAGCGATGAGGCCCCCTGAAACGCCTGACTTTCCGGGGAGGCCGACTTCGAGCAGCCATTCTCCCGAGTTCTCGTAGAGGCCGGAGGACGCCATGACGGCAAGTGTGTCGCGTGCCACGTGCGCGGAGACGACTCGCTCACCAGTGACGGGATTGACTCCGCCGTCTGCAAGCGTGGCGGCCATCACCGCGAGATCGTGAGCATCGACGCTCAGTGCGCACTGGCGGGTGTACACATCAACGAGTTCGTCGGGGTCCTGCCGAATGCGTCCGTAGCTCACGAGCAACTGGGCGATTGCCGTGTTTCGGTGACGGGTCTCAAGCTCTGATCGATACACCCGCTCATCCACCTGCAGTGCGCGTCCAGCGAACCGCGATAGCCCGTCGTGAATGAACTCCCAGCGTTCGGCGGTACTCGCGCCCGGAACAAGCCCGGTGGTCGTCAGTGCACCCGCATTCACCATTGGATTCCGCGGGTGCCCGTCGTACAGCTCAAGCGCGATGATGGAGTTGAACGCGAGCCCGGTGTTGTTCACGCCGACCGTCGAAAAGGCGGCGTCGTGCCCAAGGTGCTCGCAGACAAGCGCGTACACAAACACTTTGGAAATCGACTGGATCGAGAACTCGTCTCGCGTGTTTCCTTCCTCATGTGCTTCACCATGAACATCAACAACGCTGACCCCGAAGGCTTCTGGGTCGGCGAGGGCGAGGGCCGGGATATAGCTGGCGAGCTCGCCTTCGGCATGACGACCAGCGTGCCGGTAGGCAGCTTCGACAAGCTCGTCAATGCGGTGGCGCTCTGGAAGTCGCCCCGTGGCTACCTGCTGGTCAACATGCGCGACATCGAGCTCCATCACTCCCCCACCTTCAATGGCGTGGGTGGCGTCGACCACGGCTCGCACCGCGATCACCGTCACTCTCTGTGCACAATGTAAACCCATCACGGGTCCATGTCACGGTTTTCTTTGCGCGATGCTGGGCGCATGCGAAGCCCTGCTGCTCCCCCGCGCCCTGCACCGCGTATGGGGACGCGAACAGGCCCGCGACCAGTTGCCTGGTCGCGGGCCTGTTGGTGCGGGCGGGAAACCCTCCCGATGCAACGTCGCTGTTGCGGCGCTGAGTAGCGCGGTGGCGCTAGGACTCGAGTTCGTCGTCGAACTCGGAGCCATCCTCGGCGAGGATAGCCTCAAGAAGTGACTGTAAGTAATGCATAACGATCAGGTTACGCTTCGATAACGTCCTTGGGAAGCCCTTTGGGTAAACACAGGGGAAACACTTCGTAAGGAGCGCGTGACTCCCCCGGGTCAGCGACGCTAGAGGCGCTCGGGAAACTCGAGCTCGTCATACCCGAAGAACTCCCGCTCGACCACGCCGCGGGCACGACGAGACACCGAGAACCAACGCTCCTCGAGTTCGGATGTGCGTCGCTCAGGCAGGCCGAGCACGCTCGCGATCCCCTCGAGCTCCACGCGATCGGTGGGAAGCGAGTCGCTCGCGCGCCCATTCCAAAGCTTCAGGGCGGAACGCACACTGCTCGCGTATCGCCACGAGTCGGCAAGGTGGGCCGCGTCCTCCGCGCCGATGAGCTCATGGTCAACAGCCGCATCGAGCGCCGACAGCGTCGACACCGTGCGAAGCGCCGGGATCTCGGCACCATTTCTGAGCTGCAGCAGCTGTACCAGCCATTCGACGTCGGTGAGCCCGCCGGGACCGAGCTTGAGATGCCGCTTGGGATCCGCACCGCGCGGCAAGCGCTCCGCCTCGACCCGGGCCTTCATGCGGCGCACCTCGCGCACCTGCTCGTCGGTGAACGTTGCCGGATAACGGATCTGGTCGGCGAGCGCTACGAACGCGGCGCCGAGCGTGCTGTCACCCGCGACGGGGCGAGCCCGGAGCAGCGCCTGTGCTTCCCAGGTGACGGACCAGCGCTCGTAGTAGACACGTGAGGCCTCGAGGCTGCGTGCGATGGGACCGTTCTTCCCCTCGGGTCGGAGATCGAAATCGAGGTCGACCGGAAAACGAGGATCCGACACCAGCCGACGAAGCTCGGTGACGCGCTTGATCGCGGCGCGGGCGGCCTGGTCAACCGCGATGCTCGGTGCGGGTTGGAACACAGCGATCAGATCGATGTCCGAGGCAAACCCGAGCTCGCCACCCCCGTAGCGACCCATGCCGATGAGCGCGAGATCAAATTCGTGCGGTTGTTCCGCCGCGACCGCAGCCCGGTCCAGCATGATGAGCAGGGCGTCGAGGAGTGCTGTGTGCGCCGCGTCGAGACCCTGCGCGACCTCGGGCTCATCAATCACGCCCGTGATGCGCCCCATCGCGAGCCGGAGCACCTCTCGCCGGTGCACGCCGCGGAGCGCTGCTCCGGCCTCATCCACAGTGGCGCGCCGTGATGCGAGTGAGCGCATCTCGTCGCGCAGCGTATCGAGCGCTCGCGGGAGGAGGGCCGCATCGCTTTCGAGCCAGGCGACTGCCTCAGGAATCGTCTCCAAGAGCTCCGCCGCGAAGCGAGAGGAGGAGAGCACGCGCGTGAGCCGCTCGGCAGCCTCAGCTCCGTCGCGGAGGAGGCGCAGGTACCAGGGTGATTCACGGTTCGCCTCGCTGACCCGACGGAATGCGAGGAGCCCGAAGTCTGGGTCCGTGCCGTCTGCAAGCCATTGCAGCAGAACCGGGAGGAGATTCCGGTGAATGCGCGCGCGACGCGATGTGCCGCGCGTGAGTTCAGCGAGGTGTCGAATGGCGCCCTCGGGGTCGCGGAAACCGATGCTCGCGAGTCGGGCGCGCGCCTCGGCGCTGCCGAGGGCGAACTCCTCCTCGGGGAGCGCCGCGACGGCACTGAGGAGCGGAGCGTAGAAGATCTTGAGGTGCAGCTCGCGCACCTCGCGCTTGACGCTCTCCCACTCGCGCAGCAGGGCAACACCCGTCGGTGCGAGTCCGCTCGCACGGGCAAGTACTCGGAGGCCCTCCTCGTCGAGCGGCATGATCGCCGTTCGACGAAGCTCGCGCAGCTGAAGCCGATGCTCCAGAACACGGAGGAACCGATAGTCGGTCGCGAGTCGCTCGCCGTCGCTGCGCGCAATGTAGCCACCGTCTACGAGCGCCTGGAGTGCCGGTAAGGTCCCGCGGAGGTGCAAGCGGTCGTCGTACTGGCCATGGACGAGCTGCAGAAGCTGCACACTGAACTCGATGTCGCGCAGCCCACCTGGGCCAAGCTTCAACTGGACTTCAAGGTCATCCGTGTCGATGTGCTCCGTGACTCGCTCGCGCATGCGCTGCACCGAACCGACGAAGTCCTCACGATTGGACGACGCCCACACCGCGTCCCGCGTGCCAGCGACAAACTCGTCGCCAAGCTCGAGGTCGCCGGCAAGCGGCCGAGCTTTGAGCAGCGCCTGGAACTCCCACCCCTTCGCCCAGCGCTCGTAGTACGTGAGCATCGAACCGAGTGTGCGCACGAGCGCACCGTGGCGTCCCTCGGGACGCAAGTTCGCGTCGAGTTCCCACAGGGGCGGTTCGATGCACGGGTCGTGGATTCCGCGCATCGTCTCGCTCGCGAGGCGGGTGGCGATCCTGATCAGCGTGTCTGTGTTGAGGAGATCTGCGCCAGCATCTTCGTCGGTGCCCGGCTGCGTGGCGCTGCGCGCGATGAACACGACGTCAACGTCCGAGACGACGTTCAGCTCTTCGGCGCCGCACTTGCCCATGGCAATCACCGCGAGCTGCGTGGCGTCAATGCGCTCGCGCCGCACCGCCGGTCCGCTCACTCCAGCAGCAAGGCTGGCGCGGGCGACGGCGAGCGAGGCTTCCACCGCGGCGCCCGCAAGCGCGGAGAGGCTCGAAGCGACGTGCTCAAACGACTCGAGCGCGAGTCCCTCGGCCGTGCGCTCGAGATCGAAGAGCATGACGCTCGCGAGAAGTGAGCGATACGCCACACGCAACTCGGCCCAGCCGGCAGGACCCGCGAGCGCAACGCCCGTTGCTGTGTCGTGCACCGAAGAGAGGAGCACCGCGAGCGCCTGCTCCGCGGGCACGAGGGCTCCCCCGCGTGCAAGGAGCTCCGCGAGCCCCTCGGGTCGGCGCACGAAGAAGTCGCCAAGCGCGGGAGACGCGCCGACGAGACGGCACAGGCGAACGAGCTGCTCGGCATCCAGCGACGCGACAAGCTCCGTCTCCCCCTCAGCGAGCGCTCGAATGCGCACGAGCGCCGCATCGGGGTCAGCTGCGGCAGCGAATGCCGCGAGCAGCTCACTCTGCGTCACGCTCACGCAGGGCAGCAGCTCCTGGAGTGCCGTGCGTGAGGCGGTGAGCTCCTGGAAACCGGCGCGCGCGAGCTCGGCGAGCTTCAATTCGGGGCGTGGATCCGCCATTGCGGGGAGAATCCTCGCCTAGACCGTGTCGAGCATGGATGACAGCTCGTACGGCGTGACCTGGCTCCGGTACTCGGCTACCTCGCGCCGCTTGTCACGCAGGAAGTAGGCGAACACCTGCTCACCGAGAGTCTCTGCAACCAGCTCGGAGCGTTCCATCACCGCAAGCGCGTGGTCGAGGCTCGTGGGAAGTGCGTCGAAGCCCATTGCGCGGCGCTCGCCGTCCGAGAGCGCCCACACGTTGTTCTCGGCCTCGGGCGGCAGCTCGTACTCTTCCTCGATGCCCTTGAGGCCGGCCGCGAGGAGCACGGAGAACCCAAGATAGGGGTTCACGGCGCTGTCGAGTGCGCGGTACTCCACGCGGGCCGCGCCACCCTTGCCCGGCTTGTACATCGGGACGCGTACAAGCGCAGAGCGGTTGTTGTGCCCCCAGCTCACGAATGAGGGGGCCTCGTCGCCGCCCCACAGGCGCTTATAGGAGTTGATGTACTGGTTGGTGACCGCGGTGATCTCCGGAGCGTGGCGAAGCAGGCCCGCGACGAAACGCCGGCCAGTCTGCGAAAGCTGGTACTTCGCACCCGGGTCGTAGAACGCGTTCGTGTCGCCCTCGAATAGCGAGAGATGGGTGTGCATGCCGGAGCCGGGGTGCCCGGCGAGCGGTTTCGGCATGAAGGTTGCGTGCACGCCCTGGGTGATCGCCACCTCTTTCACGACCGTGCGGAAGGTCATGAGGTTGTCGGCCGTGGTCAGTGCGTCGGCGTACCGCAGGTCGATCTCGTTCTGCCCGGGGCCGGCCTCGTGGTGGCTGAACTCGACCGAGATTCCGAGATCCTCAAGCATCGCGACGCTCTCGCGCCGGAAGTCATGTGCGGTGCCGCCCGGCACGTTGTCGAAGTAGCCCGCGCGGTCGACCGGGGTCGGGCCCTCAGCTCCAAACTCCTTGGACTTCAGGAGGTAGAACTCGATTTCCGGGTGCGTGTAGAAGGTGAACCCACGGTCGGCGGCGTGCGCGAGTGTGCGCTTCAACACGTTGCGCGGATCCGCAACCGCGGGCTCCCCGTTCGGGGTGCGGATGTCGCAGAACATGCGCGCGGTCGGCGCGTCCTGACTGCGCCAGGGCAGCAGTTGGAACGTTGCGGGGTCGGGGATCGCGAGCAGGTCTGACTCATACGCCCGGGTGAGGCCCTCAATCGCGGAGCCGTCGAAGCCGATGCCTTCGCTGAAGGCACCCTCCACCTCGGCCGGCGCAAGCGCAACCGATTTCAAAGTCCCGGAAACATCGCTGAACCAGAGGCGCACGAACTTGACGCCCCGCTCCTCGATCGTGCGAAGGACGAAATCGCGCTGCTTGCTCACACCGGCTCCGTTCGTTGCCGCGCGGCGGCTCGCGCCACGCGTGGGTGTCTCGCGCGCCGCGTGCTCCGCGGTGCGCTCGCGTTCAGACTACCGCGCACGCGTGTCAGGCGTGTTACGGCGACCGGAGAGTGCGCCGAGTAGCGGTCTAGTTGTCCTCGGTCGACTCTTCTTCCTCGCGCCACGCACGTGCGCGCTCCTCGAGAATCTGGTTGGCGTGCGCCGCTTCCTCCCGTGTCGAGAACGGTCCCACGCGATCTACGGACAGCGACTGCGGCCCCTCCTCGACCTCACCGGTGCGCGTGTTGAACCAGTAGGTCTCCTCGGGATCCTCGATCCCCCAGTCCCGCTTACTCATGATCCGAGTCCTTCCGCTTCGGCGGTGCCCGCAGCAAGCACTGCGTGCACTTCATAGACTAGAGCCATGCCCTTCGACGCACACGGACATTTGATTCCCGGTATTCGCCCCGCGCAGCGGCAGGTTCCCGCAAGCATTGCGCGGCCGCCCTACGTTGGCCTCGTGACGCCGCCGCCGTACGAGGGCGACAACACGTACACGGCGGAAGAGGTCGCGAAGATTCGCGCGGCCGGACGGATTGCTTCCCGCGCGCTCGACGCGGTGGGCGAGGCGGTTCGCCCCGGCGTCACGACCGCAGAGTTGGATCGCGTAGCGCACGAGGTGGTCGTCGCCGCCGGCGCGTACCCCTCGACTCTCGGCTACCGCGGTTACCCCGCGTCATCGTGCACCTCGGTGAACGAGGTGATCTGTCACGGCATCCCCGATGACACTGTGCTGCGCGAGGGTGACCTTGTGAACGTCGACGTGACCGCGTATCTGGATGGCTTCCATGGCGACACGAACCGCACCTATCGCGTGGGTGAGGTGGCCGAAGAGGTTGACCTGCTCATCGAGCGCACGCACGAGGCGATGATGCGCGGCATCAAAGCCGCGAAGCCGGGCCGCGCCGTCAACGTGATCGGTCGTGTCATCGAAACGTACGCGAAGCGCTTCGGCTATGGGGTGGTGCGTGACTTTACCGGACACGGCGTCGGCTCTTCATTCCACTCCGGGCTCATCATCCCACACTACGACTCGGCGCCGAGCTACGGCGACATCATCGTTCCGGGCATGGTGTTCACGGTCGAGCCGATGCTCACGCTCGGCGGACATGAGTGGGATCAGTGGGACGACGGCTGGACGGTCACGACGCGCGACAAGAGCATCACCGCGCAGTTTGAGCACACCGTCGTGATTCGCGAGGATGGCTTCGAGCTGCTCACGGTCTCGGACTAGCGGCCTGCCACGATCGCTCACACCCGGTAGGTGCTCAGCCCGAAGCTCCGGTCCAGAATTCTGGACCGGAGCTTCGCACAGGCTTAGCGAACGATACGGCGGATCGTAAGGAGGCCGGCACCGACGAGCAGCAACGCTCCCGCTGCGAACCCCAGGGTGCTGGGGCTCATGGGGCTGCCGGTTCGAGCGAGTTCGGTAGCAGTGCCCTTTCCGGAGTTCGGAGACGTCGTACCGGAGTCGGTGGTGCCTGCGTCGGTCGTTCCGGGCTCGGTGGTCCCGGGGTCGGTCGTTCCGGGGTCGGTGGTGCCAGGGTCGGTCGTTCCGGGCTCGGTGGTGCCAGGGTCGGTCGTTCCGGGCTCGGTGGTGCCAGGGTCGGTGGTCCCGGGGTCGGTGGTCCCGGGGTCGGTCGACTCGTCCTCGAACTCTACCGAGCAGGTGACGGGCGTGCTGAACTCTACGTCTTGGTCCTTGCTCCAGGTCCACGTGGCCTGACTCCAAGCCGTAGTGACGAAGGAGCCGGCAAGTGACGTGATCAATGGGACGGTGCCAGTCGCATCATCGGGAACCGTGAGCGTGAACTGAAGCACGCTGGTCGAGTCTTCACTCAGGAGCCACGGAAGCGGAAAATCGCTCGGTCGCACTTGCTCCCCGACGACACCATTTGTGACGACGGTGCGGGCGTCGACGTCGTGTACCCAGGTGATTTCCTGGTGTGCAAGCGCGGCGCTTTCCCAGGGTGCGGCCTCGTTGCCGATCACTTGATCGACCTGCCAGTCGGATTGTGAGGGGTCACTCGCAGGCCCTGTCACCACACTCTGGCTCACACGCAACGCACTTGCGGCAACCGCATCCCCGAGGGTGATCCTGTTTGTTGCATCGCGGAACTCCGCGGGAAGCGGCGCATAGCGGTCATCCACGCCGGGTGTGGTGTCCTGACCGGCGAGCGTGTTCTGGTCAACGTAGGTCACCTCGAAGGTCCGGTCGCCGGATTGCACAACCTGGAGGTTTCGGATGCCGCCGTGGAAGATGTCGCACACAATGTCACCAGCGGCTGCCTGCGCAGGTTCGGTGTTCCCCGGCCCCAAAGTGATTCCTGTCGCGACGCCGACTCCGAGGGTCGCGATTGCTCCGGCAGCGAGGATCTTCTTGTTCTTCAATACCGTTCCCTTACCTTCTCGCGAGCATGCGCCCGAGGTCTCAAGTTCGAGACCATGAGTGACCCGTCTCACTGTGCACGGGCGGGCTGGGCGAGGCGGTGATCGCCACGCATTCCCATTCTGGCCCGACCAGCACACTAACACGGATGTGGCGTTCTCTCAGAAAGACAAAAGGTCACGGCCGAGATTTACATAGTGGCGCGCATTGCGGTCACCCGTCATCGCGAGCGAAGTGCGCGTGAGCTCGCGTACTCCCAACCCAGTGGCACAGCGAGCGCAGCGGGGGCAGCCATGAGCAGGAAGATGGGGTCCCCCAGGTTGACGGCGGAGATCCCCCCGGCGGACGAGGCGATGAGACCGAGCTCGGTGAGCACCCCCACGGCTGCGCCCAAGCCAGTAAAGGCAACCCGATGCACCCACTTGTTCGACTGGGACCGCAGGAGCTTGCCGAGCAGCCAAGCGAGAGCCGGCCCGTACGTGACGCACGCGAACGCGGACGCCATCAGCGAGAACATGAAAACTGGCAGCAGGTACATGGCGTCTTCGAGGGTGGGCGGGGCAAATGTTGCCGTGCCAGCCAGCCACGTAGCGAGGGCGGTGACCATCTGTGCGAGGATCAGCGTGCCGATCAGCAGCGCCTGGTAGAGCACGAATGCGACGATCACGCCGGGAACCAGCTCGTCGAAGGTGAAGTCCATCGGGAAGCGTGCGGAGCGCACTGAGCTGCGCGCGTACCGATCCGGGCGCGACGCCTCGAGAAACTCGCTCATAGGCTCAGCATAGGTCAGTCGCTGGGGCGGCCCGAGCGGCCAAGTAGGCGGAGGAGCTGTGCACGCGAAGGGTGGAATGGGCCGGATCATACGCCGGGTTCTGTCTCCCCGACCGCAGCCGGGGTGACGGTCATCTCTCTCGGGGCACTGTTGCCAGTACCCTCTAGCGGCCTACCCGAGGACTCGGCGGGGCGCGTCATCATCCTCTGTCTGGCCTTGCTCCGAACGAGGTTTACCTGGCCGCCCGTGTCACCACGAGCGCCGGTGGTCTCTTACACCACCCTTTCAGCCTTACCGCGCTCAGCATGCTGGGCGCGGCGGTCTACTCTCTGTTGCACTTTCTCGCGGGTTACCCCGGGTGGGCGTTACCCACCGTTCTCCCCTGCGGAGCCCGGACGTTCCTCGGCGCGTGCACTTTCGTGCCGCGACGCGACCGTCTCACCAGCCCATTCCAACGTCGATTCTACACCTCGGGGGTCGTGTCCTCCGCGACGCGCACCAAGATCGCGCCAGTGCCGGGGCAGAACAGCAGCTCGTCGGGTGCGGCGGCGTTGAAATCACTGAGCTCGGCCGGGGTGAGTGCCATGTTGCTGGCCTCAGACACGGCACCGCGCAGACGCGCAGCCCCGATCCCGATCCGGCCGCGCAGCTCCTCGTACACACCGAGCAGATCACGCTGGATCTCGGCTGCAAGCCCGCCACGCTCCTCGGTGTTCGACGCAAGCTCGCGGTCGATCTGCGCCTCTGCGCTGTCAATCGACTCCTGAATCTTCGCGCGCCGGGCATCTACGCCACCAAGCACGCGCTCTGCTTCGGTGAAGGCTGCCTGTGCGGTCTCCTGCTGCTCCATGAGCTCGAGCTCGCGTTCCTCAAGCTCGCCCATGCGGCGCGCCAGCGTGTCGAGTTCGCTCTGCAGTGCCTGTGCCTCCTTCGGGGAGGTGCTGACCGCCATGAGTTCCTCGTCGCGTGTGCGGCGCTGGCGCACCATCGCGACGTCCGCCTCGATGCGCTCAATCTCCGCGGTGAGCGTGTCGAGCTCACGCTGCGCGGCCATGAACTGCTCGCGTGAGGCCGCGATCTCGTCGGCGAGGCCGTCAAGTTCAGCGCGCTCCGGCAGCGTTGTGCGCTTGCGGCGCAGGCGCGCAATCGTCGTGTCGAGGTCGTGGAGATCGAGCAGCAGTTGCTGCTGCCGGGGGCTAGCCTTCATAGGGCTAGCCTACCGTCGCGCACCGGCCACTGGGTTACGCGGCGGCACCCGGTTCAGCGAGAGCGCCCACCGAAAAGGCCCACGGGTCAGTGCGCGCGCTGCTCACGCTGAATGCCACGCCGGGGAGCCTCGCGCCGAGCGTCTCTGCGGCGCCCGCGAGCCACAACGACTCGCTCGCCCAGTGCGCGACGTCGATGAGCGCGGGGCCACCCGCCGCTGCGCCGAGCTCCAGTGACTCCTGAGCGGGGTGATGCCGCAGATCAGACGTCACGTAGACATCCGCTGCGCGCACGAGCGGATGGTCGAGCAAGCTGTCTCCCGCACCGCCGAGAAGCGCGACGCGAGATACCTCTCGATTGGGATCCCCTCCGACCCGTACTCCGCTCACGGTCTGCGGGAGGATCTCTGCGAGACGCTCAGCGAGTTCGCGGAGCGACGTCGGGTGCGGCAGCGTGCCCACTCGGCCGATTCCTGCGCCAGGGTGCGCGGCGGGGTGCTGGCTCGGGACAATGGGCTGCGCGTGCACAAGCCCCAGACGGCGCGCGAAAACATCGGACACCCCGTCTGCCGGCGCATCGGCGTTCGTGTGCGCCGAGTAGAGCGCGCAGCCACCTCGAATGAGCCGAGCAACGAGCGCCCCCTTCGCCGTGTCTTCGGCGAGGGTGTGCACGCCGCGGAGCAACAGCGGGTGGTGAGTGAAGAGGAGATCCGCTCCCGTGTCGAGCGCCTCGGTCACCGTCGCCTCGGTCACGTCGACCGCAAGGAGTGCGCGCGTCAGGGCGGCCCGCGGGTCACCAGAGGTGAGGCCCACGCGGTCCCAGCTCTCCGCCGTGGCGAGCGGCCAGAGTTCGTCTGCCACCTCGAGGAAGTCTGCAAGCCGGGTGTCCGGCTCGGTGGCGGACGCCTCGGGTGTGGTGAACTCTGAGCGATCGGACACGCTTACCTCCGGAGCAGCTTGCGGGCGATGACGTTGCCGAGCAGCTGCACGAGCTGCACGATCACGATGATGACGAGCACGGCAGACCAGGTAACCCACGGGTTGAACTGCCGATACCCGTACTGTAGCGCGAGGTTGCCGAGCCCGCCGCCGCCCACGACTCCCGCCATCGCGGTCATGTCGACCACCGCAATGAACGCGAAGGTGTAGCCGAGTACCAGCGGCCCGAGCCCCTCCGGGATGAGCACCGTGAAGATCGTGCGGACCGGTCCCGCACCCATGGCGCGCGCGGCCTCGATGACACCGGGCGATACCGTGAGCAAGTTTTGCTCAACGAGGCGTGCGATGCCAAACATCGCCGCGAATGTCAGCACGAATAGCAGCGCGCGTGCGCCCATACCCGTGCCCACGACGAGACGAGCGAGCGGGGTAAGCGCGCCAATCAACACCACGAAAGGAATGGGGCGGAAGAAATTCACGAGGAAGTTCAGAGTCCAGAAGACCGGACGATTCTCGAGGAGCCCGCCCTGCCGAGTCACAGTGAGCGCAACGCCCACGATGAGGCCGAGCGCGCCACCGACGCCGAGCGTGAAGACGGCGTAGAAGATCGTCTCGAGGGTTGCCTCGAGGAATTTGCCGTTCGCGAGGAGTTCAAGCAAGCGATCCATTATGCGAGCACCTCCAGCTCGGTCTCCTGCGCGAGCGCCGCAACCGCGTGCTCGACGCGCAGCTCGTCGCCGATGAGCTCCAGCGTGAGCTTGCCAAAGCTGCGTCCGCCCACGTCGGTGATCCCGCCGTGAATGATACTGACGCCCACACCGCGTTCCGCCAGGGTGCGGAACACGACGGGCTGATCGACATCACCGTCGCGGAAGGTCAGGCTGACGAGCCGGCCGCGATGACGCCGGCGGAGTTGCTCAAGATGCTCGGATCCCGGCTCGCTCGGCAGCGCGGTGGCAACGAACTTGCGCGTTGTCTCGCTCGTGGGCGCCGAAAAGACCTCGAACACGTCGCCCTGCTCGACTGCGCGACCGCTGTCCATCACGGTGACTCGGTGGGCAATCTCTCGCACCACGTCCATCTCGTGCGTGATCAAAATGATCGTGATGCCGAGCTCGTCGTTGACGCGCTTCAACAGGCCGAGTACCTCACGGGAGGTCTCGGGATCGAGCGCGCTCGTCGCCTCGTCAGCGAGCAGCACGCCAGGGTTCGTCGCAAGCGCGCGAGCGATGCCCACACGCTGCTTCTGGCCTCCGGAAAGCTCATCCGGATAGGCCCCCGCGCGATCCTGGAGCCCTACGAAGCTGAGCAGCTCGGCGACGCGGGCAGCGCGCTCGTCGGGAGCGACGCCCGCCACTACGAGCGGGTACTCCACGTTCTTCGCAATCGTCTTCGACTGGAAGAGGTTGAACTGCTGGAAGATCATGCCGATCTGTGAGCGCACCGGCCGCAGCTGACGCTCGCTGAGTGCGGTCAGCTCGTTGGCGCCAACGGAGATCGTGCCGCTCGTGGCGCGCTCCAGCCCGTTGATCAGGCGGAGAAGCGTGCTCTTGCCCGCACCGGAGTACCCGATGATGGCGTGGATCTCGCCCGACGCAACCTCGATGGAGACATCGTCGACCGCAACAATCTCAGGATCGTTCTTGCCACGGCCGGGATACCGTTTTCCCACCCCGCTCAGTTGCACGCGTGTCACCCTGTGGGTCCTCTCGCTCGGCTGTGGCCGCCTCGCGCGGCCGGAATCTATTGTGACGGGCGCGTGCCCGAAGACCACAATCGGGGCGGTGAGAATTCTCACCGCCCCGATGCGGGACGCGGGCCAAGGCCCGCGCTGAGTGCTCGCGTGACTACTTCGTAGCTGCGTAGTCCTTCTGCGCCTGGGCGAGAATGTCGGCAAGCTCAGCAGCCGGCGTGTTGAGCGGCACCGCGCCCTCACCGACGTAGTCCTTCACTGCCTTCTGAACCTCGGGATTGTTCTGGTAGATGTCCACGAGCTTCAGGTAGGTCTTATTGTTCTTGTCCTCCGCACGCGCAGCGAAGATGTTCGTGTACGGTGCGGCCGCGGGATCCTCGGCGCTGTCGGAACCGAGCGAGTCGGAGAACTTCAGGCCCGCCGGCTCCACAAAGTCGTTGTTCACGACGCCGCCATCAACGTCGGGCAGCACGCCCGGGATGCCGGCCGCGTCGAGCTCGGTGACCTTCACCTTCGACGAATCGGCGAGGACGTCCTCGAGCGTGGAGCCCGAGTTGCCGCCGTCCTTCAGCTCAATGAGGCCGAGCTTCTGGAGCACGAGCAGCGCGCGTGCGCGGTTCGAGGGATCGTTCGGCACCGCCACGGTGCCACCCTTCGGGATGTCCTCGATCTTGTCGTACTTTGCCGAGAACAGGTTCATTGGGTAGATCACGGTGGAGCCGAGGGCCACCAGGTCGTCGCTGGCCTCCTCGTTGTACTCGGCGAGGTAAGCGATGTGCTGGAACTGGTTGAGGTCGAGCTCGCCCTCGGCCAGCAGCGGGTTCGGCTGCGGGTACTCGGCGAAGTCAACGATCTCGACGGTGATTCCCTCGTCAGCTGCCGCTGCAACAAAGGTGTCCCAGTAGGGCTGACCGCCGGGCACGACGCCGATCTTCACAGTCTCGCTCTCGCTGTCCGCTGCGGGCGCGCAGCCCGCGAGGGCAGCTGCGCCGGCGAGGGCGAGGGCGGTGAATGAGGCGGCGATGGTGCGGCGCTTCGTGAAAGTCATGGGGATCCCCTTGGCTCGGTGCGATGAAATGTCGGTGGTGGCTGCGAGGCTGGGCTCGAGCCGAACACCTCAAGCCTCAGGCATGTCCGCCGCCACGCGGTAATCGCGGTGTCACACAGCGTCATGCGCGTGGGATACTGGAGGTGACGCGACAGCGTACCGGCGGGCAGGCCGATCCCTCTTCATACCGTTTGGAAGGAACCCTCCGTTCACATGAACCAGCGTGCTGATGCTCACCTCGAAGCTTGGAAGGCGAAGCAGGAACTCGCAGAGCGGATGATTCCGCTGATCGGTCAGCTGTACCGCGACCACGATGTGGTGATGTCGGTGCACGGCCGCAGCCTCATCGGCCGTTCCTCCGTCGACATCATCCGCGCCCACCGCTCGGCGCGCAAGATTGACGACGTTGAGCTCCCCCTCGCTGAGACCTCGGCGATCGTCGAGACGCTCGCGCAGCTGCAGCCCGGCCCGGTATCCGTGGACCTGGCGCTCCTCGCCAACGGCTTCCGCGCGTCGGGCAGCTCCGACCTTGCGGCGTACCTCCGCGAGGTGCTCGCTCCCGCGTTCGAGGCGAAGCCCGGTACCGGCACCGACGTGGTGCTGTACGGCTTCGGTCGAATCGGGCGCCTCCTCGCTCGCATCATCATCGACCACTCGGGCTCGGGCAACGGGCTCAACCTGCGCGCCATCGTGGTGCGTAAGGGCTCCGAGAACGACCTGCAGAAGCGCGCAAACCTCCTGCGCCGCGACTCGGTGCACGGCCCCTTCAACGGCACCATCACCGTACTCGAGGACGAGGACGCGATCCTTGCAAACGGCGTGCGGATCCAGGTCATCTACTCGAACGATCCCGCAAGCGTTGACTACACGCAGTACGGCATCGAGGACGCGATCCTCGTTGACAACACGGGCCGCTGGCGCGACGCCGAGGGCCTCGGTCAGCACCTGAAGAACCAGGGCATCGCCCGCGTGCTGCTCACCGCTCCCGGTAAGGGCGACATGCTGAACGTCGTCTACGGCGTCAACAACGACAAGATCACCGACGCAGACACGATCGTGTCGGCCGCATCGTGCACCACGAACGCGATCACCCCGGTGCTCAAGGTGATGAACGATCAGTTCGGAGTGAAGCGTGGGCACGTTGAGACCGTGCACGCGTACACGAACGATCAGAACCTCATCGACAACTTCCACAAGGGCGATCGTCGTGGCCGCTCGGCAGCACTCAACATGGTGCTCACCGAGACCGGTGCGGCGAAGGCCGTGTCGAAGGCGCTGCCCGAGTTCGAGGGCAAGCTGACGGGCAACGCTATTCGCGTTCCCACCCCGGACGTGTCGATGGCTGTGCTGAACCTGCAGCTCGAGCGCGAGACCACCGTCGAGGAGATCAACTCCTTCCTCGAGCAGGTGTCGCTCACGGGTGCACTGCGCACGCAGATCGACTACGTCGAGTCGCCCGAGATCGTCTCGACCGACTTCGTTGGCGCGAACCGCGCGGGCATCGTCGATGGCCTCGCAACGATCGTCACTGGCGATTCCGCGGTGCTCTACGTCTGGTATGACAACGAGTACGGATACAGCTGCCAGGTCGTGCGCGTCATCGAGCAGCTCGCAGGGAGCCACCCGGCTCAGCTGCCCGCGCTGACGGCGTAACCGCGTCGCCGCGCCGCGCGGCTACGCTCACGAAACATCCCGAGAGAAAGGACCGAACATGTCGGAGAAGTACCTCATCGGAGTAGACGGATCGGAGCAGAGCCGCGTGGCGCTCGCGTGGGGCCTTGCGCGCGCCACGGAGCGTGGGGCAAGCGTTCGCTTGCTGCACGTTGCGGATGACTCGTTCCTTTCGGAGAGTGTCGCATTCCTCTCCGAGGCTCAGAAGGCCTCAGAACAGATGCTCGAGGCAGAAATCGCGCACGCGCGCAGCCTCGGATTCGTTGGCGAAATCAGCGGCACGGCGGTTGTGGGACACCCGATCGCCGAGGTCGAGGAAGCCTCGAAGCAGGCCGATCTGCTGGTCCTGGGCCAGCACGCCGGCAGTCGCTTCTCGGGCTCCTTCTTCGGCACGCGCGCGGTGAAGGTCGCAGCGACGGCGCACTGCCCCGTAGCGGTGATCCCGAACAGCGAGGTGCAGCCCAACGCCGGCGTGGTCGTCGGCATCGACGGCTCTGAGGCCTCGCAGCGTGCCATCGCCTACGCCGCAGAGGAAGCGTCGTTCCGCGGCGTGCCCCTCATCGCGGTCTACGCGTGGATGCCGCCCCTCACGCCGGGGCTCGAGTACCTCTGGAGTGAGGAACTCGTCGAGTCCCAGAGGAGTGCCGCGGAGGAAGCAATCGCCATTGGTGTGGCTGGTCTTGCGGAGCGCTACCCTGATCTCGAGGTGCGCCGCGAGATCGTGCAGTCGCCTCCGGTTGCCGCGCTGGTGCAGGTGGCGCAGGGTGCAGAACTGCTCGTCGTCGGAAGCCGCGGCCGCGGTGGGATCTCCCGCCTGCTGCTCGGATCCGTCAGCCACGGCGTACTGCAGGCGCTGCCCTGCCCCGTGATTGTTACGCGCGCGGACTAGCCCGCACACTACGGCACGTACAGTGCCGGGGAGGGGCGCGCTCGGTCGGATTTAATCCGCTCCGGGGGCGCCCCTCCCCCTTTGTCTCGGCCCGGGCCCGGGCGCCGCCGCCGCCGAGTGTCAGTCTGGAATGCCCGGGATGTATCTCAATGAATCAGAAAGAAGGCGTCGCCATGGCTGCCGTGTCAATCGAACGCATCATCACCAGTGGCTTCATCGGCGCGGGGCGACCTGGCTTCCCGGCCGGGGGCATTGCCCTCGAGAACAACGTCTGGTTGGTGGGCGACGAGGAGCGCGTACTCATTATCGACGCAGCGCACGATGCTGACGCTATTGTCGCGGCTGTCGGCGACCGGGAGGTCCTCGGACTGCTCCTCACCCACGGGCACGAAGACCATGTCAACGCCGCGGTGCAGGTGGCTCAGGCGCTCGACACGCACATCTACCTGCACCCTGCCGACCTGCTCCTCTGGCACGAGACCCACGGCGAGGCGCTCCCGGACTTCGAGCTGGCACACGGTGCGACGTTCCAGGTGGGCGACATTGAACTCGCAACCCGTCACACCCCGGGCCACACCCCGGGCTCCGTCTGCTTCGTCGCCCCCGCGCTCGACACCGTGTTCTCCGGGGACACACTCTTCCAGGGTGGTCCCGGTGCAACTCGCTGGGAGTACTCGAGCTTTCCGGGCATCGTCGAGTCCATCCGAACGCAGCTCTTCACGCTGCCAACGGAGCTTACGGTGCAGCCCGGACACGGCGACCACACGACGATTGGGATCGAGCAGCCCGCGCTCGAAGCTTGGCTCTCGCAGCGCCCGTAACCTCACGGTCGCTCGCGGCGGGTAAGATTCCGGGGTGTTCTCCCCCGCTTCTCCCGCCGCCACTGCCCTGTCCCGCAACCGTCGCGTCATTGCGCTCTTCGCGCTCGCCCTCGGCGGTTTCGGGATCGGGGTGACCGAGTTCGCCACGATGGGCTTGCTGCCCAACATTGCCCAGGATCTGCTGCCCGGATTTGCAGCGGCGCCGGAGGCGGAAATCGCGCGTGCGGGGATCCTGATCACGGCATACGCTCTCGGCGTTGTGGTGGGGGCACCGACCGTCGCGATCGCGGCCTCCCGCATGTCGCAGTCAAGCCTCACCTTCTGGCTGCTCGGCGTCTTTGTGCTGGGCTCGCTCGCCTCTGCGCTGATGCCGAGCTTCGGAACACTTGCCCTCGCTCGGTTCATTGCGGCGCTCCCCCACGGCGCGTACTTTGGTGTCGCCTCGCTGCTCGCTGCGCGGCTCATGGGACCGGGCAAGCAGGGGCAGGGCATCGCGCTCGCGCTGTCGGGGCTGACGATCGCAAATGTCGTGGGCGTTCCGCTCGCAACCTGGTTGGGGCAGCTCGCCGGGTGGCGGGCCGCGTACATCTTCGTCGCGGCGATCTTTGCGATCACCCTTGTGCTGACGCTCGTTTTTCTCCCACGGGTTCCAGGAAATCCGTCGCGTACGCCCGCGCGCGAGCTCGTGGCCTTTACGAATCCTCGCATCTGGCTCATGATCGGGGTTGGGGCGATCGGTTTTGGCGGTTTCTTCGCCGTCTACTCGTACATCGCAGAGGTGGCAACGCGGGTGGCCGGACTGCCAGCCGGCGCGGTGCCGTGGGTGCTCGCGTGTGTGGGCGTTGGCATGACGCTCGGAAACCTCCTCGGCGGGTGGGCGAGCGACCGTCACCTGAGCAGAACGATTGTGTGGGGGTTCAGCAGCCTGATCGTGGCGTTGATCGCCTACGCCCTGTGGGCGGACACTGCGGTGTCACTCATCGTGCTCGCAGTTCTCGTGGGGCTCACCTCGTCGGTGCTGGTGCCGTCAATTCAGGCGCGACTCATTCGCATTGCCCACGAGGCGGAACTGCTGGGCGCTGCGGTGAACCACGCAGCCTTCAATATCGGTAACAGCCTCGGTGCGTGGCTCGGCGGTCTCGTGATTGCGGCAGGCTTGGGCTATCTCGCGCCGGGCTGGGTCGGCGCAACGCTTGCCGCGGTGGGCCTGGCGCTCGCAGGGGTGAGCTTCGCGGTGGAGCGCCGTGACAAGCTGCGAGGCCGCGACACCGTGGGCATTCGCGTCGTTGGCGACCCGAAGCTGGACTAATCGATCGTTTCGCCCAGCTCGTGGAACTCGCGGTCGATGTAACTCATGGCCGGCCCGACCTCACCAAATACGGCGCCCACAACTTCCGCCACGACGATCACCGACGAGCCAACGCCGAGCGAATGCAGCGTACGGCAGCGGAGCGCGACACGCGTGTTCGGGAGGTACGGTTCGCCGGTAACGAGCTCCGCCCATCCCTGCTCCGGGGTAAAGCGCTCCGCGCCGGAGACAGCGAAGGAGCGCGCCACCTCTGCGTGCCGCGCATCAAGCAGGTGTACGAGGTAGCTGTCTGCACCCAGAACACCACCGGCGCTGCCCGTCGCCCGTGTCACGGAAAATGAGAGCGTGGGCGGATCGATCCCAACCGAAGAGACGCTCGACGCGGTGAGCCCGACGGGGCCTTCCTCGGTCAGCGCCGTGATCACGGCGACACCCATGGGGTGGTGCCTGAACGCGAGCTTCAATGCATCGACGCCCTCATTCAGATCGGCATCGTAGCGCCGCAAGCCCGGATCCTGATCAGTCACGTGAGTCCTCCTGTGTCTCCAGTGCGTAGCGGAACGCAGCACTCCGGTGCGCCCGTGCCGTGAACTGCAACGTCTGCGCGACGCACAGCATTCCCGAAGGGCGATCGCGCCGTTTCGAGCGTACCCTGAGGGTATGCAGCTTCGAGATATTCCCCTCACCACGATTAGCGGGACACGCACCTCGCTCGCAGAGTTCGGCGAGCAAGCGATTCTGGTCGTGAACGTCGCATCGAAGTGTGGGCTCACGCCGCAGTATGCGAAGCTCGAGGCGCTGCAGCGGGAGTATGGTCCGCGCGGCTTCACCGTACTTGGCGTACCGTGCAATCAGTTTCTGGGGCAGGAGCCGGGTACGGCAGATGAGATTGCGACGTTCTGCTCGGCGAGCTACGGGGTCACCTTCCCCCTACTGGAGAAGACACTCGTGAATGGGCGCCGCTCCCACGCGCTCTACCGCGAGCTTCGCTCAGTTCCCGATGCGGGTGGCCGCGCCGGGCGGGTGCAGTGGAACTTTGAGAAATTCCTCATTGCTCCTGATGGCCGGGTCTCTCGGTTCCGCCCGAAGACGGAGCCGGATGATCCGTCGATCATCGCGGCAATCGAGGCGGCGCTTCCCGCCGCATAACCGAATCCGTGGCGTGGGGGCGTATCCTCTTCGGATGACCGTTCTCATTGATCCTCCCGCCTGGCCGGCGCACAACCGGTTGTGGTCGCATCTCGTGAGCGACTCATCGCTCGGCGAGCTGCATGCGTTTGCAGCAGCGAACGGGATCCCTGAGCGTGGCTTCGATTGGGATCACTACGATGTGCCCGAGGAGATGCACGCGCGTCTCGTCAGCGCTGGCGCGGTGACGGTGAGCGGCAACGAGCTTGTGCGCAGGCTCATCGCCTCGGGCCTCCGCGTGCGGGCGCGGGATCGCCGAGCGGCGTAGCGGAGCGCTCGATCTCTGCGCGGCTAGGAAACCTCCTCGCGCAGATCCGGCACCTCGTCAAGGGTGAGCACATCCGCGGTATTCACGGCGCGTCCAGGCGACGCAGCGTGCAGGGCCGCAGCGCCGAGTGCCGTCAGCACCCCGGTCGCGCGAGACTGGCCGAGACCGCGAGCCGAGAGCAGCGTCCCGGTGCGTCGATTGACAGCTACGAGTGACCACTCCGCGCTCCCCCAGTGCGGCACCTTGGCGAGCAGCGGCGCGAGTTTGGGTGCCCGGCCAACGAGTCTGAGCGCCGCTGTCTTCGGGCGGTTCCCCGTTACCAGGTAGCTACGCACCGTCACCTTCTGAGCAGAGCCAAGTAGTAGGTGATCGGGGAAGTCGGCGCGGAGGTAGCTCCGCGTACCCGTCGGCGAGGGGAGACGACGGAGCTCTCGCAGATTGATGATCGCGCGTCGCTCGGGGGGCTCGTGGATCGGCGCGCCAGCGAGCCCCGCCGTCCAGGCGACCGCCGCAGGCCCGTGTGCCTCGCCCGTCCCGAGCGCGATACCGAGATCGATCTCATCGTCCGGCTGCGTCGGAAGCGCGTGGACCAGCAGCGTGCTGAGCCCAGGGGCGAGGCCCGCCCCGAGCAGCACCGACTGCCCCGGGGCGGCCTCAGCAGCGACGCGTTCAAGGTACCTCCCGGTGGCCGAGATATCGACGAACGCGGCTGGGAATGACGCCGCCGCGAGCGCCGGGTTCTCAACGCCCGAAGCGTTGATCACGACATCGTGCGTGCTCGCATGTGCCATGAGCTGCCCGATCCCGGCAGGCGTGGACAGGTCGATGCGGGCGGCAGCGCTCCGCCGTCCGGCAACGGTCGTCGTGTGGCCCGCTCGTTCAAGCTCTGCGACGATGACTTGGCCCACCGCCCCGCTGCCGCCGAGCACGAGCGCCCTCACGCTTGCGCTCCCGTGGAGGGACGCGTGCGGAGCCGCCGAGCGCGAATTGTGGCGATGCCACGCAGCGCGAGCGGCACCGCCCACAGCACCGCGACGGGAACCACGATGCTGATGGTGAGGGCGAGGGCGAGCGGTTCGGGCCAGCCTGCCGCGAGGGGCGCGATGAGGGCGCGCGTTGCGAGCGCGAGAGGGAGGATTGCGGCCCAGGTGGCCAGCACGCGCAGGTGCGCGGGAAGCGGTGACATGTTTCTCCAAACGTATGTTTGGAAGTGAGCATATGTCCCGTGGTGCCCATTTGCAAACATACGTTTGGAAATGGGCTACGCTGTCCCCATGGCATGGGACACGGCAGCAACGCGGCACGCACTCCTCGAAGCGGGGGTGCGTCAGTTCTCGCGTCACGGCTTCGCCGGTGCGCGCATGGATGCAATTGGGGTCGACGCGGGCGTCAATAAAGAGCGCGTCTATCAGTACTTTGGGAACAAGCGCGGACTGTTCGATGCCGTGCTGGCAGACCGACTCGGCGATCTGCTCGGCGCCGCAGGAAGCCCAGCTCCTGGCTCCGGCCCCCGAGGTGTTGGTGAGTACGCTGGCGCCCTCTTTGACCGCTTTGCGGAGCACCCAGAACTTGCGCGACTCCTCGCGTGGGAGAGCTTGGAGCTGGAGGACGCGGCTGACGCGAATGATCGCGCTGCCAACTGTGCTGTGCAGGCGCGTGCGCTCAGCGCCGCACTTCCGGGCCTCTCCGTCAACGCGGCACCGCAGTTGCTCTTGTCTGTGGTGTCCCTCTGCGCGAGCTGGTGGGCGCTTGGTTGCATTGCGGAGATGATTGCGCCCGCCGTCACGGTGTCGGCGCGGCGCGCGGAAATCGTCGCGCAGGCGATCCTCCTTGCGGAAGCGACCCAGGCGCCGCGCGCGGAGACGCCGAGTTCTCACACCGCCTCACCGTGAAAAGCACAACGCCCCATCCGCCGTGGGCGGATGGGGCGTTTCTGGTGGGCCCGGCCGGGATCGAACCGACGACATCCACGGTGTAAACGTGGCGCTCTACCAGCTGAGCTACAGGCCCGAGCGAATCGGACTCCCCAAGTGTAGGGGATTCCGATCCGCGAATGCGAATTAGGCGATTTCCGCGAGTGCCGTGCGGTACGACGCGAAGTCGCGAGCCTCGCCGGGAGCAGTCTCGAAGGATGCGAGCACGCGACGATCCTCACCAATCACGAGGGTGGCGCGCGTCGCGATGCCGGCTTCCTCGACGAAGACACCGTACTCCTTGGCGACCTGGCCGTGCGGCCAGAAGTCGGAGAGGATCGAGAACTCGTAGCCCTCCTGATCCGCCCACGCCTTCAGCGCCCACACGGAGTCAACCGAGATGCCGAGCAGGCGAACCTTGCTATCGGCAAAGATAGCGAGGTTGTCACGCAGCTCGCACAGCTCGCCCGTGCAGATTCCGGAGAACGCAAGCGGGAAGAAGACGAGAGCAACCGGCCCCTCCGCCACGAGCTCCGAGAGCGTCAGCTCTTCACCGTGCTGATCCGACAGGGTGAAATCGGGCGCCTGTGCGCCGACCTCGAGCACCATAGTGTGCTCCTTTCTCGGTGCGAAGCACCGGGGTGAACAGTCCGTCGGCTCAACACTAGCGAGGAGGCGGCGCCGACAGAACATGTCGGGTGTCCGAACATTCTGCGAATCACCCCTGCTCCCGGGCGCGGCGACCGCACGAAACGCCCGGCGCATCCGCGACTTTTCGCCATGCAGGCACGCGGATCCGAATCTCATACCATTCCACATCGTGGATGTTCGATAGTGTGGGAATCACACCCGCGAACCACGCGGGCGCCTCTCGTGCTGCGTTCCGTCGCATCAAGCCGCTTCGCAAGCGCAGCACGCCTCTGGTGAATGGAGCACAATCTTGGCTGTGAACACGCAGGATCCGTACGCACCCGACAGCGACGATCTGGATCCCCAGGAGACCGCCGAGTGGCGCGAGTCTCTCGACGCGGTGGTGGAGGAGCGCGGCGCTGGCCGCGGTCGCGAAATCATGACGAGCCTCTTGGACCGCTCGCGTCAGCTTCACTTGAATGTGCCGCAGGTCCCCACGACGGACTACGTCAACACGATCGCCTCTGAGGATGAGCCGGACTTCCCCGGCAACGAAGAGCTTGAGCGCCGCTACCGCTCCTGGATCCGCTGGAACGCAGCGATGACGGTGCACCGCGCGCAGGCGCCCGGCATCGGCGTTGGCGGACACATCTCGACGTACGCCTCGGCGGCGTCGCTGTATGAGGTGGGCTTCAACCACTTCTTCCGCGGCCAGGATCACCCGGGCGGCGGTGACCAGATCTTCGTGCAGGGCCACGCCTCCCCCGGCATGTACTCGCGCGCGTTCCTCGAGGGTCGGCTCACCGCGGATCAGCTCGATGGCTTCCGCCAGGAGAAGTCGCACGCTGGTGGCGGGCTCCCCTCCTACCCGCACCCGCGACTCGCTCCCGACTTCTGGCAGTTCCCCACGGTCTCCATGGGGCTCGGCCCGATCAACGCCATCTACCAGGCGCAGGTCAACAAGTACCTGACGAACCGCGGCATCAAGGACGCCTCGGACCAGCACGTCTGGGCCTTCCTCGGCGACGGGGAGATGGACGAGGTGGAGAGCCGCGGCCAGTTGCAGGTTGCGGCGAACGAGGGTCTCGACAACCTCACCTTCGTGATCAACGCAAACCTCCAGCGCCTCGACGGCCCCGTTCGCGGCAACGGCAAGATCATCCAGGAGCTTGAGAGCTACTTCCGTGGCGCGGGCTGGAACGTCATCAAGGTGATCTGGGGACGCGAGTGGGATGACCTCCTCAACCGTGACTCCGACGGCGCGCTGCTCAACCTGATGAACACCACGCCCGACGGCGACTTCCAGACCTACAAGGCGGAGAATGGCGGCTTCGTGCGCGACCACTTCTTCGGACGCGACGAGCGCGCGCTGCGCCTCGTTGAGAACTACTCGGACGAGCAGGTCTGGGGCCTTCGCCGCGGTGGCCACGACTACCGCAAGGTCTACGCAGCCTACAAGGCGGCGATGGAGCACAAGGGGCGTCCCACCGTCATCATCGCGAAGACGATCAAGGGCTATGGCCTCGGCCCCCACTTCGAGGGGCGCAATGCCACGCACCAGATGAAGAAGATGACGCTGGAAGATCTGAAGATGTTCCGCGACACGATGCACATCCCGATCACGGACGCGCAGCTCGAAGCGGATCCGTACCGCCCGCCGTACTACCACCCGGGCGCACAGGACGAGGCGATCGAGTACATCCACGAGCGTCGACGCTCGCTCGGCGGCTACCTGCCCGAGCGCCGCTCCACGCACGTTGACCTCGCCGTGCCCGTCGAGAAGTCGTACGCAATCGCGGCGAAGGGCTCGGGAACGCAGGAAGCCGCGACCACCATGGTGTTCGTGCGCCTGCTCAAGGACCTGATGCGCGACGGCGAGTTCGGCAAGCGCATCGTTCCGATCATCCCCGACGAGGCACGCACCTTCGGGATGGACTCCTTCTTCCCCACGAAGAAGATCTACAACCCGCACGGTCAGAACTACGTCTCCGTCGACCGCGACCTGCTGCTCGCCTACAAGGAGAGCCCCGAGGGTGTACTCATCCACGTGGGCATCAACGAGGCCGGCGCATCGGCGGCCTTCACCGCGGTGGGGACCTCGTACTCGACGCACGGTGAGCCGCTCATCCCGGTCTACATCTTCTACTCGATGTTTGGTTTCCAGCGCACCGGAGATGCGCTGTGGGCAGCTGGCGACCAGATGGCTCGCGGCTTCCTGATCGGTGCCACCGCCGGGCGGACCACGCTCACCGGCGAGGGACTGCAGCACGCGGACGGACACTCGCTTGCGCTCGCTTCGACCAACCCCGCAGTGGTCGCGTACGACCCCGCATACGGCTACGAGATCGGGCACATCATGCGCGCCGGTATCGAGCGGATGTACGGCGGCACCCACCCGGATCCCAATGTGATCTACTACCTCACCGTCTACAACGAGCCGATGATTCATCCCGCGGAGCCCGCGGATGTGGACGTCGACGGCATCGTGCGCGGCATCCACCGCGTGCAGGCTGCGAGCTCGGGCACGCACCGCGCGCAGATCCTCGCCTCCGGCGTCGCTGTGCCGTGGGCGCGGGAAGCCGCAGAGCTCCTCGCGAAGGACTGGGACGTGGCCGCCGACGTGTGGAGCGTCACGAGCTGGAACGAGCTGCAGCGCGACGGTGCGGCGGCAGAGCGCGATGCACTTCGCGATCTCGCGGCGACGCCGCGCACGCCGTACCTCACGGAGAAGCTCGCAGGTGCTGAAGGTCCCGTGGTTGCGGTCAGCGACTGGGCGACCCAGGTGCCCGAGCAGATCCGCCCCTACGTCCCGGGTGACTACTCGGTGCTTGGAGCCGATGGCTTCGGCTTCTCTGACACGCGCGCAGCGGCACGTCGGTACTTCGGCATCGACCGCGAGTCCGTCGTTGTGAAGGTGCTTCAGCGCCTCGCCGCGCAGGGCAAGATCGCCGCTGACATCCCGGCACGCGCCGCGGCACAGTACCGCCTGAACGACGTGAACGCCGGCACCACCGGCGGCGCGGGCGGGGACGCGTAGGAAAGATGGCTCGGAGGGTCGGTCGCTGATGGACCGTGCGAAAGAGCAGGAGTTGGCGTGGCTGCGCACCATTACCGGTGAGCTGTCCACGCTAACTCTGACGCGCCTCGACGAGACGCTGCCCTGGTACGGAAGTATGCCGCCGAGCCGCCGTTCTGCGGTGGGGCTCGTGGCGCAGACCGGTATCACCTCCTTCATCCAGTGGTACGAGGACCCCACCTCAACGCCCTGGATCGCCTCCGACGTGTTCAGCGCTGCGCCGCGCGAACTACTGCGCTCGATCAGTCTGCAGGAGACCCTGCAGCTGATTCGCGTAGTGGTCACGGTCGTCGAAGAGCGCGTCGGGCCCCGAAGCGAAGCGCTCCGGGAAGCGATCATGCACTACTCCCGGGACGTGGCTTTCGCGGCCGCGGACGTCTACGCCCGCGCCGCGGAGGCGCGCGGTCTCTGGGACGCACGCCTTGAGGCGCTCGTCGTCGACTCGATCCTCACGGGCGAGAGCGACGACGAGCTGCCGAGCCGCATCGCCGCCCTCGGGTGGCACGGTGACGGTGAAGCGGCGGTGCTCGTCGGTTCTGCTGAGCGCACCGTCGATGTTGATCAGCTGCGTCGTTCGGCACGCCACGCCGGGGCCGACGTGCTCATCGGTTTGCAGGGCACCCGCCTGGTGCTGGTGCTCGGCCGCGTCGACCCCGCACAACAGGAGAGTTCGTCAGCAACGCCAGCACCGGAGCCACTCCCCTTCATCGAGATTGCGACTCGGCTTGCGGACGGATTCTCCGATGGACCGCTCGTGCTCGGACCGGCGGTGGCCAACCTCGTTGACGCATCGCGGAGCGCTCGAGCGGCGCTCGCAGGCGTCGCGGTCGCGCGATCGTGGCGAAAGGCGCCGCGCCCGGTGCTCGCGGACGACCTCCTCCCCGAGCGTGCGCTCGCCGGAGACGGGCTTGCTCGCCGCACGTTGATCGAGCAGATCTACGAGCCGCTTGCCGCACACTCGGGCGAACTGCTCGAAACGCTCTGGTGCTATCTCGACAACGGACGCTCGCTTGAGGCCACCGCCCGCGAGCTGTTCGTGCACCCCAACACCGTGCGCTATCGGCTCAAGAAGGTGTCCGATGTCATCGGCTGGAACGCGACTGGCGCCCGCGAAGCGCTGATCCTGCAATCCGCACTGATCGCGGGCTCCATCGCGCAGCACGGCCGCCGTCCGAGTACCCAGAAGTAGCTGCCGAGCCCCCTGGGACGAGCGCAGGCGCGCCGGATTCCACCAAAAATACGCGATCTCTACAACGATCTTTTGGATTTATGGTGGGGAATATGCAGGATGAGCGCCCCTGATCTGAGAAACTGGAACACGTGATTGTCATCGCCTGCCCTGGACAGGGCTCCCAGACCCCCGGTTTTCTGAGCGAGTGGCTCGAGCTGCCCGGCGGCCGCGAGTTCCTCACCGAGGCCTCCGAACGCGCCGGAGTGGACCTCATCGCTCACGGTACGCAGAGCGACGCCGACACCATCCGCGATACCGCGATCGCCCAGCCGCTCATTGTGGCCGCGAGCATTCTGGCCTGGCGTGAGCTTTCCGCGCGCACAGACCTCAGCGGCGTTGGCGTGGCCGGTCACTCGGTTGGCGAGTTCGCTGCGGCCACCGTAGCGGGCGTCCTCACCGCCGGGGACGCACTGGAACTCGTTGGAGTGCGCGGCCGCGCGATGGCGGAGGCCGCTGCTCGCGAAGAGACCGGCATGGCAGCTGTGGTCGGTGGCGTTGAGGACGACGTGCTCGCACGAATCGCCGCACACGGACTGACGCCTGCGAACCGCAACGGCGGCGGGCAGATCGTCGCTGCCGGATCCCGATCTGCTCTTGCCGCGCTCGCTGAGGATGCCCCCCGCGGCGCACGCGTGATCGCACTGCAGGTGGCGGGCGCGTTCCACACCGAGTACATGGCCAGCGCGATCCCCGCCCTGCGCGACGCGGCCGCGAACGTCACCGCGACAGACCCGAGCCACCCCTTGTGGACGAATGCCGACGGGTCGCGCGTTGCGAGCGGCGCACAGTACGTCGAGCTGCTCGTCTCGCAGATCGCACAGCCCGTGCGCTGGGACGCCTGCATGACAGACTTCCAGGAGGCCGGCATCACCGGCCTCATCGAGCTCACTCCCGCGGGGGCGCTCACCGGTATCGCGAAGCGCGCGCTCAAGGGCGTGCCCGCGGTCGCCGTCAAGTCACCCGCCGATCTCGACGCGGCGGTCGCTCTGATCGCCGACGCCGCCTGACCGAAGGACACCTCACTATGTCTCCTCTCGTGCAGCCCACCGGGCCGATGCACTCCCGGATCCTTTCCATCGGCGCCGCCCGCGGCGACCTCGATGTGCCGAACGATGATCTCGTCGGGCCGATCGATTCCTCGGATGAGTGGATCCGCCAGCGCACGGGCATCATCCAGCGTCGCCGAGCGAGCGCAGAGCTCTCGGCCGTCGACCTCGCGGTTGCCGCAGGTGAAGAGGCAATCACGCGCTCCGGCCTCGACCGCGCCGCGATCGACGGCGTGATCATCTCCACGATCTCGAACGTGGCAGTGACGCCCTCCATGGCCTCGCTCGCCGCGCACCGACTCGGCCTGACCCCCGCCGCCGCGTTCGACATCTCGGCCGCATGCGCCGGATATGTGTACGGCGTCGCGCAGGCGGATGCTCTGGTGCGTTCGGGCGTGTGCACCAACGTGCTCGTCATCGGCGCTGAGAAGTTGTCGGATCTCGTGGACCCCACGGATCGCAGCATCTCCTTCCTGCTCGCTGACGGCGCCGGTGCTGTCGTGGTGGGGGCCAGCGATCACGCTGCGATCGGCCCGACCGTGTGGGGCTCGGACGGCGAGAAGTGGGACACGATCCGGATGACCTCGACGTTCGAGGAGTACCGGAACAATCCGACCGAGGTCGCCTGGCCGACGCTCCGCCAGGACGGCCAGACCGTGTTCCGCTGGGCCGTCTGGGAGATGGCCAAGGTCGCGCGCCAGACGCTCGAGGAATCGGGCATCGAGGCGAAGGATCTCGCGGCGTTCATCCCCCACCAGGCAAACGCGCGTATCGTCGACGAGTTCGCGAAGCAGCTGAAGCTCCCGGAGAGCGTTGTCGTTGCCCGAGACATCGAGATGCAGGGCAACACCTCCGCAGCATCGATCCCGCTCGCGATGCACGCATTGCTCGAAGAGCACCCCGAACTGTCCGGTGGCCTGGCCCTGACGATCGGCTTCGGCGCCGGTCTCGTCTACGGCGCACAGGTCGTCGAACTCCCGTAGGCGTTCTCGCGCGCGGCTCCCGCCCGCGGCAGCGACGCCCCGATACACTTCATCAGCCAGAACCAATCTAAGGAGAAACACCATGGCATTCAGCAACGAAGAGGTCCTCGCAGGTCTTGCAGAGCTCATCAACGACGAGACCGGGATCGCGGCTGACGTCGTCGCACTCGACAAGTCGTTCACCGACGATCTCGACATCGACTCGATCTCCATGATGACGATCGTCGTCAACGCGGAGGAGAAGTTCGACGTGAAGATCCCCGACGAGGAAGTCAAGAACCTCAAGACCGTCGGCGACGCCGTCGATTTCATCGTCAAGGCTCAGGCCTAAGACGCCCCGGCTGCCGGGAGACGGGCACCTGCCCGTCTCCCCGCCCGGAACCCACGCCCAGCCCAGGATTTCACCACACCGGAGCACCAACACATGACGAAGAAGATTGTCGTTACCGGCATCGGCGCCACCTCCCCGATCGGCGGAACTGCCGCGGAGAGCTGGGACGCGCTCATCGCCGGCGCCTCTGGCGCGAAGACCCTTGCCCACGACTGGGTGGCACAGTACGACCTTCCCGTGCACTTCGCCGCCGAGGCGAAGGTACGACCCGAGGAAGTTCTCGCGCGCCCCGTCGCGAAGCGCCTCGACCCCTCGAGCCAGTTCGCCCTGATTGCGGCGATGGAAGCGTTTGCCGACGCAGGCTCCCCAGAACTTGATTCCGAGCGCCTCGGCGTTGACTGGGCCACCGGTATTGGTGGGCTCTGGTCGCTCCTCGATGCTTGGGATACCCTCCGCGAGAAGGGGCCGCGCCGGGTGATGCCGCTGACGGTTCCGATGCTCATGCCCAACGCTCCCGCTGCGGCTGTGTCGATGCACTTCGAGGCACGCGCCTACGCCCGCACCGTGGCCTCCGCGTGCGCGTCGAGCACCGAGTCGATCGCCGCAGCGTACGAGCACATTCAGGCGGGCTACGCCGATGTGGTCATCGCCGGTGGCTCGGAGTCCGCGATTCACCCCATCACGCTTGCCGCGTTCTCGTCGATGCAGGCACTCTCGAAGCGCAACGACTCCCCCGAGACCGCGTCGCGACCGTACAGTATTGACCGCGACGGCTTCGTCATGGGTGAGGGCGCCGCGGCGCTCGTCATCGAGAGCGAGGAACACGCACTTGCTCGCGGCGCAAAGATCTATGCAGAGATCGCGGGCGGAGGCGTGACTGCTGATTCGTACCACATCACCGCGAACGATCCCGAGGGTCGTGGCGCCAGCCGTGCGGTTGAGCTCGCGCTCACGCAGGCCGGTGCGACGCCGGATGAGGTCACGCACATTAACGCGCACGCGACCTCCACCCCCGTCGGTGACATTGCCGAGTACGCCGCGCTCCGCAAGGTGTTCGGCGACCGGATCGACGAGATTCCCGTATCCGCGACCAAGGGTGCGACCGGGCACCTGCTCGGCGGCACCGGCGCACTCGAGGCGCTCTTCACCATTCTCGCGGTGAAGAACCGGGTCGCTCCCCCGACGATCAACCTCTCCGAGCAGGATCCCGAGATTCCGCTTCAGGTATCGGGCACGCCGCAGCAACTCGGTGATGCGCCTCAGCTGGCCATCTCGAACTCCTTCGGTTTCGGTGGCCACAATGCTGTTGTAGCGATCCGCTCCTACGACGCGTAGACACCCGGAAATGACTGAGGCCCGCTCCCATTCGGGAGCGGGCCTCAGTCGTTTCTCAGCTGATGCGGAGCGTGGCTTACGCTGCGATGTGCGAGGCGAGGAACCAGCGATCCTTGTCGAGCTGCTGTGCGATCGCGATTGCGATGTCCTGGCTCACGGGATCGATCTCCTCGAGGCCCTTTACCGCCGCGTAGACGGTGACCAACGTCGCGTCAATCTGCGCAACCATGTCACGAATGGCTGCCTCGGCCTGCTGGAAGCCATCGGCGAGCTCGGGCGTGGTCGTGCGGGCCGCAACGGTGCCGATGCGGCCGTCAACGGGAAGGCCCAGAGCGACGATGCGCTCCGCGACCTCGTCGTACGCGTCGCGGGCGCGGTCGACGACCTCGTCAAGGAGCTCGTGCACCGCAATGAAGTTCGCGCCGCGCACGTGCCAGTGAGCCTGCTTGCCGTTCACCGACAGTGCGATGAGGTCGTGTACGACGGGCGTGAGGTACTGAGACACACCGCTCGGGCGGTGCAGCTCGCCCTGGGCTGCGGGAACAGTGATCTGAGTCGTTGCCATGAAGTGATCCCCTTCGTTTTGGATGAGCCTGAACCGTGTGGATCCGTAGCTCCTATCAACCAACAACACCTACGCTACGCCGATTATTTCGGAGCGCAAGCAAGGAAAGGCTCGGCTAACCGGCGCAAAACTGCCAGATGGGGCGAAGATTTCCGCCCCATCTGCGCGCCGCTACGCGAGCACCTGTGCGAGGAAATCGAGCGGCTCGACACGAGGTCCGGTAAAGAACGGGACCTCTTCCTTCACGTGCCGACGCGCGTCGGTGGCACGCAGCTCGCGCATCAGGTCGACGATGCGGAGGAGGTCACCGGACTCAAACGCCAGCAGCCACTCATAGTCCCCGAGTGCGAACGATGCGACCGTGTTGGCAAGCACGTCGCCGTAGTCGCGGGCGGCAGCACCGTGCTCGCGCAGCATCTCCCGGCGCTCCGCATCCGGCAGGAGGTACCAGTCGTTGCTGCGCACGAACGGGTACACGCACACGAAGTCACCGGGGGCGTCTCCCGCGAGGAAGGCGGGCACGTGGCCGCGGTTAAACTCGGCTGCGCGGTGGACGCCGATGTTCGACCAGACCGGCTCGAGTCGGCCGGCGGTCCACTCAAGTACGGTGCGGTACGCCTGCTGCAGCGCGCCGGTCGTGGGCGCGTGCCACCAGATCATCAGATCGGAGTCGGCGCGGAACCCTGCGACGTCGTACCAGCCACGCGTCGAAAGGCCAGGGATCGCCTCGAGCTCGGCGACCAGCCCGGATGCAATCCCGCGCCATGCGGGGGTGACTCCTACCCCGCTCTGGGCACGAGTCTCCCGGAAGACCGCGTACATCGTGTAGTTGGTTTCGGCGTTGATCCGCTCCGCGTGCGCGCTGTGGTCAACGACAGGGGTAGTCGTAGTCATGATTCTCCTTGGCAGATTCGGCTGTGGTGAACGGCTAGTCGTCGGCGCCGGCGATGACGGGAATCCCGGTGACCTCGTCGTGGCGCATGCGGCAGCTGCCGGGCGGGGCAACATCAGGGAAGGCCCCGAGCGAACCGGCGGTGTCCACGGGAACCTCGGTTCCGCGCTCGCGGGCCGCACGCTCAAGGATCATGTCCACGAGCCCACGAATGAACGGCTCACGCACACTCACCGTGCCGGCCCGTGCCGCGGCGATGCCGTGCTCGGCAGCCGTTTCCAGCGCCTCGACGTCGAGATCGAATGCGACCTCCATGTGGTCCGAGATGAACCCGATCGGCGCGATGACAATCTTGGTCACGCCGGCCTGCGCAAGCTCGGCAATGTGGTCGTTCACGTCCGGCTCGAGCCAGGGAGTGCGGGGGTCGCCAGAGCGTGAGCAGTATGCGAGCGACGAGGGCAGCGGGGCCCCGGTCTCCTGTGCCAGCGCCGCATCGATCACCGCGCGAACGTCCTCGTGCTGCTCGCGATACCCCGGCCCGGTGACCGCCGAAGCTTCCTGCATGGTGTTGGGAATCGAGTGCGTCACATAGACGATGTGAGCGCCAGCGATGCCGCCCTCGAGGGAGGCGCCCGCCTCACGGATCGCGTCGAGGTTTGCCTGCACGAAGCCCGGGTCGTTGAAGAACGGACGCAGGATGTCGATCTCCGGTGCAGCGGCGCCCAGCTCGGTCGTTGCCGCCGCGAGGTGCTCACGATACTGGCGGCTCCCTGAATACGATGCGTAGGCACTCGTGACCAGCGTGATGACCCGTTTCACACCAAAGGCGTGGGCGTCGCGCAGCGTATCAACCGTGTAGGGGTGCCAGTTCCGGTTTCCCCACACGACCGGGAGGGTGATCTCGCGGCGTGCAAGTTCCGCCTGCAGCGCGGCGACGAGCTCAAGATTCTGCTCGTTGATGGGGCTCCGCCCGCCGAAGTGGTGGTAATGCTCGCCCACCTCGGCGAGGCGAGCCTCGGGAATTCCCTTTCCGCGGGTGACGTTGCGGAGGAAGGGAATGACATCGTCGGTCTCGTTCGGACCGCCGAAAGAACACACGAGGAGGGCGTCGTAAGGCAGGGCGTTTTCCGTCATGCTTTGCACCGTACCACCAGGTTTCCTGTAGATCTGATGTATAACATCGGATGTGTAAGATCTGATCTGGAATTCCGTGATTCGCACGAGTTTTCGGCCCGCCACAAGCGCGGCCACGCCACGCACTCATCGACAGGACCCCCGTGCCCCGCTCCCGCATCTGGCTCGCAGCCGGGCTTTCCGTGACCCTGCTGCTGGGCGTCTCGCTCGCTTCGCTGGCGCTCGGGATCGTGCGGATCCCCGTTGGCGAGACACTCGCGGGGCTCTTCTCCCCGAACGATGTGCCGCACCGCACCTCGGCGGTGCTTTGGACGATACGCCTGCCCCGCGTTGTGGTGGCCATGCTCGTTGGCGCCGCGCTCGCAATCTCCGGTGTGGTGATGCAGGCAATCCTCCGGAACCCCCTCGCAGAGCCGGGCATTACGGGTGTGTCTGCCGGTGCCGCCGTCGGTGCGGTCGCGAGCATGACGCTGGGTTTCACCGGCTCGGCCCAGTGGGGAATACCCATCGCCGCCTTCATTGGCGCTGCGGCGGTGACCCTCGTGCTGCAGTTCGTGCTCCACACCCGACGTGACCTCGGCTCTGCCACCGTGATCCTCATCGGCGTCTCCCTCAGCGCACTCGCCGGGGCGCTCATCAACATCCTCGTCGCAAACGCGAGCGACGATGCGGTCGTGCGGAGCGCAATGTTCTGGCTCGCCGGCGATCTTGAGCTGCGCACCTGGCAGCACGCGGCGCTCGCCGTCGCACCGATCGTGCTTGGCGGAGCCTGGATCCTCGGCCGCCATCGTCAGCTTGACGCCCTCGCTCTCGGCGATCAGATCGCCGCAACTTCCGGGGTGCACGTCCACCGGGAGCGTTTCACCCTGCTACTCGTCGCTTCGCTCGTGACCGGCGCAGCCGTCGCGGTGAGCGGCGTGATCAGCTTTGTGGGCCTGGTCGTGCCGCACGCGATGCGATTGCTCATCGGCGCATCGCACGCGCGGCTGCTGCCGCTTTCGGCGCTCGGCGGCGCGCTATTCATGGTGGTGGCGGACACGATTGCACGCACGGCGTTCGGAGCGGTGGTGGTACAGACGGGCGTGGTGGCGGCGCTGATTGGGGCCCCCGTCTTCCTCGCCCTCCTGCTCCGGAGAGGAGCGCGCTCGTGAATCGCATGCGTCACGGCCGTGAAGGCACGGCATTCGGCGGCGCACGCCTCGCTCGCTTTGCCGCTATTCGTGGGGGCCTGACGCTCAGCGATCCCATCTCCCTCGAACTTCGTCCCGGCAGCGTTCTCGGCCTGGTCGGTCCGAACGGCGCGGGGAAGTCTTCTCTCCTCGCGGCGCTTGCGCATACCGGGGTCGAGCACGTGGGGAGCTTCGACATCAACGGTGTGCCGCTTGACCGGATGCGCCCCCGCGCCCGAGCGGAGGCCCTCGCGCTTCTCCCCCAGGATCTGGCAGCGCCCGCCGAGCTCACCGTCGGGGAGCTCGTCGGCGTGGGCGCGCGTGCCGGCGGAGCAACGAACGTCGCAGAGACCGTTGGATCCGCGCTGCAGCGCAGCGGAATCCCAGAGCTCCACGCGCGACGCTTCGGGAGCCTTTCCGGGGGCCAGCGTCAGCTCGCGCACCTGGCACGAGTGCTTGCTCAGGGCACGCCGGTGGTGCTCCTCGACGAACCCACCTCGGCGCTTGACCTTGCGCACCAGCGGTCGGTCGAGCAGACGATCACTGCCCTCGCCGCGAGCGGTCGAATTGTGGTCGCCGCGCTGCACGACCTCGGCTTCGCGCTCCACGTGAGTACCGCGGTGCTCCTGCTCAACGGGGATGGCACAACTGTGGCGGGCCCACCTGAGCAAGTGCTCACCGCCGAGCGCGTGCATGCGGCATATGGCGTCCCGACCGAGGTGCACACCACGCCCGGCGGCCGACGCGTGATCGTGCCCCGTGAGTGACGCGAACGAATCCCATCCCCCATTCGTGCTCTGAATTCCCGAAGCCCTGAACTCTTGAATCCGTACCTTTCGAAAGGATCGCCGTGCTTGCCCGTCGACGTACCTCCTCCGCTCTGCTCGCATCCGCCGCAGCGCTGACCCTGCTGCTGAGCGGCTGCGCACCGAGTTCAGCAGCACCTGTGGCGAGTGACCACACCACAACAGACGACACTGCGGGCTTCCCGCGCACCATCGAGATCCCTGGTGCGCACGGCACCAAGGCAACAAGCCTCACGCTCGAGGCGGCACCCGAGACGATCGCCGCCCTCGACTACGAGAGCGCTGAGGTGCTCGCCGAGCTCGGGCTTGCCGAACATCTCGTGTTGGTGCCCGAAGCGGTGTTGAACCCGGCCCTTGGCGGTCACATTGATGAGCTGAGCGCAGTTCCAGAGACGATTCCGGTGGCAATGGAGCTCGACCCGGAAACGGTGATCGCCCTCGATCCCGATCTCGTGGTCATGAGTCCCCGGCACGGCGCCGAATCGCGGATGGGTGGGGTGTTTGCGCAAGCGGGCGTGCCGACATTGCAGCTTCCCGATTCGTGGACCGGCATCCCTGAGCTGACCGCAAACATCGAGTTGATCGGAGAGGCGACGGGTGCCGATGACACAGCGAACGCGCTCGCGAAGCAGCTGGAGACTGGGCTGGCGTCGAGCGCGACTCCGAGCAACGCGCGAGTGCTGGTGCTCAGCAACCAGGCTGGGCGCCCGTTTGTCACCGCGGGGAACGCCTTCCCGCTGCGGCTACTCGAACTTACCGGCGCACAGGATGTGAGCGCGGAGCTCGGGATCACTGCGACGGGCCCCATCAGTGCCGAACAAATCATCGAGGCAAATCCCGACGGCATCCTGCTCGTCGATATGAACGGCAGCGGCGAGCGACTCTTCAGCGAGCTGCTGAAGAACCCCGCGGTCGCCGCGCTCACCGGCGCCGAGCGCACGCTGCTCGTTACCGGTCGCGAAGTGCAGGCCCTCGGCCTGAGTTCTACCGTCGACGGCTTGGCCACGCTGACGCAGTGGGTGGCCACGCTCGACGCGCCGTAGCGCTACGCGCGGGTGCCGCCTGCCCGCGTCCCACTCCGCGGAGAAATCTTCGATCTCGGTGCTATTCCCCGAGAGTCCACCGAGATTTTGGATTTCTCCGGGGAAAAGTGCGGGCAGCTGGCGGCGCGTGCCCAGCCGCGCCGAGCACGCGCTCGCTATAGTTGAGCCACGTATTCAGTTTCTCCACAGGAGTTGCTTCGATGGCTACCACAACACGCGGATCGCAGAAAGCGCGCGACACGCTCGAGTTTCTGCGCGAAAAAATTTCGAGCAGCGAGTGGGACGTCGGCACCCTCATTCCCAAGGAGCCCGAGCTCATGGAGCTCATCGGGGTCGGGAAATCGACCGTGCGCGAGGCGGTGCGCTCCCTCGCAGCGTTTGGCATGCTCGAGACAGTGCCGGGCGTCGGCACGTTCGTGCGCGCACGGACGCCGGTGAGCACCCTGCTCACCGAGTTTCTCGCTGACCACGACCTCGAAGAGGTGCTCGTCTACCGACGCTCGCTCGAAATCGAAGCAGCCCAGCACGCTGCAGTGCACCGCACGGAGGAGCAGCTCGCGGGCCTGCGTGAAGCGGTGCGCCGGGCGCAGGAGGCAGCACCGGGCAGCGCGGTCGACTCGTGCGACCACAGCACCAACCCCGGGTCCTTCCACCTCCTTGTGGTCGAAGCGAGCGGAAGCAAGCTGCTGCTTGATCTCTACCTCGGCGTGATGTCTCTCCTGCAGCGCGCCGCTGCGGAGGGCCGCGTTATTCTCGGCACGACCCTCGACACTATGCACCTCGATCATGGCGCGGTTCTGGACGCGATCGCCGAGCGCGACGTGCGCAGCGCCGCCCACTCGATGGCTCTGCATGTGGACCGCGATCTGGGCCTTCGCACGGACATGCTTGACTTCTCCGCACAGACTGAGCGCGCAGCGTCATTGATTGGCGCGGGTTTTGACCCGGGGGCTCACCCGGATAGCGATGAGTCCGCGCCGGTCGAACTCACGCTGCGGATGGGTGGCCAGGAGCCGGCTCGCCCCTAGTCCCTCGTGAGGCGATCACGAATCGCAGCAAGATCCGGCTCGCCGAGCCCGAGCCCCTCGCTGATGTAGCTCGACATATTCCCGAACCTGGTGCGCACCTCGGTGCGAGCGGCCGCGAGGTAGCTCTCGTCCACACCCAGCAACGGGATGAGCAGATCGGGATCGACCCCAGCCGCAGCAACCCGCGCGAAGAGCGGGGAGAACGTGGGCAGAAGGTCGCGGTTTGTTTGGAGGTAGTCGGCGAGAATGTCCGCTTCCGACGCGCCGGCAATCGTGAGAAGCGTGACCGCGGCCCAGCCCGTGCGATCCTTCCCCGTGGTGCAGTGAAAGAGCACCGTTTCGTCGTGAGCGCCGTGAGCAAGACCCCGGAAAAACTCGCGGTAGGCCTCGAGCGCCGACGGGAGCGCCACAATGTCTCGATAGGAGTCGCGGAGGAGCTCGGCCGCGTCGCCTCCCTGGAGGAGCGTCAGAAACTGACTGGGATCCGCCATGAGCTCCGCAAGATTCGCGGCAGCCGCGGCGTGCGCGCTATCCGCCAGCACATCGAGCGCGGAGCTGGTGATGTCGGGCGGCAACTGATCTGGCGCTGCGGAGATCTCCCCCGCCGTACGAAAGTCCACCACCGCGGTGACGCCGCGCGATACGAGGGCCGCCCCGTCTGTCGCATCGAGCTTCGCAAGACTTGCTGAACGCAGGACGCGCCCGGGCGCGATCGTGCCTGTCGGAGTCGAGATGCCCCCGAAGTCCCGGAGGTTCGCAACAGTGCCGAGCGGGATGTGGCGGTCAAGCGTGTGCATGGGAGCTCCTTTGCGGGTGCCGAGCAAGTGATCTCAGCCTACCCACTCTGCGGGGGCACGGCCTGAGCGCCACGACCCCATAGGATAGAGGGGTTGTTTCGGGGCGGTAGCTCAGTTGGTTAGAGCATCGGACTCATAATCCGCCGGTCACGGGTTCAAGCCCCGTCCGCCCTACCATGCATGACCGGCTCCGCTGTGGTGCGAGGCGTGCGCCGCGGGAGTATCGATTCTCGCGGGTGCGCTCTTTCCGGATCGAGACTCGGCGATACATGCCCGGGACTCCGCGCTCCCTCGCCGCCTAATTTGCTATAGCATATAGGGATGTGGCACATCGGACCGAAGGAGACGAGATGACGACCACCACCGGAGCGCAGGCCGCGCACGCGGAGGAACAGGCGGCGATTGGCCGCAGCGCGATGAAAAAGGCAATCTGGCGCCTCGCCCCATTCTTGGGCGTGCTCTACCTGGTTGCGTACATTGACCGAAACAATGCCGGTTTCGCAAAACTTGAGATGACCGCTTCGCTCGGCATGACCGAGGCCGCGTTTGGGCTCGCCGCCGGTATCTTCTTCATCGGGTATCTCCTCTTCGAGGTGCCCAGCAACCTGCTCCTTGAGCGCTTCGGTGCGCGGAAGTGGATTGCCCGAATCATGGCGAGCTGGGGCATTGTCGCCGTCATCACCGCGTTCGTGCAGGACGCAGTGCAATTCGGTGTCATTCGCTTCATTCTGGGTGTCGCGGAAGCCGGCTTCTTCCCCGGGGTGCTGCTCTACCTCACGCTCTGGTTCCCTCGCGAGTACCGCACGCAGGTCCTCGTGATCTTCAGCCTCTCGAACCCACTCGCAAACGCGATCGCTGCCCCCATCTCGGGGTGGATCATGAATCTTCACGGCATGTGGGGACTCGAGGGCTGGCAGCTCGTCTTCATCCTCGAGGGCATTCCCGCGGTGCTGCTCGCGTTCGCTGTGTTGAAGTGGCTGCCGGATAGCCCGAAGGATGCCAAGTGGCTTACCGCCGCCGAGCGCGACTGGATCGCGGATTCACTCGCTCGCGAGGCGGCGGACACCGAGTCGCGCCACGGCAAGATTCGCCTGCGTGAGGTGTTCAGCAACGGCAAGCTCTGGGCGCTGATCTTCCTCTTCTTTGGCATCGTGTTCGGCGCGTACGGGCTTGGATTGTGGCTGCCCACCATCGTGAAGAGCATGGGAGATTTCGACAACGGCACCACCGGCCTACTGGTTGCGATCCCGAACCTGTGCGCTGCGCTCGTGATGATCCCATGGGAGCGTGCAGCACGTCGGCAGGGCAACATTCCACGGCAGGTCGGTATCGCGCTCACCATCACCGCGCTTGCGCTCATCGCAGCGGTCGCCGCACAGGGAACCCCCGTCTTGGCGCTCGGCGCGCTGTGCGTGGGCATGTCCGCGCTCTTCTCGTCCACGCCGCTCTTCTGGAGCCTGCCGCCGCTGCTGCTCACCGGCACGGCGGCAGCAGCTGGCCTCGCCTTCATCAACTCGGTCGGCAACCTCGCAGGCTTCGCCGGTCCGTACGCGATCGGCTGGGTCAGCCAGACCACCGGTTCTGCGGTCTGGGGCCTGTTGCTCATCGCGGCGCTCACACTCATGGGCGCCACGATCGCCTTCATTCTGGGCCGGCGTGGCCTCTTCGCGGGCCAGTTGCCCGGCGATGCCGCGCAGCTGAAGAGCTCGTAGCGGGAGGCCCACCGCGGCACGGGGGCGCGGAGTGCAGATGCACTCCGCGCCCCCGCTGCATTACGCGGGTGCGCACGCCATGGCGAGCGTGGCCGCACACAGGAGGCCGAGGTACGACCACGCGTGCGCCCGGTCAGGAAGTCGCAGCGGCCGCCTGCGCAGCCACACGATCACGGGAATGGACCCTGTGAGCAAGGCGGCAGCGGCGGCGAGATCGACTGCGCCGAACAGCCCGACATGGGCGTTCTGCATGGACACGCCACCACCAAGCGTGAGGAACACCGCAAGCGCGGGCGCGCTGAGCGCGAGTGTGAGGGGATTGGCGAGCGCCGTGGCGTCCGACATGGGGGCGCCAGCGCGACGAAGCAGCGGGACGGTCATCACGCTTCCCCCGACGCCGAGGAACGCGGCGAGCGCTCCAATCGGCAGGCCGAGCCAGCTCGGCACGCCGAACCGTGGTGCGGTCTGGCCCGGTGCCGCAACCGGACGAAAGAATCCGGGACGCAGCAGCAGGTCGGCAATCGTCACGCATAGGTACGCGACAAATCCCCAGCGCACGAGCCACGGCGAGGCGCCGAGCCCCGCGACCGCCCCGAGTGCGCCGCCCAGCGCGAGCAACGGGAGGAGCGCGCGGGCGCCGCGCAGTTGCACGAGCGTGCGGCGTGGGGTCGCGGCGGTTGCGACTCCGGCGCCCACGAGCATCACAGCGGAGGACGTGGCGACGGCCACAGTAAGTGCTCCCGCACCGAGGCTGGCGTCCGCCCACGCGATCACGGGGACCGCGACAAAGCCGCCGCCGAACCCGAACAGCACGGTGGTGAGGCCAGAAAGGAGACCGATCCCACAGAGAACGGCAAGCGTCGCAAAGTCCATGCATTCAGTTCAGCAGCATGAGTGGCGGCTGACATTCGAAGTGCGGCAGAGTTTCAGAGATTGTCAGCCAAACCCGCGTACGATGAAGACCATGCCGACCGCACACGAGGCGCTCCTCTCCGACCTCGATCCACTGCCGCGAGCGATCGTCGCGATTGCGACCGACTACCCGCCCGGCCACCTGCTCGACTGGCACGAGCACCGCCGTGCGCAGCTCCTGTACGGCGCGACGGGCACGATGCTTGTCGAAACAGCTGACGGCGCGTGGACAGTGCCGCCGGAGCGCGCGGTCGCGATCCCGCCCGAAACTCCGCACCGCGTGCGCATGCTCGACGTGGTGACGAACAGTCTGTACCTCGAGCCGAGCGCCGTTCCCTGGTGGCCGCAGGAGTGCACGGTCGTCGAGGTCTCCGCGCTGCTGCGAGAGCTCCTCGCGGCAGCCGTGCGTATGCCTGCCGAGTACGATCTCGCAGGCAGGGATGGCGCGCTCGCGGCGCTCCTCCTGCACGAGCTGCACGAGCTCGCACCGCTCCCCTTCCACATCAGCCTCCCTCGCACGCCAGAGTTCGTACGCCTCTGCCGCGCATACCTCAGGGAGCCTGATGCAGGAGTCTCGAACGCTGAGTGGGCGCGGACGCTCGCGATGAGCGAACGGAGCTTCACACGAGCTTTTCGAGCCGACGTCGGCGAGAGCCCCGCGGCCTGGCGCATGCGAGCGCGCTTGCTCGCGGCGCTCCCGCTGCTACAGCAGCACACGGTCACCGAGGTGGCCATGCAGCTGGGCTATTCGAGCCCGGCGAGCTTCTCCGCAGCGTTCACGCACACCTTCGGCCGCGCGCCATCAGCGCTTTCAGGGCCCCGAGTCACTCGACGATGATGGTGGTCTGCTCCACGCGGGTTCCGCGCAGGCGCACCGCACCCCAGCACAGCGAGATACCAAAGAGCAGCATCGCGATGCCCGCGCAGAAGGCCACGATGCCAAGCGCCGTCGCAGGCCAGATCAGGGCGAAGACGCCGCCCAGGATCGCGAGGATCCCCGGGACGAGAAGGAAGCCGGAGCCGCCTCGAGCCATGCGGAGCGACAGGATGAGCCAGGAGACGCCCACGACGATCAATGCGGCGCCCACAAGAATCACGAGCGCTTTTCCAGTGAGTGCTGAGAACACCATCGCGAGGATCCCGGCGAGAATGAAAACTGAGCCGACCACCCGCGTACCCACGCTCGCGCTTCCGCGGACAAGCATCGCGAGCCCGTTCGCAATCAGTGCGGCGCCGAAGATCACCGCGAGCATTCCGCTCGCCGCGACGAACGGCCACACGAGCAGACCAATGCCCGCGAGCGCGACGAAGATGCCGACGATGAGCAGCACCCACCAGGGTGCGCGGCGAGACTCCGTCGTGATGATCCGGATCGGCTGCTCACTCATGTTCGCTCCTTGTTCGGGCTGCGGGGTTAGGGCTCGCCACCGCCCCCGTCGTCAGTATCTCACGCCGTGTGTTCAGGTGCACCCTGTTGCGCGGATTCCTCTCCCCCGGCCTGGGGGTGGAACCGCGCGAGTCCAAGCACCCCGGCGATCGCGACCAGACCGGAGGCAATGTAGACCAGGATCGCCCAGCCCGGCGCTCCCGCTGCTTCCTGCAGCACGACAATGCCGATGAGTACTGCGACGATCGGATCGATCACGGTGAGGCCGGCGACGACGAGGTCCGGCGGCCCCGAGGAGTAGGCGTTCTGTACGAACACCATACCGAGGAGCGCGCCGACCACCAGGGCGGCCACGCAGGCCCAGGTGAGCCACTCGAACTCGCCCTGCTGCAGCCGGCCGATCACGGCCTTCGCAAAGGTCGCCACGAAGCCATAGAGAATCCCGGCTCCTACGATGTAGAGGAGCGCAATGCCGCGGTGCCGGAAAGCGACAAACAGGACAAGGGAAAGCGCGAGCACCGCAGCGAACGTGAGCAAAATCACGATGAGCTTCGTGTCGGTGACCGGGCGATCCCGTGCCGTGAACGCAGCGATTGTGACGAACGCGACGATTCCCAGTACCGCGAGGGCGAGGGAGGCACGGACGCGCTTGCCGAGATGGACTCCGCTCACGCGGGAGTTGAGAATCGACGTGATGATGAGCCCGACCACGCCGATCGGCTGCACGATGATCAGCGGTGAGAGGGATAGCGAGCCGATCTGAAAGGCGACCGCCAGGCCGAGCAGCACCGTGCCGACCACCCACGACGGGCGGCGGAGCAGGTTGCGGATATGACCCCAGGAGAGCCCAGAACCGGCGCTCTCCCCCACAATGCGCTCGACCTTGTTCAGGCCGCGCGACTGATATTGCGCGCCGAAGGCGAGGAGCGCAGCTCCCACTAGCGCGAGTGGGATCCCGAGAAACTGGGTGGGGTCGAGATCCGCAACCTGCATCATCACGCCCCGTTCAGCTCGAGGTCGCGTTCGCCGCCACGCATCACATCGAGGAGCCGGGCCGCAGCCCGGGGAACCTCGTCGTTCACGATGATCTCATCGAACTCGTCGGCGGCCGCAAGCTCAATCTTTGCGGTCTCGAGGCGACGCGTGCGTTCCTCCTCGTCCTCGGTGCCGCGGCCCACGAGTCGGTGCACAAGCTCGTCCCAGCTCGGCGGGGCGAGGAACACCAGGCGTGCCTCCGGCATGCTCGCGCGTACCTGACGCGCGCCCTGGAGGTCGATCTCCAGCAGCATGAGCTCACCGCGAGCGGCGGCCTCGTCGACCGGACCGCGCGGGGTGCCGTAGCGGTGCTTGTTGTGCACGGTCGCCCACTCGAGGAGTTCATCGGACGCGAGCATCCGGTCAAAGCCCTCGTCATCAACGAAGATGTAGTGCGAACCATCGACCTCGCCGGGCCGCGGATCCCGCGTCGTCGCGGAGACTGAGTGCCGCACCTCGGGGTAGTGCTCGCGAATGTACGCGGCGACTGTGCCCTTGCCCACCGCGGTGGGACCGGCGAGCACCGTGAGCGGCGGGCGCCCCGTGGCCGTCTCTGCACCCGTGCGTTCACGCACAAAACGCTCAAGTCGCTCGCGCTGGAGCGCACCGAGACCGCCGAGACGTTTCCGTTCGGAGATGTCGAGCTGTTCACGCACGCGTTCCGCCTTCACCACGCCAATCGCGGGGAAGGACAGGAGGAAGTCGGTGATACGCAGCGTCGCTGCGGGGCTTCCCGGAACACGCGACTGTTCAAGCACGCGGAGCGGCGACAGCTCCCCGTTTCGCAAGCGACGCTTCAATTCGGCGCGCGCCTGTCGCGCCGCGATCGCGGCGCGATTCGCCGCGACGCGATCAACCGCAGGCATGGAGCGTGCGGTGGGATCGGTTGAGTTGCTCATCTTCTCTCCACTCATCTTCGTTCCCCCAGCCAGCTACACCGTCAGCGCGGTCGCGACGGCGTCGGCCCGAGCGCGAACGCGCGCTGCGAGCCCCTCGGCGCCCCCGGCGAGCACGCTGCGAGACTCGCTCGCGAGCAGCGCCCAGCCCAGGCCACCGAAGATCTTTCCCGCGTCCTCGACGCGGGCGCCCTGGAACCCGAAACCGGGCGCCAAGACGGGAAGTGCGGGCCGCGCGGGAGGCGCGGCCGGGTCGATGCCGAACTCGGCAAGGTCGAGTGTTGCGCCGAGCACAACCCCCACCGAGTTCACGTGGTCGTCTGCGACGCCCTCGATCGCGAGCGCGTCGTCAAGCATCGCGCGTGCCACCGATCGGCCATCGGCGCGCTTCGCGAGCTGTACCTCGCGCGCCTCCGGATTGGAAGTCGCCGCGAGCACGAACAAGCCCTTGCCATGCTCGCGAACGTGCGGGAGGGCGCCGTCCAGGCTCCCGAACCCCTGGTATGCGGCGACGGTCATCGCGTCGGCCTCGAGCGGCGAGCCTGGCTGGAGCCAGGCGTCCGCGTATGCGGCGAAGCTTGATCCAATGTCGCCACGCTTCACGTCCGCGATGACGAGCACCCCAGCAGCGCGGGCATCTGCGAGAACGCGCTCGAGCGCGATAAAGCCTGCAGAACCGAAGCGCTCGAAGAAAGCGATCTGCGGCTTCACGCAGGCGGCAACGCCGGCCGCGGCCGCGACCACATCGCGACCCATCCGCTCGGCCCCAGCCGCATCATCGGCGAGCCCCCAATCGGCGAGCAGCGGTGCGTGGGGATCGATCCCCACGCACAGGTGTCGCTTCGCAGCGAGCTCTGACGCGAGCCGGGTACCGAACGTCGGGGTGCTCATCGTGCAGCGGCCTCCTCAGCGCGTGCGGCCACGCGATCCGCTTCATACTCCTGCAACGACTTGACGTCGAAGCCGAGCTTCTGGGCAGACACAGCACCCACCGCAGCTGACAGCTCGGAGACGGTCGTGAAGATCGGCTTGTCGGCAGCAACGGCAGCCGCCCGAATCTCGTAGCCGTCAGCGCGCGCGGAGCTGCCCGAGGGGGTGTTGACGATCATGTCGACCTCGCCGCGGTTGATGAGATCAACGATCGTGTCACCCTCCGCCTGCGCGTGGTGCTTCCGGACCACCTCGGACTCGATGCCGTTGCGGGCAAGCACGACCTGCGTGCCGGGGGTTGCGAGAATGCGGTAGCCGAGTTCCTGCATGCGGAGTGCGGGGAGCACGACCGAGCGCTTGTCGCGATCGGCGACCGAGAGAAAGACCGTGCCCGAGACCGGCAGCTCGCTGCCCGCGGCAGACTGGCTCTTCGCAAACGCGGTCGGGAAGTCGCGGTCCATGCCCATGACCTCACCGGTCGAGCGCATCTCGGGGCCGAGCAGCGAGTCGACAACGAGACCCTCGTGCGTGCGGAAGCGCTTGAACGGCAGCACCGCCTCCTTCACAGCGATCGGCGAATCGATTGGAGCGCGCGAACCATCGCGCTCGGGCAGGAGACCCGCCTCGATGAGCTGAGCGATCGACTCGCCCGCCATCACGCGCGACGCGGCCTTTGCGAGAGGAATACCGAGCGCCTTCGAAACGAAGGGCACCGTGCGGCTCGCGCGGGGGTTCGCCTCGAGGACGTAGAGCACGCCCTGCCCAATGGCGAACTGCACATTGAGCAGGCCGCGCACGCCCAGGCCCGCAGCGATGCCGAGCGTGGCCTCGCGTACCTGTGCGATCTGGTCGTGGCCGAGCGTTACGGGCGGCAGCGTGCAGCTCGAGTCGCCCGAGTGCACACCCGCTTCCTCGATGTGCTCCATGACTCCGCCGACGTAGAGCTGCTCGCCGTCGTAGAGGGCGTCAACGTCAATCTCGATCGCGTCGTCCAGGAAACGGTCGACGAGCAGCGGGTGGCCAGGGCCCACGAGGGCGTGGCCCTCAATACGGCCAAAGTAGCCACGCAGCGACTCGGTGTCGTACACGATCTCCATGCCACGGCCGCCGAGCACGAACGACGGGCGAACGAGTACGGGGTACCCGATCTCCTCGGCGATGCGCACGGCACCCTCCTCGTCGATCGCGGTGCCGTTGCGCGGTGCCACAAGGCCGGCCCGCTCAAGGATTCCCGCGAACGCACCTCGCTCCTCCGCGAGATCGATCGCCTCGGGGGTGGTACCGAGGATCGGGATCCCGGCATCCTTCAGCGGCTGCGCGAGGCCCAGTGCGGTCTGGCCGCCCAGCTGGACGACGACGCCCAAAAGCTCGCCCGATGCCTGCTCGGCGTGAATCACTTCAAGCACGTCCTCGAGCGTGAGGGGCTCGAAGTAAAGGCGATCCGAGGTGTCGTAGTCGGTCGACACGGTCTCGGGGTTGCAGTTGATCATGATGGTCTCGTAGCCCGCGTCCGAGAGTGCGAACGAGGCGTGCACGCAGGAGTAGTCGAACTCGACGCCCTGGCCAATGCGGTTGGGGCCCGAACCGAGGATGACGACCTTCTTGCGGTCGGACGGCGTGACCTCGGTCTCCAGGTCGTACGACGAGTAGTGGTACGGGGTCAGCGCAGGGAACTCGCCGGCGCAGGTATCCACCGTCTTGAAGACCGGGCGCAGGCCGAGGCCGTGACGGAGGCCGCGCACCTCGGACTCCGAGATGCCGCGAATCGCAGCGATCTGGGCATCAGAGAAGCCGTGGTCCTTTGCCTCGCGCAGCACATCAAGGGTGAGCTGCGGAGCCGCCTTGACGAGCTCTGCGACCTCGTTGATCAGCACGATCTGGTCGAGGAACCAGGGGTCGATCGCGGTCGACTCAAAGACCTGCTCGATCGTCGCGCCGAGGCGAAGCGCCTGCTGCACGTCAACGATGCGGCCGTCGGTGGGACGCTTGATCGTCTCAAGCAGCGTTGCGACGCGGTCCGCAGCAGTCGCCGAGTCGATCGCGTCCCAGTGGAACGAGGTGCCGCGCTTCTCGAGTGAACGCAGCGACTTCTGCAGGGCGGTCGTGAAGTTCCGGCCGATCGCCATCGCCTCGCCGACCGACTTCATGGTCGTGGTGAGCGTGTCGTCGGCGGCGGGGAACTTCTCGAACGCGAAGCGCGGAGTCTTCACAACGATGTAGTCGATCGCGGGCTCGAAGGAGGCCGGGGTCTTCTGCGTGATGTCGTTCGGGATCTCGTCGAGCGTGTAGCCGATCGCAAGCTTCGCGGCGATCTTGGCAATCGGGAAGCCCGTCGCCTTCGAAGCGAGCGCGGAGGAACGCGAGACGCGCGGGTTCATCTCGATGACCACCACACGACCATCAACCGGATCGATTGCGAACTGAATGTTGCAGCCGCCCGTGTCCACGCCGACGCGACGAATGATGTCGATCGAGATGTCGCGAAGGTTCTGGAACTCACGGTCGGTGAGCGTCAGCGCCGGGGCAACGGTGATCGAGTCGCCCGTGTGCACGCCCACGGCGTCGACGTTTTCGATGGAGCACACGACAACCGCGTTGTCCTTGGTGTCGCGCATGAGCTCAAGCTCATACTCCTTCCAACCGAGGATCGACTCCTCGAGGAGCACCTCCGTCGTCGGGCTGTAGTGCAGGCCGTCGGTGACGATGCGTACGAGCTCTTCCTCGGTGTAGGCGAAGCCCGAACCGAGACCACCCATGGTGAAGGACGGACGCACGACGAGCGGGTACCCGAGGTCCAGGGCGTACTCCTTCGCCTCCTCGAGGGTGTGTGCCACGTAGGACTTCGCGACGCCCGCACCAGCGGCGATGGCGATGTCCTTGAACAGCTGGCGATCCTCACCCTTCTGGATGGCGTCGACCTTCGCGCCGATCAGCTCGACGTTGTACTTCTCGAGGATGCCCTGCTCGTGCAGCTCCATGGCCGCGTTGAGCGCTGTCTGGCCACCCAGGGTGGGCAGGATCGCGTCGGGCTTCTCCTTCTGAATGATCGTCTCGATGACCGCGGCGGTGATCGGCTCGACGTAGGTCGCGTCGGCGAAGTCGGGGTCGGTCATGATCGTCGCGGGGTTCGAGTTCACGAGGATGACGCGCACGCCCTCCTCCCGCAGCACACGGCAGGCCTGAGTACCGGAGTAATCGAACTCGCAGGCCTGGCCGATGACGATCGGGCCGGAACCGATGACGAGAACGGAATTAATGTCTGAACGCTTGGGCATGGCTCTTAGGCTCCCTGGGTGGTCGTGTCGGCGGCTGCGGCGCGGTCTTGGACCAGAGCGCGGAAGCGGTCGAAGAGGTAGAAGGCGTCGTGCGGGCCAGCGGCCGCCTCAGGGTGGTACTGCACGGAGAACGCGGGGATATCGAGGCACTCGAGACCCTCAACGACCTGATCGTTGAGGCTCACGTGGCTGACCTGCACGCGGCCGAAGCCGGCGGGCGACTCAGTCTCGCCCTCGAGCGGGGCGTCGACAGCGAAGCCGTGGTTCTGCGCGGTGATTTCAACGCGACCCGTGCGCTTGTCGAGCACCGGCTGGTTGATTCCGCGGTGACCGAAGGGCAGCTTGTAGGTGTCGAAGCCGAGCGCGCGGCCGAGCAGCTGGTTGCCGAAGCAGATGCCGAAGTACGGGATGCCGTCGCGCAGCAGCTGCTCGAGGAGTTCCACCTGCGCCGTGCTTGCCGAGGGGTCGCCGGGGCCGTTCGAGTAGAAGAGCGCGTCGGGAGCGAGCGCGCGGATCTCCTCGAGTGTCGTGCCCGCGGGGAGCACGATCACGTCGAAGCCGTGCTCAGACAGGTAACGCACGGTGGCGCGCTTGATGCCCAGGTCGAGGACCGCGATCGAGCCAACTCGTGCAACGCCCTCTGCTGCGGGGACGTCGTAGCGCTCGGGCGTCGTGACCTCCTGCGAGAGGTTCTTGCCTGCCATACCAGCCTGCTCGCGCACGAGCTCGAGCTGCGCCTCGTCGGAGAGATCAAGCTCGGCGCCGGAGAAGACTCCGGCGCGCATCGCACCAGCGGAGCGGATGCGGCGCGTGACCGCACGGGTGTCGATGCCTGAAATGCCGACGACGCCATCATTCGCGAGATCCTCATCGAGCGAGCGCTCGGCACGGAAGTTCGAGACGCGGCGTGCGGGATCGCGCACGATGAAGCCGGAGACCCAGATCTTGCGCGACTCCATGTCGTCGTCGTTCGAGCCGGTGTTTCCGATGTGCGGCGCGGTCATGAGCACGATCTGTCCTGCGTAGGACGGGTCAGTCAGGGTCTCCTGGTACCCGGTCATGCCGGTAGAGAAGACGATCTCGCCCAGGGTGCGACCCGTTGCGCCATACGCGCGGCCGGTGTATCGGGTGCCGTCCTCGAGAACGAGCACCGCAGCGCCGTTCGGCACTACGGCGGCTGGCGGCGCCGTTACTTCGGTCGTGTTCGTGGTCACGCTTCCTCCTGGATCGTGGGGTGAGTGGTGTTGGTCTGTGTGCCGGCCGCGGAACCCGAGGTTCTGTGCTGGCTGACTGCGGCGACGGCTTCGGCGAAGCGAGCCTGTTCCGCGGGGTCTGCGAGTCGGAAACTCGACTCAAGTTCGCGCGCGTCACTTCCCGGAGCGGGAAGTGCCCAGCGCAGGAGCGAGAGACCGCCGGGCTCGACGGCCTTCCCGATTCGGCCGCCGGCGGCGCCGGAGCCAATGATCTGCGATGCGGGGATCGTCACGGGTGCCTCGCCGGTCACGGCAATGGTCACGCCGTCACCGTGCACCGTGACCTCTGCGTACCCCTTGTAGCGCAGCCCGGGAATGGCTACACGCTCGAGCGGGGCTCCGGCAGGCGTGGTGGAGACGTAGCTCGCACGCGGGAAGTGCGCAAGCGGTGCGCCGGTGAGCTCGGGCTGCGGCGTCGCGCTCGCGATTGCCGCATCGCGGCGAGTCCGCCCGCGCCACGCGATCCACATTCCGGCGAACGCGAGTACCGCGATCGACGACATGAGGATGATGAATGTGGTGCGGCTCATCGCACACCTCCCTGAACTGCGCCGGCAGTGTGAGCGGCTGCTGCGACCTGCGCCGCGTCAATCAGCTCGCCGTCAGCCACCGTGAGGTAGCCCCGGCGCACGGTGTGCACGATGCGGCCGGGCAGCTCCATACCAAGGTACGGCGAGTTCTCGCTGAGGCCCTGCAGGCGAGCGAGGTCGAATGTGCTGCTCCCCGCAGGGTCCACGAGCACGAGGTCGGCCACCTGGCCGGCGTCGAGCACGCTCGGGTGGTCGCTGAGCCCGCCGATCTGTGCGGGGCGCTGCGACAGCAGCTGCTCAAGCTCGGCCCAGCTGATGTGTCCCTCGGCGATGAGCGTGAGGAGCGCAATCGGGAGCGCCGACTCCAGGCCGACCATGCCAAACGCGGCGGCGTCCCACTCGCACTCCTTCGCCTCGATCGGGTGCGGAGCATGGTCGGTGGCGATGATGTCAATGACGCCCTCGGCGACCGCGCGGCGCAAGGCCTGCACGTCCTCCTCGCGGCGCAGCGGAGGGTTGACCTTGTAGCGCGCATCGTAGCTGCGAACGAGCTCTTCGGTCAGGATGAGGTGGTGTGGTGTTACCTCAGCGGTCACCTGCACGCCCCGGGCCTTCGCCCAGCGCACCACCTCAACCGAGCCGGCCGTCGAGAGGTGGCAGATGTGCAGTCGCGAGCCCGTGTGTTCGGCGAGCAACACATCGCGAGCGATGATCGATTCCTCGGCAACCGCGGGCCAGCCCTTCAGCCCGAGCTCGCTCGAGAGAGTGCCCTCGTTCATCTGCGCGCCTTCAGTGAGCCGGGGATCCTGTGCGTGCTGCGCGATGACACCGCCGAACGTCTTCACGTACTCGAGCGCCCGACGCATGAGCAGCGGGTCATGCACGCACTTGCCATCGTCGGAAAAGACGCGCACCTGGGCGCGGGACTGCGCCATCGCGCCGATCTCGCTGAGCTTCTCGCCAGCGAGATCCTCGGTTACCGCGCCAATCGGGCGCACCGTTGCGTAGCCACCAGCATCGCCGAGGGCCTGCACCTGCTCCACCACACCCGCCGTGTCCTGCACGGGGAGCGTGTTTGCCATTGCGAAGACACTCGTGAAGCCGCCAGCGGCCGCCGCGCGAGTGCCGGTGAGCACCGTCTCCGACTGCTCAAAACCTGGCTCGCGCAGGTGCGTGTGCAGGTCGACAAGTCCAGTCAGTGCGATGAGTCCGGCAGCGTCAATGACGCGCTCGTCCGCGCGTGCTTCGAGGCCCGTGCCACGCTCCACGATGCGCCCATCGGCGATGCGCAGGTCCACCGGCTCCGCGGCGAGTGTGTCGCTGCCGCGCTCGGTGAGCGTCGCAGCGAGGCGCGCCCCGCGGATCAGGATTCCGGGATTCGTGGTCATTCGGTCTCTCCTCCACGGGGGGTGATTCGTTCAGGTGTTGCTTGGGCGCCGCGCTCGCCGGAGAGCAGCAGATACAGGGCAGCCATTCGCACGGACACGCCGTTCGCGACCTGCTCAAGCACCGTGGAACGCGGCGAGTCGGCAGCGCGCGAGGAAATCTCGAGCCCCCGATTCATGGGTCCCGGGTGCATCACAATCGCCCGCTCGGTGAGGGCGGCCAACCGGGCGTCGTCGAGGCCCCAGTTGCGGGCGTACTCTCGCTCGTTCGGGAAGAACGCGGCGTGCATGCGCTCCGTCTGGATGCGCAGCAGCATGACGACGTCGGGGCGCTCTACGCGCAGCGCAGTGTCGAGGGAGTGATGGATCGTCACGGGCCACTCGCGCGTGCCGTAGGGCAGGAGCGTCTCCGGGGCGACAAAGCTGACGCGTGCGCCGAGCACATTCAGGAGCCACAGGTTCGAGCGGGCCACGCGAGAGTGCGCAATGTCGCCCACAATGACCACGGAGACGCCGTCAAGATCGCGACCACGGCTTGCCTCGCCAAAGAGCCTCCGTCGCATGGTAAACGCGTCAAGGAGGGCCTGCGTCGGGTGCTCGTGCGTCCCATCACCGGCGTTCAGCACGCCAGCGTCGATCCAGCCGCTCGAGGCGAGTCGCGCAGGGGCGCCGGATGCGGGGTGCCGGATCACGACGCCGTCCGCGCCGATCGCCTGCAGGGTCTGAGCGGTGTCCTTTAGCGATTCGCCCTTCGACACCGAGGAACCCTTCGCGCTGAAGTTGATCACATCTGCGGAGAGGCGCTTTGCGGCGGCCTCGAACGAGATGCGCGTGCGTGTCGAATCCTCGAAGAAGAGGTTCACGACAGTCTTTCCGCGCAGGGTCGGTAGCTTCTTGACCTCGCGCTGCTGCGTCGCGGCCATGTCCTCCGCGGTGTCGAGGATAAGAATCGCCTCATCGCGGGTGAGTGTCTTCGTGTCGAGCAGGTGCCTCACGCGCGAGCCTCCTCGGCCTGGTGCGTACCCTCGCCCGTGTCATCGGAGGAGATCGTCACCTCGTCGACCCCGTCGTGCTCGGCGAGACGCACGGAGATGCGCTCATGCTTCGCGCTCGGGAGGTTCTTCCCGATGTAGTCCGCGCGAATGGGCAGCTCGCGGTGCCCGCGATCGATCAGCGCGGCAAGGCGAACCGCCTTCGGCCGACCATGATCGCCCAGCGCATCGAGTGCCGCGCGGACGGTGCGCCCGGAGTACAACACATCATCGACCAGCACGACCGTGCTGCCGTCGATGCCGCTCACGGGCATGTCCGTCGGGTGCGGCGTCCGGGTCGGATTCTGCGCAAGATCGTCACGGTACATCGTGACATCGAGGCTTGCAACGGGAACGCGCTCGCCCTCAATGCGGGAGATCGTGTCGGCAATCCGCGCGGCGAGAAACGTGCCACGCGTGGGGATGCCCACGAGAACAAGGCCAGCAACGCCCTTGTTCGCCTCGATAATTTCGTGCGAGATTCGAGTCAGCGCCCGCGAGATTTCTGCGCTTTCCAGCACAACACGCGTACCCATATTCGAGCCCCCCTTCTCCGCCTCACAGGACGGCAGTTAAAGAAAAGCTGATGAGAACCATCATAGCGGATCAGAACCGCTGCGGTGTGCGGGCGCGCACAGGGGCGCGCCCGCACCGGCGTTAGTCGTGCGCGTGGTCCGCGATACGACCCAGCACGCCGTTGACGAAACGACCGGAGTCATCCGTCGAGTATTCCTTTGCGAGCTCCACGGCCTCGTCGATCGCGACGGGCGTGGGAACTTCAGCGTTGAAGAGGATCTCCCACGCGGCAAGGCGCAGAAGCGCGCGGTCCACGTTGGGCATCCGATCGAGCGTCCATCCCTGGGCGTAGCTCATGATGAGCTCGTCGATCTCGTCGCGGTGGTCGGTGACCCCATCGACGATTTCACGCGCGTACAGCCAGGAGGCTGCCCGGTCGGGCTCCCCCGCAGCACGCTTCGCCTCAGCGTTGACGATGGTGAGGATCGACTCTCCACGCACATCGGCCTGGTAGAGCATGTCAAGCGCGCGCTTGCGCGCCTTCGTCCGAGCCGACAACGTTAGTCGTTCACGCGGCCGAGGTAGTCACCCGTGCGGGTGTCCACCTTGATCTTGGTGCCTGCCTCGAGGAAGAGCGGCACCTGGATCTCAGCGCCCGTCTCGACGGTTGCGGGCTTCGTGCCGCCGGTGGAGCGATCACCCTGCAGACCGGGCTCGGTGTACGTGACCTCGAGCACCACGGAGGCGGGCATCTCAAGGTAGAGGGGCTCGCCCTCGTGGAGGCCGATCTGCACCTGCTGGCTCTCCAGCATGTACTTCGCGGCGTCGCCCACGACAACGGCGGACACAGTCAACTGGTCGTAGTCAGACTGGTCCATGAACACGAAGTCAGCGCCATCCTGGTAGAGGTACTGGAAGTCGCGGCGGTCCACGTTCGCGGTCTCGATCTTCGCGCCGGCGTTGTACGTCTTGTCGATGATCTTGCCCGACACTACGTTCTTCTGCTTCGTGCGAACGAACGCGCCACCCTTGCCCGGCTTGACGTGCTGGAACTCGACCACGCTCCAGAGCTGACCGTTCTCCTTGATAACGGTGCCGTTCTTGATGTCGTTCGAGGTTGCCATGCAGGTTCTCCGGGTTCTGTGAGGTTCAGGCGCGCGACTGCGCCGAACCAGTGTACACCTGCGCCCCACCCGTCCCGCCTGATTCGTTCAGGGTGTTTCATCCCCCGCTGGCCCAGCACCCCACGCTTGTGCCCTCGCCGCAGACTTCGGCGCGGGCAGTGCCGCCAGGCATAGGCTGGCGCGCATGCATATGATCTTCCGCACTCTGTGGCACTTGTGGTTCGTCGGACGGCGCGGCACCGCGCTCGGCTTTGGCGATGTGGGGCGATCACGGTTCCGCGTGTGGCCGACCGACATGGACATGCTCCGCCACATGAACAACGGCAAGTACCTGTCGATCATGGACGTCGCGCGCTTCGACCTGCTGCAGCGCAACGGCGTGTGGGAGCTGTTCCAGCGCGAAGGGTGGTACCCGGTGGTTGTCGGGCAAACCATCTCGTACCGGAAGTCGCTGAACCCGTGGCAGCGCTTCTGGATCGAGACCCGCATTCTGGGCTTCGACGAGCAGGCGGTGTACATCGAGCAGCGCTTCGTGCGCCCGGACTCGGCGCGACGCCCCGAGATCTATGCCCGCGCGTATGTTCGGTCCCGAATCCTCCGCCGCACCGGAGGTGTCGTCCCCATCGCAGAGATCATCGAGAAGAGCGGTGCGAACCCTGCAGAGTTGCAGGTGCCCACCGAGGTGCTCGAGTGGGGGCAGGCCACCAGGTTGCCGTCGACGCGCGATGCCGCGACGAGCGAGTGGGACTGATCTCGATCCGATTAGGCGAGCGGGGCGCGCGAGCCGAGATGGGGGCCTTGGTTTCCCGTCTCGCGGCAGGTGATTCGAATCACGCGTTCGCCAGCATCGTAAACGTGACGAGCCGCAAGCCGGCCGTCCGCGATGGACCCCGCGAGCCAGGTGAACGTGCCCGTGTCGATCGGCTGCTCCCCCGCGAGAATGCGCATGAGCTGCAGCATGAGCAGTTCGGGCAGTGACACGTGTGGTCCGTGTGCAAAACCGAGCCCGAGCACGCTTGGCGTGGGCTGCCCCGGCACGAGGCGCAGGGTCCACCGCGCCACCGCGCCGGACGAGGGACGCTGCGCAACGACCGGCAACGGCCCCGCACCCTCGGGAATACGATCGAGCGCGTCGAATCCGCGCTCCGCGTCTGCGGCGAGGATCAGTGGGGAGACGCCGTCCGCGCTCTTCAGCACATCCGGGTGCGCTGAGCCCGCCCGGGTGAACGCCGCGCGCCAGCGGTCGATCCCCAGGCCGTACGGTGCCGGTACGGGAACCAGATCGGGGCGATCGCCTAAGAGCTCACCAAAATGGCCGAGGTCGCTTCCTGCTGCGGCAAACGCTTCCGGTTCGGGGAGCTCAGCCTCGAGGAGCCGCGCCGCAGCGCGGGCGCGGGCAAAGGCCGTGTCGAAGCGCCCGGCAACCGCGGGGTCAGTGATCGCGGTGAACGCGGCGCCGGCGAGCACCGCACCAGCCTCGCGATCGAGCCAGGCGTCGAACTCTGCCGCCGCACCCGAGCCGGCCGCGGGTGCGCTCATCGACTCGAAGTCGCGCGCGAGGCTTGGAAAGAGCGCTCGCACCAACTGCAACTGCTCATCATGCCCTGGCTGCACCATCATGTCCCCAGGCTACTACCGGCCCGGGTGCGCGAGCTGCTGCGCAACATCCGCGGCAATGATGTCGTGGAGCGCGCCCGCAAGCTGCGTGGGATCATCGACGCGGATACCGTCAGGGGCATAGCGCGCACGCAGGTCGTCCGTGCCGAGTCCACACCCGATCACACGGACGCCCGCCTGCTGCAAGAGCCGGAGCTGGCGCGCGGCCGCGAGCGGGTCGTTCGATCCGCCATCGCTGATGAGGAACACGAGGCGCGTTCGGGCGATCCCGTCCGCGTCGCTCACGGGGCGGCCGCCGGCCAGTCCCAGCTCGGCACCGGCCGCCGCAAGCGCCGCGCCGTCGTTCGTGGAGCCCTGCGGGCTGCGGATCGCGGCGTCGAGCTCGCGCCGTACCGCGTCGCTCAACCCGCGGGACAGCGGCTTCACCGTGTGCGCCTCAGCGTCGAACACGACGAGCGCGGTGCGCACGTCGAGCTCGAGACCGGTCCCGGTCGCCCGCTCAGCGAACTCGATATCACGCTCCACCGCGGCGAGCGACTCGAGCAGCACGATCATCGCGTCGGACGCCGCCGCCGCGATGCGCCCCTGCATGGATGCCGATCGATCGATGAGAAACACGTAGTCCGTGCTCCCCGCGCGCCGGGCACGGCGGGGCATCTGCACGCGACTGCGGTATGCGTCTGGCCGGGGAATGCCGGCGCGCGCCTGGGCGAGGGCCGTGGGGAGCGCCTCTCCGGCAAGTTCCTCGCCCTCCGGCCGGGGCCGCCGACTGAGCGTGGGCCGCAGCGCAATGCGCTCGGCGATCACCCGCGCCCAGACCTCCCGCATGCGCTCGATCGCGGCTCCGAGGTCAGCGACCCGTGCGCGATACTCGTGCAGCGCCGTCGCGCCGGCGTAGCCGCCCCCACCGGCGTACTCGCCAGGTTCACGCGGTGCGGCGTCGTCATCCCGGCCGGCCTCTGCCTCGGCGGCGAGAGCCGCTTCCCAGAACGCGCCAGCGCCCGGGAGCGGGGTCTCCAGCATGCGCTCGACGAAGCCCGCCTGCTCAGCCGCGAAGAGATCCGCTCCCTCCGCGCGCTCCTGTCCCTCCCCAGCGCGAGCGCGCTCTTGCTCATCTGCGGCAGCATCGGCGGCGCCCTCGCTCAGCTCAGCATCAGCTCCCGGTGCAGCCTCGTCCTCGGCGCCGGGGGCGCCCGCAAGGCCTTCGACCCCTGGCTCCGGCTTGTCCACGACACCGGCTTCGGAGCCCGAATCCAGGCCCGCCGCTGCGAGATCGGCGGTGAGCAGGCGCTCATACGGCGGGAGCAGCAGCACGAGCGCACGCTCGTACCGCTGCAGGGCGGGCCGTGTGGAGTCCGGCGCCAGCACGAGACTCAGGGCATCACGGCCAGCGCCGCCGGCAGTGGCGAGCTGCGCAAGCTCCGCGGCGACGAGCGCGTCGCTCGGTGCACCCCCGAATCGGAAGCCCATGCCGCGCGCGAGCAGCTGGGTCACCCACTGCACGTGCCGGGGCAGCGTATCGGGGTCCGCAGGCAGACTGCGCGTCAGCGCCGCCGCGAGAGGCACGCGCAGACCCGGCATCGCTTGGAGGAGCTCGCGCGCAGACTGCAGCCGAATCACCGCGTCCAGAAGCGGCGTAAGCTCGGGGCGCTGCGCCACCACAGAGTCGCGGCGCCGAGCGCGAGCCGGTGCGAGTCGTGCAGCCCGGGGGCCCTCCCACAGGTGCAGCAGTGCAAGCGCGACGGCTTCCTCCGCGGAGTGACCACGCACGCTGTACCAACCAAGGCCGACGTGCAGCACGCCATCAGCAATTGACCAGTCATCACCCTCGTGGACTTCGATGGGAAGGCCGAGTACTGCCCCCGCCGCGGCGAGCCGTGCCCGCAGCTCCGCTCCCGCCTCGCTCGTCATGCACTTCACCCTAGCGGGCGGATGCGCGGCGACCCGCCGCTCATCATCCGGGTGGTAGCGTGACGAGCATGCACTCCTTCGATCCCACCGCGGTGCTTGCTGAAGCGCGCGAACTCCAAGCTGAACTGCGCCGCGTGCGCCGTGCGATCGTAGCCGAGGGTGACCCCGAGCGGAGTGCAGAGCATGTCGCGGATCGTGACGCGCTTCGCACCAAGCTGAACGCGCTCGCCGCAGAACCGGAGCACCAAGAGGTGCTCGAAGGCGCACTCACTGCGCGGGCTGCTGCGCTCCGGACCGCGGTGATGGCACGCCGGAGAGAGCTCGCGAGCCGCGCAGCTGGCGCTGAGGCAGACGAGCTCGTTTCCCGGGCCATCGCGCAACACCGTAGCCTCACGTCGCGCGAGCGCACGCGCGTGGCGGCCCTGCGCGCCGACGCCGCAGCCCCCGCATGCCCTGCCGGAGCGGACCAGGACGCCATGCTCTCACCGCTCGACGGAGTGCTCGAGGCGCTCGGCACACTCCGCCTGCGCGAAGCACGCGATCAGTTGCGGAATGGTTTGCTCCTCACTGGACAGATGCGCGGGATCATCGCGGAGGCCGCGCCCGCCCTCCTCCGCGGCGATCCCGTGCTGCTCCTGGGTGAAACCGGCGGCGCGAAGACCGCACTCGCCGAGCATCTCGCACGCACTACGACAGGTGCGGAACCCGAGCTCGTATCCGGCTACGGCGACATCTCCTCGGCGCAGGTGATCGGCACCCACGAACTCCGGGCCGAGAACGGCGCGACCGTGAGTGTGTTTACGCCGGGTCCCCTGCTTCGCGCGATGCAGGAGGGGCGAGCGGTGATCCTCGACGAGGTGAACGCGATGCCTGCGGAGTTCCTGAAACGCCTCAACCGGATCCTGCAGTTGCGCCCGGGCGATACGCTTCGCGTGCAGGAGGATGCGGGCCGCGAAGTGCGCATCGCGCCGGGCTTCGCGATCCTCGCGACGGCAAATGAGCAGACTCCCCACCGCTACCGCGGCGTCGACCGGCTGAGCTCCGAACTCGTCAACCGCTTCGGGGCGAACAGCTATCGCGTGCACTACCCGGACACCGGGGTCCGCTTTGAGGACTTCCCCGTGGAGAACGGCCTGCTCGCGGCGGCCGCGGCCGTCGACTCGGACGGCCTGTTGCCGAGCGAGTGGCGGGCGGACGAGCTCGTGCGCGTGGCGCGCGCCGCCTTCATCAGTCAGCAGGTGTTCTCTGGAGCGGTATCGGACGGCTTCGGAGAATACGTCAGCACCGAGCGCGAGATCGACGGCCGGCCGGGTCTCGAAGAGTCAGTCCTGGCCCCGCGCACACTCGTCGCGATGGTGCAGAAGGTCAGCGCGAGCGCGGGATCCGTGACGCTTGAAGGCGCGCTCACCCGCTTCGTGGAGGGTGTCATGCACCGTGAGGATCGACGCGTCCTCGCGCTCATCTTGGAAGGTCAGGGCTTCAGCCTGGGCACGCGGTAGCGCGCCTAGGGTCGCGTCCAGACGAGCACTGGCGGCGCCGCTACGCTCCAATTCGTATGTCTCGCCGTGCGATGAGCGGCTGTCCCAGGAGCGCGAGTATCGCGGTCCCCACCGCGAGCCAAAGCGGTTGCCACCATCCCCAGCGGTCTTCGCCCGCCGCGCTCAGCAGCGTCGACCCAAAGTAGCTCAACAGCGCGAAGCCGGTGGGGATCCACGTTGCGCGCGCGGTCCGCCCCGTCGCCGCGGCAGAGAACAACGCAAGCGCGGCGAACCACCACCCGAGCAGGATGAGCAACGCGCAGGCGATCACCAGATGGGCACTGCTGATGCCGACACCCGACACCGCTATCCCCACCCAGCACCCCAGCCCGAGCGCCACTCCCACGAGCGCGACATTCACGGCGGCGGCCGCCCCGACGGTCCAGTACGCGCGGGCCCGAGAGAAGGGCTGAGCGAGCAGCAGAGACATGCGGCGGTGCTGCTCCTCGCCGGCGAGGCCCGCGCTCGCCGCAACAACGCCCACCAGGATGACCGCGGCCGGGGCGAGCAGCCCGAAGATTTCCAAATGCAGAAAACCTGCGGGAGTGGCAAGGTCGCCGCCCCCGAAGAGCGCGGCAATCGCTGCGGGAAAAGTCGCGGCAAAGCTGCCCGCTGCTCTCAGGAGCAGGCGGATGCCGGGCAGCGCTTGGAGTCGTGTGAGCACTCCCGTCGCCACGCTCAGGCGCAGTTCGCGTGTCCGGAAGCCGAGCACGCCCGCTCCAGTCAGCGCGATCGCGCCGCCCACGGACAGGGCGATCTGGCCGACGTCCACGCCGTTCACGAGCGGACTCGAGCCATTGCACCAGTGCCAGGGAATCCAATTCGCCGCGCCCGCGTGCCAGAGCGGCAGGAGGCTGGAGCCCAACCAACCGAGCACCATGACGGCCACCGCGGCGCCCGCGGCCGCGGTTTTCCGCCCCGTTGCGGCGCCGATCGCGAGTGCGAGCGCTGCGTGGAAGAGCGCGGCGGCCCCCCAGAGCAGCACTCCGCCGGCGCACACGAGCACGAGGATCGCAGTTGCGGGGGCGAGCACATAGCCCGCGCGAGACACGGGGGCGGCGAGAATCAGCGAGAGCGTGCGGTCCTGTTCCTCGCCAGCGACGGCGTGAGCGCCCAGCGCGATCGCGACGCCGACGAATGCGAGTGACCCAAGGACGCCAGCATCTCGCTGTAGGCCAGGACCGCCGGGGCTGCGTGCGCGGGGATGCCGATGAGCGCGCGCACCGCTTCCGGGAGCTCGGCGTAGATCCCCAGATCGATGCGCGCGTACACCGAAAGGCCGAGTACAAGCATCGCAGCCGTACTCGGTGCGTTACCGCGTTGAGCAACTCGGCGAACTCGCCAACGAGGTTCAGCTCCACGCGATCCGGGTGGAGCACCAGATCGCGCACGCCCGGCACCGCGCTGAGATCCGCTTCGGTGAGCACCCCTTCGAAGTCAATCTCGACTCGGCGCATCTGGCGACCGCGCAGCGCTGAGACCGTCTCGACGGCGACGAGGTGGCCCTGCCGGATGATGCCGACTCGGTCGGTCACTCGTTCCACCTCGGCGAGGGTGTGACTCGAGAGGAACACCGTGCGTCCATCCTCGGCGACCTCGCGCATCATTGCCCAAAACTCGTGCTGCACGAGCAGGTCGAGGCCCGCGTTTGGTTCATCGAGGATGACGAGCTCGGGCCGATGCATGAATGCGGCAATGAGGCCGACCTTCTGTCGATTGCCTGTGGAGAGCTCCCCCACCCGCTTGTCGAGATCTGCGCTGAGCCGCTCGGCGAGCTCGGCGGCAAAGGCCCAGGCGGCATCGGTGTCAGCGCCTCGTCGCAGTCGACTGAGAAACTGGAGGGTCTCTCGCCCCGTCATGGCTGGCCAGAGGGCAAGATCAGCGGGAAGATATCCGAGCTTTCCCCGCACGCTCACATCGGGCGGGGGCTGGCCGAGCACGAACGCACGGCCCGCGCTCTGCCGCAGCTCCCCCATGAGCGTGCGAATGAGGGTCGACTTCTCGGCCCCGTTGGGGCCCAGAAAGCCGAACACCTCACCCGCTGATACCTCGAGGTCGATTCCTGAAAGCGCCGGAAACGACCCATACTGCTTCGCCAACCCGGTGGTGAGGATGGGATGCATGTCTCCTCCTGCGGGTGCGCGGCGCCGCGGGGTGGCGAGTGTCACCCGGAAGGAGAGGCGGTGCCTGCCTTCGCCTTGTTCTGAGCGTAAAACTGACGGGGGGATTGCGCAATCGGTGATCCCCGAATTGTTCTCGGGGCTACGTGGCAGGCGCCTCGTACGTGAGCACGCGGGCCACATCATTGGCTGGCTTCTTCTCGCCGGCGAGCACCTCGAAATCAAGGTGGTTCTGGCGGGGCGGCAACGGGCAGGTCACGAAGTTCGTCACCGCGCAGGGCAGCGCATGCGCGTAGTTGAAGTCGATGAAGTCGATCCGCTCCGCGCCATCGCCGGAGAACTGCAGCTCGACGACGCGGCCAGCGCCGTAGCTCACGGGCCCGCTCGTGCGGTCCCGAATGTGGGCCACCGGCTGCACACCGTGTGCTGAGTCCTTCCCGATGAGCACAACCTCGTAGTCGGTCCCGCCGTGTGAGAACGCGAGCGTGCCAATCTGCGTGGTCGTCTCGCGCACGCCGGTCTCAACGGTCACCGCTTCGATGTCGTTGCGCGCGCTCGGGGTGAACACCGAGGGAATACGCCAAGCAGGGTCGTATTCGAACGCGGTGAGGCCGATCTCTGCGGCAGATACCGAGACGTGCGGATCGCGCACGCGCACGCCGAGGATTCGATCCCCCGCATCGTTCGTCCGCGGCACGGTCTCGACCTCGCGGTCGCCGAAGTAGACGGGCACACTGCCGCCGTGCCCGTACGTCTGGTTTCGGCCCGTCGGGATCTCGACGGGCGCACTCGGGTACTCGCCGTTGACGGAGAGGTTCGGCCCGGACACCGGGGGCGTGTAGAGAACCCGCCCCTCGGACACCGCCCAGGTGCCGGGCAGCCCCTCAAGCACCGCGCCCGCCGTGCCTTCGTGCAGCCAGAACTGCGCCACAAGCGCGGTCCACCCGTATGGGCGAGTCAGCTCGGCGACGCGCGTGTGGCGCCACTCGCGCCATTGGCCAGCAAGATGCTCATTCGTGGGCATCAGATCTCCTTCGTGTTGGGAAAAACTTCGGGGTCCCTCGTGCCGAGTACGGGAGCCGCGGAACTCGCTGCCTCGGGCAGGTGACCCGCGGCAGCCCGCGCGCTTCGGTGCACAAACTCGCACACTCGGGCGAACGAGTCGGCGCTCGCGTGTGCGTTGCCGTGCGGCGTGCCGCCGTTCGAGTACGAGACGCCCGACACCGGATGCCGCCGTGCGATTTCCGTCGCCGGCAGATGCGGGATCGTAATGCCGTGTCCCGCGTCTGCGTAGTCAAGGTGCAGTCGCTCAGCACGATGCCCGCTGTGCGCAAGCGCATCGAGCGCCAGCTGCGACGCGAAGCTCGAGGGCCACGCACGATCATCGAGGCCGGACACACAGAGTACGGGGCCACGGAACTTCTCGATAGGGATCCGGGTCTGCCGTGCAAGCTGCCGATCCCGGAGGCCATCAACGTAGATGTCCGAGGCTCGCGTGGGCGGCACGTCGCCACCCCAGGGGTGCCAGGTGACCCCCGCGTTCTCACGCCAGAGGTGCGGCAGCGGGGCGTCGTTCTCCGTCCAGGTCGGCCCGCTCCAGCCCTCGCTGGGGTCTGCCGCCCCCTGCGCGCCAAAGACAAACGCGCCGGGGACGAACGCCACCGCAGCCAGAATGCGCTCCGGGAAACGGGAGGCGAGCAGCAGGGTGAGCTCGCCGCCGCGGGACTGTCCGCTCACGACCGGGGCGCCGCCGAGCGGAGCGAGCTCGCGGGCGGTGTACGCGAGTGCGCGCTCGAAGTATTCAAGCGGCGTATGCGAGATGTAGTGCGACAGCCCGGGCACACGGAAGTAGCCGAGTGCAAACGCCTGGATCCCTTCCGCCGCGTAGAGTGCGGCTCGCGCCTCGTTGATCCCGCCGCCCGATCCGTTCATCACGATGATCGTGGGAAATGGGCCGGCACCCGTCGGGCGAAACAGCGTACCAACGAGCCCATCCGCGCGCACCTCCGTGCGGGTCACTCCGGGCGCGAGGAGGTGCTGTTCCACCGTGGCCTCAGCGGTCTCGTCCCCGCTTGCAGCGGTGTCGCTGAAGTAGCTGCCGGTCCCCGCAACGAGGCGCGCGGTGAGGCGCGTGAGGATCGGCGCGGTAACGTCCTCGGGCTCCGAACTCCCGCCGTGCGAGGTCTCCCGCGCCTGAGCCCAGAACAAGCCCATCGCGTCGGGCACACGGTAGTCGCCCGATACGGGGGCAGCGGTGTCGAGGTCGACAGTCCCTTGAGCATCCACAAGGAACGTTGCCTCTGCGGCCCAACGCTCGACGCCCCGCACCGTCTCCGCGCGCAGCGAGACCAGCGAGCCCGGGATCGCGCCGGTCACCCGGATCAAGCGACGTGCGGAGAGGAGCCCGCTCTCAGGGCTCACGTGGAGTGCCAGCTGCGCGTTCATCGTGGTGCCTCCCCCGAGGTTCGCGCTGCGTCCGCCGCGGCCCGAAGAGCGGTGAGCGCCAAACTCTCGACCTGAACGCGTGCCGTCGAGTCCAGCGTCAACTCGTTCCCGAGCGCATCGAACCGTGCCGGGAGGTGACCGCCCGCGTGTACCCAGTCCGCCGCGAGACGCGCCGCATCGTCGGCCGCCGCCACGCCACCGGCCCGAGCAGGATCAAACGCGAGGACCATCGCACCCCGTCCCGCCGCCCCGGGTCCGGTCTCGCGGCCACCGACGGCGACGCCTGCGAGCAGCTCAACGAGCAGCCCGCCGAGGGAGCCGACGAGACTCTCGGGGAGAATCGCGAACACGCGTGCGGGGTCGAGCGTCGCGTCGCCCGCCGTGTCAACGGCCACGCCCTCGGGCAGTCGCTCGCCGCGAGCCGTGCGGGCCCGCAGCTCGGCAAGCGTCAGTGGTGCGGTCGCGAAATCGGCGACGAGCGGCGGCGAGTTGCGCCGTGGTGTCGCAATCGCAATCGGGTTTGTACCGATCGCGGGCTGCGAGCTCCCCCAGGGCGCCACGATCGCGGGTGCTTGTGCGGCGACCAGGGCCACTCGCCCCTCCAGAGCAAGGTCTCGTGCCGCAAGCCCGAGCACGCCGAGCGCGCCCACTCGGCGCAAGCCGATCAGGCCGATGCCGTGCGTCGCAGTCGCGGATCCCGCGCGAGAGACCGCGACCGCGAGAGCGAGCGGTCCAGGAACGCCCGCTCCATCGAGACTGAGAATGGCTGTGCCGGGCGCGCTCACCGCGGGCGCAGAATGCACGCCCGCCGCAGGCGCGCCGATGCGCGCGAGATCCTTCACCAGCATGCTGAGACCGAAAGCGCCGAGACCGAGCACTTCAGCCTCGACGAGCCAGCGCGCCGCGCGGTCGAGGTCCGCGGGCGTTGCGCTCGCAGCGGCGGCGTACGGTGCGAAAACGGCGACGAGTTCGGCGCGGAGTTCACCGCAGCTGAGTTCCGTCCGGTTCGTCGCGACCGCGCCCGCCGAGCCAGCGCGCTGCGGGGTCGCCATTAGTACTTCACCCAGGGAACAAGTCGCCGCTCGATGAAGCCCTCGAGTGCGGTGGCCGCATACCCCAAGACCGAAATCGTCACGATGCCGACGTACATTTTCGACACCGCGAACGTGGACCAGGAACTCCAGATGAGGTACCCCAGGCCGCTCTGCGAACCGACGAACTCGGATGCCGCAATAATCACGAACGCGCCTCCCGTGGCGAGCTTGATCCCCGTAAAGATCGAGGGCAGCGCGTACGGGAAGGACACCGTGAACCAGCGCTGCACGGGCGACGCGCCATTCGCCTTCGCAACATCGTTGAAGAGCGGCGGGGTTTGCATCACACCGCTCATCGTGTTGAAGAACAGGTAGAAGAACACGCCAATTGCCACGATGACGTACTTGCTCGTCTCGCCGAGGCCGAAGATCAGCAGCAGGAGCGGGAAGATCGCCACCTTCGGAATGGGTAGGAGGCTTGCGAAGATCGGTTCGAGGAGCTGGCGCAGCGGGCGCACCGAGCCCAGCAAGACGCCGAGCAGCACGCCGGGCACGGCGCCCAGCACGAAACCGATCGCAATTCGCGAGAGCGTCATCGCGGTGTGTTCGAGCAGCACACCGTCGAGCAGCATCGCGACGAACGTCTCGACAATCGAGCTTGGGGCCGGGAAGAAGCGTGCATCGAGCACACCCACGCGGCTGAGCAGCTCCCAGACGAGCAGCAGCATGAGCGGCGTGTACGGCCCGATTCGTCGAATCCACGGGGAGCCCCGTTCCGCCGCAACTGCGGAGTGCAGCTCCTGTTCAATCTCTGCCGGGATCGCCGGCGTCGTGCGATCGCTCATGCGGCCGACTCCTCCTCAGGGCGCTGCTCGAGCAGCTCCCACAGCTTCACCGTGATCTCGCCATAGCGCGGGTCGCGGCGCAATTCCTTGATGTCGCGCGGGCGCCCGAACGGGATTTCGATCTCATCGATGATGCGGCCAGGTCGGTGCGACATCACCACCACGCGGTCGGCAAGTGTCAGCGCCTCATCGACCGAGTGCGTGATGAAGAGCACCGATTTGGAGGTCTGTTCCCAGATGCGCAGGAGTTCCTGCTGGAGCACGACGCGGGTCTGCTCATCGAGCGCGCCAAACGGCTCATCCATGAGAAGCACATCACCATCATCCGCGAGCGCACGCGCAACCGAGGTGCGCTGACGCATTCCGCCGGAAATCTGCGCCGGATAGTAACTCGCGAAGTCCTGGAGGCCCACGAGTTCGAGGAGCTCCGTCACCCGGGTTCGTCGCTCAGCGCGAGGCACCCCGCGCAGCTTGAGCGGGTACGCGACATTCTCGGCGATCGTGAGCCATGGGAAGATCCCGTGCTCCTGAAACACCACTGACGGTCGGCTCTGGGTCGTCACGCTTCCCGAGCTCGGCTTCTCCAGCCCGGCCGCGACACGCAGAAGTGTGCTCTTCCCGCACCCCGAGGGGCCAAGCACGCACACAAACTCGCGTTCCTTGATCTCGAGGGACACGTCCTGCACCGCGACAAGGAGCTCGTCTCGCGACTCAGCGTTCGGGAACGCCTTCCAGAGGTTCTGGATCGAGATTCCGGTCACTTGGCGGCAGCCTCCTGCGACTGCTTCACAGCTGCAGCGAGAATGTCTGCGCGGAAGATGTCCTTGATCCCTGAGTCGCCCGTGAACTCCAGAGTCTTCCGCTCACGGAAGAACTCTTCCTGCTCGGCAACGTCTGCCCAGTCGATCGCGCCCTCGGGGTCCTGCACCGTGAGGCCAATTTCGGTCAGCGTCTCAACCGGGAGATCAGTGTACTCGGCGATGATCGCCTGGTCGGCGGGATCCTTCCAGCCGCCGTCTTCAAGCTCCTGGACCGCACGGAGGTAGGCCGCGGTGAACGCGGTGACCGCCTCCGGGTACTTGTCGACGTACTCGCTGTTGAACGCGAGCGCACCAAGCTCGACACCGGCCTGGTAGCTGACGTCAAGGATCTCGTGGCCGAGGCCCTGCGCCGTGATGGCCGAGGAGATCGGTTCGATCGTCCAGCTCGCGTCGATCGAGCCGTTCGCAAGCGCCGGCGGAATATCGCCGGGCGAAAGGTTGACGAGCTCGACGTCGTCGAGCGTCAGCCCCGCCGTGTCGAGTGCGCGGTACACCGAGTACACCCCGAAGCCACCGGTTCCGGGGACGCCAATCTTCTTCCCCTTGAGCTCAGCGACATCGGTGATGCCCGACTTCTCGGACGCCATCAGTGGCGCAGGGTTCTTCCCCTCGTCGGGCACGCGGGAGACGCTCGCAATCACCGAGATCGATGCGCCCGCCTTCGTCGCGTTGAAGAGACCTGCGCCCCAGGTTGCGCCGCCCGCGACAATGCCGCCCGTGCTGACCTGCTGGTACGTCTCCCCCGAGCTTCCGCTCTTCGAGATCAGTTCGACGTCCACGCCGGCGTCCTCGAAGTAGCCCTTCTCCTCCGCGATGAAGAACGGCGCGTAGTCGGCGTAGGGCGAGTAGAGGAAAGTGATCTTCGGGGCGTCAGCCGGATCTCCGCTTCCCGCAGGGGCATCGGCTGTGGCGCAGCTCGTCAGCAGTGCGGCTCCGGCAAGGAGGGCGATGCCTCCGGCGATTCGGCGGCGAAGGCTCATGTGTAGGCTCCCGGGTCGAGGCAGGGCGCGGCCCATCGCCGCGCATTCCGCCAATCTATCGGCAGGCACGTGCCGCGCGCGGCACGTTGCGTCACAATTGGTCACACCCGTGATCGAGCCTGGCGAGCGGCCAGAAGGAAGCCTGCGAACTAGTTCGCGATCTCCTGGTAAGCGAACTGCAGCATAGAGTCGTCGACGCCGGCCAGAACACGCGGCTTGCCGATCTCGTCGAGCACGATGAACCGCAGCATCCCGGCGCGCGCCTTCTTGTCTCGCTGCATCGTCGCGAGGAGGCCGGCCCAGCGCCCTGCCGGGTAATTGAGCGGCAGCGTGAGCGAGGAGAGAATACGGCGGTGGCGATCCACCGCTGCGTCCGAGAGTGCACCCGCCATGCGGCCAAGCTCCGCGGCGTACATCATGCCGATGGAGATCGCGACGCCGTGACGCCACTGGTAGCGCTCCGCGTGCTCAATCGCGTGCCCAAGCGTGTGGCCGTAGTTCAAAATCTCGCGCAGCCCACCCTCGCGGAAGTCTTCCGACACCACTCGCGCTTTCACACCGACGGCAAGCTCGATGAGGCGCTGGAACTCCGGGGTCTGCGGATCGGTCGCGCGATCGACGTCAGCCTCGAGGATGTCGAGAATTTCGGGCTCGGCGATGAAGCCGCACTTCGCAACCTCAGCGAAGCCCGCGAGAATCTCATTGCGCGGCAGCGAGTCGACGAGATCGATATCGCAGATGACGCCCGCGGGAGCAGTGAAGGTGCCGACGAGGTTCTTGCCCTCGTTGGTATTGATGCCCGTCTTGCCGCCAACGGCCGCATCGACCATTCCGAGAACGCTCGTGGGGATCTGCACGAGGCGGACACCCCGCAACCAGGTGCCAGCGACAAAGCCCGCAAGGTCAGTCACGGCACCGCCGCCGAGTCCGATGATCGCGTCGGTGCGGGTGAAGTCCGACTGGCCGAGGATCTGCCAGCAGAACGCGGCGACCTCAACACGCTTCGCGGACTCGGCATCAGGGACCTCCGCGAGCAGCACGTGCGCGTAACGCTCCTGCAGCGAGTCGCGCAGGTCGCTCGCGATCTTCCCGACCGTGGGAGTGTGGATGATGAGCACCTTCGCCACGCGGTCCCCGAGAGCCTCGGGCACTCGCTCGATGGCACCACGGCCGATCGTGATCGTGTACTCGGATTCACCCGTGACCTGAATCTCCGTGAACGGGCTGGTGGTGCCGTCGGTGGCCTGGTCCTGCGGGGTCATGCTTCACTCCTTGTCGGTGGCGTCTGTTCGCCGGTTCCGGGGATGGGGCCGCGCTTCTTGCCAAAGCTGCGTGCCCACTGCGCGACGCGTCGCGCAAGCTGTTCTTTCGTCGCACGATCGGTGCGGTAGGTCACGTCGGAGACCTCCTCATAGAGCGGCCGGCGCTCCTCGAGGATGCGGCCCCACGCGTTCGGGTCATCGCGCAACAGCGGCCGGCGCGAGAGATTCGCGGTACGGAGCACCGCCTCTTGCGTGGTCATCAGCAGCACAACCGGGAACGAGGCGAGCAACTCACGCGTCCGCTCGGTCAGCACGGCGCCGCCGCCGAGTGCCACGATCCTGCCCCCGCGGTGCGCGAGCTCCTGCGCGATCACATCGGCCTCAATCCGGCGGAACTCGGGCTCGCCGTGGGCCGCGAAGAAATCGGTGATCGCCCCGTGCTGGCGCACGAACACGGCGTCCGTGTCCACGAACGGCACGCCGAGTTCGCGCGCAACGCGCTTGCCGAGGCTTGTCTTGCCTGCGGCCATGGGACCAACGAAGACGATTGCACGATCCGGCAGACGCACAGCAGAGCGTCGCCGTCGCCGTCGCCGACTGCGCGAGGCCGCCCGGCTGCGAGGCGCGCCAGCTGACGCACCCGACTCTCCGCTCTCAGGCGGATGCTGCAGCTCGGGCGTACTCGGCGGCGCGGGTTTCGGCGCAGCCGCGGGCGGGCCGCTTGGCCGCCCCGCCCGGCGCTTCCCGGTCACGACTCGATGGCGGTCGACAAGCGCTCGGGGATCGCGGCGAGATAGGACTCGAGGTTCCGCTTCGTCTCCGCGACACTGTCGCCGCCGAACTTCTCGGTTACCGCGTCTGCGAGCACGAGAGCCACCATCGCCTCGGCGACAACGCCAGCGGCAGGAACCGCGGACACATCCGAACGCTGGTGGTGAGCCTTCGCTTCTTCGCCCGTCGCGACGTCCACCGTCGGCAGAGCGTGGGGCACCGTGGCGATGGGCTTCATCCCCGCGCGGACGCGGAGCACCTGACCCGTGGTCATCCCACCCTCGATACCGCCAGCGCGGCCCGTCTCGCGGGCGATCTGTCCGTCAGCGATGTGCAACTCGTCATGCGCTTCCGAGCCGCGGCGGCGCGTGGTCTCAAACCCATCGCCCACCTCGACGGCCTTGATCGCCTGGATACCCATGAGCGCTCCTGCGAGGCGGGAATCGAGTCGACGATCCCAGTGCACGTAGGAACCGAGCCCCGGCGGCAGACCGTAGGCAAGCACCTCGACGATGCCTCCGATCGTGTCGCCAGATTTCTTCGTATCGTCGACTTCCGCAACCATGCGGGCGCTCGTTACGGCATCAAAGCAGCGGAGCGGATCCGCGTCGAGTGCCGGTGTGTCCTCGGGTCGGGGCAGCGGGCCGCCGGCGGGCGCCTCAATCGTGCCGAGCGACACCGTGTGGCTCACGAGACCAATGCCCAACTCACTGAGGAAGGCACGGGCCACGGCCCCGAGTGCCACGCGGGCAGCGGTCTCGCGCGCGCTTGCACGCTCGAGCACGGGTCGTGCCTCGTCGAAGCCGTACTTCTGCATGCCGGCGAGATCAGCGTGCCCGGGTCGCGGGCGCGTCAGCGCCGCGCCGCGGCCGCGAGACTTCTCCGACAGCTCGGTCGGCTCCGCGCTCATCACCTCGGCCCACTTCGGCCACTCCGTGTTCCCGATGCGGATCGCGACGGGCCCTCCGATGGAGACGCCCTGGACGACACCGCCCGAGACGTTCAGCTCGTCCTGCTCGAACTTCATCCGCGAGCCACGGCCATAGCCGAGCTTGCGGCGCGCGAGATCAGCACGGATCTCTGCGAGCGAGACGGGCACGCCAGCCGGCAGCCCTTCGAGGACAGCAATCAGTTCGGGTCCGTGGGACTCTCCAGCGGTAAGCCAACGCAGCATAAGGACTATCCTCCCACACTGGAGGGTGCTGTCGCTGCGCGCATGGCCGCGCGCACCGCTGATTCCTCAGCCAGCGGGATACTGGGATCGCCCCCGCTGAAGATCCGAATCTGCACGATCGCCTGTTCAACAAGCATGTCGGTGCCGGGCAAGGCTCGCCCACCGGCGCGTTCGTGGCGCCGCGCGAGCGGGGAGGGCCACGGGTCGTATGCGACGTCGAAGAGCGGTGCCGCGTGCAGGGTGTCGGGCAGGTCAAGAGAGGTAGCGGCGGGTCCCGGGAGTGTCGAGATGGCGAGCGTTGGCTGCCACTCACGGAGCTCGGGATCGCTGAGCCCCATTCCTGCGCAGTGCATATCGCTCGAGCCGTCGAAGCGCTGCGCAAGCGCGATGGCGGCTTCGGGCCTGCGGCCCACTACGTGAAGTTCGCGGGCCCCGAGCTGGCGGGCCGCCAGCACCGCCGAGACCGCAGTGGCCCCCGTGCCCAGCACCACCGTGCGCGCCGCGTCGAGGTTCGCCGCGGCGATCGCGCGAGCGAGCCCCGCAACGTCGGTGTTGAAGCCGTCCCACCCGCCATCGTCGCGGTGTCGAAGGGTATTCACGACTCCGCTCTCGCGCGCGATCGGATCGAGGGAGGTCGCGAGTCGGAAGGCTTCCTCCTTCAGCGGCATCGTGAGCGACAGACCGCGCCATTCCGGGCCGCGGCCGGCGAGGAAGGGGCCGAGGCCCGCCGCACCGCACCGCACCGCGGAGTAGCGCCAGTCCAGTCCAAGCACTGTATACGCCGCGCGGTGAATGCGCGGCGACAGCGAGTGCCCGATCGGCGAGCCGAGAACAGCGAGCTGTTCGGGCACCTAGCACCCCTTGCCGGGGTTGGCCGCACACCACTCGTTGAGCTTCGCAACCGACGCCTCGTGCTCCTCCTGCGTCACACTGAACGCGGATTCGCGTGTGTCAAGGTTGATCGCCACGAAGTAGATCCAGTCCCCCGGCTCAGGGTTGAGAGCGGCGTCGATCGCGTCACGCCCGGGATTCGCGATCGGCCCCTTCGGTAGCCCCTTGTGCACGTACGTGTTCCACGGGTTGTCATCGGAGAGTGCTTCGTCCGTCGACCAGACCGAGCCGTCCTCGTGCTGTCCCATCCCGTACTGCGCCGTGGAGTCCATCTGGAGCAGCATGTCGTCGGCCAGACGGTTTGCGATGACGCGCGACACCTTGCCAAAGTCCTCGATGCGCCCGCCCTCCTTCTGCACCATCGCGGCAATGGTCAGCACCCGCTCGCGGTCGGCCTCAGCGACCCCCGCCTCGTCAAGCACTTGCTTCTGCTGATCGACCAAGCGCTGGATGGCCTCTGCGCCCGTGGTGTCAGACTCGAACTCGTACGTCGCCGGGAAGAGCCAGCCCTCCAGGCTGTCCACACCATCGGGCAGGCCGTACGCTGCGGGATCCTTGATGGCATCCTGCAACTCGGAGAGCGGAATGTCAGCGCCCGCTGCGACGAGTTCAATCGTCTGCTCGACGGTTTTCCCCTCGGGAATCATGGCGGTGAAGTTCATCCGGTTCTCCGGGTCCTGCAACGCTTCGAGCGCGGCCTGCGAGCTCATCTGCAGTTTCATCCGGTACGAGCCGGGCTGGAACTCGACCGCGGGATCCTGGTCGAGCAGCAGCCGGTAGAACGCCTCTGAGGTCTTCACGACATCCGCCTCTGCCAGGGTGATGGCCACGTTTTCGCCGATCTCGCCCTCGGTGATCACGATGATCGCGTCTCCCGTGCCGGGGCCCTCGTAGTCGTTCGAGGTCCACCCCAGGGTTTCAGAGATTCGCTCCCCGAACTGCGACCAGAGGTAGGCTCCTGCGGCCGCAAGGCCACCGAGGAGGGCGACCGTGACGATCAGTGAGATCGCAATGCGCTTCCCACGCCCGGAGGCGCGCTCCCGCTCGCGTGCTCGTGCGTTCATGCGTCTGACTCCTTCGCATTCGCGCCGGCCACCGCGACCGGGCTCCCGGGTGCCGTCCCCTGCGCGCGCTCGGTATCGAGTGCGTGCTGCAGGATCACCACCGCTGCCGCTTGATCGATGATCGAGCGACTCTGTTTGGTCTTCTTCCCGGCCTGGCGCAGTTGCCCCTGAGCCGAAACTGTGGACAGGCGCTCGTCAACGAGGCGCACGGGCACAGTGGTGCTCGCGAGTCGCGCTGCAAGTTGCTCGGCGAACCCAACGGCGTCATCCGTAGAGAGCGTCCGCTCGCCGCGCATATTGAGCGGCAGGCCGACGATCACCTCGAACGCATCGAGCTCAGCTGCAATCGCTGCGATGCGTGCGAGATCGGCATCGCCGTCCGTCGCGCGCGCCACGGTTTCCAAGGGCGTGGCAAGCATGCCGTGGAGGTCTGAGCGGGCGACACCGACGCGGGCCTTGCCCACGTCGATGCCGAGTCGCACTCCGCTACGCACGCCGCCTACTCCGCGAGCCGACCGCGGATCGCAGCGAGAGCCGCGTCAATCTGGGTGGGATCAGCGCCACCGCCCTGCGCGAGATCCGGCTTGCCGCCACCGCCGCCGCCGAGCACCTGGGCGCCCAGCTTGGCCAGATCGCCCGCGCGAACTCCAGCATTCCGAGCGCCTTCAGTGGTTGCCGCAATGACGACCGGCTTGCCGCCCGCATCGCCCGCGAGCACCACGACGGCCGCGTCGGCTGCCAGACGATCGCGGGCCTGGATTGCGAGGCCACGGACATCGTCAGCCGAGCCCACCGCACCCAGCGAGTGGAGCACCGCACGCACGTTGCCAATCGGCTCGGCGCTCGCGACCAGTTCGGGGACGCGCTGAGCCAGCTTCTCCGCCTCGAACGCCGCAATCTTTTTCTCCGCGGCCTTCAGCTGCGCACCGAGATCCTGCACACGGCCTACGAGCTCCGCGCGCGGCACACGCAGGCCGCTCGCGAGCTGCTGCACGATGGCGCGCTCCGCAGCGAAGCTCTGGAACGCTTCGAGCCCAACGAGCGACTCCACGCGCCGGTTGGTGGAGCCGACCGAGCTCTCGGAGACGAGGTTGATCATTCCGACCTCGGAGGAGCTCGACACGTGGGTTCCCGCGCACAGTTCGCGCGACCACGGCCCTCCAATGTCAACCACGCGCACGCGGTCGCCATACTTCTCGCCAAAGAGCGCCATGGCACCCATCGCCTTCGCCTCGTCAATACCCATCTCACGGGTGACGACCTCGTAGTTGGAGCGAATCGCGAGGTTTGAAATCTCCTCGATCTCACTCTTCGTTTCCGCGCTGAGCGCTTCCGAGTGCGTGAAGTCGAGACGCATGTAGCCGGCCTTGTTGTAGGAGCCCGCCTGGTGGGCGCTCGCGCCCAGAACGTCACGCAGCGCCGCATGGACGATGTGCGTTGCGGAGTGGGCCTGCGTCGCTCCGCGACGGTAGTTGGCATCCACACGAGTCTCCGCGCGCTGATCGATGCCGATCGTACCGACGCTGACCTTGACGGTGTGCACAATGAGGCCGGGGACGGGCTTCTGCACGTCAAGCACCTCGGCCTCGAAGCCGTCGCCCACGATCACGCCCTGATCCGAGTCCTGTCCGCCGGACTCTGCCCACAGCGAGGTCTCGGACAGCACGAGTTCGGCGATCTGGCCCTCGTGCGCCTCACGCACGGGCACGCCGTCAACGACGAGGCCGAGCACGCGGCTCTCGTGAACAAGCTCGTCGTACCCCGTGAATAGAGTCTCGCCCAGGCCGCGGAGCTCCTTGTACACGGAGAGATCCGCGCGCTGCCCCTTCTTCGCCTTTGCGTCGGCCTTCGCGCGGTCGCGCTGCTCCTGCATCAGCTCGGTGAACACCGTGCGGTCCACTGCAACGCCGGCCTCCTCCGCGATCTCGAGCGTGAGCTCGATCGGGAAGCCGTGAGTGTCGTGCAGTAGAAACGCGGTGTCGCCGGGAACGGCGACTGAGCCGGCCTTGGCCGTCTCGACCGCGGTGTCGAGGATCTGAATGCCCGATGCAAGCGTGCGCAGGAAGGTCTTCTCCTCTGCGTAGGCAGCTCGTGAAATGAAGTCAAAGTCGCGCGCGACCGCCGGGTACGCCTCCTGCATCGCGTCCCGCGAGACTGGGAAGAGCTCAGAGAAGCTCGCGCCGTCGAAGCCGAGCAGACGCATCGAGAGAATCACCCGGCGCAGCAGACGCCGCAGAATGTACCCGCGCCCCTCGTTCGAGGGCGTCACTCCGTCGGCGATCAGCATGAGGCCGCTACGCACGTGGTCAGCGATGACGCGCAGGCGCACGTCATCGGCGTGATCGGCGCCGTAGGTCTTGCCCGTGAGCTCTGCCGCGCGGTCGAGCACGGGGCGCACCTGATCGATCTCGTACATGTTCTGGACGCCCTGCTTGATGAACGCGACGCGCTCAAGGCCCATGCCCGTATCGATGTTCTTCTTGGGCAGCTCTCCGAGAATCGTGAAGTCAGTCTTCGACTTCACGTCGGCGACCTCGTACTGCATGAAGACCAGGTTCCAGATCTCCACGTAGCGATCGTCATCGGTCGCCGGGCCGCCATCGATCCCGTGCTCGGGGCCGAGATCGAAGAAGATCTCCGAGCACGGGCCCGCGGGACCGGGCTGCCCCGTCGACCAGTAGTTCGTGTCCTTCCCGAGACGCTGAATTCGCTCGTCGGGCAGGCTCGAGTGTTCGCGCCACAGCGCGATCGCTTCCTCGTCCTCCTCGTACACGGTGACCCACAGGTCCTTCGCGTCGAAGCCGAGGCCCCCGTCCACCTCGGGCGTGGTGAGGAGCTCCCAGGCGAACTGGATCGCGCCCTCCTTGAAGTAGTCGCCGAAGGAGAAGTTTCCGCACATCTGGAAGAAGGTGCCGTGACGCGGCGTGCGCCCCACCTCCTCGATGTCGTTCGTTCGGATGCACTTCTGCACGCTCGTCGCTCGGGAGTACGGCGCGGGCACCAGACCGGAAAGGTACGGCACAAACGGGACCATTCCGGCGACCGTGAACATCAGGCTGGGGTCATCGCTCACCAGAGAAGCGGACGGGACAACGGTGTGTCCTCGCTTCTCGAAGAAGTCAAGCCAGCGGCGGTGGATTTCAGCGGTCTGCATCCGTGAATCTTTCTTGTGATGGGGATTGTCGTTCGAGCGCTCGCGCGGTGCAGACCAACGGTCTCCCTGCGGGCAGCGCGTGAAGCTTGGGGGAGGCTAGGCCTTATCGCGCAGATCGCGCAGCGCGTCCTCGAGGTCATCAGCGAGATCTGACTCGTCAGCTTCCGACTCATAGCCGCTCGCAAAGGCGCGACTGAACTCACTCATGCCGCGGTTCACACGGTCAAAAAAGCGGCGACCCTCGGGGCTCTGGTTCACGAAGTGTGCCGCGACGAAGCCCAGCACAACTCCACCCAGCAGCAACATCAGCTTGCGCATGTCTCATTCCTCCTGTCGGCGAACGAACGCGGTGGGGGCCGCGCCGGAAAACACCGACCAGCTTAGCGGGTTCCTTCTCCCCCGGGCCGGATATCCACTGACACCACGCAGGCCCGGAAACGCCTCAGGGGCGCCGGATCACTCCGACGCCCCTGAGGCGGCTGTGCGCAAACGTGCGGCTTAGCGTCCCGAGTAGTACTCGACGACGAGCTGCACTTCACAGGTCACGGGGACCTCAGCGCGCTTCGGGCGACGCACGAGGCGTGCCTGGAGCTTGTCGAGCTCAACCTCGAGGTAGCCCGGAACGGGGGGCAGCACCTCGGCGTGGCCACCGGCAGCGGCGACCTGGAAAGGCTCGGTGCCCTCGGAGCGCTCCTTGACGTGGATGAGCTGTCCCGGCTTCACACGGAAGGAGGGACGGTCAACGATCTTGCCGTCGACGAGGATGTGGCGGTGCACAACCATCTGACGAGCCTGTGCGGTGGTGCGGGCGAAGCCGGCACGGAGCACGAGGGCGTCGAGGCGCATTTCGAGGAGCTCGACGAGGTTCTCACCCGTCAGACCGTCCTGGCGGCGAGCTTCCTTGAACGCAATGGTGAGCTGCTTCTCGCGGATGCCGTACTGAGCCCGGAGACGCTGCTTCTCGCGCAGACGAACGGCGTAGTCGCTGTCGCTCTTACGCTTGGTGCGGCCGTGCTGGCCGGGGCCGTAGGGGCGCTTCTCGAGGTAACGAGCTGCCTTCGGCGTGAGCGCGATCCCGAGCGAGCGGGAAAGGCGGGTCTTGGAACGGGTACGCGACGTAGTCGACACGTGAGTCCTTTCGGGTTTTCTGGAAATAGCGCACACAATCTGACGATCGTGCGGCGTGTGTTCTCTCGGCCACGCTGCGCCCGCATTCACGACCCTCGGAAGGGCACGCAATGCACGCGACGCAGCACACCGTTTTCGGTGAGGGAACGACCAGCGCAGAAACCCGGCTACAGGGCGACTGCCACAAGGGCCCGTGCGCAGCCAGCGTCGGGTCCAGTGTTGGCCAGCGTCTAGCTTAGCACGAAGCAGGCGCGGCGTGCGGGCGGTTCATGACTGCCCGGCGCGGGTGATCCTCCGCAGCTTGTCCAGACGTTCCGCGAGCTCGCGCTCGTTGCCGTGTGTCGTCGGTGAGTAATACACCCGCTCACGAATCTCCTCGGGCAGGTACTGCTGCGTCGACACCCCGCGCGGGTCGGAGTGCGGGTAAATGTAGCCTTTTCCGTGCCCCATCCGTTTCGCGCCCGGATAGTGCGCGTCGCGGAGATGCAGCGGGACCGGTCCGAATCGCCCGGCCTTCACATCTGCGATCGCCGTATCGATTGCAGAGATGACCGCGTTCGACTTGGGTGCAGTTGCAATGTAGATCGTGGCCTCGGCGAGCGGGATTCGTGCTTCTGGCAGACCAATCAGCTGTGCGGCCTCGGCGGCGGCGACCGCGACCTGGAGCGCGCGCGGATCAGCGAGCCCCACGTCTTCTGCGGCGTGGACGATGAGCCTGCGCGCAATGAATCGGGGATCCTCGCCTGCCTCGATCATGCGAGCGAGGTAGTGAATCGCCGCATCGGGATCGGAGCCGCGCATGGATTTGATGAACGCGCTCGTGACGTCGTAGTGCTGATCGCCGTTTCGGTCGTAGCGGAGAAGGGCACGATTCACGGCGGCCGAGACGACGTCGGGCGTGATGACGGGGCGCGCAGGCGCCTCCGCGCTTGCCGACTCCTCGCGTACCGTCTCCTCACTTGCTGAATCGCTGCTCTCCAGCGCTGCAGCCGAGGCCGCGGCAGCCTCAAGTCCGGTCAGCGCGCGCCGCGCATCACCTGAAGCGAGCTGCACGAGCGCATCCAGGGCCTCCGGCTCCACCTCGACGGCGCCATCGAGCCCCCGTGGCTCCGTGAGCGCCCGCTCCAACAGCGTGCGCAGGTCGGAATCGTCAAGCGGCTCGAGCGTCAGGAGCAGGGAGCGCGAGAGGAGCGGGCTGATCACCGAGAACGAAGGGTTTTCGGTGGTTGCAGCGACGAGCGTCACCCAACCGTTCTCCACGCCCGGCAGGAGCGCGTCTTGCTGCGCCTTCGTGAAGCGGTGGATCTCGTCGAGAAAGAGCACGGTCGCAATTCCGTAGAGATCGCGGTCGTTGAGCGCGCGCTCCATCACGGTGCGCACGTCCTTCACCCCAGCGGTGATGGCCGAAAGCTCGACGAAGCGGCGGCCACTCGAGTGCGCGATCGCCTGGGCCAGCGTGGTCTTGCCCGTGCCCGGCGGACCCCAGAGGATCACCGAGACGGCTCCCCCGCCGCCCTCCGTGTCGGCGGCGAGCACGCGAAGCGGCGAGCCGGGGTGCAGCAGGTGTTGCTGTCCCACGACCTCGTCGAGAGAGCGCGGGCGCATTCGTACCGCGAGGGGCGCGGTTGCCGCGGGAAGAGCTGGGGTGTCCACGTCACCATGCTAACCGGCGCCTCTGACAGGGCGGAGACAAGGTCCTCCCGCGCACGCCACTCCCGGAAACACAGCACTCCAAGGGGCATCCCGGCGCCCGCTGTGGCATAGTGGAGGAGTCTATTCCGTATGGTCGGCACGGCCGGCCCCCACACCCGACAAGTGAGCAGAACCGTGAGCGAAGCGACCAACGAAACGCCCTGGGGACGAGTCGACGACGACCGGACCGTATATGTGCGGGAGGGCGAGGGCGAACGAGCGGTCGGGTCATACCCAGACGGCACCCCCGAGGAGGCGCTTGCCTACTTCACCCGCAAGTTTGCGGACCTTGAGGGTCAGGTCAGCCTGCTTGAGGCGCGCATTGCGCGCGGCACCGCCGACGGCTCGGCTGCTGAGTCGGTCACGAAGCTGCAGGAGCAGCTCGTTGAGCCCGCAGCGGTGGGTGACATCGCCGGACTGCGCACGCGCGTCGAGGCGCTCGTCACGAAGACTGCCGCGCTGAGCGAGAAGCAGCAGGCCGAGCGCGAGGCCGCACGCCAGGAGGCCGTCGCCAAGCGCGAAGCCATCGCGGCGGAGGCTGAGCGCCTCGCTGCCCAGCCCGAGAACTCGATTCGCTGGAAGGACACGAGCCAGGCGTTTGAGCAGCTGTTCACCGACTGGCAGACCGCCCAGCGCAGTGGGCCGCAGATCCCCAAGGCGCAGGCAGACGCCCTGTGGAAGCGCTTCCGCTCCGCTCGTCAGTCCTTCGACACGGCTCGTCGCGCGCACTTCGCGCAGATGGACGCCACCAACAAGGACGTGAAGCAGCGCAAGGAGCGCATCATCGCGGCCGCAGAGGCACTTGCCCCGAAGGGCGTCGATGGCATCCCCGCGTACCGCGGCCTGCTCGACGAGTGGAAGGCTTCGGGCCGCGCGAGCCGCAAGATCGATGATCAGCTGTGGGCTCGATTTAAGGCTGCCGGCGACGTGCTCTACCAGGCGAAGGCCGCAGAGGCCGCGCAGACGAATGAGGAGTACGCGGCGAACCTTGCACAGAAGCAGGAGATTCTCGGCGAAGCCGAGCCTATCCTGCAGGTGAGCGAGCACACTGCCGCGCGGAAGCAGCTCACGGCAATCCAGCTGCGTTGGGACGAGGTGGGTCGAGTCCCCCGCGAGGCGCTGCGCGATGTTGAGGGCCGGCTCCGAAAGATCGAGGACCACGTCAAGCACCTCGAGGAGGAGCACTGGCGGAAGACGAACCCGGAGACCAAGGCACGCAGCGAGGGCCTCCGCGGACAGCTTGAGAACTCGATCGCTGAGCTCACCGCGGAGATCTCCGCCGCTGAGGCGGCGGGCGACGCGAAGGCGAAGCAGGCCGCGGAAGAGAAGCTCGCCACGCAGCAGTCCTGGCTCGCGGCACTCGGCGACTAGTTTGTTGCGTCCCGGCTGCCTCACCTGAGCGCGGTCGGAGAAGGAGCGCCCCGGGAACTGCACAGTTCCCGGGGCGTTCTGCGTGTATAAGACTCGTGCTCGGTGCGCGTCGCCCACACACTCAGGATCTACCGACATGCAGCAAGTTATCCACACGAGCGCTCCGAGTGCAGCTGTGTGTTGCTCAGGTCGGCGAGACTCGAGGCATGCCAGCTCTTATCGCACCGCAGCACAGAACCGCTCCACTCGGGGTGCCCCGACACGATCTCCTGCCGGGCCCCGTGCAGCGCGCAGAGCTCATCCGCGGGACGCTCGTGCACTGTGGACCGGGTGTGCGTGGCGCTGGGTGGCCGGATACTCCCCTCGTCCGCGCTGTGGCGCTCGCGCCATGGCTGACGCCGGACCGCACGGCGATACTCCTCACCGCGGCGTGGATCTGGGGAGCAGCCCACAGCGCTGGTGCTCCGCTCGAGTTCGCCTCAGCGGCACGCGCGAACACGGCCAGTGAACGCGGTGTGCGAGCGCGTTCGCGCCAGCTCTCGCCCCGGGAGCCTGAGCTGCTGCACCTCGGTCGTGCGACGGTGACCACGCCCACGAGAACCGTCGCCGATCTCCTTCGATTGAGCGCCGTGCTCACGCGGGAGATCCACATCGCCTGCCGCGTCCTCGCGGTCTTCCGTGGTGCAGACGCCGCGCAGGTCGCTGCGGCGCTCACCGCTGGGCCTGCGCCGCACCGGCGCAGAGCGCTCACGCGGCTCTCGCGGGTCTCTCCAGTCTGGCTCGAATCAGGCGCTGAGAGCGCTGCGCCTAGTTCGTGATCCGATAGACGTCGTAGACGCCATCAATGCGACGCACGGCATTGAGTACGTGGTCCAAGTGGGTCGCGTTCGCCATCTCGAAGACGAAGCGACTGATCGCCAGCCGTGAACTTGACGTGTTCACCGAAGCAGAGAGGATGTTCACGTGATGCTCGGAGAGCGTGCGCGTCACGTCGGACAGCAGCCCGGAGCGGTCGAGCGCCTCGACCTGAATCTGCACGAGGAAGACGCTCTTCGAGGTGGGTGCCCACTCGACATCAACGAGCCGGTCCTGCTGGGTGCGCAGGTTCTGGAAGTTGTGGCAGTCGATCCGGTGCACAGAAACGCCCTGCCCCTTCGTCACGAAGCCCTGGATCTCATCCCCCGGAACGGGGGTGCAGCACTTCGCGAGCTTTGCAAGCACGTCGGACGCGCCCGTCACCACGACACCGCTCGAGTCGGTGTGACGCTGCGGACGCGGTGCGTCAATGATCGGAACGGTTGCAAGCGCGGGCTCCGTGGAGCTCTGTTCGTCGAGCACCAGCGCGGTGACCTTCTCGACCACAGACTGGGCGGAGACGTGGTTGGCGCCCACCGCGGCGTACAGCGCAGTCACGTCCGCGTAGCGCAGCTGCAGCGCAACCTGCTGCAGCGCCTCCGAGTTCATGACGCGATGGAGCGGCAAGCCTTGCTTCCGGAGCGCCTTCGCGATCTCCGTCTTCCCGGTCTCGGCGGCTTCCTCGCGGCGCTCCTTCGTGAACCACTGGCGAATCTTATTCTGGGCGCGCTTGCTCTTGACGAAGGTGAGCCAGTTCTTATTTGGGCCCGCGTTCGGGTCCTTCGAGGTGAATACCTCGACGACATCGCCGTTCTGGAGCGCGGTCTCGAGCGGAACGAGCCTGCCGTTGACGCGCGCGCCCATCGTGCGGTGCCCCACCTCGGTGTGCACCGCATACGCGAAGTCGACGGTCGTGCCCCCGGCGGGGAGCCCGATGACGCGTCCCTTCGGGGTGAAGACGTAGACTTCCTTCGCGCCGATCTCGAAACGCAGCGCGTCGAGGAACTCGCTCGGGTCCTCCGTCTCAGCCTGCCAGTCAGAGATGTGGGCAAGCCAGGCCATATCGTTCGACGACGGCGCGGCGCCCGGTGCCTGGCGCTGCTTGTACTTCCAGTGCGCAGCAACGCCGTACTCCGCACGCTGATGCATCTCAACGGTGCGGATCTGGATCTCAACGGCGCGACCATCGGGCCCGATCACCGTGGTGTGCAGCGACTGGTACAGATTGAACTTCGGCGTGGCGATGTAGTCCTTGAACCGGCCGGGAATCGGAGTCCACCGCGCATGGACCGCACCGAGCACCGCGTAGCAATCTCGAATCGACTGGACCAGCACGCGGATCCCGACGAGGTCATAGATGTCGTCAAAGTCACGGCCCCGGACAATCATCTTCTGGTAGATCGAGTAGAGCTCCTTGGGGCGCCCCGTCACCTCGCCGCGAATTCGGGCGTCGCGAAGATCAGCCTCGATCGAGCTGATCACCACACCCACGAGCTCGTCGCGCTGGGGATTGCGCTGCGAGATGAGATTTTCGATCTCGGCGTAGAGCTTCGGCTTCAGCACCGCGAAGGAGAGATCCTCAAGCTCGGCCTTGATCGACTGAATGCCCAGGCGATGCGCAAGCGGGGCGTAAATCTCGAGCGTCTCCTGCGCCTTCCGCTTCGCGGAGTCACCAGAGACAAAGCCCCAGGTCCGGGCGTTGTGCAGGCGGTCGGCGAGCTTGATGACCAGCACCCGGATGTCCTTCGACATCGCAACGACCATCTTGCGCACGGTCTCGGCCTGCGCCGAGTCGCCGTACTTGACCTTGTCAAGCTTCGTGACGCCGTCGACGAGCATGGCGATCTCCTCGCCAAAATCTTCGGTCAGCTGCTCGAGCGTGTAGTCCGTATCCTCCACCGTGTCGTGGAGCAACGCTGCCGCAATCGCCACGGGGGCGACACCGAGCTCGGCGAGGATCTGCGCGACCGCAATCGGGTGTGTGATGTACGGCTCACCGGAGCGACGCTTCTGGCCACGGTGCGCGCGCTCCGCTGTGGTGTACGCCCGCTCGATCACCGAGAGATCCGCGCGCGGGTAGTTGCCGCGCACAGTACGCACCAACTGGTCTACCGCACCCGGCGCGCTGCCTCGAGAGAAGATTCTGGGCACAAGCCTGCGCAGCGCGGTCGTGCCGCCGTGCGTTACATCACTCGTTGCCACCCTGCCTCCTCCTCGAATGTTTGAACGCTACACCACGGGCGCCCATTCCGACGAACTGGGCGCCCGCGCCGCGCGTGCTACTTCGATTCGGTGGGAGTAGGGACTTCCTCGACCGCGTCCTCACCACGTGCACGACGCACACGAGCGTCATGCCGCTTGATCTCGGGCTCACCCTCGCGCAGGTGTGCGTACGCCGGCGCAGCGATGAAGATCGTCGAGTACGCGCCGACCAGGATGCCAATGAAGAGCGCAAGAGAGATGTCGCGTAGCGTGCCTGCACCGAGCATAAATGCGCCGATGAAGAGGATCGAGCCGACCGGCAGCAGCGCAACGATCGATGTGTTGATCGAACGCACAAGCGTCTGATTCACGCCCAGGTTGACGGCCTCACCAAAGGTACGACGCTCATTGAGTTCACCCGGGAGCGTGTTCTCGCGGATCTTATCGAAGACCACAACGGTGTCGTAGAGCGAATACCCGAGGATCGTCAGGAAGCCGATCATCGCCGCCGGAGTGATCTCGAAGCCCGAGATTCCGTAAATCCCAGCGGTGATCACGAGGTCGTGCAGCAGCGCAACGATCGCCGCGAGCGACATCTTCCAGGTACGGAAGTAGATCGCCATGACCAACGCTGCGAAGAGGATGAACACCACGAGCGCGATAATCGCCTGCCGGGTGATGTCCTGTCCCCAAGCAGGACCAATGTAGGAGTAGGTGACTTCCTGCTCCTGGACGCCATACGCCTCAGCCAGCGCTGCGGTGACCTCGCGGTTCTCCGCTTCCTTGAGGGCTTCGGTCTGCACACGGATGTCCGTGGGACCGAGCAGGCTCACGCGAGGCGTGCTCTTCGGCAGCACCGATGCGACGGCCTTCTCAGCCACCTGGGGATCACGTTCCTCACCCTGGGTGAGGTGCACCTGGAACTGGCTGCCACCGGTGAACTCGATACCGAAGCTGAAACCGCCGCGGAGCATCGGTCCAACGATCGAGAGAATGATGAGCACGATCGAGATCGCGTACCAGCGCTTGCGGCGCCCCACGAAGTCAATCGACTTCTCGCCGGTGTAGAGCGCGTTGCCGAACTCTGAGAATGAGCGAGCCATGTCAGCTCTCCTTTCCGACGGTAGCGCCCGCAGCCTCGGCTGCCTTGCGCTCCGCGATCGTCTGACGGCGTTCCGCTTCCTTCTGGCTTCGAGCGACCTTCTTGCCCGCACCCTTTGAAGCGATCACCGGTTCGCGGAACTGCGCACGGCCGCGGTAGACCGCGCCCAGGCGCTTCGGGTCGAGGCCCGAGAACGGGTGTCCGCTCTGGTAGAAGCGAGTACGCGCGAGGAGCGTCATCATCGGGTGCGTGAAGAGCGCGACCACCAGCACGTCAACGAGCGTGGTGAGACCGAGCGTGAACGCGAAGCCCTTCACGTTGCCGACCGCCAGGATGAAGAGAATCACGGCGGCGAGGAAGTTCACACCGTCTGATGCAAGGACCGTGCGGAACGCGCGCTTCCAGCCGTGCTCCACTGCCCGATCGATCGAGAACCCGTCGCGCAGGGCGTCACGAATTCGCTCGAAGTACACAATGAACGAGTCCGCGGTGAAGCCGACCGCAACGATGATGCCGGCGACGCCCGCGAGCGAAAGGCGGTATCCCTGTCGCCACGAGAAGAAGGTGAGCAGCAGGTACGTCAGCACGCCGGCGATCGCGAGCGACGCGATGGTCAGAGATCCAAGCGCGCGGTACTGGAAGAGCGAGTAGACCATAACGAGCAGCAGACCGATCAGGCCGGCGAGCAGGCCGTAGCCGAGCTGGCTTGCGCCCAGCGTCGCGGAGATGTCTTCCTGGCTCTGCACCGTGAAGTCGATCGGCAGCGCACCGAACTTCAACTGGTCCGCAAGCGCCTGCGACGTCTCCTGCGTGAAGTTGCCACTAATCGAGGGGCGACCATCAAGAATCTGCCCCTGCATCTGCGGGGCGGAGAGGACGCGGCCATCAAGCACGAACGCAAACTGGTCCTGCGGCGTCGGCGCACCGTACAGGCGCGTGCTGATCTTGCCGAAGACCTCGGTGCCCTTCTTGTTCATCGTGATCTGCACGACCCAACCACCGGTGGTCGCACCGTTCTGGTTCGTCGCCATCTGTGCGGACGCGTCCGTGATGACATCGCCCTTCAGTTCGACCGGGCCGAGGATGTACTTCTGAGTGCCCGTTTCGTCACACGTGATGAGCGGCACATCGGGATCAGCGTTGCCGGTCTCGAGCGCGGCATCAGACTGACAGGTGAACGCGTCGAACTTTGTCTGCAAGCCGGGCGTAATCCACGCGAGGTCACCGGCGTTGTCCGGCTTGGTCTCTGGCACGAGATCCTCGGGCGTGAGCGCGTCAGCCTTGGCTCGTGCCTCTTCGGCCGCGGCGATCGCCTGCTGGCGGGTCTCCTCAGCAGCCTTCTCCGCGTCGGTGAGCTCTACCGGGTTCCCGTCCTCATCCGTCTTGGGTTCGGGCGCGGGCTGCTGCGTGAGATCGACGCCGATTCCGGTGGCGAGCACCGGGCGGAAGTCGAGCTTTGCGGAGGCCTCAATTCGGTTCAGCGTGGCTTCGTCGGCCTTGCCGGGAATCGACACCGAAATGTGCTGATTTCCCTGCGTGGTAATTTCCGCCTCGGAAACACCCGCCGCATCAACGCGCTGACGAATGATGGAAACGGCTTGCTGGAGCTGCTCACCACTGACGGTCTTGCCGTCGGTCTGCTCGGCGGCGAGCAGGATCTGCGTGCCTCCCTGCAGATCGAGGGCGAGTTTCGGCGTCCACGTCGCATCGCTTCTGAACACGCCATAGGTGATCAGACCCGCGAGGCCCACGAGGAGGACCAATAGGAAGACCAGGGAGCGACGGGCTCCCCGGACGGCTGGAGTGGACGCCAAAACGACTGCTTTCTCTCAGTGCTGGGGTGGAACGGTCGCGGGTCTCCCCGCGACCACGCGGCTACGCCTTCGGCGTCTGCTCGCCACCCTGCGGGTCGGTGTCCGGGCGATCGGTGTCGCTCTCAGCCGCGGGCGTCTCGGTCTCTGCAGCGGGGGCCACCGGCTCTTCAGCGGCCGCGGCAGCTTCGCCGTTCGCGTTTGCGATGCGCTCGCCGAACTCGGGATCATCGTCGGGCGCAAGGGTGCTCGTCGCGTCCTCTGCGGGCGCCTCGTTGGGCGTGACGATCTGAGCGATCGCGTTGCGGTGCGCAACGAGGGTCGACGTGCCACTGCGCACGACAACCTTGTTGTCTTCCTCGTCGACCGACTCGATCGTCCCGAAGATGCCGGACTGGAGCATGACCTCCGCGCCCGGACGCAGCCCGTTCTGGAGCTCCTGCATCGCCTGCTGGCGCTTCTTCCCGTTGCGGAACATGAAGAAGATAAGCAGCGCGATCAGCGCAAACATCAGAATGGTAATCGGGTCCATCGGAACTGAGGTCCTTTCGTGGGCGTGCCCGTGCGGTTGCAGTTGGCACAATCCTTACGAGTCTAGCGCTCAGCCTCTGTACCGTGTGTGGGTTTTTCCACCGAATATGCAGCTTTAGCTGGGCGGAACGAGGCCGACGTGCTCCCACCCCAGCCGCGTAGCGATGCGACCGCGAGGTGTGCGCGTCACGAGCCCGGTGCGTACCAAGAACGGCTCGACGACCGCCTCGATCGTCTCGGCTTCCTCACCCACCGAGACCGCCAGCGTGGAGAGCCCCACCGGTCCCCCACCAAAGCGCTCGACGATCGCGCGGAGCACCTCGCGGTCGAGGCGATCGAGACCGTGCTCATCGACGTCATAGAGGGCGAGAGCCGCCTGCACCGATGCGGTATCCCCTGGGGTACCGTGGACAAGTGCGTAGTCGCGCACACGCCGCAGCAGCCGGTTCGCGATTCGAGGGGTTCCTCGGGAACGGCCAGCAATCTCATCGATGCCGTGATCCGAGAGTTCGAAGCCGAGCAGGCCAGCGGCACGGCGCACCACACTCGCGAGTTCATGGTCCGCGTAAAACTCGAGGTGCGCCGTGAATCCGAAGCGATCGCGCAGCGGGTTCGGCAACAAACCGGATCGCGTCGTCGCGCCAACAAGCGTGAACGGCGCAAGCTCGAGCGGCACTGACGTAGCGCCTGCCCCCTTGCCCACCATGATGTCGACCTTGAAGTCTTCCATCGCGAGGTACAGCATCTCTTCGGCGCTGCGGGCCATTCGATGAATCTCGTCAATAAAGAGCACCTCGCCCGGAGTGAGCGCGGACAGCACCGCGGCGAGGTCCCCCGCGTGCTGAATCGCCGGACCGGAGGTTTGATGCAGCGGCTTGTCGAGCTCGGCCGCAACGATCATCGAGAGCGTCGTCTTGCCGAGCCCTGGCGGACCCGCGAGGAGGATGTGATCAGGCGTGCGCTGCTGGATGGTCGCGGCATTCAGGAGGAGCGACAGCTGGCTCCGCACCTTCGCCTGACCCACGAACTCGGCGAGCGTCGCGGGCCTGAGGGCCCCCTCATAGCCCTGCTCCGATGGGGTGGCCTGCGCGGAGAGCTCGCCGGTCACCGCGTGGCCCCGCTGTTCGCCCGGGATCCTGGCCGGCCGGCCTGGAGCAGCGCAAGTGCTGCACGCAACAGGCCCGCATGTTCCTCAGGGGCGCCCGCGGTGAGCGCATCGGCGACCGCGCCCTCTGCGTCGCCCTGACTCCACCCGAGGCCAACAAGGCCCTCGGCGACCGCCTCGGCAGCACCAGTCGCGATGGGTGCGGCCAGCTGCTCGGACCCCGCCCCGAGATCGAGCGTGTCGAGCTTCCCAGCGAGCGACACCACGATGAGCTTCGCGGTCTTCGGGCCGATACCCGACACCTTGCGAAACGGCTTCTCATCCTCAGCGGCCACCGCGCGCGCAATCTCCGCCGGCGAGAGCCCAGACAAGACACCGAGTGCGCTTCTTGGCCCCACACCGGATACCGCGATGAGGTGTCCAAAGACGTCGAGTTCGGCCTGCTCAGCGAAGCCAAACAGCGTGAGCGAGTCCTCGCGCACCACAAGCGAGGTGTGCATCGATACCACGTCGCCTGGATGGTGCTGCGGTACGCGGCCGCTCGGCACCTCAACACGAACGCCCAGGCCGCCGAGGCCCACTACTGCCCAGCCGGCGCCCGAGGACAAGACCGGACCCTGAATCGATGCAATCACATCGCCCACCCTATGGGTTGCGACCGACACGTCGGGCCCGCCACTCCGCGCCATTCGAACAAAAGTACGAATGCGCGAGTGGCGGGCCCGACGTCGGCAAACTCCCTAGACGGCCGCGGCGGCCACCTCCGGCTGAGCCGCCCCGCGCACCGCGCGGTTGACCGAGGAGATGATGGCCTTGAGCGTGGCGCGGCTCGTGTCCGGGTCGATGCCGACGCCCCACAGTCGCTGCCCGTCGACCTCGAGGTCCACATAGGCCGCTGCGACGGCGTCGCCGCCGGAGCTCATCGCGTGCTCAACGTAGTCAAAGAGCGTGACGGAGTGACCATCTTCGGTCAGCGCCGCGATGAAGGCGTCGACGGGGCCATTGCCGCGGGCGGTCGCCTGCTTCTGCTCGGTACCGTCACGGTAGTCAACGACGAGTTCGGTGACTCCGTCGCCCGTGCTCGTGGCCGCGGTGCGGAAGATCTCGTAGCGGCCCCAGCGCTCAGCACCATTCCCGTTTGCGGGGAGGTACTCGTCCTGGAAAATGCGCCAGATCGCCTCGCTCGACATCTCGCCACCCTCGCTGTCGGTGACGTTCTGAACGACAGCGCTGAACTCGATCTGCAGTCGACGCGGCAGGTCGAGGTTGTGGTCCGTCTTCAGCAGGTACGCGACCCCGCCCTTCCCGGACTGCGAGTTCACGCGGATGACCGCCTCGTAGGAACGACCCAGATCCTTCGGATCGACGGGCAGGTAGGGAACCGCCCACTCGATATCGTCGATGGACTTTCCAGCGGCTTCGGCATCCTGCGCCATGCGCTCGAAGCCCTTCTTGATCGCGTCCTGGTGAGATCCGGAGAACGCGGTGTAGACGAGGTCGCCCGCCCAAGGGCTGCGCTCGGGGACGCGGAGCTGGTTGCAGTACTCGGCGGTGCGTCGCACCTCGTCCAGGCGCGAGAAGTCGATCATGGGATCGATTCCCTGCGTGAACATGTTGATGCCGAGCGCAACGAGATCGACGTTGCCGGTGCGCTCGCCGTTGCCGAACAGGCACCCCTCAATGCGATCCGCTCCCGCGAGGTAGCCGAGCTCTGCCGCGGCGACGCCGGTGCCTCGATCGTTGTGGGGGTGCAGCGAGAGGATGACGTTCTCGCGGTGGTTCAGGTTGCGGCCCATCCACTCGATGGAGTCGGCGTAGACATTCGGCGTTGCCATCTCGACCGTGGCGGGCAGGTTGATGATCACCTTACGCTCGGGAGTGGGCTCGAACACCTCGAGTACCGCGTTGCAGACCTCGGCGGCGTACTCGAGCTCGGTGCCGGTGTACGACTCGGGCGAGTACTCGTAGTAAATCTCGGTGCCCTCGGCAATGTGCTCCGCGGCCTTGCACATCTTGGCGCCCTCGACAGCAATCTGCTTGATGCCCTCGCGGTCGGAGCGGAACACCACGTCGCGCTGAAGGATTGACGTGGAGTTGTAGAGGTGCACGATGGCCTGCTTCGCTCCGATGAGCGACTCGTACGTGCGGGTGATGAGGTGCTCTCGCGCTTGCGTCAGTACCTGAATCGTCACATCGTCCGGGATCGCGCCCTCTTCGATGAGCTGGCGAACAAAGTCGAAGTCAGTCTGGCTTGCCGAGGGGAAGCCCACCTCGATCTCCTTGTAGCCCATCTTGACGAGCAGATCGAACATGATCCGCTTGCGCTCGGGGCTCATGGGATCGATGAGCGCCTGATTCCCATCGCGGAGATCAACTGCGCACCAGCGCGGTGCCTCGGTAATCCGCTTGGTGGGCCAGGTGCGATCCGGCAGCTCCACGGGGATAATCTCGTGGAAGGGGCGGTAGCGGTGAATCGGCATACCAGAAGGCTGCTGCGTGTTCTTCATGGGCTCGTCTTTCTCGTCGGGTTCTCATATCGCTCAGCCAAACACGAACACCGCGACGAGGGAGGCCTGAGAATTAGGACTCGTCGCGGCAGCTAAGGAGAAGCGAGCCGAACAGCATGTGGCCACCCTATCACGGGCGCCGCACCGCCCGAGTCGCCCCGTGGATCTGCTACGCCTGCGTAGGCTGGAGTCCATGACACATCTTCGCCGGTTCGGGCTCTCGCTCATCACCTTGCTTGGGGCCGTTGGGCTCGCACTGTTCGCACCGGGTGCTGCCTCCGCGAACGCCGATGGCGACTTGGATGCGTTCAGCTACCGCAGCTGGCACGTTGAGATTGAGCTGGATCGCACTGCCGACGGCCGTGCCACCGCGCACCTGGTTGAGCGGATCACCGCGGAGTTTCCCGATGTCGATCAGAACAAGGGGATGGTGCGCGGGATCCCGGATGTGTACCAGGGTGCCCGAACCGATCCCCGCGACTTCAGCGTGACCGACGCGGCCGGCACCCCCATCCCGTTCGAGGTCGACACCGTCAGCTCCGACTCGGGAGACGACTTCCTCGCCGTGCTCACCGGCGACGACCGCTATGTCCACGGCGCGCAGGACTACGTGATCAGTTACACGCTGGACGATGTGGTCCTCGCGCGTGACGACGGGAAGGCCGACGAGTTCTACTGGGATCTCGTACCATTCACGCGCGCTCAGCCGATCGGCGAATTCGCCGCCGAAGTCACCCTCTCCCCCGCACTGAGTGCGGAACTCACGGGCCAGTCACGCTGCTACGCCGGCACGGAAGGTTCGAAGTCTCAGTGCACGGTTGCTCGGATTCCTGGCAGCGATCCCGCGCTGTTCCAGGTCGCACCGACGTCGCTCGCGCCCAACGAGGGGGTCTCCGTTGCGATTGGGATGGCACCCGGCACGATCACTCAGCCTGAGGAGCGATTGCCGAACTTCGCGCTCGATACTTTGCCACTCATTGTTGCGGGCGGCGGCCTTGCCGCGGGCGGTGCAAGCACCCTGGCCGTGGTGCACATGCGGCGGGCGCGACGCGGCACCCGAGCGGTCGTGGCCCAGTACGACGTGCCGGCTGGGCTCCCGCCGCTCCTGGCAGGACCGCTCGCGGGCGCGTCGCATCCCACCACTCCCGCTGAGCTGGTGCATCTGGCACTGCTCGGCGCCACCCGCATTGAGGAGGTGCCGCGGAAGGACGGCAAGCCTCGCAAGAAACCGCGTCTGGGATTCCGCCTGCTCGATGCCACCAGGGTGGGCGATCCGCTGGACACCGCGGCCGTCGATACCCTCTTCGCGGGGAAGGCCGCGGGCACGCTCTTTCCGATCCCGAAGGAGAGCTCGAAGTTCTCCTCGCAGATGACTGAGCTCGCGGCTCGCGGGCCTCAGGCGGCACTCGATCGCGGCTATCAAGAGAAGGTGCGAAGTCCGCTCGGGCGGACGCTGGGCTTTGTGAGCCTCGCGACTGCCGCGGTACTCGTCGTGTTCGTCGTGTTGGGGGCGTCCACGCGGCTCTCAGCGACGCCGGCGATCGCTGCGATCCTCGCGGTGCTGTGCCTCGGCTTCGGCATCGCCGGAGTCATCAAGCACCGAGTCCTCACTGCCGCGGGCGCGGAGGCACGGAACTACCTGTTGGGCGTCCGCGAGTTCATTCGCGTGGCGGAAGCGGATCGGATCGCCATGCTTCAGGCGGCGTCGACCGCTGAGCGACGCAGGGTCGATGGCAGCGAAGTCATCGAGGTGTACGAGCGCCTGCTCCCCTACGCCATGCTGTTCGGACTCGAAAAGGAGTGGGGCAAGGCGCTCGCGACCCGCTATGAGCAGGAGCCAACGTATCTGCCGCTGTGGTACCCGGGGGTCGTTTCGGCAGGATTCGGCAACTTCGATCGCTCAATCTCGCAGCTCACGTCTTCGCTGGCCAATGCGACAAGCACGTCGTCCAGCAGCGCGGGCGGTTCGAGCGGAGGTGGCTTCGCGGGCGGTGGCGGCGGCGGCGGCTTCGCCGGCGGCCGCTAGCTCGTTGGTCGTCCGCTGACCGCTCCGACCGGGGTAGGTACGCAACACGGGGGTAGGTTTCCACGCATGGAAACCTACCCCCGTGTTGACAAGCTGCCCAGCGCGGGTGCACGGGGCGCGACTGGAAGATCTAGCCGCGCGGTCGGTACTGTGCCTCGCCGAAACCGATGATGAAGTAGCCGATCGGGTTCAACAGCCAGAGCAGGAAGATCGCGAACGCGCCACCCTTGCCAAAGCGCTCAGCCATGCGGATCGCGACGAACAGCGCGAAGATAAAGCCCACGATCGGGATGATGTAGAGCAGCGTCATCCAGGCCGAGTAGCCGGCGACCTTTACGAGGATGAAAATGTTGACGATCGGGATGAGCGCCAGAATGCCCGGGTACCCGGCCTTCGAGAAGACCCGCCAGAGCGCAATTGCTGAGAGCACGTACCAAACTAGGGCGGCTGCGCCGCTCACTGCGCCGAGCGCGCTGAAGTCGGCCTGTGCGGTGATATCGTCCATCGTTCCCTTCCCCCGCTTCCCGGGGCGGAAGCGTTAGAAGCCGAGTTTACCGAGCGCCTTCGGGTCGCGCTGCCACTCCTTGAGCACCTTGACGCGCATCGACAGGTAGACCCGTCGTCCGAGGAGGGTCTCAATTTCGCGTCGGGCAGTCTCGCCGACGTGGCGCAAGCGAGAGCCACCCTTGCCGATCACGATGCCCTTCTGGCTGTCGCGCTCAACATAGAGTGACGCGTAGATCTCGAGGAGGCCCGGGGTGCCGTCCTCCTCGGGATCACGCTCAACGCGATCGTCCACCGTGGCGGCAAGCGAGTGCGGCAGCTCGTCGCGCACACCGTCGAGGGCGGCCTCACGGATCAGCTCAGCGATCCGATCGTCCTCGCTCTCTTCGGTCGTCTCTTCCGAGTCGTAGAGCGGAGGCGACTGCGGCATGAGCTCGAGGAGCACGTCCGAGAGCACATCCAGCTGCTCACGCGTCACAGCCGAGATCGGCACCACGGCGTCCCACTCGCGGAGGGTGCCGAGGCGTGTCAACTGATCGATGATCTCGGTCTGCGATGCCTCGTCGACCTTCGTCAGGATGGCGACCTTCTTCGCCCGAGGGAAGTCATCGAGCCGCTCGTTGATGAAGCGGTCGCCGGGGCCGAGCTTCTCGGTTGCAGGCACGCAAAAACCAATGACATCGACATCACCCAGAGTTGCCTCCACGAGTGCGTTCAGCCGCTCACCAAGCAGCGTGCGCGGCCGGTGAATTCCGGGCGTGTCCACGATAATCAACTGGCCGTTCGGGCGGTGCGCGATGCCGCGAATCGCCCGCCGGGTGGTCTGCGGCTTCGGGCTCGTGATGGCGATCTTCTCGCCAACGAGCGCGTTCGTGAGGGTCGACTTGCCAACGTTCGGGCGGCCCACAAAGGAGACGAACCCGGCACGGAAGTCAGCGTCCGCACCGCCCGCCGCGCTCACAGCGTCGCTCTCGTGCTGCTCCGTCATACTTCTTCCTCCGAGTCTGTTTCGCCCAACCAACGGGCTTCGACGGCCAGCAGTCGCTGCCGTCGACGTTCAAGTGCTGTTGCTGTGAGACCGATTCCGGCGACGGTCACGGTGTCGCCCTGTTCTGGCAAGCGGCCCAGGGTCTTCGCGAAGAGGCCACCCACGGTGTCCACCTCATCATCGTCAAGTTCGATGCCGAACAGCTCGCCCAGGTCGTCCACGGACAAGCGCGCGCTCACCAGGTACGAGCCGTCGGCCTGCTCCGCCGCCTCAGGAACGTCCCGGTCGTACTCGTCGCTGATCTCGCCGAGGAGCTCCTCGATCAGATCCTCAAGCGTCACGAGGCCGGAGATGCCACCGTACTCGTCGACAACGAGCGCAAGGTGGTTCGCCTCCTGCTGCATCTGCCGCAGGAGCTTGTCCGCACGCTGTGTCTCGGGTACAAACACCGCGGGCTTCATCACGCGGGTCACGGGCGACGAGAGCGCTTCCTCGGTGCGCCGCAGGTGGAAACCACTGAGATCACGCAGGTAGGCAATTCCCACCACATCGTCCACGTCGCCGGAGATCACTGGCACGCGTGAGTGACGCGAGGCGATCACGAAGTCGAGCGCTTCACGCACCGTCGCTGTGCTCTCAAGCGTGACCATATCAATCCGCGGCACCATCACCTCGCGCACGAGCGTGTCGCCGAACTCCATGATGGAGTGAATGTACTCGCGATCGTCGTCTTCCAGAAGTTCTCGCTCGGCGGCCTGATCCACCATCGAGAGGAGCTGCTGCTCGTCGCGGATCCGTGAGCTGCCCGCCCCACGGCCAGGCGTGACCCGATCCCCAAATCGCTTCAGCGCAACGGCGATGGGCCCGAGGATCACCGTTATCCCGCGAATCGTTGGTGCCGCGAAGCGGATCACTTGATCCGGATGGTGCGTTCCCACCGTGCGCGGGCTGGAGCCGACAAGCACGAACGTGAGCGCGGTCATCACGAGCGAGGCGAGCACCAGCTCGAGCCAGAGCTCGTCAAGTGAGTACGCAAGCACGAGGGTGATGAGCACCGCGGCGAGCGTCTCCGCGAACACACGCGCAAAGCTCAGCGCGTTCGAGTGGCGATCCTCATCATCCGCGATTGCGCGAATTGCGGATCCGGTGCGCGGTGAGGCCTCAGCCAGCGTGAGGAGCTCCGCACGCGACCGCACCCCCAGCGCGGCGTCTGCTGCGGCGAGCAGACCACCACTCGCGAGCAGAACAACCGCCGCTCCGAGCAGCAGTGCGACGAGCGCAGGGCTCATCGAGAGCGCTCGCGCATGGCGAAGGAGAGGAGCAGATCGCGCTGGAGACCGAACATCTCAGCCTCCTCATCGGGCGTCGCGTGGTCGTAACCCAGCAAATGCAGCATGCCGTGCGTGAGGAGCACGGAAATCTCTTGCGCGAGATCGTGCCCGGCTGCCTCAGCCTGGGCCTCGGCGACCTGGGGGCAGATCACGATGTCGCCCAGCAACCCAGCCGGGGTCTGCGCGTCAACACGGCCGGGGCGCAGCTCGTCCATCGGAAAGCTCAGCACATCGGTCGGGCCGGGCTCGTCCATCCACTGCACGTGGAGCTGCTCAATCGCAGCCTCGTTCACCAGCACCACACCGAGCTCCGTATCCGGGTGCACGTGCATTGACTCGAGCACAAACGCGGCGAGCCGCTGCATGCGGCTCTCCTCGACCTCGATCTCCGACTCGTTGTTGATCTCCACGCTCATCGCTGTGCCTCCTCGGCAGTGTCGTTCTCTTCGGCGGGGCGCACCGCCGCCTGGCGCGCAGCGAACTGGCGCTCATCAAATGCTGTGTAGGCGTCGACGATGCGACCCACGAGGCTGTGTCGCACGATGTCGTCGGCGCCGAGTTCTGCGAAGTGGATGTCCTCGACGCCCCGCAAAATCTTGTTCACCACGCGCAGACCGCTCGCCTTCGCGGGCACATCAACCTGCGTGATATCGCCCGTGACGACCATCTTCGAGCCGTACCCGAGCCGTGTCAGGAACATCTTCATCTGCTCGGGCGTGGTGTTTTGCGCTTCGTCGAGAATCACAAACGCCTCGTTCAGCGTGCGGCCGCGCATGTAGGCGAGCGGAGCGACCTCGATCGTGCCGCTCGCGAGCAGCTTGGGTACGAGCTCCGCGTCCATCATCGAGCCGATCGCGTCGAAGAGCGGGCGCAGGTACGGGTCGATCTTGTCCTCAAGGCTGCCGGGGAGGTAGCCGAGCCGTTCACCGGCCTCAACCGCGGGTCGCGTCAGGATAATCTTCGCCACCTCGCGCCGCTGCAACGCCTGCACGGCCTTCGCCATCGCGAGGTAGGTCTTTCCGGTGCCGGCGGGCCCGATTCCAAACACGATGGTGTTCGCATCAATGGCGTCGACGTAGGCGCGCTGACCACGTGTCTGCGGGCGAATCGAGTTGCCACGCACTGAGAGAATGGGTTCGCTCAGCACCTGCGCGGCGGTTGCCCCGCTTCCCTCCTGCACCATACGAGTGACCTCTCTCACGTCGTTTCGGGAGACCGGCCCGCTGCGGCGCGCAATCTCGAGCACCTCGAGCACGACCGCCTCGGCGGCTCGTACTTCAGATGCGGGGCCGCGCAACGTGAGCACCTCGTCGCGGGCGTGGAACCTCACCGTCGGGTGCTGCGCTTCAAGGTCGCGAATGAGCTGGTCACGGTGCCCCAGGAACGAGGCCAAGTCGACGCCGCGCATCAGCAGCGTGCGTTGCAGCTGCGCCGCTTCTGGGGTGCCGTCTGCCAAGGGTGGTTCAGGCTCCACCGAGCGACCCCTCCTCGAGGCTGCCGGCGAGCACGTGCGCGTGCACGTGGAACACGGTCTGGCCGGCCGATGCACCGCTATTGAACACGAGGCGGAACTCGCCGTTAGCGTGCTCGGACGCGAGCTGCTTCGCAACCGCCACCATTTCCGCGAGCGTCTCGGGCTCGGCGGCCGCGAGCTCAACCACGTTGTCGTATGCGGTCGTCTTCGGGATCACGAGGATGTGGACGGGTGCCTGGGGGTGCATATCGGGGAACGCGATGACGCGCTCCGTCTCCGCGAGGAGCTCGACGGGGATCTCCCCCGAAACGATCTTGCCGAACACCGTATCTGCTGCCATGCCGCTCATTCTACGCCAGCGCTTCGAATGAGCAGATCGGGATCGGGCCCACTGCCACCCAAACGCACAGGGTTGGCGCTCACCAGCGACCGAGGGCAACGTTGAGCACCGCGAGCGCGGCGGGGCCGGCGCTCGATGTGCGGAGCACCGTCTCGCCGAGCACGAGGATTGTGGCGCCGGCCGCTTCAAGCGTGTCGAGCTCGGCGTCACTGAAACCGCCCTCGGGTCCAATCACCACACGGATCTCGGCGAGCGCTACACCCTTCGCTCCGGCGGCCCATGCGCTGAGCGCGGTTTCGCCCCGGGGGTGGAGCACCAGTACGGCGGTGTCCTCGCGTGCGGCGGCGGCCGCGAGATCATCGATCCCGAGCTGATCGGTGACCTCCGGAAGCCAGGCGCGAAGCGATTGCTTTGCGGCCTCGCGCGCAATGCGCTGCCACTTTGCGGTGCCCCGTTCGGCCTTCTCTGCGCCGGTCCAGCGAGACACCGAACGCTCGGCGCCCCACGGCGAGATGGCGTCGACGCCGAACTCGGTGGCCTGTTCGACGGCACGCTCGTCGCGGTCACCCTTCGCAAGCGCTTGGACGAGCGTCAGCCGGGTCGCCGGTCGCGCGTGCTCGCGCACACGGTCAATCTGCACCGCGAAACGCTGCTTCTCCACAACGGTGACGTCGCCCTCCGCGAGCAGGCCCGCACCGTTTCCCACGAGGATTCGCTCGCCGACGCGCAGTCGGCTCACCCGCACCGCGTGGTGGGCCTCATCGCCATCGATCTCGACGGTGGCGCCGGCCGCGAACGCCGTTGCCGGCAGCCCCTCGCGATAGTAGAGGTTCGCCACGACTAGCCCTGCCGGAAGAAGCGGTCTCGAATCTTGCCGAAGAAGCCCTGGTGGAACTCGCCGAGGTGGGGCGGATCGTCCTTGCGCAGCGTAGCGAACTGGCGCACAAGATCCTTCTCGCGACTCGAAAGCTTCTGCGGGGTCTGTACCTGCACCGCGATCTTCAGGTCGCCCCGCGTGGTGCTGCGCAGACCCTGGATGCCGCGTCCGCGAACCGTGATGACGTCGCCAGACTGTACGCCGGCGGTCACCTCGGTTTCTACCGTGCCATCGAGGCCTTCCAGGCTCGCCTCGGCGCCGAGAATTGCGTCGGCCATCGACACCTGCATCGTGCAGAGCAGGTCGTTGCCATCGCGGCTGAAGATATCGTGGTGCATCACGCGGAACTCAATGAAGAGATCACCGTTCGGCCCGCCGCCGGGGCCCACCTCGCCGCCGCCGCGCATCTGCAGGCGGGTCCCGGTGTCGATTCCAGAGGGCACGTCGACGTTGAGGGTGCGGCGCTCGCGCACGCGCCCCTTGCCCGCGCACTCCACACAGGGGTGTTCAATAATGGTGCCGTAGCCCTGGCAGCTACCGCACGGGTGCATCGTCATGACGTTGCCAAAGAGCGAACGAACTTGGCGCTGCACCTGCCCCTGGCCGCCGCACACGTCACAGGTGACGGGGTGCGTACCGGGCTGCGTGCAGCTGCCCTGGCACACCGAGCACAGCACGGCGGTGTTGATCGTCACTTCGCGCTGCACGCCAAAGATGACGTCCTCGAGCGACACGTCGACGCGGATCATCGCGTCGTCGCCGCGCTCGGCGCGCGACCGAGGGCCGCGCTGACCACCACCGAAGCCGCCGCCGAAGAAGGTCTCGAAGATGTCCCCGAAGCCGTTCGCGCCACCCTGGCCGCCGCCCATGTCGTAGCGCTGACGCTGCTCAGGATCGCTCAGCACGTCGTACGCGTGGGTCACGCCCTTGAAGCGCTCCGCCGCATCCTCGCTCGGGTTCACGTCGGGGTGGAGCTCGCGGGCAAGCCGACGGTACGCCTTCTTGATCTCCTCGGGCGTCGCCTCGCGCGATACGCCCAGCGTCTCGTAGTGATCAGCCACGGGTGAAACTCCTCAGATGTGTTGCTTGGGTGAGTGGAGCAGAAGCTGTACAGGCTACCGCTCCTCCCCCAGAATTCGATTCAGGTAACGGGCGACCGCCCGTACCGCGGAAATATTGCCGGCATAGTCCATGCGCAGAGGGCCAAGCACGCCGATCTTCGAGACCGAGGCGCCCTCTTCCTCATAGTTCGAAGCGATCACGGACGCCGCGGAAAGCCCGTAGGCGTGATTCTCGCGCCCGATCGACGCAGCAACGTCCCGGCCGTCTTGCACGAGCTCGTCGAAGAGCCGCAGGAGGGTGACCTGCTCTTCGATCGCCTCCAGGACCACGGGGAGTGAGCCCTGAAATTCCCCCGGGCGAGAGAGATTCGCGGCCCCCGCCACGGCAATCCGGTCGCTGCGGTTTGCGCGGAGCTGGGTCTCAACGACTTCCAGCACGCGCCGCACCAGCTCGGCCTCGTCCGGGGTTGACCAGTCGTCAACGCGCTCGGCGAGCTCGGTGATCGCCGCTGCTGCGGCTTCCACGTCGCTCCCCACGGCGGCCGCCGCGATCCGATCGCGCAGGCCGTGTACCCAGGCCTCGGTGACCTGCGCAGCGGGCAGCCAAGCGATCTGCTGCTCCACCACGCCGCTGCCAAGGATAAGCACGCAGAGCACACGATCCTCAGCGATCGCCACCAGGTCGATGTGGCGCACCACGGTGCGGCGCAGCGAGGGATACTGCGCGACCGCAACCTGGTTTGTCAGCTGGGAGAGGAGGCGTACCGTGCGGCCCATGACGTCGTGCAGATCGCTCGACTCCCCGAGGAACCGCTCAATCGCGGTGCGCTGAGCGGCCGTCAGCGGGCGCACCTTCGCGAGGGTGTCAACGTATAGCCGGTAGCCCTTGTCCGTGGGCACCCGCCCCGAGGAGGTATGCGGCTGGGCGATCAACTCGTCGTCTTCGAGCAACGCCATGTCGTTGCGAATCGTGGCTGCGGACACACCGAACTGGTGTCGATCCACGATCGCTTTGGATCCGACGGGCTCGTTCGACGAGACGTAATCGCTCACGATCGCATGCAGGACGGCCAGGCTGCGTTCTGAAACCACTCGCCCCTCCTCGCCGTCTTGCCGGGTTGGCACTCCCAAACCCTGAGTGCTAAGTCTAGCGCAGCAGGTGCCCGCCGCAGCCCGCCTCGCTCAGAGCGAACCCGCGTGTCTTCCGCAGAGCTCGCTCCGGGCGGCGTTCACGCACCCAGCAATCGGTGCACCACAGTGTCTGCGAGGAGTCGACCGCGCAGCGTCGGCACGATGCGGCCGCTAATCGCGGCTCGGCCGTCGATGAGCCCGTCAGCGATCAGCTGTGGCACCGCCCGGCGTTCATCTGCCGTCAGGGTGTCCGTGGAAAGGCCGTCGAAGATCCGAGTCTCAAGCAGCACGCGCTCCTCGCGACGCGCATCCTCGGTCAGCGTCTCCCGCGAGTGCGCAGGAGAAACTTCCGCGTGCACACGGCTCGCGTAGGCGCCCGGATGCTTCACGTTCCACCAGCGGACGCCGCCGACGTGGCTGTGCGCGCCCGGCCCTGCTGCCCACCAGTCCTCACCGGTCCAGTACGAGAGGTTGTGGCGCGAGCGTGTGTCCGCGGAGCGCGACCAGTTGCTGATCTCGTACCAGCTGAACCCCGCCTCGGCGAAGCGCGCGTCCGCCAGCTCGTACATCTCTGCGTGGAGATCCTCGTCCGGCTCCGCAACTTCACCGCGCTTGATCTGCGCGGCGAGCTTCGTGCCGGCCTCAACAATCAGCGCGTAGGCGGAGATATGATCCGGTTCGCTCGCGAGCGCTGCGTCAATCGAGCGCTGCCAGTCATCGAGCGACTCCCCTGGTGTGCCATAGATCAGATCGACGCTCACCTGCAGGCCGGCTTCTTTCGCCCAGGCCACAACCTGTGGCACACGCTCCGGGGTATGGGTGCGATCGAGCGTGGCCAGTACGTGCGGCACGGCCGACTGCATCCCCACGCTCACCCGCGTAAAACCTGCCGCTGCAAGTTCGCGGAGGTAGTCGAGGTCCACCGAATCCGGGTTGGCCTCGGTGGTAACCTCGGCCCCAGGGGCGAGGCCCCACTCGCTTTGGATCGTGCTCAGCATCGCGGTGAGGTCTGACGCGGGCAAAAGCGTCGGCGTGCCTCCTCCAAAGAACACCGTCGAAACTGGCCGCTCTGGAAGGCCCGATTCGCGGAGCACGCGCGCTCCAAACTCGAGCTCCCACTGCACCTGCTCGGCGTACTCATCGCGACGGGTTCCGCCGAGCTCGCTTGCCGTATAGGTGTTGAAGTCACAGTAGCCACAGCGCACCCTGCAGTACGGCACGTGGACGTAGACGCCAAAGCGGCGATCCTCGGCCCCGGCGATCACGCTCCCGGGGAGCGCTCCGTTCTCGGGTGCTGGGTCGCCCTCGGGCAGCACACTCGGCATGAGCTACGCCGACCGCGGCGAACTTGGCCGCCGCTGATGCGAGTTGCTCGAGATGGGAGCGTCGCTCGCAGTGGACGGCACTTCTGGGCGCACTTCAGCCGCTGCTTCGGTTTCAACCTCTGTCGCTCCTTCGCCCGCGGGCTCGGCGTCAGGCTCGGCTTCCTCCGCGTCGGTCTCAGACAGCTCGATCACCGCGGTGACGGGAGCCTCATCGACGACCTCCGCGGGTGCCGCTGGTTCCTCCGATGCCTCGGCAGGGGCCGTCGGCTCGGGGGCGACGTCGGAGACACCCTCCCCGCTGGCACCGAGCGTTGCGCTCGGCTGAGCGCCAGGCAGCAGTGCAGCAAGTTGCGCGCGCACCGCTGCAACCGCGCCGCGCACCTCGGCGCGTGCACGCAGACCAAAGAGCCCGCCCTTTGGCGCAGCAAGAAAACCGCGCGCGACCGCCCACACCGTGTCATCGTCGCGCAGCTCGACCCTGAAAAGCTGCTCGCCAACGGCACCGTTCTCGTCGCTCGTGCCCCAGGCGAAGCCGATGACGCGGGCCTCGGTGATCGTGTAGATCACCAGCACCGCTCGGTCTTCGTTGCCCGGGATGCTGAGCGTCGCACGAGTACCCGCAACCACGAACGGCTCACCATTCGGGCCGAAGTGCTCTTCAGGCTCCGCGGCGGCCTGCGGCACACCGTCGCTGTCGAACTGCGGACCCTGGTACTCGGATCCGGCGCCGCGCTCGTTCTCGGTCACCGTCGCGCCAGCACCTCGCTGGGCACCCCAGGTCATGAGCAAGCTCGAGGCCAGGATGAATCGCTCCTGGCCGCTCCCAAGACGCAGCTCCTCTCGGTACGGCGTGCTGCCCTCCGGCGGGAAGCGCAGCAAATCGGGTGCGCGCGAAGCGCCCACCGCGGCGTACGCAACGGGCATGTCGACGTGACTCTTGCGCCGGGTTCCTTCCCCAGAGCTCATCGCTTCGACTGCTCCTTGCCCTCCACATCGCCGGAAAGCGCCGCAATGAAAGCTTCCTGCGGCACCTCGACGCGACCGACCATCTTCATGCGCTTCTTGCCTTCCTTCTGCTTCTCGAGCAGCTTGCGCTTCCGGCTGATGTCGCCGCCGTAGCACTTGGCAAGCACGTCCTTGCGGATGGCGCGAATGTTCTCTCGAGCAATGACGCGCGCGCCAATCGCCGCCTGAATCGGGACCTCGAACTGCTGACGCGGGATCAGCTTCCGCAGGCGCTCCGTCATCATCGTGCCGTAGTGGTACGCGTTGTCGCGGTGCACGATCGCGCTAAATGCGTCGACCTTGTCGCCCTGCAGCAGGATGTCAACCTTCACGAGGTCGGCTTCCTGGTCTCCCATGGGCTCGTAGTCGAGGCTCGCGTAGCCCTGCGTGCGGCTCTTCAGGTGATCGAAGAAGTCGAACACGATCTCACCGAGCGGAATGCTGTAGCGCAGCTCGACGCGCTCGCCCAGGTATTCCATGCCCAGCAGGCTGCCGCGACGGCTCTGGCACAGCTCCATGATCGCGCCAACGTAGTCCTTCGGCGCGAGGATGGCGGTCTTGACGACGGGCTCACGCACGCTCGAGATCTTGCCATCGGGGTACTCAGACGGGTTGGTCACAGTGACGGTGCTGCCGTCCTCGGTGACCACCTGGTAGACCACGCTCGGCGCGGTCGCGATCAGATCGAGATCGAACTCACGGCGCAGACGCTCCGAGATGATCTCGAGGTGCAAGAGGCCCAGGAAGCCACAGCGGAAGCCGAAGCCAAGCGCCACAGACGTCTCGGGTTCGAACTGCAGCGCGGCGTCCTCAAGCTTCAACTTGTCGAGCGCCTCGCGCAGAATCGGGTAGTCGCTCCCGTCGAGCGGGTACAGTCCCGAGAACACCATCGGCTTCGGATCGGTGTAGCCGGGCAGCGCCTCCGTTGCAGGGTTGCGCTTCGCGGTGACCGTGTCGCCCACCTTCGACTGACGCACGTCCTTCACGCCGGTGATCAGGTAGCCGACCTCGCCAACGGCAAGGCCCTTGGTGGGCGTGGGCTCGGGCGAGGACACGCCGATCTCGAGCGCCTCAAGATCCGATCCGTTCGACATCATCTGGATCTTCTCGCGCGGGCTGAGCTTTCCGTCGACCATGCGCACGTAGGTCACAACGCCGCGGTACGGGTCATACACGGAGTCGAAGATCATCGCGCGCGGCGGCGCATCAGCGACACCGACGGGAGCCGGGATGCGTGCGACCACGAGGTCGAGCAGTTCCTCGACGCCGGCGCCGGTCTTGCCCGAAACCTTCAGGATCTCGTCGGGGTTGCCGCCGATCAGTTCGGCGATCTCGCGCGACACCCGCTCGGGGTCGGCGGCGGGAAGATCAATCTTGTTCAGCACGGGAATGATCTCGAGATCGTTCTCCATCGCGAGGTACAGGTTCGCGAGAGTCTGAGCCTCGATGCCCTGCGCTGCGTCGACGAGGAGGATCGCACCCTCGCACGCGGCGAGTGAGCGAGATACCTCGTAGCTGAAGTCGACGTGACCGGGCGTATCGATCATGTTGAGGGCGTAGGAGTTGCCATCGGCATCCCAGTGCATGCGCACTGCCTGCGACTTGATCGTGATGCCGCGCTCGCGCTCGATATCCATGCGATCGAGGTATTGCGCCCGCATCTCGCGGTCAGGGACAGTGCCCGTGACCTGCAGCATGCGGTCGGCAAGCGTCGACTTGCCGTGATCGATGTGCGCGATGATGCAGAAGTTGCGAATGCGCGCGGGGTCGGTCGACGCCGGGACTGGGGGGTTGACGCTGCGTGGAGACATTGTGAGCCATTATCGCACGGCCCACGTGCGAGGTGTCCATTTCACGCGCGTGCGCGCGGCGCGTGTGATCAGGGGCATATCTTCCAGGCACGTGCGCCCCGAGGCGTCGCACTCGTGGAGGCAGTAGTGCAACACACCTCCGAGAAGACGTTTCTCTGGGCCCGGGCGTCTGATAGAGTGGGCTCTTGGCTTGCGTGTGGCTCACACCACACAACCCGCAAGGTGCCCTCTCTCGCCGCGCGGATCCATCTGTTTCACCCGTACCGGATAAGGACACACCACAACGTGGCAAACATCAAGTCGCAGATCAAGCGCATCAAGACCAACCTGAAGGCGACTGAGCGCAACAAGGCGTACAAGAGCGAGCTCCGCACCGCCGTGCGCGCTACCCGCACCGCGATCGCCGCTGGCGACAAGGCGCTTGCGCAGGAGAAGCTGCAGCTTGCCACCCGCAAGCTCGACAAGGCTGTCTCCAAGGGCGTCATCCACAAGAACCAGGCTGCGAACCGCAAGTCGGCTCTCGCTGCGAAGGTTGCTGCGCTCTAAGCTTCTGGCTTTCTGACCTACATGGGTCACGAAGGGGCTCCGCTTCGGCGGGGCCCCTTTTGCATGCCCCAGGGTTCGTTCAATATCACCCCGTCCACCCCGCGCAGAGCCGATTGCCTGCGCGGGGTAGTGAGTTAGCGGGCGCGACCGCGCCGCGCAACGAGCAGCACGAACTTCTCGAGCGCGTACTCCGGGTCGCGGGTGCCGCCCTTGAGCATCCATTCCGTTTCGGCAGCCTGGTCAATACAGCGGGCAAGGTCACCCTCGCGCCAACCGCGAACCTCCCGCTGCGCGCGCTCAACCTGCCACGGTGCCATGCCGAGCTCCTTCGCGAGCTGACCGCTGCTGCCGCTCGCGCCGTAGACACGAGCGAGCGCTCGCACCTTCATGTTGAGCGCGGCGAGCAGCGGGATCGGGTCCGTGCCCGTGGAGAGCGCCTGGCGCAGCAGCACGAGAGCATCTGCGCCACGACCCGCCGTCGCTGCATCGGCCACCCGGAACGCGTTCGTCTCCACGCGCCCCTCGGTTGCGCGGTTCACTTCATCCTCACCAATGCGCGCGCCGACATCAGAGACAAGCTGCGCACACGCACCCGCGAGCTCACCGATACCGCCGGAGTACGCTGCCGCGAGCATGCGCGAGGCCCCAGGGGTCGCTTGCGCGCCCAGGCGCCGGAACTCCGCCTGCACAAAGGCGAGGCGGTCTGCGTCCTTCTTTACCTCGGGGCAGGCGATCTCGATGGCACCCCCCGTGCCCTTGCGGAGGAGGTCCAGGAGCGCCTTTCCGCGCTGACCCCCCGCGTGGCGGAGCACCAGCACGGTGTCCTCTGCAGGCTCAGCGACGTAGCGCTTCGCGTCTTCCAGGAACGCATCAGAGCACTTCTCGACGGCCTCAACACGGATGAGACGCGGCTCCGCGAACAGTGAGGGGCTCGCTACCGTGAACAGCTCGCCCGCGGCGTAGCTCGCCGCATCAATGTCGTGCACCTCAAGGTCGGGGTGCGTCGCAAGGAGCTGAGCGCGGATCGACTGACCAGCACGGTCTGCGAGAAACGCCTCGGGCCCGCTCACGAGAACAACCGGGGCCGGCCGGGCCTCGGACCACTCGATCTGCGGGAACTTCGCTGGGGTACTTCGTGCTGCTGCCACCTCCTCAGCCTAGCTGGGACCGGCGACACTCGGACGCTGCCTCACGGCTGCTCGGGCTTCCCATCGGGGTACTCGGCCCACACCACGATCCGGCCTGGCTCACCACTGAGGGCGAGCGTGCCAGCCGTGTCAGTGCGCCACACCGCAGTTCCTGCACTCTCGAGCTGACGCAGCGTTTCTCCCGCCGGGTGCCCATACCGATTCCCCGCTCCCACCGAGATCACTGCAAGCTCGGCACCAGCCGCCGCGGCAATGCACGGGTGTTGATCACGCGAGCCGTGGTGCGCAACTTTCAGCACGTCAGCGCGCACGGCTCCGGCCAAAGCCGCGCATGCGGTGGCTTTTGCGTCAGGTACTCCATGCCCAGTCAGCAGCGCACGCTGTGCGGCGCGTCCCGTATCTCCCGTGAGCAGCACCGTAAGTTCACCCGCGTACACTTGCAAGACCACGCTTGCACCGTTCGCATCCGGGGGCGTAATCCCGCGACGTGGACCAAGGGCACGCCAACGCACTGCATCGCCGCCAAGGTCGCCACCCCAGAGCATCGTGAGTGGCACTCGCGCTGCCACAAGCTCGGCAACGAGCGACCGCTGTTCGCCGTCTTCTTGATTGGGTGGTGCAATCAGCGCCTGTTCCGTGCGGTCGAGCACCTCGCGAAGTGCGCCGATGTGATCGCGGTGATCGTGGCTGAGCACCAGCCAGGCGAGTGAGCGCACCCCAAAGCGATCGAGGCACGCGCGTAGAGCCGCTGGATCGTCCCCGGTGTCCACCAGCATGACCTCGCGTGGCGCGCTCGGATTTCGGATGAGGATCGCATCCCCCTGCCCCACATCGCACACGACGACGCTCCAGTCCTGAGGCACCGCGAGTCGGCCCACCGCGGGCACCAGGAGCGTCGGGGCGACAAGTGCCCCCATGCCCACACCGACGAGCATCGCTGACGCTCGGCGCGTACTCGCCCTCGGCTTGGGTGAGTCGCGCCAGGGTGCGCGGCGGTGCGGCCTGCGAACAGAACTCCGGACCGCCAGCACACACCCGAGCAACAGGAGAGACTCCGAGGCCGCGAGGAACACCGCCCCCGGCCAGCCGGCAGGCCACGGGAGACGCGCGAGCGGGAGCCCCGCGCTCACCGCCGCGGTGCCCATCACCCATCGTGCGGGGATCGTTGCGAGGCCGAGCAGCAGGGCCCCGAGCGGCGTTGAGAGCGGAAGCAAGAGGAGCGCAAGCAGGCCAAGCCCTGTTCCCACCGGCGCCGCGGGGGCAGCGAGCACATTCGCGAGCACGGCGACGGCCGAGATCTCCGGCTGAAGGAGAATGAGGAACGGCGCGCAGGCAAGCTGCGCGACGAGCGCGACCGCCACCGGTAGCGCGACCCACCCGGGCAGTCGCACGCGATGCCTGAGCACACCGGCGACCGGCGCGGCGGCGAGCAAGATCGCAAGGGTCGCGACCACCGACAACACGAATCCCGGGTGCAGCGCCTGCCACGGGTCGCGGACCAGCAGCACGAGAACGGCGACGCCGAGCGCGGGCAATGAGATCGCACGACGCCCACCAAAGCGCGACAGGAGTATCACCGTCGCCATGACTGCCGCGCGGTACACGCTGGGCTCCGGGCCCACGACAATGACGAAGAGCAGCAGCGAACCTGCCTGCACGGTGATCCGTGTACGCCGTCCAAGCCGAAGCCAAGCAGCGAGCTGGCCGACCCCGCCAGTGACGAGCGCACAGTTTGCACCGGACACCGCCACGAGGTGGGTGAGGCCGCTCGCCCGCATCTGCGAGCTGAGCGTCTCGCTCACGAGGGAGGTGTCGCCGACTGCGAGGCCGGGAACGAGCTCGGCACCGGGGAAATCGCCAGCTCGGACGTTCAGTGCAGCGCGCAATGCTGCCGCGGTTCGCTCCGGTGGTGGCGCGGGCTCACTCAGTTCGACCTCGCGCACACGGATGCCCGCAGCGGCGGACGCGCTGGGCTCAAGGGGCACGAGTCGTCCTCGAACACGCAGCTGCGCCCCGGGCGCCCACTCGGCAGTGCCACACTCTTGGACGCGCTCGCCGCACCAGAGGAGCACCGGCGCGATCCCACGGGCTGTCTGCGTGGTGCCGGCGGCCCAGGGACGCCCCGTTGATCCGAGGGAGACAAAGCCCGTGAGGCGCACCTCGCGTACCGCATCGGCCGGGCCCTGGCGAAGTTCCGACCGCGCTGCCTCGCCGGCGCTGAGCTGCACCCCGAGCAATACCAGACACGCAGCTGCGATCAGCACGGACACAAGGGCGCTCCCCCGCCGGGCCCCTCGGTGTCGACGCTCGCGCCACAGCGCGGCCGCGAGGGCGCTCACGCCGAGCCCCGCGCCCACCCAACTCAGCCAGGCACCACCGCCGAGTGGCAGCACGATTGCGGTGGCGAGCCACACGACAAGCGCCGGCGCGAGCACACGCCAGTGGCCCGGCGTCACGGCACCACGTACTCTCGCAGCCCGTCGAGGGTCTTCTCGCCAATCCCGGGGACCTCAAGGAGCTGCTCGATGGACACGAAGCCACCATTCGACTCGCGCCACTCGAGGATGCTCGCCGCGAGCGCCGGGCCGATGCGCGGAAGCGTTTCCAGCTCCGCCGCGCTCGCGCGGCTCAGGCTCACGAGGTGAGCGGCAGGCTGCGCGGCTCCCCCGCCAGTCTCACCCCTTGCAGTCTCACCCCTTGCAGTCTCACCCCTTGCAGTCCCACTCCCTCCGGGCGCAATCCCGTCGGCCGCGCCTGGCGCCCCCGCAACAGCAGCCTCCTGCGCGTTCGGCACGCGCACTTGCTCACCGTCTTGCAGCGGGCGCGCGAGATTCACCCCTGCGAGCTCCGCGGCTTCTGTCGCCCCACCGGCGGCAGCAATCGCATCGGCAACCCGGGAGGCGGGTGCCAGCTCGACGAGCCCGGGGTCACGGACCTCTCCCACTACGTGGATCCACAGCGTCGCGCCACTCCCTGCTGCGTCGCTCGGTAGGCTGTCACCCGCCGCCGGGAGGGCGTGCGGTTTTGCTCCCTCGGCAGAAGTCTCGCCGGGCGGCGCATTCGCCGCGTGTTCGCCCGGCACCCCTGGACTCACTCGACTCACAGGACTCGCCGCGCCACCGCTGCGCACGGCAGCCACACCAACAGCCACCAGCACGACAATGACGAAGACGGTGATCCCTGCCCAGACAGGAGCCCGCAGCGCACGGAGCACACGCTCTCGCCAGGGCAGCGTCGGATCCCGACGCAACGCCGGCCGCGCATCCTCATGGCTCGCGGCGACGCGAAGGCTCTCCGGTGCAGCCCGCTCAGCTCCCCGGTGGCCTGCCGGATCCGGTGCCCTTCCCGTGACGGGTGCCTTCTCCGGAGCGGATTGGGGTGCGTGCTCGCTGAGCTCCGCAAGCACCCGTTCAGCGCTCCACGCGCGCGTAGCCACACGGTCACGCCGATGCGGTCCCGTCGCCTGAAGCGGGGCAGGGTGCTGAGTCATGCCGCCACGTTAGGCGCGTCACTGCGCGCGAGCGGAACCGTCTCGCCAGGAGCCCACTTCTGTGGAATAGCGTCGACCAGAAGATGATGTGAGCGAGGCGATAACTCGCCAGAGGCGCCGGCGCTTCCAGCAGAATCACGAACATCTGACTAAAGTTAGGTGACACTAAGAATACTTCCACAAAGGTTTCCATGCTCTCCCTCGCTCCGCGCCCCACGCTCGCCATGCCCGGCCCCCACCTCACCGCCGGTCTTGAGCGCAACGTCGCGCACCCCTACCTCCTCACCACGAGCGTGCACGAGCCGGAACACCCCGTGATCTGGACGCCACACACGCACCCCGAGCACGAGCTGCTGTGGACAGACCGCGGCGTCGCGACCATGCACGTCGCGGGTCGCCAGTGGACCGTCACCCCGGGCATTGGCCTGTGGATCCCCGCCGGCGTGGAGCACGAGGGACAGACCCGGGACCGCACCGCCGTGCGCGCCACCTATTTCGCAACGGCGGGGTGGGCGGAGAGCTGGCACCGGCCGGTCGCGGTACGCCTTGTCCCTGCAGTGCGCGAACTCCTCATCCACCTGAAGCGCGCACAGATGACGGTCGAGCAGCGCGTGCGTGCCCAGCGCGTCTGCGTCGACATGCTCGAGACGACCGAGACGACCGAGACGATCGAGCTCGATGTGCCCATCCCGAGCGACCCGCGCCTGGCGATGCTCGTCGAGATGATCCTCCACGATCCCGCCGACGACCGCTCGCTCGAGCAGTGGGCGTCCCTGCTCAACATGACGGCGCGTACGCTGACGCGCGCGTTCTCCGCGGAGATCGCATTGAGCTTTGCGCAGTGGCGACGCTTGGTACGGATGCGCGCGGCGCTCGGCCTGCTCGCCGACGGCATGAGCGTCAAGGTCGTCGCACGGGAGGTCGGCTACAGCACTCCCAGCGCCTTCGTCACAGCGTTTCGAAAGACGGTCGGCGCGACCCCGGGCGAGTACGCGGGTCGGCTCTGATCCCGCACTGTCCGGATCTCGACACGGCCTGTCCCCCGATCGCACACCCCGCCCCGTAGCGTCGTTCTCGTGCCTGCTCCAGCTGTCTCTGCCGCTCCATCGGCGCCCTCGCCCCCACGAACCCGGGCATCGAACACCGCCACAGCTTCCCGACCCCGACGCGGCCTTCCCGGCGGCGCGCTGAGCCGCTCGGCTGGGCTTGCGATCGCACTCGCGGCGCTCGTCGCGGTCGCCGTGCTCAGCATCCTCATCGGTGCGCGCGGGATCGGCATCGCGACGGTGTGGGAGGCGCTCACCGCCCCCGCAAATCTCGAGGCGCACCACGTGATTCGCGAGCTGCGGCTGCCACGAACGGTAGTCGCGATCGTGGTGGGTGCGGGGCTCGGCATCGCGGGTGCCCTCATCCAGGCGCTCACCCGCAACCCGCTCGCGGATCCCGGCATCCTCGGGGTGAATTCGGGCGCGTCATTCGCGGTTGCGGTGGGAATCGGTATCTTCGGTGCACGCTCCCTCTCGGCCACGATGTGGTGGGCGTTCGCCGGTGCGCTCATCGTGACCATCGGCGTGTACGCGATCGGCGCTGCCGGGCGCGGCGGCGCCGATCCGCTCCGGCTTGTGCTCGCCGGTGTTGCGCTTGGCGCGGTGTTGAGCGGGCTCACAAGTGCAATGACGCTCCTCGATCCGCAGGCCTTCGACGCCATGCGCAACTGGGGCGCCGGATCCGTCGTCGGCCGTGAACTCGCTCAGATCTGGCCCGTGCTCCCCTGCCTCGGCGTGGGGCTCGTGCTCGCCCTCGTGGCGGCGCGTCCCCTCAACGCGATCGCACTCGGCGAAGACCTCGCCGCCGCGCTCGGCGCGAACGTGCTGCGCACCCGAGTGCTCGTGGTCATCGCGGTCACGCTCCTCGCAGGCGGTGCCACCGCTATCGCGGGCCCCATCGGCTTTGTCGGGCTGATGATCCCCCACGTCGCGCGTTGGATCGTCGGACCAGACCAGCGCTGGATCATGGCGTACACCGTCGTGCTCGCACCGATCCTGCTCCTCGTCTCCGATATCGCCGGGCGCCTGATCATGCGCCCCGCGGAGATCCCCGTCGGCATCGTCACCGCCTTCGTCGGTGCACCCGTGCTGATCGTACTGATTCGCCGGAAGCGGGTGAGCGCGCTGTGAGCACTGGGCGGAGCTACTGGCGCATCCAGAGTAGACGCGTGGGATTCCGGCTCGACACCCGCACTGTGTGGGTGAGCATCATCCTCGCGGGCGTCTGCCTGGTGCTCGCAGTGCTCGGGCTCACGGTGGGCGAGCTGCCGCTCACGATCAGCGAGGTCTGGCAGGCGATCACCGGCGCCACCGCGGACTTCACCAGCACCGTCGTCGTCGAGTGGCGCCTCCCCCGCGTACTCGCCGCCATCGTGTTCGGCGCGGCACTGGGGGCGAGTGGGGCGGTCTTCCAGTCGCTCACCCGCAACCCGCTCGCGAGCCCCGACATCCTTGGATTCTCGGCGGGTGCGTACACGGGCGCGCTGCTCGTGATCGTCGTGCCCGGCGGCGGCTACCTCGCAGTCGCAGCCGGCGCGCTCGCTGGCGGACTCGCCGCGGCCGCGGTGGTCTCGCTGCTCGCATTCCGTGGCGGAATGCAGGGGTTCCGCCTCATCGTCGTGGGAATCGCGGTCTCCGCTATGCTCAGCTCCGTCAACACCTGGCTGACGCTCACCGCAGATCTTGAGACCGCGCTCGTCGCCGCGGTGTGGGGCGCTGGTTCGCTCAACGGCATGACCTGGCAGCAGGCCGGCACCGGAAGCGCGCTCGTCGCGATCCTGCTCGCGATCACCCTGCTGCTCTCCCGTCCGCTCCGCCAGCTCGAGCTCGGCGATGACGCGGCGCAGGCGCTCGGTGTGCGCGTCGAGCGCACCCGGCTGCTCCTCATGCTCGTCTCCGTGGGGCTCATCGCCGTGGTGACCGCCGCCGCGGGGCCCATCGCCTTCGTCGCGCTCGCGGCCCCGCAAATCGCGCGGCGCGTGACCCGCAGCCCCGGCGTTTCAGTTCCCGCGTCGGCGCTCATGGGCGCGGCGCTGCTCGCCGCCTCCGACTTCGCAGCGCTCAACGCGTTCCCCGTCATGCTGCCGGTCGGCACCGTGACGGTGGTGTTCGGCGGCGCCTACCTGCTCTGGCTCCTCGTCCACGAGGCGCGAAAGCGCTGGTAAACACCAAGCGCGTCCCAAACGCGAACCCGGTCGTCCGCCTCGCGCAGGCCCACGCTTCTAGCGTGGAATCGAGCGGCGGACCCCACCCGCCCCGAACCCATATCCGTGTGTCGCACGCACGCGCACACCCGAACGCTAGGAGCCGAATGCCCTCCCTGTCTGATGCCACCCAGGCCTCTCTTCCTGCCACCGCACTGGCGCGCCCCCGGCTCCGCCGCTTCGTGACCGCAGGGCTTGCCACGCTCGCCGCCGCGGGCCTGCTCGCAGGATGCGCCTCGGGCCCCGCGGGCGACTCCGCCAAGGCTGACGCGGCCAAGACCGACGACACCATCGAGTTCTCCTACGAGGGCTACGAGGCGACGCTCCCCGCCGATCCGGAGCGGGTGGTGGTACTCGATAGCCGCGCCGGGCTCGAGATGGCGCTTCTCGCGGAGTACCCCATCGTCGCGACCGCGTACGGGACCGATAGCCCGCTCTCCCCGCTCGTCGATGCGGACACCGCGCACCTCAAGAACTCAGCGTTCGATCTGAACCGCGAGGAGATCGCTTCCTACAAGCCCGACCTCATTGTCGTGGGCACCGGGTGGTGGAACTACTACGAGGGTGAGGACTTCAAGCTCGGCGAGATCGCTCCCGTGCTCGCAGTGAACGACGGCATCGATGTCGCGGGCGCATCGGTCGACAAGCCCTTCGTCGCGATGACGGATCAGCTGGAGCTGCTGGGCCGCGCCGACCAGGCCGAGGCCGCCATCGCCGACTACGAGGCCGCCGTCGACTCAGCACGTGAGCGCGTGGGCGACTACGCGAAGGGCAAGACCGCCACGGTCATCCACGCCCCCGTGGACAACTTCACGGTGATCTCCCATGACTCGATCTACCAGGTGGTGCTGCCCGCGCTCGGCTTCACGATCCTCGAGAACGAGCAGATCAGTGAAGCGCCGCTCCACCCGTCGGGCGAGGGCCACACCTTGAGCTACGAGAATGCGGTGAGCGCGCTGGGTGATGCCGACATGGCGATCATCTTGAAGGCTGAGCGCGATGCCGCGCTCGACCCGCTGCTGAAGCGCGTGCCCGCGGTGGAGACCGGCAACTGGATCGACGGGAACCTTGCCGAGCGTTTCGGCTTCGCGCTCACCTACACGAGCTTCGTGAATGGCGTCGCGGACGCAATTGAGGCGTTCCCGAAGGCCTAACCGCACACCGCACGAACAACGCCCCCGGGATTCCTCCCGGGGGCGTTTCGCTTGGGGCGCGGCGGCCTAGGCGGGCTTCGTCGCGATGCTCACGATCTTCGGCACTCGGACGACGGTGTGCACGACGGTACGATCGCCGATCGCGCGCTGCACAGCGGACGAGGCACGAGCGGCAGCTTCCGCCTCCGCCTCCGAGACCGACGCGGGCAGCGTGAGGCGGTCGCGCACCTTGCCATCGACCTGCACCACCATCGTCACCTCGTCCTCAACCAGCAGATCGGGATCGGCCTTCGGCCAGGTGCTCAGCGCCACCGTCGCCTCATGCCCGAGCTTCGCCCACATGTCCTCAGCGGCGAACGGAGCGAACAGCGAGAGGATCTGCGCGATCGCCTCGGCGGACTCGCGGACGGCGGGATCAGCGACCCCAGCTCCCGAGTCGATCGCCTTACGCGTCACGTTCACCTGCTCCATGAGGCGCGCGACGACCACGTTGAACTTGTAGCCCTCGATGAGCGTAGGTGCGTCGGCGAGCAGGTGATGCGTCGCGCGCCGGAGTGCCTTGTCGCCGCCCACGGCGTCCGTGCCAACGGGCGCGCCCGCGCGCTCCACGTCGTCAGCGATACGCCAAGCGCGGGCCAGGAACTTCGCGGAGCCCTGCACGGACACGTCAGCCCAGTCGATGTCGTCCTCGGGGGGCCCAGCGAACGCGAGGGTGACGCGCAGTGCGTCGGCGCCGTGCGCCTGGAGCTCGCTCGCGAACTCAACGAGGTTGCCCTTCGACTTCGACATCTTCGCGCCGTCCTGCAGCACCATGCCCTGGTTGAGCAGCGAAGTGAACGGCTCCTCGAAGTTCAGGTAGCCGAGATCGTGCAGCACCTTCGTGATGAAGCGCGAGTAGAGCAGGTGCAGAATCGCGTGCTCCACGCCACCTGCGTACTGATCGATCGGACCCCAGGTGCGGGCCTGCTCGGGATCGAACGCCTGCGTGCTGTCGTTCGCTGACAGGAAGCGGAGGAAGTACCACGAGCTGTCCACGAAGGTGTCCATCGTGTCGGGATCGCGGGTCCAACTCTCACCGGTTTCCGGGTCCACCACGGTGGCCCACTCGGTCGCGGCACCGAGGGGCGAGGAGCCCTTCGGCTTCAGGTCGAGCCCCTCAGAGGCGGGGAGCTCGACGGGCAGCTGATCCTGCGCGACCGGGCGCATCTCGCCGTCGGCCCCGTGGAGAATCGGGATCGGGGTGCCCCAGTAGCGCTGACGCGAGATCAGCCAGTCACGCAGGCGGTACGTCGTGGCGGCGCGGCCAGTGCCGCGCGCCTCGAGTACCTCGATCGCCTTCGCGATCGCCTCGGTCTTGCCGAGCCCGTCGAGCTCGGCCGAGTTGACGAGAACGCCCTCACCGGCGGTCGCGATGCCAGACTCAGCGGGATCGGGCAGCTGCGCGCCGTCCTCGTCGCGCACGTCGACAACCACGCGCACCGCGAGATCAAACTTGCGCGCGAAGTCCAGGTCACGCTGATCGTGCGCGGGCACGGCCATGATCGCGCCGTGGCCGTAGTCGGCAAGCACGTAGTCGGATGCCCACACGGGAATGCGCTCGCCGTTCACGGGATTGATCGCGTAGCGGCCCAGGAAGACGCCCGTCTTCTCGCGCTCCGTGCTCTGGCGCTCGATCTCGGTCTGCTTCTGCGTCTGCTCGAGGTATGCCTGGAACTGCATGCGCACATCGGCGTCCGCCTCGGCGACCAGCTCTGCGGCAAGATCGGCGTCGGGAGCAACCACCATGAAGGTCGCGCCGTGCAGCGTGTCGGGGCGGGTCGTGAAGACCGGCACCTTCTCGGCGCGGCCCTCGATCTCGAACTCCACCTCGGCACCGCGCGAGCGGCCGATCCAGTTGCGCTGCATGTTCAGCACCTTGGTCGGCCACTGACCCTCGAGCTGATCGAGGTCGTCGAGCAGGCGGTCCGCGTAATCGGTGATGCGGAAGTACCACTGCGTGAGCTTCTTCTTCACGACGATGGCGCCCGAGCGCTCCGACGTCCCATCAGCGAGCACCTGCTCGTTGGCGAGCACGGTCTGGTCTACCGGATCCCAGTTGACCCAGCTCGCCTTGCGGTACGCGAGGCCCTTCTCGTACATCTTGAGGAACAGCCACTGGTTCCAGCGGTAGTACTCGGGGTCGCTCGTGTGCAGCACACGGCTCCAGTCGAACGACGGAGCGTAGAGCCGGAAGCTCGCCTTCTGCTGCGCAATGTTCGCGTAGGTCCACTCGCGGGGATCGACGCCGCGCTTGATAGCCGCGTTCTCCGCGGGAAGGCCGAAGGAGTCCCAGCCGATCGGGTGGAGCACCTCGTACCCCTGCCCGCGCCAGTAGCGCGCAAGCACGTCACCAAAGCAGAACGCCTCGGCGTGACCCATGTGGAGGTCGCCAGACGGGTAGGGGAACATGTCGAGGACGTACTTCTTGGGGCGTTCTGCGTCGCCCGAGCCCACCTCAAACGGTTTCAGCTCGTCCCAGACGGGAAGCCAGCGATCCTGAATCGCCTGAAAGTCGTAGCCCTCGGCATCACGGCCCTGCTGCTCGGTCACACACACCTCGATCTTGGTTCGCCTCGTCGCGCGACGGCGCGACACATACCCTCCAGGTTACCGCGTTCGACCGGGATCCCTGCCGCTTACTCGTTCACCGTGTCGAGCGCGCTCAGCAACGCTGCCGCCTTCAGGTGCTTCTCCGCCAACTCCGTGGCGGCGCGCGAATCTGCGGTGATCCCCCCGCCGGCGCCGATCCGTGCTTCGCGGAGGGCCCCCGTGCCGCGGAACTCGACCCCCCGAATCGTCATTGCGAGCTCCGCGTCGCCGTCCGCATCCAGCCAACCGAAACACCCCGCGTACAGCCCGCGCGGGCCCGCTTCAAGTCCCCGGAGAATCTCCACCGCCCGCCGCTTCGGTGCGCCCGTCATCGAACCGCCGGGGAAGCAAGCGGCGATCACCTGCGAGGTCTGCTGCCCGGGCCGCAGCGTGCCCGACACCGTGCTGACGAGCTGATGCACGTGCGGGTGCTGCTCAACACGAAGGAACCCCGACACCGCGACAGACTCGGGAGCGCACACGCGCGAGAGGTCGTTGCGCATCAGGTCGACAATCATCAGGTTCTCCGCGCGCTCTTTCGGGTCCCGCTGCAGCTCAGCCGCCAACTGCTCGTCAGCCGCCGGAGAGTCGCCGCGCGGCCGGGTTCCCTTGATCGGGTGTGTCGCGACGCGCGCGCCCCGCACGCTGAGAAAGCGCTCGGGGCTGGCGCTGACGAGCGCGCGCCCCGGCGTGACGATGAGCCCGCCGCGCAGCGCGCCTGCCCGCTCCCGCAGCCGCAGAAACACGTCGAGCGGGCGTGCTCTCGTCGCAAGGCTGAGCGTGTCGGTGAGGCAGAGCACGTACGCCTCGCCCTCACGAATCGCGGACTTGCACGCCTCGACCGCGGCTTCGTAGCTGGGGTCGTCGTGCCGCCAGCGCCCGGTCTGCGGCGCACCGCTCGCTCGGGCGTCCGCCGCACGCGTGGCGTGAGTGGAGCGCGCAGCCATGCGAGGTTCATCGCCTGGTGCGCCCTCGCTGAGCAGCGCACCGTAGCGTGTCAGCCATTCATCGATGCTGGCCTGAGACCCGGCGCGCAATTCGCCGCGCTCACCAGCGACGGCGATCACCACGTCCGCCCGAAGCGCCAGCGCCGCGGGAGCGGTATCAGGCGTGGGATCGAGGCCGAGGAGCGCCTCGCCGAACTCGTAGCCGAGCGCGGCCACCCAGCCGGCGCAGAACCCTGCCGCGTCCCCGGATGCTGGTCCGGCCGCGCCCGAGATTCGCTCGAGAAACTCGTGCGGCCGGCCCGCCACGGGGACAGCGAGCTCCGCCGCGATCCCGAGGTAGCTCACAGGAGGTTCACCCGGCGCCGCGGCGGCACCATCGAGCCAGAACCACGATTGCGTACGCTCATCGAGGGCCGCGCTCAATCGCTGGGCGAGCCCGATCGCACCGCCGACAATCGTCACTGCGCGCCGTGCCCGCCCCGCTTCTGTCTCCGCCACCCGCTCAGCGTAGCGCGGTGGTACGCTCGCGACATGACGGAGCAGGCTGGCGTGCGCGAACTTCTCGTCGCCGACTCGTTCCGCGTGCGCGTGCGCGACGGCGTGGCCGAGGTGCGCGGCTGGCAGGCGCACCTCGACCGCTTCCGCGGCTCCGCGGTGGAAGCGCTGGCCGCCCCGGAGTCCGTGCGTGCCGCCGAACGGGACGCACGGGAGCTCACAGCGCGGCTTGCCGACGCCGCCCGTGAGGCGCTACTCTCCCCCACACACCGTGGCGCATCGTCGTCATTCGAGGTCGCTGCCGCGCCGATCCCACTGGGTGAGAACGACCGCGCGCGGCTCACCGCGTTCCTCACGGCGGCGCGCGGCGAGATCGCCGCCGCGGGCGCGGGCTTCCCCCGACTTGAGCTGTGGCGCGAGTCAGACGGCACCACGTCGTTTGACCTTTCCCTCCGCCCGCTCCCCGAGCTGCGCGATTCCATCGAGCTGCGCACAGCAGGTCCGGTGGAACTCAAGCACGCCACCCGCAAGGGGCCGAACATCGGCGCGCTCACTCGGCTCAATCGCGAGCTGGGCGCAGAGGCGCTCCTCCTCAGCCCGACGGGCACCGTGCGCGAGGGTGCGACAACGAGTCTCATCGTCTGGGGTGACGATGGCGATCGCTCTGGCAGGGTCATCGCTTCCCAGGAGCGGGTGGCCTCAGTCACCGAGGACCTGCTCGTCGAAGCGGCAGCCCGTCGACTCGTCGGCACGAAGCCCGAGCGGTCGCGGGGCGGCGCCCTCTCACGGGGTGGTTTCGGCACCCCCAGCGGCGGGCTCGGGAGCTCACACAGCGGCTCGGACCGCGGCACGGACCGCGACACAGACCCGACGCCCGAGCAGCTCCTGGGGCACGAGGTGTGGGCCGTGAACGCCCTGCACGGGATTCGGCCGGTGTCGCACCTCGACGGGGTCGCGCTCCCGCTTCCGGTCGGCCCACGGCTCGCCTGGTTCCGCGCGGCGCTCGAACGGGCCTGGCAGCCCGTACGTTAGGCGGCAGGTGCCTCGAGGTGCAGACGCGTGGCCTCGATCCCGCTCGGCAGCTCGGTGTGCGTGATCAGGATCACCGCGCGATCCTCGGGCACCGCGCCGACAAGGTCGGTGAGCAACCGGTCGGCAAGCTCGCGGTCCACTCCCGCCGTCGGCTCATCGAGCACGACGATCGGGAAGTCGGCGAGGAGCGCGCGTGCGAGAGCGATGCGCTGCGCCTGCCCACCCGAGACGAGCGCTCCGTGCTCGCCCACCTGCGCGTCGAGGCCACCCCGGGAGCGGGCCCAGTCCCCCAGGCCCACGCGGTCAAGCGCGGCCATCAGCTCGTCGTCGCTCGCGGTGTCTCGCGCGAACTTCAGGTTCTGCCGCAGATCAGCGTCAAAGAGGTGCGGCTGCTGCTCGCACAGGCCCACCGTCTCACGGACCACCGCGATGGGAAGCTCACGCACTTCGCTGCCGCGCAGGCGATACGAACCGCAATAATCGAGGAATCGCACGAGCGCGAGGGCGAGCGTGCTCTTGCCGGCTCCGCTCTCTCCCGTGACGACGAGCGTCTCGCCGGCGTTCACCTCGAAGCTCACCCCGCTGACCGCGTCGCGCGCGGCGGCCGGGTGACGCACCGTGAGCGCTTCGACCGCGAGGAGCGGCGCGCAGGGCACTGCGGGCCCAGTCTTCGCGGCGGACCCGGGGGTCTCCCACGGAATCTCAGCGGGCAGCGGCGTCTCGGTGAGTGCCGCGACGCGATCCGCGCTCGACTGCACCACCCTGCGTGCGGCGAGAGCCGCGGGCACCTGGGCGAACACTTCGAACACCGCAGCGGGAACGACCACGGCTGCGGCGAACAGGGGCGCCGAGAGGCCCGCGCCCACCGCGGGGGCGAGCGCAAGGAGCGTCACGACCGAGGCGAGTCCGGCCGCACCCGCGAGGATCGCGCCGCTCGTTCCGGCGGAGCGAGCACGGCGCAGCTGCACCGCCGAGAGCCGGGCCTCGGCCGCGGCGATTCGATCGCGCTGAGCGCCGAGCGCACCGTACGCAGCGAGCACCTCGGAGGCGGCAAAGCGCTCGAGCAGCGCGTCGACGAGGCCGGCGCGCGCGGCGCTGAGTTCGCGATCCGAGGCGCCCGCGGAGCGCTGCGCGAGCCAGACGGCAAGCGCGCCGGAGAGCACCAGGATAGCGGTGAGAATGAGGGCCGCCACGGGCGAGATGAGCGCGATCACGACGATGCTGAGCGCCACGACCGTGGCACTGACCGCGAGCGGCTGCCGCACGCGCAAGGGCTCATCCTGCAGCTGATCGACGTCGTCGACGAACGCGGCAAGCACCTCTCCACGGCGGTGCGACTCGATTGCGCCGGGAATGCGCGGAATCAGCGCGGTAAACGTGTCAGCGCGGAGCGACGCGAGCTGAGCGAGTGCGGCGTCGTGGCTGAACATCCGCTCGGTGTAGCGGAATGCGGCGCGGCCGATCGCGAGGGCACGCACGCCCACGATCGCGAAGGTGAGGTGCAGGATCGGCGGCTGCTCTCCGGCTCGCACGATCAACCACATGCTCAGGCCGAGCAGCGCGACGACGCAGCCGTCGGCGAGCACGCCAAACGCAAGCCCCGGAAAGCGACGCTGCGCGGAGGGCAGGGCCCGCGCGAGCACGCGGCGGCGTGCGGCGGTGAGGTCCGTCTGAGTGCTCATCGCGCGAGCTCCTTCGTCTCGTCGACCGGAGCCGCGGTGATGCGCACCACCCGGTCTGCCGAATCAATCACTTCGGCTCGATGACTCACCACGAGCACCGCGCGTCCGGTCTCGGCCTCAGCCCGCAGGCTCTGGCACACCGCACGCTCCGTATCTCGATCGAGCGCGGAGGTTGGCTCATCGAGCAGCAACGCGGCGTCAGGCCCCAGGGTCCACGCACGATACAGCGCTCGCGCAATCGCGATGCGCTGTGCTTGGCCGCCTGAGACTCCCGCGCCGGCGGCGCCCAGCATCAACTCGGGATCCAGCTCGGGGAGTGCCGCCGCGGAAAGCGCGCGACGCACGAGCGCGGGATCGGCGGGCGCCGCCGATCCCAAGCTCACGTTTTCGGCGACGGTGCCCTGCAGGAGGCCTGGGCGCTGTCCCGACCAGGCCACGTGCTTCGGGCGCGTGAGCCGACCAGCAACAGGCGTCACGAAGCCGAGCAGGGCAGCGAGCAGGGTGGACTTGCCCGCGCCAGAGGGGCCGGCGAGCGCGACGACCTCACCGGGCGCGACGCGAAGGTCGACCGGTCCCACGGCGATGCGGTCACCACGCGTGATGCACACGGCTGCGAGCTCGATCTCGCCCCCCGCTGCGGCGGCGACAGTGCCGGCCGCGCCCGGCTGCGTCTCATTCTCTTCGCCCTCAATCAGCGCGAAGACGTCTGCCGAGGCAGAGAGCCCCTCGGTTGAGGCGTGGAAGGCAGCGCCGACCTGGCGAATGGGGATGAACACCTCGGGCAGAAGAAGCAAGACGAAGAGGCCGAGTCCGAGTGGGAACTCAGCGCTCACGAGGCGCGTTCCCACCGTCACGGCGACCAGCGCAATCGAGAAAGTGCCTGCGAGATCGAGCACGAAGCCGGACAGGAATGTGACGCGCAGCACCTTCATGGTGCGCGAGCGATACTCGTTCGTGGCACGCGCGATCCGCGTCGATTGCCGATCTTCGCGGCGGAAGATCTTCAGGGTTGCGAGACCTGACACGGCGTCGAGGAACGAGGTGGAGAGGTGCTGCAGCTGTTCCCACTGCCGGTCCTGCACGCTCTGGGTTGCCATGCCGATAAGGATCATGAAGACGGGGATGATCGGGAAGACGATGAGCACCGTGATCCCGCTCACCGGGTCTGCGATCAACACCGCGAGAATCAGGATCGGCGTCGCAATCGCGGTGAGGATGAGCTGCGGCACGTAGCCGGAGAAGTAGCCGTCGAGCGCGTCAAGACCACGGCCCAGTACGGTGGCAAGCTCGGCGTCGGAGCGGCCATCACCGCGCTCGGGGGTCCGCGCGTCGATCGCGGTGAGCGCGGCGGCGCGCAGCTCGGACTTCACGCGTACCGCGCCGCGCGCGGCAACCGTGTCCATCCCCCAGGCAGCGAGCGAGCGGACGCACAGCGCGAGGACGGCCCCGCCCACGAGCAGCGGAAGGTGATCCTGCGCGAACGCTCCCTCGGCGATGCGGCCCGAGCCCCCACCCTCGCCCGCGAGCGCGGGAAGCGCGACGACCGTGATGGTCTGCGCGAGGAACCAGCTCCAGGCGAGAATCGCGAGTGTGCGGATCAGACCGAGCACTCCCCCGAGCAGGAACACGCTGCGCGCAGCGCGGGCGTGACGAAGCAGACGCGGATCGAAAGGTTTCACGAGCATCCTGTTGCGGTCGGAGGGGCGAGAACGAGCTGAGAGCGCGCCATACTCGAGTCTATGGGAGCAGCGCGGCGTACATCTGATGAAACCCCGGGTGGAAGCGCACGGCCCCGGGAAGTGATGATCACCTCCCGGGGCCGTGTGCGCGGCGTGCACTGGGCGCGTGACGAAACCACGCGCCCAGCGAGCACCTAGTGTGCGCCCGCGGGGATGACGTCCCGCGAGAGGCGCTTGCGGAACACCCAGTACGTCCACGCCTGGTAGGCGAGCACGAGCGGCAGGGTGAACACGGCAACCCAGGTCATCAGCTCGAGGGTCTTCTGCGAGCTCGCAGCACCCTCAATCGACATCGAGTAGGCGGGATCGATGCTCGAATGCATCAGGTTCGGGAACAGCGCCATGAAGATGGTCAGCAGCGCGAACGCGATTGCAACGGCGTTGCCCGTGAATGCCCAGCCTTCGCGACCCCGGAGGTTCGCAACCCACGCACCAATCAGTGCCACTGCGGCAACAACCGCGCAGGTGACGATCAGCCACAGGGTGTCGCTCTCGAGGTGCTGCACGATCGTCCAGATGAGGAACGCAGCGCCGGCGACGATCGCCGCGATGCCGACCTTGGTCGCGAGTGCCCGAGCGCGCTCACGCATGTCTCCAACCGTCTTCAGCGCTACGAACACGAGTCCGTGCGTGAAGGTGATGAGCAGCATGGTGAGGCCGCCAAGCAGGCCGTACGGGTTCAGCAGCGTCAGCAGCGTGCCCTCGTAGATCCAGCCCCCGCCCTCGAGCGGCGCGATCGGCACGCCCTGCACGAGGTTCGCAAACGCGACACCCCAGAGCAGCGGCGGCAGGACGGAGCCCCAGAAGATGAACTGATCAAACCAGCGGGTCCAGTTGCGGCCCTTGCCCTGGTGACGGTACTCGAACGAGACACCGCGGAGGATCAGCGCGACCAGGATGAGCAGCAGCGCGAGGTAGAACCCCGAGAACATCGTCGCGTACCACTCAGGGAACGCTGCGAAGAGCGAGGCGCCAGCCACAATCAGCCAGGTCTCGTTGAGGTCCCAAACCGGGCCGATCGTGTTGATCAGCAGGCGGCGGTCGGTGTCGTCCTTGCCGAGGAACGGCAGGGACATGCCCACGCCGAAGTCGAAGCCGTCGAGCACGAAGTACCCGATGAGCATGACACCGACAATCAAGAACCAGAGTGTGGTGAGTTCCATGTTGGCTTCGCCTCCTTAGTAAACCGTGGCCAGGGCCTGCTGGTCGGGCTCGCCTTCGGCGTCATTCTCGATCGCCGGCGGTCCCTCCTTCGCGGCCTTCGTGATGAGCTTGAACTCGACGACTGCAAGCGCACCGTACACGATCGTGAAGACGATCAGTGACACGAGCACCGCCCAGCCGGGCACACCCGGCGACACGCCTTGTTCGGTGGTCATCACCCCGAACACGATCCAGGGCTGGCGGCCCATCTCAGTGAAGATCCAGCCGACGAGCGAGGCGAGCATCGGGATCGGTGCCGTCCAGATGGCGACCTTCCACGTCCACGCCGGCAGCTCGGTGTTCTTGCGGGTGAGCCACAGGCCCACGGCAGAGACGAGCGCCGCGATCGCGCCAAGTCCGATCATCCAGCGGAACGCCCAGTAGGTCACCCAAATGATGGGGGCGAACTGGCCGTCCGTCGGACAGGTCATCATCGAGTCAGCACCGCAGTACATGGCCTCGTAGTCGCTCTGCAGGTTGCGGATGCCCTCGACCGAGCCGTCGAACGTGCCGGTCGAGAGGAACGACAGCAGGTACGGGATGCGGATCGAGAAGATCTCGTGCGCGCCGTCCGGGGTACCCAGGCTGAAGATCGAGAACGATGCGTCGGCACCCGAGGCGTTCTCATAGAGCGCCTCGGCGGCAGCCATCTTCATCGGCTGCGTTTCCGTCATCACCATGCCGAGCGAGTGGCCGGTGAGGCCCACGCCCAGGAACGCGATGATGTTCGTCCACGCGCCGAAGCGCAGCGCCGTGCGCATCTCGTCAACAAACTGGTTGCGCTTCAGGTGCCAGGCAGCGACCGCCACCATGACCGTACCGGCGAACATCAGCGCCGCGAAGATCGTGTGCGGGAATTGCGTGATCGCGACGGGGTTGAGGAGCACATCGCCGATGCTCTCAAGCTCGGCACGCCCCTTCTCTTCGTTCAGGTTGTAGCCGACCGGGTTCTGCATGAATGCGTTCGCCGCGAGGATGAAGTACGCAGAGAGCACCGTGCCGATCCAGACGAACCAGATGGTCATCAGGTGGATCTTCTTCGGCAGCTTGTCCCAGCCGAAGATCCAGAGCCCAATGAAGGTCGCCTCAAAGAAGAAGGCGATGAGGCCCTCCATCGCAAGCGGTGCACCGAAGATATCGCCGACGAAGCGCGAGTAGTTCGACCAGTTCATACCGAACTGGAACTCCTGGACGATGCCAGTGACGACACCCATCGCGAAGTTGATCAAGAAGATCTTGCCGAAGAGGCGCGTCAGCTTCAGGTACTTAACCTTGCCGGTGCGAACCCAGACCGTCTGCAGAATCGCGACGAGCAGGCTCAACCCGATGGTCAGCGGCACAAAGATGAAGTGGTACAGCGTTGTCAAGCCGAACTGCCATCGAGCAAGCGTCAACGCGTCGAGGAATTCGTTCATGTATCGCTCCTGAACGAAGGAGGTGGTACCCCACACATGGAGCCACACTCCCGTAGTGAGATCCGCCACGAGATGTAATTCTCGCCGGAGCTCCCGATCGGCGATCGGGTCTTCACAGAATACCAATATCTGTGAATCACCTGCGAATCAATTTTGATATCAACAAACTTTTACCTCGGGCACAAGGTACTTTTTTCTCGACGCCAAACAAACTCGCGGCACGCACGATGTTGGGAAGTTACCAGAGCGTCGGGGCCCAGGGAATGGGCCCACGGTACCGTCAGCGGATCCACGGGAACGCTGGGATCACCGCTCACTACACTCGGTGAAATGACGGAGCTCCTCGACACGATCATCGCCGCGCTACGCGACCTCGATCCGGCGATCCGCACCCTGATCGCGGGGATCGGGATCCTGCTCGAGACCTCAGTGTTCGTGGGCCTCATCGTGCCAGGTGACACCATCGCGCTCGTGGCCGCGCTCGGCGTGGACGGCACGGCGCAGTTCGCCTGGCTCGTGTTCGCCCTCGTAGCGGGTGCGCTCGCCGGCGAGAGTATCGGTTTCGCGCTGGGCCGCTGGGTCGGGCCGAGGCTGCGTGCGAGCCGCCTCGGGCAGCGGCTCGGGGAAGACAAGTGGCGCCTCGCTGACCACTACCTCGGTGAGCGGGGCGGGGTCGCGGTGTTCCTCTCCCGCTTTCTTCCCGTGCTGCACTCGCTGATCCCGCTCACCGCGGGCATGACCGGCATGAGGTACCGCACGTTCTTGAAGTGGACCGCGGCCGCGAGCGTGCTCTGGTCGCTCATCGTCGTCTCCCTCGGCGCGGGCGCGGCGGCGGGCTATGAGCAGCTCGCGGGGCGCGTGAAGGGCGCCGGCTACATCTTCGTTGGCGCTGCAATCCTCGTTCTACTGATTCTCTGGGCCCTCAAGCGCGCGTTCTTCTCCCGGGAGCGTCGCCACCTCGAGTCCGGTGAGGATGCGGCGTAGCGCGCAGCGCATCAGCCAAACGCTCTAGAATGTCTTAGGTGACTGCCCCCGACCAGCCCGACTCCCGCCCCCGCTTCGCGGCGCGACTTGAGGACTGGATCCATGTCCGCCGTGCCCGCCGTGCCGTCTCGCGCGGAAAATCGCCGTCGGTCATCCCGTACATCGGGTATGGCAGCACCGAGTGGGTGCGCGTGCTCGGCCGAGTGCTGTACCTGAAACCCGACACTCGCGAGCACACTCGCTTCCGGCCCGATGTCGCGCAGGTCTCGCGTGTGCGCGGCTGGCGCACCTTCACGAGCTTGTCGGCGCCGCACGAGCGCGTTCGCGTACACATCGACGGACAGTTCGTCGCGGAGGTGACCGCCGATCGCGGCGGCGTCATTGACTCCATTGTTCCGGTGCAGCTCTCCCCGGGCTGGCACACGGTCTCACTGCAGACCGGCGACAGCGAAGTCGCCGACGCCCCCGTCAACATCGTTGATCCTGCCGCGAAGTTTGGGGTGCTCTCGGACGTGGACGACACGATCCTCATCACGGCGCTCCCCAAGCCCTTCGTTGCCGCCTGGAACAGCTTTGTGCTCGACGAGCATGCCCGCTCGGCCACCCCCGGCATGGCCGTGATGCTCGACCACCTGGTCGCCCGGCACCCCGGCTCCCCCGTTGTGTACCTCTCGACGGGCGCGTGGAACGCCGCTCCCGCGCTCAGCCGGTTCCTCGCACGCAATCTGTACCCGATGGGCCCGCTGCTGCTCACGGATTGGGGCCCCACGCACGATCGCTGGTTCCGCAGCGGGCGCGAGCATAAGCAGCGTGAGCTGAAGCGCCTCGCTGCCGAGTTTCCCGAGGTCCGCTGGGTGCTCATCGGTGACGATGGTCAGCACGACGAGTCGCTGTACCACGAGTTCGCGACCGCGCACCCGCAGAACGTGGCCGCCGTTGCGATCCGACAGCTCTCGATTGGCGAGGCCGTGCTCGCGGGTGGTCGTTCGAAGGCTCGACTCAACCGAACCACGAGCGGTGTGCCGTGGGTGTACGGACCCGACGGGGCGACGCTCCGCGAGGAGCTGCGCAAGCTCGGCGTGCTGTGAGCGGGCCCACCACTCACCCGTTCCGGAGGTTCGAACGGAACCTCACCGGGCGCTTCACGGTGGCTGTCCGCCCGTCCTGGTACCAACTTGCGAAGGCGGCCGCGGCGGCGATCCTCACCTGGTTCACCTGCCTGCTCATCTTCCCCGAGCAGCTGCCCATCTTCGGCGCGATTGCTGCTCTGATCGTCATGCAGGACAATGTCGATCTTTCGCTCACGCGCGGCATCGAGCGCGTCGTGGGCGTGCTCGTCGGCATCTCGGTCGCGCTCGGCGCCGGGGCGCTCTTCGGCCCCCAGTCGTGGCTGTTCATCGCGGCGATTGTCGTCGCGATGGCAGTGGGTTGGCTGCTGCGCATGTCGCCGTCGTCCACAAACCAGATCGCGATCACCGCACTCCTCATGATCGCGCTCGGCGGCCTCGAACTGCACTATGGGGCCGAGCGGCTCATCGAGACCGCGATCGGCGCGGCCATCGGTGTCGCCCTCAACGCGCTCGTCGTTGCCCCCGTGAAGAATTCCTCGGTCAACGAGGCGATTGTGGCGCTCACCGATCACTCAGCCCGTGTGCTCACGCGCATCGCCGACGCGCTCGACGAGCCCCGCGATCGCGCGTGGCTGGCCGAGATGCTTGCCGAGGCCCGCACGCTGCAGGATGAGCGCGGCCGTGTCCACGATCTGCTCCGTCAGGCCCGCGAGAGCCTGCGCTTCAATCCCCGGAGTCGCCGCTACCGCCAAGGCCTCGCCGACGACGACGCACTCTTCCAGCGCCTCCAGCGCATCGTGACGCAAATCATCGGTATGGCTCGAGCGACGGCAGACCTCTACGATCCCGAACTGGTGACCGATCCATCCGTGATCGGCATGGTCGAGGAGATGCGGCGGGCCGCCCACGATCTTGAGCGCCTCGGGCACCTCACCTCCGACGTGGCGGCCACGAGCCCCATCGAACCTCCCGCGCTCACACAGCCCTACACGATCCCGCAGCCCCACCCCGAGCACTGGGTGTTGATTGGCTCGCTCATGGAGGATCTCCGGCGGGTGCGGGGTCGCATCACTGGCGAGCTCGACTGAGGCCAGGCCCCCAGACGTGCGAGGGGCGGGGCACCACCCGGAAGGTGATGCCCCGCCCCGCTCGCCCGGCGCAGTGCGGCGCCGCGCAGGCGCGCTTACGCCTGGAGTGCCGCCTGAACGTCGATGTTGATCGTCACGTCAGAGCCGAGCAGCAGGCCGCCCTTCTCGAGGGGCGCGTTCCAGCTGAGACCGAAGTCCTCGCGCTTCACGGTCGTGGTTGCGGTGAAGCCGGCCTTGTAGTTGCCGTAGCCGTCCTCGCCGAAGCCACCGAACTCAAAGTTGAAGGTGACGGGCTTCGTCACGCCGCGCATGGTGAGCTCGCCGTCGACCTTGAAGTCGCCGTTCTCCTCGCGCGCACCGGTCGAGACGAAGGTGAGCTGCGGGAACTCTTCGGCAGCGAAGAAGTCGCCGGTGCGCAGGTGGCCGTCGCGGTTCTTCTCGTTCGTGTTCACCGATGCAACGTCGGCAGACGCGGTGACAGTCGACTCGAGGGGGTTTTCGGCGGTCACGAAGGTCGCGTCGAAGTTCTCGAACTTGCCCTTGACCTTGCTGATGGCGAGGTGGCGCACAGAGAAGCCGACCTCGGAGTGGGTGGGGTCGATCACCCAGGTGCCTACGCGGTAGCCGGGGATCTGCTCAGCGGTGATGGTCATGCTCTGCCTTTCGTTTGGGGGCGGTACACGGGGTGCAACAGATACATGCAAACGAATATTCCTTGTTTCCCGAAAAACTATTCCGCCGGGCGCGTCGGCACTGCGTCTGCCGTCATTCGCTACCCTGGAGCCATGTCTCAGCGCCGGCCCTCACCCCTCGGCGGAGCGCGGCCGCGCCGCGAGGAACTCGCCCGCTTCGCCAGCCACGCCCCAGGAGCAGCCGACGAGCCTGGCACGCTCGATGACGTGCTCCCGGATGGGCCCGGCGATCCCGCGCTGCGATTGCTCATCGTTGGCGTCAATCCGGGGCTCTGGACCGCGGCCGTAAACGCCCCATTCGCGTACCCGGGAAATCGTTTCTGGCCCTCGCTCCACCGAGCTGGCCTCACAGACACCCTCGTCGAAGCAAGCCGGGGGCTCTCGCCCGCTGACGAGCGTCAGCTCATCGACCGCGGGATCGGGATCACCAACCTAATTGGGCGCGCCACGGCTGCCGAGCGCGACCTCACGCGGGAGGAATATCCCACTGCGGGGCGACGCCTCGTGGAGCGGATCAGCGAGCTCCGTCCGCACACGGTCGCAATTGCCGGCATTGGTGCGTTCCGCAAAGCGTTTGCGCAGCCCCGGGCCGCGCTCGGCAGGCAGGACATCGAGCGCATTCCTGGGTGGCCCACCGACATCCAGCTCTGGGTGGTCCCCCAGCCCAGCGGCCTCAACGCACACGAGACCGTCGAATCGCTCGCGGAGAAGTGGCGGGCGGTGTGGGCCGACAGCGCTGAACAGAACTGGGGTTCCAGCGGAGAGGTGCGCTCTTAGCGGGGTCGCCGCTTTGCGCTCTCGCGGGCGCGGAGCACCGTCTCGCCGACCACGGCGCGCGGCTCGAAGCTGCCGTAGCGTCGGCGAGCCGCTTCGCCAATGAGGAAGTCGCTCAGTGCCGGGTTCTTCGGGAGGAGCGAGCCGTGCAGATAGCTGCCGATCACGTTGCCCGTGCGGGCGCCCTCGACCCCATCGTTCGGGTTGTTTCCCGCTCCCTGCACCACGCGGCCCAGCGGCTCGGAGCCCGGCCCCAGTGTGGTGTTGCCGCTGTGATTCTCGTAGCCGATGATCTCACCGAACTCGGCGGTGTCGAGCACGATGTTGCCGATCATGCGCTCGGTGCCGCCGCGAGTCTCGACGTCCAGCACGCCAATGCCAGCGAGCTCTTCGCCCGTGTGCGTGATGAAGCGGTGGCCAAAGAGCTGGTAGAGCCCACACACCATCAGCATGGGGACCCCGTCCGTGGCGAGCGCACGGATCTCATCCGCGCGCGCGGCGAGGTCGGCAGCAACACGGCCCTGGCCTGAGTCCTGGCCACCGCCGCCGACCACGATATCGATCTGCTGCGGCAGGACGTCGCCCGGGTTGATCTCCACCACGCGGGGCGCAAAGCCGTGCGCGCGTGCGCGACGCTCGAGAGCGAGGACGTTGCCGCGATCCCCGTAGATGTTCATGTCGCGCGGATAGAGCGACACGATCACGAGTTCGCGAGAGCCCTCCCCCGCAGAAACTGCTGCGCTCACCAGATGTCCTCCACATCAGTCAGCTCCGCGAGTGCGCGGCGGAGTTCGAGCATGGCCGTATAGGTGCAGTAGATGCGTCGCGGCTGACCCATGGTGCGCTCCCGGAACGCTGCGAGTGCACGGCCGAGATCCTCCTCGACTGCGCCGACCGGAACATCATCGTGCTCGAGCCGCAGCGCCATGTCCCACGCGCGGGCACCGCTCACGGTGTCCACGCCCGCGGGGGCGAGCGAGCTGAAATCCACGTCCCACAGCCAGGACATGTCGCGCCCATCCGCGTACTGGTCGTTGATTGCGATCATCGCGGCGACGCCGTCGGCGGCAAATGATGCGAGGCCGAGACGGAACCCCGCGGGATTCTTCACGAGGACGAGCTCAAGCGGCTGGCCGTCGAGCTCCAGTTGCTCGCCGCGACCAAACGCCGGGCGCACCTCGGCGAGCGCCTCGACAATGCGCGCGGTGTCCGCGGGCGGGGCGATCCGGGCCGCGCGATCCGGCAGTGGGCCAGCGGCGAGCACCTGGCGCACGACCGCGAGCGCGGCTGCCGCGTTAAACGTGTTGTACAGGCCCTCGAGTTTCAGGCTGGTCCGATGCGACGCATCGTCGATTTGGAACACCGCCTCGTGGTCACCCAGCTCCACGAGCGTCACGTCGGCGCCGCCAGCCGGGCCCTCGCGCACGGCGGGAGCTCCCGCGTGGAAGTCGTCGTCGCTCGGGAACGTCGCCAGAAGGTCGTCGGACAAACCGAACTCACGCACATCGACGGCGGCGGACCGCTGGCGCGTGCGCTCCCCGATCTCGCGGATCAGCCGATCCTCGCGGTTGACCACGAGCCCTTCGCTTGTCGCGTCCGCGATGCGCTGCAGCAGCTTCGCAGTCGTGTCGATTTCGCCGAAGCGGTCGAGCTGATCTCGCAGCACATTGAGCAGCAGCGTGAAGCGCGGCGGCACGCGGTCGATGAAGTACATCGCGTGCGCCTCATCGAGTTCGAGCACGGCGATGTCTGCGTCGAGGCGGCCGGCGAGCGACCCCTCGGCAACCGCCGCGGCGACGACTCCGCGCGAGAAGTTCGAGCCCGTGCGGTTTGTGAAGACCCGAAGCCCCTGGGCCTCGAGCATCTCGACGATCATCTTCGTGGTCGTCGTCTTGCCGTTCGTTCCGCTCACCGCGACCACCCCGTAGGGCAGCCGGCCGAGCACACGGCCGAGGAAGCCCGGATCAAGCTTCTCGACGACAAGCCCGGGGATTGCCGAGCCGCCACCGCGCAGGCGCGCCGCCTGCCGAACGCTCTTCCCGATGAGGGCGGAGATCACATCACGCATGGAGCAAGCCTAGTGGAGAGGGACTAGTCGTCCGCTGCGTGGCGGCCGGCGGACTCGCCGCGCTGCTCGCGCGTGAGGAGCTCGGGGCGCACGCGGCGCGTACGCTCAACGCTCTGCTCGGTGCGCCAGGCCGCAATCGCGGCGTGGTTGCCGCTCAGCAGGACCGGCGGTACGGCACGACCGCGCCACTCGGCGGGCTTCGTGTAGCTCGGGTACTCCAGCAGGCCGTCCTCGTGCGATTCCTCGACGAGGCTCTCGGGGTTGCCCACCACGCCCGGCACGAGGCGCGCGATGGCCTCGATCATGGCGATCGTCGCGACCTCGCCGCCGTTCAATATGTAGTCACCGATGCTGACGAGCCGCACGCGACCCCGCTCGGCATACTCCTCGAACACACGCTGGTCGATCCCCTCGTATCGACCACAGCCGAACACCAGGTGCGGTTCCTCCGCGAGCTCACGCGCCATGCGCTGGGTAAACACCTCGCCAGCGGGCGACGGGAAGATGATGAGCGGATCGGGATCAGCCCCATCCTCTGCGAGCACCGCGTCCAGCGCAGTGCCCCAAGGTTCCGGCTTCATGACCATGCCCGCGCCGCCACCGCTTGGCGTGTCGTCAACGGTGCGGTGCTTGTCGTGCGCGTGCTCGCGCAGATCGTGGACGCGCACGTCCACGATGCCGCGCTGCTTTGCCTTGCCGAGCAGTGAGAGCTCGAGCGCGTCAAAGTAGCCGGGGAAGATCGAGACGACGTCGATCCTCATGCGCCGGTCTCCTCATCGCGCACGCGCGCCGCCGGTTGCCCGGCGTCCGGACCGCCCGCGATCTCGGCTTCGCGCTCCACGAACAGCCCGGCAGGCGGGGTGACGTGCACCACGCCGGCCTCGATATCGACGCTCGGCACGATCTGCTCGACGAACGGCACGAGCACCGCGCCGGTCTCGGTCGTGACGACCAAGAGGTCCTGCGCCGGGAAGTGCTGCACCTCGGCCACGACACCGAGCTTCCGCTCGCCTTCGACAACGTCAAGCCCAACGAGCTGGTGGTGATACCAGGCATTCTCTTCCTCGCCATCGGCCACGGCATCCTCGTCAATCCAGAGGATTGCCCGCACGATGCCCTCGGCAGCGGTGCGATCGGGGAGCTCCGCGAAGAAGCCGACCGGCGAGTCGTTAAACCAGCGCAGCTCGCGCAGCGTGATCGTGCGCCCAAACCAGGGCGACTCCTCGGGGACCTGAAGGTAAAACTCGGCGCCTGGCACGAAGCGCAGCTCCGGGTTGTCCGTGAAGAGCTCGAGCTTGATGCCGCCCTTCAGGCCGTGCGGCTTCGTCAGACGGCCAACACGCAAACTCCCCGCCCCGCTAGCGGGACGGGGAGCATGCGCGCGCCCGGAGGCGCCGGCCATCAGGCGTCGCTTCCGGTCGAGACGGCCTCGGCGGCGTCGTCAGTATCGACGACGTCAACGCGCACGCGCTCACCCGCGGCAAGCGAGTTCACGACGGTGCGCAGCGAGGAGGCGGTGCGGCCGCCACGGCCGATCACGCGACCGAGATCCCCGGGGTGCACGCGCACCTCGAGCACCTCGCCGCGCGATCCACCGCGGGCGTCAACCCGCACTCGATCCGGATGGTCAACGATTCCTCGGACGAGATGTCCGAGGGCGTCAGCGAGCGCCTGTTCAGCCAAGAGGATTAGTCCTCGGTGGTCTCAGCGGCCTCGGTGGCCTCCTCGGCGGGAGCCTCAGCAGCCTCCTCAGCGGGGGCCGCAGCCGGCTTCTCAGCCTTGGGACGAAGAACGGCCTTCTTCGAAGCGTCTGCCTCGAAGACAGCCTTCGCCTCGGGAGCCTTGACCTGCGACTCGGTCGAGCCCTCGCCCGAGAACTTGCCCCAGTCACCCGTGAGCTTGAGGATCGCTGCAACCTGCTCGGTCGGCTGTGCGCCGACGCTCAGCCAGTACTGTGCACGATCCGAGTCAACCTCGATGAAGGAGGGGTTCTCGGTGGGGTGGTACTTGCCGATCTCCTCGATCACACGACCGTCGCGCTTGGTGCGCGAGTCGGCAACGACGATGCGGTAGTAAGGTGCGCGGATCTTGCCGAGGCGCTTGAGGCGGATCTTGACTGCCATGAGATGACTCCTTGATTGTGAAACGACGACACGCGACGAAACTGGGCCGCTGCGCGAAAGCCTGGGCACGCGAATGCGTGAACTCGTCTATTTTGCCACAGCGACACCCTGTTTCGCAATTTTTGCTGGGACCAGGAGTTTTAGAGTCCACCTCCGAGCTGATCCGCCATCCAGGCCTCAATTCCTGCCGCGTCAATGGGCAGTGCGTCGCTCAACACCTCGGTGCCGCTGTCGGTGACGATGAGGTCGTCCTCGAGCCGCACACCGATCCCGCGCAGCTCAGGCGGCACGGTCTCGTCCCACGCGTGGAAGTAGAGTCCCGGCTCAACGGTCAAGGCCATGCCTGCCTGCACGGTACCCCCGAGATACGCCTCGTAGCTCGAGCCGTCGCAGTCGTGCACGTCGAGACCGAGATGGTGGCCGACGCCGCACACGATGTACCGACGATGCTGTTGGCCGTGCTCCGAGAGCGCCTCATCGACCGACACGGGGAGCAGCCCCCAATCCGCGAGTCCGCGTGCAATGACTTCCATGCTTGCCGCATGGAAGTCCGCCCACGGCCGCCCGGGGGCAACCGCCGCGAGGCCAGCGCGGTGCGAGCGCTCAACGAGGTCGTGCACCTCGCGCTGCACCGCACTGAAGGTGCCGCTCGCGGGGAGCGTACGCGTGACGTCTGCCGTGTAGCCCGAGCGTCCTTCCACACCCATGTCGAGAAGCAGGAGTTCTTCGGGCAGGATCTCGCCGTCCGCACGCACCCAGTGCAGCACGGGCGCGTGCGCTCCGGACCCGACGATCGTCGTGTACCCCGGCGCCTGACCCACCGTGCGGGCGTGGCGATCAAAGGTGCCCTGCAGCCAGCGCTCTCCCCCGCGCTCGATGGCGCGCGGGATTTCACGACGCACCTCGGCGAAGCCGTCCACCGTGTTGAGGATGGCACGGCGGAGTTCGGCGACCTCCCACGCGTCCTTGAACATGCGCAGCTCGGAGAGCACGCGTGCGAGCTCGGCAGAGCGCGGCGTCCCCTCGAGGTGCGCTCCCGCCCCCGCCGCCACGACAGCGGCGCCCGCGACGAGCGCGCCCACCGGGAGTCGCAGCTCGGCGATCGGCTTCACGGTGAGGCCCAGCGCTGCCTGCAACTCGGCGACTCCCGGCTGCGGCCCCACCCACAACTCGCCGTGCGCAGCAGACGCATGGAACGCTGCCTCCCCGGGGCGCGCGGGCGGCGTGACGTAGAGCACCGCGTCATGGCCGCCCGCCGCGGGCGTGAGCACGAGGACACCGTCTTCGACGCCGTACCCAACGAGCCAGAGGAAATCGCTGTCGGCACGGAACTCGAAGAAGTTATCGTTCACGCGCAGCTGCGCACGACCCGCCGTGATCACGAGCGCCTGGCCGGGCAGCTCGGCAGAGAGCCGGGCGCGGTGCGCTGCCGCAGCTTCTGCCGCCCCAGTTTCCACGCGCGGCGTGCGATCCGCCTCCCCCCAGCCGGTACTGATCCACTCCGTGAAACCCGGCGTGGTGGACAGCAGCGGCATGCGCGGATCGCGCCGTACCGCGCGCGAGTTCGGCATTCCGGACTCCCAGTCAACAGTGCGGACCGCGGCGCCGAGCCCGGACAGGCTCGTGGCGTGGGGTGCGTGGGAGGCGTGCGAGGCGTGGGACATCAGTGATTCTCCTCCTGAGAACTAGTTGCGGGTGGTGGGGGTGCCGCCGAGCCGATGCTCGAGGGCGGTGAAGAGCCGCTCGGCGACACCGTCGTGGTGAACGCCATCGTGCTCGAATTCGTTCGTGACCCAAGCATGCAGCGCAGACACGCGCGCCGCGGTGTCGAGCGACAGCCCCGCGTCGACGTACATATCGTCGAAGTAGACGGCCGCCTCCACCGGCACAGCGTTCTGCGCGAGCTTTGCGGTGTCGTACATTTCGATCGGCCATTCTCGCGCAGCGAGTATTTCAACTCCCGCGCGGAAGCCGCGGAGCGCGCGGATCTCCTCGAACATCCAGGGGAATACCATCTCGCCCGTGAAGAGCAGTGACCTGGCGCCGGGAGCGAACTCGGGCCGCGCATCGCGCTCGCGCTGCGCCGCCCAGGCGGAGGGACCCGGCCCGTAGATGCTCTCCTGCAATGCAATGAAGAGCGGATTCGTGGCAAACCCCGTCGCCTCACCCACCGTCTCGAGGAAGGTGTCGCTCAAGCGTGTCTCGTCCGCGTCGGCGAAGGCTTCGTCGAGGAGCCAGTGCACCCGGTCGAAGCCCGGGGCCATACCGAAGTCGAGTCCCAGCGTCTGGAATCGCTGCACGGTGAGGCGATCCCCATCCGCGAGTCGCACGTCCTCCGCCTCGAGCAGGTCCGCGATCCGGTCCACCCGACCCGTGAGGTGCGGGGCCCGCTCTCGGAACACCCGATTCTTCTCGAGCACGCGCGGGAAGGTGCGGCGGTACACCTCTGCGGGATCAGGCTCGAGCGCGGCGAGCCCACCCGTCACTGCCGAAGCCACGAGCGCCTCCGGCGCGGTGGAGAGGTAGTGCAGCGTGAGGAAGCCGCCATAGCTCTGCCCAATCGACCACCACTGGCGCCCGGCGTAATGCGTCGCGCGCACCGCCTCAAGATCTCGCACAATCGAGTCCGCACGGTGGAGCGACAGCCGCCGTGCTGATTCTTCGGCTGGCAGCTCGGCGAAGTCTCTGCCGGAGAGCGGTGTGGAGCGGCCCGTCCCCCGCTGGTCCGGGATCACGAGTCGGAACCTGCGGAGCGCTGCCCCCACCCACGAGCTTCGGGCGAGCGGGCGCGTTCCCTTGCCGCCAGGACCACCCTGCAGGTGGACGAGGAGCGGCAGGTCCTCCGAGCGGCGCTCAGCGGCGACGAGCTCGCGTGCGTACACGCGGATCGTTTCACCCTCTGGGTCGTTCCAGTCAAGCGGCACCGTCGTCCACACGTCGCGCGCGACGATGTCCGTGCCAATCAGGTACTCAGCGCTTCGCTGCATGGGGTATCCGTCCTTCCAATGGTGGGTCACTCGAACTACTTGCCGGCGGTGCGAACGCGCGAGTCGAGCAGCGCGTACAGCGTATCGACCACGAGGTTTGAGATGACCACGAAGACACCGCCGAGCAGTACGATCGCGATCACCACGGGCCGATCCTGCATTGCCACGCTCGTGACTGCGAGAGCGCCCACGCCCTGGAGGCCGAACACCTGCTCGATCACAATCACGCCACCGAGCAGCATGCCGATGTCGATCCCGAGCTGGGTGACGAGCGGCGGCATGGCACTGCGGAAGGCGTGCACATACGTCACCCGCCGCTCTGTGAGGCCCTTCGCGCGCGCGGTGCGCACGTAGTCCTGCCCGAGCACCTCAAGCATCTGGCCGCGGGTGAGCCGCGCGTACACAGCGCTCGTAACGAGCGCGAGCGTGCACCAGGGCAGGATCAGGTGCCACGCCCACTGCAACGGATCCTGCGCGAAGGGCACGTAGCCGGAGGGCGGGAAGAGCGTAATCCCCAGCTTTGTCGGCAGGAAGTAGAGCGTGTAGAGCGCGAGCATGCCGAGCACGAACGTGGGGAAACTGATGCCCACAATGGCAAAGCCCTGACCCAGTCGATCCCGCACGCTGCCGGGCCGCTTCGCCGATGCAATGCCGATCGGGATGCCAATGAGGAGCCACACGATGACAGCGCCAAACACGAGCGACATCGTGATCGGGATCCGGGTGAGCACGATGTCCGCGACCGGCAGGTTGGTCCGGTACGAGTATCCCAGGTCGCCCTGCACGAGGTTGCCGATGAACATGAGGTACTGCTCAAGCATCGGCTTGTCGAGCCCGAGATTCGTGCGGATCTGCGCCATCAGCTCCTCGGTCGCCTTGTCGCCCGCGATAATGCGCGCGGGGTCGGAGGGCGTGACGTAGAACAGCACGAAGACGAACACGCTGAGGAGAAACAGCACGAGCACACCAAAGCCGATGCGCGAGGCGAGGAAGCGAACCATCACTTCCCTCCCTTCGTGGAGGACGGGTCGAGCGCATCGCGCAGACCGTCACCGAGCAGATTGAACGCGAGCGTCAGCGCGAGGAGGGCGAGACCGGGAACGAGCACCATCCACGGCGCCACCATGTACATCGAGCCGTTCGCCGCGTCCGCGAGCATGTTGCCCCAGCTGGGCGTCGGCGGCACGATGCCGAGGCCGAGGAACGACAGGGTGGCCTCGAACACGATCGCCGCGGGGATCATGAGCGTGGTGTAGACGATGATCGGCACCACGAGGTTCGGCAGCACACCCGTGAACATGATGGACATCCGTGACTCGCCGAGTGAGCGGGCAGCCTCCACGAACTCGCGCTCGCGGATGGCGAGCACCTGACCGCGGATCACGCGTGCGAGCCCGGTCCAGCTGAAGAAGACGATGACGGCGATGGAGAGCTGCAGACTCGGGCCGAGCACCGACACCGTGGCGATTGCGACGAGCAAGAACGGCACGCTCATCACCAGGTCGATCACCCGGCTGAGGATCGTGTCGACCACGCCGCCGAAGAAGCCGGCGATCATTCCGATGAGAATGCCGATCGCCGACGCAATGAGCGATGCAACAACGCCGACCAGCAGCGACACGCGTGCGCCATAGGCAAGTCGGACCAGGATGTCGCGGCCGAGCTGATCGGTGCCGAGGATGAACTCACTGCTCGGTCCCACCGGTATGCCCGCTGACGACAGCCCGGTCTCGCGGAACTGCTCGGTTGGCCCGTGCCCGGTCCACTGTGCCACGAGCGGCGCGCCCAGCGCGAACGCCACGATCAGCACAATGACGATCGCGGAGACGATGCTCGCGGGATCACGGACGAGGCGAGCGGCAGTGAGCTGCCAGGAGCTGCGCGCCTTGACCTCCGCGGCACGCCGAGCGGCAGCCGCCGGGGTGATGAGCACCTTGGTCTCTTTTGAGAAAACGCGGTTCATGCGTGGGCCTCCGTCCCAGAGACCGCCGCCGCGGCAAGGAGCTCTCGCTCGCGCGGACGGCGGGGAATCTCGGGCGCCGCCGCGGCAAGCAGGCGCTGCGTAAAGGGCTGCTGCGGGGCGCCGTAGACGGCTTCCGCTTCACCAAGCTCGATGATGCGGCCGCCCTCCATCACGGCGATGCGGTCGCACACGTGCCGCACCACGGCGAGGTCGTGGGAGATGAACAGGTAGGTGAGTCCCAGCTCGCGTTGCAGCTCGTCGAGGAGGTTCAGCACCTGGGCCTGAATCGACACGTCGAGCGCCGAGACCGGTTCGTCCAAGATCACGAGCTCAGGCCGAAGCGCAATCGCACGCGCGATGCCGATCCGCTGCCGTTGGCCCCCCGAGAACTGAGACGGGAAGCGGTTGAAGTGTTCGGGGTTGAGACCCACCAGCTCCATCAGTTCCTGCACCCGAGCCTGGCGCTCGCGACCAGACGCGACCCCGTGGATCCGAAACGGGTCCCCAATAATCGCGCCGACGCGACGCTTCGGGTTCAGTGACCCGAAAGGATCCTGGAACACGACCTGCACGCGCCGCCGCTGGGCACGCCACTCCTCACCGCGCAACTCCGACGTATCGCGGCCGTCGAAGTGAACAGTTCCACTCGTCTGCGGGATGAGGCCCGCAATCGCGCGGGCAAGGGTGGTCTTCCCACAGCCACTCTCTCCCACGAGGCCGAGCGTTTCACCACGCCGCACCGACAGGCTGATGCCGTCGAGCACACGCTTGGGCGCTGCCCGTCGTTGCCGAAATTCGAGCGCCAGATCACGCACTTCCACAATCGCGTCGTCCTCGGAGATCGCCAGCGCAGGCAGCTTGGGATCGGGCGGTGCGGGGGCGCTCGGCGGCGTCTCGAGCCAGCACAGTGCCTCGGTGCCGTCGGAAAACTCGCGCAGCGGCGGACGCTGGCCACAAATCTCCATCGCATCCGGGCAGCGGCTCTGGAACACGCAGCCGCTCGGCGGTGTCAAGAGGCTCGGCGTGCGTCCAGCGATCGGCACGAGCGGCGCGCCCGGAGCCGTATTGAATGAAGAGGAGCGCAGCAACCCGGCCGTGTAGGGGTGGGCCGGGTTGCCGAGCACCTGGGCGCTCTCCCCCAGCTCAAGGCGACGCCCCCCGTACATCACCATGACGCGATCGGCGACGCGCGCCAGCACGCCGAGGTCGTGGCTGATCATGATGACCGTAGCCCCCAGGTCCGCGCGCATCTCTGCGAGCAGATCGAGGATCTGTGCCTGCACGGTCGAGTCCAGAGCGGTGGTGGGCTCGTCGGCGATGATGATCGCCGGCCCCAGGGAAAGCGCCATCGCAATCATGACGCGCTGGCGCATCCCGCCTGAGAACTGGTGCGGGTATGCGTCGAAGCGCTCCACCGCGTTCGGGATCCGCACCTTCTCGAGCAGCTCGATCGCCCGCGCCTTCGCCTCAGCTTTCGTCACCTGCTCGTGGGCGCAGATCTGCTCAACGATCTGCCACCCGATGGTGTACTGCGGGTGCAGGCTCGAGAGCGGATCCTGGAAGATCATGCTGATCTCCTTGCCGCGGAGCCTGCGAAGCCCATCGGCACCGAGAGTCAGCAGGTTTTGCCCTCGAAACGACACCGTCCCGGACGTCTTCGCCTGCGGGATCAACCCCATGACTGACTGCACGAGTACGGACTTCCCGGAGCCAGACTCGCCCACGATGCCGAAGAACTCGCCCTCCCGCACGTCAAATGAGACATCCTGCACAGCGTGCACATCGCCATCCTCTGTGGGGATGTCCACCACGAGATTCGACACTTCAAGAATCGTCATCCGATTCACCTTTCCCAGGCGCGGGTGGGGCGGTGCGACCACACAGGAGCACCGCCCCACCCTGCTACCGAGTTGTTACTTCGTGAGCCAGACGTTCGTCCAGTCGCCGTTCTGGGCGAGCGCATAGATCTCGAAGTTCTCGACGCGCGCTGAGTGGTAATTGGCCTTCTTTCGAGCGACAATGCTCACAATGGGCGAGTCCTGCATCACGGTCTCGTCCACCTGGTGCCAGAGCTTGCCTGCCTCCTCAGGGGTCGCTGCTGACAGTGCCTCGGTGGCGAGCTTGTTTGCCTCATCGTTGTTGTAGTCGACGTAGTTGTAGGTCTGCGGGGTACCGTCGAACGTGAACTGCGGCTGGAACACCGAGCGCGCAGCGCCGCCTACCCAATCCGGGGACCAGCCCACCAGTGCAACGTCCCACTCGCCGCCGGTCGTGTTCTCCACGTTTGACATGAAGTTGGCGTAGTAGTCCGTCGGCGGGACTGGGAAGAGCTCAACCGTAATACCCGCGGCCTCGAGGCTCGCCTGTACCGTCTGTGCGATGTCGGGCTGGGTGCCTAGGTTTCGGTAGGGGAACTTGAGCGTGAGGTTCTCGACTCCCGCTTTCGCCAGCAGCTCCTTCGCCTTCTCCGGGTCCGCCTTGCCCGACTTGTCGCCGTACAGCGAGAAGTCCTCGTAGCCGTTAACGCCAGGGCCGAAGATACCGTTCGTTACGGTAGCGATGTCCTCGCCGCCCATCACCTGCACGACTGCGGGCTTGTCGATGGCGTACTGAATAGCCTGACGCACCTCGAGCTTCTGCAATGCGCCGCCGTTGTTGTCGGTTTTCGTGTTGAACCAGAGGAACTGATCGATGCCACCGTTCTCCATAGTGGAGAACTTCTCATCGTTCGCGGTTGTGAGCTGCTGAATGTTCGCGGGGCTCGGTTGGAGGTCGAAAAGAAGATCCGCGGAGCCAGCCTGCAGCTGCTGCATGGCGGCGTCGGCCTCGAGACCCATGGTCATCTGGATCTCGTCGACGTACGCGCCGCGGAGCGGATCGCTCTTCACGTCCCAGGCCTCGTTGCGAACGAACTTCATCGAGACGTCGGGCTTGTGCTCGGCCACCGTGTACGGGCCTGAAGCAATGAAGTTGTTGCGGTACTCGGGTGAGTCCGGCAGGTAGTCGAGCACCTCAATCGGCGCGGGGTTGGCCGTCGGCAGGCTGAGCATCGAGGTGAAGTCGGATGCGGGCTCAGTGAGTGTAAACACCACGGTCTTGTCGTCGGGCGTCTCAATGCCGGAGATGTCGTTCTTCTCGATGTAGTCCTTCATCGGCCCGACCTCGGGAGCCACCTTCGCGAAGCCATCGCAGAAGCTCTCCATGCCGTCGATCAGATTGATGAAGTACCCACCGAGCGCCGCCCCGATATGCGGATTGCAGATGCGCTTGATCCCGCGCTCGACGTCGCTCGCCACGATCGCGCGAGCGCCGTCTGGAGCACCCCACTGCGCACCGTCGCGCAGTGTAATCGTGTAGGTGAGACCATCGTTTGTGGGCTCTGGAACCTCGGTCGCGAGATCACCGGTCAACTCCACACGCTTGTCGACCTCGTTCGACGACTCGTAGCTCAGGATCGAACGGGAGATCGCGCGGACCACGCTGTTCACCGGCACATAGGCCGTGAGCTGCGGGTCGAGCCGATCCACATCGCCGTTCGCGAGCACCTTGAGGGTGCCGCCCGTCTGGGGTTCACCGGCAGCGTCGCCACCGCCCCCGCCACCGCTCGCACAGCCGGTGAGGCCGATCGCGGCAACGGCCACCATGGCCGCGCCTGTCAGGATCTTGTTCCGAGTCATTGAGTCACCCTTGATTCGTTGAGTCGCACAGCACCGCTCGGCCTGTGGTCGGGATCAGGGAGAAGCCCCATCACCCGGTTAGTACAATAGTACATGTCAGAGTGTACATGGCGCAGAAAAATCACGGCTCGGTCACGATCCGAGAGACCGGGCGGGCGGAAGCCAGAACAGCTAGCTCAGGTCGAGCAGCCACCCCAGCACAAAGGGGAAGGTGAAGAACGCCGCACCGAGGGCGCACACGAGCGCTACGGTCCACACGCGCGAGCCGCGCGCGAGCCGCTGCCCAGGCGCGGCGACCTGCAGGCGCGGACGCGCAGCGCGCGGGTCGGTGTAGTGGCGGGCCTGGTGGCCGAGCTCCGCGCCGAGTACCTCCGCGAAGAGCAGCAGCGCCGTGGTCTCCGAACGGTCCCAGCGCCGCCCCACGCGGCGCGACACAATGAGGATCCGATCCTCGACAACCTCGATATCCCAGTGCTTCCCGTGATCGATGAGCACTGCCATCACATCGGGCGTGAGGAGCTCAAGCGCGTCGCGCGCGTAACCCTTGGGGGCATAGCTCGCGAAGTAGCGGTCGAAGTTGCCCTCCAAGGAGAGTCGTTGCGCCCCTGCAAGGAACTCTCTGAGCCGTCCGTTCGACAGCGAATCAATGACGAGGTGCGGGAGGGCACGGGGAGCACGGAGCTGGAGGTAGCGGAAGCCGAGGAGCGGGCCTCGCGCATCGTTCTTCCCCCCAGAATACGACGCGATCGCGAGCTGAAGCGACGGCTCTGCCCCCAGCCAGGCGGGCTGCTCCGCAGGGGAAAGCGAGAAGTTGGCGCGGAAGCGCGCTGCATCGCCCGGCACCGCGAGCATGCCGAGCCGTCTGCGTCGCGCCGCCCCGCGCGCTGTCCCATCGTTCGGCTCCGCAAAGAAGATCCCGCGCGCGGGCGGCGCAGCACCCAGCCGGGCGTAGCTCAAGCCACGAGCGGCGGCGAAGCTGCGAAACGCGAGCTCGCGGCGCAACTCACGCGGCCGATCCAACAGGATCACCGCGAACACGCCGAGCATGAGGACCAACCAGAAGCCCCCAACCACGAGGCCGCCGCGCATCCACTCAAGCCACGCGGGGAGAGATATTGGTGCGGGGAACTCGCCAGCGAGCGAGGTCCACAGCAGCAGTGCGGCGATCGTGGGAACCACCAGCGCGGCGCCACCCGCCGCCCGCCAGAAGACGCGCGGCTCCGCGGCGCGCACTTGGCCCCAGCTGATCCGCGCGGGCCACTCGCGTCGGAAGAGCGTGAGACGCTCGGCTGCCGCAGCGCCGTGCGGCAGCGAACTCACTTAGCGCATGCCCTTCCCCAGCATCTGCTGCAGCTTCGCCATATCTTCCTCGGTCGGCTGCGCGCCCGCACCCTTCCCCAGGCCGAAACCGGAACCCGTGGGCGTCTCGGCCTGCTTCGCGGCCACGCCCGCGGCTTCCTGGGCACGCTTCGCGGGGTTGCCGGAGCGCTGCTTGCCCTTACTCTTGGCCTGCTGCTTCTTCTTCCCGCCGTGGCCGCCCATGCCGGGCATCGGGCCCATTCCGGGAATCTGCGGGACACCGCCGCGGGCAACAGTCTTCATCATCTTCGCGGCCTGCTCGAAGCGCTGCACGAGCGCGTTCACATCGGTCACGGTCATCCCAGAGCCCTTGGCGATGCGCAGGCGTCGCGACCCGTTGAGGATCTTCGGGTTCTGCCGCTCAGCCTTCGTCATCGACTGGATGATTGCCTCGGTGCGCACGATCTCGCGCTCATCGAAGTTGTCGAGCTGCTCCTTCATCTTCCCCATGCCGGGAAGCATGCCCATCATCTTCTTGATGGAGCCGGCGCCACGAAGCTGCTGCATCTGGCCGAGGAAGTCGTCGAGCGTAAACTCGTCCTTCGCGATCTTCTCGGCGACCTTCCGCGCCTCGTCCTCATCGAACGCGCTCTGTGCCTGCTCGATCAGCGAGAGGATATCGCCGAGGTCAAGGATGCGGCTCGCCATCCGGTCGGGGTGGAACGGCTCGAAATCCCCAAGCCCCTCACCCGTCGAGGCGAACAGGATCGGGCGTCCGGTCACGCCGCGGATCGACAGCGCCGCGCCACCGCGGGCGTCGCCGTCGAGCTTCGTCAGCACGACACCGGTGAAGTCCACGCCCTCCTGGAAGGCCTGCGCGGTTGCAACGGCGTCCTGGCCGATCATCGCGTCAATCACGAAGAGGACCTCGTCGGGTTCCACCGCCTTGCGGATGTCCGCAGCCTGCTGCATGAGCTCCTGGTCAACACCCAGTCGACCAGCCGTGTCGACGATCACGAAGTCGTGCTGCTTCGCGCGCGCCTCGGCAACACCCCCCTTGGCCACCTTGACGGGATCGCCAACGCCATTGCCCGGCTCGGGCGCGTAGATTGCCACGCCGGCCTGCTCAGCGACCACGCCAAGCTGTGTGACGGCGTTCGGTCGCTGCAGGTCACACGCAACGAGCATCGGCGTGTGGCCCTGATCCTTCAGCCACTTCGCCAGCTTGCCCGCGAGGGTCGTTTTACCCGCGCCCTGCAGGCCGGCGAGCATGATGACCGTCGGCGGCTTCTTCGCGAACTGCAGCCGGCGCTGCTCACCACCAAGAATCGCGACGAGCTCTTCGTTGACGATCTGCACGACCTGCTGAGCGGGGTTGAGCGCAGCATTGACCTCGTCGCCGAGGGCACGCTCACGCACCTTCCCTGTGAAGTCCTTCACGACGTCGAGCGCGACGTCTGCTTCGAGCAGCGCGCGTCGAATCTCGCGGACGGTGCTGTCAACGTCAGACGCGGAGAGCTTGCCCTTCGCACGCAGGTTCTTGAAGGTGTCGGTGAGCCGCGCAGAGAGGTTTCCGAAAGTAGCCATGATGGGTCGATTCTAGCTCTTTGCACGACGCAGGTGCGCATCATGCAGCGGTGGCCCGGGTCGTGTCGACCCGGGCCACCATGAGTGGATGTGAACTACTTCGCGCTGTAGTCGTAGAAGCCGCGTCCTGCGCCCTTCCCGAGCCAGCCCTTGTCGATGTACTCACGCTTGATGTGCGCGGCGAACTCCTGCATCTCGGGATCCTCGCTTGACGCCCCCAGCTGGTAGGGCGTCATCATGCCGACGACGTCGTATATCTCGAACGGGCCGGTCGGTGCTCCCGTTGCGATCTTCCAGGTCTTGTCGATGTCCTCGGGCGTTGCGACGCCGCGCACGAGCAACCGTGCACCGGCATTCAAGAACGGGACCAGGAGGGAGTTCAGCACGTATCCCGGCTGCTCCTTGTGGATGCGGATCGGCACCATTCCGATCTCTTCCGCGAACTGGGCGACCGCTTCGAACACCGCGGGATCGGTGCCCTCGTGCCCCATCACCTCGCCGACATTGAACTTCCACACCTCATTTGCGAAGTGGAGCGCAAGGAACTTCTCGGGGCGGCCGGTGAAGGGCGCGATGTCGCTCGGCAGGAGGGTCGAGGAGTTCGTGGCGAAGATCGTCTTCGCGGGGGCGAGCTCTCCCACCCGCTCCCAGGTGCTCTGCTTGATGTCGAGCCGCTCAGGAACCGCCTCGATCACGAGATCAGCATCGGCGAGCGCGTCGGCGAGATCCGAGGACGTCCGGATTCGAGCCACCGCCGCATCGAGCTTTTCGGGCGTGGCGTCGGGCAGGTCGCGCAGGTAGAGCGGCTTCAGGTATTCCCAGCGCTCGGCGAGCTTGCCGAGAATCTCATCGCTGAGGTCGTACGCGACCACCTGCTTGCCCGAATACGCCGCCTGGAAGATGATCTGGGAGCCGAGGACGCCGGTTCCCAGGACGGTGAGGTTCTGCATGTCTACCCTTTCTCGAACGCCCCGCCTGGTTGGCGTGGCTTTCGGTCCGGCGGCCGCAGCTCGTGGCTCAGCCGTCAGGCCTCGTTCTTCTAGGTATACCGCACTTTTGCACTCAGCGGTCAGTTTTTCGCGACGGGCGGAAGAAACTGCGCCGCACGCAGCTATCCGACGAGCTGCTGGGCAAACACGTGCGGGGTGAAGCCCGTGAGGTCAGTGATGCCCTCTCCCTGACCGACCAACTTGATCGGCAGCCCCGTCTTCTCCTGTACCGAGAGCACGAAGCCCCCCTTCGCCGAACCGTCAAGCTTCGTGAGCACGAGTCCCGTCACCCCTGCGTGTTCGATGAACGCTTCCGCCTGCGCGAGCCCGTTCTGGCCCGTCGTTGCGTCGAGCACCAGCAGCACCTCAGCCACGGGCGCCTGCTTCTCGATCACGCGGCGCACCTTGCCGAGCTCGTCCATGAGGCCGCCCTTGGTCTGCAGGCGCCCCGCGGTATCGATGATCGCGATCTCGAAGTCCTCCTCGATGGCCCGCTGCACGGTCTGGAACGCAACCGAGGCGGGATCCTGGCCCTGCTGCTGCGGCTTCACGATGTCCACGCCCGCGCGATCAGCCCACGTGGCGAGCTGCTCAACCGCGGCCGCACGGAAGGTGTCTGCGGCACCGACAATGATCCGCTTGTCGAAATTCTTGAGGTAGTTGGCAAACTTCCCAATGGTCGTCGTCTTGCCGACCCCGTTCACCCCCACCACGAGAATCACGGCCGGCCGCTCGGAGAGCCGAAGCGTCGGATCGTACTTGGCGAGGCGCTCCTCGACGGCGTCGCGGAGCATACTGCGGAGCTCCTTGACCTCGGTGACACGGTGCCGATCGACGTCCTCACGGAGCTGGTCGAGGATGCTCTCCGTGACGTCGGGGCCGAAATCTGCGGTGATGAGGGCGGTCTCCAGATCGTCCCACGTGTCTTCAGTGATCAGCGCGGGGCCGCTGAAGATGTTGCGGAATGCCTTCGAGAAAGACCAGGATCGCTCAGCCATACCCTGAGTCTAGTGGTGGGGTCTCGTGGTGGGCTCTCGTGGTGGGCTCTCGCCCGCTTCAGACGGCTCAGTCCTCGCGGGTGATGCGCTGACCGACCACGGCGGAGATCCCGTCCTGCCGCATCGAGACCCCGTAGAGCGCGTCGGCGATCTCCATGGTGCGCTTTTGGTGGGTGATGATGATGAGCTGCGAGTTCTCGCGCAGCCGCTCAAACACCTGCAGCAGTCGTCCGAGGTTTGCGTCGTCGAGCGCCGCTTCAACCTCGTCGACGATGTAGAACGGGCTCGGCCGCGCCTGGAAGATCGCGATGAGCCACGCCACCGCCGCCAGCGAACGTTCTCCGCCGGACAGCAGCGAGAGGCGTTCGACTTGCTTGCCGGCGGGCCGGACCGTCATTTCGATCCCCGTGCCGAGCAGATCCTCGGGCGCACTCAGCGCGATCTCGCCAGAGCCGCCCGGGAAGAGGATCGGAAACACCTCGGCAAACGCGGCCCGGGTGTCCTCGAACGCCGCCGCAAAGATTCCCTGCATCTTCTCGTCGAGTTCGCTGATGATCGCGAGCAGGTCGGCGCGCGTCTTCGTGAGGTCAGCGAGCTGTTCGGTGAGGAACGAGTGGCGCTGCTCAAGCGCCGCGAACTCCTCGAGAGCAAGCGGGTTGATTCGCCCGAGCTCCGCCAAGCGCTTCTCCGCCTTGGCCAGTCGCCTCTCCTGCTCCGCACGCACAAACGGACGCGTCCTGACCTGCTGCACCGCCTCGTTGACGGTGGCAGTGTCGCTCGCGGCAGCCGGCTGGTCGAGGCCAAGCTCCGCGGCAAGCTCGGCCTCGAGGGCATTCGCGAACCGCGGCTCGGGATCGGCTCCGCCGGAAGCCAGCGCCTGCGTCTCAACGTCGGCGACGGCGTTGGCGTCTGGCTCGGGAATCGGCTGTTCGGGGCCATACTCTGCGATCAGCACGTCCTCGACGAGCCCGAGCTCGTTGCCCGCCCGCTCGAGAAGGCCGGAGAGCTGCAGCTTCCGCTCGTAGCTTTTCAGTTCAGCGCCGTGCACGCGCTCGGTGAGGCCGTGCAACGTGTGCCGCAGCTCCGCGTCTTCGGCGCGCAGGAGCGTGAGTTCCTGGCTGTGCCTCGCGCGTTCGGCCTCCGCCTGTTGCTGCGCAAGCCGCGCCTCGGCGAGCGAGCGATCGCAGGCGTCGAGAATCCCCGGCAGCGCCTCCGCAACGCGCTCCGCCTGTGCCACTTGCCGCGCCCGCAGCACGGCGCGCCTCGCCGCTTCCTCGGCAGCGCGCTGCTCTGCGGCGAGCTGCGCGATCAGCGCTTCGTGCCGCGCGAGGCCGGCGCGCGCACGCTCGCGGGCCGTCTCCAATCCGAGTCGACGCTCGAGCTCCGCAGCACGGGCCATTTCAAGCTCCGCGAGCAGGCCATCTCGCTGGCTGGCATCGAGGATCGGTCGCGGTGCCGCCTCCGCCTCGCGCAGCGCGTGCGCAGCACGGTTCGCCTGCTGCTCGAGCGGCGCTGCCGACGCTGCGACAGACGCGAGTCCCTGACGCGAACGCTCGGCTTCCGCGGCCGCGGAGTCCGCCCGGGTGGCGAGGCGGTTGCGTTCCTGCGCGATCTCCGCCAATCGAGCGTCAGCAGCGCGCAGCTGCGCGAACGACTCCTGGGTTGCGCGCTTTGCACGCGCGGCGTGCTCGCGCAGCTCCGCAAGTTCCAGTTCCGTGCCCGCGATCTGCTCAGCGACCTCGTCACGACGCTGCGTGGCCTGCTCGAGCTCCGCCGTGAGCGCGATGCGGGAAGGCGCGCCACCGGATCCACCGCTCAGCGTGTACGCGGTGAGTACGTCGCCGTCATCGGTGACCACCGTGTACCCGCCCCCGGGCAGGAGCCGAGTGAGCTCGGGCGCTGCTGCCACTGCCGCGTTCAGGCTGGGCGCGACGTAGCTTCGGGCGAGGAGGCCACGTACACCGTCGGGCGCAGCGAGCAGCAGATCAACCGCGCGCGTGAGGCCGGAAACCTCGGGTGCCGCGTCCGCGAGTTCGGCGCAGTACGAGAGCACGACCCGAAGTCTGCCGAGGTCCTGATCCCGAGCGAGATCCACGGCACGCTCCGCCGCAACCGTGTCCGCTGCAAGGAGTGCGTCGGCGTACGAGCCGAGCGCGGCGCCCACAGCGGCTTCAGCGCCCTCGCGCACGCGCACGCGCTCGGCGACCCGCCCCGTGATCCCGGGGCGGGACTCCGCGAGCAGCGCGCCTGACGCGTCCCGCTGGTCAAGCGTGCGGGCGAGCGCACCCACGCGGGCATCGAGTCCGGCACGCTCCTGCTCCAGTTCGTGTACCCGGTCGCGCGCAGCGTCACGCAGGGCTTCGGCCTGGGTCTGGGCGTCCTGTGCGGCGCGGTGCGCATCGTCAAGCCCGCCTTCAGGGCCCTCCGCAGCCTCCTCGCGGGCGGCAAAATCCGCGAGCTGGTCGCGCGCCTCGGCGAGCCGCGCCTCAGCCTGCGCAACTGCGTGCTCGCGTCGTGCGATCTCCTCGCCCACGGTCGCATGCTTCTGCGCCGCCGCCTCTGCCCTGCCGCGCAACTGCGACAGCTCGAGGTCGTGCTTCGATACCAGTGCGCTCTGAGCCGCAATGTGCTCGTCGATCGCGTCGAGCGCCTGCTGCGCGCGGCGGGTCGCCGCTCCGGCGGCCTCCCACGCCGTCTCAGCCTCGGGCACGGCGTCCGCGAGCTGGGCCGCCTCGGCCTCGGCCTCATCCACGGCGCCCTGACCGATGCGCGACAGCTGTTCGGGAGCCTCGGCCTGCGTCGCGAGGAACGTGAGGCGCTGCTGGGTTTGGGCGAACAGTCCGCGCAGTTTCGCCTGCACCGACTCGAGCCCAATCGTCACACGCCGGGCTGCGTCAAGCTCGTCACTCTGCTGCTCGGCTTCGAGCCGCTGGATCCGAAGCTGCTTCTGCTCGGTCTGCTCCTGCAGCACGATGCGCTCGGAGTGCCGCTCCGCCTCGTCGCGAGAGAGCGCGTCGAGCTCCGCGCGCACTCGGGCAACGTCGTCGGCGAGGAGCCTGGCCTTTGCGTCACGCACCTCGGCGGCGATGCCCTGCGCCGCGCGGGCGACCTCGGCCTGGCGTCCCAGCGGCTTGAGCTGTCGCCGGATCTCCCCCGCAAGGTCGTTCAAGCGGGTGAGGTTCGTTTCCATCGCATCGAGCTTGCGGAGCGTGCGCTCCTTGCGCCGCCGGTGCTTCAGGATCCCGGCGGCCTCTTCGATGAAGCCGCGGCGATCCTCCGGGGTGGCTCGGAGTACCGCGTCGAGCTGGCCCTGACCGACGATGACATGCATCTCGCGACCGAGGCCCGAGTCGCTCAGCAGCTCCTGCACATCGAGCAGCCGGCACGCCTCGCCGTTGATCGCGTACTCGCTCGAACCGTTGCGGAACAGCGTGCGACTGATCGTCACCTCGGTGTAGTCGATCGGCAGCGCACCGTCAGCGTTGTCAATGGTGAGGCGCACCTCTGCTCGGCCGAGCGGGCCCCGTGTCGCGGTGCCCGCAAAGATGACGTCTTCCATCTTCCCGCCGCGCAGCGTCTTCGCGCCCTGCTCACCCATCACCCAAGCGAGTGCATCAACGACGTTCGATTTCCCTGACCCGTTCGGGCCGACAATCGCGGTGACGCCGGGTTCAAACTGGAACGTGGTTGGTTGGGCGAAGGACTTGAAGCCCTTGAGCGTGAGGCTCTTCAGGTGCACGCTGCCTCCTCCCCACGCCGCATCGGCCGCTGATACTCCCCCGAGCTTAGCGGTGACCGGGTGCCGCGCCCCAGAAGGTGCGGGGCGCGGCCGAAGGAATCGCTACGCTTTCGCGACCTCAACCGAGATCGGCGTCGGGTTCGCAAAGAGGTCGTACACCGGGCAGTTCACGTCGACCGCATCGCGCAGCTGCTCGTACCGCTCCTGGGACTCCGGGCCCGTGAGCTCAATACGGAGACGGATCGCGCTGAAGCCGGGGCGCACCGTATCGTCCTTCCCGAGGAGCCGTGCAGCGTCGAGATCACCCTCCGCGGTCACATCAATGTCATCAACCTGGATGCCGAGGGCCTGTGCGTACAGTCGATACACGACCACCTGGCAGCCGATCAGCGCGCCGAGCGCGAGCTCGACCGGGCTCGGGGCGACGTCGTCCCCTGCGAGCGGCGCGGGCTCATCGATGACGAACTCGTGCTTGCCCGATCGCAGCCGAGTGGCGACCGCACCCTCGCCGCTGCCTGTCACGCGGTAGGTGAGCTTCGAGGAATCGCGGCGCGCGTCGATCCGCGCGCTCCACGCGGCGCCAGCAGCGTCGAGCCGAGTGGCACGATCCGCGGGCGCAATCTCGGGGATGTCAATGGTGGGCAGTGTGTCCGTCAGCGTCGTCATGCGGGCAACGGTACTGACGGTCGCCCGGCCGCGCACTTCTCCGCGACACAGTCGGTCACGCGAGGTCACGCGGCGTCATACGGCGCGCGGCATGCTGAGCAGCGGACCTCTACGCGGGCAGGATCGTTGTCGTTCGGATGCCGCGCACGCGTTCAGTTTCGAGCCGGAGGCCAAGCCCACGCAGTGTCGTCACGAGCGCAGCCGGAGGCAGCGGGAGGTGCTCCTCGGGCCGGTTGTTGCGGTGCAGCTGCCCCACTGTCCAGCGCTCACGCCGCCCAGCCGCATCAACCACCACCCGCGCCGGCGCACCATCGTGCACGATCACGATGCGTCGCAGTTTGGCAAGCCGGGCGACGGTGCGATCAGCGCTGTCGCCACCGATTGACACCGTTGCCGTTTCGCCCGACAGCGTCAGCGTGATCGGACGCGCCTGCGTGGAGAGGCGAAAGTACCCCACGAGTGCAGCAATGACGCCGCCGACGAGTATGGCGACGAGTACCGCGCTTGCGAGGCCCGACCCGGCGACACCCGCCACGCCGCCCGTGGTGACGCCCACGAACGCGCACACCGCCAGAAAGCCCGGTGAGTATGCCGCACGCACCCGGCTCGCCGTGAAGCGCAACTGCGCCCCGCCACTCACCAGTGTCCACTGCGCTGCATCCGTATCGCCCACGGAGCTCAGCCTAGCGATCCGGCCCCGCAGGAATTGACGAGCGGGGGCCCGGCCGAAGCCGAACCCCCGCTTTCGAGGTGCGCCCCTGGGAGGGGCGAGGTGAACCTTAGAACTGGTTCATCGTGTTGTCCTTGCCGCCAGCCTTGAGCGCTGCATCACCGGCGAAGTACTCCTTGTGGTTGTCACCAATGTCGCTGCCAGCCATGTTCTGGTGCTTCACGGTTGCGATGCCCTGGCGGATCTCTTCGCGCTGCACGTCGCGAACGTAGGTGAGCATGCCCTCGTCACCGAAGTAGCCCTTCGCGAGGTTGTCGGTCGACAGCGCCGCGGTGTGGTAGGTCGGGAGCGTGATGAGGTGGTGGAAGATGCCGGCACGAGCCGAGCCGTCCTTCTGGAAGGTGCGGATCTTCTCGTCAGCGAGTTCAGCGAGCTCGGTGCCGTCGTACTCGACCGCCATGAGCTTCTCGCGATCGTATGCCGACACGTCCTTGCCTTCTTCGGCCAGCTGATCGAACGCCTGCTGACGGAAGTTGAGCGTCCAGTTGAAGGAGGGGCTGTTGTTGTACACGAGCTTCGCATTCGGGACGACCTCGCGAATGCGGTCGACCATGCCTGCGATCTGCTCGACGTGCGGCTTCTCGGTCTCGATCCAGAGGAGGTCGGCGCCGTTCTGCAGCGAGGTGATGCAGTCGAGCACGCAACGGTCCTCGCCCGTGCCCTTACGGAACTGGTAGAGGTTCGAAGCGAGGCGCTTCGGGCGGAGGAGCTTGCCGTCGCGCTTGATGACGACGTCACCGTTGCCAAGATCAGCCTCAGAGATCTCCTCGACATCGAGGAACGCGTTGTACTGGTCGCCCAGGTCACCGGGGGTGTTCGTGACGGCCAGCTTCTGCGTGAGGCCGGCGCCGAGCGAGTCGGTACGGGCAACGATCACGCCATTGTCGATGCCAAGCTCAAGGAATGCGTAGCGCACCGCGTTGATCTTCGCGAGGAAGTCCTCGTGGGGAACCGTGACCTTGCCATCCTGGTGACCGCACTGCTTCTCATCCGAGACCTGGTTCTCGATCTGGATCGCGCACGCGCCCGCCTCGATCATCTTCTTCGCGAGCAGGTACGTGGCCTCGGGGTTACCGAAGCCCGCATCGATGTCGGCGATAATCGGCACAACGTGCGTCTCGTAGTTGTCGATCTGCGACTGGATGAACTCCACCGCGGTCTCGTCGCCGGCGACACGAGCGTCGTCGAGCTGCGTGAAGAGCAGGTCGAGCTCACGCGCGTCAGCCTGGCGCAGGAAGGTGTACAGCTCCTCGATCAGTGCGGGGACCGAGGTCTTCTCGTGCATCGACTGATCGGGCAGCGGGCCGAACTCCGAGCGGAGTGCAGCAACCATCCAGCCCGAGAGGTAGAGGTAGCGCTTGTTCGTGGTCTTCAGGTGCTTCTTGATCGAGATCAGCTTCTGCTGGCCGATGAAGCCGTGCCACACACCGAGCGACTGCGTGTAGACGGAGGAGTCGCCGTCGTACTCGGCCATGTCGCGGCGCATGATGTCTGCGGTGTACTGGGCAATCTCAAGACCCGTCTTGAATCGGTTCTGCGCACGCATGCGAGCGACGTACTCGGGGTTGATCTGGTCCCAGCCCGAACCGCTCTGCGCCTTGAGCGCCTCCACGGCGTCGATGTCGTTCTGGAATGCAGTCATGATGACTCCTTTGTAGTGGCTGCCAGATCACTTTCGCGGTGACCTTCCTGGACTAGTTCTCACTCTGCACCCTCCGAAACCCCCTCACTGCACAAATCAAGGGGTGAAATACTCGAGTATTTCTACTCGTCGGAAAATCTGCAGCACCGACGCCGCTTTCGGTGACACTCTCGACGCAGCATGGCAGCCCATAGGCTGGAACTCCGTACCCACCGAGAGGAGTGCCATGACTCCCCCAACTCCGGACCCGCGCTCACCCCGCGCGGCAGGCACTGACCCCGAACGATCCCACGGCGAGTTCTCGCACATCGAGCGCGCTCACGGCGTCGCGCGCGTCGGCCCGCTTGTCGCCCTGGGGGTCGGGGCGGCGTTTGCGGGCGTCATCGCGTTTGCCACCGGAATCGCGGCGACCTGGCTCATCCCCCTCGCGCTGATCACGTTCGGTGCATCGTGGGCTTGGGCTGCCGCGATCTCGGTCACGGTGGACTCGGAGCGAGCCCGGTTCCGCGCCCCGCTCGTGTCTCGAGCATTATCCCGCTCCGACGTCAGCCAGATCACCGTCACCGCAGACGACGGCATGAATCCGAGCATCATCAACTGGCCTGCGGCACCCGCCACCGTGGCTGGGGCCCGCATGCTCCGCTTCAGCATGGGCGGCACCGCTGCCGTGACGATCTCGACGTCCACTGGATCCGGCATCCAGTTCGTGGCACGCGATCGGGAGGCCGCACAAAGAATTGCAGACGCCTTCCAGGCCTAGGCTCGGGCCAGAGCGACAGGGTCGTCAACGTGATGCACAGGCGCGGGCCCGATCATGGCACCATTCTCGCGTGCACGACCAAGTGATGGGCAACGGAATACGGGAGATGGTCGCGAGCACGTGACGCAGCTGCGGCCGGTGAAGTACCGCGCCTCAGCGCCCGAAGCCTGCGAACGACTGGTCGCGCTCGCTTGTTTCCTCCTTGAAGAACAGGGAGAAGCCCTGCGCAGCTAAGGCCTAGTGGTCCTGGTCTGCCTGCGTGACGTGCACGGTGCCGGGCACGTGGTGCGGAGGCGCGTAAATACTGTAGACACGCATCGGCTCATCGCCGATGTTGCTGATGTTGTGCCAGACACCGCTCGGCACGAACACTCCCCAATCAGCGCCCACTTCTTCGTCAAACGTCAGCTGCTCGGCCGAGGGGCCCATCTGCACGCGTCCGCGCCCCTGCTCAAGGCGGAGGAACTGGTCCGTGTCGCCATGAAGTTCGAGGCCAATATCGCCACCCACCGGGATCGACATCAGCGTCATCTGGAGAAACTCGCCCGTCCACAGCGTCGTACGAAACACCTCGTTCGTGCGCGTCGCGTCCTCGAGGTTGACGACGTAGGGATTGGGGCCATGATCCGTGTGCTCGCTCATGGCCACACGCTAACACCAGAGTTTTCATTGGTCCAGCATAAAAACCTCTGAAGAGCACGGGAGGGCGCGGCACTGTGAGCCGCCGCCCCAGGCGGTCGGAGCACCGCCGGGCGAGCAAGACTGCAACGTGCACTGCTGCAATACTGGGCTTCATGCCCCCCCCTCCACGCCTCGACTCACGCTTCGCGAAATGACCGCGGATGATCTCCCCGCATTGCGAGCCATCTTGCAGGACGAGATCACGATGACCGCGTATGAGGGGGCGTTCGATGAGGCGCTCGTCCAGGCCTGGTTGCGTCGCGCGCTGGATCGCTACCGCGATGACGGGTTCGGGCTGTGGGCGGTGATCCTGCGCGAGACAGGCGAGTTCATCGGACAGTGCGGCCTCACACGGCAGCACATCCTGGGCGAGAATGTGATTGAGGTCGGGTATCTCTTCAATCGAGCGCACTGGCACCAGGGCTATGCTGTTGAGGCGGCAACGGCCTGCCGAGACTACGCCTTCACTCAGCTCGATGCGCGCCGTGTGTGGTCGCAGGTTCGCAACACCAATACCGCGTCGATGAATGTCGCGATCCGAATCGGTATGACGGTGCGCGGGCACTTCACCATGCAGTACCGGGGGGCCGAGCTGCCCCATCTCGCATTCGCGGTCGATCGAGCAGCGGAAGCTGCACCCTCGGACCTCAGCGAAGCTGCGTGAAATATGGCGCCTGGGCGCGCTGGGTCCTCGCGGCCTGCGGGTTCAAGTCCGAGCACCACGCGGGGTAGAGACGGAATCCACGTTTTCCGGTTTGCGTGCTCGTGCGCACGATTCCGAGCGCGCGCAGTGCTGCAGTTGGAAGGCGAAAGACCCCAAAGCGCGATTCGTCCCGGACAAACACCAGCAGCCCCGCCATACTCGCGTCCTCAGAGAACGGCCGCGTCGCGCCCACGCGGTCCCGTTCCCAGAACGCCACAAATGCACCGGGCTTGCGCGGCGTCACACGCGCGGTGCGAATGCGCCACAGCTCCGCATCGCAGACCACCGTGCCAGCCTCGTAGTCGCTGCCCTGTTCCTCAGCCTGCGGCTCTGCATCCGCGAACCGTAAGTCGCGTGATAGTGCGGCGTACTGAGCAAACGCGGAGAACTTCATCGTCCCAGCCTAGCGAGCACCGCAGGATTCCCCCGCCGCTAAGCTCAACGTGCCGCACACGCGCGGGTCAGTCGAAGGGGGAAACGATGGACGATTCGGTCGCACGACTCTGGGCTCAGTATCGAGGGGTGACCCCATCAGTACCTGCGAGCCTGCCGCTGTCGTACTCGTTCAGCGACAACGCTGAAGAAGCCGACGCTCTACTCGAACTCGTACTGTCGGGCGTGAAGTGCGCAACTGCGCCGTCAGTCGCCGAACTGGAGCTCGCTGGAGACCCGATCCCGCAGCCAGGCGACTATGCCATCGTGACGGACGAGGCCGGAATCGCACGCGCCGTCATTCAAACGCGGTCGGTCGAGATTCGGCGTTTCGCCGATGTGGACGAGGAGTTTGCGCGAACCGAAGGCGAAGGCGATCGAACCCTCAGCTGGTGGCGGACTGCCCACCAGGGCTATTACTCTCGCGTACTCGCCGGCACCGCCTACGCAGTGAGCGATGATCTTGAGGTTGTCTGCGAGGAGTTCGACCTTCTTTTTGCTGCCCCGGAACTGCACACGAAGTAGTCTCGCGAAAGCGACCAGTTCTCAACGCCGACGCTGGCAGCGGGGGCAGAAATGGCTCGAGCGCCCGCCGAAGGGAATTCGCTTCAGTGGCTCGCCACATCTATGACACGGTTCTCCCCCGCGACCATATGCATTGAGCGAGTGCGCGAAATACCCAGCTTGCCCGTTCACGTTGACGTACTGCTCGTCGAAGCTCGTGCCGCCCTCGGCGAGTGCCTGCGCAAATACGTCGCGGAGAAGTGCGAGGAGCCCGGTGAGGCGTGCCGCGGAGATCCGGCGTCCGGGTGTCTCAGGGTGCATCCGAGCGCGCCACAACGCCTCGTCCGCGTAGATGTTGCCCACCCCGCTCACGAGCGATTGATCGAGCAAGAGCTGCTTGATCCCGGAGCCACGACGGCGAGCCGAGGCGACGAACTCGGCATCATCAAAGTGCGGATCGAGCGGATCACGGGCAATGCGTGAAGCCTGCACGGGCAGCAACGCAGGAACTTCCGCGTCGCCCCCGAAGCCACCCGGCGCGCCGTCGGGCGTGGGTGCGAGGCGATCGAGGGCGAGCGAGCCAAAAAGACGCTGATCCGCGAAGTCAAGGCGCAGCTCGCCATGCGTGGGGTGCCCGATCCAAAGCCGAATGCGCACGTGTCGATCGTCAAGTGCCGTCGTGTCCCGAAGCAGGAGTTGACCGCTCATGCCGAGGTGAGCGAGGAGCGACCATGGCTCTGCGGTAGGCCGCTCGGCGGCAACCGGCACCCACATAAACTTCCCGCGCCGCGCCGGCGATCCCAGCGTGAGGCCGGTGACCCGGCGCTCAAAGTCGGCAGCGCGCGTTGCCGCAGCCTCAGCGGGCAGGGTGACGCCGTGCCCGCCGAGGCCATCGTCGCCGCCGAGCGGTACGTGGCGCTTGAGCGCGCGCGGATCCCGCACCTCCGCAGCAACCACGCGTGCTCCGGTAACGGCGGGGGCCAGCCCCGCACGCACCACCTCAACTTCGGGAAGCTCCGGCACGTGGACTAGCCTGCGCGTTGCCGCAGCTTGGCGAGCGCGTCGCGCGCGGCGGCGAGCTCAGCGTTCTTCTTGCTCGTCCCCGAGCCCCGGCCCGCAACCCCGGCGATCTTGACGTGCGCGGTGTAGCGCCGGTCGTGATCGGGCCCGGTGCCGTAGGTTTCGTACGGCGGGTGCGGCAGGCCCCGCTTCCCGGCTTCCTGCTGGAGCGCGGTCTTCGGATCGAGCGCATCCGTGAATCGATCGGGATCAGCGAGCAGCGTGTCCACAAGCCCGAGCACAAAGCGCTCAGCCTCCGCGGGGCCGGCCGAGAGATACACAGCACCGATGAGCGCCTCCACAGCATCCGCGAGGAGAGAATCCTTCTCACGGCCGCCGGTGAGCTCCTCACCCTTGCCGAGCAGAAGAACGGCGCCCACGCCGAGGTCGCGCGCCAACTCTGCGAGCGCCACCGAGGATACGAGCGCAGCTCGACGCTTGGCGAGTTCGCCCTCGCTCAGTTCTGGGTAGTCGCGATACAGCTTGACCGTCACTGCCTGGCCAAGGATGGAGTCGCCGAGAAATTCGAGGCGCTCGTTGTGCGGGGCACCGCCGTGCTCGTACGCCCACGAGCGGTGGGTCAGAGCGAGCTGTCCGAGTTCCGGCTCAACCGCAACACCGAGTGAAACAAGAAAGCCGTCGAGGCCACCCAGAGGGGACCCCGACGGCTTCTTGCGGTCGGTGCGCGGGAGCGATGATTCGTTCCCGTTCACGCGGCAGTCTTAGATGTCAGCGACCTTGCGGCCCTTGTACTCGAGGAACAGGGGGGTGCCCTGCGAGTCCTCGACCACGCGAGCGCGGTGCGGCAGGCTGTACACGGTCTTGCCGTTCTCAACGGTCTTGACCAGCGAAGGCACAGCGGCCTTCCATGCCGAACGGCGGTGACGGGTGTTCGAGCGCGACATCTTCCGCTTGGGAACAGCCATGATGTTCTCTTTCCTACTTGCTTTCAGACCCGGGATGTTCCCCCGAGCCAGGTTCTAGTTCAGCCGTGACGGTCTCAGCACTGGCATCAAAACCAGCCAGCGCCGCCCAACGCGGATCAATTTCCACATCAGGCACCGCCGCAGCCGATGCCTCGCGCAGCTCACCGGACTCGGGATCGAGTCCCGGGCAGTCCGGGCGACACACAGGCTGGAACGGAAGTGCAAGCACTACCGCGTCTCGGAGCGGAGGTTCAAGATCCACGTGATCACCGTGAACCTCATACTCGTCGGCCTCCGTAGGAGTATACGCGAAAAGCTCCTGAAACTCGACTTGAAACGGCGTGGTGAAATCTTTCAGGCATCGACCGCACTCAGCGTGCATCGTCGTGCGCGCCTCCGCCGATACCAGGATCCCTTCGTGCACCGATTCGAGCCGCACATCGAGCTCGATCTCAGCCCCTGCGGGGATTTCAGCGAGTGCCTCGCCCCACTTTTCAGGCAGCGAGATCGTGCGTGAGCGCTCACGCATCTCGCCCGGGCGATTCAGAATGTCGCGAATGCTCTCCTGGAACACACGGCTTGCTGCCCCGCGGCCGTTCGCCACGGCCTCTCCCCCGGCCATCAGGCAGGCCGCTTCTTGTCCAGGAAGCGCGCAACCGCGGGCGGGACGTACGGGCTTACGTCGCCGCCGAGCGAGGCCACCTGCCGCACCAGTGTGCTTGACACGTGCGCGTGCGCCGGGTCGGGCAGCATGAACACCGTCTCGACACCGGCGAGGCTGCGGTTCATCAACACCATCGGCGTCTCGTACGCCACATCGATCTGGGAGCGAATGCCCTTTACGAGGACCGACGCCCCGACCTCGGTGCAGTAGTCGACCAGCAGGCCGACCGACCACGAGGCGACAAGGATGTTGTCCGGAATATCCGGGTCTTCTTCGAGGGACTTCTTGATCAAACCGACGCGCTCAGAGAGCGGCAGCATGGCGTTTTTGCCCGGGTTGTGCACGACGAGCACGTGCACCTCATCGAACACGCCGGCTGCTCGCCGGATGACATCGAGATGCCCCAGGGTCACGGGATCAAACGATCCGGGGACGACTGCGATCTTACTCATGCGACTAGCCTAGCCGCCCAGCCTCTAGAGTCCGTGCTGTTTTGCGAAGATCACGGCGTGTACACGGTCACGCAGTTGGAGCTTCGCAAGCACACGCCCCACGTGGGTCTTCACCGTAGATTCTGAGAGGAAGAGTTCCCCGCTGATCTCGCCATTGTTTTTTCCCTCAGCGATGAGCCGGAGCACATCGAGCTCCCGCTCAGTGAGCACCTCAAGCTCGGGCGCAATCCCCGCGACCGCGGGCGCCTCCGTCGACATTGCGAAGCCGAAGCTGGGTGCTGCAACGCCTTCCTGGGGCAACGTGCCATTCAGTCGCAGCTGTTCAAGGAGTCGCTTCGTGACGCTCGGTGCCATCGTCGCGTCTCCCGCGGCGACACGACGGATCGCATCAACGAGCTCGGTGGGACGCGCATCCTTCAGCAGGAAGCCACTCGCACCTGCCTGGATGGCTCCGGTCGCGTACTCGTCAAGATCGAAAGTGGTGAGCACAACCACACGCACGTCTGGAAAACGCTCAACGACTGCCCGGGTCGCGTCAATGCCGTTCATCCCGGGCATGCGCACATCCATGAGAACGATGTCGCAGCCCGCGCCCGCTTGCTCGAGCCGCCCGAGGCTTGCCAGCGCCTCCTCGCCGTCGCTCGCCTCGGCGACCACGTCGATTCCGGGCTCCCCCAGCAGCACGAGACGGAATCCCGTACGAATGAGTTCTTGATCATCGACCAGCATCACGCGAATCGGGGTGTCGGTCATTCGGTCTGCTCCTCGGGTTTGCGCGGCGCACCGCGCTCGGATGAAACTTCGGGGTGCGGCGTGCGAGCGGCAGCACTCACGGGGAGAACCGCCCAGAGGCGCCAGCCGCCGCCTCCGGCCTCCGTGACCGGCCCCGATTCGATGTGGCCGCCAAACACGCGCGCGCGTTCGCTGAGACCAGCAAGCCCGCGGCCAGAGCCCACGCCCACAACGGGGCGCACGGAACCTGCTGCGCGGCCATAGTCACGTACCTCCACGCTCGTGCGGTCTGGGTAGCGCGCGACCTCGACGGTGGCTCGCGCTCCCGTGCCTGCGTAGCGCAGGACGTTCGTGAGCCCCTCCTGCACCACGCGGTACACGGCGAGCTCCTGCCCCCGGTCACCCGAGGCACTGCCTGAGACGGTGAGGGAGACGCGCAGGCCCGCACTCGTGAAGCTCTGCACCAGTTCTGGCAGCTCCTGCACGCCAGGCTGCGGGACGAGCTCTGCCCGATCCTCGGGCGCATGGAGCGCGCCAAGCAGTCGCCGCATTTCACCAAGCGCGGTGCGGCCAGTCTCCGCGCTTCGGTGCATCGCGTCAGCAGCGGCTTCCGGCGCGGCCTCCGCCGCACGTGCCGCTCCCTCCGAAAGCGCGATCATGACTGACACAGAGTGCGCCACGATGTCGTGCATCTCGCGGGCGATACGCGAGCGTTCCTCCGCCACTGCGAGTTGCGCAAGCTGATGGCGCTCGCGTGCCAGCTGGTGGGCACGGTCGATGATTGCCTCCAGGTAGCGTCGTCGGTTGCCCAGGTTGATGCCGAGCATGAGGATGGCGAGCAGCCACAGTGCGGTCAGCAGGCTGATCCCGAGAAACTCAGTGGGTGAACGCACGATGCCCATGTCTGCGCTGATCATCCCCGCGGGCCCGGTTTGCGCGAGCTGCTGCGCGGCACGGCGAGAGTCGAGCGCAAGCTGCAGCAGGCTCCCCACGACCGCGATGCCGTAGCCGAGCCAGCCCGCCGAGACGCTGCGGTAAACCGGAACCGCGTAGATCATGAAGAGCAGTGCAACCCCGTTGGCAAACCCCTGCATGCCCTGCTCGCCGAACATCACAAGCACCACAACGATGAGCCCCGCGAGCGGGTACCGGCGCCGGAAGAACAGCGCCGTCGCGACCACTGCGACACGAATCGCGGTGAGCGGCCAGAGCGGCCACTCGAGATACCTGGGCACGCCGAACCATGTTTCCGGGTCAGCGGTGCCACTCCAGTTCGCCGCCGAAAGCAGATCGAGCAGTACGCCGAACAGACTGCCCAACACGAACCAGACGACGATAAACACGTCAACGACAACGGGGTGCGCCGCGAGCGCCCGGCGTATCACGCCGGGCGCTCTCGGGAGCCGCACTTCGGCTTCGCTGATCATCCCCCTAGCCTAACTTCTTCGCCGCGAGCGGCGTCTGAGCGTTAGCGAGCGTCGCGTCGCTTGAACAAGATCGCTGCGGGCACGACCGTGACCGCGGCCCAGATGACCATTGCGGTGAGTGCCACCCAGTACCCGGGTTCCATGGGCATGGTGGTCAGGCCCTGCGAGAGGGTTCCACCGAGCGGGGTGGGGAGGTACATGCTTGCGGTGCCGACCCATTCCCAACCCGTGATGCTGAGCACCTGGAAGACAATGGGCATCACGAAGGTGATTCCAGCGACCACAGCAACGCCACCGGCGGTGGAGCGCAGCAGCGCCGCAACGCCGAATGCAAAGAGCGCGATGAGCACCAGGTACGCGATGGTTCCGAGCGCACCGGAGATCACGGGGGTGGTGCCGAGCTGAGCTGCCGCGTCGGGCAGGCAGAGCACCGCGACCGCAAGCCCACCGAGCACGAGGAGCGCCGCCGTGAGTGCGGAGAGCGCCGCGAGCACGAGCGCCTTCGCCACGAACACCGGCGTGCGCTTCGGCACCGCGGTCAGCGTCGACAGGATCATGCCACTTGAGTACTCGCTCGAGATCGCGAAGACACCAAGCACACCAAAGATGAGTGCCAGGAATGGCGCCGACAGCGTGCTCGACATGAGGAGGTAGCTCTGAAGGCCTTCGCCCCCGGCACTAAACATTCCCGCGTTGCCGTCGCGGATCTCGCCGCTCATGAGCACGGCCATGAGCGTGCTGATCCCCAGCCCGGAGAGCACGGTAATCAGAAGGGTCAGCCGCACCGAGAGGAGCGAAGACAGCTTAATACGTTCGCTGCGCAGGACGCCGCCGAACGTCTGCCCCGGACCGGGCAGCGGTACGCGGGTGGCACCAGTGGGGCCCGGCGCGGGCGCCGAGCTGCCGTCGATAATGAGCGTTGAAGTCATGATGAAAGTCCTTAGGGCTTGTCTGCCAAAGAGCTGAGGCGACGCGCGACTACGCGGTCGCGTACTCGAGCTCGGAACGGGTGAGGTCCAGGTAGGCGTCCTCGAGGCTCGCCGCAACTGGGCTAAGCTCGTGCAGGACGATGCCGTGCGCTGCCGCGACACCACCAATCTCCGGTGCAGACAGTCCGCCCACGGTGAATGACTCGTCTCCAGCCGGCTCGAGCGTTGCCGTCGTGTTCGGCACCGACATGAGCAGTGAGGCAAGCCGCGCCGCTTCGGGGCTGCGCACCGTGACGCGCTGCTGCCGCCCCGCGGAGATGAACTCGCCAATGGGGGCGTCAGCGACCACGCGGCCACGGCCCAGCACAATCACGTGGTCCGCGGTCTGCGCCATCTCGCTCATGAGGTGGCTCGACAGGAGCACCGTGCGCCCCTCGCTCGCGAGGTGGCGCACGAGCTGGCGCACCCAGAGCACACCGTCGGGGTCGAGCCCGTTGACCGGCTCGTCAAGGATCAGCACGCGCGGATCACCGAGCAGTGCGGCGGCGATGCCGAGTCGCTGCCCCATGCCGAGCGAGAAGCCGCCTACCCGCTTGTTGGCGACCGCGCCGAGACCCGTCTGCTCGAGCACCTCGTGCACGCGCCGCTCCGGGATGCGGTGTGTTGCCGCAAGCGCGCGGAGGTGGCTGCGGGCTGTGCGCCCGGGGTGCACGCCCTTCGCGTCGAGGAGCGCTCCCACTTCGTGGAGCGGAGCCGGCAGGTCGGCGTACCGGCGCCCATGAATCGTGACCGTTCCGGCGGTAGGCCGGTCGAGCCCAACCATGAGCCGCATGCTCGTCGACTTGCCTGCGCCATTCGGGCCGAGGAACCCCGTCACCTGGCCGGGCTGAATCGTGAAGCTCACGTCATCGACGGCAAGCTTGCCGCCGTACCGCTTGCTCAGGCCGCGTGCCTCAATCATGGTGCCTCCTTGAAATCTGCTGCCGGACTCCCGGCGATAGTTCCAAGGTAGATTCTCGTGCGGCGCCGCGCATCAGCCGTCGGTGCCTTGCCCAGTGGTACCTGGGTATGAAAGTCCGTTTCGCGGAGGCGCTAGGACTTCGCGAGGTTGTCGAGATGCCCAGCCTCGCGCTCGCTCGCAAGGATCGCGGCGAGTTCAGGGGCGGTCTCAAGCTCAGGATCGTGGTCGAGCAGCGCCGCCGCAAGTTCACGCGTGTGCACGATGAGATCCCCGTGCTCGACCACGCGCAACAGGCGGAGAGTCGAGCGGCCACCCGACTGCTCTGTGCCGAGGATGTCGCCCTCCCGACGCAGTTCGAGGTCGACCTCCGCGAGCGCGAAGCCATCTGTCGTCGCCGCGATCGCGTCGATTCGTTCACGCGCAACGGAGCCCTGCTCAGCCGCAGTCATGAGGAGACACAACCCCGCGTGGGCGCCTCGTCCCACCCGGCCACGCAACTGGTGGAGCTGCGAGATGCCGAAGCGATCCGCGTCTCGAACGATCATGATGGTCGCGTTCGGCACGTTCACGCCGACCTCGATCACGGTGGTCGCGACAAGCAGTTGGATCTGGCCATCCGCGAAGGCGCGCATGATCTGATCTTTCTCGGGCCCAGGCATGCCGCCGTGGAGCCCGGCGATCGAGATCCCGGCGAAGTCCGGACGCGCTTGCAGCTCGGCTACCGTATCGGCGACATTCGCGAGGGGACGCGGAGTGGCTCCGTCACCGCGCACGCCGCTCACGGCAGACTCGCCGTCGGCTTCCGGCTCCAGCTCCTCCCCCGCTTCAACCTCGTCCGCGGCGATTGCGGGGCAGACCACGTACACCTGCCGCCCGGCATGAATGTCTTCCACCGCGCGCGCCCACACACGGGCGGCGCGCGCGGGCATCTCGAGTTCGGGCACCGTGAACGTCTCGATGCCCAACCGACCAGGCGGAAGCTCGCGAATCGTCGTCACTTCGAGGTCGCCAAATGCCGTCAGCGCGACGGTTCGTGGGATGGGTGTCGCGGTCATCGCGAGCACATGCGGCTGTGCCCCCTTCTGCCGGAGGGTTTCACGTTGCTCGACGCCGAAGCGGTGCTGCTCGTCGACGACGATGAGCCCGAGGTCCGCGAACATCACCGCATCTCCGAGCAGCGCGTGCGTGCCGACCGCGATCTGCGCAGCACCCGCCGCGATCGCGAGCAGCGTGCGCTTGCGCTCCGCGGCGGGCATACGACCGGTGAGGAGTACCGGGCTCAGCGACTCGGTGAGCTCCGGCCCGAGGGCCTCGCAGATCGAACGGAAGTGCTGCGCGGCAAGCACCTCCGTGGGCGCGAGAAGCGCGCTTTGCCCACCGCTTCCCGCGACCTGCAGCATTGCCCGCAGCGCAACGAGTGTCTTGCCCGAGCCCACCTCACCCTGCAGCAATCGGTGCATGGGATGCGGCTCCGCAAGGTCTGCAGCAATCGCCGCGCCCGCGCGCCGCTGATCGCCCGTCAGTTCGAACGGCAACTCAGCGTCGAAGCGCTCGAGTGCTGCTCCGCCCAGTGGGCGCGGGGTGCTCTGCTGGGCGGCTGCACGCCGACGCCGGTCGAGGAGCGCGAGTTGCAGCTCGAACGCCTCACGGAACCGTAGGCTCTCCCGCGCACCACGCCAGTCTGCGTCATGCTGCGGCCGGTGCACGAGCTCGAGCGCGCGGTGGTACGGCATGAGACCCTCGCTCCGAACGAGGGCAGCAGGAAGCGGGTCGGACACTGGCGCGAGCGCGTCGAGCGCGAGCTCAACGGCGCGCTGCACGGTCCAACTGGGCATCTGCGCGGTCGCCGGGTAGATCGGTACCGGCGTCTCCGCCCATGCCTTCGCCGCGGCCTCGTCCAGCTGCTCCCCGCCTGGCGCGTCGTCGCGGTTGTCAAACAGTTCGTACTCGGGGTGCTGGAGCTGGAGCTGCCCGCGATACTCACTCACCTTCCCCGCGAAGATGCCACGCCGCCCCGAGATGAGGTCTTTCGCCCGCCACTCCTGGTTGAAGAAGGTCAGGGTGAGAGAACCGGTCCCATCGGTGATGCGCACCTCGAGGATGCTGCCTCGCCGGCGCTGCATGAATCGGGTGCGCACATCGAGGACCTGCGCGACCACCGTGATCTGCTCACCAAGCGGCAGGCCGGAGAGCGGGGTGAGCTCGCCACGCCGGGAATAGCGCCGCGGCACGTGGAGCACGAGATCACCGACGGTCTGCATGCCAAACGACTTCTCCAGCGGCTTCGCGGTGCGAGCGCCCACAACGCCGGCGAGACTCGTCTCGAGAGTGACCTGGGACATGCCTCCAGCGTAGCGTCGACCACTGACACTGCGCGTGTGCGCGCGAGTCCACGCTACCCTCGGAGAGTGACCAGAATCATTGCGGGGGCGGCCGGTTCGCTCCGACTCGCCGTTCCGAAGGCCGGGACCAGACCGACGAGCGATCGCGTCCGCGAGGCGATCTTCTCCACCCTTGAGTCGTGGGATCTCGTGCGCGAAGCACGCGTCCTCGACCTCTACGCGGGGTCCGGTGCGCTGGGGCTCGAGGCCGCAAGTCGTGGCGCGCGGCGCATTGCGCTCGTCGAAAAACACGCGCCGGCGGCTCAGGTCGCGTCCCAGAACGTGCGCACCGTACTCGGCGCCTTTCGCGGTGGCGACTCGCCGGAAATCACGGTCGCGCGGCAGTCAGTGCAGGGCTACCTCGACGACGCGCACGCGCGCGGTGAGCGCGCCTTGTGGGACGTCGCGCTGCTCGATCCGCCCTACGACCTCGGCGAAGAAGAGCTCACCGGCAACCTGACAGCGTTGCTCCCCCTCTTGGCGCCCGATGCCGCGGTACTGGTTGAGCGCAGCTCGCGAAGCCCCGAGCCCACCCTTCCAGCAGGGCTCGTCCCCGTGCGCGAGAAGCGCTACGGCGAGACCGCACTCTGGTGGTCAGAACTCGAAGCCTCCTAGAAAGTTATGCAGAATGGGCGTAATCTTGCGTTATGCCCAATAATTTAGTCAAGCGCCGCTGGACCACGGAGCGGTGGGAAGCGCACATCGGCGAGCAGCTGCGACGCGCTCGCCGCGCCGAGCAGTGGTCACAAGCGGAGCTTGCCCGCCGAGCGAACATCAACCGCAACTCGGTGAGCGCGCTCGAGCGCGGCGAAGGGTCCAGTCTCGCGACCCTCATCAGGGTGGTCCGTGCGCTCGGCCGCAGCGACTGGCTCGATGAGCTCGCGCCAGATCCGGGCCCGAGCCCCATGTCGCTCCTCCGCGAGCAGCAGGAACGCGAGCGCGGGATCCGCCCGCGGCGGGGGGCAGAAGCATGACATTCACGCGGGTAGACGTTCTCGAAGTCCGCGCCTGGGGCGAAACCGTCGGCGCGCTCTCCAGTGGGCGCGGCGGGGTCGCCGCATTCGAGTATGCGCCCGGGTGGCGCGACCGCGAGCTCTCGCCGCTCCTCATGCCCACGATCCCGCGCGGCAGGATCTGGTCTTTTCCAGAGCTTCCTGAGGAGACGTTCCACGGACTGCCACCGCTCATCGCGGACTCGGCCCCCGATCGCTTCGGCAACTCGGTGATCGCGGCGGCGCTCGCCCGCCAGGGCATCTTGCCCAGTGACGTGCGCCCGATCGATCGGCTCGCCTACGTCGGCGAGCGGGCACTCGGCGCGCTCACCTTCCACCCCGCGCAGTCACCCGGCGCGGCGGCTTCTTCACTCGAGCTCGGGCAGCTGGTGGAGGCCGCGCGCGCCGCTGTGCACGGCTCGCTCGATCCCACCACACGCACGAGCGCCGTGAATGATCTCCTCCAGGTCGGCAGTTCGGCGGGCGGCGCACGCCCAAAAGCGATCATCGCCTGGAACCGGGAGAGCGACGAGATTCGCGCGGGTGGCATCGCTGCCCCCGCAGGCTTCGAGCAATGGCTGCTCAAGTTTGACGGCGTCGGATCGGATACTCAGCTCGGCGCGACGGGTGAGTACGGTCGAACAGAGTATGCCTACGCCCTCATGGCCGGCGCCGCCGGGATCGAAATGGCCGAGTGTCGATTGCTCGAGGAGGGCGGCCGCGCCCACTTCATGACGCGCCGCTTCGACCGACCCGGCACCACGGGCGATCGCCTGCACATGCAGTCGCTCTGTGCGCTCGCGGGCGCAGACTTCAATGCTCTGGGCACGCATGACTACGCGACGCTCTTCCTTGTGGCAGAAGAACTAGGGCTTGAAGTCGGCGAGCAGCTCTTCCGGCGCGCCTGCTTCAACGTGCTCGCCGCGAACAACGACGATCACACAAAGAATCACGCATTCACGATGGCGCAGGATGGCGCTTGGCGGCTCTCCCCCGCGTACGACCTCACATTCGCGTACAGCCCATCGAGTGTGTGGCTACGGCAGCACCTCATGTCGGTAAATGGCCGCTTCGAGTACATCACCGCACGGGATCTCCTCACCCTCGCCGACCAGTTCGCCGTTCCCGGAGCCCGCGCGGTCCTGAGCGAGGTTGGGGATGCAGTGGCGCGCTGGCCGGAGTTTGCCGAGGTGGCTGGCATCTCGGCGGCGCGTATCTCCGAGGTGCAGGAGCGACTCGACACAGTGCGCGCCGAGCTCACCACCGCGTAGGCCGAAAGGCCGCCAGGCAGAACGCACAGCGGGCCCCGAGATCAGGTGATCCCGGAGCCCGCTGTGTTGTGACGCGACTAGCGCGGCAGCAGAGTGTACTTCGACGAGAGGAACTCGTGGATGCCCTCGAAGCCGCCCTCGCGGCCGAGGCCCGACTGCTTCAGGCCACCGAAGGGCGCTGCAGCGTTCGAGACGAGGCCCGTGTTCAGGCCCATCATGCCGCTCTCGAGCTTCTCGATCATGCGGTGCCCACGGTGGATGTTCTCCGTGAAGACGTAGCTGATGAGGCCGTACTCGGTGTTGTTCGCGATCTCAACAGCCTCCTCCTCAGTGGAGAAGCGGATCACGCCGAGGAGGGGTCCGAAGATCTCCTCGCGCATGATCGCCGACTGCGGGGTGAGGTGATCGACGACGGTGGGCTGGAAGAAGCTGCCCGGACCCTCGATCGCCTCGCCACCGGTGACGACCGTTGCGCCGGTGTCCACTGCGTCCTGCACCAGGCGCGCCGTGTTCGCGACGGCCTTCTCGTCGACGAGGGCGCCGATGTCGAAGCCCTCCTCGGCGCCACGGCCGACCGAGAAGGCAGCGACCTTCTCGCTCACGCGGCGCACGAACTCGTCCGCGACCGACTCGTGCACGATCACGCGGTTGGCTGCAGTGCAGGCCTGACCGATGTTGCGGAACTTCGCGAGCATTGCACCCTCGACCGCGCGATCCAGATCGGCGTCCTCGAACACGATGAAGGGAGCGTTGCCGCCGAGCTCCATCGAGGTCCGGAGTACGTTCTGCGCAGCAGCCTCAAGCAGCTTGACACCCACGGGGGTCGAGCCGGTGAAGCTGAGCTTGCGGAGTCGGGGATCCGAGAGGATCGCGCTCGACTGTGCGCTCGACTTCGAGGTTGCGACGACGTTGACCACACCGGCGGGGAGGCCGGCCTCTTCGAGCAGCTGCGCGAAGAAGATGGTGGTGAGCGGCGTCAGCGCGGCGGGCTTGATGACCACGGTGCAGCCAGCGGCCAGCGCCGGAGCGATCTTGCGGGTCGCCATCGCGAGGGGGAAGTTCCACGGGGTGATGAAGTAGCACGGACCCACGGGGAGGTGCGAGACGAGCATGTTGCCCGTGCCCTCGGGGTTCTGCCGGTAGTCACCCTGCACGCGGACGGCCTCTTCCGAGAACCAGCGCAGGAACTCGCCACCGTAGTTGACCTCGCCACGAGCCTCGGCGATGGGCTTGCCCATCTCCATGCTCATGAGGAGCGCGAACTCCTCCTTGCGCTCCATGAGCAGGTCGAAGGTGCGACGAAGGATGTTCGAGCGCTCGCGGGCCGGCGTTGCCGCCCAGCTGTCCTGCGCGGCGACGGCAGCATCGAGCGCGCGCACGGCGTCCTCGACAGTGGCGTCAGCGATCGACTTGATGACCTCGCCGGTGGCGGGATCGTGCACGTCGAGCGTTGCACCCGAGGTTGCGGGCTCCCAGGTGCCGCCGATACCAAGACCGGACTGGACGCGGTCGAGCAGTTCCTGCTCGTTGGGCTTCAGAGCCATAATTCAGTGTCCTTTCGGGGTGGACTTAGGCGTTCGCCTTGAGGGCGTCTGCAACGATCTGCAGGCCCTCGCGGAGCAGCTCGTCGGAGATCGAGAGCGGCGGGAGGAAGCGGACCACGTTGCCGTAGGTGCCGCAGGTAAGGAGGATGACGCCCTCGTTCGCTGCGTGCTTCGCGATCGCACCGGTGAGCGCGGCGGCGGGCTTCATGGAGCCCGACTCGACGAACTCGACGGCCATCATTGCGCCGCGGCCACGGATGTCGCCGATGCGATCGTCCGTCTTCTGCAGCTCAGTGAAGAACTCGGTGATGATTGCACCGATCTCGCTGGCACGAGCAGCGAGGTTCTCCTTCTCGTAGGTCTCGATCGTTGCGAGCGCAGCGGCGCACGAGATCGGGCTACCGGTGTAGGTGCCACCGAGGCCTCCCGCGTGAGCGGAATCCATGATCTCGGCGCGGCCGGTCACAGCCGACAGGGGCAGGCCACCGGCGATGCCCTTTGCGGTGGTAACGAGGTCGGGAACGACACCCTCGTGGTTTGCAGCGAAGAGATCACCGGTACGTGCGAAGCCGGTCTGCACCTCGTCGAGGATGAAGACAACGCCGTTGGCGGTCGCCCACTCCTGCAGTGCGGGGAGGAAGCCCTCGGCGGGAGCGATGAAGCCGCCCTCACCCTGGATGGGCTCGATGATGATCGCGGCGAGGTTGGCAGCGCCGACCTGCTTCTCGATCTGCGTCAGCGCAACCTCGGCTGCCTCAGCACCGGTCAGGCCGTCGCGGTAGGGGTAGGAGGTCGCAACGCGGGTGATCTCCGGAGCGAAGGGACCGAAGCCATCCTTGTAGGGCATGTTCTTTGCGGTCATGCCCATGGTGAGGTTGGTGCGGCCGTGGTACGCGTGATCGAAGACGACGACGCCGTTCTTCTTGGTGTAGTGACGCGCGATCTTGATCGCGTTCTCGACTGCCTCAGCGCCCGAGTTGAAGAGCGCCGAACGCTTCTCGTGATCACCGGGGGTCAGCTCGTTGAGCTTCTCCGCAACCTGCACGTAGCCCTCGTAGGGGGTTACGGTGAAGCAGGTGTGCGTGAACTGCTGAACCTGCGCGGTCACAGCCTCGACGACGGCGGGAGCCGAGTTGCCAACACCGGTCACGGCGATGCCGGAGCCCAGGTCGATGAGCGAGTTGCCGTCGGCGTCAACCATGACGCCGCCGCCTGCTGCAACGATCGAGACGGGGAGCGCCACGCCAACACCAGCGGCAACCGCAGCGTTCTTGCGCGCGAGCAGCTCCTGCGACTTCGGGCCGGGGATGCTGGTAACGAGCTTGCGCTCCTGCGGAAGCGAGGGGCCGCCGATGACATCGACCATGAGTGATTCTCCTTGCGTAGCTGTCGCGCGGGCGGCACCCCGCTCGCGCGTCCAAATGATTCGGCTTCAGCATAACGCCATCACCCACCTGCACAATGTGCCAGAATGGCGAGTGCGCCGATCAGCTTTCGACACATCGGCATCGGCGCGTCAGTGGCACGAAAGGAGTCGTTCATGCAGCGAGAACCGGCCCGAGCAGGCGACGCCGCCACCCCGCATCCAACGATCGAACTCGGCGAGCTCCTGCACCAATACCAGTTGGGGCTGGTCCTCATCGCGGGCACGGACGAGACGACGGCGAGCCGCCCAGTGCAGTGGGTGCACGTCAGCGAGCTCGAGGATCCCACGCCGTTTCTCACGCCGCGCACTGTGCTCCTCACGACCGGCGCACGCTTCGACGTGGTGCAAGAGCAGCGCGACGCCGATGCGTACGTGCAGGGCCTCGTTGAGGCGGGCGTCACCGCGCTCGGCGTGGCCATCGGCCTGCACTGGGATCGCGTGCCCGCCCCCATCGTCGCCGCGTGCGACCGCTTCGGACTCCCGCTCTTCCGCGTCCCCTACGACACCGCATTCATCGAAATTGTGCAGACGGCCGCCCGACTCATTGACGCGCAGACCCGTGACCGCGATATTTGGGCGATCGACTCGCAGCGCGCAGTGACCGCGGCGTCCCTGCACCGAGACGGATTGGGATCCGCGGTTCGCGAGGCCGCAGCGCGACTGAACAAGTGGGTCGGCGTCACCGATCGTTCGGGGCGCCTCGTGGAGTTCGCGCCGCAGGACGCACGCTCGCAGGTGCGCGCCGAGTGGATCCAACGCGAAACTCGGCACCTGATCTCGCGCGGTCTGAGCGCCGGGCGCATCGGTGGCGAAGCCGCGGAGGGTGGCCTCCAGATGCAGACGCTTGGGCGGCAAGGGCAGGTGCTTGGCGTCCTCGTCGTCGAGGATCGCGGCGTGCCCGACAACGCCGAGCGCACCCTGCTTGGCCTTGTGGGAGCCCTCGCAACGGTGCAGCTTGAGCACCGCAGTGGCATGGACGCGGCGCAGGCCTCACTCCGTGGCGCGATCCTGCATCTGCTGGTGGCGGAGCAGTTCGCGCTCGCGGAGCGGCTCTCGGAGGGAGCCCTGATCCGGATCCCGAGCGGGGCCGTCGCCGCCGTTCGCTATCGGGGGCCGATCGAACCGGACCCGAGCTTTGCCGAGGATCTCTACTCGCTCGACGCTGGGAGCCCCGGGCTCATCGGTGCGCTCTACGCCGACGCACCGCTCATTGTGACGGAGACCAGACACCTCCCTGCCGTGAAGCGGCTGCTCGTCGCGCATCGGCTTCCCGCCGGCATCTCTGAGCGTGGCACGCTGAGCGGCGTGATTGGGCTCAGCGAGCTCGTGGGCCAGGCGGACCGAGCGCTCGAGGCCGCGCTGGGGTCTGACTCGGATGTTCCCGTCGAGTATCGGCCGGAGCTGCACGGTGGCGTGCTGCGGCTGCTGGCCGCGCAGCCCGAGGCTGGTGCACGTGCTGCCGCGCTGCTCGCGCCGGTGCGGCACCACGATGAGCGGCATGACGATCGCATCGAGGAGAGCCTCACGACGTGGCTCGCACACCACGGGCAGACGAGCCCGGCCGCGAGCGAGCTCGGTATCCACCGGCACACGCTGAAGGCACGCGTGCAGACGGCAGCGAGCCTGTTGCAGCTGGACCTCGACTCGCCTGATGCGCGTGCGGAGCTCTGGGCGGCGCTCCGGGTGCTCGCCTCGCGGGAAGTCGTCTGAGTCATTTTCGATCGGGATCAGGGCCGCAGCGTCCGCGCCCGGTCTCGTGCCTGCGGGCGCTCTCCGCGTGGGGAACCAATGTCAGTGGTCCATGAGTCAATAGGGGCATGGACACCAACGGAGGTACCCCACACGGCCGCGCAGGGCCGTCGCCCAACATCCAGGCTGTTGACGCCGAATTCGCCGAGCTTCGCGGGCTCGAGCACGCGCGGCGCCTCGCGGACGCTGCCCGGCTGCGCGCGCTCGCGCGGATCTTGGCCCTCGCGGTACCGACCCCGGTGGGGCAGGCTGGCCCCGGAAGTGCGGGCGGCGCACACGCAGCACGTGCGCGCATGATCGCGTATCGCTCACTCCGATTTGAGCTCGCCGCGACGCTGAGTACGAGCGAGCACGTCGCGGAGCGCATGCTCGACACCGCGGCGGTGGCCAGCGAGCAGTACGCAGAGTCACTCGCCACACTCGAGGCCGGCGCGATCTCACTTCCCCACGTGGAGGTCATCGTCACGGAGGGCAGCGTCTTCACGACCGGTTCCCCCGAGCACGACAGCCCCCTTCGCCGGCGCTACGAGCGTGAGGTGCTCGAGGTCGCGCGTCACGCACCGCCCCAGCGGCTCCGACCGATCGCCCGTCGCATTGCCGCGGAGCTTGCGGAGGTACCGCTCGCCGAGCGCCATCGGGAGGCCCGCGAGCGGCGCCACGTCAGGGTCACGGAGGAGACAGACGGTATGTCTCTCCTCACCGCGTTTCTGCCATCCGTTGACGCGCACGCAATCCACGACCGCTTGACTCGGCGGGTGGCGGTATTGCGGAGGTCCTCGGGGTCGGCCCCGTCGATCCTGACACGGCCAGGGAACTCGCCGCGTCCGGCGACGTGTGGAATCGAGTCCGCGTCGACGACGACGGCACGGTGCTCACGGTTGGGCGCTACCGCCCGAGCCCCGAAATCCGGCGCTTCCTCGCGATGCGAGACCTGCACTGCAGGGCCCCGGGCTGTACGATCCCTGCCCAGCGCTGCGACATTGACCACACGGTCGACGCGGCGCGCGGCGGTGCGACGAGCACGGACAATCTCGCGCACCTCTGCCGGGGGCACCACACGGTGAAGCATCACGGCGGCTGGCGGCTTTCCCAAAGCGAGGGCGGTGTCGCGCACTGGACGAGCGCTTCGGGGCAAGAGTTCCGCGAGGAGCCACCCAGCCGGGTCCGCTTCCGGGCGCGCCCCGAGCGCCCGGGGAAGACCGAGCGACCGGGAAAAACCGAACGCCCGGGGATGACCGAGCGCCCGGCCAAGTCCTCGCCACCCCGCCGCGCGGGCCGCTAGGAAGCCCCGCCGTTAGGAAGCCTCGGCCGCTAGGAAGCGCTCGCGGAGAAGTGCGCCTCAAGATCGACCGACACCGCGATGTCTTGCACGTTGACCTCGGTGGGGGCCGAATCCGCGGCCATCGCGAAGCGCGGCGCACCGATCGGGCTGATCCCGCCTCCGCCAAACTGCGTGTCGCGCAGCTCGACAAGCTCGAGTGAGCTCAGGCCTAGCGCTGCGGCGTAGTCAACGGCCGTCTCACGAGCATCAGCGACCGCCTCAGCGCGTAGCTCGCGGAGCACCGCCGTACGGCTCGAGTCGCTCAGCTTCCAGCTCAAGCGCGGATCTACGCCGCCCTCCGCGAGCTCGGTGGTCAGCGCGCCCACCTGGTCGAGTGCGGTCAGCTCAACGGACACGCTGACCGACGCGCGGTGCTCAATCACCTGCGCGCCGCGCTCATCGCGCCAGCTATTCGTGTAGGTGGAGAGTGCATCAGCGCTGTAGCTCGCGGCAGCGCCGCTGCCAACGAGCTCCTGGGCGCGTGCGACGAGGCGTGCATGCTCGGCAGCGGCCTCCGCAACCACCGTTTTCCGCTCGGGCCCCACGTGCGAGGTGCTGAGCGACAGCTCAACCCGGTCGGCCGGCAGGCGTCGCTCCGCGTGCCCGGAAACGGAAATCTGTGGTGCCAGCTTGCTGCTCATCGTGTCCCCTATCACGCATGCGCGGGCGCGTCCCACGCGAGGCGACCTCCGCCCTGCGGCAACTGTACTCCGCGAGCTACGCTCCCGGCCAGCGCACCACGTACGGATCCCATCCGCTCGGAGCGACGGGCGCACCATCGAGCAAGAGACCGGACGAGTCGCCGTGCCCGGGAAGCGCTGCGGGAGATACCTCGCCGATCACCGAGAACCCGTGGGGCAGCTCCGCCGTGGGCGGGAAGGTGGCGAGCAAGCCGTGATCCTCTCCCCCGCTCAGCATCGCCTCAATCGGCACCGCGACTCCCTGCTGCACCCCGAAGGCCTCGCTGAGCCGCGCCGAAGAGAGATCGAGCCTCACCTCGCTCGCTCGCGCCATTCGGTGGGCGTCAATCGAGAGCGAGTCGGACACGTCCATCATTGCGGAGGCGCCCGCAGCCGCGGCAGCGATCCCGAGCGGAATCGGCGGGGTGGGCGCAAGCTGTGCGGAGAGAATCTCGGGCTGCGTCTCCCACAGCTCAGCCATCGGGGCGGGGTCGGCGATCCCGTCCTCGTCCGCCGCCGCTGCGAACAACAGCGAGAGGCCCATACCCGCGAGCCCGAGCTCACCCGCGTACGCAATGCGGTCACCAGCGCGGGCACCGGAGCGCGTGACCGCGGGCCGGTCCGCAAGTTCGCCGAGCGCGGTGACTGCCGCGGTGATCACGGGCGCCGTCCCCAGGTCGCCACCGACCACCCCGCAGCCGGGCGCCAGCGTGCGACACGCGGCGGTCATTCCCTCAGCGATCTGCTCGAGCAAGGAAACCGGAGTGTCACGCGGCACCGCGAGCGCGAGAGTCAGCGCCGTCGGGCGGGCCCCCATTGCGGCGACGTCGGAGAGATTCGTTGCGGCGAGCTTCCAGCCGAGCTCGAAGCCGCCGTGCCAGGCAGCGCGAAAGTCTGGCCCCTCGATCATCGTGTCGGTGGTCACTACCAGCTCGCCGCGCACACTGAGCACCGCGCAGTCATCGCCGGGTCCGAGCACGGCCGCATCCGCGACTGACAACCGAGACAGCACGCGCTGCAACACACCGCTCTCGCCGAGCTCTCCCACCGTCTGCGCCATGTTCTCAAACTACCCCAGCTAGGCTGAGGGGGTGATCTCGCACACGCTCTCTCGCCGTCCCCTCGTCCGTACGATCTCGGTCCTCGCGGCCATCGGCGGAGTTGCCACAATTCTCACGGGCTGCGCCGGCACCGTGCCGATGGACCCGGCAGCGGACGCGAACAACCCAGCGTGCGCAGACGTGATCGTGCGCCTGCCCAAGACCGTCGCGGGTGAGGAGCGTCGCTCCACGACCGCGCAGAGCACGGGCGCCTGGGGCGACAACGCCGCCGTGCAGCTGGTGTGCGGGGTGGAGCCGAGCGGTCCCACCACCGACAGCTGCGTGAACGTCAACGGCGTCGACTGGATCATCGACGAGTCCGCTGCCCCGATCTACCGTTTCGAGGCGTACGGCCGGGATCCCGGTCTCGCGGTCTTCATCGACTCCGAGCAGGTCTCGGGCACTGAGGCCGCGGTCGATCTCAGCGCTGTCGCGAAGGAGCTTCCCCAGACGCGCCAGTGCCTCGACCTGACCGACAGCCTCGATATCACCAAGCAGAAGTGAGCCGAGCGCCGCGGCCCTAGTACGCCGGGCGCTTCGCGATCGCGAGCTCGATGAGCTCGGTGATGAGCTCGGTGTAGCTGAGCCCCGACTCTTCCCAGAGGCGCGGGTACATCGAGATGGGCGTAAACCCGGGAAGCGTGTTGATCTCGTTCAACACGGGACCATCCGCCGTGAGGAAGAAATCAATCCGGGCGTGGCCTGCGCACTGCGTCACCTCGTACGCGCGCACGGCAGCATCGCGGATCGCAGCAAACTCTTCGGCCGTCACGTCCGCCGGGAGAGCCAGCTCGACACCTGCGCCGCCGAGATACTTCGCCTCGAAGTCGTAGAAGTCGCGGCCGGTGAAGACAATCTCCCCGATCACGGAGCTCGTGCGGGGCGCGCTATCGCCGCGTCCCTCGAGCACGGCAATCTCGACCTCGCGGCCGGTAACGCCAGACTCGATCAGCACCGTGCGGTCCTCAGCGAACGCGATGTCGAGCGCGGCGGGGATCTCGTCGGCACTCGTCACGCGGCTCACGCCCACGCTCGATCCCGCTCGGGCAGGCTTCACGAACAACGGGTAGCTGAGGCCCTCGTCGACGCGCTGGACGAGGTACGGATCAGCGTCGAGCTGCTCCTTCGTCACCGTGCGCCACGGCGCAACACCAATCCCAGCATCAGCGAGAACCACCTTGACCGCGTGCTTGTCCATGCACAGCGCCGAGCCGAGTACACCGCTGCCCACGTACGGCATGTCGACGAGGTCGAGCATGCCCTGCACGGTGCCGTCTTCGCCGTAGGGCCCGTGCAGCATCGGGAGTACCGCGTCCACATGGCCGAGGCTGCGCAGTGCGCCAGACTGATCGATCAGCGTGAGCGTGCGCGTGGCGGTCGAGGCGGGCCAGAGCACGCGGGTGCCGTTGTCGCGCACCTCAGGCAGGGCGCCGGCCTCCAGCTTGTAGCCCGCAAGGTCGTCCTCCTGCATGAGCACGGTGGCACCCTGCTTGGTCATGCCGACAAGGATCACGTCGAACAGTGCACGGTCGATCGAACGCAGCACGCCCGCGGCGGTGACGCAGCTGATGCCGTGCTCGCTCGAACGGCCACCGAACAGGATGGCAACCGTTCGCCGTGCGGGCTGCGCGCCCGCCTCAGAAGCGGCCATGGGCTGGGTGTCAGTCACGCGGGGGTTCCCTTCATACGGTTCACAAAGCGCCGCCAGCGGCCTGGCTGGCTCGTGTCCAGGCGTTGCTCGGGGCGGGGCACATCATCCTCGGTCGCGAGGTGCGGCCCGAGGTTTGCGGGCGCCATCGTGCCGCTCAGCACCATCTGCACCTGCTCGACAATGGGCATCACGATGCCCCGCTCACGCGCAAGCTCAAGCACGGGCGGCACGGAGGTGATGCCCTCGGCCACCTGCTGCATCTGCTCTTTCGTCTCCTCCTGCGAGTACCCCTGACCGATCAGGCGGCCCGCAGTGTTGTTTCGCGACAGCGGCGATTGGCAGGTGGCGATCAGGTCGCCAAGCCCAGCGAGGCCCGAAAGTGTCGCCACGTCGGCGCCCGACGCGACGGCGAACTCCGTCATCTCCGCGAGACCGCGCGTGATAATGGCTGCCTTCGTGTTCTCGCCGTAACCGACGCCATCGACGATGCCGATCGCGAGCGCGATGAGGTTCTTCAACACGCCGCCCAGCTCGGTGCCGATCACATCGGTGTTCACGTAGGTGCGGAAGTAGGGCGCCGATGCCGCAGTGGCGATCTCCTGCGCCACGCTCAGATCGACGCAGGAGGCAACCGCACCGGTCGGTTGCTCCTTCGCGATCTCGAGGGCGATGTTCGGGCCAGAGACAGCCGCGATCCGCTCCGCAGGAAGGTCAAGTGTGTCGGCGATCACTTCGGACATCCGCATGGTTGTCGAGCGCTCGACGCCCTTCACGAGGCTCACGAGCACGCTGCGGCGATCGAGGAAGGGCTCGAGGTCGAGCAAATTCTGCCGCAGCGTCTGGCTCGGCACAGCGAGGAACACGAGGCGCGCACCGCGGAGCGCGGTGGCAAGATCGCTCGTTGCCGACAGCCGCTTCGGGAGGTTGATTCCCGGCAGGTACTGCGTATTGCGCTTCGCGACCTGGATCTCCTGCGCGAGTTCCGGGCGTCGTGCCCAGATCGTCACGTCGCACCCGGCGTCGGTGAGCACCTTCGCGAAGGTGGTTCCCCAGCTCCCGGCGCCGATCACTGCGACCTTTCGGCCTCGATTTCGGCGGCCATTGACCGTGGTCGCCGTTGGTGCTGCGCTACTCAAAACGTCCCGTCTCACTCTGCTGGTGCTTACTCGGATCCCACCGCTCAGCCGGAGGGGTTTCGCCCCGCAGGTCAGCGAGGAGCGCGGTGATCGCGTCCATCAGTTCGCGCGTTGCCTCGTTGACCGTTCGCTGGTCAATGGGCTTGTTCGCGTACTTGCTGAGATCGAGCGGCTCACCGACTGAGACGTGGATCGTCTTTCGGGGGAAAGGGTGGATGCGCTTCGCATAGCGCGGCATCAGGTCCTGCGTACCCCAGTGCGCGACAGGAATCACGGGAATCCCCGATTCGAGCGCCAGGCGGATCGCGCCGCTCTTGCCGCGCATCGGCCACAGATCGGGATCGCGGGTCAGCGTCCCTTCCGGGTACACGATGACCCCGGCGTCGCGGGCGATGAGCTCGGACGCGGCGCCGATCGGATTCGCGCCTCCCGTGCTCGGACGTGCGGCGCCGACGCGCTCTACGGGGATCTGTCCCGAGGCGCGAAGCAGCCAGCCGAACACGGGCACCTTGAAGAGACTCGCCTTCGCCATGAAGCGCGGCAAACGTCCCAGGTGCCACACTGCGGCACCGACCGCGATCGGGTCGATCTCGCTGTAGTGATTCGGCGCGAGGATGAAGGGGCCTGTCTGCGGCAGCTTCGACTGCGGAGTGAAGCGATACCGCACCATGAGCGACCACAGCGGCAGGACAAGGCCCGCCAGCAGCCAGAACACGGATGGGCGTCGTTGCTCCGCAGAAGAGCGGCCGCGAATCTTTACCGTGTCAGTCATAACTCACATTATCCCGGAGGCTCGGTCCGACAGCGGAATGCCGGACCGAGTCTGCCGCAGAAGCTTCGATCGCGTGGTCGGCCGGCTTAGCTTTCGTAGACGAAATCTGCGCCGAGCAGGCGAAGCTTCTCAATGAAGTTCTCGTAGCCGCGCGAGATGATGCCGAGGTTCGTGACCTTCGACTGTCCCTCGGCGGTGAGCGCCGCGATGAGGTGGCTGAAGCCGCCGCGCAGATCCGGAACCTCGATGTCCGCCGCGGTAAGTGGGGTCGGGCCGGTGATCACTGCAGCCTGCTCGAACTCGCGGCGCATGACGCGGCGCTCGTCTGCGGCAAGCCCGTTCTTGTGCACCACGATGTTCGCGCCCATCTGGTTGAGCGCATCGGTGAAGCCGAAGCGATTCTCGTAGACGGTCTCGTGGATGGTCGAGGTCCCCTGCGCCTGGGTGAGGGCGACCACGAGCGGCTGCTGCCAGTCGGTCATGAAGCCGGGGTGCACATCGGTCTCGATGGTCACAGGCTTCAACTCGCCACCCGGGTGCCAGAAACGAATGCCGTCGTCGTGCACGTCGAAATCGCCGCCGACCTTGCGGAAGACGTTCAGGAAGGTCATCATCTCTTCCTGCTTCACTCCGCCGACGAAGACGTCGCCCTTGGTCGCAAGTGCCGCAGCGGCCCAGCTTGCGGCCTCGTTGCGGTCGAAGATGGCGCGGTGGTTGTATCCGCGGAGCGACTCGACGCCCTCAATGAAGATGACGCGGTTCGGCTCCATCGAGATGATGGCGCCCATCTTCTGCAGGATGCAGATGAGGTCGACGATCTCGGGCTCGATCGCGGCGTTGCGCAGCTCGGTCTGCCCCTCGGCGAGCACCGCGGTGAGCAGCACCTGCTCGGTCGCACCGACCGAGGGGTAGGGCAGCTCGATGTTGGCGCCCTTGAGGCCGTTCGGGGCCGTCAGGCTAATGCCGCTCGGGAGCTTCTCGATGACCGCACCGAACTCGCGCAGCGCGTCGAGGTGGAAGTCAATCGGGCGATCACCGATGCGGCAGCCACCGAGATCGGGGATGAAGGCCTCGCCGAGGCGATGCAGCAGCGGTCCACAGAAGAGGATCGGAATGCGCGAGGAACCCGCGTGCGCATCGATATCGGCCTTGTGTGCCATCTCCACGTTCGAGGGGTCGAGGCGCCACTCGCCGGGCTCTTCGCCTCGGGTGATGAGCACGCCGTGGAGCGCGAGCAGGCCGGCCACCACGCGTACGTCCGAGATGTTCGGCACGTTGCGGAGCACGCTCGGGGTCTGGCCGAGGAGCGCGGCGACCATCGCCTTGGTGGCAAGGTTCTTCGCGCCGCGCACCTCGACACGGCCCTGCAGCGGACGCCCGCCGTTAATGATGATCTCGTCAGAGGTCAGGCCCACGCGGGCGCCAGCTTTTTGGGCGTCGCGCTTCCGGCCCTCCGCGGCTTCCTCCTCAGGGCTGCGCTTCAGCGCATCCTCGGGAAGCTCCGCGTCGTCTACGGGGGTGTTCACTGCTTCGGTCACTCGGTGTCTCCGAACTCTATGCGGTCTGGGCCAGCGGCGTCGTAGTCGGCATCCACGCCGGGCGGCGGGATTCGAACTCGGCGATCGCGTCCTCGTTGCGGAGGGTCAACGAAATATCGTCGAGCCCTTCCATGAGGCGCCAGCGGGTGTAGTCGTCAATGTCAAAGGGAACGGTGAGGTCGCCGACCGTCACCGTGCGATCTTCCAGGCTCACCGTGAGCTTGACGCCGGGCTCGGCGTCCATCGCTGCCCACAACTGCTCCACGTCGCTCTCGGTCACCTGCGCGGCGAGCAGGCCCTGCTTGCCGGAGTTCCCGCGGAAGATGTCCGCGAAACGCGGCGAGATAACCACCTTGAAGCCGTAGTCGCGAAGCGCCCACACGGCGTGCTCACGCGACGAGCCGGTGCCAAAGTCAGGCCCGGCGACAAGGATCTCGACGCCGCTGTACTCGGGCTGGTTTAGCACGAAGCTCTCGTCCTGGCGCCAGTGGTGAAAAAGCGCGTCGTCGAACCCGGTCTTCGTGACCCGCTTCAGGAAGACTGCGGGGATGATCTGGTCGGTGTCAACGTTCGAGCGCTTGAGCGGAGCGGCAATGCCCGTGATGGTGATGAACTTTTCCATGGTGAATTACGCCTCCGCCTTCTCGCTCGCGTCGTGGGTGATGCCGTTTGCGGCATCAGTCTGCAGGTCCCAGGGGCTCGACAGCGTGCCACGAATCGCGGTCGCTGCGGCAACCAGCGGCGACACGAGGTGTGTCCGGCCGCCCTTGCCCTGTCGTCCTTCGAAGTTACGGTTCGAGGTCGACGCGCAACGCTCGCCGGGCTCGAGCTGATCAGGGTTCATTCCCAGGCACATTGAGCAGCCCGCGAAGCGCCACTCACCACCGAACGCCTCGACGATCTTGTCGATGCCCTCGGCCTCAGCCTCAAGGCGCACACGCGCCGAGCCGGGAACCACCATGAGACGAACACCCTCGGCCTTCTGCTTCCCCTTGATGAGGTGTGCAAAGGTGCGCAGGTCGTCGAGCCGGCTATTCGTGCACGACCCCATGAACACTGCGTCCACCGCGATGTCCTTCATGGGCATGCCCGCGGTGAGATCCATGTACTCGAGCGCACGCTCAGCGGCGGCACGCTCGTTCGGATCCGCAATCTCTGCGGGGTTCGGCACAGTGTCACTGAGCAGCACGCCCTGGCCCGGGTTCGTTCCCCAGGTCACGAAGGGCTCGAGCTCGTTCGCGTCGATGAACACCTCAGCGTCGAACGTGGCGCCCTCGTCCGTGGGGAGGGTCTTCCAGTACTCGACGGCAGCGTCCCAGTCGGCACCCTGCGGGGCGTGTTCGCGACCCTGCACGTAGTCGAAGGTGATCTGATCGGGCGCAACCATTCCGGCACGAGCGCCAGCCTCAATCGACATGTTGCAGATCGTCATTCGGCCGTCCATGGACAGCGAACGGATCGCCGAGCCGCGGTACTCGAGCACGTAGCCCTGCCCGCCGCCCGTGCCAATCTTCGCGATCACTGCGAGGATGATGTCCTTCGCGGTGACGCCGGGGCGGAGCTCGCCCTCGACGTTGATCGCCATCGTCTTGAACGGCTTCAGCGGGAGCGTCTGCGTCGCCATGACATGCTCGACCTCGCTCGTGCCGATGCCGAACGCAAGTGCACCGAACGCGCCGTGGGTCGACGTGTGGCTGTCACCACACACCACGGTGATTCCCGGCATCGTGAGGCCTAGCTGCGGACCCATCACGTGGACGATGCCCTGCTCCTTGTCGCCCAGCGGGTGAGCGCGGACACCGAACGCCTCAACGTTCTGGCGAAGGGTGTCGATCTGCAGACGGCTCGTCGGGTCTTCGATCTGACGCGTGATGTTCAGCGTCGGGGTGTTGTGGTCCTCGGTGGCGATCATGAGATCGACACGGCGCAGCGGCCGATCCGCCGCACGGAGCCCGTCGAACGCCTGCGGGCTGGTGACCTCGTGGATCAGGTGGAGGTCGATGTAGATCAGGTCAGGCTCGCCATTCTCGCCCTTGACGACGACGTGGTCGTCCCAGAGCTTCTCGGCCAGCGTGCGCGGCTGCTTCGCCGCGGCAATGCCGGATCCTGATGCGTTCTGATCGCTCATTCTTGCTTCTCTTCTCAGTCTCTACGCTGTACAAGCAGTGCGCGGCACGAATTATTCCTTCGCACCAACGCGGTGCAGATTCGGCCATGCGGGAACTCCGCGACGGGGCGGCCGAAGGCTAGAACCCGTCGCGGCTGTGAAGAAGCAGTCGCCGCATACGCATAGGGGCCACTCTACCACTGGCCCCCGAGAGAGCGCGGCACCCCAGGCCGCAGTGGCGTGCCGGGGGTGCCGCTGGTGCCAGAGCGAAAGCGCTGCCGGCCAGTGGTCACTGAGGATCAGTCCTCAGTGTGAGACTCGGCCGCTCCGAGGTGGATCCGCTCTCCGCCGGCCCGCTCCTCACGCTTCACCTTGATCAGGCTCGCCACCGTTGCGATGAGCATCGCGACCACGATGAAGCCGAGCGACATCCAGGTGGAGATCTCGGGCACCGGCACTGGGTTGCCGCCGTTGATGAACGGCAACTCGTTCTCGTGGAGCGCGTGGAGAATCAGCTTGACGCCGATGAACGCGAGAATCGCGGCGATACCGTACTTCAGGTACTCGAGCCGCTCGAGCAGACCGCCCAACAGGAAGTAGAGCTGGCGCAGGCCCATCAGCGCGAACACGTTCGCAGTGAACACAATGAAGGGGCTCTGCGTGATGCCGAAGATCGCGGGGATCGAGTCGAGCGCGAACAGCAGGTCGGTCGCGCCGAGCGAGATCAGCACGAGCAAGAACGGGGTGAACATCCGCTTGCCGTCGACCTCGGTACGGAGCTTTCCGCCGTCGTACTCGTCGGTGAACGGCATGACCTTCTTGACCTGACGAATCAGCCAGCCGTCGCCTTGCTCCTCGTGCCCCCCTGGCTTGATCTGCTGCCACGCAGTCCAGATCAACCAGGCGCCAAACACGAAGAAGATCGCGATGAAGCGCTCGATGATGGCCGCACCCACAAGGATGAAGATGCCACGGAAGATGAGCGCGAGCACGATCCCGATCATGAGGGCACGCTGCTGATACGCCGTCGGCACCTTGAACGCCGCGAGAATCAGCACGAACACGAAGAGATTGTCGATCGAGAGACTGTACTCAGTGAGCCAGCCCGCGAGGAACTCGGTGCCGTGCTGCACATCGCCGAGCAGGAAGATCGCGCCAGCGAACGCGAGCGCGAGCAGCACATAGAACCCCACCCACAGGCTCGCCTCGCGCATGGAGGGAACGTGGGGGCGGCGGATGATGAGCAGGAGATCGACGACGAGGATCGCGACGAGCACGATCATCGAAGTGATCTCGAACCAGAGTGGGAGTACTTGGGTCACGGGTGAAGCCTTCTCCTTCGGCTGGCGCAGGGTGCGCAAAAGACCGAAAGTCTCTTCCCGGCGTCGGCCCGATGTGGCCCGCGCCGCGCCCGCACCGGCCACGCGATCTGCGCGCAGCGTATTGACGACACGGACGAAACGGAATACTCCCCTTCGCAGAGAGCAACTATACCCGTAATCGACTCCCCCAGCGTTGCCAGCCCGGGCTGCGATAGCATGTGACTCCGCTTTTCGCTCACCCCCAGCAGCAGGAGAACCTCAGTGAATCAACGCAAGACGTCGCCGATTGCGCGCAGCGCCGAGCACGGCCCGGGCGCGGCGTCGCGCACCCTCGCCGCGTTCATCTTTGCGAGCCGCTGGCTCCAGGCGCCGCTGTACCTCGGCCTCATCATCGCGCAGGCGGTCTACGTCATCCTGTTCTTCGTTGAGCTCTGGCATCTTGTGGAAAAGGTCGTGGTGACCGGACAGGTGACTGAGACCGACATCATGCTGAGCGTGCTCGCGCTCATCGACATCGTGATGATCGCGAACCTCCTCATCATGGTGATCATCGGCGGCTACGAGACCTTCGTCTCGAAGATTCGCGTACAGGGCCACCATGATGAGCCCGATTGGCTCTCGCACGTCAACGCCAACCTCCTGAAGGTCAAGCTCGCTGTCTCGATCATCTCGATCTCCTCGATCCACCTCCTGAAGACCTTCATCGAGGTGGGCCGCATGGAAGATGGCCTCGTAAAGTCCGGCGACAAGGTGATCTACTCGTCGACGGGCGTGTTCTGGGAGGTCATGATCCACCTCGCCTTCATCGTGTCCGCGCTCGCGCTCGCCTGGATCGACAAGATGGCGCAGCACCATCCCGCGGTGCAGCGCGACGAGGTCACGGCCGGTGGCATGGAGGCCGAGCTGCTCGCGCCGATCGCCGCGCCCGCCGCAGCGCCCGCGCCCACCGCACCACAGGCCGCCGCAGAGCAAGTCGCCACTGAGCAAGTCGCCACAGAGCACACCGGTTTCGTTACCGTCCGGCTTCCCGCAGGCGCGCCGCTCCCCGAGGGCGCGGAGGTCATCGAGCGGTAGCTCGAGTGTGCGGGGGCGCGTTTCGCGGCGCTCCCCCGCACACCACTAAGCTGGTCTGGTGCCACCCACGTGGCACGCGCGCGAGTGGCGGAATTGGCAGACGCGCTGGATTTAGGTTCCAGTGTCTTCGGACGTGGGGGTTCAAGTCCCCCCTCGCGCACGCAAAGCGATATGACCCCTAACCTGTGATCACGTTCTCCAGGTTGGGGTCTTTTGCGTCAGAAACGCAATAGTCTCAGCACTGGGTGGCTCGTTGCGATCGGAGCGGCAGTTACGCAGCGTCGAGGGCGATCTGCCCAGTTGCCCTCCACTCGACAATCCCTTCGTCCATCGCTTTCGCGTCGATCCCATGCTCGCGCAGCCACACGGCAGCTTCGCGGGAAAGACGGCACAGTTCGCCACGGCAGTAGAGCGCGACCTCAACACCACTCGGGATCTCGGCATACCGGTCTTCGAGCTCGGTGAGCGGGATTGAGACGGCACCGGGGAAATGTGCTGCGTCAAACTCGTCCTTCGGCCGCACATCGACAACGAACATGTCCGAGGTCACCGCGGCCGGGTCGATCGTTGGCCCCTGCGCTCGCGGCTCACCCATGTACGCCTGCACGACATCACGGAGCTTGGAACTCCGAGCTAGCGCAACACGCTTGGCTGCGGTGTACAGTTCCGCGACGTCGTCATCGGCGAGCCGGTAGAAGATGGTCGTACGCTGGCGTCGCGTTCGCACAAGACCAGCACGCTTGAGCGACTGCAGGTGCGCAGAGGTCGTTGTCACCCCCATGCCCGTGAGGGTGGCCAGATCTTCGACGGAGTGCTCACCCTGCGCCATGAGTTCAAGCAGTTCCAGGCGGCGCCCATTCGCTATCGCCTTCGTGACTTCGGCGAACACGTCAAACACGTCCGCCTTGCTCAGGCCGTTCGTATTCTGATCATTCATGGAATAATGGTAGCAGTCGATCTCGCGCGCCTATTTCTCGCCCAGAACAGTACTGGGATAAGCACCAGAGCGAGGACACCGCCGCCGATCGCGAGCGCCTGATAACTGGTCGCGTTCATCACCACGCCCGACATCATGCCGCCGCCAGCGCCTGCGAGAGCAACGAGCACGTCAATCTTGCCCTGCGCCTGTGGCCGGTTCTGCGGCACAGTGGCATCGACGACGAGCGCGGTGCCCGCGACGAGGCCAAAATTCCACCCAACTCCGAGAAACACGAGCGCGAGGACGAGAAGGAATAGCGAATCACCGGGCGCCAGCGCTGCAAGGACTCCCGCAAGCAGCAATGTCACGCCGGAGGCGATGACCATCGGGGTGCGCCCGAGCTTGTCGACCAAGATCCCGGTGAACAGCGAAGGCAGCCACATCGCACCGACGTGCAGACCAATGACGAGGCCGACGGCTGCCATCTCGTGGTGGTGGGCACGCATGTGGATCGGAGTCATCGTCATGATCGCGATCATCACGACCTGCGTGAGCACCATGACCGTCGCCCCCACATATGCGCCGATGCCCATCTTGGGCACGGACAACGCAGCGCCTGGGGTGCCAACGCGGCTTCGTGGGGCCTCTTCCGCGATGCTGCGCGCAAGCAAATACGGGTCCGGGCGCAGGAACAAGAACAGCACGATTCCAGCAGCGCCGTAGGCGGCAGCCGCGAGAATGAACGGGCCAGCGAGCGTTGGCACGCCGATCGAATCCGCGAAGGCTCCGAGCGGCTCAATGAGGTTCGGTCCTGCTACCGCGCCGATGGTGGTCGCAACCATTGCCATGCTCGCACCGAACCCTCGCCGGTGCGCCGGCGCCAGATCGGTGCCCGCGTAGCGCGCTTGCAGATTCGTGGCGGTGCCGGAGCCGTAGACGAACAAGGCAACGAACAGCAACGGCACACTGTCGATGACCGCGGCGATCACCACGCCGAGCGCACCCAGGCCACCTGCGATGAACCCGTAGGCGAGACCGAGGCGACGCCCGAGACGCTGCGTGGAACGACCCACCAAGTACGCGGCAAGGGCAGAGCCGAGCGTGAACAGGCCGGTGAGCAACCCGGAGAGTGCATCCGAGCCCAGCATGTCCTGGGCGAGGAGCGCACCGACAGCGATACCCGCTGCGAGACCGGCTCCACCGAGCACCTGGCTGAGGATGACGACGGTCAGCGTGCGCCTATGCACGCGAGCCCGCTCGATTTCGGTAACACTCATCGTCGACCGGTCGAGGTTCTGGCTATGCGACATCGAGCGTGACCTCCCGCGCGGCCAGGTGCTCGACGGCGAATCCGTCTGTGCTGTCCTCGATTTCGTTATTCCATTCATTCATGGAATAATATATTAGCACTTGCCGCGCCCGCGGCGACAATCAGAAAGGAATCTTCCCGTGGCACGCATCCTCTTCGTCCTTCACGACCCGCCGTACGGTACCGAGCGCGTCTTCAATGGACTGCGTTGGGCCGACTCCCACGCAAAGAATGGCGACGAGGTCAAGATCTTCTGCTTCGGAGACTCAGTGATCGCGGCAGTGCAGGGCCAGCAGACCCCGAACGGCTACTACAACACCGGGAAACAGATCACCGGAGTAGTACGCAAGGGTGGCGAGATCGGCCTCTGCGCCACGTGCATGGATGCTCGCGGCCTGAGCGATGACAGCCTTCTCGACGGAGCGCACCGCTCATCGATGCAGGAACTCACCGCCTGGACAAGCTGGGCCGACAAAGTCATCAACGTCTAGGTATGAGCGCGAGCTCGTCACCTGGCACTCTCGCCGGATCTTCTCAGGCCACGAGGGCGTCTGTTGCTGCCGGGGCTCGAATTCACTTCAAGGCCGTATTCAGGCGGCACCCATCGTTCCCCTCGGAGATATCTGGCTCCTCGGCGCAATCTGCACATAGAGTTCCGAGGAAGCAGATATCTCCGTGGCGAACGTACGCGGCCTCAAATGTTAGGCACGCTTCTTGCGGCGCAGCAGCAGCGCACTGCCCGCGAGAAGCGCCGCGCCGCCGAGCATCAATGGAAGCTCGATTCCCGGGCCGCCCGTTGCCGCGAGGCCGTCGCGCGGCGCGGACGTTCCGCCGCCGCTGCCGTCTCCGCCGCCGGAACCTGGGTCGGCCTCCGTACCCGGGTCCGTTTCGGGGTCAGCGTCTGGGTCGGGGTCTACCGGTGTCAGCTTCGCGTAGCTGATGGTCCCCACTGCCGTTGAAGCTCCGGCTTCCACCACCGCGTGCTCACTCGGTGCAGAGATTTCCAGCGTAAGCTGCCTGGACTCGTCACCGCGAAAGCCTGGAGTCGTCGGCACTTCGACTTGCTGTGAGGAATCGTCTCCGGCCTCCCAGGAGAGTTCAACGTCCACTGGAGTGAAGTGGGTGCCTGCGTGCGCTGTGCCATCCTGTGTGCGGACGCGTACCGTGACTGGCCCCGTCCACGTTCGTTCCGCGGCGTCTGTGCGAGTCACGGTGAATACTGCAGCCTCCCCCGCGCGCACCTCTGGCTCCCCCACGACGGCAAGCAGACTGGGATCGGGGACTTCTGCGACGATCACTCCTTCAACCTCCGAGGGGCTGCCGAATTCGCCGTAGGCGCCCGGTTCACTGAGCCGCACCTGGAAGGTTCGGTCCGGATCCCCCGCGGCCACGCGCTCGGTCGCCACAGTCACCGTCTTCGAATCAGTATCCCCCGCCTCCCAGGTCAGCGTGGTCGGAGCAACTGCGGTGAAGTGCGTACCGCCCTCCGCAGAGCCGTCAACGGTCTCTACCACGACGCTGGTCTCGCCCTCCCAGGGCAGCTGCGTCGCGTTCACGCGAGAGACCTCGAAGGAGAGCGTCTCTCCCGCGATCCCCTGCTGATCGCCGTTCAGAGCAAATACGGTGAGCTCGGGCTCGGGTGCGGTGATCGTCCCGGTCACCGAGCTCACCTTTCCGAGCGCTGCGAACGTGCTGGGCTCGCTTAGCTCCACCGCAAAATTCCGTTCCGGGTCGCCCGCGGCTGGCGCCAGCGTAGGGACGACGAACTGCTTCGCGGCAAAGTCGTTCGGCCCCCACTCGAGCGTTGCAGTGGTCTCCTCGTAGTGTGTGCCCGCCAGCGCAGACACGTCGGCCGTGGACACCTGCACGCTCGCCACCCCGGTCCAGGGGTCTTCTGCGGCGCGGCTCCGACTCACCTCAAATGTCAGAGACTCCCCGCCCTCGGCTCGCTGGGGGCCGGTGAAGTTCAACTCGTTGGGCACCGGAGTCGGGGCGACGATCGTCACGTCGGTGGAACCCCCCGCGCCAATTGCCACGAGGCCAGCCGGCTCGGCACCGGCGAGTTCCAGGGTGAAGCGGCGGTCAGGGTCGCCTGCTGCAGTTTCAAGCGTCGCCACCGTGACTTCCCGCGGTGACGTGTCGCCGTCGGCCCAGCTGAGCGTCTCGGCGAGAGGTGTGTAGTGGACGCCGGCGCGCGCTGGGTTCTCGTCGCCTGCGGCCCCGTCTTGCGTAGCCACAGTCACGGAGGCCGCGCCCGCGTAGCCGTCGTTCGCGCGCGTCACGGTGAACGTCGCCGACCCCCCGGCTGCAACCGTCTGGTCGTGGCTGAGTTCGACCGTCGCAGTTCCAGGATCGGCAACCGCGATATCGAGCCGCTGCGTCATCGTGTTGCCGAGGGCATCAGCGACACGCAGATCAAACGCCCACTCGCCGAACGTTTCTGGCGTGCCCGAGAGCTTGCCCTCAGCATCGATCTGCAGCCAGTCGGGACGTTCCACCCCATCCCGCGGCACAAGCTCAAAGCTCGCGGCGGGGAAGCCCTGGGTGTACGTTGTCTGCTGCTCCCAGGGCTGCTGGAACGTGAGCGTCGCCGAGTCTTCGCTCGTAATCGTGCTCCACACAATCGGGTGATACACGGTTCCGGTGTAGCGATCGTTGTCGAGCTCGTTGGTCTCGGAAAACGTGTACTCCGCAGTAGGAATCGCGGAATACACGGTGATGTCAACGTACGGCAAGTCCGGTGAGAGCACCGGCGCCTGGTTTCCGCCGAAGCGGGGGAATGTGATCCCGTCGCGCAGCGCCAGCTCACCGCTCACATCAGCCCGGTAGCGCTTTGCTCCGCGCGGCACCCAGACATCTTCAAGATGGATCTGCTGCGCGGTGACCGCCATCGTCCCGTCGGAGCGGCTGCCCGGAGCTGCCGGGAGCCCCTCGAGCGATTGAATATGGTTGCCCATCGCCTGGAGACTCTTCAGACCGGCCAGTTCGCGTAACGGTGCAAGCGTGGTGGCCCCGATTGCGTCCATGTGAATTCGGTACAGCAGGGGCTTGTTTCCAATGGCGGTGATGTTGTCGCCCAGGTCGCTGTTGTGGTCGATCTCGAGCGTCTTCAAAGCTGCCGCGTTCTCGATGCCCGCCAGGCTAGTGAGCTGCGCGCGTGACATGCTCAAATTCGAAAGCGCGGTGAGTTTCGCAAGCGGTTCCAGGCTGCTCACCTGTGTGTGCGTAGCGGAGATCGAGGTGAGCTTCGTCAGCTCGGAGAGCGGGGCCAGGCTGTCGATTCCCGTCATTTGGGCGTTCAGGTAGCTCAGCTCAGTCAGGCCAGCGAGCGGAGCAAGGTCCGTGAGGAGCGGGTTCTGCGAGATCGTCAGGTCTCGGAGCGAGCGCAGCTTCGCGAGGGCTTCAAAGTCGCTCAGCGCCGCATTGCGGGAGGCATCCAGTGTGGTGAGGCTCGTCATCGTGGCGAGTGGCTCGAGCGTGGTGAGCTTCGGGTTGCCTACAACGGTGAGCCGCGAGAGTTTGCCCGCACCACTCACCACGCCAAGCGAGGCGTCCGTGAGGTTCGCGTCTGTGAGTGTGAGGCTCGAGAGCTTCGGCATCGTCGTGAGCGGACGCAGCACACCACTTCCGGAGAGGTCATGTCGCCCACCCAGGAAGGCAAGCGTGCGCAGGTCGTTCGCCGCCTCCAAGCCCTCGAGAGAGGTCACAGCGAAGTCGCCGTTGCAGGTCATCACGGTGATGCCCTCAATCTCGGCCTGCATGATCGGCGCATCCGGCGCTCGACTCGCTCCGAGCTTCGCATTGACACACGCGGTGAGCTCGGGATCGGCGAGGTGCACCCCTGCCGCCCTGTTCGCGCCCTCGTTCGCGAGCGCTGGCGAGCCTACGCCTCCAAGACTCGCCGCGATAGCCACCGCCGCACTCGCGGCAAGCAGACTTCTCCCCCAGAAACTCGCCATTGCACTCCCAGCTTCCTGAACTCACTCGGCGCCGTGCGCGCACGATGGATTCGCTGCCCCACCCCCGGTACGCAGCCTACACAGATCCTATCTATCCGCTATGGCAAATGGCTACCCATGCCCTGCACCCGTCACCGTCGGGCCAGCCGCGTGAGAAAGAGCGCACAGATCGCGCCCGCGAGTGTGAGACAGCCACCGAGTTGGAAGGCGAGGCGCGCACCCGCGATAACCGCACCCGCTCCCGCGACCGGCGCCGATGCGGAACCAACCGCGAGCGCCCCGACGAGCGCGGCCGTGCCCGCAGCGCCTGCGAGCTGCTGCAATGTGTTCAGAATGGCACTCCCGTGCCCGAAGAGCGGGGCAGGAAGCGCACTCATGCTGTGCGTCATCATGGGCGTGAGCACGAGCGCCATACCCGCTGAAAACATCACGTGCATTGCGATCAGCTCGCCGAGCGAGGTCGCCTGGGTGAGCGCACTGAGCCACCACTGCGCACCACTCATCAGCAGGAGCCCGGGGATCACAATCACCCGCGCACCGATGAGGTCGGTGAGCCGACCCACGATCGGCGCGAGCACTCCCTGGGTCACTCCCCCGGGAAGCAGCATCAGCCCAGTTGCCAACACGCTCATACCGAGCCCGCTCTGCGCGGCGATCGGCAGTACGACCACCGTTCCTAGGAGCACGCCAAACGCGATCATGATGAGCACGACTCCGAGCGTGAAATTCCGCTCTGCGAAGGGGCGCAAGTCGAGCAGTGCTCGATCTCCATCGCGCTGTAGCCCGAGCTGCCGGCGCGCGAACAGCGCAAGCGCCGCCACGCCAATCACCAGCGAGAGCACGGGACTCCAGGCCCCCTCGGCAATGTCCGCCGCGGTCGACAACGCCGCCACGAGCCCGCCGAACCCCAACAGGGACAGCACGACCGAGCGGATGTCGAGTGGGACCCGCTCACCGCCACCCATTCGCGGCAGGAACACCAGGCCCACCCCGAGCGCGATTGCCGCCACGGGAATCATCAGCCCAAACACCCAGCGCCACCCGAGCGCCTCGATAATCACGCCGGAGAGCGTGGGGCCGATGGCCGGGGCCACGGCGATCACAATTGAATTCAGGCCCATCACACTCCCCCGGCGCTGCGGCGCCACAAGGCTCAGCGTCGTCGTCATGAGGAGCGGCATGATGATCGCGGTGCCACACGCCTGCACCACACGAGCCGCGAGCATCACGGGGAAGCTTGGCGCCAACGAGGCGATGAGCGTACCGAGGACGAACAGCACGAGCGCGGCGCCGAAGAGCGCTCGCAGCGAGAAGCGACGCAGCAAGAAGCCGGTCGTGGGAATCACGACCGCCATCGTGAGGAGAAACCCGGTGGTGAGCCACTGCGCGACGTTTGCGGAGACGCCAAACTCAGTCATTAGGGGCGGCAGGGCGACGCTCAACACGGTCTCGTTGAGGATCATGACAAACGCGGAGAACGCAAGCACGGCAATCGTTGCGGTGATCGCGCGAGTCGTGGGGGCCGGCGACTCGGCTGGCATAGGAGTTGTCACGAGCGGTGTGGCCTTTCATGAGGATTCATCAGATGAATAATCATGACACACAGTGCCAATATTTGCGGCGACGGCCGGAGCGCAGTATCTTCGGGCGTACGCCCGTTGACGGATCACACGGCGTGTCAGCTGCGTGCACCCCAGCACGCAAGAATCAGGGAGCACCGTGACAGAGGCCCAGCAATCTCTCGCCACGAGCGAGGGCGTCCGCGCGCGCAAGCACCGCGAAACCGCTCAGCGGATCCACCTGGCTGCGCTCGAATTCGCGGAACGGGACACAACACCTCACGCGCCGCGCACCGCAGCCACCGTCGGCGAGATCGCGGCCGCCGCTGGCGTCTCGAGACGAACGTTCTTCCGCTACTACAACAACCGAGAGGACGCGGTTCTCGCCGGCCATGCACGCGCACTCGCCGGCGCCACAGCACTCCCGCTGGTCGTCACATCAGCGACTGAGACAACCCAGGCGATTGAGCATCTCTTCGATGCGATCCTCGCGGCGGAGGGCTCCCCCGAGCTTGCCGAGCATCGTCGGGTCGGCGCGCTGCTCCGCACCGATCGCCAACTCCACGCTCACGCCGCCACTCAAGACGCCGCGATCGCGGCGGTACTTCGCGATCGCATCAGAGTTCAGCTCCCCCGCATGGACACGAGTGACCTCGAACTCGATTGCGAGCTCAGTGTCCTCGTGTGGCGGCACGGCTGGCAACGTTGGTCAGCGCAGGCCGACGTCCCCGATGCGGAGACGCCGGCCGAGAGCCATCGCCGGACGCGCGCGCGGTTTCATTCGCTCATCGCACGCGCTGACAGCTAGCGGGCGCCGAGCGTCGCGCCCCCGGGACGGGAGAAAACGTTGATTGGTGGCGAGCTACTGCGCACTCACTAGACCCCGGCGGTCGCGGCCCCGTGGCCCGAGCCTTCAACGCTCGGGGTCTCCTCCAGGGTTGCCGCGATCCCGGCAATCACTGCGGCAACGCCCCGTGTGTATGCGAGCGGACTGTGGGAGGCCGCTGCCGCACCAGGCCCCTCGGCCCGCAACGCGGTACGCGCGCGCACCACCAGAAACCCTGTCGCGAACGCATCCGCGGTACCCAGTGCAACACGGGCATCACTCGGATGCAAGCCGCCAGCGATGAGCGCACGCTCGGCACTCGCGAGATGAGGGGCAACTGGCCCGTCCGCGTACGGGGCGAGCGCAAGAAGCTCGAACGAGCGTGGGAACCGCTCGGCGAGTGAATTGTATGCGTCGAGCACCTCGGCGAGATGCTCGCGCCAATCGCCCCCGGCACGAGCAGTCACGCCCGGCATGTCGAGCTCCGCGATCAGCCGCTCGACGATCGCTTGCAGCAGATCGTCCCGCCCGCGCACATGCGTGTACAGCGTCATCGTGCCAGCCCCCAGCTCAGACGCGAGCGCACGCATCGTCAACTCCTCGAGCCCCGCGGCTTCAGCGAGCCGAAGCGCAGCCTCAGCGATCACCCCACGGTTCAGGGGCTCGCGCCCCGCATTTCCCCGGGGCGCAGCTGTGGTGTCGGTCTGTTCGGCCATGCCTGCTAGAGTAGCCCCGTACAACGTACCGTACAACGTACGGGTTGCGACGATGCGGCCCAGAGAAGGAAAACCATGGATCTGAACTATCTCACCGCCACGGAGTCCGTACGTCGCTTCACTTCAGGCGAGCTCTCTCCCGTTGAGCTGCTCGATGCGGTCGTCGCGCGCACCGCCGCTACGGAGCCGCACGTTGGCGCGGTCACCGAGGAGCTCCTCGAGGACGCGTACAGAGCAGCTCGAACGGCCGAGACGCGCTACCGCAGCGGAGACGCACGTCCGCTGGAGGGAGTGCCACTCATGGTAAAGGATGAGCAGCCCATTGCCGGCCGCCTCGCCGAGGAGGGCTCGTTGCTCGAACAGGGCACTGTCGCAGACATCACCCACCCGATCGTCGAGCGCATCTTCGACGCGGGCGCAGTGGTGCACGGTCGCACCACGACCCCCGAGTTCTGCTGCTCCCCGGTGACACACACCGCGCTCTGGGGTACCACGCGAAACCCCCACAACACCGAAATGACGCCCGGCGGCTCCTCGGGTGGCTCGGGCGCGGTGCTCGCCGCTGGCTCAACGATTCTCGCGACCGGCTCAGACATCGGCGGCTCAATTCGGATCCCCTCGTCCTACTGCGGTGTTGTTGGATTCAAGCCCCCGTTCGCACGAGTGCCCGGGCTCCCGCCATTCAACAGCGACACGTACTGCGCAGACGGACCCATGGGCCGCAGCGTCGCAGACGTCGCGATGCTGCAGAACGTGATTTCCGGCCCGTGGGCGGGCGACCCGGCGTCACTGCGCCCCCAGCTGCGCGTCTAGGGTGCAGTCGAGAGTCTTGCGGGCGTGAAGATTGCGCTCAGCTTCACGCTCGGCTGCTACTCCCCCGATCCCGCAGTCATTGAGAACACCCGCGCCGTCGCCGATGCACTGCGCGCGGCGGGTGCGATTGTCGAAGAGGTCGATCTGCCCTGGACTCTCGAGGAGGTGCTTCGAACCTCGTGGGCGCACTTCGGCGCGGTGATGGGCCCCTTCATCGAGAGCGTCGGCAATGGTGATCCTGAGCAGCTCGCTCAGCTCATGCCGTACACGCACGCATTTATTGACTCTGCGAGCGACTCGATGGGCTACGTTGACGGGCTCGCCGCCGAGACCGCGTTCTACCGGCCGCTCGGCGAGATCCTTGGGCGCTACGACGCCCTCCTCTGCCCCACCATCGCAAACACAGGTATGCCCGCAGATGCCGCCTGCACCGATAGCAAGGCCACCTTCTCGGAGCTGATGACGCTGCCGTTCAACATCGTGGGCCGCGTCCCGGTGCTCGCGATCCCCTCAGGCCGCGCACCGAATGGGGTGCCGACCGGCGTGCAGATCGTCGGTCGCACCTTTGACGACCAGACAGTCTTCCGCATCGGCGCAGCCGCTGAGGCGGAGCTCGGGCTGTGGACGAACGCCGACTGGTGGCCCGCGTTTTAGCTCGCTGAATCCCCGCGCACCCCGCCCCGTTGCGCAGCCGCGCCCGCGAGCACCACGAGTGCGATGCCGGCGATCTGCAGCGGAGTGGGGCGCTGTGCGAGCAGCAGCGCCCCGAGAAACACTCCGAACGCCGGTTCGAGCGACATAAGCGTGCCGAACGCGGTGTGCGTCATCCGTCGCAGCGCCAGCATCTCAAGCCCGAGCGAGATCACCGGGGTGAGCGCCGCGAGCCCGAGCGCGAGCGCGAGCTGCGGCAGCGTGAGCTCACCGAGGAGCGGCGGGATCCCGAGCGGCGCAGCAAGAACCGCCGCGATCGGAATCGTGAGTGAGAGGGCGCTCACCCCAGTGAAGCGGTCGCCCACACGCTGGGTCAGCAGCATGTAGCTCCCCCAGCCGATACCTGCAAGCACCGCGAAGCCGATGCCCACCGGATCGACGGCTCCGCTCCACGGCTCCGTGAGCAGGACCACGCCGCCGAGCGCGAGGCCCGGCCACACGAGCGCACGGCGCCCCCCGCTCATCATCGCGGCCACCCCCAGCGGGCCAAGGAACTCGATCGCGACTGCAGTACCCAGCGGGATGCGATCGATCGCGAAGAGGAACGCCATCATCATGAGCGCCGTCGCCGCACCCAGTCCGACGAGCGGGAGCAGGTCCCGGCGTCGCACCCGACGCAGCGGCGGGCGGGCGATCATCACCAGGATCACCGCCCCGAGAGTGAGCCGCAGCCACGCGGTGCCCGCGGGGCCGAGCTCATCGATCAGCCCGACCGACAGCGCGTTCACAAGTTGAATGATGAGCATCGCCGCGACCGCGAGCGTCCACGGGGGCACACCCCCGTCGCCACGCCCAAACCGCACGGGCGTGCCCTGTCCCCCGGTCATGCGGACGGCCGCAGCACGGCGGACACGGCGAGGTGATCGCTGTCACCGATCGGCGTCGTCGTCATCTCTCTCGCGTCAAAGCCGCGCAGCAGGATGTGATCCAAGCGCACCACAGGGAACTGCGCTGGCCAGGAGAATCCGAAACCGCCCGCACCTTGACGGGGTTCGGCCAAGAGCTCGCGCAGCGGAACAAAGGAGCGGTCGTCACTGCTCGCGTTGAAATCACCGGCCGCGATGATACGGGGGCTGCCGTCGTTTCGGATCTCATCTGCGAGCTCGGCCAGCATTTCGTCGCGCGGCGCGTGTCCGTCGATCCGCGCCGACGCCGCGTGGACGACGTACACCTCGGTATCACCGCCGGGCGTGGCAATGGTCGCGCGCAGCGCGCGATCCCACCCGAGCCCCAGGTCGAGCGGCTCTGACGTGAGGATCGGATACCGGCTCCACAGCCCGACCGTGCTCGCGTGCGCCTCGTACGGGTACGTCTCACGCAGTGCCACGGCGACCGTCTCACGCTGTTCCGTAGCGATCTCCTGGAGCGCGAGCAGGTCGGCGCCCTCGCCGCGAAGCTTCTCCGCTGTCGCTCGGGCCCCAGCGGTATCACCGGCGCTGACGCGCACATTCTGACTCAGCACCGACACCGCGTCTGTATTGCCGACCATGGCCACCGGCTCAAGCGGCAAGATCCGCGGCACGAACACCCAGGACCAGGCGGCCACCGCCACGAGACTCACCAGGATCCCGAGCCACGCGCGGCGAGCAAGTGCAGCGATGAGGAGAAGAGCCACCAGAACGCCGAGCCACGGCAACGCCGCCTCAAACGGCATGGCAAGCCCGAAGCTATTCGGGAAGCGCGCGGGCGCAAGAAACGCCGCCGCGAGCACCGCAGCGCATGCCGCGATGAGGATCCCGACGCGCCTGCGCCCGTTCCGTCGTGCCACGTCCACCCGTTCCTTGCCCACAGTCTCCGAAGCGGCCATCGTGAGGATGCCGCGAAGCCCTTGATGCTAGCAAGCGAGGAATGCGCGCTCCTGATCAATTGCCGAGCGGGGTGTGCGCGAGACCCAGCTCGCGGTCGCCGTACGTGGCCCGCACCTCGGCAATGACGACCCGATAGCGTCCGAGCCACTCAGCGGCGCGCCGCTTCGCGATCCCGTGCGTGTCCATGCCGATCAACTGCTGCAACGCGTCAAGCGTCTCCCAGTAGTACACCTCGGAGTGCAGCCCATTCTCGGGGTTCACCCAGTGTTCCTCACCGAGAAAGCCCGGAATCTGACGGGCGCGTGTCGCGATCTCGTCGTCAAGACGATAGAACTCTTCGCCACGCTCGCGCGCCTCGAAGATAAACGTTGAGCTGTAGCTCATTCCCCCTCCTCAGGGTGGTCACGCAGCCAGGCGAGCACCTGCTGCGCGTGGGTGTTGGGTGGAAAGATCGGGTAGAAGACGTGCTCGACTCGCCCATCGCGCACCACCAGGGTGATTCGCGCGAACAGCCGTGGGTGCCCGGGCGCAGCGAATGTGGGCAAACGGAGCGCATCGGCGAGACGCAGCTCGGGATCCGAGAGCATCGGGAACGGGAGGCGCAACCGCTCGCAGAGCTCAGCCTGGTAGTCCGGATCCTGGCTCGAGAGCCCGAACACCCGTGCCGCTCCCGCCTCTTGGAGCTCGGTGAAGTGATCACGGAAGTCGCAGGCCTCCGTTGAGCAGCCACGGGCGCCAGGAATCGCGTCCCAGCCGTCGGGAAGGTCGGTGCCCGGCCGTCCGGATAGCGGATAGGCGTAGATGATCGTGCGACCTGTCCCGAGGCCAGCTAGTGACAGCCGCCCGCCGTCTGAGCGCCCAAGCGTGAGGTCTGGCAGCGGGAGGCCGGGCACGTGCCGTGCGGCACCGTCGTCCTCCGGCTGCGGGAGCCCCGGGGGCAAGACGGTGTAGTCCGGGGCAGGGGGCTCACCGGCGGTGGGCTCAGCGACGGGAGCCTCAGCCGCAAAGCCGCGGCCCGCGGCTCGGTCGAGACGCAGGGCAAGCTCGGAGCGCCGCGCGCTCAGCTCAGCAATGGCCCGATCCAGCTCGGCGATGGCGTCGCGGTACGCAGCAAGGGAGCTGACGCATTCGTCGCCGTGCTCATGCCCGTCAGACAGGCACTCGACGAAGGGAGCTGCACGGCTGGGCGCGATCCCAAGCTCCGCGAGCGCTCGGATCTCTTGCACTGCGCGGAGGTCCGCGCCATCGAAGTCCCGGTACCCGTTCGTGTCGCGTTCGGGTGCGAGAAGGCCGATCTCTTCGTAGTAGCGCACGGCCTTCACCGACACTCCCGCGCGACGCGCAAGCTCCCCGATCCGCATCTTTCCCTCCACTTCCACGACTGAGCTGTCTGAACTCACGGTAAACCCTCCCCCCAGGGGACGAGTCAAGCCGACAAGGGGGTAGTCTGGTCTGTGGTTCTTGTGCGCACGCGTTTCTTCGCGGATGAGTCGCACTGAATGAGTTCTGAACACCGACCGAGGCGAGGTGAGTACGTGCCCAGTGACAGTTGCAGTCAGCAGCCGGACGCGGTGACCGTTCCCTCCCCTTGGACCCAGAGGTAGAGTTCCGCACGTCGTCCGGCACCCTCGGACGCCCCGCCCCGGGCGCGACCGAATCATTTTCCGCGCACCCTAGGCGGTGCGTGCCGGCAAGGAGCGACCCATGACCTCACCCCAGATCCAGAACATGGATGATCTGGCCACCACGATCGAGCAGCTGTTCGCGGCGCGTGACCTGACCGCCCTCACCGAGGTGTTGGCGCCTCTTCCCGCGACCGATCTCGTGCCTCTCTTCGAGCGGCTGAGCCGAAAGCAGCGAGCCGTGATCTATCGGCTGCTGCCGAAGGACAGCGCTGCCGAGGTCTTCGAGCTGCTCGACCCGCCGTTGCAGAGCGATCTGCTGCACGGCCTGCAAGACTCCGAGGTTGCGCAGCTCTTCGTCGACCTCGATCACGACGATCGACTGTGGCTACTCGACGAGGTGCCGGCCGCGCTCGCTACCCGGCTGCTCCGCGGTCTCCCCGAGCACGAGCGCGTGCTTACCTCCGCACTCCTCGGCTACCCGCAAGACAGCATCGGTCGCCGCATGTCGCTCGAGTACGTGTCAACGCGTGCCGCGTTTACCGTCGAAGAGACGATGCGGCGAGTGCGTGAGCGGCTGCAGGACGCCGAAACCGTCTACACGATTCCGGTGCTCGATGACTCCCGTCACGTGGTGGGGATTGTGAGCCTGCGCGATCTCCTGAGCGCCGAGGGCGATATCTCCGTCGCCGAGCTCATGAAGGACGCGCGCACCGCCGAGGCCGCGTCCGATGCGGAAGAGGCTGCGCGTCGCTGCGCGGACCTGAAGCTCCTCGCCATGCCGATCGTCGACCGCGAGAACCGGCTCGTGGGGATGCTGACCATCGACGACGCGATCCGCATTCTCGAGCACGAGGAGAGCGAGGACGCTGCACGTCAGGGCGGCACCGAGCCGCTGCGCCGCCCGTACCTGTCCACCCCGGTGAGCACCCTCGTACGCTCGCGCGTCGTGTGGCTTCTGGTGCTCGCCGTTGGTGCAACGCTCACGGTGCAGGTGCTCTCGGTATTCGAGGCTACGATCGAGCAGGTCACCGTGCTCGCGCTCTTCGTGCCCCTCCTGATCGGCACGGGCGGCAACACCGGCAACCAGGCCGCGACTACCGTGACCCGCGCGCTCGCGCTCGGCGATGTGAAGTCGCGCGACTTCATGCGGGTGCTCACCCGAGAGCTGCGTACGGGCGGCCTCCTCGGCCTGCTGCTCGGCACGATCGGCTTCACGATCGCCTCGATTGCGTACTCGGTGGAAATCGGACTCGTGATCGGGCTCACGCTGCTGTGCGTCTGCACGCTCGCTGCCGCGGTGGGCGGCTGCATGCCACTCATTGCTCGGGCGGTGAAGGTCGACCCCGCAGTGTTCTCGAACCCCTTCATCTCGACCTTCGTCGACGCGTCGGGCCTGATCATCTACTTCCTGATCGCACGCGCCATCCTCGGCCTCTAGCGCCGGAAACAACGCAGCGGGGCCCCAGACCGAAGAGTCTGGCGCCCCGCTGCGGTTGTTGCGACTACCAGCCCTCGGTGAGCACCCGGTCGAGCGCCGCGACCACGAAGTCGGCGCTCTCACGTGTGAGGCAGAGCGGTGGCTTCACCTTCAGCACGTTTGAGCGCTCTGAGGTGGTGAGCACGATGACACCGAGCTCCCTGAGACGCTCGCAGATCGCGGCAGCCTCGGCGGCTGCGGGCTCCATCGTCTCGCGGTCGCGCACGAGCTCGACACCGAGGTAGAGGCCCTCACCGTGCACCGGGCCGATCAGCGCGTGCCGGTCAGCGAGCGAACGGAAGCCCGCCGCCAGGTGCTCCCCCACCACGCGCGCGTTCTCTTGGAGGCCCTCCTCGGCCATCGCGTCGAGCACCGCGATGCCCACACGGCAGCTCAACGGGTTTCCGCCAGCTGACGAGAAGAACTGCCCCTGCGACGCCAGCGCATCCGCTACCCGCTTCGACGTGATCACGCCACCGATCGGGAAGCCATTGCCCATCGGCTTCGCGATTGCGATGATGTCCGGGCGCACGCCCGACTGCTCAAATCCCCAGAACGAGGATCCCATGCGTCCGAAGCCCACCTGCACCTCGTCGGCGATGCAGAGCCCGCCGGCCGCGCGAACTCGCTCATAGGCGGCTTGCAGGTATCCCTCGGGCAGCATCACGCCGCCCGCGTTCCCCAGTACCGACTCGCAGATGAACGCGGCAACACCTCGGCCCTCCGTCGCGAGCGCGTCGAGGTCGGCACCGAGATCTGCGGCGTAGCGCTCTCCGACGCTCAGGTCGGCGGCGTCGCCACGATACGTACCGCGGAATCGGTTCGGTACATCGGCGACGTGCACCCAGTCGGGCCGGTTCTCCAGCGCGTACGGGTTGTCGTACGCGCTCGTAGTCACCGCGTCGGAGGCCATCGTCCAGCCGTGATATGCCTCACGGAGCGCCACAACGGTGCGCTGCCCGGTGGCGGTCTGTGCCAGACGGAGCGCGAGGTCAACAGCTTCGGAACCACTGTTCACGAGCAACACGGTGTCGAGCTCAGAGTCCTCGGGTAGCTGCGCAAGCAGGCGCTCGCTGTACTCTGCAAGCTCGCGGAACAGGAAGCGCGAGTTCGTGTTGAGCACTCGGATCTGGCGATTCACTGCGTCGGCAACGCCCGGGTGGCCGTGGCCCAGTCCCGTGACGTTGTTCACCATGTCGACGTATGCACGACCGGTCGTGTCGATCAGGTGGTGGCGCCACCCCCGCTCGATCTGCATGGGGCGCTCGTAGTACCGCTCCTGCGCGCTCGCGAAGATCTGCTCTCGGCGCGCAAGCTCATCGCCCGCCTCGTCGCGCTGTGCCAGCTCCGGCAGGGCAAGCAGCCCGGCCGGATCGTGCGTGAAGCGGCGCCAGGCCGCGACGCGTTCCGGTTCGACGAGCTGAGCACGGCCGGGTTCCGGCGTCGGCACCGAGAGGATCGGCGGCTCAGCCCCCTCGGCTGCGTCGCTCCGCACCAACGCAACGGTGAGCGGTCGAGCGGCGTCGGCTGCGCGCAGCTCGCCCAGCGTGGCGCCGGCGGCAAGCTCGCTCCCCGGCATCACGCTCGATGCCACCGCGAAGCCATCGATCGAAAGGATCCAGCCCCCAGCGGTTTCAAGCAGCAGGCCACGATCGGTCACCGTGCGCACCACGCCCGCCGCGGGTGCCGCCACGAGCTCAGCAACGCCCGCCGGCACCCACACCTCAGTGCCGAGCGGCCAGCTCGCGGCGCCCGATGCACGATCGATCTCAGTGCGGGTGAGGCGGTACACGCCGTATGGAAGCACCGCGGCGGCCGCGCCGGTGGTCCATGCGCTGGCAACGAGTTCCGCTTCCGCATGAGTCTCCTGCCAGACGCCACCCGCCAGCGCCTCCGACTCCACGCCGGGGTCGAGCACAGTCACAGTGCCGACGAGCTCGGGCAACAGCGAGCGGAGTGGTTCGGCAGCGCTGCGCTCCAACCCGGCGCCGGGGGCGACACTCAGCTGCAGCCCGGCAGCGCTCGGAGCACCATGGAACCCCAATCGGACGAGCACCTGTTCGGTGGCTTCCGCGAGCGGCAGCGCGGTCGCAGCGTCGAAAATAGCCTGCTCACCCGCAATCCGTTCGCGCGCGTACTCATTGCCACCGTCGATCTCGAGCTGGCGCCACCCGCTTGCCACGAGCACGGCGGCGCGCAGCACGATGAGCGGCCAGACCGCCCGAGCTTCCGCAGGGGAGAGTGGGGCATCGCGATGGAACGCGGCGATGAGATCGAGCAATCGCAGCGGCCGCTCGGGATCGTGGTGCAGCATCGACGATGCGGTCACTGAGAGCTCAGCCACCCGCCAGCCGTACGCGAGGTCACCCAGGTCAAGCACGGTGTGTGGATGTACGCGCGAGTCGTCGCCCGGCAGCCCCGTAACGTTGTCGTCGGTGAGGTCGCCGTGGATTGCCTGCGTGGGCAGCTCAGCCGCAACCTCCTCGAGCGCGAACTGCGCACGGTTCGCGGCGTCCACGACGCGCTCCCGAATCTCCGCATCAGCAATCGCCGATGCGAGCGCGAGCGTCTGCTCGTGCGCCACGGCCATCACCCACATGTGGTCGCGGTCAAGTCCCGGGTGCTGCAACTCAGCCAGGGCGCGCACGGAGGCCGCCGCGAGCGCACCGAACTCCTCCAGCACACGCGGCGCGAAGTAGCCGAGGTCCACCATGGGCGCGCCCGGTGCGAACTCACTGCGGCGAACGGCAAAGCCACCCCAGCGCTGGGTCTCCTCCCCGTCGAGTCCAGGCAGCACCGCTGCGACCGGCACGCCCGCCGCGCGGTACGCCTCGAGCGCTGCGTGCTGCGCGTCTCGTTCGGGATCGGTAAACACGGGATTGTCGACGCGCAGCACACTGCGCGAGCCATCCCCCTCGGTCAGCACAAAATTGCGGTCCTGATTACTGCCGAGTTCGGTCGCAACCGCCTCGATCCCATAGCACTCGCGCGCAATCGAGGCCGCGTCGGCCTCGGAAACGTCGGGGCGGACCAAGCCGCCCGTCTGCTCTTCCGTCATCGTGAGATCTCCATCTCTGGTGTCGAAAATAGTGTCGTGCGTGTGTTGGGTGCCGGCGTCGCGGATGCGGGGCACTCGGGCTCGGATCATGGGACCACACAAGCCAGCGTTCAGGGGCGCCTACAGGCGCGTGCGAATCTCCTCTGCAAGCGCGGTGAAGGCGCGGGTTCGGTGCGAGTGCTGATCCTTCTCTGCTGCGGTCATCTCCGCAGCCGAGCGGCAGCTGCCCTCCGGCTGGAAAACCGGGTCGTAGCCGAAGCCGCCCTCACCGGCGGGCGCACGAAGCACAGACCCTTTCCAGACACCGAGCTCGCACACCTCCTCAGGGGCGGCACCGTCGGTTCCCGGGATGACGAGTGCCGCAGCGCACACGAAGCCCGCGGCGCGGTGCTCGTCCGCGAGGTCGCTGAGCTGCCACAGCAGGAGATCGACGTTTGCCGTGTCGCTGCGCGCGGGACCACCCCAGCGCGCGGAAAAAATGCCTGGGCAGCCACCCAGCACGTCCACCGCGATGCCCGAGTCGTCCGCAATTGCGGGGAGTCCCGTGTGCTCCGCTGCGGCCCGCGCCTTCAACAGCGCGTTCTCTTCAAAGCTCGTGCCGTTCTCTACCGGCTCGGGGCCGTCGTAGCCGATGAGCTCGATCCCCGGGATCAGGGGGCCGAGGATGCGCTGCAGCTCAGTCAGTTTGTGTGCGTTGTGCGACGCGAGCACCAATTGCTGGGTCATGCGGAGCGCTCCTCAGAGAGAACCGCGCGCTGCAGCTCGCTGAGCTCCCCCGCGCTCGCGAGCGCAAGGTCCAGCAGCGTGTCGAGCTCCGCGCGCTTGAACGGCACTCCCTCAGCGGTGCCCTGCACCTCCACGAAGTCGCCCGAACCGGTCACAACGACGTTCATGTCGGTCTCTGCACGGGAGTCCTCGGTGTACGCAAGGTCGCTCATCGCGGTCTCTCCCACGATGCCGACGGACACTGCGGCCACGCTATCGGTGAGCGGCTGCGCCTTCCGCGCGATGTGACCCTGCGCGCGCGCCCACTCGATCGCATCCGCGAGGGCGACGTACGCACCAGTGATCGAGGCCGTGCGCGTGCCACCGTCCGCCTGCAGCACATCGCAGTCGATCACGATCGTGTTCTCGCCGAGCGCCTTCGTGTCGATGACCGCTCGAAGGCTCCGCCCGATCAACCGGGAGATCTCATGCGTGCGTCCGCCGATCTTGCCCTTCACGGACTCGCGCTGCATCCGCTCGTTCGTCGAGCGCGGCAGCATCGAGTACTCCGCAGTGACCCAGCCCGTCCCCTTCCCCATCAGCCAGCGCGGCACGCCAGGAGTGAAGGACGCGGTGCAGAGCACCTTGGTGTTGCCGAATGAGATGAGGGCGCTGCCCTCGGCCTGTCCGCTCCAGCCACGTTCGATCGTAACGGGTCGCATCTCGGCCGGGGTGCGGCCGTCTGCTCGGGTGAGCTCAGTCATGTTGAGAACCTCTCTGAGAAGGGTGGGAAAATCTTGGCGCCGCGGGCGTCAGCCCGGGAGCTGAATAGCGCCGGTCTGCACGCGCTCCACGCGCTCGATGCTGTTGCCGAGCATGCGCCGCGCGAGCGTCACAAACGCCTCTGTGTCGGGCCCCGTCGCTTCGTAGCGCACGGTCGGCTCGCCCGCGTCAGCGGGACGCAAGAGGCCGCGCTCGGTGAGTGTCTGGAACACCTCGCTCGCGGTCTCAAGGTCACTCGAGACGAGGGCGACGTCAGGGCCAACGACCTGACGCAGCGCGCCGCGCAAGAACGGATAGTGCGTGCAACCGAGCACGAGGGTGTCGATCCCCTCGGCGATGAGCGGCGCAAGGTACTGCTGTGCGACAGCATGAACACGCGGACCGCTCGTCTCGCCCGCCTCGGCGAACTCGACGAAGCGGGGAGCCGCGGCGGACGTGAGCGCGATCTCTGGGCGCATGGCAAAAAGATCGTCGTAGGCACGCGATTGGATGGTCCCCTGGGTGCCAATCAACCCCACGCGTCCATTCCGGGTGATTGCAGCTGCGCTCCGCACAGTCGGCGCGATCACCTCGATCACCGGGACGTCGTACCGCTCGCGCGCGTCTCGCAGCACCGCCGCGGATGCGGTGTTGCACGCGATCACGAGCATCTTGACCCCCTGCGCGACCAGGTCGTCGAGAATCTCGAGCGCGAAGCGGCGCACCTCAGCAATGGGGCGCGGACCGTACGGCGTGCGAGCGGTGTCGCCCACGTAGATCATCGATTCACCGGGCAACTGATCGCGGATCGCCCGTGCCACCGTGAGTCCACCTACACCCGAGTCAAACACCCCGATGGGAGCTTCCGGGCTGATGGTACGCGCGCTCATTCCTCCAGCTTAGCGGAGGGGTCAGGGCAGGGATTTGATCCAGGTAGCGCGGTGCATCTCGGTGAGTCCCGCCGCCGCGAGCCCTGCATAGTGCGCCTTCGAGCCGTAGCCCTTGTTCGAGTCCCAGCCGTACTCGGGGTGCTCCTCGTGGGCGGCGCGCATCACGGCGTCGCGCTCCACCTTCGCGCGCACCGACGCCGCGGCGACGCTCGCGCACGCGCGATCCGCCCCGACACGGGTGTGCACCGTGAGCGGTCGCTTCAGCACGGGGCTCAGCCAATCGTGCGAACCATCGAGAATGATCACGGCATCATTGACCGGCACGCCGAGCTCGTGGAGGGCGAGGAGCGCACGACGCGCCGCAGCGCCAAGCATCGCAGTGATCCCGAGCGAGTCGATCTCCTCCGCACTCGCGAAGCCCACGGCGCCCTGACCCCACTCGCGCACGAGCGGCGCAAGGGCGTCCCGTCGCTTCTCGCTGAGCAGCTTGGAGTCGCGCAGGCCCTCCGGGAACTCTGCTGTGCCCACGACGACAACCTGCGCGCCGACCGCCACGGGCCCCGCGATCGCGCCGCGTCCCACCTCGTCGAGACCGATGACCAGGGTCGCACCGTCGGCAAAGTACGCTGCCTCGACGTCGAGCGTGGGGTCCTTCGAGGGCTTCGCCGGCTTCGGCTCAGTCACCCTTCGCCTGCTCCACGCCCGTGAACGTCCCCTCGGGAACGCCGAGCCAGGTGAAGCGATCGAGCGGCCAGTTCAGCACGAAGGCGCGGCCCACAATCTCCGATTCGGGCACGAAGCCCTTGCCCGGCTGATCCTGGTTGTAGCGCGAGTCCTTGCTCTGGTAGCGGTTGTCGCCCATCACCCAGATCGAGTTCTCCGGCACCGTCACATCAAAATCGATCTTGGAGGCGCGTGTCTCCCCCGGCGGAATCACGATGTACGACTCGTCAATCGGCACACCGTTCACCATGACACGGCCCTGCGCGTCGCAGCACTGCACGCGGTCGCCGCCCACACCGATGACCCGCTTCACGACGTACTCGTTACTGGTGTCTGCGGCGAGTCCGAGCGTCTGCAGCACCTTCTCAAACCCGGTCGGCGGGTTCTCCCCGCGGGGGTAGAGCCACCCGCCCGGGTCCTTGAACACGACGACATCGCCGCGCTCCACGTCCATCACGTTGGGGACGAGCTGGTTGACCAGGATCCGGTCGTTCACCTCGAGCGTGTGCTCCATCGACGGCGATGGGATGTAGAAGCTCCGCACGAGGAACGTCTTGAGCAGGAACGACACTAGGAAAGCGACGATCAGGATCACTAGCAGGTCGCGCACGAACCCGATGAACCCGCCTCGACGTGTCCGACCGCCTGCGCTGTGCTCGGCCTCACTCATGTGCGCTCCTTGCTGTATCGGCCGCGCGGTGCTCGCGCGGCGTCCGCTCGCGCAGTGCGCGGGCAACATCTCTGGTGAGACACTTCAGGCTCCCATACCCTGGCGGGAGGGAGCCTGAAAGCGTCACGGGCGTGTCGAATGACGTACCCAGGAATCAGTGCGCAGCTTACGCGTCGCGCTTCTCCTTGATCTTGGCCTTCTTGCCGGTGAGGCCGCGCAGGTAGTACAGCTTCGCGCGACGAACGTCACCGCGGGTGACGACCTCGATCTTGTCGATCGCGGGCGAGTGCACGGGGAACTTACGCTCCACACCCACCTGGAAGCTGATCTTGCGGACCGTGAAGGTCTCGCGAACGCCCTCGCCGTGACGCGAGATCACAACGCCCTGGAACACCTGGACACGCGAGCGGTTGCCCTCGACGATGTTGACGTGCACCTTGACGGTGTCGCCGGCACGGAAGGCGGGGATGTCGCTCTTGAGCGACGCGGCATCGACGTGGTCGAGCTTCTGCATGATGTTCTCTCTCTGCGCCCGCCGCAAGTCGGAACGCGGATTTTCAAAGTATTAAAGAGGTGTTGGCTCACGGTGTGTGCGGACCCTCGCGGCAGTGCCGCACCGTGGCACAAGGATCAATTATGCCACATCGAGAGGCGAAGCCGCATCACCGTGCTTCGGCGCGGCGACGCGGTAGCGGGCGGTGAGGAAGGCGCCGTTCGTGCCGTGCTCAGTCAGCTCAAGATCGAGGCGTCGTGGCAGGAGCGGGCGCCCCGCGCCAAGCGTCACTGGCGCGATCGACAGTTGCACCTCGTCGAGGAGCCCGGCATCGGCGAACTGGCCAGCGAGATCACCGCCGCCGACGACCCACAGGTCTCGCCCGTCTGCTGCCGCAAACATTTCGGCGTAGACATCGGCGACCGAGCCGTTCGCGAAGCGCACGTCCGGCGTCGCGCCGCTCGCGCTCAGGGCAGGTGGAGCGAGATCCCGGCTCGTGAGGACCCACGCGGGGACGTCATAGCTCCACCCGCCGTTCGCAAGTACCCACTCGTAGGTGGTGGAGCCCATCACGATGGCGCCGATGCCGGGAATGAACTGCTCGTAGTCGTTCCCTCCGCCCGGCACTTGCTCCTGCGACAGCAGCCAGTCAAGTGAATCGTTCTCATCGGCGATGAAGCCGTCAAGGGATGACGCAACGTAGTAGATCAGTCGAGACATGTGGGAGTCCTTTCGTTGAGTTCAGAGTGGGGCGAGACTGGCTACGCCTCGCCGCGGCGCGCGCGAAGCCAGAGGATGGGATCGCCGCCATCGCGTTCGAGTCCGTGCTCCGCGAGCATGCCTCGTGCAAGTTCGCGGCGATGGGCGGCATAGTGCAGCACGTGTGCGACGACCCCGCTCAGCTGGAAGCTCTCGGGAGGCTCGCAGAGCGCGTCGATCACGCGGTCCTGCCAGGCCCCCTTCCGATCAATCTCGCGGACTCTCGCGGTCCACGCGGCGGACACCGCCGCGTGCCGCTCAGCGAGTTCAGCGAGGAGCTTCGGCGAGTTCAGCGCGGGCGCCTTCGGCTGAATGCGCCCCTCAACCACCGCGAGCCAGATTTCCTTGGCGCCCACCAGACCAGCGAGCACCGCGGCGATGCTCGCTTCCTCACCCGTCCAGTCGAGCACGCGCTGGCCAGGCCGCTGCGCGTGCATGACCACCTCGGCCGGGAGCGTCGCCGCGTATGCGATGAGCGCGGCGGTATCGTCGGCATCGTGGAGGAGCTGCTGCTCAAGCAGCGGACTGCTCGCGGTACGCTGCTCCTCGATCCACATCGACATCGGTGGGTGGAAGTGAATACCGTTGGCACTCGGCAGCCAGTGCCCAGCGCCGTGAACGCTCGGCGGAGCGCCGAACGCGCGGGTGTACGCGCGGCTGAAGCCCTCCGCAGAGTCATAGCCCGCCGAGAGCGCGGCGTCGATCACGCGCGCCCCATCGCTCAGTTGCCAGGCTGCACGCTCAAGGAGCACGCGTCGGCGAAGCGCCGCCGGCGACTCTCCGGCGGCAGCCGAGACCGTCCGCGCGAAATGGAAACGCGAGGCGTGCGCTGCTCCCGCCATCTCGTCGAGCGTGCGATTGGGTTCCGCGAGCACAGCGTCAAGGAGTTCGCGAAGGCGATCCGGCTCTGATGTGGTCATGCCTCCAGTCTGACTCGCTCACAGGACATGCGCATGACCGTTCTTGCGCAGTTGTGGGGCAGCTTGCGGGAAGCCCCGTGCGCACGTCGGTGGCGACTGAGAAGATCGAGGTATGGCAGATCCAGCGATTTCCACTCACTCGCAAGCGCTGACGGTGCTGCGGCAGCTCACCGGTGCCGCCACGGCAGAGTTTCATCCGGGCCAGTTTGAGGCCATCAGCGCTCTCGTCGATGAGGGGCGGCGGGCGCTTGTGGTGCAGCGCACCGGGTGGGGGAAGTCGGCGGTCTACTTCGTGGCGACCGCGCTACTTCGAGAACGGGGCGCCGGGCCCACGCTACTCGTGTCTCCGCTGCTCGCGCTCATGCGAGACCAGGTGGCGGCGGCGGAGCGCGCCGGGGTGCGCGCAGCCGCCATCAACTCGGCGACCGCCGACGAGTGGGAGGAGATTGAGGGGCGCCTTGCCCGCGACGAGATCGACGTGCTCCTTGTCTCCCCCGAGCGGCTGAATAATCCGCGCTTTCGTGACACGCAACTCCCCACGATCCTGGCGCGGATGGGACTGCTCGTGATCGATGAGGCGCACTGCATCTCTGACTGGGGCCACGATTTCCGCCCGGACTACCGGCGCATCGCCGCGCTGCTCGCGGGGCTCGAACGGCACGTCCCGGTGCTCGCGACCACGGCGACCGCCAATGCCCGCGTTGTCGCTGATGTGGTCGAGCAACTGGGCAGCGACGTGCTCACGCTGCGGGGCACGCTCGCTCGTGACTCGCTGCGACTCGGCTGCCTTCGGCTCCCCTCCGCGGAGACTCGGCTTGCCTGGCTCGTGGAGCACCTGGGCGGCTTCACCGGAAGCGGGATCGTGTACGCCCTCACCGTGTCCGCCGCGGAGGACACCGCACTTCTCCTCCGCGATGCTGGCTACGAGGTCGCGGCGTACACCGGCCGAACTGACCCGGAGGAACGGGCGCGACTCGAGTCCGCGCTGAAGAACAACGAGGTGAAAGCGCTCGTCGCGACGAGTGCTCTGGGCATGGGGTTCGACAAGCCGGACCTGGGATTCGTGCTGCACCTCGGGGCGCCGTCCTCCCCCGTCGCGTATTACCAGCAGGTGGGTCGAGCCGGGCGTGGCACCGCGCACGCCGATGTGTTGCTGCTCCCCGGCGCTGAGGACCAGGCGATCTGGCAGTACTTTGCCACCTCGTCGATGCCCGATCCCGAACGCGCGCGGGCGGTCATCGAGGCGCTCGGCGCCCCGGATGCGACGCCACTGTCAACGCCTGCGCTGGAGGCCCGCGTCGACTTGCGACGCACGCAGCTTGAGCTGTTGCTCAAGGTGCTCGATGTCGATGGAGCGGTGAACCGTGTTGCCGGCGGGTGGGTGGCAACCGCTGCGGCGTGGCACTACGACGCTGAGCGGTACCGCCGCATCGCTGCGGCCCGGGAGGCGGAGCAGGAGGCCATGCTGAGGTACGAACGCGGCGACGCGTGCCGTATGGCTGAGCTGCAGCGCGAACTCGACGATCCCACCGCGGCAGACTGCGGTCGCTGCGACGTCTGTGCTGGGCCGTGGTACCCCGCTGAGGTTGCCGCGGGCGCGACCGCGCGGGCAACGAGCCGCCTGCAGCAGGCAGGCGTGCCGGTTGACCCCCGCGGGCAGTGGCCCGCCGGCGCAGACCGGCGAGGCCTCCCCGTGCGGGGGCGGATCGCGGCGAACGAGCGCGCCGAGCCGGGGCGGGTCGTCGCCCGACTCACCGACCTCGGATGGGGCGGACCGCTGCGCGAACTCCTCGCGCCCGGCGCAGCGGATCAGCCGCTCCCCGGAGCGCTGCTCGCGGCGGTGCTCACCACGCTCCGCGACTGGCCCTGGGCCGAGCGGCCTGTCGGCATTGTCGCAATGCCGTCATTCACGCGCCCCACGCTGATCAGCAGCACCGCTGCGACCATCGCGGAGCGCGGCAAGTTGCCCTTCCTGGGCACGCTCGATTTCGCAGACGACCGGCCAGCCGCCGGCCCGGGCGGCAACAGCGCGTTTCGGCTCGCGTCCGTGTGGGGCCGGTGGAGCGTGGGCCCGGAACTCGCTGCCGTGGTCGCCCAGGCGCCGGGCCCCCTGCTGCTTGTCGACGATCTCGTAGACAGCCGTTGGTCGTTCACCGTCGCAGCGCGCGAACTGCGGCGGGCCGGGGCGCCCGCAGTGCTCCCGTTCGCGCTCGCCTCAGTCGGCTAGCTCCCTCGGGGGGCTCAGCTAGTGCTGGCAGCCCGGGCACCAGTACAGCTTGCGCGCGCCAAACTCCTCGAGAATGATGTTCGCGCCGCAACGCTTGCATGGCGTCCCCTCGAGCTTGTACACCCAGTGGCGTTCATCTCGCTCGACCAGGGCCCGCTGATACGCCTCGCCCTCAAGACCGTCAATCGTGATCATCTGCCCGACCGTGATCCCGATCTCGAGAAGTTCCGCCCAGTCGTCCCACAGCGCCTCAAGCACGGTGCGATCCAGCGTGTTCGCCGGGGTGTGGGGATTGAGCTCGGCGCGGAAGAGCATCTCAGCTCGGTACACGTTGCCAATGCCCGCCACGACGGACTGATCCATGAGCACGAGGCCGATCGGCGTCTTCTTCTTCCGCGCGCGCTCCACGAATCGCGCGCGTTCGGCCGGCGTATTCGCGTTTGCGGGATCAGGCCCCAACCGCTGCACGACCGCATCGACCTCTGCTGGTGTGAGCACCTCGCAGGCGGTCGGGCCGCGGAGATCGGCACACACGGTGTCGGTGAGGAGCCGCACGCGCACCTGCCCCACGGGTTCAGGCGGGAAGGACTCTGACGCAGCCGATTCCTTGTCGGTCTCCGCCATACGCACGCGGGTCCGCCTGGGCGCCCCGATGGAGGTCACCGAGTCCTCGGCGTCGCGGTCAACATGGTTGCCGGGACCCGAGTTCTCCCCGTTCTGTCCGAGCCGCGAGTGGCCGGGGGTCTGCCCGTGGATCTGAATCGACGAGTCGATTCGCACCTCACCGGAGAAGTCCCATGCACCGTAGATCCCGAGGTGCACGCGCAGCCACTGATCCCCCTCGAACTCGAGGAACATCTGCTTCCCGACCGCGCGCGCATCGAGCACCTTGCGCCCGTCGAGGAGCGCAGCGCCCTGCGCAAAGCGTCCCTGCGGACTCGACACCGCTGGGTGCTCGCCGACGAAGTTCACGCCAAACTGCCGCGCAATGCGGTGAACAGAATGCCCCTCAGGCATGCTTAACCCAGCTGGTCGACGTGCTTGCCGGCGATATCGCCCGTCTGCTCGTACTCGCCGAGCTGCGCGATCCGGCGCACGTGACGCTCATCCCCGGGGAACGGCGTATTGATGAACAGCTCGATGAACCGGATCGCGTCTTCCACGGGGTGCTGGCGGGCGCCGATGGAGATGACGTTCGCATTGTTGTGCTCGCGCGCGAGCTCGGCGGTCGAGTCGTTCCACACGAGCGCCGCCCGGATCCCGGCAACCTTGTTCGCGGCGATCTGCTCGCCGTTCCCCGAGCCGCCGAAGACCACGCCGAGCGCTTCCACGCCCGCGCGCTGATCCTGCGCAACGCCGATGGCGGCGTTGATGCAGAACGAGGGGTAATCATCGAGCGCGTCATACTCGGCGGGCCCGTGGTCAATAACCTCGTGCCCGAGGCCCTGCAGATGCTGCTGCAGCTGCTGGCTAAATTCGAGTCCGGCGTGGTCAGTGGCTACATGGATGCGCATGGGGTCAATCCTAGCGGCGCGAGCGCCTTCGCTAGAACTGCGGCCCGGCGCTCCGACCACGCTTGAGCTCGTAGAAGCCAGGCACGCTCGCGGCAGCAACGATGCCGTCCCAGAGCCGCAGCGCCGTCTCCCCAGTCGGAGCAGGTGTCACGACCGGCCCGAAGAACGCGTTGCCATTGACCGAGATGATCGGCACGCCCACATCGGGGCCCGCGATCGCCATCGCGTGATCAGTGTTGGCCCGCAGCGTCGCATCGGAGGCCTCGGTGTCCGCAGCGGCGGCGAGCGCGGCATCGAGCCCCAACTCGGCGAGCGCCTCGGCGATGATCGCGTCAGTGTCTGTGCGGGCGCCCGGGTGAATGCGCGTACCGAAGGCGGTGTACAGCGGGCCCACTACGTCCTGACCGTGCGCCACACGCGCCGCCTCTACGACGCGCCCCAGCCGCTGCCCGGCGAGGTGGTGCGGGGTGTGATCGTTCGGCTCGTTGCCCTCATTGAGAATCGCGAGGCTGATCGGGTGCCAGGTGACCTCGAACCCGCGAGCCTCAGCGACTTCGTTCGCCCACCGGCTGGTCATCCAGCACCAGGGGCAGATGGGGTCGAACCAGAACTCGACCTCGGGCTTCTCGGGAATCGGCTGCGCAGCGTTCATGTCACCAGCCTACCCGGGGGCGGCGGGCATAAGGTGGGAGTCGTCACAACCGTTTACTCGTCAGGAGCAGTACGTGCCAGGAACGAACCTCACCCGCGTCGAGGCCCAGGAGCGGGCCGCAGTCGTCGCAACGCAGCGCTACGAGGTGGCGCTCGATCTCACCACCGGTCCGGAGACGTTTACCGCGGCCACGACGATCCACTTCACCGGCACCGCGGGCGCCGACACTTTTGTTGACCTCATCGCAGACTCGGTTGAGCGGGTCGCGCTCAATGGGGTCGAGCTGGATCCCGCAGCCGTGTTCGCGGACTCCCGCGTTCAGCTGCCCGGACTCGCCGCGGAAAACACCGTGGTAATCGAGTCGACGCAGCGCTACACCAACACGGGCGAGGGCCTGCACCGCTTTGTGGACCCCGCCGACGGCGAGGTGTACTTGTACTCACAGTTCGAGGTGCCCGACTCGCGCCGGATGTTCGCGGTGTTCGAGCAGCCCGATCTCAAGGCCACCTTCGCGTTCACCATCACGGCGCCCGCGCGCTGGAAGGTCGTCTCGAACCAGCCCACTCCCGCCGCCGTTTCGGCTGGCACCAAGGCTGCTGCGCAGGGTGCCGACTGGGCGGAGCAGGAGATCGCGACGTGGACGTTTGAGCCCACTCCCGTGATGTCCAGCTACATCACCGCGCTCATTGCCGGCCCCTACGCCGAGGTGCGCTCGGAGCTCACGAGCCGCGATGGCCGCACGATTCCGCTCGGCGTCTTCTGCCGCGAGTCGCTCTCGGAGTACCTCGACGCCGACTACATCTTCGAGAAGACCCGCGAGGGCTTCGCCTTCTTCGAGGAGCAGTTCGACTTCCCCTACCCGTTCGACAAGTACGATCAGCTCTTCGTTCCCGAGTACAACATGGGCGCAATGGAGAACATCGGCGCGGTGACCTTCACCGAGGCCTACGTGTTCCGCAGCCAGGTCACCGATGCGATGCGGGAGCGCCGGGTCGTCACGATCCTGCATGAGCTCGCGCACATGTGGTTCGGCGACCTCGTCACCATGCGCTGGTGGAACGACCTGTGGCTCAACGAATCGTTCGCGGAGTACATGTCCACGCTCGGTGTCGCCGAGGCCACCGAGTGGACCGAGTGCTGGACGACGTTTGTTGCTTCGGAGAAGTCGTGGGCGTACCGCCAGGATCAGCTCCCGTCGACACACCCGATTGTCGCCGAGATCCGCGACCTCGAGGACGTGCTCGTCAACTTTGACGGCATCACGTATGCGAAGGGCGCCTCGGTGCTGAAGCAGCTCGTCGCATGGGTGGGCCGCGAACCCTTCATGCAGGGCGTGCACGAGTACTTCGTGAAGCACCAGTACTCCAACACCGAGCTCCCCGACCTCATGCGCGAGCTGGAGGCGAAGTCCGGCCGCGACCTCTCCGACTGGACGAAGAAGTGGCTCGAGACCGCGGGCGTCAATACGCTGCGCCCCGTCTTCGAGCTCGACGAGACCGGCAGCTACACGAGCTTCGCGATCGAGCAGACCGCGATCGCCGAGTACCCGACGATCCGACCCCATCGCATCGCGGTGGGCCTGTACGGCACCGACGATGACGGCAGCGTCCGCCGCCTGCAGCGCCTCGAGCTCGATATCGATGGCCCGCGCACCGAGGTCCCGGCGCTTGTGGGCGTCGCGCAGCCCGAACTGCTGCTGCTCAACGACGACGATCTCACGTACGCGAAGATCCGCCTGGACGAGCGCTCCCTTGAGACGACCGCCGCGAAGCTCGGCAGTGTCGAGGATTCGCTCGCTCGCGCGCTCCTCTGGGGCACGCTCTGGGACGCGACGCGCGACGCCGAGTTCCCCGCCTCACGCTTCGTGGACATCGTGCTCGCACACATCGGCAACGAGTCCGCGTCGACCACGCTGCGCACGCTCCTCGGCCAGCTGCTGCTCTCCGCTTCGAGCTACGTCTCTCCTGAGCGCCGCGCAGCCACCCTGGAGAAGGTTGCCGACGCGCTCTGGCGACTCGCGGTCGATGCCGAGCCCGGAAGCGACCGCCAGTTCCAGTTCGTCAAGTCGTTCGGCCAGCTGGCTGAGAGCACCGAACAGCTCGACACGGTGCAGGGGCTCTTCGACGGGTCGCTCCCCCTCGACGGTCTCGACATCGACACGGATCTCGGCTGGGAGCTGCTCATCGCGCTTGCCGCCGGCGGCCGCAGCTCGCTCGAACAGATCGAGGCCCGTCTCACTGAGGATCGTACGGCGAGTGGCAACCAGTCCGCTGCGCACGCACGCGCAGCGCTCCCCACGGCAGCCGACAAGGAGGCCGCGTGGGTGTCGGTGTTCGATGACGCGAACAAGCCGAACGCCATCGTGCGCGCCACGGGGCTCGGTTTCACGCGTGCGCACGACGTGACGCTCCTCGAGCCGTATGTCGAGCGCTTCTTCGCGACACTGACGCCCGTGTGGGAGTCGCGCAGCTACGCGATCGCCGAGGAACTCATCGAGGGCTTCTACCCGGCCCCGCTGGCGCACGCGGCCCTCGCCGAGGCGACCCGCCAGTGGCTGGACGCGAATCCCGCGGCACCCGCAGCGCTTCGCCGCATGATCTCCGAGCACCTCGCCGGGGTCGAGCGGGCGCTGCGCGCGCAGCAGGCTGACCAGGCAGCACAGGGCGCGTAATGAGTGAGTTCGGCGCGGCGCTCGCGAGCTTCTACGAGACTTATCACACGGCGATCAACATCTCCGTGATTGTGGTCGTGGCGGGGCTCGCCAACTGGGCGCTGCGCCGACTCCTCATGCGCACGGTCACACAGGTAGTGCGCGGCGTCAAGCGCGCACAGGATGTGGAGACCACTTCCGAGATCATGGCGGCGCCCTACGTGAACGCGCGCGCCGTGCAGCGCACGCGCACGCTCGGCACCGTCGGGCGGCACGTGATCTCCTGGACGGTGGTGATCACCGCACTAATTTTGATCCTCGCGCAGCTGGGAGTGGACCTCGGCGCGGTGCTCACCTCAGCCGGCATTGTCGCTGCGGGTCTCGCCTTTGGCGCGCAGAACATCGTGAAGGACATCCTCAACGGCATCTTCATGGTGTTCGAGGACCAGTTGGGCGTGGGCGACGTGGTGCAAATCGACACGATTAGCGGCACCGTCGAGGACGTGGGCATCCGCGTCACGCAGGTTCGCGCGCTCGACGGCACCCTCTGGCACATTCGCAACGGCGAGATCCTCACCCTCGGCAACTCTTCGCAGGGGTGGGGGCGCGCGCTCATCGACGTGACGGTGGACGCGGATCAGGATCTCACCCATGTGTCCGACGTGATGGTGCAGGCGGCGCGCGCGCTCCTCACCTCCGAGCGCTACGCCCGCAAGGTCACGGGCGAGCCCGAGGTTCTCGGTCTCGAGAGCGTGTTCGGCGACCGTGCCACCCTGCGCCTCGCCGTTCGCACGCGCCCCGAGGCACAATGGGAGGTGCAGCGCGGCATCCGCGCGGAGATTCGCCGCGCGTTCAAGGACGAGGGCATCGTGCTCTCCGATGAGCGCCCCAATCTGCCGGGAGGCACCGCATGACCGACACCACTCCGAACACCCCGACGCCGCGTCTCACGCTGCGGACCGGATCCGACGGCGCCGCGGTCACCGAGACGCTCTGGTCGCAGGTCGGCGGCACCGAGACCTTCGAGGTGATCGCACGCGCGTTCTACCGCGGCGTGCGCGAGGACGAGGTGCTCGCGCCGATGTACCCGCAGGACGATTGGGAGGGCGCCACCTGGCGGCTGCGTGCGTTCCTCGAGCAGTACTGGGGCGGGCCGACGAGCTATTCGGAGGAGCGCGGGCATCCCCGTCTGCGGATGCGACACCAGCCGTTCGCGGTGACGCCCGATGCGAAGGAGCGCTGGCTGCGCCACATGCACGCCGCGCTCGACGAAGCTGCGCTTTCCCCCATGCACGATGCGGCCTTCCGCGACTACATCGAGCGTGCGGCGCTCGCTATGGTGAACCGCTTCGAGTAACACGGCGCAGCACACAGGATTCGAGGGGTGCGCTCCGGGCGATCCCGACCTATACTCGCGCCATGACACTCCGCCTGACTGATGATCCCGCTGCGGACGCGCTCTTGTCCGCGAACCCGCTCGCGCTGCTCATCGGCATGCTGCTCGACCAGCAGGTTGCCATGGAGGTCGCGTTCTCTGGCCCGCTGAAGATCGAGCAGCGGCTCGGGGCGGTCGACGCCGCGGCGATCGCGGGAGCCGATCCCGATCTGGTGTCTGCCGCGTTCTCGCAAACACCTGCTGTGCATCGCTTCCCCGGGTCAATGGCCGGCCGCACCCAGGCGCTCTGCCAGGTGCTCGTCGACGAGTGGGGCGGAGATGCGGCGGCGATCTGGACACGCGACTCCCCCGACGGGCCGACCGTGCTGAAGCGCTTGCAGACTCTCCCTGGGTTCGGGCCGCAGAAGGCGAAGATCTTTCTCGCGCTGCTCGGAAAGCAACGCGGCTTCGCCGGCGAAGGATGGCGCGAGGCATCCGCCCCGTATGGCGAGGAGGGCTCGTACCGGAGCGTTGCCGACATCACCTCGCCGGAGACCCTGCAGCTCGTGCGCGAGACGAAGCGGGCCGCCAAGGCAGCCGCGAAGGGCCAGTAGCCCGCCGGTCCGGGCGGAGTCGAGGCGACGCGTCGGAGCATCTCCCGCGCGCGGTGTACGCTCGTATGGTCGCCTCCGTAGCTCAGTGGATAGAGCAACGGCCTTCTAATCCGTCGGTCGCAGGTTCGAATCCTGCCGGGGGCACCAAGCTTTAGGGACGATTCCCGCGGCGCGGAAGCCGTGGGATCAAGACCGGTGTCTCACTCGTGTACGCCTCGTAGTCGGGCTGCCCGCCCCAGCGCTTCTCAGCTTTCGCTTCGAGCAGCGGGATCCCGCTCACGCGGGTGAGCAGCACGGCCACCAGAATCGGCGAGAGCAGTGCGATCCATTGCCAGCCGCTCAGCACTGGCGCAGCGACCAGGAACACGCCGATCCAGAGCAGGATCTCCCCGAAGTAGTTGGGGTGTCGGGACGTCGACCAGAGGCCTGAGCGAATGAATTTCCCCGCGTTTCGCGGGTCGGCCTTGAACGCAGACTTCTGAAGATCGGCAATCACTTCGAACGCGAAGCCCGCAAGCCACACCACAACGCCGACGATGGCGAGCCAGTTCATGGGCGCGCGCTCCGCAGCGTCACCGCTCAGCGCAATCCAGGCTGCGGAGGCAGTGACGCTCACCCAGAGCCCCTGAATCACCCACACGCGAAGGAATACCAGCGGCTGCTGCTTGATCTCGGCGAAGCGGTCATCCTCACCCGCTCGGCGGACTCTGAGGAAGAGGAACGAGCCAAGTCGCGCCGCCCAGATGATCACCATCGCTGCGAGGACCAGGCCCCGAAGGTCTGGTGCCGGGGCGAGGAGCACCAACGCGATCGAGACTCCGATGTAGGTGAGCGCTCCCGTGAGGTCGAAGAAGCGTTCACTCTGGAGCAGCGCAGCGGGGATGAAGGCGAGCAGCTGCACCACGTACGCGGCAAGGACCGCGAGCGCGAAGAGCGGAACTCCGCCCAGAGCAGCGCCGCCCGCTGATCCGGCGATCGCAACGACGCCGCCCAGGAGGAGGGCAATCAGGATGCCAATCAGTGCGGAACGGTTTTTCGGTGACACGATTTTCCTCAGTTTCCTGTGTGGTGCAGCGGTTGGGCGTAGCTTTCTTCGACGAGCAGTGCGCCGCGATCGAGCGCCACCCGCCGCTTGATCTTGAGTGTTGGGGTGATGAGCGCTGGGTCGTTCAGATCTGCGGAGATGACCGTGTAGCGCCGCACCTGCTCTGCGCGGGAGACGAGCGAGTTCGCGTGCGCAATGGTGTCCGCAAGCTCGGCACGAATCCGCTCATCCGTGACCTCGTCGAAGCCCCCTGGGCCCGCCACGCCAATCGTCACGCCCTCGCGCGCCGCCCACGCGATGAGTTCATCTGGGTCGAGGACGAGGAGCGCAGACAGGTACGAGCGTCCCTCTCCCACCATGACGGCGTGCGAGACGAGCGGGTGCGCCGCTGCCACGTTCTCCCAGCGCATCGGCACGACGGTCTTTCCCGTCGATGTCACGATCACGTCTTTCAGCCGCCCACTCAGCGTGAGCCGGCCGTGCTCATCTAGTGAACCGAGGTCCCCGGTGCGGAAGAACCCATCGACGAACGCATGCTCGTTGTGCGCCGGATCGCGATAGCCCTCGAACACGCCAATGCCACGGGCGAGCACCTCGCCTGCGTCGCTGATGCGCACCGTCAGCCCGGGGAGCGGGGCCCCCACCGTACCGGAGCGGATACTGCGCGGCAGATTGCCCGTGAGCGGTGCGGTGGTCTCCGTCAGCCCGTAGCCCTCGATCACGGGCACGCCAATCCCCCGGAAGAGCAGGGAGAGTTCCGCGTCGAGCGCCGCGCCGCCGGAGAGCATGTAGTCGAGGCGGCCGCCCAGCACGGCGCGGAGCTTGCGGTAGAACACGCGGTCGAACACCGCGTGTCGGGCACGGAGCGCGAGCGTCGAGCGTACCGCCTCGCCGTCATCCCGCGCCTCTGCGATTCGCGCCCAGGAGACTGCGGTGTGCTCTGCCGAACGCCACACGCGCCCCAGCCCCCGGTCCTCCGCCTTCTGCGCGGCGGCGGCTCGAACCTTTTCGAGCACGCGGGGCACCACCACCAAAAAACTTGGCCGCAAGACTCGCAGCGACGGGACCACCTGGGCAGGGTCGGCGAGATGCGCAATTCGCATTCCGCTCGCGAGGCAGATGAGCTGCAAGCCTCGAGCGAGCACGTGCGCGAGCGGCAGGAAGATGATGGTGTTCCCCGTGTCACGAACGACATCCTGGTACGCGGCCGCGATCCCCAGTACCTGTCCGAGGAAGTTTCTGTGGCTCAGCACCGCGCCCTTCGGCTCACCCGTGGTGCCCGATGTGTAGACAATCGTTGCGGGCGACTCCGGCCCGGCCAGCCGTCGCCGCGTGTCAAGGACTTCGTCACTCACCTCCGATGCGCGCGCAGCGAGCGCTCCGAGGCTCCGCGCGTCCGCATTCATGGGCGGATCCCCCATCACCCACACGCCAATCGTGTCGTGCGACGCCTGCTGCAGCGCGGCGTCGAGAACGCACAGCTGGGTCGCGTCCCCTGCAACCGCGAGCCGCACCCGGGCATCCCCCACAATCGCGGCGACCTGCTCGGCGGATGCCGTGTCATAGATCGGCACAACGACGGCCCCCGCAAACCACGATGCAAGGTCGGCGACCGCCCACTCGTAGCGCGTCGCGGACATGATCCCGATCGCGTCGCCCGGGGAGACGCCGGCAGCGATGAACCCCTTCGCGAGCGCGGTGACCTCGGCGAGAAATTCCTCAGTTGAGACCTGGCGCCACTGCCCACCGGGATCGCTCGGGTCTGTCGGAACCTCGAAGGCGGCGTGTTGCGGGGCCCGCTGCGCCCGCCGAAGCAGCAGATCCGTCACATTGCGGTGGCCCGAGAGATCCACCTGCATGGGCGTCGACCATTCCTGCACCATCTGCTGCTCCCATCACCCACGACCCGGCGTTTCGGGCCCTTCGCAGCGCAACCGAAGAGCTGCGCGTATGCAATCATCTTAGCCAGGCGAATATCTTGCCGACAATAACTAATTAGTTTGCGGGCGACTTCCGGGCACATCGCGAGGCCTGGCGCACGCACCACCCGCTTCATACTCCGTCACACAGCCCCCAGGCGACCGCTCAACTCGTACGCTCGAGTCAGCCCGCACCACCCCGCCGAGAGGAACCCCGTCGTGAGCTTTCACCCCCAGATGCAGTCAGCCACCTTTGCCCGCCTCGAGGCGTCAAACTACGGGCTCATCTCCAAGCGTTCGACCGCGCTCGAGGGCGTCGAAGCCACCCAGGTCACGTTTCACGCAGGAGCGCGCTGGTCAACGGATCTGAAAGAGGCTGCGGGCACAGAGCTGTGCGAGCTGCCGCACGTTGCGGTGGTCACCGCGGGCACCCTGGGAGTCGAGATGCGGGATGGCACCTACCAGGAGTTCTCCGCGGGCGACGCGATGCTACTCCCGCCGGGTCACGACGCCTGGGCCGTCGGCGACACGGACTGCACGTTCGTTGAATTCTCGCAGGGCAACAACTACTACGCCGAGTAGTGCGCAGAGAACATCGCTCGAAGTGAACGAGGAACTCGACCACATCATCGTTGGCGGTGGCGTCATCGGCCTCGCCACCGCCTGGCAGCTATCACTGCGCGGGGAGCGGGTGCATCTGCTCGAGCAGTTCGGCCCACACCACACCCGAGGCGCGTCGCACGGCTCCACTCGCAACATCAACAACGCGTACCGCGAGGAGCACTATCTCGGCCTGTTCGATGAGGCACTGGCGCTCTGGCGCGAACTCGAGACCGGCGCGAGCACCCCGCTCCTCGGACTCCAAGGACTCGTGACTCATGGCGAAGAGCAGACCGTCCGGGAGACACACGCCGCTCTTGCCGCACGCGGCGCGGACGTTGCGCTCATCTCCCCCGCCGAGGCGACGGCACGCTGGGCTGGCATGCGCTTCGCGGGCCCGGTGCTCCTCAGCCGCACCGCTGGCGTTGGCTACGCCGCACGCGCACTCGACGCATTCGAGGCCGCTGCGACGCGGCACGACGCACGGATCGAGCGCGGTGCGACCGTTGCCGAGATTCTTCCTGGGGACGCCAGCTCTCGCGTTGAGTACACGGACGCGGCCGGGGTTCGCCGCACGCTCAGCGCACCGAGCGTCATCGTCGCAGCGGGAGCGTGGGCCCGGCCGCTGCTTGCCGGGCTCGTCGAGTTGCCGCGACTGCGGGTCACGGAGGAGCACCCGGCCCACTTCGCCCCGCGGGATGCCGCGCTGCTCTGGCCGTCGTTCAACCACATGTTCGATGACGAGCAGCTCGAGGCGCGAGGCGGCAACGTCTACGGGATGCCAAGCCCTGGCGAGGGCGTGAAAGTGGGGCTTCACCTCGTTGGGCACGAGGTCGACCCGGACGCGCGCACCTTCGGCGCAACTGCGGAGGCGCGGGCAGCACTCCGCGAACACGTGGCCGAGTGGTTCCCCGGCCTCGACCCCGCGAGCGCTGACGAGATCAGTTGCACGTACACCTCAACCGATTCGGGACGCTTCGTGCTGGATCGCGTGGGATCGCTGACCATTGCCGCGGGCTTCTCGGGCCACGGCTACAAGTTCGCGCCAGCAGTCGGCCGTATCCTTGCCGACGCTGCCACCGGCCTCACCCTCCCCCCAGAGCCGTTCCGCCTTGGAGCACATTAGCTGGCCCGATTCTCCGCCGTCTCGTCCGGCACGATGCTGTTGAGTGAGCCAGCTCCACTGCAGCCGCAACAACACCCGCGGCCGCCAAACCCACGGGTCAGGCGGGGGTGACTTCAGACACTCGAGCAGTTCACTCCACTTGCGCGTCAGTCGACGTCTGCGGACATATTGCCCGTGCGGTCCTGCGTCCAATAGCCGATCGCGTGGTGCCGATCACGCGCGAGACCGAGCCGCGTGCGCAGCTCGCGACGGATCGCGCGGCTGGTCGCGGCTTCGCACGCCACCCACGCGTACCAGGGTTCGCCCGGCTCATCGAGCTGCGCAACCTCTTCGAGCAGCGCACTAGGCGCCAGTCCGTTGCCTGTCCCGACTCGCCACACCAACTCGACATCAGCTCGCGTATCGAACTGCTGGATATCGGCTTCGCTCGGCACCTCGACGATGGCGCGCGCACGCACCTCAGCGGGGAGCTGCTCGAGAATGCGGCCGAGCCCTGGCACGCCCGTCGCATCGGCAACGAGCAACTGGAACTGCGCGTCCTCGGGTGCCGCGTAGTACGAGGAGGGCTCGTCCCGGGTTCCGGCTCCGAAGATCCCAATGATGTGCCCCGTTTCGGCACGCTCAGCCCAGCTGGAGGCAAGTCCGCCCTCGTGCACCACGAAGTCGATGTCGAGGAGACGCCCACCCTCGTGCACACCGCGCACGGTGTAGTGGCGCCAGGGTGGTTCTTCACCAGTCCAGCCGCGCCCATACTCGGGCAGGTTGAACACGTCAATGCGTGCCTCGGTCTCACCGGGTGCCGGGAGCGCGATATCGATTCGCTCATCGCCGCGCCCGTGCGTGGGCCAGCGCCACTTACCCACCGCTTCGAAGCGAATACGCAACATGTTCGGAGTCAGGAAGCGCTTCTCGACGACGCGCGCGGGCGCACATGGGATCGCCACGGCTAGGCCCCCTGCGCCCGCACCGCACCTGCGAACACGGAGAATCGGCACGCGTCACAGCGTGCACGGGAGAATGGTCGGATCGTCGACGGCACAGTTGTCCTCTTGCGTAAATCTGGCCAGCGCACGGTTGCCCTGACCTTCATCAGACTACGGTCGCCTGATGTCGCGTAACGGTCGGGTCGTGTTGCGTTTCGACCATATCCGCGGCACAGGTGTGGCGGGCACAGCGCACCAACCGCAGCGCGGACGCCGCTCAGCCAGCCCAGTTGCGCACATCTCCAACAGCCAATTTTGCACTCCCAGGAGAATCGTGCATAATTGCACTTTATGAACGAGAGTGCAGTTGAGTCCGGGCGGGCAGCCAAGATGCGACGCACGCGCATCGCGATCACCGAGCACGCCCGCAAGCTCACCGCGGCACACGGCCTCGCCGGATTCACCATCGAGGACGTGTGCGAGCCCGCGGGGATCTCGCGTCGCACCTTCTTCAACTACTTCCCCTCGAAAGAGGCCGCGGTCGTCGGCTCCCCCGCCGACCCATTTGAGAGCGAGGCGGTCCGCCGATTCTCGGCTGCCGGCGCTCGCGATGGCCAGATCAGCCCCGCACTCCTCGACGAGCTCGTTGAGGTTGCCGTGGAAATGATGGACGAGGTCTTCGACATCGCGGGCACCATCACGCACGTCAACCAGATCATCGCACGCGAGCCCGAGTTCATGGAAAAGTTCATGCATGACTCGGAGGAAATGAATCAGCGATTCACCGCGGTGATCGAAGAGCGTGAGGGCCTCGCACCCGGAGACCAGCGCGCGGCGATCGCACTCCAGGTACTCGGCGGGTTGCTGCATCACGCCGCTCACGCGTTCTTCGGCCGCGGCGAGACCGGCAGCATTGGCCCCGAGCTGCGGCGAGCGCTGACGCTCAGTCGAGAGCTCTTCACCGGCACCCCGCCCGTGTCACGCTAATTTCCTCCCCGTTCCATCCGTTCCCCACCTGCCCGGCTCCCACAGCGGGGCCAGGTTTCCCGATCCCGAAAGCCTCATCGCATGACAGCAACTGCCTCAGCGCAGGCCGGCCAGGCCCCGCTTCTCCTCACACAACGCAGAATCTGGATCATCTTCTCCGCTCTCATCGCGGGAATGATGCTCTCAAGCCTTGACCAAACCATCGTGTCGACCGCGATGCCCACGATCGTCGGACAGCTCGGCGGCGTGGAGCACCAGGCGTGGATCACCACCGCGTACCTCCTCGCCACCACCATCGTCATGCCGATCTACGGCAAGTTTGGCGATGTCCTGGGGCGGCGCACACTGTTCCTCGTCGCGATCGCCCTGTTCACACTCGCGTCAGTTGGCGCAGCCTTCGCGCCAGACTTCCTCTGGTTTGTGATCTTCCGCGCCATGCAGGGCCTCGGCGGCGGTGGCCTCATGATCCTGTCGCAGGCGATTATCGCCGATATTGTTCCCGCCTCCGAGCGTGGAAAGTACATGGGACCCCTCGGCGCGATCTTCGGGCTCTCCGCGGTTGCCGGTCCCCTGCTCGGCGGCTTCTTCGTCGACCACCTCACCTGGCAGTGGGCGTTCTACATCAACGTCCCAGTGGGCATCGCCGCATTCGCGATCGCTTGGTTCGCGCTCACGCTGCCGAGCAAGAAGGCTGAAAAGAAGATCGACATCCTCGGCGTCCTGACGCTTTCGATCGCGACGACCTGCCTCATCTTCTTCACCGACTTCGGCGGCAAGGCCGAGTACGGCTGGGATGCGCCGGCGACGTGGCTGTGGGGCGCGGGCCTGCTCCTCGCCGCGCTCTCGTTCGTGCTTGTCGAGGCGCGAGCAGAAGACCCGATCATCCCACTCGGGCTCTTCAAGAACCCGATCTTCATCAATGCGACGGCCATCGGCTTCACCCTGGGCCTTGGCATGTTCTCGGCGATCGCTTTCGTGCCGACCTTCCTGCAGATGTCGTCCGGTGCCTCCGCTGCCGCTTCGGGCCTCCTTATGCTCCCCATGATGGCGGGCATGATGGGCACGTCCATCTGGTCGGGCATCATGATCACGAAGCGCCAGAAGTACCGCATGTACCCCATCGTGGGCACGCTCATCACGGCGGGCGCAATGACCGCCATGACCACACTCGCGGCGAGCACCCCTATTTGGCTCATCTGCGTATATCTGTTCGTGTTCGGCGCTGGCCTCGGCCTGATCATGCAGGTCGTGGTGCTCGTGGTGCAGAACGCCGTGGACCCGTCAATGGTGGGAACAGCGACAAGTACCAACAACTACTTCCGCGAGGTGGGTGCATCCCTGGGTGTCGCGATCTTCGGCGCGATGTTCACCACCCGACTGAGCGAAAAGCTCGGAGAGGTGTTCGCCGGGGCCGGCGTGCCGAACGCCGGTGAGGCGGTCGCGACGATCGACCCGCAGAAGCTTTCCGAGATGCCCGACGCGATTCGGGACGGCGTCGTGAACGCGTACGCCGATTCGCTCGCCCCGGTGTTCTGGTACCTCATTCCGTTCATCCTCATCGCGTTCGTTCTCGCACTGTTCCTCAAGCAGATTCCACTCTCGGATCAGTCCGGCATGGTCGCACGCGGCGAGGCCGTTGCGGGCGAAGAAGCCGAGGCACTCGAGGCTGCCCAGCGCGGACGCACCGAATCGGGCTCCGCGGAGCCCGAAGCGGCACGCCCCGAACGTACGTCGCCCGACGCGTAGCCGCGATCGGACCCCGGTGGCCCGGCGGAGCATCGCGCTTCCGCCGGGCCACCTGCGCACCCGGCTAGACTCGTGGGGTGCATGCCTCTCCCCGCGCTCGGCTCCCTTTCGAGGTCTGGGCGCTTGTCGCCGGCGGTTTCACCGTCGCACTCGGCTACGGCGTGGTGGCGCCCGCGATTCCCCAGTTCGCACTCGAATTCGGGGTCTCCACCTTCGCGGCATCCGCGATCGTGAGCGCATTCGCGTTCATGCGCCTCGTCTCCGCTCCGCTTGCCGGCTGGCTCGTCGGGAAGTTTGGTGAGCGCCGCAGCTACACCGCGGGCATTCTGATCGTCGCGGGATCAACCGGCGCCGCCGCGCTCGCGATGAACTACGGCCAGTTCGTCGTGCTCCGTGGCCTCGGCGGAATCGGCTCCACGATGTTCACCGTTGCGTCCACCGCGCTCCTCATCAAGGTGAGCCCGCCAACAGCGCGGGGCCGAGTCGCGAGCCTCAACGCGGCAGGCTTCCTCCTCGGCGGGCTTCTGGGCCCCGTGTTCGGCGGCCTCGTCGCTGGCTTCGGGCTGCGCGCGCCGTTCGTCTTCTACTTCCTCACGCTGATCGCGGCCGCCATCGTCGTGACCATCGCGCTCCGCCGCTCGCAGGCAGCGGGAAGCCCGGACCCCGAGGCACACGGCGTCCCGGCAATGACGCTGCGCGAGGCGATCGGGATCGGGCAGTACCGCACCCTCCTGCTGTCCGTGTTCGCGTTCGGCTGGACATCGTTCGGTGTGCGCGTCTCAGTGATCCCCATCTTCATCGCCGTCGCGTTCCACGGCGATGCGGCGACCGCAGCCTGGATCCTCGCCGCATACGCGGCGGGCAATGCGATCTTGATCTTCCCGTCCGGGCGCTGGAACGACACGCTGGGACGCAAACCGATGCTCATCATCGGCATGCTCACGCTCGCCGCCACCTACGCCGCGTTCCCCGCCTCGCCCACGCTGTGGGTCGCCGCGGCGCTCATGTTCGTGGCTGGTGCCGGCTCGGCGCTCGTCAACCCCGGGCAGCAGGCTGTGCTCGCCGATGTGCTCGCGCAGCGGCGCGGCGGCAACGTGGTTGCCGCGTACTCGATGACGAGCGACCTCGGCGGCGTGCTTGGCCCGCTCATCGCCGGCGCGATTGTCGACTGGGCAGGGTTCGGCTGGGCCTTCGGCGTCACAGCGCTGCTCGTCGCGGTTGCCGGCGTCGCGTGGACGCTCGTCCCCGACTCGCGCACGCTCGGTGGCGCGCCGGACCTCGGGGACGCAGGCCCGAGCCGCTAGCCTTCGAGGTCGTCGACGCCCGGCTGCCAGCTCAGGCCCGGTCGGCCCCACCCATTCTTGCGCTGTGCCTTATGCGCGCCACGGTTCTCGGGGTGCACCAGGCGGTCAACATAGAGCAGACCTTCAAGGTGATCGAACTCGTGCTGGAGGATGCGGGCGAACCAGCCACTCGCCTGAATCTCGAACGGGTTCCCGTCGACGTCCTGTGCGCGCAGCAGCGCGCGGGGCGAACGGCGCAGCGCGAACCGCTCTCCGGGGAACGAAAGGCAACCCTCAACCTCATCTTCGCCGGGCAGACCCGGCTCGAGCGGCGCGATCCACAGCTCCGGGTTGATCGCAACTCCCTGTGCGGGGGCCTCATCCTGATCGTCGTACATCCACACGAAGACTCGCTTGCCAACGCCCACCTGTGGGGCCGCGAGGCCCACTCCCGGCGCAGCCACGGTCGTCTCGAACATATCGTCGACGAGTGTGCGGAGCTCAGCGTCAAACTCCGTGACGGGCTCGGCGGGACGGTGCAGGACGGGGTCGCCAGAGATGACGATGGGAAGAACAGCCATGCTCGCAAGTGTAGAGCGTTGCCCGCACTCGTGCGCCCAGCTCCGTGCGTTCAGCCCCCTGCCGGGCACGAGCCCACAGCGATAGACTGGGGCGGTTCCGGCGCACCCGCGCCGCGACCCCGTCGAGAGGACCCCACATGTCGAACACCCCCGCCGAGCAGATCGTATGGATCGACTGCGAGATGACGGGCCTCGACGTGGATCAGGATGGGCTCTGCGAAATCGCCGTCATCGTCACCGACTTCGAGCTGAATCCGCTCGACCCCGGCTTCGAGATCGTCATCAACCCGGGCGAAGACGCCCTCGCGCACATGAACGACTTCGTACGCAAGATGCACGAGACCTCCGGCCTCCTCCCCCGCATCGCAGATGGTGCGAGCCTCGCCGACGCGGAAGCACAGGTCATCGAATACCTGCGCCGCTTCGTGACCGCCGGTCGCCGGCCACTCGTCGCAGGAAACACGATCGGCATGGACCGCCGCTTCATCGCCAAGTACATGCCCACGCTCGAAGAGCGACTGCACTACCGCAGCGTGGATGTCTCCACGATCAAGGAGCTCAGCCGGCGCTGGTACCCCGCGGCCTACTTCGGCGCCCCCGAGAAGAACGGCGGTCATCGCGCACTTGCCGACATCGCGGAGTCAATCCAGGAACTCGCGTACTTCCGCGACGCAGTGATGGTGGCGCAGCCCGGCCCCGACAAGTCCGCCTCCCAGCAGCTCTCCCAGACCGCAACCGAGCGCTTCGCGGCGCTGATCTCGGGGCCTGCCCCCGAGACGGTGGCACCCGACGCGCTCTAACCCTGCGCCGCCGCACGCTGCTCCCGGCGCAGGCTGAAGCCGGCACACGCCGCCGGATCCCACGCAAGTTCTCGCTCGAATGAGGGATGTGCCCGCGTGTCGAACTCCCGAGCCGTGGCATAATTGACGCGGTTCGACCGCTGCAGGTCACGTCGAACGCTTCGCGTGTGATGGTCGCGTCACGGAGAACGTCAGTAGGAGAACGCATGGGTGCGCTGAAGCGAGAGACCATTTTGATGGGTGTCTTCGCAGCATTCGCTCTGGCTGCCGCGGTGTGTGGCGCAGTGCAGTTGCCGGGCGCCTCTCCGCAATCGTGGACACTCGTGATCACCGTCATCGTCGGCGTGATCATTTGCAGCCCGCTCCAGTTCAACGTGGGGCGCGACGCGAGCTTCCCCCTCGTGGGCGTGTCGATCGTGATGCTCACGATCCCGCCGTTCGAGCAACGGCCCTGGCTCAGCGTGTGCGTGTGGATTATCGGGCTCGGGATCTCTCAGCTGCTCATCCGGCGCATCGCGCTGCACGCGCTCTACCTCACTGGCCTCAGCGGCGCTGCTGCCGCAGGATTCATGCTCATCCGCGTGTGGCTCGAGGCGTTCGGAGTCTGGGAGGGCGTGGCCTTCCTGAGCGGCACCGCGCTGTACTACGGCATCTTCGTGCTTGGTGAGCTCGCACGGCGCAGCCTCCAGCAGGCGGACGCGAATGTGCTCGCCCGCAGTGCGCCGCTCAGCTTTGGGCGGCTCGCCCTCGTCACGCTCGCGGTGACCACCGCATCCATCCTGATGCGCAGCATCGACCGCAACCTCATTCCCTGGCTCGAGCAAAACTCAGAGCTCACTCGGTCCCCCTTTGTGGTGCTCTTCACCGCACTCATGTGTTACGTCCTGGCGCAGCGACTCCGCGCAATTGAGGGAAAGCGCCGACTCGATGCCGTCGTAGCCTCTGCGGTTGAGCTCCCGCAGGAGAGCGGTGCGAAGCTGGCTCTGGCCCTGCAGAACCGCGCCTGCGACCTGGTTCGCGCCAGCCACGCGGAGGTTCGCGATACCGCCCCCGAACGCGGGGAGATCGGCGCGCGCGTTGTGCTCCAACCCGGTTGCGAGCAGTTCCTCATCGCCACCCGAAAGGTTGGGGGAACCGCCTTCAGCCGCGAAGACGACCGGGCTCTCGCGTCGCTCGCGCATCTCGCAAGTGAGGCCGCTCGCATTCAGCACGAGGTGAACTCACTCGAGCGGCGCGCGAACACCGATCCGCTCACCGGACTCCCGAACTATGGCGCGTTCCAAAAGGCACTGGTGCACGCGAACGAGTTCCGCCTGTACCACGAGGGCATCGCGCTGCTCTTTATCGACCTCGACAACTTCAAGCGCTTGAACGACACCCACGGGCATCGCACGGGCGACGAGCTGCTGCGCGAAGTCGCGAGGCGCCTGGAACGCACCGCGGGTGGCGGCGACTTCGTCTCGCGCGTCGGCGGAGACGAGTTCGTGGTGATCCTCGCGGGTCTCGTGTCCATTGAGCATGCGAAGGAGTCCGCAGAACGGATCATCGCGGCGGTCAGTGAGCGGGTGTCACTCGAGGGGGAGGATATCCGGCCCGCGGTGAGCGCCGGCCTCGCGTTCTCGCACCACCGCGAGCTCGATGCGCAGACGCTCGTTGAGGACGCGGATCGCACCATGCTCCAGGCGAAGCGCTCGCGCCACGAGAATGGCGCGAGCGGGGGCGGAAGTAGCGTCAGCGTCTCGTCTCGGCGCTCCACGCGCACCAACGACATCGTCGCGCGCGCAATCCAGAGCCAGCGCCTCAACCTCGCGTTCCAGCCCATCGTGCGTCTCGACACCTCGCGCGTGTGGGGCTTCGAGGCGCTGGTGCGCTACGTGGATCCGGAGCTTGGACCGATCTCCCCGCCGTCGCTCGTGGCGCGCGCTAAGAGCCTCGGGCTCATGAACGAGCTGACCTGCCAGGTCATTTCGAAGGCGCTGACGACCGCAACCGAGTTCGTCCGTATCAACCCGGAGCTCGACACCATCACCGTGAATCTTGAGCTGATGCAGATCAGCGAGGATCAGCTCGGTCCGTTCATCCGGGAGGCCGCAGCCGCGCACCCCGAGGTGAAGCTCTGCATCGAGCTCAACGAGCGCTCGCTCCGCGACGTGACCGACGAGCTCCGGCGCGACGCCGAGCGGCTTCAGCGCGCGGGCATCATTATCGCGCTCGACGACTACGGCTCGGATGACTCGTCAGTGGGCGCGCTCGTGCACTTCCCCATGAACATCCTCAAGATCGACAAGAGCCTCATCAGCAACCTCGACGATGTGCGCCAGCGCGAAGTGGTGAAAGCGCTGCAGGGCTTCGGAGACAGCCTCGGGCGCACCACCGTAGTCGAGGGCGTCGAGGACGCACAGATGGCCGCGGTGCTCGCAGAGCTGGGTGTGAGCAACGCTCAGGGCTACTTCTACGGCCGCCCGATCTCAGCGGCGCTCACCATCGCCCGCATTCGGCGTTGGGGAACACAGGCGGTCACGACGGCCTAGTCCGGGGCTACTCCCCCGCGGGCGTCACGTCGACGCCGCCGTTGAGCCGCGCGATTGCTTCGTCCGCGTTGAACGCGGGATCCGGCTCGATGAACGCGTCGACCACGCCCATGAAGGCGAGCGCCGCAACCGACCACGACTCCACACCCGCCGCGTGCTCCGCCGCTGCTTCCTCGACGCCGAGCGTCTCGAAGTGGGCTTCAACGAGCGCAGGGACTGTTGCGCGCACGATACCGAGCCCCTCGATCACCGACGCAGCCGCCACAACGAACGGCTGGTAGTCGCCGCGGAGCAGGGGCCGGAGGCGGTACCCCACGGTGGGAAGCACGTTGCGGTAGAAACTCTCCATCGTCTCGACGAACGCGAGCTCGCTCGCCCGGAGAGCGTCAATCACTCGGGTGCGCGCCTCACCCTCAGGCCACGACAGGATTGTCGTGGACAGCGCGGCGTAGGTGCGCCACTTGCTCGAGGCGGTGACCACGTCGAAGTTGTACTCCGCCGCGGTACGAATCACATCGACCAGCACCGCCCGTCGCCCCTCTGCAGAGCGCAGATCACCGCTGCGCATGCCGAGGTACTGCCACGTTGTGAGGAGCGTCTCTGAGTCCGCTCGGTCGATTTGCGCGTGGTTGGCGAGCTCACAGAACAGTTCGGCAAGGTAGGCCTCGGGTGAGGACCAGATCTGGGCGAACTGCTTGGGCGTCGCGCCAGCGGTCGCGACGAGCTGCTCGACGATCTTCGCCGGGACGCCCAGGGAAAGACCGACGGTTTCGACGTGCTCTTCGCCGGTACGGAGGATCCGCGTGCGCACATCATCGAGCGGCGACTGACCTCGACCAGCCGCACGAATCCAGTTCTCTCCCGGCACGAGTGCTCCCATCACGACGTCGTTAGCTCGCTCTATCGTAGCAACGTCGCCACCGACATGCGGTAACATCGCGCGCCCGCGCGCCGAGAAACTGTGAGCAGGCGCCACGCGATCCCAAATCGTTTCCGGAGCGGTGCTGCGGTGGCCCCGGCCCGTAGGGCAGAATGAGACGTCAGAGATTTCGCGGCGTGATGGGTCGCCGCGTATCGCCGTGCGCGCATCCCTCGCGCAGCTTCCCCGAAGGACTCCGCGTTGTCCCAAATCGATCGTTCTGTGACCAATCACGATGTCATCCCCGTTCTCAGTTCCGGGGTGTTCGATGAGCATCCGACCGCGCGGCTGGCGTGCGGTCTGCTCGCTGTCGACGGCGTTCCCCTCCCCGGGCTCGAGGCGGAGTACACGGCACACTTCTCGCTGCGCCGCCGCGTCTACGTCGACCAAACGGGCCAGCTCTCGGAGAGCGACATCCTCGAGGACGGAACCGACCGCGACGCCGACGATGCACGCTCCGCGACCTTCGCGGTGTTCGAGAATCATCGCGAGGGCGTTCGCGTGCTGGGCGTCTCGCGCCTCATCGTGCGCGGCACCGAAACACAGCTGCCCGTGGAGGAGTTCTGCCCGGAGTCGTTCCCCGCGGGCCCGCTCTCTGAGCGGAGCGTCGAGGTGTCGCGCATGATCGCACGCCACGAAACCGCAGCAATGCAGGATCTCGTGCAGTGGCACCTCTTCACGCTCATGCTCGCGTACATCGCGAACCACGAGCTTGAGCGCACCTTTGCGATCATCGAGCCCTGGTTCGAGCGCCACCTGAACAGCATCATCTCGATCTCGCGCATCGGTGAACCCCGCTACGTCGAGCACTACCTCGACTACAACCTGCCGATCGAGATTGACATTCCGGCGTCCGCCGAGCTCACGAACACGCGCCGGGCCGGCTCGATCGACGGCTACCGCGCTGCTGAGCCCGGGCTTACCTTCCTCGGGCGCGCGCCGCACGTGGCTCGCAGCGCGGCGGCGGTCTAGCCTCACGGCCGGCCGGGCGCTCCCCCGGCTGAGCCTTTCACCTGACAGCCGCATCAGGCGGTCTGCCCGGCAGATGCCGGAGCAGACCGCCTGAGACACAAAAACACCCCCGATTCGAAAATCGGGGGTGTTTTCCTTGGGGTGGCTAACGGGACTTGAACCCGCGACCACCGGCACCACAAGCCGGTGCTCTACCAACTGAGCTATAGCCACCATGCTGACCTGACGTTCACCGGGGCGAACGAGGCAACTCTACGATCATAACCCATGGCAGTCCCCCGCTGCGAACTCGCGTGTCATCCCGGGTGTGCCGCGAGGTCATCAGTCGCTTGCCACGCATTCACACCCACGCCTCGCGCCAGCTGTGTAGGGTGAAGATATGCTCGCCATGCCGCCCGAAGAGTTCGAGGCCCTCGTCGCCGACGGCCTCGATTCGCTGCACGACGACATGCTCGCCCAGCTCGACAACGTGATTTTCTTGGTGGAAGACCGGCCCGCCGATGGCAGCGACATTCTCGGTGTGTACGAAGGCTTCTCGCTCGCTGAACGCAATGTGTATGGCTACGGAGAAGAGCCCGATCGAATCATCCTGTTTCGCGAGAATCTGCTCGAGCACTGCGCGGATTACGAGGAACTGGTGCATGAAATCCGCGTGACCCTCGTCCACGAGATCGCGCACTTCTACGGCCTGAGCGAGGCACGTATTCATGAACTCGGGTGGGGCTGATGGTCATGGCGGGAACTGAGACGAGTCGACGTGAGGCGACGCGTGTGCTTCCCGACAGCGGGTGGCAGACCGTGGTGTGGGATGATCCGGTGAACCTCATGTCGTACGTCTCGTTTGTCTTTCGGACGCACTTCGGCTTCGACGCGCAGCACGCCGAAGAACTCATGCTCCGTGTGCACCATCGAGGCAGCGCAGTTGTCGCAGAGGGCGGCCGCGAGGCGATGGAGATGCACGTTGAGGCGATGCATGGCTACGGGCTCTGGGCAACGATTCGAGAGGTGGGAACTCAGTGAAGCTGATCCCCCAGCCGAACGGGATGCACGTCGTGTTTGAACGCGATGAAGCTGCGATGCTTGACCAGCTCGTCTCCCAGCTTGCCCAGCTCCTCGACAGCCACAGCGGGACGGCACTTGACCCGGATCCATTTTTCGCGAGCCTCGAGGTTGGCGGAAGCGACGCGTTGCCGAGCGACCCCGCACTCGCCCGCCTCTTCCCTGATGCGTACGAGGGGACAAGCGAGGCCTCCGAGTTTCGCAAGGTGACGGAGCAGGGGCTCGTGAACCGCAAACTCCAGGACGCGCTCTTCGTCACGAGTGCACTCGGCGTCGGGCAGATCGACGACGAGGCTCGCGCACAGCGGAAGGATGACGCGGACATCGAGTCTCGTGATGACGCGGACTCCGGTGCCGTGATCGTGGAGATCTCAATTACCACCCTGCCGGTCTGGGTTCGCACGCTGACCGCGCTGCGGCTCGCGATCGCCGCCCGCATCGGCCTCGACGAGCACGATGATCGCGAACGGCTGCTCTCCGACGAAGAGACGCGGGGAACGGTGCTGGTGTTCGACTGGCTTGCAGCAGTGCTCGAGTCGCTCCTCACCGTTATGCAGAGCGACGTGCCGAGCGAACCCTCGCACGACTAGCCACGCCCGCCCGGAGCGGCTCGTCTAGCTCGGGTCTTCCAGCGAGCGAGGATCGACGACCGTGCCGCGCCCCGTCAGGAGGCTCGCGGACGTGATACCCGCCGAACCGAAACGGTCTTTCAACTCGTCGACCGCCTGGTCAACCGCGCGCCACTCGTCGTCGTCGCTCCAGAGCCCCACAGGCTCGCTGCCGGCTGGGCGGAGCTGTTCCGCCCGCACGCCGATGAGGCGCACCGGACGCACCGCATCGAGGCTCGCGTAGAGCTCGCGCGCCGTCTGCACGATGCGGCGCGTTGCGTTGGTGGCCTCGGCGAGCGTTCGCGATCGCGTAACCGTCTCAAACGTGTCCCACCGGACCTTGATCGCGATCGTGCGCGCCTCAAACTGCGCAGCACGGAGCCGCTCACCCGTGCGCGTCGCGAGCCGAAGCAGCTCGCGGTCAATCACCGCGGGATCGCTAACGTCACCCGCGAAGGTCTCTTCGTGCCCGATGCTCTTCTCCGTGCGCGTGGTCTCGACCGCGCGCGCGTCGCGGCCATTCGCGAGCGCGTGCAGCTTCATTGCGCTCGCGGACCCCACGATTCGAGTGAGCGATGGAAGCGGTTCCCGTGCGAGGTCGGCGACGGTGTGGATGGCCCGTGACTTGAGCGCGCGTGCGGTGGCCCGCCCCACGCCCCACATCGCTTCGACAGGCAGGCTGTGCAGAAACTCGAGCGTGCGCGCCGGGGGGATCTCGAGTACCCCGTCGGGCTTCGCGCGCTGCGACGCAAGCTTGGCCACAAACTTCGTTGCCGCGAGGCCCACCGACGCGGGCAGCCCCGTTCGCTCACGCACCCGGTGCCGAATCGCGCGCGCAATCTCGATGGGCGAGCCGAACAGTTTCATCGAGCCCGCAACGTCGAGGAACGCCTCGTCGATACTCAAGGGTTCGACAAGCGGAGTGAACTCGTGGAAAACGCTCATCACCTCGCGAGAGGCGAGCCGATACTTCTCAAACGTCGGAGTGATGAGCACCAGTTCGGGGCACAGCTGTTTTGCGCGAGCCACCGGCATCGCAGAGCGCACCCCGTAGCGACGCGCCTCGTAGCTCGCGCTCGATACGACGGAGCGCACGGTGTCGTGCGCCGCCGCAACGGGCCGGCCGACGAGCTCCGGCCGATCGAGCAGCTCGACCGACACGAAGAAGGAGTCCATATCGACGTGCAGCATCGATGCCTCGGTGCGCTGCGCTTCGGTCATGCATCCATTGCATCACACACCACCGACGTTTCCAGTACCGTTGAGGAAGACCCCACCCGCTCCAGCAGCAAGGCAGGCAGATGGCACGGCAAAACTCCCCCACCGCACGTCCGAGTGTCGAGGCCCTTCGCGGCCGTCCCAGCGCTGATGTGCTGATTATCGGCGGCGGGATTAACGGCATTGCCACCTTCCGAGAGCTCGCCCTTCAGGGAGTCGACGTCGCCCTCGTTGAGCGCGGCGACTACGTCTCGGGCGCGTCGTCCGCTTCGAGTCACATGGTGCACGGCGGCGTGCGCTACCTCGAGAACGGCGAGCTGCGGCTTGTCCGCGAGGCGGTCCAGGAGCGGAATCGGCTGCTGAAGAACGCCCCGCACTACGTCGCCCCGCTGCAAACCACGATCCCAATCTTCAAAACGTTTGCAGGGGTCCTCTCCGCACCGTTCCGTCTGCTCGTCACCCACGGCCGCGGAAAGCCCAGCGAGCGCGGAGCGCTGCTCATCAAAATCGGCTTGTTGATGTACGACACGTTCTCGCGTGGGGGCGGCCGGGTGCCGAGACACCGCTTCCACGGTCGGGAGCGCTCGCTGCGCGCTCTGCCCCGGCTCAATCCACGCATCAAATACACCGCAACGTACTACGACGCGTCGATGCACGATCCGGAGCGGCTCGCGCTCGACGTGCTGCAGGATGGTCTCGCGGCGGGGCGAGAGCGGCACACGGGCGCTGACGCGAACTCGCGCGCCGCAAACTATCTCTCCGCGGTCGGCTATCGGGACGGAGCGACTGTGCTCCGTGACGAAACCACTGGGGATGAGTTCCCGTTCCACGCAAAGGTAATCGTCAACACCAGCGGCCCCTGGACCGACGAGACGAATGCAGCGCTCGGCCGACCGAGCTCGTTTATGGGTGGCACGAAGGGCTCGCACATCGTGCTCGACCACCCCGAACTTCTCGATGCCACCCGTGGGCGCGAGATGTTCTTTGAGCACTCCGACGGGCGCATCGTGCTGATCTATCCGCTCAAGGGGCGCGTCATGGTGGGCACGACCGACATCGACGCCGATCCGGCCACGCCGACGGTCTGCACTGACGATGAGGTCGACTACTTCTTCGACCTCATCCCCCATGTCTTCCCCGGAATCGCGGTCGATCGATCGCACATCGTCTACACGTTCTCCGGCATCCGCCCCCTCCCGAAGCACGACGACACAGCGCCAGGGTTCGTGTCCCGCGACTACCGGATCGAGCACGGCTGGCTGGGAGCGGTGCGCACCCTGAGCCTCGTGGGCGGGAAGTGGACGACCTTCCGCGCGCTCGGTGAGCACCTCGCAGACGAGACTCTCGCGCTGCTCGGCGCCCCCCGCACCGTGAGCACTCGCGCCACCGCAATCGGCGGCGGCGCGGGCTTCCCGCGAGACGCAGCGGCACGCAAGGTCTGGCTGGCCCGGCATCGCGGCGACCACGATCCCGCCCTCGTGGATCAGCTCCTGCAGCGCTATGGAACGCAGGCGACCGAGGTGCTCGCGGCGCTTCCCCAGAAGCCGACGCCACTCGCGCACGTGCCTGGCTACACCGCGGAGGAGCTTGCCTACTTGGCTGAGACTGAGCAGGTGCAGCATCTCGATGACGTGCTGCTTCGGCGCACGTCGATCGCGTTTGTTGGCGGTCTGAGTTCCGCGGCCCTCGAGGAGGTCGCCGCAGCGATCGCACCCGTACTCGGGTGGAGCGCCACGACGCAAAAGGCCGAGGTGAAGCGCGCGAGCGAGCTGCTCCGCGCCGCACACCGCGTCTCACTCGACGGCCCCGGCCTCACCCCGGCGTAAACAAGGAGTTTCGATGCGCAACTTCGTACTGTCCATTGACCAGGGCACCACCTCCTCGCGAGCGATCATCTTCGACCGCACGGGTTCGGTTGTGGCGCTGGGTCAGAAAGAGCATCGGCAGATCATGCCGAGCGCCGGACTCGTTGAGCACGACGCCAGTGAGATCTGGCAGAACGTGCAAGAGGTCATCGGCACGGCACTCGGACGGGCAGACCTGACAGGGGCAGACATCGCCGCCGTCGGCATCACGAACCAGCGCGAAACCACGATCATGTGGGATCGCGCCACGGGCAGCCCTGTGCACCACGCAATCGTTTGGCAGGACACGCGCTCGCAGGATATCGTCGATCGTCTCGCCGCTAACGGCGGGCCGGATCGCTTCCGCGAGCTGACCGGGCTCCCCCTCACCGCCTATTTCTCCGCATCGAAGATTGCCTGGCTGCTCCAGAACGTGCCGGGGCTGCGGGAGCGCGCGGAAGCGGGCGAGATCCTCTTTGGCACACCGGACACCTGGGTACTCTGGAACCTCACCGGCGGTCCGGATGGGGGCGTCCACGCCACGGACGTGACCAATGCGTCGCGAACGCTCTTGATGGATCTGCGCACGCGCGCATGGAGCCCCGAGCTCCTCGCCGCGTTCGACATTCCCGAGTCCCTCCTGCCGGAGATCCGTTCGTCCTCGGAGGTGTACGGATCCGCCGAGGCATCCTCCCTCTTGCACGGAGTTCCCGTCGCGGGCATCCTGGGTGATCAGCAAGCCGCGGCCTTCGGGCAAGCCGCATTCGATGCCGGTGAATCGAAGAACACCTACGGCACCGGTTGCTTTCTCCTCATGCAGACGGGCGCAGAGCTCGTCCATTCGAGCAATGGGCTCATCACGACGGCGGGCTACCAGCTTGGCAACGGCCCCGTTCACTATGCACTCGAGGGATCCATCGCAGTCACGGGATCACTCATCCAGTGGCTCCGAGATCAGCTCGGGATCATTCCCTCTGCCGAAGAAGTGGAGCCCCTCGCGCTCAGCGTGCCGGATAACGGCGGCGTGTACATCGTGCCGGCCTTCTCCGGGCTCTTTGCGCCGTATTGGCGGCCGGATGCGCGTGGCACCATCGTCGGGCTCACCAGGTACTCAAATCGCGGGCACTTTGCGCGTGCCGCGCTCGAAGCGGTTGCGTACCAAACCCGTGACGTGCTCGACGCGGTGAACGCGGACGTCGAAGTTCCATTGACCGAGCTCCGCGTCGACGGCGGAATGGTGGCAAACACGACGCTCATGCAGTTTCAGGCCGACATCCTCGGCGTCCCGGTGGTGCGACCCAGAGTCGCCGAGACCACTGCGCTCGGCGCCGCCTACGTTGCGGGGCTCGCAGTGGGGTTCTGGCGGGATCTCGACGAACTGCGTGCGAACTGGCGAGAAGGCGAACGGTGGGAGCCGCGGCTCGAAGAGGCGGAGCGTGCACGGCTCCTCCGGGAGTGGCGCAAAGCAGTCACGAAGTCCACGGGGTGGGTCGACGACGACACACCGCACTAGTGTGTGGAAGACCGCGGCCCCAACCTCCAAATCGCAACCGCGGTCACCAAGAGGTACAGAACGTTGAAGACGGCAGCTGCCGCGAGCAGGGCTTCCGCTCCGGTTCCTTGCGAGCCGTGCGTATCGATCCCGCCCGTGGCAAGAATCGTAGTCGGATCTGTAATCGCGTGGAGCGCAATCGCCCACCACAGGCGTCCAGTCGAAATTAACGCAAGGTACATCATCCCGCCAAAACCGAATGCGTACGCCGCAGTGACCAGCACCGTTGCTACAGATTGACCTGAAACGACGTTCCCCAGATGGAGCACGGCAAAAAGGGTTGCCGACACGATCAACACCGTTCGCTCCCCGAACCCCGCGTTTTGCAATACACGGACTGCGATTCCTCGAGTCAGGAGCTCCTCAGCGAAGCCGATACACAGGCCAAGCAGGAGTATAGAAAGCACAAGAAGCCACGAGTAGCGTGACCACTCAGTGGCGACTACCCGCAACGCGACCGGCAAGATCATGATGGCTATGACGGCCCACAGCCAACGTGGATGCAATACCGGATGAGCTTTGAAGAGGCTCCTCGTCCACCGTAGAGAACCCGAGAACGCGAGCAGGAGTGCCCCCATCACCGCGATGGGGACAGCAATACCGAACATCACACTTGCGGGGGTAGAGATCGGGTCTTTTGCGTCGATGGTCGACGCAAAAAGAGTTGAGGTGGCGAGCCCAACGAGTTGGTAGAGCAGCCAATAGCCGACCACCAACAGCGCAGCTTTCCACCAGCCTCCGGTGTTCCAGAAAGCACGCCACCGGTTGCGTTCATGTAGCATGCTGAGCTCCTCTGCCGTAGGGGTAGAGAAGAAGCGTATCCAGAAAAACGCTTCTCCCACAAGAATAATGAGGCGTGCGACAACGACGACCGTGGGCAGCCGCCCAAACGAACCATGGTGCGCATGAGCGCCTGTTTTTGGGGCCAAAAAAGGGAGGGCCACACCCGCAAGCCACCATCACTGGTGACCAACAAGTGCAACCCTCCCTATAAAAAGGTGTCCGGCGGTGTCCTACTCTCCCACACCCTCCCGAGTGCAGTACCATCGGCGCAGTCAGCCTTAGCTTCCGGGTTCGGAATGTAACCGGGCGTTTCCCTGACGCTATAACCGCCGTAACTCTATCAACATATCAACCACACCCACCCCACAAGGGTGTTGTGTGTGGCCGTCCGTTGGGAACCACAAAGTGGACGCGAAACATCGTTACATCTGAAAACCTATGCCCACCCAAAAGGTGGTGGAAATCAAGTCATCGGCTTATTAGTACCAGTCAGCTCCACCCGTTACCGAGCTTCCACATCTGGCCTATCAACCCAGTCATCTACTGGGAGCCTCACACACTCAAAGTGTACGGAGATCTCATCTCGAGGCCGGCTTCCCGCTTAGATGCTTTCAGCGGTTATCCATCCCGAACGTAGCCAACCAGCCATGCCCTTGGCAGAACAACTGGCACACCAGAGGTCCGTCCAACCCGGTCCTCTCGTACTAGGGTCAGATCCTCTCAAATCTCCAACGCGCGCAGAGGATAGGGACCGAACTGTCTCACGACGTTCTAAACCCAGCTCGCGTACCGCTTTAATGGGCGAACAGCCCAACCCTTGGGACCAACTCCAGCCCCAGGATGCGACGAGCCGACATCGAGGTGCCAAACCATGCCGTCGATATGGACTCTTGGGCAAGATCAGCCTGTTATCCCCGAGGTACCTTTTATCCGTTGAGCGACAGCGCTTCCACAAGCCACTGCCGGATCACTAGTCCCGACTTTCGTCCCTGCTCGACCTGTCAGTCTCACAGTCAAGCTCCCTTGTGCACTTACACTCGCCACCTGATTGCCAACCAGGTTGAGGGAACCTTTGGGCGCCTCCGTTACATTTTGGGAGGCAACCGCCCCAGTTAAACTACCCACCAGGCACTGTCCTAAAACCCGATCAGGGTTCGTAGTTAGATATCCAATATGACCAGAGTGGTATTTCAACAACGACTCCACCAACACTAGCGTGCCAGCTTCACAGTCTCCCACCTATCCTACACAAGCCACACCGAACACCAATACCAAGCTGTAGTAAAGGTCACGGGGTCTTTCCGTCCTTCTGCGCGTAACGAGCATCTTTACTCGTACTGCAATTTCGCCGAGTTCACGGTGGAGACAGCTGGGGAATCGTTACGCCATTCGTGCAGGTCGGAACTTACCCGACAAGGAATTTCGCTACCTTAGGATGGTTATAGTTACCACCGCCGTTTACTGGGGCTTAAATTCAAAGCTTCGACCCAAAAGTCTAACCTCTCCTCTTAACCTTCCAGCACCGGGCAGGCGTCAGTCCGTATACGTCCACTTGCGTGTTGGCACGGACCTGTGTTTTTAGTAAACAGTCGTTCCCCACTGGTCTCTGCGGCCACCACACCCTTTCCGGAGTAAATCCGTATAAGTGGATGGCCCCCCTTCTCCCGAAGTTACGGGGGCATTTTGCCGAGTTCCTTCACCATGATTATCTCGATCTCCTGAGTATTCTCTACCTGACCACCTGAGTCGGTTTGGGGTACGGGCAACAGCAAACCTCACGTCGATGCTTTTCTCGGCAGCATAGGATCACCTGCTTCCCCAAACGGGTCCGCATCGTATCTCACCCAAAGCCGAAAACTATTAATAAACGACGGGCTACATACTTACACCGGGACAACCATCGCCCGGCACAGGCTACCTTCCTGCGTCACACCTCACGCTCACCACCCCAGTTCGGGTTCGCAGCCGCCACCGAACATCACCCGAAGGATCCATCCAGCTTTGGATTGCTTAGCACTACTAGTTAGGTCTTTGACGGTTTACCGCCGGTACGGGAATATCAACCCGTTGTCCATCGACTACGCCTGTCGGCCTCGCCTTAGGTCCCGACTTACCCAGGGCAGATTAGCTTGACCCTGGAACCCTTGGTCTTCCGGAGGACGGGTTTCTCACCCGTCTTTCGCTACTCATGCCTGCATTCTCACTCGTGTGGCATCCACGACTGGTTCACACCGCCGCTTCACTCGCCACACGACGCTCTCCTACCCATCCATACGGCTGGACCACGAAGGCCTACCTGTTATATGAATGCCACAACTTCGGTGGCGTGCTTGAGCCCCGTTACATTGTCGGCGCGGAATCACTTGACCAGTGAGCTATTACGCACTCTTTCAAGGGTGGCTGCTTCTAAGCCAACCTCCTGGTTGTCACAGCAACTCCACATCCTTTTCCACTTAGCACGCGCTTTGGGACCTTAGTTGGTGATCTGGGTTGTTTCCCTCTCGACTATGAAGCTTATCCCCCACAGTCTCACTGCTGCGCTCTCACTTACCGGCATTCGGAGTTTAGCTGACGTCAGTAACCTTGTAGGGCCCATCGGCCATCCAGTAGCTCTACCTCCGGCAAGAAACACGCAACGCTGCACCTAAATGCATTTCGGAGAGAACCAGCTATCACGAAGTTTGATTGGCCTTTCACCCCTATCCACAGCTCATCCCCTCAGTTTTCAACCTAAGTGGGTTCGGTCCTCCACGCGCTCTTACACACGCTTCAACCTGGCCATGGATAGATCACTTCGCTTCGGGTCTAGGACACGCGACTGAATCGCCCTATTCAGACTCGCTTTCGCTACGGCTTCCCCACACGGGTTAACCTCGCCACATATCGCTAACTCGCAGGCTCATTCTTCAAAAGGCACGCAGTCACACCAACAAAGGGTGCTCCTACGGATTGTAAGCAAACGGTTTCAGGTACTATTTCACTCCCCTCCCGGGGTACTTTTCACCTTTCCCTCACGGTACTAGTCCGCTATCGGTCATCTGGGAGTATTTAGGCTTATCAGGTGGTCCTGACAGATTCACACGGGATTTCTCGGGCCCCGTGCTACTTGGGATACACACCACGCGGTAAAACCATTTCGGATACGGGACTCTCACCCACTCCGGTCCGCCGTTCCAAGCGGTTCTCCTATAGCTTCACTCTCACGTTCGAGACTCAGCAGCGTCTCACGGCATGTCCCGCAACCCCGACCATGCAACCCCTGCCAGGTATCACACATGATCGGTTTAGCCTCATCCGGGTTCGCTCGCCACTACTACCGGAATCACTGTTGTTTTCTCTTCCTGTGGGTACTGAGATGTTTCACTTCCCCACGTTCCCTCTACCCGCCCTATATATTCAGGCGGGAGTCACCAGGTCAGCAAGCCGCCTGGCGGGGTTTCCCCATTCGGAAATCCTCGAATCACAGCCCGTTTATCGGCTCCCCGAGGCTTATCGCAGATTACTACGTCCTTCTTCGGCTCCAGATGCCAAGGCATCCACCGTTTGCTCTTAGAAACTTGAAATCACATAAGTATTCAGAAACACACACCCACCCAAAAAGATGAGCATGTGACCAATGAAATTACATTAAGAATCAGTAACACCACCAACACAAAACACACCCCCAAAAGGATACGAATCATGCGTGGCATCACTAGATGCTCGCGTCCACTGTGTAGTTCTCAACGTACGGTCGATCCCACAATCATGAGCAACACGTCCCATAACCGCAGGTCAGAAAACCAAGTCCACCCACCCCCAAAGAGGCAGATCGGCTGGTCTTCCAGGACCCAATAGTATGCACCAGAGAAACACCAACTCACACACCCACACGTTCCAACAACCCTGTCCACGAGGAACAACGCTGCGTACTAGCACAGGCGAGCAAATCAATGCTTGCATTGTCAAATGTTCCACCCATGAGCGGTTGCGCATCACACGTGTGGTGATGATCGCACCATTCTGCAACAACAATGTTGTTGAGTGCTCCTTAGAAAGGAGGTGATCCAGCCGCACCTTCCGGTACGGCTACCTTGTTACGACTTAGTCCTAATCACCAGTCCCACCTTCGACAGCTCCCTCCACAAGGGTTAGGCCACCGGCTTCGGGTGTTACCGACTTTCATGACTTGACGGGCGGTGTGTACAAGGCCCGGGAACGTATTCACCGCAGCGTTGCTGATCTGCGATTACTAGCGACTCCGACTTCATGGGGTCGAGTTGCAGACCCCAATCCGAACTGAGACCGACTTTTTGGGATTCGCTCCACCTCGCGGTATCGCAGCCCTTTGTATCGGCCATTGTAGCATGCGTGAAGCCCAAGACATAAGGGGCATGATGATTTGACGTCATCCCCACCTTCCTCCGTGTTGACCACGGCAGTATCCCATGAGTTCCCACCATAACGTGCTGGCAACATAGGACGAGGGTTGCGCTCGTTGCCGGACTTAACCGAACATCTCACGACACGAGCTGACGACAACCATGCACCACCTGTATAGAAGTGTCCAAAGAGTTCTGTATCTCTACAGCGTTCTTCTATATGTCAAGCCTTGGTAAGGTTCTTCGCGTTGCATCGAATTAATCCGCATGCTCCGCCGCTTGTGCGGGCCCCCGTCAATTCCTTTGAGTTTTAGCCTTGCGGCCGTACTCCCCAGGCGGGGAACTTAATGCGTTAGCTACGACACAGAACCCGTGGAACAGGCCCTACATCTAGTTCCCAACGTTTACGGCATGGACTACCAGGGTATCTAATCCTGTTCGCTCCCCATGCTTTCGCTCCTCAGCGTCAGTTACGGCCCAGAGATCTGCCTTCGCCATCGGTGTTCCTCCTGATATCTGCGCATTCCACCGCTACACCAGGAATTCCAATCTCCCCTACCGCACTCTAGCCTGCCCGTACCCACTGCAGGCCCGAGGTTGAGCCTCGGGTTTTCACAGCAGACGCGACAAGCCGCCTACGAGCTCTTTACGCCCAATAATTCCGGACAACGCTTGCACCCTACGTATTACCGCGGCTGCTGGCACGTAGTTAGCCGGTGCTTTTTCTGCAGGTACCGTCACTTTCGCTTCTTCCCTACTAAAAGAGGTTTACAACCCGAAGGCCGTCATCCCTCACGCGGCGTTGCTGCATCAGGCTTGCGCCCATTGTGCAATATTCCCCACTGCTGCCTCCCGTAGGAGTCTGGGCCGTGTCTCAGTCCCAGTGTGGCCGGTCACCCTCTCAGGCCGGCTACCCGTCGTCGCCTTGGTGAGCCACTACCTCACCAACAAGCTGATAGGCCGCGAGCCCATCCTTCACCGATAAATCTTTCCCACAACAGACCATGCGGCCATTGTGCATATCCAGTATTAGACACCGTTTCCAGTGCTTATCCCAGAGTGAAGGGCAGGTTGCTCACGTGTTACTCACCCGTTCGCCACTCTTCCACCCAGCAAGCTGGGCTTCATCGTTCGACTTGCATGTGTTAAGCACGCCGCCAGCGTTCGTCCTGAGCCAGGATCAAACTCTCCGTAAAAAATTACATGCACCCTGGTAAGCGGAATAAGCCACCACGATGCGAGTTCAACCTGACAAAACGAACATCATTACTGACGTTCATATAATTTGTCCAAAAGGAATCGCCATCAACCAAACCCAAAAGGGCTTAGCGACGGGATAAATAATTGGCATTTGACAATCAAGTGCACACTATTGAGTTCTCAAAGACCAGACGCCACCCGTAGAATCCCCCCAAGGAACCCTTCCGAACAGCAACTGTCTCGTGTCGACTCTCAACACACCTCACAAACCGTGAGGGCTGAGGCTGGGAACAACGTTCACCACTCGACTCGACGAGAATCTTACTTTACACGACCGGCGCGAGAATTTCAAACTCGCTGCAGATCATCAATTGGAAGATCCGTCTGGCTTCCGGCTGAGCGGCTTTCGCTGCCTGCCCGGTTGCGCTGACAAGGGATTACATTACGCAGTTCCGCACCACACCGCAAACCGACACGCGCTCCCGGGCGCGTCCTGCCTGACGCGCGCCTGCGCCCGTCCTCCCGAGATTCGGAGAGAGTGAGTGCTTAGATGGACAGGTGAACGAGCAAACACCCCTGACTCCCCCGCCCTCCCCCGACGACTTCGGCTTCTCAGTCGAGCACCATCTTGAGCAGGGCGTAGTCGGGAGCGCCGGCGTTCCACTCGGCCGTGCGGGCACCATCCGCACCCCGCACGGGGAGATCCAGACCCCTGCGTTCATCCCGGTCGGTACGAAGGCGACGGTCAAGGCAGTGCTCCCTGAGACCGTGACACAGCTCGGCGGCCAGGCTGTCCTGGCGAACGCCTACCATCTCTTCCTCCAGCCGGGCTCGGATCTCGTGGACGAAGCCGGCGGCCTCGGTCGGTTCATGAACTGGGACGGTCCGACCTTTACGGACTCCGGCGGGTTCCAGGTGATGTCACTGGGTGTTGGGTTCAAGAAGGTCATCTCGATGACAGAGACCGCGCACTCCGATGCTGAGGTGATCGCGAAGAACAAGGAACGCCTCGCACACGTGGACGAGGACGGGGTCACCTTCAAGTCATTCATCAACGGCGACAAGCATCGTTTCACCCCCGAGGTGTCGATGCAGATCCAGCATCAGCTTGGCGCTGACATCATTTTTGCGTTCGATGAGTGCACCACGCTGCTCAACACTCGCGCCTACCAGGAGGACTCCGTTGCGCGGACTGCGCGCTGGGCTGTTCGTTGCCTCGACGAGCATGCGCGCCAGACCGCTGATCGCGGGCACCGCCCGTACCAAGCGCTCTTCGGAGTCGTGCAGGGGGCGCAGTACGAAGACCTACGTCGTGAAGCCGCTCGCGGTCTCGCTGGAATGACCGGCGCAGATGCGGGCGATCAGCGGTTCGATGGGTTTGGAATCGGCGGCGCCCTCGAGAAGAGCGAGCTCGGCACCATTGTTTCGTGGGTGACCGATGAGCTCCCCGAAGAAAGGCCCCGCCACCTTCTCGGGATCTCGGAGCCCGACGACCTCTTCGCCGCGATCGCCGCGGGGGCCGACACCTTCGATTGCGTGGCACCCTCCCGCCAGGCACGCGGCGGGAGCATGTATTCGGCGAACGGGCGCATCAATGCGAAGGCCGCGACACAGCGCCGACGCTTTGAACCGCTTGAGGAGGGCTGCGACTGCTACACCTGCGAGAACTACACCGCGGCGTACCTGCACCACCTGTTCAAGGCAAAGGAAATGCTCGGATCGACACTCGCCACCATTCACAACGAGCGATTCATTGTGCGCCTGGTCGACCGCATTCGCGCGAGCATCCTTGACGGCACCTTTGTTGAGCTCCGCGACGAGGTCTTGGGTCGGATCTATGGCCCGGAGTTCGCCCGTGCCGCGGCGGCGGCACAGCCGCAGCACGCGGAGCGGTAACCGCAGCTGGCCCGGCTCCGAGTACTCGGGGCCGGGCCAGCTGCGTGGTCCGGGTGTATCGACCTACGCAGAGTGGGCGGTTGTTGCTGCAGCTCGCTGCTCTGCGGCCCGAACGCGTGAAATGACTCGTGTGGTGACGGGGAGCAGTACGACCTCGGCCAATACCTTGATGCCGTAGCCCAGGGCGGTGTATCCGAGGAAGTCCCACCCCTCGAGCACGCCCCAGAACGCAATCGTGCAAAACACCACCGTGTCCACGACCTGCCCCACCACTGTGGAAGCAATCAGGCGGGTCCGCAGGAAGCGCCCTGAGGTCCGGCGACGCAGCCAGACCAGCACCCACGCGTTGATCAACTGACCAGCGAGGAATGCACCCAGGCTTGCGGCGACGATTCGCGGCACGAAACCCAGCACCGACTCAAACGCTGCTTGGTTCTCCCATCCGGGGGCGGCAGGCGAAAGCTGCGTCACCCAGATCGTCAGCGATGTGAGAAGCGAGAGCGCGAACGCGGTGAAGATTGCACGGCGCGCGGCCTTCAGACCGTACACCTCCGCAAGCACGTCGCCCACGATGTACACAAGCGGGAAGAGGAATACGCCACCGTCCACGATGAATGGGCCGAGCGAAAGCTCCCCCAACTGCACCGGGCCAAACGCGATGAGCTTCACCGCGACGATGTTCGAGATGAGGAGCAGCCCCACAAAACTCGCGACCACCACCGCGTAGCGAGCCCCAGCCGCAGCGGCTCGGGTACCCGCAGTCGCAGGTGAGTATTCGGACTCGGAGAGCCCGCTTGAATCAGTGTCGCTCACGAGCAGTTCTCGCTCACTCATCAATCAGCCCGACGCCGAGGGCACCGCGGATCATGTCCATGTTGAGCTTCGCCGCAACGCGCGCACCATTGCCGGCAGCAATAATGAGCTGCTGCGGCCCGGGCGGCACGATGTCGCCCACCGCGTAGACTCCGCGCACCGCGGTCTCGCCGCGCTCGTCGGTGACCACCAAGCCCCAGTCGTCGCGTTCGATGGGCAGCTCGCCCATGAACTCAACCGGCGCGTTCCAGCGTGGGCGCACGAAGCCACCCACACGCGGAATCACCTCGCCATCCGCGAGTCGAACCCCGGTCATGTCGGCCTTCTCGCCGACGATGTCATCAATGGCACGGCGCTCCACACGAATGCCAATCGCCGAGAGCTGAGCTTCCTGCTCCGCCCGGATGGTGTCGGCCCCGTTGGTGAACACGATGAGGTCCGAACTAAACCGACTAATCAGCAGCGCACGCGCAAAAAGATCTGCGGTCTCACCAATCAGCACGAGTGGCTTGTCCGTCTTCTCGAATCCGTCGCACTCAACACAACTGTGCAACGCCGTACCGTAGTACGCGCGGATCATCGGGAGCGGCGGCAGTTCTTCGGTGAGACCCGCGGCAATCAGCACGCGACGCGCGATGTACTCCACGTCGGCGGCACCCCGGATCCCCGTGCCGCGCACGCGGAATCCGATCCCGTCGGGGAAGCCCGCAGCACGGGCCTCGTCCGCCGTGAGCGGGGTCACCTCGCGGGTCATGGCCTGAGCGAAGATCGCGGAGGGATAGCCCTCAAACTCTTCGCGGCCGAGCCGACGCAGCTCGAGCGGCGAGGCCCCGTCACGGGTCAGGAAGCCGTGCGACTGGAGCGTGGCCGAGTGCCGAGGGCGGTTGCTATCCAGGATGGCAATCCGGCGGTTCGCGCGAACCAGCTGAAGCCCGGCCGACAACCCTGCGGGGCCACCACCAATGATCGCAACGCCGATCGGCGCCTCGGGCACACGCTCAGTCACGGTTCCTCCCCTACTCGCCCGCCGTGTCCGCGAGGTGCGCGGCAAGCTTCCGCAGACGCGCGAGGGTGTCTGCACGGCCAATCAATTCAAAGGACTCAAAGAGCGGCGGCGAGACGCGACGCCCCGAAGCGGCAACACGGAGCGCCCCAAACGCCACGCGCGGCTTCAGCTCAAGCCCCTCGATGAGGGCGGTCTGCAGCGCGTTCTGGATCGCCTCGGTGTTCCACTCGGCAGCACCGAGTCCCTCGAGCGCGGCAAGGCCAGCTTCAAGGACCTGCGGCGCATCAGCCTTCAGAGACTTCAGCGCGTCCTCCTCGTAGCTGAGTGCATCAGCCGTGGTGAAGAGGAAGCCCATCATCGGGGTGACCTCGGAGAGCACCGTGACCCGGCTCTGCACGAGCGGCACAGCGCGACGCACAATCTCAAGCTGCTCTGCATTCGGCTCGACCGGCAGCGCACCACCAGCGATCAGATAGGGCAGGATCCGCGAACCAAAATCTTCCTCCGTGAGGAGTCGAATGTGGTCGGCGTTGATCGAGTCGGCCTTCTTCTGGTCGAAGCGGGCCGGGTTCGGGTTCACATCGCGCACGTCGAACGCCGCGATCATCTCATCGCTCGTGAAGACGTCACGATCGGCGGAAAGCGACCAGCCGAGCAGCGACAGGTAGTTCAGCAGCCCCTCGGGGATGAACCCGCGCTCACGATGATGCAGGAGGTTCGACTCGGGGTCGCGCTTCGACAGCTTCTTGTTTCCCTCACCGAGCACGTACGGCAGATGACCGAACTGCGGGATCGCAGCCTCGATGCCCAGCTCCACGAGCGCGCTGTGCAGCGCGATCTGACGCGGGGTGGAGGACAACAGGTCCTCGCCGCGCAGCACATGGGTGATGCCCATCAGCGCGTCGTCCACCGGGTTCACCAGGGTGTAGAGCGGCGCACCGTTCGGGCGCACGACGACGAAGTCGATCGTCGAGCCGGCGGGGAACGTAATGTCGCCACGCACGAGGTCGGTGAACGAGAGGTCAACGTCGGGGACGCGGAAGCGCAGTGCGGGCTCGCGTCCCTCGGCGCGGAAGGCCGCGCGCTGCTCGTCAGTCAGGTCACGGTCGAAGTTGTCGTAGCCGAGCTGCTTCGGGCGACCTGCAGCCTCGTTGCGCGCATCGATCTCTTCGGCGGTCGAGTAGCTCTCGTAGAGGTGCCCGGCCTCGCGCAGGCGGGCAATGATCCCCTGGTAGATTTCACCGCGCTGCGACTGTCGGTAGGGGCCGTGCTCGCCCCCCGCGTCGATGCCCTCGTCCCAGTCAAGGCCGAGCCAGCGCAGTGAATCGAGGATCTGGCTGTAGCTCTCCTCGCTGTCACGCGCGGCATCGGTGTCCTCGATGCGGAACACGAAGGTGCCTCCGGTGTGACGCGCGTATGCCCAGTTGAAGAGGGCAGTGCGCACCATGCCGACGTGCGGGGTGCCGGTCGGCGAAGGGCAGAAACGGACGCGAACGTCGGAGCCGGTCGCGCTGGAAAACTTGGGGGTCTCGGTGTGTGACATCAGATCTATCCTACCCTCGGGAAACGGTCGTGAGGCGAATGGCGAGCGCCGCGCCGAGCACAATGAACACACCGGCGACAATCGAGACGAGCGGGAAGCCACCGGCTGCGAAGAGCGCACCCGATGCGGCGCCGAAGAGTGCGCCCGCAGCGTTCATCGCGGTGTCCGACTGGCCCTGCCGGGCGGGTCGGTCAGCGCTCGGGGTGAGATCCGTGACCAGCACCGCACCCGCAACGGTAACCATGCACCACCCGATCCCCAGCAAAATCAACGCCGTCTGAATGATGGGAACCGAATCGCCACCGAAGCCCGTGCCGAGCGAGGCGATGCCGAGCACGCCGAAGCCACCAAGCACAACCGGGATCGGTCCCAGCTTGCTCGTCAACGCACCAAACACCGGGGAAAGCGCGTACATGCCAGCGATGTGCAGGCTGATCGTCAGGCCCACAAGGGTGATACTGCCGCCGTGGTGGGTGAGATGCAGCGGAGTCATGGCCATGAGCCCCACCATGACGGCGTGGGCGATCGCGATGAGCGCGATCGCGAGGAACTGGGAAGAGCGCGAGGCGCGGCGCTTCGCATCTTCGAGCAGCGCAGGGCGCTCTGCTGCATCAGCGACCGCACTCGGCGCGGGCGTCTCCGACTCCAGCGCTGCCAGCCGACGTGCCTCGAGCAGCGGGTCTGGGCGGAGCCCGATCCACACGACGAGGCCGGCCGCAATCTGCGCAGCGATCGTGAAGAAGAAGATGCCAGCAAGCCCGGGCAAACCGAGCGCCTCACCCAGGCGCTCGCCCGGGCCGATGAGGTTCGGGCCCGTGACGGCACCGATAGTGATCGACCACACGACGAGCGAGAGGTCGCGCGCGCGATTCTCGGGAAGGGCGAGGTCGGCTGCGGCAAAGCGCGACTGCAGTTGGACGGCCACCGCAATGCCGAGCACCGCCAGACCCACGAAGAGCAGCACCGACCACCGCTCGGCCGAGGCGACGACCACGAGGACGGCGCCGAGCACGGCGATCGCGTTTCCCGTGGCGAGTGCCACGCGACGTCCTCGCCGCGCGGCAAGCCGAGCAAGCGGCATCCCCGCGATCGCCGCGCCCACGGCGTTCATGGTCGAGCCGAAACCGGAGAGGGCGGGATTCCCCGTGATGTCTGCAATCAGCAGCGCGCCCGCGGAGAGCGAAGCACCGACGCCGAGGCCGCCCAGAATCGTAGCGAGCGCGAGGACGCCGACCATGCGGCGTTGCACACTCGCCGGCGCACGATGCACGACGGTACCAACGCTCACGCGATCACCTCGAGTCCCCACCGCGCTCCATCGACGCCGGCGAGCAACCGCTTCGCGAGGCGCACCTGTGGGCTCTCGTTCGCGGTGGCCATCGAGACAATGCCAATCGTGCGGTAGCGCGGTGGATCAAGCGGCAGCGCTCGCGCGTCATCGGGAAGCGTGCGAGCGGCAGCCAGCGCGAGACCGGGAACGAGCGCGACGGCTCCACCCGCGGCAGCCATCGCGAGCATGGCCGGCACATTGTCCGTTTCCTGAATGATGTCAGGTTCGAATCCGGCCTCCCCGGCAGCGCTCAGCAGGTGGCCGCGGCACTTCTCGCAACCCGCGATCCAGTGCTCGTGAGAGAAGTCGCCCAACTTTGCGGACTCCCCTTCCACCTGACGGTCGTCCGACACGACAAGTTTCACCTCCTCGCGCCAGAGCGGCAGGTACGCACTCCCAGCGGGAAGCTCGGCGGCTCCCTCATAGTCAAAGATCAGCGCGCAGTCGACCTCGCCGTCGCGGAGCATCCCGGCAGCCGCCGGCGGCTCCGCCTCGCGATACTGCAGCGCAACGTCGGGCGCCTCCGCCGCGAGTCGGCGCATGAGATCGGGCACGAGCGTCGCTGAGGCAGACGGAAAGCCGACCATGCGGAGGGTCCCCGCGCGCGCACCTCTGAGGTCGTCGATCGCCGCGAGAGCGGCATCGATCTCCGCGACAACGGTACGGCCGTGGTCCGCGAGGATCTGCCCCGCCGTGGTCAACCGGATCCCCCGCCCGCTGCGCTCAATGAGCGGCACCGCGAGCCGGGTCTCCACCCGCTTGATGCGCTGGCTCACTGCGGGCTGGCTGAGCCCGAGGCTCCCCGCAGCCGCCGTCAGCGAGCCAGTCGTTGCGAGCGCGTGGAGAATGCGCAGCTCAGTAGAGTCGATTGAGCCGATCGGATCGGCTGTTCGCTGAGTGGTCATGGGATCGAGTCTACCCGGGACATAACCTCAGGCGAAGCAAATGAACAGAATGATTCTGTTTCATTATGACTGCCCGCGGGTGCGTCCTCGACCCGCCCCAATTACGCTTCTGCGAACGCCGCCGCTTCAGCTCGATCCTGCTCTGTTGCCACCAGCTGGCCGCAGGCGCCGTCGATCTCCTTGCCGCGCGTATCGCGCAGCGTCGTCGGGATGCCCGCAGCGTTCAGCCGATCCACGAATTCCCGGGTCACCTCACGGGTCGACGAGGTCCAGATCGAACCCGGCGTGGGGTTCAGCGGAATCGGGTTCACGTGCACCCAGCCGCGGCCACGCTGGTTGAGCCGCTCCGCGAGCAGGTCCGCGCGCCAGGCGTGGTCGTTCATGTCCTTGATCAGCGCGTACTCGATCGATACGCGACGCCCGGTCTTCTCGTAGTAGCCGTACGCGGCGTCGAGCACCTCGTCGACCTTCCAACGGCTATTGACCGGGATCAGCTCGTCGCGCAGCTGATCGTCCGGCGCGTGCAGCGAGAGCGCAAACGTAATGGCGAGGTCTTCGTCCGCGAGCTTCCGGATCGCGGGCGCAAGCCCCACGGTCGACACGGTGATACCGCGGGCCGACATGCCGAGCCCCTCAGGAGCGGGCGCCACCATGCGGTGCACCGCGTTCATGACGCGCTTGTAGTTGGCGAGCGGCTCCCCCATGCCCATGAACACGATGTTGTTCACGCGCTCGGCCTCGGCGCCGTTGCCTTCCTCACGCGCCCGGCCCAGCCCACCCTCGGCAATGACGCGGTTCGCCTGGACGACCTGGTCGAGGATCTCGGCGGTCGACATGTTCCGGGTGAGACCCGCCTGACCGGTGGCGCAAAATGGGCAGTTCATACCGCAACCGCACTGGCTCGACACGCAGAGCGTGATGCGGCCTGGGTAGCGCATCAGCACGGACTCGACGAGTGCACCGTCGAAGAGCCGCCAGAGGAACTTGATCGTCGATCCATCATCAGTAACGAGTCGCTTCACCTCGGTGAGCAGCGGCGGGAAGAGCGCCTCGGCAACCTCCGCGCGACGATCCTTCGGAAGATCGGTCATCTGCTCGGGATCGGTGACGTAGTTGTCGAAGTACTGCTTTGAAATCTGCTTCGCTCGGAACTTCGGCAGGCCGAGTTCCACGATCTTCGCTTCGCGTTCCGCGAGCGTCAGGTCGGCGAGGTGCGTGGCCGGCTGCTTGACGCGCGGCGAGGCGAACTGCAGCGTCGGCCGCCCGTCTGGGCTCGTGAGCTGCTTCCAGCCCTCCGTCTTCGGGCGCACCTGAGGGCGCCGCGCGAGACCGCCCGTGTTGGGTCGCGTCTTGATGAACTTCGCTTCCTCAGCGCCGCGTTCGTGATTCAGCTTGTTGGGATCCACTGCTCTATTGTCGCAGGTCAAACTGCGTGGGTGGTCACCGGCTCACAGCAAGCGGGAGCGGATCAGGAAGCGCTCACCCTCCGGGGCCTCGAGCGAGAAGCCACTCCCCCGACCGGGCACCGCGTCAACCGTCAGGTGCGTGTGGGCCCAGAGCGCAAACTGCTCACGGGACATCCAGAACGGAATCTCGCGTGCATCGGCATCAGATTCTCGAGCGGGCTCGAGCTCTAGCGTTCCGAGCAGCACGTCTTGCCCTCCGGTGCGAAACTCCCCCGCCTGGTAACACATGGGCGCGCTGCCGTCGCAGCAGCCGCCCGACTGGTGAAACATAAGTGGCCCGTGAATCTCCCAGAGCCGCTCGATGAGCGCGAGCGCCGCGGGCGTGAACGCCAGACGGCTCTCGGTCTCGCCCTCGACCTCTGGACGGGCGGCTCGAGTGCGATCCTGATCTGCCATGGTTCTCTCCTTGGGTCGTCGTGGGCGTGTGGGCCCGGGGCTCAGCTCACAGCCCCGGGCCCACACTGGGGTGTCGCTACGCGCTCGCCAGGCGAAGCACCACGCGGCCGTCGATCTTGCCGGCGCGCATCTCGTCAAGCACCTCGTTTACGTCATCGAGCGGGCGCTCGGCAACGGTCGGGTGGATCAGCCCGCGGGCGTAGAAATCGAGAGCCTCGATCATGTCCTGGCGCGTCCCCACGATTGAGCCACGAATCGTCAACCCCTTGAGCACGATGTCGAAGATGGGAGCCGGGAAGTCCCCGGGCGGCAAGCCGTTGAACACGATGGTGCCGCCGCGGCGGGTCATACCGATCGCCTGCCCGAACGCCGAGGGGTGCACAGCGGTGACGAGCACCCCGTGGCTCCCACCTGTCTGGCGCTGGATCGCCTCGACCGGATCCTCGTTCAGCGCATTGACGGTCACCTCAGCGCCGTGCTTCTTCGCGAGCGCAAGTTTGTCGTCGGCAATGTCCACCGCCGCGACACGCATGCCCATCGCCACGGCATACTGCACCGCGATGTGACCGAGGCCGCCAATGCCCGAGATCACGACCCACTGGCCAGGGCGCACGCCCGTGACCTTCAGGCCCTTGTAGACCGTCACGCCAGCGCAGAGCACCGGCGCCACCTCGACGGGATCCGAGCCCGCGGGCACGACTGCCGCGTACTCCGCGTCCACGAGCATGTACTCCGCAAACGAGCCGTCAACCGAGTAGCCACCATTCTGCTGCTGTTCGCACAGCGTCTCCCAGCCGGTGCGACAGTGCTCGCAGTGGCCACACGCGGACCACAGCCACGCATTCCCCACGAGATCACCCACGGCAACGTTCGTGACTCCCTCGCCGACGGCTTCGACGAGGCCAACGCCCTCGTGTCCGGGGATGAACGGCGGGCTCGGCTTCACAGGCCAGTCGCCTTCAACGGCGTGCAGGTCGGTGTGGCAGACGCCGGTGGTCAGCACGCGCACCAGCGCCTGGCCGGCACCCGGGGTCGGAACGGACTGATCGGCGACGTCCAAGCGGGCACCAAAGCTCGGCACGGATGCGGCGCGCATCGTTGAAGTGGTCATGGGAGATTCCTTTCGACGGTGAATGGAGTACTACGTGAGTGGGAAGGGGCAAGAACGCGTCGGCTTAGAAGAAGCCGTCTGCGGTCTCCTTGTAGCTGACGAGCAGGTTCTTGGTCTGCTGGTAGTGATCAAGCATCATGAGGTGGTTTTCGCGCCCGATGCCGCTCGACTTGTAGCCACCGAAGGCCGCGTGTGCCGGGTAGGCGTGGTAGTTGTTCACCCAGACACGGCCCGCCTGAATGGCGCGACCCGCGCGATACGCGGTGTTGCCGTTGCGACTCCACACGCCGGCGCCCAGCCCGTACAGGGTGTCGTTCGCGATCCGCACCGCGTCATCGAAGTCCGTGAACGTGGTTGCGGCAACGACGGGCCCGAAGATCTCCTCCTGGAAGATCCGCATCGAGTTGTCGCCGCGGAAGATCGTCGGCTGGATGTAGAAGCCGTCCGCGAACTCACCTCCGAGGTCGGCGACGCCGCCTCCCGTGAGCACCTGCGCACCCTCCTGCTTGCCGATATCAAGGTACGACTTGATCTTTTCGAACTGATCGTTCGACGCCTGCGCACCCATCATCGTGTCGGTGTCGAGCGGGTTGCCGCGCGTGATGCGCTCGGTGCGCTCTGCCACCGCGTCGAGGAAGTCATCCGCGATCGAGGCCTGAATCAGCGCACGCGAGGGGCACGTGCACACTTCCCCCTGGTTGAGGGCGAACATCGTGAACCCTTCCTTCGCCTTATCGAAGTACGCATCGTCCTGCGCCATCACGTCCTCGAAGAAGAGATTCGGGCTCTTCCCGCCGAGCTCGAGCGTCACGGGGATGATGTTCTCCGAGGCGTACTGCATGATGAGGCGTCCGGTGGTTGTCTCACCCGTGAAGGCAATCTTGCGGATGCGCTTGTTGGTCGCGAGGGGCTTCCCGGCCTCAGCGCCAAAGCCGTTCACAATGTTGACGACCCCGGCGGGAAGCAGATCACCGATCAGTTCGAACAGCACCAGGATCGAGGCCGGCGTTTGCTCGGCCGGCTTCAGCACGATGGCGTTGCCCGCTGCGAGCGCCGGCGCAAGCTTCCACGTCGCCATGAGGATCGGGAAGTTCCAGGGGATGATCTGGCCCACCACCCCGAGCGGCTCGTGGAAGTGATACGCGACCATGTCCTCGTTGATCTGGGAAAGTCCACCCTCCTGCGCGCGGATCGCACCAGCGAAGTAGCGGAAGTGATCGATCGCAAGCGGAATGTCGGCGTTGAGCGTCTCGCGCACCGCCTTGCCGTTGTCCCAGGTCTCCGCCACTGCGAGGAGCTCAAGGTTCTGCTCCATGCGATCCGCGATCTTGTTCAGAATCAGCGCGCGCTCGGCGGGGCTTGTCTGGCCCCACGCGGGTGCCGCCGCGTGGGCTGCGTCGAGCGCCGCCTCAATGTCTTCAGCGGTGCCGCGGGCGATCTCGCAGAAGGCCTTGCCCGTGACGGGGGTGACGTTCTCGAAATACTGGCCCTTCACGGGGCGCACCCACTCGCCGCCGATGTAGTGCTCGTAGCGGCTCTTGAAATTGACCAGCGAATCCGGCTGGCCGGGGGCTGCGTACACAGTCATGACGTGTCTCCTTTGACATCGTTGCGGGTGCCGGGATTTCCCGGTCCTCCGAACGTATCGCTGGGAACGTTGCGTTCACGTTGCATCGACGTTGCAGCGTGGTTTCGGGCGCGCAACAGTCGCCCGGTTCGGCTGGTTACTGCTCGCCGCGCAACGCTTCGAGCTTGGCCACCACGTGGGCGCGCCGGGGTGAGCGCGCGGGAAGCACCTGGAGCAAGGTCTCCCAGATGTGCGCGTCCGCCCAGGCCCACTGCTGCGCGTACGCAAACAGCTGATCGGGATCAGCGCGCTCAAGCATCGTCTCCCGCAATGTCGCGTCGAGTTCGGCACGCAAGCGCTCAGCCACGGGCGACACGGAGGTGGGCAGCACTGGGCCGGCATAGCCTGCGAGCGCCGCGGTGTGCTCCCCAGCGTCCAGCTGCGCCAACGCGTCTGAGGCGTCCACCCGCAGCGGTCCGTCGAGCGCGTACGGCCGGGACTGCAGGCGGAGCGGCACGGCCTCCGCGGCGAACCACCGGCGCAGGCGCACAAGTTCAGCGCGGAGCGTCTGCTCTGCGTCGGCCCGCCCGTACACCTCCTCTGCGAGCTGCTCGGCTGAGCACCCGGCCGGCGAGGCCGCGAGCGCGAGCAGTATCTCCGCGTGGCGCCCCGTCAGCGGGGCAGATCCGGCTTCCCACTCCAGGGTGGCCTCCTCACGCCCGAGCACGCACAGTCGAGGCGCGGAAGGGCCGGGATCGAGCTCGAGATCCGGATCGGGATCAGCGCCGTGTCCCGCCGCGGGGCCCACCTGCGCGTGCGCGAATCCGCTCGCCGCCGCTGCGGCACTCGCGCGGGCCGGGTTCAAGAGTTCGCGGAGCCGGGCAAGCTGCAACTCCGCCTCAATCGCTGCGAGTGTCGCCTGCAGGAGGGGCAACAAGTGCGGTGAGGCGGCGCTGTCGCCGCCCGTCACATCAACCACGCCCAAGATCTCACCGCTTAGCGGGTCGTGCACGGGCGCCGCAGTGCAACTCCACTCGTGCACTGCGCGACTGAAGTGCTCGGCCCCCAACACCTGCAGCGCCTGGTCAAGCTCAATCGCACTGCCGGGAGCGCTCGTGCCCACCGAGTGCTCGGACCAGTCCATGCCCGCCCGAAACCCCATCTCGGCGGCACGGGTACGCAGGCGGGCGTCGCCGTCCACCCAGAGCAGGCGACCGGCTGAGTCTCCCACGGCGACGATGAGCCCGGACTCACGCGCCTCATCAAACAGCAGCTTGCGGATCACGGGAAGCACGCTCGACAGCGGGTGGATCCTCCGCAGCTCGTCCAACGCAGCGCCGTCAAGCGCGGGGCGTTCAAGCACCCGGTCGGGATGGATCGTGCCGCGCTGTGAGCGGAGCCAGGAGTCGAGTACGAACGGACGCACACCGGGCGTCGCCGCGAAACGCTCGCGCAGCTCGAGCTCCGCATTCGGATCGTGCAGGGCTGCGCTCGCAGCCGAACTCACAAACCGCTCGTGCGCACGTTCAAGCGCCCGCCGACGTTCTCGGACGGACTCTCCGCGCTGCAGCGCCTGCCATGAGCTCGGCACTCGACCTCCTCGTTGCGGCCCTTGTTGCCTCCCGAGCGTAGCCCATGTGGCCCCCGCCGTGGCTGCGATTATCCGGGGCTTCTGCGCCGTCCCGCCGCCCGGTGCGAGAGGCGTCGCCGCAGCTTCACAATCATCAGGCAGAACGAGCCGACGAGCAGCAGCCCGAAGAGCCCGGCGCCCACCCACAAATTCGGGATGATCCCAACGATGCCGATGAAGGCGATGGCGAGGAGCAGCAGCATCTCACGCACCTCATTGCCGAACTGCTGCAGCCTCGCTGGTCTGGCGCGGACCACCGCAAGCTGCTGTGCAGCAAGCCCAAGCCGAGCCCGTGTGGCGGCGTCGATGAACAGGGTCGGAATGTCGGGATGAATGCCCAGGGTGCTGCGCGCTCCGGGGAAGCGATCGTCCCAGCTCCCGGTCGAGACGCGGACGCGCTCCTGCCACACGTCCTCGGGCACCTGAAACGCCTTGACGACAAGGGTGCGCACCTGCCCGTCGTCTCCAGCGGCGCCTTCGAGGACCACGTAGTCACCGCTCGAGATGCCCAGTAGCTGCAGCGACAGCTCACTCATGAGGCACACCTCGCGCTCGGTGCTCGAAGGATCCGCGAGCGTGACCCGGAACGAAACATAGTTGGGCGCCCCGAGCAGCGCATCAAACGAGTCGCGCCGCTCCACGGTCACGGGCCGCAGGATCGCCCGCTCCCCCACTTCAAGCCCCGCGCCCATCCGCAACATGTGGTCAACCTCGATCAGATCGGGATCCGCGGGCGGAGCGGCATCTCCGTTCGATGTGTACACCGATGCGATCACACGGGGCGCACGCGCAGCGACTCCACCGTGCAGTGCCTCAGAAACAATCTCGACGTGCGTGGGATTGCCGAGCGCCGAGCGGACACGTTCGCCGAGGCGCACCACGGAGTTTCCTCGGCGCTCGAGGAGATCGTGGGTTCGCCCAACGGTCACGCTCAATCCGTCACGCCCCGCGAGCCCCGGGAGCGGGGCTGCGGGCCGCTGCGGGAATGGAAACCCGTATCGAGCCGCTTCGCTCCCCATGCAATCGGTGCGCTCGGCGAGCATGTTTCGATGCAGAACGTGGTTGCTTCGCTGCAGGGTTTCGAGGGATCCTTGCGCTCCCGGCAGTGCGGCGAACAGTTCCGCGGGTGTGCTCCCCCAGGCCTCCCTGCACACCTCGTCCTCGAGCAGCGCTCGCAGGGCACGCTCTTGCGTCGGCAGCCGGCGCGCGGTGATGTCCTCTGGCTCGATCAGCCCAGCGTCCGCTGTACCGAAGATGAAGGGGCCGCGCGCATCGCCGATCACGCCGTGATGCGCGACGTACGCGTAGGCGCCGGGAATGCGCTCGCCCGTTTCGAGCAGAATCTGCGCGTCGTCTACCCACACGCGCCGGTACCAGGGCGATTCAGTGGCGTCGATCGCGCGCAGCTGTGCCCGGCTGACAAACTGCACGGTCGTCGCGGTCGTTGCGCCCACCTCCGGGAAAATCGTCGCAGGGAGATACCCGGCGGGGGCGAGGAAGGAGGTAAAGCCCACGCGATACCCAGTGATTCGCGCACGAATCGACGGGACCACCAGTTGCGTGGACTCGGCCTCGAACTTATTGCGCAGCTGGGACGGCGCAGCGTTTGAGCCGATCGCGATCACGGGGACGAGGCCGTCCGCAATCGCGCCGGTGAGCTCTTCCAACACGCTGTTCAGTGTCGGCGAGACGCGGTGAGAGAGCCCGAGCTCGCGCGCAGATTCCTCATCGATCGCAACCCGGCAGCTGCCCAAGCGCTGTTCTGTCGGCGCTTCCCACGTGAGCGGGTCGCTCCAGCGGTCAAGAATGCGCCACACACGGTCCTGGGTAATCAGCACCGACGCGGCTGGAACGGCCCCGGGGTAGCTCAGGGGCTCGCGCCGGGGAGCGGCGGAGCCCGCGAATTCGGGGCCGTTCCAGTCGTTCATGCGTCTACTTACTGGGCCGCAGCGGCGTCGCGGACCGGGTTGCGGAGGATCCCGATCCCCTCGATCTCTACCTCAACGGTGTCGCCCGCCTCGAGCAGTCCGACACCCGCGGGTGTCCCCGTGAGAATCACGTCGCCCGGCAGCAGCGTAAATGCTTGCGAGGCGAACGCGACAATCTTCGCGAGCGAGTGGATCAGCTGCGCGGTGCTGCCCTCCTGGCGCACCTCACCGTTGACCCGGGTGACAATGCGCGCATCCGAGAGATCGGGATCGGTCTCGATGACCGGGCCGAGCGGGCAGAACGTGTCAAACCCCTTCCCCCGGGTCCACTGACCATCCGCGATCTGCAGGTCACGCGCGGTCACATCGTTTGCGCACGTGAAGCCGAACACGTAGCTGAGCGCTTCCTCCTCGGACACGTTCTTCGCAACGGCACCAATGACCATCGCGAGCTCGCCCTCGTGCTCAACCCGTTCAGAGATCTCGGGCCGAACAATGGCGTCCCCGGGCCCGATCACCGAGGTGTTGGGCTTCAGGAACAGCACGGGCTCCGCGGGGGTCTCACCACCCGTCACGCCCGCCATCTCCGCGATGTGGTCGGCGTAGTTCTTTCCGACACACACGACCTTCGAGCGTGGGATCACGGGGGCAAGCAGGCGCACCTCTTCAAGCTTGAGCCGTCGCCCCGTCGTGTCGTAGCCCGCCACGATGGGATCGGCCATCAGCTCGACGAGCTCGACGCCCTCACCGTTCTCCGCCCGGTCGAGAATCCCAAAGGAAATCTCGCCATCGATCTGGAAGCGCGCGACCTTCATCGTGCGTCCGCCGGGACGATGACCTCAAGCCAGCCGTGACGATCCTCACGCGTGCCGAACTGGATCCCCGTGAGCTCTTCGCGGAGCGACATCGTGAGCTCACCCGGCGCGTTCGCCCCGAAATCGATCGCGAAGTCTTCGGACTTGAGCTGCTGTATCGGCGTGATCACTGCGGCGGTGCCGCAGGCGAAAGCCTCCGTGATCGTGCCATCGGCGACCCCCTCGCGCCACTCGGTGACCGTGATCTCGCGTTCTTCAACGGTATGCCCGCGATCCTTCGCAAGCTGGATGAGGCTGCGGCGCGTGATCCCATCGAGGATGTTGCCGTTCAGCTGCGGGGTGAGCACCGTGCCGTCGGCGCGCACTAGGAACAGGTTCATGCCGCCGAGCTCGTCGATCGTGTCCGTCGTCGCCGAGTCAGTGAAGAGCACCTGCTGGCAGCCGTTCTCTGCGGCCACCTGCTGCGGGAGGAGCGAGGCAGCGTAGTTGCCGCCGCACTTCGCGGCCCCCGTGCCGCCGCGCCCCGCACGGGCCAGATCCTGCGAGAGCCAGATCGACACCGGCTTCACCCCACCCGAGAAGTAGGGGCCCGCCGGGCTAGCGATGATGAGGAAGCGTGCGCGCTCCGCGGCCCGCACCCCGAGGAAGCTCTCATCGGCGATCATGAACGGGCGCAGGTACAGGCTTTGGTCGGCACCACTCGGCACCCAGTCCGCGTCGATACGCACGAGCTCGCGTACGCCCTGCACGAAGATTTCTTCGGGGATTTCGGGCAGAGCGAGGCGCACAGCCGACTCGTTGAGTCGGCGCGCGTTCGCTTCTGGGCGGAAGGTAACGATCGAGCCATCGGCGCGGCGGTAGGCCTTCAGCCCTTCGAAGATCTCCTGCCCGTAGTGCAGCACGGAGGAGGCAGGGTCGAGCGGAATCGGACCGTACGGAATGACCTCAGCGTCATGCCACCCCGCGTCCTTGGTCCAGGCCACGGACACCATGTGGTCAGTGAAGACGTTGCCGAAGCCGGGATCAACGAGCAGCGCCTCGCGCTCGGCGGCGGAGCGGCGCTGGGCCTCGGTGTGGGTGAATACCAGGTCAGTCATGAGGTGTTCCTTCTGAAGAAGAGCGGGTGCGGGAGGGTCGAGCCTGGTGCGTCGTTAGCGCGAGGGCAGAGCCGCGATGATTGCGTCGCCAACTGCCGCGGTCGCGCGGGCGGCGTCGCCGCGAACAGCGAGGTCGGCGCGGACCGCTTCGCGGACGCGGTCCGCCTCTGCGCCGAGGTCCAGGTGATCGAGGAGGAGAGCCGCGGAGAGGATCGCCGCGGTCGGGTCCGCCTTCTGCTGCCCAGCGATGTCGGGCGCAGAGCCGTGTACGGGCTCGAACATGCTCGGGAACGTGCCGTCGGGATTGATGTTGCCGGACGCCGCGAGCCCGATGCCGCCGCCGATAGCGCCGGCCAGGTCCGTGAGGATGTCTCCGAACAGGTTATCAGTGACGATCACGTCGAAGCGCGCGGGATCCTGCACCATGAAAATCGTGGCGGCATCGACGTGCATGTAGTCGACCGCGATCTCGGGGTACTCCGCGGAGACCGCGGCGACGACGCGCTGCCAGATCGCTCCCGCGTGTACGAGCACGTTTGTCTTGTGCACCCAGGTCAGCTTCTTGCGGGGGCGCGACTGAGCCGTCTCGAACGCGTAGCGGACCACGCGCTCCACGCCCATCGCGGTGTTCACCGATACTTCCGTGGCGACCTCATGCGGCGTGCCGGCGCGCAGCGTGCCGCCGTTCCCAACGTAGGGGCCTTCGGTGCCCTCGCGCACTACGACGAAGTCGACTTCGCCCGGAGCTCGAAGCGTCGACTCAACGCCGGGGAAGAGTGTGCACGGCCTCACGTTCGCGTAGTGGTCGAAGTCGAAGCGCAGCTTGAGCAGCAGCCCGCGTTCGATGTTCGCGTGCTTGAGTCGCGCGTCTCCAGGGACACCGCCGACCGCACCGAAGAGGATCGCGTCGTGCTCGGCGATTGCCTGCTGCTCTTCCTCGGGCAGGGTTTCTCCGGTCTCGAGGAACCGTTCGGCACCGAGCTTGAATTCGGTACGCGCGAGTTCCACGTCACCGCCCACGAGAACCGCGTCGAGGACGCGATTCGCCTGCTCGATCACCTCCGGGCCAATACCGTCGCCGGGAAGTACTGCGAGCTTGATGGTGCGGGTCACTGAGCGCTCCTCTATGTGCGTGGACAGAACCCTCCCAGCATATCCGCGCGAGCGACCCGAGAAACAACGAAAGCCCCACCCGAAGGTGAGGCTTTCGATCCGGTGACCCCAGCGGGATTCGAACCCGCGTTACCGCCGTGAGAGGGCGGCGTACTAGGCCGCTATACGATGGGGCCGGACGCTGTTCCCTGAGCTCCGAGGTCTCCCCCGTTGCGCTGGCAACCTGACTATCTTGGCACAGCTCGCGGCTGGGCGCAAAATCTGCCCACCTGAGTTGGCGCGTCGCTTCACAGCTGCGGTCTCATCACTACGCACGGCCAGCCTGCAGCCACCCAGAATGCAGTCGCTCAGAATGGGTGGTCGTCGGGATCGTCGTCAACGACGGGCCGTGGAGGAACAAGCGGTCGTGCTGTGCGAACCGGCGGTGTCGGCGGCGGGGCCGTTGACCTCGTCACTGATGGCCTCGGTGGTGGCGTTCCGGTGTTGTCGTGTTTCAGGAACCTCACCCGGCTCGGCGGTTCATCGTCGTACACGCGTCCGGTTGGGGACCGCCAGCGCATTGTCCCGTCCGGCAACAAACGGTGGTCCCAGTCAGAGTTGTGCTTCATGGTGTGGTGGCCCCGGCAGAGATGTGCGAGGTTGTCTGTGGATGTCGTGCCGCCATCTGCTGCGGGGATGGTGTGGTCAATATCGCAGCGGTTCACCGGCACCCGGCAGCCGGGGAACCTGCAGTGCAGGTCGCGGGCCCCGAGGAAGCGACGCATCTGTGCACTGGGCCGATACCGGTCCACACTCAGCACATCCCCACTCTCACCCGACACGGTGACCTTCTCCCAGAAGTCGGCGTGGCCTGCGTAGCCGCGAATCTGATCGGGGTCGACGGGTCCGGACCCGATGAGTTCGGCATCCGTGAACTCCGGCTGCGCGGATGGTGCTGTGCCAGTCGCGGTCTGGTCGGTGGCTGTGGGCTTCGCGGCCTGGGCACCAGGCACGGGAGCAGCGCTGTCGTTTGGTGGGGGTGTTCTGGTGGTCACCACGACCTGGATGTGCGCCCGCACCGCCTCCTCCGGAGACCCCGCAACCAGCCGCATCGGATCCCCGGCAAGGAGCAGGTCCCGGAGCACATCCGTGCGGGTCTGCGCGCGGCTGCGCTTGGGGATCCCTGCCCGGATCTCTCGGACCCCGGGACGCCCACCTTTCATGCCCGGGCGGAGTTCCCGGAGGAGGCGCCGTCGTTCTGCGACACTCTGTGCTCTCACACCCCGTGGCTTGCGCGTGGGGTGCGCGGGTGACGCTTCACCCGTGCCCGTGTCTGCGGGACCGGTGCCGCTGTCCGTGAGGGCGCGGGCGAGTTGATGCTCGGTTACTTCCGCGGACTTCGCGAGCCGCGTCAAACGATCATGAATCGCATACGCCACAGGTGACGGCATGAACGCCACCAGCTCCGCCATCCCGTTCTCGTGATCACGCACCCACACTTTTCGCTCACACTCCGGCGAAGGAACAGGGGCGCCGCCGGTCTGGCCGGGGCTGTTGGGGTCGAGGCCGTTCGGGTCAGCGCCGTCGGGACCGGTGATCGTTGGGTCGGCGGCGTTTGGGTCCGCACTGCTGGGATCACCGGTGCTGGGGTCTGTGTTGCTGGGGTCAGTGCCGGACGGCCCTGGGGAAGCCGTGTCCGGACCAGCAGAGCCACCGCTCGTGGGGTCAACGCCCGGGAACGGGGCCGGCTTCGGCAGTGATCTCGCGAGCTCACGGGCAAGCTTCCGCGCGATCGGCCGCAAACGCTGCGGCGTCTGGGACTCAGCACGCCGCAGCACCTCCGCCTCGTACCTGCCCCGCACACGCACCGACTCCGAGTCCTGTCCAAGCCCCAGCGCGTCCGAGGACTCTACGAGTGCGCGCACATGCTCGGGAGAAACCTGGCCGGTGAGCATGCGCGGCAGGGTGGCCGGGAAACGCATCGTGAGTGCGCTCGCAAGGTTCAGATCGCGTTCCACAACATGTTCGCTCTGATGAAGGGCGGTCGCGATCTCGGCACGCAGGGAGCGATATGGGATGTCGCCGCTTCCGGAAGGGGCGCGGTGCACCGCGGTCTCCATCGCGAAGGAGAGAACGTTCAGGCGTGCGGCGGTGAGGATGTTCTGGAAGCGGTCAAACTGTTCCAGTATGCCGACCACGTCATCGACCACCCGAACGGAGAACACGGGTGGGATGACACCGGGGGCTACGGACGCGAATGCTTTGGTGATGAGCTCGGTGGGGTCGAACTCCGGCGGCTGGGGTGGAGCAGAAGTGTGAGCCGCGGAGGTCTTCTGGAAGCGCACCCGGGAAGCCCGGCGCGGCGCGAGCGGCGAGCCAGCAGGGGGAGAACCTCGGGTGGTGGTCATGTGCTCATTCAAGCAGTGACCACTGACATTCAGACCCCAGAAAACCGCGGAAACACGCGGCAAAACAGGACACCGTGAGGAACCCCTGATCCCACTCTGGAAAGTCAGTTCACCCTCAAGAAGAGGGTGAAAGTGGGGCGTGGCAAATAAACCGTGAATCGGGAGGGCCCGGGGAAAGCCGCAGAAACAACGAAAGCCCCACCCGAAGGTGAGGCTTTCGATCCGGTGACCCCAGCGGGATTCGAACCCGCGTTACCGCCGTGAGAGGGCGGCGTACTAGGCCGCTATACGATGGGGCCGGACGCTGTTCCCTGAGCTTCGAGGTTTCCCCCGCCGCGCTGGCAACTCATTTAGTTTGCCATGGGTCCGGGGCAACAGCAAACTCGCGCCAGCGGCCCGCGCGTGTCACCGCGGAATTCCGGCATTTTTCACCGCTCGAGCTACTGCGTGAGGCTGGGCCGAAGACGCGAGTACGCCCACGCCCCGAGGCAGACGAGCGCCACACCGGTCGTCACCGCCGCGGCGACCGGCGAGCCCGCAGACCACGCCGCCCCCAGCGCTCCCCCGACCAGCAACGCAACGACCGGACCGTCGATCGTCCAGATGAAAACGTTCATGGCCGAGACGTCACCCATCGGGGTCGGCACCGGCGCGAGCAACCGGAGCGGGATCGTGCCCTTCAGCGCAGCCGCAGCGCGTAACAGCACCAGCACCGCCGCAAACCCCGGCGCGCTCCACACCGCGAGGAATCCGTCCGGCGTTGTCTGCCACCCACCCAAGCCGAGCGTCGCGAAAGAGATCGCGGCCGCAGCGCCACCCGCCACAGCCAGAGTGCTCGCAAGCAGCGGGGTCAGCGCGTGCGCCGCGATCAGCGCGCCAGGGCTCAGCGGAAGCAGGGCGGGCGATCCAGCCCCGCCCGCCGCGGTCACCATTCCGCGACACCACGGTTGCACCGAGAACGAACCCACCGCAACCGCCACGGCACCCATGAGTGCCGCACCGCCGAGTCCCGCCCCTGACTGCACCGCGACCGCCCACAGCACTCCCGCACTGGCCACCCCGATGGCGGCTGCGAGGCTTCGCCCCGGCGCGCGGACGAGGCCCAACAGATCACGCCGGAGCAGCATGCCCCAGAGCCGAGCGCTCGGTCGCAGCCGAAGCCGCCGGCCCATGGTCACCGGCGCCCCGAAACGAGCGAGCGCAGCCGTCGGATCACCGGTCAAGGCGAGCGCACTCGCAGCGTCCCAGTTGACCGCCTGTTCGCGCAGGAGTTCGCGGGGCAGGCGAGCGGCGAGCGGAACCGCCCCGCACACCACAACCAGCGCCGCGGCGACAGGCATGACGAGTGCGCGGAGCAGACTGGGCATGTGTACGGCGGACACCTCAACGGCTCCGCCCGCAGCGCCGGAGGCAGTCCCAGCGGGCACGCTCAGTTCGAGCACTCGGCTAGCCCCGGACCACGGGTCACCCAGTGGCCCCCAAATGAGCTGGGCTGCGGCGAGCACTGCCAACACGGCGGCGAGCACCGCACGCGTCCGAAGGCCCACCTGCCCAACAAGCAACGCGCCGACGAGTACCACCCCGACACACATTCCTGCCACGACGACCGAGACCAGCACCGCCCAAGGAAGCGGCCCGCGAAGCAGCGCCGCGATAGCCCATACTCCGCCGAGCACTGCACCCAGCGCAGCTCCGGCAAGCAGCCATCGCACCACGGGCGGAGCGAGCAGACGCCACCGCGCAATAGGCGTTGGGAACAGCAGATCAAGCTGCGGGAGTCCCGCGCGTGCGGGTCCGCCGCGACCGCCAAGGAACACGACCCCGGCCGTTGTGGCAGTGAGCAGTGCCGCGAGTGCGCCCGGCTGCTGAACGAGATCAGGCAGCACGGGCGCGGCCCCCAGCACCGACGTGCGAACCGCGGGCGCCACCACGATGATGGTCAGCATGATCGCGAGGTAGATCCGATACGAGACATCGCCCGCGCTCAGCGTGTCGCCACGCGCGCGGCGGACGGCACGAACCGCCCGGAGCGCGGCGGCGTCTGCGCGGAAGCTGCCCTGGGAGAGCTTCATTGCCCGCTCGCAGCTCCGACGAGCACCTCAGCGTCAGCAACCCGCGCAACCAGCTCGGGATCGTGCGATGCGAACGCGAGCGCCACCCCAGCGGCCCGTGCGGCGCACAGCACCTCGGCAACGATGCCGCGGCGATCCGGATCAAGCCGCTGCTCCGGCTCATCGAGCAACAACACCGAGCAGGGCCGCGCGAGGGTCACGGCGAGCGAGACGAGCTGCCGCTGCCCACTCGAGAGCTCGTTCGGGAAGCGATCCGCGAGTGCCCCGATGCCGAACGCCTCGAGCGCGGCGTCGCCGAGCCCGCTCCAGCGCGGGGGCGCCGCGGGGCCGGCACCGCGCGGGTCACGGGCGCGCTCTCCCCCAGTCGTCTCGCCTGACCATGCGGCCGAAATGAGCGCGATGTGGTCGCGAAGCGTGAGGTCGGGATAGAGCGTGGGCGGCTCGATGAGCGCGGTGATGTGCCGTCGCACGGCGCGATCGCGATCGTCGATTCGCTCACCAAACAGCGTGCACTCCCCCGCGCTGGGGCGAAGCCTGCCCGTCAGCACGCGGAGCAACGTGGTCTTGCCCGCGCCATTCGGCCCGCGGACGGCGACTGCACGTCCCTCCTGCAGCGCGATCGACGTGGCGGGCAGCAGCTGCGCACCGTCGATGTCGACGCTCGTCCGGTCGGCCCGGAGCACCGGCGCGGCGTCGCTCGCGGACCGCACTTCCGGATCCCGATCTGCAGGAATCAGCGCGCCGCTCGCAGCGTCTTCGCGGCGGCCCGACGCTTCAGCTTTTTGTCCACGTAGAACGCCATGAACAGCCACCCGCCAAGAGCGGTGATGAGCCACACGATGATCGGCGCGAGCACCCAGGAACTCACGCCGTGGATTTCGATGCCGCCGGTGAAGAGGGTCGCGACCCACAGCGCGAGCACGGTCGCTACGAGCCCGACGCCACCCGCAAGAGGCGCTGCGTAGCGCTGCGCAATGTTCAGCACGAACGGCCCGAAGAGCGCGTGCGCGAGGGTGAAGACGCCGAGCGCGATGAAGAAGCCAGCAAGGTGCAGCGTCACGCCGGGGAGCGCAAAGTGGATGACGATGAGGGCGATCGCGCCCAGCACGATCTGCGCGACGATTTGGTAGAGGAACCGCATGACACTCCTTCGCTCGTGCGACGGGCGCCGCTCTGCCGATCAGCGTAGCGCAGTGCTAGGCATCGCGTCGCTCGCGCGGCCGGAACCACTTCGCGGGCGTATTCGGCCCATCCCACACTTGGATGATCCCCCAGGCCACCGCCGCGATCGGCACCGCGAGCACCGCACCCAGGACCCCGCTGAGAACGGTACCGATGGTCAAGGCAAGCAGAATCACCAGAGAGTGAAGTTTCAACGCACGACCCATGAGTACCGGCTGGAGGAAGTTCCCCTCGAGCTGGTTGACGAGCACGACAACGCCCACCACCAAGATCGCGTTGACTGGCCCATTCGCCACCAGAGCCACAAGCGCAGCCAAGATGCCGGCGAGCGTCGCACCGACAATCGGGATGAAGGCAAGCACAAACACGAGCACGGCGAGCGGCAGCGCAAGCGGCACCTGCAGGATCACGAGGCCGATCCAGATGCCGATAGCGTCGACCGCGGCAACCGCCGCCGTACCGCGCACATACGAGCCGAGCGTCGCCACAGTCTTCTGGCCGGCGCGCTCTGCCCGCGCGAGGCCGGCGCCGGTGAACGGGCGCAGCAGGAACTGCCAGATCTGCGGACCATCCTTCAGGAAGAAGAACAACACGACGATCATGAGCACCAGGCTGGTCACAAATCCGGTGACCGCGCCCACGCCTGCGATCGCGCCCGAGCCAAACTGGGCGCTGGTCACGAAATCAACAACGGTCTTCTGCCACTCGGCGAGTTGCTCGCTGCTCGGTGCGATGGGGAGCGTCTGCACCCAGTCGAGCACCTGCGTGAAGCCATCGTGGGCCTGCTCCGCAAGCTCGTCCCACTCGTCTTGCACGGCCCACACGATGAGCCACCCCACCCCGGTGAGGATGAGCGCGATCGCGAGCAGCACGAGTACCGTCGCGAGCGCCGGCGGCACGTTTCGCGCGCGCAGCCACCGCATCACCGGCGAGAACGTGCTCGCCAAGATGAGCGCCAAGAGGATCGGGATCACCACGGTGCTGAGCGAGCGTAGGCCCAGCACCACCACGGTGGTGAGGGCCAGCACGATAATGACCTGCAGCGAGCGAGTCGCGACAAGACCAAAGCCATCGCCCCATGCGCGGCCCGCACGTCCCGCAGGTGCCTCGGGGACGAGTCCCTGTGCGGGATCCGGGGCGCCACCAGTGCGGCGTTCAAGCTCGGCAACCCGACGCGCAAGCTGCCTCTGTCGCTGTCCTCCGAACACGATGACCTCCCCGATCCCGATGTGGTTTTCGGAGTCTACGCCTGGACGGCGCGCTCCGCGATGAATGCGCGAAGCGCCGCCGCGTCGTTGCCCATCTCGGTCACGTGCTGCGGCAGCTCGAGCAGGTCCGCGAGGTGCTCGGGCATGCCTAGCTCGATCCCGGTCGCCTCCCGAACGATGTCGGGGAACTTCTCGGGCTTCGCGGTCTCGAGCACCAGCATCGGAATACCGGGCTCGACGTGCTCGCGCGCGACCTTCACGCCATCGGCGGTGTGCGGGTCGATGATGATTCCGCTCGAGGCATGCACGTCACGAATGGTCGCGACACGATCCGCGTGCGTGCTCGTGCCACTCTGGAACCCGAACTCGGTGTCCAGGCGCGGCAGTTCCTGCGTGAGATCGATGCGGCCAGTCTCGGCGAGTTCCTCCCAGGCGGCGGCGAGGCGCGCGGTGTCCCGGCCCAACAAGTCGAAGATGAAGCGCTCGATGTTCGATGCCTTTGAGATGTCCATCGAGGGACTCGAAGTCGCGTAGGTCTCCGCGGCGCCGCGCGGCTCGTAGATGCCCGTGCGGAAGAACTGATCGAGCACGTTGTTCTCGTTCGCGGCGAGCACGAGGCGGCGGATGGGCAGCCCCATTGCGCGGGCCATGTGCCCCGAGAGGATGTTGCCAAAGTTGCCGGACGGAACAGTGAACGAGACCTCGAAGGCTGCTCGTTCGTCCGCGGCAACCGCATCCGTCGCACGGAGCCAGGCCCAGAAGTAGTAGACCATCTGCGCACTAATGCGGCCGAGGTTGATCGAGTTGACGGTGCCGAGCTCGTGCGCGCGCTTAAACTCGAGGTCTCCCGAGAGCTCCTTCACGAGGTTCTGGCAGTCGTCGAACACGCCAGCAACGGCGATGTTGTGGATGTTCGCATCGGTGAGCGAGTACATCTGTGCGCGCTGGAAGTCACTCATCCGGCCCTGCGGCGAGAGCATGAACACCGCGATGCCCTCCTTGCCACGGAGCGCGTACTCCGCTGCCGAGCCGGTGTCGCCCGAGGTTGCGCCGATGATGTTCAACGCGCGGTCGCTGCGGGCGAGGACGTACTCGAGCGACTGGCCGAGAAACTGCATCGCCATGTCCTTGAAAGCGAGGGTCGGCCCCTCGGACAGGCCAACCAACGAGATCTGCTCGTCGATCGCCGTGAGCGGCACAATCTCCTCAGCAACGAAGTTCTCCGAGCTGTACGCTGCGGCGCACATCTGCGCAAGGTCCGCACGCGGAATATCCGTCGCATACAGGCTCAGGATCTCTGTTGCGAGCTCAGCGTACGAGAGTCCGCGCAGCGCTTCGATGCGCTCGGCGGTGAGCTGCGGAACGGTCTCCGGAACCACGAGGCCGCCATCGGTGGCGAGACCTTCCAGCAGGATCGCGCTGTACGGTGCCGGGGCCATGCCGCCGCGGGTCGAGATGTACTTCAACTTTGCTCCTCGTCGTTGGTGACCTCCCCCATTCTATTCAGCTATGCATACCGGCCGTGGTTTCGCTCGCCTCGACCACTTGGTTGGAGGTGTCGGGAAGCCCGTTATTACAATGGAAGAGTGCGCGTCGCATTCGATGCGTGCGCGGAGCCGCTGGCACTCCCCCGCTGCGCTGAGTTCCGCCCGTCCTCCGCCCCCACCAGGAGCTTCATCCGCCATGTCTCACCCCACCACCCCCGGCTCGGAGAACCCGCAGCCCGTCGATCCCAACGCTGTTCCCGCGGCACCGCAGGCCCCCGCAGCACCTCAGGTCCCCGAGGCTCCCGCAGAGGCTGTGCCCGCTGAGCCTGCTGCTCCCGCTGAGCCTGCTGCTCCCACTGAGCCCGCCATCGCGCCGCCCACGTACACGCAGCCCGAGTACACGCAGCCCCCGGCCTACGCAGCGGCTCCGCCCGCCCCGCCCGCCGGACCGGGCGCGATGCCCGCCGGTGCGCCGTACCCGGGCCAGCCGCAGCAGCAGCCGCCCATGAACGCGCTCGCGATCGTGGCGCTCGTCACCGGCATCTTGATGAACGTCGTAGGCATCATCTGCGGCCACATTGCGCTCTCGCAGATCAAGCGCACGGGTGAGCGCGGCCGCGGCATGGCCCTTGCGGGAACGATCATCGGCTATGTGAGCCTCGGCCTCTCGATCATTGGCATGATCTTCTTCTTCATCTTCGCTGGCTTCGCAGTCCAGGCAGCGAACACCGCCGCCGAGTCTTCGCTCAGCCAGTACGAAGACGCAACCGCCGAGCTCGAGGACGCACTCGAGGGCAACTCGAGCGATCTCGATGCCACCGCCGGTGACGCAGACCGCTCCGCGGAGTTCTGCGCCGCGCTTGAAGATGCGATCGACAAGACGGACCCGAACACCACCGAGTACTCGGCCGACGAGGTCGCCCGCTACACGAAGCTCGGCGAGGTCGAGAGCCCCAACAAGGAGCTGTACGCGAAGTTCGCCGAACTGATCGCCGACCCCGCGAAGATTGCCACGACCGATGACGCTGTGCAGATCTCCGAGGACGCCATGACCGCGATCACCGAGGACTACGTCGCCTGCATGTAGGTTTCTCGCATGACCGACGAATCAGAGCCCTGCGCGGACTTCCCGCGTGGGGCTCTGGTCGTCTGACCCGCTGCACCACTAACGTTAGTGACAGGTACTTTCCAGGAGGGAGAACGAATGTTCAAGGGGTTCAAAGAGTTTCTGCTGCGCGGCAACGTCGTCGATCTGGCTGTTGCCGTTGTCATTGGCGCGGCCTTCAACGCCGTCGTGCAGAAGGTCGTCGATTCGCTGATCAACCCGATCATCGGGATGGTGTTCAAGGCCGATTCACTTGACGGTGCGCTCCTCGTTGAGCTGCCCGGCGGTGGTTCGATCGCGTTTGGCGCGCTCATCGGCGCGATCCTCAACTTCCTGATTGTCGCGGCAGTCGTGTACTTCGTGTTCGTCATGCCGATGAACAAGCTTCGCGATATGAGCAAGAAGGATGCGGACGAGGAGGTTGCCGCCGAGACCGAGCAGGAGCTGCTCGTCGAGATCCGCGACCTGCTGCGTGCGCAGGCGACCGCGTCGGGCCAGGTGCCGGCAGCACCCGCAGCACCGGAGGCACCGGGCGCGCACCGCGAGTAGGCTCGCTGCGGGCTGCGCAGGCAGCACACCGACAACAGAGCACGACTCGGAGAAATCCAGAGTCTCGGTGAGAATTCCCTCGCGGGATCCGAGATATCTGCGTTCTCCGGGTCGTGCTCTGTTTTGGATGTGTCTGCTGCGTGAGGTAGCCCGGCGTGCGCGTTTACGCGGTGCGGGCGTTCAGCCGTGCGAGGAACAGCGCCTCGGTGAGGAGCGACTTGCGGAACGACTCGATGTGCAACGACTCGTTCGGGCTGTGCGCCCGACCATCGGGATCCTCCACGCCCGTCACCAGGATCTGTGCACCCGGGAACTCCTCGACGAGCTCAGCGATGAACGGAATCGAGCCGCCCACCCCGATATCGACGGGCTCGCGCTCCCACGCGTCGGCCATTGCGCCACGGACCTCGGTCACGGCCCACCCGCTCGTGTCGACAAGGAAGGCCTGACCAAAGTCGGGGTCCTCGAAGCTCAGCTGCGCCCCGAACGGCGCGTTCGTCTCGAGATGCTGCTGGATCGCTGCGTAGGCGGCGGCAGGATCCTGGCCGGGGGCGATCCGCGCGCTCACGCGCACGCGCACCCCGGGAATCAGCGTGTTCGACGCGTTCGCAACGTCGGGTGCATCGATCCCCGTGATCGTGACGGCCGGCTGCGCCCAGAGCCGCGAGAGGATCTCGCCGCGACCGATCGGCGTTACGCCGTCGAGCAGGCCGGCCTCCTCGCGGAGGCGATCCTCGCCGTATGCCGGGAGGTCGAGGTCGGCCGTGACGAGGCCGGGCACGGCCACTGCGCCGTCTGCGTCCCACAGCGAGTCGAGCACGCGGACGGCCGCAAGCATGCCGTCCGGCACGGCTCCGCCGAACATGCCGGAGTGCGAGGCGTGATCCAGCGTGTCGATGCGCAGGTTGAACGCCACTGCGCCGCGCAGCGCCACCGTGAGCGCAGGGGTCTCGATATCCCAGTTGCTGGAGTCTGCGACGATGATCGCGTCTGCCGCGAGCAGTTCCTTGTTCTCGCGCAGGAAGTTCCCGAAGGACTGCGACGCCCACTCTTCCTCGCCCTCAATGAAGAGCGCGATGCCGAGTTCGAGCTCGCGCCCCTCAGCCTCGGCCGCCGCGGCGAACGCGCGGATCGCCCCCAAGTGCGCCATCACGCCGGCCTTGTCGTCCGCGGCTCCGCGCCCGTACAGGCGACCGTTCCGCTCGGTCGGCTCGAACGGCGGCGTCTCCCAGTCCTCGTCCTTGCCGGGCGGCTGCACGTCGTGGTGCGCGTAGAGCAGCACTGTCGGCTTGCCGTTCTTTGGCTCCCGCCGAGCCACCACCGCGGGCTGCCCCAGCTCGGTGCCACCCTCCACCGGCGCGCGGCGAATATCCACAACATCGAACACGCCGGTCTCCCGCAGCAGCGCGGCAATCGCCTCAGCGCTCTGCGCAACGTGCGCCGTGTCGAACGCGGGCCACGACACGGAGGGAATACGCACCAGCGCCGACAGATCCTCCATCGTCTGGCCAAACTGCGCGTCGACGACCGAGCGGATGCCCGCCTCGAGCGCGCTCTGTTCCTGAGTCATGAGACTTCTTTCTCCCAGGCGCGTCGGCCGCATCGCACACGCGTGGGCCGGCAGCGCTCCCTGTTCACCATACGAATTCAGACTATCGCCGGGAGTTGCACCCGTCATGCAGCGGGACGGGCGATCACCGCGGCGCGCTCAGCAAGCGGCGTGCCTGCTGCAACAACTTCGTCAACGAAGTTCGCATCACCGACTCGCGTGGGATCAAGCCACGCGTCGTGCGTTTCCCGCGCCAGGATGAGGGGCATGCGTGGGTGCACCTCGGTGGCGGCGCCGACCGCGTCGCGGGTGACGAGCGCGTAGCTCAGCAGCGGCGCACCATCCGGCTGCGGCACGGGTGTGACGATCGCTGCGATGCCAAACAGTTCATCGTCTGGCAGCGCGAACGTGTGACTCTTCTCGATGTACCAGTGCGCGGGGAGGATCGCCCGGCGCTGCAGTGGGTCGTGCCATTTTCGAGCGAGCGCGTCTGAGCGCGCGTTGAACGCGGAAAACTTTGCCGGGGCTCCCCCAACGTGCAGCCACCACCAGCCGAGGTCCACCCGTCGTTCGCCAAAGCCCTCGTGGATCAGCGGGTTGAGATTTCGCGCGTTGCGCCCGGTGATCCGCGCAGTGGAGCGCTGCTCCCTCGCCCACTCGGCGATGCGGGCACGACTCTCGGGCTCGTGCATGGGCGGCAGGTCAAAGCTCAGCCCCAGATCGTGCGGCCCACCGCCGAGCCCATAACTTGCGCACATGGCGCTCACTCTAGTCGCGCTGCGCGCCACGCGACACTGCGGAGTACGATACCGACATGACGCTGACGATCTCCACCACGCTTGCGCCGCACGGCCCGGCAACTGCGCTGATTTTGAGCGACGAGCAGAGCGCCGAACTGGGCGGCGGAGCTCGCGCGGCGGTGCGCGTCACCATCGCGGGCCGCACGGCCCGGCTCCGGCTCGCGCGCATGGGCGGCCAGAATATGATCGGCCTTTCGAAGGCCGCCCGCTCAGAGCTTGGCGTCGAGATCGGGGACGCAGTGATCGCCGAGATCGAACTCGATACTGAGGAACGCACGGTGTCCGTTCCCGGGGAGCTGAGCGCCGCGCTCGACGCGCACGCCGGCGCACGTGCAGCGTTCGACGCGTTCTCCTACACGCGCCGCAAGGAGCTCGCGCTCGGTGTTGCGAGCGCAAAGCGGGCGGAGACACGCGAGCGCCGCATCGCCGCGGTGCTTGCGGCCACGCTCGCCGAGCTGGACGCTACGCCGGCTGCAGAGGCGTAGCCACCCGGCCGGCCCGCGCGGCCCAGCGCCCGTCTTCCTTCGTCACCCGAATCGGGTGTTCGAACGCACGCGAGATCACTTCGGTGGTGACCACGTCGTCGACGGCGCCTGCCGCGACAATCTCTCCGTGCGCAATCACCACGGCGTGGGTGGTGCTCTCGGGGAGCTCCTCGAGGTGGTGCGTCACGAGGATCGAGGTCAGTTCAGGCGCCGCGATCGCGAGCTCGTCGAGCGTCTCAAGGAACTGCTCGCGCGCGGCAACATCAAGCCCTGTCGTCGGCTCGTCGAGCAGCAGGAGCCGCGGCTCAGCGACGAGCGCGCGGGCAATGAGCGCGCGACCGCGCTCACCCTGCGACAGTGTAGGCCAGCGTGCATCCCGCCGGTGCGCGAGCCCCACGCGCGCGATCGCCGCGTCCGCCCGCACAATGTCACCGTCGCTCGGAGCCCAGCGCATCGGCAGCTCGATGGTTGCGGTGAGGCCGGTGAGTACCACCTCAAGCATGGTCAGCGGCGTGCTCAGCGGGTGCCGCGGGTTCACATGCCCAATCTCGTGGCGCAGTGCCTGCAGGTCGACCCTGCCGAGGCGGTGTCCGAGCACGTGCGCGGTGCCTGAGGTGGGATGGGTCTGCGCACCGCAGAACCCAAGAATGGTGCTCTTGCCCGCACCGTTCGGGCCGAGCAGTGCCCAGCGCTCCCCCGCGCGAACGGTGAGTGTGATCCCGCGCAGAATGTCGTTTCCGCGTCGGCGGAACACCACATCGTCGAGTTCGAGTACTGCGTCGGTCATGCGAGGCCTTCCTTCAGGGAGCTCAAATGGTTGCGGCTGAGCTGCGCGGCTCGAGCGGGATCACGATCCGCCACCGCATCCGCGAGTTCGACGTGCACTCCATGATCCGCCTCGCTCCCGAAGGCGACGCGGATGCGCAGCATCTCGATCATGGCCTGGCGCACCCGGGGCGTAAATCCGTCAAAGAGCTCGAGCAGGATTGGGTTGTGCGCGGCTGCCACGATTGCGCGATGGAACGCGGTGTCGGCGTCCACGTGCTCGGGAATCTCGGCGCGCTGCACCGAGCGGTGATCGAGGGTGCGCCGAATCGCGCGCAAATCGGCAGGAGTCCGGCGTTCCGCGGCGAGTGACGCGGCCTCAGTCTCGATTGCTGCGCGCGCCTCAATCACGGCGATGATCCCGGCGCGGGCGAGCACCGCATCCCAATCTTCGCGAGCGTCGAGTGCGGTGACGAACACCCCGGCGCCCTGCCGCGAGGCGAGCACCCCACGGCCGGCGAGCTGGCGGATCGCCTCGCGCACGGTGGAGCGTCCGACGCCCAGCTGTGGTGCGAGCGTGGTCTCACCGGGCAGCTTCGCCCCGAGCTCCCACTCGCCCGCACGGATGCGCGACAGCAGCAGCTCCGCGGCCTGCTCGGCGAGCGGTGCGCGGCTGAGGGCGGGCGCCGCGATGCGCCCCGTCGCGGCGGAATCAGAGGAAGACATGCACGTAGCGTAGCACTCCTCAACTTGTCTGAGGAGTTGTGTTACTGTGTTGCCATGCGAACGCGCACCCTCCTCCTTCGTCGCCACGACGGGGCCTGACCGACCGGCTCCCCGTCGTGGTGTCGATCGTGCCGGTCTCCCCAGACACGACGCGAGGAGTTTCCTATGTCACACGCACGCCCCTTCCCCACGATCAACACACCAGCAGGCCCCCGCCCGAGCGGAGCGCCCGCATGGAACCGACAGCGCGGTTCGCAGATGCCGAGCCACCGCTATCGCTCGGCCTACGACCGCGTCGAGATTCCCCTCACCGAGCGCAGCTGGCCGAGCGCCCAGCTCACGCAGGCGCCGCTCTGGGTGCCGGTGGACCTGCGCGACGGGAACCAGGCGCTCGCCGAGCCCATGGACCCCGCGCGGAAGCGTCGCTTCTTCGAGCTGATGGTGGCTATGGGGTACACCGAGATTGAAGTCGGCTACCCCTCGGCTTCGCAAACGGACTACGACTTCGTTCGACTCATCGCGGAGAACGAAATCGCGCCCGAGCACGTCACTATCGTCGTGTTCACCCCGGCACGCCGCGACCTCATCGAACGCACGGTCGAATCAATCCGGGGAATTCGCAACCCGGTGGTCATCCACATGTACACGGCAACCGCTCCCACCTGGCGCGATACCGTTCTCGGGAAGGATCGCCAGACCCTCACCGAGCTCATTCTCGACGGCGGGCGTGAGGTAGTGCGCGCCGCGGGCGGGCTACCGAACGTGCGGTTCGAGTTCTCGCCGGAGGTGTTCAACCTCACCGAGCCCGACTTCGCGCTCGACGTCTGCGACGCCATGACCACGCTCTGGGACGCAACCCCGGAGCGGCCCGTGATCCTGAACCTGCCAGCCACGGTGGAGATCGCGAGCCCCAACGTGTACGCGGACCAAATCGAGTACATGCACCGCAACCTCGCACGCCGCGACAGCGTGATCCTGTCTGTTCACCCTCACAACGATCGCGGCACGGGGATCGCGTGCGCCGAACTCGCGGTGCTCGCGGGGGCGCAAAGGGTGGAGGGGTGCATCTTCGGCAACGGCGAACGCACCGGCAACGTGGACATCGCGACCCTCGCCCTCAATCTGCACGCGCAGGGCATCGACCCGATGATCGATTTCTCCGACATCGATGAGATTCGCCGCACGGTCGAGCACGCAAATCGCATTGAAGTGCATCCGCGCCACCCGTACGTCGGTGATCTCGTCCACACGGCGTTCAGCGGCACTCACCAGGACGCGATCAAGAAGGGCTTCGCGGAGCACCGGGAGCGAGCCATCGCCACCGGGATCGCGGAGCGTGAGCTCGAGTGGCACGTCCCCTATTTGCCGGTTGACCCGGCGGATCTCGGGCGCAGCTATGACGCAGTGATCCGAGTGAACTCGCAGTCAGGCAAGGGCGGTATCGCGTACCTGCTCGAAGCCGAACTGGGCATCGAGCTGCCGCGCCGTTTCCAGATCGAGTTTGCACGACGCGTGCAGCAGCACACGGACGCGAGCGGCGCCGAGGTGCGCGCGTCGGAACTCTGGGATTTGTTCCAGCGAGAGTACCTCGCGGCGACCCCATCGGGGATCGAGCTGCGCACACACGAAACCTCGGGTGATGGCGCTGCGTCACGGAGTCGCTTCACCCTGCATATTGGGGGCGACGACTACACGCACGACGCGAGCGGCGCCCACGGCGAGGATGGCCCCGTCGCGGCGCTCGCCGAGGCGCTTGCCACACACGGGGCACCGCTCGAAGTGCTGTCGCTGCACCAGACGAGTGTTGGCATGGGGAGCAACAGCGCCGCGCTCACGCTGCTCGAGTACCGCGACGCCGAGGGATACCCGGCGTGGGCCGCGGGGAGCTCTTCTTCCGTCCTCGAGGCAAGCCTCGCCGCGGTGATCCGCGCAGCAAACAGCCGGCACGCGAGGTAGCACCTCACGTCGAGGCACATCGCTCAGCGGGTTTCACGGCAGCAATGCCGCTGAGCGAGGTTTGGGGCAGCCGCGCGGCTGCCCCGAACCCCCTCCGCAGCTACTTCGCGCGGGTCAGGGTGCCGAGCTCGCCACCATCGCGGTCGAGCACGGTGAGGGTGTTCCCATCGACAGTTGCCGTGCCAGCGAGCGAGAGCCAGGTGTCGACACCATCGCAGAACTTCCGCGTCGTCGCGTAGCGGCCAAAGTCAAAAGTGCCCGCGTCCACGGTGCCGGCGCCCACCATGGTGTTGCAGCCGTCGGAGCCGTTGAACGCACCGTCCTCCGTGATCTCCAACGTTGGCGCGTGCTCCCCCGAGCCCTTCCACGAGCCCGTGAACGACGGTCCAGCGGCGCAGCCACTCAGTGCAAGCACGGCTGCAGCGGACACGGTAGCGGCGGTCAGGAGGGCTCGACGCATGGGCAGACTCTTCTCTCGGGATGCTCTCTGGCGCGGTATGTGACGCCTATGAATAGTGTATCGACCGCCTTCGACATTGTCGGAGCGAATTCTCCTCACGCGAGGACGGCTTCCCCTTCTCTGCGGAGCTGCGTACTCTGAGAGCATGGCACTCAACTGGAAGATCGTCATCGACTGCGCGGATCCGCACGCCCTCGCAGACTTCTGGGCGGCAGCGCTCGAGTACACCGTGGAGGATCCCGGGCAGCTCGTCTCCGAGTTGCAGGAGGGCGGAAAGATTCCGGCAGGCGAGGTCCTCACGCATCTGGGGAGCCCCCGCTTCGTCGGCTACGCCGCGATCCGCCACCCCGAAGATCCGTTCAACGCGTTCACCGGCGTCGGCGCCGGCCGTCGCATTCTCTTTCAGCGCGTGCCCGAGCCGAAGCAAGGGAAGAATCGCGTGCACCTCGATCTGCACGACGATGGCGGCGACATCGAGTCACTCGTGACCCGCCTTGAGGCGTTTGGCGCCCGCCGCATTGAGTACGTGGACGAGGGGCCCGCGGGCCGCTGGTGGGTGATGGGTGACCCGGAGGGCAACGAGTTCTGCGCCGCGGCCTGACCCCACGCCCGCCGCACTAGCCGTCGAGGTAGAACGTGCTCTCTGGATCGTGAACGATGCGCTGCGTCGCCGCAGCGTGACTGCGCACCGCGGGGTCACTACTGCGCGTCGCCGCATCGAGCACCGGGTCGGCGTCTTCCCCCAGCGCAACGAACGCTCGTGCGAGGCTGCGCTGCACATCGATGTCTCCGCGCCCGAGCTCGCCCGCGAGCGCATCAGCAAGCGCTCGCTCCGCACCGGGCGGGGCAAGCTGAACCGAGGTGCGCCAGGCGGCGCGGGCCACCTCGTCGTCGGGGTCGTGCAGGTGCACGGCCGTGATGTGCGACCAGCTCGCGGGGTCGCCGATCTTCGAGAGCGTGTGCAGCGCCTGGCTCCGCGCCTGCGGAGTCGATGAGTCGAGTTCAGCGGTGATCAGCGGGAGCGCGTCAGCCGCGGGGTGCCGCACAATCGCCCAGGTGAGCATCTCACGCACCTGGAAGTCGTCCTCCACAGCGCAGCGCGCCACCAGAATGGGCAGCTCAACCGGAACAGGAGTGGTGCCGGCTGCGAGCGTGGCGTTCAGTCGCACCTGCGCGTCACCGTGCGCCAGCGCGCGGGCGCGCGACGATGCCGATGCAACGGGCTCAGGGTTCTGGTTCATTTCTGCAGCGTAGCAGCGAGGAACTCCTCCGTGGCAGCCACCACTTCTTCGCTCTGTGTGTGGTGCAGGTAGTGATCCGCGTCAATCTCGAGCGTCACCGCATGATCCACCGTTGCCGCCTGCGCCTCGTGCATCGCAGTCCAGGTGGGGAACGCCGGGTTGTTCGCCTGGTACATGAGGAGAACGGGCAGCGAGCTCGGGAAGGTCTGGCCCTCCGCTCGGGCGAAGTTGCGGCCGAGCAGATGCACCTCGTCGAGATACGTGGGAGCCATCGAGTTCTTCATCGTGGTCACGTGAATACGTTCGCGGTCCGTGTCCGTGTACGCGGGGTTCTCCGCGAGCGGATCACCACCGAGCGCGGTCATCACCCGCAAGAGCCCCAGCCCGCGGATCGCCGGGGCAGCCTGAATGATTGCGGGAACCTGGTCCATGCCGGGCTGCTCGGGCACCGAGGTATCAATTCCAACGAAGGCGGTCACCTCGTCCGGGTAATTCGCTACGTACTCCAGCGCGTAGAGCCCCGTGATCGAGTGCCCCATGAGCACATACTCCGCAACGTCGAAGTGCTGCACCGCGGCGTGGATCTCACGAACAATGTTCTCGGTTGTCCGCGGGGTATCGGCCTGATCGCTCAGGCCGTAGCCGAAGGGCTCAACCGCGAGGATGCGGTACTCGTCTTCCAGGCCGCGGATCACGGGAGCGAAGTCAGCGACCGGCGACGAGGTGCCCGCGCCCGGCGTCAGCACGATCGTCGTCTCCCCCGAACCAAACTCCGCAACGTTCATCTGTTTCCCGTCGACCTCCACCAGCGTGCCGTACGGCGCGAGCGCGGCCACCTCGCGCTCCGTTTGCACGAGGTTCACCACCGAAGTTGTCGCGAGGGCGGCGGCGAACACGCCGACCACCGTTCCCATGCTGATGAGCGTGATCTTGAGGGGCTTCTTCACGGTGCTGCTTGAACCAATCGTTTGTGGGCAAACAAATGCCCCACCAGTCTGGCAATCGCGCGACCCGCGAAGCTGGCAATTCCCGCATCATCGGCTGCGCCAGTGCTGCACCCTAGTTCCGCACAATAGTCGCGGAGCGACACGAGACCCCACCGTACTCGTGCCGCTCCGCGGTCGTACCCGGCCCACTCAGGACTGGAACGCTAGTTCACCGCCTGAGCACCGCGCATCCACGGTGGCACGAGGTCAGTGATGTGTTGAGCGAGAGCCCCAGGCTCGAGCTCGAGATCACCGAGAAGCCAGCTCATGAGCACACTTGCCACACCGGAAGACGCAAAGTTCGACGCAATGCTCACGCTGACCTGGTCTGGGATGGGGTGGAGCCTGGCAAGGTGATACTCAAGCGCCCCCGCGAGCACATCCGCGAGACCTCGCTCGCTCACGCCTGGCGGAGACATCGCGATCACCGCGCGGTAGAACGCCCAGTTCTCTTCAAAGTGCGCGACCAACTGGCGGTTCGCCCGGCGAACTCCGAAATCAAGGCCACCTCCCGCGACATCGGCTTCCGCCAAGACTGCGATCGCTACGAGCCGCGTGCGCTGCAGGTAGAGCGCAAAATCGCCCAGACCCTCGAAGTGCTTGTAGAACACGGAGCGACTCACGCCCGCGCGCCGCACAAGTGAGGTCACCGAAATGTCGGCGTGCTCGCGCCCCAGCTCCTCAGCAGCCGCGCACAAGCGCTCGCGCACGGCCACGCTGCGCGGGTCAGTGCTGTGCACGACCTGCCGCACGGACCGTTCCTGCGCCCGCGTCTGCCCCGTGCGGGGTGCGCCCGAATGGCTCGACATGCTGACACGGCAACACGCTCATGGACACGTGTCTACGAAACCGCGGCGCTTTCGCGCTGGAGGTGGGGGCAGGATTCGAACCTGCGTGCACGGCTTTGCGAGCCGCGACCTCTCCACTCGGTCACCCCACCGGAAGTACTGCTCAGCTCAGTCGAATTCCACCCCTCCCATTGCCGCCCACGCAAGATCGTCGGCGAGCCGAGCCTGCTCGGCGTCATCAAGCGCGTGCACAGTCAGCCGCACCCACGCAGCGAACGTCGCGCCGAGGGCGAATTCGTGCCCCCCGCGGGCGAGCCATCCCCGCTCACGCAAGCGCGGCAGCATGTCAACGGCGGGAGCACCGGTGCGCACCCACACATTGAGCCCGTCCCTCCCGCTTCCCGTAAGCCCGACGCGTGCGAGCTGTGCCACAAACGACGACGCCCGCTCCGCGTAATGCGCAGACGCGCGCGCCGTGCGCTCGTCGCTCCCGGGTGCCGTCAGCAGCGCGAGGCTCACCCGCTGCAGCAGGTGACTCACCCACGTGATGCCTCCGCTGATCCTCAGTGCCAGCTGCTCCGCCGTGAGCGGATCACTGGCGACCAGCGCCACGCGAAGATCTGGGCCCAGCACTTTCGACAGCGATCGCACGAGCGCCCAGCGCCGATGCGTACTTGGCACGATCGTCGCGTAGCGCGCAGTGGAAAGGAGTGCGAAGTGATCATCCTCGATGATCAGAACATGTGGGAAGTCGGCGAGCACCGCGCGCAGCTCCGCCGCGCGCTCTTCAGTGAGACTCACCCCCGTGGGGTTGTGCGCGCGCGGCGTGCACACGACCGCACGCGCACCCGCTTCGAGCGCACTGCGCAGCTCGTCCGGCCGCATCCCCGCCTCATCGACAGTCACGGCAAGTGGGCGATAGCCCGCCTGCTTCACGGTGCTGATGCTCGTGAGAAAGCAGGGGTCTTCAAGCGCCACAGCGTCACCCGGAGCCAGGGCTTGTGCGAGCAGCCGTTCGACGCCGTCGACCGCCCCGGAGGTGACCGTCAGCGCAAAGGGACGCGACTGATCCCGCGCGATCCACTTCGTCGCCCACTCAGCAAGCCCGGGATCACTGGTCGCCTCGCCATAGACCCGTGGGGGCGCGGGCGCGAGGCGAACCGAGAGCGGATCCGGCAGGAGCGCAGGATCCGGGTTCCCGTGCCCCACATCCCGGAGCAGTGCTCCCCGATCACGCGCGTCCTCGACCGCTCGCCCCTCCTCCGGGAGCACCGCGAGCGGATCGAGCAGGATCGTGCCGCCGCCGCGCCTCGTCACGGCGATGCCTGCGCTCACGAGCAATCGGTACGCGGCGAGCGCCGTGTTCCGGTTGACTCCCAGCTGCTCCGCGAGTGCACGCACGGGCGGCAGAGCGTCGCCCGGCACGAGGCTCCCCGCATCCAACTGCGCACGAACACTCGCCGCGATCTCCTCGGCGGTTGCGCCAAAGAGTGCGGTTGCCCCCGCCCCTGCGGTGCGTCGCGCCTGCTGCATACGTTCTCCTCGCGGCGGGGTTCGGCGACCCCAACGCACCGAATCCCCGCCATCTCTGTCTGACAGCACCCATGCTACGGTTTGACCTATGACAAGTCAATCGGATGCTGAACTGCCCATCCACGACTTCCCCACCGCAACCGGGGTGACGGACTTCGTGCACAACATCGCCGCCGTGCGCGGCAAGATCGCCAAAGCCGCTGAACGCGTGGGGCGTGAGCCGCGGGAGGTGCGCCTGCTCCCCGTCAGCAAGACGGTGCCCGAAGACCGCATTCGTCTTGCGGTCCAGGCGGGCTGCCGCGAGCTCGGAGAGAACAAGGTGCAGGAGGCTGCGCGAAAGTCCGCGGCGCTCGCTGATCTCGACGTCCGGTGGTCGGTGATCGGACACCTCCAGACAAACAAGGCCCGCGATGTGGCCGCGTTTGCGAGCGAGTTCCAGGCCCTCGACAGCGAACGCGCTGCAGCGGCGCTCGATCGCAGGCTTCAGGCCGCAGGCCGGTCGCTCGATGTATTCGTACAGGTGAACACCTCCGCGGAGCCGCAAAAGTACGGCTTGCCACCGGAAGACGTCGCGGCGTTCCTCAAGACGCTACCCCACTATTCGGCGCTCCGCGTGCGCGGCCTCATGACGCTCGCCGTGTTCAGTTCGGACACCGAGCGCGTGCGCGCCTGCTTCAGCCGACTCCGCACACTGCGCGACCGTCTGCGCGACAGCGATCCCGATCTACTGGGGGACGCCGGCCTATCCATGGGCATGTCGGGCGACTATGAGATCGCGGTTGAAGAGGGCGCGACCTGCGTGCGCGTCGGTCAGGCAATCTTCGGGGCGCGCCAGGTGCCAGACAGCCACTACTGGCCGGGGCTCTAGGCCGCCACGACCGGTGTGACCGGAGTGACACAGATACTCCTCTCACGCGGAGAACGCAAGCCCCTGTCTTCTCACCTCGACACGGGGTAGCTTCGGCCCCGTACCGAGCGAGACTCGCTTGGCCGGAAAGGGGCTGAAATCATGAGTTTCCTGGCTTTTCTGATCCTCGGCTTGATCGCCGGAGCAATAGCGAAAGCGATCATGCCAGGTGAACACGGCGGAGGCTGGTTCACAACACTGATCCTCGGCGTGGTGGGCGCCATGCTCGGCGGCTGGCTGGGCGGGTTGATCTTTGGCGCGGACATGGGTGCCTTCTGGTCGCTGCAGTCCTGGCTCCTCGCAATCGGCGGCTCGATTGTCGTGCTGCTGCTCTTCGGCCTCTTCGCAGGCAGGAAGGAGGGCGCGCACTAGCACGCGGGCACCGCACATACCCGCGGTGGTTCACGGGGCGCCGGGGCTGCATGTCCCCGGCGCCCCGCCCGCGCGTGCGAGCGCGTCGTTTGGCTGGAGCGGCTAGCTCAGCTCCGGGTGCTGGCGCGCGAACTTTTCCGCTTCTTCCTCGCTCACCACGACGAGACCCTGCGCGGTGTGTGAGCGGGCGGTGAGCACGCGCAGCCACACCGGATTCAGCTCGGGTGTGCGGCTCCCCGCAAAGCGGAAGCCGAGCGCCACGTGTGGCGACAGCCACAGCGACACGCGACCGCTCCCCTGCTCCGGAGTCTTGCTCCAGCTCAGGTAGCAGCTCTCCTGCGTGCGCAGCTTCTGGCCGATCACGACCTTCAGATGCGCGAGCAGGCGATCGTCAAACTCGTACTCATGCGTTCCGTGCATCAGATAGCCCATGAGCTGATCTTTGCATGCCTTTTCCCTGTTCGGGTAGCTTTCGCATGCCTTCCGCTTACGAGAGCAGGCGGCGCAGCCAGGAAGAAAACCCCTCAACCGCGAAGACGATCACGAGCACGCACAGGAGCAGGAACAGCAGCTCGTGCTGGTTGATGCGTGCGGCCGCCGAGAGCATGTAGCCGATGCCTCCGCCGCCGACGATTCCGAGCACTGTCGCAGAGCGGATGTTCGTGTCAAGCAGGTAGAGCGTGTGCCCAATGAACGCGGGCACCGCCTGCGGGAATGTAGCGCCGGCGAAGACCTGCGTGCGGCCTGCCCCCACCGCCGTGAGCGCGCGCTCCGGGCCCGGGTTCACCTCCTCGAGCGAGTCGGCCACGAGCTTGCCGAGCAGCCCCACCCCGCCGATGCCGAGTGCCAGTACCGCGGCGCCAGGGCCCAGCCCGGTGAGGATGATGAAGAAGAGCGCCAGGAGTAGTTCGGGCAGACCTCGGATCACGACGAGCAGGAACCGCGCGGTACCGCGCACGGCGGGGTTCGGGGCCACATTTCGTGCCGCGAGCGTGCCAATGAGCAGCGAGAACACCACTGCGAAGAGCGTTGCCGCAAACGCGATCTGCACGGTTTCGAGCAGCGCGACGGCCACCTCGCCCCACTTCTCCTCCGCGAGCGCGGGCGGCCAGAGCCGCCCCACCGCGATGCCGAGGTTCTGCCAGAAGTTGGCGAAGCTGCTCCCCTGTGTGCCCGCGATAACGATCGAGGCGGCAAGCACCGCGGCTGCGCCCCAGATCAGCGCCGCCAGTCGCACCCGATCTGGCGTCCACGGCACGCGACCCGCGCGGCCCAGCCGGAGCTGTGCATCGGCACGACGCGAGTCAGCAGCACGATGCGCGGGATCCGGGGTCCACCGGCGCACCAAGCGATGCGCGATGCTCCGACCCGCGGGCTGCGCCCCGAGCAGGGAGCGGCGAATCAGCGCGGACGCGATCTCGAAGGCCACGCACAGCACAAAGATGATGATCGCGAACGGCATCGCCGCGCGATAGTTGAGCGTCTGCATGGCGATGCTCAGCTCCTGCCCCAGCCCGGCCACCCCCACGAAGCCGAGGATCACTGAGACACGCAGGTTGATATCCGCGCGATGCAGCACGATTGCAATGTACGCGGGGAGGATCTGCGGCCAGACGGCGCCCCAGAACTGCTGCGACTTGCCGGCCCCCGTCGCGCGAAGCGCCCGCACGGGCCCGTCATCGATCTGCTCGATCGCGTCAGCCGTGAGCTTGCTGATCATGCCGATTGAGTGAATACCGAGCGCAAGCACGCCCGCGAGTGCGCCCTGACCAATGATCAGCGCGAAGATCATCGCCATGATCGCGTCGGGTGCGGCACGAGTCGTCACCCCGAGGAAGCGGCCGAGCACACCACTCGCACGGCTCGGCGCGGTGTTGCGCGCCGCAAGGTACGCAACGGGGATCGAAATGGCTGCCGCAAGGGCGGTGCCGCAAAAGACGATCGCGAGTGTGAGGGCGCACAGCCAAAGGGTTTCGCCCACGGTTGGCCAGACAAACGGCACGGTGCGCGCGAGGAACGACCCCGCGTACTCGGTGCCGCGCACCATCTGCTCGAACGAGAGGCCGACGCCACGGAACGACCACAGCGCCGCAGCGAGCAGCGCGAGGAGGAGTGTCGTTGCGATGACGCCGTTCCGGCTCGGCGCCGGGAGCGTCACGCGGCGCGCGTTGCCCGAGCCGCGCGGAGTGCGCTGTGGAGTGCGCTGGGGAGTGCGCTCGAGGGTCGTGCTGCCGCTCACGCCGTCACCCCGGAGAGCGCGGGGACGGGGTGAGCTTCGGGATCCCGATCGAAATCCGAGAGCGGAAGCTCGGCGACGTTCGCGGGCGCAACCTGGCGATACACGCGCATGACGGTCTCACGGTCGAGCCCGGCGGCCGGGGTATCGAGCACGGTGGCCCCGTGCCGCAGCCCGACGATGCGGTCTGCCCACGACAGGGCGAGATCCACCTGGTGGAGCGTGCACAAGACGGTCAGTTCGCGCCGCACCGCGATCTCGCGGATGAGGCGCATGACCTGCTGGGACGACTCCGGGTCGAGGGAGGCGACGGGCTCATCTGCAAGGAGGATCTCGGGATCTTGCATGAGCGCCCGAGCGATTGCGACGCGCTGCTGCTGCCCGCCCGAAAGCGTGTCCGCGCGCTGGAAGGCGTGCGCTTCAAGCCCTACCTCGGCGAGCAGGTCGAGTGCGCGCACCCGGAGCGCGCGGGGGTAGCTCAGCAAGCCGAGGCGCGGACCCCGGAGCGTGGCGAGTGCTCCCGTGAGCACGTTCTCGAGCACGGTGACCGGGCCGACCAGCTCAAACTGCTGAAAGATGAAGCCGACGCGGCTGCGCAGCTCGCGGAGTGACCGACCGCGCAGGGCCGACACCTCGGAGCCGAGCACACGCACCTCACCGGAGGACGCGGTCTCAAGGCCGTTCAGATGGCGCAGCAGGGTGGACTTGCCCGAGCCTGAAAGGCCGAGCAGCACCACAACCTCGCCGGCAGCGACGTTGAGGGAGACGGCATCAAGTGCGGTCGTGGGGCCGAATTGCTTGCTGACGTCTGCGAGCTGGATCACCGGGGTGGGTGGCATGTGCGGGGCTCCTTCGGGCGGGAGGCGGAAGTGTGTGGGAGGAAAGATCCGGGCACGGGGCCCGACGCAACGCGCCGAGCCCCAGAACCGGTGGATGCCGTGATTACGGCTGGCACTGCGCGGCGCCGGTCTCCTCGCAGACCTTGCGCACGCTGTCGTAGTAGGAGTCCTCGACCGGCACGAGCTCGTAGAAGAACGCCTTGAACGCGTCGGTCACTTCGATCCCCTCAGCCGCGATCTCGTCGAGCGTGATGTTCTGCAGCGCGTCGGAGAGGCTCTGCTGCACGTCGCTCGGCAGGTTCGTCGACATGACGAGCGGCGCACCGGGCACGGTCACCCGGTTGATCACGGTGAGATCGCCCTCGGCGAAGAGGCCATCCGCGATGCCGGTGGTCTCGACGACCGCGTCCTCAGCGAAGCCTGCATCGCACTCGACGCCCTGCGCGGTCTTCTGCGCCGACGCGTCGTGCCCGCCTGCGAACACGGGGGTGACATCCTTCTCGGGATCGAGGCCAACCGCGAGCAGCTCGGCGCTCGGGTAGAGGTATCCGGATGTCGAGCCGGGATCGACGAAGCAGACCTTCTTGCCCTTCAGATCCTCAATCTTCGTGATGTCCGACCCCTTCGGAACGACGGTGAGCGACTCGTATCCGGGCTCCTCACCCTCGGTCGTCACGGTCACGCCGAGGGGGGTGAGCTTGGCGCCGCCGTTGGTGGCCGCGACGTAGGTGAAGCCGGAGAAGTTGCCAATGTCGATGCGGCCGGCGATCGAGGCCTCGACGAGCGCGGCGTAGTCGGTGGACTGGACGAGCTCGACCTCTTTGCCGGTCTTCGCCGCAATGTAGTCGACGAGCGGCTGGAAGTTGCTGTCGACCGACTGCTGGTCCGGGACCATGCCCATGACCAGCGTGTTCTCGTCCTTCGCGAAGCCCTCGGCGGAGTTCGAAGTCTCGGCGCCGTCAGCGGCCTGCTCAGCGGCGGGCGCGCAGGCGGCGAGCGTGCCGACGAGGGAGAGCCCGGCGACGAGAGCGAGTCCGCGGCGGAGTGATGCGTTCACGGGGTGTGACCTTTCGGTTGTGAGTGGGGTACTGCGGGTGGGTGATTCAGGTGAAGTTTGGAAGGTTTCGCGGGCGGCGAGGTGATCGGCTCAGCGCCGCGCGGGCCGCCGCGCAGCCAGTGCGCGCACCCAGACGGGGGTCGCGCCACGAAGGTCCGGGACGACGGCGTCGGCGTGCTCTGCCCACGAGGTGTCTTCAGCTCGGACGAGCACTGCGGTGCATCCTGCGGCGAGCGCGGCGCGAAGCCCCACCTCGGAGTCCTCAAACACCACGCACTCGGCGCTCTCCCGCCCCAGCAGGCTGGCAGCGATCCGGTAGGGGGCGGGGTCGGGCTTCGTGGCGGGCACGTCGTCTGCAGTCACGAAGTAGGAGAAGGCGCTGAGGTCGACGTGGCGTGCGGCGGTTTCGAGCCAGCGGCGGGAGGAGCTAGTCACGAGGGCCATCGGGATCCCGGCCGCGCGCAGCCCCGCGAGCATCTCTTCGGCGCCAGGGCACCACTCGATCGTGCCCTCGAGCGCGGTGAGCGAGGCTTCCTCAAGGAGCTCGCCGATCGTGCACTCGCTGAGCGGGCTGCGCAGCTCAGCGCGGATGAGCTCGCCCGCCTGTGCAACGGTGGCGCCTTCGAGGCGGGAGATGAGTTCCGCCGATGCGATCCCGCCCAGGTCTGCGACGACCGCGCAAACAGTTTCGAGCCAGGTGCGCTCGGTGTCGAGGAGGGTGCCGTCAAGGTCGCAGAGCACAACACAGGGGGCGAGCGAGGTGGTGTCGCTCGGCACAAGTGCTTCGGAGGCGGGAATGCTGTTCACCCGTTCATTACGGCGCGTGCGGATGAGCAGTTGAGAACCGTGCGATGAACGGGATCTGAACGTTTTCGGACGTCCCCTGTGATGGCGCGGACAACTGCGCACGGCTGTTCAAAACCTCGCCGCCTGGGGAGATGACGGGCGCTAACCTGGCCCCGTGACTTCCCCGCGTCCCACGTCTCACCGCGATGTTCTCCGCGACCTCCTCGCTCGTATTGTCGACGGCGAGTTCGTCGCTGGCACGGCGCTTCCCTCGGAGACCCGGCTTGCCGAGCGCTACGGCGTTGCCCGCGGCACGGTGCGCAATGCGCTCGCGGGTTTGGAGGACCGGGGCATGGTGTCCCCCGTGCAGGGTGCGGGCTGGATCGTGCAGTCGACGCTCCACACGCAGAGCTTTGTTGAGCTGCGTTCGTTCGCGCAGTGGGCGCGCAGCAAAGGGATGACGCCTGGTGGGCTCGTGCACGCGACCGAGCGCGGGAACGCAAGCTCGGCGGAGGCACGCAAGCTGCGCGTCGCGTCGCGAAGCGCGGTGCTGCGCGTTACGCGCACGCGCACCCTGGGCGGCCGGGTCGTGATGTTGGAGCGCACGACATACCCCGGGTGGATTGCCGAGCGCATTGCGACGATCCCCGCGGATGAGGCGTCGGTTGTTGACGTGATGCAGTCGCAGTTTGGGGTGACCACGGCGCACGCGGACCATGCGATCGATGCGGTGCCGGCGTCGAGCGCGGATTCGGCACTCCTCGGAGTGCGCCGCTCGAGTCCTCTGCTTCGTGTACGCCGCACGAGCTACACGGCCAGCGGGCAGGCCATCGAGTACGGCGAGGACCGCTACCTCCCGGACACGGTCACCTTCCAGGTGCAGGCGTCAAGCGTCAGCAACACGCTCACCCGCAGCGAGTTCTCTGACGCGTAGGAGCCTGCTGAGTGTCGAACGCAGAAGGCGGTGTGGCTTCGCGCTATCGTTCGAGGAGTCGCCGCCCGCTCTAGGAGGACCCCGTGACGATCCGTCGTGTCGCAGACTCAAGTGTTGCCGAGGTGTTTTCGCTCCCGCTTCGAATACCGAGCTATCAGCGCCCGTACTCGTGGTCTGCTTCCACCGCGATGCAGCTCTTCGACGACCTGCACGAGTGGTTTACCAGGAGCGTTTCAGGCGCAACACCCGAGGGCGAGACACCCTACGTGCTCGGCTCGGTGATTCTGCATGAGCGCCACAGCGCGGACGGCCTGGTCTATGACCTTGTTGACGGGCAGCAGCGCATGTTGACCCTTCGAATCCTCCTGACTCTGCTCGATACAAAAGCGTCTCCCGAGACTTCAAGTGACGCGCCCCCAGCGAGCGGAACAAGCGCACCGCCGATTGTGCATGCTCGATCGGCCCTGCGCCGGGCGATGACCAGGCACTTCGGAGACGACAGCGCGGACCGGAAGCGCTTCGCCAGCGCGATTCGTGCACGCTGCCAGATCGTACAAGTGGTGACCGATAGCGAAGATGAAGCCTTTCGTATCTTTGACTCGCAGAACTATCGCGGGAAGCCGCTCTCCCCACACGATCTCCTCAAGGCCCACCACCTTCGAGAAATGGCGCACGAGAACGATACGGTGACACAAGCCGTCATTGAGCAGTGGGAGAACGCGAGCGATAGTGACCTGCATCGGCTGTTCGGGCTGTATCTCTACCGCATCAAGCGTTGGTCTGCGGGAGAGCGAGCTGGAGAGTTCACCGCCGCAGATGTCGGCTCCTTCAAAGGGATCACCCTCGCAGACGCACATGTTCCCAGCCTGCGGTACCACTTGGCTTCGCAGGAGGCCCTGCCCCTGCTCAACGCCTGGTCCGATAGTGGCACGCTCCCGCAGCTGACCGGTGAACACAGCAGGTTCCAATTGACAGAACCGCTTCGAGCCGGGCGCGGCTTCTTTGAGATGACCGCGTTCATGCTCAGCGAGGTGGAACGGCTGCTCGCTGAGCCCGTGCCCGGTCAGGCACCCCAGGCTGATCAGCCACCAAAGACTTTTGCGGCGTGGCGAAAACAACCGCGCTATCAAAAGTGTGTGGATCTGTACATCGCTGCTGTGCTGCTCTACGTGAATCGCTTTGGGGAGGAAACTCGAACCGAGGCAGAACCAGCGCTATTCGTTTGGGCGTTTCAGCTCCGGACGAGGCTCCTCCGCGTGCAGCACCAATCAATCGAGCTTCTTGCTACGGGAGCGACTCCTGGAGGGCAAGAAAGCCAACCGTCACCGTTCACGCTACTCCGTGCTTCATTCGACGGGAGAGCGGTACACCGGTTGACTCCAGTAGTCACGCAGCGCGCCAAAGAGTTCGAGGCAGATCTCTTTGCTGTCTTGGAAAGGATGCACGGATGAGTGTTGAAAACAACGCACGCGAAGTACTCGGCGCAAAACAGGATCTCTCCTCAGAGAGTCTCACCATCAGCCAGCTTTTCGCGTCCGACACCTCGTACTCCGTTCCTGTCTATCAGCGAAACTACGCATGGGAGGCGTCGCAGATCGAGCAACTACTCGAGGACGTCGCCGACGCACTGCGCGCCAGTCGCGCCGACGATTCCTCGCAGGGGTACTTCCTGGGCAACGTGGTTGTGCGGAAGAAGGCGCCGCCGGTCGGGGGTCGAAGCGACGTGTTCTCGGTTGTGGATGGTCAGCAGCGGCTCACAACGCTCGCCCTCGTTTTCACAGTCCTGAGATCCGAAGGGGTGACCACGACACCTCCGGGAGCCACTGAGAGCCTCCACTACGAGTCGCGGCCGCGCTCCACAGCCACACTTCGGCTCGTTGCAGAGGGGACGGATCCTCAAACGGCACATCGAAGCGAGAACCTCGACGCTGGGATCCTCCAGGCGGTAAACGTCATCACACAACACCTCAGGGGCCCAAGGTTTCGGGGCCAGCTCACCGAGTTTGCTCACTTCCTGCAGCACGGCGTAACCGTTGTTCGCGTAGCGCTTCCCCGGAGCACGGATCTCAATCGCTACTTCGAGGTCATGAACACTCGCGGCAGACAACTCCAGCAGGTGGATATCGTCAAGGCGCGTCTGATGGCTGAACTGCGAAACGTCAGCGGAGACTCCCAACCATCTGACCAACTGCAGCTCGCGCGAGAACTCGCAACCTTTGCATGGGTCTGGGATGCGTGTGCCGATATGGACCGCTACGTGCAGCAAGCGCTGACAACAAACGATCAGGCACTGCGGGAGAAACTGTTTACGCCGGGCTCGTGGTCGTGGCTCACGGCAAAGAGCTTTGCCGACCTCGTGACCGCACGGACCCACGAACGCACCACCGGAGCGTCAAGATTCCTCACACCAAGTGAGCACGATGACGCGCTCACGCTCGACTCAGCGATCGCAAGGTACGAAACGGTCGCCACATCAGACGCACGGCCTGGCGAAGACCCCGAGCAGTTTCGTTCAACGATCGAGTTCCCTTCGTTCCTACTCCACGCGCTGCAGGTGTTTCGACAGCGCTCGTCGAGTTCAGACTCGGCTGACCCCCTTCCCGTGCAGACGGCGGAGAACGTCGACGAGGCCGAATACGTCGACTCCAGCCTCGATGACAAACGCCTGATTCAGCTGTTTGCGGAGGAGTTCTCAGGCGCTGGGGCCGCGCATGTTCGCAAATTTGCTTGGGTGCTGCTCCAAGTGCGGAATCTCTTCGATGCGTTCATCCTCAAACGGGAGTATCTCTCCCGCGCTGGGGAGGATGGGGCCTGGTCGCTTCGCCGTGTGACCAGGCGGACGAGCAATGATCGCGACAGCACGGGCTACGTTGGCACGTTCGCTGCACCTGCTCAGTCAGAAGACCGGGATCCGGGTGAAGCTGCTGGGCGCAATGACACCCGACAGGGTCAACTTCTGCTCCTCGAATCGATGCTGCGAGTTACCTACACCTCGCCACGGAGCATGCACTGGATCACGCTAATTCTTTGCCACGTAGCCGGAGCCGCGGACCCGGCACTGATCCACGAGTCCGAGCTCGTCGAGGTGGTGCAAAGCTACGCACGCGGCAGGGTGCGGTCTGCTTTCCCGCAGGAGGCAGAGCCGCGCGGCTTCGATATTCCTCGCATTGTCTTCACGTACCTCGATTACCTCCTGTTGAGTTCCGAACACCGAGGAAGCGCTGGCGGTTTTGCGTTTGGCTTCCGCACCTCGATCGAGCACTTTTACCCGCAGAACCCAGCGGAGGAGCAACACTCACTCGCGCCCCTCTCCGAGGAAGACCTGCACTGCCTGGGAAACCTCGCACTCGTCAGCGTGAGCAGCAACTCACGCTTTGGAAATCTTCTCCCCACCTCAAAAGCCGCGGACTACAACGCGACAATCGAGCAGCAGAGCCCCAAGCTGGCAGTGATGGCGGAGCTCACTCGTCAGGCAAAGAAGTGGAGCCCGGAGATGGTACGGGCACACCACCGCGAGATGGTGGCCCTTATCCAAGAGGACCTTCGCCTCGGGGAGGTTCCCTCAAGGAGGCAGTCGGCCAACATCACGGCGTGAGCGTCTAACGCACGCGCAGCGCGCCCGGCTGCACCGAGATCTCGATGCGGCTCACCTCACCCAGCTCGTCGCCATCCACCTCGAACACCCGCGGTTCGGCGAGGTCCACGGTGAGCGCGGTCAAGCGCTCGTGCGCGGCACTCGCGCTGCTCTCCGCGGAGTCACCCCCGGTGAGCATGCGCTTCACCCCGTTGTCCCAGACCATGTTGCGCAGGGTGTCCGCCCACCCGGCGACGCCGTCGGCACGCAGGAGCAGGAGATCGAGCTTGCCGTCGCTCGGGTCTGCGTCGGGCAGCAGCGTGATGCCGCCCTGGAGCATGCCGCAGTTTCCCACGATCAGCGTGTGCGCGTGCTCGTCGATGGCGGCTCCCCCATCCCGTGCGAGCTGCAGGTCGATGACTTCACTCGCGGCGACCGCGCGGCCGAGCGATTCGACGTAGGCAAGCCAGCCCGCACGCGCCTTCAAATCGTCGTCGGTCTCCGTGATCATGTGCGCATCGATCCCGAAGCCCGCCATCACCGCGAATGCGTGGCGCTCCGTCCCACCGTCGGCACGTGTGAGCTCCACCCAACCCAGATCAATCTCGGTGCCTTCCTCAGAAAACGCCCGATCACACGCAGCGGCGGGGTCGCCGAGCGGCACCCCCAGGTTTCGGGCAAGCAGGTTGCCGGTGCCGAGCGGAATGATCCCGAGATCGGCCTCCGCTGAGCCCGCAAGCTCCTCTGCCACTGCGCGCACCGTGCCATCGCCGCCTGCGGCAAGCACCAGGGTGGCGCCGGCGTCGAGCGCCGCTCGAGTGGCTGCTCGCCCTGGATCATCCGGGCTCGTTTCGTGCCAGCTCAGGTCATCCGAACGGTCGGCGGGGATCGCCTGTTCGAGATCCTCCCGACTCGTCTTCGACGGATTCCACACAATCCCTACGCGCGCAGCGTTCACAGCTCATCCCTCCGACAGTGGCGGGCCCACCGCGCGAGGGTCCGCTGCGATGGCACCCGTCTTACTTCGAGCCTAGAGGGCGTGCTCGACTGTCAGGCTGAGCAATCGGTGGCAGTTCAGCGGGGCGGGGCAGCACCCGCGGCTGGGGATCAGCGCGAGGGCGACTCCCCCGACGCAGCGGCGGGTGCCTGGGCGTCCACCTCGCTCGACTCGGCTACGTCTTCCTCGGCTACGTTTTCGTCGGCCCCGTCGCCCTCAGCAACGGGCTCCTTCGGGCACCGCAGATGCGTCGGCTTTCCTGGGCCACCGCGGTCGATGCGATGCAGCTTCATCGAGTGCCCGCACACCGGGCACTTCGGATCTGCCGGCTGAACGTACGCGGGCTCGCCACGATCGCCGAGCTGCGCCGGCCCTTCGAACTGGTAGAAGAGGCGCTGCACGGCAGCATAGAACCCCGGCACCCCGTCGTAGGGAGTCTTGTGCCAGAGATGGTACTTTTCTCGTTTTTGTTTGCGCACAAACAAAATGTTACCACAGAACGTTTGTGCACAAATGAGTTAGAATCTGAGCATGGCAACCGAGTCAACTCCCGAGGATCTGCTGAAGCTGGATCGCCAGGTGTGCTTCGCCCTCGCCGTGGCGAGCCGCAGCGTCATCGGCGTGTACCGCCCCATTCTTGAGCCACTCGGCCTCACCCACCCGCAGTACCTCGTCATGCTGGCGCTCTGGGAGAACGCACCGGTGCGCTTCCGAGATCTCGCGGACTCGCTCCGCCTGGATCCCGCGACGCTCTCACCGCTCGTGAAGCGCCTGGAAAGCCTCGGGCTGATCGCGCGCCAACCGGTCGCAGACGATGATCGCACCTTCGCCCTCGCACCGACCCTCGAGGGGGCAGCCCTTCGCGAGCAGGCCCTCGACGTCCCGCCCGCCGTGATCAGCCGCCTCGGGCTGCCGATCGAACGACTCGAGGCGCTGCGCGACGAACTCACTACGATCATCGCGGCGGTCGACGCGGGCGCCTAACTCTCGTTGGGGCCGCTGTCGCCCCGGCCGGTGAACTCATCCATCGAAGAGTAGACCTTGAAGACGCGCCCCGCTACGAAGTCCCAGGCCCGCGTCGGCAGCACGCCGCGAAACGCCAGTGCAAGCTTCACCGTCCACGGCTTCGTCACGACCGGCGTGCCCCGCAGCATGCCCCGCCAGGCTGCCGCGACGGCCCGCTTCGGTGTCATGATCGGCGTCAGGAGGGGCCCGCGCGCGCCCGCAAACATTCCCGTTGAGATGTAGCTCGGGCAGAACGTGGTGACCGCGACGTGGGCGTGGCCGGTGCGCTCCAGCTCCAGTCGCAGCGACTCACTCCACCCGATCATTGCCCACTTCGACGCGGCATACACGCTCATGCGCGGGTTCGGCAGCGTGCCCGCGGCTGACGCGATGTTGAGGATTCGCTTGGGGCGCGAGCGATCATCGAGCATGGCGGGCAGCACCTCCCGGCTCAACCACATCGGGGCAATCGCATTGACGCGCATAGTGAGTTCGATGTCGCGTTCGGCGTCGTGCTCCCAGAACAGCGCGCCCCGCACGATCCCCGCATTGTTGATCAGCACATCGGGAGCACCGAGCTCCTCGCGGACCCGCGCCATCCCGCGAGACACCGCATCGCGATCCGCAATGTCGATCGCATACGCGCGAACGGTGAGTGTGGAAACGTCGGATTGGGATCGCGCCCCTCGCCCAGCTGCCCGCATGAGTTCCGCGGCAAGCGCCTCGGCACGATCCCGGTCAACGTCCCAGAGGGCGATTGCGGCAGCGCCCTCCCGCGCGGCCCGACGCGCATAGAGCTCCCCCATGCCCCGCGCAGCACCCGTGATGAGCACCGTTGCGCCACGCACTACAGATTGTTCCGCTTGCTTCTTCGCCATGCGGCCAGCGTAGTCCCGGCAACACCTGCCGAGCACAGTTCCCGTTCCGCGGAAACAAAAAGCCCCTGGCTTTCCGCAGAAAGTCAGGGGCTTTGGTGGCTGGGATACCAGGACTCGAACCTAGAATGACGGTACCAGAAACCGTTGTGTTGCCAATTACACCATATCCCAATGTTGGAAACTGCTCTCCGGAGGAGCGCCGCACCGAGAGTTAACTTTACCCGCTCGTGGCCCCGAACACCAAACCGGCCCGCGGGAACGGGATCCCGGGCGCGCCATGCGGCCCGGGATCCCGCGGTTAGCTTCCGCTCCCCTGCTCGACGTACCCGTCGGCAGCACGCCGCGGCACAAAGACCACGGGGGCAGGCGCGTGCCGCACGATCTTTGCCGCGTGCGAGCCGAGGGAGATCCGTGCGAGCGCGCCCGCGCTACTCGAGCCGAGCAGCAGCACCTCTGCGGGACCCCACGGGATCGCGCGAAGCGCCGCACGCCAGTCCTTCCCAGCACCGACGACCAGCTCCACGGCGCTCGGCCGCGGGGCACGCCCGTCGATCTCGCGCTCAAGAGTCGCCGCACGTTCTCGAATGAGGGACTCCCACTCAGCGATCACCGCGTCTTCCGCAGCAAAGCCGATCGCGGCACCGAGGAGGCCCCGTGGGCGGGGGTGGAACGAGGCGATGCGAACGCTCGCCCCCGCTTCCGCGGCGACGGCCGCCGCTGCGAGCACGAGCTCCCCTGAGGTGTCGGATCCGTTGTACGCGGCGGTGATGCGCTCGAGGCGAGCCCCGGGCTCCGCCACATACCCGTGCGGGGCGATTGCGACCGGCAGCTCAGCGCTCTGGAGCAGTCCGATCCCGACAGATCCCAGCACGATGCCATCGTCAGCACCGTCACCCGGCTCGCCCGCCTCGCCGAGCACCAGGCGAACGGCTCGCGCGTCCTCGCACACTTCGAGGAGCCCACGGCGGGCGCTGGACGCAGAACGGATGACGCTGCGCACTTCGAGGTCGTCGAGCGCGCTCGCGCACTCCTCGCGCACTCCCGCAATCGCCTCGGCCGCGGCGGCTTCGAGGTAGCGCAGGTACTCTCCGTCCACACCGCCACCGCCCGGGGTCCAGCCCGCAGGGGTGACCTCGGCAAGCACGAGGGGCTGAGCATACGAGCGAGCGAGCAGCGCACCCAGGTGCACGGCGGCCACGGACGGGTGCCCCGGGGCGATTCCGACGACAACGGTCATCGCTCGCCCCGATCCCGATCGAGGGGTGCGTTCTCGAGATCGAAGTCCTCGTCCGCGAGCTCATCCGCACTGGAATCCGCGTAGCGGTACTTCCCGGGGCCGGTGAGCACGATCATGCCCGTGTCGATACGGTGGCCGAGCACTGAGTTCTTGCGGCCGGTGAAGTAGTACCAGACCAGCACGATGATCGTCCACGCCGCGAACACGAAGATCGTGATGGGGCGGAGATCCTTGATGATCCAGAGGCAGCCGATGATCGACAGGATCGGGATCACCGGGTAGAGCGGCACGCGGAACTTGCGCTCCAGGTCGGGCTCACGCCGGCGAAGCACCATCACGGCAATCGAGACCACGAGGAACGCGGCGAGCGTGCCGATCGAGGTCATCTCGGCGAGGAAGTTGATGGGCAGCACGCCCGCGAGGATCGCGACAATCACGGAGACAATGATCGTGTTCGCGATCGGGGTCATGGTGCGCGGGTTGACCTTCTGGAAGATCTTCGGCGCCATGCCGTCGCGGCTCATCGCAAAGAGAATACGGGTCTGGCCATACAGCACCACCAGGGTCACGCTGAAGATGGAGATCACGGCCCCTGCGGCCACCACGGTGCCCGGCCAGGTCGCCCCAACGATGTTCTCAAGGATGGCAGAGAGGCCCGCGCTCTGACCCGCGAAGTCGCCCGCGGCCTGGGCGCCAAGCGCGGTCACCGCGACGAGCACGTAAACGGCGGTGACGATAATGAGCGCGGTGATGAGCGCGATCGGCAGATTGCGGCGCGGGTTCTTTGCCTCATCGCCGGCGGTTGCGACTGCGTCAAGACCAACGAACGAGAAGAAGATAATGCCGGCGCCCGTCATAATTCCGGTGAAGCCGAAGGGTGCGAAGTTTGCGAAGTGGTCAGCGTTCCAGCCGGTGATACCCACGGCGACGAAGAAGAGCAGCACGGCGATCTTCGTGAGCACCATGAGCGTGTTTGCGATCACGGACTCGGATGTACCGCGGATCAGCAGGAGGCAGCAGAGCCCGATCAGGATCACTGCGGGCAGGTTAATGATGCCGCCTTCCTCGGGCGCATAGAGCAGTGCGTGCGGGAGCTCCCAGCCGAGCAGGTTCACGAAGAGCTGGTTCACGTACTGCGACCAGCCGACCGCGACGGCGGCGGTCGAGACGCCGTACTCGAGGAGCAGACAGGCGGCGACTCCCATTGCGGGCAGCTCGCCGAGCGTGCTGTAGGCGTAGGAGTACGAGGAGCCCGACACGGGCACGCTGCTCGCGAGCTCCGCGTAGCACAGCACCGACAGCCCGGCCACGAGGCCGGCGATCACGAACGACCAGAGCACTGCAGGGCCCGCAATCGGCACCGCCTCGGAGAGGATAAAGAAAATACCGGTTCCGATTGTGCCGCCCACGCCGATGAGCGTCAGCTGGAACAGACCGATGCTGCGCTTGAGCTCGCTGCCTTCCTCACCGCCATCTCGGGGAACGGGCTTCACTCGGAAGAGCTGCTGTCGCAGGGTGCTCGCCATGTCAGTCTTACTCCAGACTTCGTTGTCTCACGCGGCAGTGGCCGCGATCGGTCGTACCCGGCGCCAGGGTGCTGAGCGCCGGTGATCCAGTTGCTGGATCATGCGGGGAGCGGCGTGAGCGCGCCGCTCCCCACCGCACCCCGGAGCGGATCTTGTCCGTTCCGGGGCGCACGTGTGGGTGGGGCTACGGGTTCCGCACGACGCGGAACTGCGAAACATCGGGATCGACCGCCCCGCGCACGTAGCCCGTGGGAGATGCGGCCACCGCGTGCAAGAACTCGACCGCCGCTGCGGTGATCTCCTCGCCGGGCATCACGTTCGGGATTCCCGGCGGATACGCCGCGAGCGTGTCCGCGGAGACGCGGCCCACTGCTTCGGCAGCCGACACGAGTTCAGTGTCACCGAAGAAGCCCTCCCGCGGCGAGAGCCGACGGGTGCCCGGCGCGGGGAGCGCGGGGAATGCCTCAACGTTTGCCTGCTCGGCGCGCGCGGTGGTCGCCTCGGGTGACTCGACCACGGCGACAAGCGCGGCGTAAACCGCGTCGACGTCCGGCGTCTTCCCGGCACCGATCACCGCAACGATCGACGTGGCCGTGGACATCTCGAAGTAGAGCGCATGGTCGGCGATGAGGCGGTCACGCAGCCAGTGGCCGGAGAGTCCGGTGGCCGAGACGTCGATCGGCACTCGGAGCAGGTCGGTGTCCACGATGTCGGGGAACGCGTCGAAGTGATCACTCACCACGTCGAAGCGCTCGTCAGCGCGCAGCAGTTCGCGCAGTCGCTTCGCGGTGGCAACCGAACGGCCAATCGCCGCCTCGCCGCCCACGAGGGCGGCACGCGCGATATCCAGCGAAGCGCGCAGAATCGCACTGGTCGAGGTGGATGCTGTCATCGAGAGCGCACGCTCCACGAGCGGCTCGAGCTGCTCCGCGTAGGGGCCATGCCCCAGGTGCAGCATCGCAGACTGGGTGAGCGAGCCGGCAAGCTTGTGCGTGCTCGAGATCACGAGGTCGGCGCCGAGCCGGGCGGGCGACTCCGGCAGTTCGGGGTGGAAGCCGAAGTGCGGCCCCCACGCGCCGTCGACGATGAGCGGTGCGCCGTGGGCGTGCGCCACCTCAGAGAGGCCCCGCACATCAGAGACGGAACCAAAGTAGCTCGGCGAAATCACGTACACCGCCGCTGCCGGGCGACCGTCAGCCGCAGCCTCCGCGAGCGCGCGATCGAGCGCCTCGGGAGACACCCCGTGCGCCATACCGTTCGCGTCATCGACCGCGGGGAACACGTACGAAGGTGTGATGCCGGCGAGCAGCACACCGTCGCTGAAGCTCGAGTGTGCGCTGCGCTGAGCGAGCAGGTGCTCCCCCAGACCACGCGCCGCGAGCGCCGCCGTGCGATTCGCCTGCGAGGCACCGTTTGTGAGGAACCAGGTGCGCTTCGCTCCCCACGCATCGGCGGCAAGCGCGAGCGCTTCGTCGAGCGGCGAGTCGCTCTCAAGATCAAGCCCTTCAAGCAGCATGGGGACGTCGAGACGCAGCGCCCGCTCCCCCAGGAAGTCGGCAAGCCGCCCGCTGATCCCACGGTCGCTTCCGCCGTGCCCGGGCACCATCAGCTGCGTCGGATCGCGCTCGATGTAGCGCTCCAGCGCATCCGCAAACGGGGTGCGCTCGTGTCGGCGGAGACGGTCATCGCGAGCGGTGCTCGCCTGGTCGAGATCGGCGGTCTCGAGCGTCGCAACGCGCGCGTCGGACGTGGCATCTGCATGGAACATGAGTTCCATCCTGTCCGGGAAGGGCGCCCAAATGAATCCTCAGATCCCTCAGGACTCACATACGCCATATGTGGCAGAATTGACGTTTGTTTCGACGCACACTATATGGAGTAGGTGACAGGGTGATCGATCTTCGCCAGCTGCAGGCGCTGCGTGCGGTGCACGCAACGGGGTCGGTCACACAGGCGGCGCGCATACTCGCGTGGAGCCAACCCACCGTCGACTACCATCTCCGCAATCTCGATGCGCTCGTCGGGGCACCACTACTCGAACGCAGCTCACGCGGCAGCACGCTCACCCCAGTCGGGCACCTGGTACTGGATCGCGCACGCGAGATCCTCACGCTGAGCGAGCGCACGCTGCACGACGCCCGCGAGTTCACGCAGATGGGCCAGACGCGGCTCCGGTTTGGCACCTTCCCCACGGCCGCGGCCCGCCTCCTCCCCTCGATCGCCGCCCAGCTGAGCGATCTGAGCATCGAACTCGACGCCGTGCTCGAAGAGGTCTCCCCGCTCGTGCGCGACGTGAACCGCCGCGAACTCGATGCCGCGCTTCTGTACTCGGTGCCCGGCCACGACCTGCCGTTTCGACCTGACATCGCCACCGTCGAGGTGCTGCGCGATCCGCTGATGCTGGCGCTCCCCGTCGGGCACCCGCTGGCCGACCACTCCTCGATCAGCATGGAGACGCTGCTCACCCTCCGCACCGAGCGCTGGCTTCTCGGTGCAACCGAGGACGACCCCATGGACGCCGTGGTGGTCGACGCATTCGCCGCCGCTGGCTACACGCTTGAGGTTGCGATCCGCTCCGACGACTTCCAGGTCATGCTCGGCATGATCGCGGCGCGCATGGTCATCGGACTCGTCGCGCAACTCGCCGCCGGCCACAGCCACCCCGGCGTGATCCTGAAGCCCATCGAGGATCCAACGTTCGCGCGTTCGGTGCTGCTTGCGGCTCCGACCGAGCCGAGCACGGGCCGGCCGTCAGCCGCCGTGCGCCAGCTCGCGCTCGCAATCAAGCAGGCGGTTGCCGAGGCCGAGTAGCCTCGGCGCTACGCCGCGGTGGCAGGATCCCGATCAGGATCCTGCTCCGCGTCGACCGGCTCTGCGCCGCGGCCGTCGAGCGCATCGATGTACCGCAGCACGATCCCCTCACGGAGCGCCCACGGGGAGATGGTCAGTGTCGACACCTCAAACACCTTCATCGCGGTGCGAAGCACCACCGCGCCGGCCATGATCTGGTAGCCGCGCTCAGGGGTAATGCCGGGCAGATACTCCCGCACGTTCGAGGGCATATCCCGCAGCGTCGGCTCCCACTCGCGCAGACCCGTGTAGTGCAGCGGGGCGAGATCGCCCGTCTCGGGATCCGGCGGGCCACCGATGAGGCGCGCAAGTGAGCGAATGGTCTTCGAGGTTCCCACGACCCGCTTCGGCCTGGGGCGATCAAGAAAGAGTTCTTCGCGCACGCGCGTGAACTCGGCCCGGGCGTGCGATCGTAGCGCCGAGACCGCCTCACGCGTGGGCGGATCCTCGGGGAGATAGTTGATGGTCGTGCGGCCCGCTCCCAGCGGCAGGGACACCTGCACATCGGGGTACTCGTCGACGCCCTGGGCGATCTCGAAGGATCCGCCGCCGATGTCGAAGAGCAGGATCTCGCCGGCCGACCAGCCGAGCCAACGGCGCACCGCGAGCATGGTGATTCGTGCCTCGTCTTCGCCCGAGAGCACGTCGAGCACCACTCCGATCTCGCGCGTCACGCGGGCGAGCACGTCCTCACCGTTCGGCGCCTCGCGAATCGCGCTCGTCGCCGTGCAGATGAGGTCGTCGACCCCGATCTCGTGGGCGGTGCGCACCGACTCCGCGATTGCCGCGATGATGAGCTGCACACCCTCCTCGACAATCGCACCCTCGGCATCGAGATATCGCATCAGCCGCAGAATGGATCGTTGCGAGTGGTACGGGTTGGGGCTCGCGCCGGGGTGCGCATCGACCACCAGTAGGTGGACGGTGTTGGAACCGACGTCGATCACTCCGAGGCGCATATCCTCAGTCTAGAGCGCTCAGTATACGCCGCCCGCACCCGGGAGCTGGATCGCCCCCGTGGCAACGGACACGCCCGCCGAGCCCGCGGCGGAAGACGATTGGTGCCCCCAGCTCTCGAGGATCGCTGCGGTTCCCGACACTCCGAAGCGGGTGGCGCCGGCGGCCGCAAGCTCGCGCACCGCTGCCGCCGTGCGGATTCCTCCCGATGCCTTCACGCCGAGCCGACCCCCCACGGTCTCTGCCATGATCTGCACGGCGTGCACGCTCGCTCCTCCCGCCGGGTCGAAGCCGGTGGAGGTCTTCACAAAATCGGCTCTGGCGGCTTCCGCGGCGCGGCAGGCAGCGACGATCTGCGCATCGCTCAGCGCGGCGGTCTCGAGGATCACCTTGAGCACGACGCCGGGCACCGCGTCGCGCACCGCCTGGATCTCGGCCTGCACGCCGCCCCAGTCGCCGGCACGCGCAAGGCCACGGTTCATCACCATATCGATCTCGGCGGCACCGTCCGCAACCGCCTGCGCGGCCTCGGCGGCCTTCACCTCGGCGGTGTGGACGCCGCTCGGAAAGCCCACAACCGTGACGATCTGCACGGCGCTACTGCGGAGCGGAGCTGCGGCATCCTCCACCAGCGTGGGGCTGATGCACACGCGCCCGACCCCAAGCCTGCGCGCGTCGAGCAGGAACTGCTCAAGCTCGGCCGGTGTGGTGCCCGGCGCGAGGAGTGTGTGGTCTGCGTTCGCGAGGAACGTCTCAGTGGTGAAATCTGCGGCGGTGGTCATGCGGTCTCCGTCCCTGGGGTGAGGGGGCCAGGTGCCGGCCCCGGCGCGGGCGCAATCGCCTCGCGCTTCGTCTTCGCCCAGCTGTTTCGTCCGATCAGCTGTCGCAAGAGTGCACGATACACGACCGGGTAGATCAGCCACGAGTAGAAGAGATAGAGGTGCGCGAGCAGCAGGTTCATGAGAAACGGTACGAGCCCGGGCCGGCGCCGGGTAAAGAAGACGCCCGCGATGCCCGGCCCCGCCGAGAACACGTAGAAGAGCACGATGATGAAGATCGACCAGTGCGGCCGGTACAGCCCGAAGGCGAGGAAAATCACGCTCAGCACCACCGACAGGCCCACGATGGCCTGCACGATCGGCGTCAGGAGGTACCAGAGCTGGTCAACCTTCGCGACGAACCCGAGGTGCGGGTTGCGCATGCTCGGCCAGATTCGATCCAGCACCTGCCACGCGCCCTGAGACCAGCGCGTCCGCTGTCGATACAGCGCACGCAGCGAGTGCAGACCTTGCTGATTGATGGTCACCACGGTCGACTGCGCGCCGCGCCACCCGGCGTGGATGAGCCGCAGCCCGATGTCCTGGTCCTCGGTCAGCCGCCCGGCGAGCCACGGCCCGCGGTTCCCAGCAGTGTCCTCCTCGGCGACGCTATCGAGCGCGGCGAGGCGGTTGAACTGCCCGTTCCCGCCCATATTTGCGGTGCCCCAGGCGACACGACCGAGTTGGAACACGCTGCCAAACACACCGAACTCGAGGTCTTGCGCCCAGGTGATAAACCCGTGCCGGTTATAGATGCGTACCTGCGACTGCACGCCACCCACGAGGGGGTCCGCGAAGTGGGCTGCGACGCGCCAAGCCTCCGGGTCGAGCCGTCCGTCAGCGTCAACAATGGTCACGATAACCCGAGCCGGGTCCCAGCCTGCGTACACGCCGGAGCCCAGAATTCGTGCGTGAAGATAGCGCCACGCGTCATTCAACGCCTCGGACTTTCCTTGACGCGCGTTCGGAGGCACCCGCGTGAGCACGGTGAGCTCGGGCGCTGCAAGCCCGGCGAGAATTTCCCCCGTCTTGTCGCTCGAGCCGTCATTGATGACGAGGATCCGTTTGTGGGTCACCTCGACCTCGAGCAGCCGGCTCACCGAGTCGGTGATCGTGATCTCCTCGTTGAGCGCAGGAACCATGAACACCCACAGGAAATCGTCCTCTCCGGACTTCTCCCGCGGCTGCCGATCAACGTCGCGCAGCTCGCGGCGGATCAGCGCTGCTCGAATAATGAGCACGATGAGTGAGACGAAGCTGCCCAGGATGCCCACGAGAGCGGCCCAGAATATCGGGATCGCCCAGATCGGCAGCCCGTCGTAGAGGTGGATGAGGAAGTACAGGATCTCCCCGATACTGGGCACGGTGAATGCGGGATGCAGCGCCACCGCGGTGTCACCCGCGAGTCCGGCCGTCATTCCGCCCCGCCCGCGGCCACGACCGCTGCGGGCGCGTGGGGAAGCATGGCTGCTGGGTCGGCGGCAGTGTCAAGGGTGCGGGCAAGCTCCACCGCGGAGACCGCAACGGAGGCGCCCGAACTCGCGACCGCGAGCTCGGGGGTCACCGAGGCGTGGCGAGGCTGCACCCCCGAGCTGAGTGGGGCGCCTCCCTCATCGCCGTCGCGATCGAGTCCGAGCCGCCGCAGCACGGCATCGCGTAGCCCGTTCCCGGAGAGTTCGTGCGGTGGCTCCCCCGCGCGCAAAATGTGTTCGAGGGCCTGCACGATGCGCTCGGATGCGTGACCATCGCCGTACGGATTCGGCTTTGCCGCGCGACGAGCGTGCTCCAGGTCATCTTCGAGCAGCACGGCCGCCTCAGCAATGATTCGATTGGGATCGGTTCCCACGAGTGTCAGCGTGCCAGCGTCAACGCCTTCACCTCGCTCAGTCGTGTCCCGAGCCACAAGCACGGGGGTGCCGAGCGCGGGTGCCTCCTCCTGCACACCGCCGGAGTCGGTGATGATGAGCCGGGCGGCGCCCATGAGGTGAGCAAACGCGAGGTAATCGCGGGGCTCGACAAGCAGCGCGTTCTCGCGGTCACTGAGCGCATCGAGCAGCGGGCCACGGGCAACTGGGTTCGGGTGCATAGGCACGACGAAACGGGCGTTCGGGTACCGCTCGCTGAGTTCACGGATCGCCGCGGCAATCCGCTGCAGGCCAGCGCCCCAGTTCTCGCGCCGGTGGGCAGTGACGAGCACGATGGGGTGCGCGGGATCCGGCTCCAGGCCTTCAAGCCCCGGGCCGAAGCCGCTCGCCTCCGCCGCAGCCCAGCGCAGCATATCGATTGACGTGTTTCCCGTCACGATGACGCGATCGTAGTCGACGCCCTCCCGCACCAGGTTCATCTTGTTGGCGGTCGTCGGTGCGAGGTGCAGCGCCGCGATCCGCGAGATCAGCTGCCGGTTTCCCTCTTCGGGGAACGGGGAGAGCAGGTCCGAGGTTCGCAGGCCCGCCTCGACATGCACCACTGGGATTTGGAGGTTGAACGACGCAAGCGCCGCGGCGGCGGCGGAACTCGTGTCCCCGTGCACGAGGCACGCAACCGCGCCACTCACCTCTCGACGTCCGTCTGCTTGGAACTCGGAGGGCACTGCCTGGCCGCTCCAAATCCGGTCGATTCCCACCATGATGCGCGCGAACATCTCGTTCAGGGTGGGGCGCACGCCGTCCCGGGGCTCCGACACCCGGAGGTTCGCGTCGATCCGCAGCCCGGAACGGAGAATCAGGTCCTCAACCAGCTCCATGTGCTGCCCCGTCGCGATCACAACTGGGCGAAACGTCCCTGAGTCTTGCAGCGCCCGAATCACCGGGATCATCTTGATGGCCTCGGGCCTCGTGCCAATGACCACCAGCACACGGGTGCGCTCTGCGTACGGAATATGCATGGTGTCTCCCTCGCGGTCCCCGGCAGCACCACACTGCCCCGCGGCGGCCGCGAATTCGGCCGTCCATCTGCGCTGTATTCTAGGGATCCACGGGTGCGGCGCGCCAGACTCGGCGCGCCGCGCGGCTAGTCCTGGAACGGGCCCACGCGCTGCACGCGCACCGCGGGCTCGCCGTCCGCTTCAGATTCCGCGAGGTCGATGATCCCCTCGATTGCCCAGTCACGATCGCCCGACGGGTCAAGCAGCACCTGCCGGAAGCGCCACTCGCCAGCTGCCGCCGTGCTCTTGTCGATCTCGAGCAGGGCGGCATTTCGCGCGTCAGCATCCGTGCGAATCTCGTCGTACTCCGTGAAGTAGCCCGCGAGCGCATCGCGCCAGCGCTGCTCACCAAAACCGTGGGCGCCGTCAAGCTCGGCGAGCTCGGCGTAGCGTTCGAAGGCCGCGGCCTGCACCCGCCGGAAGAGCGCGTTGCGCAGCATCACCGCGAACGCGCGCTCGTTCGCAAGCACCGAGCGCGCGGGCGGGGCGAGGTCAACGGTCGCGGACTGCGCCGCGGCATGCGCTTCAGGATCGGGGTGCGCAAGCTCCTCCCACTCGTCCACAAGGCTCGAGTCAACCTGGCGCACCAACTCACCGAGCCAGTCGATGAGTTCCTCGAGCTCGGGGCTCTTCGCCTGCTCCGGCACGGTGCGCTCGATCGCGCGGTATGCGTCGCTCAAGTAGCGAAGCACCCCGCCCTCGGCGCGGCCGAGCTGGTAGAAGGACACGAGATCGCGGAACCCGAAGGCGCGCTCCACCATGTCGCGCACGATCGACTTCGGGCGCAGCTCGTAGTCACGCGCCCAAGGCACCTCTTTCACGTAGGCCTCGTACGCCTCGTCGAGCAGTTCCTTCAACGGCTGCGGGTGGGTGATCTCCTCGAGCAGTTCCATCCGCTCCTCGTACTCGATCCCCTCGGCCTTCATCGCTGCGACTGCTTCCCCACGTGCGCGGTGCTCCTGCGCCCGCACGATCGCGCGCGGGTCCTCAAGCGTTGCCTCGATGATCGAGATCACGTCGAGCGGATAGCTCACTGACTCGGGATCCAGCAGTTCGATTGCTGCAAGCGCGAACGGTGAGAGCGGCTGGTTGAGCGCAAAGTTTGCCTGGAGTTCAACGGTGAGGCGCAGCAGTCGCTGCCCCTGTGCGTCCTCGTGGACCTCCACGATGCCGCCGTTCCGCAGCGTGCGGAAAATCTCGAGCGCGGTGCGCGCGTGTGCGAACTGCCGTGCCCGCGGCTCGTGGCTGTCGAAAATGAGCATCTGCATCGTGTTGAGGGCCTCGCCCTCCCACTCCTCGCCGCGGCCAATGACGCCCAGCACCATCGAGTGAGTGACTCGCATGCGGCTGACAAGCGGCTCGGGTTCGGACGCAACGAGCTTGTCGAGTGTCTGCTCGCTCCACGCGACGAAGCCCTGCGGCGGTGCCTTCTTCTTCGCGGGCTTCGCCTTTTTTCCGCCCTTTCCGTCAGCTGCCTTCGCCGCCGCCTTCGCCGCCGCCTTCGCGTTCTCGATCTCGTGCTCCGGCGCAAGCGCGATGACATCGCCCTCGGTGTCGTAGCCCGCACGGCCCGCGCGGCCGGCAATCTGGTGGAACTCTCGCGCCGAGAGCCGGCGCATCTTTTCACCGTCGAACTTCGTGAGCGCCGTAATGACGACGGTGCGGATCGGCACATTGATGCCGACGCCGAGCGTATCCGTTCCGCAAATCACCCGGAGGAGTCCACGCTGCGCGAGCTGCTCGACGAGTCGGCGGTAGCGCGGCAGCATCCCGGCGTGGTGCACGCCGATCCCCGAACGCACGAGTCGCGAGAGCGTGCCGCCGAAACCAGTCGAGAACCGGAAATCACCAATCGCCGCTGCGATCTCGTCGCGGCCGGCGCGATCGACGATCTTGATGGACGCGAGCGCCTGGGCCTGCTCAACGGCGTGCGATTGGTTGAAGTGGACGAGGTACGCCGGCACTTCACGGTCAGCGATGAGCTGCTCCACGACCTCGTGCGCGGGGGCGACCTCGTAACTGAAACTCAGCGGCACCGGGCGCTCAACCCCCGTGACGAGCGCGGTGTCGCGCCCCGTCGCGTCGCTGAGATCTGCCGCGAGCTCGGTGACGTCGCCGAGCGTTGCCGACATCAGCAAGAACTGCGCGTCGTGCATCAGCAGGAGCGGCACCTGCCACGCCCACCCGCGATCCGGGTCCGCGTAGTAGTGGAACTCGTCCATGATCACCTGAGTGATGCCGCCGGTCTCGGGGTTATCGACGTTTTTGTCGCGAATTGCGAGGTTCGCGAGAATCTCCGCCGTGCAGCAGAGGATCGGGGCGTCCGGGTTAATCGAGCTGTCTCCCGTGACCATCCCCACGCGCTCCGCACCAAAGATCCCCACGAGGTCAAAGAACTTCTCGCTCACGAGCGCCTTGATCGGGGCGGTGTAGACGGTACGCCGGCCCTCCGCGAGCGCAATGAAGTGCGCTCCAATCGCCACGAGCGACTTTCCGGTTCCAGTCGGCGTCGCAAGGATCACGTTGCTGCCAAGCGTGATGCCGAGGATCGCCTCCTCCTGTGCTGGGTAGAGACGCAGGCCCCGCTCGGTCTCGGCCCACGATTCAAACGCGGCGAATGCCTCATCCGCGCCGCCCGCGCGGGCGGCGTCGAGGGCCTGATCGAGGCTCATGCGTCGGTGTTCTCCTTCGTGGTGTCTGCGCCGTCGTTCGCACGTGCGGCGCCAAGCTCGGCGAACTTCGCCTGCATCGTCGGGTTGCCCCGAGTCAGCTTCTTCACCGTGACTCCCTGTGCCTTGTCGTTTGCGAGGCGCAGATTGTTCTCCGATTTGAGCAGCTGCTCCCGCACCTTCTCCATCTCGCGAATCGACGTGTCGATGCGCTTGATCGCCTCCGCAAACTGCGCGGAAGCGAGCTCGTAGTTCCGCCCGAATGCACTCTTAAACGTGTCAAGCTCACTCTCGAACTCCGTGATGTCGATGTTCTGCGACTTCACGTGCTCAAGTTCGGTCTTGTACTGCAGCGCCCCCAGTGCGGCGTTGCGCAGCAGGGTGATGAGCGGCAGGAAGAACTGCGGGCGCACGACGTACATTTTCGGGTAGCGGTGCGACACATCAACAATACCGCTGTTGTAGAGCTCACTTTCGGGCTCAAGGAGCGACACGAGCACCGCGTACTCGCAGCCCTTCTCTCGCCGATCCTTATCGAGCTCCTTCAGGAAGTCCTCGTTCTTCTTCTTTGTCGCGGTCTCGTCCGCCTCGTTCTTCATCTCGAACATGATCGAGACCACCTCGATGCCGGCCGCATCGAAGTCACGGAAGATGTAGTCGCCCTTGCTTCCGCTCCGCGCATCGTTATCTTTCTCGAAATACGCGTGCGGGAACGCCGTGGCACGAATCTGATTGAACGTGTTCTCGCAGTGCAGCTCGAGAGTCTCACCGATCATCTTCGTCGACAGGCGCGCTTTCATATCCCGAATACGCACGATCTCGTTGTCGCGGTCCTTGAGCTGGGTCTCGTAGCGCTCAGTGAGCGCGCGCTCAGCGAGCTGCTTCTCGAGCTGCGCCTGCTGTAGGCTGCTCCGTGCTTCGTCGCGCTCTTTCTCAATGCGGCCCACGGCTTCCGTCACCGCGAGCTTTCTCGCCGTCGCCTCGCCAGCCAGCTGCGCGCGGAGCTCAGCGAGCTCGCGCTCCTGCGGCGCAACGGCCTCGCGCAGCGCGGCCTCGTGCCGCTCGCGCGTCAGGGTTTCGGCGGCGGCCCACTCCCGCTTCGCCTCCGCAAGCTCTGCGGCGAGCGCGTCGCGATCCTTCTCGACCTGCCCGAGCGCCTCCGCGACAGCGAGCCGCTGTGCGGTCTCTCCTTCGGCAAGTTGCGCCTGAAGCCGTTGGATCTCCGTATCTTTCGCGGCTTCAGCCTGCTGGAGTTTGCTGGCTGAGGTGACGCGAGCGAGCTCGAGGGCTGCGTCTTTCTCCTGCTCGGCGAGCTGGAGTCGCTCGTGCAGTTGCGCCTCAAACTCGCTGTCGCGCACCTGCTTCACGATGTCGGCATAGCCTGCCTCGTCGACGGTGAACGACTTCCCGCAGTGCGGGCACTTGATCTCGCGCATCAGCGCCTCCTGCGGGATTCGCGGTCTGTACCTTCCTGCTCCACCCTGGCACAGGCCGCCGACATTCGACCCGCGCCGGGCCGCCGGTACACTGACCGGCATGGCCGATCCCCTGCTGTTCCGTCCGTTCCGTCTCCGCAACCTTGAGGTGCGCAATCGCCTGTGGGTGTCGCCCATGTGCCAATACTCGGTGCCGGCGGCCGATGGGGTTCCCACGGATTGGCATCTGCAGCACTACGGCGCGCTGGCTCGGGGTGGGGCGGGGCTCGTGATGGTAGAGGCAACCGCTGTGGTCGCAGAAGGGCGGATCTCGCCGCGCGACCTCGGGCTGTGGAGCGACGCGCAGGTACCGGCGTTCGCGCGGATTGCTGAGCTGGCGCACGCACACGGTGCTCGCATTGGGGTGCAGCTCGGGCATGCGGGCCGCAAGGCGTCGACGCACCCGTGGCTGCCGGACGCCGCCACGGGGTCCGTCGATGTGGCGGCAGGCGGCTGGGAGACCGTCGGTGCCTCCCCCATCCCGTTTGGAGATCTCGCGACACCGCGCGAACTCACGCGCGATGAGATTCCCGGCGTCACTGCGGCGTTTGTTGCTGCGGCCGGTCGAGCCGTCGCCGCTGGCTTCGACGCGATCGAGGTTCACGCTGCGCACGGCTATCTGCTTCACTCATTCCTCTCACCGTTCTCCAACCACCGGGATGACGCGTACGGTGGCGATCTCGCCGGTCGCGCACGGCTATTGCGCGAGACCGTGCGTGCGCTTCGCGCTGCGCACCCGGAGCTCCCGATTGTGGTTCGAGTGTCGGCCACCGAGTGGGTGCCCGGCGGGTTCTCCCTCGAGGAGTGCGGCATCGTTGCCGGGTGGCTTGCCGAGGACGGAGCGGACCTCGTCGATGCGTCCTCGGGCGCGAATCTGCCGGATGCCCGGATCCCCATTGGCCCCTCATATCAGGTGCCGCTCGCAGCTGAGTTGCGTGGTGGCCCGCTCGCCGTCGGCACGGTCGGCATGATCACGGAGTCTGCGCAGGCCGAGGCGATTCTCGTCACGGAGCAGGCCGACATCGTCTCCATCGGCCGCCCGCTGCTCGCCGACCCGCACCTGCCGCTGCGCTGGGCCCGCGAACTCCGCGCCCCGTCTGCCGAGTCGCTCACGCCTGGGCCTTATCACCGCGCGCGGTTCTAGGGCTCGGTTCTCGGGCTCGGTTCTCGGGCTCGGTCCTCGGGGTTGTTCCTCGAGCACGGACGCGGCGGACGCGCGGATCGCGCAGCAGTGCCTGTCGGTGGCGGGGTCTATTCTGACTCCATGACAGAGATCCTCAGCCGCGACGATCTGCTTCGTGTGCGCATGCGCGCTTTGGGTTTGGCAGCTGGCACCAGTGCTGACGACGGCAACGGCGACGGGGCCGCACGGATCGCGGCGACCGCTCGCCGTATGCTCGCGGTGCAGGGGCAGGACTGGCGGGCGTCGCGGTGGGCCCTCGGCGTGCGCACGCCGGGAACGACCGTGAGTGATGTGCACGCGGCGTTCGAAAGCGGACTCCTCGTGCGGTCATGGCCGATGCGCGGCACGATCCACGTTGTGGCGGCCGAAGACATCACCTGGCTGCAGCGCGCTACGAACCATCGGGTGCTCGCAGGTGCTCCGCGGCGGCGCGCATTCCTTGGTCTGAGCGACGCCACCCTTGATCAGCTCGTCGACATTTCGCTTATTGCGCTGGCGGGCGGGCGGGCGCTGAGCCGCGACGAACTTGCCAGCGTGTGGACGGACGCGGGGATCGAGTGGCAGAGCGGGTGGCGGTACCACGTGATCTGGTGGTTGTGCCAGAACGGACTCGCGACGTTTGGCCCGCTCCGCAATGCGAGCGAGCCGCTGCTCGTACGCGCCGATGAGTGGGTGACGTCCCCGCGCTCGCTTGAGGGCGACGAAGCGCTCGCGGAACTGGCCGCGCGCTATATTGCCGCACGTGGGCCCGTCAGTGCGAAGGACCTCGCGTGGTGGACCGGTCTCACGATCCGCGAGGCCCGGCACGCACTCCGGCTCGCGGCGGCGCAGGGCACGGCCGACGCGGTGCGCCTCGCGAGCGCGGACGGACCAGAGCTGTGGCTCGCCCCGGCGCAGCTCGGCGCGCTGCTCCCCGCAGCGAGTTCGAGTTCCGCTGAGGACCTGGCGTGGCAACTCCTCCCCGCATTCGACGAGCATCTCCTGGGCTACACGGAGCGCGACGCGCAGCTCGATCCCGCGCACTTTGCGCACATCGTGCCAGGCCGCAACGGGATGTTCCTCGCAACTGTGACGGAGAACGGCCGCACACGCGCTACCTGGCGACGCGGTGCTCGAGCGCGCAGCGGCATCGAGGTCACACCGCTCCCCGGCGAGACCGTCACCGCGGAGGCCCTCGCGCCTCGTGTCGAAGAGTGGAGCGCATTCCACGAGACCGACACGCTGCCGCTCACGATCATGGCGGCAGCACCAATGCCGCCCCAGCCAACACCCGGAGCATGAGAGTGTAGACCCATGGAAGTTGCCCTCGTCGCGGTCCTCGCAGTCGTCATTTTGGTCGGCATGTCTATCCTGGGTGGCCGGATCGGCGTGGCTGCTCCCCTGCTCCTCGTCGTCGTCGGCATCGGCATCGGCTACCTCCCCTTCGTGCCGCTCGTTGAAGTGGACCCCGAGCTCATCCTGCTCGGTGTGCTCCCGCCGCTCCTCTACGCGGCCGCGGTGAACGTGCCGCTCGTTGACTTCCGACGGAACCTGCGCCCCGTCGTCGGATTGTCTGTCCTGCTGGTGCTTATCACTGCGGTGGTGATCGGCGCGGTGCTGCACTTCGCGGTCCCGCAGATCCCGCTCCCCGTCGCCATCGCGCTCGGCGCGGTGATCAGCCCCACTGACGCCGTCGCCGCGACGTCGATTGGCAAGCGCCTCGGCATGCCTGACCGGGTGGTCGCCATCCTCGAGGGCGAAAGCCTCGTCAACGACGCAACCTCGCTCGTGCTCCTCAAGACCGCGGTCGCGGCGGTTGCCGGCAGCTTTGTGTTCTGGGAAGCAGCGGGCTCGTTCGCGTTCTCTGTCACCACCGCGATCGTCGTCGGCGGGCTCATGGGTGTGCTCACGGTGTGGCTCCGCTCCAAGCTTCGCAACCCGGTGTATGACACGCTCGTCTCGTTCACGGTTCCGTTCGTCGCGTTCATTCCGGCCGAGGCCATGCACGCGTCGGGTGTGCTCGCGGTGGTGATCACGGGGCTCTACACGGGGCACCATGCCTCACGCCGCTTCAGCGCGACCGCACGCATGAATGAGCGGCTCAACTGGCGCACCCTCCAGTTCGCGCTCGAGAACGGCGTGTTCTTGCTCATGGGATTGCAGCTCCACGCGCTGGTCGAGCACGTCGGAGACAGCCCGATCCGCCTCGAGCACGTCGCACTCATCGCGCTCGCGCTCGTCAGCGTGCTGATCGGGTGTCGGGCGCTCTTCATGCTGCCGCTGCTGCTCTCCATGCGCGGCACCGCGCGGCGGTACGAGCAGCGCAGCAATGGATTCACGCGATTGGCGCGCCGCGCTCGCGCGACGGACGATCCGAATTCGCGGCGCGTGCAGCGGGTCGAGTTGCTTGCGGAACGCTCGCGTGCCGACCTTGAGCACGAGCGCGCGCAGCCGCTCGGGTGGCGCGACGGTGCGGCGCTCTCCTGGAGCGGCATGCGTGGCGTGGTCACGCTCGCGGCTGCCCAGTCCATCCCGGTGGGCATTCCCTACCGAGCGCAGGTCATCCTGATCGCGTTCGCGGTCGCCGTCATCACGCTGCTCCTGCACGGGCTCTCGCTCCCGCTCGTCATTCGGAAGCTGTGGCCGAATGGCTCCGGGGCCGGGGCGAGCAAGGCTGAACTCGTGTCCCTCAAGGGCGATCTCGTTGAGGCTGCAAACGCCGCAATCGACGACGCGCTCGCGAGCGACGACCCGGAACACCCGATGGTGCCCGAGGAAGTCGTGCAGCGTGCACGGGCAAGCGCGAAGATCAGCCTGACGCCCATCACACTCACCCGGGGCGGTACGGGCGGCATTATTCTGCCCAGCGAAGAGACCCCGGCCCGGGCGTACATGCGGCTGAGCCGAGTGGGGCTCGAGGCGCAGCGCGCGGCCCTTCTCGAAGAGCGAGCCATCGGGCGGTACAGCTCACACGCGCTGCACGCGGCGGAGCTCGCGCTCGACGCGCACGAGACCCGCCTGACGCCGCCCGGCACCCACTAGCGAGAGGATCGCCAGAGTTCCCGGATCAGGGGTCCAGCAAAGTCAGCGAATTTCCACGCCCGCGGCAGCGAGCTCGCGCAGGGCCGCCGCTGAGCTCTCGGGAGCGACCCCAGCAATGAATTCCGAGCGCACGCGCACGCGCAGCCCCTGCGCCACAGCGTCGAGCGCGGAGGCACGAACGCAGTAGTCGGTCGCAATACCCACGACGTCAAGTTCGTCAATGCCGCGCTCACGCAGCACCTCCGCAAGGCCACGCCCGTCGAGCGTGGTGCCCTCGAACGCGGAGTATGCGGGCGTCCCCGCGCCCTTCCGCACGTGAACGTCGATGTGACCGAGGTCGAGCGCCGGGTGGTACTCAGCCCCGGGCGTGCCCTGCACACAGTGCGGCGGCCAGGTGGACGCAAAGTCTGGTGCCGAGCCCGGCGCCGCGAAGTGCCCACCGTTGCTTGAGTCCGCCTCGTGCCAGTCTCGCGATGCGGCGACGAGAGCGAACCGCTCGGGATCGCGCGCCAGAAGCTCGGAGATGCCCGCTGCGACGGCGTTTCCGCCGGTGACACCGAGCGCACCGCCCTCCGTGAAGTCGTTCTGCACATCAACGATCAAGAGCCCACGGGCCATGGCCCCTCCAACCTCGCGAGTCAACAAGCAACGCTCTCAGCCTACGTGTCGAGCGACGAAATGGAAGCTAGCTCGCGCGGACTGGGTTCTGGTGATGGCTGAACACGATGCTCGTGCGCGTCGAGGAGACCGCCGGGTCCGCGGACAGGTGCTCGGTAACGAAGTCGCGCACGTGATCGGAATCACGCGCGGCGAGATGGATGATGAAGTCCTCAACTCCGCCCAGGAAGAAGAGCTGCATCACCTCGGGCAACCCACGGAGCTCGTCGCTCAGCTCCGTAATGCGCTGCCGGGCTCCCGAGCGCACGGTCACGCTGATGAGCACTTCGAGCCCCAGCCCCATCGCTCGGGGATCAACCGTCGCGGTAAACCCAGTGATGATGCGGCGAGACACGAGGCTGCGCACGCGGGCGATGCAGGTCGAAGCCGCCACGCCGACGCGTTCCGCAAGCTCCGCATTCGTCATCCGACCATTGGACTGCAATTCATCGACGATCTTGCGGTCAATCTCGTCCAATTCCAGCTCTGGGCGCAGATTCTTCGACCCCTCAGACATTGCTCACCGCTCTCACTCGCAGAAATCTCACCGTCACGACGAATTCCGAAGAGAATTCACCTTTTCTCTACTGATTACGAATATACTGCACAATTAGTAGGTTCCACCGCATCGTACGACGTGCTGCCATGTCGAAGCTGGGGCGGAACTCCACTTCCATCACACCCGCTGATTTCTTTGGAGCATGTCATGCGCGTCGGTATTCCCACCGAGATCAAGAACAATGAGAACCGCGTCGCCATCACGCAGGCTGGCGTCTTCGAGCTGACCCGTCGTGGCCACGAGGTGCTCGTGCAGGCCGGCGCTGGCGTCGGCTCGGCCATCACCGATGCAGAGTACGCTGCTGCCGGTGCCAAGATCGTCGAGGGCGCGGACCAGGTTTGGGCCGAGTCGGACATGATCCTCAAGGTCAAGGAGCCCATCGCTTCTGAGTACGACAAGATGCGCAAGGGACAGGTGCTCTTCACCTACCTGCACCTCGCAGCTGACCGCACCCTCACCGATGCAGTCCTGAACTCCGGCACCACCGCCATCGCGTACGAGACCGTGCAGCTCGCAAACCGCGCTCTTCCGCTGCTCGCCCCGATGTCCGAGGTTGCTGGCCGCCTGTCCGTGCAGGTTGGCGCATACTCGCTGATGAAGGCCGCTGGCGGCCGCGGCGTCCTCCTCGGCGGCGTCACCGCGACCCGTCGCGGCAAGGTTGTCGTCATCGGCGGCGGCGCTGCCGGCGAGCAGGCTGCGCGTATCGCGTACGGCATGGGCGCTGAGGTGACCGTGATCGACATCGCGATCCCCCGCCTGAAGCAGCTTGAGGACGAGTTCAACGGTCGCATCCAGACCCGCACCTCGAACGCTCACAACATCACCGAGGCGCTGAAGGACGCCGATCTCGTGATCGGCTCCGTGCTGATCCCCGGCGAGAAGGCACCGAAGCTCGTCACCGACGAGATGGTCGCTCAGATGAAGCCGGGCTCGGTGCTCGTCGACATCGCGATCGACCAGGGTGGCTGCTTCGAGAACTCGCGCCCCACCACGCACGACGATCCCACCTTCGCAGTGCACAACTCGATCTACTACTGCGTGGCGAACATGCCGGGCGCGGTCCCCGAGACCTCGACCGCTGCGCTCACCAACGCCACCCTCCCCTACGTCGTCGCACTCGCCGACAAGGGCTGGGTCAAGGCACTGAACGATGACGCTGCGCTGGCCAAGGGCCTCAACGCGCACGACGGCGTGGTCACCTTCAAGGGTGTCGCCGACGCGTTCGACGGCCTCGCGTTCTCGACCGTTGAGGACGTGCTCGCAGCCAACGCGTAAGCACAGGGCGTACTCTGGATCCTATGGATCTGAAGTTCACTTTCGGAGGGGCGTCACCGGATCAGCATGATCACGGTGGCGCCCCTTCGGGCGTCTCCCCCCTCCCACTGTCCGCAAAGCCCGTATCGCTCGGCCCGACGAGCACCGTGCTCGATGTGGTGCTCCGACGCGCCGACGGCGAGCTCGTTGCAGAAGCGCTTTCCGGTGACGCCGTCACCTACGGCCGCGCGCCCGTCGCTGATGCCGACGCGAACGATGCGCCCGCATTCGCGAAGGCGCTGCGGTCCGCAATCTCGCGCGTGATCGCCGAGCTCGACAGCCCGCTCTCCGATTCCGTGACTGCGCTCGTGTTCGATCTCGGCGCGGACAACGACGCAGCGCTCGCCGCGCTCGGTCTCGACGCAGCGACGCCCGTCGTCGACGCTGCGCTCCAGCGCCGCTCTGGCCTCGCGATGGGCACACCCGTGCGACTCGGCGCCTAAGCAGACGCTCCCCGCACCAAACGAGAGGCACGCCCCCTAGCATGGGGTCGTGTCTCTCAGTCTGCGGAAGCTGCTTCTCAACCCCTCACTGCACCTGCGCCTCATCGTTGGCGGCGCAGAGGGGACCCCCGACGATGAAGCGCTCGACCGCGACTTTGAGTGGCTGCACGCCACCGACATGATCGACCCCACGCCCTTCCTGGGTCCCGCCGAAGTGATCCTCTCGCTCGGCTGGCAGTTTCCCGTCACGGAGGCTGCGGATCCCGCGGTGCCGGAAGTGCGCGTCGCCCCCGCACGCCTCTCACGCATGTACGACGACTACGCGGCACTCGTCGCCGCTCACGGCGTCATCGGCATTGGTTTCGGCAGCGACGTGCTGCATCGCGGGGTGCCGCAACCGCTCATCCAGGCGTGCCGGAAGCACGGACTCATCCTGTTCGAGGTGCCCTACGAGATCTCGTTCATGGATCTCCTCCAGGAAGCCGCGCGCGTACTGAAGCGCGACCAGACCGAGCGCTACGGCCGCTCGCTCCGCGCGCAGAAAGCAATCGCGAACGCGGCGACGCGCAGGGACGGACTGAACGCAACGCTGCGCGAAACCGCGCGGCAGCTCGGCTGCGGCGTCGCGCTCTACGACCCGCTCGGTCACGCGGTCACCGTGATCGATTCCCCCGAGGGCCGACGCGTGAGCGAGGCACAACTCACCGCGGCCGTGCAGGAGACCCTCACGAGCGGGCAGCGCTTCCGCTCCGTGCAGGTGACCCCCGAGGTCGAGGCGGTGCTGCAGCTTCTCGGGGAGCCCGGCGACCCGAGCGGTATGCTCGTGCTGACGCTCAGCCAGGCCTTCGACGACGTGTCCCGCAATGTGCTCTCGAGTGTGCTTGCCCTCGTGAGCGTCTCACTCGAACAGAACCAGGCACTCGAGGGGCTTCACGGCACCCTGCGCGAGGCGCTGCTGCAGCTCCTGCTCTCCGGCAACGTGGGCGTCACCTCGCACATTGTCGAGAGCGTTTGGCGGCCGCTCCCCCGACTGCCGCTGGTCACACTCGTTGGGGTCCCCCACCACTTCGATGCCGCGCGCGTGCTGCCCGCGCTCGAGACGCTGCAGGCTCAGGAGGAGCTGCGCATCTTCTTCGCGCGCTACCGGAGCGACGTGGCCATCCTCGTCAGCGAAGCGGAGGCGGATCGCGTCATCGCGCACCTCGGCGGCTTCGCGCTCACGCTCGGGAGGTCTCGCTGCGAACGGTGGGAGGGGCTCGAACTTGCGCTCGAGGAAGCGAAGAAGGCCGCAGAGTTTGGGCTGCGCCGAGACTCCTCTGAGGTCACTGCGTTCCCCGACATTTGGCGGGCCGGGGTGTCCGACCTCATCGACTCCTCAGACGCCGCCCACGTCGCGCGACGCCTCCTCGGGCCGCTCACGGAGCACGACGCCGCGAACGATACGGAGCTGCTCCGCACGCTCAGCGTGTGGCTGCGGCACCACGGGCGCCCGCTCCCGGCATCGCGCGAGCTGGGGGTCCATCGCCACACCCTGGCGCACCGACTCCAGCTCGTCTCGCAGCTCACAGGCGCGGACCTCGAGGATTTCCAGCTCCGCGCGGAGTTCGCGCTCGCGCTGCGCTATTTCCAGACGGAACAAACAGTCGAGTAGCACCACGCGCACTCGACACTTTGTAAACAACCACACCCACGAAAGCTTCGACGCTCGGTCGATCCCGATCTGATTTTTCACCAAGCTGGTGAATGCACCGACGCTCTGCACCGCCCATGCTGGTGAGTGGCCCGTTCGAGGCCCGACACGCAAAGGAGCGATGTATGACGAAACTCAAGAGGAGCCTCGGCTTCGGCGCCGCATACGCGGCGTCCACCGGGCTCGTGGTCTCCGGCACCGCCATGGTGTCGCTCGGCAACGGATTTGGCACGGGCGGCCTCGCCTTCGCGATCCCGGCGTTCATCGGCCTCATCATCATCACGATGGTCGCCATCTCGTACGGCGAGCTCGCGTCAATGCTTCCGGGCGGCGGCATGGTCGGCGAGTACACGCTCCCCGCGCTCGGCCGTCTTCCCGCGATCCTTGCGGTGCTCGGTGGATACCTCGTGCTCGTCTCCGCCGACGGCGGCACGCAGCTCATGGTTGCGGGCGATTCCTTCGAAGGCCTTACTGGCTTCCCCGCGCCGGCTTTCTCCTTCATTCTGCTCGGGATCCTTCTCACGCTGAACATCTCCGGCGTCGACATCTTCGCCCGCGTGCAGATCCCCGTCGTGTTCGGCATGATGGGCATCCTCGCGGTCATGGGGCTCGCCGGCGTGTTCGGCTTCACCTCGCAGACCCCCGTCGACAACCCCGTACTCAACACCGATTGGGGCACGCTCGCGTCGATGGGCGCCGTGGCGATCTGGCTCTACATCGGCATGGAGTTCGTTGCGCCGCTCGCGGAAGAGGTGCGCAAGCCGTGGAAGACGATTCCCGCTGCCATGATCATCGGCGTCACCACGATCTTCCTCGTCGATGTGCTCTTCGGCTGGGGCGCGACGCGATTCGCTGACCTTGCGGAGATGGCGAGCTCCTCGATCCCGCATGTGGTGGGCGCCACCGCAATCTTCGGCGCCACCGGCGGACTCATCATGACGGTCGTGACGATTCTTGCCTCGTTCTCGACGGGCAACTCGTACCTCGCCGCAATTCCGCGCATGCTCTATGGCCTCGCGAACGAGGGCCTGCTGCCGAAGTGGCTTGCGAAGGTCAGCCGCCGCACCCGTGTGCCCTGGGCCGGCATGATCGTCACTGCAGCGTGCATGGCTTCCGTGCTGCTGTACTCGACCTTCGCGCAGGGCGGCATCGAGCTGATCCTCAATCTGATTAGCATTGCGTGCACCACCTGGTTGTTCAGCTACATCATCGCGCAGGTCGACGTGATGGTGCTGCGCCGCAAGTACCCGAACGCGCGCCGTCCGTTCAAGACGCCCTTCTACCCGGTGCCCCAGGTGCTCGGCATCGCATCGTGCGTCTACCTCATCGTGTTTATCGTTCCCGAGATGTCGCAGCGCATTGTGATCTGGTCGAGCGCCGCCGTCATCCTCGGCGCCATCGCGCTCTTCGCGGTGATCTGGCTGAAGCGCAACCGGCTGCCGCTGTTCACCCCGACGGACCTCACGCACACGCAGAACAACATCGTGGTGCGCTCGGAGAGCCTCGAGGACGATGAGGTCGCGCGATGAGCAGCCGCGAACCGCACTTCGGGCCCGCTGTGCCCGGATTGGGATCGGGGCCGGCCGCACCCTCCGGCCGCCCGCGTCGCAGGCGCCGCCACCCGCTCGCGGGCGCTGGGCCGATCGTTGATCGCGCACGTGCCGCGCTCGTTCGAACCGCGGCCGAGTTCGGCGAGGTCGTGCGGAAGGATCAGACGAGCGTCACCGTGCGCACTGGAGACGGGATCGAAGTGACCCTCAGCTACGACGGGGGAAACTTCATCTTCTCCCGCGTGTACAACCTGACGCTCACGGCGTCGCTGCCCGCCGCGTCCGACGTGCCCACCGGGCTCGTGCTCTCGCATCGCGAGCGGAGCGGCCCCCGTTTCGTGCGCGGCGCGGACCGCGGCGCCGCACGGGCGACGAAGGACCCGCAGCTGGCCGCGCTGAACACGAACGTGTCCGCGCGACTGCGCGCGGTCGATCTCCTCTCAGGGACGGTCGCTGGCCCTCGCAGTGCGCGGCGCCTCACACTCACCCCCATGGGTGGTTCGTATGTGTGGGTACTCATTCCCCCGGTGTTCAAAGCCACCGCATTCCCCGCAGGCGAGCCCGAACGACTCCTCGACATCATTCGGGAGCTACGCTCCTGGTCGCCCGTCTCCGCCTAGTCTCTCTCGAAAGGACCAATCCGTGATCACCATGAACGCGGCCGTGTTTGTCGGCCCGAACCAGCCCCTTGAACTGCGCGAACTGACAATCTCCGACGAGCCCGGCCCGCAGGAGGTGCTCGTCAAGCTCGCCGCTTCCGGGGTGTGCCACAGCGACCTGCACGCGCTCGACGGCGATTGGGACACCCCCGCCCCGCTCGTGCTGGGCCACGAGGGCGCCGGGATCGTGCAGGCGGTCGGTTCCGAGGTTACCGAGCTTGCCGAGGGCGATCACGTGATCCTCTCGTGGACCCCGTCCTGCCAGAAGTGCGAGTTCTGCGTCTCCGGCCGCCCGGTTCTCTGCCAGCTGGCCAACGAGACCGCGTACCAGCACGTCTTCTTCGACGGGAAGCCCCGTCTGCGCGATGGCGACGAAGATGTGCGCAGCTTCCTCGCGGTCGGCTCGTTCGGTGAGTACGCGATGGTGCCCGCGTCAGCCGCGATTCGCATTCGCAAGGATGCCCCGCTCGCGCAGGCGGCGCTCGTCGGTTGCGCAGTCACCACGGGCATCGGCGCGGTCACGAACACGGCAGGCGTCGAGCCCGGCAGCACCGTGCTCGTCGTGGGCTGCGGCGGCGTCGGCCTGAACGTGGTGCAGGGTGCCCGGCTCGCCGGCGCGAAGCAGATCATCGTCGCCGATGTGAGCCAGGAGAAGCTTGAGCTCGGCCGCACCTTCGGCGCGACGCACGTGATCAACAGCCGTGAGGTCGACCTCGTCGACACGGTTCGCGAGCTCACCGACGGCCGCGGGGTCGACTACGCGTTTGAGGCGATCGGCCTGCCGTTCACCATCGAAGCGTGTTACGAGGCGATCCGCCGTGGCGGCACCGCGGTCGTGGTGGGTCAGGTGGCAGACGGCGTGAAGATCTCGATCGACCCGTTCGTGATGAGCGACCAGGAGAAGAGCCTCATCGGTTCGAACTACGGCTCAAGTCGCCAGTCGATCGACTTCCCGAAGATCATCGACCTGTACATGGAGGGCCGCGTCGATCTCGATTCGATGGTCACCGATCGGATCGCCCTCAACGAGGTGAACGAGGCGTTTGCTGAGATGCGCAAGGGCCGCGGTATTCGTTCGGTGATCGAGTACGGCGCGTAGCCACGGCACACGAACGGCCCCGGGACGCGCAGTGTGCGCCCCGGGGCCGTTCGTCTTTCCGCGCGGCTCAGCCCTGGAACTTGAGAATGCGCTCCAATGCCTCGGCCACAGCGCTCTCGCCGGCCGCGTACGAGAGCCGAACCGCGCGATTCCCCGCAACGGGGTCGAAGTCCGTGCCGGGCACGACGGCAACATCGCCACGCTCGAGCAGGGCACGCGCGTAGCTCGAGGAGTCTCCGAAGCGCTCGAGCTGCGGCCCGAGTTCGGAGTAGTAGTAGAAGGCACCGTCCGACGGAGCAGCGGCACCCCACTCGAGCTGCGGGGCCGCATCAAGAATCAGCGTGCGGGCGCGAGCGAAACCGGAGACGATCGCGTCACGCTCTGCGTAGCTCTCTGGAGTGAATGCGGTGAGCGCGAGCTCCTGCGCGGGCGCGGGGGGTGAGAGGGCAAAGTTCGATGCGAGTGCCTCGACCGGCGCCACGAGCGCCTGCGGCAGGATCGCCCAGCCGAGGCGCCAGCCGGTCATGCCCCAGTACTTCGAGAACGAGTTGATGACCACCGCTTCGGGGTCAAGTTCGCGTAGGGTAACACCGCGCGGGTCGGGCTCCCCCGCCTCGGGGAACGTGATCCCGTGGTAGATCTCATCACTGATGATGCGGACGCTGTGCGCCACGCACCAGTCCACGAGCCCCGTGAGTGCGGCGCGGCCGAGCATGGTTCCGGTCGGGTTGGCTGGAGACGCGAGCACGAGCCCCGCGAGCGGTCCGTGGGCCGCCACCGCTGCAGCGAGCAGCTCAGGCGTGGGCTGGTACCGGGTCTCTGGCCCGGTTGGGATCTCCACCACCTGGACGCCGAGCGCCGTGAGGATGTTGCGATAGGCGGGGTATCCCGGGCTCGCAAGGGCGACACGATCGCCCGGGTCGAACGCCGCAAGGAACACCAGCTGGAACGCCCCCGACGACCCGGTGGTTACCGCGACCGTGCCCGGATCCACGTCAATGCCATACCAGGAGCGGTAGTGACCAGCGATCGCCTCGCGAAGCGGGGTGGTCCCCAGCGGGCCGGTATACCCCGCGGGTTGGAAGGTGCCCGGCGCCGGGCGAGCGCTCGGCTCCCCCGCACAGAGTGACACGATGTCGTGCCCCGCAGCGCGGCGTCGCGCCACCTCGTCGGTGATCTGCATCACTTCAAAGGCAGGAATCTCGGAGCGGGCGGAAACACCCAACTGGGCGCCCACGGGCGACGCGGGCAAGCGCCGGGCGGGCGGAGTCTTCAACGGGCCACCTGGGGTCATCATGCCTCCACGCTATCTTGCATCGCAGGAGAGTCCTGCGACTTCTCACGAGAAGGAACTGCCGCGTCGAGGTGACGCAGGAAAATGATGAGCCACGCGAAGATGATGCCGGCTGCGACAAGCTCGAACGCCGCAAGGTTGTAGTATCCAAGCGGCCAGAAGAGCAGCGCGGAGAACGCGATGCCGATCAGCACGACGTCGGAGAACAGCAGGAACACGCGTGAAAAGCCGTCGAGAATCCAGCGCAGGCCGATGAGCAGCGCGCCGAACACCACCGCCATTCCGGTCGCGAAGGTGTTGTGCACGAGCAGGCTCACATTCACCGGCACGAGTCCCACACCGGCGAGACCAACGCCGACGCCGAGAAACGCCCACTGGACGAGCCGCACGTTTCGGGTGCGGCTCGGCGGCGCGGCAGCCGCCCACACGGTCAAAGAGCCAGCGATCAGCGATCCGAGCGACGCCATGAGCAGACCGCCGACGATGAGCGTCGAGTTGAAGACGATGCTGCTGAGGCTCTCGCCGACCCCTAACTCGCTAAAGTGCAGTCGCCACCACTCCGCATCGCTCGTGCTGAGCATTGCCACGAGCACGCCGCCGGTCATGAACACCGCGAACAGCGTGGACAGTCGCGCGGTGGTGAGGTCGCCGCCCGAGAGCGTGCCCGCGTACCCCGCCGCGGCGCTGAGCAACACGGTGATCATGATGCTCGTGAAGGCGTCCACCTGCAGCCCCATGAAACCGCGCATCAGCACCGAGGTGGTGAGTCCCACCAGCAGAATCGCGATGCCCGCGTGCACGAGCGCAATGGCGAGCGCGTTGACTATGGCCTGCGCTCGGACCGCTGCTGGTCGCCACCCGGGCACGGGCGGAATCGGTGAGCGCAGGTGTTCCACCACCGATGTCACCGCCGCCGCACAGGCTGCGAGCACCAGCCCGACGCTGCCGGGCGAGACCGCACCCCAGAGCGGCACGGGGCCGTGGAATGCGATGAGCCCCGTGACGAGCGCAACGAGTGCCGCAATCAGCGCTGCGGCGAACGCGCGCGTTTCGCGACGCAGCCGCGGCGAATCCTGCACGCTTTCCTCCCCCGGGTACAGCAGCCGGAAGACGGTGTCGAGCGCGCGGTGCGTCCGCGTGGGGGTGACGGAGTTCATGGGCTCAGTGTAGAGCCGGGCTCGCGTCAGATCGCCGCGCCGCGGCTCTTCCCGCCAACGCTTTCGACGCCACCACCCACTGCGTGCGTGGTGCGACTGGCTCGCTCAGTGAGGCGCAGGTAGCCGGACAGCGCCGCGACGCCCTCGGCGCTTCCGGGCAAGCCGTCGCCGAGCCGTTCGGAGGAGACTAGGTGCGCGGCCCACTGTGCCCGGCTGATCGCCACGTTCAGTCGGTTGCGCATCAGGAGAAATTCGAGCCCCCGCGGCACGTCCTCAGCACTCGACGCCGCGAGCGTGACGATAGCGATGGCTGCCTCCATGCCCTGGAACCGGTCGACGGTACCAACGCGTACGCCCCCGAGCCCGGCTGCAGCGAGCGCGTCGGACACGCACTCGACCTGCGCGTTGTACGCGGCAACAACGATGACATCGTGGGCCGTGAGGGAGCGAGCGCGGGCGCCGCCATCGTCAAGTGTCCCTGCGAGCGCCGTGCGCACGAGCTCCACCACGACTTCAGCCTCCTCGACCGAGAACGTCGCGTTCCCGCGATGCGCAACGGGATGCCAGACGAGGCCCTCTGGGCCGGCCCCGGTGACACTGCGCAAGCTCGCGCTCGTGTGCGCGTGGAGGCGCCCCTCGTACGAGAGTTCGGAGACCACCTCCGCGAGAGCCGGGCGCATGCGACGGGTCTCCGCGAGAAAGTACCCCTGCGCGCTGGGAATCGTGTCGTGATTGCCGATCAGCCAGGCGAGCGCGGACGTATCCACGGGCTCGGGGTGGGTCCCCTGCGAGACCTGCGGCAGCTGCTGCGGATCGCCGAGCAGCAGCAGGCGCTGCGCGGAAACGGACGCGGCAATCGTTGGCGCAAGCGAGAACTGGCCGGCCTCATCGATGACCAGGAGGTCAAGGGCACGACGCGGGAAACGCGTGCCATTGCTGAAGTCCCACGCCGTGCCACCCACCACGCAGCCCCGACCGAGCTCGGCGTTGTCGCGCAGAAAGCCCGCGTGCCCGTTTCGCCCAATCACCGTGTACGGCGGCTCAGGCGCGTCAGGTGCAAGCGCGCCGCCCTGCGGCACTTTGCCCACCGCACCCGGGTGCAGGCCAGCAGCGACAACCCCCTCGAGCACGTTCTCGACAACGCGGTGTGATTGCGCAACCACCCCAATGCGCCAGCCGTCTCGTTCCACCAGCTGCCGGATGACGCGAGCAGCGAGGTATGTCTTCCCGGTGCCTGGCGGGCCCTGCACCGCAAGCGCCGATCGGTCTAAGCGGCGGAGACTCGCGATCACCGCCCCGATCGTTCGTGCGTCTTCCTGTCCGCCGCCAGCGCGCAGCGCCTCCTCTGAATCCGGTTGCACTGGCGGCACGCCGCCAGTGAGTCGCGGCGGGTCGCGTCGCAGGAGCCCGACGACCGGGTCGGCATACTCGAGGCCCGATGCGAGCGCATCAGCGTACTCCTGACCCCACTCCTCGATCGCCACGCGCTGCTGCCCCTCGTTCGGCGGCGGCCCGGGAGTCACGGCAACGGGAAGTACCGCATACTCCGCCGCATCACGCGGCAGGGTTTCTGCAACGAGGATGCCCCGCTCGTCTCGCTCAAGCACGCGGGCGAGGCGAGCGGTGCGCTCACCGGGGCCGGTCCGCGGGTCCCGGAAAGGACCGGGCGCGGCGTACACGAGAAACACCTCGCCGCCGGCTTTCGCCGAGCTGCCCGGCGCGAGCTCGCCGCCGAGCCGAAGCGTTCGCCGCTGCACGCGACCGCGTGGTGGGGTGTGCCAGCTTTCCTCGACGCGACTGAGTGCTGGGTCAACCACGAGAACATCGCGAGTATCCGCCCACTCCTCAATCGGCTCGATGAGCCGAGCGAAGTGCTCCCACCAGAACGACTTGCGCTCACGCGCGTGGTAGTCGATCGCGCTGCCGGCAAGCGCCGCCGCGACACGATCTCGCGGATCCGCGGCATGCGTGGCGTGCTGCGTGAGCGCCTCCGCCAGACCGCTCACCTCGAATTCGCGCTCGGAGTCTGGCTCCGGGCGCGGAGCCGGATCGACCCCGTGCTGCCGTGCAATCCCCAGGAGCCAATCGCGCAGCCGAAGCGTCGAAACGCAGTCGTAACGGTTGTAGTCGGCAATCGCTTCCAATCGCGCGGCCCCCACTGCCTTCACCGCCAGGTCTGCGCTCGCAAGCTGCGCGGTCGCGTCTGCATACTCGGTGACCGACTGCGCTGCCGAGGTGACGCCCGCCTCATCGCGCAGCTCCTCACCCATGTAGAGCGGCTCCAACTTCTTGATGGAGTACGAGCGCGAGCCCACAAGCAATGCGCGGCGCACAATCGGGAAGAGGTCGATGAGCACGTCATCCCGCAGCAGCGCGTCGACCTCGGCCTCCCCGACGCCATGGCGGGCCGCGATGCTGAGCAGGTGGGTGCGCTCGTACGACGCGTAGTGGTAGACGCGCATCCCCGGGTACGCGGCACGGCGCTCGGCAAGAAGCGCGAGAAAACGCTCAAGTGCTCGCCGCTCGGCCGTGAGATCGTGCGCCCAGAGCCCCGTGAACTGCTCTGCCGTGTCCACGAAACCGAACAGGTAGTCGATCCCCCAGCGAGCGGATTCGGCGTCCCCCGGCTCGCGATAGAGCGGATCCCCCTCAAAGTCGAAGAACAGGTCCCCGGGATTCGGCGCCGGAATCGCGGCGAGTGCCGCCGGGTCCACGACGCGCACGAGGGGCGGGCCGAGCCTGGGCGCGCCAACCTGCACCTCGGCCTGCGCCGCGAGCTTTGTCAGCGTCGCCGGGCGGATACCAGGTACCGTCGTCTCCCCGGAAACGATGCGCGGCAGCTCCGCTGCGACCGCGTCGATCGTTCGGAATCCGGCGACCCAAAGCGCATCCCGCTGCGTGCCGCGCATCCCGGCGATCAAGAGCGGGTCGCGCGTGCGCTCGATTTCGGGCGCACACACCTCGCACCGACCACAGGCTGCGATCTCGGGGGTGCCCCAGGCGAGCGGCGGCGCGCTGGCCCGTGTGCCATCGGGGCCGGTCTCGCATGCCCGGTCAAGGATGAGCCGATGCAGCCGCGCTCGACGCGCGCGGAAGACCGGCGCGATGTCTGCAACCCGATGGCTCGAGCGAGCCCCATCGCCCAGGATGAGCGTCGCCGTCGGCGCAACCGGCACCCCGATGCGCTCCAGTTGCTCGGCATACGCGGCGAGCTGCATGAGCGCAGAGACGCGGGCCTTTCGCGCGAGCTTCGTGTCTTCCACTTCGAATGCTCCATCAGGGGTGCGGCGCAGGAAGTCGGCGAACCCGACAAAGCCGATCTCGGGCTCACCCGGCCGAGCAGCGCGCTGATCTGGTTCGAAGAAGGTTGCCTGAAAAACAACCTCCGCAGCTCCCAGGAGTGCGGATCGCGTGAGCTCGGCCACCGCGATCAGGTCTGGCTCGGCAACGCTCTTCGGCCGCGGAATTTCCACCACGCCGCCCGACTCTCCGACAGCGCCCGCGCCGAACTCGCTCCGGTACGCATCAAGCGTGCGCTCCTCGTGCGCGTCGCCGAGACGTGCGGCACGGGCCAGCATGGGGTCGTCGTCAGGAGGCACGACAACGTCGCGTCCAAACTTCGCATCAGCCCGACGCAAAAACGCGAACTCGCACGCGCTGGCCGCCGTCAGGTCACTCGCGCTCGTCATAATGCGCTCGCCGCCGTCGCTTCGCTGCTGCAGAAACACGGGACCCCCTTCGTTAATTTGCCCGCGCGGCCGATTCCGCCGTTCAGACGACGGTATCGCGCGCCGCCGACATTCACGCGAATCTCCCGATCCACGGCGCTTTCTCGGCGACACCCACTAGACTGGTGGGCACAGGGCGTGTTCTTCCCGCCCCGCGTCGCTGACGTTCAGCCGCCCGGACTCTGGTCGCGGGCCGCCGGAGCATTCGCGGCGAACGACTGCGCGATCCCGCGCACTCGCCGATTCCCGCAGCCCGCGTCCGCCTCTCGGCATGGCATCCGTCCGCCGCGCGCTGCATCGATGCAGAAAGGTCCCTGTGACCGAGACCACCACCCCCACGTTCGAATCGCTCGGCGTCCCGGCAGCCATTGCTGACGCACTCGCGAAGAACGGAAAGTCCGCGCCGTTCCCGATCCAGCGCGACACCCTCCCCGACACGCTTGCCGGCCGCGACGTGCTCGGCCGCGGCCGCACCGGCTCCGGCAAGACCATCGCCTTTGGCATCCCGCTGGTGGCGAACCTCGCCGAGGATGTCGTGGCGAAGCGTCGCCCCAGCCGTCCGCGCGCTATCGTGCTCGCCCCGACTCGCGAGCTCGTCACGCAGATCGCCGAAACGGTGAAGATGCTCGCCGACCCCGTCGGGGTGAAGGTCACCACCATCTTCGGTGGGATCCCGCAGCGTCGCCAGGAGGTCGCGCTCGAGGGCGGTGTCGATATCGTCGTGGCCGCACCCGGTCGCCTGGACGACCTCATGAAGCAGGGTCTCGTCTCGCTCGACGGCGTCGAGATCACCGTGCTCGACGAGGCCGATCACATGGCCGACATGGGCTTCCTGCCCGTCGTCACGCGAATCCTGAACAAGACCCCGAAGATGGGGCAGCGCCTCCTCTTCAGCGCCACCCTCGACAACGGGGTGGACGCGCTGGTGAAGAAGTACCTGCACAACCCGATTCTGCACTCCGTTGATTCGGCAGAGTCCCCCGTGCCGCAGCTGACGCACCACGTGTTCGAGGTGGCCGGTAAGGACGACAAGGATGCACTCATTGAGGCGCTCGCTTCGGGCACCGCGCGTCGCATCTTCTTCACCCGAATGAAGCACCAGGCGAAGCGTCTCGCAAAGCAGCTCACGTCGCGCGGGATTCCTGCGGTGGAGCTGCAGGGCAACCTCTCGCAGAACGCGCGTGATCGCAACCTTGCCGAGTTTGTCAGCGGTGACGCGAAGGTGCTCGTCGCGACCGACGTTGCCGCCCGCGGTGTGCACGTCGACGGCGTCGAGCTCGTGGTGCACATCGACCCGCCCGTCGAGCACAAGGCGTACCTCCACCGCTCCGGCCGCACGGCACGCGCCGGCAATGAGGGCGACGTGGTCACGCTCGTGCTGCCCGAGCAGCGCGGCGAGATGCGCCAGATCATGCGCGCAGCAAAGATCCGCGTCACGCCGCGTCCGGTCAACCCGAACGCTGCGAGCATTGATCCCGAGGTGCTCGCTCTGATCGGTGAGGTCGCGCCGCGCGTCGACGCTCGCGAGACCGAGCGCCGTCGCGCCGAGGCACAGGCCGCGCAGCAGCGCGCTGCCGGCCACAACCCCTCGGGGCAGGGCAAGTCGACGGGCGCAAACGCAAAGCGGAAGCGTTCACGTGGCGGCCGCGGGCGCGGCGACGGTGCGGCTGCGAGCGGCACCCCCACCCAGGCGGGTGGCGCAGGCCGCGGGCAGCAGTCCGGCGGCGGTCGTGGGCGCGGCGGCCAGGGCGGTCAGGGTCGCGGCGCTCAGTCGCAGGGCGAGCAGGGCGGCCAGCGCCAGGGTGGCCGCGGCCAGCAGGGTCAGGGGCATCAGAGCGCGGGCCGCGGGCAGGGCCAACAGGGCGGCCAGCGCCGTTCGGGCCGGCGCGCACAGGGCGGCGGCCCGGTCTACTCGACGAGCTCCTAACCTCGTCGGAGTGGCGGGGATCCGCGCGGCGCACGCAGCCCGCGGGTTCCCCGCTGATTCCACCTCCGAGAATGCGGCGCGCCGACGCGCGCCAGTTCCACCAAATTTCGCGCCGAACTTCGGCGTTCCGCGATAGCACGCACGGCCGCCGCGGCCATATACTTTTCTGATGGGTATTTACGGGGAGCTGGGCAAGAACCCCGGCGTATTTCGGGTGTTGGTGTCGCAGCTGCTGGCCCGATTCCCGTTTGGGATGCTCTCGATCATCCTGCTGCTGCACATCCAGGTCTCGTACGGTGACTACACCTCGGCCGGCATCGTCCTAGCGACGCAGAGCCTCGGCCAGGCCGTCTCCGGACCACTGAGCAGCCGCCTCATGGGTCGCCTCGGCATGCGCCCCGTGCTCTCGGTCACCTCGGTGATCTGCGCCGTGCTGCTCGTCACGATCGCGTTCGTGCACCTGCCGCTCTTCGTGGTCGCCGGCCTCGCGCTGCTCGTGGGTCTCACCACCCCGCCGATCACGCCCGCGGTGCGCACGATCTACCCGAAGCTCGTGCCGAGCAAGCAGCTCGCGGGCCTCTTCTCACTCGACGCCGCAGCGCAGGAGCTGATCTGGGTGCTCGGCCCGGTCGTCGCCGTGTTCGTCACCTCGCAGTTCGGCACCACCGCCGGCCTGTGTGTGGCGGCTGGCTTTATGGTGTTCGGTGGCGCATGGTTCATCCTCTCGAAGCCGGTCGGCCAGGTGAAGATCCCGCCGTCGAAGCGCGGCTTCGGCGCGGTACTCCGCTACCCCACCGTCATCATCTCGACCATCGTCGGTTTCTTCTTCGTCGCCTCGTTCGCCGCGATTGAGGCAGGCATTGTCGCCGCGTTCTCGAGCGGCGAAGGCGCCGGCCACGGGAGCATGGAGTCAGGCATCGTGCTCGCACTTTTCGCCGGCGGCTCGCTCGTGGGCGGCTTGCTCATGGGTCACCGCGAACTGCGCCCCACCTCGCTCCTGCTGCGCATCCTCGTGGTGCTGGCCGGCACCCTCGCCTGCCTCGTCAGCCTGAACATCTGGTGGCTCGGCGCTGTGCTCTTCCTGGGCGGCCTCGGCACCGCTCCCGCCTTCGCCGCGATTTCGAGCATCGTGAGCTCCACCGTGAAGTTCTCCGAGACTGCCGAGGCCTACGGCTGGGTCGGCACGGGCCAACTCGTCGGCGTGGCCACGGGCTCGGCGCTCGCCGGCATTGCGATCGACGTCGCGGGCGCGCACGGCGCGATCGTGGTGTCCTCGATCCTGCTCGGAATCTGCGCGATCGTCGCGGCCACCACGCTGCGTTGGCTGCCCGACCTGCGCGGTCGCGCAATCGAGTCGCCGCCGGAGACCGGTACCATCACCATCCCGTTGAACTAGCGTCCCTGCGGGGTCGCGCACCGAGGAGGCCGCAGACGATGGGGTACACACGACCCGAGATCCGGAGCCTGGAGTTTCGCGATGCTGCGGGCGCGGTGATCCCGTTTGGGGAGCGCTGGGCGGATCGCGACGACGGGCCGCCCGAGGACGCGTATTCGCGCGAGGAACACCCGGAGCGCTTCGCGCCGCTGCACACCATCGCCGAGGCGCTCATCGCGCATCTCCGCGACGCCTACGATGTGGCGGTTTGGGAGGGCACGGCCTCGTTCTCTGAGCTGCTCAACGCCCCCGGGATCGACGAGTCGACGCGTGCCGTGCGCATCACGCCGCGCGATCCGCACTGCGCGCCGATCACGCTGACCTTCACGGACCTCCCCGGCGTCATGCTCACTTCCGGCTACTACTCGGACACCGCGTTTCCCTCATGCGGCTGCAGCGCCTGCGATGAAACCTGGGAAGAGGAGGGTGCGCGGCTAGAGGACCACGTGCTCGCGATCGTTGCGGGCGGGTTCACGGAGCGGGCATGGCCGTCCCCTTGGCGGGAACTTCGTGCGCCCGACGGGAGCTGGGCGGAGAGCGGCTCTGTTCAGGAGGGCACGGTGCCCGCGGAGCGCCTCGCCACGGCCGAAGCGCGGCTCGCGGAGCTGCGGCGCGCGCACCCTGCGGGAAACTGGCAACCCTGGCCGGTTCGCGTACGCCCGTAATCTCACGAACGGCATGCAGCTTGGGATCCGGAGGCGCGATGCCCGCCCCGGGCCGACCCGCTGCACCGGCCTGACCCGCAGATCAGGCACCGTGCACCGAGAACGGGGCTGGATCCGCGCGGCTGCGCCACACTGGAGTGACCGACGTCACAGCGATCAGTGGAGGGGTGCGTGTCCGCAGACAACACCATGCACATGGCCAACAGCTTCGATCCGCGGGGAGCCAGCGCGCTTGACGTGGCTGACCGAGAGCTTCTCGCGCGGCGCACGCGTGTGCTGGGCGCGCCGTACCGCTTGTTCTACGAGCGCCCCGTGCACGCGGTGCGCGGGGATGGGGTGCTGCTCTACGACGCGGCGGGCCTGGACTACCTCGATGCGTACAACAATGTGCCCGTCGTGGGGCACTCGAATCCGCAGGTGCGGGAGCGGGTCTCGGCACAGCTCGACGTGTTGAACACCCACACCCGATACCTCACTGATGCGGTGGTCGACTACGCGGAGCGCCTCACCGGGCTGTTCGACATTGCCGATGCGCAGGCGGTGTTCGTGTGCACCGGGAGCGAGGCGGTGGATCTCGCGTTGCGCATGGCGCGGCACGTGACCGGGAGGCGCGGAGTCATTGCGACGGCGCATGCCTACCACGGCACCACGGAGGCAGCCGCGGCGATTTCGCCGAGCCTCGGCCCGAACAACCCGATTCCCAGCGAGGTCGAACTTGTCGCCGCACCCGATCTCGCGCGTGAAGACCCTGCGAGTGCGGCGGGCGCGTTTGCCGCTCGAGTCACCGAGGCGATCACCGCGCTGCGTGCGCGGGGGCACGAGCCCGCGGCGTTGATCGTGGACTCCGTCATGTCGAGCGATGGGCTGCAGGGCACCGCCGCTCGGGTGCTCGAACCCGCGGCCGCCGTAGCCGGGGCGGCCGGCGCCCTATACATCGCCGATGAGGTGCAAGCTGGTTTTGGGCGCACGGGTGCGTGGTGGGGCTACCCGAATCAGGGGGTGCGCCCCGACCTCGTGGTGCTCGGCAAGCCGATGGGCAACGGGATCCCGATCGCGGGCGTGATTGGGCGCCCTGACGTGTTCAAGGTGTTCGGCCGCGACGTGCGCTACTTCAATACCTTCGGCGGGAACCCCGTCAGTATCGCCGCGGCGGGCGCCGTGCTCGACGAGCTCGAGAATCGGCGGCTCCTCGCGAGCGCGAGCACGGTGGGCGATCTTCTGCTCCGCGAGTGCACTGCGCTCGCGGGCACACATGGCAGAGTTTCCGCGGTGCGCGGGTCGGGCCTCTTCCTCGCACTCGAGATCGCTGATCCAGCGACGGGGGCTGCCGACGCGGCCCGTGCCGCCGCGATCGTCAATCACATGCGCGAGAACCGCGTACTGATTTCCGCATCCGGGGTCTCAGCGAACGTGCTCAAGGTGCGGCCGCCGCTCGTGTTCGCGGAGTCCGACGCCCCTCGCCTGCTCGACGCGCTCGACGCCGCGCTGGCTGCGCCCCTCGCAGGGTAGCTTCTCCGCCAGAGGGCAGGCTCTCGCGCGATAAACCCTGCCCCGCTGCGGCGAATCTACCCCGCGGGGGTGGCAGGCGCGGCGACGCGCTCTGCCATCCGCGGCGCGGACTCCTCGAGCAGACGCTCGAGCGCGGGCCAGGTTGCGGCCATCCGCGCACGCGCGTACGACGCGTTCTCCCCCACACTCCGCTCGGTCCACGTGCTCGCGTTCACGGCCAACCGGGCGACCGCGAGCGGAAACACCACGTCGAGCTCCGCCTCCGTGAGCGCCGCCCGCTCCAGATAGCCGCCCACCACGTCGCAGAACGCTGCGGCCGGGTCGTCTTGCCGGAGCGTGGCGTACGCGGCAGCGACCGCGAGCTCGGCGACGCGCAGGGTGAACACCGCGTCGTTGAAGTCGACCACCCCGGTAATCCGCAGCGCGTCATCAGCGCCGCGCTCCCCCAGCAGATTGAAGTCGTGCAGGTCCTGGTGCACGGTCGTACGCGGCAGGGCGGGGAGCACGTGCGCGATCGCGTCGAAGCCCGCAAGCGCACGCTCGATCAGCGCACGCTGCACGGGATCAGTCACCGCGGGCATCGTCGCGCGAATCGCGTCGCCCGCACGCTCAATCAGCCAGTGGTGGCCCGGCGACCCGGCTGCGCGGTCGTTCAGCACCGCGAGGCGGTCCACCACCTCGGCGGCAAGGCTCCCCAACTGTCGTCGATACGCGGTGCCCGTCGCCCCGAACTCGGAGACGTCACGACCGCCGATCCACGTGGTCACACGAATGAGCCCAGCCCACGCGCCGCCCAGGGTCACGTGCACACCGGGCTCTCCCGAACGAGCAGGCAGGAGGCGTGGGCTTGCCACCGAGAGCGGGCGCTGCTCGAGCGCGCGCAGTACGGCGTCCTGCCACTCGATCGCCGACCGATCGAGTGGGGCGGGCGACGCTCGCAGAAAACGATGCGCCCCGGTGTGATCGGTCACCCGGTAGTTCAGATCGAGTTCCCCGCCGAGCTGCGTGAAGCGCGCCCCGCGCAGCCCATAGTGCACCTCCAGCACACTAGCGAGCTCCGCCAGCTGGGCTTCGTTCAGGCCTGCAGGGTGGTCAGGGGTGTGTGCCATCGCGGCTCCTTTGCGTGCGTCGCTCACAACTTCGCGTTCGACGCACTATCGCGTCATCACCCATCTGACCATGCTCTGACGCACAGGACCAGATCCCCGCAGCCCCGACATCGTGCCCTAAAGTGTGCAGCATGCACTCACCGTCGCGTCACCCGCAGGTCTCTGCCACCGCGCGCCGCTTGCTCGCGGACGAACTCGAGCATCTCGTCGCTGTCTCTACCGAACGGCTCATCGAGGTTGAGCCTTCGTACCGCTCGCTCGGCGGCGAGACGCTCGCAGAGCAGATGCGCAAGAACCTCTCACTCACCCTCGCACGCATCGCCGGCGATCCCCCGGCGCCCGAGTTTGCCCACGCGGCCGCCGAAACCGGTGAGATTCGCGCCGCGCAGCAGGTGGACTTGCTCGCGGTGTCGCGCTCATTTCGGATCGACCTGCAGCTGCTTTGGGAAGCATTCCTCGATGATGCGCGCCGCGCCGGCCTCGAAACCAACGCCGACTATCTCGCGGGCCTCTTGCAAGTGTGGGAGGCGGTCGAGGCGAACATCAACGAGATGACGGAGGCGTACCGCCGCACAGCCGAGCGCCTCCGACAGCAGCACACCGAGATTCGAACGGCAGCTTTCCAGCGCCTCCTCGACCTGGGCGAGAGCCGAAATCCCGCCGGCGTCGCCAAGCAGCTCACCACACTCGCTTTCGATCCCCGCCGCCCCTTTCTCGTGCTCGTGTCCGATCTTCGCGAGGGCGACTACTCGGCGATCTCGGTGGTGCAGACCCGACTCTCGCGCCACGGTGCGCGAAGCTACTTCGGGTGGCAGCAGCAGTCGCTCGTTGGGCTCATCCAAGTTCCGGCTCGCGACGCGGCCCACCGGGCCGACGACCTTGCGCCGCTCATCGCGGAGCTCGGCGAACACCGCACCGCGCTCGCGGAGGTCCCCACACCGGGGGCGGTCGGACGCGCACTCCACGGCGCGCGGCAGCTCGTCACCACTGCGACGAGCCCCGGGGTGCGCCAGCTCCGCAACCACTGGCTCGAGGCCGTGACCTCCGCCGAACCCGAGATCACCGGAGCGCTCGCCGAGCAGGTGTTCGCAGGATTCGCCGAGCTCAGCGACCACGTGCGCGAGGAGTTAACTCGAGTCATCACCGCGTTCCTCAGCACGAACGGAACGATCACCGAGGTGAGTCAGGCCGCGTTTCGCCACCGCAACACGGTCCGCGCCCGCCTTGCCCAGATCGAGAACCTCACTGGACTCTCACTCGCGCACCCGAGCGACATCGCACTTCTCGCGCTCGCGTTCAGCGCGTGGCGACGGGACAGCACAGTTCACAGCTGACTAGCGGCGTGAGCCTCCAGCGCCCGCACTAGGGTAATCACCATGATGCGCCGACGCTCCCTCGCCCTGCTCGCCGCGGCCGGGCTCCTGCTCGCTCCGCTCAGCGCCTGCGCGGCGCTGCCCGGTGGCGCCCATGAGTCCGGTGGTTCGAGCAATGCCGCGGCCAGCCCTGACGTGCAGTCGCTGCCGGCTGAGCCGTTTGATCTGGGCGGCGCGGCGATCGGCGGGGACGGGTCCGTCTCCCGCGCCGAGGCGGCTCCGGGCGACTCCCGCTCGATCACGCGCAGTGCTGACTTGTCGCTCCACGTGAGCGATGTCTCCGGCGCTGCCGATCGCGTCACGTCGATCGCGGAGGCCGCGGGTGGCACGGTCGAGTCGCGTTCAGACAACGCTGCGCTCGGCGCAACTCCGGCGGGCAGCTCGCTCACAGTCCGCGTGCCGTCAGAGCGGCTCGACGCGACGCTTGACGAGCTCAGCGCGCTGGGCGAGGTGACCACGCGCACGGTGACCGCGACCGAGGTCACCACCGAGCACGTCGACCTCACCGCACGCGTCGCCGCCCTGCAGCAATCGATTGACCGCCTCACCAAGTTGATGGCCGAGGCCGACACCACGAGCGAGCTCCTCGAAGCCGAGTCCGCGCTTGCCGCACGCCAGCAGGAGCTTGACGGTCTGAGTGCTCAGCTCAAGTGGCTCGACTCACAGGTTGATCAGGCGACGATCTGGGTCTCGCTCACGAGCCCCTCCGCGCTCCCCGGCGGGCCGACGAGTTTCTGGGACGGCGTGCTCGCCGGGCTCCGCTCGATCGGCGCGGCGGCCTCCGGGGGGCTCGTGGTGCTCGGGATCCTGCTCCCGTGGGCAGCGATCGGCGGCATCATCACCGCGGCGGTACTGCTCATCGTCCGTGCGGTGCGCCGACGCGGACGCCGAGCACACATCGAGGCCCCGGCGGCACCCGGCGTGCCTCACGAGACGGGAACCCCCGTCGCGACGGGCGACGCGTCCACCCCCGCCGCGCCCCGGGACGAGCGGGCGCTATAGGGCAGCGCTGAGCTCTGCGATCGGGATCACGGAGCCGAGAATCCGCTCGGCGGCGCGGTGACCCGACATGAGGGCAGCGGTCACGGTCGCGGGGTCTTCCTCCCACGTGGTCTCCCCCGCGATGTGCAGCACACCACCGATTGGTTCGGCGAGCCGGACATGGTCGGCTCGCTCGGATCCCACCGTCATGTAGGCGTATGAACCGTGTGAGAACGGGTCGTCCTGCCAGTGGGTGATGTGTGCGTGCGCGGGGGCCGGCACATCGGGGCCGTAGATCTCACGCAGGGCACCGAGCACGGACTCGACCACGCGGGCATCGTCCCACTCACGGATCGCCCGCGCGCACGGCCCGGCCGCGAAAGTGAGCAGCGTGGGCTCACCGCTCAGCGCAGTGACGTCGTACCAAGAGTGCCACCAGGTGCCTGCCTCGCCCTGTCGACGGATCGCATACACGCCCTCGTCCCAGAACTTCGCGGGGAACCGGAGAAACACCTTCTCGAAGGCGTTCATCGTGAGCCCCGCGAGCGCGGCGGCATTCGTCTCGGGCAGGGGCGGGGTGATCTCAATTTCCCCGGCCTTGAGCACCCCGACGGGCACGGTCAGCACCGCGTGCGCTGCGGTGAAGCGTTCCCCGCCCGCGGTCACGGTAACGCCGTCTGCACTCCAGTCGATCCCCGTCACAACGGTGTCGAGTCGCACATCGAGCCCGTTCGCGAGCCCTGAGGCGAGCCGATCGTAGCCCTCCGGGAACACCACTTCGTCGCCGTCGACGGCATCGTCGTCGAGTCCGTGCGCGTCGAGATCCGCGATCCACGCACCGTACTGCTCTTCGGTGCGGTGCTGCAGGTACTCGCGTACCCGTTCGCCCCGCTCAGCCTCCCAACCGAGCTCTGCGAGGGTCTCCGCAACGACATCCGCGTACGAGGCGCCCGAGGCGCTGCGCGCCACCGTTGCAACGAGCCGCTCATCGAACGCGGAAACATCGGCGATAAAGGCGTTCGCAGCGTCGTCGCTCAGGCGCTCGCCCGCCGGCCCGTAGTACGCAACCGGCCGACCGCCGGCCTGGAAGCTCCCCATTGTGAACTCAATGTCGGGCATGCCGAACGCCTGCGTGACCGCGTGCACCGCACTGTCATCGATGCCGTGAATCCACGAGGCGCCAAGGTCGGTGACCCGTCCGTCGGCGCGCTCGGTGTGCAGACGGCCGCCCACGCGGTCGCGTGCCTCCAGCACCACCACGCGCTGCCCCGCGCGGGTGAGCAGGCGCGCGGCCGCGAGGCCCGACACCCCCGCTCCCACAACAATCGTGTCGAGTCGGTTCGGGGTGATGGCTGACATGGTGCCCTCCTGCGGGTGGAACGGAGCGGGGTGAGGATTCGATCGGGATCCCGGATCCCGATCGAAAGACGCGGGATCCGGGGTGCGTCGCCGGCCTACTCGTCGGGAACGAGCACCTCGGTGTCGCGGTTCAGGCTCTCGCCGCGGAAGAACGGTTTCGAGTCGGGGCGGAGCCACCAGATCGCCATGAACACAAACCCGATGAGGATCGCGCCAACGCCGATCACGAACGCGCCGCCCACACCGAGGAGCACGGTCTCGCCGTAGTCCTTCGCCCACATGTCGATTGCCGACTGCACGAAGGCGTAGCCCAGCATGAGGCCGCCGAGCGCGGGCAGGATGCCGCGCATCCACAGGTTGCGTGCGCTGTCGCGCAGGGTGTCGCGGAAGTACCAGACGCAGGCGAACGAAGTGATTGCGTAGTAGAGCGCCACGGCGAGGCCCATCGAGGTGAGCGAGTCGGCGAGCATGTCCTCGGACAGGAGTGACATTCCGACGTAGTAGATGATCGCGGCGATGCCCATCACCGTGGTCGAGAACCACGGGGTCTTGAACTTGGGGTGCAGTTCGGCGAACTTCGCGGGGAGCGCGCGGTACACGGCCATCGAGAGGGTGCCGCGCGCCGTCGGCAGAATCGTGGTCTGGGTCGACGACGCGGCCGAGAGCAGCACGCCGAGGATCAGGAACCAGCCCCACGGGCCAAACAGCGCGTTGCCGAGCACTGTGAACACGTCATCGAGGTTCTCGGCGTTCGTGAGGCCGAAGCCGGTGTCGCCAAAGCCGGCGAACATCATCACCGCGACCGAGACTCCGACGTAGAGGATGATCAGCACGACGATGCTCGAGAGCGCCGCGCGGCCCGGGGTCTTGCGCGGGTTCTTCGTCTCCTCGTTGAGGGCGAGGCAGGTGTCCCAGCCCCAGTAGATGAAGAGCGCGAGGAGCACGGCCTGCATGAAGCCCGACCACGAGGTGAGCTCAGCGGGGTTGAACCAGTTCCAGTCAAAGGAGACCGAGCCGGCGTTCGTGCCGGCGCCCGCGTGCATGAGCGCGAGCACGCCAAAGAGCACCATCGCGACGATCTGGATGCCGACGAGCACCATCTGCAGGCGCTCACCGATCTGCACACCGATCGTGCTCACGAAGGTCATGAGCGCCATGAAGACGACGGACGTCGCGATGACGATGCCCCGGTTGGCGGCGAATTCCTCGTTCCCGAGCAGCAGCCAGAAGTACTGGCCCGTGATCTCTCCGACGTTCGCGAGCACCATGATCGAGGCGACGGCCACAGCCCAGCCGCCAATCCAGCCGACCACCGGCCCGAACGCTTTGGTCCCCCACACAAAGGTGGTGCCGCAGTCTGGAATCTCGCGGTTCAGCTCCTGGTAGGCGAACGCGGCGAAGACCATCGGGATACACGCGACGATGAACACGAGCGGGGCCTGCGCCCCGACCGCGACAATCACGTAGCCGAGCGTGGCCGCGAGCGAGTAGAGCGGCGCGGTCGACGCGAGCCCGATCATGGTCGATCCGACAACGCCGAGCGCGCCCTCGTTGAGCCCTTTACCGACGTGGATGTGACCGGTCTCGGTCGCATTGTCCAAGGTGTGCTTCGTCATTGCAGTACTTCTCTCGATTCTGGCGGCGTCGCCAGGCGCTTCATTACGTCACGTGCAGAACTCAATGCCACTGTCATGCACACTGACATTCTGCACCATCCTCGGCACGTTGTGCGCCACTCCGGGACTCAGCGCTCGCCCAGGGGGTGCCCAGCTTGCGTCCGGGCACGCGGGAAGACTCCCCCGTTCTGCGGGTGGAGCACCGCAATTGCAACGAATTCCGCGGCGAAACGCCCCATACGGTATCGGAATCAGCAGCAGAGACACACTGGATCCACGCGAACTCGGTGCGCGCCGCGCTAGTGCGGGGCATCGCGGTGTGGGACACTAAGAGTTGTCACTATCCCCGACGAAGTCACTAAGGAGTGAGTCATTTATGGGCACGTTCGCCGTAATTAACCCGGCTACGGGCGAGACCATCGCCGAGTACCCCGACGCGACCACGGAGGAGATCGAGGCCTCGCTGGCCGCGGCCCAGCAGGCGTACACGGAGTGGGCTCGCAAGACCACCGTCGCCGAGCGCGCCGCACTCGCCAAGCGCGCCGCAGAACTCTTCGACGAGCGCAAGGATGAGCTCGGCGCGATCATCAACCGCGAGATGGGCAAGCCCCTCGAGCAGTCGGTCGGCGAGGCAGAGTTCTCGGGCGCCATCACGGCAGCGTTCGCGGACAACGCCGAGAAGTGGCTCGCAGACGAGGAGCTCGAGGTCGAGGACGGCCTCAAGACCTTCTTCCGCTTCCAGGGCACCGGCGTGATCCTCGGCATCATGCCGTGGAACTACCCCTACTACCAGGTTGCGCGCTTCGCAGTGCCGAACCTGATCCTCGGCAACACCATCGTCCTGAAGCACGCCGCACAGTGCCCCGAGTCGGCACTCGCGCTCGAGCAGCTGTTCCTCGACGCAGGCTTCCCGAAGGGCGCGTACGTCAACATCTTCGCGACGCACGACCAGATCTCGGACATCATTGCTGACGATCGCGTCCAGGGCGTTTCGCTCACGGGCTCGGAGCGCGCAGGCGCCATCGTTGCTGAGCAGGCCGGCCGCGCACTGAAGAAGTGCGTGCTCGAGCTGGGTGGCTCGGACGTCTTCCTCGTGCTCGACACCGACGATCTCGACCACGCGGTCGAGCACGCAGTTGGCGGCCGCATGGAGAACACCGGCCAGGCGTGCAACGGCTCGAAGCGCATTGTCGTCATGGACAAGTACTTCGACGAGTTCAGCGAGAAGTTCAAGGCTGCGATCGCTGGCCAGTCGTACGAGGCTGGCGACTTCGGTCCCATGTCTTCGGCTGCTGCCACCAAGACGCTCACCGCTCAGGTGCAGGGTGCGCTCGACCAGGGCGCCGAGGTGCTCGTGGGCGACAACTCGCCCGAGGGGAACCTCTACACCCCGTCGGTGATCACGAACATCACCCCCGCGATGGACGTGTACAGCCAGGAGCTCTTCGGCCCCGTCGCGCAGCTCTACAAGGTGTCGAGCGACGCCGAGGCAATCGAGCTCGCAAACTCCTCGCCCTACGGCCTGGGTTCCGTCGTGATCTGCGACGACCTGGATCGTGCGGAGCAGGTCGGTAACCAGCTCGACGTGGGCATGGTCTTCATCGGTGGCGCTGGCCTCGAGGGCGCTGACGTGCCCTTCGGTGGCGTCAAGAAGTCCGGCTACGGCCGTGAGCTCGGCAAGGTCGGCATGCTCGAGTTCGCAAACAAGAAGCTCTTCCGCTTCGCCGCGAAGTAAGCCGCACGCGGGGTACACCCCGCGCAGCTAAAGGGGGCCCGGATCTTTCGATCCGGGCCCCCTTTTGAGTTCCGACGCCGCCTAGCGCGCCAGGAAGATCGGCTCGAAGAACGCGGCCACCGCGGCCGGGTCACTGAGCGGCAGCACCGCGGACACGTAGTGGTCGGGGCGAACGATCACCACGGCGCCGTCGCGGCTGATCCCACGCAGATCGAAAATGTCCTCGCCCGGCTTTGCCGCGTAGATCTTTTCGTAGTCGACCAGCTGGAACGGGCCCACGAGCGGCAGGAACAGCTTCGACACCTGCGAGATGTCCACCCCGTGGTGCTCCTGCTGGAACACGGCCTTCACGTCAAACAGCGCATCGATGTCGGCGCCGAGCGGGGTGAAGCGCTGCAGCGGCGAGGCGGTGTTCGAGAGCATCCAGTTCGCCCAGCTCTCCAGCTGCGTGCCCGCGGCGTCCGCGAACGCGTACACGCGGAAGCGCCCATCCGCACGATGGTGGTGGCCCAGGTGCACATCGACGGCGTCCGAGACACGGGTCGTCCGCACCGACTTGAAGCGCTTGCCAATCGGGAACCCGGCCGCAAGCTCCTGATACTCGTTGTCCCCCGTGAGCAGCGACTCCGTGTACTCGGTCATGAAGCCCGCAGGGAACTCGGCGGTCTGCACGTAGAACTCCTCGAGCTCCTTCGGCGACGCGAACTCCTCTGGCTTCTTCGCCATGAGCGTCGACCACTCCTTGTCGAAGTCGATGAGGTTCTTCGCGGTGACGCGGCGCTCGTCGGAGTAGGTCTGCAGCAGCGAGTCAGGGCTCAGGCCCTCGAGCACGTAGCCGAGCTTCCAGCCGAGATTCCAGCCGTCCTGCATCGAGACGTTCATGCCCTGGCCAGCCTTTGCACTGTGCGTGTGGCAGGCGTCGCCCATCAGGAACACGCGCTGCTTCCCATCGGGTGCGGTCTCCGCGTCGTCGAAGCGATCGGTCAAACGGTGCGCCACCTCGTAGACGCTGTGCCAGGGCACGTTTCGCACGTCGAGCGTGTACGGGCTCAGGATCGCGTTTGCCTGCGCGATCACCGCCTCGAGCGGGGTGTCGCGCACCTTGCCGCCATCGTTCTCATCCGTCTCGCCCAGATCGACGTAGATGCGCGCGAGGTGGTTGCCCTCACGTGGGATGTGCAGGATCGACCCCGCCTCCGAATGAATAATGCACTTCTTGCGGAAGTCGGGGAAGTCCGTGACGGCGAGCACGTCCATGACGCCCCAGGCGTGGAGCGAGGTGGAGCCCTGCAGTGAGCCACCGATTGAGCGGCGCACCTGCGAGCGAGCACCATCGGCGCCGATCACATACTTCGCGTGCACCACGCGGGTGGGGCCGACGCTGGCATTGTCCGCGGTGGCCGCGTTGATGCCCGCACCGCTCTGGCCGGTGACCTCGCGCAGCGTGACCGCGACGGGGTACTCCCCCTCACCCACCTCGAGGTCGACGAACTCCCAGCCGTAGTCGATGTCGCCCCGGGTGGGTGCGCGACGCGCGTACTCTGCGAAGTAGTCAATGACGCGCGCCTGGTTGACGATCAGGTGCGGGAACTCGCTGATGCCGTTCGGGTCGTCGTCAGTGTGGCCCGTGCGCGTGATGTGGCTCGGATCCTTGGGATCCGCCGACCAGAACGCCGTTTCGGTGATCTGGTACGCCTCGTCGATGATCGCGTTGGCAAAACCGAAGGCCTGAAAGGTCTCAACGCTGCGGGCCTGAATGCCGTCGGCTTGGCCGAGCACCAGACGGCCGTCGCGACGCTCAACGACGCGCGTCACAACGTTCGGAAACTGCGCGAGCTGCGCGGCGGCGACGATGCCGGCCGGACCCGAGCCCACGATGAGCACATCGATTTCATCCGGCAGCTCACTCGGCCGGTCGAGACCAATGCCCGCTGCCGGCTGAACCCGAGGGTCCGTGGAGACATATCCGTGGTGGTGGAACTGCACTGTTTCTCCTCACTCTGCCGCGCTTCCGCCCGGCGGTGTTCACCATTTGAACACGAAGTTTGAATATCGCACATCTAGGATAAACCGCGGCGCGCGAACACACAACATCCCGCGCCTCAAGTATCAGGCCACAATGGAGGCATGACGACCCCCCGAGAGACCGGCGCACCAACCGCCGGCTCCCAGACCCTTTCGCGCGGCCTGCGCGCACTCGAGATCCTCGCCGATGCGGACTCGCCGATGACCATTACCGAACTCGCCGAGGGCCTCGGCGTGCACCGCTCGAACGCGTACCGAATCTTGCGCACGCTCGAGCAGCACCGTTTCGTCGTGCGCGATGCCGCTGGCCGGATCCGCCTCGGCCCGAAACTCACGGTCCTGGCACGCGGCGTCGCGCCGATGCTCCACACCGCAGCAACGCCCACCGTGTCCGAGCTCGCATACGCACTCGGGATGACGGTGTTCGTCACGGTGCTCGACGCCGACGAGGTCGTGACCCTCGTCTCGGTGGAGCCATCGAACGTGTCGGCAACGATCGCCCGCAACCCCGGCGTGCGACACCCGGTCGATCGCGGCGCCCCCGGCCACGCGATCGAGGCGATCCTCACCCCCGCCGAGCGCACCGCCGCATTCGGAAGCCCCGACCCCAGCGAGGCCGCGCTCGACGCGCGGCGTGAAGGGTTCGCGATCAGCCGCAACGAGGTGATCGACGGCGTCACGGCCATCGCGGTACCGCTGCGCATCGAGGGCGAACCGCCCGCCGCGCTCGCCGTGGTCCACTTCAACCTGCCCGAGTCCGTCGACGAGGTGGTGACCGCGCTCAAGGACGCGGCCGACCGCATCACGCAGAACTACCGTTAACCGCCCGGCAACCCACTAGGATGAATCTGTCCAGCTCGGTCGAGACTCTCAGACCCGGCCGGCTAAGGCGCGCGAAAAAGGGGCGCTGCTGCAGAGCATCGATGCTCTCGCGAGACATACACGGTTCCCACCCATTCAATTCTCTTCATTGAAGGATGCTGTGATGTCTACTCCGTCCACGCTCACGCGTACTCTCGCTGCCGCCCTGGCCCGCCATGCTGATCGCAGCTTCGGCCTCATGGGCAACGGCAACGCCCACCTCATCGAAAGCCTCGCCGACGTTGGCGTGCCGTACACCGCGGTGCGCCACGAGGCCGGCACGGTCGCCGCCGCGGACGCCTACTCTCGCGTGAGCGGCAAGCTCGCGATTGCCACGACCACGTACGGCGCGGGGTTCACAAACACGCTCACCGCGCTCGCCGAGGCCGCGCAGGCCCGTATTCCGATGCTCGTCGTCGTGGGCGACGCCCCGAGCTCGGGCCCGCGCCCCTGGGACGTAGACCAGGAGATGCTCGCTGCCGCGCTGGGCGTGCGCACGCACATGCTCACGGTGACGAACATCGAGCGCACGGTCGACCGCGCGGTCTCGTACGCGATGCGTTTCCGGCGCCCCGTGGTGCTCGGCATCCCGTACGACCTCGTCACTGCCCCTGTTGCCGCACCTGAGACCGGGATCGACATGAGCGACCCTGCGGTTCTCGCAGCACTCTCCGCGTCCGTCGCCAACGCTCCCGCCCCTGCACCGAGCTACGCGGCCCCCGAGGGCGAGCCCATCGCGGCCCTCGCCGGGCACCAGCTTGAGGCCGCAGCCCGTGCGCTGCTCGAGGCCGAGCGCCCGCTCGTGCTCGCGGGCCGTGGCGCCCACGTCTCCGGCGCCGCGGCAGAGCTGGGCCGCATTGCGGACGCACTCGGAGCGCTGACCTCGACGACCGCCCTCTCGCGTGGGATCTTCCCCGTCGCCGAATTCGACCTCGGGGTCACGGGCGGCTTCGGCCAGATCCCCGCGATGGAGGTCATCGCACAGGCCGACGTGGTGCTTGTTGTCGGCGCGGCGCTCAACCAGTTCACCATGCGCTTCGGCGACCTCTTTGGCGCCGGCACGACGGTGATTCGCATCGACGCCGAGCAGGTAGCCGCACCGAAGACGAACCACCCCATCACGCACCTTCTGCTGCAGGGCGACGCGAAGGCCACCCTCACGACCCTGCTCGGCGCGCTCGAGGACGCGGGCGCCCGAACGGGCGGCTGGCGAGACCGCGTCGCGGGTCTTGAGCCGGGCGGCGTGCTCCGTGTGCGCAGCACGGGGCTCGAGGAGCACCCGGACGGGGTGTGCGCAGACGGGCGTCTCGACCCGCGCGCGGTTGCCTCGCGGATCGGCGAGCTGCTGCCCGCGAACCGACACGTCACGACCGACGGCGGGCACTTCCTCGGCTGGGCAAACATGTACTGGCCGGTGGCCTCGCCGGAGCGCATGATCATGGTGGGCACGGCCTACCAGACGATCGGGCTGGGTTTCTCGACCGTTGCAGGCGTCGCTGCCGCGGCTCCGGAGAGCACCACGGTGCTCAGCACCGGCGACGGCGGCGGCCTCATGGCACTGGCCGACCTCGAGACCGCAATCCGCACGGCGCAGAGCGGCGTGATCGTGGTGTGGAACGACGGCGCGTACGGCGCAGAGGTGCACCTGTACGGCCTCATGGGGCTCGATGAGGCGCCGATGCTCATCCCCGATGTCGACTTTGCCGCGCTCGGCTCGGCGCTCGGTGCGCAGGGCGTGCGCGTGGAGTCGCTCGCCGACCTCGACGCGCTCGCGGACTGGACTGCAGCGGGCGCGAGCGGCACGATCCTGCTCGACTGCCGCGTCTCACGCAGCGTGGTCGCAGAGTACCAGCGCGAGATTCAGCGGGTCAACGGGCTCGAGGTGCCCGAGCACTAGGCCGTGGGTGGGCGGCCGGACCCCGGCCGCCCACACGACACTCGGTTGTGCCAGTCGTGCGGGATCACCTAGCGCTCAGTGTTCCAGAGCACGTGCGAGCCGTCTGCCTGGGTCGCCTGCCACACGGCGCCGCACTGCTGCACCTCGGTAATCCCCACATCTTGCAGCAGCAGCATCGAGGCGATGGATCCCGGGGAGGAATCTGCCGCTGAGCAGCCCTCGCTCAACGCGGCGCCGGTCCATGACGCGGCCAGTTCGTCGCCATCCTGAATGAGTCGCACGCGCTCCGCGGCGGCGGGGAAGTCTGCGGGCAGCACCCCGTCGGCGATAAGCCTCTCAAGTTCGGCGGTCGTGGGGGCGGTGTCGCTCGGCCCAGCGGTCGAGGTTTCGCCGCCGTCTCCCCCAGAGTTCGTGTCCTCGCCCGCTGGGCTGCCGCTTGCGCAGCCCGCGAGGAGGAGTACGGCAGCGGCGGCGGCAGTTGCGCCGATCACGCCAGCGCGACGGGTGGTCATGCGTCCTCGAGCCATCTCGGGTCCTCTCATGCGGTGGATCCGATGCTAGCGAGATTGCCTGTGCGCGGCCACTGCACTTTCCGGCAGTGCGCTGGGAGGCCAGGGGCGCGAGTGATCAGCCCACCCGAAACACGGTATGCCGCACCGCGTTGGCCTCGCGCGCACCGTCTGCGAGGAACACGGCGTCCTGCAGAGCGGCCCACGTCGCTGACGCCGCCTCGAAGCGGAGCACGGCCCGAAAGTACACGCCGTCCGGCGTCGCACGCCGAATGCCACTGGCGTGAATGCCGATCAGTTCACCGGCGTCAGTGCGCGCCTCGTAGCGCGCATCGATTTCGACCGTGCCGTCCGCGCGCACGAGTTGCCGGTCCGAGCCACCGGGGAGCACCGCAGCCCGGAGGCCCGCGAACGATTCCCCGATTCCGAGCAGCGTGCCGCCCAGAATCGGGGTGACACGTCGTTCACCGTCGCGAGTCACCCCAAACGTGAGCGGAGCACCCAACGTGACCGCGATCTGACACGCTGGCTTGAGCGAGAGCGGCGACCCCGCGTGCGATGCGGTGATCACGCGCGCGGCTCGACGCTCAGCGAGGTGCGCTCATTCAGCTTCGCAGGATCGAATCCGGCGGCGCGCTTGTAGTCTGCGGCGATCGCCTCGAGCTCAGCCTCGGGAATCACGTCGTGGATGTGCGCGAAGCCCTCGGGAGCACGCTCACGCGCAAGCTGCATCACGCGCTCCGGCCCCGTTTGCCGGGTCATGTCGAGCAGTCGCGCGGTTGCTGGGCGCCGTGCGGCCTCGTACGTCGCGAGTGCGCTGTCGAGATCGGGATCGGGAGCAGCGCCAATCGCGTGCACCAGCGTGCGCGCATCGAGTGTGGCCTGCGAGCCACCGTTCGAGCCGTTCGGGTACATCGCGTGGGCGGCATCACCGAGCAGCGTCATCCGACCAAACGTCCACCGCGGGATCGCATCTCGATCCACCATGGGGTATTCGAGCAGCTCCTCCGCGCTTGCGATGATCGCCGGAATGTCCAGCCAGTCGGTCTCCCAGCCCGCGAAGAGCGCCGCGACCGGGCCGCGCTCCACCTGCCGGTTCCAGTCGGCTGACGGCGAACCTGCCACGCGCCGCTCGGCAATGAAGTTGATGCGCTGCCGCCCGTCCGCGAGCGGCGCGCCCAGCGGGTACGCCACAAACTTCTGCTCGGCATCTCCCATCATGAACATCGTGCGCCCACCGAGGATGGGATCGACGATGGCGGTGCCACGCCAGAGCGTGAGGCCGCTCCACACCGGCGCCCCTTCCTCTGGATAGCGCTGCGCACGCGCCGCCGAGTGGATCCCGTCGGCAGCGACGATGAGCTCAGCCGCAAGCGTGCGCTCACCGTCCGCGGTCTCGAAAGTCGCCCTGCGCCCATCCTCGGCCACCTCGACCAGGCGGTGCCCAAGCCGGATCACGTCGCCGAGCCGCTCTGTCACGAGGTCGCGCAGCAGCAGCTGCAGCTTGCCGCGGTGCACGGAGAGTTGGGGCCAACGGTAGCCGGCCCGTGTGCCGCGCGGTTCCTCCCAGATCAGCTGCCCGCGCCGTGTGTAGTAGGCGAGCGTTTCGGGCTCCACGCCGAGTTCAGCCACCCGGTCAAGAACCCCCAGTTCGTCAAGCTCGCGCGCGGCGTGCGGCAGCAGGTTGAGCCCGACACCGAGGCCGCGGAACTCCGAGCTGCGCTCGGCGATGACGATGTCCGTGTGTCCGGCCGCGTGGAGACTCAGCGCGGTCATGAGCCCGCCGACCCCGGCCCCGATGATGAGCGTCTGCATGGTCGTGTCCTTGTGGTCCGTCGGTCAGGCCCAGGCTGGGCGCGGCACCGAGTCGATGAGCATTCGGGTGTAGTCGTGCTGCGGCGTGCTGAGCAGCGCCTCGGTCGGACCGCTCTCCACGATCTCGCCGCGACGCATCACGAGGGTCTCGTCGCACACCCGCCGCACCACGCCGAGGTCGTGGCTGATGAAGAGAATCGTCAGCCCCTGCTCCGCACGAACGCGGGCGAGCAGATCGAGCACCTGCGCCTGCACCGAGACATCGAGCGCGCTTGTCGCCTCATCCATCACGAGCAGTTGCGGCTCGATCGCGATCGCGCGCGCGATGGCCACGCGCTGTCGCTGCCCGCCCGAGAGGGTCCGCGGCAGCGCCTGCGCGTGCTCCGCCTGGAGCCCGACGTCGTCAAGCAGCGCGAGCGCCCGGCGCGTCGCTTCCGCCGGCGTCAGCCCGGTGTGCAACCGAAGCGTGTCCTCAATCGCGCGGCCCACAGGAATGCGGGGATCGAGCGAAAGGTAGGGATCCTGGAACACCATCTGGGCGCTGCGCGCGCGGGCCAGCCGCGCGTCCCGCCCCTTCGGCACCGCGGTGCGCTCGGCGCCGCCGATCCGCAGCACGCCCGAGTCTGCCTGCTCGAGCCCGATGATCATGCGCGCGAGGGTGGACTTGCCCGAACCGGACTCGCCCACGACGCCGAGGGATCCGCCGCGCGGGATCGTGAGTGACGCATCGCGCACCGCGTGCACCGCCTCGCGGCCACGCGGGTGGTAGGTCTTCGAGAGCCCCTCCACGAGCACCAGCGGGGAGTCGCCCCCTGCCGCGGCCGCACCCTCGGAGGCAACGCCGGCACGCGACGCCACAGTTTCCGCCGGGTCGACCTCGACGCTCGGCGTCGCCGCGATGAGCCGCTTCGTGTAGTCGGCGGTCGGCGCTGTGAATATCTCACGTGCGCCGCCCTGCTCGACGACGCTGCCGCCGCTCATCACGTACACGCGATCGCAGATCGAGGCGGCCAGGTTGAGGTCGTGCGTGATGAAGAGCATGCCCATGCCGCGCGCCGCGCGCTGCTCCTGGAGCACCTGGATGATCTCGGCCTGCGTGGTCACGTCGAGCGCGGTGGTCGGCTCATCGCAGATGAGCAGCTTCGGCTCGCTCGACAGCGCGCCGGCAATCATGACGCGCTGCAGCATGCCGCCCGAGAACTCGTGCGGATACTGTCCCAGGTGGTCCTCGGGTCGCGGGAGCCGAACGGCGCGAAGCAGTTCGAGCGCCTTGATGCGAGCCGCACTCGACGAGACCCCTTGGCACAGCCGCAACGACTCGGTCATGTGGTCGCCGATCGTGCGCATCGGGTTGATCCCCGCTCGCGGATCCTGGAAGATCATCGCCGCGCTCGAGCGTCGCACCGACAGCAGCTCGCGCTTCGAGGCGCCGAGCACTTCCCGGCCATCGCAGCTCACGCTGCCCCCGGTGATCGCCCCGCCGGGAAGGAGACCGAGCACAGAGCGCGCGGTGAGCGACTTCCCCGAGCCGGACTCCCCCACGAGGCCAATCGTTTCGCCTGCCTCGACGCGAATCGAGATGCCGTCGAGCAGGCGCTTGCCGTTCGGCAGGTCAAGGGTCAGGTCTTCGATGTTGAGCAGTGTCATGCGGACACACCCCCTCCGATTCGTTCCGAGAGTTCCTCGCCGATGATGTTGACGGCAACCACGACGATGACAACCGCGATCGCCGGCACCACCGCGGGCAAGAAATGCCCGCCAGCGATGCCTGGCTGCGCCTCGTTGATCATCGCGCCCCAGTCGGCCGTGGGCGCCTGGACACCGAGGCCCAGGAAGGAAAGGCCAGCGAGCTCGGCGAGCACGTAGCCGAAGTTGAGCGTCGACTGCGCGCCGACGATGGGCACGACGTTGGGAAGCACGCGTCGAAGCGCGATCCAGGAGCCGCTGAAGCCCTGCACCCGGTACGCCGCAACGTATGGACGGTTGCGCTCGGCGGTGATGAGCGAGCGCGTCAGGCGTGCGACGAAGGGCGCGTAGGCGAGGCTCATCGCGATGACCGGGGCGACGAGGCCCTTGCCGAACAGCGCGACAGCCATGATCCCGATCAAGAGCGCGGGGAACGCGAAGATCACGTCGAAAATGCGCCCGAGCACGGCGTCGACCCACCCGCCGCGCCACGCGGCGAGGAGGCCGAGCAGGATGCCGACGATCGTGGAGAACACGACAACGAGCAGCGGGCCAAGGAGCGCGGTGCGCGCGCCCCAGATCATGCGGCTGAGGATATCGCGGCCGAGACCGTCGGTGCCCAGCCAGTGGGCGGCGGTCGGCCCGCCGTTGAATGCCATGAAATCGACCGCGTCGGGGTCGTAGGGAGCAACAAACGGGGCGAGTGCCGCGGCGAGCGTCACTGCGCCGAGCACGATCACGCTGGACAGAAAGAGCCAGCTCGAGCGTCGCACTCGCGGCGCGCGCATCACGCGCACCGCGGTCGTGGGATTAGGGATCGTCATCGCGCATCAGCTCCTGCGGCGGCACGGGGGTCAATGAGGGGTTCGAGCAGGTCGACCACAGCGTTCACCACGACAAAGGCGGTGACGACAAGGAGGACAATCATCTGCACAACCGGGAAGTCGAGTCGGTCGACCGACTGCACGAGCAGCGAGCCCAGCCCCGAAATACCGAAGGCGGACTCAACGATCGTGCTCGCGACAAGCAGACCCGCGACAAGCAGGCCGCTCACCGTGACAATCGGGCCGATCGAGTTTCGGAAGACGTGGCGGCGGATCACCGTGCCGCGCTTGATTCCGCGGCTCAGTGCGACCTCGACGTGTTCGCGGCCGATCTGTTCGACCATGGAGGACCGTGTCACCTTGCCGATCAGCACGACGAAGGAGATGGCCAACGCGAGGGAAGGCAGGAACAGGTGGTACACCGTGTCCCAGAAGCCGGTTCCCGAGCCGAAGGTCGGGAACCACCCGAGCGTCACGGCAAACACCGAGATGAGCACGATGGCCCCAACGAACGAGGGGATCGCACCGAGCACCGTGAGGAAGATCAGCGTGGCCCGGTCGGCAAGCTTTCCCTTGTTCAGCGCAGCGATGACGCCGGAGCTGATGCCCACGATCGCGATCATCAGGCCGGCCATGACGACGAGCCCCAGGGTGACAGACAGGCGGTCGCCAATGACCGTCGATACATCCTGACGGAATTGCAGGGAGCGGCCGAAGTCGCCCCGGAAGATACCGAACAGCCAGTTAAAGTACTGCTCCCAGGGGGGCAGGTTGAGTCCATACTGCTCAGTCACCGCGACAACCGCTTCCGGGCTCGGCTTCCGCCCGCGCAAGAGGAACCGGACGGGATCGCCCGGAACGATAAAGCGCGAGAAGAAGACGAGCAGGGAAGCGAGAAACAGCGTGAGCAGGAGCGCACCCAGTTTGGATGCGATACGGCGCACGTACATCATCGTCGTTTCTCCGATCAGGGTTTCGGGCGGCGGCGTGCTGCCGCCGCCCGAGACGGGGTGAGGTTAGCGGGCGCCCAGCGTTGCGGCCCACGGGTAGTAGAGGAACGCGATCGACGGCGAGAGGCCAGTGACTCGTTCCCCGAGGTACATCGCGTTCGGCACTGCGGCGAGTGGCAGCCAGGGCAGTTCGGCGTTGGCGAGCTGCTGCGCCTGCGCGGTGAGCGCGCTGCGCTCCTTGGGATCCATCGTCGAGACCGCGTCGGTGACGAGCTGATCGAACTCCGGGTTCGACCAGTTGCCGTAGTTGCTGAACTCACCGGTCCGCAGCACCGAGTACATCTCGAGCGGGTCTGGGCTCGAGAGGTACCAGACCGTGTAGAAGAGGTCGACGCCCTCGCGCGCGGCCGGGTCCGAGAAGAGCGTGGTGTAGGCGGCCGGGGTGACCGTGTTGATCTTCGGCTCGAGCCCGATGGCCTTCGCCGCGGCCGCGGTGGCCTGCGATACAACTGCAAACTCCTGGTTAATCGGCGCAGTGGCGATCGTGATCTCCTGACCGGTCGCGCCGGCCTCCTCAATCAGCTGTTTGGCGGCCTCGATGTCGAAGGGGTACGCCTCGATGTCCGTGAACGCGGCCTGTGTTGCCGCAGGGTCACCATCGGCCCACACCGACTCGGTCGTAAACACATCCGTGGGCTCGCCCACGCCGCTCGTCATTGCCTCGAGGATCCCCTGCCGGTCGATCGCCATGAGGAGCGCTTTGCGCACCCGCGGGTCGCCGAGCGGCCCCTCTAGGTTCGACACCACCAGGTTCGAAACCGCAGTGTTCATGCCGAAGAGCACGTCGCCCTTGCCAGCGTCCTCGAGATTCCGCGCGGCATCGAGTGGCAGCACCCAGCTGCCATCCGCCTCGCCCGATTTCAGTGCATTGGTGCGCGCAGTCGCGTCCGCCATGAAGACGAAGTCGAACTTCTCAGACTTCGCCCGCAACCCCGCATCCCAATACCCATCAAACCGACTCAAAGAAATCTTCTCCCCCGACTTCCACGAATCAAACCGGAACGGCCCCGTGCAATTCACCCCACCAGACGAATTCCCATAATCCGCACCCGCCGCAGCAAGCGTCGCAGCCGACTCCACCACACCCGCAGAACCCCCCATCCCCAAATTGAACTGAGAATCCGGGATCTTCGTCGTCACCGTCACCTCAAGCGGCCCCGTCTCCTCAATCGACACCACGTTCTGGTACACACTCGCCCACGACGACCCCACCGCAGGATCCACATGACGCCGCATCGACGCCACCACATCCGCAGCCGTCAACACCGCCCCATCATGAAACTGCACCCCATCACGAATCTGATAGACCCACGTCGTCGGCGTCGGATTCGCAAACGACTCCGCAAGCCCCGGCGACAACGAAAAATCAGGATTCAACCGCAACAACGACTCACACACATTCGCGAGCACCTGGTTATCCGCGTAATCAAACGCATACGCATAATCCAACGAGAACGGCTCCGCGTAACTCGCCCACGTCACCTGATCAATCTCACCCGACGGCGCCGCCGTCTGATCCGTCACCGACCACTCGATCGGACCAGCAGAGGTGGCGCCGCCTGAACAGGCGGTGAGGGTAACGCCTGCGACAGCGAGGCCCGCGATGAGCGCGGCGCCGCGGGCGCGGCTCCGCTTCGAGAGTGTGAACACCAGTGTTCTCCTTGGGTGTGGGTGCAGCGCCAGGCGCGTGCGGGGATGAAAAGGTGAGGAAATAGCGGAAAGAGTGGATCAGGCCGGGACGCGCTATTCGGCGCGTGCGTAGACGAGGTCGCCCTCGATCCAGGTCTCCCGGACGCGTGCGGTGTGCAGCGCTTCGGGATCCAGATCGAACGGGTTGGGCGAGATAACCACCAGGTTCGCGAGATAGCCCTCGCGGATGCTGCCTGTGTCGTGGTCTCGATGGTTCACGTACGCCGTGCCGGAGGTGTATGCCGCGAGCGCAGTGCTGAGCGCGAGCTGCTGCGTGGCTCCGCCGAGCGGCTCCGCATCAATCTCGGGACCGACCCGTGTGACACCGATGTGGATCGCGGCGAGCGGGTCCGCCGTCGAGACGGGCCAGTCGCTGCCGGCAGCGAGGCGGGCGCCGCCGCGCTCCAGGTCACCGAACGGGTACTGCCGGTTCACGGCTCCGTCTTGCAGGAACGGGAGTGTGAGCGTGTCCAGTTGCTCCTCATGCGTAGCCCAGAGCATCTGCATGTTGGCCGTTGCGTCGACCTCGGCGAAGCGCTTCGCGTCCTCCTCGGTGACCACCTGGAGGTGGGCGAGGTGGTGGCGCGCATCGCTCACGCCATTTGCGGCACGAGCCGCAGCCACCGCGTCGAGTGCGTCGCGCACGGCGCGATCCCCGAGCGCATGGAAGTGCACCTGCATGCCCGCGGCGTCGAGCTGGGTCACCGCCGCCTCGAGAATTTCGGGAGCGATAAAGGAGATCCCGTGGTTGCAGGTGCTGTGTCCCTGTTCGTCGAGGTACGGCTCAATCATTGCGGCGGTGAAGTTTTCGGCGACCCCGTCGACCATCATTTTGACGGTGCCGAGCGAGAAGCGATCTGCCGTTCCGCTCGCCTCGCGCGTGTCACGACGAGCAATCTTTTCGGCGATCTGCTCGATCCCCCGATCACGCTCCCACCACTGGGAGCCGACCACGTGGACTTTGAGGGTGCCCTCGTCAATTGCGCGCTCGTATGCTTCGAGTGTGCCGGCGCCCGGCCCGTCTGCACCGACCCAGGCGTCCTGCCAGCCGGTGATGCCCTGGGCGATCAGGTCATCCTGTGCCCGCAACAGACCACGGTAGATGAGCTCTTCCGAGAGCGCCGGCTTCACGTGATCGAACAGTGCTCCAGCGCCCTCGTGAAAGGTGCCGGCGGGGAAGCCGTCGGCTTCGCGCTCGATGCGTCCGTCCTCGGGGTCCGGCGTCTCGGCGTCGAGCCCCGCCGCGCGGATCGCCGCGGTGTTTGCCCACGTGCTGTGGTGGTCACGGCTCATCAGCAGCACCGGGCGATCGAGCGTCACCGCGTCGATGAGCCCGCGCGTTGGCGCACCTCCAGGGAAGTGGTCCATGGACCAGCCACCGCCCAGAATCCAGGGCTCCGCCGGTGCGGCCGCCGCATACTCCGCGATCAAGCGCACGGCATCCGCCGCGTTCTCCGACGCGGTCAGATCGCACTGCAGCGATTCGACACCGCCGCTGATCGGGTGGATGTGCGCGTCTTGAAACCCGGGCGAGAGGAGGGCCCCCGCCAGGTCGACCCTGCGGGTATCCGGTCCGGCCAGCGCCTCAGCATCAGCTTCGGGCACCACCGCGGTGATGCGACCGCCGGTCACCGCGACGGCGACACCGCGCTGCGGTTCCCCGCTCCCGGTGAAGACGGCCCCTCCGATGAACAATACTTCGCTCGGCATCTCACTCCTTGTTCGACTTTGAATCGGAATGAGATGGAGCGTACGGGAGAACGGCCACCTTTGTCAAAGCCTTTGACAAAGGTGGTGTCACCGTGTTTTTCTAGCCCGCCGCCCACAATGCCCCGCCTCCCGCACGAGATGCTCTACGCTGGGCCGAGGGAAGGAATCGAATGACCACGACGCCCGCCACCGCGCCAACGCGAGGCCGGTCCGGCGCACGAAAGGTGCGCCTCGACGTCGACATGATCGTCGCCGCCGGCCTCGCTGTTGCCGCCGAAACCCGATCGAACGAGTTTTCGGCAAAGGCTCTGGGGCTGAGCCTCGGAGTGGACCCCTCCGCGATTTACCGCCATTTCCGCAGCAAAGGCCACCTGATGGAGGTGCTCCTCGACGAGCTGCACGTTCGCGCCCTCGCGACAATCGAGGCCCCGGCCGAGGACTGGCGTGGTCGCGTGATAGAGCTCGCCGAGGGAACACTGCGCGAATACGCTGCGCACCCGTCCATCGCCGCCGAGGCAATGGTGCTGACCACACACGGACCGGGCGAGCTCGGGGCCATAGAGCTGCTTCTCGATTCACTCGACCGCGCTGGGCTCCCACCCGCCGACGTCGTGCAGCACTACGCACTACTGTCGTCGTACATCCTGTCGACCGCCTCTGGAATCGCCCGCGCGCGCATCGAGAGCGGTGAGCTCGACCCGTCCCCGGAGACCTCGCCCTGGTTTGATGGCCCCATCCTCGCCGACCCGCGCACGTATCCACAGATCGCGCGGTTCACCGGCCCCCTCGCTGATCTCGAGGACCGCAAGACGTTTATGCTCGGCGTCACAACGCTGCTCGACTCCGCCGAGCAGACCGCGGGGCGGGCCGCGGGGCGCTAGGATCCCGCACAGGCCAGTCCTCGATCAGGACGCGGCGGGTCCAAGCCCGGCCACCAGGCGAGCGAACGCCGCAGTCACGACGTCAGGGCGACTCCCGCCGGCAACGCGAATGGCCCCCTCGCGGAGGGCACCCACGAGCAGCACCGCGGTCGCAGCCGGATCCACATCGGGAGCTACCTCACCACCTGCGCGCGCGGCCTCGAGGTCTCCCTCGATCATCGCGACACTCGCACCCGAGCCGATTCCGCGCTCCGCCCCCGACACAATCAGCGTCGGGCCAGACACATTGAAGAAGTGTCCCAGCTTTGGGTCTGCGGCGAGCGCGATCATTTCGTGCGCGTGGGCCGAAAGGCGCCCGCGCCAGTCGGCCGCACCCGAGACCGCGGCACGCGTGCGCGCAACGAGGTCGGTGCCGAGCCGCGCGTACGCTGCACGAAGCAGCTCATCGCGCCCGCCCGGGAAGTGTGCGTAGACCGTTCCCCGAGAGATGCCAGATTGCGCGGAGACGCGGTCAATCGTGGCGGCTTCGAGCCCATCACTTGCGATGACCACGAGCACTGCATCGACCAGTTCCTGGCGGGTGCGCGCTTGCCGCCGTTCGCGGAGCGTCGTTCCCGGGGCAGCAGTCTCTTCGGTCACACGCTCAGTCTAGAGCCGAACTCGAGCCTTGTGTACCTGGAATCCATTTTCTATACTCTGAGTATAGATTTGGCGATGCCGCCGACTCCCCTGCACAAAGGAGCCCCATGAGCGACCACGAGCGCGCCGTCGCGATCGAACTGGCCCGCGCCGCCTTGCCCCTGTACGAGCTGCCCGCAGACACCCCACTCACCCTGCTGAAACAGCGGGAGAACGTTGTTTTCGCGCTCAGCTCGGGAGGTCGCGAGTACGTCTTGCGGGTGCACCGCCGCGGGTACCACTCGGACGCGGAGCTCGCGTGCGAGCTCGACTTCGTGCGCGCGCTGTCCACTGAGGGCGTCGCCGTACCGCACTTCATCCCAGCCCGCGACGGTCTGGGGTTCTGCGTAGTCGGCGACGATCACCCCGCGGGCCCGCACCAGGTGGATCTCCAGCTGCGCATCCAGAACTCGGGCAACTTTGGCGACGAGCGCACCGCCGTCGCGGGAACCGCGGAACTCTCCCCGGAGGACTTTCGGGAGCTCGGTCGCCTGACCGCCGAAGTCCACGCCGCGAGCGTCCGCTCGGGCTACACGATGGCGGTGCCGCGCGACGACTGGGACATCGAGGGCCTGGTCGGCGATGACCCCGCGTGGGGCGACCCGCTTCGACTCACTGAGCTCGACGGCGACGATCTCGACACGGTGCGCCGCGCGATCGTCCGTATTCGCGAGGTACTCACCGCCTACGGCACGCCACAGCACCGCTTTGGTCCGATCCACGCCGACCTCACACCAGAAAACGTGCTGCGCACACCGGCAGGGCTCGTGCTCATCGACTTCGACGACTTCGCGGCAGGGTGGCACCTCTTCGACCTCGCCACAGCGATCTATTTCTTCACCCCACACCCGCGGGCGACCGAGTACCGCGCGGAGCTCTTCGCAGGCTACGAGTCCGTGCGCCCACTCGACAAGGCCGATCACGCGGCCTTCCCCGCGATGCTCCTGGCCCGCGGACTCACCTACCTCGGCTGGGCAGCCGATCGGCGCGGGGAACCAACCGCCGAGTGGCATGCGACCGAGGTACTCCCCCACGTGGTCCGCCTCGCACGGGAGCTTCTCGCGGACACCGCTCCCCGCATCACCTCGCCCCTGAAACACGACGCACCACCCGCCACGGAGAAGCCATGACCACGAACGACGCACTCATCGCCCGCCGCGCCCGCACCATCGGCCCGTACTCACCGCTCTTTTACGACGAGCCCCTCCACTTCGTGTCCGGCCAGGGAGTCTGGCTCACTGAGGCATCAGGCGCGCGCTTTCTCGACGGATACAACAACGTGCCGCATGTTGGCCACGCGAACCCCCGCGTGGTGCAGGCGCTCACCGAGCAGGCGGCGCGCCTCAACATCCACACGCGCTACCTCAATGAGCGCGTGCTCGACTACTCGGAACAGCTCCTCGCCACCTTCGCCCCGGGCCTCGACCGGGTGCTCTACGGCAACTCGGGATCGGAGGCGAACGAGCTCGCCATCCGCATTGCGCGCCAGCTCACTGGTGCGACCGGCATGCTGGTCTCCGACTATAGCTATCACGGCACAACGATTACCCTCGCTCAGCTGACCACCGGCCTCCGCACCCGCGAACCACTCGCCCCGCACGTGCGCGCGATCCGCGTACCCGACCTCGACTCCGACCCGCGCCCCGCGGAACTCGTACTCGCCGCCGCGCTGCAGGACGTCGACGACGCGATCGCCGAACTCCAGGAGGCGGGCTTCGGCCTTGCCGCGAGCCTGTTCGACCCACTCTTCTCGACCGAGGGCATGGCACGTGTGCCGGAGGGCTACGTCGCGGGCCTCGTTGACCGCGTGCGCCACGCCGGCGGACTCGTGATCGCGGACGAAGTGCAGAGCGGTTTCGGCCGCACGGGCAGCCACATGTGGGGGCACGCATGGGCTGGCATGGATCCCGATCTGGTGACCCTGGGAAAGCCGATGGGCAACGGCCACCCCATGTCCGCCGTCGTGACCAGCGAGCGCGTGCTCGACGAGTTCGGTTCGCGGAACGAGTTCTTCAACACGTTCGCGGGAAACCCGGTGTCGGCCGCCGTGGGCCAGGCTGTGCTCGACGAGATGGCTGCGGAACAGCTGATGGCCCGCGCCGAGCGCCTCGGCACGGAGGCCCGGAGTGCGTTCGACTCGCTCGCGACGCGCCACGACTTCGTGCGCGCGGCGAAGGGCGTCGGCATGTTCCTCGGGCTCGAGTTTGCGCTCGACGGCCACCCCGCGCCCGAGCTCGCGAAGCAGGTGGTCGAGGGCGTGAAGCGCCGGGGCGTGCTCATTTCGCGCATCGGGCGCCACGAGAGCGTGCTGAAGGTTCGCCCGCCGCTCGCGTTCGGCCACGCCGAACTTCCCGCACTCCTCGGCGCACTGGGCGAGGCACTCGACGAGGCAAGTTCGACGCTCTAGGGTGTAGTCTCTGGGCACAGGGTGGCAGCGCGGCTCCAGATGTGGGCCCTACACACACGCCACCGCAGCGACGCAGTGAGGTGATGAGGCATGCAGACGGCCCAGCCGCAGCGCGCGTCCGATCCGGGACAGCGCCCCACACACGTTGACGGGCTTGCAGACTTCCGCACGCTCGTCAGCTCGGCCTTTGTGCCACTCAAGATCACCACCGAGCGCGACGAACCCTTCGCAGCTCGCTCCGCTTCAGCGCAGGCCGACGACGTCGTGTTCACGGAGATCGCCGCGCGCCCGCACCTCGTTGAGCGCACCCCCGAGAACATCGCGGATGGTGGCAGTGGCTACTACAAGGTGAGTTTGCTGCTCGCGGGCTCCAGCATCCTCGTGCAAGATGGCCGCGAGGTCATTATGCGGGCGGGCGACCTCTCGGTGTACGACACCTCGCGCCCCTACTCACTCCTCTTTGGTGAGGATTTCCGCAACCTCATCATGATGTTCCCGAAGGATCGGCTGGAACTGCCCATCCCCTTCACAGAACAGCTCACCGCGGTGTCGCTGAGTCAGGCGCACCAGGGCCTCGCCTCGGTGGTCTCCGCCTTCCTCGCGCAGTTCCCCGCGCAGCTCACCCCGCTCGACGACCGGGTGCGCACCAAGCTTGCGCACACCAGCCTCGATCTGATGGGCACGCTGTTCTCGAGCATTCTCGATGCGGATCCTGCCCAGCGTGATCCCCACCAGATGCTGCTCCAGAAAATCACAACATACATCGAGCTTCACCTTGCTTCGCCGGAGCTCTCCCCCGGCACGATTGCTGCGGCGCACTATATTTCGACGCGGCACCTGCACGCGTTGTTCCGGCAGGCCGAAACAACTGTTTCGACGTGGATCCGCGAGCGCCGACTGGAGCGCTGCCGCACCGACCTGCTCGACCCCGTGCTCGCAGACCGCACCGTTGCCGCGATCGCGAGCCGGTGGGGCTTCGCGGACGCCGCGCACTTCAGCCGCGTGTTCAAGTCCGCGTACGGCGTCTCCCCGAGCGAGCTGCGCCTCAGCTAGGCCGGCGCACGCTCCCGCACCACCTTCGGAGCGCCGGGCGCTTTCTGGCGTGGCCGCAATCATTCCGTGATGCGAGTTGACTCGCAGAGCACGGGCATTGATTCTGACGGCAAGGCCGCCCTCGATGTGGTGCGGGAAATCTATACGCTGCGTACAGTTCTGAGCGAAGGACGGGCAGCGTTGCCCGGCAGGCTCGAGGATGGGCTGGGCCACCGCTGTCTGCAGTTTCGTGCGACACAAAGGAGTGGACCCGATGACCCAGACACGCAGCGACGACCTCACCGCGGCCGATCCGAGCGAGTGGCGCAGCTACGACGAGTTCGCCGCGGGCATTGACACGTTCCGTCTGCCCGACACCTCGCTCGCGGGTGTGGCGCTCACGCTCACCTTGGAGGACGGCAGCGAGCTTGCCTTCGAATTCGGCGCGGACGAGGTGGCGTGGAGCGGCACCGGAGCGCTTGCGACCGCTTCCGAACATCACGACCCGTACGAGGCGGTGCGTGTGCGCGACGACGTCGTGTTCGTGCACCTCCCGCTCAGCTCCCGTGAGCACGAGGCCCTCACGATCGTGTACTCCGACACCTCGCACCGCGCGCTCGTCACACGCTCTGAGATCGGACCGGCGGACAGCGTGGGCGTCGATGGGGATGAGCCGCGCGTCTCGCAGACGTTCTGGTCGGCCGTGACGGGCGGCGGCGTGCCCAGCGGTGAGATTCCCGGCCCGTCACGCGATCTGATCGGCAAGCGCAACCTCTACCGCTACAGCCCCTTCCACCTCTACGAGCACGTCTACATCTCGAGCGAGCGGTACGCCTGGCAGTGCGTGCAGGGCGTGCAGCGCGGCCACGGTGACATGGACATGTCGACGGTGTGGAAGTTCGAGGACGGGCTCTACCTGTTCTGCTTCCGCGAATTCCGCATCGCAGTGGCGAGTGTGTGGCTGCACGATCTCGGCTATGCGCTCCGCACCACGGGCGCGTTCCTGGGCATCAACGGCGCAGGAGAAGCCGAGCACTCTCGTGCGGGCGGCTACATCTATCCGATCGGCTCGGTCGACTACCCCGACGTTCAGCCGGTGTAGCTCGGCACGCCCCTCCCAAACATTTCGTTCCCTTTCGAAAGGACCCCTCATGAAATCACGCATTCTCGGCGCCGCGGCACTCACCGCGGTCGCCGCCCTGGCCCTCAGCGGCTGCGCCGGCAGCGGCGGAACCGGTGGCGGCGACGGCGCCCCCATCAAGATTGGCTCCGTCAATACCCTGAGCGGCGCAGCCACCTTCCCCGAAGCGAGCGCTGCTGCGCAGGCCGTGTTTGATCGCGTCAACGCCGACGGCGGTGTGAACGGCCACCAGATCGAGTACAAGACCGTCGACGACAAGGGGGACCCCGCGTCGGCGACGGCCGCAGCGCGCGAGCTTGTCGGCAGCGACGAGGTCGTCGCTCTCGTGGGCGGCGCCTCGCTCATCGAGTGCGAGATCAACCAGGATTACTACACGCAGGAGAGCGTGCTCTCGATGCCCGGCATTGGCGTGGACACGGGCTGCTTCAACTCCCCGAACATCGCCCCGGTGAATCTGGGCCCGTTCAACGACATGACCCTCACCCTGCTCAATGGTTCCGAGAACCTCGGGCTCGACGACATCTGCGTGCTGCTCGAGATTGCGGGATCCACGAAGCCCGCGTACCTGGCCGGCGTTGAGAAGTGGACCGAGATCACGGGCAAGAAGCCGCTGCTTGTCGACGACAGCCTGCCCTACGGTGGCTCGGACTACACGCCCTACATCGTGAAGGCGAAAAACGCGGGCTGCAAGGCCATTGCGGTGAACTCGATTGAGCCCGACGGCATCGGCCAGGTCAAGGCTGCTCAGGCGCAGGGGTGGGACGACGTCTCCTTCCTGCTGCTCACCGCCGTGTACAGCGAGAACTTCGCCTCCGCGCTCGATTGGACGGGCGCGGGCGTCCACGTTCCCGCCGAGTTCTACCCGTTCACCGATGACAACGAGATCAACGCCGACTGGAAGTCGCTGATGGAGGAGAACGACATCGCGCTCACTTCGTTCAGCCAGGGGGGCTACCTCGCAGCGATGAACTTCGTTGAGGTGCTCACGGGCATGGACGGCGACTACACGCGCGAGTCCGTTTCGAAGGCCCTCCATGACATGGCCCCGATCGAGAGCCCGATGGTGGCGTTCCCCTACCAGTTCGACAAGATCGCCGCGCAGGACTACACCCCCGGCGGCTGGCCGGTCATCCTGAAGTCGGGCACGAAGGCCTGGGAGAAGGCCGCGGAAGACTGGCTGCTCCCCGCCAGCTAACTCCCCGCGAGCGAGTTCTCCGCGGGTGAGGTGCCCGCGAACTCACTCCCCGCAGCGCCCGGCGCGGCAGTTGCCGCGCCGGGCGCCACACCCGTCGTCTTCCACGCAGAGGAGTCTCATGCGCTTTTTGTCCCCTTTCTCGCAGCGCCGCGGAGCCTCCGCATGAACGGTGGCGCGCTCCTGCAGGGCGCCCTCGCGGGCCTTGCTTCCGGCGGTCTCTACGCGGTCCTCGCGGTCACACTCACGCTCATGAGCCGCCTCGTCCGAGTCGTGAACTTCGCGCAGGCCGCCACGGGAATGTTCGCGGCGTTCGCGGCCGTGTGGTGCGCGAGCTCGCTCGGGCTTCCCGTGTGGGCGGCCACGATCCTGGGCGTCGTCATCGGCGCCGCACTCAACGGCGCGATTGGCTGGATCGCCGCGACGTGGCTCTCGGAGGCATCCGTGACGCTCCGATCCGCGATGACTGTCGCCCCACTCCTCATGCTCATCTCGCTGTCGTTCATCCTGTTCGGCAACAAACCGCAGCCGTTCGCGCCGATTCTCCAGGGGCCCGCATTCACTATTGCGGGCGTGGTGGTGAGCTGGGTCACCGTCGTCATGGTGCTCCTCGCGGTGGTCGTCGCTGCGGGCTGCGCGATCTTGCTCCGGCGCACGACCGTGGGCACGCAGCTGCGCGCGCTCTCCGAGCGCCCCACGACCGCTGAGCTGATCGGGATCGCGGCCAAGCCGCTGTCGATAGGCGTCTGGGCGGTCACCGGCGCAATCTCGGCGATCACTGTGATGGTGATCGCCCCCTCGCAGTCAAACGATGCGATCAGCCTGTCGATGCTCATCATCCCGGCTTCTGCTGCGGCGCTGCTCGGCGGCTTCCGACGTCTCGACCTCGCGGTGGTTGGCGGACTACTGCTCGGGGTGATCTCGGGAGTCGTCGCGCAGATCCCAGCGGTCTCCTTCGTCCGCAACTTCATCCCGTTCCTCTTCATTGTCGTGTTGCTGCTCTGGTCGCAGCGGAAGGAGGTGTGGGATGCTGCTCGCTAATCGCCGTCTTCGCACAGTCCTGCCCATCGCTATCGCCGTCGCGGGGGTCGCCCTCGCCTGGGCGCTCAGCGTCGGCTTGTCTGGCTATTACGTCTTCCTCGGCATCAGCGCGCTGACCGCGATCATCGCCGTGCTCGGACTCGGCGTGGTCACCGGCTCAGCCGGGATCATTGCGCTGTCTCAGCTCACGTTTGCCGCGATCGGTGCGTGGGTGGTGGCCTGGCTCAGCACGAACGAGGCGCCGGGCGGCTTCATCGTCTGGCTCCTCCTCGGCGGCCTCGCCGGCGGCCTCGCGGGTGTGCTCATCGGGCTCCCCGCGCTCCGTCTGCGCGGGGTGAACCTCGCAGTGGTCACCCTTGGCTTCGCTGCAGCTTTCGATGTGATGCTTGTACAGATTCAGTTCCCCGGCTCGGTTGACGGCATTGCCGTGACACGCCCGGGCGCCTTCTCCAGCGACCGCGAGTACTTCTTCTTCGCGGCGATCGTGATGATCCTGTGCGCCCTGATCGTCTCGTGGCTGCAGGGCAGCCGCATGGGGAGCGGGTGGAAGGCGGTCGCATTCTCCGAGCGCGGCACCGCCGCGGTGGGGCAAAGTGTGTCTGCCGCAAAGCTCTCGGCGTTCGCGGTGAGCGCGGCGCTCGGCGGAATCTCGGGCGGGCTCCTCGCCGGGCAAGTGCAGCTCCCCTTCGCTTCGAGCTTCGCGCCGCTGCAGTCGCTCGCGCTCTACATCCTCGCGGTGATGAGCGGCGCGTATCTCATTGACATGGCGATCTTCGGTGGCATCCTCTGGGTCGTCGTTCCCGAGCTCCTCAAGAAGTGGGGGGTGCCACAAGACTGGGGGTTCGTCGTCTTCGGTCTGCTGGGCATTCAAGCGCTCACGAGTGGGTCGAACCTCGGCGAGGGCATCCGCAGCGTGCTCCGCAGGCGGGCAACTCGGCGCGCTGCCGCAGCCGCGGCAGCAGCACCCCCGGAGGTGGCAACGAGCGTGCTCGACGTGTTCGCTGTGCCCGAGGCCGCCGACCCTGTCCCGGCCGACGCTCCCCCCGTGCTTGAGGTCTCCGAGCTCACCGTTCAATTCGGCGCACTCACGGCACTCGACCACGTGACGCTTGCGGTGCACCCGCGCAGCATCATGGGCCTTATCGGCCCCAACGGTGCGGGCAAGTCCACCTTCGTCGACGCGGTGAGCGGGTTCCTTCCGCAGCACACCGGCCGCACGCTGCTGGACGGCGCGGACATCAGCACGCTTTCCCCCGTGCAGCGCGCACGGCGCGGCCTGCGGCGCACGTTCCAGCAAGATCGAGTACCGCCGCAGCTCACCGTCGAGGCCTACGTGCGCTTTGTGGCGCGCCGCCGTCTCGATCACGATGAGCTCGCCGATGCGCTCGCGTTCCTCGGCTGTCCGCCCCCGGAAACCCCGCTGACCGTCGTAGATGTGGGAACGCGCCGCCTCATCGAAGTTGCCGCTGCAGTACTCGCAGGCCCTCGCCTGCTCATCCTCGACGAGCCAGCCGCCGGGCTCTCGCACGAGGAGCATGTGCAGTTTGGTCACCGACTCACACGGATTCCATCACGCTTCGATACCGCGATTGTGTTGATCGAGCACGATCTCGATCTCGTGCGCACGGTGTGCGGCGAGCTCACCGTCCTCGATTTTGGCAAGGTGCTCGCTCAGGGCCCCACCGCCGAAGTACTCGATACCCCCGCCGTCATCGCGGCGTACATGGGAGATGCGGAGGTCAACTCATGAGCGAACTCCAGCTCACCGGAGTCACGGTCGCACGCGGCGCAGGCCCGGTCGTTTCTGATGTCGATCTCACGCTGCGCGCCGGCGAAGTGCTCGCACTCGTGGGACCGAACGGCGCGGGCAAGACGAGCCTGCTCGAGTCGGTGTCGGGAGTGATCCCGCACACCGCGGGCGAGATTAGCGTCGACGGCGATTCGATTGCGCGACGCACACGCGTCCAGCGGGCACGCGCCGGAATTGCGCACATCGAGCAGGGGCGAGCGATCTTTCCGTCGCTCACGGTGCGCGAGAACATCATGCTCACGGCCAAGAGCGAGGCGGTGCTCACCGAGGTGCTCGCTTCGTTCCCCGAACTCGAGAAACGCATCGACTCTGCGGCGGTGCTGCTCTCCGGCGGTGAACAGCAGATGGTGGTCCTCGCGCGCGCGTTCGCTTCGAAACCGCGTTTCCTGCTCATCGACGAGATGTCGCTCGGCCTCGCACCGGTGGTGTTTATGCGACTGCTTCCCGTCATTCAGAGCATCGCGCACTCTGGCGTGGGCGTGCTGCTCGTCGAACAGTTCACGCACCTCGCGCTCGGCATCGCCGACGAGGCGATGGTGCTCGCAAGCGGGCGCGTGAGCCACCCGCAGGGGGCGGCAGATGCGCTTGCGGCAGATCCCGAGTTGCTCCGCACCGCGTACCTCGGCGGGTAGCTCCGGGAGAACGAGCGGAGGCCCGCACCCCATCGGGTGCGGGCCTCCAACGTGTACGCGAGGTCACGCGGCGCGAACGGCTACACCACGTCGGCATCCGGCGTGCGCACACCGAGCGCGAGCGCCTCGTTCAGTTGCACCGGATCACCCGCGGCCGAACCGCCGTCGACGAGGTACTCGCCGCCCGTAAGGTAGCTCGCGTCCGCCGACGCCAAGAACGCGACGAGGGTTGCGACCTCCTCAGGCTTTCCGGCGCGGCCCAGCGCAGCAAATGGGAAGTGGTCGGCGGCTGCGCCGAGGTCACCGATCATGGGGGTGAGGATCGTGCCCGGGTGCACCGAGTTCACGCGAATGCCGTGCGGCCCGAGCTCGAGCGCGGCGGAGCGGGTCAGACCGCGCACGGCGAACTTGCTCGCCGAGTAGGCCGTCGCGTTCGCTTGGCCTTGGATGCCCGCGAGCGAGGAGATGTTGATGATGGAGCCGGATCCCTGCTCGCGCATGCTTGGCGTGACTGCCTGCATTCCGAGGAAGACACCGCGGACGTTCACCGCAAGGATACGATCGAGCGCGTCGACCGTCTCCTCAGAGAGCGGCAGCATCCGAAGAATGCCGGCGTTGTTGACGAGGGTGTCGATGCGCCCGTGGCGCTCGAGCGTGTGGTCGATGACGCGCGCCCAATCCTCGGGCTTCGTCACGTCGTGCGGCACAAAGCTTGCGCGCTCGCCGAGGCGCGCCGCGAGTGCCTCGCCGGCTTCCACGGCGAAGTCTGTGATGACGACGGACGCGCCGCGCGCAAGAAAGAGCTCGGCCTCCGCCGCACCCTGCCCGCCGGCACCACCCGTGATGATGGCAACGTTGTCGTGAAGAGGGGCACTGTTCTGCTGAGTCATGGCATATCCCTTCCGGCCCAGCCGTCGGTCGCCTGGACCTCAGGTCCACTTTATCAGCGCTTGAATCCCTGATCAGGATACACTTTCTCAGCACACTCTGCTACACATCTCACTGGACCTCACCTGCCGGCGCGCGTCACATCCCGGCGTGCTCGAACGCCACTGTCGGCAGGTCGACGATGTGCGCTCCACCATCCGCGACCAGCACCGAACCCGTCATGTACGACGACTCGCTCGAGCCAAGGAATCGCACGATGGAGGCAATCTCTGCAGCCTCGGCGGGGCGGCCAAGCGGCACATCACGCGTCACCGCCGCGTAGCCCGCGGCACGATCAACGATCTCCGGTGCGTGCGAGGCGAACTCGTCCATCTCCGCGTCGGCCATGGGCGTGCGTACCCAGCCCGGGCACACCGCGTTCACCCGCACGCCGCGCCGACTGTAGTCCCGCGCGAGCGTCTTCGTGAGTCCGATGAGCGCGTGCTTTCCAACGGTGTATCCCGCGACGGAGGGCCCAGCGAAGAGGCCGGCGAGGGAGGACACGATCACAATCTCAGCGCTGCCACTGCGTTCCGCGCTCGCGAGCAGGGCCGGCAGCGTCTCGCGGGCCATCACGAACGCGGTGGTGAGGTTTGCTGACATCGCGGCCGCCCAGTTCTCATCACTCGTCTCAGCCACCGGCGCAAAGCCGTGGCCACCGGCGTTGGCCACGAGCACGTCGATGCGACCCCAACGCGCGAGAATCTCGGCGACCGCCGCCGCAGCCGATGCACCGTCGGCCGCATCCGCCACAACGGGGAATGCGCCGGTCTCCGCGGCCACCGCGTCAAGCGGCTCCCTGCGCCGCCCGACGATCGCAACTCGCGCACCGTCCGCTGCGTACCGCGCCGCTATTGCTGCACCGATCCCGGTTCCGCCGCCCGTCACCACGACAACGCGTTCCTGTACCGATTCCTGAGTCGCCATGCCGCGCTCCCTTCGTCTTCATTGACGTTCACTGATCCCCTGCTTTGGGATGCTTCCATCCTGAGGGCGAACTCCCTGTCCGGGCAGAACTCGGCCCGCCTGGTCAACACCCCAGCACACACAGTCAACGCTTGTGGATCTTCCCCCCGCGATACTGGGGATGGAGTTGTCCGGCGCTGGGCCGCTCCTTCACGATCGAACGGAGTCACCGATGACCCACCCCGCCCCTGAACTCCTGCTCACCGGAGGACGCATCTACACGGTTTCCCCGGACGCACCGTGGGCGGAAGCGCTCGCCGTCGCGGATGGACGCATCGTTGCCGTGGGCTCGCACGCGGAAGTTTCGGCGCTTGCCGGGCCGGAGACGGAGGTGCGGGACCTCGGTGGAGCGTTCGTGATGCCTGGCCTCGTCGACGTGCACAATCATCACTTCCTCGCGGGGAAGGAAGAGCTATTCGAGCTGCGTGTGCCGATCGGCGCAACTCTCGACGGGATCATCGACGCAGTGCGCGCGTACGCCAAGGGCCTCCCTGCCGATGCGTGGGTGGTCGGCGGCCCCTGGGCGAGCGACCGGCTGGGCGATGTGAACTCCGCCGCTGCGCTTGACCGGCTCGACGAGGCTGCCGGCGGCCGACCCGTCATGCTTGCCGACGACTCGCACCACAATCGCTGGGTGAGCTCGCGCGCGATGGCACTCGCCGGAATCGCGGCTGGCCAGCCCGGCGTACTCACCGACGCACTCGCCGGGGGCCGCGCAACGGGTGTGCTACTTGAAGCAGCGGGGCTCCCCGTTGCGCGCGCCCAGGAAGCCGCGGGTGGCCTCACCCCCGAGCAGGAGCGCGCGGCCGCCCAACGGGGCGTCGAGATCCTCAATTCATTCGGTGTCACCGCGTTCCAGGATGCGGGCGTCTCCACGCACATTCTCGAGGCGCTGCACGCTCTCGACACGGCCGGGGATCTCGACGCCTGGGTGGTCACCTCCCTGCTCATCAACGATGAGATCTTCGGGTACTCGGCGATCGGCGAAGAGCTCGTGTTCGACGGCGAGCGTTTCCGCACCGAGCATCATCGCCCCGACTTCGTGAAGATCTTCCTCGACGGCGTGCCGCCCACCCGCACGGGCGCGTTTCTCGAGCCGTACTTGCCCGATGACGCGCACGGCGCGCACTTCCATGGCGAGACGCTCTTGCAGCCCGAGGAGCTTGAACTCTGGCTACGCCGAGTCGCCGATGTGGGCCTCTCCGCGAAGATTCACTGCACCGGCGACGCCTCCGTACACGCGGTCCTGAACGCGGTTGAGGCGGTGCGTGCGGCTGGCTACACCGAAGCGCGCTACCAGGTGGCCCACGGGCAGTTCGTACATCCGGACGATATCCCCCGCTTTGCGACGCTCGGCGTCGCAGCAGATATCTCGCCCTTCATCTGGGTCCCCGGCCCGATCGTTGAAGCGATCCGCGAGGTCTTGCCCCGCGAGCGCGCCGATCAGATGCAGCCCAACCGAGCGCTCCTCGACGCGGGCGCCATCGTGGCGGGCGGCTCGGACTGGCCGGTGTCCCCGTCCCCCAACGCATGGGAGGGCATCCACGGCCTCGTCACCCGAGAGGATCCGAGCGGCGCCTACCCGGGGACGCTGTGGCCTGAGCAGGCGATCACGCTTGACGAAGCAATCTCCGCGTTCACAATCCGCGGCGCCGAAGCGATGGGGCTCGCGGACGAGACCGGGTCCCTTGAGGTCGGAAAGTCGGCAGACTTCGTGCTGCTCAATCGAGATCCGTTCGCGCATCCGGCGGCTGAGCTCGTGCAGACCACGGTGAGCGAAACGTGGTTCGCCGGCAGGCGCGTCTACGCGGCGGCTCCCGAGACGGAGGTGTGATCGTGCACAAGCTCGTCGTGCTCTACCCGGAGCCAACCGATCGCGCCGCTTTCGAGGCCTACTACCGCGAGACCCATCTCCCGCTCTGCGCGCAGCTGCCCGGGGTTCAACAGATCACCTTCTCGATTGGGATCACGGAGCCGGGCGCCGGACCGTTCTTCGCGGTGTTTGAGGCGGTGTTCGACTCGGCGACAGACCTCGCTGCCGCGCTCCAGTCCCCCGCGGGCCAGGCCGTCGAGGCGGACGTGCCGAACTATGCGACCGGCGGGGCCACCGTCTTGAGCTACGCGGTTGAGTCTCTCACGAGCGGCGAGACGAGCTTCGCGGAGCGGTAGCTCGAGCCCGACCGTGTGAGGGTCCACCGGCGCCAGTGCTTCGTGGACAGCCGCACGGGCGCGTGCTCCTGGACGTAGCGGGCGGCCCCGCCGAGCTGAGCGTCCGCGGGCAAAGAGAGCCACATCGAGAGTTTGGATGAGCCCGCGCCGAACGTGCCACGGAGCCCTGATACCCCGAGCTGTCTGCCGGAACCATCGACGGCGAAGCCGCCGCAGTGCTCGGCGCTCAGGCCTGAGTAGGGTGACCCCGTAGCGGGGTCGATCAGCCCACCACTCACTCGCGCCGTGATTGCGAGCTGCGGCGCGGTGTCGGCGTTCTCCGTTGCACCGGCTGCCGCCAACACCTGCAGCGCATCCCCAATCCGGTCGACGGGGAGTCGCCACTCGACGAGCGCGCGTTGCCGAGCACTCGGACCGCCCAGCGCTGCGCTCACCGCGTCTTCCGCGGCGCGCGCAGCGGAGGCAGCGTCTTCGCCCGATCCGAGCCGAAGGAGCCGCATGCCCCACACCGGCGGAACATCGGGCCTCAGGCAGGCGGCAAGGAACCGATCCCACGCCGCGAGCGCGCGCTCAGGCTGCCGGATCCGCATGGCGTGCGCACCGCCAGCAGAGGCGGGAAGCCCGTCGTAGGTGACAATCTCGTGCGTGAGCTCCATGCACTCAGACTACGCGGACCGCGCTACTCGGCAAGGGCGGCGACCGCCGCGTCGATGCCCGCGATCACCGTGCGGTCGTGCGCGGAGCGCGCGCCAGGCACGTAGCACAGCGCCTCGATCTCCCCGCCCGAGAAGCGGAATGCGCCGTGACGCTCGTGCAGCTCCCAGTCGACGGGCCCGCCGTAGTCGTAGCCCACGCTGATACCCGTGAACGGGGCCATGCCGAGCAGCATGGGAACGGCGGGGATCGCCGCGACCTCTGCCCCGTCGACGTGGACGCTCACCCGCCAGCGGAGCCCCGCGATCTCGTCGGCACGCAGCACGATCTCGCGCGCCCCCGCCGCGAGCACCGGCCCGCGCGCCCGATGCATCTCGCCGTAGGCGTTGTAGGAGAGGAGCGGCGCCCCGTGCTCGAGCGCGAGGAGGTAACCCCCACCCTGGTCGCCGTGCGCGACGAGCACGCCGTGGCCCGAGCCGCTCGCAGGCAGCTCGAGCGAGATCTCCACCGCGAAGGAGCGGAGCACCGTGAGCTTTGACGCGCGGAAGCGCTCGAGCGGGGGTCGGAACGGCACCAGGCTCACGGGCTCGCCGAGCCGCGCCTCGCTCGCGGGGCGCCGCTCGTGCATCGTGCCGAGGTCGTCGAGCGGGAAGACGGTGTTTGCCCACGCCTCGTCGCGCCACCGTTCCGCGAGCGCCGCGACGTGCTCGGGCCGCTCGGCCGCGAGATCGCGGGTCTCCGTGGGGTCCGCGTCGAGGTCGTAGAGCTCCCAGTGCCCGCCCGCGCTCCCCTCCGCGCGTGTGGGTGGCACTGGCGAGACGGCCTTCCAGCGGCCGTCGACGAGCGCGCGGCGGCCCACGCACTCGAAGTACTGCTGTTCGCGCCCGGCCGCGCCCGGATCGCCGAGGATCGCCGCGGCGCTCCTCCCGTCGGCGTCGAGCGCGGTGCGCCCCGCACGCTCGGAGAGCCGGCGTACTCCGGCGAGTTCGAGCAGCGTCGGCGCGAGGTCGGAGACGAACACGAATTGGTCGCGCAGCCCCCGCGCAGTCTCGGGGGCGCCCGGCCAAGAGATGACGAGCGGCGCATGGACCCCACCCTCGTAGGTGGTCGACTTGTAAGCCCGGAACGGCGTGTTCGAGGCTCGCGCCCACCCGCTCGGATACTGGCTGAACACGCGCGGCCCGCCGATCTCGGCGAGCGGACGCGGCACGTCGCGCACCCAATCCTCGGGCAGACCGGGCACCGTGCCGAACTGCGCGAAGTAGCTCCGAGTGCCGTTCGGTCCGCCCTCGGCCGTTCCGCCGTTGTCGCTCGTGACGACGATGATTGTGCGCTCCAGCTCCCCGAGCTCGGTGAGCCGCGAGACGATGCGCGCGACGCTCGCGTCGACCTCCGCGACCGCCGCCGCGTACACCTCCATGTGCCGGGCGAACAGCGCGCGCTCCGCGTCGTCGAGCGCGGCCCACTCGGGAATCCGATCGGCGTCGGCCGCTGCGCCGCTCGGCAGCTCGGCGTGGGCGGGGACGACGCCGAGCTCGCGTTGCCGAGCGAAGCGGTGCTCCCGGAGCCGGTCCCAGCCCGCCGCGTACCGCCCTTCCTGCCGCGCGATGTCGGCGGGTTTCGCCTGGATGGGCCCGTGCACCGAGGTGTGCGCGAAGTAGAGGAAGAAAGGCCGCTCGGCGTCGTTCGCTCTGAGATCATCGATCATCCCGAGCGCTTCGTCGACCAGCTCGTCGGTGAGGAAGTAGCCGGGCGGGAACTCGGTTCGCGGGTCGACGGAGTTGTCGCGGACGAGGCGGTGCGGGTGGTGGAGGGAGGTGAAGCCGTCCATGCTGCCGAAGTAGCGGTCGAAGCCGCGCTGCAGCGGCCAGGACGAGCGGTCTGCCCCATCGTGGAGCCGGGACTCGAGCGTGAGGTGCCACTTCCCCACCGCGAAAGTCGCGTAGCCTCCGGCCCGGAGCGACTCCGCAAGGGTCGGCGCCGCCGCGGGGAGCTCGCACGTGAAGCCCGGGTAGCCGGGATCAGTGTGCGCCACGAAGCCGAAGCCCGCGCGATGCGGGTTCAGCCCGGTGAGGAGCGCGGCCCGCGCGGGCGAGCACATCGGCGCCGTGCGGTAGTTCGTGAACGTCCAGCCCTCGGCGGCGAGCGCGTCGATCGCGGGGGTGGCAATCTCGCTGCCGAACGGCCCGAGGTCGCTGAAACCGAGATCGTCGACGAGGATCACCACGACGTTCGGAGCGTCCGCGGCGGCCCGGGCCTCCTCGGGCCACCACGGCGTGGAGTCGGAGGCGAACTCCGCGGCGTGCCCCCCGAAATCCTCGTAGCCGCGCACTCCCGTCCCTCCCATGCTCAGCCGGCCTTCCGGATGAGCGCGAGAATCTCACTCCGCAACTCGGCGAACTGCGGGAGCGCGCGGGAGGCAATCTGGTCGCGCTCCTCCCCCAGATCGATGTCGATGATCCGGGTCACGCGCGCGGGGCGCTCGCCGAGCACGATGACGCGGTCGGAGAGATACACGGCCTCGTCGATGTCGTGCGTGACAACGACGATCGTCATGCCGAACTGCTCGCGCACGCGCAGGCAGAGGTCCTCGAGCTCGAAGCGGGTCTGCGCGTCGACAGAGGCGAACGGCTCATCCATCACGAGCACCTCGGGGCGGTAGGCGATCGCACGCGCGATGGCGACGCGCTGCTGCATGCCGCCGGAGAGCTGCCAGGGGTACTTCGCCTCGGCGCCCGCGAGGCCGACGGCGGCGAGCGCCTGTGCGATGCGCTCCTCGCGCTCGGCCGCGGGGAGACGGAGGTGGCGGAGCGGGAGGCGCACGTTCTTCTCGACTGTGAGCCACGGCATGAGTGAGCGCGTGTACTCCTGGAAGACGAGTGCCATCTCCTCGGGCGGGCCGTCGATCAGCTCGCCGTCGATCCGCGCGGCGCCTGAGGAGATCGACTGCAGCCCAGTGAGGCATTTCAGGAGCGTCGTCTTGCCGATCCCGGAGGGGCCGACGATGCAGGCGATCTCGCCCGCACGGACGTCGAAGGTGAGGTCGGCGATCACTGGGACGCCGCCGCGCTTCGTCTCGTAGGTCTTGGCGAGGCCCTGGACGCTGAGCCGCACGGGCGCGTCGCTGAGCGCGATCCTGGTCATAGATTCTTCTCCTGCTGTTGCGATGCGATATACCAGCGCAGCACGCTGCGCCGGAAGAGGGTGAAGAGGGCCGTCGTCGCGTAGCCGACGACCCCGAGCGTGAGGATGCCCGCCCACATGTCCGCGATGGCGAAGGACTGCTGGGCGAGGAGCGTCCACGCGCCGAGCCCCGTCGATGATCCGAGCATCTCGCTCGCGATCATCACAACGAATGCGGTGATGAGGCCCACCTGCATCCCCGAGAGGATGCGCGGGCCCGCGGCGGGAAGGGTGACCGCGAAGATGCGGTCGACCCAGCCGATCCGGTAGACGCGGGTCACCATGCCGAGCATCTCGTCGGCGCCGCGGATTCCGTCGATCGTCGAGATGAGCACGGGGAACAGCGCGGCGAGCGTGATCGAGATGATGCGCGTCTCGTTCCCGAAGCCGATGAGCGACACGAAGATCGGCACGAGGGCGACGGGCGGGATTGCCCGGAAGAAGTGGACCGTCGGTTCAACGAACCAGGCGAGCGGGCGCACGAGGCCGAGCGCCGCGCCGAGCAGCACGCCGATCGCGCTCGCGAGTGCGAAGGACAGCAGCAGGTTGCCGAGCGAGGAGCCCACGTCGAGCCAGAACTTCGGCGTCTGCGCGACGGTGAGGAGCCGGTCGAGAATCGTCTGCAGCGGCGGGAAGAACGCGTTGCTGGAGCCGGCCGAGGCGAACCACCAGGCCGCGAGCAGCGCTATCGGCACGAGGATCTCCGCGGCGATAAGTACCCCGCGCGGGACGCCGAGCCCGGGCTGGCGCCGCGCCGCGCGGGTGCGCGTGGGGATGGAGGAGGTGAAGACCATCAGGGGCGCTCCGTTCGGTACTGGGGGTGCCAGTGCAGCAGGCGGCGCTCGCCCCACTGGCTCAGCCCCTGGAAGACGAGCCCGAGGGTGCCGAGCAGGAGCACGTAGGCGAACAGCTGTTCCTGGTTGCCCGTGAGCTGGGACAGCAGCAGGCTCTGGCCGAGCCCGGGGCCGCCGCCGAGCAGCCCGGCAACGACGGCGACGATGAGCGCGGTGGGTGCGGCGACGCGCACGGCCGTGCCGATGTAAGGCAGCGCGCTCGGGAGCACGATGCGGGCGAGGATCTCCGCCCGGCCCATGCCGTAGGAGCGGCCCGTCGCCCGCGCGACGGGGTCGGTGTCGAACACCCCGGCGGCCGTCTGCACGGCGATCGCCACGAAGCAGCCGAACGCGACGAGGAAGATCCCCATCCCCGCCGTCGGGCCGAGCACGAGGGCGACGACGGGGAGGATCACGATCGGCGGGATCGGCTTCAGGAACTCGAGGGGCACGCGCGTGGCGTGCATAGCGAGCGGGGAAACGCCGATGCCGACGCCGAGGAGCACGCCGGCGGCGACGGCGATCGCGAGCCCGCTGAGCGCCATGAGCAGGGTGTCTCCGATCGCAGTCAACACCTCGGCGGTGCCGAGGAGGCGGAGGAGCGACGAGAGCGCCTCCCCCGCCGTCGGCAGCGGCGAGCCCGCGAGCGGACCTGCGGTCGCGGCGAGCTGCCAGGCGGCGAGCGCGACGAGGACGCCGAGCGCGCCGGTCCCGGCGCGGAGCAGTGATGCGCGGTTCATGGGTGGGTCTCGTCTGCTCCGCTACTCGGAGACGATGACGCCGTCGAGATCGAGCGGCGCGGGGAGGAAGCCGAGCGCGGCCATCTTCTCGTTCGGACGGGCGAGGTCCTCGGGCAGCACGGCCTCGGGCCAGACAGGCACCTTCACATCGGCGATCGCGAGCGGCGAGTCCGTCGCGTCGAGCCCGGCCTGGATCGCCTCGTCCGGGTGGGCGGTCGCGTACGCATTCGATCTCACGATGGCGCGCTGGAACGCTGCGACAGCATCGGCCTTGCGCTCGAACGTCTGCGCGCCGGTCACCCAGAGGCCCGTCGCACCGGTCTCGAAGAAGCCGATCGAGGGGGCGGCAAGCTGGCGCGCCCCGGCCGTCTCCGCCTCGCTCGTGAACGGGCTCACGAGACCGGCGGCGTCCACCTTGCCGCTCTCGAGCGCCGAGACGGCCGAGGTGAAGTCAAGCACCACCCAGTTCACGCCCGTGGCGGGGTCGATGCCCGCGTCCTCGAGCTCGCCGGCGATCACCACCTCCAGCTGCGCGTTGCGGGCGGGCACGGCGATCGTCTTCCCGGCGAGATCCGCGACCCGCTCGATGCCGCTGCCCACGGCGGCGAAGAGCCCTGTGTCGTCGAACGCCGCGGACTCCGCGTCGGCAACGGGCTCGGCCGGGTAGCCGTCGGCAGCGCCGACGACGCGGAGCTCGACGCCCTGGCTGAGCGCGTTCAGGAGCGGAATGCTCGGCGAGTAGGCGATGTCCACTTGGCCGCCCTGCGCGGCAGCGAGGCCGGCGGGCGGATTGGCCACGATCGAGGTCTCGATCTCGAGCCCTTCCTCCGCGAAGAAGCCCTGCGCGATCCCCGTGAGGAGGCTGCCATCGGAGGTCAGCCCGATCGTCGCGACGCGCAGCGTCTGCGTGCCGCTCTCGGCACCGGCGCCCGCACCGGAGCCCTCGCCCGAGCCCGAGGAGGCGGCCGAGCAGCCGGCGAGGGCGAGCGCCGCTGCGGCGACGAGCGCCGCGGCCCGCAGCGTCCGGGTACGTGTGTTCATGGGTCGACTCCTTCGTCGCTCCGGGGTCGGCTCGGACGAGCCGCCACGATTTAAAATCACCAAACGGTGACTAAAGAATATGCCCCGCACCTGCACGCAAAGATCACAGGGTGATAACGTTTAATCACCAGTTGGAGATTTTCGGGACGCTCCCCGCCCGCAGCGCCCCGGCTCTTCTAGGATCGAGTCACCAGGGAGGTGCGGAGATGCCCAAGATTGTCGATCACGACGAGCGGCGCGCGGAGATCGTGCAGGCGGTGACGCGGATCATCATCCGAGACGGCTTCGACCGGGTCACCATGCGCGGGATCGCCGCGGAGATCGGGTACGCCCACGGCGCGCTCGCGCGCTACTTCCCCGACAAGAAGAGCCTCCTCACCGCGGCGTACCTGCAGGTGTTCAACACCTCGCACGCGGAGACGCTCCGCCGTGTGGGCAGCATCCGCGGCCTCGATGCACTCCGAGAGATGTCGCACGTGCTCCTTCCCTTCGCGGGGATCGGCGCCGAGAAGTCGCGCGTCGTGCTCTCGTTCTGGGACCGCGCGGCGCAGGACGAGGCCCTCCGCGAGATCCACACCGAGGCGATCGTGCGCCGTCGCGGGCTCATCCGGCGCTTCCTCACCGAGGCCGCGGAGGACGGCGAGCTCCGCGCCGACCTCGACCTCGAGATCGCAATCGAGGAGGTCTCCGCGCGGAACGCCGGGTGGCAGATGCTCGCCGTCCTCGTGCCGGACGCGGCGAGCGACGAGAAGCTCAGCGCGAGCCTTGAAGCCCTGATCAACAGCTTCCGCCCCTGCGAGGCGCGCGCATGACGGGCGACGAGCCGCAGCACGGCCACGCCTGCTGCGCCCCCGCGCGCGATGCGCTCGGACAGGACTCCGCGCCACCCCGCGACGCCACCGCTGCCGCGGCTTTCACGCCGGCCTCGTCGGAGCAGACCGGCCCCGCAGGTGCTCCGGTCGGCCGCACACGGCACGAGATCGCGCAGTGCCACGTGCCGGCCCTCAGCTTCATCATGGGGGACGCGCAGGGCGACGGGCTCCCCGAGGACGGCGAGCGTCCGCTCCACGAGGTTTCCCTCGACACTTTTGAGATCGACGCAACCACCGTGACCACCGCGCAATTCGCCCGCTTCGCCGCCGATACCGGCTACGTGAGCGACGCCGAGCGCTTTGGCGTCTCCGCCGTGTTCCACCTCCTCGTCGACGCCCCGAGCGAGGCGATCGTCGGACCCGTCCCCGGGGTGCCGTGGTGGATCTCGGTGCGCGGCGCCGACTTTCGCACCCCCGCGGGCCCGGCCTCGCACGCAGCCCAGGCGGATCCATCGCACCCGGCCGTCCACATCAGCTGGCACGACGCCCAGGCCTACTGCGCCTGGGCGGGACGCAGGCTCCCCACCGAGGCGGAGTGGGAGGCCGCGTCCCGGGGCGGCCTCGACGGCGCGCGCTTCCCCTGGGGCGAGGCCCCGATCGACGGCAGCGACGGGGTGTGGCGAGCGAACGTGTGGCAGGGCACCTTCCCCGCACACAACTCCGCGGCGGACGGCTGGGTCGGCACCGCGCCCGCCGCTCACTTCGCACCGAACGGCTACGGGCTCTTCCAGACCGTGGGGAACGTGTGGGAGTGGTGCGCCGACGGCTTCGCCGCCGACGCATATGAGCGCCACGCGGCGCACGACCCGCGCGGCCCCGCGACGGCGCGCGAGCGCGTGCTGCGCGGCGGAAGCTACCTCTGCCATCCGTCGTACTGCAACCGTTTCCGCAACGCCGGGCGCTCGCGGAACACGCCGGACTCGACGATGGGCAACGCGGGGTTCCGCACGGCCTCGCTCCCTGAGGATCCCCGCCGCCCCCTGCTCCCGCTCCGGGCGCTCGGCGGCTAGCCGGGCCAGGAGCGGGAACGGCTAGCGCTCCCCCGCAAGGATGAAGCGGGCACCCAGCTCACCGATCAAGACGGCCGGGGCGTTCGTGTTGCCCGTGGTGACGCGCGGCATGATCGACGCGTCAATCACCCGGAGGCCTGCGACGCCGTGCACCGCGAGCCGCGGCGAAACGACGGCAAACTCGTCGACCCCCATTTTGCAAGTGCCCACCTGATGGTGGTAAGTCGCGACGGTCCGCCGCACGTACTCTACGAGATCGTCGCCGTCGCCCACCTCGGGTCCCGGGTATACCTCGGTCGCGCCCCAGCCGCCGTCGGCCGCAGAATCGGCGAGCGCGGGCTGCCGCCCGATCGAGCGACACTGCCGCACCGACGCGACGAGCGAGGCCACGTCATCCTCGTGCCCGAGCGCATCGAGATCAATGTTGAGGGGGTCGTCGCTGCCCGCACCCGAGAGCGTGACCGATCCGCGCGCCTGCGGTGTGACGAGCCCCGCCATGAGCGAGAAGCCGTCGCCACTGCGGGGCTCGAGCGTCTCACCGTACATGGGCACGGAGAAGTTGATGGGCTGCGTGTCGGGACGATCGAGCTCGGGCCGGCTCTGCCAGAACAGGTGCGTCTGCGTCACGGAGACCCCCGACTGCGGTGGGCCCACTGGCGTCTCCGTCTCGAAGATGACCGGCGAAAGCAGGTGGTCGTGCAGGTTCTTCCCGACGCCGGGCAGATCGGCGCGCGGTTCGATCCCAATCTCTCGCAGTTCTGCAGCCGGGCCAATCCCTGAGCGAAGCAGCACCCGCGGCGAGTCGATCGCGCCGGCGGCAAGGATCACCTCGTCCGCGAACAGCTCTCGCACCGCGCCGTTCTGCGTGACGCGGACCCCCACGACGCGGGGCCCTTCGCCGGCAGCATCGCCAGCGTCGCCCGACTCCCGCGGCGCAAAGATCAGCTCATCCACGCGCACGCCGACCTCAACGGTCACGCGATCCCGCACTGGTTTCAGGTACGCCATGTAGGTGTCTAGGCGCTCCCCATCGCGCACGGTGATCTGTTGCTGCGAGATCCCCTCGAGCGAGGCACCGTTGTAGTCCGGGTTGTGCTCAAGGCCCTCTTGCACTCCCGCTTCGATGATCGACTGCTGGATCGGAGCGAGCGCATAGTCATCCGTGACGTCGAGCAGCCCGCCGGCCCCGCGAAGCTCAGACGCGCCGCCCGAGAAGTTCTCGATCTCGCGGTACACGGGCAGCACATCTCGCCAGGCCCAGCCCTCGTTGCCGAGTTCCGCCCAGTGGTCGAAGTCTTGCGGGGCGCAGCGCACCCAGATCATCGCGTTGAGCGCGTGCGAGCCCCCGAGCACTTTTCCGCGCGGCAGGTGCATCCGGCGCCCAGCTGCGCCGGGCTGCGGGGTCGTGTAGTAGTCCCAGTCGTCCGCGCTGTGCCACAGCTCCCCCATGCGGCTCAGGTCATGGATCGCAGGGTTCGTGTCCTCGCCGCCAGCCTCAAGCACGGTGACCGAGACCCCCGCGTCGGCGAGGCGGCGGGCCACCACGGAACCGGCGGAGCCGGCCCCCACAACGATGACGCTCCGGGGAACAGGGGAAGCGGGTGACTGAGCCGACATAGGAATCCTCTCCGACGCGGCACCATCGCACGCGTTTCCTTTCTGAGGCTGGCACGCGGTTTCGCCGTGCACGAGGGCGGGCGGAGAGGCGTGCCCGCTCAGTCAAGAGCTCTGCGGTTTGCGACAAGCCGCCGCACTCAGGTGATCTGGGATTTTTCCGTCTACAATGGAGGATAACCAACGCCGGCGAGAGGACAGGGCATGCCCAAAATCATCGATCACGATCAGCGCCGCGCAGAGATTGTCGACGTGACCTGGCAGTTGATCGTGGAGGGCGGCATCGAGGCCGCAACGATGCGCGAGATCGCTGGCCGCGCGGGATTCGCGAACGGTGCACTCAAGCACTATTTCACCGGCAAAGACCAAATCATCCAGGGCGCCTACGAGCGCTCCCTCACGAGCCTTGGCGAACGACTCGTCGCCCACGTGGGCGACGCACGCGGAATCGCGGCGCTCGAGATGTTCATGCGGTACACACTGCCCGTCGAACAAGAGGATGCGACCGCCGCGCGCGTGCTGCTCTCGTTCTGGGAGCGCTGCGCGTTCAGCACGGAGCTCGCTGGCGGCTACGACGCCCACCTCGACAGCTGGCGCGAGGGGTGCCTGCGCTACCTTGCCGAGGGACGCGCCGATGGCGACATCCACTCCCCGCTCTCCGACGCGCAGCTCGCCGATGAGATCGTCATGATGAACATTGGGGCGACCGTCATTCGCGTGGTGAGCCCCGATCGCCTGAGCGCGGAGTCCCTTAACGCGCAGGTGACCGAGTTCATCGCGCGGCTGCGGCGCACGCCGTAGCTACGCGCCTCGCGGCGCGCGGAACGCGAGCACCCGGGCCGGATTGTCAACCATGATGTGCTGGAGCGCGCGTTCAGACACCCCGAACTCCGCGAGGGTCGGGAGGAAGTGGTCGACAATGTAGCCGTAGCCGTGGCCCCCGTACCGCCGCAACTGCACACTCTGACACACGTCGCCCCCGAGCACGAGCTGCGCGCCCCAACCATCGGCAACGAGCTCCGCGAACCCGCGGGCGACCCCGCGGTCGGTGAACGGGAAGAGCGTGCCCCAGGGGCTCCCCGTCGTGCCCAAGAAGTCCGCCTCGACTGTCACCCCACGCGCGAGGAGCCGGCGCGCGAGCGACATGTCATCGGCGATCGTGCCCGCGTGGCCGAAGACCACCCCACTCGGATCCGCGCCCGCGTCCTCGAGCGCGTCGAGCACCCGGAGCTTCTCCTCACCAAACCCGCCCATGTGCAGCGTGATGGGCGCGCCGGTGAGCGCAGCGGCGCGCCCCGCCGCACGGACGCTACGCATCTCCGCGGGCGGCACGGGGGCACCCTCGGCGCCCACCTCGCCAATCACCCCGGCTCGGACGCCCGAGCCACTCGCGCCACCCACGATGTCAGCAACGAGCTCCGCAACGAGCTCATCGTCCGGGCGCTCGGCGAAGCCTCGCGGGTGGATATCTTGCTGGTACCACCCAGACCCCATCACCACGTGCAGGCCCGTCGCGCGGCTGAGCCGAGCGAGCGCACGCGGGTCGCGCCCCACCCCGGCGGGGGTGACCTCAACGAGCGTGCCACCGCCCTGCACTGCAAACACCGAGACCTCCTCGCGCATCATCTCGAAGTCGCCGAGCACGTCGTTGTCGGAGTTCACTTGCCCGCGCCGCACGGCTGCCAGATTGTCGAGCGTCAGCGGCTGCTGCGCGGCTTCCGCCCATTCACCCGGGCGAGGGTTCTGCGAGTGCGCGGGCCGCCGGATGTCGAGGAACACGTGCTCGTGCATGAGCGTGGGCCCCAGAGCATCGGGCTGCACCTCCCCAAGCACCGTCTGCACGAGACCCCGTCGATCCGGGATCGCGAAGTCTTCAAGTGGGGTCGCCATGCGCCGCGGAAACATCAGTGGTCCTCTCGGTCAACACGCAAGAAGCGCGCGAGGTGTGCGCCGCCAACCCCATGGAGCAGTTCGGGCGAGGCGCCCAACACGCCGAGGTAGGGCAGAAACTGGGTGTGCACGAATTCAAGCCCGCCCCCGCCGAACTGGCTCAGGCGATGTTTGGCGCGTACCCCGGCGCTCACCATGAGGAGGTGCCCCACCCCCTGCTCAGCAGCGCGAAGTATGGCGCACGCGACGTCGTGATCCGAGACCACCGTCGCCACGCTGGGCACACGGCCAAGGTCGTCGAATACCGCCCCGGCACCATGCTCGCCAAGCAACTCGATGAGCTGGTCAAGCAGATCGGGATCGGCGCCCACACCGGGCACACCGGGCGCATGCACCGCTGCAATGAGTCCGGCGACGCCCGTAATCAGCACACGCGAGCCGAAAAGCCCGGCGCCGGCGACCCGCGCCAGGACGCGCCTGAGTTCCGGCAGCCCGCCCACGGGTGCGAGCGCGAGCGGCAGGTCCGCGGCGGCGGCCCGTGCCGCCGCTTGTTCGAGCAGCGCCGGGCTCTCGGCCGACACCGCCCCCACGAGGCCCGCGTCCGAGAGATCGGGATCCGTGGGCGAGGCGCCGCGGACGATCGCAACGCCGCTCTCACCACCCAACCGGCCGAGCGCGCCGGGCACCCGAGCTTCGCGGCCTACCTCTGGTGCCAGCGCAACCACCAGGGGCGTTCCCGGTATCACTGCCCCGTTGGGATCAGCCAGCGCGCGCACCCAGCGCCGGAGCGCCTCCCCCGCTTCCGCCTCACCCAGCGTCTCGTCGTCGCGGTTCATCGCGCCGAGCTGCAGTGCGCCGAGGCGGTGCATGGTGACGGGCGCGCGGTCGAATGCGGCATCGCTTGCGGGCGTGCCGGTGTTGCCGTGGCGGGGCGCCGGGACGTGAAGGAGCACCTCGGCCGCGAGCGCGGGTCCGATCGATGCGGCGTCGATCGGACCCTCGAGCGTGCGAATGAGTCGCGCGCGCTGCGCCTCCGCGGCGGGATCACTCCCCATGGCGCACCCCTAGACCGCGGTCGCGACGAGCACGCGCGGGCTCCCGGGGAGCGACACGAGTCGCTCGACGGCCCAGCCGGTCTCGGCAAGCCAGCCCTCAACCTCGGCGATGGGGTACACAACCGTGCCATCGATGTTGAAGTACTCTCCCGCGTGTAGCGCATCGATGCTGCGCTGCGTCGCGTCTTCGTCGAGGAAGAAGTCCAGGAGCATCAGCTTCGCACCGGCGACTGCAGCGCCTCGCGCTGCGGCAAGGATGGCCTGATTCTGCGCCGCATCGAAGCGGTGCAGCACGTGGGTGAGCAGCACGAGATCATGCTCCCCGCCGGGCTCGGTGCTCTCCGTCTCCCCCTCTTCAACCGTCACGCGCGACGTGTAGCCCGCACGCTCGGCCTCAGCCGCGATCGACTCGGTGAAGCCCGGCGCGTACACGAAGCGGGTGGTGAGTTCCGGGTTCTGCGCCATGGCGGCGAACGAGAAGCCTGCGGCAAGCCCGCCGAAGTCGAGCGCGTTTCGGAAACTCGTGAAGTCAAACGCGGCGCCGAACTGCTCAGCGTGCAGGGCGTTGTACGTCATTACGCCCGCCATGAAGTCGCCCCAGCCCGCCTCGTCGAGCTCCAGCGTGCCCGCAGCGTCGGTGTCGACGGTGCGATCGTAGCCGAGCCACTGCGGGTAGCTGATGTCGTTCAGAAACGCGACGAAGGGAGACAGATCGATCTCACCGCCGCCGGCGAGATACTGCTTCGCGTCTTCAGCAAGGCTGTAGCGCCCGGCGGCACGATCGAGGAGCCCGAGGCCGTTCATCGCGTCAGCGAGCGTGCGCACCTGGCGCTCCGAGTGCTGCGTAGCGGAAGCGAGCCCCGCGAGATCCTGGGGTCCGTCCGCGAGTGCGCGGAACAGGCCGATACGGGTCGCGGCAGCGAGCTGCTTCGCGCCCATGAAGCCGATCGCGATATCGACGATGCGGGTGGGAGTAGCGGTCATGACGGGGTCCTTCACTGTCGTGGCCGCCCGCGTGCACGGGACGGCGGTGTCCGAGTCTTGCTGCCGAAAGTCTACGAACGTAGACACACAAAGTCCAGTGCGCGTCGGGTTTATTTTCTACTAGCATAGAAAAACGCGATGACGCGGTACCTCCGCACTCCGTCCCCAGGCTTCGCCCACGAAAGGTTCCGCAATGACGCTTGCCGTACACCACTTTCCGTTCGACCACGCTGCCCCCGCAGCCGTGCCACCCGTGGCCCTGCTCCACGGCTTTGCCTCCTCATCAGAGGACGACTTTCTCGCGACCGGCTGGGTCGCCGCACTACACGCGGCCGGCCGCTCAGTCGTAGCGATCGACCTCCCCGGTCACGGTGACAGCCCCGCCATCTCGGCCCCCTCTGCGGCGACCACAGGGGCGGTGCTCGACGCACTGAGCACCGCGCTCTCCGCAGCGGCGGGTGACGGCACGATCGACGTTCTCGGCTATTCGCTCGGCGGGAGGCTTGCGTGGGACCTACCGGCCCGCACCCCACAGATTCGCCGGCTCGTACTCGGTGGGGTCAGCCCCAGCGAACCCTTCGCCGCGGTGGATGCCGCAGAGCTCGCTGCAGCGCTCGGCGGCGAGACTCCCACGAACCCGCTGGTGGGAATGATGGCCGGAATGATCTCGGCCCCGGGCCGCGACACTGCTTCGCTCGCTCGCCTCATTCCCGGCCTCGCGACAGAACCGTTCATTCCCTCGGCAGCGGCGCCGGGGATCCCCACCCTGCTCGTCGCGGGCGGAGACGACCCGATGACCGCGGGGAGTGACGCACTTCTCGCGGAGCTCGCGGCGGGATCTTTCACCACCGTACCCGGCGACCATCGAGGCGCGCTTGACAGCCCCGAGTTCCGCTCGGCCGCGGTCGAGTTCCTCGCGAGCTAAGCGTGCGATCGCGTGTGGCCCCGCGGCACTCACCACGGGGCCACACGGCGTCACCCAGAGACTAGTCGCCAGGCCCGGCCGGCGCCCACACACCATCGGCGCGTACCTCGCGATCCAGCCAGAGCTCGGCCGTGAGCTCACGGAGCCGCGCGGCCCCTTCGCGCTCCAAGAGCGCAATCGCCCCGAGATTATCCTCCAGCTGAGAGACACGCGAGGCACCAAACAGCACGTTCGCGGTTGCCGGGTTCGCAAGACAGAACGCGAGCCCCAGCTGCGCGGGGGTCGCCCCAAGCGCCGTCGAGATGCGCTCCACCTCAGGGTAGATCGCCACAATTCGGTCTCGAATCTCGCCGACATCCGCACCGATCTTTCGTGCGGGCGCCAACTTGCCAACCAGGATTCCCCCCTCGAAGGCGTCAGAGGCCTGCAGCGCGAGCGTGCCATCCGCAAACCAGCCGCCGTAGTACTCTCCCTCCGCCATACTGCGGCGCACGAGGCCATACTTGAGCTGCGCGAAGCTCGGCGGCGTGAGCCCCTCTGCAGCGGCCGTGTCGAGGGCGAGCTGCAGCGCACCTGCTGTCCAATTGTTGACCCCCCAACTCGCAAAGCTGCCGCGGAGGATCTCAGCGTGCACGTCGCGAACCACCTGCGCGATATCGATATCACCGAAAAAGTCCCCCACCACCACGGTGTCGAACGACTCGGGACCCCCGCGCCCCGCCCCAATCCGCTCCAGCGAAACATCCATCTGCTCCGCAAACCCCGTCACGGGATACTCCCAGAGCCACAGTTTTCCGCAGAGCTGATACGCCGAACGGTCGAGCGCCAGCTCGCGCAGGGTCTCGCCGAAGAGGAGATCCGTGCGCGAAGCCTCGGCATGGGGTCCCATGTTGTAGTACGCCACGTCGAAGAACGCGGCCCCTACCTCCACCGCCCTCGCCATGAGCGCACGACGCGCGGGGGCAGCCATGCGATCCCAGATGTTCCAGGATCCGAGCGCAAAGACCGGCACCTCGGGGCCGTTCGGGCCCAGCGCTCGCCGCGGAACCGTGCCAGTGAATGTCATATCTGCCTCCTCGCAGCCGCGCCACCGCGGGTACACCTCGCGGTTCGCTCGTTTATTTTCTACAATCGTATAATATAAGGCGCGTTCCCTCCAGCCCTGCCCTGGGCTGACCACAAGACACAGGAGTCTGCACATGACTACAGCACGCACCGTTCTCATTACCGGCGGCGCCGGCGGAATCGGCCAGGCAATCGCCCGAGCGGTCACCGCTCACGGCGATCACGCCATCCTTGCCGATCGCGACATTGATGCAGCCCAGGTGGCGGCCGCAGAGCTCGGCGGCACTGCGCGCGCCATCTCGCTCGACATCACCGACCCGACCGCAATCGAGGCAGGCTTCGCTTCGCTCGCCGAGCGCGGAGGTGTCGACACGCTCGTGAACAACGCCGGAATCCTGTCCGTCCACGGCGCCGTCACCGAGCTCGCACCCGAGGCGTACCGCTCCATCCTGGAGGTCAATGTGCTCGGCACGTTTGCGATGACCCAGGCCTTCGCCCGCCACCGCATCGCGCTGGGTGGCGGTGGCAGCATTGTGAACATCTCATCAATCGGCGGCCGCCAACCCACGCCGGGAATGGGGGCCTATGAGTCCAGCAAGGCGGCCGTCGACTCCCTCACCCGCTGGGCCGCGATCGAGCTTGCCGGCCACGGCATTCGCGTCAACGCCGTGGCCCCGGGCCCCGTGCTCACTCCCATGCTCGAGCAAGGTATGCCTGAGGGCTCACCCGCGCGCGCCGCATGGGCCAGCCGGATCCCGCTCGGCGACCTTGCACGCGTTGAGCAGGTCGCCGATGCGGTGAGCTATCTCGCCAGCGAAAAGGCCGCCCACATCACCGGGGTGAGCCTGCCCGTCGATGGCGGGCAGCTGCTCACCTAAGGCCCCGAAGCAATGCGTGCGGCCCGAGACCGGCTCGCCGGTCCGGGCCGCACGCAAGCTAGGCACCGCGCTCGAACACCACGCGCCCGGCGAGCACCGTGGCATCCACTGCCACACCGGGCAAGCCCTCCGCGCCAACCGCGAAGGGATCACGCTCGAGCACCACAAGGTCAGCGACCATTCCCGCCTCCAGCGCGCCCTTCCACTGCGCCGCGCGATCCTGCGCCGCGGGAATGGAGGTGTAGCAGCGCAGCCACCCCGCAAGACGTTCGTGCTTCGCCGCCGCATCAGCCGAGCCGCCCGTCGCGAGCACCCGCGCCTCCGCGTCGGCGATTCCGCGCCGCCAATCAAAGTCCAGCACGGGAGCATCTGAGGAGAGCACCAGCACCCCAGCGCGACGTGCCACCTCGAGCGGCCAGGCCAAATTCGCCACCTCCGCGCCGAGCGCACCAGCGAGCCACTCCCCCGTGCGCGCAGCGATGCCCGCCTGCGTGTTCAGCCATACACCGAGCCGGGACATTCGCGCCACCTGCTCCGCCGAGACCAGGTCACCGTGAATGATGACATGTCCGAGCTCGCGCACGCTCGGCGCCCCCGACTCCGCTGCCGCAGCCTCGAACGCATCGAGCGCAAGCTCGATCGTGCGATCGCCGGTGGCATGGAGGCCGACCTGCAGGCCCGCGCGGTGCGCCGCCTGGAGCATCTCGCCGAGCCCCGCAGCCTTCGCGTCGATTCCCTCGCCCACCACCAAGAGGTCTCCGTGGGTCCCGTCGTCGTAGCTGTGCGTCGTCCAGGCCTGACGGGTGAGCGGAATGAGGTCGCCGAAAATCTTGACGCCGGGAACCGCGAACCACTCGGGGTCGCTCTCGCCCGCAAGCTCGCCGTGCCGCGCAATCCCCGCGCACACCGTAGCCACCTCGCTCGGCCCGTCGAGCACCCCGTGGAGCGCGAGGAGCGTGACGCGTTGGCGCAACTCGCCTGCCGCCGCGAGCTCACGATAGATGTCGATCACCTCTGTGTGGAAGCTGCCGGTCTCCCCCGCGTCCTCCCCCGGACCGATGCCGGGCTCGGTGTAGCTCGTCACCCCGAGCTCCGAGAGCAGTTCGCCCGCCCGGAGAATGGCGGCGCGGCGCTCCGCGCGAGTGCGCACGAGTGGGCCGGCCGCCGGGGCAGCGAGCGCATCACCCTCCGCATCGGCCGCGGCGCCCGGATCCCCAAACAGAGTGTGCGGCCACCGCGCACCCAGCCAGGAGCCGTGTAGGTGCGAGTCATTGATTCCCGGGAGCACTGCGCGGCCCCCAAGCTCAACCACGCGAGTGTGCGGTCCGATCCACGTCGAGATCTCGGCATCACTGCCCACCGCGGCGATGCGGTCGCCCACAATCGCCACCGCCGTTTCGCATCGCGCGTCGGCGTCCATGACATGGACCACCCCACCGCGCAGCACGAGCTCAGCAGTGTCGCGCGGTGGGCGCAGCGCAGGATTCAACATCGTTCCCCCTTCGTTGGGACGGACCGGCGGGGTCAAGACAGCCCTCGCGCTTATGGTCAACGTGTGTAGAATAAAACCTACACGATCGGCGCCTCAGGCAACGAGGCCGCGCCGAATCCCGGATTGGAGCCCTCAATGACGATTCCCACGTCCACCCGTGCTGCGGTGCTGACCACGCATGGAGCCCCGCTCGAACTGCAGGACCTTCCCCTTCCCCGGGAGATCGAGCCGGGCGCCGCGCTCGTGCGGATCACCTGCACCACGCTCTGCGGCACCGACATCGAGATCTGGGCGGGCAAGATGAGCTTCCCCGGCATGCTGCCCATGATGCTCGGCCACGAAATGGTGGGCGAGATCGTCGCCGTCGGCGAGGGCACCGTTGACGCACTCGGCGCCCCACTCGGGGTAGGCGATCGCATCGGCTGGTCTGAATCGGTCTGCGGCGAGTGTTTTGGCTGCACGGTGCTCCGTGAGCCCGTGGCGTGCGCGAAGCGCGGCTACGGCTTCATGCAGCGCACCGACGTGCCGCCCTACGCCACCGCGGGACTCTCCGAGTACGCCTACGTCACCCCGGGCGCCCAGAAGCTCCGGCTTCCCGCCGAGGTGAAGGACACGTGGGCCGCCGCCGCAGGCTGCGCGGCGAAGACCGTGCTCCGTGCGTTCGATCGCGCGGGAGGCGTGCGGCCCGGATCTCGCGTCGTGGTGCAGGGATCCGGCGCACTCGGCCTGTTTGCCACCGCGGTCGCGAGCATCTCCGGCGCCGGCACCGTCATCACCGCCGGCGCCCCCGCTGCCCGACTCGAGCTCGCGCAGCGCTTCGGCGCGAGCCACACGGTCGACATTGCGGGCGGTTCGGAGGCCACGGTCGCGCGCGTGCACGAGCTCACGAATGGCCAGGGAGCCGACCTCGTGCTCGACTTCGCGGGAGCGCCAAGCATCGGCCCCGAGGCGGTCGGGATGGCCGCGCAGCGCGGCACGATTGCCATCGTCGGGTCCACGGGCCCCACGGGTGACGCGTTTCCCCTCTCGGCGATCATGGGCAAGGAGCTCACCGTCGTCGGCTCGCTGAACGGTGATGTCTCCGACTACTACCGCTCGATCGAGTTCTTCCGCATCTTCGCCGACCGATTCCCGTGGGACGAGCTGTTCTCTGAGCCGTGCGGCCTCGATGACGCATCCGACCGCATCGCCAACATGCACGAGCTGCGCGAGGTCAAGGCGGTCATCGACCCGCGCCTCCCCCGCCGCGCCTAGCCCGCCCCTCGCGCCCCCAGTTCATGAAAGGACACGCAATGACGCACCCGCTGGTTCCCCACCGCCGGATCGGCACGAGCGCGCTCGAGACCTCAGTCTTCGCGCTCGGATCGTGGCATATCTATGACCGTATGCACTTCGAGGATGCCGTGCAGCTCGTTCGCACGGCGATCGACCACGGCATCACTCTGTTCGATGTCGGCGTCTACGCCGCCCCCGGCGGCCCGCCCGCGTTCACTGATGTGCTCTTCTCGGCCATCACCCGCGCCGCCGGAGTGGCACGCGACGACTACCTCCTCTCAGAGAAGCTCTGGGTCGAGGGCTGGGATGAGCAGACCGGCTTCCGCAGCCAGCTCGACGGGGCGCTCTTCCGCGTGGGTGCCGAGCACGCCGATCTCGTCATTCTCGGGGACCTCCGCCGCGACGACCTCGCGCTCCGAGACATCGTGCTGAACCTCGCAGAACTCACCGCCGACGGGCTCATCCGCGCCTGGGGTGTGAACAACTGGTCGGCGTCGAACGTAACCGCGCTGCTCGACATTGCCGATGCCGAGGGCGTCCCAGGCCCTGAGATCGCGCAGCTGAAATACAGCGTGTCGCGACGTTCGATCCCGGACGGCGAGCCGTTCGGGCGCGTATTCGCACGTGGGCTCTCGATGCAGGCCTCCGACGTGATGGAGGGCGGCTACCTCGCAGGGAAGGTGTCGACCGAGCGCGAAGTGGGGCGCGATCCCGGCGGAATCCGACAGCGCATCATCGACGACGTTCCCGGTTTCGTCGCGCTCGCGGAACAGCTCGGCGCGACCCCCGCCCAGCTCGCCATCGCGTTCACACTCACTCACCCCGCCACCGCCACCACACTGTTCGGGGCCTCGAGCGTCGCGCAACTCGAGGCAAACCTCGGCAGCCTCGAACTGCTCGAGCGCGTCGGCTCCGCGGACATCCGGGCGAGCGTGGAACCGTTCTGGGCCGACCGCGGCCTCGTCGACCCCGAAGGGCCGTGAACATGACCCAGCAGCAGACACCGTGCGAGGCACGGAGCTCGAGCACCGCGGGTCCCTTTGCCCACGGATCCCCGAGCACCCCACCGGTACCGTTCGACCCCGAAGTCGTCCCCGCGCTTGAGGCCCTCGCCACGAGCGGTGCCCCGCCCCTCACCCGCGAATCGCTCGCTTCGCTCCGCGGCACCGGGCCAGCGTTTCCCGACGGCGCCTCCGTCGCGAAAGCCCATGGCATCGCCGTGCGCGAGCTGCGCATCCCCGGGCCCACCGGCGCCCCCGAGATCGAGCTCACGGTGTTCTCGCCGCGCGAGGACGAGAACGGGGCCGAGGCCGGGGCCAACCGCGCCGCGCTGCCACTCCTCGTGAACTTCCACGGCGGCGGAATGATCGTGGGGCACCGTTCCTGGGAGCACGAGCGCGTGGCAGACCTCGTTGCGCGGCACGGCGTCATTGCGGTGAACGTCGAGTATCGCCTTGCCCCCGAGGACCCCTTCCCCGCGGGGGTCGAGGACAACTACGCGGCGACGAGCTGGGTCTCCGCGCACGCGGCCGAACTCGGCGGCGACGCTGCCCGGCTCATCGTGATGGGCGGGAGCGCAGGTGGCGGCTTCGCAGCGGCAGTCTCGCTCATGGCGAGGGATCGTGGCGGCCCCGCGATTGCTGGGCAGCTCCTCCTGTGCCCCATGCTCGACAACATGAACACGAGTGTGTCGAGCATGCAGTACGACGGCATCGGCACCTGGCAGCGCGACGCCAATCTGCTCGCGTGGCAGTGCGTGCTGGGCGACGCGCTCGCGTTTTCCGAGACTGCACCGGCGTACGCCGCCCCTGCCCGCGCGGATGACCTCTCAGGGCTCCCGCCCGCGTTCGTCGAGGTGGGGGCCGCCGAGATGTTCCGCGACGAGGACGTGAGCTACACGCGACGCATCTGGGAGACGGGCGGCGACGCAGAGCTGCACGTCTGGTCGGGCGGCTGCCACGGCTTCGACATGTACGCGCCGGAGGCTGAGATCACGCGCGCGGCGCTCGCGAGCCGGGACTCGTGGCTGCGCCGCATCCTTGGCCGAGCGGAGGCATCATGACCGGGCACTCGTCTGCAGCTGAGCCGGACCCCGCAGGGGCGACACCACCGGCTCCCGCCCCCTACGACCCCGAGCTCGAAGCCGGGCTCGCGTTCTTCCTTGACCTGGTCGAACGAATTCCGCTCCGCGCAGACACCATCCCCGCAAACCGGGCCCACTTCGCCACGATCATTCAGCCGATGGCCGAGCAGGTTGCCGGGCGCGACGTCACGTTCGAGGATCGCCTCATCCCCGGCCCGCTCGGGGCGCCCGATGTCGAGATCACGATTGTGCGCCCGGCCGCGCCGCACGCGCTCGGCCCGCGCCCCGCGGTGCTTGGCATTCACGGCGGCGGGTATGTGCTCGGCACTCGCTTCTTCGGCACGGGCGAACTCATCGAGCTCGCCGAGCAATACGGCGTGATCGGGATCGCGGTCGAGTATCGGCTCGCCCCCGAGCATCCCGCGCCAGCCGCGGCCGAGGACTGCTACGCGGCGCTCGTGTGGCTCGCGGAGCACGCAGCGGAGCTCGGCGTCGATCCCGATCGCATCGTGGTTTCTGGCACCTCAGCCGGCGGCGGGTTGACTGCAGCCGTCGCGCTCCTCGCGCGCGATCGCGGCGGGCCAGGGATCGCGGGACAGCTCGTCAACACCCCCATGATCGACGACCGCAATGACACGGTCTCCGCGCGGCAATACGACGGTTTCGGTGCGTGGGATCGAAACAACAACCACACCGGGTGGACTGCGGCGCTCGGAACCGATCGTGGCGCCGCCGAGGTCTCCGCGTACCGCGCCCCCGCGCGGGCGGCCGACCTGTCGGGGCTCCCGCCAGCGTTTCTGGAGGTCGGGTCTGCGGAGGTGTTCCGTGACGAAACCGTCGCATACGCCACGCGCATCTGGGCGGCCGGCGGCGAGGCTGAGCTCCACGTGTGGGCGGGCGCCTACCACGGCTTCACCGGATTCTCCCCCGACGCTGAAGTCTCACGCGCCGCGAACGCTGCGCGCGCGAGCTGGTGGCGCCGGATCCTCACGCGATGAGCGGGGCAGGATCCGCCGCGGCGGGGCGACCCATGAGCCTCCTGCGCATCACCCTCGTGCTCGGGGCGCTCGAGGCATTCGGTCCGCTCTCCATGGATCTCTACCTGCCGCAGCTCCCCCAGCTTGCCCACTCCCTCGGCACGAGCGATGCGCTGGCGCAGGCCACGATGTCGGTGTGCATGATCGGCCTGGGGCTCGGGCAGCTCCTCGCCGGCCCGCTCTCCGACCGCTTCGGCAGGAAGCGGCCGCTCGTGGTCGGCGTGGTGCTGTTCGCGGTACTGTCCGCAGTGTGCGCGTTCGCGCCCTCAATTGAGGTGTTGCTCGCCGCACGGCTCCTGCAGGGGGTCGCGGGTTCCGCGGGCGTCGTCATTTCGATGGCGGTGGCGCGCGACCTCTTCCACGGCGTCGAACTCTCACGCATGCTCTCGCTGCTCGCGCTCGTCACGTCGCTCACGCCCATCATCGCGCCGGTCATCGGCGGGCAGCTCGCCCGCTTCATGGACTGGCGCGGGATCTTCCTCGTGCTCGCCGGTGTGGGTGTGGTGCTCGTATTCGTCGCACAGTTTGGACTCCGGGAGACGCTCACGACGGGTCGGCACTCCGGCGGCGTGCTGCGCACTACCGTGAGCCACGCGGGTGCGGTGCTGCGCGACCCCCTGTTCGTGGCGCTCATGGTCGCCGCCTGCCTCGGGGGCGCGGCGTTCTTCTCGTACCTGTCGATGTCGAGCTTCGTGCTGCAGGGCCAGTTCGGGCTCACCCCGCAGCTGTTCAGCGTCGTGTTCGCCGTCAACGCGCTCGCGCAGCTCGGCGGCGCGCAGCTCAGCCGAGTCTTCGTGCAGCGTTTCGGCACCGCACGCATGTATCTGATCGGCCAGGTCGCGGGGGCGCTCGCGGCGCTCGCGCTCGCGATCGCAACGATCTCAGGGGCACCCGCCCTCACGGTGATCGTGCTCCTCGCCCTCTTCTTAGGGGCGGCCGGGCTGGGCGGCCCCAACGGGACCACGCTGGCGCTCGGTGGACACGGCTCGCGCGCAGGCACCGCGTCCGCGCTCCTCGGGATGGCGACGTTTACCGCGGGGGCGGTGGCCGCGCCGGTCGTGTCGGCGCTCGCCGGCACCTCCGCGCTCACGATGGTCGTCAGCATCGCCGCGGGTGCAACGGGCGCCGCGCTTGTTGCGGTCTGCGTGGTGCGCCGACTCGCTCCCCGCGATGTGGGATGAGTGTCCGCGCGCTCCGCGATCCCAATCTCTGGCGCGATCTGGGCCAGCATGCGGTCCGAGTGGTCACGCACAGACAACCGCAGTACCGTCCGAGTCAAGCACAGGGGCGCGCGGCGCGCGTAGCCTGAGACTACCTACCGGACTCGAAGTGGAGGATCCATGGAAACCTACGACAGCCTGCTTGCGGCCATCACCCCGAGCTCGGGCGAGACCCGCGAGGTCTTTGACCCCGCGACCGGCGAGCTGATCGGCACCGCACCCGTGCAGGACGTCGCGGCGCTCGAAGCGGCCATCGACCGAGCCGAGGCTGCGCAGCCGGCATGGGCGGCGCTTCCCGATGCCGAGCGCAGCGCCATCCTGCACCGCGTCGCCGATGCGATCGAGGCGTCGGCCGAACCGCTCGCCGAGCTGCTCTCGCGCGAGCAGGGCAAGCCACTCAACGGCCCCAACGCGCGGTTCGAGGTGGGCGGTTGCGTCGCGTGGACGCGCACCCCGGCTGACACCCCGCTGCCCGTTGAGGTGCTCGTCGACGACGAGTCCGGGTATGCCGAAATGCACTACCGCCCCCTCGGCGTGGTCGGCGCGATCTCACCGTGGAACTGGCCCATGATGATTTCGATCTGGCAGATTGTGCCCGCGCTGCGCATGGGCAACACTGTGGTGATCAAGCCGGCCGAGACCACCACGCTCTCCGTGGTCGCGCTCGTCGCCGTGATGAATCAGGTGCTGCCGGAGGGCGTACTCAACATCGTGCCCGGCCCCGGCCGCACCGTCGGCGATGCGCTGACCCGCAGCCCGAAGATCGGCAAGATCATGTTCACGGGTTCGACGCCTGTTGGCAAGCGGATCATCGAGGCCTCCGCGGCGAATGTCACACGCCTCACCCTTGAGCTGGGCGGAAACGACGCGGGCATCGTGCTGCCCGATGCCGATCCGAAGGCCATCGCGGAGGATCTGTTCTGGGGTGCGTTCATCAACACCGGGCAGACCTGTGCGGCACTCAAGCGTCTCTACGTGCACGACTCGATCTACGACGCCATTGTCGACGAGCTCGCGAAGGTCGCGGCCGCGGTGCCGATGGGTGTGGGGCTTGACGAGCAGAACGTGCTCGGCCCGCTGCAAAACCGGGCGCAGTTCGACGTGGTCGATCAGCTCGTCGAATCCGCAAAGGCGTCTGGCGCTCGCGTGGTGCTCGGCGGCGATCCCGATCGCGAGGCCGTTGGGAACTTCTACCCCACGACACTCATCGCCGACATCGATCCGCACCAGGAGCTGGTGCTCGAGGAGCAGTTCGGCCCGGCGCTGCCCATCATTCGGTACTCCGACGTTGACGAGGCCGTGCGCCTCGCGAACGAGCTCGAGGTGGGCCTGGGCTCCTCCGTCTGGTCCAGCGACCGCCAGCGGGCGCTCGCGGTGGCTGCGCGCCTCCAGGCCGGCACCACCTGGATCAACTCGCATGGCGGGCTGCACCCGATGATCCCCTTCGGCGGGACAAAGCAGTCGGGATACGGCCGCGAGTTCGGTGTCGAGGGCCTGAAGGCCGTCGCCGAGCCGCACGTGATCAGCGGCTAGTTTCTTTTCCCAGGTGCGGGCGCGGCCAGGAGGTCGCGCCCGCACAGCTGTATCGACACACGAGGAGCGCAACATGTCGCAGGAGTCATCGTCCCCCCAGAATGCCGCGGAGGCCGCAGTTCGAGCAGCAGTGCAGCGCTACGTCGACGGGTGCGTTGCCGCAGACCCCGCGGCGGTGCGCGATGCGTTCAGCGCGGACGCCGTGATGTGGGGGTACCTAGGCCCCGACTACGTCACGATGAGCGGTGCCGACTTCGCCGCGAACGTGATCGCGACGGCCGCGCCCGCGGGAGCGGAGTACCGTGCGGAGATCCACGGGATTGTCGTGACGGGCAGTATCGCGCACGCGGTGCTCGATGAGCGCCAGTTCCTCGGTGCCAACTTCCGCAATCACTTCGGACTGGTTCTGCGCGATGGCGAGTGGCGTATTGCGAGCAAGGTGTTCACAACCGTCGACTAGCCCACCGGCGGGCTCCGGTTGCGGCTCGATCGCTGTGGCCGCTCGCCCGGGTGCGCTCACCGAGTACTCGAGTCGGTAAATCTCGGCTGGCGCGCCCGCAAGAACCCGTTCGCGCATCTCAGCCTCGAGTGCCTCGAGCTGCTCAAGCTCGGCAAGGGTCTTCTCGGCGCGCTCGCTGAGCTCCAGGTACTCGGGATCAATGACCCCGTCCTCGCGGAGCACACAGGTGACGTGCACTTCCCCCGCGCTGACCTCAAACAGGTATCGCGCGAGGGTGGCACCACGTTCGGGGCGCGCGAGCTCTGGCACCACCTCGTAGCGCCCGCTCGAAGCTGCTCGGGTGACGAGCTCGAAAGTATCTCGGGCGCCGGGCCCGGCGAAGGGGGTGCGCACGTGAACGCTCCGCCGATCAACCTTGCCGCCTGGTGTGCGCGCTGCGAGCTCTGGGAGGGCGCGGGCCAAGGCGGCAAAAGCGTGCGCGACTCCTCCGGGGAACTCCGGGCCGTGGTAGCGCATGCAGTCGGCGAAGCTGTAACGCAGCTGTTCGTCTCCGTCCCACACAGTCAGCGTGCGGTCCGGCTTCGGGCTGAGGTTCATCGGGGCTCACTTTCGGCGGACGTCTGGTGCAGCCGCGTCAGGGAACGCGGGTTCACACAGGCCACTGTACCCGATTTGTTTAGGTTACCCTCATCTTCATCTGATCTTTTCGAAATTCTTCAGATTGACGCCCGCTCGCGAATCACCAGCGCGCTCGGCCGTGCGCAGAAAGCGCGCCCCCGGAGACGACGCAGCGCCCGGCGGAATCCCCCACCGGGCGCTGCACTACTGCGTGATGTTACCAGCGTGGCTTGCGCTTGCCATCAGCGCGGTTGCCACCATCGTCGCGGCGATCGGAGCCATAGCCGCGATCGTTCCCGTAGCGGTCACCGCCACGATCGTTCCGGTCCGAGTAACCACCGCGGTCGCCACGATCGGAGCGGCCGTAGCCCCCACGATCTCCGCCGCGATCGCCACGGTCGTACCCGCCGCGGCCCCCACGGTCGCCGCCGTATCCACCGCGGTCACCGCGGTCGCCGCGATCCGAGCGACCATAGCCGCCACGGTCTCCGCGGTCGTAGCCACCACGACCGCCGCGGTCACCGCCGCGATCGCCGCGGTCGTACCCGCCACGGCCACCACGGTCGCCGCCGCGGTCCGAGCGGCCGTAGCCACCGCGGTCTCCGCCGCGATCGCCGCCACCGCGCGGGCCGCGATCTTCCTTGAGCTCGATGAGCTTGCCGCTGATGCGGGTCTCCGAGAGCTTCCCGAGCGCCTCACCGGACAGGTCGGCCGGCAGCTCGACGAGCGAGAAGTCGTCGCGCACCTGGATGCGACCGAAGTCGTCGCGGGTGAGGCCACCCTCGTTCGCGATCGCGCCGATAATCTGACCGGGGTTGATCTTCTGGCGGTGGCCCACCTCGATACGGTACATCTTGAGGTCAGTGCGACGCTCGCGCGGGCCCCGATCCTCGCGCGCGGGACGGTCGCCACGGCCACCGCTCACACCCTCCTCGAGGAAGCGTGCGGCCTGCTTGCGGTCGCGCTCGAACTTACGATCATCGTCCTCGGTGAGGAGCAGCGGAGTGTCACCCTGCGCGACAACAGCCAGGGCGGCGGCGACGTCGGGCTCCGGCACGTCGTGGTTCCGCACGTAGTGCGCGATGATGTCGCGGAAGCGATCGATGCGCGCGGTCTCGCCGAGCGCCGTGGTGATCGCGTCGTCGAAGCGCGACAGGCGCGTAGCGTTCACCTCGTCGACGCCGGGCAGCGGCATCTGCGTGAGCGGCTGCTTCGTGGCCTTCTCGATCGCGCTGAGGAGACGGCGCTCGCGCGGGGTCACAAAGCTGATCGCGTCGCCCGTGCGGCCGGCGCGGCCGGTGCGGCCAATGCGGTGCACGTACGACTCGGTGTCGATCGGCAGATCGTAGTTGATGACGTGGCTGATGCGCTCAACGTCGAGCCCGCGGGCGGCAACGTCGGTGGCCACCAGGATGTCGAGTCGACCGTCCTTCAGCGACTGCACCGTGCGCTCGCGCACGTTCTGCGCGATGTCACCGTTGATCGCGGCCGCGGAGTAGCCACGGGCGCGCAGCTTCTCAGCCACCTGCTCTGAGTCACCACGGGTACGGGTAAAGACGATGAGGCCGTCGAAGTCTTCGACCTCGAGGATTCGCGTGAGCGCATCGAGCTTCTGCGTGTAGGAGACGACGTTGTAGCGCTGCGTGATGTTCGAGCTCGTCTGCGTCTTCCCAGCGATCTTGATCTCCTGCGGGTCGCGCAGGTGCTGCTGGGAGATGCGGCGAATCTGCGCCGGCATCGTCGCGGAGAACAGAGCGACCTGCTTCTCCTCGGGCGTCTCGGCAAGGATCGTCTCTACGTCCTCGGCGAAGCCCATCTTGAGCATCTCATCGGCCTCGTCGAGCACGAGGTACTTGATCTGGCTCAGGTCGAGCGAACCACGCTTCAGGTGGTCCATGATGCGGCCGGGGGTGCCGACCACGATGTCCACGCCACGGCGCAGTGCGGACAGCTGCTGGCCATAGGCCTGGCCGCCGTACACGGGCAGCAGGTGCACCTCGGGAAGGTGCGTGGCGTAGCTCTCAAAGGCCTCGCACACCTGGAGCGCGAGCTCGCGGGTGGGGGCCAGAACGATGGCCTGGGGCACACCCTGGCCGGGCTCAATACGGGAAAGGACGGGAAGCGCGAAGGCTGCGGTCTTGCCGGTACCGGTCTGCGCGAGGCCGACAACGTCGCGCCCTTCAAGCAGAACCGGAATGGTGGCGGCCTGAATGGCCGACGGCGTTTCGTAGCCAACCTCGGTCACGGCGCGGAGCACCTCGGGTGCGAGGCCCAGCTCGGCGAAGGTGATGCGCTCGCCCTCAGTGGTGTCGGGGGTTGCGGTCGCGCCAGCTTCGGGCGCGGCATTCTCAGAAGAGGTCATCATACTAGTCTACCCCGGGAAAAGGTGGTAGCGTACCGCCCCGCCGCAGTGACCTGAGACGGGGCGGATCGCCGGGGCTTCGAGGCGTACGCGCGGCCTGGCGCACGGTTCACCCGGCGCGCAGTTCCAGCCACGCCGCGCGCCGCTCGGCCTGGCGCACCGGGTCGGCCACGGGGGACGCGGCGAGCAGACGCTGGCTGTACGGATGCTGCGGCGCGCGCGTCACCTGCTCTCCGTCCCCCACCTCAACGAGTTCGCCGCGCGTCATCACGGCGACACGATGGCAAATGCGACGCACCACGCCGAGGTCGTGCGACACAAAGAGATACGCCACGCCAGTGTCGCGCTGGAGTTCGATGAGCAACTCGAGCACCGTGGCCTGGGTCGTGAGGTCGAGCGCGCTCACCGGTTCGTCGCAGATGATCAGCTTCGGCTCGCGCACCAGCGCACGCGCGATCGCGATGCGCTGCCGTTGGCCGCCCGAGAACTCTCGCGGCAGCCGGTCGATCACCCCAGCGGGGAGCCGCACGCGATCGAGCATCTCGGCGACTGTGCGTCGAGCCGCGGCGCGATCCACGCCGCCCGCGGTCAGCGGCTCGGCAAGAATCTCCCCGATGGTGAGCTGGGGGTTCAGCGAGCCGTAGGGATCCTGAAACACGACCTGGATGTCGGCGGCGAGCTCACGCCGCTCGGCGCGTGTGGCGTGCGTGATGTCTCGCCCCGCAAAGCTGATCGAGCCGCTTGCCACGGGCACCAGCCCCAGGATCGCCTTCCCCAGCGTGGACTTGCCCGAACCGGACTCGCCAACGAGGCCGACGCATTCCCCCGCACCAACGTCCAAGGACACCTCGTGCAGCACACGGTTGGGCTTGCGTTTGCTCCCGTACTCCACGACGACATCGCGGGCGGAGAGGAGCGGAGCAAACTCGGTCATCGGGAAACCCCCTCGTGGGAAGCGGCGTCGACCGTCGCTGCGGATGAACTGATGGTGGCGTGGGCCGCGTCGAGTTCTGCGCGGCTCGCGGCGGTGTCGAGCGAGGCGGCAATCAGCTCGCGCGTGTATGGCTGCTCGGCGTGCTCGAAGATGGGCCCGACATCGTCAATCTCGACGATGCTGCCGTCGCGCATCACCACCACTCGATCACAGATATCCGCGACCACACCAAAGTTATGGGTGACGATGACGAGCGCCATGTCCCCCTCGCGCTGCAGCTCGCGGAGCAGTTCGAGGACTTCAGCCTGCACTGTCACATCGAGCGCGGTGGTCGGCTCGTCTGCAACCAGCACGGAGGGGCGGCCGGCGATCGCACCGGCGATGAGCACGCGCTGCGCCATTCCGCCCGAGAGCTCGTGGGGATAGCACTTCATCACTCGATCGGGATCGACGATGCCGACCCGGCCGAGCACCTCGAGTGCGCGCGCTCGCGCTTCGCCCTTGCTCATGCCGTGGACGGCACGCAGTGGCTCGACCAGCTGATACCCGATCGTGTACGACGGATCCAGATTCGTCATCGGTTCCTGCGGGATGTACCCGATCTCGTGCCCGAGCAGTTGGGCGCGGTCACGGCGCGACAGCGTGGTCACGTCCTCGCCGCCGATCCAGATCGCATCCGCGGTGTAGTAGCCGGACTTCGGCAGGAGATCCAGCATCGAGAACACGGTCTGCGACTTCCCGGAGCCGGACTCGCCGACAATGCCCACCACCTCGCCGGGCGAGACGTCGAGCGTGATGCCGTGCACCACTTCGACCTCCCCCGCGGGCGTCTCGTAGCTCACGCGCAGGTTCTCAAGCCGCACCGCGGAGTCGACCGCGGCCACCGAGATCGAGCCTGTGGTGGTGGTCGATGCCCCAGCGGGGAGCTTCGCGGCGTTCTCCGCGGCGATGCGGCGGCGTTCACGACGAGAGAGCGTCGGCGTCTTCACGCTGATCACATCGGCGAGTGTCGAGCCGAGCACCGCGAGCGCCGCGATCGTGATTCCCAGCGCGATCGAGGGCCACAGTAGCAGGAGCGGATCCGTGCGCATCACCTTGAAGCCCTCGTTCATCGCGGCGCCCCACCCGGGGGTGGTGCCGCCGCCAATGCCAAGGAATTGGAGACCGGCCTGCATGCCCATCGCCATGCCGGCGGTGAGCGCAGACTGAATGACGATCGGCGCGGTGACCTGCGTGATGATGTGGCGGCCCATGATGCGGAGGTCCGAGAGCCCCGCTACCCGCGCGGCGTCGACGTAGGCCTCGCCACGCACCGCAAGAACGGTGGAGCGCGTCAAGCGGAAGTAGCCCGGCGCCATGAACACGCCGACGGTGATCATGAGGAGGTTGAAGTTGTTGCCCGTGTTCGCGCCGACGATCAGCAGAATCACCATGCCGGGGATCGACTGCAGACCGTCACTGATCCACGTGCTGATGCGATCCATCCGTCCGCCGTAGTAGCCGGCGGCGAGCCCCGCGGGCACACCGATCACGAGCGCGGTGCAGATCGCCACGAGGGCGCCCCACAGGGTGATCTGCGTGCCCCAGATCAGGCGGCTTGCAACGTCACGGCCGGTCGTATCGCCGCCGAGCCAGTGCGCGGCGCTCGGGTGCGCGCGCGTGATTGAGAGGTCGACGAGGTTCGGGTCATAGGGGGCGAGCCAGGGCGCGAGTACGCCGACGAGCACCACGAGCGCAAGCACACCGAGTGCGATCGCGCCGGCCGGGCGCTTCACCAGGCGCAGGAAGAGCGCCTCGCGGCGTCCCCCACGCGTATCGATCGTGTCTGAGAGCGGAGTGGTCATTTCGCACGCGCCTTCGGGTTAATCCAGCCGAGCAGGATATCGAGCAGGAAGTTGACGATGACGACGAACACGACAGTGATCACCGTGATCCCGAGCAGCATGGGAATATCGCCGTTTTGCGAGGAGGCCTGCGTGAGCGGCCCGATGCCGGGCAGTGCGAAGATTTGCTCGACGATGATCGCCCCGGAGAGCAGGCCGACGAACATGAGCGCGAGCACGGTGAGCGACGCAGGGGCCGCGTTGCGCAGCAGGTGCAGCACCACCCGCCAGGGCGGCAGGCCCCGACTGCGAAGGGTGCGCACGTAGTCCTGTGTGTCCGCCTGGATGATCGCGTTGCGCAGCTGCTCGGCGATCATGACGATGGCGCCCAGCGCGAGCGCAATGGCCGGCAGCGTGATCGACTGCACCCAGCCGCCCACCGATTGCGTGGGCGCGACGTAGCCGACCGCGGGGAACCAGCGCAGGTTCACGGCGAAGGTCATGACGAGCACGAGCGCCACCCAGAAGCCGGGGAGCGCGAAGAGGATGACCGCGGCAGCCTTCACGATCTTGTCGAGCCAGGTGTTTGGGCGGAGCCCGGCGGCCACGCCGAGGACTGCGCCGAGGAGCGCGGACAGCAGGATCGCGACAGAGACCACCGAGAGCGTCACGGGAAGCTTCAGCGCGAGCTGGGAGCCGACCGACTGGAAGTTTTTCCAGGAGACGCCGAGGTCGCCGCGGAAGAGGCCGCCGAACCACTCGCCGAACTGAACGAGCAGTGGACGGTCAGTGCCGATGCGCTGCGCGAGCGTGGCCTGAGCTTCGGGGGTGGCGGCGCTGCCAAGCAGGCCCAGCGTCGGGTCCGGGATCGCGGCGTGCGCGAGGAAGAAGGTGCCCGTCGCGACGGCGACCAAGAGGATCACGCCGGACAGGAGCCGTTTGAGAGTGAAGGTGAGCATCGGGTCTCCGGGAGTGGGATGACGGGTCGATGGGGCGTTCGGGGTGGGGCCGGCGTGCGGCCCCACCCCGCACGCTTACTTCGAGAGAGCGATCTGTCGAAGGGTGGGGAACATCATGCCGGTGACCGGCGTGACGGTGAATTCACCGGCCGAGATGTAGGTGTTCGTGGACTGCGCCCACACCGAGAAGAACGCGTTGTCGGTGACCAGCTCGTTGAGCTTCTCCACCGCCGCGGTCTGCTCCTCACCCGGAGCCGCGGTGAACACGGTGTCGACCTGCGCCTTGACCTCGGGGAATGCGTCGAGGCCCGGGGTCGGGTTGTACCACTGGGGCTTCGCGATCTGGCGCTCAACCGTGGCGATCGGGTTCGAATCCATCGCGATCACGCCGACGAACATCGGGTACTCGGGAGCGACCGACATGTACTGCATGAAATCGGTCTCCTTCCAAGTCACACCGATGCCGAGTTCGCCAAATGTCTGCTCGACGATGGCCTGCCAGGGCTGGAAGGGCGGCGCCATCGGCATAGTGACGTCGAAACCGTCGGCGTAGCCCGCCTCGGCGAGCAGTTGCTTCGCTGTCTCGATGCTCGGCTTCGTCTTGCCCGTGAGCGCGGGGACGTAGCCCGGCGTGCCCACCGGGAACACCTGGTTGGTTGCCTCACCAACGCCCTGTGCGATGGTCTCCACCATTTCGGGCCCGTTGAACGCGACGTTGAGCGCCTGGCGCACCTTGAGCTCACCGAGCGGCTTGCCCATCTCGGTGGCGCCGGCGCGATCGCTGAACTGCAGGCCGACCCACATGGAGAGCCCCGTGGCCACGTTCCACCCGCGATCGGGCGCCATATCCATGGCGGTCTTGTCGCCGTAGATCACGTTGAACTGGCCGCTCTCCATGCCGTTGAGCATTGCCGTCGCATCAGACAGTGGGCTCACCGAGAGCGGATCGAACGGGAAGTCGGCTGCTGCCCAGTGATCGGCCACCTTGTCGAACCGGTACTCGGCACCCGGCACCGAGTCGGCCGAGAGCGTGTACGGCCCCGATCCCACTGGAGTCTCCGCGAGCGTCCCGGCGTCGATCGCGTCCGGCGCCATCATGTAGCTGCGGCCGAGGCCCATGAAGTAGAGGATGGTGTCGTCGCGCTGCGTGAGGTGGATCGCGATCGTATCCTCGTCGACTGCCTCGAAGCTCTCCACCTTCTGGTAGGCCTCCTGTGACCGTGCGCCCTGCTGGAGGTACTCGAGGCTCTTCACTGCGGCGGCGGCGTCGAACGCCTCGCCATCCGAGAACTTCGCGTCGCTGCGGAGGTCCATCGTGATGGTCTTGAAGTCGTCGGAGATCTCCCAGCCGGTAGCGAGCGCGGGCTGAGGTTCGCCGGAACCGTCGATCGCGACGAGCGGGTCGTAGATGGCCGACAGATAGGGGCCGTCAAAGCCCACGTCGGCGAGTGACGGATCCCAGGACGTGAGGTCCAGGAAGTTGCCAATGCTGAGCGGCTTGGCTGCGGCATCATCGCCGCCGCCGGTGGCCGCCCCGCCCCCGCCCGAGCAGGCCGTGAGCGCGAGCGTCGCAGCGGCGAGCGCGGCGATTCCCGTGAGTGTTCTCTTCATCGTGTCTACTTCTCTCGGTTTCGGACTTGTGCTGATGGGATGAGGCTCCGTTGCGTTGCCATCGCATTTCCGCCGCGAACAGGTGTCCCCCGCGTTGTGATGGACGTCACTTCGGCGTGCCGTCGCTTTCATTCTACGAACGTTGACTAAAAAAGCAAACTTTCGTCTACGGTCCGAGAATAACGATTTTGCGACGGCGCACACACCCGGCGCACCGGGAGTTTTTTCGCGACAGCCGCGTGACCCATTGGCACCCGGATCGGGATCGTATACGATTCGAAGTACGACCAAAGGAGGCCCCGTGCTCGACCAGACCCAGATTGACGCCATCGCCGAGGAGCTCGTGCAGGCAGATCGCGACCGCGCGGTACTGCCGAAGCTCACCAGTCGCTACCCCGACATGGTGATCGAAGACTCGTACGCCATCCAGAAGGTGTGGTCGGATCGTCGCATCGCGCAGGGCGCGAAGCTTGTCGGGCACAAGATCGGCCTCACCTCGAAGGTGATGCAGGTGGCAACGGGCATCTCGGAGCCCGACTACGGTGTCATCCACGACGACATGGTCTTCGAGTCAGGCTCCGTGCTCGAGTTCGACCGCTACTCCAATGTGCGCATCGAGGTTGAGCTCGCATTCGTGCTCAGCAAGCCGCTCTCCGGCCCCGGCACGACGATCTTCGACGTGCTCGACGCGACCGCGTATGTCGTCCCCGCACTCGAGGTACTGAACTCGCACCTCGAGCTCGAGGGCCGCACGATCGTCGACACGATCAGCGACAACGCCGCGATGGGTGCAATGGTGATCGGCGGCCGTCCCGTGAAGGTCGACGAGGTGGATCTCAGCTGGGTACCCGCGCTGCTCTACCGCAACGAGACGATCGAGGATTCGGGCGTTGCCGGAGCGGTGCTCGGCCACCCGGCGATGGGCGTTGCCTGGCTCGCCAACAAGCTTGCACAGCACGGCCAGTCCCTTGAGGCCGGCGAAATCATCCTCGCGGGCTCGTTCACGAAGCCCATGTGGGTGGAGCGCGGCGACACGGTGCACGCGGACTACAACGAGCTGGGGTCGGTGACATGCCGATTCGTATAGAGCTTCCGGCCACCCTCCGCACGCGACTCGACGCCTCCGAGCGGCCGCTCATCGGCCTCTGGGCCTGCGCAGGCAGCCCCGTCACCGCGGAAATCGTTGCGGGCAGCGGTTGCGATTGGGTACTGCTCGACGCCGAGCACTCCCCCAACGGCCTCGAGTCGGTGCTCGCCCAGCTGTACGCAATGTCGGCCTACCCGGTCGCGCCGCTCGTGCGGCCACCCTTCGGCGACACAGTCACGATTAAGCAGTACCTCGACCTCGGTGCACAGAACCTCCTGATCCCTATGGTGGATTCCGCGGAGCAGGCCGGGCAGATTGTGCGCGCGGTACGGTATCCCGACGGCACCGCCACGGGCGGGGTGCGCGGCGTGGGCTCGGCGCTCGCCCGCTCGGCCCGCTGGAACCGGGTTGAGGGGTATCTCGGTCGCGCGGACGAGACGATCAGCCTCACCATGCAGATCGAGTCGGCGGTGGCCGTAGCGGACGTCGAACGAATCGTTGCGGTCGACGGCGTGGACGCGATCTTTGTCGGCCCGTCGGATCTGGCGGCATCGATGGGGCTGCTGGGACAGCAGGCGCACCCGGATGTCGTGGAGAATGTGCTGCGCGCCATCCGCGCGGGAGTCGCAGTGGGCAAGCCGGTAGGAGTCAACGCGTTTGTCCCCGCGGACGCCGAGCGATACATCGAGGCCGGCGCCTCTTTCGTCGCGGTTGGCGCGGACGTGGCCATCCTGGCCCGCCAAACCGAGGCACTCGTTGAACGCTTTACCGGCGGCAACGCGGGCGCGGCCCGGGCAAGCTACTAGCACCCCGCACGCTGATGCCCGTTCCGTCAGCCCCGCCCGCCGCGGGCAAGGGCCGGTCTGGGCACAGCCCCGATCCCAATCACCGAAATTCACACACTTCCGACGGGTCTTCACAAACCCCAGCGGATCGTATACGATAAGAAATACAACGAGATGAGCGAGGTAGCCATGACGTACGGAATCGAGACCCCCGGCAAGATCATTGCCGTGCACCTCAACTACCCGTCGCGGATCGCACAGCGCGGCCGCACGCCTGCATTCCCTTCCTACTTCTTCAAGCCCACCTCGTCGCTCGCCCCCACCGGTGGCACCATCGAGCGCCCGGCTGGAACTGAGCTTCTCGCTTTCGAGGGCGAGATCGCACTCGTGATCGGCAAGACGGCCCGCTGGGTATCCCCCGAGGACGGCTGGGACTACGTGTCGCAGGTCACGGCAGCCAACGATTTCGGCCTGTACGATCTGCGCGCCGCAGACAAGGGGTCGAACGTGCGCAACAAGGGCGGCGACGGCTTCACGCCGATCGGCCCCGCGGCGATCGCGACCGACGGCATTACTCAGGACGCCTGGCGCGTGCGCACCTGGGTAAACGGCGCACTCGTTCAGGACGACACGAGCGACACCCTCAAGTTCCCCTTCGGTCAGCTCGTTGCAGATCTCTCGCAGCACATGACGCTCGAGCCCGGCGACGTGATCCTCACCGGCACCCCCGCGGGATCCTCCGTTGTGCTACCCGGCGATGTTGTCGAGGTTGAGGTGGACGCCCCGAATGCGCCGGGCGCCCCCACCACCGGGCGACTCGTCACCACGGTCACGCAGGGCACCACCGCCTTCGGCGACTTCGGCAACACCCCGAAGACCGACGATCTGCAGCGCGTCGAGGCGTGGGGCAGCGAGGAGGAGCACGCTGCAGCGGTCGCCGCAGGCCGCGCGACCCCGCTCGAGGGCACCCCCGCTCAGGTGCTTACCCCCGAGATTCGCGCGCAGCTTGAGGGCGTCGCCGTCGCAACCGTGTCGGCCGCGCTGCGCAAGCGCGGCTACGTCGACATCTTTATCGATGGCGTGTACCCGAACCACGAGGGCGACACCATCCTCGGCACGGCGAAGACCCTTCGCTTCATCCCCTTCCGCCCCGACCTGTTCAAGGCGCACGGAGGCGGCTTCAACGCGCAGAAGCGCGCGTTCGACACCGTGAACGAGGGCGAGGTGCTCGTCGTCGAGGCACGCGGCATCCCCTCCACCGGCACTGTCGGCGACGTGCTCGCGCTGCGGGCTCAGGTCCGCGGGGCCGCCGGCATCGTCACCGACGGCGGCGTGCGAGACTTTGCCGCCGTGCAAGAGTTCAACATTCCGGTCTTTTCGCAGGGCGCCCACCCGAGCGTGCTGGGCCGGCGCCACGTGCCGTGGGAGACCGACGTCACCATTGCGTGCGGCGGAGCCGCAGTGCAGCCCGGCGACATCATCATGGGCGACCGTGACGGCGTGCTCGTGATCCCGCCTTTCCTGCTCGCCGAGGTCGCTGCCGAGGCGGCTGCGCAGGAGCGCGCTGATGCCTGGGTCGCCGACCGCGTCGCCGAGGGGCACGCAGTGGACGGGCTCTTCCCGATGAACGCCGAATGGCGCGCGCGGTACGAAGCCGAGACGGGTGCGGAATAGCCATGACCGCCGAGTCGAAGTCCGAGCGCGCGTACCGCCTCATCCGGGAACGGATTGACAGCGGGCAGTACGTGCCGGGATACCGCCTCGTGCTCGCGCCCATCGCGGCCGAGCTCGACATGTCGGTGGTGCCCGTGCGCGAGGCGATTCGTCGCCTCGAGGCCGAACAGCTCGTCACCTTCGAGCGCAACGTCGGTGCGCAGGTCTCCCTCGTGAAGGAGACCGAGTACCTGCACACCATGCAGACGCTCGCGCTCGTCGAGGGCTCAGCCACGGGATTGGCAGCGCCGTTCATTACGCCCGATCAGGTCGTTCGAGCCCGCGCGATCAACGAGACCATGCGTGAGTCGCTGAGCGCATTCGATCCGCAGCGCTTCACGGAGCTCAACCTCGAGTTCCACAGCGTCCTGTTCGAAACGTGCCCCAACCCGCACATCCTCGATCTCGTGCATCGCGGCTGGAATCGCATGAAGGTGCTGCGAAATTCCTCGTTCAGCTTCGTGCCCGGCCGCGCGCGTGAATCGGTTGCCGAGCACGAGCGCCTGCTCGAGCTCATCGAGCAGGGGGCATCTCCGCTCGACATCGAGCTCGCCGCCCGCGCGCACCGCACGGCAACGCTCGACGCAGTGCTCGCGCACTCCGAGGAGCAGCACAAGCACGCAGCGCCCGCGGCATAGCGCCGCACACCCCCACAAGACCACCACACACCACAGCAATCACCACCGGAGGCGACAGCATGACACAGCAGAAGCCCGCAGGGCTCCCCGACAAGATCCGCCACTTCATCGACGGCAAGTTCGTCGACTCGATTGGCGGCGAAGAGTTCGATGTGCTCGATCCCGTTTCGAACGAGACGTACATCCAGGCCTCCGCCGGCCAGAAGGCGGACATCGACCTCGCGGTTGCGGCCGCGCGTCGCGCCTTCACCGAGGGCCCGTGGCCGAAGATGCTCCCCCGCGAGCGTTCGCGCATCCTGCACAAGGTCGCCGACATCGTTGAGTCGCGTGACGCGCAGCTCGCCGAGCTTGAGAGCTTCGACTCGGGGCTTCCCATCACGCAGGCGAAGGGCCAGGCGCGTCGCGCGGCCGAGAACTTCCGTTTCTTCGCGGACCTCATCGTCGCGCAGCACGACGACACCTTCAAGGTGCCCGGCCGCCAGGTCAACTACGTGAACCGCAAGCCCATCGGCGTTGCTGGCCTGATCACCCCCTGGAACACGCCCTTTATGCTCGAGTCGTGGAAGCTGGGCCCCGCGCTCGCCACGGGCAACACCGTGGTGCTGAAGCCGGCCGAGTTCACCCCGCTCTCCGCTTCGCTGTGGGGCGAGATCTTCCGCGAGGCGGGTGTGCCGGACGGTGTCTTCAACCTGGTCAACGGTATGGGCGAGGACGCGGGCGATGCGCTCGTGAAGCACCCCGACGTTCCCCTCATCTCCTTCACAGGTGAGAGCAGCACCGGATCGTTGATCTTCGGCAACGCAGCGCCGTTCCTGAAGGGCCTCTCGATGGAGCTCGGCGGCAAGAGCCCCGCCGTGGTCTTCGCGGATGCTGACCTCGAGGCCGCGCTTGACGCCACCGTGTTCGGTGTCTTCAGCCTGAACGGCGAGCGCTGCACCGCGGGCAGCCGCATCCTCGTGCAGCGCGACATCTACGACGAGTTTGTTGAGCGCTACGCTGAGCGGGCGAAGAACGTGGTCGTGGGCCTGCCGAACGATCCCGCCACCGAGGTGGGCGCGCTCGTGCACCCCGAGCACTACGAAAAGGTCATGAGCTACGTCGAGATCGGCAAGGGCGAAGGCCGCCTCGTCGCCGGTGGCGGCCGCCCCGAGGGCTTCCCCGTAGGCAACTTCGTTGCGCCGACCGTCTTCGCTGATGTGAAGCCCGACGCGCGCATCTTCCAGGAGGAAATCTTCGGCCCCGTCGTGGCGATCACCCCGTTCGACACCGACGAGGAAGCGCTCGAGTTGGCGAACAACACGAAGTACGGTCTCGCCGCGTACATCTGGACCTCAAACCTCAAGCGCGCGCACAACTTCGCGCAGTCGGTCGAGGCCGGCATGGTCTGGCTGAACTCGAACAACGTCCGCGACCTGCGCACGCCCTTCGGCGGCGTGAAGGCTTCGGGACTCGGCCACGAGGGCGGCTACCGCTCGATCGATTTCTACACCGATCAGCAGGCCGTGCACATCACGCTGAACGAGGCGCACTCGCCGAAGTTCGGCGCGGGCAAGTAAGGCCGCACGCACCCTTTCATCCCCGCTCGCGCCACCGTCGCCCGGGCACCCACCGAATTCAAGATTCACAAGATTAAGGACAACGAAATGTCTGAACTCAAAGGTCGTGAAAAGACCTCGTCCGGCTTCTACGTAACGAAGGAAGCTCCGATCAAGACCGACAACGCGATCAAGACGCCCGCGTCGCCCGCGCCGGACATTCTGCGCTGCGCGTACATGGAACTCGTGGTCACCGACCTTGCCGCGTCGCGCGCGTTCTACGTTGACGTCCTCGGCCTCACGGTGACCGAGGAAGACGAGAACACCGTCTACCTGCGCTCGCTCGAGGAATTCATCCACCACAACCTCGTGCTGCGCCAGGGCCCCATCGCTGCAGTCGCCGCGTTCTCCTACCGCGTGCGCACTCCTGAGGATCTGGACAAGGCTGTTGCGTTCTACACCGAGCTCGGCTGCCGGGTGGAGCGCCGCGCAGAGGGCTTCACCAAGGGCATCGGTGACTCGGTGCGCGTCGAGGATCCGCTGGGCTTCCCCTACGAGTTCTTCTACGACGTCGAGCACGTGGAGCGCCTCGCGTGGCGCTACGACCTGTACACGCCGGGCGCGCTCGTGCGTCTCGACCACTTCAACCAGGTCACCCCCGACGTGCCCCGCGCCGTGCGGCACTACCAGGATCTTGGCTTCCGCGTCACTGAGGACATTCAGGACGAAGAGGGCACCGTGTACGCAGCGTGGCTGCGCCGCAAGCCCACCGTCCACGACACGGCGGCAACCGGAGGCGACGGCCCGCGCATGCACCACGTCGCGTTCTCGACCCACGAGAAGCACAACATCCTCGCGATTTGCGACAAGCTGGGCGCGCTGCGCATGTCTGATCGCATCGAGCGCGGCCCGGGCCGCCACGGTGTCTCGAACGCGTTCTACCTCTACATCCTCGATCCCGATGGGCACCGCGTCGAGATCTACACGCAGGACTACTACACGGGCGACCCCGACAACCCGGTTGTTACCTGGGACGTGCACGACAACCAGCGCCGCGACTGGTGGGGCAACCCGGTTGTTCCGTCCTGGTACACGGAGGCCTCCCTCGTGCTCGACCTCGATGGGAACCCGCAGCCCGTCGTTGCGCGCACCGATGCGTCGGAGATGGCCGTGACGATCGGCGCCGACGGCTTCTCCTACACCCGTGACGAAGAGGGCGAGAAGGGCTTCAAGCTCGGCAACACCCTCTAGTTCGGCACGCGAAAGGAGGGGTGGGGCGTTCACGCGCCTCACCCCTCTTTTCGTGCGTTGGAGCGCTCGCCCGCGAGCCGCACTGTCGGCCACGACTCCGGCTCCGTCCGCCCCGGGCAGATCGTTCACCGAAAGGTAGGTTGCGGCGCGAAGCAGCCTGCCCCCGCGCAGGCGATCTACCCTGCGGGCGGGGTGGGGTGGAGATGGGCGGGCGGGCAGGTGAGCAGGCGGGCAGGCGCGGCGCGTGGGGAGCGCTCGGCAGGTGGGCAGGCGGCTAGCGGGGCTGCGGGGCACCAGTCAGTGCGCCCACGAGTGAGCCCGCGGAAAGGCCGAGCGCCAGTTCGGCATACGAGCGCACCGCTGCGCGGCATTCCTCGCGCGGGGTCCGATCCCCCACGAGCGGGTACAGATCGTAGGCATCTTCGAGCGCAACCAGGTTGCGTGCGATGATGCCGGGCGGCGACGCGAGCGTGAACTCCCCTGTGCCAGCACCAATCTCCACGAGCGTGCGGTAAAGCATGACCTGCCGCTCGACAAGCGCCCGGTGCGCCGGCAGGTACTCGGGGTGCTCCGCCAGGATAGGCACGCTTTCGTACACTTGACGCAACTCATCACTGATTTCGTCGGGAACCCCTGCCTCGATCATGGCCGCCACACGGGCCGCGGCAGACGCGGAACGGTCGAGGATATCCTGGCGCCGCTCGGCGAACTGCTCCATGGCGCCCGCAAGCGCAGTGATCTGCAGCTCGTTGAGACTCGAGAAGTAATGCAGCACATTCGCCGGGCTCATCGCCGCTTCAGCGGCGACCGCACGCACGTTCACCCCGCCGCGGGGCCGCGTCCGAGCGACGCGCCAGAAGGCACGAATGATCTCTTCGCGCCGTTCTCCACGGCGCCGCTCGGTCGCGTTCATGCGCTCAGCCTAGGGCATCCGGCACACGCACCGTTTCCGTGAGCCCCGCGTAGTACTTCGGGCGCCGCGCGCGCAGCACCAGGCCAACGATCACTCCGGCGGTGAGCAGGATCGGGGTGGGTAGCAAGAGCACTTGGTTGATCGGGCCTTCGAGCCCGGTGACCACCTCGAAGTTCGTGACAATGAGCGCGTAGCCCACAATTAGGCCCAGCGCCCCCAGAATCGGCGCGATGACAACGCGGAACACGCTGTGACCGCGCCGGTCACGTGCGAAGTACCAGACCACGGCCACCGCTGCGAGCGCCTGCGCGAAGACGAGCCCCTGCACTCCGGTTGCGTACGTCCAGAGCGCGAGCCCCAGGAACGGATCAGCTCCGACCAGGATCGCGATCACAACACCGACTGCCGAGAACACCGAAAGTGTGAGGCTCGCGGTCGCGGGCGCGTGCGTCTTCGGGCTTGTGCGCGCAAGCATCTTCGGGAGGAGCCCCTCCCGACCCAGGGAAAAGAGATACCGTGTGCACGCGTTGTGGAACGACAGCACGCACGCGAAGAAGCTCGTCACAATGAGGATCTTCATCACGAACGCTGCCCAGGCACCAGCGAGTTCCCCCGTGCCCTCGATCACCACGGTCTCGAACGCGTCGGTACGTGCGAGTGCGACGACGCCTTCCGCACCAAACGCCACGGTGAGGATCCAGAACGTGAAGGCGTAGAACACGCCGAGGAACACCACCGCGATGATGGTGGCGCGTGGAATCGTGCGCTCGGGGCGCTTCGCTTCCTCCGCGTAGATCGCGGTGCTCTCGAAACCGAGGTAGGCGCCAAAGCCCATGACGAAGAGGGCACCGGCTGCTGGCGCGAAGAAGACGTTCTGGGGGTCGAATCCCGCGAGACTCCAGGGCTCGGGACCGCCATCGGCGAGTGCGGCGACCGCGAGGACCAAGAGGATTGCAACCTCAAGCGTGAGGAGCACCGCAAGCACGCGCGCCCCCACGTCGATCGAACGGTAGCCGAGGAACGCAACGATTGCGACGGCGATGAGCGACCACACGCCCCACGGAAGGTCGATACCGAGGAGCTCTGCAAACGTGAACTGCGCGAAGAAGCCAATGAAACCGTAGAAGGAGATCACGAGAGAGATGTAGGCGAAAACGGTGACCGAAGAGGCACCGATGCCGAGCGGCTTCCCGAGCCCGCGGGACACGTACGCGTAGAAAGCACCGGCGTTACGGACGCTCTTCGACATCGCGGTGAAGCCGAGTGCGAAGAAGACCAACACCACCGCGCAGAACAGGATCGCGCCCGGCGCACCGACGCCGCCCATGCGGAATGAGGTCATGGCTCCGCTCACGACGACGGTGAGTGGCGCGGCGGCCGACACCACGAAGAAGATGATGTCCCACGTGCCGAGCCGGCCCTTGGCGAGCGCGCCGCTCGGCGGCCCAGCCGCGGGGGCGGCGGCATCCACTGGGGAGTGGGGAACGGGGGTGGTGGACATTTCGGACTCCTTTGTCTCGGCGTGAAAACCAGCTAGGATTCGAACACGAATCAGTCTCGGTGGGATACACCTAGTGTTCTGCAGTTTATGCATAGACGATGGGATTAAACAATGTTCAATGTTGAGCGGCCCAAGAATGGGACGACGCCACGGGCGCGCGAACTGGGCGTACCGTTCGACGGCGAGACCGGAACCTGGAACGCAATCACGGATGTTCCAGGAGTGACCGTCGGGCAGGTCACGCTCTCCTTCGACTCCCCGGTTGTTGCCCGAACGGGCGTCACCGCGATCCTGCCGCGCGGCCGCGAGCACGCCGGGCTCCCGTGCGCGGCGGGTATCGCAGTACTCAACGGCAACGGCGAGCTCACGGGGCGCAGCTGGATCGAGGAGTCCGGCCAACTCCAGGCCCCCATCGCGCTCACCAACTCACACGCAGTTGGCGCGGTGCACCGCGGGGTCGACGCATGGATGGCGGAGCACCACCCCGCAACCGCAGCCGCATGGATGCTCCCCGCGGTCGGCGAGACATGGGATGGGTACCTCAACTCGATCAACGCCGACACCGTGCGCCCCGAGCACGCGGCCGAAGCCCTGAACGCCGCAGCCTCCGGGCCCGTCGCAGAGGGAAACACCGGTGGCGGCACCGGCATGAACTGCTACGGCTTCAAGGGCGGTACGGGCACCGCCTCCCGCGTGGTGCGTTCAGGCGAGGAAAGCTGGACTGTGGGCGTGCTCCTCCAGGCAAACTTTGGCGGCCGCAAAGAGCTCCGCATTCAGGGGCAGCCGCTCGGCCAGGATTCGCAGGCGCCGAACCCGATGGAGACCGAGCCCTGGTTCGAGGCCGACCTCGCCGACTCCAGCACCGCCCCGCGGAGCGCTACCCCGGGCGCCGGGAGCGTGATCGTCATCGTCGCAACCGATGCCCCGTTACTCCCCGATCAGTGCCGCGCCCTCGCGCGGCGCGTGCCGCTCGGCCTCGCGCGCACGGGCACCACGGGCAGCCACTTCTCGGGCGACATCTTCCTCGCGTTCTCCACAGCGAATCCCGGCGGACTGAGCTCAGCCATGGCCGGCAAGACCGTGCGCACGGAAACACTCGAGCACGTCGCCTGGGGCAGCATCGACCCATTCTTCGAAGCGGTGGTGCAGGCCACGGAGGAGGCCGTGGTGAACGCCCTCGTGGCGGCACGCGACACCGTCGGTCGCGCCGGACACGTGAGCTATGCGCTCCCCCACGACGAGGTGCGCGCGGCCTTCAGCTGACGGACGCAAGGCGGGATCCCCGGCTCGCAGACTATCCATTTGGAAAGCCGTGCGCGCGCGGTCATGTCCCGTGCGCGCACGGCACAGCTTTCGGCTTCTGATCACGGTTTCTCGAACCTAGACTCACTCACATGTGCCGCCAGCGCCGAAGCTGGCTTGGTCGGCAAAGACGCGAGACCGGGGAGGAAACCCACATGACCACCACCGCACCGACGCCCGAAACGGCGCACGATCCGGGGCTGAGCCGCCGCACGCTCGGTGTGCCCGCGATCACGCTCATGATCATCGCGGCATCCGCGCCGCTCACCGTGGTCGCGGGCGGCGTGACCACCTCGTTCGCCGTCACCGAGTCGCTCGGGGTGCCGCTCGGCTTCCTGCTCATCGCAGTGATCCTCACCGTGTTCGCGGTCGGGTACACCGCGATGGGGCGCAACATCACAAACGCCGGTGCGTTCTACGCGTACATTGCGCAGGGGCTCGGCCGCCCGCTCGGCGTGGGCGCCTCACTCATCGCGCTCGTCTCCTACAACGCCATGCAGATCGGGATCTACGGACTCTTCGGATTCCAGCTGTCGATGTTCCTCGAGGCGAAGTTCGGCTTCGCATCACCCTGGTGGCTCTGGATTCTGCTGTGCATCGTGCTCGTTGGCATTCTCGGCGTGAACCGGGTGGACCTCTCAGCGAAGGTACTCGGCGTGCTGGTCGGCCTCGAGTTCCTCGTTGTGATCATCTTCGACATCGTGGCGATCGGCGCAGCACCCGAGGGTGTGTCCACCGCCACGCTCAACCCCGGCGCGCTGTTCGGCCCTGCCCTCGGCATCATTCTCGTGTTCGGCGTTGCCGCGTTCATGGGCTTCGAGGGTGCCGCCATCTACGGTGAGGAAGCGAAGGATCCGAAGCGCACCGTGCCGCGGGCAACCTACGCCGCCGTCGCGATCATTGGTGTCTTCTACGCGTTCAGCGCCTGGGCATTCTCGGTGGGCATCGGCCCCGCCCAGATCGTACCTGCATCGCAGGAGTTTGGCCCCGACCTCATGTTTGTCTTCATGACCGACCAGGTGGGCGTGCTCTTTGCGGACGTCATGACGTTGCTCTTCCTGACGAGCCTCTTCGCCGCGCAGCAGTCCTTCCACAACGCCGTTGCGCGCTACTTCTTCTCGCTCGGGCGCGAGGGCGTGCTCCCCGCGTGGTTCGCGCGCACCAGCCGAGCCGGCGCCCCCTGGGCGGGATCGGTCGCGCAGACCGTGATCGCCATCGTCGTGGTCGTCGGCTTTGCGCTTGCCGGTGAGGCCTTCGGCGGCGCTGCAGCGCTCGGCGAGTCCGCCTTCCTCTACCCCGTGCTCACGATGTTCACGTGGCTCACCAACACGGGCGCCATGGGCCTCGTGCTGCTGATGGCTGTGATCGCAGCGGCGGTGATCGGCTTCTTCCGCCGCAACCGGCGCGGGCTGAGCGTGTGGACCACACTCGTCGCCCCCATCATCTCGGGCATCGCGCTACTGTGGGTGTTCGTCATGATCCTGCAGAACTTCCAGCTGATGCTCGGGCAGGAGCAGCCGGATGCGTCCACGTTCGTCCTCCCCGGGATGATCTTCGCCGCCGGAATCATCGGCATCCTCTGGGCGCTCGTCATCCGTGCACGGAAGCCCGAGATCTACCGCCAGATTGGGCATGGCACGGAGCCCGGTGCGTACGGGACCGAGCTCGTCGATGTGGTGGGTGAGGAGCTCTAGCCACCACACACGCACTCAATGCCTGAGCCCCGCCCCTTCAGCTGAAGGGGCGGGGCTCAGGCTTTGTCGGCGAGGCCGAGGGTCTGGGCGCCTATGCTGCGCCCTCGAACATGCTCGTCACGGAGCCGTCCTCAAACACCTCGTGGATCGCCTTCGCAAGCAGGGGCGCGATCGAGAGCACGGTGAGCTTCTCGAACTGCTTCTCCTCGGGAACGGGGAGCGTGTCGGTGACGACGACCTGGTCGATGAAGTCCTGGGACAGGTACTCAACGGCCTTGCCGGAGAAGATCGCGTGCGTCGCCGCGATTGTCACACCGCGCGCGCCGGCTTCCTTAAGCGCCTCGGCCGCCTTCGAAATTGTGCCGCCGGTGTCGATCATGTCGTCAACCATCAGGCACCAGCGATCCTTCACATCGCCGACAATGCCGTGCACCGATGCCTGGTTCGCAACCGAGGGGTCGCGGCGCTTGTGGATGATCGCGAGCGGTGCGCCGAGGCGGTCACTCCACACGTCAGCCACGCGCACGCGGCCCATGTCCGGCGAGACGACGGTGAGGTCGTCGCGGTTCAGGTGCTTCTCGAAGTGTTCGAGCAGCACGGGCATCGCGAACAGGTGATCGAGCGGGCCGTCGAAGAAGCCCTGGATCTGGGGGGCGTGCAGGTCGACCGACATGATGCGATCCGCACCCGCGGTCTTGAAGAGATCAGCGATCAGGCGAGCAGAGATGGGCTCGCGGCCGCGGCCCTTCTTGTCCTGGCGGGAGTACGGGTAGAACGGGGCAACCACGGTGATTCGCTTTGCCGACGCGCGCTTGAGCGCGTCAACCATGATGAGCTGCTCCATGAGCCACTCGTTGATCGGGTTGGTGTGCGACTGGATCACGAAGGCGTCCGAACCACGGACGCTCTCGTCGAAACGCGCATACAGCTCACCGTTCGCGAAGGTACGCGCATCGGTGGGAACGAGTTCGGCGCCGAGCTCGGCAGCCACCTGCTCGGCGAGCTCGGGGTATGCCCGGCCCGTAATCAGGACGAGCTTTTTCTGCCCCGCCATCTCGATCTTGCTCATCAGTGCTGGTTCTTCCTCACTCTGTGTTTTCCCGCTGTTCCGCGCTCACTCGGCTGACGTGTCGCTCGCGCGCTGCGCCGCTTCCGCGGTGCTCGTGCCCGGTCGATTCTCGGCCACCCATCCCTCGATGTTTCGCTGGGGCGCCACGTTCAGCGCCAGCGAACCCGAGGGAACGTTCTTCCGCACGACCGTACCCGCTGCCGTGTACGTGCCATCTTCAATGGTAACCGGAGCGATGAGCACATTCTTCGATCCGACGCGAACACCGTCGCCGACCGTGGCCTGGTGCTTCTGCACGCCGTCATAGTTCGCGAAAATGGTTCCCGCCCCGATGTTCGTACCGGTGCCGATCGTCGCGTCGCCGACGTAGCTCAGGTGCGGCACCTTGCTGCCATCGCCGATCTTCGCGTTCTTGGTCTCAACGAACGCGCCGATCTTGCCGGATTCGCCGAGCTCGGTGCCCGGGCGAATGTAGGCGAAGGGACCGACCTCGACGCGGGAGGCGAACACGGCAAGGGTCGCCTCGCTCCGGCGGATGCGTGCGCCCTCGCCGACCTCGCAGTCGGTCAGCGTCGTGTCCGGCCCAATGATCGCGCCGGCGGCAATCGAGGTCGCGCCGTGCAGGAAGGTGCCGGGCAGAATCTCGGCGTCGGCCCCGATCGACACGTCGGCGTCGATCCACGTGGTCGCGGGATCCTGGATCGTCACGCCGGCACGCTGGTGCGCCTGCACGATGCGGGCGTTGAGCTCACGCCCCGCCTGCGCAAGCTGCACGCGATCGTTCACCCCGGCGATCAGCCAGGGATCGTCGGTGGCGACGGCCTCGACCGCACCGCCCGTGGCGAGGATGCGCGCGGCGGCGTCGGTGAGGTACTTCTCGCCCTGGGCGTTGTTCGTATCGATCTGCGCGAGTGCGTCGGCGACCGCCCGGCGGGCAAACACATAGATGCCGCCATTGATCTCGGTGATGCGGCGCTCGGCGTCGCTCGCGTCCTTCTCCTCAACGATGCCGGTCACCGCACCGTCCGCGGTCCGCAAGATGCGCCCGAGACCGGTGGGGTTCGCGAAGATCGCAGAGAGCATCGTCATCGCTCGGCCGCCCTCGAGGTGCCCCGTGACGAGGCGGTCGAGGGTTGCGGTGTCAACGAGCGGCACATCGCCGGAGAGCACAACGACCGAGCCGTCGAAGTCTGCGGGCAGCGCCTCAAGCGCTTGCTCCACGGCGCGGCCGGTGCCCGGCACGGCATCCTGGTCCACGATCACCGTGTCGGGCGCGTGATCCAGGATCGCGGCGGCGACGCGGTCACGATCGTGGCGCACCACCGCGACCACCTGCGTCGGGGCGAGCCCTGCCGCGGTATCAAGCACGTGAGCGATCAGCGAGCGGCCCCCGATGGGGTGGAGCACCTTCGGCAGGGAGGACTTCATGCGGGTTCCCTGACCGGCGGCGAGGATCACAACCGCAAGTGAGCGTTCAGCCATGTGCGTTTCCTTTCTCCCGGCCGCTCGGTACGGCCGTGTGCGCCCCGCGAGGATCCCCCGCAGCAGCGCACCAGTTCCGCCTCCAGGATTCGAACCTAGACCTAACAGCTCCAAAGGCTGTCGTGCTGCCATTACACCAAGGCGGACCGTGCCCAAACAGCACCCGACTAGTCTGCCAGAATCCGCGACCGCTCGTGACACCCTCGCGCAAGAATCGGCGCCGCCCTCCCGCGCGTGCGCACTGACTTCCCGCGAGCGCACGAGATAATGGGGGGATGAAGCACGAGGACGAGGTCGATCGGATCATCGCGGACTGGAGTTCGGCGCGCCCGGATTTGGATCTCGCGCCGCTCGCCATCTTCTCGCGGCTGTGGCGCATCACGAAGCACCTGGACCGCGCACGCGCGCACGCGTTCGAGCGCTCGGGCCTCGCGTCGTGGGAGTTTGATGTGCTCGCCGTGCTGCGACGCGGTGGCGAGCCGTTCCGCCAAAGCACGAAGGTGCTCGTGCAACAGACCATGGTGTCGAGCGGCACGATGACGAACCGCATCGATCGCATGGTGGATCGCGGCCTCGTGCTCCGCCTCACCGACCCGAATGATGGCCGAGGCGTGCTCGTCGAGATGACGCCGCTCGGGCTCACGCTCGTCGACGCGGCAATGACGCGACTGAGCGATTCGGAGGAGCGCCTCCTCGGCGGGCTGGCACGCTCTGAGCGCGATCGACTCTCCGTGCTGCTGCGCCGCCTGGCGCTGAGCGTTGACCGCTTCGAACCCGAACCGCTTCCGTCAGACCAGGAGTAGTCCGCGGCCGGAGGAACTGGGCCGGGGTTGCCCCGGCCCAGCGCCCGCCTACTTCTTCTTTCCGGGTTTCTTCGCGACCTTCTGGGTTGCTGTGGCCTTCTTGCTGGCGATGTTCGCCGAGCCCGGGAACTCAGCCGTCACCGTGACGTTGCCCGTGAGCGCACGCGGCGCGGTCACCTTGATCACCCCTCGGTGATCAGCGCGGAGAGTGACGGTCTGCTTCGCGGAGCCGAACGCAACAACCAGCTTTCCGGTGGGGTATGCCCCGTTGTTCAGCTTGCCAAGCTTCACCGTGACCGTTGGCCGGGCACCATACTTCGCCTGAGTCGTTGTCACGCTCGCCGAGGAGACGGTGGCCTTCACCACATTCAGGGTGTTCACCGACACGCGCCGCGGTGTATCGGAATGGGCATCATCTCCGATGTACTCCGCCCCGATCCGGTAGCTGCCGACACTCAGCGCTGGCAACTTGAGCGTCGCCTTCCCGCCCACGACGCGCGCCGTTCCAAGATCGCGCGAGCCCGCGCTGAACAACACCGTTCCGGCCTGTGCGCCGGTCACGCGAACAGTTGCGCTCGGCCGAACGCCGTACACGACCTTTGCGGCGTCGACCGTGACCGCGCCAAGCGTGACCGGGATCAGCCCAACTGTGACACGACGAGGTTTCGCGGTTGAGGCGTTGGTGCGCGCGTCACCCGAGTACTTTGCGGTGAGCTGGAACGTCGTGGCGACCGGGGACGTGTAGGTGAAGGTGGCGAGGCCCTGCTCCACGGGAGCCGAACCCAGTTCCGTCTCCCCCGCAAAGAACGTGACCTCTCCACCGGCGCCCGCGGCTACGGTCGCAGTGAACTCGAGCTCATCGCCCGCCGTCCCAGTGCTATCGCCTCCGAGACGCGTGGCGGAACTGAGCTTCGCAACCTCAGCGACAAGTTCTGCGCGAGCGGGCGCAAAGCTGCCGCTCTCATCGGAGAACTCCGCGGCAAATGTCTGCGAGCCACCCGCGGGGAGCTCTGAAACCGCACAGGTGGCGCTCCCGTCGGTGACGGGGACGGCCTCACACTGTGCAATCGTGGCGCCCGCCTGGTCAAACGTGACAGTCCCGTGCGGGGCTCCTGCCCCGGCGCGAGGAGCAGAGACTGTCGCGGTAATCGTTCCCCCTGTCCCAACGCTCAGCTCGTTTGCAGCGAGCTCAATCTGGGTCTTCGCCGCACCGAGGAGGTAGACAGCGGCGTAGTCGGTGCCATTCGCTCCGCCCAACACGTCAGGCACCCCGTTGCCATCGAAATCGACCACGCCGCCCACCGAGCGGCCCAGCTGCGCCCCAGCGGTTGCCCCGTCAATCCGGAAACCGTCCGCAGCGCTCAACCCCGCAGTCGCGATGGTTCCCGAGAACCCCGGCCGCCCGTAGACCACATAGATTGCACCGGCGTTTGCGCCGGCGGAATCATGGCCCCATGCGCCGAGCAGGGTCTCGGGAACCCCGTCCCCGTTCACATCGGCGAGCCCTGCAGAGGCCCAACCCAACTTGTCATCCGCGGCGGCACCGTCAATCCAGTATCCGCGCGGCGCTTCGCCCGCCGTGCAGCTGCCGCTCGTGTTCGTGGTCGCGTCCTCGCACTGGTAGACCGCGTTGTTCGTCGCACCGGGACGGGTGAACACGGTCTGCGTGGAGTCGGAGCCCAGGACGACGGCTGCTCCACCAGCGCGCGGGCCGGTCGCGGCATTCGTAACGCCGTCGCCACCAACCACGAAGTCGGCCTTCCCGTCACCGTTGATGTCTCCAAGCGCCGCGATTGATGTGCCGAGCCGGTCCCGGCCGCGCTGCGGCCCGTACACCGCGAAGCCGCGGTCGCCGAGCGCCCCTACATCGACGCTCTGCGGTGTGGTGGAACCAAACACAGCGTAGGCCGCTCCGGGCACTGGCGTCGCAGCACCCCAGGGCGTAGCGCCGTAGCTGCCGACCACCACGTCGGCGAGGCCATCGCCGTTGAGGTCACCGACATTTTCAGCGGAAATAATCTGCCCACCTGCCCCGTCGATCGTGAAGAGCACGCGAGCCGCACCTGCTTCGGAGGCAACATCAATAGTGTTGACGTTTTCAGAGCCAGCAATCACCCAGACCCGTCCCACTTTCGAAGCGGCGGGCGCCCCTGTCGCAGGATTGGCGGGCTTGCTGAAGAGGTTGTCGGTGATTGCGAAATCATCGAGGCCGTCGCCGTTAACATCGCCCAGGCCGGTGACCCAGAAACCAAAGTTTGCCGCACCTCCCGGCGCAGCGTTCTCGGCGACCGCAGCCGAGTTGGTCACCTCGAAGCCACGCGTGCCGAGCGTGGTCACGTCGACCGGCTCGAAGTCGGCTGCCCCCAGCACCACCCAGGTGCGCTGCGTGCGGTTGGAGCCCACGATGACGTCATCGAAACCATCCCCGTTGATGTCCCCAGCGCAGGACACACTCATTCCGGCAAAGGCGTTGGGGATGTTCGGGCCATCGATCCGAACCGCGCCAACCGCGACTCCGGTGCCAATCGCGCCGCCTACGGGGTCTGCCCCGCCCAGCAGCACATAGGCAGCTCCCGCGTTCGCGGTGTTGCCCCGTTTCCACCACCAATCCCCCACCACGGTGTCCGCGTAGCCGTCTCCATTGACATCGCAGGAGGAGCGGCTCGAACCGTAGCCGAGGTCACCGCCAGCTTCACCGGTCCAGCGGACCTCCGAGACGGGCGGTGCGCCCGGGCTCGTGGCCGTGGCCGGAGTCACTTCGGGGGTGGCGGTGGGTGCTGCCAGAGCCGGCGCGGTGACACACGCGCTCGAGACGAGCCCGAGCGCGACTGCCAAGCCGAGCGTTGCGCGGGCGCGCATAACTGATCTGTTCACAGTGTTCCTGTTTCTCTCAGAGGACGCGGGTGTTCGGCGCGACGCCGCCCGCGGAACGGGACGCGTCAGTTCGGCGCGTGCACCCCGTTGTTCTTGCCAAAGTCAGCCTTTGCGTCAAACTTTTGGCGGCTCAGCGCAACGTCGCCCAGCACGCTTCCTGGACGGATCAGCTGGCGGATCGCGCCCACCGTGCGATCCGCACGAGCGGAGCCGCCGTACGGATCGCTGTAGACCATGCCGTCCGCGGTCGGCCCACTCGCCAGTTGAAGCTCGCCAAGGTAGAAATCGCGCTGTGCTCCGTTGAATGGCGAGCGCGGGTCGGCGTAGTCAAAGCGTTCGGTCGCAGACAGCCCCGCCCACAGGTAGTCAGTGGCCGGCCGGTCCGCGTACCAAGCGAAGTCGAGGGGCCGGCTGATTGCGTTCGTGGTCGCGGTGCTCGATGCGCGGTCGTAGATTCGACTCGGGTTACGCACTCCGAACCAGGGGTCGAACGCGGCAAGCACGGTGCCGTCCGAGGCGACAATCTTGCTGTCGCTCTCCCACAGTTCGTACAGGGTCCAGTCGGTGGGATTGTTCCGCACACAGTCGGTTGTCGGGATGATCCGGCGACCTCCGTCACCAGCCGGCAGCACACTGCCCACCGTGGCGATCGCTTCCTCCGGCGCACAGGTGCCGAACATCTCGTTTGCATTCCCGAAGCGCGTCAGAATCGACGTGATGATCTCGGTCCCGTCGTTGCAGCGTGCCGCAAACTCACTCTCGTGTGCATTGTTTGAGGTCGCATCCGGAGACCAACTCCCCTGGTGCTGCTTGATTAAAACGTCGCACAGCAGCTGGCTTCCATCCGCGAGGCGCAGCCAGTTGCGATCCGCGTCAAGCATCTTCACGCCATTTGCAACAAACACCTTGTGCCCGGCGTTGTCCTCATGCCGCATTGCCATGCCGCCATGCTCATGGCCATAGTTCTCAAGTTCTTCGCTCGTGTAGCCAAACGGGATCCCCACGGGTTCACCCTGCGCAAGATCACTCGGCGCGTAGAACGCCGAAACCCAGTCGAAAATGTTCGAGCTGCGTGGATCGGCCCCGTGCTCGTGTCCGAAGCTGCAGGTCTCACCCGTTGCCGGGTCAGTCACCTGAGCCGGGTGCCAGGTGGGATAGATCTTTCCATCCGGTCCAATCGTCTGGTACGACGCGTGAAGCGCTGCGGGGCAGGTGTCCACTGCCGCCGGGGTCCAGTTCCGCTCAGCGTACGCTTTCGACGCCGTGCGCACAGGGGGCTCGGGTTTCGGCTCGGGAACCGTTGCAGGTCGCGCAAGCTTCAACGCAGTGGTGCGCTGGGTCACATCCGGCTGTGTTTCGCGCACATTCAGCGTGTAGGTGGCCGGCTGCTCGGTGAGCTTGCTGTACTGAGCCGCGCTGAGCTGCAGCGTGACCGTTTGCGCGCCCTTCTTCAACTGCACCGGGGTCTTCACAAGCGCGGTCTTGCCGAGCTCAAGCTGGATCGTCCCAGCGCACCCCGCGGCGGCGGCGCAATTCAGTGACAGTGCCAACTTGCGAGTCGTGGGAACCGTGTAACTCGTGCTGCGCGCACTCACCTGGGCGACTGCTGGCTTGACTGTGGCCCGCTGCGTAAAGCTACTCTTGCCCGGACGCGTGGCCTTCCCGGTAACGGTGAGCGTAGCGCTCCCCCGCTTCACGAGGGCACCGTGTTGCGCGGTACTGAGCGTCCACGTGACGGTCTTCGTTCCGCGGGCCTTCGCCTCATACTTCAGCGTCTTCGTCCCACCGGTGCTGAGCTTCAGGGAGAGCGATCCCGCGCAGGCTCGCGCACTCGCGCAGGTGACCGTCGCTGAGACCACCCGATCCGTGCCGACGCTCGCCTTCACAGTCACTTTCTGGGGCGCCGCAGCGAGCGCAGCAGTGGGGCAGGTGACCAGAAGGCCGAGCGGCAACAGTGCGGCGCTCACAAGAAGTGCCGCACGACGCACGGGAGACACCCGTGAACTCCGCGTTTGGCGACTGTTCGTCGGGGTCAATGTGGGCTCCTGTTCGCCGCTGAAACCGCGCATACGCGGGCAAAAACAGTTCATCCTATCTAGCTAAGGTTGCCCTTAACAACATCGGATGTGAACTTTCTTCCGTGAAAAACCCCTCCCGGAGCCTTCAGGGGTCCGGGAGGGGTTTCGCCGGTGCGGTGCGGCGCCGAGCGCGCTAGTTTCCCAGGATGTCCTCCGGCAGCGCGGGGGCACTCGCGGGCGCCACGCGCATGGAGCCCGGGGCCTCGAACGCTGCCGCGTAGCCGAGCAGCGTCGGGTCGGAGTAGGCGGCCCCGGCGAAGGTGAGGCCGATCGGCATGCCAATGTCGCTCATCAGCCCCATCGGCACCGTCACCGTGGGGATGCCCAGGTGGCGCAGCGCGTAGTTGCCGTTGGAGAAGAACACCCCGTTCGACCAGGCGTGGTCGGCCGCGGCCACATCTCGCTCTGCGTCCTCGCGCCCCACATCGGCATTCGCGGGGAACACGACTCCGTCGAAGCTCTCCTCGCGCAGCCAGCGCTCGAAGAGATCTTCGCGGAGCTGCACAAGTGCGCGAAGCCCGTCCGCGAAGTCCGCACGCTCGCGCGGATCTGGCACACCGCCGGGCGCCTGCGCGAGCGCCACGGTGGCGCGGTAGCGGTTCGGGTAGTCCTCAACCTCTTCGTAGCGATCGGGCAGGGTGCCCTCGGGCTGAGGGAAGATCTGATCGGGATCGACGACGCCGAGATTCGGGATCGCGGGATCCGCGTTCGCGCGCAGGAAGTCGTCCCACCCGAAGGCAAGGAAGTCAGAGAACTCGGTGTCCATCCAGCCGGCGGGCAGCACACCCAGCGCGTCGACGTTCTCCTGGCCGGGGCGGTCGCCCTCGTACTGCTCGATCAAGGGGAAGCCCGTCACAACCACCTCGGCACCCAGCTCCTCAAGCCGTGCGCGGGCCTCGGCGAAACGCTCGAGCACGCTCGGGCGCACCGCGATCGGGAAGTTCGGGTCCTCACCCAGGTACATCGCTGGCACCGCGAAGCGCTTTCCGCGGAGCGCGTCCGCCTCAGCAACCTCAAGGTAGCTTGCCGGGCGATGCGCGCTCGGCTTCGGCAGCTCGACGATGCTCTGGTTGCGCCAGAAGTCACCGCGGGTGTTCGCGTCGTCCTGCACCAGCACGTCGAGCAGGCGGAGCATGTCGGGCATGGTGCGCGTGTGGGGCACGACAACATCGCGGGCCGGGAAGAGTGGCCAGTTGCCACGGATCGACAGCACGCCCCAGCTTGGCGTGTACGCGCACAGGCCATTGTTCGAGGCGGGGCTGCGCCCGGACGACACGGTCTCCTCACCCATGCCGAACACGGCGAGGTTCGCAGCGGTCGACGCACCCGAGCCGTTTGAGGAGCCGGAGGCGTACGCGGCGGCCAGGTAGTCGCGGTTGTACGGGCTCTCGGCGCGCCCGTAGACGCCGCGCTGCATGCCGCCGTCTGCCATCGGTGGCATGTTTGTCTTCCCGACGAGCACGGCGCCAGCCTCAAGCAGCTGCTCAACGGAGAACGCGTCCCACTGCGCGACGAGATGCTCGAACGCGGGCGACCCCGAGGCCACGGTGAGCCCCTGCACCATGTAGGAATCCTTCACAGTGAAGGGCACCCCCTCAAGCGGGCGGGCGGTGCCGGCAGCCCAGCGACGATCGGACTCCTCCGCTGCGGCGAGCGCGTGCGGGTTGGGCACGATGATCGCGTGCAAGCCTTCGGGGCCCTGATCGTAGGCCGCGGCGCGGGCGAGGTAGCGCTCGGTGAGCCACACGCTCGTGATCTCGCCGCGCTCGAATGCGCTCAGCACGTCTTCGATCGTCGCTTCGATCAGCTCAAATTTCGCGGTCGGGTCGCTCATGCACTTCCTCGTTCCTGTTCCGAACCGGTATCCTGAAAATAGTTTCAGTTCTGCGGGGCGCGGTGTCAAGCCCGCCGCGCCACACGAAAGAGGAGCCCGCATGTCTCAGGACGCCCGTGAACGCATCCTCGCCGCCTGCGCCGCGGTCATCGCGCGGGGTGGCCTGGCGCGCTTCCGCATGAGCGCAGTTGCCCGCGAGGCCGGCGTATCGATCGGCCTGCTCCCCTACCACTTCGGCGATCGCGATGGCCTACTGCAGGCCGCGCTCGACGAGGTGACGGCGAGCGCCACGCGCCGGGCGGACGAGGTCTCCGGCACGCATACCCCGGCGGCGCGGTTGGCCGCACTGCTGTGCTCCGAGTTCGGCGACGAGCCGGGTATCCGCGCCGGGTCGACTGCGTGGAACGAGCTGCGTGCTGCGGCGGTCTTCGATCGGGATCGGGCCACCGCAGTCGCCCGCTCCACCGCCTCCTGGCAGGCCGACGTGCGCGCGCTCATCGCTGAGGCTGCGCCCGACGCGGATGCTGCGGGGCTCGCGCTGACGCTCACCGCCCTTGTCGAGGGGCTCTCGGGCCGGTGGCTTACGGGCCAGCTTTCCGCCACGGAGGCGCAGGGCGCGGTGCGCGAAACGCTCGCCGCGCTCGGCCTCGACGCCACACCCTCGGGCGAGGCTGTGCCAAGCTAAGCGTGTGAGCGTACGCGTAGGATTCATCGGCTCGGCGCACTCGGTTGCCCGCCTTGCCGGGGCCGAGGCGCAGCTGCCGGGTATTGCGTTGCGCTCGTATCCGTACTCGGACCCGCACGACACCGCGGAGCAGTACCGCCGCGCGCTCGCGGAGAACGATGCCGTCTGCTTCTCGGGCACCATCTCGCACTATCACCGCGAACGCGAGCTCGACGGCGATACGCCCGTGCTGGTGGGGCGGTTCTCCGACTACACGCTCGTTGCCTCGCTCCTCGCGGCAACCGCGGGCGGGCAACCGAACGTCAGGCCGGGAGACCTCGCACGGCGGCCCCTCACGATTCCCGAGATCTCCATCGATATGCCGAACCCGGAAGTCGCGGCCGCCGTCGCTCGGGACACAGGGATCCACCTCGATCCCGCACAGGTGACTGACTACCGCTGGGTCTACGAGTCGCGCTTCTCGCGCCCCGTGGACGTCGACGAGATTGCGCGATTCCACGCGGATCGCGCGGAGCAAGCCGGCGCGCGGCTCGCGATCACGAGTGTGCACGCGGTCTACGACCGGCTGCACGCGGCGGGACAGCCCGTCATGTTCATGATCGACTCACTGCAGCATGACCTCGACCTCATTCGCACGGCGCAACAGCGGGTGTCCGTGCAGCGACTCGAGGGCGGCCTCATCGCCGTCGTCTACCTCACGACCACGGCCCCCGCGGACGCGGACTCCCCCGCCACTGAGCTGCGCGCTCACCTCGCCGGCGAGCTCGGCCGCTTCGCCACGCCCGTGCAGCACCGCCTCGCCTCGTGGCAGCGGGGTGGTCTCGACATGTTCTACACGACGCGCGGCGAGCTTGATACCCGCCTGCCGGCGCTCACCGCGGCACTGCGTCGCGCGGGTCCATCCGAGCGCGCCGCGTCCCTCGGCGTGGGCGTGGGCCGACATCTCTACGAGGCGGAGGATCGCGCGCTGCAGGCGCTTCGGCGCGCCATTGCCCAGGCGGACACCGCCGCCTTCCTCGTGGACGAGGCCTCGCGCGTGCACGCGCTGCTGGGCGATCCGGGGGCGGCAGACAGCGCGGAGGAGGCCCGGCACACCGAGCCGTGGCTCATCGAGCTTGCGGCGAGCGCGGGCATGCAGGCTCGCTCGGTGACGCGCCTGATCGCCTTCCTCGCGGGACGCGACTTCGCCCCGTTCACGGCGGCAGAGTGGGCGGCAGCGAGCCAGACCTCTCCCCGCACGGCCGAGCGCGCGGTGCGCAAGCTCCTCGACGCCTCGGCGCTACGCGTCGCCGGCCAGGAGCAGCCGCTCGACGCAGGGCGCCCGCGCACGGTCTACGCCCTCTCGGAGGAGCTCGAGGCCGCAGCGCGGCAGCGGCGCGCAGGCAGCGGCGATCCCGCACAGATGCACACGTCGTTTCACCCGCGCGGCACCGGCGCGTGACGCGGCCGCCTCGGCCCGTCGCGATCTTCCACTGCCCGCCGCACCAGATTCACTCTGGAGCGCATCAGCAAGATCGGGGTGCCCGTCGCTTTGACAGCGAGGCGGCGCGCGCCCTACTCTCTCGTATTACCGACACTCAAACGACACAATCAACGACGAGGTGGGTTTTCCCAATATGAGAATTGTCAGCGCCGACATCCGAGTGATCGAGGCACCGCTGAAGGTACCGTTCATCGTCTCCTACGCCCGCTACGACGTCATGCCGAGCGTCATCGTGACGCTCCGCACCGACACGGGGCTCGAGGGCATTGGCGAAGCGGTTCCCGATGAGCACGTCACCGGCGAAACGGTCGAGTCCGTCGTCGCAGCCCTCACCCAGCACCTGCTGCCGGCGCTGCGCGACACCGACCCGCGCAACCTGAACCAGGTACACGAGCGTATGAACACCGCACTCGTCGCGAACGGCGCCGCGAAGGCCGCACTCGACATCGCCTGCTGGGATCTGCTCGGCAAGCACGCGGGCCTCCCGGTTCACGCGCTCCTCGGCGGCCGGAAGCCCGAGCAGCCGATGATCGCGAAGGTGCTCAGCATTCTGCCCCCCGCGGAGGTGGCCGCCCAGGCGAGCGCCGCGATCGCCGATGGTTTTACACACCTGAAGATGAAGCTCGGCACCGACACCGCGCAGGACATCGCGAGCGTAGCCGCCGTGCGCGCGGCCGTCGGCCCCGACATTCGCATCCGCGTCGATGCGAACCAGGGCTGGCAGGATGTTTCGACCGCGCGCCGGATGATCGCCGCGATTGAGCCCTACGACATCGACTGGATCGAGCAGCCCATCGCCGCCGACGATCTCGACGGCTTCCGCCGCCTCCGCCCGCACACGAGCGCCGTGATCATGGCTGACGAGGCTGTCATCACCACGGGCGATCTCGCGCGCCTCATCCACGACGAGTCCGTCGACATGGTCAACCTGAAGCTCATGAAGTCCGGTGGCATCTTGCCCTGCCAGCGCCTCGCCACTCAGGCGGCGCTCGGCGGCCTCGCCGTGCAGATCGGGTCCATGCTCGAAACGAGCGTCTCCTCCGCCGCGGGCTACCACCTCGCGCTCGCGCACCCGAACATCGTCTCCACGGAGCTCTCCGGCCCCGTCGCCTTCTCTGACGAGCCGGGCGATCTCCACTTCCCCCTCCCCTACGTCGACATCACCGATCGCCCCGGCCTCGGCGTCACCCTCGACCCCGCGGCGCTCGACCGCCTCACCGTCTCAGCGAAGGAGCTGATCGTCGAATGACCACGATCACCGAATCCCCGAAGCGCCGCCTACGCGACCGCCTCTCGATCCCACACACCTACGCGATCATCCTCTCGATCGTCATCCTCGTGGGCATCCTGTCCTACGTCATCCCCTCGGGCGAGTTCGAGCGCATTGATGTCGACGGCCGCATGATGGTGGTGCCCGGCACCTTCGACACCATCGCGAAGACGCACATGGCGCCCTTCGACATCTTCACCGCGATCCCTCGCGGCATGCAGGCCGCCGCGCAGATCGTGTTCTACATCTTCCTCGTGGGCGGCGCGTTCGGCGTGATCCGCGCCACGGGAGCGATCGATGCGGGCATCAATCGTCTCGTGCAGAAGATCGGCAAGAGCGAGCGCTTCATCATTCCGCTCGTCATGATCGTGTTCTCGGTGCTCGGCTTCACCACCGGCATGGCGGAGGAGTGCATCATCTTTGTTCCGATTGGGATCGGCATCGCCCTGTCCCTCGGCTACGACGCGATCGTGGGCACCGCGATGGTGGCGATCGGCGCGGCCTCCGGCTTCATCGGCGGCATGATGAACCCGTTCACGGTGGGCGTTGCACAGGGCATCGCCGAGGTCCCGCTGTTCTCAGGCATCTGGTTCCGCACCGCGGTCTACATTCCGATCCTCGCCTTCGCGATCTTCTACGTGATGCGCTACGCCGCGCGGATCAAGAAGAACCCCGAGACGTCCATCCTCTACGGTCGCGTCGGCGGCGTCGGCTCAACCGAGTACGCGGTGAGCGAGGAGATCCCGCCGCTCACCGCCCGCCGCAGCATCGTGCTGATCCTGCTCGCGCTCGGCATCGCCATCAACATGTACGGCGTGTTCAACTGGGGTTGGTTCCTCGACCAGCTCGCCGCGAACTTCTTCATCGTCGCGATGCTCTCCGGCATCATCGGTGGGCTGGGCATCAACGGCTCCTTCACGAACCTGGTTGAGGGCATGCGCGCTGTTGTCTTCGGCGCCCTCGTCGTCGGCTTTGCCCGCGCGATCCTCGTGGTGATGCAGGACGGGCAGACGCTCGACACGATCGTCAACTTCATCGCCGACGGCATCTCGCACTGGCCGCCCACGCTCACGGTGATCGGGATGTTCGTATTCCAGGCGATCCTGAACTTCTTCATCCCCTCGGGCAGCGGCATGGCCGCAACCACGATGCCGCTCATGGTGCCACTCTCCGACCTGCTCGGGATCGACCGCCAGGTTGCCGTGCTCGCGTTCCAGTACGGTGACGCGATCACCAACTCGATCATCCCAACCTCGGGCGCGCTCATGGGATATCTCGCGGTTGCGCGGATCCCGTATGAGCTGTGGGTGAAGTTCATTTGGAAGCTCATCGCGGTGTGGCTCGTCGTCGCGGCTCTCGCGCTCGTCGCGGGCGCCATCTGGGGAGTGCCGGCGTGACCTTCGCACACCCGGCGTCGGGCCCGGGCGACGAGCTGCCACGGATCATTCGGATCCGCGAGCACCTCGCCGCCCACCCGGAGCCCAGCTGGCAGGAGCACGGCACCGCGGCATACCTCGCGGAGCTGTTCGAGGCGGCCGGGCTCACGCCCCAGCATTTCGCGGACTTCCCGGGCTTCACGGTTGACGTGGGGCCCGGGGAGCCCGTGGTCGGGCTCCGCGGCGATCTCGACGCCCTCGCGCACGAGACCGCCACGGGCACAGTGCTCGCGCACTCCTGCGGACACGATGCAAACCTCGCGATTGTCGCGGAGACCGTGCTGCGACTCCACGAGCTCGGTGGTGCGCTCTCGCACGGCGTGCGCGCCATCTTCCAGCCGGCGGAGGAACAGGGCAACGGCGCCGCATCGGTTGCCGCGCTCGGCGTCGCAGACCAGCTCGACACACTGTTCGGGGTGCATCTGCGCCCGGGCAGCGAGCTCCCAGCACCCCGCTTCGCGCCCTCCATCTCGCACGGCTCGTGCTGTTTCGTGCGGGGCAGGATCGCGGGGGCCGACCACCACGGCGCGCGCCCACACCAGGGCGTCAACGCGATTGAGGTTGCGACCGAGTTTGCGAGCATGATCGCGGGTCTGCGCGTGGATCCGCAGGTGGCCTCGTCGGCGAAGTTCACGGAACTTCGTGCGGGTTCGGGCAACCTGAATGTGATCCCCGGTTCCGCCTCGTTCGGGATCGATCTGCGCGCGCAGTCCAACTCGGTGATGGGCGCACTCCGCGAGGGTGTGGCGCGCATCGCGCGAGCGCTCGAGGTCCGCTACGGTGTCGAGATCTCGCTTGCCGAGGAAGACTATGTGCCCGCCGCGATCGTCGGAGACGCCGCCGAAGCGCAGCTCGCCGCCGCCATTCGCGAGGTCGCAGGTGAGGCCGCGCTCGCGCCGCGCGCGGTCACCTCGGGGTCTGACGATTTCCACTGCTACACGCTGCATCGGCCCGCGCTGCAGGCGGCCATGCTGGGCGTCGGCGCGGACGTCACCCCTGGGCTGCACGACCCCGCCATGCGCTACGACGTCTCGCGGCTCAGCCCAGCGGCGGACGTGCTCGTCGCGGCCTGCCGCGCGGCAAGATAGCTATCGGCCTGCCGCGCGGCGAGATAGCCCAGCGGCGAGCGCTGGGTGCTAGGCCGCGACGCGCTCCGCGGCGAGTGCGCTGAGGATCTCGCCGAGCCACTGCACCGCCGGGGGCACCGCTCCGCGGCGGGTGACGAAGGAGACGCGCCGCTCCCCGAGATCCTGCAGCGCCGGCCGCAGCACGATGTCGAAGTCGGCGTCGACCGCGGCGGCGGTCGTGAGCGCGCAGCCGAGTCCTTCGGCAACGAGACCGTGGATCATCGTGAGGTCATCCGTGCGCATGACCTCACGCACGGGCAGGCCGAGCGAGTGGTACACGCGGCGCAGCACGCGGTCTGACGCCTCATCGGGGTTGCGGCTGCACACCCACGCGGTCTCTGCCAGCTCGGCAAAATCAAGTTCCGCACGGTCACCAAACGGGCCGTTCTTCGCCACCATCACCCGGTACGGTTCCGACATCAGCGTGGTGCGCTCCACGTCGGGCACCTGCAGCGCGAGCTCGTCTGACACGTCGTAGATGAGCCCGGCGTGCACCTCACCGACGCGGAGGAGCCGGAGCACCTCGGTCGGTTCTGCCTCGACAACCTCGACCCGCACAGAGGTGCGCTGCTGCAACTGCGCGATTGCGGCGGGCATGAGCCGGGCACCGATTGACGAGAACGTCCCGACGCGGAGGGTGACCACCCCCGCATCTCGCTGATCGGCAACTGCCCGCTCGGCCCGCTCGATGCGTGTGAGCACCGGTGCGATTTCCGCGGCGAACGCCGCTCCGAGCGGGGTGAGGTGTGCGCCGCGGCGATCCCGCTCGACGAGCCGCACGCGCAGGTGTGTTTCGAGTGCGCGGAGGTGGTGGGTCACCGTGGGCACACCGTACTCGAGCGCCTCGGCCGCCTGGGTGAGGCTGCCGTGCTCGCGAATTGCGAGGAGCACGCGGAACTGCTGGAGCGTCATCATGTTATAGAGACTATGTCACCACGCGCGAAAACATGATATCCCGCATAGGGTCGCGGCTTTACCTACTCTGGTCCCATGCAGACCGCCCCCGCTCCACACGTCGCACCCGAAACGCCCGCCGAGGCATCGGTTGCTATCCCCGCGCACCAGTACGAGACCCCGTACGCTGACGCGATCCGCTCGCTTGCGCAGCACGACTGGCAGCGACTGCACGTTCCGGGCCACCAGGCGAACCCGGAGAACGCCCCTGGCGTTGCAAACCTCGTGGGCGAAGCCGCACTCGCGGTCGATTTCCCCATGCTGTTCAGCGGCGTGGACCAGGAGACCTGGCGGCTCGTCACCCCCGGCCGCGTCACGCCGCTCATGCGTGCGCAGGAGCTCGCGGCTGAGGCCTGGGGCGCCAGCCGCACCTGGTTCATCACGAACGGCGCCTCGGGCGGCAACCATGTTGCAACGACCGTGGTGCGCGGGCTCGGCACCGAGCTCGTGGTGCAGCGCAGCGTGCACTCCAGCGTGATCGACGGTATGACCCACGTGGGCCTCACGCCCCACTTCGTCACCGGCTACGTGGACACGGGACTCGGTTCCGCGCACGGCGTCACCGCCGAGCAGGTCGAGGCCGTGCTGACGGAGAACCCGGCGAGCTCCGCCGTGTACATCGTCTCCCCCAGCTACTTTGGTGCGGTCGCGGATATCGCCGCGATCTCGCGCGTCGCACACGACCACGGTGTCCCGCTGATCGTCGACGAGTCGTGGGGCTCGCACTTCGGCCTGCACCCGAAATTGCCCGTCAACGCTGCCCGCCTCGGTGCCGATCTCGTGGTGTCGAGCACGCACAAGGCGGTCGGCTCGCTGACGCAGTCGGCCATGATCCAGCTCGGCCACGGCTCGTTTGCCGAGGCACTCGCCCCGCTCGTCGACCGCGTGGTGCGCTCGCACCAGTCGACCAGCTGCAGTGCTCTGCTGCTCGCTTCGCTCGACGAGGCCCGCAAGAACATTGTGACGCGCCCCGAGCTCGTTGAGCGGGCCCTCGAGACCGCCGAGGAAATCCGTCGCCGCGTTCGTGCGGACCGCCGCTTCCGCGACGCGACCCCCGACATCCTCGCGAGCCCCGACGCGGTGACGAACGACCCGTTCAAGGTGCTCATCGACACGCGCGGCGCAGGCATCACCGGCAGTGACGCGCACTACCAGCTGCTGCGCGACCACAAGGTCTACGCCGAACTGTCGACCCCATCGGCCCTGCTGCTGCTCGTCGGCGCGATCTCCCCCGTCGATGTTGACCGATTCTGGAACGCGCTGCAGGCGCTTCCCGAAGCGGCCATCGAGCCCGAGCGGCCGATCGTGCTGCCTGCCCCGTGCGAGCGCGCAATGGGACTCGGCGAGGCGTTCTACAGCCCCGTCGAGATGGTGCCGTTCGATCAGGCGGTGGGGCGGATCTCCGCGGACTCGCTCGCTGCCTACCCGCCCGGCGTGCCGAACGTGCTGCCCGGCGAGATCTTGAGCGCCGAGGTCGTCGATTTCCTTCGCGCGACGGGCGCGGCCCCTTCGGGCTATGTCCGCGGCGCGGCTGATCCCGCGCTCGCCACGTTCCGGGTCGTGGCGTAACGCCCACTACAATCTCCAGGTCACCCTTCGAATACCAGCGCCTTATCCGGGCGCGCCAAGAAACCCACACAAGGGAGTGTCATGTCCACAACAGCAACCACCTCACCGAGCGGTGAGATGCAGCGCGGCCTGAAAAACCGCCACCTGCAGCTCATCGCCATTGGCGGGGCGATCGGTACGGGGCTGTTCCTCGGTTCAGGCAAGCTCATCAGCGTGTCCGGCCCGGCGATCATCTTCGTGTACATGGTGATCGGCTTCTTTGTCTTCTTCATCATGCGTGCCCTCGGCGAGCTGCTGCTGTCGAACCTGAACTATCACACGTTCGGGGACATCGCGAAGGACATGCTCGGCCCGTGGGCTGGCTTCTTTGTGTCGTGGAACTACTGGTTCTCGTGGGTCATCGCGTGTGTGGCCGACATCATCGCGATCACTGCGTACGTGCAGTGGTTCAACCCCGAGATCCCGAGCTGGTTGCCGGCCCTCATCACGGCCGGAGTGCTGCTGATCCTCAACCTGCAGCCCGTAAAGTGGTTCGGTGAGACCGAGTTCTGGTTCGCAATCCTCAAGATCGTCGCGATCCTCAGCCTGATCGCGGTGGGCCTCATCCTCGTGATCACCGGTTTCACGAGCCCCGAGGGCACGCAGGCCTCCTTCGCGAACCTGTGGGAGCACGGCGGCATGTTCCCGATGGGCGCCTCAGGCTTCGTGCTCGGCTTCCAGATGGGCATCTTCTCCTTCATCGGCGTTGAGATGGTCGGCACCGCGGCGGCCGAGACCGAGAACCCGCGGAAGACCCTCCCCAAGGCGATCAACTCGATCGTGCTGCGCATCCTCATCTTCTACGTGGGCGCCCTCGCGATCATCATGAGCGTCACCCCGTGGAACCAGATTGAGGCTGACAAGAGCCCGTTCGTCACGACGCTCGCCCTCGCGGGCTTCGGCCTCGCGGCGGCTGCGATCCAGCTCGTGGTGCTCACCTCCGCCGCGTCGAGCGCCAACGGCGGCCTGTACTCGGGCACCCGCATGCTCTTCGGCCTCTCGAAGGACGGCCACGCGCCGAAGTCGTTCGCGCTCACCGACTCGCGTGGGGTGCCCCGTCGTTCGGTGTTCTTCACCGCGGTGTTCCTGTTCGCCGCAATCCCGCTGCTCTTCGCCGGCGACGGCGTTGTGGCCGCGTTCACCTTCGTGTCGTCGATGTGCGCCACGATGATTCTCTTCACCTGGGGCTCGATCGTGGTGAGCTACATTGTGTACCGCAAGCGCTTCCCCGAGCGCCACGCCACCTCGGGCTTCAAGATGCCCCTCTCGCGGATCATGCCGTGGGCCGTGCTCGCGTTCTTCGTGTTCATTGCCGGCACGCTGCTCTACGGTGAGGACACGCGTCCGCCGTTCCTCGCAACGCCGATCTGGTTCCTCCTCCTCACGGTGCTGTGGCAGCTGCGCAAGCGGAAGCTGCAGCGCGAGGGCCGCCCGCTGACCGCGGCGATTCCGCTGCCGGACTCGGAGGACTGAGCCAGTTTCACTTCCACGCGGAGAACTTCGACATCTCGGATTCGATCCCTCAGGGGTCCACTGAGATATCGAAGTTCTCCGCGTATGTGCGTTGTTTCGCACCCGCCGAGCCGACCGCCCCGCGCGCGGCTCGCTACAATCGGAAACCTACCCTCGGGATGGGAGTTCACATGAGCGGCACCGCTCCTGGCGCGCACGAAGAACTGCAGCGCGGCCTCACCAATCGTCACCTCCAGCTGATCGCCATCGGCGGCGCAATCGGCACCGGTCTGTTCCTCGGCTCGGGCAAGGTCATCAGCCTCACCGGCCCGTCCGTCCTCTTCATCTATGCCGTGATCGGCTGCATGATGTTCCTCCTCATGCGCGCTCTCGGCGAGCTGCTGCTGTCGAATCTCAACTACAAGACGTTCGGCGACATCGCGAAGGATCTCATTGGCCCGTGGGCGGGCTACTTCGTGTCGTGGACGTACTGGATCACGTGGGTGGTCATCTGCGTGGCCGACATCATCGCGATCACGAGCTACGTCTCCTACATCAACGCGTCGATCCCGCCGTGGTTGCCCGCGCTCATCACCGCAGCCGTGCTTATGGTGCTGAATCTGCAGCCCGTGCGGTTCTTCGGCGAGTTCGAGTTCTGGTTCTCCCTCGTGAAGATTGTCGCGATCCTCGCGCTTATCGCAACCGGCATCGTGCTGCTCGCAACCGGTTTCCAGAACCCCGACACCGGCACGCAGGCGGCGCTCTCGCACCTGTGGGATCACGGCGGCATGTTCCCGTTCGGCGCGAGCGGCTTCCTGCTCGGGTTCCAGCTCGGCATCTTCTCCTTCATCGGCGTAGAGCTCGTCGGCACCGCCGCCGCTGAGACGAAGGATCCGCACCATAACCTCCCCCGCGCGATCAACTCGATCGTGGTTCGTGTGCTCATCTTCTACATCGGTGCGCTCACGGTGATCATGGCGATCACGCCCTGGGATCGTCTCGATCCGGATCAGAGCCCGTTCGTCACGACGTTTGCCTACGCGGGTTTCGGGGCCGCCGCATTCGCCATCAACCTCGTTGTGCTGATCTCCGCGGCCTCGAGCGCCAACTCGGGCTTCTACTCGGGCACACGAATGATGCACGCGCTCGCGCACGATGGTCATGCACCCAGCGGATTCGCGCTGACCGACTCGCGTGGGGTGCCCCGGCGCGCGGTGTTCTTCTCCGCGGTCTTCGTGTTCTCCGCCGTACCGATTCTGCTGCTCGGTGACAGTGTCATCGAGGCGTTCACCTTCGTTACTTCCGTCGCTTCGACGTTCATTCTCTTCATCTGGAGCATGATCGCGATCTCCTTTATTCAGTACCTGCGGAAGTACCCCGAGCGCCACGCAAGCTCGGCGTTCAAGACGCCGCTCCCCCGGGTCGTGCCCTGGATCGTGCTCGCGTTCTTTGCGTTCATTCTCGTGACGCTGTTCCTCGCGGAGGACACGCGCCTCCCGCTGCTCTTCACGCCCGTCTGGTTCATCGCGCTTGCGGTGAGCTGGCAGTTCACCAAGCGGCGACTGCTGCGCAACGGGCAGCCGCTCACCGCGGCAGTCGACCTGCCCGGCACTGGCGCATAGAACGACTCCACCAGGCACCACCTGAGGGCCCCGCGCACGCGGGGCCCTCAGGCGTTTTAGCGCCCGGCTGCGACGCGCGCCGTGTGCAGCTGGTGCGCTTCCAGCTCGGTCTCGACGTTGGGCTCGGATCCCTCGAGCGGCAAGCCGGCCGTCTCTGGGATGAGGCGGATCGCGATCAAGCCGATCACCGACATGCCCATGAGGTAGAACGCGGCCGCCGCTGGGTTCCCCGTCGCACGCACGAGCGTGTCGATGACGAGCGGAGCCGTGCCACCGAAGAGAGCGATCGAGATGTTGTACGAGACGCCGAGACTCGTGTTCCGGGACGCGGTCGGGAACAGCGCCGGATAGGTGGACGCGAGCGTGCCCATGTAGAGCGCGACCGGGATCCCGATCAGCGCGAGACCCGAGATGATCGCAAGCGGCGCGTCAGACCCGATCAGCATGAACGCGGGGAAGCTGAGCAGCACGATCCACACCGCGGCGGCGGTGAGCACCGGCTTTCGGCCGACGCGGTCGGAGAGCATCCCCACGAACGGCATGAGGCACGCCATCAGCAGCATCAGTGGCAGTGAGAACAGGTTGCCCTGCACCGCGTCGTGTTCCAGCACGGTCGACAGATACGTGGGCATGTACGAGGTGAACGCGTATCCCGCCGTGTTCGCGGCGGCCACGAGCAGGATGACGAGCAGCATGGGCCGCCAGTTCGCCGCGAAGACGCGCAGCGGGTTGACCCGAATCGCGGCCTGACCTGTTGCGGCCTGCTCCGCTGCGAGAGCTGCAAAGTGCGGCGACTCTTCGACCCGCATTCGCAGGTACACCGCGACGAGACCGAGCGGTCCGGCGATCAGGAACGGCACGCGCCAGAGCCCCTCTTCCATCGCCGCCTGGCCGAACATGACCTGCATGGCGGTGACGATCGCGGCGCCCAGCACGAAGCCAAGGTAGCTGCCGCCGTCCAGGAAGGCCGCGTAGAAGCCCCGCTTCTTGTCCGGCGCCGACTCCGTGATGAACGTCAGCGCGCCGGTGAACTCGCCGCCCGCGGAGAAGCCCTGCAAGATCTTGAGGGCGACGAGGAGCACGGCGGCCAGCGAGCCGATCGCCGCGTGGCTGGGCAGGAGCCCGATGAGGAACGTGGCGACCGCCACGAGCGTGAGCGTGAGGAAGAGCACGCGCTTGCGCCCGATCTTGTCCCCCAGCCAGCCGAAGAATAGCCCGCCGAGCGGCCGGAACAGGTACGTGCTGGCGAAGGTGCCGAGCATGAAGATGACCTGCGTTGCACGATCGGCGTCGGGCAGGAAGACCGGGCCGAGGGTCACAATGAGGTAGCCGAAGACACCAACGTCGTACCACTCCATCACGTTGCCAACGAAGGTGCCGCGCACGGCTCGTCGCAGCTCCTGTTTGCGGACCACGTTGATGGTCCCGGTGTCGAGGCGCGCGCTCGTCGCGTCGCTTCCTATCGTCATCGCATTCACTCCTTTGTTCATGGTCTCACGGTGTGCGTGGCGGCGGGGCCGCGGCCACACGCACTACTTCGCCGCGGCCTCCTGGCCGAACACCGCGAAGTAGTAGCAGAGGTATGCCGCGAGCGTCGCGGTCATGTCCTGATGGTCGGTCATGGGGTTCACCTCGGTCACCGCGAACGAGTCGCAGTGTGGCGCGAGGGCCGCAATCGTGTCGATGGCCTGGCGCGACGTGATGCCGCCGGGCTCGAGTGCGCCGGCGCCGGGGGCGTGCGCGGGGTCGATCGCATCGATATCGAAGGAGAGGTGGACGTGCTCGGCGCCGGCGATCCGCTCGAGAATCCGGGCGATAGCTCGTTCGGTGCCGATCTCGGCGAACTCCGCCGCGGTGATCCGTGCCAGGCCGGAGTCCGCGAGGTAGTCGTGCGAGGACGGGAAGTTGAAGTGGCGGAGGCCCACCTGAATGCTGTGCTCCGTGCTCGCACGCGGCAGCTCGAGCGAGCGTCGCATGCCGCTCGACTGGCTGTGGGTGCCCTGCTGCACGTTCTCATCCATCACATCGAGGTGCGCGTCAAAGTGGATGACGGCCACTGAGCCGCTCGTAGCGTCGTGGAGTCCCTGCGTTCCTGCGAACAGGAAGCAGTCGTCGCCGCCCAGCAGGATCGGCACATGTCCTGCACGCACGCTCTCGCTCACGCGCTCGCTGGTACGAGCGAGGGTGGTCATCAGGTCGTGCGCGACGACGGCGGCGTCACCCCCATCGTGGATCACAGGTGCCGCGTGAAGCTCCCCCGTCTCGAGCGAGAACACGCGTCCGTCCTCCACGCGCTGCGTGATCCACCCCAGCGCGTGACGAATGCGCTCGGGCGCGAATCGCGAGCCCGGAAAGCCGAGGGTGGATGCACCGTCGAACGGGGCGCCAATGAGCTCAAAGCTGCGTGCGGATGCGGACATGGTGGGAACTCCTCGTGCTGGTGATGCGTTGTGTGTTCCAGCTTGGCGACTCCTCTCGGCATCCACCATCACGGTTTGCGTGAAGTATTCGAACACACTCACTATCATCGTGAACATGGCCCCCACGCTCGCCGATCTTCTCGCAGACCGGTCCCTCGCGCTCAGCTGCGCCGCGGGACATCACCTCCTGCACCGCTCCGTTTCTCAGGTCCACGTCGCAGAGATCCGAGATCCGAGCCCCTGGCTCGCTCGCGACCTGCTCCTCCTCACGACCGGCCTCGTCGAGCGCACGAGTGAGGAGCTGGATCGATACTTCGTGGCGCTCGCGGAGCGGGGTGTCGCCGCGGTCGGCTTTGGCGTCGGGCTGATCGTCGAGGAGATCCCCGCAGACTGGCTCCGCGCCGCGGATGCGCACGGAATCCCACTCCTGCGCATTCCCCTCTCCACGCCGTACATTGCCGTCTCCGAGTTCGTTGCTCGCCGACACGCGGACCGCCAGCTCGATCAGGTGCGGCACATGCTGGAGGTGCAGCAACGGCTCGCGTACACGGATGCCACCCCTGAGCAGCAGGAGCAGGGGCTCGAACGGCTCGGTCGCGAGCTCGACGCCGCCGTCCTGTGGGCCGCGCCGGGCGGGCTCAAGCAGCTTGCGCCCGAGCACGCGCGGCTCGACCCTGCTGAAGTTCAGGCCGTGGCGACCGAGCTCTCCCGGCACGTGGCCTCAGGTCGCACCGCGGCGAGCGCGTCGATCGGCCCGCTCTACCTGCACCTCGCGAGCACGGCGGGCTCCCCGATCGCCGTCGTGCGACGCCGTCGATACACCCCGCTCGAGCAGGGTCTCATTGGCTCGATCGCCACCTTCATCGACCTTTCGCGCGACACCGTGGCCCGCACCGGGCTCGCGGCCTCACTCCGGGAGCAGCTGATTGCCGAGGCGGTCTCCGGGCGCATGAGCGCGGACCCGCGACTCTTCGAGCTACTGTCCCCCGGCGCCGCCCGGTGCACCGTCGCGTTCTTCGGCCCGGCCACGCACGCGGGGGCACGCGCACGCAGGGAACCCGCGGCGGGCCTGCTCCTGAAGGCAGCGCTCGCCGCGGAGCTCACTGTCGGCGTGCCCGCCGCAACGCCGCTCCTCGCCCCCACCGAGGATGGCGTCTTCGTGGTGCTGCCGGCCACCCAGGCGGGCCCCGCTGCGGACGCAATCGACCGCTTCATCCGTGCGGAACGCGGGGCGCTCGCCGAGTGGCGGGCCGGGGTGAGCCGCACCGGCACGCCAGCCGACACACTCGAGCTGTGCGAGGAAGCACGGCGCGCGCACCGCGCTTCCGCGGGCCACCCCGAGCTGCGCGCGCTCACCACCGCACAGCTCGGCACCGAGGACGCGCTCTCCGACTGGCTCCTGCGCAGCGAGTCGCCTCCCGTGTTCAGCGAGTGGCAGGCCCGGCTCGACGGGCTCCCCCAGGCACACGGCGAACGCGTGCGCGAGGCGCTGCACGCATTCCTTGCGGCGAATGGTGCGCTCGAGCGCGCCGCCGAGACGCTCGGGGTACATCGGCAGACGCTGAACTCCCGCCTGCGCGACGCAGAACGTCTGCTGGGCGTCGCGCTCGACTCGCCCACGGAGCGCGCGCTTCTCTGGCTCGCATTCGAAACGCGCGCGCTCCCGCGCTAGGCGAACGCCGAGAGGCCTGTGATCTCGCGCCCGATAATGAGCGCCTGCACGGTCTCCGTACCCTCGTACGTGTGCAGCGCCTCGATGTCGGCAAAGTGCCGCGCCGCCCGGTTCTCGAGCAAGATGCCGTTGCCGCCCAGGAGATCGCGCGCATCGCGAGCCATGTCGCGTGCGGTGCGGGTGGCGGTGTACTTGCCGAGCGAGGCACCGGGGCCCGAAAGCTCGCCGCGCTCCTCCGCCTGCGTGAGCTGCATCAGCAGCGTTTGCAGCCCCGTCAGCTTGCTCAACATCTCGGCGAGACGCGCCTGCACGATCTGGGAGGCCGCGAGCGGTCGGCCGAACTGCACGCGCTGCTTCGCGTAGTGCACGGCGGTCTCGTACACCGCGGTGGCTTGCCCCAGCGCGGCCCACGCCACGCCCAACCGCGTCGCCTGGAGCACGCGCGAGGTGTCCTTGAACGAGTTCGCCCCGGGCAGCTTCGCATCGGCGTCGACCCGCACACCGTCAAGCTCGATTTCCGCCTGCCAGATCGCGCGGAGCGACACCTTCCCCTCGATAGTGCTGGCGCGGTAGCCCGGCGCGTCTTGCGGAACCAGGAAGCCCTGCACTTGCCCGTCGTCGCCTCGCGCCCACACTACGGCGAGGTGGCCCACGCTGCCGGAGCCGATCCACTTCTTGTGGCCGGTGATCACGAAGCCGCCGTCCGCTGCGGTCTCAGCCCGGGTCTCGAGGCTCACCGAGTCCGAGCCGTGCGTGGGCTCGGTGAGCGCGAACGCGCCGAGCTCGGTTCCACGCGCGAGCGGGGCAAGCCAGCGCTCGCGTTGCGCGTCAGACCCACACCACGCGACCGAGCGCAGGGCAAGGCCGCCCTGCACGCCAACGATCGTGGCGACCGAGCCGTCTCCGCGGGCGAGCTCCATCGTGGTGAGGCTTGCGGCGAGGAGACTCTGCTCTGGGAAACCGGGAACATCGACGCCATCGCGAAGCAGATCGAGCTCGCCCAGGCGCGCGGCGAGGTGGAGCGGGTACTCCGCGCGGTCCCAGATGCCGGCGATCACCGGGCGCACCTCATCTTGCACAAACGCGCGCGCCCGATCCCGGTATGCGCGGACATCTTCAGGAATATCGCGGAAGACCCCGGCGACATCGGGATCCAGCGGCTCCCACAGCTCGTATTCGGGCTCCTGCGTACCCTGCGGGGTGGGGCCGGTTCCAGGCTTCGACATGACGACGTCCTCTCCGCACCGCCTTGGTGCCTGCCCCCGAGACTGCCTGAGACGCGGTGCCAGGTCAAGCACCACCCGGCGCCGTCTCGGGTTCCCACAATTCGTGAAGCCCGATCCCAATCAATTGAAACGGAGTCCCACAACCGGGATTTGTGCTAGCTTCGGCGTATGAGTTCGAAGGCAGTGCGTCAGGCCACGGCACCCGCGAGCGCGGCCGCGGCGATCCGGCGCCTCGCCGAGCGAGGGTATGAAGCGACCACCGCGGAGGACCTCGCCGACGCTGTGGGTATGAGTCGGAGTACCTTCTTCCGCCGGTTCGGAAGCAAGGACGACGTGATCTTCGCCGATCACGATCACGCACTCGCGCAGCTCGATGCGTTCCTCGGAAGCACGCAGCTGCCGCCGGGCGAGGCGCTGGTGCAGGGAACCGCAGACGTGCTGCGCCTCCTCACTCGCGACCCGGAGGCCGCGCAGCTTCGTTTCGAGCTCATGCGACTCACCCCCGCGCTGCGGGATCGCGAACTGATCATCACCCACCGCTACGAGCGCGTGTACACGCGGTTCATCCGCACGGCCACCCCACACACGACCCCCGACTGGGTGGCACCCGCGCTCTCCGCCTCGCTCGTCGCGGTGCACAACGCCACCCTGCGCGCCTGGCTGCGCGGCAGCGTCACGGACGCCGCAGGTGAGGTCACGCAAGACCTCCGCCGCGTCGCCGGACTGTATGCACCCTGGCTCGATCCGGCTGGCGCCGGCACCCCGCAGCGCGTGGTCGTAGCGGTGTACGACGCGATCGGTTCGCCGGACGCGGTCCTTGACGCGGTCGCCGCGCAGCTCACCCAAGGCCAGTCCGCGCGCGCATGAGCGGCGCGACCGACGCGCTCGACTGAGATAATCAGCACCATGAAAGCCCACGAAGTCGTGATGAACTGGGTCACCTCCGAGCTCGCGAGCGGACGACTCCACATCGGCGACCACCTCCCTGGGGAGCGCGCACTCGCGGAGACGCTGCAGGTATCACGGAGCTCGCTTCGCGAGGCGCTGCGCGTACTGGAGGCGCTCGGCACGATCACCACCGCGACCGGTTCCGGCCCACGCTCGGGCACCATCATCACTGCCGCGCCAGAGCAGGCATTCGCGCTCTCCCTCAACCTCGAGCTTGCGACGCAGCGCGTCGAGCATGAGCACGTCGCCGAGACGCGACTGCTTCTCGAGAGCTGGGCCGCGCTGCATTCTGCCCCTGAACAGGTGGACCAGGCCGCCGCGGGGGCGCTGCTCGATCGCATGGATGAGGCCGGCTTGAGCGTGGAAGAGTTCCTCGCGCTCGACGCAGAGTTCCACGCGACCCTCTCTCGGGCAGCGGGGAATCCGCTCATCAGCACCCTCATGGAGGCGCTGCGGCTCGCCATCGCGGATCACACCGCCGAGCTGGCGCGTGCGCTCCCCGAGTGGACCCGCACCGCCGACCGGCTCCGCGCGGAGCACCGCGCCATTCTCGCTGCGCTCGCGGGCGGCGACAGCGTGGCTGCGGGCGATCTCCTGCGGGAGCATATCTCGGGGTACTACGCGGAGACCACCGCAGCGACGCGCACGCCCTAGGCTTCGCCGCAGGCTTGACGCGTTCACCCGTTGCGGCCTACACTTCATGTGGTCGGACCACATGGCCCGACCACATGAGGCGCGGCGAACGCCCACCTCACTCGATTGGAGTCCAATGGTGCAGCGCCAGTTCCCCCGCCCCGCGGAGCTCTTCGAGCTCATGCGATTCAAAGCCCCCGAGCTCAACGGCAAGAAGCGCCGCCTCGACCGCGCGCTCACCACCTACGATCTGCGCCGGATCGCCCAGCGCCGCACTCCCAAGGCTGCTTTCGACTACACGGATGGAAGCGCCGAGGCCGAGATCTCACTGGCTCGCGCACGTCAGGCGTTCGAGGACGTCGAGTTTCACCCCGACATTCTGCGCCCTGCCAACAATGTCGACACGTCGATCGACATCTTGGGCGGCAGTTCCGCGCTCCCCTTCGGCATCGCGCCGACCGGTTTCACCCGACTCATGCAGACCGAGGGCGAAATCGCTGGCGCCGGAGCCGCGGCCGCCGCGGGCATCCCGTTCACGCTCTCCACGCTGGGCACTACCTCCATCGAGGACGTGCGCGCGGCAAATCCGAATGGCCGCAACTGGTTCCAGCTCTACGTGATGCGCGATCGCGACATCTCCTACGGGCTCGTCGAGCGAGCCGCCGCGGCTGGGTTCGACACCCTCATGTTCACGGTCGACACCCCGGTCGCCGGCAACCGCATGCGCGACACGCGCAATGGCTTCTCCATCCCGCCACAGCTGACGGCAGGTACGATCCTGAACGCGATCCCCCGCCCCTGGTGGTGGTTCGATTTCCTCACCACACCGAAGCTCGAGTTCGCCTCCCTGTCCACCACGGGCGGCACCGTCGGCGAACTGCTGAACTCGGCGATGGACCCCACCATTTCCTACGAGGATCTCGAGGTTATTCGCGAGCTCTGGCCCGGAAAGCTTGTGGTGAAGGGCGTGCAGAACGTCCCGGACGCCGTGCGACTGGTCGAGCGCGGGGTTGACGGCATCGTCTTGTCGAACCACGGGGGCCGCCAGCTTGACCGTGCCCCCATTCCGTTCCACCTCCTGCCGGGCGTGGTGCGCGAGGTGGGGCGCGATGCCAACATCATGGTCGACACCGGCATCATGAACGGCGCGGACATCGTTGCCTCCGTCGCACTGGGCGCGAGCTTCGCGCTCGTGGGACGCGCGTATCTGTACGGGCTCATGGCGGGTGGCCGCGAGGGCGTCGACCGCATGATCACCATTCTGCGGAGCGAGATTGAACGCACGATGACCCTGCTCGGGGTCTCGTCACTCGAGGAGCTCGAGCCTCGGCACGTCACCCAGCTGACCCGTCTCGCCCCGGCCCCGGTGGCACCGCCCGAAGAGGCGTAGCCCCGCACACAGCCGGGAGCTCCACGGAGCTTCCCGGGCGGTGTGGCCGCGCGCGCACGCGGCCACACCCCACTCGCTCCCAGCGCCCTTCCGGAACCGCCCACCCGGATGGGCGCTGGGCTATTTCACGCGCCTGAACTATTTCACGCGCTTGGGCTGGCTCGCTTCTTCGGAGTGCCGGCTGCGCCGCTCTCCGAGGGAGCGAGGTACCGGGCCGGGTTCTCGACCATCATCGAGCGGAACTCGTCCTCGCCGATTCCTGCAGCGAGTAGCGCGGCGCGGAACTCGCCCATGACGAGCCCGAAGCCAGGCCCGCCATTCGCCTGCAGCAGCGAAGCAACGCACACGTCGTGCGCAAGGAGGATCCGGTCGCGGTGGCCGGCGCGCACCAGCGCGAGCACTTGGGCGACGCGGTGCTCAAGCGCGGCGGGTGCCGTCGAGTAGATCGTGTCGATGCCCACGTAGTGGCCGCGAGCCGCGAGCTCCACCGCGTAGTCAACGCTCGGCACGGTGTCGACGTGCCCGATCGCGATCTTCTCGGGCGCGACGCCGCACGAAACGAGCAGCTCCGACTGTTCGACCCCCACCGTCCAGCGCGCCGCGTGGGTGTACACGGGCGCACCGGTCTGCACGCTCGCCGCAGCAGCAGCACGAAACACCTGCTCCTCGACCTCCGAGATGAACCACTTGTCGGCACCCACCTCACCAATCAGGCCAGCCCTGATCCCGGTATCCGCGAACCCCACGGTGAGGTCGTGCACCATTTCAGCCGCGAGCCCCGCAACGCCGAGCTCCGCGATCAGCTCGGGGTCAAGAAACGGATCGCGGTAGCGCCCGGTTCCGAGCACCACGTGCACCCCGGTCGCCTCACTTACCCGCCTGACGGCCTCGACTGCTCGCGGGTTCCGCGTTTGACCGGCCCGGCGTGCGTCAAAGCTCCGCTCTGAGTCAAGCGTCGAACCCGGGGTGAGCTCCGCGGTGGTCAGGTCGAAGATCGCACCCCCGCCCTGCTTCGCAAATACCGCGAGCTCACGGGCCATGAGCGCCTCGTCGTGGAGGAGCCCGTCGCCGCGGCGCTCCGCCATCAAATTGATGAAGAGGTGCTCGTGCGAGAGCACGGGACCGAGACTCGACAGCGGCACGGGCCCACGCGCGGTCTCCACACTGCCCGGCGCGACGGCTGACCGCTTCTGCGCTCCCCCGCTCACGCGTTCGGCAGCCCGAGCTCGCGCTCGAGCGCGAGGAGCGTATCGTCGAGGATCTCGAGAATCCGATCGACCTCGTCCGGGGTGACAATCATGGGCGGGCACACGAGGAAGTGATCTCCGGACCGCCCGCCGCGCGTGCGGCGGGAGTACAGGATGAGGCCGCGCTCGAAAGCGAGTTCCACCATGCGCTCGTGCGCGTTGAGCTCGGGGGCGAGGGGCTCCATGGTGTCGCGGTCTGCAACAAACTCAGCGGCAAGCAGCAGGCCCTTCCCGCGCACGTCGCCAATCACGGGGTGGCGGGTGGCGAGCTCACGGAGCCCCGCCATGAGGCGGTCCCCCATGTCGCTCGCGTTCCCCAGCAGGCCGAGCCGGTCGATCTCTTCGAGCACCGCAAGACCCGCCGCGCTCGCGAGCGGATTGCCCGCATACGTGTGACCGTGCGCGAAGCCCCCCGAGGAGAGCACCGGCCCCACGATCCGCTCCGGCGCCACCATTGCGCCGAGCGGCGCGTACCCCGCGCCGAGTCCCTTCGAGAGCGCCACGATGTCGGGCTGGCACCCCCAGTGGTCGCCGGCGAGGTACTTGCCAGTGCGCCCCGCGCCGCTCATCACCTCGTCATGGATGAGCAGGATCCCGTAGCGATCGCAGATCTCGCGGATCCGGGCGTAGTAGCTGTCCGGAGCGACCAACGCTCCCGTGGTAGCCCCGCCCACGGGTTCCATGATGAACGCGAGCACGCTCTCGGGCCCCTCGGCGAGGATCTTCGCCTCGAGCATGTCGGCGTAGCGCAGGCCCCGCTCGGCCATCGTCAGCCCATCGCGATCGAGGTACGCGGTGGGGGCCGGGATCTTTGGCATCTCCGTCATGAGCGGAAGGTAGTGCTGCGTGAGCAGGTCGTAGCCGGTCACGGAGAGGGCGCCGAGCGTGGAACCGTGGTAGCCAGGGAAACGAGAAATGATCTTCCAGCGCTCGGGCTGCCCCGTTGCGACCGCCCACTGGCGCGCGAGCTTCAGTGCGGATTCGACGGCCTCTGAGCCCCCGGATACGAAGAACACCTTTTCCAGCTCGGCAGGCAGCCGCTCGGCAAGCGCAGTGGCGAACCGCTCGGCCGGCTCGTTCTCGAACTGCAGCCGGTACAGGAACGTGGCCTTGTCGAGCTGCTCACGCATCGCCGCAAGCACCCGCTCATTCGAGTGGCCGATGTTGACAACCATCGCGCCGCTCGCGCCGTCAATCACCTGCCTGCCGTCCTCGTCCCAGATGTACACCCCCTCGGCGCGAGTGCCGATCGGGCGGCGGCCCTTGGCCTGGTAAAAGAGGTTCGACATGCGCGGTCCTTTCAGATTCACCAATGAAGTGCGGTAGTTCTGGATCACACTATGTCATAAATTGTGATCACAAAATGACACCATGGGTGATCTCCCGCGAACATCTCTGATTCAATGGAGCCATGACCGCGGCAGATACGACACCACCCGGCGGCCTCGAAGACGAGGCGTACGCGGCACTCCGCCACGAGCTCATCGCCGGCGGCTTCGCACCCGGCGACCGCCTCTCGATCCGCGGCGTTGCCAGTCGCCTGGAGCTCAGCCCCATGCCCACGCGCGCGGCGATCCGCCGCCTCGTGAGCGAGCGAGCACTCGACACCACCGCCGCCGGCACCGCGGTGGTGCCCCGCCTGAGCCGCGCCCAGTTTACGGAACTCACTGGCCTCCGCGGGAAGCTCGAGCCGCACGCGCTCACCATCGCGGCACCGCTCCTCACTCAGCAGCAATTCGGCACGCTCGAGCGAACACTCGCACAGTTCGAAGCGGCGAAGCTCGCAGGCGACCCCGTGGGAACCCAGCGCGCCGACACCGAGTTTCTATTTACGGTCTTCCGCGCGGCGGACTCCCCGCTACTCCTCAGCTTTATCGAAACCCTGTGGCTGCGACGCAGCCCACTGTTCTGGGAGGCGCGCTGGGTGCTCCTCGGCACCCGATCACTCCACGCGCGGCACGCCGACATCCTCACGGCGCTCCGAGCAGGCGACACGCAGGGCGCCGCGCTCGCACTCGCGGCGGACATCGAGCACACCGCTCAGGTACTGCTGACCGAGCACCCGTTCGACGACGCTTAGCAGGGCGATCAGGCACCTCCGGGGGGCGGGCCCTCGCTAGCGATAACTCCGCTCGGCGAGCGGCACTTCCGCGATGAGCCGCTGGAGTTCAGCAAGGAATGTCCGCTCCGCCCGATCGAGCGCCCGCTTGGGCTGGGTCACCAGGCAGATGTCGGTCTCGTGCAGCTCACGCTCGGGCAGCACCGGCCAGAGCAGTCCGGCGTCGACATCCTCGCGGGCAACGTGGAGCGGCAACGCGCCGATCCCAATCCCCGCGATGATCATGCGGCGGACCTCGAGCAGGTTCGCGGACACCGCGCGCGGCTCCGCTTCGAGGTTCGCGCGCTCACGCAGCTGACGCACATGGAACAGCGGCCCATTCTCGGCCTCCGTCTGAAAAGAGACGGCCGCCTGGCCGGCAAGCCGCTCGGGCGCAATGTCTTCCTGCCCAAAGAGTGCGTGCGTCGGGCCACAGAACAGGCCGAAGCGCTCCCGATAGAGCACCTCGTGCGCGAGGCCGGCGTCATCACCGCGAAGCAGACACAGCCCGAGCGTGGCAGTGCCCTGCCGCACCCGACTCACAACCTCCGCGCTGTCCGTCACCGTCACCGTGAAGGTCACCTCGGGATACGCCGCGGCGAACGCGGCAAACGCGGCATCGTAGTGCGGCGACACCACGTGACTCGTGGTCGCGATCGACACATGCCCAGAGACGACACTGCCTGACGCCGCGAGCAGATTGGGGATCCGGGCGACGGTACCGAACATCTCGCGGCTCTGCGCATAGAGCGCTTCGCCCGCGGCGGTGAGCGTGAAGTGGCCGGGGCGTCGATCCAGCAGGCTCTGCCCGAGCGTGGACTCAAGGCGCTTGAGTGCGCTCGATACGGTCGGCTGACTCACGCTCATGAACTCAGCGGCGCGAGTGACCCCCTCCTGCTCCACCACCACCACGAAGGTGCGGAGCAGGTTCCAATCGAGGTTCCACACGAAGCGCTGCTCATACGGCCGCATAATAACCTCCATTAATAATCACAATGATCAACTATGCACGAAACTGATAATCTCGGTCAAGTGTTCACCCCCGGGTGTTCTGTCCCGTTTCATCGCATCAAAGGAGATCCGAGCTCCATGTCCTCCTCGCAGCCCTTCAGCCACCGGCGTGCACTCCGCGCGGGCTTCGCCTCCTTCGTCGGCACGGCGATTGAGTTCTACGACTTCTACGTTTTCGCCACTGCCGCGGCGCTCATTTTCGGGCCGTTGTTCTTCCCGGAGGTGGAGCCCGCACTTGGCGTCCTTGCGTCCTTCGCCACCTACGCAACCGGCTTTCTTGTGCGCCCGCTCGGCGGAATCATCTTCGGCCACATCGGCGACCGAATCGGGCGTCGCCAGTCGCTCGTACTGACGCTGCTGCTCATGGGCATCGCGACAATGGCAGTCGGCTTCCTCCCGACCTTCGCGACCGTCGGCTTCGCCGCACCCATCATGCTGGTGGCGCTTCGCGTGCTGCAGGGCCTGGCCGTCGGCGGCGAATGGGGCGGCGCGGTTCTCATGGCCGTCGAGAACGCCCCCGAGAAGTACAAGTCCTTCTACGGCAGCTTCCCCCAGCTTGGCAACCCGATGGGAGCGCTCCTTGCCTCGGGCATCTTTGCGCTCCTCACACTGGGCGGCCAAGAATTCATGCTCGATTGGGGGTGGCGCATCCCCTTCCTGCTGTCGGCCATCCTCATTGGCGTTGGCTTCTGGGTGCGGCTCAAGGTCGAGGAGACCCCCGTCTTTGCCGAGGCGCAGGCGCGGCGAAGCGAAGCAGCACAGCCCGCTGAGCTCCCCGCGAAGCTCGCCTTCAAGCGGAACTGGCGCGCCATTATCATCGGCACGGGCCTCATCGCCATCTCGTCTGGCGGCTACTACATCATGACGACGTTCGCGACGGCCTACGCCACCGGCGAGACCGTGGGCCTCGATCCGACGCTCGTCTTGAATGCCATGACCTTCGCATCGTTCTGGCACTTGCTCTCCACCCTGCCGCTCGGCATCGCCGCTGATCGCTGGGGCCGCAAGCGGGTGATGGCGATCGGGCTCGTCGTGTCGGTTGCCGCCGTCATCCCCACGTTCCTCGTGATGGGCCACTCCACTTGGCTTCTCTTTGCGCTGCTCGCCCTCGTTCGCGTCACCATGAACGCGACCTGGGCTCCCCTGGCAGCGATCATGTCGCAGATGTTTGATGCGGACTCCCGCCAGACCAGCCTCTCGATCGCCTACAGCGCCGGCTCGGCACTGTGGGGCGGTCTCTCCCCGCTCATCGCGACCGGGCTCTTCATCGCCACCGGCAGCATCTGGAGCGTCATCGCGTTCTACGTGTTCCTCACCGTCGTTGCGCTGGTGTGCCTCATTCTCGCGCCGCAGCTGCGTGACGAGGTCCTCGAAGCCCCCGCCCAGGCAGCCGCCGATACCGAAACGGAGCAGAATCACCATGCCACTGCCCACTAAACACACGAGCGCGGTGGACGCCATCGCGGAGATTGGCGATGGCGCAACGGTGATGCTCGGCGGCTTCGGCGTTCCCGGCACCCCGTTCCACCTCATTGCGGAACTTGTGCGGCGCGGTCCGCGCGGCCTGACCATCATCAAGAATGACGCGAACGAGGCCGGCATGGGCGTTGATCTCCTGCTCGAAAACGACCAGGTGGATCGCCTCATCGCCACGCACATCGGCCTCAACGCCAACGCGATGCGGCGAATGAACTCGGGCGAACTTCAGGTCGATTTCGTACCGCAGGGCATCTTGGCTGAGCGCATTCGTGCGGCGGGATCCGGGCTGCTCGGGATCGTGACCGATATCGGCATGGGCACCGAACTCGAGCGGGGCACCGAGCACGTCACCGTGGCCGGCGAGCCAGGGCTCTTTGCACCTGCGCTGCGCGCGGACTTCGCACTCGTGCATGCCGCAGAGGCGGATCCGTTCGGCAATCTCCGCTTCGCGGGCTCGGCCCGCAACTTCAATCCGCTCATGGCCATGGCCGCCGACCGCACCATCGTCGAGGCGGAGCGCGTCGTCGGATTCGGTGCGATCGCTGCAGAAGACGTGCACCTCCCCGGCGCATTCGTTGACCACGTCACCCCCATCACGAATCTGCCGGAGGTCTACCATGTCGTTCAGCGCTAAGCAGCGGATGCTCGCCCGCGCCGCGGCAGACATCGCTCCAGGAATGACCGTGAACCTCGGGATCGGGCTGCCCACGCAGGTCCTCGCACACCTCGACCCCGCGCTGCCCGTGTGTGTGCACTCCGAGAACGGAATCGTCGGCGCGGGTCCGGTCTCCCCCGCGGGCACGGAGGATCGCACCCTGATCGACTCGGGCGGCGCGTACTTGAGCCGCCTCCCAGGGACGTCGTTTTGCGACAGCTCGGTGAGCTTTGCCATCGTTCGCTCCGGACGGCTCGACCTCACGCTCCTCGGCGCGTTCCAGGTGGCCGCGAACGGGGATCTCGCGAACTGGCGCATTCCCGGGAAACTCGCCCCCGGTGTCGGCGGCGCGATCGAACTCGCGCAGAAGGCCCGCCGCGTCGGCGTGATCATGACACACGTCGACCGCGCGGGTGCCCCGAAGATTGTCGAGGCCTGCACGCTGCCGCTCACGGCCCGCGGTCACGTCGGCAGAATCTACACCGACCTCGCCGTCATCGACGTCACCCCCGCAGGGCTCGCGCTCGTCGAGCTCTCGGAAGACGCGTCGGTCGCTGACGTGCTCACCGCCACGGCGGCGCCGCTCTCAGTGCCCGAGGGCGCGCTCCCGCGGTTCTAACTCTGCTTTCCCTCTTTCCCCGCGTCCCTCTCCCGAAAGGAGTTTCCGTGGATCTCACACCCACCACCATTCGCACCGCGGTCGACCGACTCTTCGACCGAGAGGTCGAGTTTCTTGCCGAGCTCGTGCGGCACCCCTCGCTTCGGGGTGCCGAGCGCTCGGCGCAAGATTTCATGGCCGCAGAGCTCACCGAGCGCGGCTTCGAGGTCGACCGGTGGGAGGTGCGCACCGAGGACATCGCCGAGCTGCGCGGTTACTCCCCCGTGGAGACGCCCTACACCGACGCACCGAATGTCGTGGGCGCGCTCCGCAGCCGAACCCGCACCGGCCGCAGCCTCATCGTGAACGGGCACATCGACGTGGTTCCCACCGGACCCCGCGAGATGTGGGCCCACGACCCGTTCGCCCCCGAGGTGTCGGGCACCTGGCTCTCGGGTCGCGGCGGTGGCGATATGAAGGCGGGGCTCGCGTCAAACCTCTTTGCGGTTGAGGCCCTGCGCGAACTCGGCATGCGCCCCGCGGCCGATCTGTTCTACCAGTCGGTGGTTGAGGAAGAGTGCACCGGCAACGGTGCGCTCGCCTGTCTGCAGCGCGGGTATCGCGCGGACGCTGCGCTGATCTCTGAGCCGTTCAGCGAGCACCTCGTCTCCGCGCAGGTGGGCGTGCTCTGGTTCCAGGTACACCTCCGCGGCCGCCCCACCCACGTCGCATACGCGGGCAGCGGCGCAAACGCCATCGAGGCGGCGTTCCCACTCGTCACGGCGCTGCACGAGCTCGAAGCGCAGCGGAACGCCCCCGAGCGCCGACACCCCGAGTTCGCCGAGCAGGCGCACGCGCTCAACCTCAATATCGGCAAAATCGTCGGCGGCGACTGGGCGAGCTCCGTCCCAGCGTGGTGCAGTTTCGACGCCCGCATGGGAGTGTTTCCGGGCGAGGATCTTGGTGAGCTGCGCGCGGCAATCGAGGAGACGATCAGAACGGCCGCTGCTGCGCACCCCTTCCTGGCGAACAGTCTGCCGGAGATCACCTACTTCGGGTTTGCTGCCGAGGGCTACGCGCTTGCCGATGACACGAGCCCTACCGCGCTCGCCGCGACAGCAAGCCTCGCCACGGCCCATGCCGAGGTTGCCGGCGCACCGCTCGAACACGAAGCCATTACCGCAACGACGGACGCCCGATTCTTTGGCGTGTACGCAGACACCCCGGCGCTCGTGTACGGGCCAAAGGCCGAATCGATTCACGGCTTCGATGAGCGGGTAGACCTTGAGTCGGTACGTCGCGTCACCCAAGCGACCGCACTCTTTATTGCCGACTGGTGCGGCCTGGAGGAGATGTAGCCATGACCGAGCAAGCAGTAATTGTCTCGACCGCACGCACGCCCATCGGCAAAGCCTTTCGCGGCTCGTTCAACACAACACAGGGGCCCGTGCTCGCCGGCCACGCGGTCAGCGCGGCGGTTGCCCGCGCCGGGCTCGCCGGCGCGGAGATCGAGGACTTCACTCTCGGCTGCGCTCTGACGCAGGGGTCCGCGGCCGTCAACGTCGCGCGCCACACCGTGTTCGCCGCGGGCCTCCCCGACGAGGTCCCCGCCGCAACCATCGACCGCCAGTGCGCCTCGGGCCTCAGCGCGATCGCCACCGCCGCAAATCAGATTCGCGTGGGCGAGGCTCGCGTCGCCCTCGCAGGCGGGGTCGACAGCGTGTCACTCGTGCAGAACAGTCACTGGAACGATCACGCGTTCCGTGTCGCGAGCGTCCGCGACGGGTACTACCTCAGCATGCTCGACACCGCCGACTTCGTTGCGCGGCGCTACGGCGTGAGCCGCGAGGCGCAAGACGCGTACGCGCTCCTCAGCCAGCAGCGCACGGCCGCGGCACAAGAGGCCGGCGTCTTCGCCGATGAGATCGTGCCTGTCGATGCGCTCCGTCGGGTCGTGGATCGCGCCACCTCAGCGGAGCACGAGGAGCTCGTCACCCTCACCCACGACGAGTGCAACCGCCCGGGCACCACGGCGGCGGGGCTTGCGGGCCTCCCGGCCGTGCTCGGTGGGGATTCGACGGTCACAGCCGGGAACTCTTCGCAGCTCTCCGACGGCGCGGCGGCCGCGGTGCTCATGTCGGAGACCGAGGCGAGCCGCCGCGGCCTCGCGCCGCTCGGCGCGTTCCGTGGCATGCGCTCCGTGGGCCTCGCCCCGGAAGAGATGGGGATCGGCCCCACGCTCGCCATCCCAGCCCTACTCGCGGATCACGGGCTTGGCATCGAAGACATCGATCTGTGGGAGATCAACGAGGCTTTTGCCGCGCAGCTCGTTGCCTGCCGCGACCGCCTCGGCATTCCGGACGAGAAGCTGAACGTCAATGGTGGCGCAATCTCCATCGGCCACCCCTACGGCATGAGCGGTGCCCGCATGGTGGGGCACGCCCTGCGTGAGGGGCGGCGGCGTGGAGCTCGGTACGCGGTGGTGAGCATGTGCGTGGGCTGGGGCATGGGCTCAGCCGCGCTGCTCGAGATCTTCCCGGACGCCGCGCGCGCCTAATCCCGCGCGGCGATCGCGTGAGCGGCGGGAGCTCCCGCGGGGGTTCCCGCCGCCGCACCCGCGAACCGAGGTGCGCGGGGCGGGCGTCGCTCGTCGGACTCGCCCGCGAGCGTGCCGTCCGGCGCAATGTGGCTGAACATCTGGGCCACCACCGCGAGGATGTGCGGATCCTCGACCCGGTAGAGCTGTCGGCGACCCTCTCGCCGCGCAGCGACGATGCCGGCGGCCCGGAGTTTGGCCAGGTGCTGACTCGTCGCTGGCACGGCGGCACCCGAGAGTTCCGCGAGCGTCGACACGTCATACTCGCCCGATGCAAGCAGCCACACAATGTGCAGTCGGTTCGGGGTCGACAGCATGTCGAAGGTGCCGGCCGCAGCGGCGAGCTGCGCCGGGGTCACGGCGGGCGCTGGGTGTTCATCCATACCTCTATGATCCCGTGTTCTGAGACTTGCGCAAGTAGGCGCATATTCTCGTTATGCTGACTGGGGTGCGCGCGGCTCCTCCGCGGCGCACCGGGTCGAGAACACCGGCGAGGGGGTGAACGCATGGCGGCCACCCCCGCGGCCTTCAGCGCACACGATGCCGCGCTGCGCACCCGCGACCGGCTCCTCGCTGATGTCGCGGTGTTCGTCAGCGTCGCGCTGCTCCTCTGGGGCCTCCTCGAACTCACGCGCGGAATCAGCGCGAGCTTCGACCCGGTGAGTGCCCCCGACCGCGTCTCCACTGACCCGCGCATGCTCCCCGGTTACGCGGGCCGCTCCCTGCTGCGCATGTTCACGGCGCTGGCGTTGTCCACCCTGTTCGCGTTCGTTGTCGCAACCGCGGCCGCACGGCTCCCCCGCGCCAGGCGCTTCCTCCTCCCCGCGCTCGACGTGCTGCAGTCGGTTCCGGTGTTGGGCTTCCTCTCGGTCACGGTGGGCCTGTGGTTGGCGCTCTTCCCCGGGTCGATGCTCGGGCTCGAAAGCGCGGCGGTATTCGCAATCTTCACGAGCCAGGTGTGGAACATGACGTTTGCGTTCTACCAGTCCCTCATCACACAGCCGCGCGACCTCGACGAGGCCTGCCGCTCGTTGGGCCTTACGCGCTGGCAGCGCTTCTGGCGTCTCGATGCCCCGCACGGTGCGTTTCCGCTCGTGTGGAACGGCATGATGAGTTTTGGTGGCGGGTGGTTCTTCCTCCTCGCTTCGGAGGTCATCACGGTGAACTCGCACCGCTACGCGCTCCCGGGGATCGGTGCGTACGCGGCGACCGCGGCGGAGGAAGCGGAACCCGGTCACCTGGTGCTCGCGATCTGCGTGATGGTGCTCATGATCCTTGTGGTGAACGTGTGCTTCTGGCGTCCGCTCACCGCGTGGGCGGAGCGGTTTCGCACAGGGGTCTCGGGTTCCGCGGACCCGCAGCGCAGCGTGGTGCTCGAGTTGCTCCGGCGCTCATCGTTCCCTCGCCTCCTCGCGCTTGCCTTCGCACCGGTGCATGAGGGCCTTGATCGAGCCGCCCGGGCATTCGAGTCCGCCCGGCGTTCGCGCGCCGCGTCCGCACCGCACCCCCGAGTCCGGCTCGCACGGACCCGACGCGGCGGCCGCACCGCGGCGGCGGTGGTGCTCGGGATCGGGCTGACGCTCGGTGCGCTTGCCCTTCTAGCAGGGGTCGCGCGTGACACCGGGCTCGCCGAGTTCGCCGTCGCGGGTGGGCTCGGGCTGCTCACCTTCGCTCGCGTGCTCGTGCTCCTGGTGGTGGGCACACTCGTTTGGGTGCCGATCGGTCTCTGGATCGGCCTCACGCCCCGGGTCACCCGCGTCGCGCAACCGCTCGTGCAGGTGCTCGCGAGTTTCCCCGCCAACTTCCTCTTCCCGTTCGCCGCGCTCGCGTTCGTCAGCACGGGAATGAGCCTCGACGTCGGCGGCATCGTGCTCATGGCGCTGGGTGCCCAGTGGTACCTGCTGTTCAACGCGATTGCCGGCGCAGCCGCGATCCCAAACGATCTCCGCGAGGCCGCACGGAGCCTCCGCCTGGGGCCGGCCGCGCGCTGGCGGCGGCTTTACGCGCCCGCGCTCTTTCCATCCTGGGTCACCGGCGCACTCACCGCGGCGGGCGGGGCCTGGAACGCCTCCATCGTGGCGGAGGTGGTGAGCTACGGCGGGCACACGCTCACTGCGCGCGGGCTTGGCGCATACATCGCGGAGGCGACCGCGACAGGAGACTTCACGCGCGTGCTGATCGGCATTCTGGTGATGAGCGTCTTCGTGGTCACACTCAACCGGCTCGTCTGGCGTCCCCTCTACGAGCTCGCGGAACGACGGTATGCGCTCACCTAGATGTGCGGCTACAGGCTCCCCGCCTTGCCCGCCACCCCAACCATCGACACCGAGGAGCCCGCATGAGTGACTTCCGCACCCGCCCCGCAGGTGACGAGCTGCTGCGCGCCGAGCGAATGGGCATGACGTTCGCGGCCGCGGGCGAACCCGCGCTCGAGGTGTTGCGCGATGTCTCCCTCACGCTGCACCGCGGCGAGATCGTCGCGCTGCTCGGCCGATCAGGCTCCGGGAAGTCAACGCTCCTCCGTCTCCTCGCGGGACTCGCCCAGCCCAGTTCGGGAGCCGCGCTCAGCCGCGGCGAGCCCCTCACCGGCGCAAATCCCGGCACGGCGATGGTGTTCCAGTCGTTTGCGCTCCTGCCGTGGCTCACCGTGCTCGACAATGTCGAGCTCGGGCTCAGTTCCAGTGGCCTCCCCCGCGCGGAACGCCGGCGCCGCGCGCGCGAAGCCATCGACACCATCGGGCTCGACGGGTTTGAGCGCGCCTACCCGCGGGAGCTCTCGGGGGGCATGCAGCAGCGCGTCGGGTTCGCGCGCGCGTTCGTGCAGCGCCCCGACGTGCTGCTCATGGACGAGCCGTTCTCTGCCCTCGACGTGCTGACAGCCGAGCACCTGCGCAGCGAACTGCTCGAGGTGTGGGGCGCGCCGACCGCCCCCGCGGGCGCCATTTGCATCGTGACGCACAACATCGAAGAGGCGGTGCTCCTCGCCGATCGCGTCCTGGTGCTCGACGGAAGCCCCGCGACCATTGCCGCCGAGATCGCTGTGCCACTGCCCCGCCCCCGCGATCGGCGCAGCCCCACCTTCGCCGCCGCGGTCGACGAGCTCTACGCGCAGCTCACCGGGCGCCCCGCCGCCGCGGGGAGAGAGACCGGACCTCCCGGACCGCTCACGCATCCGCTTCCCGCGGCAACCGTTGGCGGGCTCGCCGGGTTCATCGAGATCGTGGTCGCGCACGATGGCCAGGCAGACCTCCCAGATCTCGCAGACGAACTCTCGTTTGACGTCTCCGACCTCCTGCCGCTCGTCGATGCCGCCCAACTGCTGCAGCTGCTCGAGGTGGCTGGCGCGCAAGCGTTTCTTACGGACGCAGGGTGGGCCTGGCACGGTGCAAGCATTGCCGAGAGCAAGGCACAGTTTGCCGCGCTGGCGGGCGAGCACGCCCCGCTCGTGCGCACCATCGTGCGGGCGCTTGAGCATAGCTCGCAGGGTGCGCTGCGCGCAGACTTCTTCCGCGACCTGCTCGCGCGCGGCTATGGCGTCGCCGACGCGCAGCGCCAGCTCGAGCTCGCGATCGATTGGGGTCGCTACGGCGAACTCTACGACTACGACGCGGACACCGAGGAGTTCGTGCTCGATGAACTCGCCGCGGGGTTCACCGCATTCCTCGCGGAGCAGGCGGGGCCGGACGCGCGTCGTGATCCCACTCGAGAAGCACCCGGTGAGATGCTGCCGGGCCCGGATCCCGACGCAGATCCGAGCCCGGCTCCGGACAGTCGTACTCCCTAACGGAGCTGCCCCGCGCGCTTCACGGTGTAGATCGGCAGGACTGCGAGGCAGAACACGCCCGCGATCTGGATCCAGGCCGACATGTTCCAGCTCAGCTCGGGCATGAACTCGAAGTTCTGCCCGTACCAATTGATGAGCGTGGAGCCCGGGATGAGGATCGCCCACAGCACCGTGAAGATCTTCACGATGTTGAGGTCGCTCGTCGAGATTCGCTGCGCGGTACCGCGCGAGTGGAAGCGATGCCGATCCACAAGAAACTCGACGCGCGTGGCCAGCGCGTCGCCCTGTTGAATGAGCGCGTCGAAATCAGCGCGGTCGTGCGCCGCGCACACCGCCGCTTCCCGCCGCAGCAGGCGGGCAAGCTGACCGAGACGAGACACCGACGTCGCCACGTGCGAGAGCACCGCGTCGATGTCCACGAGCCGCTCACTCACGCGCGGTAGGTCACTCACGCTGATACCGCGGTCGGCCCCCCGCTCCGCTTCAAGGTCGGAGACGGCTCGACGGACGCCGCGGATGTCCGACTCAATGCTCGAGAGCGCTACCGCACACGCCTGAAAACCGGCGCGCACGATCGCGGCGCCCGCGACGAGGGCGTCCGGATCCGCGGCGTCGTCCCACTGCAGGCGCGCTGCGACGTCCTGCAGCAGCGGCAGTCCATCGCCGGGCTCCACCGTCGTGAGTTCACCGGAGCGAAGCACGACCGTGACCTCCGCGAGCTGCGCACCCGTGTCGTCCACCGTCACGAAGCGGAGCGGAATGCGCTGTTCGAATGTCTGTTCCTCACCCAGGGTGCGTCCTGCGAGCTCGGCATCCGCGACGCTGTCGACGAAGAGGCGAGTCCAACCGCGCTGACTGATCTTCTGCAGGCTCATCGCAGCCACCCCTTCCGCTTGATGTACCAGAGCGGAACCAGGGCGAAGATTGCGGTGGTCGCCATGACGAACCACTCTCCCCACGGCAGCGCCAGCTCCGGCATGTTCGCGAAGTTCTGGCCGTAGTACGCGGCAATGAGCGTGGGCGGCGTGAACACCGCCGTCACCACCGTGAACACCTTAATAATTTGGTTCTGCTTCAAATCGAGCGTGGTCATGAGCGACTGCTGAATGTTGCGCACCTTCGCGTGCTGGAAGCGCGCGTGGCGGCGTCCGCCCTGCACGTCAGAGAGCAGCGTCGAGTACTCGCGCTCCGCGTGCGCGCTCGAGCGCCGCATGCGCCGGGCCGCCCGCTCCAGCATGAGTTGCCCCTGGACTGCGCGGGCAATGAGCTCCTCCGCCCCGCCGAGGGAGACCGCGGTCTGCGCGATGTCAGCGACGCCAACCTGGCGCCCCTCCATCTTGAAGCCGCCGCTACTGTCGACCGCTTCATCCGCGAGGTCGTTCAAGACGAGCGAAATCTGGTTCACCGTGTCTTGCATCGCATCGTTGAGCCCCTCGATGATCACCAGGAGCGCCTCGCGGCTCGTCGCTGCTGAGGACAGTCCAGAGACTCGGGCCTGAGCCGCGGCAAGCGCGGGCACCGGGCGATCCGGCTCCACCGTGATGAGGAGCTCATCACTCACGGCGATGAGGATCGTGGCGCTCGTAAACACCGTGCTTGTGGCGGCGGGTCCTGAGGCGAAGGGCAGGGGAAGCTCGAGGGGCAGCAGGGCGAAACCGTGTTCGTCGACGGGGTGCGGCACTCGTCGATCGAGGTCGATGCCCAGCTGCGCTCGAATATCGGCGAGCAACGGCCGATCGGCGGCGCGCACGCGCAGCCAGCCGGTGCGGGGAAGCTCGGTTCGGAGTGAGGTGTCAGCCACAGCGGTTCCGCCGCTCTGAACCGGGATGGGCGCGGTGTTCTCGTACATGCGCGTCACCTTTCGTGTGTGGGGTCGCGGTGCGAGCGCGACCAAGTGTGTGGGTTCGGCCTAGCCGAGGGCGACGCCGTAGAGGTGGAGGCCCGCGAAGCAGGCGATGATGCCCGCGTAGAGCACCACCACGGCCCAGATGATCTCTTTCTCGATCTTCGAGGTGCGTGCGCGTCGATCGTCCTGTGCGCCAGCGTTCCCCGCCTGCCCCGGCTGATCCGTGCCGAGCGTGGTGAGTTCGAGGCGCGAGCTCCAGGCAAGCGGGGTAGCGCGGCGATCCTGCTGGGGCTGCGTGTTCTGGTGAGTCATGTTCTGTGTCCTTTGCGTGTGAAGTGTGGGGCGGAAAAACTGGCTACGCGCCTAGCGCAGCCAGCCGCGACGGCGCACGTAGATGAGCGGCAGCATCGCGAAGACGAAGCTGAGCACGATGATGGCGGGCTCGGCGAGGTCCCAGCTGAGGATGGGCATGTACTCGAAGTTCATGCTGTAGTACGTGGAGAGCAGCATCACGGGGAGGAACACGGCCGTGACCACGGAGAAGACCTTGATGATCTGGTTCTGCTTGACGTTGAGCGCGAGGTTGTTGGTCTGCTGGAGCAGACGAACCCGGTCGTGCACGAAGTCAATGTGCGGTTCAATGGCCTCAATGTCGTCGATCAGTCGCGCAAGATCGGTGCGCGCTTCCCCGCCGAGCACTCGCAGGTGCCCGCGCAAGTGCCGCGCGGCCTCAGCAAGCACAAGCTGATGCTCCATACAGCGAGAGAGCAGCTCCTCCATGTCGGCGAGCTCCTGCTGCGTCGTCGTGACGTCACTCACCCCGAACTCACGAGCCTTCTTCGTCTCGAGGCTGTGCAAAATGGCGCTCGTCTGCGTCATCATGTGTTCGGTCCCGTCACTGAGACTTCCGACCAGTTCGTCGGTCGTGTCAGCGATCGCCTGCAGGATGCTCGCGGTGATCTCGATCGGGGTGTCATCGTCGCGCGAGTCACGAGCCATCCGCGTCACCGCGAGGTCGAGCGACGCGCAGCCTCGCAGAGGCTCCACGGTCACGACAGTATCCGCGCTCACTGCAATTGCGATGCGCGTCTCGGAGTACGAGAGATGGTCGCGTTCAACGGCCCCGACAGCGAGGTGGGTCACCTCGCCGTCCGCCGCGAACGCCGGGGTGCCGGGAGCGGGGAGCGTAACCCCGGTCTCCTTCTGCACCTGTTCGACGAGCTGGGGGTCGTCCCCCACCAAGCGCACCCAGCGGCCGCCACTCAGCCGCTCGATCCGGCCGAAGCGGGCGATCTGTTCTTCGATGGTGTACATAATGTCGCTCTCTTTCGTGAGGCGCGGAGATTCCGCGCTCACTCGCCTTCCTTGTAGAAGCCGCTGTGGGTCCCGGACGTTGAGGACGTCTGGGTCTCAAGGTCGTAATTGAAGACGTGCAAACACGCGGTAATACCGAGCGTGAGCACGCTGCTCACCGCCACGATTCGGGTGGTGAACTTCTCGTAGCGGGTGGGCTTGCGGCGCGAACGTGAGTCGCTCGCGGTGCGGCTGAATGACTGGCTGCGCCAGGGCTCGGCCTCCCGGGTCGGTCGCGGGTCGTCGTCACCCGACTGCGGGGGCGCTCCCGGGCGAAGCGGCTGATGGACCTGCCAGAACAGGATGGGTTCAATGATCGCTGCGGGCATAGCGTTGTTTCCTCTCACGGCACGCAGAGTGGAGCCGACGACGAAGCCGTCGACTCAGGGACCGCGCTTCCATGTCAGAGCTTCGGCATTGCGTGACGTAATCCTGTGGCAGCCACTTGGGGCACCCCCTTAATCCGAGGGAACCTGTCCTGATCTTGGGCATCTCTCGATGTCGTCAGATCAGTGGCCTGTGTTCACGCAAGAGCCTCACCGAACGAAGCGCAGCACCACTCTAACAACATTCAACCACTTGCGCAAATAACTGCATGAACAGCAATGCCAAGAGGCACACAAGACGAATTGGTCCACTCCATACGAATAAAAGTGGATCTTGAGGAGAACCAAAACGCCGGGCAGGCTGGCTGCATGACACACACCGATACCCCACCAGCATTCCCCGCCCCGCTCCTCACCGCGGGCGTACGCCGCGGCCTCGCCGAGCACCTCACCGGCGGCGTCATTATGGACGTCGTGACGCCCGAGCAGGCCCGCATCGCTGAGCAGGCCGGCGCGGTCGCTGTGATGGCGCTCGAGCGGGTGCCCGCGGACATTCGCGCACAGGGTGGCGTTGCCCGCATGAGCGATCCCGATTTGATCGCGGGGATTCAAGACGCGGTAGCTATTCCAGTCATGGCGAAGGCTCGCATCGGGCACTTCGTTGAGGCCCAGATCCTTGAGACCCTAAGCATCGACTTCATCGATGAGTCGGAGGTGCTGAGCCCCGCGGACTATGCGCATCACATCGACAAGCACGCGTTCAGTGCCCCATTCGTGTGCGGGGCCACCAACCTTGGCGAAGCGCTCCGTCGCATCGCCGAGGGCGCCGCCATGATCCGCTCGAAGGGCGAGGCAGGGACGGGCGACGTCTCTGAGGCCACCCGCCACCTCCGCACGATTCGCGCGGAAATCGCACGCCTGAAGGGGCTGGATGAAGCTGAACTGTACGTCGAGGCGAAAGAGCTCCAGGCCCCACTCGAGCTCGTGCGCGAGGTCGCAGCCGCGGGCAGGTTGCCCGTGCCACTGCTCACCGCCGGAGGAATCGCGACCCCAGCGGACGCGGCAATGATGATGCAGTTGGGTGCTGACGGCGTCTTCGTGGGATCCGGCATCTTCACGACCGGCGATCCCGCCCGCCGAGCCGCGGCCATTGTGTCGGCAACCCAGCAGTTCACGGACCCCGAGGCCGTACTCGCTGCGTCCCGGGGGCTCGGCCCCGCCATGGTCGGCATCAGCGTTGCGGATCTGCCGGCTCCGCACCGGCTCGCCGAGCGCGGCTGGTAGGCGCGAGCTTCTCGCCGTAGCAGGAGCGGGGGCCGCACCAAATGATGCGGCCCCCGCCCGTGTACGCCGTCGTGGCTACTGCTTGCGCGCGCGACGGAGGCCGAACACACCCGCCGCAGCCGCGAGCAGCGCCGCAGCGCCGCCGGCCAGCGCCCAGCTCGTCATCGCGTTTCCGCCGGTCTCGGCGAGCGCGCCTCCGGCCGGCTGAGCTCCCGCACCGACCGTGCTTCCGGCGTTCTCGCCGCCGGTGTTCCCGCCGTTCTCACCGTTCTCGCCACCGGTGTTCCCACCGTTCTCACCGTTCTCGCCGCCGGTGTTCCCGCCGTTCTCACCGTTCTCGTCGCCGGTGTTCCCACCGTTCTCGCCACCGTTCTCGCCGCCATCGGTGATCGCCGCAAATGCCACCGACACGAGCACCTTGCCGTTCACGCCGCTCAGCACAAGCTCCTCGCCCACAAGGGCGAAGCTCTCCGCACCGGTCGCGGTGATTTCCGCGTCAGAGATCTGGAAGCCGGCCGCGGGAGCAAGCGCCAGGCGCACCTCGGCACCTCGGTCTGCAACGCCCTCACTCGGTGTCACCGCGCCGCCCTGCGCCGCGACCTGGTACGTGAAGCGCACCGTTTGCGCCTCCACCGCGTCAACGGCACCCTTGAGCGACGCGAAGCTCGTGCGCAACGCGTCCTTCGTGGGCGCAGCGCTCGCCACGAGCTGAGCGCTTGCCTCAGTAGCTGCGGCGAGCGCGTCGCCGAGTGCGGCGTCAAAGACGCGCCCATTCTCGGCCTCGACCGCGTTGGCGGCGATGAGTTCCTTCGCGTAGTCAACGGCGCGCGTCAGCGCCGTCGTTTCGGCTCCGGTGTCATCCGCGGCAAACAGACCGGCGATCTCCTCCGCAGACAGTGCAGAGTCCCACATCTTGAGGTCGTCCATATCGAGGCCCGCCCCATAGCTCTTGCTCCCATCAACACCGACGAGCATGTTGAGTCCGCTCGTCATGCTGCCGATCTGGGCGATGCTCGTCTCTTTCGCGAGCTCGCCGTCCATGTACACGCGTGCCACGTTCTGTGCACGGTCGACGGTGAGCGTCATGTGATGCCAGGCGTTTCGGTAGTTTGTCACGTCGCCCGTTGCGTAGACCCCGTTGACGCCATCGCCGAGTGTGAACTCGAGCTTGCTGGTGTCCCCGCCCTGCGGCGCGAGATTGATGCCCGAGCGGTACCAGTTGGCCCAGTTCTTGTTGCTGATAATCGCACCGTAGCCGTTGACCCCGGTGACCTTCGTCCAGAAGCTGATGGTCAGGTTCTTGTCCGTGCCGAGATCGAACTCGGGACGCGAGCCGAGGTCGACGTAGCTGCCGGCGCCCGCGCCAACCCGGAGCGCCTGCCCATCGGCCCCCGCACGATCCGTGTCGACGTAGGTGACGGAGCCGACGGGCTGCGCGACCGGAGCCGTGGCGGATGCCGAACCTGTGTCGCTCAGGTCGCCCTCGAACTCAAGGTTCAGGAACTCGCCCGTGGGAGCCTCGCCCGGTGCTTCCGGGAATTCAGGGAACTCGAGTGTGCCTGCGGTGCGGACCGTGCCGATGAGGGGCTCCGACTTGTTCTGGAAGTCGTCGAAGGCGGTGATGGACACGGTGTAGTTCTTTGCCGAGTCAAGGCCCTGGATGTCGAAGCCCATCATGTTCGGCGTCATGTAGAAGCGCGAGTACGCCTTGAACGTGCCAGAGAACGACTTTGCCGCGTTGCTCCCGAAGTCAGGAACCTGGTTCGCGGTGAACGTTACTGGCTTCCCCGCAGCGTCCGTGATCGAGACCTCGTAGTAGTTCACGAGCTCGTCGTCCTTCGCCTGATCGAAGCCGAGCGTGAGCGAAGTCTCGGTCACGTCACTCGCGCGCACCGCGGCTGCGTCCCACCAGGGTGCGACGGTGCTGCGCTGTTCCTTCGTGTAGGTGAAGCCGGCCTTCCCCTGGGTGGTGTCGACAACCCAGGGCATGCCGATCCAGCGCTGGTGCGTGACGTCGAAGCGGCGGATGACCGTCTCGCCGTCTTCGAGCACCGTGATGAAGTTTGCGCTCTTCTGCGGAGTCCCATTCTTCGCGTCACCCTGGTTGCCCCCAAAATAGCCGCCGCCAATAAAGTCGCCCGGCACATCCTGGTAGATGTAGTTCATGGAGGCGTTCTCGTAGACGGTGAAGTCTTTCTGGTAAATGCTCGTCTCCGGGTTCGACGAGAAGTGCGTGTGCGCCGAGCCGAGCACCGCTTGCGGGTACTCAGCAAGGATGCGCTGCAGCTCGGGGCCAGCGAGATCGTAGTCGCCGTGGAACGGGCCACCCAACGAGGTGCCGGCGTAGCCACTGTGAATCGAGACGAAGATTGGCTGTGCCGGGTCGTAGTCGGGCTTCGCCGCGATGTCGGCAAGCGTCTGCTTCAAGAACGCCTGGTAACCGCTCCGCTGACCGCCGTAGCCAAACGTTTCCTTGCCGTTGTAGTCCAGGCCGATGAAGTCGATGCCCTCGATGGTCGTGTGGAAGTTGCTGACGTACTCCGTGTCAGCGTTGGGGTAGAACCACTCGGGAGCTCCCGCCGGTGCGCGCTCGGCACGCGCCTCCGCAATCGACTTCCCCATCAGGTCCGCAATGTCGTGGTTGCCCTGGGTAAGCAGTACCTGCGAGTCCGGGAAGTTCTCGCGGAACACGCGTTCGATCGCACGGTACCAGCCGCGTACCTTCTCGCTGTCGCCCGCGAGGTGCGCGGAGTACTCGGGGTCGTTCGCCCCGACCACGTCACCGTTGTCGACCACGGCCTTCGGGTCGAAGCCCTTCGCGTCCGCCCACTTGCGAATGCTCTCGAAGTGACGCGCAGCCCCCTCGTATGCAACCTGCTCCGAGGTCTTGTCGGCGGTTGCTGTGCCGCCGAGCTCGGTGTCCGACATCGTGATGAACTCGAGCTTCGCGTCGGCGCCGTTGTAGGCATCGTTTGCGGCGTCGATGCGTTCCTGCGTCATCGCCTGCGGGGCCCCTGAGGCGGCCGGCGTTTGCTCCACGGCGACCGCGGGCAGCGCGGGAACAAGCAGCGTGAGCGCGGTGAACGCGGCGACGGTGCCGGCTCGCAGGGCACGACGCGAGGATGCAGCGAGGCAGGCGGGCTGCTGCGGCGGGCGGTGGGCGTGCAACATGGATGTCCTTTCAGATGGGGAGATGCACCGAGGTGCCCCATCATTCATCCACTCGCAGGGGGTCGACCGGTGTCGCCCGGGTAAACGCACCGCGAACAAGCGCCAGCCGCGCCCTACATCCCTGCACCGCTGTGCACAGTTGCGCAGCGGTGCAGTCTGTTAGCCGATCTCTTCGGACAGCTCGAGCCACTTCTCTTCGAGCTCGCCTACCTCGGCCTCGAGCGCCGCGATCTTCGCCATCTCCGCGTTCAGCAGCGTGTAGTCACTCTGGTCGAGCGTTGCGAGCCGATCCCGATCCTTCACGATCTGCTGTTGCAGCTTCTCCATCTTGCGCTCCACCGCAGACAGCTCCTTCTGCGCCGCGCGCAGCTCGGAACCGCCGAGCTTCGGGGCGGCGGCCGGAGCCGATCCCGCGCTGGGTGATGCCGCGGACCTCGCGGCCGGAGCGCTCACTGCCGCGCTCCCCCCGCTCACCGCGGCATCGCGCTTCGCAGCTTCCTCGGCCGCACGCAGCTCGAGGTACTGGTCGACCCCGCCAGGGAGGTGACGCAGCGTGCGATCGAAAATGGCGTACTGCTGATCGGTGACCCGCTCGAGGAAGTACCGGTCGTGCGACACCACGATGAGGGTGCCGGGCCACGAGTCGAGCAGATCCTCCATCGCGGCAAGCATGTCCGTATCGAGGTCGTTTGTGGGCTCATCGAGGATCAGCACGTTCGGCTGGTTGAGCAGGATGAGGAGCAGCTGGAGGCGCCGCTTCTGGCCGCCGGAGAGATCCTTCACGGGCGTGGAGAGCTGCGCGCTCGAGAATCCCATGCGCTCGAGTAGCTGGCCTGGCGTGAGCTCCTGCGCCTTCGAGCCGCTGCCCACCGTGAAGCTCGAGCGGAGACGCCCGATCACCGTGCGAACCGGCTCGTTCAAGTGCTCCTCGAGCTCGTCGAGGCGCTGCGTGAGCGTGGCGACCTTCACGGTGGTGCCGCGCTTCACCGAGCCGCTCGTGGGCTCGGTGGTGCCCGAGATAAGCCCGAGCAGGGTCGACTTGCCCGCGCCATTGACGCCCAGAATGCCGGTGCGCTCACCGGGCGCGAGCCGCCACTCGACATCCTCGAGGATCACGCGATCGCCGTAGCTCACCCCCGCGTCGAGCAGATTGACGACCTCCTTGCCGAGTCGAGCTACCGCCATCGATTGCAGGGACACGCGATCCCGAATCTCCGGCACGTCAGCGATGAGCTCGTTTGCGGCGTCGATGCGGAACTTCGGCTTCGAGGTGCGTGCGGGGGCACCGCGCCGCAACCATGCGAGCTCCTTGCGTGCGAGGTTCTGGCGCTTCTGCTCAATGGTTGCCGCCTGGCGGTCGCGCTCCACCCGCTGCAGAATGTACGCCGCATAGCCGCCTTCGAAGGGCTCCACGATGCGATCGTGCACCTCCCACGTGGTGTTGCACACCTCGTCGAGGAACCAGCGATCGTGCGTCACGACGAGCAGAGCGCCCTGACCCCGCGGCCACCGGCGCTTCAGGTGCTCGGCGAGCCACGCGATGCCCTCAACATCGAGGTGGTTCGTGGGCTCGTCGAGGAAGAGAATGTCGAAGTCACCGGAGAGCAGACGCGCGAGCGCCACACGGCGGCGCTGGCCTCCCGAGAGCGAGTCGACGGGCGCCTCCCAGTCGAGATCGGACACCAGCCCCGCAATGACCTCGCGAGTGCGCGGGTCGCCCGCCCACTCGTACTCCACGCGGTCGCCCACAATCGCGTGCCCCACGGTCTCACCCGCATCAAACACATCCGCCTGATCGAGCACCCCGATCGTCGTGCCGCCCCGGACGGTCACCTTGCCGCTGTCGGGCTCGCGGCGTCCTGCGAGCATCATGAGGAGACTCGACTTGCCGTCGCCATTGCGGCCGACGATACCGATCCGGTCGCCCTCAGCGACGCCGAGCGTCACCGAGTCGAACACGGTCTTGGTCGGAACTTCGAGGTGGAGGGCTTCAGCCCCGAGAAGATGTGCCATAACCCCTCCAGCGTAGTTCAGTTCGATGAGGATCCCCCGCACCCTGCGCGCCCGCCACTACGCTAGGAGCGTCGCCCTGCGCGGCAGGCCCCTCCCGGAGCGACCCGGGCGCCGAAGAAAGAGGAACGCACGTGCCCGTTCGGACTCGGATCACCCAGGCCCTTGCGCCGCTCGCCGGCCCGGCACGCGCGCTCATCGGCCTCGCCGCCGCCGCACTCGGGGGTGTGTTGATCCTCGCCCCGCTCTCCGTGCAACAGGTCGCGATTGTCACAGGGCTCGGTCTCGCCCTGATCGGCTCCGCGGCGCTCCTCTTCCCCACACTTGACAGCGTCACCCGCGCGGCGGCCCGCGCACTCGGCATCGTCTTCGTTGTCGTGGGTGGGATCCTCGCGCTCTGGCCCACCGCTGGCGCGCCCTGGCTGGCGTTCCTGGTCGGCGCGGCGCTCGTCTGCTCCGGGATATTCCAGGTTGTGCAGGTCGTGCGCAACGGCGGCGATTCCCGGGCGACCAGCATCATTGGGGCGCTCACCAGCGTCGTGTTCGGCATCGTCGCGTTCTCGTGGCCCGTGCTGACGCTCACCGTGTTCCGCCTCGGCACCGGCGCGTTCCTTGTGTTCTTCGGGCTGCAGATCGTGTTTTTCGCGCTGACGAAGCGCGCACCGGGGCCACGCGCGCCGCGCAGCGCGCTCGCACGCTGGTCGCGCACTGCGGGGGCAGCGCTCGCGCTCGTACTCGCCGTTGCCCTCGCGCTCGGCACAGGGTGGATCCTCGGCGGCGTTCCGCTCCCCCAGCCGGGGCGGTTCTACGCGGCGCCCGACAGCGTGCCGACAGAGCCCGGGCAGCTGCTGCGAACCGAGCGCCTCAGCGAGGGCGTGCCTCATGGCGCTGAGGCGTGGCGCATGCTCTACACGACCACCAACGCCGACGGCACGGCAGCGCTCTCGAGCGGAACCATCATCGCGCCGAAGCAGCGCGGCTCCGATCCGCTCCCGCTCCTGTCCATCGCACACGGCACCACCGGAGTCGCGGCGAAGTGCGCGCCGTCGCTCAGCGCAACTCCGTTTTCGGACGGCGCTGGCGCAGCCCTTGAGCAGATGGTCACCGAGCACGGCTGGGTGGCGGTGACCTCCGACTACATCGGGCTCGGCACCGCAGGAACGCACCCATACCTGGTGGGCGAGGCCGAGGCGCGCAACGTGCTCGATGCGGCGCGTGCGGCGCATCAGTTCACGGAGCTTACGCTCACCAGCAACACGGTCGTGTGGGGGCACTCGCAGGGCGGGCAGGGTGCGCTCTGGACCGGGCAGCTTGCGGCAGAGTACGCACCAGAGATTGGGATCGCGGGCGTCGCCGCCTTCGCGCCTGCCGCAAACCTGTACGGCTTGGCCGAGGTGAACAAGAACGAGGCGACGGGCAAGACCGTGTCCGCCTACATCGCGGCAACCTGGAATGAGCTTTTCCCGGAGCTTGACCTCGCTGCCGAGCTGACCCCGGGATCCTCGCGTGGCGTCGAGAAGATCCAGGATCTCTGCTTCAACGGGCAGGACGTTTTGGCCGCGATTCTTCGCGGCACGCAGGTGCCGAACCAAATCTTCCCGGATAGCGTGCTTGCGGGAGACTTCGGTCGATTGCTCCGCGAGCAGACGCCCACCGGCCCGTTCCCCGCGCCGGTGCTCGTCGCTCAGGGGCTCGCGGATCCGCTCGTACGGCCAGAGCAGCAGCGCGAGTGGGTCGCTGACCGCTGCGCGGCAGACGCCGAGCTCGAGTACCGCGAATACGCGGGGCTCGATCATCTGTCCCTGGTGGCGGCGGATTCGCCCCTCACGACCGAGCTCGTCACCTGGACGCTGGATCGCTGGGCGGGGACCCCGACCAGGGGCACCTGCACTGCGTGGACAACAGACGAATCATCCGCCGAGGTACCTTCGACGTCATAAGGAGCAGCATGAGCGAGACCCCACAGCCGCGGTCACCACAGCCGACTGAGCCCGAGAGACCAGAGGCCACGCCGACGGAGAAATCACGGCTCACGAGCCGGCGGGGCTTTCTCCGCACGGGCGGCGCCATTGCCGCGGGAATTGCAGCGGGCGGAGCGGCAGGAGCCGCCATCACATCCGCGGCAAGTTCTCCTGACCCAGGCTCGCCGTATATCCCCGAGCGGTTTGCGCGGCCGAAACCTCGATCAGAACCAGGTTTCGACCATCTTGTCGTGGTCATGGGTGAAAACCGTTCATTCGACAACCTCCTCGGATATCTCTACTCGCCGGACTCACCCGCGCCGGGAAAGTCTTTCGAGGGGCTCGCCTTTGCGAACCACAGCAACACCGCGGAGGACGGCTCCGTCGTGCCCGCGCACGTCTACTCTGGCCCGACTGATCAGATCATGGGCAGCCCTGATCCCGATCCCGGCGAAGAATATCCGCACGTCAATACGCAGCTGTTCGGCAGAATTGACGACCACAATCGCGGCAAGGATCTTGCCGACCTCACCGTGCCCTTCCACGCACCGCCGCCCGGCACTCCCGCGACCATGTCCGGCTTCGTGCTCGACTACGAGCACGACTTCAGCACCAGAACCGGCCGCCCACCCACGGCGAGCGAGCGCAACCAGATCATGGGGTCGTTCTCGCCCGAAATGCTGCCCGTACTCTCCACGCTCGCGCGCGAGTTCGGTGTGTATGATCACTGGTTCTGTGCTGTGCCAAGCCAGACGTTTTGCAACCGGAGTTTTTTCCATGCTTCGACCTCGCATGGTTTTGTGACGAACATGCTGAACGGCGGATATCGCAAGTGGCTCGATGCCGCACCAACCCCGACGGTGTTCACCCGTTTGGAGGACGCTGGACTCAGCTGGCGCATTTACTTCGATGAGCTGCAGCTGGTCTCCTTCACGGGTGTGCTGCACGCGCCTGTTCTCCGGAAGTACTGGCGAACCGAGCGGTTCGCCACCATGGCGCAGTTCCACCGCGACGTCGCAGACGGGACTCTCCCCGAGTACGCATTCGTCGAACCACGCATGGTCTTCAACCACAACGACTTCCATCCACCGGTCGGGAGGCTCCGCGAGGGCAGCGAGGACGGTGAACGCGTCTATTCTGGCGCGATCTCAGACGTCCGGGCAGGCGAAGCGCTGGTCAACGAGGTGTATGCCGCAATTCGAAACTCGACCGCGGTTCAAGGATCCAACTATCTCAACACAGCGCTGCTCATCACTTTCGATGAGCATGGTGGAACGTACGACCATGTCCCGCCTCCCCGCGCGACTCCTCCTGATGCGTCCGGCGCTGGCGAGATGGGTTTCGGTTTTGACAGGCTGGGTTGCCGGGTTCCCGCAATCATCGTCTCCGCACACACCGAGCGAGGGAGTGTCTTCACCGAGGAGATGCACCATGGTTCGCTCGCGGCCACGCTTTCAGAGCGCTTCGGAATCGAAGCGCTGACTCAGCGCGATCATGGCGCACGCACGCTCCGAGGGGCGTTCAACCGCCCCGTTCCCCGGCATGTCGCAGATTGGCCGCAGCCCGTTCCAGCATACGTTCCGCCAAACCCTGAGGCGCACCCTGCAGAGGTCGACTCCGAGCGCCCGTTGAGTCCGCCCGCGCGCGGATTGATCGGGCTCCTCCTGCATGAGTTTGGTACGGCAACGGAGCGGGAAAGCCCGCCTGAGACCTTCGGCGAGGCCTACCGAGTGCTCACCAAGTATGGCTCTGGACTATTCGGAGTCCAGGCGAAGTAGTCGCACGCTGCGGAGCGCTAGATGCAGCAGGAACCGCCGCAGCAGGAACCGCCGGCCTCGCTGTCGCCCAGCAGGTTCAGAATTTCGCGGGTCTCCGCGTCCGCGAAACTCGCGGCGCTCTCGAGTCCCGCGGCCGGGTTCGTCTGAGCAGCGGTCTCTGCAGCGGTTTCGGCGGGGGTCGTCTTCGTGGTCTCAGTCATCATGTGTCCTCTCAGCGGGTGTGGAAACGGGATCGCGGTCTAGGCGTCGGCGGGTGCGGCTTCGTTCTTCTCGCCCGCACGGCCGAGCTCCAGCACCTGTGCAAGCACGTTCGCGAACGCGTCAGCGGGCTGCGCGCCGGAAACGCCGTACTTCTGGTCGAGCAGGAAGAACGGCACGCCGCTGATGCCGAGCATCTGGGCGCGGGTGATGTCGCCATCGACTTGGGCGCCGAGCGCCTCGTCATCGAGTGCCGTACGCACCGCGGCGGGGTCCAAACCGATCTCCTGACCGAGCGCGGCGAGGGTCTCGGGGTCCGACATGTCCGCCCCCTCCGCGAAGTATGCGCGGAACAAGCGCTCCTGCATTGCCGGCTGTACGCCCTCCGCTTTTGCGAGGTGCAGGACGCGGTGCGCGCGACGGGTGTTCGCGTGCTTCACGCGGGAGAAGTCAAAGGTGATGCCTTCGGCAGCTGCCATCTCGGTCATCTGACCGAGCATCTGCTCCACCTGTGCAACGGGCATGCCCTTGTGCTTCACCAGGAAGTCGATCTCGCTGCCCTGGAAGTCGAGCGGGGTATCCGGAGCCAGCTCGAAGCTGTGGCTCTCCACCTCAATCTCAACGCCGGGGTGCTCCGCCGTAAACGCGGCAACGCCGGCCTCGAAGCGGTGCTTGCCGATGTAGCACCACGGGCAGGCGATGTCGGACCAAATATCTACGCGGATCGTTTCACTCACGTCCGGTGCAACCACGTCCGCGAGCGCAGTATTCCCGGGATTCCTAGAGCTGCGAGTCGAGGAGGCGTGCGCCCGGCACCGGACCCGTGACCGTGAGGGCACGGATGCCGCGCTTCACGAGCAGGCTGCGCAGTTCGGCTGCCGACTGCGCATCGTCGACGAGGAACGCAACGGTGGGGCCCGAACCGGAAACAATGCCCGCGAGCGCACCCCGTGATTCGCCCAATTCGAGGAGCTCGGCGAGTTCAGGGGCGAGCTTCAGCGCGGCGACCTGCAGATCGTTGTGCATGGAGTCGGCAAGCGAATCCGCGTCCCCAATGCGCACCGCCTGTAGCACCGCAGTGTCGACCTTCACGAGGTCGGGCTGCGGCCCGAGGTCGACCGCGTACGTGTCGCGGTGCTGGTCGAGCGTGCCGTACACCGTCGGAGTGCTGAGCCCGAGATCGGACAGCGCCAACACCCAGTGGAAGTTGCCCTTCGCAAGCGCGGGGCTGAGCTCGTCACCGCGGCCTGTACCGACGGCAGTGCCGCCCTCGAGCGCGAACGGCACATCTGCGCCGAGCTCAGCGGCAAGTGGCAGCAGGCCCGCGCGTCCGAGGCCGGTACCCCACAGCTCATCGCACGCAACAAGGGTCGCGGCGGCGTCAGCGGAGCCGCCGCCCATGCCGCCCGCGATGGGCACCCGCTTCAGAATGGTGAGCGCGACCCCGCCCGTGTAGCCGGTGTGCTCGGCGAGCCGGCGCGCGGCAATGATCGCGAGGTTCGAATGGTCGGTTGCGAGCTCGCTCGAGTCTATTGGACCGGTGAAGCGCACGGTGAAATCGTCAGCGGCGGTCGCGGTGACCTCCTCGAAGAGAGACACCGCCTGGTAGAGCGAGGCAACGTCGTGGTAGCCGTCCTCCTGCAACGCACCCACACGGAAGTAGACATTGATCTTCCCCGGTGCCCGCACGGTGACCGTGCGCTTCGAAATCGGGCTCATATGTACAAACTAGCGCACCCGGACACCGGTGCTTTCCCACCCGGTCACACGGCGACTTTCGGTGGTCTCGCCACGCGCGCGAACCCTGCACGCAAGAGTGAGGGGTTTCCTGTCACCGCATGGTGACGGCGCCCCCGCAGACACCCACCTCCCCGCGCCCCACTGCGCAGGAGAAATCTGAACTCTCGGACGTATTCGAACGGATTCGACCGAGAACGCGGATTTCTCCCACGGGCGGGGCGTGCGGGTGAGCTCGGGCTAGCGGGCCTGCGCGCGGGCGATCGCGAGGTAGTCGTCGATGCTGAGCTGCTCCGCGCGCAGCGTCGGATCGATGCCCGCCGCCTCAATCGTGGCGACCGCGCCCTCGAACGGTCCCAGCACCGCCTGAAGCGACTGACGCAGCATCTTGCGCCGCTGCGCGAACGCCGCGTTCACGAGCGCAAAGGTGCGATCCCGCTCCTCGATCGTGCCGCGGGGCTCTGCGCGGCGCTCGTATCCCACGAGAACCGAGTCGACTCCGGGAACCGGCCAAAAGATGCGCCGACTCACCGTTCCGGCGATCCGCCACGGACCGTACCAGGCGGCCTTCGCGCTCGGCGCACCGTACTCCTTGCTGCCCGGTTGCGCGGCGATCCGGTAGCCCACCTCCGCCTGCACCATCACGAGCCCACCGCGCAACTCGGGGATGAGCTCAAGGAAGTGCATCAGGATCGGCACCGACACGTTGTACGGCAAGTTCGCGACCAGGAGCTCGGGGGCAGCGGGAAGCTCGGCGAGCATCTCCGCGGTCACCTCGAGTGCGTCGCTGCGCACCACACGGAAGCGTTCGGCAGCTTCGGGCTGCATCGTGCGAATTGTCGCGGGGAGCTCAGCCGCCAGGCGATGGTCGATCTCCACCGCGGTCACATCAGCGCCGGCCTCCGTAACACCGAGCGTGAGCGAGCCCAGCCCGGGGCCCACCTCGATGACACGGTCGCCCGCCTCAACCCCGGCGAGGCGCACGATCTTGCGCACGGTGTTCGGGTCGATCACAAAGTTCTGCCCGAGCTTCTTCGTGGGCGAGACGCCCAGCCGCTCGGCGAGCTCGCGCACCTCGGCGGGGCCGAGGAGCGCGGGGGTTTCGGCCGCGCTCACGCGGCGTCCTCCGCAGGATCCCAGGAACCGTACACGCGCTCGGTGTTCGCCGCAATCTGCGTGCAGAGCTCGGCGAGCGGCATCTCCAGGGTCTCCGCCATACGTCGCACGGTCACCGGCAAGAGATACGGCGCGTTCGGGCGGCCCCGGTGCGGCTCGGGGGTGAGGAACGGGGCATCAGTCTCCGCGAGGATGAGCTCGGGCCGGGCGACCGCAAGCGCCTCTCGCAGAGCGGGGGCGTTCTTAAACGTGGTGGTGCCCGCGAACGACATGTACCACCCATGCTCGTTGCAGATACGGGCGAGGCGCGCATCGCCCGAGAAGCAGTGGAACACGGTGCGCTCTGGTGCGCCGACGCGAGTGAGCGTCGCAACGACCTCATCGTGCGCGTCTCGATCGTGGATCTGCATCGCGATCCCGTTCGCCTTCGCGATCTCAATGTGGGTCTCAAACGCCTCGATCTGGGCCTCGCGCCCGTCCTCGCCCGTGCGGAAGAAGTCGAGTCCGGTCTCCCCGACCGCGCGAACACGTGGTTCCGCCGCGAGCCGCGAGATCTCCGAGAGGTGTGCGCTCAGCTCCCCACGCGCGAAGAGCTTCGGCGCTTCGTTGGGGTGCAGCGCGACCGCGGCGAGCACGCGCGGGTCACTCGCTGCGAGCTGCGCGCTCCAGCGACTCGTTTCGAGGTCAGTTCCCACCTGCACGACACCGCGCACGCCCACCGCGGCGGCCTGGTCGAGCGAGTCGAGCGGCTCGAGCTGGTCGATCCCATCCTCGAACTCGAGGTGTGTGTGGTTGTCGTAGAGCGGAACCGGAAGCGGCTCGGGCGCTTCCGGGCGTGTCAGATCGCGCCCCGGAGCCCCGACCCGCTTGCGCAGGCCGGGTGCAGGAGTTTCAGCGCTCACTTCGCGGCACCACCCGTGGCAGGAGTCTCGGTCTCGATGCGCGGGAACAGGACCGCGAGCGGGTGCTGCTGCGTCCCGGCGGGCAGGCGACCCCACGCGCCAGCCTCGCGGATTGGCTGCGCAGCGAGGGCGCCGAGCGCTTCCTCTGCACCGAGCGCGGTCCACAGCTTCGCAGTGGCTTCGGGAACGACCGGCGCGAGAAGCTCAGCGAGCACGCGGAGCCCCTCGCTCGTCGTGTAGAGCACGGTGCTCAGGCGATCGCGCTGAGCCGGATCCTTCGCGAGCGCCCAGGGCTCCTGCTCCGTGATGTATCCGTTCAGCGCGTCAACCAGCTCCCAGATGGCAGCGATGGCCTCGTGGATCGCGAACGCCTCGATCTTCTCGTCTGCGCGGCGCGCCACGCTCGCAGCAAGCTCACGGATCGCGGCATCGGCGGGAGTCTCCGCGCCAGCCTCGGGCACACGCGCCTCGAAGTACTTCGCGTTCATTGCAAGCACGCGGCTCGCGAGGTTGCCGAACCCGTTGGCGAGCTCGGCCTGGTAGCGCGCAGCGAGGTCCTCCCAGCTGAACGAACCGTCGTGACCGAACGACACCGCACGCATGAAGTAGTAGCGGAACGCGTCGGCCCCGAAAGTGTCGGTGATCTCATTCGGCGCGATGCCGGTGAGCTTCGACTTCGACATCTTCTCGCCGCCCACGAGCAGCCAGCCGTGCGCAAACACGTTCGAGGGCACCTCGAGCCCTGCCGCCATGAGCATGGCGGGCCAGATCACTGCGTGGAACCGGAGGATGTCCTTACCCACGATCTGCACGGCGGGCCAGTGCTGCAGATCCGCGGTTGGGTTTTCGGGGTTCGTGCCGTACCCGCGCGCCGTGATGTAGTTCAGCAGCGCGTCAAACCACACGTAGGTCACGTGCGAGGAGTCCCAGGGAATCGGAATGCCCCAGTCGAACGAGGTGCGAGAAATCGAGAGATCCTCGAGCCCCTGCTGCACAAACGCAATGACCTCATTGCGCGCGCTCGCCGGCTGCACAAAATCGGGGCGCTCTTCGTAGAGCGCGAGGAGCCGGTCCTGGAACGCGCTCATCTTAAAGAAGTAGTTCTTCTCCTGGAGCAGCTCGAGCGGCTTCGAGTGGATGGCGCACACCTTCTGCCCTTCGAAGGCGCCCTCGCCGTCGACAATCTCGCTCTTCGGCTTGAACTCTTCGCAGCCTACGCAGTAGAGCGCTTCGAACTCGCCCGCGTACACGTGCCCATCGTCGTAGAGCTTCTGGAGGAAGGTGGCGACGCCCGCCTCGTGCCGCGCGTCGGTGGTGCGGATGAAGTCATCGTTCGAGATGTTGATCGTGTCGAGCAGCGGCTTCCACGCGGTCTCGACGAGGCGATCAGCCCACTCCTTCGGTGCGACACCGTTCGCGGTCGCGGTGCGCAGAATTTTCTGACCGTGCTCGTCCGTGCCGGTGAGGAAGAACGTGTCGTCACCCGCCTGGCGGTGCCAGCGCGCGAGCACGTCGGCGGCCACCTCGGTGTACGCGTGTCCGATGTGCGGCGCATCGTTGACGTAGAAGATCGGGGTGGAGACGGAGAACGACGGGGTCTTGGGCATACCCACCAGTCTATTCGCTCGGCGGGCACTTGTGCCCCGTGTTACAGCGCGGTGCTCGCAGCGGCGCCAGCGACTACAATCTCTGGCTCGTGGCGCACGGGGAAGTTCACCGAGTTCGCAATAAAGCAGGCCGCCCGAGCCTCCGCGTGTGCCGCGCGGGCGGGCTCGACCATCTCGGCGTCGGTCACGGTGACGCGCGGACGCAGCACAACCTCCTCGAAGGCACCGCCGATCCCGTCCTGACGCATCGTGCCGGACGCCGCGTCCTCGTACGCGGTGACCACCACACCGGCACGCACCGCCATGTGGAGGTAGGAGAGCATATGGCACTGCGCGAGGGCCGCGACCAGCAGCTCCTCGGGATTCCACCGCTCAGCGTTGCCGCGGAAGGTCGGATCCGCCGAGCCCTCGAGCGCGGCCTTCCCTGCGGCGTGAATGAGCAGCTCGCGGCCGTAGTCGCGATACCCGCTCGTGCCGGATCCGCGATTTCCCACCCACTCGACACCGACTTGGTACTCGTGCACATCCTTCATGGGGTCAGCGTAGCGCGCTCCCCCATGTTCTCGCCCCCGGGAGTAGTATCGAGTGCATGACCGAAGGCACCATCGAAGCACCTGTCAGTTCTGAGGCGTCGCAGCCGGAGACCACCGTCCCCCAAGCGCGCCGCGTCGTCACAGCGATTCCGGGGCCGAGGTCCCAGGCAATCCACGCTCGTCGACAGGCCGTTGTGCCGCCCGGGGTGCACAGTGTGCTCCCGGTCTACATCGAGCGCGCGCACGACTCGATCCTGGTCGATGTCGACGGCAACCACATCATCGATGTGTGCGGCGGCATCGGCGTCACCACGATCGGCCACACCGACGACGCGGTGGTTGCGGCGGCAACCGCTCAGCTACAGAAGGTCACGCACACGCTGTTCACGATGACGCCCTACGAGCCGTACGTCGAGGTCGCCGAGCACCTTGCCAAGAACGTACCCGGCTCGACGGAGGCCGCGCCATATAAGACCCTGCTCATGAACTCGGGAGCCGAGGCGGTGGAGAACGGCGTCAAGATTGCGCGGAAGTTCACCGGGCGCCCCGGCGTCGCCGTGCTCGAGCACGCGTACCACGGCCGCACCATGCTCACCTCGAGCATGAACCACAAGGGCGCACCGTACGCGCTGGGCTACGGCCCCCGCGCCGGCGATATCTACAAGGCGCCGAACTCGTACCCGCTGCAGGATGGCCTGACCGGCGCAGAGGCTGCCGCGCGCACCATCGCCTACCTCGAGAAGTCCGCCGGTGCTGAGGACCTCGCCTGCCTCGTGGTTGAGCCGATCCAGGGCGAGGGCGGCTTCATTGTCCCCGCGGAGGGCTTCCTCCCCGCGCTCGCCGAGTGGTGCCGCGAGAACGGCATCGTCTTCATCGCCGACGAGGTGCAGGCCGGCATGGCCCGCACCGGCACGGTCTTCTCGATCGAGCAGTTCGGCGTGCAGCCCGACATCGTGCTTTCCGCAAAGGGCATCGCCGGCGGCCTCCCGCTCGCTGGCATCACCGGCCGCGCCGAGATCATGGACAAGTCGCAGCCCGGTGGGCTCGGCGGCACCTTCGGCGGCAACCCGGTCTCGTGCGCCGCGGCGGTTGCGGTGTTCGAGCAGATCGAGTCGCAGGATCTCCTCGCCGAGGCCAAGCGCATTGAGCGCGTCTTCGGTGCGGGGCTCGAGCGCCTGAAAGCTGCGCACCCCGCGATCGCTGAGGTGCGCGGCAAGGGCGCGATGCTCGCGATCGAGGTCGTCCAGCCCGGCACTCTCACGCCGAACCCCGAGCTCGTGGCACAGGTCATCGACTTCGCCGCGCAGCAGGGCGTGCTGTTGCTCAGCTCGGGCGTGCACAACCAGGCAATCCGCTTCCTCCCGTCGCTCAAGATGACGGACGAGCTGCTGGAAGACGTGGTGAGCGTGCTCGACGCCGCGTTCACCGCCGCCGGCGCGTAGCCGCACACGAACACGAACCGAGCGCCCGGATTCCCCTCGGAGTCCGGGCGCTCAGCCGTTTCCCCGGGGCACTGACCGCAGGTGAGCGCGGGCGGTGGAAGAGCGTCTAGGCCGTAGGCTCGGCGATTCCCGCGAGGAGCGCGCGCAACGCAAGTACCGCGTACTGTGCCTCGTCGCGCGCCAGGACCCGCTCCTCGCTGGGCTCCTCCGAGCCCCGCAGCCCCTCGTCCCGCAGCTCCTCATCCGCACGCGCGAGGACAGCAATCAGCGCCGCGCTCAGCTCACGTACCTCGGCACGATGCTCAGGCACGCGTTTTCCGAAGAGCAGGGCCTCAACGCCGAGCGTCGCAGCTGCTGAAAGCTCCGCACGGGAGAGCTGAGAACTGAGGGGAGCCCCGACCCCACCCACCGCGCTCGGCACCGCACCTTCCGTCGCCTCGGTCAGCCCGGCAGCGTCGCCCCCCGCGTCAAGCACCGCGAGTCCGGCTTCGATCTGCTCGATCGTGTTGCGCACCGCCGCGAGAAACACCTGCTCCTTTGACCCGAAGTGGCTGTACACCGCACCCTTCGTAAACCCGGCGGCCTGTGCGATGTCCTCGAGCGACACCCCAGAGAAGCCGCGTTCCGCGAAGAGTCGTGCGGCTTGCTCCATCAGCTGTTCGCGCGTGCTCAGCGGCTTTGCGCGCTGCTCGACCCACGCGGTGGCCTGGGCAAGCGCCTGCGCGGCTGCGAGCAATCCCTTCGTGACCCCGGTCTCGGCAGAGGCACCGGCGACGCCCAGGCTCTGACCCAATTGGCCCGCAGCATCGGCGAGCGCCTTCGCCGCGTCCCGGAGCTTCTGCTCACCGTTGCCCGTTGGCCCCTGATCACTCTGCCGTGCTGCCATGCCTGCAGTCTAGCGCGGGGCAGGCCGGAAAAATACTTATGGGAATCCCGATTGCATCGGAACATACTGATCGGTATGTTCATACCCATCGGTATTTCGTGGCACACGCCCAGTCGAGAGAGGATCCCCCATGCCCAGTGCTCCCCCGCAGTCCCACGGCGCGACACCGCCGCCCGTTCTCGAGGTCACCGATCTCGTGAAGCGGTACCGCCGCCGCAGTACCCCAGCAAACGACGGGATCACGCTCACTGCGCGGCCGGGTCGCGTGCTCGGCGTGCTCGGCCACAACGGCGCCGGCAAGACCACGCTCGTCAACCAGATCGTGGGCCTGCTCCGCCCAGACTCGGGCACGATCTCGCTCGCCGGCGTCGATGCCATCGCACACCCCGACCGCGCTCGCGAGCTCGTCTCCGTGCAGGCGCAGGCGAATGTGCCGATCACCGGGCTCACCCCGCGTGCGGCGATTGAACTTGTCGGCCGGATCCGCGGGGGCGGAAAGCGGGAGGTGCGATCCCGAGCGAGCGACCTCCTCGAGGCGCTGGATCTCGGTCCGTGGGCCGACACCCCGGCGCAAAAGGTATCCGGCGGCGTCGCGCGACTCACCGCCTTCTGCATGACCGTTGTGCGCCCGGGAGCACTCGTTATCCTCGATGAGCCAACGAACGATGTTGACCCGGCCCGCCGCCGGCTGCTCTGGGACGCGATTCGCGCCACAGCAGCCGAGGGGGCCGCGGTGCTCCTGGTGACGCACAATGTGCGTGAGGCGGAGCGCGCGGTCGACGAGCTCATCGTGCTCGATCGCGGCCGCACCATCGCCGCGGGCACGCCGGCGCACCTCACTGCACATCTGAGCGATCAGCTCCTCCTTGAACTCGACAGTTCGGCCCTCCCGCCACTTCCCGCGGGGCTCGATCCTCTCAGCTCGAACAGCGGCCGTACCACCGTTGCGGTGCCCACCTCTCGGAGCGCGGAAGTCGTCGACTGGGCTCAGTCGGCACAGGCGCGCGGAACGATCGAGCGTTTCGCGCTCACGCCCCCGTCGCTCGAAGACGCATACCTCGAACTTGTTGGCGCAGAATCGGAGGCCGCAGCGTGAGCACGATCAGCACCCCTACAGACCGCAGCACACCCGCACTCGCGCACGTGGCCCCGGCCGCGCTCGGCGGCGGACTCGCGAGCACCCGGTTCCTGCTGGTGTGGCAGCTGCGACGCCAAGCCGAGTTCCTCCCGCTCATGGTCGTCGTGCAGACGGCGCTCGCCGTGTCGACGGTGCTGGGTTACGGCATCCTCATCGGCGATGTGCAGCCCGAAGCCGCGCTCTTCCTCGCGACGGGCGCGCCCACCATCACACTCATCACGGTCGGCCTCGTCATGACGCCGCAGCTCATGGCGCAGTCGCGCACCGAGGGAAGCGCCGACTGGCTCCGCACCCTCCCAGTTCCACGCGCGGCGTTTCTCATCGCCGATCTCTCCGTGTGGACGCTCCTTGCGCTGCCCGGGCTCGTGCTGGGAGCGCTCGCTGGCGCGCTGCGCTACGACATCGCCTACTCGATCCAGCCGTGGATCGTGCCCGTGGCGCTACTCATCTCACTCACTGCGGCGGCGATCGGCTACGCCTTCGCGGTGCTGCTCCCGCCCGTGGTGGCGCAGCTACTCACCCAGCTCCTGGTGTTCTTGCTGCTGCTCTTCTCCCCCGTGAGCTTCCCGGCGGAAAACCTTCCTGAGTGGCTCCGCTCCGTACACGCCATCCTGCCAATCGAGCCAATGGCCAATCTGATGCGCGCGGGTCTCGCCGGGAACGATTTCACAGCGTCGGGTCGCGACCTCACGGTCGTGCTGATCTGGTGCGCCGCCGCGGTCGTGGCCGCCATCCTCGCGCTGCGTCGTCGCGGCTAGCTCAAACGCGCTACTCCGAGGTGGGGACGGGAACCGGTTCCGTGTCCACCTCGGGGTCGCTCAGCTCATCGAGCGAGATGCCCGCCGACTCCATGCTGCCCGTGTCGATCACGTCGCCGACGGCGTGCACGTCGATGACGATCGCGGTCACGTTGTCGCGGCCCGCGTTGTCAACGGCCTGCTGCACGAGCATGCGCGCCGCATCCTCAGCCGTGGCCTGCGTCGCCAGGAAGTGCTGGATCCCGATGTCCGTGAGTTCCTTCGTGAGACCATCGGAGCAGATGAGAAGCCGCTGGCCCGGGATCAGGGCGAGCGAGGTGTAGTCCGGAATGGGCGCCTCGTTGAAACCCACGGCGCGCGTGATCACGTTCGCGTGCGGGTGCGTTTCGGCTTCCTCTTCGGTGATCGCGCCGGTGTCGATCAGATGCTGCACCACCGAGTGGTCGACCGTGATCTGGCTGAGCGCGCCCTTGAAGTACTGGTACACCCGCGAGTCGCCGATGTTGAAGACGGTCCAGGTGGGGGCCTCGGCCGAGCCGAAGCACACGCCGGTGACCGTCGTGCCGGCACCCAGCTCGGTCTCCCCCGCGTCGAGCTCAATATCGTCGACCGCGTCGGAGAGCATCGCGTCGATGTCGGCCTCGAGCACCGTCTGGTTGCCCCCGAGCTCGGCAAGCCGACGCACGACGGCCGCGGAGGCGACCTCGCCTGCAGAATGACCACCCATGCCGTCCGCCACCGCGAAAATCGGCGGCGTCGTCACGTAGCTATCCTGGTTCGTTTCCCTGCGGCGACCGACATCTGTGATGCCGCACCACGAGAGTTCAATCTCGAGCTCGGAGTCTGCACGGTAGCGCAAACGGCGCCGGGAGCCATTCTCCCCGCGCACGGTCATCGCGTCCACCTCTTCAGCACCCGAGTATCCTACCGCGCCGCAGCCGAGCGCGCGGACGCGGCTCCCGGCGCACCCAGTTCGGTGATGAGCGTCAGCTCGTGGGAATCTGCGCTGCAGCTGAGTTCCAGCCCCGCTTCACGCGCCCATTCGACGACGTCTTCGACGGTGGTGAAATCAGCTTGGGATCGGGCGAGTCGTCGCACGAAGTCGCCCTTCGCGGCCTTGTTGAAGTGATTCAGCGCGCGCACGGCGCCGTCTTCTCCGCGTTGGGCGACGTACAAGAACCAGCTCCGATCCCCGGGTACCGGTGCGAGGGCGGCGTAGTCCTGGGAGCGAAGGTCGAGGACGAGCCCCGCCTCAACCCAGGGCAGGGCGGCGTGTGCGCTCCCCCACACGCGCTTCAGCGGCGTGCCGAGCCCAGGGAGCCGCGATCCCGCAGACAGCCGGTATGCAGGAATCTCTTCGCCCGCACCGATCAAGCCGAAGAGCGCGGACTGCACCGCAACGTGCGAGTCGAGCCACGCTCGGGCGGGCACATCGAGCGATGGTGCATCGAGCGCGTCGTAGAGGACGCCCGTGTAGCGTTCGATTGCCGGGAGCAGTCCGCTTTCACGCAGTACGAGGTTGTGTTCGCGTTCAGCGCCGTTCTTCACGCCGAGCTTCAACGCCTTCGCAGAGGCCACGGGATCCTCGCTCAGCTCCTCGAGCGCCGCGCGCACCGAGGCGCGTGCAGCGCCGAGCGCATCGTGATTGCGCAGACGGTCAGGCACGAACGTCCCAGTGCCGCCTGAACGCTTCGTCTCGGACGGCGGGAGGAGAATCAGCACGAGAGCCTTTCACGAAGTATCGGTGATGGGTCAGCACGTCGCCGTGCGCAGAATGACCCTGAGTACGGCTCGAGGCCGGTCGGCACACCCCGTGGGGTGGCCGCCGGCCTCAAGCTCGTGTGCAGGCGGCTCGCTATGCGAGCGTCGCCTTGCCAGCAACGATGGTCACGGTGTCGTGATCCACGGAGAGGAACCCGCCCTCTGCGTCGACCGTCACCTTCTCACCGGAGCCAGTGGTCACGCGGACCTCGCCGGCGCCCAGCAGTGCCAGGAGCGGCTCGTGGCCCGCGAGAATGCCGATCTCGCCCTCGACCGTCCGTGCGACGACCTGGGAGGCAGCGCCCGTCCAGACCTCACGGTCGGCCGAGACGACACTCACGTTCAGCGAAGCCATGGTTTAGGCCATGTCCTTCTGCATCTGAGCCCACTTCTCCTCGACATCGCTGATGCCACCGACGTTGAAGAACGCCTGCTCAGCAACGTGGTCGAACTCGCCCTTGGCGATCGCGTCGAACGACTCGATGGTCTCCTTGAGCGGAACCGTGGAGCCCTCGACGCCGGTGAACTTCTTCGCCATGTAGGTGTTCTGCGAGAGGAACTGCTGGATGCGACGTGCGCGCGATACGGTGATCTTGTCCTCTTCGGAGAGCTCGTCGACACCAAGGATCGCAATGATCTCCTGGAGCTCCTTGTTCTTCTGGAGGATCTGCTTGACCGTGGTCGCAACGCGGTAGTGGTCCGCGCCCAAGTAGCGGGGATCCATGATGCGGCTGGACGAGGTCAGCGGGTCGATCGCCGGGTAGAGGCCCTTCGAGGCGATCTCACGCGAAAGCTCGGTGGTCGCATCGAGGTGCGCGAACGTGGTCGCGGGAGCCGGGTCAGTGTAGTCGTCCGCGGGGACGTAGATCGCCTGCAGCGAGGTGATCGAGTGACCGCGGGTCGAGGTGATGCGCTCCTGGAGGATACCCATCTCGTCGGCGAGGTTCGGCTGGTAGCCCACAGCGGAGGGCATACGGCCGAGCAGCGTCGAGACCTCAGAACCGGCCTGCGTGAAGCGGAAGATGTTGTCGATGAAGAGGAGCACGTCCTGCTTCTGAACATCGCGGAAGTACTCAGCCATGGTGAGGGCCGAGAGAGCGACGCGCAGACGCGTCCCCGGGGGCTCATCCATCTGGCCGAACACGAGTGCCGTCTTGTCGAAGACGCCAGCCTCGTCCATCTCGTGGATGAGGTCGTTGCCCTCACGGGTACGCTCGCCCACACCGGCGAACACCGACACACCACCGTGATCCTGCGCAACACGCTGGATCATCTCCTGGATGAGGACGGTCTTGCCGACGCCAGCGCCACCGAAGAGACCAATCTTTCCACCCTGCACGTAGGGGGTCAGGAGGTCGATCGACTTGATGCCGGTCTCGAAGAGCTGCGTCTTCGACTCGAGCTGGTCGAAGGCCGGCGGGGTGCGGTGGATGCTCCAGCGCTCGGTCACGTCGATGGTCTCGCCCTCGGGGAGGTTGAGCACATCACCGGTGACGTTGAAAACCTTGCCCTTGGTGATGTCGCCGACGGGCACGGTGATCGACTCACCGGTGTCGAAGACTTCCTGGCCACGGACGAGACCGTCGGTGGGCTTCAGGGCGATTGCACGAACCAGGTTGTCGCCGAGGTGCTGAGCAACCTCGAGGACGAGCTTCAGCGGCTCCTGGCCGTCACCGAAATCGACGGTGGTCTGGAGCGCGTTGTAGACAGCGGGGATCGCGTCGTGCGGGAACTCGATGTCGACGACGGGGCCGGTCACGCGGGCGATGCGCCCGATGACCTGTGCGGCAGCCTCAGTCGCCACAGCGGCGGATTCGGTCATGATTCTCTCTCTTCGTGCTTCAGATTAGCTTGACAGCGCGTCAGCGCCGCCGACGATCTCGGAAATCTGCTGGGTGATTTCGGCCTGGCGAGCGTTGTTCGCGAGGCGGGTGTAGTCGCGGATCAGCGTGTCGGCGTTGTCGCTTGCCGACTTCATCGCCTTCTGGGTTGCGGCGTGCTTCGCAGCGGCCGACTCGAGCATCGCGTTGAAGATACGCGACTCGATGTAGGCGGGAAGCAGCTGCTCCAGAACGAGATCGGGCTCGGGCTCGAACTCGTACAGCGGTGCGGGCTCGTCCGTCGGCTCAGCAACACCCTCGACCACCTGGAGCGGCAGCAGGCGGTGAACCTCGGGAACCTGGCTCACCATGCTGATCAGGCGGTTGTACACCAGGTGCAGCTCCTGAGCGCCGCCCTCAGAGGCATCGCGGCCGAAGATCTCGAGGAGTGCCTCGGCGACCTCCTTCGCGGTCTCAAAGGTCGGGTTCTCGGTGTCGCCGGCCCAGATACGCTCAGACGCGCGGCGTCGGAACGCGAAGTACCCCTGAGCCTTGCGGCCGATGAGGTAGTAAACGACGTCCTTGCCCTCGGCGCGGAGAAGCTCGGAGAGCTCTTCGGCCTCGCGCAGCACCTGCGAGTTGAACGCGCCGGCGAGGCCGCGATCAGAGGTGAAAATGACCACTGCTGCGCGCTCGACCTTGTCGGCCTCGGTGAGCAGCGGGTGATCGGTGTTCGAGTGCGTCGCAACGGCCGAAACGGCGCGGGTGATCGCGGTGGCGTAGGGCGTCGAAGCTTCGACGCGTGCCTTTGCCTTCTGAATGCGAGAGGCTGCGATCAGCTCCATCGCACGGGTGATCTTCTTGGTCGTCTGGGCAGAACGAATCTTCTGCCGGTAGACCCGAAGTTGCGCTCCCATGTCTCTCCTGTAGTGGTCGGGGCTTACTGATCAAGTGGTGGAGCCGGTGGGGGCTGGGAGCCCCCACCGGACAGCGCACTACTTCTTGACGACCAGCTGCTCCTGCTTGATCTCGGCCTCGTCGAGCTGCTCGAACTGCTCGTTCAGGCTCTTGCCGGCAGAGGTGCGGAACTCGCTCTTGAACTTCTCGATCTGCGCGGTGATCTCAGCGACAGTTGCGTCGTCGAGCACGTTGGTCGAGCGAAGCGTTGCGAGCGCCTCCGAGTTGCGGCCGAGGAAGTCGAGGAACTCGCGCTCGAAGCGCAGGATGTCCTCAACCGGAACCTCATCAAGGAAGCCGTTGGTGCCGGCCCAGATGGAGACGGTCTGCTCCTCGACGGGGTACGGCGTGTACTGCGGCTGCTTCAGGAGCTCGGTGAGGCGTGCGCCACGCTCGAGCTGCTTGCGGCTTGCCGCATCGAGGTCCGATGCGAACATCGCGAACGCCTCGAGCGCACGGTACTGAGCGAGCTCAAGCTTCAGCGTGCCCGAAACCTTCTTGATCGACTTGACCTGTGCGTCGCCGCCGACTCGCGACACCGAGATGCCCACGTCAACTGCGGGGCGCTGGTTCGCGTTGAACAGATCCGACTGGAGGAAGATCTGGCCATCGGTGATCGAGATCACGTTGGTCGGGATGTACGCCGAGACGTCGTTGGCCTTCGTCTCGATGATCGGCAGACCGGTCATCGAACCTGCGCCAAGCTCGTCGGAGAGCTTTGCACAACGCTCCAGGAGACGGGAGTGCAGGTAGAAGACGTCACCGGGGTACGCTTCACGCCCCGGCGGACGACGGAGAAGAAGCGACACAGCACGGTACGCCTCAGCCTGCTTCGACAGATCGTCGAAGATGACCAGGACGTGCTTGCCGTCGTACATCCAGTGCTGGCCGATCGCCGAGCCCGTGTAGGGAGCGAGGTACTTGAAGCCAGCGGGATCCGATGCGGGCGAGGCCACGATGGTCGTGTACTCCATCGCACCAGCCTCTTCAAGCGCGCCCTTCACCGAAGCGATGGTCGAGCCCTTCTGGCCGATCGCGACGTAGATGCAACGCACCTGCTTCGTCTTGTCGCCCGAAGCCCAGTTGGCCTTCTGGTTGATGATCGTGTCGATCGCGATCGCGGTCTTACCGGTCTGGCGGTCACCGATGATGAGCTGACGCTGGCCACGGCCAACGGGGATCATCGCGTCGATCGCCTTGATGCCGGTCTGCAGCGGCTCGTGGACCGACTTACGCTGCATCACGCCGGGAGCCTGGAGTTCGAGCGCACGACGGCCCTCAACGCCAGCGATCTCGCCGAGGCCATCGATCGGGTTGCCGAGCGGGTCGACCACGCGGCCGAGGTAGCCCTCGCCCACGGGAACCGAGAGCACCTCACCCGTGCGGGTGACGGGCTGGCCCTCTGCGATGTCGGTGAACTCACCGAGCACCACAACGCCAATCTCGTCTTCCTCAAGGTTCTGAGCGAGGCCCAGGGTGCCGTCCGCGAAGCGGACAAGCTCGTTCGCCATCACGCCGGGGAGACCCGAGACGTGTGCGATGCCGTCAGCGGCGTCCACGACGGTACCGACCTCAGTCTTGCCCGCCTGGGTCGGCTCGTACGACGCTGCGAAGTCTTTCAGCGCATTCCGGATCTCGTCCGGGCTGATGGAGAGTTCTGCCATTTCGTTTCCTCTGTCTGTTCCGGAAGCGCCGCCCCCGGTGGTAAAAAGTAGGTGCTCTACGCTGCGAGCTGCTGACGCAGTTCCTCGAGGCGAGCGCGAACGCTGCCGTCGATGATGTCGTCGGCGATCTGGATCCGGATTCCGCCGACGAGGGCGGGGTCAATCACGGTGGTGATCTTCACCGGACGGCCGGCGGTCTGCTCGAGCGCACGTGCGAGACGTGACTGCTGATCAGCCGAGAGCGGTGCAGCGACGGTGACCGTGGCGAGCTCGGTGCCGGCCTGATCGGCAGCAACGCGCGCGCCGTTGCGGAGCATCGTGTCGAGACGACGACCGCGCGAGTTCGCGACGAGGTAGCTGACGACCTGAGTCGACTGCGCCGAGACCTTGCCGTTCAGCAGGCTCTGCACGAGCGCGACCTTGCCGGCCGGCTCAGCGAGCTTGCTGCCCAGGTTGAGCTGCAGCTCGTGGCTGCTGCCGACAACGTCGGCCACTGCGAGCAGCTCGTCGGAGAGCGCAGCGTTCGAGACGCTTTCGGCGCGGAGGCCGAGCTCTTCCACACCGTCGACGAACTCGTCGGTGTTCGACCAGCGGCCCTGGGCGGCTGCGGACAGCACCGAGCGCGCGCCCGCGGAGAACCCGCCGAAGAGCCGCTCAACGACCTGGGCCTTCGCCTCAGCCGGAGCTGCGGCGTCGCCGAGGGCCGCGGCCAGCGCGGGGTTCTCAGCGAGACGGCTCGCGGCCTGCAGCAGCTCGGCACCGGCGCTCTGAGCGAGACGCCCAGTGATTGCGGTCCGGGCCTGAGCCAGTGCTTCGCGTGACGCGCTGCCCATTACTGAGCCGCCTTCTCGGATGCTTCGAGATCAGCGAGGAAGCGGTCCACGAGAGCGGACGCCTTCTGATCATCGGTGAGCGACTCGCCGACCACGCTCGAGGCGAGGTCGATCGCGAGCGACCCGACATCCTTGCGGAGCGAAACGACAGCGCTCTGGCGCTCCGCCTCGATCTGCACCTGGGCTGCGTGGGTGATGCGTGCCTGCTCGGCGGTTGCATCCTCCTGCGCCTTGGCAACAATCTTCGAGGCATCCGCACGGGCGGCCTCTCGGATCTCGCCGGCTTCCTGACGGGCGCTAGCGAGCTGCGCGGTGTACTCCTGCAGCGCCGCCTCGGCCTTCGCCTGAGCCTCGTCGGCCTTGGCGATGTTGCCCTCAATCGCTTCGGCGCGAGCGTCAAGCATGACCTGCACCTTCGGGAGGAAGACCTTCCAGAAAGCGATGAGGATAATGATGAACGCGATCGCCGACCAGACGATGTCGTAGGTCGCCGGGAGCAGCGGGTTGGGCGCGCTCTCTGCAGCGATCTGCACTGCGGAATTCATCGTGCCTCCCTTTCGAGACTAGGGAAAGGTGGACGGGTTACGCGAAGATGAAGTAGGTAGCAACACCGATGAGCGCGAGCATCTCGGTGAAGGCGATACCGATCCACATCATGCCCTGGAGCTTGCCCGCGAGCTCAGGCTGGCGAGCGGTGCTCTCGATGGTCTTGCCGACGACGATGGCCACACCGATGGCCGGGCCGATAGCTGCGAGGCCGTAGCCGACGGTTGCAATGTTGCCCGAGATTTCAGCGAGAACAGACACAGTATGTGTTTCCTTCCGTATATGAGTGCGGCGGTCGCCGAACCCAGAGGTTTTTAGTGCTCTTCAGCCAGCGCGAGCTGGATGTACAGAGCGGTGAGCAGAGTAAAGACGTATGCCTGGAGGCCCGAGACGAAGATCTCGAAGAGCGTGAACGCGAAGCCGAAGGCGAAGGTGCCCGCACCGAGGACCGGGAAGAGCCCGCCGGCCTGGGTGACGAAGAAGTTCGTCGCAGCGAAGAGCAGCACGAGGATCATGTGACCCACGAGCATGTTCATGAGGAGTCGCAGCGCGAGCGTCACGGGGCGCATCACGAAGGTCGAGAGGAACTCAACCGGGGTGACGAGGAGGTACATCACCTTGGGCACGCCAGCCGGGAACAGCGAGTTCTTGAGGAACTTGCCCGGGTGCTTCTTGAGGCCCGCGTAGATGAAGGCAATGTATGCAACCACGGCCATGAAGATCGGGAAGCCGACCACCGAGGATGCCGCGATGTTGAAGCCGGGGATCACGCCAGTGATGTTGAAGGCGAAGACCAGGAAGAAGATGGTCATCAGCAGGGGCGCGAATCGACGCCCTTCCTTGACACCGAGCTGCTCCTCGATCACGTTCTTGCGAACGAAGTCGAGTGCGAACTCCAGCACGCCCTGGCCGCGACCCGGAATGACACGCAGGTTGCGCGTGCCGAGCCAGAACAGCAGGAGGAGGACGAGCACCATGATCACTCGGATGATCATGATGCGGTTCATCTCGAACGGCGTGCCCTCAAAGAGCAGCGCGGCCGGGAAGAAGTCATCCAGGGTGGGGCCGTGAAACCCGCCCTCTTCGGTGCGGACAAGTCCGGGGGCAACGAGGTGCATAGCGTTAGCGAACAGCGCCATTCTCCTGATTCGGGGTGCGGCGTGGCCGCACGGCTTCGAACGATGGTCGTGCCCCCGGAGCCAGCGGGCACTCAGAAGCACCGCAGCCCAGCAGGGAACGAATTTATCCTAACAACATTTCACCCCGAGCGAAACTCGAGGCTCGGCCTGGCGAGGGGAAAAAGCGAAATTTTCGGAGTTTTCCGCCCGCCCGCTCCCCTACGGGGTGTCAGCGACGTACGGCACGCGTGCGCGGGCAACGATAATGACGTCGATCACGATGGAGGCGAGCACGGTCGCCACGAGCGCGATGAAGAGCAGCTTGGGATCGAGCCACGGCTGGTCCCGCAGCAACAGTGCAGCGACGACGAAGCCGATGAGCTTCACGACCCACGCCCCCAGCACGATACTGAAGAAGATCTGCAGGTACATCGGACTGCCCACGAAACGGTTCGCAAACGCGATGCTGCCCACCGTGATGAGCAGCAGAACGCCACCAATCGCTGCGCCGAGCAGGCCGCCGGCAAGGCCTCGGCTTCCGCTCACCGCGAAGCCGATGCCTGCGAATGCCGCCATCGCGACCACCGTGGTGATGATGCCCCAGCGCACGCCGCGCAGCAGCATCGGCTGCGAGGTGGGCATGGGGTACTCCTCAGCAGCACTCCCGCTGCTCTCGGGGGTGGTCGGCGTCCGCGGCGATTCGGGCTGCGCGGGAGTGCTCACTCGGAGGTCCTTTCGTTGGGCGGGCCTCCGGTCGCGGCGGCCGCGTCCGGGGCGTCGGCGGGTGCGCCCCGCCGGAACAACGGTACCAAGCCGCGCGCGTCAAGAGCTGCGCGTACCCGTTGTGCGGGGAAGAAGAGGAGCAGCGCGCACGCGGCGGTGCCCAGCACGAGCACAATGCTCGGTACCAACAGCGTCTGCATTGTGAACGCGAGCAGCAGCGCCACCGAGAGCACTGCGGTACCAAGATAGAAGATGCAGATTGCCTGCACGGGCGAGTGGCCCATGTCGAGGAGGCGATGGTGCAGGTGCAACCGGTCGGCCTCGAACGGGCTCTTCCCCGCCTTCATGCGGCGCACCACCGCGAGCGTGAAATCGGCGAGCGGCAGCACGAGCACGGCGACCGGCAGCAGGATCGGGATGTAGCTCGCGAGAACGAGCTTCACGTCGAGGGTTGCCGGATTGAGCTGTCCCGTGACCGACACCGTCGACGTCGCCATGAGCAGACCGACGAGCAGTGCTCCCGTGTCCCCCATGAACATCTTCGCCCGGTGCCAGTTGAAGGGCAGGAAGCCAATGCAAATGCCCACCAGCACCGCGGCGATGAGGCTGGCAAGCGTCACGGAATCGACGCGCCCCGTCTGCTCGTTCAGAATGCGGGTATAGATGAAGAACAGTGCGTTGGCGATCAGCGCAACGCCCGCGACGAGTCCGTCGAGCCCGTCAACGAAGTTCACTGCGTTCATGACGAGGGTCATGAGGAACACGGTGAGCGCGAAGTTCACCGCCGGCGATCCCACGATCAGTGCGTCGCCGAACGGCAAGGACAGAATCTGCACGCCATTCCACGCGAGGAGCCCCGCCGCGGCAAGCTGTGCGGCGAGCTTAATCATCCAGTCCAGGTCGAGCAGGTCGTCGAGCACACCGACGACTGCGATGATTGCGCACGAGCCGATGAGCGCCCACATCTTGGTGCTGTCCGCGAAGAGCGAATGGAATTCGCGCTGCGTGCTCGCGAGCGCAAAGGCGGCGAGGACACCGATAAACATGGCCACTCCCCCCAGTCGGGGCGTGGGAGTCCGGTGCACGTCTCGTGCGCGAACCTCGGGCGCAAGCCGGAAGCGTCGACTCAGCCGCAGCACCGCGTACGACGCGGCGCCGGTGACGAGCGCCGCGACCGCGACGACCACGAGGTAGGGCAGCACGCTAGTCCTCGACAGTGACCTGGGGCAGCAGCTCGCTGAGCGCCTCGCGGGTCACGCCGCCAGCACGCAGAATCCGGATCGAGCCGCCCTCGGCGGTGAGTCCGGTCGCATCGATGATCGTGGAGGCCACGCCATCGCCCTCAACCTCACCGGCCTCGAGGTACACGGCAACGCTGTCACCGAGCATCTCCTGGGCGGCCGCCGCCGTGCGTGCGGCGGGCTCTCCCGTCTTGTTCGCGGACGAGACGGCAAGCGGCCCCGTCTCCTGCAGCAGCTCGAGCGCCAGGGGATGGTTGGGGATACGCAACGCAACCGTGCCGCGCGTCTCCCCCAGGTCCCAGCTGAGCGACGGGTTCGCGTGAGTGATGATCGTCAGCGGTCCCGGCCAGAACGCCTCGGCGAGCGCGGTGAGCGGCTCAGTGACCTCGGCCGCAAGCGCCGCGAGCGTGCTCGTGTTCGGGATGAGCACGGGCGGCGGTGACTGTCGGCCCCGCCCCTTGGCGTCGAGCAATCGCTGCACGGCCTCGGGCGAGAACGCATCGGCGGCAACCCCGTACACCGTGTCGGTGGGGAGCACGACGAGCGCCCCCTGCCCGATGGTGCGCCGAGCGGTGCGGGTGCCGCTCAGCAGCTGGGAGTTATCAGAGCAATCGAAGACCTCGGACATAGCGCCCGATTCTACTCCTGCACCCCTGGACGACGGGCGCGCACCCGCGCATGACGGGCAAACTCGCGCGGAGTGCTTGGTTGGGGCGGCCTGCTCAGCGCAGCGCCGTGGTGGTGCGGTCTCGCCCCGTGAGGTCGGGGTGCGTGGCCGCCGCACGCCAGCCGTCCGCCGCGAGCAGTGCGCGAATCGCCGCGCCCTGCAGCTCCGCGTGCTCGAGCACGAGCAGGCCGCCCGGCAGCACCAGCTCGCGTGCGGCGCGGCTGATGATGCGCACCACATCGAGACCATCCGCGCCCCCGTAGAGCGCAAGCTCGGGATCATGGTCGCGGACCTCGGGATCGCGTGGCACCATGTCAGCCGGCACGTACGGCGGGTTCGAGATGAGCACGTGCACACGCCCCGCGAGGGCGGCGAACTCGGGGATTCGCTCGAGATCTGCCACGTCGCCCTGGACGAGGCTCACGCGATCGTCGCCCCACTCCGCAACGTTGCGGGTCGCCCAGGCATGCGCCTCGCGGCTCTTCTCGAGCGCCCAGACGCGCGCGCGGGGCACCTCGTGCGCGAGCGACAGCGCAATCGCGCCGCTCCCCGTGCACAGGTCGACCGCGATCGGCTCCGCGGTCGGCGCGAGTTGCAGCGCGTCGATGGCAAACTGCGCGACGGTCTCAGTCTCGGGCCGGGGTACGAACACGCCGGGGCCCACCGAAAGCTCGATCGCGCGGAAGGGCGCGCGTCCGGTGAGGTGCTGGAGCGGCACGCGCCGCGCACGCTCCTCGGTCAACAGTGTTGCCCGCTCGGCTTGCTCTCCGGACAGTCGCTCGCCGAGCACGGCAAGCGCCTGCACGCGACCACGGGACACCCCGAGCACGTGACCCACGATCAGCTCGCTATCGGCGTAGGGGTCCTCGATCCCACCCGCCTCAAGCGCGCCGCGAATTGCAGCGAGGGCCGCGTCGATTCCAGTGTTCTCCTGCAGTTGCACCCCTCAACCCTGCCATACCGGGTCGCCGTGCTCTCGGCCAGCGCCTCAGGGAGCAGGTCACACGGCGTCACAGGCTATAACTCCCAGATACTTCTCCAATAAGGTGGAGCTATAGTTTTCGATGGCCGCACTCGACATCCCGGAGGTCCCACCCATGGCACGGATTCACGACAACATCACCCAGGCGTTCGGCGGCACCCCGCTCGTACGCCTCAACCGCGTCACCGAGAACGCTGGCGCCGAGGTCTTGGCGAAGCTCGAGTTCTACAACCCCGCCGGCTCGGTGAAGGATCGCATCGGCATCGCGATCATCGACGCGGCGGAGCAGTCGGGCGCGCTGCAGCCCGGTGGCACGATCGTGGAGGGCACGAGCGGCAACACCGGCATTGCGCTCGCGTTCGTCGGAGCTGCACGAGGCTACAAGGTGATCCTCACGATGCCCGAGACCATGAGCGTGGAGCGCCGCAAGCTGCTCGCCGCATACGGTGCAGAGATCGTGCTCACCGAGGGCCCGCTGGGTATGAAGGGCGCCGTGGCAAAGGCCGAGGAGATCGTTGCGAACACGCCGGGCGCCATCCTCGCGAACCAGTTCGGCAACCCCGCGAACCCCGCAATCCACCGGGCCACCACGGGACCCGAGATCTGGGCAGACACCGATGGCGCGGTCGACATCTTCGTCGCCGGCATCGGCACGGGCGGCACGATCACGGGTGCGGGTGGCTACCTCAAGGAGCAGAACCCGAACGTGCGCGTCGTGGCAGTCGAGCCCATCGACTCGCCGCTGCTCACCGAGGGCACGGCTGGCCCCCACAAGATCCAGGGCCTCGGCGCAAACTTTGTTCCCGACATCCTGGACCGGGACGTCTACGACGAGGTGATCGACGTGGCACTCCCCGACTCGATCGCCACCGCGCGCGCGCTCGGCACCGATGAGGGAATCCTCGCAGGCATCTCGGGCGGTGCCGCAGTGTGGGCCGCGACGCAGCTCGCGCAGCGTCCCGAGAACGCGGGCAAGAAGATCGTCGTGATCATCCCCGACTTCGGTGAGCGCTACTTCTCGACCGTGCTCTACGAGGATCTCGCGGTCTAAGGAGCATCCGGCGCACAGCGCCGCACCCACGAGCGGGCCCGGGCATAAAACCCCCGGGCCCGCTGTTGCACCCACCGCCAGCACGGCACGGCTTCAGCACGGCACGGCTTCAGCACAGGAGGATCCCGAAGCGTGAGCATCTTTTCCCGCATGCGCGAAGACATCGACGCAGCCCGCGCGCATGATCCGGCAGCGCGCGGCCGCGCGGAGGTGTTCTTCATTTATTCTGGTCTGCACGCAGTCTGGTGGCATCGGGTCTCGCACGCGCTCTGGACGCGGGGCATGCGCTTCATTCCCCGAGCGCTCTCGCAGCTCATTCGCTTCTTCACGGGCATCGAGATTCATCCCGGCGCCACCATCGGCCGTCGGCTCTTCATCGATCACGGCATGGGCGTGGTGATCGGCGAGACCGCTGAAGTGGGCGACGACGTGCTCATCTACCACGGCGTCACACTCGGTGGCACCGGCCACGGCACCGGCAAACGCCATCCCACCGTGGGCGACCGCGCCGTTCTAGGCGCGGGCGCCAAGCTCCTCGGCGCCATCGAGATCGGCGCAGACTCGGCGGTCGGCGCGAACGCCGTGGTGGTGCGCTCTGCGCCTGAGTGGACCACCCTCACGGGAATTCCCGCCCAGGGACGGCCGCGGCGCGGCGCTCCCGTCGCGGAGAAGCCAGACATGGCAGACTTCTACATCATCTAGGTGCACGTCGCCCTTCCCCGCACGGCCGGCTGCGCCACACCCGCACACGTGAGGAGTCTGCATGGCCCGCCCCACCAGCAAGCCTGAGCTCCTCGCCGCTGCCGCCCAGGGAGCTGCAGACCTTGACGCGCTGATCGACGGCATGACTCCGGCGGAGCAGGAGGGTGAACTCGTGTTCCCGGCGAGTACCACGCGAACCGAGGCGCACTGGCAGCGGGACCGCTCCGTGCGCGACGTCCTCGCGCACCTGGCCGCGTGGCACGAGCTCCTGCTCAACTGGGTGGCGAGCAACGAGGCAGGCGACGAGCGACCGTTCCTGCCGGCCCCGTACAGCTGGCGCGACTGCGTGCCCATGAACGTCGCGTTCCGCGATGCGGCGACGCAGCTGAGTCTTCGCGAGGCACGCACCCGGTTCGCGACGAGCCACGCCCAGGTCATCGCACTCATCGAGCGCCACACAGAGGCGGAGCTCTTCGAGAAGCGCCACTTCACGTGGACAGGCACGACCTCGCTGGGGTCGTATTGCGTCTCGGCAACCTCCGCACACACCCGCTGGGCGACCACGAAGCTGCGCGCCTATCTCCGAGCTGTGCGCGCGGCGTAGCGGCGTCCAGCACAGCTCAACGAAGCGACGCGCAGCGAGGATCAGCGCAGTCGGCGGCCGTGCTCGCGCATCCAGCGGCCCGTGCGGCGTTGTTCCACGATCACCATCACGATGCCCAGCAGCCAGAACGGCACCTGCACGGCGAACGCCACGCGGAAGGCACCCAGCGAGTAGTGCTCCGGCGAGCCCGCGCCCTGGAGGTCGAGCACCAGGCCGATCAGCAGGATGACCAGCAGGGAGGCGGTGAACCCCGCCGTGTTGACGAGCCCGGTTGCGAAACCGGAGAGGCTCCTCGGTGTATGCGAGCGCGCCACCTCGAACGCGATCATCGAAGCGGGCCCCCCAAGCGGCATCACAACGAGGAGCACCACAAGGAGCCACATGGGTGGTGTTCCCGGCCAGACGAGTACGGCGATCCACGCGGACGCGATCCCGACCGAGATGCCGAGGTTGACCCAGACCCGGCGCTCGAGGAAGCGGGAGCTGATGGGTCCGAGCACGAGGCCCGCGAGCATCGAAGAGACCACCATGAGGCTCAACATGCCGCCGGCGGCAGGCTGTGAGAGTCCCACACCACCGACGAGGAAGGGGGTGCCCCAGAGCAGCAGGAACACGTTCATCGCGAACGGCGAGGTGAAATGCACCCAGTACGCGAGGCGCACCCCGGGCAGACGAAGGAGGCGGCGAGCCTGCGTCCAGAATCGCAGCCCGCGCACGCGCGGCTCCTTGATCACCGGGAGCATCTCCGTGCTCGGCGGGGCCATCTCGACTGCCCCGCCCTGGTTCAGTCCACCGAGTCCACGGGCGTTACGTGAGAGCTTGCTCGTGCGCCCCGTGAGACGTTCCGCGAAGGTGCCGTCCCCCGGCCGATTGCGCAGCACGAGCGCCGCAAGCAGCTCGGAGAGCAGGCCCACCGCGGCGAGCCCGAGGAAGCCCGTCATCCAGCCCGCAACGCTCACGAGCAGCGCAAGTGGCGCAACCGAGACGAGCTGCCCGGCCTGACCGATGAGGCCCGTGAGCTGGCTGACGGTGGGGAGCTGTCGCGGCGCGAACCACTCAGGCAGAATTCGCATCACGCTGATGAAAGTGCACGCATCGCCCGCGCCCACGAGCACGCGCGCGAGGATCGCAAGGCTCACGTCAGAGACCGTGGCCATCAGCGCTTGCCCCACCACCATGAGCAGCGAGCCGACGAGCAGCATCGATGTTGCGCCCATCCGATCGAGCAGCACGCCGACCGGAATCTGCAGCCCCGCGTATACGATGAGCTGAATCATCGGGAAGAACGCGAGCGTCGTCGCGTCGATACCGAAGTGGTCTTGCGCGGCCGGCCCGAGCGCTGAGAGCGAGGAACGGTTGATGATGGCCACGGCGTAGAGCAGGGCGGCCATTCCCCACACCACCCAGGGGAGGAATGGTCGTGCGGCGCGCATGCTCACCATGCTACTCCTGCGGGCCAGCACGGCTGGGGCACGGCGCGGCGCGGAGCTCAGTGGCGCCGCGCAGCCGCCGTGCTACGCGCGTTCGGGGAGCGGCGGGCCGTCTGGGAAGTCGCTGCGAGTGAGGTCGAGGAACAGCGCGTCCTCAAGGTGGCCACCGGGGCGCACCTGGTAGTCGCGCAGCACGCCAATGCGCTGGAAGCCCATTCGCTCGTAGGCGCGGATGGCGCCGTCGTTGTTGACATTGGGATCGAGCGTGACGCGGCTGATGCCGTCAGCGAACTCCGCGCGGATCGCGAGGACGAGTGCTTCCTCCCCAACGCGGCGGCCGCGGAAGCGCGTGCCAATGAAGAGGTGCATCACGGTGGTCGGGTACTCCGCATCGGCGCCACGGAGCACGTACATCGCTCCCGCGCACTCCCCCGCAACCTCGATGATGCGCACGTTCGCGGAGTCATCGATGAACTCGGCCTGCACGCGCTCCGGGGTGTACCCAACCCACCACACCGACACCTCAGGTTCGCTCAAGATCGCTACCAGGGGCGCCTGGTCCTCTGCGCGGGGGGCGCGGAGCGTCACCAGGGGGCCAACGAGGGGCAAAGCTGTTTCAGTCATGGCTTCAGCGTAGTGCGCAGACGACACAGCCGGGCAGACCAATTTGGCCCCGCGCACGCAGTCCACTTCCGAGGAAATGGATGCGGACGCGGGGCCACAGTGGCGCTGCGGGGCGGGCACACCCGCCACCGAACTACTGACCGAGCGCGGCCAGGCGGGACTCTTCGTCCATACGAATGCACGACTCGATCACTGCGTCGAGCGCACCGTTCATCACCTGATCGAGGTTGTACGCTTTGAAGCCCGTGCGGTGATCCGCGATGCGGTTCTCCGGGAAGTTGTACGTGCGGATGCGCTCCGAGCGATCCATCGTGCGGATCTGGCTCGAGCGATGTGCGCTGGCCTCGGCTGCCGCTTCCTCTTGCTGGCGCGCAAGGATGCGGGCACGCAGCACGCGCATGCCGGCCTCACGGTTCTGCAGCTGGCTCTTCTCGTTCTGCATCGCGACCACGATGCCGGTCGGCAGGTGCGTGATGCGCACGGCGGAGTCCGTCGTGTTGACCGACTGCCCACCGGGGCCCGAGGAGCGGTAGACGTCGATCTTGAGGTCGTTCTGGTGGATCTCGACCTCTTCGGGCTCGTCCACCTCGGGGTACACGAGCACACCGGTAGTCGACGTGTGAATGCGCCCCTGCGACTCGGTCACGGGCACGCGCTGCACACGGTGCACGCCGCCCTCGTACTTCAGGTGTGCCCAGGCGCCCTGCGACGGATCGCTCGGGTTCGCTTTGATGGCCACCTGCACGTTCTTGTAGCCGCCGAGATCGCTCTCGTCTTTCTCGAGGATCTCGGTCTTCCACCCCTTCGACTCTGCGTAGTACATGTACATGCGCAGCAGGTCAGCGCCGAAGAGCGCGGACTCCGCGCCGCCCTCGCCGCCCTTAATCTCGAGGATGACGTCGCGTGCGTCGTCGGGGTCGCGCGGAATCAGCAGGCGACGTACCTTCTCCTGCGCTTCCGCCAGTCCCGTCTCAAGCTCCGGGATCTCCTCGGCGAATGCCTCGTCTTCCTTCGCGAGCTCGCGCGCGGCCTCGAGGTCTTCCCCGAGCTGCACCCAGTGCTCGTGTGCGGCCTTGATCTTGCTGAGCTCGGCGTAGCGCCGGTTAACCTTCTTCGCGCGCGCGGCATCCGCGTGCAGCGCCGGATCGGCGAGCTCTTCCTGCAGCTGCTCGTGCTCAGCGAGCAGCCCCGTCACCTGTTCGAACATGATTCCTCCGGGTTTGTTCGTTCACGCATCCTGCGCCCGGCGCTGAACGGCCGGAGCCGTGAGGCCCACCGGGGTGGGCCTCACGGCCAGCTCCGCGCGCGCAGGATGACGGGAACCCGTGATCAGTCGCGGAGCGCGCGGGGTGCTAGGAGAGCTTCCCGGTGCGCTGGATCTCTGCGAGCAGCGCGGCGTTCGAGGCGGTCTCGCGCATGCGCGACACCAGCTTCTTCTCGGCATCGTCGTCATCGTGCAACGCGGCGCGGAGCGACTCGAGCACGCGCACCTCGTCCTCGCTGAGGATCGCCGCGGTGCGGCTCGTCCGCGAGTCCGTGATGTCGACGGCAGCGGCGAGGCCGGCGCGGGTCTTCTTGATGCGGATCTCGCTGTTCGCAACGCGGCGTGCCTCACGCAGCAGCGTCTCGTCGGCGGCGATCTTCGTGCCGCGGTGCACAGTCGCGAGGAGCGTCAGCGAGCCGCCGTTCTCCACGTTGCGTGCGCCTGCGAGCAGCTTCTTGATCTGGCCGAGCGCGAACTCGTCGAGCTCGTCGTGTGCAGGGCGTGCCTGCGCGTGCTGCGCCTGCGCGTAGGCACGGGCGAAGCTGTTCAGCGAGTCGAGCAGCACGACCACATCGTGGCCGAGCTCGAGCATGCGCTTAGCGCGCTCGATGGCCAGCTCGGCGATGGTCGCCTGGTCCTCAGCCGTACGGTCGAAGGTCGCCGCGACGACCTCACCGCGAACGGTGCGCTCCAGGTGGGTAACGTCCTCGGGGTGAGCATCAGCGAGCACCACCATGAGGTGGGCGTCCGGAGTCGTTGCGCTCACGGACTCCGCAAGCTCGGTAACAATTGCGGTGCCGTCTGCGTGAGGCGGCAGCACGACGAGTGCTCGCTGACCCAGGCCGAGGGGCGCAGCAAGATCGACCGAACGGCCGAGCAGCGCGTCACCCGCGCGCTCGAGGCGCAGGCGGGTCTCCGGGTACACCGGCGTGAGCTCAGCAACGTCGGCGCGCTTCTCGTTCTCCTCGAGCGTGCGCCCGTTGACCGAGTCGATCTTCACGATCGCGTTGTACTTCTGGCGGCTACCGCTCTCGCCCTCGCGGGGCTGGCGAATCGCGCCCACCACTGCGTCACCGCGGCGGAGGCCGTACTTCTTCACCTGGCCGAGCGAAACGTACACGTCGCTCGTGCCCGGCAGGTACCCGCTCGTGCGCACGAAGGCGTAGTTGTCGAGCACGTCAAGGATGCCCGCGATGGGCAGCAGGACGTCGTCCTCGGTGATCTCGAGCTCGAGCTCATCGCCCGCGCCCCGGCGCTTGCGATCGCGCTGACGCGTACGGCTCGAGCGTGCGCTCTGGTCGGCACCGTTCTTCGCCTGACCGCCGCGCTCGCCACCCTGGCCCTGCTGGTTCTGCTGGCCCTGGTTCTGGCCACGACCCTTGTTCGAGTCGTCACCATCGGAGTGTGCCTCAGCCGAGTCGTTCTGCTCGGCGGACTCGCCCTTCTGACCACGGCCGCGGCCACGACGGTTGCGGCTCGGCTTCTCGCCCTCGGCCGTGTCGCCATCCTGACTCTCGGTCTTCGCCTCACTCGGTGCGGCGACGGTCTCAGCCTCGGCCGCGGGCGTCTCAGCCTCAGCCGCGTCCGCGGCGTTGCTCGCCTGTGCAGCAGCACGGCCACGGCCACGCTGAGCGGGAGCACGGGTCTCGGCAGCTGCCTCGGCCTCGCCTGCAGCGGAAGCGTCGCCGGCGGGAGCCTCGGTGGACTCCGCGGGGGCAGCGGTTTCGGTCTTGGCCCGACGGCTGCGCGTACGCTTCGCGGGCGCGGCCGGGGTCTCCTCCGCGGCGTCTGCGGCGGGAGCGTCAGCCGCGGGAGCTTCAGCCGCGGGAGCCTCGGCCTCGGCCGGCGCCTCCTCCACCTTCTTGCGGCTGCGCGTCGCACGCTTCTTCGGCGCGGCCTCAGCCGGTGCCTCAGCGGCGGGAGCCTCCGTCTCGGGAGCCTCAGCTGCGGGAGCCTCGGCCTCGGCCGGCGCCTCCTCCACCTTCTTGCGGCTGCGCGTCGCACGCTTCTTCGGCGCGGCCTCAGCCGGTGCCTCAGCGGCGGGAGCCTCCGTCGTGGGAGCCTCCGCAGCGGGGGCAGCCGCAGGAGCCTCGGTCGCCGTCACGGTGACCGCAGCGTCGCTCGTCGCGCCAGCCGCGGCGCTCACGCGTCGCGAAGCGCGACGCCGCGGCGCCGCGGTCTCCTCGGCTGCGGGAGCAGTGTTCTGGTCTTCTACGTTGGATTCCACGTTTCTTCCTTTCGGAACGCCGTGGGGTGTGCGCGAGCGCTCTGGCCCGCTCCCCCGCGGTGGTGCACCTCGAGGTGCGTCGGGATCACCGGACATGAGCGTCGCGGTGAGGAAAACAATCCACCACCGGGCCAGAACCGCTCACCAGCAACCGACCGTGTAAGTCAGCACCGAAATCGGCTCGGCCTCGGGCACCCGTACCACTCACGAAGAGAGCGCGGCTACGCGGGGATCGACTCCACTGTAGCACCCTTCGTGTCCACCGCGAGGAGCAGCACACGCCAATCCGGGTGACGCTCCGCGACGAGATCCGCCGCGGCAAGCCGCTCTGCGGGACCGCTGTTCAGCACGAGAATCGACGGCCCAGCACCGGAGACCACTGCGGGGAACCCGGCGTCACGCAGCTCTCGAATCAGGTCACGTGTGGCGGGCATCGCCTCGCCACGGTAGTCCTGGTGGAGGCGATCCTGCGTAGCTTCCATGAGCAGCTCGGGGCTCTGCGTGAGCGCGGCAATGAGCAGCGCGGAGCGCGACACATTGAACACGGCGTCCTCGTGCGGCACCTGCTTCGGCTGCAGGCTGCGCGCCAGCTCGGTGGACATCGTGAAGCTCGGCACCAGCACGAGGGGGGCGACCCCGCGGTGCACCATGAGGCGCTTGAACTTCGGCCCGTTCTCCGTCGACCATGCGATCGTGAGGCCGCCGAACAGCGCGGGCGCAACATTGTCCGGGTGCCCCTCAAGTTCGGTGGCGAACGCGAGCAGCTGCTCTTCCGTGAGTTCGAGCGGTGCGACGGGATCGCTCTCCAGGAGGCCCGCCGCGATCATCACGCCGGCGACAATTGCGGAGCCGGAGGATCCCATGCCTCGGCCGTGCGGAATGCGGTTCGTGGCTGAGAGCTCGAGGCCGGGCAGTTCGCGCCCGAGCTGCTCAAAGACGTGCGCGGCGGAGCGCACCACAAGATTTGACGCATCTGTGGGAACTTCCCCCTCACCAACACCGGAGACGTGCACCGTGGCGCCGGGCGCGTCGCGAGTCACCGCGGTCAGCTCATCGCCGTACGCGAGTGCGATCCCGAGCGTGTCGAAACCGGGCCCGAGGTTCGCGCTCGTTGCCGGGACGCGGACGCGGACAGCGCGCTGCGCTCCCCCGCTCACGCGTTGCCCTCGAGACGCAGCACGCTCGTCACGCCGAGCACCATGTCGGAGCCCCGGAGCGCCTCTACCATCGCGGCGAGATCGGCCTCGCGCGCAACGTGGGTGCCGATGACGAGCGCGGCGCGATCGTCCTGACCCTCGACACCGGTCTGCTCAACGCTCGCGGCCGAAACACCGTGCTCCGCGAGGATGCCGGCGATCCCGGCGAGCACGCCGGGCTGATCGCGCACCTCGAGCATCACCTGGTAGGCCGTGTTCACCTCACCAACGGGCAGGAGCGGCAGCTCTGCGTGGAGCGATCCCGGGATGCCGGGGCCGCCCACCACGTGGCGACGCGCGGCCGATACAAGATCACCGAGCACCGCGGAGGCGGTCTCGGCGCCACCGGCACCGGCGCCGTAGAACATGAGCTCGCCCGCGGCCTCAGCCTCGACGAACACCGCGTTCTTCCCCCCGTGCACCGCGGCAAGGGGGTGATCGCGGCGGATCAGCGCGGGGTACACGCGCGCGGAGACGCCGTCGACACCCACGGAGGAGGTGATGCGCTCGGCGATGGCAAGCAGCTTGATCACGTAGCCGGCGTGCTTCGCCGCTTCGATCTGCTCGAGCGTGATGTTCGCGATGCCTTCGCGGTGCACGGCGTCGACCGGCACCTCGGTGTGGAACGCCATGCTGGCGAGGATCGTTGCTTTCTGCGCGGCGTCGTAGCCCTCAACATCGAGCGTAGGATCTGCCTCGAGGTAGCCGAGCTCGCTGGCAACGCGCATCGCGTCTTCCGAGCTATCACCAAAGCGGTCCATGCGATCGAGGATGTAGTTCGTCGAACCGTTGACGATGCCAAGCACGCGGGTCACGTGATCGCCGGCGAGGCTCTCGCGGAGCGGTCGCAGGATCGGGATCGCTGCCGCCACTGCCGCCTCGTACGATAGCTGTGCGCCAACCTGCTCGGCGGCGTCAGAGAGCTCGCGCCCGTGCGCGGCGATGAGCGCCTTGTTGGCGGTCACCACGTCGGCGCCGCCCTGCAGCGCCTGCATGATGAGGGTCTTTGCGGGCTCGATGCCACCCATCAGCTCGATGACGATGTCGGCGCCCTGCACGAGCCGCTCGGCGTCGGTGGTGAACAGTTCCTGCGGCAGCTCGACGTCGCGCTTCGCGTTCACGTCGCGCACCGCGATCCCGCTGAGCGTCAGCCGCGCCCCGATGCGCGCAGCCAGCTCCTCACCGTGCTCGAGGATCAGGCGGGCCGTCTGTGCGCCCACCGAGCCGCAGCCCAGTAGCGCAACGCGCAGGTCACGGTATCCGTTCACTTGGTTGCTCCGTTCGTATCGGGGGTGTCGTGTGTTTCGCTGATCACGCTCATCGCGAGCAGCTGGTCTTCGGTCTCGCCGCGCACAATGAGGCGGGCCTCGCCATCGCGCAGCGCGACGACGGGCGGGCGCGGCACGTAGTTGTAGTTGCTGGAGAGTGACCAGCAGTACGCGCCGGTCGCAGCGACGGCGAGCGTGTCGCCGGGGCGTACGTCGCCCGGCAGTTCGTCGCGCTGCACGACGATGTCGCCGGACTCGCAGTGCTTCCCCACCACGCGCACGAGGGCCGGCTCGGCCTCGCTCACGCGGTTGGCGATGCGCACCTGGTAGTCAGCGCCGTAGAGGGCAGGGCGCGCGTTGTCGCTCATCCCCCCGTCAACGCTGACGTACAGGCGCTCCGCGTAGCCGAGGTCGGCCGGGTCCGCCGCGACGTCGCTGCCCGCAAGCTGCACGGACTTCGTGGTGCCCACGGTATAGAGGGTCACACCGGCCTGGCCGATGATCGAGCGGCCGGGCTCGAACGCGAGGTGCGGCAGCGGCACGCCAAGCTCGCTCGCGGTCTCCGCGACAATGTCGGCGAGTTCTCGGGCCACGTCGGCAACGGCCGGCTCCTCGTCTGCCGCGGCGCTCGTGTACGCGATACCAAACCCTCCGCCGAGGTTCAGCTCGGGGATGGGGCGGCCAGTGATCTCGGCGAGCTCCGGGTAGGCGCCCAACAGCCGGCGCGCAGACTCGCGGAAGCCGCTGGTCGCGAAGATCTGCGAGCCGATGTGGCAGTGCAGGCCAACGAACAGCAGGTTGTCGTGGCGCAGGATGTCGCGCACGAGGCGCGGGGCTTCGCTGAGCGGCTGGCCGAACTTTTGGTCCTCGTGCGAGGTCGCGAGGAAGTCGTGCGTGGAGGCGTGCACTCCGCTGTTCACGCGCAGGCGCACGCGTTGGCGAATCCCCGCGCGGGCTGCGGCCTGAGCGACGCGCTCGGTCTCGAACTCGCTGTCCAGAATGATCGTGCCCACCCCGGCGGCGACCGCACGTTCAATCTCCTGCACGGACTTGTTGTTGCCGTGGAAGCCGATACGCGCGGGGTCAACACCTGCGGCGAGCGCAACGGCGAGTTCCCCGCCGCTCGCAACGTCGATCGCGAGGCCCTCTTCGGCCATCCAGCGCGCCACCTCGACGCAGAGGAACGCCTTCGTGGCGTAGTACACGGTGGCGGAGGTACCGATGCGCTCGGCTTCGGACTGCAGGGCACTGCGCACCTCGACGGCGCGTGCGCGGGCGGCGTTCTCGTCGACCACGTAGAGCGGGGAACCAAACTGCTCCGTGAGCACGGTGGCGCGAATGCCGTTCAGCTTGAGTTCGCCGCAGTTCCGGCCGCGGCGCGCGGTCGGCGGAAAGACGCGGGGGTCGATCGCGTTGGACGTGTCCGTGCGGGTCGCCTGGGTCATGGTGTGCTCCTGGGGTGTGAATCGTGTCGTCAACGCTCGCGGGTCGCAACGGGCGACCGATGGCGAGCGGACCCGGATTGGCCCCTGAAGCCGTGCGAACGGAGCCGGAGCTCAGAACGGACCCGTCTAGCTTAGCGTGCTGCGCATGCCGAATCGGGAGTGTTACAGGGGTGCCGCGCGGGTGGGTCTGTACCGCGCGGTGACGCAGTGCGGCCCCGGACTTCTGCCCGGGGCCGCACCCTGAGTGCGAACGTCGTCAGCGGCGCACGGCGAACGGGGAGAGGTCGAGCGGGCGCTCGCCCACGGTAGGGGTCTCCCCCGCGACAAGTTGCGCGACGACCTCACCGGTAATGGGGCCGAGCGAGAGCCCGTGCATATTGTGCCCCGCGGCGACGATAATCTCCGGGCGGCCCGGCACGGGGCCGAGCAGCGGCATGCCGTCCGAGGTCATGGGCCGGGCGCCCACCCACTCGTCCGTGCGGCCGGCCCAGTCCGCCCCGGTGATGAGGCCGCGGGCGGCGCGGGTGAGCACGTCGAAGCGATCCCGATTCAGCTGCTCCGGCCTCCCGTCGAACTCCATCATGCCGACGACGCGCAGTCGATCGTGCATCGGGATGACCACACAGTGCCGATCCATCGAGTGAATGAGCGTGCTCGGCATGCGTTCGACGGGCACGGTGTAGCTGTACCCCTTGCCCGACACCACGCGTGCGGAGCGGATACCGGAGCGGCGCAGGATCGGGGTCGTCCAGGCTCCCGCCGCGACGAGCACGCGGTCTCCCGCCACCGTCGTCTCGCCACCTGCGGCGTCCCGGCAGATGACGCTGGCCCCTGATCCCAATCGAAGCGCGGTGAGCCCCGTGCGCACAGTGACGCCGGCCGCTTCCAGGTGGGCAATGAGGCTCGCCACAAACGTGACCGGGTCGAGTGAGAGCTCCCCTGGGAGCAGGAAGCCGCCGTCGATGGCGGGATCGAGCACGGGCTCCTGCGCGTGCAGCGCCGCGCCGCGGAGCATGGGCCCTGGGGCCTCGCCCCACCCGCGCGAGGCGCGCGCCGCATAGTTCGCGTGTGCCGCGCGGAGGTCCGCCTCGTCGGAGCACGTCATGAGGTACCCCATCCCGCCGCCGGAGATGTCGATCCCAGCGGCAGCGAAGCGGTGCAGCGCGGGCAACAGTTCGTCAGCGAACTGTGCGAGCGCGGCAGCACCGCGGGCGGCGGGTGCCCGCATCGACGCGCGGAGAAAGCCCAGCCCGAAGCCAGCGAGCTTGGGCAGGCTCGGGATCGCGATCGACAGGTACGACGAGCGAGTGAAGAGACCGGTGAAGATGTCGCGCGCGGTGTTCGGGGATGCGAGCGGTGCGACCTGCTGCGGGGTGAGCTCGCCGGCATTTCCGGTTGCTGCTCCCGCCCCGAGGTGGTCGCGCTCCACGATGGTGACGCGGTGGCCGCCACGCACGAGCGCGAATGCAGAGCACAGGCCGATGAGCCCGCCGCCGACGATAACGATGTGCTGCTGGGTCATTGCTGCTGAACTCCTTTGTTCGTTGCAGCCACCCTAGCCCGGCTAAGAACTGCCTGCCATGTTCCCCGCTCCCCGCGGGTTCGTCAGCTGGGGCAGGCTTTCTCTCCCCCTTCTGAACAAAGAAATCGCGGTGTGCGGGGGAAACCTTCCGATTTCCTCCGCACACCGCGATTTCGCCGCGGGAAGCAGTGCCCCGCGGGGCGTGGCCCGCCCGCCGGCATTGCGAGTGGCGGGCCACAGGGCGGGGATTTAGCCCACACCCTCCATCATCTCCGTGTGCGTGTTGCCCACCCGGGCGAGCACCTCGGGGCGGTTCCGCTTCACCCACCAGAAGCGAGCGAACGCGGCGAGCATCGTGAGCGCGAACAGGTACGGGATTACGTTGATCGGGAACGCGGGTACGGGCCACACGTTTGCAAAGAAGACGTATCCCATGGCCACCACTGCGACGACCGCGCAAAGCCACACGAGTCGGTTCGGGATCCCAGCCTTCGTCGTGTACACCACACCTGCAATCGCGACGAGCGCGTACGCAACCATGTAGCCGTAGGTGCCGTACGTGTCCACCCACACGACGATATCCATCGGGTGCGTGCCCGCGAGCAACAGGATGATGTCGAGGATGATCGCGGCGGGGCCGGCAATGAGCAGCACGCGGTGCGGGGTGAGGTGCGTCTCATGCGTGCGGCCGAAGCGCTCGGGCATGATGCCCTCCTTACCCATCACGTAGACGATGCGACCCACGACGTTGAGCGGGGCGACGACCACGGCGAAGAAGGATGCTGCGACGCCGAACACCAGGACGGGCGCGAACCAGCCGGGCATCCCGATCTTGTCGTTGATCGCCTGCAGGGGGCTCGCCACCTTGCCGAGCTCATCGCCCAGCACGGCAATCTGCGTGTACGCGGCGAACACGTACAGCACGCCGACCACGACGGCGCTCCACATGATCGCCCGCGGGATTGCGGTGTGCGGGTTGCGTGCCTCACGGCCAAGCGCGTCAGCGGAGGAGAAGCCGACGAAGCCGAGGATACCGAGCACCATGCCAGCCGCGACGCCCTGGAAAGGCACGCCCTCGAAGGAGAACTGCGCGGGATCCCACGCGTCCGGCCCGAGCCACACGAGCGCGGCGACGAGCAGGATCAGGATGATCGCAACGGAGGCGAGCTCGAGCACGAGCGAGACGCGCGCCGAAATCCGAATGCCGCGGATCGTGAAGAAGGTGCCGAGGCCACCGATAATGATGGCGAGCGCGATCAGCCAGCCCGTGCTGCCGGCCTGCGAGATCCCGAAGATCTGCAGCAGGTCGGACATGTACGAGATTGCACCGCCGAGCGAACCAGCGGCAATACCCCACGAACCGATGAGCAGCGCGGTGCCGGCGGCGAACGCGCCCGTCGGGCCGAGGCCCTTCGACACGTAGGTGTACAGCGATCCCGCGGAGGCGTGACGACGGGCAAACATCGAGATGATGTAGCCGACGCAGAGGATCACGATCGTTGCGAGCACGAAGGCGAACATCGTGCCGTTGCCCGCGCCCAGGAAGATCGAGGCGGCGGTGAAGGCGATGACGGCGCTCGGCGCGATGTTGGCGATGGCCTGGGCCGCGAGCTCGGGGCCAGACATCACCCCTTCGCGGAGGCCGGCGTCGACCTTTCGTTCTGTGGTCTGAGTCATGTCAGTACGTGAGTCTTTTCTCTTCGTCGAGGAAGTGGGTCGGGTTACGGAATGAGCAGCGTGCGCAGCACGCCACCGGCCTGCAGGTCGTCGAGCGCCTCAGCGGCCTCGTCGAGGGGGCGGCGGCCCGAGATCAGCGGATCGAGCTTCAGCTGGCCGTCCATGTAGCGGTCGACGAGCGCGGGGATGTCGATCGACGGACGCACGGAACCGTAGTTCGAACCGAGGATGCGCTGGTCGGCCTCCGCGAGCACGAGCGGCTCGAACGAAGCCTTCGCACCCGTGGGCGGCAGCCCGACGATCACGGCAGCGCCGCCGAGGCCCAGCATCTGGATCGCCTGCTCGGTGGTCGAGGTGCGGCCGATCGCGTCGAACACGTAGTCCACGCCGTCAGGCATGAGCTCGAACAGCTGCTCGACCGCGTCACGCTCGGACGCATCGATGCGGTCGGTCGCGCCGAACTGCAGCGCCATCGTGGTCTTCTCAGCCACGACGTCGATCGCGATGATGCGCTCGGCACCCGCGAGCTTCGCGCCCTGCACCACGTTGAGGCCCACGCCCCCGCAGCCGATCACGGCAACGGTTGCGCCTGGCTCGACGGCGGCGGTGTTCAGCACCGCGCCCACACCGGTCGCAACGGCGCAGCCGACCACGGCGATGACATCGAGCGGGGCGTCGTCGCGCACCTTGATCGCGCCCGATGCGGGCACGATGACCTCTTCGGCGAACGAGGAGACCCCGAGGTAGTGGTGCAGCGGCTCCTCGCCGGCCGAGAGGCGGGAGGTGCCGTCAAAGAGCACGCCCTGCGGCGCAACAACGGTGGCCACCTTCTGGCAGCGCGCCTCGTGCCCCTGCAGGCAGTAGCGGCACTCGCCGCACGGTGGCACCCAGCTGAGCACCACGTGATCGCCCACTGCGAGCGAGGTGACGCCCTCACCCAGTTCAACGACGACCCCCGAGCCCTCGTGGCCCATCACCATCGGGGCGGGCGCATCCCACTCGCCGCGCTTCACGTGCAGATCCGAGTGGCACACACCGGCGGCGGCAATCTTGACGCGCACCTCCCCCGCCTTCGGGGCAGCGAGCTCGACGTCGAGAACCTCGACGCGGGTCTCCGGATCGCGGAACACCACAGCCTTCATCAGGAAAACTCCTTCGTAATTCGATTCATTCGGCTCGCGTGCCGGCCGGAGTGTGGCTCGGCGCGAGGACGACTCAGGCGATCGTACGGAGCTTCGTTGCGCACTGTCACTGCACCAAGTGTTGGTTTCTGAACACACAGATCACCACTTGGTACACTTGGCGCATGGCTCTCGACCTTTCCGCGGTCGTCCGCGCGGTCGGCGGACGCTGCCTCCCGCAGCGGCTCGATGAACGCACCCCCGTCGACGGCGTGACCGCACTGCACGCGTACGTCGTGGTGGGAAACCCAAACTACGCCACGCTCATTACCGGCCCTGAACAGGATCTTCTCGACCGCCTCGCCGCGGGTGGTCCCGCGCGAGAGGCGCTGCTCGGCGCGGTGTTTGTCAGTCCGAGCAGCGATCCCAATCTCGAGGCGGCGCTCGCGGAGCACGGGATGACCGCGATCCTCGGCGCTCGACTCGCCGACGTGGCACTGCACGCGACGCTCACCACGATCATCGCGGAGGATCGAGCCGCAGCGGATCGGCTCGTCACGGCGGGCATGAACGTGCTGACACAGGTCGCCCGCCGCGGCGGGATCACCGCGGTGATTGCCGAGCTTGCGCACCGCATCGATGGATGGGCGGTACTGCTCGATGCGCAGGGCCAGCTCATCGCGAGCGCGGGTGCCGGCCGCCTCCATGTCTCCGACGCGATCGCCGTGGCGACCGGACGCCCCGTGCGCGTGCGTCACCTCGGGCTGCAGCTCCACCAGGTTGGATCAGATCGGGATCTGGCCGGGCGCCTCGTGATCGCCACCCGCTCCAGCCGCACGAGTCACGCCCGCGACCTCGCCTCGCTCGCGGCGGCGCTGTTCGATCTCCTCCTGCGCACGCACGACCCCACCCTCACCGAGCATTTGGGGCGCGAGGCGTTGCTCGACATTCTGCTCGCCGGCGGGCCGGCCGCGCCGCGGCTGCTGCACCGGTGGGGCGTGCACGAGCCCATGCTCACCGCGTTCGAGCTTGGGGCAAAGACGCGCACGATTGACGCAGAACGCCTGCTTCGCCGTTGGTTCGACGAGCTGGGCGCAGAGCACGTGTTTGCCGCGGGGCCCGGCCGAGTGCGCGGCTTCATGCGTCCCGAGCTCACCCCCGAGATCATCGCTCGCGTGCAGAGTTTCTCACCCGTGGCGGGCAGCCGGCTCCATCTCGGCGTCGGGTCGCCCGCGCCCGTGGACGCGCTCTCACGCAGCGCGGTGCAGGCGCGCCAAGCCCTCGACGCCGCGTTTGAGGACGGGCAACCGGCGGTCGAGTACGCAACGCTCTCAACCGTCGGGCTCGTGTTCTCCGCGCTCGATCACGCTGCGGGCACGGAGATTGCCAGCGTGCTTGATCCGCTCCGCGGGGCAGATGGCGCGCACGGGGAGCTCACGGAGACGTTGCGGGTGTTTCTCGCAGAGCTCGGCGCCCACCGCGCAAGCGCAGAGCGCCTGGGCATCCACCGCCAAACGCTCGTGTCGCGCGTGCGTCGAATCGAGGAACTCACGGGGCTCTTCCTCGACCGCGCCGACGACCGCACTGCGGCGTGGCTCGCGCTGCGGGCCACCGGCGTGTAGGCCCGGACGCCCGGCGCTCGCGAACGAGCAACAGGCCGCTACTCGCAGACGCCCTTCGGGCGCATCTTCGGGTCGGACACAGCAGTCGGGGCGAGATCCGCAGACACCGTCACTGAGCCCGTACTCGAGAGGGCGATGTCCGTGAGCGTGATGCCCGCGGGGAGCTGATCACGCACGCACACCGGCTCCGGCCGCAAGATCGGGTCAAGGAGCGTCCCAGTAGCCGCCGCAATCTGCTCTGCCGTGAGGTCGAGCCCAGCCGCGCTCACCTGCTTAGGGGTGAGGATGACGTCGCCGTTTGCCACACCGAGATCCAGCGCAACGGTCACGGGAATCTCTTGCCCAAGCAGCGGAATCGAACGCCCAACGAGGAGAGAGCCGTCTCGTACCTCACCTGTCGTCGCGACACCCTTCGTCACGAGAGACACGATCGAGCCGAGCTGATCCTGCGGCACCGTGAGGCGTACTGATCCATCTCGAATCTCACCCCTCAGCGGGTTGAAGGGCACGAGGCCAGCGGTCACTTTCGCGTCAGCAACGATCCCATCGGTGATCGGCGCATCCGGCACGCTCACTGACACATCGCCAATACCCCCGCGCAGGGCGCTGAGCAGGGCAGAACCGCCCAGATCCACGTCTACGGGGTGATCGTCTGAGATCTTCAGCTGCGCGCGTGCCACACCCTCGATCACTCCGGGGAGGAAAAGCCTGAGTCCCAGCTCCCCCAACCCAGCGAGCACGGCGAGCGCGATGAGCACGCCCAAGAGTTTCTTCCACCAGCTGGATGTACCTCGCGCCATTGCCACGCTCCCTCGGGACGATTGTGATCCGAGCCTAGCGGTTTCGCAGCTAGAGTCGCTCGGGCGCGCTCACACCGATGAGATCGAGACCGTTGCGCAGCACCTGGCCGGCGGCGTCGTTCAGCCACAGGCGGGTGCGGTGCAGATCGGTGATCGGCTCCTCACCCATCGGCAGCACGCGGCAGTTGTCGTACCAGCGGTGGAACGCTGCGGCGAGCTCTTCGAGGAACCGCGCAATGCGGTGCGGTTCGCGCAGCTCGGCGGCACCTGCAACGATGCCCGGGTACTGCTGCAGCTTGCCAAGCAGCTCCGTCTCGGTCTCATGGGTGAGCAGTTCGGGCGCGAACGCGCTCCGCTCAAGTCCCGCGGCAGCGGCGTTGCGATCGACCGCGCAGGTGCGGGCATGCGCGTACTGCACGTAGTGCACCGGGTTGTCGTTCGAGCGGCTGCGCAGCTTCTCACCATCAAGCGCGAGCGGCGAGTCTGCAGGGTAGCGTGCGAGCCAGTAGCGGAGGGCATCAGCACCGAGCCACTCGAGCAGATCGTCGAGCTCGATAATGTTGCCGGCGCGCTTCGAGAGGCGTGCACCGTTGAGGTTCACGAGCTGGCCGATAAGCACCGTGATGCTCGTCTCAATGTCGTCGCCTGCAGCCCCCGCGATGGCGGTGAGGCGGCCGATGTAGCCGTGGTGATCCGCACCCAGCAAGTAGATCTTCTCGGTGAAGCCGCGATCCATCTTGTCGAGGTAGTAGGCGGCGTCTGCGGCGAAGTACGTGTAGATGCCGTTGCCGCGCGTGAACACGCGATCCTTGTCATCACCGAACGTCGTGGTGCGCACCCAGATCGCATCGTCTTCTTCGTAGACGTGCCCCTGCTCGCGCAGGCGATCAATCGCCGCAGCAATGGGGCTGGGCTCGCCATTCGGTCCATCCGTGTGCAGCGTGCGCTCGGAGTAGAACACGTCGAAGTGCACGTTGAAACGCTCGAGCGAATCCTGAATCTCGGCGAGCTGCAGCTGGTACGCCAGCTCCTGCGCCTGTTCGAGCGCGGCATCGCGGTCGCTCGCAGCGAGTTCCGCAAGGCCCGGGATCTGCTCACGCACGCGTGCGCCGAGCGTCTGGATGTACTCGCCCGGGTACGCGTCCTCGGGTGCTTCCTCGCCGAGCGCGGCGGCAAGCACCGAGCGGCCGAACTTGTTCATCTGCGCGCCGGCGTCGTTGATGTAGTACTCGTTCGTCACCTCGGCGCCCGCAGCGCGCAGCACGCGCGCGGTCGAATCGCCGAGCGCGGCCCAGCGGGTGTGCCCCATGTGCAGCGGCCCGGTCGGGTTGGCCGAAACGAACTCGAGGTTAATGCGCTGGCCGGCGAGGGTGTCGCTGCGACCGTAGTTTTCGCCCTGTTCCACAACGCGGCGTGCGGTTTCGCCCGCGCTCGCGGCGTCAAGGGTCAGGTTAATGAAGCCGGGGCCGGCGATTTCCGCCTTGGCAACGCCGTCGATTCCCTCGGCAGCCGCCGCGATCTCCCGCGCAAACTCGCGGGGGTTCACCCCAAGACGCTTCGCAAACTTCATTGCCACGTTCGAGGCCCAGTCCCCGTGCTCTCGGTTCTTGGGTCGCTCCACCTGCGTGTCGGAATCGGTGACCACGAGGTCGAGGCCGCGGGCCCCAACGAGGTCGGTCACGATGCGGGCAAGGGCGGAGGAGAGTTCTTGTGGCGTCACGAGGACTCATTCTAGTCCTGAAGCGGCACGCCCCGGCCCCACGCGGTGCGCGCCGGCGTTCCGTTGTGCGCTAGGCTGAGAGGGTTGCACATGCTCGCCTCCGTAGCTCAGGGGATAGAGCGCCGGTTTCCGGTACCGTAGGTCGGGGGTTCGAATCCCTCCGGGGGCACTGCAGCACTGGCTTCCATCGCTTCGGCGGTGGGAGCCTTTTTCTTTGCCTTGAGGCGCTCAGGTCGACGATTGTCGTCGACCTCGCCGAGCAGTCAGCCCACCGTGGTGTCACGCACTTCAGCAATCGCCACCCCGCCCATCCAGGTGCCGTCGTTTGTAGGTGTTCATCTTCGTACTGAGCGAGACACACCCTCAGCCCCTCTCCGTGCCGCCTCCAGGAGCAGGGCACCGGTTCGCAATCCGGTCCAGCGGGATCGAAGGGAGAACCTCATGGGCGGGTACTTCCTGAGCGATGAGAGATTGCTTGACAGGATTGTCGCGCATCTGAAGACTGCGAAACGAAACGAGTTTCTTTGCCAATACACTGGAGAGTCATATGGACGCCAGAAGCAGCGCTGCTGCACCATCGCACTCGACGGCACTTCTGCGTCTCTTCGCTGCCTCGCCTGTTGTGGCCCAACAGCTGCAACTGAGGTTTCACCGGCCGGGGGCGGCGTAGCCGACGACTGGCCTTCGATGGGCCGCTGAACCGCGACTTCGTGGAGATTGGAGGGGCTGTTGTGCCAAGACAGGAAGACCATTCAACGGAAGCCACGCCCAGTTCTGAAATGTCATCGGGGAATCGCTTCCATCGACCGCTCACGATCTTGGCAATCTGTGCCGTGAGCATCGGCGCACTCACCGCCGCGCTGTGGATCAACGCCGCACAGAAGTCTGGCGACGCCCGCACCGGCACCGCCCAAAGCGCACTCAGCATTGGGCTCACCACCTCACACAGCATTGTCACCGCATCACAGCGTGTCGGCATCAGTGCGGAGCTGATCAACACGTCAGCTCACACACTGACACTGGACGGCCCCATTGAGATCTCTGGCACTGGCGGGGAGTCCGGCGTCCACGTCCTCTACGCGCAAGTGGTCAAGGACGATTCATCTCTCTCAGGAGTTCCCACAGCCGCACCGCCTGCGCTGGAGTCCATTCCACCAAATGAACACGTGACCGCGGCAATCGGCTTGGAGCTCGACTGCGCTCTGTGGAGTGCACGAGGCGAGTGGCCATCAGCTCATTCAACCGCGACCATCGGACTGGCCGGATTTGAGAAACCAGCGATCTACTCGGTTACGGATCTCTTTGGTTCGGACATTGCGAGCCAGATCCGAGAACTCTGCAGCGAGACTTAGCTCGCCAGGAGCAGGTCGAGCCAATGGAGCCGGTCCCGGTAGATGCGCCGCTGGGAGACACGTGGCTGTACGGCCGAGCATCTCGGCGTCTGGCATGAGGCGCACTGCCCGCGACGCGCCGAGCGCACCTCAGGACGAGCGTTCGCTCCACTCAGACGCCGGAGAGCCTTCGTCGATGTGGACGACGGTGAGGTGGAGCTTCATCGAGGGATACCCGCGATCAGCGCACAGCTCGGCGATGGCTGCGTGCACTCGATCACTGGTGTCAGCGGCGCCCGGCGCGTTGTGCACGCCGATCGCGACCTCGACATGCGAGCCTTCGCTCGGGCTGTGCTCCCAGCGGATGAGCGAGCCGTCCTCCTGCTGGATTCCGAGGAGCTGGGCACCGGCGTCAACCGCCTGGGAGATACGTCCGCCAGCCCGGAAGACCGAGGCGACGCCCGGCACCTCTCGCACGGCCGCTTCAATGTCCGCGGCCAGAGTCCGATCCGTCGGCTCGGTCATCGGTGTCCTTCCGTCCGGTTCTGGAACTGCTGGATGTCTTGCACCGTGATGTCGATGCCGGTCACGGTCAAGGTTGTGTGCGCCAGCAGGCGAGTGCGAATCTCCGCGCGGAGGCGGTCGACGAGATCTGGGATCGGCTGGCCGTAGGGGACGCTGACTTCTACGCGGACGCGCACCGGCTCCCCCGGAATGGTGACGTCTCCGTCGAAGCGACAGGTGCCGAACACGACACCGGGCACGGTGCGCTCCGCGGCCCTGATCACTCCCCGAACAGCACCCTCGGTGATGCCGAGATCCGCGTCGGGCCTGGCGGTTCTCAGGGGGATGCGTCGCCCAGCGCGCGCATCCAGGGCGATGCCGGAGAGCACTTTCTGCACCCAGCTCTCGTCGGGCGCAGCCTCCGCGGCGAGGTCGGCAGCCAGGAGTTCTGGGGTGAGCTCGCGAAGTCGGCTCAGAGCATCCAGGGCGATGCGGCAGCCGGGAGAGCCCTCGATCGAGGGGTCGGCAGGGGTGCGAGCGGAGTCGAGGTAGTCGGAGAGCTCTTCGATGGTGTATCCGTCAAGATCGCCGAACTCGGTCAAGCTGGTCTGCGGATCAGGGCTATCACTGTGATTCATCGCCACTGCTCCATTCGAACAATGATGTCTTTTCGCGCACGGGCGAGCAAACCCCGAACTGTCGACATCGGGAGGTCCAGTTCGTCAGCGATCTCCTCATAGCTGTAGTCGCCCAGCTCTCGGAGCACCCAGCATTCGCGCTGGGCATCGGGGAGTTGGGTGATCGCGTCGCTCAGCGCCGCGATCCCTGCTCGCGCTTCAACTTGCCGGGGCGGCGCCATCCGGTCCGGCGCGGGGAGCTCCATCTCGCTCAGGTCGAAATGGCGTCGGGTCGATCGGATGCGGTCGATCGCTTTTCGACCGGTGATCCGCATCAGCCAACTGCAGACCTTCTCCGAATCCTCCAGATTCGGGATCTGGTCCCAGGCGGTGATGAACGCGTCTTGGACGACGTCATCAACGTCAGCGCTGCCGGGGAGAATCCTCCTCGCATATGCCCGCATCATCGGGGCGTACCTCCGAACGAGCACGGCGAAGGCGGAGGTGTCTCCGTCTGCGGCACGTCCGACGATGATCCGGTCGCCCGCCGATTCCAATGGGCTCGGGTACGGCTCACTGCTCATCCTTCATCTCCCTGATCGGAAGGGCGCCTCCTCCCAGGGTCGTTGGTCGACCTTGCGGTTGCCCATCCTCCTTCATCCTCATCGGTATCGCACAGTTCGTCCACATTTTGTGAGCTTGTGTCACTTGTCTGCACGGCGACCGGCGATCATGCCGTAGATGAGCAACACCAGGATCGAGCCGCCGATCGCGAGCAGCCAGGTCGAGAGGTTAAAGAAACCCTGCAGGTTGACGTCGAAGATGAGGCCGCCGAGCCATCCACCGAGCATCGCGCCGACGATGCCGAGGAGCAGCGTGACGAACCAGCCCCCGCCCTGCTTGCCGGGGAGGATGAGCTTGGCGATCGCGCCGGCGAGCAGCCCGAGAATGAGGAAGCTGAAGAAACCCACGGGGGTTGTCCTTTCAATTGAGTGCAACGGGGTGACCCGGGTGGGCGTGCCTGCCCACCCGGGTGGGGTGGTTACTTCGTGAACATGTCCTTGATGTCCTCGACCTTCTCCTTGATGGTGCCCTTCGCCTGGTCCGCTCGGCCCTCTGCGACGAGCTGGTCATCGTCGGCGGCCTTGCCCACCGTTTCCTTCACCTGACCGGTGATCTTGTCCGCGGCGGCCTTGATCTTGTCTCCAGCGCTCATCGTTCGCGTTCCTTTCGTGTCATTCTCTGCGGCGCTCTCTGGCTCTGAGAGCAGGGTGAGGAGCGGCGCCGTGCCGCTCTCACGTTCAGCTGCCGAGGAGGCTCTTGCGCGCCTTCTCGAGCGACTTCTTGGCGTTCTTCGCCATGCGCTTGCGCGACTTCTTCGCCTCGGGATTCGTCCAGAGGCGTTCCAACTGGTGCCGCACGTCTTCATAGTTCTTCCCGCGCGCTTTCGCCGATTCGACGCCGACGAGATAGGCGGCTCCAGCGATCACCGCGAGGATCAATATGTTCTTCCGCATCGCGTTCTTCCTTTCGTCTCCCCCGCACTCCGGGGATCAGTGGACTCGGGACTGGTCCGCTGCGAGCTTCGAGCGGATCCCGGAGTGGATCGTGACGACCGTCGCGAGTTCACGCCCCAGGAGAGTCGCCAGACGGTCGACGAGTCCAGTCACCGTCGCAGCAACCTCCGCGGGTGAGACGTTCTGCCGCGGCGTAACGCTCACGTGGAGGACGTCGGCGCCCCACAGCCTGCGGGCACTCACTTTCGCGGAGAGGATTGCGTCATCCGACGCAAGCGATTGGGTAATCGCGTCGGCGGCGAATCCATGCCGGATCGTGACCGCCCCGTGCGCCCAGCCGCCGGTCTCTTCGCGGATCACCACGCTGCTGCGTCCGCCTCCCAGCCTCGCGATGACGATCACCGCGATGACCACGAGCAGGAGCAGCAGCGCGAGCACCGCCAGTGTGAACCAGCTCAGCGTGGTCGAGTCCGACACCCGTGACGCCTGATCCGCGCGCACCATCCAGTCCACGCCGGCCGATGACCAGCGTGTCCAGACCTCGCCGGCTGCTGGCCACAGCCTGGCCAGCACTCCGGCTCCGCCGATTCCGATCAGTAGGAGGCCGACCACGCAGAGGATCGCTCGGTTCACTCCACGGTTCGTCGTGTTCATGATCGGCCCTCCGCATCTTCAGCGTGCAGCACTCGTGCCCGTACCTTCACCCGGGGAGACATTTCGTAGGCGGCCAGCTCCGACTCGGCCACCGCACGCACCTCGCTCTTGTCGAGCCGGTGCCCGGGCTCAGGCCTCACAGTGACATCCGCGCCGAGATGACCGACCCCGACGACGACCGCGCCCGGGGCGAGATCCAGTTCACGCCGCACGCGCTCCGCCAATGACGACGCGAGTACGCCGTTGTCGACGATCACAGCGTGCGACGAGGATCCGAGCTCGTGCCTCGGCCTCCGGCCCGGGGCGATGGCGAACCACACGAGGATCACCCCGGCAATCGCGACGAGGATCCCTCCCGCAACGACCACGCCCTGCGGCTGGACCGGCAGCTCCCGCAGCCACGTGAGCGCGGCCTCAGGCGCGATGACCCATGGGCCGAGCCCGAGCAGATGGAGCACGATCTCGACACCCGCGAGGATCGCAGCACCGGCGACGATCACGAGCACGATCACGGTCACCACGGTGCGCGGCGAGTGCGTCTCTCTGCGCACCACGCGCTTGAGCACGGTGTTCGTCATCTAATTCACCCGCTTTCGCTTGGGGATGATCGCGCCCGTGACGGTGAACGACACTCGGCGGATCTCCCGTCCCGTCACCCTCGCGAATTCTGCCGAGAGTTCGGACTGCAGCACGCGCACCCGGTCGATCACCGGCACTGCAGCCTCGACCGCCGTGAGATCGCTGAGATCCGGGGCGGGGAGCTTCGCTGCGATTCTCACGGCCAGGCCTCCGCCCCACTCTGCGACCTCGACGCTCACGTCATCCCGAGAGACACCGATGGCGCCCGCTGAGGCTTCCCGCACGACCTTGTCGATGACTCGCTCGTGCACCCGAACCGTGCCGGGCGCCCGAAGACCGGAATCGAGGGGTCCCGCAGCGCTCGGGGATTCACCGGCCAGCAGGCTCATGACGAGGTCCGCCTCCCTGTGAACGCACTTGCGAGGGCACGGAAGTCCAGCTGACCCGACATCACACGCCCGGTCAGAGCTCCGATCGCCATGAGCAGCGAAACCAGGAGGAATCCCCAGAACCCGAAGATCAGCGCAGCGAATGCCAGCACCGCGCCAACCAGAGCCCCGGTCAGCGTCGAGTTCATGAGACGCGCGACTCGGTATCGTCGTCAGCGTCATCGCTCGGGAGGTGGACATCGTTCACATCGATGTTCACCTCGACGACCTGCAGGCCGACGAGTCGGCTGATCGCGTCGGTCACCGCGGCACGAACGTTATCGGCGACCTCCTGGATCGGAGCCGGGTAGTCCACCACGATCGTGATGTCCGCCGCGGCCTGCGTCTCCCCGACCTCGACCTTCACGCCCTGGGTGAGGTCCGTCGCGTTCACGGCGTCACGGATCGCGCCGAACGCGCGAGCCCCGCCGCCGCCGAGTGCGTGAACGCCGGACACCTCGCGAGCTGCGATCCCCGCAACCTTCGCGACCACACCCTCGGCGATGGTCGTCCGCCCCGCTGACGCCTCTGCGTCGGCCGAAGCGTGTCCGACCGCAGGCGCGCGATCCACTCGTGACGAGCCCGCGGAGCTTCCCCGGCGCTGCGCCGACGCGCTTTCCTCAGGAGTACCCGTTGCGTTCACATCATTCGTAACCATCAGAACTACCTCCAAGATGCAGAAGCACGGCCGCCGGCCGCGCTGTCCAGCGAGCGAAGAACAACGCTCTGCACATAGGACGGTCTCTCTCGGGGAGATGTCACAAATTTTCTGCGACGACGCGAAAATTCACGTCAGCACACCCGGCTCGCGAACCCCGTGTGCACCTGACGTGGCACGGGCGGCACCCCCGTGGCGCCCGAGCGGCGTGGACGCTCAGCCCAGCAGCGCCTGCACCGCGTCGGCGAGCGCACCGGTCGTGGGCCGGTAGTAGGCCCATTTTCCGCGCTGCTCGCGAGCAACGAGCCCCGCCTCGACGAGCAGCTTCATGTGGTGGGAGACCGTCGGCTGCGACAGGCCCACGGGGCCGGTGAGGTCGCAGACGCACATCTCGCCGGCGCTGCTGGCGATGATCATCGCCAGCAGCTTCACCCGCGTCGGATCGCCGAGCGCTTTGAAGACCTTCGCGAGATCGCGTGCAGTACTGTCACCCATTCCTTGACCCGAGGTGCAGCACGTCCCGGCGGTGGATTCCAAGTCAACAGGTAGTGCGCTCATGATTCCAGTTTGCACTACATATTGACACCTGTCGATATGGACGTCAGAATAATCTCATATCGAAGAATATCAATACATGGAGGTCGCAGTGAATTCTGTCGTCGTCATCGGTGCTGGCCCACAGGGACTGGCCGCAGCCGCTCAGCTCCTGGAGCGCGGACTCGAGCCGCTCGTTCTGGAGTCCGGCGCTACCGCAGCATCTGCCGTTGCCGAGTGGGGGCACGTGCGCCTGTTCTCGCCCTGGACGGAACTCACGGATGCCGCATCACGGCAGCTGCTGGAGCCGACCGGATGGTCGGCCCCGACGCAGGGCTATCCGACCGGCGCGCAGTGGATCGAGCAGTACCTCGCGCCGCTCGCAGGCGCCCTCGGTGACCGAGTCCGCTACGGAACACGGGTGGTCGGTGTCGGCCGCAAGAGCCGCGACCTCTCCGTCGACGAGGGCCGATCAGCGCAGCCCTTCGTAGTGCACGTAGAGCGCAATGACGGCACCGAGGAGAGGTTCGAAGCGAGTGCCGTGATCGACGCTTCGGGCACTTGGCGGACGCCCAGCCCCGCCGGCGCTGATGGTCTTCCTGCTCTCGGCGAGCGCGCCGCTATCGGTGCAGGTCTCATGGAGCACCGCATGCCCGCGATCGAGGAAGCCACTGCCTTGGCTGGCCAGCACATCGTCGTCGTTGGCAACGGGCACTCGGCCGCGACCACCATCGGGATCCTGTCGCGAGTAGCCAAGCGCGAACCGGGAACTCGGATCACGTGGGTACTGCGCCGCGGTGCGATCGGCAACACATTTGGTGGTGGTGGCGCAGACGAACTGCCCGAGCGCGGTGCACTGGGGCAGCGGGCAAAGCAGGCGGTCGAAGACGGTCTCGTCGACCTCGTCACTGGATTCCGCACCGAGCAGGTCGAGATCGAAGACGGGCAGGCGGTGCTCGTTGCAGAGGATGGCCGCCGGCTGGATCCTGCTGTCCGAATCTTCGTTGCGACAGGTTTCCGCCCTGATCTGTCCTTCCTCTCTGAGGTGCGACTCGATCTCGACATGCGTCTGCAGGCCCCTTCGGCGGTCGCGGCAGAGGTTGATCCGAACTTGCACTCCTGCGGATCCAACCGGGCCACCGGTGCCGCAGACCTCGAGCAGCCCGACCCCGGGCTCTACATTGTGGGCGCGAAGTCCTATGGCCGCGCACCGACGTTCCTCGCCCTGACCGGCTTCGAACAGGTGCGCAGCGTCGTCGCTGCAATCGCTGGCGACCGCGAGGCGGCTGAGCGCGTTGACCTCGTTCTCCCCGACACCGGCGTGTGCGGTGGTTCGGGTCTCTTCGACGCACCCGACGAGCCTGCTGACGCGGGCTCGTGCTGCACCAAGCCGCAGCTAGTCCAGCTCGGCGAGGCACCAGCCGGCCGCTGACCCGTGGAGAAATGAAGGGGGCAGGAACCGAATCGGTTCCTGCCCCCTTCATCTGTGGCGGACTCAGTCCACGAGCTCCATCAGCAGGGCTTCGATTCGCCTCTTGATCTCGTCGCGAATCGGGCGCACCGCCTCGATTCCCTGGCCGGCTGGGTCGTCGAGCTTCCAGTCCTCGTACCGTTTGCCGGGAAAGAATGGGCAAGCGTCGCCGCAGCCCATGGTGATCACAACGTCTGAGTCCTGTACCGCTTCGGTTGTGAGGATCTTCGGCTGTTCTGCCGTGATGTCGACGCCTTCCTCGCGCATCGCCTCGACCGCCACGGGATTGATCTGGTCTGCGGGCATCGAACCGGCGGAACGCACCTCGACGCGATCACCTGCAAGGTGACGGAGGTAGCCGGCGGCCATCTGGGAACGACCTGCGTTGTGCACGCAGACGAACAGGACGGACGGCTTCTGGGTTTCGGTCATGATGGGCTCCTTCAGGCCTTGCTTGCGAGAGTGGTGAGGAGGCCGCGGACGCGAGTCTCGATGTCGTGGCGGATCGCGTCGACCCCCTCTAGGGACGCCAGCGCTGGGTCTCCCACGGCCCAGTCCTCGTAGCGGACGCCGGGGATGATCGGGCACACGTCGCCGCAGCCCATGGTGATCACAACATCCGCGGCTCGCACGGCGTCGTCGGTGAGCGGCTTCGGGAACGCCGTCTCGGCCATCTGCTCGCCCTCGATCTCAGTGAGCAGCGAGCGCACGTGCGGGTGCACGTCCGATGCAGGGGTGGATCCTGCGGAGCGAGCGACGACTGATCCGCCCGCGAGCTGGTTGACGATCGCGGCGGCGAGCTGGGAGCGGCCCGCGTTCTGCACACAGACGAACAGCACCTGCGGCACCCCCGAGTTCCGGTCCCGTGTGAGGTCAGCGAGGCGCTGCCGGGCGAACCGCTCGGTAAGTGGGATCATGTGCTGCGTCAGCTTCGCCGACCGCACCAGCCCAGCGTAGGACTCGCGCACGATCGCGATCACGACGTCCCGGTGCAGCTCGGTCAGCTCTTCAGCGAGCTCCTCCGCGAGGCGCGTCACCCGGGCATCCATCTGCTGCAGCGCCTTTGACTGGGTCTGCACGTCCTCCGGCTCGTCGGCTACCGCAGCAGGAGCGAACGCATCGAGGAGAGCGGCGACGGCGCGATGCCTGCCCGGCGCGATCCGGTACCAGACCCAGGTGCCGCGCCGCTCGGACAGCAGCATCCCGGTCCGCTTCAGCACCTTGAGGTGGTGGGAGACCGTCGGTTGGGAGACATCGGTGAGCTCGGCGAGATCGCACACGCAGGACTCGCCGCGCGGGTCAGTAGCGATCGCGGAGAGCATCCGCAGTCGCAGAGGCTCGGCGAGGGCCTTCAGTGCGCCGGCCACAGTCGCTGCCGCCTCAGCGCCTATCGCGTGCGACGACGATGGGGCACACGCCTCGGCGTCGGGGATGACAGCAGTGTCGGTCATGGCGTCCTCGTTTCGGTAGCGTAAGGGTCGGTGTGGAACCAGGCTCGGGCAGCCCAAAGCGAGACGTAGACCAGGCCCACGAGCACGGGCACCTCGATAAGGGGGCCAACGACACCAGCGAGAGCCTGGCCGGATGCCGCACCGAAAGTGCCGATTGCGACTGCGATCGCCAGCTCGAAGTTATTCCCGGCCGCGGTGAACGCGAGCGTAGTAGAGCGCGCGTACCCCAGGCTGAGAGCTTTACCCAACAGGATGCCGGCGAACCACATGAACGTGAAGTAGATGAGCAGAGGCAAGGCGATGCGCGCGACGTCCATCGGGTTCGACGTCACTTGTTCGCCTTGCAATGCGAAGAGGAGCACGATCGTGAACAGGAGGCCATAGAGCGCCCAGGGACCGATCGTCGGGAGGAACTTCTCCTCGTACCAGTCGCGACCACGTCGTTTCTCACCGATCCACCGTGACGCGAAGCCCGCGAAGAGAGGCATGCCCAAGAACACGAGCACGTTCAGCGCGATCTGCCAGACAGAGATCTCAAGGCCCTGCGCATCCAGCCCCAGCCAGCCAGGCAAAACGGTCAAGTAGAACCAACCCAGGACGGAGAACATGACTACCTGAAACACCGAGTTGATCGCGACCAGCACCGCGGTCGCCTCGCGATCGCCACAGGCCAGGTCGTTCCAGATCACGACCATCGCGATGCAGCGAGCGAGCCCGACGATGATCAGTCCGGTCCGATACTCTGGCAGGTCCGGCAGGAAGATCCACGCCAGGGCGAACATCACAGCGGGCCCCACGAGCCAGTTCAATACGAGCGATGAGCTCAGGAGCTTCTTGTCGCCAGTAACCGCAGCGATCTTGTCGTAGCGAACCTTCGCGAGCACCGGGTACATCATCACCAGCAGGCCGAGTCCGATGGGAATCGAGATCCCGCCGACTTCCATCGCGGACAGCGCGTCGGAGAGTGCTGGAACGAAGCGTCCCAGCAGGAGGCCTGCGACCATGGCAAGCCCGATCCACAGCGGCAGCCACTTGTCGAGAGTGGAGAGCCGTTTCGGTGAAGAAGGGGTCAGGGCGTCGGTCATGAGAGCAGTTCCTCGATCTTCGCGGCGTACACAGGCTTCGAATGCGCACCGATCAGCACGTCAACTCGTTTCCCGTTCCGGTAGAACCCGAGGGTTGGGATCGAAGTCACCCCGGCCGCGGCAACGGTCTCGGGGTTCTCGTCGGCGTCGACCTTCATGATCTTCACTCGACCCGCGTACTCGTCGGCGAGCTGATCCAGGATTGGGCGATCGCCCTGCACGGGCCACATCAGGTCGCCCAGATGTCGACCACGACGGGCAGCTCGGACTCGATCACTTCGGTCTGGAAGGTGGCGTCGGTGACGGGAGTTATGGTGCTCATTCGGAGACCTCCAAAACGGGCTCAGAAACTGTAGTGGGCGCAAGGTGCGACAGGTAGTGCTGGGCGTCCTGAGCGGCAGCGCAGCCGGTCCCCGCGGCGGTGATCGCCTGTCGGTATGTGTGATCGACCAGGTCCCCGGCCGCGAACACCCCGGCCAGGTTCGTCCGTGTAGACGGGTGCGCGACTCGGACATAGCCGTCCGCATCGGTGTCGATCTGCCCGGTCACGAGCTCAGAGCGCGGGTCGTGCCCGATCGCAACGAACACCCCCGTCGCCTCGAGCCTGCGCTCTGCCCCGGTGACGGTATCGCGCAGTGTGAGACCGGTGACCTGCTCATCGCCGAGGATTTCTGCGACCTCAATGCTCCAGGCGACCGCGGTCACCTTCGACGCGAACCGAGTGAGGAGCAGGGCCTCCTCCATCGCGAAGTCTCCGCCTCCGACCACAACGATCTCCTCCTCGGGGAGACCGAGCTTGCGGTACGCGGAACCCATCGCCAGGATCACAGCGCGTGCCTGGTACGTTGCCCCGGCACCGGTCACGATAGTCCTCACGTCGCCGTCGAGATCGAGACGGGTCGCGTCGTCCTGGACGATCAAGGCGCCGAAGCGCTCGGCCTGCGCCCGCATCGACTCCATCAGATCCGGCCCCTGCACGCCTTCAACGAAGCCCGGGAAGTTCTCCACCTCGGTCGTCGTCATCAATGCACCGCCTGCGGTCACCGAGCCCGCGATCACGACCGGCGCGAGACCCGCTCGGGCAGCATAAACCGCCGCAGTGTATCCCGCGGGACCGAACCCAACGATGACCAACTCAACCTCTTGATGAGACATGCTTCTATATTGACATCAATCAATTCAACCCGCGAGTCCAATCTGACTTTGTCACCGAATGTTCACGCATCACACTCACCAATAGTTGGCACCATCAGCAGAAGTACCTGAACGGTTCACCCGCAGGCGCGATGCTCACTCGCTCGACGAAGAGATTCGGCGACTCGCGCCCTATCCACGGCATGACCTTGTGCGATCCACTGACACGTCCTATTCCTATCCAGGGAGCGAGTAGGTACGGCCGTCCCGCTTGTGACCGCGCTCATTGCTGCGGTCACAGAAGCCGCGGAACAGTATGCAACGAAGCCTCGCGGCAGCCGTCTACAGGTGCAGCTCGTCAGGGTGCTCGATGAGGCAGCGGATGTCTGCCGTTGAAAGCAGTTCCCCGACCTATATTCGCATTTCGGTTCTCGCGGGATCATTCTCATGATCATTCTTCAGACCTGGGCGCAGAGGGTTGAGATGTGGGGCGATCGCGGAATGCAGAAACTCTGGTCTGCCTCAAACATCAAGGTCTATGGCGGCAACGTCGACGAGAACGACTTTTTGGACGCTCGTTCCGTCGTCATTGTGGATTATGACCGTGTTCGTGCATCGACGTCGCGGGATGGGGCATTGCTTGGCGATGGACGAAGAAATGTCTCCACGCAGGTGCAGAAAGAACGTCTCATACCGGTCGCGGATCTCGCAGCGCTCCCCCCGCGGCCGCGCGATCATTTTCAGCGCAGGGAATCGTCCCACGATGGCGATGACGGTGCCGTGGAAGCGAACCAAGTACGCCGAGAAGATCCGCGCCTAGATCATGGCACACGATCCTCAACAGGCCGAGACCATCTCGGCTGCGGAGCATGAACTCGCGGAAGCGGAAGCAGAACTTGCCGAGCTCGACGCCGAGTGCTCACAGGCGGATGCGTCATGAGTACTGAACCGGACTAGGCCCTTGGCCCGCGGCAAGAGGACGGCGACGAAACAGACGGCTACGGTGATGAGCCCTGGAGCGGTTCTTGGTCTGAGCGAATGAGCGTCGAGGCGAAAGAGGAGCTCAACCACCGGACGGGTTGGGGATGGCTGGGCTCGGGGTAGATGCTACTCCGATGATGGCGTTCTTTGAAGCCCTTACGAATAGGCCCGCCCCTGCCCCGCAGCCGGCCACACCAAGAGAGGAGAAAGAGCCAGTTCCGCCGCAGCACCCAAACGCGGTCACCTGGTTTCGGGGCGGGTGCCGGCACGTGCACCCGTCGCGCGCTCAGTAGGCAGGGCAGCTCCCCGGCGTGGAAGAAGGACTGGTTGGCGTATCCGGAAGCATGGGCCCGGATTGATGCGATCTGACGTGCCTGTGAGTGTTTACGGATGGATCCTGCGACCGGAATGAGTGTCTGGCTTCGGGACCACGGTGACCCGCACGTGGGGCAGTTGCTCGGAGAGAACGGGCCGTTTGTGAAGTCCAGAGAACGGAGCAAGCTCGACTCCCCGCTTCCCCATGCGGATCCGACCGCTGCGCTCCTCGCAGACGAGCATCCCTCACCCGAGGCCGGTGTTTGAATCCTTCACACCCGCATTGACGGGCGCAGCCTTCGGACACAGTCGACCTAATCGCTCAGGTCTACCTAATACTGGGCGAAACCAACAGGCAGGAAATCAATGCTCAATCTGCCCGACATGCACCGGTTCGAATGAACTCGAGAGCTTAGTACTCCCATCCGGAAGGAAGGCACGCAGCCCCACAACGGCGCCGTTATTTGACGGCAGAAAGGCGGTATCTACCCATGATGGGCACTTCAGTCCCCCCTTTGGGTTCACGCAGTATGTCGTAAGGACACCGGGGTCGGTTTTCATCTTCACCCCGTAGTAGCTGCTTACGTGTTTAAACTCAACCACTGTGATCACTTGCCGCTGGTTGGTTGCTTTCCAGACCCCGCCAACCTTCTTCCACTCCACGGCCCATGCTGAGGGGTCTGATGTCACCTGTTCCTGCACCAGACTCCTACGGACACAATGCACACAGTCAAGGGATCGATAATTCGGGGAATGCTAGCGTTCTCTCCATCGCACCAGTCGGCGCAGAGGGATTCACTCCGCCAGGCAGGCCTCTGCAAGAGTTTTCTGGAGAGGTCACCAACCCCGAAAACGGCTGTTTGACGTTTGAAGGCGATTCGGAACGACTTCTCTGGACTCGTGTGGCCCACATGTTGACCTTGCGGACGCGTTCAGGCTGCCCGCTGGTGAGATTGTTCAGGCAGGCGGCGAGATCTCGGCACATGGACCGTCGGCATCCAGAGCTGGGTTCCCCGATGCCGGGAACACCTCGAGCATGTGGGAAGCACAGCCAGGTTCTGCTTCACCGGTGCAGTACACGACCCCGAAGTTCTTATCGCGCAGGATGCCCGGAAACGGTAACTTGATGCGAGGAATCCCCGCCGGACTCCGCTGTGATTGTGGAGCGTGCGGAGAGGAAGTGCGCTCCATTCCACCCGCCACTCGGAGAACAGTGCCAGTGGCGTACGCCGCATCTGGCGAAAGGAGCCAGGCGACGGCGCCCGCGATGTCATGCGCTGCCTTGTACGCCCCATCGGGATCACTGCCGAGACTTTCGCAGGCCGATCCGGATTCTGGGGAGACTCCGTCCAGATCGTTCCGTGCTCCACGCAATTCACACGAACGCCCGAGTGAGCAAGCTCAGTAGACAGCCCAATGGCGAGCGTCGCGACCGCGGCCTTCATCGCGGCGTAGTGCACGTAAGTTCCGGGGCTGCCCGCTGCGGTCGCGGCGGAACCAAGAAGCAAGATCGATCCGTCCGTCCGTGCGGGCAAGGCGAGGCGCCGCAGCGCAGTACCCGAGCAGCACACCGTCGCCGTCACGAGTCAAACGCTGCGCGACCGCGGCACCTATTCCGCGCGAGCCTCCAGTGATGGCAATGACGTGCGCGCTCGGGTTCATACGCTGATCCTCTCAGCTTCGACGACTCCTCTTTCGTCACCTCGCTACTCAAGTGAACGACTTATGGCCAGCCGGCGTCTTTACGCTGAACTCTCGGGTGCGGGACGCTACCCAGTTTTAGACTGGACTACCCAAACGAGAGGCACTACAAAGTGAGTATTCGAAGAGTTACACACATCACAGCCGCGTTTTTCGGGACGCTGGCACTCATGGCGCTCGGGGTGAGCAGCAGCGCGGCCGCGCCAGACGACCCTCCCGTCGAGCCTGCCTCCTCCGCTGTTGCGCTCCCCGAGCTCACCTCAGTTTCTCCAGCCACAGTCACTGAATACCAGCGCAATACCTTCACGATCACCGGCAAGAATCTGGCCGGCGTGACGCAACTGCTGGCCTCGGACGTCTCTTACTCGTTCGAAGTTGTCTCAGACACTCAAATCACCTTCACTGCCTATCTTGGTGGCAGCGATGAGATCCTTCTCACCGTCGACGGGACGAACGGTGTGTCCAACCCACTGAAGATCTCAATCTTGCCGCAGGTGTGGGAGGTCCCTGCCGACGACCTGAGCATCACCTACGGTCAAGCAGGAAGACTCACGGGCGACTACACAAAGCTCACCCAGCACGACGCGCTCTACTTTGCCGTTGGCGACGAAACTTACTCTCCCGATTCGATGGCCGAGGGCAGAGCCTCCCTGACGCTCCAGCCCCGCGCGCTTGACGCAGGCAAATACGGGGTTGTACTCGGCTCATATGCACCTGCTCGCGCTGCGCAGGCGCCCGCAGGCGCTCCGGAGCGCCCCGCCGGTACGCTCGAAGTACGCAAAGCACCAACGCAGATTTCCTATGAGGTGTCGGAAGGCACGCTCCGTGGGACCGTTGTTGCAGCCTTCGACTCTGTGCCAACTGGATCTGTCGTGGTCACCACTCAGTCAGGAACCGTGAACGCAACCGCGCCACTCGATAGCACAGGAGCGTTTTCCCTGAGCGATTTCTCCGCAGACAGTTCTGGGTTCACGCTCGAGTACCTCGGCGATCTCAACCACCTCATCTCCTCAGCGAAAGAAGTGACAACGGACCCGGTGAAACCCATTGATCCTGTAAAGCCGGTCGACCCCGTGAAGCCGGTCGACCCGGTGAAGCCGACAGATCCGACGGGGACGAGGCCTGGGGAGACGACGTCAACGAAGCCTGCACAGCCGGCTCCATCAAAGGACCTGGCTCGAACGGGGTCGCCCACGGATCTTGCCGGGGTCGCGGTCACTGGCGCAGTGATCGCTGCGCTGGGAGCGGCCGGACTCGTGCTCGCAGCGGCGCGCCGTCGACATCAGCACTAACAAGGCCAGAAGGCTCACTGCAGCGGGTCTCCTCCACGGGAGACCCGCTGCATGTCGTTGCTTCTCTCGCCCAGGGGTGTTCAGCGCCCCCAGCTACGAGTACCGTCGTACCCACGACAAGGTCCAGCGTCCGATGCCCCTCCGGGAACGCGGTTCGAGCATTGGAGCAGCGGACCACGCTTGACCCGACACGAATGGACCACGTTGCTGCAACACTTCCCCGCAGGCCCGCACGCTGCCGATGCCCCGGCCCCGGCGGACCAGTCGCACGCAGACCATCAGCCGCGCGGGCGGGCGCAACGGCCACGAACGGCGGCCCTGATCTCCGCCGCGCTCTGCTTTCTGGGAGCACTGACGGCGCTGGTCGCCCTGATCCTGATCTGGATCGCACGTTCCACCCACGAAGATCCGCCGTATGTGAGCGGCTTGGGGGCGCCGGGTGAGCCCACCGAGTTCGTGTTCCGCGTCGCCCTCACCATGGTCGGCGCAGCCGGGATCCTGGTGGGCCTCGGCTGCTGGAACTCCCGCGCGGGCAGGATCGCCACCGCCGGCGCGCTTGCGCTCACGGTGGCCGGGCTCTGCTTCGTCGGCGCCGCGGCCACCCCGTGCACTCCCGGATGCCCAGCCCCCAGCTCCGCGCTCTTCACCGCCCAAGACTTCGCGCACCTCTTCCTGGCGATCGCCGGTTTCGTGCTCGCCTGCGCCGCAATGCTCCTCTTCGCGTTTCGCGGCCGCACGTGGGCGCTCCTCTCCTGCACCGCTGCCTCGCTCGTCGCCGTGATCGCGGGCACCGGTGGCATCCTCTCGCTCGCCGACACCGCGACTGACTTTGGCGCCCTCTGCGAGTATGTCGCAACCTCGATCGGGATCGCCTGGCTTGTGGCAACCGGCGTCGTGTCGAGCATTCAACTCTGCTGGCCTACCCTCCGGACGGATGCAGCGCTGCAGAAGACAGCGGTGCGTTGAGCTCCGTGGCGGAAAGTGCAACATCACCAACACACGACTGCGGAGGCATGTTGCACCACCAACCGGAGGGATGGTCGTGTCTGTGGTCCCGGGTTTCCGCAACCGCCGCGAAGTAGAAACCGCCCTCACTGCTCCTTGATGCCGCTAGCTCCTCATCTACCAATTCGTGCCACTGCTATTCACGCCTCTGTTCCCGGCAACCACTCATCCGGCTACGACGGTGTGGGTGTTCTACGTGCTCCCCGTCGCATTCGGCGGGCTCGTACTCGTAGTGTTCGCTTGGTCCCTCGGCTGGGTGCGCGAACTGTACGGCCCCCAGCCACTCCGCGGCCGAGGCTGGATGTGGTTCGCCGTTGCCGCAGTGCACATTTTCAACGTGATCCACTTCGCGACCGTGGACTACGCCAAAGCAGGTGTAGGCGTCGTCATCGCGTGGCTGGTCGCGGGACTCTGCATCGGCTTCGCCGAAGAGACGCTGACCCGCGGCATCGTCGTGAATCTCATGCGCAAGCGCGGGCACCGCGAGATTTCAGCCGCTCTCGTTTCCGCAGCGCTGTTCGCCGCTCTGCACTCCGGCAACCTGCTGACTGGCCAAGCGCTGGTACCGACGCTGCTGCAACTCATCGATACCTTTGCGTTCGGCATTCTGATGTACCTGACGCTGCGCGTGACAGGAAACCTGATCTGGCCGATCCTGCTGCACGCCACAACCGACCCATCGATCTTCTTGGTCGCTGACTACCCGACCGATGGCGCGCTCAATCTGCTCGGGTCACTGGGTAATCCTGTGGTCATCATCACCGGCCTGATCCTGGTTTTCTTCGTACGCGGCGAAGTTGCCCCGTCCGCCGCCCCTGGACTCGTGGGGCCCAGCCGGCCGTCCGCCTGAAAGATACTCCGCACACAATCTCGGAACCACTCTGCTCGTCTGGACACCGAGGAGGTGCGCTGTCTAGACCGCGCTCCTCGGGCTCGTGCAGGGCGCAGCGATCAGCGTTCCGAGCCCGAATAACACGGGCGCCTGGGTGAAAGCGGCACGGCTCTCGTGTGACTAGACTCTTTCTCGTTCCTTCAGATGGAGAGAGTGTTGGGTTTCATCGACGACGTAGCCTTACTCGCAGGCCTCGGGGCGCTGCTCTATTTGGGCTACGCCCTGCTCCACCCGGATCGCTTCTGATGAACTGGTGGTTCGCAGCCACAGCGTTCCTGACGCTGGCGCTGATCCTCGCCCTCCTGTACCGCCCGCTGGGCGACTACATGGCGTGGGTGTTCACCTCTGACCGGCACTGGCGTGTCGAACGGTTCATCTACCGGCTCTCTGGAGTCGACCCCGATCGACAGCAGTCGTGGCGCGGGTACCTCACTTCGATCCTCGCGTTCTCCCTCATTGGGTTCGTGCTGCTCTACCTGCTGCTTCGCACGCAGCAGTTCCTCCCGTACTCTCTCGGCATGGGGCCCATGAGCCCCGACCTCGCGTTCAACACCGTCGCGTCGTTCGTTGCGAACACCAACTGGCAGTCGTATTCGCCGGAGCAGACCGTCGGATACACCGCGCAGGCGGTCGGTCTCACTGTGCAGAACTTTGTGTCGACGGCGGTCAGCATGGCCGTCGCCATCGCCCTGATTCGTGGAATCGCCTCGCGCGGCGGTCGCAGCGGGCTCGGCAACTTCTGGGTCGACCTCGTGCGCGCGAACCTGCGCATCCTGCTGCCGATCTCGCTGTTCGCAGCAGTGCTGTTGCTCGCCGGCGGGGTGATCCAGAACCTCACGGCTCCGGTGGAGATCGAGACTGTCTCGGGCCTCACGCAGACCCTCCCGGGGGGACCGGTGGCCTCGCAGGAGGCGATCAAGATGCTGGGGACGAACGGTGGCGGCTTCTTCAACGCGAACTCCGCGCACCCGTTCGAGAACCCGACGCCGTGGACCAACATGCTGCAGACGCTCCTCCTGCTGCTGATTCCCTTCACGATGCCCCGCACGGTGGGCACGATGGTCGACGATCAGCGCGCGGGGTACGCTCTGCTTGCCACGATGGCGGTGCTCTTCGTGCTCGTGTACGTGCCGCTCACGGGCTTCGAGTTCGCGGGGGCTGGCACGGCCCCCGAGCTCGCGGGCGGCGCGCTCGAGGGCAAGGAACAGCGGTTCGGGATCGTGGGCTCCACGCTGTTCGCAACCGCTACGACGGGCACCACGGGTGGCGCGGTCAACTCCATGCACGGTTCGTACACCGCGTTCGGCGGCCTCATGCTGATGTTCGACATGATGCTCGGCGAGGTGGCCCCGGGCGGTGCGGGATCGGGAATCTACACGATGCTCGTGCTCATGGTCATCGCGGTCTTCCTCACCGCGTTGCTCCTCGGCCGTGCTCCCGTCTACCTCGGCAAGCGACTCGGTACACAGGAGATGAAACTCGTCAGCATCGCCATTCTTGTGATGCCGACGCTCGCGATCGGCGGGATCGCGGTGAGTTTTGCGATCCCATCGGTGCAGGCGGAGATCGTGTCGAGTATGGGAAACGAAGGCTCGCACGGACTTTCTGAGGTGCTCTACGCATTCGTGTCCGCAGCGATCAACAATGGCTCCGCGTTCGCCGGGCTGAGCGCGAACACCCCACTGCTCAACGTCACGCTCGGCATCGTGATCCTGCTCGGGAGATTCATCCCGATCGTGCTTGTGCTCGCCCTCGCGGGGTCCTTCTCGCTTCAGGGCAAAGCGGAGAGCACACTCGAACTGCCGCTGCACCGACCCCAGTTTGTCGGCCTGCTTGTGGCGCTCATCGTGTTTATCGCGGTACCCATGTTCGTGCCATACCTGCTCGCTGGGCCGTTCGCGGAAGGATTCGTCCGGTGATCCAGAGACTCCTCGAGCGGCTGCGGAACAACAGCGTGATCTCACCGTCCGCTCTGCGCACGGTGATCATCGATGCGCTCCGGAAGTTCGACCCGCGCTACCTCTGGCACAACCCAGTCCTCCTGCTCACGGAAGCGGGCGCCGCGCTCACCACACTGATCGCAATCGCCGAACCGGTTGTCGGCGGGGCGCGCCCCTCAGGCGGCACCACGATGCCTCCGGGGTTCACCTGGGCGCTCGCCATCGGCTTCTGGGTGTGCCTGTTCACCGCAACGCTCGCTGAGTCGATCGCGGAGGGTCGCGGTCGCGCTGACACTGCGTCCCTCCGACAGGCCGCGCGCACCACCCCTGCCCTTCGAGTGGCAAGTTATGACCCCACCCGCGACCGCTCGGCTCAGAACGCCGAGCTTGAGCAGGTCGGCTCGCACGATCTGGTGGCGGGCGATGTCGTCGTCGTAGATACGGGTGGCACAATTCCGGCCGATGGTGAGGTGCTCTGGGGCGCCGCCGAGGTCGACGAGTCGGAGTACACGGGACACGCAGGAACGGTGGTCCGCGAGGCTGGCGGCGATCGCACCGCCGTCATCGGTGGCACGAGTGACCTGGGTGGGCGCCTCGTGGTGCGCATCACCGCTTCGGTGGGAGCGAGCGCATTCGAGCGCACGATACAACTCGCAAGCACCGCGCGCCGCCAGAAGGCCCCCATCGAGGTGGCGTTCAGCGCGCTCCTCAGTTCATTCTCGGTATCCTTTGTGATCGTCGCGCTCACGCTCAACTCTGCGGTCTCGCCCGTCGCGCCGCCGGTCTCCGTCCCCGTGCTCGTCGCGATGGTGATCTGTCTCATCCCCACGGAGATCGCCGCGCTGATGTCCGTGACCGGCATCGCGGGGATGTCGCAACTGCTCCGGCGCGGGGTGCTCGTCACCTCGGCGAAGTCACTCGAGACGGCCGGCGACATCACGACCGTGCTCCTCGACAAGACCGGCACGGTGACCCAGGGGAACCGGAGCGCGGTCGCGTTCCTGCCGCTCTCCGGGGTCGACCCCACCGAGTTCATCCGTCTTGCGGCGCTCGCTTCGATCGGTGACCCCACCCCCGAGGGCGCTTCGATTGTCCGGCTGGCGCGCGCGCTTGGGGCCACTGAACCGGACCCCGGAGGCACCGAACACACGCGCGCTGAGGACGGCACCCCCGTGGTCTTCACCGCGAACGCCCGGATCTCGGGGTATGACCTCCCCGATGGGACGAAGCTCCGAAAGGGCGCGGCGCACGCGGTGGCGGCCTGGCTGAAACAGCAGGGAACGCAGCCATCGCGTCACGTTCTCGCGGAGCTTCAGGCCAGCACACACGCCATCGCGAGCGACGGCGGCACCCCGCTCATCATTGGGGTGAAGCCACCGACGGGGCCGGGCCGTGCGCTCGGCGTGGTCGACCTGCGCGACACGATCAAGGCCTCCGTACCCGGTCGCGTCAGCGCCCTCCGCGGCCTCGGTATTCGAACCGTGATGGTCACCGGCGACCACGAGCTCACCGCGAAGGCGATCAGCGCGGAGGCGGGGATCGACGAGTACGTCGGCAACTCAACGCCAGAGGAGAAGCTCGCGGTCATCGTGCGCGAGCAGTCAGCGGGACACTTGGTGGCGATGAGCGGTGACGGCGTCAACGATGCTCCCGCGCTCGCGCAAGCAGACATTGGCATCGCGATGAACTCTGCAACGGCTGCGGCGAAGTCCTCCGCGAACATGATCATCCTGGACGACGACCCCGCTCACCTCGTGGACATCGTCGAGGTGGGCCGCCGACAGATGGCCACCCGCGGCGCCCTCATGACGTTCAACCTCGCCAACGATCTCGTGCGCTACTTCACGCTATTCCCCGCCCTGTTCGTTGGCGCGTTTCCAGGGCTTGCCGCACTCAATGTGCTGCAGCTGCACTCCTCTGCGTCGGCGGTCCTCTCCACGGTGATCTTCAGCAGTCTGGTCATGGTCATCCTGATCCCGCTCGCCCTCATCGGCGTGCCGTACCGGAGCACCGGGCCCCGCGGCGACCTCACCCGCAACCTCATTGTCAATGGACTGAGCGGCGTGCTCGTCCCGATCATCGGCATCAAGCTCATCGACATGGTCGTGAGCCTGATGCCGGGATACTAGGGGGCGTCGTGGCACACACCATCTGGCGGAAGACCGCCCCGCTGTGGACGGCGCTCCGCATCATGCTGCTCCTCACACTCGTGTTGGGTATCGGCTACCCCCTCGTGATGCTCGGCATCGGGCAGAGCGTCTTTCCGCATCAGGCGAACGGCTCTGTGGTGCGCGCAGCCGACGGTCGAATCTCGGGTTCCGAGCTCATTGGGCAGCGGTTCACGGACGCCTCTGGCGCGCCGTTGCCCGAGTACTTCCAGCCCCGGCCTTCCGCCGCAGGCGACGGCTACGACGCGCTCGCATCCGCAGGTTCGAACCTGGGGCCGGAGAGCGAAGAGCTCGCCCTGCAAATCGAGGAACGCCGGAACGCCGTTGCCTCGTTCAACGGGGTACCCGCGTCAGAGGTACCGACGGACGCAGTCACGGCCTCGGGCTCAGGCCTCGACCCGCACATTAGCCCGGCATACGCTGCGCTTCAGGTCGCGCGCGTCGCCGAGGCGCGCGGTCTTCCCGTGGACGTCGTGACGACGAACGTATCTGCGGCGACCAGCTCGCGCGATGCCGGCTATCTCGGGGAAAGTCGGGTGAACGTGGTGGAGCTCAATCTTGCGCTCGACGCGCTTGCACACTCGGCTGGGGATCCTCCCCGCTCGGGGTAGGCGAAGCGCCTGCGTTTCCTGCCAACATAGCTGTAAGCCGAACCCGGAGAAAGGACGATGAGCATGAGCGATTCCGCGCCACTGGCGACCGAAGCGGGGGTCAACGCACTCGCGGAGCAGTACTACGGGACGTTGGGCGCCTACGGCTATGCGGAGCCGCTGACGATCGACCCCCGGGATACTGTGCTGTTGCTCGTCGATATCCAGGAGCATCTTTCGACGCCCGCCATCGTCGCGTCGCTCACCGCGGCGGGCCTGTATCACGAGGGGCTTGATCCCGTGCTCCGCGCGATGGAGGCTGATCTCGCCCGGGCCCTCGACAACATCGAGGCAGTGCTCGCGAAGTGCCGCGAGTTGGGCATCCGTCCCGTGCACGTCGGCATCCAGGCGCAGATCGGAGATGCGTCAGACACCGGCGCGCTCCATCGGGCCGCTGGCATGCTCTACCCGCCGGGCTCCCCCGACTCCGCGTTCCTGCCGCAGGCTGCGCCGCTGCCGGGCGAGGCCGTGCTCACGAAGACCTGCTCAGGCGTGCACGTGGGCACGCACATCGACCAGATGCTGCGCAACATGGGAGTACACCATGTACTCGTCGCCGGTTTCTACACGGATCAGTGCGTGAGTTCCTCGGTGCGAGATCTCGCAGACCTCGGCTACCAGGTCGGCCTCATCGAGGACGCCATGGGCGCCATGAGCCCGCAGCGTCACACGAACGCACTCGAGAGCATCCGAAAGCTCTATGCCAACTCAGAAACCACCAGGGAGCTACTCGACCGACTCGACGAGCTTGACGCGAAACTGGCCAGGCGCAGCGAACGTGCCGCAAGCGGACGCCACAGGCACTAGCTCAAGCACTGCGCTCTAATGCGTCACAATCGCTTTCGCGAGAATGATGATCATGCCAAACGACGCAGTGGCGAGCGCGCCTCCGAGGCGCGCGATCAGAGGCGCGCCGAGCCGCGCGTATGCAAGGTAACCGAGTACGGCGAGAGCTGCGACGCACACCCAGAGCGCAAGCCAGTTTGCGGCACGGTCTGGCAGTACGCCAAACACGCCGAAGAGCAGCGCCCCTGAAGGAAAGACTGTGGCGACAAGCATGCCACGCGCGTCCCTCGTCGCATGACGGATCGTGTGCCGCAACTGCCGCGGGGTGCCTTGCTCGTCGGTTCGTCCGTGACCGGCGACAATACTTGAGTACACGTGGGCGAGCCAGAACACCGCGACCGTGACTGCGACGAAGAGGAGCACTCTGAATGAGCTCGCCCCCGCGCTACTCGCAGTCGCGATAAGCCCAGACACGAGAATAAGACCATACACACCCTGCTCTGTAGCGAGGTGTCGGGCGAATTCAATCGTGCCATTCTGCGATGTTGCCATGGTGCAAGTCTATGGGGCGGTGATCAACCGTCGACGCGGTGTCGAATCGCCTCGCGGCGCGAGCTCACGCCCAACTTCCGGTAAATGGAGCGCTGGTGCGAACGGACGGTGTTCACCGACAGATGGAGCGCAGACGCGATCTCCTCGGCGGTGAGCCGCGTCGCAAGGTAGCCGAACACCTCACGCTCGCGCCGCGACAGTGTGACCGCTGGGCCGCCGGCCGCGTCGCCTGTCTGCGGCGCAGCGAGCAGCTCGGCGATGAAGACCTCGTGCGCACTCCCCCACGCGGCGTGCTGCTCGAGCAGCTCTCGCGTCGCGTCGATCGGAACTCGGAACGGGCGGCGAATCCGTTCGGGTTCCGCGCCAGTGAGCGCGCGCTCAAGCAGGCGGTGCGCCACCTCGGTGCGCGTGCGCTGCCACGCGACCGTCGCAACCAGCACCTGTGACCAGGCATGTACGGGCGGGATCAATTCCGCCCGCGCGATCCCGCGGAGCAGTTCCAACGCGTCGTCGGGACGGCCGATCTGCACGGCGAGGTCAGCTGCGATCACGCGCGCGATCGGAACGCTGTCGAAGTCCCCGAGCCGCGCGAGCTCGCGAAGCGCGCCAGTGCGATCGCCGAGCATGGCCCGCAGGCTCGCGTGCGCGACGGCGAGGTAGGCCGGCCATGGCACGCCGTGGCGGTCGACGCGGCTCACACTCATCAGCATTGCCTCGGCTTCCGGCACGAGCGCGCGCTCCCCGAGTGCAGCCACCCCGAGCGCAAAGTACACTCGTCCGAGCGCCGCGTAAGACGCGTCGTGTCCGCCCTGCTCGTGGAGTTCTCTGGCGAGGCGGAGCACGTCGTGCAGCTCGTCACGCCAGTATGCGACAAGGATCGCCGCCATGGTGTCAATGCCACCGTCGTAGACGCCCCACTCGCTGAGCGCCGCGCCAATCCGCGCCGTTCCTTCGATGCCGAGCACCTGCTCGGCTGCCCCAAGCCTCCCCCCGAAGGCGAGCGCGAATGCGAGGTTCGCATTCGCGCGACCGGCGAGCACTTCCGCACCTGAGCGACGTGCGAGCGCGCTCGAGGTGCGCAGCAGCTCAACCGCGCGCACCGGGTCACGGCGCAGCCGCAGCTCCGTCCAGCCGAGCAGGAACGCGCCATGCGCGTACGTCGTTTGACTCAGCTCCGCCTGCTCGAGCGCGGCGCTCACCTCGTCAGCTGCGGCGCGCACGGCGTCGGGTCCTTCCGCGAGAAAGAGTCTGGCAAAGGCTCGCGTCGGTGCGGCCGTTGCCTGCTCGACGGCGCTCAACCTCATCCACCGCGTGTCCGCGTAGCCAGCGAGCCGCACGGCACCGGCGCGATCGCCCTCGACGTCAAGGCACGCCGCGCGAATCCAAAGCATCGAGACGTTCTCGCTCCACGGCTCCGGGAGCCGACCGCACCGCTCCGCAAGCACAGTCGCGGAGCCGCCGATGATGAGCTGTAGCCAGCGGGACTCGATGATCTCGGCTGCTCGGTCGGGGCGTTCCGCAGCAAGCGCGTGGCGAGCGGCCTCCGCCGGATAGACATCGGCGAGAAGAGTCGCGGCGATGAGCTGGCAGCGCGCGGCCTCGGCGGGGTCGGTGCGGCGGAGCACTCCGCGGCAGAGCCGGGCGAATAGTGAGTGCCAACGGTAGATCACCGGGTCATCGTCGCGCTGATACGCGTCGATGAACAGGCCGAGCGTGCGGCACTCTTCGAGGAGTACGTGCGCATCAGTGCGACCGCTGAGAGCGTTCGCCAGCGTGACGGTGAAGCGCTCGCAAGTCACGGTGCGCAACACAAATTCCCGGAGTTCCTGGCGCAGCGCCGCGAGCACACGGCGCTCCACGTAGCTCGCGAGCAGGAAATCTGAGGCATCGGGCTGCGGCCCGTGCTCCCCCTGCTGAAGGCTCTGCTGCTGCAGCGCGAAGCCGAGTGCAACCGGCCAGCCGCCGGTGTCTTCCCAGCGCTGCGCGAACGCAGCGGAGTCGGGTGCTGCCCCGATAGCGCGCGCGGCGTCGGCGAGCTGACTCGCTTCCGCCGCGGAGAACGCAAGGGTGTCCGGAGTGATGGCGGCTGCGCGGCCGGTCGCGAGTTCCTCCGCGAAGAGCTCGCGCACGCTGTGCGTGCCCGCGAGGATCATGCGGAGCCTGCCGCCGGCGCCGAGAAGCAGGGTGCGGAGCACATCGGTGCATGCCCCGGCACGCAGGTGCTGTGCGTCGTCAACGATCAACGTGGTCGGGGCCGCAGCGTCGGCGACCGCCGCGAGGATCGCGCGCTGCACGAGCGCGAGATCGGCGCTCCCCGCCGGGCCGGGCGTGCGCGGCGTGGTGGTGGGAGTCGCGCCCGTGGTGCTCTGCATCACCGCGGCGAGCACGCCAGTCAGTAGCGCAGCTGGTGCTCCCTCGTCCCCGGTGAGCGCGAGCCACGCCTTCGGCCCACTTCCGACCGTCTGCGCCCACTGGCTGAGCGCCGTCGTCTTGCCGTATCCGGCTGGCGCCTCGACGATCGTGAGCTCCTGCGCGGCAACGCACACGTCGAGTGCCGCTGAGATTCGGGGTCGTTCAAGCACGCCGCGGCGTGGCCGCGGCGGAGCCGTGAGAAACCACGGTGCGACCAGCTCTGCTGATGCAGGAATTGCCCCCATGAGCTGCATCCTAGCAACGTCGGTGCCGTGGCTCGGCGCATGGGGGCTGCACGCGCAGGACTAGTTGCAGCTGAGCGCCTCGTCAAGCTGCGCCTGGGTAGCTTCGAGCTCACCCCACTGCGGCTGCAGCGAGCGCACCGCCTCCGGGATCGTAAGCTCGGGGTCGACATTTTCGACTGCGGCGGTGAACTCGTCGACCGCGTCCTGCACCGCGGCGACCCGGTCCGCCGCAACAGTGTCGAGAGATTCGGCGAGCTGCTTCGCGCTCTCCTGAACCTGATCCCGTGCGTCGGTGATCTCACCAATCGTCGAGTCGGCGCTGAGGCTGCCCTTCGCGTCGGCGATGGTTTCCGAGAACGCGTCAAACGCGGTGCAGGCCGACGCCTCGTTCGCTACAGGGTCGGCGCTGCAACCGGTGAGCATCGCCACGCCGGCACCAAGGATGAGGGCAGAGGAAACAAGTGAGCGGGGTGTGCGCATGCTGGTGGTCTTTCTCTCGGAGGGGAGGTCTCACGCCGATCTTCCGATACCAGGGCACGGTGTGGCGAGCCTCACGCAGCAACGCCCCGAGAAATTCACCCGTGGCGGATGAGGTTCGCTTGCGCCGCCTTCTCACCCTCACCAACCGGTGATGAATTCGTTGGCGAGGGCTCGCTCCCGGGCTGCATGTCCGGAAGAGTCGGCAGCGTGAATTCTCCGGACGCAAACGCACGTTCCCGATTCCGCCGTGCTCTCCGCAACTACCGCGGGCGTTTCGGTTCGCGCCGGACGATGCGAAGCGACCTCACCGCGGGTCTCATCGCCGGCGTAGAGAGTGTGCCAGACGGCCTTGCCGCCGGGCTGCTCGCTGGCGTGAATCCGCTCCACGGCCTCTATGGCTATCTTTTCGGCACGCTGGGCGGCGCACTCGCAACCGGCTCGGTGTTCATGAGCGTGCAGGCCACCGGAGCCATGGCCGTGATTATCTCGGACGTGCCCGAAACGCAGTCGGGTCCCGGCGCGGGTGCCGCTCTCACCACGCTCGCGCTCCTCACCGGCGTGATCATGCTGGCGCTCGGTCTCGCCGGTGCGGGCAAGCTCGTCCGGTTCATTCCGACCGCGGTGCTCGTCGGGTTCATCAACGCAGTCGCAGTGAACATCATCCTGGGCCAGCTCGAGACCGTCACCGGTTATGCAGCCGAGGGTGCGAACCGCGTGGTGCAGGCGGTCGACACGCTGCTCAACGTCGCGAGCTTTAACTGGCGTGCGGTGCTCATCGGCGTGGTGACCGTTGTGCTCATCGTCCTGCTTGAGCGCACTCGCATCGGCCCGCTCGGCATGGTGGCAGCAATCATCGTCGGCTCGGCGCTCGCCGCGATCCTGCCCGGGCCGCGCGTCGAGCTGGTCTCCGACGTTGCCCAGATCCCGGCAACGCTCCCCGGACTCACCCCGCCAGATCTCGGGGTGGTCGGCGCGCTCATAGTGCCCGCGGTGTCGCTCGCGCTCGTTGGGCTCGTGCAGGGCGCAGCGATCAGCGGCTCGATCCCGAACCCTGGCGGAAAGCTTCCTGACCCGTCCGCAGACTTCCGCGGGCAGGGCATCGCGAACCTTGCGGCCGGCCTCTTTCACGGGATGCCGGTAGGCGGCTCGATGTCCGGCACGGCGATGGTGCGCGCGGCAGGAGCGCGAAGCGCCCTCGCGAACCTCGTCGCCGCCCTTGTGATGCTCATCACAATCGTCGCGTTCGCTCCGGCGATCGGCACGATCGCGATGCCCGCCCTCGCGGGGCTCCTGATCTTGGTCGGCGCGCGGACCATGAAGCCGGCCGAGCTCCGCTTCGTGTGGCGCACCGGGCCGGTGCAGGCTGCCGTGTTGAGCGTCACCTTCGTACTGACACTGCTCATCCCCCTGCAGTACGCGGTGCTCGCTGGTGTGGGGCTCGCGATCGTGCTTCACGTCTCCAGGCAGTCGAGCCGCGTGAAGGTGCGCGCCTGGAATTTCACCGCGCAGTCGCCGCTCCCTCGCGAAGGCGCGCCGCCGCTCGTGCTCGAGGGTGACGAGACCGTGGTACTCGTGATCTACGGCAGCGTGTTCTTTGCCGCGGCGCCCGTACTCGCGGAGCAACTGCCCGCGGTGGTCGAGACGAGCCGCGGCAGCGCCGTCGTGCTCCGACTTCGTGGCACCGACGAATTCGGCAGCACGTTCATTCGGGTCGTTGAGCGCTACGCGCGCGAGCTGCACGCCGCAGGCGGGACACTCTTCCTATGCGGGGTCGGCCCGCGCGCCGAGGCTCAGCTGCGCAGCACAGGGCTCCGCGAAGTGCTCGGGCCAGAGCACGTCATCCCGGCGACCGAGCAGCTTGGTGACTCACTGGAGCAGGCGCTCAGCGCCGCAATGCGGTGGCGTGCGACCCGACCGGATCCGGAGCCGGACTCCGGGCTCACCAACCACTAATGAATTACGTGCGCGTGCGTCCCGAATCCGACGCGGTTCGCGCGTCATGCGAGGAAGATCAACGAGACGGTCGCACGTTCTTGGCGGCCGCGAGGCCCGCTGCGCCGCGCAGCGATTCTGCAAGGAGTCAGCATCATGGAGTTTTGGTCGTCAATCTGGAACGTCATCAGCGTGTTCTTCTGGGCGTTTGTGTTCATCGCGTCGATCTACGCGCTCGTGGCGATCGCGACCGATCTCTTCCGCGACAAGGAGCTGCCCGGCTGGGGGAAGGCGATCTGGCTTGTCTGCCTCGTTTTTCTGCCACTCATCACGGTGCTTGTCTATCTGATCGCGCGCGGCGACGGGATGGCGCGCCGCGCCGCGAAGGAGGGCGTTGAGGCGCAGCAGGCAGCCGAAGACTACATCCGTTCCGTCGCCGCACCGACGCCGGCAGCCGACATCGCCCAGGCGAAGCAGCTCCTCGACGCGGGCACCATCACGGCCGACGAGTTCGCGCAGCTCAAGCAGCGCGCACTGCAGGCCTAGTCCCCATGCTGCAGATCCTCGGTGACATCCTCCCGCTCGCCGTCGGCGTCGCGGTGAGTCCCGTCCCTATCATCGCGACGATCCTGATGTTGCTTTCGCCGCGCGCCGGCGGCACGAGCCTCGGGTTTCTTTTCGGCTGGGTGCTGGGCATCACCGTCGCACTGACCATCTTCATCGTGCTGAGCAGCCTCATCGAAGGCGGCAATGCCGACGGGCCACGCCCGATCGCCGCGATCGCGAAGCTGGGGATCGGCGCGCTGCTGATCCTGCTCGCCGTCCGGCAGTGGCACTCGCGCCCAGCCGCGGGCGACGCATCCGAGCTCCCCAAATGGATGTCGGCGATCGACACGATGACCCCACTGCGCGCGGCGGGCCTCGGCGCCGCGCTTGCCGCGGCGAACCCGAAGAACCTGCTGCTTGCCGCGTCCGCTGGAATCAGCATCGGCGCAAGCGCATCACTCGCCACCACGGTGGGCACCGCGGTGATATTCGTCGTGATCGCTGCCGCCTCAGTCGCTGCACCCGTGATCGCTTACCTCGCCGCACCCGCGCGACTCGCTGACTGGCTTGCCGCGCTGAAGGAGTGGCTGGTGGCGCACAACGCGACAATCATGGCAGTGCTGCTGCTCGTCATCGGCGTCGCGGTGCTCGGCAAGGGCCTCGCTACGTTCTAGCGAGCGCCGCGATGCCCGGGTCCCCGATGAGCGGTACCCGGACATCGCCGCCGTGTTCCTCCGTGAGGCGCGCACCGACCTGCACCACCGTCGCACGGTCCACAAAACCGCCAGCGAAGAGCGCTTGGCCTTGCGCGAACTCTGGCGACTGCTCGACGAGTTCTTCAGGGGCGAAGCCGAATACCGCGCCGAGCTCGGCAAGATCGCGCGGTGCGTTCACCCGCATGAGGCCGAGGTTGTCGCACTGCGACAGCACGTTCGGGTGGATCTTCGTGGGGCGCTGCGTGGAGAGGAACAACCAGAGACCGAACTTTCGCCCCTCCGCTGCGATCTGGATGAGCTGCTCCGTGAGCGCCCGCTCCACTCCGGTCGTCGGATCTGGCGGGCACAGGTTGTGCGCTTCGTCGATGACGATCAGCATGGGCTTCCGCTCCTCACGCCGCGCCCAGAGCTCCTCGAGTACCGCGAGTGCCGCGACTTTCCCCTCCGCGGGGTGCACGCCGCCGCCAATGTCGAGCACGGTGGCGCGAGGCCGCTCCGCCACATGATCGAGCACGGAGCCACTGCCGCGCGACCACAGCGGCCAGTCGAGCACCTGCAGGTTCTCCATCCGATACGCGAGTCGCTCCTGCATCGGATCGCCTGAGGCGCGCAGCCGCCGCATGAGCTCATCGGTGTCGAAGCGCTCCGGCGTGCCCTCCAGGTGGAGCAGAATGTTGTACTCCTCCGCGTCCCGGATCGGGTCGAGGCGCAGCACGGCCGCCTTCGTGGCCGGGGACAGGTCCACGTACCGCACATGCAGCGCGTCGTCGCCCTGGGCGCCCGAGCGGAACACCCGGATATCGGCTCCCGCGATCTCGTCGCGAACGGCGGCGGGCACCTCCGCTCGCGGCTCCCCGAAGCGCACAAAGTCGGCGTTCGGGTCGAGGATCAGCATGGGCATGCGCGTGCGGAGAAGCAGCTGTTCGAGCACGACGCCGAGCGCGTAGGTCTTGCCGCTGCCGCTCTGCCCGCACCAGAAAGTGTGGCGGTTGAAACGGCGAGCGTCGAGCGCCACGGGCGCTCCTTCATCGACCGCGGTCCCGATCATCAGCTCGTTCATCCGTGCTCCCTCATTCGAGGCCCCTGTAGGCCCCGCTCAGCGTGCCAGCCCGCGCGCGAACTACTCACGGGTGACCCCAGAATTCACCAGTGGTGGATGATGCGCAAGCCCGTTCCTCCCCGCACACTGGAATCGGCGGGGACTCGGGGTGGGGTCCCCGACCACTCATACGAACATGAAGGAGCCCGCCGCATGTCCACAGAGCACGAAGCGTCGGTGCAGTCGTACCTGTACGCTTTCCCACTGGTCTTCAACCTGGATCAGGTCGCACGCTACGTGTCTGCGGGCATCGGCGCGAACCCCGCCGCCCCCTGGAACACGTTCAGCCACGCGCGAACGCTCGCGGGTCCCGAGGACACTTTCGTCACCATCAACAACGACACCGTCTACTCGATGGCTCAGCTCGACCTCAGCGCGGGCCCCCTCCTCCTCGAGGTGCCCGAGACGGGCGGCCGATACTACGTGCTCCAGTTTGTGAGCGCGTGGACCGACAACTTCGCCTACATCGGGCACCGCGCCACCGGCTCGGGCCCGGGCCGCTTCCTGCTCGTCCCTGCCGACTGGGACGGCGCGGCGCCCGAGGGCGCGACCGTGGTGCGGGTGCCCACACGCGTCGCCTCGATCGTGGGCCGGTGGGCCGTCTCCGGCCCCGAAGATCTGCCCGCCGTGCACGCGCTGCAGGACGCCACCACGCTCACGCCGCTCGATCCCGCACAGCGCCCCATCGGACTGCCGGAGGTCGCCGCGCAGGAAACCGATGCCGAGACGTTCTGGGCGAAGTTCCGTGCGTGGAGCACCGCGTTCCCGCCCGCCCCGCGCGATCGCGAGCTCCAGGAGCGAGCCGAGGCGCTGAGCGCCGGGGTCGGCGACCCAGGCGCCCGCACCGAGCTCGTCGCGAGTGTCGCCAAGGGCTTCGACACCCTGACGGCCGTGCTCGCGAGCGGCGGCGGCAACGCCGTGGTGAATGGCTGGAACATCACTTACCACTCCTTCGACTACAACCTCGACTACTTCGAGGTGGGCGTCGTCGCGGAACCGCGCTTCATGATCTCCGACCCGGCGCGGCGCATCGTGCAGCGCGCCGGCGCGGCACTCGGCGGCCTCTGGGGCAACCAGTCGTTCGAGGCGGCCTACGTCGCGACGTACATCGACGCCGCGGGTGAGCCGCTGAGCGGCGAGCACGACTACGAGCTGCGGCTCAGCCCGATGCCGCCCGTTGGCGCGTTCTGGTCGCTCACCATGTACGACGTGCCGAACTCGTTCCTCGTCGCGAACTCGGCCGGGCGCTACTCGATCGGCGATCGCACACCCGGGCTCGTGCTCGAGGATGACGGCGCGCTCGTGATCACGATCTCCGCCACCGAGCCGAGCGACCCGAAGCGCCGGGCGAACTGGCTGCCCGCACCGGCGGGGCGCTTCCGCCCCGTGCTGCGCATGTACGAGCCCGCCGAGGCCGTGCTCGACGGCAGCTACGAGATCCCGGCGATCGCTCGCATCGACGCCGTTTGAGGCGGGGCGCTCTGCGCGTACGCGCACGCGCACGTACGCGGCACCGCGCCGCGCCGTACTGGCCACGGAGCGCCGCGGTCGGGCAATATGGGGATCACGGCTCCGCTGGGCGCCGCGAGCGCCGCTCCCGCAGGCGCATCCCGATCACCGTCGCCGAGGAGCCCCGCCGTGACCCAGACTCCCGTCTCCCCCGATTCCGTGCCCCGCGCGGACACCGCCGCGAGCGAGCGCTCCGACCGCGAGCTCGATCGACGTCTTCGGGCGCTCGAAGCGGAGAACGCCGCGCTCCGCGCCGGGCAGACGAGTCGCCGTCCCCGCGGGATCCTCCGCAGCGTCCTCGCCGTGGTGGCGCTCACCCTCGCCGTGCTGCTCGCCCCGCTCGCCGTGCTCGCGTCCTGGGTGCGGATCGAGCTCGTCGACACCGACCGCTTCGTCGCTACCCTCGCACCGCTCGCGGAGGATCCCGCGGTGCAGAGCTTCTTGGGCGACCAGGTGATGGCGGCCGTCGACGAGCAGGTCGACTTCGACGCGATCGTCGGCTCGCTCGCTTCGGGGCTCACGAGCCTCGAGCTGCCATCGGAGGCGGACGCCGCCATCACGCTGCTCCGCGGGCCCGCGGCCCAGGGGATGCGCTCCGTCGTCGCGTCGACGGTCGAGGAGACGATCGCCTCGGACGCGTTCGCCGGGACCTGGCAGCTCGCGCTCACGAACACGCACCGGGCCACGATCGCCCTCATGCGCGGCGACACGAACGGCATGCTCACGCTCGACCGCGACACGGGCGAGCTGGCGATCGACGCGGGCGTCATCGTCGCGCAGGTGAAGGATCAGCTGGAGGCCCGCGGCTTCGGCCTGGCGTCGATGATCCCGAACGTCACGGCGTCGATCCCGCTCACCACCGCCGAGGGGCTCGTCGGTGCGCAGCTCGGCTACGCCGCGGCCGTCGCCCTCGGCACGTGGCTGCCGTGGCTCGTGCTCGCGCTGCTCGTCGCAGGCGTGGCGCTCGCCCGCCGCCGCACCCGTGCGCTCGCGCGCACCGGCTTCGGCCTCACGCTCGGCTTCCTGCTGCTGCTCGGCGGGCTGAGCGTCGGCGCGGCACTCTTCGAACAGGCCGTGAGCCCGGGCGTCATGCCCGGCTCGACCGCCGCCGCGCTCACCACCCAGCTCACCGAATCGCTGCGCTCCACGAGCGCCGCCCTCGCCTTCGCCGCGGCACTGATCGCGCTCGCGGCACTGCTGCTCGGGCCCTCGCGCGGCGCAGTGGCGCTGCGCAGCGCGCTCACGTCCGGCTTCGCGCGGGCGCGCGCCGCGTACTCCGCGCACGGGGTAACGACGGGCGCGGTCGGCACGGCGATCGAGCGCTTCCGCTCGGCGCTCGCGCTGATCGTCGCCGTCGGTGGCGTGCTGATCATCTTCCTCGCCCGCCCGGTGAACGCACCGACGATCGCCTGGACCACGGTCGGGGTGCTCGGCGCGCTCGCCCTGATCGAGCTGCTCCGCCGTCCGGAGGCCGAGGAGCACAGCCCGGCGGCCGAGAGCGCGTAGCGGAGGTCCCGGAGCCGGGCGCGACGCTCAGCACCAGCTCGGGGCCGCCCCGATCACGCTGCGCACCGGGCGCCCTGTCGCTGCGTCGAGCAGCACGGTCGTGGTGCGCGTCCAGCCGGGGCGCACCGCGCGCCCATCGGGCTCCGCGTCCGCCGAGACCACCTCGACCGCGAGCAGCCGACCGTTCGGCGCCGCGCACACCGCGGCGATCCGGCTGCCCGGCGCGGCGGGCGTGAAGCGAACGCCCAGAGCATCGAGCGTCGCCGCCTGCAGCAGCGCACCCTCCTCGGCGTCGGCGGGGAGCGGCTCGGCGGCCGCGCCGAGGAGCGGGTCGGCGCGCCAGAGCGTGCCGTTGTCCGCGCGGACCACCACGGCGCTCGACCCCGGCACGAAGCGCCACTCGGCAACGCGGAGCGCGGCGCCGTCCGCCCGGGCGACGACGAGCGGCGCGGCGAGCGGGCCGCTCGCGTCGAAGAGCAGGAGCGTGCGGTCCGCGTGCTCGGAGCCGAGCGGGGTGCCGCTCGCCACGACCCCGGCGGCGAGCACGGTCGGCTCCGCGCGGAGCTGTTCGAGCACGGCCGGCGCGTCGGCGATCACCTCGCTCGCGTCGCCGCCGGCGAGCGGGGCGACGCGGAGGGCAGCCCGGCCCGACCCCGTCTCGGCGATGACGAGCGCCCGGTCGGGAAGCACCGCGAACTCCTGGATGCGCGGTGCTGGCGTGAGTTCGACGGGCGGGCCGTCTGCGATGACGCCGGAACCGAGCAAGCGGTCTCCCCGCGGGTCGCGCACGAGCGTGAACACCCGCGTGTCCGGCGCGCGCAGCACGGCTTTGACCGTGCTCGCCGTCCCCGTGCCCGCGCTGCGCACGTCCGCGAGGATCCGGAGCTCGCTCCCGTAGTCGAGGCGCTCCCCGAGGGTGACCACGAGATCCGATCCCGAACTCGTCACCTCGACGGGCAGCGCGGGATCGGTGCGCACGAGCCGGGCGTCGACCGGGTCGACGGGCTGGCTCAGCCGGATCGAGACGCGAGCACCGTCCTGCTCCGTCAACGCGACGGGCCGCACCTCCACCGAGACCAGGCGCGGCGGCTGCAAGACGTTGGCCGCCCCGAGCCCGGCAGCGAGGAGTCCGAGGCCGACCATGAGCGCGGCTGTGCGCGCGACGAAGCGCCGGTTTCGGCTAGCCGACATAGGGATCCTCCGGTTCGTCCGCTGGGGTGAGCGCTTCGGGGAGCAGCACCGAGACCCACCCGCTCCCGGCGCTGGGGTTCGGCGCGAAGGCGCCGCGCGCCACGAGCCAGTCGCCCGCGGTAAACCGGCTCTGCCATCCCGGGGCGTACACGGGAACGCCGACCGCCTGCGCGTCCACGGCGCAGCAGGTGATGGCGAAGCGGGTCACCACGAGCACGTTCTCCGGGTCGTCGCGATCGGGCGCCGCGAAGCCGAGCAGCTCGGCGGTGCGGCCGTCGACGGCGGCGGCGTGCGGGTGGCGGGTGAGCACCGACCAGTCGCGCAGCGTGAGCTCGGCGTCCGCGCGCCCGGCGAGGGCCGCGAGCTCGCGATCCGCGCCGGGATCCGCGCCCGGTTCGGAGGCGCGCACGGGCATCGCCTGCTGCGCGGCCCGCTCGGTGCTCAGGGTCGCGGGCGGGAAGAGGATGAGCAGCGCGACCGCGAGCGCAGCGATCGCCCCGCCGCCGAGCCGCCGGAGCGCGCGCCGCAGCCGGGTCTCCGTCCCCGCACGGGCGGGCGGGTGCCCCGCGTGCGGAGCGTCCGCCTCGCCGATGCGCCCGGCTCGCTTCCGGGCTCGCGTCCGGGCCGCGTGCACGGCGCAGCCCACGGCGAGGAGCACGGCCGCGATCCCGCCCATGAGCACCGTGAACCAAGCGGAGCGCGGATGGATGTACCAGGCGAGCCGCCCGCTCAGCGCGAGCGAGAGCGTCGCCGCGATCCCGCAGGCGAGGAGGACGAGGCCCGGCCAGCGCCGCTCAGGCCGCAAGGTTCATCCCCCAGGCGATCGCCGCGACGCAGAGCGCCGTGAGGAACGCGAGCTGCGCCACCGCCCGCCCCGTGAAGGTGGTGCGCAGGAGCACGATCATCTTCACGTCCATGAGCGCGCCGAAGAGGAGGAACGCGACGACGCTGCCGGGCAGGAATGCCGCGCTCACCGAGAGGATGAAGAAGGCGTCGACCGTTGCGCAGAGCGAGATGATCGCGGCGAGCACGAGGAGCGCGATGACCGACCAGAGCGGATCGGCGCCGAGCGCGAGGAGCGCCCCGCGCGGCACGCCCACCTGGATGGCGCCCGCGAGCACCGCGCCGAGCGCCAGGGCGGGCATGAGCTGGGACGTCTCGGCGAGGAACGCGTCGGCGCTACGCGCCAGCCGCCCGCCCGCGTCCCCGGGCGGGTGCGCGCAGCTCGCCCGGAACTCGGGGGTAAGCAGGGCCTCGGGGCGAGGGTGCGTGCTGAGCCACCAGCCGAGCAGGTTGGCGATCACGAAGCCGCCCAGCACACGCGCCCAGAGGATCTCAGAGCCCCAGCCGAAGGCGTGCGCCGTCGTGAGGATCGTGACGGGGTTCAGGATCGGCGCGGCGAGGAGGAACGTGACCGCCTCGGCGGGCGAGCAGCCGCGCTGCAGCAGTCCGCGCGCGAGCGGCACGTTGCCGCACTCGCAGACGGGGAGCACGATGCCGAAGAGGGAGAGCGCGAGCCGGCGCAGGGCGGGGCGCCGGGGCAGGGCCCGCTCGAGCACGCCGCTCGGCACCCAGATGCGCACGGTAATCGAGATCAGCGTGCCGAGCACGACGAAGGGCAGGGACTCGAGGAACACCGCGAGCGCGAGCGTCACGAAGTCCTGCGCGGCGGCGGGAAGCGCGGCAGTACTCCCCGTACCCCCGCCGGAGAGTCCGGGGCGGAACGCGATCGCCGCGATCAGTGCGGTCGAAACGAGCCCGGCCGCGAGCCACCCGGCGGCGCTCCCCCGCGGTCGCACCACGCTCCGCGCACGCGAGGCACTCCGCGACGGCGCGGGATCCCGCTCCGCAGCCGTTGGCTGCCCGGTCCCGCTCACGCGCGGACTCCCCGGGGCACATCGGCGACGATGCGCCCCGCGTCGAGCCGGATCACCCGGTGGGCGACGGCCCGGTCTTCCGGGTCGTGGCTCACCGCGCAGACGGTCGCGCCCCGCGCGGCGCGGTCCACGAGGATCTCCCGTGTGCGGGAGCGGCTCTCGGCGTCGAGGCCGGCGGCGGCCTCGTCGAGGAGGAGGATCGCGGCCCCGCTCGCGAGGCCCTGGGCGAGGAGCGCGCGCTGGCGCTGGCCGCCGGAGAGCTCGTGCAGGGAGCGCTCGGCGTGCGCGGTGAGCCCCACGGCGGCGAGCGCGTCCGAGATCGCCCGGCTGCGCGCCGCGCCCCGGAGCCGCGACACCGCGCGCGGCCCCGAGACGCCGATCGCGACGGTGTCGGCGACGGTGAGCGGCAGCGCGGCCGGCACGGCGGGGCGCTGCACGACGAGCGCGGTGGGGCCGGTGCGGATCACGCGGCCGGCGCTCGGCCGCGTGGCGCCAGCGAGGATCTCGAGCAGCGTCGATTTCCCGGCCCCGTTGGGCCCCATGATCAGGGAGAACGTGCCCGGGCGCAGGGAGAGATCGATGCCGTGCAGCACGGCTGAGCGACCGAACGCCGCGTGGATCCCCTCCGCCCGGATCGCGGGGTCATGTGTCATGACACTCACGCTACCATCTTGAGAATGGTTCTCGTTATCTGTATGGTCGTGTCCCATGCACTGGATCATCGATGCGCTCGGAACCGAGTTCTTCCTCCGCGCGCTCACCGGCGGCGCCCTTGTCGCCGTCATCTGCGGCGTCGTCGGCACCTGGGTCGTCATCCGCGGCATGGCGTTCCTCGGCGAGGCCGTGGGCCACGGCATGCTGCCCGGCGTCGCCCTCGCGACGGTGCTCGGCCTGCCGCCAATGCTCGGCGGCGCGGTCTCGGCGGCGCTCATGAGCGCGCTGATCGGAGCCCTCCAGCGGCGCGGCCGGCTCTCCTACGACACGAGCATCGGCCTGCTCTTCGTCGCAATGCTCGCCGTCGGCATCATCATCGTGTCCCACTCCGGCTCCTTCGCCACGGACGCGACCGCGCTGCTCTTCGGCGATGTGCTCGCGATCACCGGAGCCGATCTGACCGCACTCGCGATCGCCGCGGCCGTCGCCCTCGCGATCGCCGCGGCCGGGCACCGCGCGTTCATCGCCCTCGCGTTCGACCCGCGCATCGCGCGCACGCTCGGCTACCGCACCGGCCTCGCGGCGGCCGGCCTCACCGGCCTCGTCACCCTCGCCGTGGTCGCCTCCGCGCAGGCCGTCGGCACCCTGCTCGTCGTCGCGCTGCTCCTCGGGCCCGCGGTCGCGGCTCTCCCCTGGAGCAGCCGGATCCCCCAGCGCATGCTGCTCGCGGCCGGCTTCGGGATCGGCGCCGTCGGGATCGGGCTCGCCGTCTCCTGGCTGCACGCGACCGCCGCGGGAGCCACGATCGCCGCCGCAGCCGTCGGCCTCGCGGCCCTCTCCCACCTCGCCCGCGCGGGCCTCACCCGCGCCGCGCCGTCCGCCCCTCGCACCACCGCCCCCGCCACTCCCTTGGAAAGCCACGCATGACCCACTCACCCGCACTTGCCGCCGCGAGCACGCTCGTCGCCCTCGCCCTCATCGGCTGCTCGGCAGCCCCCGACCCCGGCACCGCAGCCGCCCCGTCCCCCGGGTCCACGACGGACTCGGGTGCCTCGGACGCTGCGGACGGGCACGGCGCCGTCGCCGGCGCCTCGGAGGCCGCCGAACCGCAGCTCCACCTCGTCACGGTGGACGCTGCGGGCGCCGTCGGCCTCCTCGATCTGCTGAGCAGCGACGAATCGTCGCTCGGCACGATCACGGCCCCCGACCGCGTCGAGAGCGACGGGCGCTACGTCTTCGCCGCGCACGCCGCGGGGCTCGAGATCATCGACAGCGGCGCCTGGACCTGGGATCACGGAGACCACTTCCACTACTACCGCGGCACGCCGCGGCTCGTCGGCTCGGTCCCGGGATCCGGCTCAGCCCGAGTCGTCGGCGGCCCGCTCGCGACCGCGGGCGGCACAGGCGTCTTCTTCCCGGGCTCCGGCGAGGCCGTGCTGCTCGACAACGCCGCGCTCGCCGCAGGCACCCCCGACGAGCTCTTCCGGGTCTCGGGCACCGCGCACGCCGGGCTGCTCGCCCCGCTCGGCGCTGGGGCGATCGTCACCGAGGCCGACAACTCGGGCCGGATCACCCAGTTGCGCGCCCTCGCGGCGGACGGCACGCCGAGCGAGACGACGGTACCCTGCCCCGACGCGTCGAGTGCACTCACGACGCGCGGCGGCACGGTGTTCGCCTGCGCGGACGGCGCCGTGCTCGGCACCGTCGACGCGGACGAGCAGGCGGTGCTCGAGCGCATCCCGCTTTCGGAGACCAGCGGGGCCGAGGCCGGTGCCGGCGCCGAGGCCGGTGCCGCCGGGTTCGGCGCAGCGCCGACGGAACTCGCGGGCCGGAAGGGCCGCCCCACGGTCGCCGGCATCAGCGCGGCATCCGGCAGCGGTTCGAGCCCCGGGTTCTGGCGCCTCGACACGCGTGCGCGGAGCTGGCACTGGACCCCGAGCGCCGTGCCGCTGCTGCACGCCATCGCGGTCGACGATGCCGAGGATCACGTCGTCGTGCTCGATGCAGCGGGCAGTGTGCGCGTGTTCCGCGGCGACACCGAGATCGGTGCGACGGATCCGCTCCTCAGCGCGGCCGAGCTCACCCCCGAGGCCCGCGACCGGATCACGCTCTCCGTCGACGCGCAGCGCGCATACCTCGGGGCGGCGGATTCCGGCGTGGTCTCCGAGATCGACTTCGCCGACGGCGCCCGGATCGCCCGCGAGCTGCGCCCCGCGGTGGCCCCGGTGCACCTCGCGGAGACGGGCCGATGAGCGCGACCCCCCGCCGCGGCCGGGCATCCGCGACTCGCGTCCAGGCGGACCGAGCGCCCGGGATCCGGACCCCACGGACCCGGACCCCGGGGATCCGCGCGCTGCTGGCTGCCGCACTGCTCGCGGCGACCGCGCTCGGCGCCACTGCGTGCGCGTCATTCGGCGGCTCGCCGGGCGCCGGGGACGCACCGCCGTCGATCGTCGTGACGACGAACATCCTCGGCGATGTGGTCGAGGAGCTCGTCGGCGACACCGCGGACGTCACGACGCTCATGCGCCCGAACGCCGATCCCCACTCCTTCGAGATCTCGGCCCAGGAGGCCGCGGCGCTCGACCGCGCCGACCTCGTCGTGTCGAACGGGCTCGGGCTCGAGGAGGGCCTCCAGCACCACCTCGACCGGGTCGAGGTCGCGGGCGGCGCCCAGTTCGTGGCAGGCGCGCACATCACCCCGCTCAGCGGCCAGGAGGGCGCGGCGACCGCCGACCCGCACTTCTGGACCGACCCCGCGCGCATGATCGAGGTCGTCGACGCACTCGGCGCGCTCCTCGCGAGCGGCGAGCTGCCCGGCTTCGACGGCACGGCGCGCGCGGAGATCGGCGAACGCACCGCGAGCTACGCCGCACGGCTCACGGCGCTCGACGCGGAGATCGAGGATCGCTTCGCCGCGATCCCGCCCGCCCAGCGCACGCTCGTCACGAACCACCACGTCTTCGCGTACCTCGCCGAGCGCTACGGCTTCCGCGTGCTCGGCACCGCGATCCCGGGCGGCACCACTCTCGCCGCGCCGAGCGCCGCGGACCTCCGCTCGCTCGTCACCGCGATCGGCGAAGCGGGCGTCCCCGCCATCTTCGCCGAGACCTCCGCACCGGACCGACTCATGCAGGTGCTCGCGGAGGAGGCCGACATCGAGGTGCGGGTCGTTCCGCTCTTCACCGAATCGCTCTCCGAACCCGGCGCCGGGGCGGAGAACTACACGGAGATGCTCGCCACGAACGCCGAGCGGATCGCCTCGGGGCTCACCCCCTCCGACCACTAGCCCGGCCGTGCGCTCAGCCGAGCGCCGGCCACCCACCCCAACATCCCAGAAAGGGAACCCATGACCCAGACCGAACGCGCACGCCCCCGAGCGTCGCGCCATTCCCGCCTGCTCCTCACCGTGGCGGCGAGCGCGGGCCTCGCGCTCCTCGCGAGCGGCTGCACCGCACAGGCTGGCGCCACCGACGAGGCCGATCACACGCACGCAGACCACTCGCACACCGATCATGACCACGCGGCGCAGGCAGATCGCCTCGCGGTCACCACTGCTGGCGGAATCACTGTCCTCGACACGAGCAAGATCAGCTCGGGGTCGCTGCGCGCGACGGGCGAGCTTGCCACCGAAGAGTTCACACGAGTGAACAACTTCGGTGATGGTCAGCATCTCCTCGTCACCACTTCACGCGGCTTCGAGGTCCTCGACACCGACACCGCCAAGCTCACGGGACTGGTCTTCCCAGCAACCGCGGCGGGGCACGTCGTGCGGCACGCGGGGCATACGGTGCTGTTTGACGACGGCACGGGCCGCACCACGATCATCGACACCGATTCCCTTGCGAAGAACAACACGACCGCGCCGAAGTCGCGCGAGTACACCGCCGCGGCACCGCACCATGGAGTGTCGATTGAGCTCGGCGACGGCACGCTCCTCACCACGGTCGGCACGGCAGACGCGCGCACCGGGGCGGCAGCGCTCGCCCCGCATGATGACCACTGGCACGAGCACGCCACGGCCGAGAACTGCCCCGGCATCCACGGCGAGGGAACCGCGGCCAACGAGGCCGTTGTCTTCGGGTGCGAGGACGGCGCACTGCTCTTCACCGACGGCGAATTCACGAAGCTCAGCGCACCCGACGCCTACGGGCGCATGGGCAATGCGTTCGTTTCTGAGGAGAGCCCGCTCGTCGTGGGCGACTACAAGAACGATCCGGATGCTGAGGGGTACCTCCTGAGTGCGATCACGCTGATCGACACGAAGGCGGAGACGCTCACGGTCGCGGAGCTCCCCGACAACATTCGCTACACCTTCCGCGATGTGGCGCGCGGCCCCGTGGGAAACGCGTTCATCCTCTCTACGGACGGCAGCATCCACGTGATCGATCCCGCGACGGGTCAGGTGCTCGACGCGTTCCCCGTTGTGCAGCCCTGGGAAGGGCCGAAGGAGTGGCAGGACGCACACCCCGCCCTCGTGGTGGACGGCGACGTCGCATACGTGACCGAGCCCGCCGCGAAGGCCGTCCACGCCGTTGATCTCACGAGCGGCAAGACCCTCGCGAGCGCCACCCTCGAGGGCGTCCCCAACGAGATCGCGGTCGCGCGCGGCTAACGCCACGCGTGGGTGGCCGGGGCGCGTGCCCCGGCCACCCACTGATCAGCGCAGTTGCGGACAGAAGTGAGCGCTGCGGCAACACATCGCGTGTGTCACGAGGCGTCCCCAGTGTGTGCGCGGAAGGCTGGGACTCGATGCCCTGCAGCCGACGAGGCAATCAGAAGTTCCAACCGTCTCACCCGGGTCTCTTCTCTCTTCGCGCTCATCACCCACCAGACGGCGTCACGTCGGTACGACGGCGCGAACTTCCCGAAGCTCTCCCAGGCCACCCCGCTGTCAGCAAATCGCCGTGCGTAGTCGGGGTGCAGCTCGACGTTTCGCGATGCAGACGAATAGCCTGAAATATCCTTTCGGTTCTCGAACAGCTGCAGCCCTTCCGGCCGCATCTTTCCGAGTCGAATCAGCGCTTCAGCCTTGCTCACGTTGACGGCGCTCCACACGCTGTTTCGCTTGCGGGGCGTGAATCGCACGGTGTAGCTGTCGCTGTCGACGCGTTTCCTGAGTCCGTCGATCCAGCCAAAGCACAGAGCGACGTCGACTGCTTCAGACCAGGTCTGACTCGCTACTCCTGAACCCTTCTTCTGGAACAGAACCCACACCTCACGCCGGTGGGCGTGATGCTCGTCGAGCCATACGCTGAACGCAGCAGCATCGCTGAAGAAGAGTGCTTCGTCCATTGCGTTCCCTACCGAGTCGGGTTTCGTGCCAACCAACTCAGGATCGCACGTGTGGTCTCACTGGGACACTCCTGGTGCACCCAATGCCCGCTATCCACGCTGAATTCTTCAACGTTGGGGACGAACGTCGACAGGGATTCCGATCGGGCGACTGCGTCGCGAAGACCGTACATCATGAGCGCGGGCTGGTGGATGATCGGATCGGCTTCCGCCAAGAGATGCCAGTTCCGGTTCAGGTTGCGATACCAGTTGATCCCACCAGTAAACCCCGAGTGCGTGAATGCGGCGTCGTACATGGCGAGTTCCTCCTCGCTGAGGAGCGGCTCGCCCAGCGGAGCATCGCTCTGGGCGGTCTCGATGAGCACCATGCCCGGCGCGGGGGGCTTCAGTGGCTCGTTCCGACGGTACAAGTTGTTGATGAAGCGTGCGGGGTTCGCGTCAAACACCGCATCTGCGACGCCCTGTTGCTTATTGAAGTGGACGAAGTAGTAGTCATCGCCGAGCACTGCCTCCATGAAATCTAGCCACGGCATCTCTCCACGGGCGAGGTACGGCAGACTGAGCGCCACCACTCGGTCAACCCGCTCCGGGTACAGCAGCGTGAAGCTCCAGACGACGAAGGCCCCCCAGTCGTGACCCATGAACGTTGCGCTCGTGTAGCCGAAGTGATCGAGCAGCGCGGCGAGGTCTCCCGTGAGATGTTCAATGTCGTACTCAGCGATATCCGCAGGCCTGGCCGAGTGCCCAAACCCTCGCTGGTTGGGTGCGATCACATGGTAGCCCGCCGCGACAAGAGCTGGGATCTGAAAGCGCCAGGTGAACGCGAGATCGGGCCAGCCGTGGCAGAGCACGATCGGATTTCCTGCGTTCTCTTGGCCGGCTTCGAATACTTCGAGGTCAACACCGTTCACGGAGATGATGGTGGCGTCGGGGAAGGCAAAGTCATGGGTTGGAATCTTCATTTTCTCAAGGTAATCCAGCAAACAGGACACCTTTTGACCGGTTTTTCTGCAAGTATGAAAATCATGAAATCGGATCGCCTGGTCGCCATCCTCCTGCTGCTGCAGCGGCGTGAACAGGTCACTGCCGCAGAGATCGCACAAGAACTCGAGGTGTCCGAACGCACCGCACGGAGGGACCTCGATGCGCTCGGCATGGCGGGAATTCCCATCTATTCGGTCCGAGGGAGATCCGGCGGCTGGCGGCTCCTCGGCGGCGGTCGCATTGATCTGTCGGGACTGACCGAGAGCGAAGCGCGCGCACTCTTCGTCGCTACCGCGCCAGCGGCAACAGCCGACACCGCGACACCAGAACTCCGAGCGTCTCTGCGGAAGCTCGTTCGAGCCCTCCCCGAGACCTTTCGGACCGGGGCCGAAGCTGCTGCGTCTTCCCTCTTCGTCGATTCACGCCCCTGGGGTATTGCTGACGCTCCGAGCAGTCCACCCCCGTTTCTCGAAGCCCTGCAGGATGCCGTCATCCGCGGGGTGCAGGCGCGGCTCGGCTACGTCGACAGCGCGGGCGCCGAGTCAGATAGGATCGTGCACCCGCTGGGCTTGGTATCGAAGCGACCGCACTGGTACCTCGTGGCGCACACCGCACACGGCCAGCGGACGTTTCGCCTCGACCGCGTCACCGCTGTCGTTCCCAGCGATGAACCCGCACTTCGGTTCGCGGACTTCGACCTCACAACCACCTGGCGCGCCCTCACCGACGATGTCGAGCGCCTCCGAGAGGGCGTCGAGGTGCACGCGTTCTGTGCGCCTGAGGGGCTCGATTTTCTCCGCACAGCGGTGGGCGACAATCTCCACATCGGTCAGGCGACGAGCGATGGTCGCATCCCGGTGGTGATCCATGCACCAAGCGAGTACGGGATTGCGGGTCACCTCGCCGGCCTCGTCGAGTGGCTGGACATCATCAGCCCACCAGGAGTGCGAGACCATCTGGGAAGAATCGGTGCGGCACTGACGCGCCGCTATTCCCTCCCCCGAGATGCGCCCGCGGAGTGGACGCCAGCAACCGCGGACGAATGATCGGGAAGAGCGGACGCACGGTCGGGCATGCGACGCCGCGCGCCGCCACGCTGGAATCATGACCACGACTGCCCCCATCACGCTCCCCCGAACGTCACCACCCGGCCGCATGCGCTACGGCGGCCTCATCGCGCTCATGGCGATGAGTTTCTTGCTCGTCACGGCCGAGTTCCTCCCGAACGGCGTGCTCACCGAGATGGCCGAGAGCCTCGGGGTGACCCCCGGTCAGGCCGGGCAAACCGTCAGCATCACCGCGCTCGCCGGACTCATCGCGGCCCCGACCATTGGTCTGGTCTTTCCCCGGCTCGATCGGCGCGTACTCCTCGCCGGGATGGCCGCGCTCGGCGCGGTGTCGAACCTCGTGGTCGCGCTCGCCCCGTCGTTCCCGCTCATTCTCGCCTCGCGGTTCCTCCTCGGCGTCGCGATCAGCACGTTCTGGGCGATGTCGATCAGCGTCGCGGCTCGGCTAGCCGGGCCCGAACGGCTCGGGCGGGCGATCATGTTCACGTCCGCGGGGATGTCGCTCGCCACGGTCGCGGGCGTTCCGCTCGGCGTCGTGGTGTCCGAGCTCGCCGACTGGCACCTCGCGTTCGCCGGCCTGAGCGCCGCGATGGCCGTGCTCGCCGTCGTCGTGCGCGTCGTACTGCCACCCGTCCCCGCCGCGCGCACCAGCAGTCTCGCCGCGCTCGGCCGCACCCTCGTGCGCCCCGGCATCGCCCTCGGGCTCACGGGCCACACGCTCGTCGTGCTGGGACACTTCCTCGCATACACGTACATCCGGCTCGCGCTCGAGCGCGTCACCGTCGGCCCCGATGCGGTTCCCGTAGACGCGGGCACCATCGTGCTGCTCCTCGCCCTGTTCGGCGCGGGCGGGCTCATCGGCAACGTCCTCGTCGGGCTGATCGTCGATCGCTCGTTCGCGACGCTGTCGGTGCTCGTCCCGCTCGCCATCGCGGTCGCGGTGCTCACCACGCTCACCCTGCCCGGCGCACTCTGGCTCGTCGCCGCGGCGGTGTTCGTGTGGGGCTTCTGCTTCGCGTCGTGGCTCATCGTCGTGAACACGTGGGTGGGGCACCGCCTCCCCGACCGCCTGGAGGCCGGCGGCACGCTCGTCGTCATGGGATTCCAGGCCGCCATCACGCTGGCCGCGGGGCTCGGAGGTCTCGTGATCGACGCGCTCGGCGTCGCCGTCGGCTACGGTGTGGGCGCGGCGCTCCTCGTCGCGGGGGCCGTCCTGTTCGGGCTGTCCCACCGCCAGCGCGAGGGCACGACCCCCGTGTGACGCCGGAAGGCCCGGCTGAAGCCGTCATCGGAGGCGTAGCCGAGTTCACGTGACACCTGCGAGACCGGTGTGCCCGTTGCCAGGCGCCGCTTCGCATCCTCCATGCGAATCCGCGCGAGGTATTGGCCCGGCGTCGCCCCGAGGGTGTCACGGAACCGGCGTGCAAACACCGAGCGCGACATGGCGCCGAGCGCGGCGAGCGTCTCGAGCGACCAGTCCCGCCCGGGCTCGTGGTGGATGGCGCTCAGCACGCGGTCGAGCTGCGGATCGGCCGCCCGCGCGCTCCACCCGCGGGGCGCACAGCCCGCGCCGTACCAGGAGCGCAGCACCGCGAGCAGCACCGTCCGAGCCATGAGCCGGCAGACGACGCTGCTGCCCGCGGGCTGCGGCGCTCCCCCGTCGGCGGAGGCGGAGGCCTCGGCGATCCCCATGTGGCTCGCGAGCGCAGCGCCCGCCGGGTCGAGGGCCGGAAAGCCGAGCAGCGTGAGCGGCTCCGGCAGCAGCTCGTGGAGGCGCTGCGCCGTCTCGCTGAGGTCGAGCGTCACGATGAGGACGGCGCTGTCGCACGCCGCTTCGAGGGTGTGCGCGCAGCGGCCGAGCGTCAGCACGGCGGCGCCGGCCCCAAATCCGCCTGCGGGCCGGGCCGGTACGGCGGTCACGTGCACGCCATCCCGCGCCACGGTGCACGCGGGCATCGTGGCTCCCCTGAGCTCTCCCGTCAGCACGTAGATGAGGGTCGTCACACCGGCTGCGGCGTGCACGCGCTGGCTGGCCGCGAGGTCGCGCCGCTCCGTGCGTCGCACGGTGAGGTCGACGTCCTCGAGGAGGCGGTCAAACACTGCAGATTCGGGCTCGGTCACCCTTCATCCAACAGAGAACGCGCGCCCGCTATTCCGCACCCGGAACCGCGCGTGTGCGCGGCACGGCCGTGGCGAACTCGATCATCTCGTCGCTGACCCTGCGGTTCGCCCAGCCGAGCGCCGTGAAGAACGCGTGCGCCTCGGGGTTGTCCAGGTCCACGTATGAGACCCAGGTCTCGCCTCCCGGGTGCCCGGCCCAGGTGAGCGCTGCGGCGAGCGCGCGGCGGCCCAGGCCCTGCCCGCGACGCACAGGGTCGACCGCGAGGTCCGACACCGTGTGCGGGTGATCCGCGGTCTCCCAGACGCAGCCGATCAGCGCGATCGGCCGCTCCGGCTCGGCCGCGTTACTGACGACGAGTTCCACACCGCCCGCGTCGCTGAGCACGTGGGCGAGCCACTCCTCGTCGAGCGGGCCGAGCTCGGCGTCGAGCTTCGGGTCGGCGAACCAGTCCTGGATCCATGTCCAGTCCGCGCGCACCATGCGGCGCACGAGCGGAGCGTTCAGCGAGCTCACGCGAGCGAGAGGAAGAGCTTCTCGAGCTCCTCGGGCTGCGTGGCTCCCGGCGCATCCGGATCCTCGAGACAGTCGCGGAGCGCGCTCGAGATCACGAGGAAGCCGGCTCGGTCGAGTGCCTTTGACACGGCCGACAGCTGCTGCACCACGTCGCGGCAGTGTGCGTCCTGTTCCACGGCGTCGATCACCGCGGCGAGCTGTCCGTGCGCGCGCCGCAGGCGGTTGACGACCTTTCGCTTCGACTCCGGGTCGTGTGCGGGGAGACTGCCCTGCGCGAGGACGGCATCTCCGGTGCTCAGCTCGGTCATTCTGGGGATCCTCTCAGCGGTCAAGTTGACTTCCACTATACCCCCGGGGGTATTATCGCACCACCACCGCGGAATACCCCCGGGGGTATATCTCACAGATTGGAACTGCCTGATGTGCCGACCCACCACCTGCTCCACCTGCCAGCGCACCACCTGGGCCGGCTGCGGCCAACACGTCGCAATGGTGAAGGCGAGCGTGCCCCGCGCCGACTGGTGCGATGGCAAGCACTCCCCCGCCGAGATCGCACAGGCAAAGGCTGAGCGCCCTGGTTTCCTCGGCCGCCTGCTGGGCCGCTGACCTCGCCAACACACCCCAGGGGAAAGAGCCCCACACCCCACCCGCCACACACGAGAGAGGCCACCCATGCTGCTGGAACGAATGTACGACGAAGACCTTGCACAGGCGAGCTACCTGATCGGCTGCCAGGCCACGGGCGAAGCGCTGCTTGTCGACCCGCGGCGCGACACCGCAGAGGCACTCGCGCTCGCCGCCGCGCACGGCATGCACATCACCGCGGTTGCCGAAACCCACATTCACGCCGACTACCTCTCCGGCACCCGCGAGGTCGCCGCTCGCACCGGCGCACAGATGTTCGTCTCCGACGAGGGCGGACCCGATTGGCAGTACGGCCCGGAGTTCGATGCCGCGGTGCGACTCAAGGACGGCGACGACATTCGCATCGGCAAGATCACGGTGACCGCGGTGCACACCCCGGGCCACACGCCGGAGCACCTCTCCTACCTCGTGACCGACGGCGCGCAGGCGGACGAGCCCGGCTATCTCGTGAGCGGCGACTTCGTGTTCGTCGGCGACGTCGGCCGCCCTGACCTCCTTGACGAAGTGCAGGCCACCACCGATTCACGCTTCGCCGGCGCACGCGAACTGTTCGCGAGCCTGCGCGATCGCTTCCTCACACTCCCCGACTATGTGCAGGTGCTCCCCGGCCACGGCTCGGGATCCGCGTGCGGCAAGGCGCTCGGCGCCGTTCCCAGCACCTCGGTGGGCTACGAGCGCCGCTTCGCCTGGTGGGCACCGTATCTCGCAGCAGACGATGAGGACGGCTTCGTCGCCGAACTGCTCAGCGGCCAGCCGGACGCGCACGCGTACTTTGCGCGCATGAAGCGCGAGAACCGGCTGGGCCCCGCACTGCTCAGCGACGCTGAGCTCACCGAGTTCACGCCCGGGGCCCTCGAGGAACAGCTCGATCAGGATCGCGCGATCCTCATCGACACTCGCGATGCGGCGCTCGTGCGCACGGGCACCGTCCCCGGCAGCATCAACATCCCCGGCCTCGCGAAGGCCGCGAGCTACGGCGCTTGGGCAATCGACCCGGAGCGCGAGCCGCGCGCACTGGTCGTGCTCGCGGGCGACGCCACGCAGGCGACGGAGTTCCGTGACCATCTCGTGCGGGTGGGCATCGACACGGTCACGGGGTTCATCTCCGCGCTTGACGGGCTTCCGCTCGCCCCCGTCCCGACCGTCACCCCGGCAGACCTTGCAGACTTCCCGCACGCGCAGCTGCTCGACGTGCGCGGGCGGGCGGAGTACGCCGAGGGGCACATCCCCGGCGCCGTGCAACTGTCAGCGGGCCGAGCGCTGTGGCACCTCGATGAGCTGCCAGAAGATGGCACTATCGTGGCGCACTGCCGTAGCGGCGCGCGGGTCAGCGTGGTCGCGAGCGCGCTGCGCCGGGAGGGCTTCGACGTGGTCGAGCTTGAGGGCAGCTATCTGGGCTGGCAGGCAGCGCAGCAGCCCACCACGGCCCCGATCACGAACTAGCGGTCATCGAGGGCCTCGCCGCGCCGGTCGACGAGGCCCCACGTTGCCGCCGCCGCAATGATGAAGAAGGCGGCGAAGAGCGCAAACGTGAAGCCGGTGCCGGGACCCGCGAGGAGCACCGGCACGAGCAGCGGCGCCACGATCGACGCGATGCGGCCCACGCCCGCAGCCCAGCCGGCCCCCGTGCCCCGCATGGAGGTCGGGTAGATCTCCGGCGTCACCGCGTAGAGCGCACCCCACGCCCCCAGGTTGAAGAACGAGAGCGCCATACCGGACGCGATAATTGCCGCCTCCGTGTGCACGGTGCCGAAGAACACCGCGGAGACCGCCGAGCCAACCAAGAAGACGGACAGGGTGGGGCGGCGCCCCCACTTCTCAATGAGCCACGCGGCAACCGCGTACCCGGGCAGCTGCGCCAGCGTGATGATTAGGGTAAAGCCGAAGGAGCGCACGAGGCTGAAGCCGGCGTCAACAAGAATGCTCGGGATCCAGATGAACGCCCCGTAGTACGCGAAGTTGACACAGAACCAAATGGCCCAAATCGCGAGTGTGCGCCCGCGGAACTCGTGCGACCAGAGCCCAGCGAGCCGGCTTCCGCCCGACGTTGCGACCGGCGCATCCGTGCGACCTGAGACGGCACCCGGCGCCTCGGCGGCGGCGCTGGGCGCGACCCCACTCGAAGACTCAAGCTCAATACCCGCCGAACGCTCGAAGTCGGCAACGATGCGCTCCGCTTCCGCGGTGCGCCCGCGGCCCGCGAGCCATCGCGGCGACTCGGGCAGCCCCCAGCGCACGGCAAACGCGTATACCGCGGGAATGGCCCCCAGCGCGAACGCCCAGCGCCACCCGTTCTCTGAGGCCGGCACGACGAAGTAGCCGATGATCGCGGCCGCAGTCCAGCCCACCGCCCAGAACGCCTCGAGGATCACAATCAGGCGGCCGCGAATCCGTGCCGGGGCGAACTCGCTCACGTACGTCGAGGCAACCGGCAGCTCTGCGCCAAGCCCGAGACCGACCAGGAATCGGAGCACGAGGAGCGCGGCGACGCCGCCCACGAGCGCGCTCGCGCCCGTCGCGACGCCGTAGACGAGCAACGTGATGGCGAAGATCTGTCGGCGGCCGAAGCGGTCGGCAAGCAGGCCGCCCAGGCTGGCGCCGATCGCCATGCCAAGGAAGCCGATGGAGGCGATGAGCCCCGCCTCGCCCGTGGTGATCCCCCAGTGCTGCGTGAGCGCCGCGATGATGAAGGAGATGAGCCCCACGTCCATCGCGTCAAGAGCCCAGCCGAGCCCCGATCCGGTGAGGAGGCGCGCGTGCTTCTTCGTGAAGGGCAGCGCGTCGAGTCGCTGCGACAGCGAGCGCTCGTGGCTCGTCCGGTGATCACTCATAGGATCATCGTAGAGGGCCGAGGGCGATCAGCACTCGACCACTCCGACCGAGACGCTCACCGCCAGGCCACCCATTGCGGTCTCCTTGTACTTTTCGCTCATGTCGCGACCGGTTTCGCGCATGGTCGCGATCACCTCGTCAAGCGTCACGTGGTGAGTCCCGTCGCCCATCAGCGCCATCTTTGCCGCGTTGACGGCCTTCGACGCTGCGATCGCGTTGCGCTCGATGCACGGGATCTGCACGAGCCCGCCGATCGGATCGCAGGTGAGGCCTAAGTTGTGCTCCATCGCGATCTCCGCGGCGTTCTCCACCTGCTGCGGGGTGCCGCCGAGCACCTGCGCGAGGCCGGCCGCCGCCATTGAGGAGGCGGATCCCACCTCGCCCTGGCAGCCCACCTCGGCGCCAGAGATTGAGGCCTGCTCTTTGTAGAGCACCCCGACCGCGCCTGCCGCGAGGAGAAAGTCGGCGATGGCGCGACGTTTCTCCTCGGAGGTCCAGCCGGCGGCGCCCGGTGCGTAGTGCGTGGCGTAGAAGAGCACCGCCGGGATGATGCCGGCAGCGCCGTTGGTGGGGGCCGTGACCACGCGGCCGCCCGACGCGTTCTCCTCGTTCACAGCGAGCGCAACGAGGTTGATCCACTCCTGCCAGTACACGGGATCGCGATGTGGATCCTGCTCGCTGAGCCGGCGGTGCCACTCGGGTGCGCGTCGGCGCACGTTGAGCCCGCCCGGGAGCACACCCGTGCGCTGCAGCGCGGAGTCCTTGCAGGCCTCCATCACGTCCCAGATGTGGCAGAGCGCATCGCGCACTTCCGACTCGCTACGGTGCGTCTTCTCGTTCTCGAGCATGAGGCCCGCGAGCGAGAGGCCGGTCTCCTCCGAATACCGCAGCAGCTCCGCGGCGGTCGTGAACGGGTACGGCAGTTCAGCGAGCGTGGACTCGAGCTGATCCTGCACGCGCTCCTCGGCCCCCTCGCGCACAATGAAGCCGCCGCCCACTGAGAAGTAGGTTTCTTCGAGCAAGAGCTCCCCCGCTGCGTCGGTGACGCCGAGCTTCATGCCGTTCGTGTGCGTGGGCAGCACGGTGAGCGGGCGCAGCACGATGTCCGACGCCCGGAAAGGAATCGCGGGCGCACCAGCTGCGTTCCCGGGCACGGGAGTGAGTCGTTCGCCGAGGAGGACGGTGCCGTCGCGCTCAATACGCGCGAGCGCCGCATCAACCTCCTCAGGTAGCACGGTCTCGGGGTCGCAACCTTCGAGGCCCAGCAGCACGGCCGTGAGTGTGCCGTGGCCGTGACCCGTGGCGGCGAGCGAACCGTAGAGGTCGACGCGAAGTCCGGCGGCGGCTGCGAGGATCCCACTCTCGCGCAAGTGCGCTGCGAAGCGGTGAGCGGCCCGCATGGGACCGACGGTGTGCGAGCTCGAGGGCCCGATACCGACCGAAAACAGGTCGAAGACGCTGATGGCCACGTTGCCTCCTGCGATACGTGAGTGAGGCTCCCACCGGGTGCGGGCAGGCACCCGGTGGGAGTGTGTGATTCGTCCCGCTAGCTGAGCGGAGCGAGGTCCGGGTAGAGCGGGTGCTCGGCCGCGAGCACGTCTACGCGGGCGCGGAGCGCGGCGAGTACGGCCGGGTCGGCCCCACCCTCGGCGGTTCCGGCGATGAGGGTCTCCGCAATGATGTCGGCGACCTCAGCAAACGCGGCTTCACCGAAGCCACGCGTGGCGAGCGCGGGCGTGCCGATGCGCAGGCCGCTCGTTACCATCGGCGGGCGAGGATCGAACGGCACCGCGTTGCGGTTGACCGTGATCTCCACCTCGGCGAGCAAATCCTCGGCGACCTGGCCATCGAGCTCCGAGCCGCGCAGATCGACGAGCACGAGGTGCACATCAGTGCCGCCTGTGAGCACGCTGATGCCGCGCTCGGTCACGTCCTCGCGCACGAGGCGCTCCGCGAGAATGCGCGCGCCCATCACCGTGCGCTGCTGGCGCTCGGCGAACTCCGGCGTCGCGGCGACGCCAAACGCGACCGCCTTGCCCGCGATGACGTGCTCCAACGGGCCACCCTGCTGCCCCGGGAAGACCGCGGAGTTGATCTTCTTCGCGATCTCGGGATCGTTCGACAGGATGATCCCGCCGCGCGGCCCGGCGAGGGTCTTGTGCGTCGTGGAAGTCGTCACGTGCGCGTGCGGCACCGGGTTCGGGTGCAGCCCGGCAGCAACCAGACCAGCGAAGTGGGCCATGTCCACCATCAGGTAGGCCCCCACTTCGTCAGCGATCTCGCGGAAGCGCTCGAAGTCCAGGCGGCGCGAGTACGCGCTCCACCCGGCGATGATCAGCTGAGGCTGGTGTTCGCGGGCGAGGCGCGCCACCTCGTCCATGTCGACCCGCAGCGTCGTCTCGTCGACGCCGTACGCGGCGACATCATAGAGGCGACCGGAGAAGTTGATCTTCATTCCGTGCGTCAGGTGACCGCCGTGTGCCAGGTTGAGGCCGAGGATCGTGTCGCCCGGGCGGATCAGCGCGTGCATCACCGCGGCGTTCGCCTGCGCACCCGAGTGGGGCTGCACATTCGCGAACTCCGCACCGAAGAGTGCCTTCACGCGCTCGATGGCGAGCGTCTCGATGACGTCGACCTCTTCGCAACCACCGTAGTAGCGGCGCCCCGGGTAGCCCTCGGCGTACTTGTTCGTGAGCACCGAGCCCTGGGCCTGCATCACCGCGACCGCAGTGTGGTTCTCCGACGCGATCATCTCGAGCCCGCGGCGCTGACGCGCGAGTTCGGCATCGATGCGTGCGGCAACCTCGGGATCGAGCTCGGCGATGGGGGTATTGAGCGACGCCGCGGGAATCGGCGTGAAGCGGGTCACAATTCTGCCCCGTTGTCGGCGGCGTACTGCTCAGCGCTGAGCAGCGGGCCGAACTCAGTCACGTTGACCTTGAACAGCCACGCGGCCCCGTAGGGATCCGAGTTGACGAGTGCCGGGTCGTCGATAACGGCCTGGTTGACCTCGACGACCTCGCCGGAGACGGGCGAGTAGATCTCGGAGACCGACTTCGTCGACTCGATCTCGCCGCAGGAGTCGCCCGCGGTGACGGTCGCACCAACGGCGGGGAGGTCAACGTAGACGACCTCGCCGAGGGCGTCAGCAGCGACCTCGCTGACGCCGATCGTCGCGGGCGACTCGTCAGTGATCCACTCGTGCTCGGCGGAGTACTGCAGTCCGGTCTGAACCTTGCTCATGATGTGTCCTTTACCTGTTGGGGTGATGCTGTGTGACGTGTGAAAAGTGCGCGGAACTCCGCGCGAGGGAGCTACTGCGCGCGGCGGTAAAACGGAGTCTGCACGACTGTGAATGTCTCCGGCTTGCCGCGCAGGTCGACGCTCAACTCCGTGCCGGGTTCCGCGTACGCGGGATCGATCGAGGCGAGCGCGATCGGGTAGCCGAGCGTGGGCGACGGCTGACCGCTCGTCACCTCACCGATCTGCTGCTCCCCCGCGAGTACGGGGTAGCCCGCGCGTCCTGCGCGACGCCCTGCTCCGACGAGACCGACGAGCACGCGAGTCGGCGCGGCCTCGCGCCCCGCCTCGAGCGCCGCACGGCCGACGAACTGCTCGTCCTTCTTGAACGAGACGACGGGGCCAAGCCCGGCCTCGAACGGCGTGATGTCGCGGCTGAGTTCGTTGCCGTAGAGCGGCATGCCCGCTTCGAGGCGCAGCGAGTCGCGCGCGGCAAGCCCAGCGGGGATCAGGCCGTGGCCCTCGCCCGCTCCGAGCAGCCCACGCCAGAGCTCTGCCGCCGAGGCGTTCGGCATGTAGAGTTCAAAGCCGTCCTCACCGGTGTAGCCCGTACGAGCGAGTAGCACCTCGAGCCCGGCAACCGTCACTGGCGCGGCCGAGTAGTACTTCATATCGCTCACAACGCTGTGCTGCTCGGCAGGCACCAGCTGGTGCAGGATCGCCACGGAGGCGGGACCCTGCACTGCGACCAGGCTCGTGTCGGCAGACTCGTCGACGATCGTCACGTCGAAGCCCGCGGCGCGCGCCGCGAACTCTGCTGCGACGGTCGGCGCATTTCCGGCGTTCGGCACCACGAGGAACTCCTCGTCGCCGAGCCGGTAGGTGATCAGGTCGTCGATGATCCCGCCGTCTGCGTCGCAGATCAGCGAGTACTTCGCGCGGCCTACGGCGACGACCGCGAGGTTACCCACCAGCGCCGTGTTGAGAAACGCTGCCGCGTCGGGGCCGCTCACGCGAATCTCACCCATGTGGGAGAGGTCGAAGAGGCCGGCCGCCTCGCGCACTGCGCGGTGTTCGGCGAGCTCGGAACCGTACTTCAGCGGCATGTCCCAGCCGCCAAAGTCGGTGAACGATGCGCCCAATTCGGCGTGCTCTGGATGCAGGGTGGTGTGTCGGGGCGTGCTCGTCATCGGGTGCTCCTCGTCTAGTTCTCGAACGCTTCGGGTGCCGGGCAGGAGCAGACCAGGTTGCGGTCGCCGAAGGCGCCGTCGATCCGGCCCACCGGCGGGAAGTACTTGTCGTGCCGCAGCGCGGGCACCGCGTACGCGGCCTGCTCGCGGCTGTACGCGCGATCCCACGCATCGCCTGCGACCACGCGCGCGGTGTGCGGGGCGTTGCGCAGCACGGACGCCTCGAGCTCAACCGCGCCGTCGATGATCTCCGCGATCTCCGCGCGAATCGTGATCATCGCCTCGATGAAGCGCTCGATCTCATCGAGATCCTCCGACTCCGTGGGCTCCACCATCAGCGTGCCCGCAACTGGGAACGCGAGGGTCGGGGCGTGGAAACCAAAGTCGATGAGACGTTTCGCCACATCCTCGGCTGTCACGCCCGACTGCGCGGTGAGTTCGCGGAGGTCAAGAATGCACTCGTGGGCAACGAGCCCGGCCTCGCCCGTGAAGAGCACGGGGAAGTACTCGGTGAGCCGAGCCGCGATGTAGTTTGCGCTGAGCAGCGCGGTCTTCGTCGCCCGGGTGAGCCCGTCGGCGCCCATCATCGCGATGTACGCGAACGAGATCGGCAGCACGCCCGCTGAGCCGAAGAGCGTCGCAACGACCGGGACGCCGTCACTCACCGAGTAGGTGCCGGTGGGGTCGCTCGGCACGTAGGGCAGCAGGTGCTCGGCGACACCAATCGGGCCAACGCCGGGGCCGCCACCGCCGTGCGGGATCGCGAACGTCTTGTGCAAGTTCAGGTGCGACACGTCGCCGCCAAACTTGCCGGGCTGTGCGAGCCCCACGAGCGCGTTCATGTTCGCGCCGTCGATGTACACCTGGCCACCCGCCTCGTGCACAAGCTCACACACCTCGCGGACGTCGGCGTCGTACAGGCCATAGGTCGAGGGGTACGTGATCATGATCGCCGCGAGCTCGTCGCGGTTCGCCTCGACCTTCGCGCGCAGGTCGTCGAGGTCGATCGCACCGGTGTCGGTGTTCTTAATCACAATGACGCGCATGCCAGCGAGCACTGCCGATGCTGCGTTCGTGCCGTGAGCCGACGCGGGAATGAGGCAGACGGTGCGCTGCGTGTCGCCGTTCGCGCGGTGGTACCCGCGGATCGCGAGGAGGCCCGCGTACTCGCCCTGCGCGCCCGAGTTCGGCTGCAGCGAGATCCCGGAGTAGCCTGTGATCTCGACGAGGCGTCGCTCAAGATCGGCGATAAGTTCACGCCAGCCGCGGCTCTGATCCTCCGGCACGTACGGGTGGATGCCCGCGAATTCAGGCCAGGAGATCGACTCCATCTCAGCGGTCGAGTTGAGCTTCATCGTGCAAGATCCGAGCGGGATCATGGTGCGGTCGAGCGCAAGGTCGCGGTCGGCGAGGCGGCGGAGGTAGCGCAGCATCTGCGTCTCGGAGCGCATCGTGTTGAAGATCGGGTGCGTGAGGTAGTCGCTCGTGCGGTTCAGTTCGGCGACGAAGCCGAGCTCACCGGGGGCGACCGCCGCTGCGGGCGTCGCACCGAATGCCTCGGCAACCGCGACGACGTGCTCGGGCGTGGTCGTCTCGGAGGTCGAGATGCCCACCGTGTCGGCGTCGAGGCGGCGGAGGTTGATCCCCGCTTCGCAGGCGCGAGCGATGATCTCATCAGCGCGGCCCGGCACGCTCGCCACGACCGTGTCGAAGAACGACTCAGCGGCGAGCGGGATCCCGGCGGCGGCAAGCGACTGCGCGATCGTGCGGGCGTGTGCGTGTGCGCGCTCGGCGATCGCACGCAGACCGGTGGGGCCGTGGTAGACGGCGTACATCGAGGCGGTGATCGCGAGGAGTGCCTGGGCGGTGCAGATGTTGCTCGTCGCCTTCTCCCGGCGGATGTGCTGCTCGCGGGTCTGAAGCGTCAGGCGGTATGCGGGATCGCCGGCCGAATCCTTGGAGACGCCTACGAGGCGGCCAGGCAGCGAGCGCTCGAGACCGGCGCGAATTGCGAGATACGCGGCGTGCGGTCCACCGAAGAAGAGCGGCACACCGAAGCGCTGGGTGTTGCCCACCGCAACGTCGGCGCCCTGCTCACCCGGCGAGGTGATGAGCGTGAGCGAGAGCAGGTCAGCGATCACCGTGACCATCGCGCCGCGCTCGTGTGCGGCCGCGATCAGCTCGGACTGATCCCGCACTGATCCATCATTGCCGGGCTGCTGCAGCACGATGCCGAAGATCTCGCCCTCGGGGAGCCCCGCGGTCAGATCTGCCACCTCAACCTCGAAGTCGAGCGCCTCTGCCCGGCCCTCAATCACGGCGATCGTCTGCGGGAACACGTTCTGGTCAACTACCACGCGCGCGCTGGCGGGAGCCTTCCCCGCGCGGCGCATGAGGAGCACGGCCTCGGCGGCGGAAGACGACTCGTCGAGCATCGAGGCGTTCGCCACGGCGAGGCCGGTGAGGTCCGCCACCATGGTCTGGAAGTTGAGCAGCGCCTCGAGGCGGCCCTGCGAGATCTCCGGCTGGTACGGGGTGTACGCCGTGTACCAGGCGGGGCTCTCGAGCACGTTGCGGCGAATCACGGGCGGAGTGTACGTGTCCGCGAATCCCTGCCCGATCATCTGCGTCTTCAGCACGTTCTTTGCGGCGAGCGCGCGCAGATCGGCGAGGATCTCCTCCTCGCTGCGTGCCGCGGGAAGGTCGAGCGTGCCAGACATGCGAATGTCGGAGGGGACTGCCGTGTCGACGAGCGCGTCAACGCTCGAGTAGCCAAGCGTGTCGAGCATCGCGGAGATGTCGGCGGGCGTGGTGACGCCGATGTGACGATCTGCGAAAACAGTGGGTTGCGAACTAATGCTCAAGAGGATCTCCGTAGATGGGTGTACGCCGAAACGCACCGGATGGATCCTCCCCGCTCTGTTACGGAACCTGAGAGATTCAGGCACTCCGATCGAGATCGGGCGCCCTTGCACCGTCGGTGAGCCGGAAGGACCGACTACTTTCCAGAGTTGCCGCGCTGCAGCGGTACGGGTGCCTGAGAGATTCCCGGGGAGGGTTTGCTCCTACGGCGCCGGGCTCGCACTTTCGCGCCACCCGGACTCTCCCGCTACAGCTTGTTGGCCGATATTCGTAACTGGGTCTCACCATAGCAGCCCGCGCGCCCCGTGCGGGAGCGTGTCGCGAAGCTGCGCGATTTGGGAACGATTGCGCGCCACCCCGAGGGGAGTGTGCCACCCCGAGGGCAGCCTTCCCACGTGAGAAGACTGCCCTCTGCCGGGAACCTCCCCCGGCGTGCGGGGCGCGAGTGGCGGACGGCCGAGATCGGCAGGCCCGCCTGAGGCGCGACTACTTGTCGGCGTCCCTGCCGTCGAGCGCGAGCAGTTCCTCTTCGACCTCGCCGCCGTAGCCCTCCGCCTGCGGGTCGCCGTGCAGGCCACCCGAGACGGCGTACTCCTCCTCGGGCGACAGAATCAGCCGGTGGCGGGTGTACACGCCGAAGATGATGAGTCCGATGGCGTACACAATCGCGACCGCAACGATCGCGGGACGGAACGTCTCGTTGAGCAGGAAGCCCAAGAAGATCAGCGCCGAGATGACCGCGGCGGCGGCCGCTCCGAAGAGGCCCCAGGGGCTCCGATACGGCCGCTTCGCGTTCGGGAACTTCTTGCGCAGGATGAGGAACGACAGCATCTGCATGAAGTACGCAACCACCGCACCCCAGACGGCGATGTTGAGCACCACCGCGCCACCCACGCCGCCGTCGCCACCCGTGAGGTCGACCACAATGAGTGCGGTGAAACCGATGAGCGCACCCGCGATGAGCGCCACCCAGGGCGTCTGGCGCTTACCGGTGAGCGACAGGAACTTCGGGTAGTACCCGGCCCGAGACAGGGAGTAGAGGTTGCGCCCGTATGCAAACATGATGCCCTGCAGCGAGGCCAGCAGGCCGAAGAGCGCAAACAGTGCGAGTAGGCCGGCAACCCACGCGAGGTCTTCGCCGAGGATCGCACGGAAGCCGTCGAGCAGCGGCTCACCCGCGGTTCCGGTCGCCTCCGCGCCGAGCACCGCGGTGTTCAGGAAGAGCACGAGGAGACCCGTGACGATCAGGGTGCCACGTGCCCAGAGGCCGGCACGCGGGATATCACGAACGGGGTTGTGCGACTCCTCGGCTGCAAGTGGCAGCTCCTCAATGCCGAGGAACAGCCACATCGCGAATGGCAGCGCGAAGAGAATCGGCAGCACGCCGTGCGGCAGGAAGGCCGTCTGTCCGGGATCCGGCTCGATATTGAAGAGGCTGCCCCAGTCGACGGATCCGCTCAAGAGCGCCATCGCTCCGAAGAGGACGAGCACGCCGATCGAGACGAACGAGACGATGACCGCGAACTTCAGCGAGATCGAAGCGCCAGCGGTGTTCAGCCCCACGAACGCGACATAGAGAATGATCCACCACACCCAGGTCGGCAGTGAGAAGCCCATCAGGCCCTCCGTGACACCGTTCGCGTAGCCCGCCGAGAAGTAGACGATCACCGCGGTGGTCGCAACATACTCGATCGACTCCGCAAGGCCGGTCACGAACCCACCCCACGGGCCCATGGCAGCCCGACCGAAGGAGTAGGCACCACCGGTGTGCGGCATCGCTGCGGCCATCTCGCCAATGGAGAACACGAGGCCGTAGTACATGACAACGAGGATCGCGAAGGCGATCATCATGCCACCGAATCCTGCGGCCTCGATCCCGAAGTTCCACCCCGAGAAATTGCCCGAGATCACTGCGCCGACCGCGAGCCCCCAGAGCCCCCAGATCCCGGCGGATCGTTTCAGTTGTCGTTTCTCGAAATAGCCGGACTCGGCGGTGGTGTAAGTAACCCCCGAGACCTTGAGCGTGTCTTTGGCCATCATGACCCCTTTCACTTCATTGTGAGCGATCGCGGCCGCCGCACAGCGGCCCTCGCGGTTTGGTGGGATGACACGATGACTATACCCACCTAAAGGTCGTTTGCAACAACCTTTTATTTTTGCCCCATTCACGCAAAGGGGCGAAATTCCGCGCCCTGACACCCCAAAACACCGTCAAGAACACATGGAAGTGCGCGCCGAACCTCGATAGAGTTCAGGCAAGGGACTTGCGGCGCCGACCGGGCACTGTGCTTTAATGGCCTACACGCAGACCATTGGACGCGAAGTGGCGTCATACGGCCCGTACCCCCAACACTCGATGATGAGCAGCAAGGAGCACACATGATTCCCGCGAGCGGCAACTTGACACCGGACGAACTGCGCGAGGCCGTCGCAACCCGCGAAATCGACACGGTGATCGTGGCCTTCACGGACATGCAGGGTCGGCTCGTGGGGAAGCGCATCTCGGCTCGCCTCTTCCTCGAGGACACGATGGATGGAGCGGCAGAATGCTGCAATTACCTCCTCGCCGTAGATGTCGAACTCAATACGGTTGACGGGTATGCGCTCACGAGCTGGGAGAGCGGCTACGGCGATATGGCCATGGTGCCGGATCTCTCGACACTGCGCCGGATCCCCTGGCTTCCCGGGACCGCGCTCGTCATCGCCGATCTCACGCGAGCGAGCGACCGCTCCCCCATCGACGTCTCCCCGCGCCGCGTGCTGCAGCGCCAGGTGGAACGCCTCGCAGAGCACGATCTCGTCCCGTTCGTTGGTACCGAACTCGAGTTCATCGTGTTCGACGACGATTACCGCACGGCCTGGCGGAAGGGCTACCGCGACCTGGTTCCGGGTTCGGATTACAACACCGACTACGCTCTCCAGGGATCCACCCGCCTGGAGCCTCTCCTCCGCGATATTCGCAATTCGATGGACGACGCGGGAATGTACTGCGAGGGCGTCAAGGGCGAGTGCAATCTCGGCCAGCAGGAGATCTCGTTCCGCTACGCCCACGCGATCCCGACGTGCGACAACCACTCGATCTACAAGAGCGGCTCCAAGGAGATCGCGGCGGCGCACGACAAGAGCATCACCTTCATGGCGAAGTTTAACGAGCGCGAGGGCAACAGCTGCCACGTGCACGCGAGCCTGTGGGGCAGCGATGGGACCCCGGCGTTCTCCGATCCGAGCGCGGCCGATGGCATGTCGCCGATGTTCCGCCACTTCATTGCCGGCCAGCTCGCGGCCCTTCGCGAGTTCACCTTGCTCTACGCCCCGAACATCAACTCCTACAAGCGCTTCGTGGACGGCAGCTTCGCCCCGACCGCCGTTGCGTGGGGCCACGATAACCGCACGTGCGCGCTGCGGGTCGTGGGCCATGGTGGCGGGATTCGCGTGGAGAACCGCGTCCCCGGCGGCGACGTGAACCAGTACCTTGCCGTCGCCGGCATGCTCGCGTCCGGGCTCTACGGCATTGAGCACAAGCTCGAGCTCGGCGATCCGCTCAGCGGCAATGCGTACACGAGCGACATCGCCCGCGTGCCCACCACGCTGCGCGAGGCCGCTGACCTGTTCGAGCAGTCGGCACTCGCACGCGAGGTCTTCGGAGACGAAGTGGTCGACCACTACACGCACGCCGCACGCGTCGAGGTTGCCGCCTACGACGCAGCGGTCACCGATTGGGAGAGGATCCGTGGCTTTGAACGCCTCTAAGATGCCGCAGCAGCGCGGCAAGCACGCGCCGATCATTGGCATCACGAGCTACCTTGAGCAGGCCCAGACGGGCGTGTGGGATGTGCGAGCTTCATTCCTCCCGCAGGTCTACATCAAGGCCGTCACCGACGCTGGCGGGATCGTTGTGGTCCTGCCCCCGCAGCCCGCATCCGCTGAGGTCGCCGAGGCGATCGTTTCGCGCCTCGATGGGATCATCCTTTCGGGCGGCGCTGACATCGATCCCGCGCGATACGGGCAGGACGCCCATGATCGCACCGGAGCGCCGCGCACCGATCGCGATGACTTCGAGGCCGCGCTGCTCGAGGCAGCCCTTGCGATTGAGCTTCCGTTCCTCGGCATTTGCCGGGGTGCGCAGCTCCTCAACGTCGAGCGCGGCGGCAACCTGATCCAGCACCTCCCGGATGTGGTGGGCGACGATCGCTACCAAATTGGGGGCGGAGTCTTCAACCCAATCGATGTTGAAGTGGACGCGGGCAGCCGCATCGCCGAGGTGCTCGGCGATGATCGGGGCGCACGCGCCCACCTGTACCACCACCAGGGAATTGGCGAGATTGGCGCGGGCCTCACCGTGACGAGCCGCACGGCCGACGGGATCCCCGAATCCATCGAACTCGCTGATCACCCCTTCGGGATCGCCGTGCAGTGGCACCCCGAAGAGAACGAGCAGGATCGGCGCCTCTTCGCCGGCCTCGTCAGCGCGGCGCGCGACTATCGCACCGCCCGATCCCAGACCCCCGACGCAGAACCCAGGGAGCAGTCATGAGCACCACCCTCGTCAACCCGGCGACCGAGGCCGTCATCCAAGAGATTGAGCACCTCGATGTCGAAGGTACCGACCATGCGATCGCTGCGGCAGTGCGTGCGCAGCGCGAGTGGGCAGCCGTGGCCCCCGCGGATCGGGCTCGCGTGCTGCGCCGCTTCGCGGACGCCGTCGACGCCGACATCGAGCACCTCGCCCAGCTTGAAACCGCAAACTCGGGGCACCCGATCACGCAGTCCCGGTGGGAGGCGGGTCATGTGCGCGACGTGCTCGAGTACTCTGCCGGCGCGCCTGAGCGCCTCATCGGGCAGCAGATCCCGGTCGCCGGCGGCATGAACGTCACCTTCCACGAGCCGCTCGGCGTCGTGGGGGTCATCACACCGTGGAACTTCCCGATGACGATCGCCTCGTGGGGCTTTGCCCCGGCGCTCGCCGCAGGCAACGCGGTCGTGCTGAAGCCTGCCGAGTGGACTCCGCTGACAAGCCTCCGCCTCGGCGAGCTGGCGCTCGAGGCAGGGCTTCCCGAGGGCCTGTTCCAGGTACTCGCAGGGCGCGGATCAGTGGTCGGTGAGCGCTTTGTGAGCCACCCCGACGTTCGCAAGCTGGTGTTCACCGGTTCCACCGCGGTCGGCAAGCGCATCATGGCCGGCGCCGCCGACCAGGTGAAGCGCGTCACGCTCGAACTTGGTGGGAAGAGCGCCAACATCGTGTTCGATGACGCCGACATTGAGCGGGCCGCGGCAACAGCGCCCTACTCGGTGTTCGATAACGCCGGGCAGGATTGCTGCGCACGCAGCCGCCTCCTCGTTCAGCGCAGCGTGTACGACCGCTTCATGGAGCAGTTCGAACAGGCCGTCAAGAACGTCGTGGTGGGCGACCCCACCGACGAAGCCACCGAGGTGGGGCCCCTCGTCACGCTCGCGCATCGCGATTCCGTGGCAAGTTTCCTGACCCCCGACGTTCCCGTCGCGTTCCAGGGCTCCGCCCCGAGCGGCCCGGGCGCGTGGTTCGCCCCGACCGTCGTGACACCCGAGCGCGGATCCCGAATCGCCACCGAGGAGGTCTTCGGCCCCGTCGTCTCGGTGCTGCCGTTTGAGGACGAGGCCGACGCGATCCAGCTGGCCAACAGTTCCGAGTACGGGCTCAGCGGGTCCATTTGGACGCGCGATCTCGGTCGCGGCATCCGCGTGGCCCGCGGCGTCGAGGGCGGCAATCTCTCCGTCAACGCACACTCCTCCGTGCGCTACACCACGCCGTTCGGTGGATTCAAGCAGTCAGGGCTCGGCCGCGAGCTTGGGCCCGACGCGGCGGAGCACTTCACCGAAACCAAGAACGTCTTCTTCGCAAGCGAATAACCCCTTCCTTTTCCGTTCCACTCCTCCCGCCCGCTCACACGGGCATTGCACGAGAAATGAGCACCACCATGAGCGACATCACCCCCATCGATCTCACGCAGCGTCTTGCCGGCAAGGTCGCCGTCATCACTGGCGGCGGCAGCGGGATCGGCCTCGCCACTGCGAAGCGCATGCGCGCCGAGGGTGCGAAGATTGTCATCGGCGACATGGATCCCACGAGCGGCCAGGCCGCTGCCGAGGCCGTTGAGGGCCTCTTCGTACAGGTCAACGTCACCGACCAGGATCAGGTCGACAACCTGTTCGATACCGCTGCGCGCGAGTACGGCTCGGTCGATATCGCGTTCAACAACGCCGGCATCTCCCCCGACGACGATGACTCGATCGAAACCACCGAGCTCCCGGCCTGGCAGAAGGTGCAGGACGTCAACCTGAAGAGCGTCTACCTCTGCTCGCGCGCGGCGCTTCGCCACATGACGAAGCAGGGCAGCGGATCGATCATCAACACCGCGTCGTTCGTCGCCGTGATGGGCTCAGCCACCTCGCAGATCTCGTACACCGCGTCGAAGGGCGGCGTCCTTGCAATGACCCGTGAGCTCGGCGTCCAGTTCGCGCGCCAGGGCATCCGCGTGAACGCGCTCTGCCCGGGGCCGGTGAATACGCCGCTCCTCCAGGAGCTGTTCGCGAGCGATCCCGAGCGCGCTGAGCGCCGCCTCGTCCATGTGCCGCTCGGCCGCTTTGCCCGCCCGGAGGAGCTCGCCGCATCCGTCGCGTTCCTCGCGAGCGACGACTCCTCCTTCATTACGGCGTCGACGTTCCTCGTGGACGGCGGCATCAGCAGCGCCTACACGACGCCGCTCTCCTAGCCGCGTACACTCGCTACGAGACCCGGCGCGGCCGCGCTGGCCCGGCGCGTTCGCGCCGCACACCCCGACGAGGAGCTCGATGGACCTGACACACGATGGTTTCGAGCTCCTCGTTCGTGGTGTGCGGCCCACGAACGCGTACGAGGAGACGATGCAGCGGCTCCTCCAGTCGGTCCGTCTCGGCCTCATCAGCCCGGGATCGCGGCTCCCTGCCGAGCGCGAGCTGGCGACCATGCTGAAGGTGAGTCGGGACACCGTGCGCGACGCATTGGCGACGCTCGCGGATGCGGGCTACGTGGTGTCACGCCGTGGCCGCTACGGCGGCACGTTCGTGGTGGACGAGCTGCCGCGGGATTCGGCCCTCGGTGTCGTCGCACCTGCCCTCGGCGCGGAAGAGGTGGAGGATCTCGCTCCCCTGCGGCGCGTGCTCGAGGTCGGCGCCGCGCGCGAGGCCGCTGCGCGCGAGTTGAGCGCTGAGGAGCGGCAGTCGCTCGGCCGGGCGCTCGAGGAGTGCGCTGCCGCCGACGATACGCAGCACCGGCGCCTCGACTCGCGCCTGCACCTGCTGATCGCGGAGCTATCCGGCTCGCCCAGCCTGGTGCCGCTCGTCGCGAACCTGCGCACCCGCGTCAACGCGCTGCTTGACGGGATCCCGCTGCTGCGGCCGAACCTTGCCCACTCGAACTCGCAGCACGAGGCAATCGTGACGGCGATCCTCACCGGCCGCCCGGACTCGGCCGCGGAGGCGATGCTCGAACACGTCGAGGGCTCCACCGCGCTGCTCCGCGGCTTCTTCTCGAACCCGTCTGAGTCGGCGCGCTAAACCCGCGCCAGCAGCGCACGCGCCACTGCGGCGAGCGCGCGCACCCCACGGTGCTGATCAGCAGGTGCGGTGTACTCCGCGGCGTGATGCGTGATGCCCTCCGCGCTGGGCGTGAAGAGCAGCACGGTTGGCACACCGGCCGCGTTCATGATCACCGCATCATGGCCCGCAATCGTGGGCATGCGCTGTGCGCGGATCCCCATTGAGGTTGCGGTCGCTGTGGCAAGCGCGACCAGATCGGGATCAAAACTTGCCGCCCGCCGTTCTGACCACGCGCCGAAGTCGCACTGCACCCCAGTGTCGCGCTCAATCTCTTGCGCCGCTGCAACGAGGGCTGCCCGCGCGGCGTGCAGTCGCTCCTCGTCGGGGCTTCGCAGCTCCACTTTGAACTCGACGAGCGACGGGGTCGCATTGGGCGAATTCGGAGTGATGCGCATCCACGCCGCTGCCGTGTGGAGACGGTCATCGGGATCCGCGAGCCCGAGTTCACGCAGCAGGGCGATGAGTCTCGCCGCGGCTGCGAGCGCATCGACTCTGAGCGCCATGGGGGTCGGTCCGGTGTGTGTTTGTACCCCGTGCACACGCAGGTCAGCTTTGTAGGCGGCCCAGGTGTGGTCCACGATTCCGAGCTCGGCATCGTCTCGTTCGAGCCGAGCGCCTTGCTCCACGTGCAGCTCCGCGTAGGCGGCGACAGTGGCCGGGAGTGCGGAGGTGCCCGCGAGTGCGCGGCTCACCAGCTCATCCGAAAGTAGCGTGTGTTCTGCATCGCTCGCGGCGAGTGCCTCGGCAAGTGAGAGCTGCCCAGTGAACACGCTGCTTCCCATCACGCTGGGCTGGAAACGGGCTCCCTCTTCATTGGCCCAGTTCACAGCCCCCAGGTTTGTCCCCTTCGGCACCTCGGTGTGAGCGGCCTCGGCCACGACGGCCAGCGCGGCGGCAACGCCGAGCTGGCCGTCGAATCGCCCACCGTCGGGCTGGCTGTCGAGGTGGGAGCCGAGCAGCACCGTGCGGTCGCCTGGCACCGGCGGACGGGCAAGCGCAAACTGGTTGCCGATCTCGTCAGTGTGCGCGTGCAAGCCGAGCGCAGCGCAGCGCGCCCGGAAGGCCTCCCGCACTTCAGCGTCGGCCGCGCTGAACGCGAGACGGTGCAGCCCCGTGCCATTCGCACGGCCGATCTCCGAGAACTCTGCGAAGAGCTCGTCGAATAGCTGGAGGAGCACTACATCGGCGGTCTGCTCGGACATTAGCGGGCCGCGTCCAACCACTGCCGGTATTCGGGTCGCCGTGAGATCCAGAACGTGCGATAGAGCTTCCAGGAGCCGTACTTGAAGTAGTCGAAGTCCTCATCGCGCGCGTGAGCGTTGATCAGCCCCCAGAGGCCCCACTTCGTGTCGGCGATCATGCGCGAGAGCATGGCGCGTGCGAAGAACCGCTCGTCATGCTCGCCGCGGTACTCGGCGACGAGTTCGCGGGAACGATCGATGTCCACGAACATCTCGGTGAGGATCAGACCGATCTCGAAGCTTGCCTCGTTGTTCGCGGCGTAGTCGAAATCGATCAGCGTGACGTTGGCCGCATCATCGATGAGGAAGTTGCCGGGCATGGGGTCGTTGTGGGCCGGCACCAGTTCGAGCCCGGACACCATGAATGCGTCGACCGCTTCGAGATAGTTGCGCAACACAACGGCCGACCAGTCCGGGAGCGGAATCCCGTCTTCCTCGACCTGCGCGAGGTGTTCCTCGACCATGTCCACCATGGTTTTGGTCTCACTGAGCAGCGGGGTGCCGTGCCAACGACGGTAGGTGTCCATGACGCCTCGACACACGTCAGCGCGCTGAAAGTCGAGTGTCGTCGCGGTGCGGAACCCATCTGCCACGAACTCGGAAAACTCAATCCCGCTGCTTGCGTCGTAGAACAGCACCTGAGGGCTGATCCCGGCTGCTGCAGCTTGGCGCGCGGCTTGGTTCGCCGTGTCTCGGTTGATGAACTTCTCGGTACCCAGCCCGGGCACCTTCGCGAAGATCGGCTGGCTGTCGCCGATCCGCAGTCGGAAGTTTTCGTTGGTGATGCCGCCGAACACCGGGTCAACCGCCACGTCGAGACCGGCCCATTCTGGGTTCTTGGCGATGGCTGCGCGGAGAGGTTCGGGAAGCGTGATGGTGGTCATGCGAGCGCTCCTTCCAGTTCGGTACGGGTGTCGGGGTCAGAGAACAGCAGCTCGGCAAATGTCATTCGCCAGAGCCCATACTTGATCGAATCGAGGTTGACGTCCGGATCGGTTCCAGAACGGAGCCGGGTGAGCACCGCCCAGCGCAGGTGTTCGATCCCCGCGATGAGCTTGATGACCGCGCGATCGCGCGCTTCCGCTTCGGGCGCGAGCTCGGAGATGAAGTCATCTATGTCGAGCGCCCCGGGACACGCTTCCGCCACCAACACCGCATGGTCGTGCACCGCCGAGAGACTCGCGGCAGAGCCCCACCCCACGAGACGCACTTCACCCGCAGGATTCACCATGATGTTCGACACGGTGCCCTCGCCCTGCGACGGCCGCATCTCGACGGTTCGGCGGTATGCGAGGAGCGGCGCGCGAAAGCCCGCGACGTAGGCGGCGAGCTCTCGCACTCGCGGATCCACATCAATTCCGCGATCGTCGCACTCATCGAGCAGTTGGAGCAGCTCAATGAGTGGACTGCGTGTGGAGAGCGGGATGTCCAGCTGCGCGAACTGCGCGCGAGCCTCGTGGAGACGCTGCCGCAGCCGTGCGTCGCGGAAGAGATCGAGGCGCCCCACTCGCCACTCGGGGCTGAGTCGTTCCTCAAGCAGCACGCCAAGCTCGCTGTCGGCCGCGTAAATCTTGGGGCCAATTCCCGCCTCGCCCGCCGCAGTCGCTGCCGCGATGAGGTTGTCGCGATTACGCCATGACCAGGCGTGCCGGGAGAGCTTCTTCAACAGCACGGGGCCAAAATCGGGGCACTCACCGGCGATCAGTGTGCTGTCCGAGGCCCACCAGCTGGGCGAAGGGATCTGAGCAACCGGGCCACCCCAGGTGATGGCTTCGACGTCGAAGCCATGCGCCCAATCATCAATGTTGTCCTGCCAACGGGTCACGAGAGTGTCCTTTCCAGAGCGCGGGTGCGGAGCTGATGCTCAGCGTTTGAGTAGTCGGGAATGGGGATCACACCGATGCGGCTCGCCCGAAGGGCAAGCACGGCGCCGATGATGACGATGACGAGCGGCAGGCTGAGCGGAATGATCCCGTAGGGTGCGAGGAACTGGGTGAGCGCCCCGTACAGCAGAGCCGATGCGGCTGCGGCAACAATCGTCGCGATGAATGCTCGCACGCTCGGCACCAAGATCACGCCAAACAATCCCACCGCGACAACTGCGCCGTTGTAGCCCCAGAGGCCGTGGTAGATCTCAGAGCCGTCGGCGCCGATGGCCTGGCCTGCGAGCGCCCCGGTGAGCGAGCCGAGCACCGCCATGATGGCACCCACGCGAGTGGCGAGGGCGATGCCGATGACGATCAGCACGCCGGCGAGCACCGAGTCCATGAGCACGACCTGTCCGATGCCTCGGAAGGTCGCGTTGACGAGCCCAGAGAGCGCGTCGACCGGCGGACCGTCGCCTGCGGCGCGCAGCACCGGATCTGGCGCGTGTGCGAAGCGCTGCACCGGCTGCAGGAGTGACATATTGCCATTCCCGTGTGCGGTGGCTGGGGCGAGCAACAGCACAAGCAAGCCCAGCAGACCAAAGGTGAGTGACAGCGCAGGTGCGTCGAAACGCAGCACGAGCACCTCGATGGTGGCCTGCATGATCGGAACCGAGATCGCCGCAGCGAGGAGTGTGAACACGGCGTTGCCCAGCACCCACTCGCCCTGCAGGAACACCGCGCCGAGCACCCCGAAGAGCGCTCCGTTGAATGAGAAGAAACCAAGTCGCACCACGCCGGAGTCGTAGCCAAGCAGAAGTGCCGTGAGCGTGGAGATGAGCGCACCCCCGAGGAGGAGCGTTCCGGCCCAGACTGACTGGGTGGTGATGGCGAGGAGTAGTGCCAGCCCGGTGAGCGGGTTGTTGATGAGAAAGATCTGACCAATTCCACGGAGTGCGCTATCGAGCACACCCAGTGCGGCGTTCGCCTGATCGATGTGCTCGGTTGCCCGGAATGTTCCCGAGAACCGGTCAAGAGGGTGGACAGGGGTGTGAATCATCGTTGATTCCTCAAGGTTGGGCGCAGCAGTCCGCGCCAGTGCGGCGTGCTGCGCGGTGGTGGGTCTAGTGACTCGTCACGGTCAGCCTGGTGATGTCTGAGCGGAACAGGTCGCGAGAAAGCTCGATCGGCCGCCCTGCAGCATCGAGCGCGACACGCTCGATGTCAAAGAGCGGGGTGCCGGGCGAGACGCGCAGCAGGTACGCAGCGGAGGGCGTGGCCTCGCCGATCCCAATCCGTTCCTGCGCGGTGACAACGGGAGTGCCATAGTCGCCCGCCATGAGCTCATAGATCGAGCTCAGGTCTCGGGAGAGAATGTCGGGAAAAATGTGGGCCGGAAGCGTCATGTCTTCGAGCGACAGCGGCACCTCGTTCGCAGAGCGAAGTCGGCGAATGGTGACCACTCGCGCGCCCGGCTCGAGCGCAAGCTGGGTGCGCTCGCGCTCGACCGCGTCACGCTCTTCGGCGCGAAGGATTCGGGTGCTGGGCTGGTACCCCTGATCAACCAGAAACGTGGGCACGCCAACGACCGCATTGAGCGAGCGCGAGACCGTAAACGGAGCGCGCCCTGCCCCGGAGGTGACATAGGCGTTCACCCCCACCTCACGGATGTAGCTACCGCCCCCGCGCCCCACGCGCTGTTCAATCTGTCCCGCCGAGACGAGACTGGCGAGCTCCTTGCGCACCAAGCCGCGGGAGACCCCCAGCTGCTCGGCGAGCTCACGCTCGGAGGGGAGCTTGGATTCGCCCTGCAAGCGCAGCCGCTCCACCATGTGAGAGAGCCGATCTCTGATCTCCATCTCCGCCTCCAAAGGTTCGATATTTTGGACCATTTACCCGCTGAGCGGGGGTTTCGGCAAGTATATATTCACCGCTACACTCCGTGTCTAGAGGCAATCTTCGCCAGGCACACTCGACCTTCACCGCAGAGGGGAATGCACATGATGAGTCAGCACGATTCGTTCGTTGATCCGCAACAAATCGGCCTAAATCAGCCACTTTCAGAGAAAAGTTTTGAGCTGCAGTTTGCGCGTGCCGAGCAGGTTCAGGCGGCCACGAACGCATTCTCGGCACTCAATATCCCTGCGGCACGCGAGGCTGCGGCGGCACAGAATCACGTCAATGAAAAGGTACATTCTGACAGACCTTTAGCGGGATCCATCGTCACAGTGAAGGATAGTTTCCACGTGCGGGATCTTCCCCGCTGGCACGGCAGCGCGACCCACCCGGGCGCTCTCTCTCCGTCGGATTCGGTTCCCGTGTCACGCCTGCGCGCGGCAGGAGCGATCATTGTCGGGAAGACGACGATGCCCGACTATGGGCTGCTTGCTGCCGGGCTCAGCTCGCAGTTTGGGATCACCCGCAATCCGTGGGATCTATCGGCATCCCCCGGGGGTTCGAGCTCAGGCGCGGGGGCGGCGGTTGCCGCGGGCGTCGGCCACTCAGCGCTCGGCACTGACATCGCCGGGAGTGTGCGCCTCCCCGCTGCACACTGTGGGCTTGTCGCCCTCAAGCCCACGCAGGGCGCCCTGGCCTATGCGCCTGCGAGCACCTGGCGCTCCGCGGGACCAATGGCGCGCACGGTGCGCGCGGCGCGAGAACTCTTTGAGGTCGTCGGAGCCCCGCACCCAAGCGATCAACTGTCGCGGCCGCTCCCTAGCTCCACCTCCGGCGTGCACGCGGCGCTGCTCGCCTCCGCGGCGGCAAGTGGTTGGACACCCGCTGCCCTGCGTGGACTCCGCGTCGGTGTGATGGAGAGCCCCGGGTATGGGCCGCATATGGACAGCGAAACGAGCACTGCGTTTCACCGGTTCCTCGAGGTACTCCGCGCGAACGGGGCCATCTTGGAAGACTTCACACCAGAGATCACGGAGCTCGACTTTGCTGCACTCGACCGGTGTCTCATGACGCGCTGCATCGCCGAGCGCTCAGGCTGCCCCACCGACCGCCAGGACGATCTTCTCCCCGTGATCAGTGCTTGGGCAGAGTCTGGGTCGCAACTCCGGGCCACCGACTACTTCCTCGACTTCGAGCACCTGTCGGCGATTGCCGCGCGCGTCTCCGAACGGGTGGCAAGCTACGACATTGTTGTCTCACCGGTCATGGGCGTGCACCGTTTTGCAGCCGACTCGTTTGGCCCCGATCCCACACAGCCGCTCCTCTTCCATGCGAACTACACCGCGTGGTTCAACCAGACCGGTCAGCCGGCAGTGGCGCTCCCCATGGCCCGCAGCACGGCTGGGCACCCCATCGGAGTGCAGATCGCTGGCCCACACGGCGCAGATTTCGCGCTGCTCGGCATCGCTGAGGCGCTCGAAGGAGTGCTCGAGGTGCCACTCGGCATCCCCGCACTCACGTCTCCGCAGGCGCCGTCAGCCGCGTAGCCCCAGCGCAATCACCCGGCACCTCGTCCGGCCCGCCCCTCTCCTCCTGTTCTTGCAAACAGCCCACCCGCTCTTGCCGCGCACCGCTGCGTGTGCGGCTTCCGAAAGGATCCACCAGTGACCCAATCCATCCCCGCTCCCGCGCTCCCCCTTGCGACGCGCACGTTGATCGCGGAGGCAGAGGCCTTCCTCCTCGATTTCAACGGCACGCTCTCGGACGATGAGCAGCTCCTTGCTGAACTCGTCGCCGAGATCTCTGAGCAGGAGCTCGGCGTCGCAGTGTCTGCAGCGCGGTATTTTGCTGAGTTTGCCGGCTTCACCGAGGAGCACATGTTTGGCGTGCTTGCCGCAGAGGCGAGCGGGCAGGCACCGAGCGCCGAGTACCTCTTTGACCGGTTCAACGCCCGATACCTTGAGCGAACCGCAGCGCACAGCACGATCACCCCCGCGGCTCGCGCGTTCATCGCGTCCGCTACTGCGGCGGGAAAGCGCCTCGCGGTCGTAACTGCTGCGAGCCGCCAGACCGTGGTTCCTGCGCTCGAGCAAGCGGGCATCGGTGCCGCGTTCGAAACCGTCGTCGCGCTTGAGGATGTCGCATCGTCGAAGCCCGACCCAGAGTGCTATCTGCGTGCGGCGGCTGAACTGGGGATCGAGCCCATTCGCGCGGTTGCGTTTGAGGACTCGCGCACTGGGATCCGCGCCGCGCGCGGTGCCGGGGTACCGACCGTCGCGGTGCTCGGCAGCCTTGATCTCGCCGCCGCGAGCGAGCTCACCCCGCACGTGGTCACGCGGCTCGACCCCGCGCTGCTCTAGGCAGCGGGCAATGCCCGCCGCGTGCTGGCGCAGGCGGCGGACTAGGCGCGGCGGTACGTCAGGTCGCGGATCGCGCGTCCCTTTGCGGCGCCCTTGCGCTCGAAGGCGGTGAGGATGCGGCCATCGAAACGCTCCGCGTACTCGCCCGTGAAGTCACGCGAGAAGTCGGGTGCGGCATCGAGCACCACGCGCATGTGCTCGGCGTACTCCTCCCAGTCGGTGGCGAGACGGAGCACGCCGCCGGGGCGGAGCACGCGGGCGGCGATCTGCGTGAACTCCTCGTTGATGAGCCGCCGCTTGTGGTGGCGCGACTTCGCCCACGGGTCCGGGAAGAACACCCAGAGCTCGTCCGCGCTTCCCACAGGCAGGTAGTGCTCAAGCACCTCCGGCGCGTTCGCCTCGATGAGCCGCAGGTTGCGCGCGCCGAGCTCGTCCGCCGCAGTCATCGTGCGCGCGAGCCCCGCACGGAACACCTCGATCGCCATATGATCGCGCTCGGGGTGCGTGCTCGCGGCATGCACGATCGCGTGCCCCTGCCCCGATCCCACCTCGATCACAAGTGGTGCCTTGCGGCCGAAGATCTCCTCCGGTACGCCATGCGCACCCTCCGCAACGCTGGTCGCGGCGGGGCCGCGGGGAACGTCAATGCGGTAGAGCGGCGAGAGTTCGTCCCACCCGCGCTGCTGCCCGGACGTCATTCGTCCGCTGCGGCGCACAAACGAGACAGGCTTGTCCCGAAACGTGGTCGGGTCGAAGGTCTTCGATTTCTGGGGCTGCTCGTCAGTCACCCCACAACGGTAGTGCGGCAACGCCCGAAGGGCAAAGCGCGAGGCAGCGGCCCGCGGTACCATGGAGCCACGGCTTCGACCCAGGAGGACTCCCATGACCCGACGCATTCTGTTGGTGAACGGCCCCAACCTCAATCTCTTGGGCACCCGTGAACCGGAGCTCTACGGCGAGGAGACGCTTGCCGACGTCGAGGCGCTTGCCGCCCGCGTCGCAGCAGACTTCGGCATCGAAGTTCGCGCGGTGCAGAGCAACCACGAGGGCGTGCTCATCGACGCGATCCACGAGGCCCGCGAAGACTGCCTCGGGATCGTCATCAACCCGGGGGCGCTCACGCACACCTCCGTGGCTCTGCGCGACGCGATCACCGGCGTTGATCTGCCCACCGTCGAGGTGCACCTCACCAACGTGCACGCGCGCGAGCCATTCCGCCACCACTCGTACATCTCCCCCATCGCCGCCGGCGTGATCGTGGGCTGCGGTGTGCAGGGCTACGAGTTCGCGGTGCGACGCGTGGCCGCACTCATCGCGCGCTAGCGCGCAATCCCGGCTGCGCCGCTGCGCGGACCCCGCGCGCTACGGCGCGGTGAGAAACACGTCGAGCAGCCCCGGATTGTGGGCGTGCACGAGCACCGCAAACACGACCGCGTCGAATAGCAGGTGCACAGTCACCACGTACGCGAGCGAGCGCGTTCGCAGGAAGATCATGCCCTGCATCAGCGCAAAAGGGATGGTCAGCAGCGGACCCCAGGAGCGATAGCCCAGCTCCCAGAGGAATGACACGAACACCACAGCCTGCAGCACGTTTGCGAGCCAGGCCGGGAAGTGGCGCAGCAGCACGGCGAACACCGTGCAGATGAAGAACAGCTCATCCCAGATCCCAACGGCGCCGACGCCGACGAACAGCCGCGAGATGAGATCGGGTGTCGTGACCGCCGGCCAGTTCTCGTAGACCCCCGAGCTGATGAAATACCAGGGCAGGACCAGCCAGCCCAGCACGAGCACCGCTGCAAGCCAGGCCCAGTGGAATACGCCCCAACGCTGCCTGCTCCGCCAGGGAAAGCCCGTGGCCCGATCCCGATAGAGAAACCGCGACACGAGGTACGGCACGAGCACGGCGCCGCCCAGCGCCAGCGTGAACTGCACCATTGACCACGTGTCGAGCCGCGCACCGAGGTCGATCGTGCGGATGATCGCGAGGCCCAGTGCGATGAGCGACAGGTCGCGCAGGAGCGACGGCGGGCGCGCCTCAGGCGGCAGCTCGCGCAGCGCGGCACGGACCTCAGCGCCCCGCGGGATCGGGATCGAGCACTGCCCGCCACAGCCTCCCCGGTCGGCGTAGGCGGCGGCTGCGAGTCCCAGGATCAGGAGCAGGATCCCGGCAGGAAGGTCCTCGAACACGAACAGCGCGGGCGCCGCGAGCACCGTGAGCGCAGCGGCGATCACGTGCCACGGACGGATCGCGGGTGACGCGCTCGCGTGCAGCCGGTGCTCAACTGGGATTCCCACGCAGCACAGCGTAGCCGCCGCGTCTGCGGGGCACCCGAAGCGATGCTCACCACCCTCCTGACCGGCCGGACACAGCCGATCAGAAATCAAGAAGTCTGCGGCGCCCCGCGCGCGCTACGCTACCCCCATGAGCGCCGTCGACTCCGTCACCCATCCCGCCGATTCGCACGACACGATCGTGGTGCGCCGGGCCCGCGAACACAATCTCAAGAACGTGAGCGTGGAGCTCCCCAAACGCCGCCTCACGGTGTTTACGGGTGTCTCCGGCTCGGGCAAAAGCTCACTCGTCTTCGCGACCATCGCGGCCGAATCCCAGCGCCTCATCAACGAGACCTATAGCGCGTTCGTGCAGGGCTTCATGCCCTCGCAGTCGCGGCCCGATGTCGACGTGCTCGAGGGTCTCACGACGGCGATCATCGTTGACCAGGAGCGGATGGGCGCAAATCCACGCTCCACGGTCGGTACGGCGACGGACGTCAACGCGATGCTGCGGATCGTCTTCTCCCGCCTCGGTACCCCGCACATTGGCTCGCCCAACGCGTTCTCCTTCAATGTGGCCTCGGTGAGCGGAGCGGGCGCGGTCACCCTCCAGAAGGGCGGCAAGCAGGTGAAGGAGCGCCGCTCGTTCGAGGTGCTTGGGGGCATGTGCGCCACGTGCGAGGGACGCGGCACCGTCTCTGACTTCGCGCTCGATCAGCTGTTCGACGATACGAAGTCGCTCGCTGACGGTGCGCTCACCGTGCCCGGCTACAGCATGGATGGGTGGTACGGCCGCCTCTTTGGTGCGATGCTGCCGATGGACGTGCCGATTCGCGATTTCACGCCCGAGCAGCTCGAGGTGCTGCTGCACCAGGAGCCCACGAAGATCAAGGTCGACGGCACGAACCTCACGTATGAGGGGCTGATCCCGAAGATTCAGAAGTCGATGCTCGCGAAGGATCGGGAGGCGATGCAGCCGCACGTGCGCGCGTTCGTCGACCGGGCGATCGTGTTCACCCCGTGCTCCGCCTGCGGGGGCACCCGCCTGAACGATTCGGCGCGCTCCTCGAAGATCGCGGGCCTCTCGATCGCAGACGTGTGCGCGATGCAGATCAGCGATCTCGCAGAGTGGGTGCGCGAGATCTCGGATCCCGGCCTGCAGCCCCTCATCGCGAAGCTGTCGGACACGCTGGACTCCTTCGTGCAGATCGGGCTCGGGTACTTGAGCCTCGATCGTCCGACGGACACACTGTCGGGTGGCGAGTCTCAGCGCACCAAGATGATCCGGCATCTCGGCTCCCCCATCACCGACGCGACGTACGTGTTCGATGAGCCGTCGATTGGCCTGCATCCGCACGACATCGAGCGGATGAACCAGCTGCTGCTCAAGCTGCGCGACAAGGGCAACACCGTGCTGGTTGTCGAGCACAAGCCTGAGATGATCGGGATCGCGGATCACGTTGTCGACCTCGGGCCGCGGGCGGGCACCGGCGGAGGTGAGATTTGCTTCGAGGGCACTGTCGCGGGGCTGCGCGCCTCGGACACGCTCACGGGGCGTCACCTTGACGATCGGGCGCACCTGAAGGAGACCGTGCGGCAGGCGAGCGGCGCGATCGAGGTTCGGGGGGCGAATCGCCACAACCTCAAGGACGTCGACGTCGATGTGCCGCTCGGTGTGCTCTGCGTCATCACGGGGGTTGCCGGTTCGGGGAAGAGCTCGCTGATCCATGGCTCGGTGTCGAACCGAGAGGGGGTCGTCGCGATCGACCAGGGCGCCATCAAGGGCTCGCGCCGCTCCAACCCCGCGACCTACACGGGGCTGCTCGATCCTGTGCGCACCGCGTTCGCGAAGGCCAACGGCGTGAAGCCGGCGCTCTTCAGCGCAAACTCGGAGGGAGCGTGCCCCGAGTGCAAGGGTGCTGGGGTGATCTACACCGATCTCGGCATGATGGCCACGATGGAAAGCGTGTGCCAGGTGTGCGAGGGTCGCCGCTTCAACCAGGATGTGCTCGAGTACACGCTCGCGGGGAAGAACATTGCCGAGGTGCTCGAGCTGAGCATGGCCGAGGCGCACGAGTTCTTCAGCACCGGCGAGGCACGCATCCCGAAGGCGGCGAAAATTCTGGATCGTCTCACGGACGTGGGGCTTGGCTACCTGACGCTGGGGCAGCCACTCTCCACGCTGTCGGGTGGCGAGCGGCAGCGGCTGAAGCTCGCGATCCACATGCTCGAGGATGCCGACATCTACGTGCTTGACGAGCCCACCACGGGTCTGCACCTCGCCGACGTGGAGCAGCTGCTCGGTCTGCTCGACCGACTCGTCGACGCGGGCAAGAGCGTCATTGTGATCGAGCACCACCAGGCGGTGATGGCGCACGCCGACTGGATCATCGACATCGGACCGGGTGCCGGCCAGCAGGGTGGCACGGTGGTGTTCGAGGGCAGCCCGCGCGAGCTGATCGCCAACGGCTCGACGCTCACCGGCCAGCACCTCGGACGGTACGTCGCGTAGCGCGGTGAGCTGCGGGAGCGCTCACCCGGGTGAGCCTTTCCCGCTAGCGCGGCGCTGAGGGCAGCTCGTTCAGCGCCCGGATCAGGCGGTGCAGGTCACCCACCGCGCGGCGACGCGGGGTGAAGATAATGCGCGGCAGCTCCGGGCGGTCGTCGTCGCCGCGTTCCTCGGGGAGCGCCTCGGTTCGCTCAATCGTGCCGGTCTCGCACAGGCCCGAGAAGCGCGCGTTGAGGTCAGCGAGCTCCTCATCACTCGGTTCGGCGCGGAGGCGCAGCACCAGCTCGGCGCCGAACCAGCGCAGCGAATCGTAGTTGCGCCAAAACCCGGTCACCTCGGCGACCGCCGCCTCGACAGAGTCCGTGACGAGCACGCGGTCGAGATCGTCCACGGCGACAAGCCCGTTGGCCGCGAGCTGCTCGGTCACGAACGCCGCGAAGCCGCGCCAGAACTGACCGCCCTCGCGGTCAAGCAGCACGATGGGCGTGGGCTCCATCTTGCCCGTCTGCTGCAGCGTGAGCAGCTCAAAGGTCTCGTCCATGGTGCCAAATCCGCCAGGCAGGCAGATGAATCCGCTCGACTCTTTCACGAGCATCAGCTTGCGGGTGAAGAAGTACTTCATCGCGACCTGGCGGTTGTCCCCCGTGAGCACGGCGTTCGGCGCTTCCTCGAACGGCAGCCGGATCGACACCCCAAGCGACTGTTCCGGCCCCGCACCGGTCGCCGCGGCTTCCATGATGCCGGGACCGGCGCCCGTCACAACGAACCATCCCTCGTTTGCGAGCTGTTCGGCGGCGGCGCGCGCGTTCTCCCACAGCGGGTCGTGCGCATGGGTGCGCGCCGAACCAAAAATAGTCACCTTCGGCGTGCCAGCGTATGGCGCGAACAGTAGGAATGCCGCGCGCATCTCCTCGACGGCTGCAGCCGTGATCTTGAGATCACGGCGCGGGGTGCCGTCCTGCCCCAGGCCGATTCCGGTCTCCAGGATGCGCCGCACGAGCGTGCGCTGCGAACCCACCCCGCAATCGGCGATCAGCGCGTCAAGACGCTCGCGAAGCTCCTGCTGCGCGTCGGGCTCGGGGGCGTTTGTGGCGTTGCTCACGCTTCCACCCTAGCTGTGCGAGCCGTGGAAGGTGCGGGTTCCGCGCCCCGCTCCGGGGCGGAGGAGAAACCGGACGGGCTATGCGCCCGCCGCAAGTACCGCGTCGAGGAGCCCCGGGAAGCGAGCGTCGAGGTCCTCCCGGCGCAGCGAGAGCACGCGTGAGCGCCCCTGCGGATCGTTGCGAATCACGCCGGACTCCCGGAGTACCTTCATGAGGTGCGACTTCGTTGATTTGGGCATGTTCGGATCGCTGAGCGAGCAGGCGGCCATCTCCATCGGACCGTTGACCAGCTGGCGGGCGATCGCAAGCCGCTCGGGATCACTCAGCGCAAACAACACCTCGGGGAGCGTGATCTCTGCCCGCTCGGGGTGTGGGAGTTCCGGAACCGCACTCATGGTTCGATAATAGTTGAACTATTTGTGCGATACCAGTACGCTCGCACTGTTCGAAAAACATCGAACTGACACCTGAGTTCTGGAGCACGCAGTGAACGCCACTTCCCACGCAGCCGCGCCGAGCGCATCACGCCGGCGCTGGGGCTTCGCCATCACCGTGGTGAGCCTCGTTGGCATGATGGCCGGCGCGAGCGCGCCCTCGCCGTTCTACCCGGTACTTGCAGCAGAAATCGGATTCAGCTCCGCAACAATCACCACGGTGTTTGCGGTCTACGCCATCACGCTGCTCCTCACACTCCTCACCGCAGGTTCACTCTCTGACCATGTCGGCCGCCGCCCAGTGGCGAGCGCGGGCCTGCTCCTGCTTGCGGTAAGCGTGCTGGTGTTCTGGCACGCGGACTCGGTGGCCGGCCTGATGTGGGGGCGCGCGGTGCAGGGCGTTGCGAGCGGTTTGCTGCTCTCTTCGCTCTCGGCCGCGGTCACCGATCTCGAGCGGCCGGACAGGCCGGGCTCGGCCGCGGTCTGGAACGCGGTTGCGCCCATGGTGGGGCTGGGCGGCGGCGCACTCGTCTCGGGCATCATGCTGGACGTTGCTGCCGAGCCGATGCGTGACATTTTCGGTCCGCTGAGTGCCGCATACGCGGTGCTCGCCGTGCTCGTGTGGTTCGTTCCCGAGACGGCACCGCGCACGCCCGGCGCGCTACGCTCGCTGAGATTCCAGCTCACGGTACCCGCCGCAATGCGCGCAGAATTCCTGCGCAGCGCCCCCGCAATCTTCGCGGGCTGGGCGACCGGCGGGTTCTTCCTCTCACTCGGTGCAAACATTGTTGCGGCCGAGCTCGGCGGGCGTGATCACCTGTGGCAGGGGCTCTCCGTGGCGCTTCTCGCGGGTACCGGCGGCCTCGCCGCGCTCCTCATCCGTCGGCGCAGCGCGCACACCATCGTCGTATTTGGCACCGCGGCCCTCGCGAGCGGCACGCTCCTGTCGCTCGGCGCACTGGCGCTCAACTCGCTCCCCCTCTACCTCGTAACGGTATCGATCACGGGCGCAGGCTTTGGTACCGCCTTCTTCGGTGTGGTGCGTGCGCTGTCGCCGCACATCCCCGCCACGCAGCGCGCAGACGTGTTCGCCGTGATCTTTCTCGTCTCGTACCTCGCGTTCGGCGTACCCACGGTCGTGGCAGGGGTTCTCGTGCAGCTATTTGGCTTGCACCCAGTGAGCTACGGCTACGGCCTGCTGGTGGCACTGCTCGCCGGCACGGCCTGCGTGCTTCGCCTGCGGCGCAGACGCCCGAACGAGGACGCTCCTGGCCTCATGGCCTAGCCACACACGCGGGGTCGGGCACTAGGCTGGGGCCATGCCGGCACGGCGCACCCACCTTGCACCGCATCACGCTCACGGAGAGCTCGCGGCGGCGCTCGCCGCGCTCAGAACCGAGTTCGAGGTGCCACTCGACTTCCCGCCAGATGCGTTGAGCGAGGCCGCGGCGGCGATCCCGCTCCCCGCACCACGTGACCTGCGCGATATCCCGTTCGTCACGCTGGATCCCGTGGGCTCACGGGACCTCGACCAGGCGTTCCACCTGGAGCGCGTGGGATCGGGCTGGCGCGTGCGGTATGCGATTGCCGATGTGCCGGGGTTCGTGCACCCGGGAGGCGCGCTCGACCGGGCGGCGAGATCACGCGGGCAGACGCTGTATCTCCCCGACGGCACCGTTCCGCTGCACCCGCGGCTGCTCAGCGAGGGCCGTGCATCGCTGCTGCCGGGCGAGACCCGCTCGGCGTACGTGTGGACGGCGGAGCTCGACGCCGACGGGGCCGCGCACTCCGGCCGAGTCGAGCGCGCAGTGATTCGGTCGCGTGCACAACTCGATTACCCGGGCGCACAGCGGGCGATCGACGCGGGTCATGCGGACGGACCGCTCGCGCTGCTGCGCGAAGTGGGACTCGCGCGGTCCGGGCAGGAACGGCTGCGCGGCGGAGCAAGTCTCAGCATGCCCGAGGAGGAGATTCGCGAGACCCCCAGCGGCTACCGCATCGAGCGGCGGGATCCGCTGCCCGTTGAGGAGTGGAACGCACAGCTCTCGCTCCTCGCGGGCATCACCGCCGGGGAGCTCATGCTCGGCGCTGAGGTGGGGATCCTGCGCACGATGCCCCCGCCCGAGGAGACCGCGCTCACCGAGTTCCGTGCCCGCGTGCGCGCACTCGGGCAGCCATGGGCGCAGGATCTCAGCTACGGCGAGTACCTGGCCGGGCTCGACCCCACGGCCGTGGGCACCCCCGCCGTGCGACAAGCGGCGGCGGCGCTGTTCCGCGGCGCTGACTACACCTCCTTCGACGGTGCGCTCCCCGCGGAGACCCGGCAGGCCGCGATCGCGGCACCGTACGCGCACGTGACCGCTCCGCTGCGCCGCCTGGTCGACCGCTTCGGGCTGGTCGTGTGCGCAGCGATCTGCGCCAATGAGGCTATCCCCGAGTGGGCTCGGGCGGCCCTCCCCGAGCTCCCCGCACTCATGCGCGCGTCAAACCAGCGCTCGGGGCAGCTCACGTCGGCCGCGCTTGACCGCGTGGAAGCGGCGGTGCTGCACGACCGCGTGGGCGACACGCTCGACGCGGTGGTGATCGAGGTGCGTGGGGCGAAAGCCCGCGTGCAGCTCACCGACCCGCCCGTCACGGCGCAGTGCCCGGCGGACGGGCTGCGGGCGGGTACCCGCGTGCGCGTGCGCGTGCTCGGCACCGACATCGCAAGCGGCACCGTGGACCTCGCACCGGTATCGATATAGCGTCTCGGCTCCGCGCGCCGAGATGTACTGACCTATACGGCGCAGAGCCGACGCGTGCGCCTGGCTACTCGAACCGGGTGGCGGCAAGCGGGAGTTCGCTGCGCACCGACCGGAACACGACGAGGATCGCAGCGGCCGCAAGCCCCAGGCAGATGGCGATGAGCCCGAGGTAGCTCACATCCGGCAGCGTGACCTGCCGGTCCCCACCGCTCAGCCCCACAACAATCGACCAGGCTGCCAGAGCACCGAGCGCAATCGTACAGAGAAACACCGCCGCGAGCGGCAACGCAGTTTCAATGACGATCATGCGCCTGAGCGTTGCCGCGGGCATTCCGCTCAGGCGCAAAAGGCCCAGTTGCCTCCGACGATCGATCATGCCTGCGGTGGTCGAGACTGAGAGCGACACCACCGAGATGAGCATCGAGATGAGGATGCCCACCCAGGCGAGGCTTACATACTGGCGTGCAAAGCGACTCGACCCGGCGTCCGTGTTCTCGGCCCGAGTGTACGGGAGCATCGAAAGCGAGAGCTCGCTCGTGGTCAGAGCGGTTCGCGCGCGTTCGAGCGAGCCTGCTGTGCCGTCCGTGAGCACGGTGATGAGTGTCGGAATCGCGCGCTCCGCTGTGGCCTCGGTAATGGGAGCCGTATCAACGTCACGCCCGATCGAAAAGATGCTGAAGTAGGGCTGCTCGATCCACACCCATTCATCGGCCGCCGTGTCGAGCCCGAGCGCCCGAGCGTCATCGGCAGCCATGACGAAACCCCCGTTGAGTGGGCGACCTTCGGCGTCGCGCACACCCTCGTCCGCGCCCTCGTACCAGCCGACGCGCACAATGCGCTCGACACCAGGGGTGGCCACCACGCTCGCAATCGCCGCTTCGGTTGTCTCCGGGTCTGCCTCGATTCCCAGGTTGGCCACGAGTGCGTCGGCGGGAACGAGCTCCGTCGGCGGCACATCGGCGAATTGCTCCACCGACTCGGTTGTGGTGCCAACGGCGAACACGGTCACCACAAAGAGCGCGAGCACGAGCCCGCTCACGGCGCGGAACGTTGCGCGCGGGTGCCGAGCGATGCGGCGCAGAGCGAGCACACCGGCGGCGCTTCGCGCACGCGCTGCCCCTGCGCGGCTCACCCACCAGGCAAGCCCAGGTCCGGCGATCACCAGCCCCACTGTCACGAGCACGAATCCGAGAAGCACGGCGAGGTTCGAGATCAACGGGTCGATGTCGAGTGTCGTGAGCACCGGTAGCACACCAATCACGAGTGCGCCGACCCCGAGCGGCACCAGCGACCACCAGGTTGGAGTACGTTCCTGCTGCTCACGCGACCCGCCGAGCGGACCGAGTCCACCACGGAGAGCAGTGACGAAAGCGACCAGACCAGCGAGGAGTGCGGTTCCGAGCGCTACGAGAATCATTCCCCACCCGGGCACTGCGAGGTCACTCACGAAAAACCTGGAACCCTCAATCTCGACAAGCGCTGCGAGCGGTCGGAGCACGAAGAAGAGCCCGAGGCCCGCGGCTGCACCTGCGAGCGCGGGCACGACGGCTTCGATGCCGGAGAGCACTGCGACCAGTCGGGGCGAGGCACCGATCAATCGGATCGTTGCGAAGCGCTCGGTTCGTGTCGCCTGTCCAAGTTTCGTGACGATCGAAATGAGCACCACCACGGGGAAGAGCACGGCAATACCACCGACAATTGCGATCATCGCGTAGGCGGAGCTCGGGTAGCTCGAGCCGGAGAGCTCAGCACGCAAACTGGCACCAAGCATCGGCTCCACAGAGTCCGCCTCGGTGCCAACAATCGCGAGAAGCGATTCGGGCCCCACGAGCGCGTCATCGCCGATGATCCCGATCCGAGTTCCGAAACGCTCTCCCAGCTCGTCAGCCGGGGCGAAGTCGATCAGCCGCGCGAGCGATGGCGACGCAAAATACTCCCCCGGTTGCGGAGCACGGTCAATTCCGGGTACAATGACCGTCGAGCTCTCGGTCGCAGCGATCGAAACACGAGTGATCGCCTGACCGTTGTAATAGTCGCCGGGAGCCCCCAGCACCCCACTTGCTGCCACCCACACCGTGTCGTCGTCAAACACGCGCTCAGCGGTCTGCTCGGCGTTGAACGAGGCGTCAAACGGCCAGCTAGCGCGAGCACCCCGATCCTGCAGACCCTGGTACGCAGCAAGAACGAGGAGCAGGAGGGCCACGCCCACCGCAACACCCGAGGCGATCCCGAACAGGCGCTTCGCGCCACCGCGCTCGCGGGAGGCAAGCACCCAGCCCAACGTGAGCGCTCTCATCGCGCCAGCCCCGAGAGCTTGCCATCGCGCACCACGATCTCCCGGTCCGCGTAAGCCGCGGTGCGCGCGTCGTGCGTAACAAGCACGACCGTTGTACCCGACGCCCGCGAGAGTTCTGTGAGCGTGAGCATCACCTGCTCGGCCGAAAGTGAGTCCAGCGCGCCAGTCGGCTCATCGGCGAAGATGACCTGCGGCGCAGTGACGAGCGCGCGAGCGATAGCGACCCGCTGCGCCTGACCGCCCGACAACTCGGAGGGGAGCTTCTCCGCGTGCTCGGCAAGACCCAGCCGTTCGAGCCACCTGCGCGCCTGCCGCAGCGCGACCTTTCGGGCCTGCCCCGCGAGCAACAGCGGCAGCGAGACGTTGTCGGCTGCGCTCAAATCGGGCAGCAACTGCCCGAACTGGAAGATGAAGCCAAACTCAGAGAGGCGGAGCTTCGCGCGTTCGGCCTCGCTGAGGGTGCTCAGCTCCGCGACCTCGGAGTTCGTTGCAGCACGGTAACTCGCGGTTCCTGCATCGGGAGTGAGTACACCGGCGAGGATATGCAGCAGTGTCGACTTGCCGGAGCCTGAGGGCCCCATGATCGCGAGGATCTCGCCCCGCGCGACGTCGAGATCGACCCCGCGGAGGGCTACGTCCATGCCGAACGACCGCGTGATACCGCGAACGCTGAGCACTGTATCCCGAGGAATCGCATCGCTCGTCGGAGTGGCAACCACGAGTGTGCCATTGGCCGCTGCGTCACTGGACCCCGCGTTACTGGACCGTGCGCCACGAGTGAGCGCGCTCATCGTGCCACCTCCGCGCTGAGCTCCCCCAGCCGGGCTGAGGTCAGCTCAATCCACCGGAGATCTGCCTCGATGTGGAACAGCGCGTGGTCGCAGACCAGCACGGTGGCGAGGTCGGCGCCGATCTTCCGGCGAGTCAGTTCTCGCATCCGCTCGAGGTGCCTCGCACGCTGCAGATCGAGCAGTCTCGCGGCATCGTCGCCGAGCAGGAGCGCGATGACCGTCTTCGCGAACAGGTTGCTCTGGAGCGCGGGAGACGGGACGTCTGCGGAGAACAGCCACTCTTCGAGCTCTTCACGGCCCGCCGGCGTGATCTCGTAGCGCTTCCGATCGGGGCCGCCGCCCGCCTCATCTCCGAGGAGCGCGATGAAGCCGTGCTTCATGAGCCGCGCGAGCGTCGCATAGACCTGACCGAACGCGAGCGGCTTCTCGGAACCGAAGTGCCGATCGTAGTCATGCTTCAGGTCATAGCCGTAGCCAGAGCCCGTGCCGAGCAGCCCGAGCATGGCGTGTGAGGAGTCCATGGTTGCCATGCACCGAGTGTATACACGGCGTGTATAGTCCTGCAAGCGGAGACGAGAAAGGGCCTCCCCACAACGACTGTCATGCCGTTGCGGGGAGACCCCTCTACTGTGCTGCTGTGCCCTACGCCGTAATGACCTCGGGGGTGCCCGACTCGGAGGCCGGCATCTCAGCGGCGAGACGGTTCGCTTCCTGGATCAGTGTCGCGACAATCTCGCTCTCGGGCACGGTCTTGATGACCTCGCCCTTTACAAAGATTTGCCCCTTGCCGTTGCCGGAGGCCACACCGAGGTCAGCCTCGCGCGCCTCGCCCGGACCGTTCACGACGCAGCCCATGACGGCAACGCGCAGCGGCACGCTCATACCTTCGAGACCCTTGGTGACCTGCTCGGCCAGCGTGTACACGTCCACCTGCGCGCGACCACAGGAGGGGCACGACACGATCTCCAGCTTGCGCTCGCGGAGGTTCAACGACTGCAGAATCTGCAGGCCAACCTTCACCTCTTCCACGGGCGGCGCCGACAGCGAGACACGGATCGTGTCGCCAATCCCCTCACCGAGGAGAATGCCGAACGCCGTTGCGCTCTTGATGGTGCCCTGGAACGCGGGGCCCGCCTCGGTGACCCCGAGGTGCAACGGCCAGTCGCCGCGCTCGGCGAGCTGACGGTACGCCTGCACCATGACGATCGGATCGTTGTGCTTCACGGAGATCTTGAAGTCGTGGAAGTCGTGTTCCTCGAAGAGCGACGCTTCCCAGACAGCGCTCTCAACGAGCGCCTCGGGGGTCGCCTTGCCGTACTTCTGCAGCAGACGCGGATCAAGCGATCCCGCGTTCACGCCAATACGCAACGACACTCCAGCGGCCTTTGCCCGCTTCGCGATCTCGCCGACCTGGTCGTCGAACTTGCGGATGTTGCCCGGGTTGACACGCACCGCCGCGCAGCCCGCATCGATTGCGGCGTACACGTAGTTCGGCTGGAAGTGAATGTCCGCGATCACGGGGATCTGGCTCTTCTTCGCGATGATCGGCAGCGCCTCGGCATCGTCGCGGCTTGGACACGCCACGCGCACAATGTCACAGCCGGACGCCGTAAGCTCGGCGATCTGCTGGAGGGTTGCATTGATATCGGTCGTGGGAGTCGTTGTCATCGACTGCACCGAAACCGGGGCGTTCCCGCCCACCTTTACCGAACCGACCGAGATCTCGCGCGACTTGCGTCGGGGTGCGAGCACCACGGGGACCTTCGGCATTCCCAAATTGACTGCTGCCACGGAGAAGAGTCTAGCCGTGCATCCTGCGAGCCCGCTCGGCGCGGCGCGGACGGGCGCGGCTTCGCCCCAGCAAAGCCACAGTCTGCCCTAACCGAAGAACGACACCGGCTTCACGAGGTCGGCGTACACGAGCAGCACCATCATCGCGCCCAGTACCACCACCACGGCAAAGGTCACTGGCACCATCTTCGCCGCATCAATCGGACCGGGATCGGGCTTGCCGCGCAGCTTCGCGAAGCCGCGCTTGATCGACTCGTAGATCGCACCGACCACGTGCCCGCCGTCAAGTGGCATGAGCGGCAGCAGGTTAAACACGAACAGCGCGATATTCAGCGAGCCGAGCAGTCCGAGGACGCTCTGCACGCGGGCGGCGACGGGAGCCTCGTCGAGGCTGACGATCTCGCCGGCGAGGCGCCCCACGCCGACCACACTCATCGGCCCATTCGGGTCGCGCTCCCCCGCCCCAAACGCGGCGTTCCAGGTGTCGACCATGCGCTGCGGCAGCTGCACGACCACTCCGGCAACCCGCGCCACGTTTTCGCCCACGTACGCGGGCACCTCGGTGATGGGCTGCGGCACATACTCGGAGGCCGGCGTCGCGCCCACCATGCCGACGCTCTCCGTGCGCACGGAGCCGTCATCGTTGGTCAGCACCTTGCCGTCCTCGCCGACGAGCGCGCGCTCGTTCGCCGCGGGCGTGAGCGCCACGGTCTGCGGAGTGCCGTCGCGCAAGATCTCGAGCTGCATCGTGATTCCGGGAGCTGCCGAGACACGCGCACGGAAATCCTCCCACTCCGTGATCGGAGTGCCGTCCACCGCGACAACGGTGTCCCCAGGCAGGAGCCCCGCCGCGGCGGCGGGCGCTGCGGGGTCGCTTGCCGCGCAAGTCTTCGCGGTGCTGCCCGCGGGCTGCAGACACTCGCTCACCGCACCGAGGGTGGTGCTCGCCTGCGGCACCCCGAAGCCCACGAGCACGATGGCAAAGAACACGAACGCGAGGATGAGGTTCATGACGGGCCCACCCAGCATCACGATGATGCGCTTCCACGCGGGGAGGCGGTAGAAGGTGCGATGATCCTCACCGGCTTCGATCGTCTCAGCGCTCGCGAGGCGCGCGTCGTCGACCAGGCCTGCAATCCCGCGGCGCAGCTCCGGCTGCTCGGCATCGCTCAATTCGGGATCTCGCAGCTCGGGATCGCGCAGCTCGGGATCAGCCACGGCCGTCCCTGCCTCACCCTGCGGCCTCGTGACGGGCAGCGGCCCTTCCTCAACAACGGAGTTGAGGAAGCCCGTGGTCGAAGCACGTGGCGCCTCGCCCGGCTTCTGCGGCGGGTACATCCCCGTCATGGCGATGTAGCCGCCGAGCGGGATCGCCTTGACGCCGTACTCCGTCTCGCCCTTCTTGCGCGACCAGAGCGTCTTCCCGAACCCGATCATGTACTGCGTCACCTTGACGCCGAACAGCTTCGCGGGGATGAGGTGCCCGATCTCGTGCAGGCCGATGGAGACGGCGAGCCCGATCAGCACGATCAGGATCCCGAGCACGTAGAGCAGCACGTCAATCACGCACTCAGGCTACTCGCTCGAGCGCGGGAACCCCTGGGCGATTGCCGGGGAAGTGCCGTATGCGTCGCTACGCGCTGCGGCGAGTGATGACCTGCTCCGAGTACTCCCGCGCCCAGCGCTCCGCCTCCGCGAGGCTCTCGAGCGTCAGCTGCTCCGGCGCGGCGTGTGCCTCGAGCACATCTCGCACGGTGTCGACGATGTCGAGGAAGCCAATACGGCCCGCATGGAACGCGACGACGGCCTCTTCGTTGGCAGCGTTGTACACGGCGGGGTAGGTGAGGCGCGCGCGACCGACCTCCTTCGCGAGCTCAACCGCCGGGAACGCCTCGGAGTCGAGCGGCTCGAAGTCCCAGCTCGTGGCGCTGCGCCAATCGAGCGGTGCGCCAACGTTTGCGAGGCGGTCGGGCCATGTGAGGCCAAGCGCGATCGGCAGCCGCATGTCGGGCGGTGACGCCTGCGCAATCGTCGAACCGTCAACGAACTCGACCATCGAGTGGACGATCGACTGCGGGTGCACCACAACCTCGATGCTGCTGTAGGGCACCTTGAAGAGCAAGTGCGCCTCGATTACTTCGAGGCCTTTGTTCACCAGGGTGGCCGAGTTTGTGGTGACCATACGCCCCATGTCCCAGGTGGGGTGCGCGAGCGCCTCGGCCGGAGTCACGCCGCGCAGCTCCTCGCGGCTGCGCCCGCGGAATGGCCCACCGGACGCTGTGAGCACGAGGCGGCGCACCTCCTCCGAGCGACCCGAGCGGAGTGCCTGCGCGAGCGCGGAGTGCTCGGAATCGACGGGCACGATCTGACCCGGTGCCGCGATCCCCGTGACGAGATCGCCGCCCACGATGAGTGACTCCTTGTTGGCAAGCGCGAGCGTGCGGCCCGCCTGCAGTGCGGCGATGGTGGGGCCGAGCCCCACCGAGCCCGTGATGCCGTTCAGCACGACCTGCGCGGGCACCTCACGAATGAGCTGCTCGGCTGCGGCGGCACCGAGTCCGGTGTGCTCAACGTTGAACTCCTCAGCCTGCTGGGCCATGCGTTCCGCGTTCGAACCGGCAATGAGGCCGACCACCTGAAACTTCGAGGGGTTCTTTCGGACGACATCGAGCGCCTGTTCGCCAATCGAACCAGTGGAACCAAGAATGACGATGCGCTTCATACGTTCCATTGTGCCCGAGACGACCGCGCCCCGCGCCCCCAAAAATCAGGGGCGCGGGGCGCGGTGAGAAAACCTGCGGATCGCGAATTACTTCGCGTGCACGGTCCCGAGGATGTCGAGCACGAACACCATGACGTCGTCCGGCTGGTGACCCATCTTCTCGAGACCCGCCGCACCGTAGCCGCCGTCCTCAGCGGGCACGACGGAGATGATCTGCGAGCCCACCTTCTGGCCCTCGAGCGCCTTCTGGAAGCCCCCGATCACGCCGGTGGTGGTGAAGTTTGCGGGCTGGCCGTTCTTCCAGCTCGAATCGAACTCCTCGCCCGTGCGCCAGATCACGCCGCGGTAGTTCACGTACACGCGGTCGCCGGGCTCGACGGTCTCGCCGTCGCCCTCGATGAGCGTCGCAACCTCAAGCTTCTCGGGCGCCTTCGCGTCCTTCGGCATCGTGATCGTGGGCGCGCCATCTTTGTCAAGCTTCACGGTGGGGAAACCTTCGGGGGCCGGCTTCGCGGTGCCCTCAGCCTTCTTCAGGAGGTCGCTCGGCTCGAGCGTGCCGGGCTCGCCCGTTGCACCGGTGTCCTCACCCTTCTCCCCGAACTCCATGATGAGCACGATGGAGTCCTTTTCCGTGAGATCCGACACCCCCGTATCCGCAGCCTTCGTGTCGCCAAACATCTCGGCGTACGGAGCGACAATCGCGATCTGCTGGCCGGGAACAGCGCAGCGGAAGCCCTCGTACGCCCACCCAATCAGCTGGTCCTTGCTGAACGGAACGGGCGCGGCGGGCAGCTGCTGCATCACGTCACCGTTCGCGCCGTTGAACATCGTCATGCTGACAGAGATGGTCTCGCCCTCCTTCACCACGTCGCCCTCACCCTCGGTGAGGACGCTGCGCTGCATCTCCTTGGCGTTCACGGGGGTCTTCGAGTCGAGCTTCAGGTCGCTGCCCGTCTCGCCGCTCACCGTGACCGCCTTGCTCGCGGCGCCGGGAGCAAGGCAATCGGCGCCAGCGGAGTCCGCCGTCGGGCTGCCACCGGCGCAGCCGGAGAGCAGCAGGGCGCCAGCGAGGGCGGTGGGCAGGAGTGCGCGGGAGAGTTTCACGAAGCTGAACGTCCTTTTCACGTGCGTTGAGGCCGTACGGCCGTGGGTATGGGCACAGTATTTCGTATTCCGCTGCCTGCCCGCTGGGAATGGCTACCGCTTGCGGGGCCGCCCGGACTGCGCTCCGCCCGTTGCCGTGCGCGGTGGGAGCAGCGCACCGGCGGCGCCCGCTGCGGCGAGCGCGAGCAGGATCATTGTGGCGAGGTCGCAGCCGATGTAGACGTAGTGCCAGATCGACTGGCCCGGATCAGCTCCCTGCAGCACGAGGTCGGTGCGCGCGTTGAGCGGCGGCCGCACGAGCGTGATCTTTGCGACGTACACGGCCGCGAGGCCCGCCCAGATGCCGAAGCGCACGCCCGAGATCCTCGTCGCGAGCGGCCAGAAGGAGAGCAGGGTGAGGGCGAGCAGCACGAGCCCCTCGGCGACGTTGAGCGCGGCGAACACGAGCCGCCCGATGCCGAGCCCGAGTGGGATCGTGATGCCGGGGGCCTGGAACTTCAGTGGCGCTTCGATGAACGAGATCGCAGCGATGAGCCCGAACCAGAGGACGGGGAGCGCGAGGCGCCACAGCTCGATGCCCACGCGCCGCCGAACTTCTGGGCCGGAGGGAACGGTTGGGGCGGCAGGTCGTTTGCGGCTCATGGTGTGCGTCGGTGTCCTCTCTGGGGTGCAGTGTGGTCGGGGGCCACTATGCGCGGGCGGCAAGCGCCGCGGCGTAGAGCTCGCGAGCGGAGAGCCCGCTCGCCTCGGCAACGGCGCGGCTTGCGTCCTTCAGGCGCTCGCCCTCTGCCACGCGCTGCTGCACCTCGGCAAGTGCCGTCTCCGGCGATACCTCGATCTCGGGCGCACCGCCCACGACGAGCACAATTTCGCCGCGCACGCCCTCGGCGGCCCAGTCAGCGAGTTCGGCAAGCGGCCCACGTCGCACCTCTTCGTGCAGCTTCGTGAGTTCACGGCACACGGCGGCCGGTCGCTCCGGACCGAACGCGTCGGCGAGGTCGGCAAGCGTCGTCGCGAGGCGGGTGGGCGCTTCGAAGAACACGAGCGTGCGACGTTCTGAGGCGAGCCCCGCGAGTACGCGCCCTCGCTCCCCCGCCTTCCGTGGCAGGAAGCCCTCGAACGCGAAGCGGTCGGTCGGCAGCCCCGCGACGGCGAGTGCCGTAATGACGGCGCTCGGACCGGGGATCGCGCTGACCGTTACGCCGGCCTCGGCCGCGAGCTGCACGACACGGAAGCCGGGGTCGGAGACGGTCGGCATGCCGGCGTCGCTCACGAGCACGATGTCTTCGGTTTCAGCGCGGGCGACGAGCGCGGCGGCCCGCTCGTGCTCGTTGTGGTCGTGCAGCGCGAGCAGCTCGGGGCGATTCTCGATCTCGAGCAAGCGCAGCAGCTGGGCCGTGTGGCGCGTGTCTTCCGCGGCGATCACGGTGGCCGCTTCGAAGGTCTCCCGGAGCCGCACAGACGCGTCGCCGAGGTTGCCGATGGGAGTGGCCGCGAGGAGGATCATGCCTCCATGCTATTCCCGAGGAGCGCCTGCAAGAATGAGGCGCATGAGCGACTCGCAGCTGCCCGGCCCGCCCCCTCACCCCTACGCACAGCCCGAGACCGGGTCGCCCCGCACCGGTCAAGCCCTGCCGATCGCGGCGATGGCGCTCGGCCTCGTGGGTCTCGTCACCGCCGCCGTCGCGCCCGTCACGTTCAGTGCTTTTGCGTGGGTGGGAGCCGCAATCGGTGTCGTCGCTGTGGCGCTCGGCATCGTCGCCCTCGTGCGGCGGCAGCGGCGCGGCCCTGCCCTCACTGGTGTGGTCGCCGGCGCACTCGCGGTGATCGCGGCCATCGTGGTCGGCGCGCTTGCGCTCGGCGGGGCACTTGTCGGGGCTGCGCAGCACGACGCGGGCTCGGACAGCAGCCCGGACGGCTCGAGCGACGCCGCGAGCACAGTGGCGTGGCCAAGCAACATGGCGAGCGGCGGCCTAGTGTTCGGCGGCACGAAGGGCGAGCTTGCCACGTCAGACGCGCCCGCAGACAGCGCGCTCCCGGTGCCGCGCACGGCGGAGGAGCTCGGCGTGAAGGCCCTCATTCGCGTGTACGTCGACTACCGCTGCCCGTACTGCTCGCTCTTTGAGACCGCGAATGCTGAGACGCTTACGCAGGTGCTTGCCGATGGCGAGGCCGCGGTCGAGCTCACTCCGCTCACGTTCCTGGATCGTGCCTCCGAGGGGAGCTACTACTCCTCGCGCGCGGCGGGCGCGCTGGCCTGCCTCGCCGACACTCAGCCCGACGCAGCGTGGCAGGCGAACGCCGCGCTCATGCTCCCCGAAGTGCAGCCGGCAGAGGGCGGCCCTGGCCTCGACAACGCGGGCATCATCGCCGCGATCGAGGAGGGCGCGGGTGCCCTGAACGCCGAAGCGCGCGCGTGCATCACCGAAGAACGATTCGTGCCGTTCGCCCAAGCGCTCTCCGCCTGGGCATTCGCGAACCCCGTGCCGCACGCGGCCGATCCCGAGCTGATGGTCACGGGCACCCCGCTCGTGCTCGTCGATGGCGTGCCCTACCCGGGCGACCCCGCTGACGGCGACGCGTTCCGCGCGTTCCTCGTGCAGCAGGGCATCGCCGTGAAGTAGCCCCATCGCCTCGGCGGGGGTGTAGACTCGGTCGGCTATGCAGGATTCGACCCCCACTCCCGCTGCTCCCGGCGCCCCGGAGCCCGCCCCCACGCTGCTGTCTCGCGTCGGCAAACTCTATTTCCCGGTCGCGCTTGTCGCGCGGCTCCCCTACGCGATGATGGTCATCGGCGTGCTCACGCTCGTCGTTTCTGCCCGCGGTTCGGTGGAGCTTGGCGGGCTGAACTCCGCCATGGTGGGGCTCGGCGTTGCGATCTGCGGGCCGCTCATCGGTGCCGCAGCCGATCGTTTCGGGCAACGCCCCACACTGCTCATCTCGGGCGCCATCAACGCCGCATTCCTCGGCGTGCTCGCCTGGGTCGCGTTCAGTGACCTGCCCATCTGGACCGTGTTCCTCGGGTCCTTCCTCGCGGGTGCTTCAGCGCCGCAGCCGTCTCCGATGTCCCGCTCGCGCCTCGTCACGATCATTCAGAAAGACCTGCCGGCCCAGAAGCGTCCGAAGACACTCTCGACGGTGCTGGCCTACGAGTCTGCCGCAGACGAGGTCATCTTCGTGTTCGGCCCTGTCGCGGTGGGGCTGCTCGCCACCACACTCGGCGCGTGGGCCCCCATCGTCGGCGCGTCGGTGCTCACCCTCATCTTCGTGACCGCGTTCGCCCTGCACCACACGAGCGCGCCTCCGCAGAGCGCCGCAGACCGGGCAGCCACGCTCGCACCCGCGGCGGAGCTCTTCCGTCCACAGTTGCTCATCACCGTGCTCGGGATCGTGGCCGTCGGCTTGTTCTTCGGTTCGATGCTCACCTCACTCACCTCCTTCATGCGGGATCGCGGCGCGGCCGAGCAGGCCGGGCTCATCTATGGCGTCATGGGCATCGGTTCCGCGATCTTCGCGATCGCGGTCGCCTTCCTGCCTCCGCGTTTCACGCTCCGCTACCGCTGGCCCGTGTTCGCCGTGTTCATCGTCTCGGGCGGCCTGCTCCTGCAGAACGCGCACGACATGCCGAGTATGCTGCTCAGCCTCGCACTCATGGGCATCGGGGTAGGCCCGCTCCTCGTGACGCTCTACAGCTTCGGCGCGCAGCGGAGCCCTGAGGGCCGCTCGGCCACGGTCATGACCATGCTCGGTTCCGGTCTGATGGTGGGTCAGTCGGCTGCCGCCGCGATCACCGGCAGCGTCGCCGATCATCTCGGCACACCCGCCGCGCTCGTCATACCGCTCATTGCCGCGCTGATCGCGCTCGTGGCAGGCGGGGTGAACTGGCTCCTCACCGGGCCGAGTGCACGCTAAGCCCGCGGAATAGCGCGGCCGTCCACGCTGTTGGAGAACTCGTAGCCCCGGTGTACCCAACCGGTGGAAGAATGGAGACCATGTCTGCTCGTGCGTTCACTCCCGCGGAGGTCGCTGACCTGCGCGCCGCGTTCCCGTACTTCGCCGCTCAGGATCGCCAGGGCGGTCCCGCGTATCTCGACTCCGCGGCCACCGCGCAGCGCCCCAGCGTCGTGCTCGACGCGGAGCGCCGGTTCCTCGAGACCGCCAACGCTGCCGTGCACCGCGGAACGAGCGGTGCCGTCGGCGAGGCAACGATGGCTTTCGAGGGCGCGCGCGCCGCGGTTGCCGCTTTTGTGGGCGCCGGCACGCCGGAACAGATCGTATGGGCCGAGAACGCCACCGACGCGTTGAACATCGTGGCACTCGGCATCGGCGAGGCAAACGCCGGGCTCGGGGTTGCGGGCAGCGAGCGTTTCGCCCTCGCGGCCCGCGATGAGATCCTCATCACCGAGGCGGAGCACCACGCGAACCTCATCCCCTGGCAGCGGCTCGCGGTGAAGACGGGGGCGACCCTGCGCTTCATCCCGGTGCGCGAGGACGGCACGTGGACGATTGACGACGCGCGCGAGGCCATCACCAACCGCACGAAGATCTTTGCATTCGCGCACGTTTCGAACGTGACGGGCTGGGTCGCGCCGGTTGCGGAGCTCGTCGAGCTCGCGCGCGCGGTTGGCGCCGTGACGGTGCTCGACGCCTGTCAGTCAGTTCCCCACATCCCCGTTGATTTCACGGCGCTCGGCGTCGACTTCGCGGCATTCTCGGGACACAAGATGCTCGGCCCGAACGGCATTGGCGTGCTCTACGGTCGCACCGAGCTGCTTGATGCGCTGCCCCCCGCACGCACCGGTGGCTCCGCGATCACGCGAGTGACGATGGAGCGCGCGGAGTTTATGCCGCCGCCACTCCGCTTCGAACCGGGCACGCAACCGGTCTCGCAGGTGGTTGGCCTGGGCGCTGCCGTCGCGTTCCTCGAGCAGGCAGATATGGCGCGCGTCGCTGCGCGCGAGCACGAGCTCGTTGAACGCCTCGTTGCGGGCATCACCGAGACCCCGGGGCTGCGGCTCCTCGGTTCGGCTGATCCCACGCAGCGCGTCGCGCTCACTGCGGTCTCCGTCGATGGCGTGCACGCGCACGATGTCGGCCAGTTCCTCGATGAGCAGGGCGTGCTGGTCCGCGTGGGGCACCACTGCGCGCAGCCCCTGCATCGCGCGCTCGGCATCACGTCGAGCTCGCGCGCCAGCGTGCACCTGACCACCACCGAGGACGAAGTTGATCGTTTCCTCGACGCGCTCCGCGGCGCCCAGCGGTACTTTGGAGCGGAGGTGTCGGCGTGAGCGCGCTCGACGGACTGTACCAGGAGCTGATCCTCGATCACTCGAAGCGTCCCATCGGAAAGGGCGAGCTCTCCCCCGCGGAGGGCGCGCTGACCGCTTCGCACCACGAGTTCAACCCGAGCTGCGGCGACGAGATCGACCTCGCCATCTCGGTGGACCCGGAGACCGGCAAGATTTCTGAGCTCGCCTGGCAGGGCCAGGGCTGCTCGATCTCGATGGCTTCGGCGTCGATCCTCTCGCAGCTGGTGCGCGATGAGCAGCTGTCCATGGACGAGGCCCGCACGCGCATCGCCGCGTTCCGGCAGATGATCCAGGCGCGCGGCGCGGAGGAGCCGGACGAGGAGTTGCTCGGCGACGCGGTTGCGCTGCAGGGCGTCGCAAAGTTTGTGATGCGCGTGAAGTGCGCGATGCTCGGCTGGGTCGCGCTCGAGGCAGACCTCACGCAGGTTGAGGCGCAGCGCGCGGCCTAACCCCCATTCACGGAGCCGGAGGGACATACGATGACCGCGATCGAGATCACACCGCAGAGCTCGGCCGATGAGGTGTCCCGCGCGCTCGCCGCGCTTGAGGACCCGAAGGCGCGCGCGATCAACGAGCGCCACGGCGACGATCACGGCGTCAACCTCACGAAGCTCCGCGCGGTGGCCAAGCAGCTGAAACGCAACCCTGGGCTCGCGCGTGAGCTCTGGGCAACTGGCGGCTCCCCCGAGCGACTCGTCGCGCTGCTGATCAGCGGCCCGAAGGACTACACCGCGGACGAGCTCGAGGCGATGCTGCGCGATTCGCGGATCCCTAAGGTGCGCGATTGGCTCGTGAACTACATCGTGAAGAAGAGCCCGCACGCGGAAGAACTCCGCCTCCGCTGGTTCAACCATGCCGATCCGCTGCTCGCGGGCTCGGGCTGGGCACTCACTACGGAGCGCGTCCTGAAGCGCCCCGAGGGCCTCGATCTCCCCGCGCTGCTCGATCAGATCGATAGCGACATGGGTGCGGCGCCCGAGTCGCTTCAGTGGGCGATGAACGAGTGCCTCGCACAGATTGGGATCACGACCCCGGCGCTTCGCACACGCGCGATCGACATCGGTGAGCGCCTGCAGGTGCTCGCCGACTACCCCACGCCGCCCGGCTGCGTCTCCCCATTCGCCCCGATTTGGATCACGGAGATGGTGTCCCGCCAGAAGTAGCGCCTCGCCACCGCCCGTTCCGGCTCACGACGCCCGCACAGCGCTACCCTGCCGCCACTCGGCTGACGAGCTCCTCCGTCGGGCCGCCCGACGCCAAACGGTCAGCGATCTCGCGGATCAGCGCTTGCAGCGCGGCGCCAGACGGCGTCGGCGCCATGTCGGAGCGCCGCGCGAGGCTCACCGTGCGCGTCAGCTCGGGGCCCGCGAGCGGGGTGGCGCGAAGCTTGGGGCGATCGATCGCCACCATCGCGGGCACCACCGCAACCCCAATCCCGCGCTCCGCGAACCGCAGCGCCGCATCCATCTCGACGCCCTCGACCGCGACCACGGGGGTGAGCCCCGCCGCCCGGTAGGCAACATCCATTGCTACCCGCAGATCGTAGTTCTCAGGGAATGCAATCTGGGGCACCGCTGCGAGTTCCGCGAGGGGCACCGCCCGCCCCGCCGGCGCCGTCGCGCGCGCGAACGGATCAGGCAGGTGCGCGGCCGAGACCACCACGAGCCGCTCACTCAGGATCGGCTCGCGTTCGAGCACGGCCCGCGCCTCCCCCGCCGCGACGCTCGTGACGATGAGCGCCAGGTCGAGCCCGCCCTCGACCAGAGCACCGATCAGGGTGCGCGATCCCCGCTCGAGAATCTCGATGTCGATCCCGGGGTAGCGCGCGTGGAACTCTGCGATCACGTCGACGACGAGGCTCGTGCACAGGGTGGGCGTTGCGCCCAAGCGGATCCTGCCCCGTTTGAGGCCCGCGAGCTCGGCCATCTCGCTGCGCGCCGTATCGGCGTCCGCAAGCATCCGCCGCGCGAGCGGCAGCAGCCGTTCGCCGGCACTGGTGAGCGCGACGTTGCCCCGCACCCTGTGAAACAGCTCGACACCGAGCTCGCGTTCGAGGCTCGAGATCTGGCGGCTCAGAGAGGGCTGCGCGAGGTGCAGCTGCTCCGCCGCGCGCGTGAAATGGCCGGTCGCGGCAATTTCCGCGAAGCCGCGGAGTTGTTCAAGGTTCATATCGATAGCCTAACCGTATCGTGGTGATCCGTTCTATTCATTGGAGTAATCATTGCGCGCTCCCTAACGTGGTCCGCATGACTTCACCCACCAGTTCCCACCGCACCGAGCGTCTGCTCTCCACCTCCGTCCTCGTGATCGGCACGGGCGGCGCCGGCCTGCGCGCGTCCATCGAACTCGCCGAACGCGGGGTGCAGGTGCTCGCCGTCGGCAAGCGTCGCGCACACGACGCACACACCACGCTTGCAGCAGGCGGCATCAATGCCGCGCTTGGCACGATGGACCCGGAGGACAGCTGGGAGCAGCACGCTGCCGACACCCTGCGCGAGTCCTACTTCCTGGCAGACCCCGCCATCGTCGAGGTGGTTACCCGGGGTGCCGCCGAGGGCATCGCTGATCTTGAGCGCTGGGGCATGCCCTTCGCCCGCGAGGAGGACGGTCGCATCAGCCAGCGCTTCTTCGGCGCGCACAAGTACCGCCGCACCGCCTACGCGGGCGACTACACGGGGCTCGAGATCCAGCGCACGCTCATGCGTCGCGCCGCCGAGCTCCAGGTACCCATCGTTGACACGATCTACATCACCCGACTGCTGACGAGCAAGGGTCGCATCTTCGGCGCCTACGGCTTCGACATCGTCGACGGCACGCCAGTGCAGATCAACGCCGACGCGGTGATCCTCGCGGCCGGCGGGCACACGCGCATCTGGCGCAACACGTCGTCGCGGCGCGATGAGAACACCGGCGATTCGTTCCGCCTCGCGGCCCTCGCCGGCGGCAAGATCCGCGACGCAGAGCTCGTACAGTTCCACCCCTCAGGCATCCTTGAGCCCGCAGAAGCTGCGGGACTGCTCGTCTCCGAAGCTGCGCGCGGTGAAGGCGGCATTCTCCGCAACGCGCTCGGCGAGCGCTACATGGAGAAGTACGACCCCGAGCGCATGGAGCTCTCGACCCGCGACCGTGTGGCGCTTGCGAGCTACACGGAGATTGTTGAGGGGCGCGGCACCACGAACGGCGGCGTGTACCTCGACGTCTCGCACCTCCCCCGCGAACAGATCCTCTCGAAGCTGCCGCGCGTCTACCGCAACCTGATCGACCTGCAGATGCTCGACATCACCGAGGAGCCGATCGAAATCGCCCCCACCGCGCACTACTCGATGGGCGGCGTGTGGGTGCGCCCCGAGGATCACGGCACCGGCGTTGACGGCCTGTACGCGATCGGCGAGGCGTCAAGCGGCCTCCACGGCGCGAACCGCCTCGGCGGTAACTCCCTGATCGAGCTGCTCGTCTACGGCCGCATCACCGGCACGGACGCAGCCGAGTACGTGGGCGGGATCACCGAGGTGCACCGCGATCCTGCCGCAGTGGCCGAGGCACGCGCTGAGATGACCGGACTGCTCGAGGGCACGGGCACCGAGAGCCCGCGTCGACTGCAGCGCGCCCTGCGCGATCTCATGACCGAGCACGCGGGTGTGGTGCGCAGCGAGGAGGGGCTGCGGGCTGGCCTCGACAAGCTCGCCGCAATCGAAGAGCGCGTGGCGAACGTCACCGCCCACCCGGATATCGCGGGCTTCGACGACCTGGCCCACGCCTTCGATCTGTACGGCTCGATTCTCGCGGCACGCGCCACCCTCGAGTGCGCGCTGGAGCGGCGCGAGACGCGTGGCTGCCACAACCGCTCCGATTTCCCGGAGACGAGCGCTGAACTGCGCGGCAACTTCGTGTGGACGCCGCAGGGTGGGGCCCGGTTCGAAGCGCTGCCGGATGCACCCGATTCGTTCCGCGAGCTCGCCTACGCGGATGCCGACGACTCGGTCGCGGGAAAGCTCGTCGAGTAGTCGCGCGAGACCCTCACCGCTCGCTCACACCGCCCGGTTTCCGCATATTTGCGGCCACCGGGCGGTGTGCTGTGGAGAACTGGAAGCGCTCCCCACGCATCGCTGAGGATCAGTGGCATGACCCACGAGCTGCCCACCGATTCTGTCCGTTCCGCTCCCGAACACACGCTCCGCCCGCCCGCGGCGTCGCCGCACGTGCTCGCCTGCGGCACCCCCGCAGACTTCCTTGCTGTGCTGCCGCATCTGCTCGGCTTCGAACCGCGCAGCAGCCTGACCATTGTGAGATTCATCGGTACCCGTTCGCGCGAAGCGCTGCGCATGGACCTGCCGCCCGATGAGAGCCCCGAGCACGTCGACGCGCTTCTCGACACGGTGCGCACCGCGCTCGACTCCCTTGCGGGCCAAGACCACGACTCTGGCACAGCCCCAGACCAGCATGCAGACGCGCGCACAGGCAAGCACACCGACATGCACACAGCCGCAGACATTTCCGCCGAGCCCGTTGCCCAGGTCTCCGTCGGACTCGCAATCTTTACCGAGGTGCGATTCGCGGGCGGGGGCCCGCCCTGGCAACGGTTGGCCGCACGGCTGCGGGCACGACTCCCTCGTGCTGGGTATCCCGTGCGCGAGCTATGCTGCCGCGCCCCCGATGGCTGGGTGAGCTACCTTGCCGACGCCTGGCCCCGCAGCGGGCGACCGCTCAGCGAGCTCACTCTCGCCCCCATCGCGCTCTCCGCTGCCGTGCAGACGGGGGCGATCCCAGATCAACGCACCCTCGGCCGCATCCCGCGTGCGCCCCGCGAACGGGCGCGTGCTGTTGACGCCGCACTGGGCGCCTGTCTTCAGGATTCGCCAGTGCTCCGACAGCCGCCGCTCGGCGATCCCGGGTGGCTCGCGCGGGCACGAGCGATCGCACAGGATCTCGGGCGCACGACGCCGCTCGGCCCCGAGCCCACCGCCCGGCTCATTGCGGGGCTGCGAGACCACCGCGTGTGGGCCGCCGCCGCACTCGGCATTCTCAGCGCGTCAATCCTTGCCAAGAACCTGCGCAGCGGAAGCGTCGCGGAGCGCAGGCTCGCGGCCCTGCCGGTCGACGACCCCACGCCCGGGGCGTGGTCGCTGCACTGGCTGCTCGCGCTTCTCTCACCCGAGTTCACTGAGCGCTCGCGGCTCGTCCATGTGCGGGCGCGCCTCGCGGAGGCGATCTCCGAGTGCCCGCCCGCTCACCGCGCGCCGCTCTACGCGCTCAGTGGGTGGGTGTGGTGGCTGACGGGAATGCAGAGCGTCGCGGACCAGCACCTCGCTGCGGCGGAGCAGACGACCCCGGCACACCCACTCGTCTCAATGCTCCGCGAACTCATCTCGGTGCCGAGCCATATCGCGCGAGTCGAGGGGCCTGCGCCCGCGCAACCTCAGCTCGAAGCACCTCCACCACCCGGTCAATGAGCTCATGCGGGATCTCGTTCGGCAGGGTGAAGCGCAAGGCCGATTGTGCGAGCTCCGGCGACACCCCGAGTGCGAGGAGCGTGGGGGAAGGGTCGGAGCGCCCCGCCGCGCATGCGGAGCCGGAGGAGACCGCAAGACCCGCGGCGTCGAGCGCCACGAGCAGCGATTCTCCGCTCACCCCGGCGATCGTAAACGACGCGTGGCCGGGCAGCCGTTCCACCGGATCACCGCTGAGTCTCGCGCCCGGCACCCCAGCGGTCACCGCAGCGATCAGCGCGTCTCGGCTTCGCATGAGCGCCAGCGCGCTCCGCCCGATCTGTTCGTGCGCCGCGGTCACGGCGGCGCCGAAGCCCGCGATCCCAGCAACGTTCTCTGTGCCCGAGCGCAGGCCTCGCTCCTGCCCGCCCCCGTGCAGCAACGGTTCAAGCGGGAGCCGCGTTCGCACGAGGAGGGCCCCGACGCCCTGTGGCCCACCAAACTTGTGCGAGGCGATCGTGAGCGCGTCGACCGCGGCGCCGGGCCACGGCGCCGGCTGGCCGGCCACCTCGCTGGCCGCGAGCCCGCGGTCGCTGAATGAGACGGGCAGCGTCGCAGCGGCCTGCACGGCGTCCGAGTGGACGAGCGCACCCCGGGCGTGCGCCGCCGCCGCGATGTCCGTGAGCGACTGCACGGTGCCGATCTCGCCGTTCGCGAGTCCGATTGAGAGGAGCGTCGTGTCCTCCCGAAGAGCTGCGTCCACCGCGGCGAGGCTCACCCGTCCGCGATCATCCACTGGCAGCACGGTCAGCTCGAAGCCGAAGACCCGTTCCAGGAAGCGCGCGGACTCGAGGACCGAGGAGTGTTCGATCGCCGAGACGATGAGGTGCCTGCCCCGTGGGCGAGCAAGCGCGAGCCCGGTGAGCGCCAGCGCATTCGCCTCAGTGCCGCCCGAGGTGAAGACGAGCTCTGCAGGCCGCGCACCCAGAGCTGCGGCGATCTGCGCCCGCGCGTGCTCCACCGCGGCCCGTGCCCGCGTGCCCGCCGCGTGCACGCTCGATGCGTTCGCATGTCCCTCGTCCCACACCGCGGTCATCGCGGCGCGCGCTTCGGGGCGCAACGGCGCGGTCGCCGCCGCATCGAGGTAACCCGGCTGTGTCCCGCTCATCCGTGGCTCACTCAGCATCGAGGCCGAGGTCGAGCGCCCGTGCACCGTGGGTCAGTTGCCCGACGGAGATCACGTCAACCCCCGTCTCCGCGATGCCCGCCACGGTATCGAGATTCACCCCGCCGCTCGCCTCAACGATGGCGCGCCCGGCGATGAGCTCGACGCCCGCGCGCAGCTCGTCGTTCGTGAAGTTGTCGAGCAGCAGCCCGGTCGGGTGAGCGGCGAGCACCGCTTCGATCTGATCGATCCGATCCACTTCGACGATGATCGCCGTCGTGTGCCCGACACGCTCGCGCAGTCCCGCAAGCGCCGCAGTGGTGCTCTCGGGGTCAACTGCGCCGAGAGCCGCAAGGTGGTTGTCCTTCACCATGATTGCGTCGGACAGGCTGAAGCGGTGATTCGAGCCGCCTCCCATGCGCACCGCGTGCTTCTCGAGCGCGCGCAGGCCGGGCGTGGTCTTTCGAGTGTCCGCAATGCGCACCGGGGTGTGTTCCACCGCGGCGACGAAGCGCGCGGTGAGCGTCGCAATGCCGCTCATCCGCTGGCTGAAGTTCAGGGCGATTCGCTCAGCGGTGAGCACCGCGCGCGCGGGGCCAGCGATGCGAGCCAGCACGTCTCCTGCTTCGAACGACGTGCCGTCTGCCGCGAGTTCGCTCAGCTTCACGCGGGAATCTGTCTGCCGGAACGCCGCTTCGACGAGCGCGCCACCGGCGAATACCCCGGCCTCCCGCGCGACCAGCCGGGTGGCGATCGTTGCGTCCTCGGGGATGGTGAGCGCGACCGTCAGGTCACCCCACGGCGCGTCCTCGGCGAGCGCGCGCGAGACAACGTCCGTGGTGAGTTGGGGGGTCAGCATGCGGCAAAGCTCCTAGCCGTGAGGTCTGCGGAAGAGGGCAGTATTCGGGTGAAGTGGAAGGCAGTGCGCTGTGCGGCACGCGAGCTGGGGCCCGAGGACGACCCGGCGGTGTCGGCCGCAATGAAGTTGGTCTCGGGGAAGTCGGCGCGCTGGTGCGCTCCGCGCGACTCTCGCCGCTCGCTCGCCGCGTGCGCGATCATCGAGGCTAGCTCGGCGGAGTCTCCCGTCGCGGCATCGCAGGCAGAGAGGACGTCGCGGAGCCCCGCGGCATCGCGTTCGATTCCCAGCCCGCGCGCGATGGCTCCCCGCACTGCGGAGTCCTCCGTGCCCGCCTGTCCGCTCGCGGGGTCGCGTCGCAGCGGAACAGTGAGGGCCGACGCGCTGAGCTCTGCGAAACCTGCGCCGCGCGTGGACCACGTTTCGCCGGGCTCGCGACTCCATGCTGCCGCCGCGGCGCCAGCGCGATCGCCGAACACGAGCCCCTCGAGCAGTGAGTTCGACGCCAACCGGTTCGCGCCGTGTACACCGGTGGACGCCACCTCGCCGGCCACGAATAGCCCGGGCACACTGCTGCGCCCGTCCAAGTCGCTCAACACCCCACCCATGGCGTAGTGCGCCGCGGGCGATACGGGCACCGACTCACGACTCCAGTCGATCCCGTGCGCAGCGAGCGTCTCGGAAATACCGGGGAAACGACGAGCCAGCGTGCCTGGTCCACCCGCGGTCTCAATCCCGGTGGCGTCAAGCCACACCGTCGATTCGCCGCGCTCGCGCAACACGCGATGGATGGTGCGCGACACGACGTCGCGCGGCGCGAGCTCGGCCCGTGGGTGAGCGGACTCCATGAACCGCGAGCCGGCCCCGTCGCGCAGCACCGCGCCGGCGCCACGCACCGCTTCCGATATGAGGTCGCCGCGGCCCGCCCCGTCACCGACATGCAACACGGTCGGGTGGAACTGCACAAACTCGAGGTCGGCAACAAGCGCACCCGCCCGGGCAGCAAGCAGCACGCCGCTGCCCACGGCAGCAGCGTCGTTCGAGGTGCGCGGAAAGAGGCTGGCGTAGCCCCCCGTCGCGAGCACCACGGCGTCTGCCGCGCAGCTCCTCCGGGCGCCGTCTGGCCCAACAAACTCCGCACCCACCACGACACCCGCCGTTCGACGCAACGCAGTGACTCGGCTGTGCTCGCGAAGCACCAGACGCCCGCCTTCCGCAGCGGCACGCACCTGGGCGCGCACGTACGCATGCAGTCCCTCGCCCGTGCGATCCCCGCCCGCGTGCACCACCCGCGAGCGTCCGTGCGCTGCCTCGCGCCCGAGCGCGGGGCTGCCATCGTCCGCACGGTCCACCGGCCAACCGGCCTCGATGAGCTCGCGCACGCGCCGGGCCCCATCGCTCACCAGCGCGGTGGCCGCCTCGACGTCGACGAGCCCAGCCCCGGCGGCCACGGTATCCGCGAGATGATCCCGCACTGAGTCCGCCGCACCGATCGCGGCCGCGACACCACCCTGGGCGAGCGCGGTGTTTCCCCCTGCGCCCCCGCTGAGCGGGTCGAGGCGGCCCGGGAGCACAAGCTCAACATCCGCGCCGGCGGCCACTGCCGCAAGCGCCGCGGCGAGCCCGGCGATCCCCGAGCCGACGATGAGGATCATGGCCGGGCCGCGAGCATCCGCTCGAGCGCCACCCGCGAGTCGTCGGCAACGGCCTCGGAGACGGTGATGCGGTTCGGCGTCTCGCCGGCAAGGAGCAACTCCAGCGTCCAGGCCAGGTATGCGGGGTGAATGCGGTACATGGTGGAGCACGGGCACACGACCGGATCGAGGCAGAAGATCGTGAGGTCGGGCCGCTGCTCCTGCAGCCGGTTGACGAGGTTAATCTCGGTGCCCACCGCGATCACGCTGCCGGGCGCAGCCGCCTCAATCTCCTTGCGAATGTACTCGGTGGAACCGGCGCCATCGGCCGCCTCGACCACGGCAGCCGGACACTCAGGGTGCACGATCACTCGCACGCCGGGGAATTCGGCGCGTGCCTGCTCGATCTGTCCGACCGTGAAACGCTTGTGCACCGAGCAGAAACCGTTCCACAGGATCACCTTCGCGTCGCGCAGCTGCTCTTCGGTGTTCCCCCCGAGTGCGAGGTGGGGTCGCCAGAGCGGCATCTCGCTCTCCGGGATGCCCATGGCCTTCGCGGTGTTGCGGCCGAGGTGCTGGTCAGGGAAGAACACCACGCGCTGGCCACGGGCAAACGCCCACTCGAGCACGGTGCGCGCGTTCGATGAGGTACACACGATTCCGCCATTGCGCCCGCAGAACGCCTTAATCGCGGCAGAAGAGTTCATGTACGTGACCGGAATGACGGGCTGCAGGCCGCCGGGCTCGGCGGGACCGAGCGATCCGGTGAGCTCGCGCCAGCAATCCTCCACCTGCTCGATCGTCGCCATATCGGCCATCGAGCAACCCGCGGCAAGGTTCGGCAGGATCACGGACTGTTCGGGCCCGGAGAGGATATCCGCGGTTTCGGCCATGAAGTGGACCCCGCAGAATACGAATGCCTCCGCCTCGGGGTGCTCCTTCGCCGCCTGCGCGAGCATGAACGAGTCGCCGACGAAGTCTGCGTGCTCGACGATCTCATCGCGCTGGTAGAAGTGGCCAAGGATGCGCACGCGCTCCCCTAACGCTTCCTTCGCCGCCCGGATCCACTCCGTGAGCTCTTCGTCGCTCGCGTCCGTGTACTTTGCGGGCAGCGGCCCCTGGCGCGGCGCGGCGCCGGGAATCTCGTCGTCGGCCGACGCTCCGGGCCCGTATCCCGGATCCTGATCGATCGCCCAGGGGTCGCGTACGAGGCCCGTGTCGCAGCTCGACGCCCCGGTCGCCCGCAGCGCGATCGGGCGGCGGTGCGGCGCGGCGCTCGGTCGCCCCGTTCCCCGCTTGGTGGCCGCGGCTTCACGCTCTGCAGCGTCGCGGATGAGTTCGTGCACGCTCGTCATGAGGCGCTCCTTGTCTGAGAGGATGAAAGCAGTGGGGCGGTCGAGGGCGCCGAGGATTCGTCGGCCTCGCTGAAGCGGTAGAGGCGGGCGGGACGGTGGGCACCGCCCGCCGTGAGGCGGCCGGTGTCCACGAGGCCGCCGCGCGCGAGTGCCTGCCGGCGAAAGTTTGCGGGATCGACGGCCTCACCGCGCACCGCCTCAGTCACAGTACGGAGCTGACTCAGCGTGAACTCGGTACCCAGGAAGCGGTGCGCAACGGCGGCGTACTCGGTGCGGGCCCGGAGCCGGGCCAGCGCGTGCGCGACGATCTCCGCGTGGTCGAAGGCAAGCGTGGGCAGCGCGTCCGCCGAGAACCAGCGCACGTTGCCGCTGTCCCCTTCTTGTGACGCGGCGAGCGGGCGCTGAGTGGGCTGTGTTGCGGGGGCGGGATCGTCCCACCGACGCGGCGCGGGATCGCGGTGGGGATCAGGGCCGCGATCCGTGTCGTCCGTTTTGGTCTCACCGAGGTCGAGCGCTGGGGCGGCGAGTTCGCGTTCGCCGTAGAGCGCCCAGTACGCGATCGTCACGAGGCGCTGCGCCTCTGCCGAGCGTTCGACACTCCCGAACGAGTAGAGCTGCTCGAGGGAGCCGGGGTCGCGTCGAGCCGCTGCGCGGAGCGTGCGCAGCGCGGTGTCCGCGAGTGTCTCGTCCCACTCCGTCGGCCCGCCGGGGAGCGCCCACTGTCCGAGGAACGGGGCGCGCGTGCGCCGCACCAGGGGCACCCAGATCGCGGTGCCCGGGTGAGCTGACAGCGCGGTCTCGTCGCGCTCCGCATCATGCGGCGGGTGCAGGGCGAATGCCACCACAGACACCGCCACGGCAGGCGGCATGGTGCGTCGCTCGCTCACGCTCGCGTTCCCGTACGGCATGACTGTCCCGTCTGCTCGAAATATTTACACCCCCTATACGGGAGTTAAAGTCACAGTGACTTTTACTCAGCGTACGGCAATTTTTGAGCCCGTCAAATCTCCCTGAACTCGCGGCGCCCGAAAAACTGCCCCGTCTCCTACGATCCACACCGCCGGGAGTGTCGAGAGATCGGCGAGAACTCAGGGAACTCAGAAAAAAGACACGACATTGTCACGATTCTGCAACAGCGCTCTGAGGTGGGATATGCTCAGCCGCAAGACCAGTAATGCCGAACGTTGGGATTCACCAGCAAGTTTTGTCCGTCGCAAACATGCGGCACAGCTACCAGTCTCCACGTCGGCGCCGTCGCCGTGGCACCCCGGCCGCTTCTCGCGGCCAGCAACACAAAGGAAATACAGTATGGCCACCGGCACCGTGAAATGGTTCAACTCCGAAAAGGGCTTCGGCTTCATCACGCCCGATGACGGCGCGTCCGACGTCTTCGCTCACTTCAGCGCGATCCAGGGCAACGGCCGTCGCGACCTGTTCGAAGAGCAGCGCGTCGAATTCGACATCGAGCAGGGCCCCAAGGGTCTGCAGGCAAGCAACATCCGCGCCATCTAAGGTTCGGACGTTGCGCGACGCATACGCGTCGCACCCATCGCTTCGGCGGTGAACGCCAAGGAGGCGGGGCTTCGGCTCCGCCTCCTTTCGTGTGCCCGCGGGGCTCTTGTAGAAAGGCCACAGCTCGTTCGACACCACACCGAGCACGTCGATACATTCGGAAGCACCGCGCACACCAGAGAGGGCCGCATGTCAACGCCGACGTATCCCCACCTGTTCAGCCCACTCAAGCTGGGCTCCGTCACTCTTCCCAACCGAATCATCATGGGCTCGATGCACCTCGGCCTGGAGGAAGCACCGGGCGGGGCTGAGCGCCTCGCCGCGTTCTACCGCGAGCGGGCGGCAGGAGGAGCCGCCCTCATCATCACGGGTGGCATCTCACCAAACCCCGAGGGCCGGCTTACTCCGGGTGCGGCGCTGCTCGACACTCCAGCGGCGGTCACCCACCACCGCATCATCACCGACGCGGTCCACGACGAGGGCGGGCGCATCGCGCTGCAGATTCTGCACGCGGGCCGCTACGCAGCGCACCCCGAGGCGGTCGCGCCCAGCCCCATTCAGGCACCCATCTCTCCGATCACGCCGCGCGAACTCAGCGCCGCGGAGATCGAGCGCACGATCGCAGACTTTGTACGCACCGCTCGCCTCGCTCAGGAGGCCGGGTACGACGGCGTCGAAATCATGGGGTCCGAGGGCTATCTCATCAACCAGTTCATCGCGGAACGCACCAACCAGCGCACCGACGCGTGGGGTGGCTCCTACGACAACCGGGTCCGTCTCCCCCTCGAGATCATTCGCCAGACCCGCGAGGCGGTCGGCACAGACTTCATCATCGTCTACCGGCTTTCCATGCTCGACCTAGTGCCCGGCGGCTCGACGCCCGAGGAAGTCGCCGAGCTCGCGCGCCGCGCAGAGGCTGCTGGCGCCACCCTCCTCAACACGGGCATCGGCTGGCACGAGGCTCGCGTGCCCACGATCGCAAGTTCCGTGCCGCGGGGCGCGTTTACCTGGGTCACACGTCGCCTCATGGGGAAGGTCAGCATTCCACTCGTCACCACGAACCGGGTGAACACCCCGGAGGCGGCAGAACGGGCCCTCGCGACAGGAGACGCCGACCTCGTGTCGCTCGCCCGCCCGTTCCTTGCGGATCCGGAGTTTGTCGCGAAGGCCGCTGCCGGCACTCCCGAGCGCATCAACACCTGCATCGGTTGCAATCAGGCGTGCCTCGACCACACGTTCTCAGGCAAGCTCGCCAGCTGCCTAGTCAATCCGCGCGCCGGCGCGGAGACCGAGCTGCGGATCACACGCGCCCCGGGGCGGCGCAGGATCGCGGTCGTCGGATCGGGTCCGGCCGGGCTCGCGTGCGCGACGACTGCGGCAGAGCGCGGGCACGACGTCACCCTTTTCGACGCCGCCGAACGCATTGGCGGGCAACTCAACGTCGCGCTGCAGGTGCCAGGCAAGAGCGAGTTCCGCGAGACGCTGCGCTACTTCACCGTGCGCATCGCGGAAACTGGCGTGCGGCTCAAGCTTGGTTCCCCCGCGACGGCCGAGTTGCTCGCCGCCGAGGACTTCGATGAGGTGGTGCTCGCGACGGGGGTGCTCCCCCGCACCCCGGACTTTCCGGGTCTCGCCGACCCGCGCGTGGTCACCTATCTCGATGTGCTGCGGGACCGCGTGCCCGTGGGCGACCGCGTTGCCATCCTCGGCGCGGGCGGCATCGGCTTCGACGTCGCCGAGTTTCTCACGCACGAGGGTGACGATGACCCCTCGGACGTTGCGGGTTTCCTCGCACACTGGGGCATCAACCCTGAGTCGACGGCGACGGGCGGGATCGACCCCGCGCCGCGCGAGCGCGCGGCGCGCGGCAACATGGCGGCCGCGCCCACGGCTCAGCAGACCAGCTCACGCACGGTGACCATGCTGCAGCGCAAGCCGGGGAAGCTCGGTGCGGGGCTTGGCAAGACCACCGGCTGGATTCACCGGGGCGAGCTCGCGCGGCGCGGCGTCGAGATGGTGCCCGGCGCGAGCTACCTCGGCGTCACCGATGCGGGCCTACGCATCGCGGTGAACGGCGCAGAGCGCACCATCCCGGCCGACACGATTGTGCTCTGCACGGGACAAGAGCCCGAGCGGTCACTCCACGTGGAGCTCGCCCAACGCGGCATCACCGCGCACCTCATTGGTGGCGCAGACGTTGCGGCCGAGCTCGACGCGAAGCGAGCCATCGACCAGGGCACCCGCCTGGCGGCGTCACTGTAGCGCGACACGCTACACCCTCCCGCGTCAGCTGAGCAGGGCGCGGGAGGCGGCAAGCGCCTCCGAGAGCGGGGCCTCGAGCGGGGTGCGGCCAGCGCCCCGCTCGGCCCAGCGCCACACCGCACCGAGTACGGCGGCCGCGTAGCCGGCGCCTGCGATCTCCGCGGTCCAGGAATCGCTCCCGTCGCGAACGAGTCGCTCGGCGAGCGCGGCACCGAGACGGAGCTGCCGCTCGGCGCGACCCGCGGCGAGCTCCTCCTCGACGCCCATCGTGCGCGCGTCCACGATCGCCAGGGCGAGCGTTTCGGGCCCGGGGCCGGCCGCGAGCAGCGCCAGCGCTTCGGGCACCGGCACGGTGGCGTCTGCAACCGCCTCGAGTACCGCTGCGATGCGCTGGTCAAGCACAAACCAGAGAATGTCGGCCTTGCCGGCGAAGTAATTGAAGAAGCTGGAGCGACTCACTCCCGCACGGCGCGTGATCTCGGTCACGGCGGTGGCTTCGTAGCCCTGCTCGAGGAAGAGCTCGGTCGCGGCGTCAGCGATCGTCTCTCGGGAGGAGGCGCGGGGGCGCCCGCGCGCGGCAGTGCTCATGGGCCCAGCCTAGCGGTGGCATGACGAGCGACCCTCGGCGCTTCGCATCGCGCTCCCATTCGGCATGCGTCCTGGGGTAGACTCCTCGTTGTTGAACTCGATCTAACAACACGCTCCCCCGGCGCAACTGGCACCGTACACGGGAGCCGCATCAGCAGAAATCGGAGTTGCCCCATGGCACTGCACACCCCGCGGGCCGCACAGGCCCCACGCGCACTCGGCCTCGGCGGCCTCGCGATCCTCGCCACGGGCGCCGCCCTCATGCTCAGCTCGTGCGCCACCCCCGGCGCAGAGCCCGGCGCCGGCACCCCGAAGGACGGCGGCACGCTCGTCTACGCGACCGGCGACGCCGAGCCCACCTGCCTCGACCCGCACGTGGGCGGTAACTACCCGCAGGCACTCATCTCGACGCAGTACCTCGAGCCGCTCGTCGGACGTACCGCCGACGGCACGATCACCCCGTGGCTGGCCAGCGAGTGGACCACGAGCGAAGACGGGCTGACCTGGGACTTCACCCTGCGCGAGGGCGTCACCTTCACCGATGGCACTCCGCTCGACGCCGCAGCAGTCAAAGCGAACATCGAGCATCTGCAGGATCCCGAGACCCAGTCATCAACGGGCTACCTCGCAGTCGAGAAGGTGAAGAGTGTCGAAGCCGTCGATGCCACGCACGCGCGCTTCCACCTCTCGGCGCCCGACTCGGCGCTGCTCGAGTCGCTCAGCCAGCAGTGGACCGCGATCCAGTCGCCCGCCGGAATCGCCCGCGGCATGGAGGAGAACTGCAAGTCCCCGATCGGCACCGGGCCGTTTGTGGTGCAGGGCTGGGCGCCGCAGCAGTCGGTCACGCTCGTGCGCAACGAAGACTACGCCACCCCCGGCCCCGAGGCCGACCACGATGGCGCGGCGCACCTCGAGAGCATCGAGTGGCGCTTCATCCCCGACGCGGCGACCCGCTACGCCGCGCTCGCATCCGGTGAGGTGCAGGTGATCGACAACCCGCTACCCGGCGACATTATCGCGGCGAAGGACGCGGGCATCGCCCACATCGACGCGCCCCGCCCCGGCGCATCGAACCGGATCGAGCTGAATTCGGCGCAGACGCCCTTCGACGATATCCGCGTGCGCGAGGCGTTCATCCGCGCCGCCGACCCGAACCCCGGCATCGAGTCGCTGACGCGCGGCACCGCCGAGCGCTCGTACTCACCCCTCGCGAGCACGGAGCCGGCGGGCGCGAGCGATCCCGATCTGTTCACCACCGACGCGGCGCAGGCCGCGAAGCTGCTCGACGAGGCAGGCTGGACGCAGACCGACGCGGACGGCGTTCGCGTAAAGGATGGCAAGCGTCTCACCGTTCGCTTCCCCGTGAGCACGAACCAGTCGACCGCGGCCGAGCAGTCGCTGTTCGAGCAGATTCAGGCGAACACCGGCAAGATCGGCTTCGACGTGCAGCTCGAGCCCGTCGACCTCAGCACCTGGTACGGTGCGCTGGGTGCGAACGAGTACGAAGCGGTGAGCGCCCCCTACACGAAGGTGGGGCCCGACGTGCTGCGGATCCTCTTCCACTCGGACGGCATCGTGCCCGCCCCGTCCGGCTACTTCGCGAACCACGCGCAGCTGGCTGACGCGAAGCTCGACGCGATCCTCGACGAGGCCTCGGACACGCTCAATGCCGAGGCGCGGGAGAAGCTCTACGCCGACGCGCAGCAGCGCATCCTCGCGAGCTACACCGTGCTGCCGCTCTATGATCAGCAGAACCACTTCCTCACGAAGGGTGTGACGGGCGTGACCACGCTCGGCACCGTGGCAACACCCACCTTCGTGAACGCGCAGCTCACGGAGTAAACATGATCGATGGGGGCACGCGGCCCACACGGGCCGTCGGGCCCGCACCCACCGCGCGGGCGGCACGAGTCGCCCTCGCGGTGCTGCGACGCCTCGGCTCCGCAATCCTCGTAGTGCTCGTCACCGCGACGATCGTGTTCGTCGCCGTGCGCGCCACCGGGGATCCGCTCGAGGCGATTCTTGGCGGCCCCGGATCCCAAGCGAGCGCCGATGCGGTGGCACGCGCCCGCTCCGACTATGGCCTCGACCAGCCCCTCATCGTGCAATACCTGTCGCAGCTGTGGCGCACCGTCACGCTGCAGTTCGGCGACTCCTACGCACGGAAGCAGCCCGTCAGCGAGCTCCTCGCCGCGAACGTCCCCCCGACCGTGCTGCTCGCCTCCCTCGCACTCATCCTCGCGTGGCTGCTCGCACTCGGGGGTGCGCTCCTCGCAGCGACACAGCGGGGGCGGATCGGGCGAGCCGTGCGCGCCGTGCTCTCGGGCATCGAGACGATCGTCTCGGTGACCCCGCACTTCTTCCTCGGGGCCGTGCTCATCCTCGTGTTCGCGAGTGGGCTCGGCCTCTTCCCGGCAACGAGCACGGGCGCCTCCCCCGCAGGTCTCGTGCTGCCCGTTGTGACGCTCGCTGTCCCCATTGCCGGCTACCTCGCGCACGTGATGCACGGCTCACTCGAGGAGGCCGACCTCGCCCCCTTCGCCACCACGGCGCGCGCTCGCGGCGCCTCCGAGACGCGCGTGCTCCTCAGCCACACGCTGCGGCACGCCGCACTCCCCGCGCTCGCTCTGTCGGGCTGGGCCTACGGCTCGCTGTTGAGCGGCGCCGTGGTGGTCGAGGCGCTGTTCGCGCGACCCGGCCTCGGCCGCATGCTACTCGAGGCGACCATGGTGCGCGATGTCCCCGTGGTGATCGGCGGAGTGACCGTCATCGCGCTGCTCTACGTCGCCGTGATGCTCGTCACCGAGCTCCTCGAACCGCTCGTTGATCCGCGGCTGCGTGCCGTCCGCGACCCCGGCACCGCCGCAGGCGAGAGCACCGCACGCATCCACTCCGCAGGAACGCACCCCGCAGGCACGGAGGGAACCGCATGAGCCCGCCGCGCCTGCGCCTGCCCGAGTACGCCAGCCTGCTCCTGCTCGCCCTCGCTCTGATCGCCGTCGTCGCCCCGGGGCTGATCGCACCCGGCGACCCCCTCGCAATCAACCCGGCCGAGGCGTTCCAAGCGCCGTCGCTCGCGCACCCGCTCGGCACCGACGAGTCGGGTCGCGATGTGGCCACGCGCGTGGTGCACGGCGCCGGCGCCTCCGTCGGCATCGGGCTCGCCGCCACCGGCATTGGCATCGGCGCGGGCGCGCTGCTCGGCTTCCTCGCGGGGCTCGGCCCGCGTGTGGTCGACTCGGCGCTTGGCCGGCTCTTCGAGGTGCTGTTCGCGCTCCCCACTCTCGTGATGGCGCTGCTCTTCATCGCGGTGCTCGGCAGCGGCCCCACCGCAGCGATCCTCGCGATTGGGATCGCCACCGTGCCCGGCTACGCCCGCATGCTCCGAGCGCGCGTGCGCGGGGTGGCGCAGAGCGGCTACGTCGAGTGGGCCAGGCTCGACGGGGTTTCGCCCGCACGTCTCCTCGTGCGGCACATCGCACCAAACACCCTGTGGCCGCTCGTGTCTGCGGCCACACTCGGCGTGGGTCAGGCGATCGTGTGGGTGTCTGCGCTCGGCTTCCTCGGACTCGGCACCGAGCCGCCAGCCCCCGAGTGGGGCGCCATGCTCAACGCGGGCCGCGTGTACCTCACCTCCGCCTGGTGGATGACCGTAGGGCCGGGCCTCGCGATCGTGTGCACGGCGGCCGCGCTCACCGTGCTGGGGCGCCGCCTCGCGCGTGGAACGGAGCTCGCATGACGATCCCCCTGCTCGACACCACTGGACTCAGCGTGACCGCGCCCGGCGGCGCACGCGTGCTCACCGAACTCGAGCTCACCGTCGCGCCGGGCGAGTGCCTCGCCGTCGTCGGCTCATCCGGCGCGGGAAAGTCCGTGCTCGCACGCACGCTGCTCGGCCTGACGCAGGCGAGCCCGCGCTGGCGTGTGGAGGCGACCACACTGAGCGTCGCCGGGCGCGACATGCGGCGCGCCACCCAGCGCCAGTGGCGCGGCATCCGCGGCGCCACCGTCGGCCTCGTGCTGCAGGACGCATTGCAGTCGCTCGATCCGCTGCGCACGATCGGCGCCGAAGTCGGCGAGGCGCTCGCACTCCGCGGGGTACGCGGGGCCGAGCGCCGCGCCGCAGTGATCGCTGCACTGCAGGCCGCCGGCCTGCCAGACGCCGAGGCACGGCTCGCGCAGCGCCCCGGAGAGCTCTCGGGCGGTATGCGGCAGCGTGCGCTGATCGCCGCTGCCCTGGCCGCTCAGCCGCCGCTCCTCATCGCCGACGAGCCCACCACCGCGCTCGACTCAGCGACCGCGGCGCGCGTGCTCGATCATCTCAGCGGCATCCGGGATGCCGGCACGGGCGTGCTGCTGATCAGCCACGATCTCGGCGCAGTCGCTCGCGTGGCAGACCGCGTGGCGGTGCTCGAGGCCGGGCGCATCGTGGAGTGCGCGCCCAGCGCAGAGTTCCTCGCACGGCCAAGCACCCCGGCGGGGCGGGCGCTCGTCGCAGCAATTCCGCGCGGGGCGAAGCCGGGCCCGCCACCACGGCCGGGCCGCGAACTCATCGCACTGACCGAAGCGAGCCGGCTCTTCCCGGCGCCCGCGGGCGGCACGACCGGGCTGCGCAGTGTCTCGCTCACCCTGCGCGCCGGCGAAGCACTCGGGGTGGTCGGCGAGTCTGGAGCGGGAAAGACGACCCTCGCGCGCGTGCTCGCTGGGGCCGATCGGCCAGACTCTGGCACACTCGCGCAGGCAGATCCTCCGCCCCGAGCGCGGCTCATCCCGCAGGATCCGCTCGCCACATTCGATCCGCGGTGGCGCGTGGAACGCATCATCGCCGCGTCGATCCGGCCTGACCAGACCTCATCTGGCGCGCAGCGCACCCCCGCCGAGCTGCTGCGTACGGTGGGCCTTGATCCCGAGCTGCTGCGACGCCGCCCCGTGTCGCTCTCCGGGGGCCAGCGACAGCGGGTGGCAATTGCGCGCGCGCTCGCCGCGCGGCCCGATGTGCTCGTGTGCGATGAGCCCGTCTCCGCGCTCGACATGGCCACACAGGCGGGCATCCTCGCGCTCCTTCGGAAGTTGCAAGAGCGCGAGCACGTGGCGCTCGTCTTCGTGTCTCACGATCTCGCCGCCGTGCGCGCGGTGGCCGACCGCACACTCATCATGCGCGACGGCAGCGTTATCGAGGAGGGGCCGACCGAGCAGGTGTTCCGGTCCCCGCAACACGAGTTCACGCGCGAGCTGCTCGCCGCGACTGGCGTGAGCGGCTCCGTTTAGCGCTCCCCGCGGGCGAGCTTCGACGGCCACCAGATCGCGCGGCCGATGTCGTAGCTGAGCGCCGGGACGAGCAGCGAGCGCACGATGAAGGTGTCGAGCAGCACACCGAAGGCAACAATGAATGCGATCTGCACGAGGAACAGGATTGGGATCACGGAGAGCGCGGCGAACGTCGCCGCGAGTACGAGCCCAGCCGAGGTGATGACCCCGCCCGTGATCGACAGCCCGCGCAGCACGCCCTGGCGGGTGCCGTGCGCGAGCGACTCCTCGCGCACGCGCGTCATGAGGAAGATGTTGTAGTCGATGCCGAGCGCCACGAGGAACACGAAGCTGTAGAGCGGCACCGCGGGGTCGGCTCCCGGGAACTTGAAGACGTGGGTGAAGAGCCAGCCCGCCACCCCGAGCGCGGTGCCGAAGGAGAGCACGGTCGTCGCGACGAGCAGCAGCGGGGCGACGAGCGAGCGCAGCAGGAGCATCAGAATCAGCGTGATGACGAGCAGCACGATCGGAATGATGAGCGTGCGGTCGTGGATCGACGCATCGTTCGTGTCGATCGCGGTGGCCGTGACGCCGCCGACCAGCGCCGCCGGTACTGAGTCGGCAAGCGCCGCGCGAAGATCGCGCACCGTCTCCCCTGCCGCGTCCGAGTCTGCTGCGTCCGAGAGCGTGGCCTGCAGCAACACGTCGCCGTCAGCAACGGTGGGCTGCGGCGCTGCGGCGCCCGGCATTCCGGGCGGTCCGGCCTGCCCGATCCCGTCTGCGGTGACCGGCAGGGTGCCGCTCAGCGAGTCCTGCGCGGTGACGCTCACGCTCTCGATGCCGGACTGGGCGAGGAGCGTGTCCGCCGTCGCCTGCAGCTCGCTCTCCGGCGTGATCACCATGACCGGGCTGCCCGAGCCACCCGGGAAGTGTTCGCCAAGCGCCTGCTGGCCATCGCGAGCCTCGGACGCACCCAGCACGAGGTCCGATTGGGGCACGCCGCTCGCGTCGAGCTGCGACGCACCGACCACGCCGACCGCAAGTACGAGTGCCGTAACGATCCAGATGGGGCGGTGGCGGCGCTTGATCCAGCCGGCGAGCTTCGCCCACACCCCGCCGTGGATGCCGTGCTCGGCAGCGACCACCTCGGGCTCGTACTTCGGCCGCTTCGGCCAGAAGGCGGCCCGCCCGAACGCGAAGAGGATTGCGGGCAGGAGGGTCAGCGCAGCGAGCATCGCGAACACGATGCCGATCGCCGCGATCGGCCCAAGCGAGCTGTTCGACTTCAGGTCGGACAACAGCAGGCAGAGCAGACCGGCGATCACCGTGCCCCCCGAGGCGAGGATAGGCTCGAGCGAGCCCTTCAGTGCGCGGAACGTCGCGGTGCCACGATCCTGCACGAGGCGCAGCTCCTCCCGGTATCGAGACACGTAGAGCAGCGAGTAGTCGGTTGCCGCACCGATGACCAAGATGAAGAGGATGCCCTGCGTCTGGCCCGAGAGCATGAGCAGCCCCCACTTAGCGAGCCACCAGTTGAGCAGCAGCGCGGCCGTGAGCGCGATGACGCTCGTGCCAAGTACGGCGACGGGCAGCAGCAGCGAGCGGTACACGATGATGAGGATCACGAACACTGCGGCGAGCGCGACGCCAAGCAGAATCCCGTCGATGCCCGAGAAGCCGTTCACGAGGTCGGCGGTGAACCCTGCGGGGCCCGTCAGGAAGACCTCGACGCCAGCGGGAGCCACGGCCCGAAGCTCGTCTCCCACCGCATTCACGGTGTCGCGGAGCCCCTCGCCGCTGTCGATGGGCACGAAGAGCTGTGCCGCACGCCCGTCTTCGGAGGGGATAAGCGGGGAGAGTCCCTCACCCACTCCGGGCACCCGGTCCGTCAGCTCGGCTGCGGCCTCATTCAGCGCGCTGAGCTGTTCGGGCGTGAACGCGTCCTGCTGCGTCAGCACGACGACGGCGGGAATGTCGTCGCCGTCGCGGAAGTCGCCGAGGCGCTGCTGCACCTGCGTGGCCTCCGCGGAGGTCGGCAGGTAGGTGGTTTGGTCGTTCGACGACACCTCGCTCACCTTGCCAAAGTACGGGCCGCCCACGCCCGCGGCGGCGACCCAAATGAGAATCAGCGCGGCCGGCACGAGCACGCGCGCCCAGGTAGGCCAGCGTTTCGCCGACGACTCCCGCTCAGCGCGCTGTGTCGTACGTTCCCGGTTCGCGGACATCTCCCACCCCACTTAGCTAGCCAAGGTTAATAATCATCCTCGGCGCAATTTATCTGTGGGGCTAACATAGCATCATGTCTGCGACCGAGCCACTCCCCCGCACTCCCGGGATGTACGACGTGGCCGGAAACGATCCGGAGAGCCGACTCGTCGATCGGCGAGGCATGTCGGGCGAAGACCTCACCGAGATTGGCGCACTCATGGCGGCCCTCGGCGCACTACGCGAGGCCGAAGACCGCCTCTCCGAAGCCTCGCTCAAGTACATGCAGCTCGGCCGTACCGACATGCGCGCGCTGCACTTCCTCATCGTCACGGAGAATCAGGGTGGCATCGCGACCCCGGGGTCAATCGCCGCACACCTCGGGATCACCACGCCGTCCACAACGAAGCTCCTCGACCGCTTGGAGCGTGACGGCCACATTTCGCGTGCGATTCACCCGCAGGATCGCCGCGCCTTTGCGATCAGTATCACCCGCGAGACGCGCGAGGCGGCGATCCGCACGGTGGGCGCGCAGCACGCGAAGCGGTTCCACGCGGCTGCGCGTCTCACGAGCGAGGAGCGGGCCGCGGTCACCCGGTTCCTCACCGACATGACCCGCGAGATTGACATCGCAGACCTCGACTGGGCGAACGAGGAACCGGGCGCCACGGACTAGTTTGCGTCGCCGCGTACCTGCGCCACGTGCGCGTGCACAGCCTCGAGCCACCGCAGCAGGAAGCCGCGGGTCGACTCGTCGGTCACCTCACCCTCGTCGGTGATCATTCCGTCGCGCATGGTGATGTACGCCTCCGGCTGCGCCATCTCCGGCGAGTTCAGAAACGACAGGATGGAGCGCAGATGCTGCTGGGCGACGGCCGTGCCAATGCGGCCACCCGAAGCACCGATCACCGCCGACGGGATGCCGGTGAAGCTGTTCTGCCCGCCCGGCCGACTCGCGGTGTCGAGCGCGTTCTTCAGCACCCCCGGCACCGATCGGTTGTACTCGGGCGTCACGATGACCACGGCCTCCGCGGCCTCGATGGCGCGCTTGAACTCCGCGGCCGCCGCAGGAATGTCCGCGTCGTGATCCGCGGAGTAGAACGGCAGGCCGGAGATCGGGATCTCCGAGAACTCGAGGCCCGCTTCCGGCGCCAGGCGGGTGAGCGCGAGTGAGAGCTTGCGATTGATCGAGGTCGAGGAAATACTGCCGACGAGAAAGCCGACGCGGTAGGTGGTCATCGAGCGGGTCCTTTCGCGATCCTGCGTGCCATCGGGCGGAACACTCAGCCCCAGGCCTGTGAGCCGAGCGTAACCCGTCGGGCACGGCGGCGCATCGCTTTTCTCGATCGGAACCCGGGGTGACCCGCCGCCCACTAGGCTCGATGACTATGGCTATTGGCGCGACGATCCACAACTTCGACATCCAGCTGGCGGACGTGGACCGCGGGGTCTACGAGGACCTCCAGCTCCGGGCCGCGCGCCACCCCTCGGAGACCGCGGCATACCTCGCCACCCGCGTGCTCGCCTACTGCCTCGAGTACGAGGAGGGCATCACGTTCGCTGCGGGTGGGGTCTCAGACGCCGATGAGCCCGCCGTGCTGGTGCGCGATCTCACCGGCCAGATCACCGCCTGGATTGAGATCGGCGCCCCCGACGCGCAGCGCCTCCACCACGGCAGCAAGCTCGCCGACCGAGCGGCCGTCTACACGCACCGCGACCCCGCCCGCCTCATGCCGAACTGGCAGGGGAAGACGATTCACGCAGCAGCCGAGATCCCGATCCGCTCGTTCGATCCTGGCTTCATCGACTCCATCGTGCCGCTGCTCGAGCGCCGCAATACGATGACGGTCTCGGTGACCGAGGGCCAGCTGTATCTCGAGGTGAACGGAACCGCGCTCAGCTCCGAGATCCACGAGCACCGGATCGCGTAACCGATCCGGCACCCGCGGCCCCCAGAGCCGAGCGTGGCACGATGCTAAATGATGGAGCGCCCCTCGCGCTTCGCCTCGCGCCATTCCTTCACAAAGGCGCGCACGATCACCGTCAGCGTGCCCGCCACGAGCACCGGCCAGATCAGCACGTACAGGGTCAGCAATACAGTGTTCCAGGTCATGCGTGTGTCCTTTCTGCCATGGTCGGGGCTCCCGGCGCGGTGAGCTCGCTGCTCGTGGCGGCGCCCGCGGCCTCTTCTTCGTTCGGGATCGGATCGAAGTCACCCGTGCGCTCACGGATCAGCGCGAAGTCGAACGGCGCCTTCCGTGAGGCGAGCGTCAGCGCGACACACACGATCGTGCTCACGGCGTACGCCACGAGGGATCCCGAAAGCACCGGGTACAGGTGCAGGAATCCGATCGCGAACGGCGCTGCCGCGAGCGTCGACAGCACGCCCACCACGAGCGCGACGCGGCGCCCAAAGAAGCCGAACGCCATGAGGCCGAGCACCACGCCGATGCCGATGGTGGCGAGCACGTCGCTCAGGATCCCCACGCCCCCGCTCAGCTCAACCCATTCGAAGCGCACCGGAAGGAATGCCGCAAGTGCCGCGACCACCGCGACGCTGAATGCGGCGTTCGTGACGCGATCCCAATAGAAGCTCGCGATCACGGGGAACACCAGCGCGCCCCAGAGCGCGCCGACGAACACGAGCAGATCGAGAATGTTGAGCTGCGATCCCGCGAAGAAGATTCCCGCGGTCACCGCGACGATCATGGTGATGCGCCCGATGAGCACCATCGTGCGCGGGTTCGCGCGCCCCTTCCCCGCCACGTTCTGACCGTAGATGTCGGCCATCACGATCGACGCGAGCGCGGTCAGATCTGCGTCCGCGGTCGATGAGAGCGAGCCGATGATCATGATGAAGAACAGCGCGAGCAGCGCCGGCGGCAGGTACGTGGCCGCCAGCTGCGGGATGAGGTTGTTCACGTCGCCGCCCGCGGGCTCGATGCCCGCGTAGAGCGCGATCACGCCGAGCATGCCGATGCCGATGATCGTGGCGCCGTAGCCGACCGTCGCGGTGACGAAGGTCTTCTTGATGAGGTCCTCGCGCACCGCGAAGAGGCGCTGCGCGATCGTCTGGTTGCCGATCGCGTATGCGAGCACTGCGGCGATGTAGGGCGCGCCCTGGTTGAAGAACGCGTCCGATGAGAAGAAGTTCGCCTGCTGAGGCGTGAGGCGATGCGCTCCCGTCTCGAACAGCTCGGGGCCGCCCGCGGCGAAGAACACGACGGGGATGATGATCACCACAGCGCCCAACATGAAGAGCACCTGCATGAAGTCGGTAAGCACCGAGGCGCGGAACCCGGCCCACAGCGTGTAGAGCAGCACACCAGCGCCGATCGCAATGATGCCCTGCGTAAAGGTGAAGGGCGACAGCATGTCGATGAGCGCACCACCGGCGATGAGGTTCGATGTGAGGCTGATCACACTGCCCAGCACGTTCGAGCCCGCGAGCATCAGCTGGCTTGAGCGGCCGTGTCGCGCAAACATCACCTCCGCGATGGTGTGCGCACGGGGCGCAACCTGCCGAATCCGCCGCCCGAAGGGGTAGATCAGCAGAATCATCAGCGCGCCCCAGAGTCCGTAGTGAATCGGACCCGAGAGGCCATACTGGAAGCCGGAGGTGGCCGAGGCGTACATCGATGCAGCCCAGATCCAGGTTGCGGTCATCGAGGCGGCGGAAATGCCGAAGCCGATGCGGCCTCCGCCGGTCATGTAGCCGTCGGCGTTCTCACGCTTCCGGCTGATGCGCAGCGAGATGATGAGGCTCGCGCCGAAGAAGAGAATAAAGAGCCCGAGAACAACCGGGCCCGAGAGCTGTTGCAGCTCTGTCATTGCGTGTTCCTTTCAAGATACGGATGGTCGGCGTCAGTGCCGGAAACCGAATGGTGAAAAGAAAGAACGCTAAGTGGGAATGAGGTCCGACGGCGTGAATCGCCGCGTGACATCGATCAGGCGCTCGCGGAGCGGCGCGGGGTTGGCAAGAGGTCTTGTGTGAGAGTGGACGTGTACCGGCGGATGGATAGGGCTCCCCTTTCGACGGAGTTCTGGGCAAAGTCGCCCACACCATACCTATCGGTTTCTGCGACGAAGGGCCAATCGGGGCGGAGAGGAGCGCCTCATTCGTGCGCGGGTAGAGGGCGCCAGCCATGCCAGAATCGATGCATGAGCCGAAGCACCCGCGACACCGTGACCGCATTCCTGGAGACCGTTCGCAGCGGACGCGAACCGCACCGTGCGGCGGAGTTCATGGCCCCCAGCGTGCGCGCCCACCAGGTCCGAGCCGCCGCGCGCGAGACGATCGATCGCTCCCCCGCGAACTACGAGGAGCACGTCGAGGAGATGCTCGAGATGTTCGGCCCGTTCGAGTTCGCGATCGACGAGCTTTTGGTCGATGGGGATCGCGCGTACGCCCGGTGGATTCAGCATGGCGCGCACGTGGGCGAGATCGACGGCCACGCCCCGACCGGCACAACGATCGAGGCCGTCGGCAGCGCGGTGTATCGCGTTGCCGACGGCCTGATCGTCGAGTACTGGATTCAGCAGGATGCTGCGGGACTCGCCGCGCAGCTCGCCGCTGCTGAACGCTAGATCTTCGGGTCTTCCCCGGTGATCTTCATGCGCAGCGCCGAGGCACGCATGATGTCGCCCTCCAGGAAGCGGACGAGCGTCTCATCACCCGCGGCCTGTGCTTCCTCGATCCGAGCGAACGAGTTCTGCACCTCGGCGTCAAGGCCTTCGGTCACGAGAACTTGAACAGACTCGGGGAGACGGAGGAAGCTTTGGGAAGTCATACCATCGAAGATACCCGGTTCACACCCCTCACCGGGAGTTCTCAGGCTCGGTGACTTCACTCCGGGCGTGTCGTTGCCCCGCAGGCCAGCTTCGCCACACCGACCGCGCTCTCGAGCCTTCTGGGCACCGCCGCGTGGATGTGCGCAGCCAATAAGGTTGAGATCTCGCGCCTCCGGGAGTCAGGCGGGATCTCAGTTTTGCGCCGCGCCGAGCCGATCCGGGAAGCCAATGCGCGGTTCACACGCCTCCACCAGATATCCGTCGTCGTCTCATCCGGCTGGCCAGGAGAGCCGCCCCTCCTCCGAGCATGACCGCACACGCACCAGCAACCAGCCCAAAACCGCTCTGCCCTGTTTGAGCAAGCTTTGATTCTGTCGGCGTGTGCTGAGTCGGGCGTTCACTGCTTGGCTTCCGAGGCGGGGCTGGAGCCGACGGCTGTGTCTGGTTTGTCGCGCCTAGCGACAGAGCTTTCGAATTGGATGGGTGATGGTTGGAATCCCCAGAAAACCTTGCGGTTATCCCAACGTCTTCCGTGGGAGCAGCAAGTATTCCCGAGTAGGTTCCAGCCGTGTCGAGCGACAAGACTGCAAGCGTCGTCCCATTACTGTCCGCAATTTCGACGCTCCCTTCGGGGGCCGTACCGTGTATTCCAGAGACGGCGCCTTCGACACGAACCTTGGATGAACTCGAGCTCTGTTTGGGTGCCGTGCCCAAGAGGAGCGTCGTACTGGTTTCTGCTTGAAGCACTGAAACGGTGCCCTGTGCCTCGGCGCGCACCGTGACTCCTCCATCCTCCGAATAGCTGGCAGTAAAGACATGGTCGCCCACCGGGAGCAGTGAATCGAGCTCAAATTCGGCCGTCTCGCTGACCACTGGCACACTCCCCCATTCCGCGCCTGCGCTTGCAAAGGCGATACTTCCTGCTGCGCTCTGTCCAGTGACAGAGGCGGAGAGTGCGTACACTGCGCCGTAGGCACCCTGCGCGTCGGTCGTTGTCACGGCGGGAACAACATTTGCCGCCCGCTGGGGGCCGAACATATAGACGGATCCTGCCTTTCCTCGAGCAAACGGTGCACCAACAGCAACGGCATCCGGAGTCGCGCGGATCGCTGAGTCGTAGTGGGTGTAGCCGAACTGATCGCGATCCGTCGCGTCTGACGCACGGAGGGTCTGCACAGGCTCCGGTGCGATCGTAGCCTCGGTGGTCGCAGTGAAGACGCCCGTCGAGTAGACGTGCACCTCACCCTGGGCGGCAGGCCGCACCTCAGCGTTGGCGAGAATGGTCTCGCCAGAAACAGCGATCGACGACCCGAAGTTTTCACTGTGCTGCGGGGGTAACAGCTTGGCACCCTGCTGGGTGAGCGACAGATCGAGTTGATACAGGGCACCCTGGGTTGTGGTGCCAGACTGAATCGAGGAGCGATTGCAGCCGTGTTCGGGGTCAGCCTGGGGGCCGGTGAAATTTGCTTCGACCGGGGAGCCCACAAAGAGAGACTCCCCCTGGAACGCGAGCGCGAACCCGAACGCGGGGCCGCCCCCGCCACTCGGCAGGCACACCGTCGCGTCGTCGACGGGCTGCGTGGCGAACCCGGGTTCCGTGCCCACGGGAGCAGAGACATCCCACAGGTACACCCCTCCGACGCGCCTCAGTGCATCGTCGGTATTCTGCACTGCACTGACCGCGATATGGTCTCCTGAAATAGCAACCGTCTGACCGGTGATGCTCCCCGGACGGATTTCCGTGGGGAGGAGCTCCCGAGTGGACCCGTTGCGGCTGTCAATGACGTACGCGAGGCCAGTGTTGGCGTGACCGTCCACTGTGGCGTTTGACGCTCCGACGACAATGAGGTCGCCGCTTGCGGCCAAGGCTTCTCCAAACGACTCGGCGATCCGCGTGACACGTGAGGTATCGGCCGGAGCCGTGTACCGAGAGCTTTCCGTCCAGTCGTTCAGGCTATTGCGTGTGAACTGCACCACGACACCGGCCCCGGCAACCGAGAGCTTGGTCGCGTCCTCGTTGAGTGCAACGCGTTTGCCGAACGCAGCCGGAGGATTCGCGACAGTCACCCGGCTGGTATCCCACTGTGTCAGCGTGTCGTCGGTGGCGACGGAGACTGCGACAGAGGCGCCCCAGACGTCGGTGTAGGCGATGTACTTTCCGCTCATCGCCGTGGAATATCCGGCGCGTGACCCGTCGGATGGGCTCAGCTGGTGCAGTTCGGTGAGCTCTGCAGGGGTAGCTTGGGCGGCGCCCGCGGCGGCAAACACGGCCGCGAACGCGACTGTTCCTGCGATGACTCCCGCGCTGGCTTTGCTCAATAGTTTTCTCATGGCGTGTGCTCTTTTCGGTTCGGTGCGGATCACTCCGTGGGGCTGCAGGCTGGTTACAGCCGCTTGATCTTGAGAATTGAGGGAACCGAGTTATTACATGGAACAATCGGCTTCCCTCCGCAATAGAGGGCGCCGAGCAGCACGTCTCCCGTCAGTTCGTTGACCTCCATCCCTGACACGGCTCGCACGTTCTCCACGGCATTCTTCTGAATCACCGTATTGAGCGCTGCACTGCCCCGTTCGATGTCGTAGGTCACAAGTTCGGCACCGCCCGCGGGCACAGGGTTGAGCGGGTCGGCAGTCTCAACGGTCAAGGTGGAAAGGATGAACTCACCGTTCGTCTCGTCGAGGATGGACTCCTCGACGGGAAACGCTGGAGGCGGCAACGCGATTGCTGGGGCGCCGGCGTCAAAGGGAACCTCGAAAACGCGCCCCTCGGCGCGGTACTGGTTATCTCGAATGACCGTGATGTTCCCAGCGACGTACATGGTTCCCTGGCGTCGGTCGAGGTGCAGCCGCCAGGTGGAGTCATGGTCGGCTCGTTCGCCCGCTGGAAGCTCGAGCTTCTTCATCCAAAGGCGCCGGGGCAACTCGTGAAGGCCTATGCCTTCGTTCCATTCAGTCACGTCGTAGGCAGTGACATACATCTCATCCCCTGCACGCGACAGCACGTAGAGGTGTACCCAATAGTTCGGCCCAAATGCGGCAGCCATGCCCAGGTCAAGTGGATTGAGCGTGGGAGAATCCACCTCGCCCGACACCGTGCCGAGCGTCATCCCACCCTGAGATTTACGAATGTTCTCGTTACTGTTCCACCCGAGCCCAACGGGAGGTCGGGCTGAGTGGATCAGGGCATCCTTATACGGATTCCCGCCCCAGCGAACCAGCGGGTTAGAACTCCCGCCGGTAATCCATTGGCCCGACATCCGCGAGTCGGGGTTTCGCTCACTCTGGCATTCGACTAGTGGCTCTGGCGCCGGAACAAGCTCGCTCATATTCGCGAGTTTTGCGTCATAGTGGAGCCGGAACTCGGAGCTTTGGTCCCAGCGTCGCAGCGCTGATTGCCCGTACATGAGCCACTCAGAGTCTCCCGGCACGATTTCCGGGGCTCGATATACGCCGTAGCGGTTGGTGCTGATCGGGCCAACACACCCGTCTCCAACCTCGATCCGTTTCTTCTCCTTCAGAGAGACTGGATCAATCGACACAAGGAATTTATCACTCATGCTGACATAGAGGCGCTGCTCGCCGTACGCCATTGCGAACTGCCCGCCAAGACGCTCAGCGCGTTCGTATTCGACAATCGTTTCGGGGATCTTGACTCCGATCGCGTCGCTGCGCACAAAAGCCTGGTCCTGGAAAGCACTCACAGTCGAGGGGACCAGCGCGAGCGCGAGGAGGCCAGCGACCCCCGCGAAACGCCACGAACGTCGAGACTCATGCCGGCGGCGAAAGGAGACGGGGCGAGGCGAACGCTGAGAGATGATCATGATCCTGGTGTCCTGTTATCTGAGTACGTTGCTTGGCTGGAATTCTTCTGCGGAGGGGCCTCCGGCGCGTGCCGCCGATGGGTCGCGTCGTCCGCTCCGTGGTCGCCCCCGGCCGGATCTGACTGTTCCGAGGCTCGCCGAGCTCGCGTTGAGCCAGCTCGGGGCGTGGTCGGGAGGAAGAACATGAACGCGAGAAGAGCCGCACACACGAGGAGGATCGAAAGACCGAACGGAGTCTGCAGGAAGAGTGAAACGTTCCCGAGGAAGGGGACGTGGAAGAGATATCGACTCGCTGCTTCGACGGCATAGGGGTCGGAGTCAGGGAGGGCGTTTGCGTCTCCCTTCAGCACGAGCCGGCGTCCGTTCTCGCCGAGAGTGTCCTGCGGCCTGTTTTCGTCTGCAGCATCGTCGGATCGCTCCTCGGGGAGAAGCACTTCAACAACTCGGTGAGTCACGAGTCCGTCGATGTCGTTGCCGGAGCTCCGCCGTTCGACGGTCACAATGTCTCCAGGGCGAATCTCCGGTGCGGGCACGTTTTTCGCGAACACTATTGAACCCGTTGGAATCCCGGGTGCCATGGAGCCTGAGATGACATTCAGCGCGCTCACCCCGAAGACCAGGCTCGCGGCGACCGCCAGCGCACACACCGCACCGACGACGGCCCCGGCGGTGAGCAGCGCAGAACGCAAAGGGCGTATCACCTGTGACAGCACCCTCATCGTGCGCTGCTCGCATCAAGTTGGAGCGCAAGGTTCGCCGTTCCACCGTTGAGTGCAGCCGCTGCTGCAGAGTCAGGGAACTCGATCTTGAGGACGATCGTCTGCGCGCTGCTATCTGGCCCCGGCGTGTAGCCGTCCCCCTCGTTCTGCGGGGCGCTGCCCCGAGGCGCGAGGTTCCCGAGCGTTGAGTGTGCCTCAGCGAGGGGCTTATCTTCGAATAGGATCGTCTCCGTGCCGCCCTGCGAAGTGATCGCGGTAAACCGGAGCGCAGGTACCAGACTGGTCGCGCTGCTATCCGTCGTATCGATGATGCGCATCGTCGCGGCAGCTGATGTTCGCTCGGAGTTGTTGAACACAATGAGATCTCCGGTACTCACTTGCCCTCCCGGGACGAGATTGCGGGGATTGTCGATGGGGATACCGACGCCAGCCGGGGTGTCTGCCTGGCGCACTGTTCCGGCGTCCGGCGAGTTGGGGGGCATCACGACCGCAATATCAAACGGCGCGACACTGACCCCGGTGCCGCTATCAGCAAGGTTGATGAGTGCACTGTCGCGGAATGCAGCGCTCGTAAGCAGCGTTGCCGCACCGAACACGACAACGGCCGTCACTCCGGCGAGAGCGATTACAAGCGCTGGTTTGCCGGGACGCTGGGGTTTCCGAGCAAGGCGTGCGAGGCGAGCAAAGGCTCTGGCGCAGACCTGCACGGCGCGGGAAAGAAGTATGTGTCTCATCTGCGTGTGCTTTCAGGGGTTCGACGGGTCAACAAGAGGACGCCACCCGCGGCGAGGGCGAGGGCGAGCGCTACGGCTGCGGGATCGCGCGTCGCGCCTGTTTCTGCCAGTCGCGGAGTCTCTGAGGTGGCCTCGAAACTGATGCGCAGGTTTCCGCTGAGGTCCTGGTAGTCGTTGCCTGCCGACTGCTCGAGAGCGAGTGCACCTCGGAGAACGCGGCTTTCGCCGGGGGTGAGAGGCGCGAGTTTCACGGTGGGGCTGGAGGCGCCGTTGAGATTCCGCAGCGCAGCGCTCAGGACGCGCTCTTGCCCGTCTGACAGCGTGAGCGAGAGGTCTTCACCGGTCGTAACGAGTGCCGATTCATCGCTGGAGATTCGAAACGAGAGCGGTAAGAGAGTATCGGTGCGATTCACCACGGTGAACTCTGCGTGAGTTTCGTGCCCAGGCCCTGGGACGGGCATGGAGCTTGGTCCGGTGACTGAGATGAGCGCAGTCGGTGGCAATTCGTCCTGCTCAGGGACAGTGGTGTCGCGGGTGCCCACCGCAGACATGACAGGCCCGTGTGGGACCGCCTCAGCGGGTGCTGAAGCGAGAGGGAACGCAACGACGACCAGGCAGATCAGGGCGGCTAAGCGTGTCATGGTGCACTCGATTCCGCGTTGAACTGAATTGTGACCCCACTCGTTTCGGTTGCAAACGCGTCCAGGTCGGGTTCGAGCGCGAAGGAAGCGTCGAGCGAAGCGCTGATGGTAATCGTGTGTTGAATCCCGGGAAGGAGACCATCGATCTTCATCGAGTCAAGGGCGTTCAGTTCGGGTACCGTGAGGTCTGTCGCGAAAGGAGGCCCGTTGTCGTATGCAACAGTAAACCGTAGGTACTTGAACAGGGCGACGCATTGATCGCTACAACCGCTCTGGGGTGGAGCCAGTGCCGGTACGGCGAAACCTGCCGGCGCGTCTGGCGCGATCCGGAAGTTCGTGGAGAGCACCACTTCAGTGTTAATGCCGACAGTGACCGGGCTTTCTGCACCTGTGAAAGGCAATTCGACGGCAGAACTCTCGTCTGCAGCGTCCTGCCATTCCCCGTTCCCGTCTTGCACTTGGATGGAGAATCTGGTCGGGTTGCCAACTCCGTCTTCGCCACCCAAGTTGAGTGTCGCCCGGTCTGTGAGGGCAGCCGAAGTTGCGCCGATCGCAGCGATGACGAGCAGTGCAGTGCCCGAGAGCGCTGCTCGTATGCGATACCCGCGGGGGTGCGTGTGACTCATCGATTCTCTCCGGTGAAACTGAAATGGACGGTGACAGGATTCTCCGAGGGAAGCGGTGCAGGGGCCGGACGGAGTTCGATGGTCACGTCAAGCACCTCGTGGCGCCCCGGAGCGAGGTCCGCTGCCCACGGAATTCCGCGGAGCCGGGAGAGGGGTATCTCGCGCACGAGCGTGGCGTGCTGAGAGCGAATGGTGACGTACAGGTGGTCGAGCACCTCGGGAGTCGCGGTGGCTGTCACTGCGAGAGCGACAGTTCCCACAAGCCGCTCGCTCTGGTTCTTCACAGCGACGCGAATCGATTCGGGCTCGTTGACCGCAAACACCATCGGTTCTCCGCCAGTATCGACTGCCGCAGCGGGCGCGGCGGTTGAGCTGTCGGCCCACTCGGCGCCTGTCGGTTGCCAGGAGTCTTGTGTGGAACCGGCTACAGCGAGCGTGAACGTATTGTTGCTGCCATCAATAAACACCTCCGCGGTTCCTCTGCTGGTGAACGCCGCCGCGGAGGCGAGCGCGAGACAGCCGAGGAGCACTCCGGACGCGATAAGCGCTTTCACACGCTCAGATCGTTGCAGGGTGAGGATTGTCATGTGCTTCCTGGGTGCAGGACTTCATCGTGGTCGCTGGGCCCGTCCCATACGGTTCGTGCCCAGCGACCCCTAGCGATGTCAGTCGGTGAGAACTACCGAGTTACTTCGACTGAGCTTCGACAATGAACTTCGGGAAAGCTTCCTGTCCCTGAATTTCATTTCCGGCGGTCGAGACGATGCCAACGGTCACCTTCGCCGTTGCTTCCTCTTCCGCCTCAAGATCGTTCAGGAAGGTCTGAGCGGCCGCGAGTGAGCTCGGCGTCACCTCGTCGGCGAGCTTGGTCCAGCTGGCTGCGCCATCCTTCTTCACCTCGACGGTGATGCGCAGTGCGTTCCAGAGCTCAGGCTCGTTCGTCTTTCCGGCCACAGTCCCAATCTTGAACTTGAGATCGCCGGCCAGATTGTCGCTGTTGTTGCGCAGCGGAATCTCCACCGTGCTGGACTCGCCCGGCGTCAGCGTGTCACCGTCAGGAAGCACCCAGTCGACCGCCGTGCCATCCGTGTTGGCGCGTACCCAGGTGCCGTCTGCGACGCCGGAGGCGTCCTGGTTCTGGGTCTGCAGCACGAAGTTGTTGCCGCCACCGATTCCAGAACCATCCGCGGAGCCAAACAGGTTGATGTTCGCTGAATCTGCGAAGAAGGCGGCTGTCGACAATGCGACGACGGCGAGCAACGCTCCGCCGGAGATCAGCAGCCGCTTGCGCCCGCTCGTCTGAGTTGAACTGGCCATAGTGATGTCGTTCCTATTCTCTAGTCTTCACTTCGGTTCACGCGGTCGAACCGCGCTCACCTCGAAGAGGCACAGATCGAGGATGTGTGACACGTGTTCCGAAGAAAAATCTTCCGCCCAGCGTGCTGTTCACGTCACTCAGCTCGATTCGAGGCACTTCCGTGCCGTGCCGCCCCTTGCGGAAGATGCGTATCCATTGAGTTTTCAACGGGAAGAGACCCGATTCCTCTCTGCAGAAGAGTTCGGCCCCACAGACAGCCACCAAGCCCCATGAGAATCAGGGCTGCGGCGAGCGCGGCAAGTGCCCCACCTCCCACGCGACCAGTGATGGCCAGCAAGAAGGCGTCAAGCGGGTGCATACCACGCGCTTCGGTGTCTGCGCTGGAGCGGGCTGACGGTTGTCCTGAGGTAGCGGTGGCGGTCTCAAAATCAAAGACGAGATCTGTGGCAGGCACTGGATCCCTATCGGTACCGTCACGCCACAGCGTGGCGCGCAGCGTCAGAGCTTCTCCGGGGCTCAGGGCTTCAAGGAACTCCCCATTCCCGCGCAACGCTGCAAGCGGCACACCGTTCAGGATTGTCCGAGTCGGCGAGGCCACGGTGAGCCGGAGCGAATCGCCAAAGGGCTCGTCATGACTCACGACCCTCAGTTGGACTGGAATAGTGCTGAGTAAAGACTCGTTCCGCACACGAAGTTGCCAGTGCACCTCGTCGCCCGGCGCCGGCATAGGAATGCGGGTCGTTTCTGGGGAAATGGAGAGCCACAACTGTTCCGAACCGCTTGTCTTTGGGTGTGCCCAAGACTCATCGGCAGCAGTGGACCCGGATGGACCTGGTGCGTGCGGTTGAGGTGGCCCGAGCAGCTGTCCAAGTCCAAGGAGAATCATCAAGGTGAACCCGAGTGCCACGATCGCACGCGAAATGATGAGCAGTTCTGCCGCTCGCGCCGGGACCGGGTTCCCGCGGGTGAGCTGCTGAAGCGTAACCAGGCCGATGGGGCCCCACACCATCGCCCGGGCACGGTATCCGGTTTGAACCTCATCTCGGAGCTCAACCAATACCTCACTGCATGACACGCAGCCGGTCAGGTGAATCGCTAGTCGGCGTGGTGGGGACTTGACGCCATGAGCAACAAACCGTGCGAGGGCGCGAACGAAGGGTTCGCACCCGGTGCCAACGGATGACGCCGCGTAGAGCGCGAGATACTCGGTACGGAGGGCACGACGTGCGCGCGAGAGCCGGGCGCGAACATTCACCGTGGTGATCCCAAGCTCCCCAGCCACTTCCTCAGTTGTTCGATCTTCAAGAAGCCTCAGAGCAAGAATGCGTCGGTCTTCTTGAGAGACCCGCTGCAGGGCACCCCCCAGGAGCGTGTGCTCAAGCTCAGTGACAAGTGTGTCGTGGAAGGGGCGGGCGGGGGCGACGCGGTCCTGTTCAACCGAGTCGTGCTCGGGAGTCCCTCGTCTCAGTCGTGCGAACGAGTTGCGAGCAATAGTGACCAGATACGCCTCGTGGTTCCGGACCCCGTCCGGGTTCCGAGCCAGGAAAGCGAGGTACGACTCGAACGTGATGGAAACGACTTCATCGGCTTCGGTATCTGTGGCACCCAAGGAGAACGCGAACCTGCGCAGCTTCGGAGAAAGTTCTTGGAACACCTGCGAGATCCACGCCGAGTGCGCAGACTTGGATCCGTTGCTCAGCGGAAGCATGTCCTTCCCTGCGCCCTCATTGCTCATAAGCTCCTCAATTCTGCTGGTCAACCCCTTGTCTAGAGCCGCTCAGCTCCTACCTTCCGAACGGCTGCGCATCGATTGATGGGTGCGGCATCATCTGATCCCTCAAGCTACGGACTTCGCTATCAGAGTGAGCCTTGATCGGATATCTACGGTCCTCCATCTTCCACAACGAGTGAGAGCTCGGGCGGAACAGGCAGCCGTTCTGAGTGCACTTCTGAAGCGAATAGGTGTTTTCTGTGCAGAGACTCACTCTGATGACACCGCAATTCCGGACAAACGTTGCGATATGTGCTCAGGGCAAGAAGGGGGTAGCGCTTGCACGCCTTCGGGGCGCGTTCAGGGGGCCGCCGCCACGCCGACCTCGCACGGAATCCGACCCAGGAAGAATCTGCCGCAAGCGATGGTTGCGCGGCAGTGCTCGCGATCGTTTTCACCCGTAGAGTCGGAGAATGAAACTTTGGAGAGGCCTGAGCACCCTTTTCGCCGCGGCGGTGTGCTGTGGGACGATCAGCGGCTGCGTGCCAGCTGCGCAGGTATGCATCTCTTGGGCAAGCTACGCATCAGTCGAGACAGCGATCGCTGATGCCGATCTGGTGGTCGGCGGCACAGTGAGGCCTACCGACGAGACGGCTCCAATACTCGGCGAAAACGTGGCAGTGTACGAAATCGATGTGCGTAAGGTCTTCACAGGGGACGTCATAGCCGGTGACTCACTTCGCTTCGCCTCTACACCGAGCACCTGCTCGGGGAACGAGGGCTCCGCGGAGAGCGATCCGCTCAATGTGCCAGGAGAGGTCGTTGTGTTTCTCGCCAGGGACGAGTCGGACATCTGGCGCACCCTTTCGCCGTTCGCAGGCGTGATGCCCGGAGCTGAGATGCCCGAGCTCACGGACTAGACCTCCTCGGGAACCGCTCTCCGTTCGTTCACGCTCCGAATGACCCAGTACACCGTCGCGAGCGCAAGAATCGCGACCGGTGGAGCCACAAAGGCACCAACAGCGGGGCCGGCTGGAGCATGGCCCACCGCAAAAGGGACATGTCCCACGATTCGTGGAGCAGCAATGGCCAGATCAGCAAGCCGGTACCCCGACGCAGAATATAGAACGCAGTGCCGAAAGCGAACGCCCTCACCGCTTGCATGAGCGAAGACCGCACAGGAGAACCGAACACCACGTTGGCAATATGCATCAGACCAAACAGTGCGCCCGAGAAACACTATGCCTATCACTCGTGAAGCTGGCCCAGGAACGCAGCCAGCCACAAGCCGCGCGCCATGAGCCCCTCACTAAAACCAACCAGCAGCCCAAGTGCAAACAACGAGACGACGAACGATGCGTCGAATGTGACCATTCAGCACCGATGAGATTGAGAACCGCCACTCGGCACATGATCATCGGCACAAAAATTGTCCTGGTGTGGTGAAAACGCTGGCCCTCAGAAAGCGCACGCCGCCACCATGCCAACACTGTCTTCATCGCTGTGCGCTAAGCCGTTCTGACGGCGAGGTCCGTTGCAGCTCCACGCCAGGTAGATTGTGCCGTCGTGCCTATTTCTGGGTAGGGCACACCACTCAACAAGGAAACTGTGACGATAACGATGACGTAAGCCACGCAGATCAGAAGCCCGATCCACGCACCGGGGAAACGCGCATGGCACGCCTCTCAATCATTGCTTTCAGATACACACAGAACACCGACCCCGCCTGCATACTCAAACCACTTCTCGAATCATGAGCGATGTATTCTGGCTGCTCGCGCGGCAACGGAGGTCCGCTCTCGGCACACGCAGATGAGCACAGAATGGCAGCGTGAGTGCCGGGCCCACCCGGATCTCCTGTATCTGCCTTTCGCGGACGGATGCTGACAGGCGGAGCCCCTGCGCTTCCTTGCCAACAAAAAACCCCCGGAACTTCCGCATGTTTCTGCGGTAGTTCCGGGGGTTGCTGTCGGGATGACAGGATTTGAACCTGCGACCCCGTCTTGGATTAGCCGCCTTTCAGGCGTTTGCAGGGCTTTGCCTGAAGTTGCAGATAGTGTACCTGATCAGCGATTTTCGGATCTTCGATTTGCTGGGCTTTGCCGCCATTTGCCGGGGGCTGCCTGTGTCATCGTGACTGAGACGTGACTGGATTCTGCGAGCAGACAGGGCTTTCGAAAGCGAGTGGAGCCAGTGACTCGTAACCCTGCCGCAGTGACGAGATCTCGATTCGCCCGCACGCATCCCAGAAAGACCTTCTCCCTTACTGTGTCCTAGTCAAAGTCTCCGAGCAGCTTATCCACTACCTCATCCGGGTCTTCAGCCGAGGAGTCTGCCAGGCGAAACAGCTCTGCAAGCGCTTGATTCACTTTGTAAGCAGAGGGGTCGCCGACCTCGGTCGACGATTTAACCATCTCGGTATGAGGTCGCGCCCCCTCACTTTTACGGTACACGTAAAGCTCGTAGGGCGCGCCAGTGATGCTACCGGATGAGATTTCGTATGTAGCGCTGTTCGCCTGTGCTCGAAGAACGTTTCGCCCCATCACGCTGCTCAGAAGTGACCGGCTGAGGCCAGCCATTCCATAGCCCCCCGAGGCGTTCCGGCGCTCCCATACCAGTTGGCCATTCTTGGTCGCTTTAATGAGCCCCTGCATCAGGCGCTCCCACGATTCGTTGTCAAGCATTCTTGCCTTCCTTGTCCGCGGGCACTTTGCCGGGGTCATTCCGAATCGAAACGGCGATGCCCTTTACGTCCATGACCAGCACTTGGAGTTCATCCACAGAAGCCCGAACCAATTCCTCCAGTTGAGTGTCTGGCGATCCGTATAAGCGCGACCTGGCTTCAAGCGCGTTTCTGGCTTCGCCATTGATACGCTCAATCAAATCACTGAAGCCCGAAGAGCTTGCCTCCAGAAGCGCGGCGGCCTCCGCTGCACGGTACGCGAACCGTTGCAGCTGACTCGAAAGTTCCTGCCTATCCCCAACGCGGACAGCATCATCGATGCTGGCCATAAGCTCTTCGAACCCCGGAAGCACCGAAAGAAGCTGGTTCTTGATCAGCGTGGTCCTTGTGCGTTCCAACTCCTTGCGAGCAGCAACCAAAGCGCCCTTACTACGCATAAGCTGAAATATGGTGAACCCGATCCCTAGCCCGCCCAGCAGGAATGCTGACCAGTCCAAGAGGCTCGGGGTCGCCGAGAAGTCCACCCACTCGCCGATACTCCACAACACATATTGATGCTATCAATTTGGACCAGCCGGCGATTCAGCAGTTAAAGCCGACCCGCGGCGCGGCATGCGCCGGACGGAGCCTGTAGCCGTCTGGAATCTGGCCGACGCAAAGCCACTGGATTGCGATGTCCAGCATCTCAACGGTCGAAAGGACCTCCTCTGGATAGCAGTAAGGAATGATTCGAGCGGCGTCACCGGTGAAGCGATGCATCGGGCCACGCTGCTCCCTTTCGCGAGCCACAACATAGAGATCCTCGAAAGTGTGCAATTCAAGCATGGCATTGTCGCGGCTGGCGTCGCCAAGGACCTGCGCAACGAACCGCGGGGTCTCCGGGTTTCCTTCCTCCTCCCCGCTATCGATATTGACCCACGTCCATGAATCCAGCCCCACGCTCGCCAGCAGCCCACGTGCCATCGTGATCGACGGGCACGGCTCGCGGACACCGGGGCGTCCGCAGTACGTCCAGCACCACGGCAGCGCCGGTTGAGGCTGCGTCAGAAGCTGTGGCGTCGGCAGCAGGTCGGCGCGCTGATCGAGCGTCGGGAGGTCTAAAGCAGTAGCCATGGTGACGGGAATGCGCGGTCTTCCCGATTGACTTCCTGCGGCCGCCAGTCGGTGCCGGTGATCTGCTGCAGGTAGTCAAATGCGGCGTCCCGATATTCTGTCGGGCACGCAGCGGAGAGATAGTGGACCTCGGTGCCCGGCGGTAATGCGCTTTGCTCCACGCACGCGGCAATCGCCTCGAGCGCACCCCATTTTCCCCCGGTGAGTCCGGTGTCCAAAAGCGGCCCAGCCCAATCCCGGTCCGCTTCCTCGGTGATCTCAAATGTCTTCCTCTCGGGCACGGTACCCGAGAGGAAGATGGCAGCATGGCTCAGTTCGTGTACAGATAGCGAGAGGAGCTGCCGCCTGCTCTCGTAGCGCACGCCGTGGACGTATTCCCGGTCGAGCTGAACAACGTCGGGGCGATCCACAGCCACGAAGCCGGCGAGGTGCTGGTGCGAACCGCTCGGGAGCTCCCGCCCCGCCGACAGATCGGTGATTTCTAGCATCGCCTTATCTCCGAAAGGCAGAGAAGGCCACAGTTCGACCAGCCAGGCCTCGGGATCCCATTCAGCGGGCTCAGCCTGGACTACCGGTGCCGCTTCGTCGACCAGCTCTGTCTGCGCTGGCGCACCAACGCCGAGAGCAATCGCCGCAAGCGCAGCCGCCGCCAGCGCCGCACGCACAACCCGGCGCATCACCGCTCGCCTCCGAGCCGCCGCACGGTCGCACTATGCTCGCGAACCAGCGCGCCAACCGTTCGCTCCGCCGTCGAAAGCGCGTCAACCAGTGCCGAGTAACCCGCCGCGAGTGCGGGATTACCGGCGTCGGATGCGGCCGCCGCGCAGAGCGCTGCCTCAGTACCGCGACGCCCAAGCTCCTCCCGGAGGTCAGTTGTGGCTCGCAACGCGGCCTGCGCGAGGTCGAGCTGCGAATCGTCAAATCCTGACATGTCTCTCTCCTTATATTAAGGTGTGAAGTCCCACGCGGAGCGAGGTCTCCCCCGCCCCGCTGGTTCGGCTACTCGGCTGCGACCGGCTCGGCCTCGGCGGGCGCTTCGTCTGGCTCGCTGTCCGGCGTATCGGTCGTGAGCTCCGCATCGGTGTCGGTGCTCTCCGGCGGACGCTTGGCTGTGAGGGCTGCCCCTGCGTAGGCTGCGATGCTGCCGAGTGCGGCGACCAGGTAGGCAGGCCAGGCGAGACCGGCTACAGCTGAGGTACCGATGCTGACGGCGGCAGTTGCGAGACCTGCACCGATGGCTATGGGTGAGCGGAGGCCTGCGATCAGCGCCTCGGTGCTCTCGTGTGCATGTCCGCCACGGATACGCGCGGCGTAGATATAGACCGCTGCAACGCTAAGCAGGCCAACTGCTCCAGCGACAATCGGAGGCCAGACCCATGCGAACGGGGCGGTGCTGACCGCCGCAATCGATAGGGCGAGCGAGGCTGGCGCTGAGACGAACGCAAAGGCGGTTTTCGCGATCCCGGCAGGTGTAGTCAGCGCGAGACCGCGGGCACGGTGGACTCTGAGGCCTGCGATAGCTGCGATCAGCGCGAGGGCGGAGAAGACGACCGAGGCGACCATGGCGCCGAAGGTCAGCGTCTTCGAGCTGGCTTTTGTCTCGGCGATTTTGTTGGATGCAGTATCGGTCAGTGCCGAAGCGTTCTCCTTGGTCGCATCCCACGCGTCGCCGGTCTTCTCCTTGATCTTGTCCCAGGCCGCGCCCGCTTCCTTCGTATCTACCGGCTGCGCATCGCTCAGTGCTCGGAGCCACTCGCCGTCGCTCGTCAACGCCCAACCTGCGACGGTGCGAGTCGCCTCGAACACCTCGCCGTCCTTGATCTCGCGGATCGCCGACGCGTCCGTGGGGTCGGAGTAGAGGGTGTAGCCGGAGCCGTCAATCTCGACCTCTGAAAAACGGTCGTCAGTAGAGGGCAATGGGACGAGATTCTCGCTCGCCATCCACGCGACAACTCCCCGGTGCTCGATCGGCTGCCAGGAGACTGTACCCGCGAGCGCACTCTGACCGACAGTGCCGAGTTCGAGATCACCGGAAGATCGGTATACGGTCCCCTCGGCCATTCCGGTCTCGAGCGGTCCGTCGGAAAACGGGCCTGACGAGGCAGGGAGAGCGAAAATCCCGCTTGAAGCGCCGAGCTTCCCGACCCAATTCTCGGGCATTTCGTCGGAGGTCGGGATCGCATAGAACTCGCTCAGCTGGTCGAGTGATACGGCGGGATACGCCGCGACCTGGAAGTCTTCGACCAGCCCTCGCTTGCCTTTGTATTCGACCTCGAAGCTCGGCTGCGCGGTATTAACTACTGGCGGCGCGGTCGCCTCCCCGGTGACAGCGCAGACGGGAGCGGTTAGCGAGCCGAGCGGAGTGCGGCCGTCCACGTCATAGACGGTGAGACCGGTCGAGACCGGTGCGACGATCCGGCCTGACTCACAGTCAAGATCGGCGGCATGGGCAGTAGTAGGCGCGAGCAGTGCCGCGCAGGCGATTGCTGTTGTAGCGAGAGCCGCGCTGAGGCGGCGGCTTTTCGTGGTCATGGTGTAACTCCTGTGGGTGAGGGTCGTAGCTACTGGGGTGGGTGGGGCTGCTTGCGTTTGGCAAGCACCGTGCTGCGCTTTTCTTGCGGCGCCGTTCTGGCGAATTCGTACCCCGCGTCTTCGTAAGTGCCTCGGAGCGCGCGCCAGGCGCGGACGCGGGCCGTACCGAGCGGGATGCCTACCTCCCAGGCGTACTCGGTCAGGGGCATCCAGCCATCGAACGGTGAGCTGGGCGGGGACTTGCGGGTCATGGTGGCTCCTATCCGAAGAGGTCGTCGAAGGTCGGTTTTGCGCGGTTGCTAGTGATTACTGGCGGCTGCTCTGGCTGAGGGACAGGTATTGCGCCCTCGGGCATGTCGAGCACCTCCGGAGCAGACGCGACGGGTCGAAGCGGCGGCATCTCGCCGGGCGAGGCGGTAGTGAAATCGGTGTCGTCGTCAAAAGTGAAGTCGATCTCGCCGAGATCAATGTCCTGTGCAGCAGCAGCGCTCCCATGATTCAAAATCTGCCCGAACGCCGGGACGATCTCTGCCTGCTCAGCGCCGGCCTGCGGCGGCAACTGACCTGAGGCACGCAACTCTCGGAACTCGCGGTCCCAGCGGTCAAGCGTGGCGTCATCCGTGTAGGGGAAGCGGACGCGCTGCGGCTCCGGGAACCCTTCGACGCGGACGTAACCAATTCCGGCACTGCGGTAGCCATTGCCTGGTGACGCCACGGGGATCAGGTGGGCCTCTGCGCCAAAGTCTGTGGCCCCGGTGCCAAGCACCAGGTCGGTTTCGATGGCTGTCTCGGTACGCAGAGCAACGCGCATCGGCAGGAACGGGCGCAGCGCGCCCACCATCTCCTTCTGCGGCGCTTGGACTGCACTCACAATCAAGATATTCATTGAGCGTCCCTGGCTCGCGATGAGGAGCAGATTGCTCATTACTTCCTTCGCTCGCTTCGAGTCTGTATCGAGTGCCGTCAACGCCGAGAGCTCATCGATGAAGAGCACTAGTAGTGGCTGCTCGCGAGAGACTGGCAATGATCGGCCCTGCCCCTTGCGGGCGTTCATCTTGTCGACCACGTTGGCCACGAGCGCGGCCCAGTCGTCAGGTGTCGTAGCTACCTGCTGGAACATGCCTCGCAATGAACCATCGTCGGCAATAGCTTCTGCACCCTTGGGGTCGATGGCGTAGATCTCTGCGAGGCCTTGCCGCGCGGACGGGAGCACTCCGGACAGGATCGACCAGATGACCGATCCTTTACCAGCGCCGGTTTGGCCGACAGCGAGCGTGTGGAACAAGCTGAACGGCACGGCCTCGCCGTCCTCCGTAACCGCAATGTCGAACGATTTCCAGCTGGTGGCCGGGTCGTCGCCGAGTGGGTGTTGGTCGCGGAAGTCATCAATCGTCAGCATGGTCATGAGCGGGTCACGGCGTTCACGCATCGAGATGATGCCGCGCGCGTCGTCTACGGTGGTGCGCCATGATAGGTCTGCCTCGTGGGGCGCGATCGAGACTTTGAGCTCCGCAGCGATCTTGCGGCGCGACAGTCGGTCGGCTGCGAGTAGCTGTGGAGCGCTAAACGTGAGCACCCGGTGGCCGAGCATGTCGGTTATTTGCTCGATCTGTAGGTCGTGCGGGTAAGTCTTCAGCTGCGCTGCGATACGTTCGCGCACCGCCCGCAAGTCCTCAGGGAGCTTCGCAATCGTTGCCCGGCGTTCCAGCGGTGCCCACGCCATCAACGATGCACCGTCGTGGTGGGTGGTGGCGTACGCGGCGACGGCCTCGGCAGCAGAGGGTGAGACGCCATGCGCAAGAGTCAGCACCGTTACGCCGTCGGTACCGGGTGTCTCGTCGACAACAAGTCCTCCGGAGAGTTTGTCAAGGTGGCGGCGAGCCTGAGTCCCGGGCGATACCGGGCGCGCGATGAGCGAACCCCGCTCGATAACGACCTCGTAGCCGCTGTTAATGGCTGCAATGGTGCGATCAACCTGCACCGGGTTCGCCAAAAGACGTGCGCTGGCGGTCGCTGGTGTTGGGCGAATTGAGAATGTGTCGCCTTTCTGCTGGATCCGCTCCGCTTCACGGTCATCCACGCCGAGAGCCTCCTTAAGGAGGTCGGCGATCTCGCTGCGTTTGGCTCGACGGAAGCCAGCATGCCGTGCGCTCATGAACAGCGCCCCCCAGTAGAAGCACCCTCCAAGCGCGATTGCCGCAGCCGGTATCCACCAGGCCACCGGAACGAACTCGGCGAGCAGGTCGTGGGTCGTAGGGATAACCGGGAGGAGGGCGACTGCGAAGCCGAGCAGCTTCGGGACCAGGAGCGCTGGGATCTGCCAGAAGGCGGGCACCGTGAGGCGGGTCTGCACGGCCTGATCGAGGTATCGGAGGCGCCGGCCGATGAGGACGGCTGCAGTAAGGGCGGTGGCAGCCACGACAATGAGGGGTGCATCGAAATGGCCGGCCACACTCGGAAGGAAGGCCCAGAGCACGGCACCGGCGATCTGCCGGGCTTCCTGCGCAGATGTGCGCGGCCGGTGTCCGCTGACCTTTTCGTAGCGGGGTGAATCGGCGAGTACCGTGACGACGCCAGCCAGGAGGTAGGCAGCCCAGCGGATCGGCGTGAATAGAGCGCGGAAGGTCGCGCGCACGGCGCTCCGCTTAGCTTGGGCTACGGCCATGTCGCGCATTGAGACTCCCACGGGCTCTCCTCCTCCTTCGTTATCTACCGCTACACATACGGGTCATTTGATGGCGCTACGCCGCCATTGCCCGCGCCCGCAGTTCGTCGGACAGCTCGTCGGCGGGGCGAGCGTCGTAGGCGAGGTCGAGTGAAGTGAGATACCTCTCGGTGAGGCGGCACTGCATGCATGACGGGCCAGCGGAGAAGACGGTGATCTGAAGAGTGGACATCGTGGGGCTCCTTATATAGGGGGTGAGGGGTGAAGCCGCGGCGACGTGCGGACACGACTACGCTCGTCGCCGCGGCGGTTTGTGGCAGCTACTCGACGGTGATGGTCGAGCTGCTGGACGGCGCGTACGGGAGCGTGAGCGTCTCGTCATCGCCGACCACGTGGGCGGTCGGCTGCGCCTGGATGCCACCGCCGACAGCGACCGTCGTGGTGGCGTAGCCGTCAGCATCGGTGGTCACCGTGCGGGTCTCGTGGGCCGCGGCTTTCGCAGCGGCCTTCAGCTCATTCACCTGGGCACTGGCTGCTGCGACCTGCTGGTACTCGGCGATGCTGCGAGCCTGCGTCTCGACGCGCTTGTCCTCAGCCATCGCGGCCGAGTTCTGGGCGAGCCAATTGCTTAGATTCGCCGGTGTCGGTGCCGCGAGGTAACGCTGCAGCGCGGCGTCAGCGGCGGTGCGCGCAGGTCGATGCCGACTGTCGTACCAGCCCTGCAACGCCGCCTGCGCCTCGCGCAGCTCAGCCTCGGCCTGGTCGAGCGCGGGGCTCGACATCAGCTCCGGCCACGTGCCGGTGATCTCGACGGTCGCGCCCTCGACGGGCGCTCCGGCTGCGTCGACCACCTGGATCTGCGCGTCGGTGGTCTGAACGGCAGTGGTGGCGGCATGGGCGGTGGTCGGGATGAGAAGCGCGCCGAGAACGGCGGCTCCGGCTACGACGGTAGCGCCCATGCGGCGCTTGATCTGGGGTTTTGTCTGGGTGGACATGTAAACTCCTTAGGTCTCTCTGGGATATGGGAGGGTGAGGCCGGGATCGGCGGTTGTGGGACTTGAGATCCCGGCCTCGTAGGACCGTGGCGCTGGCCGAAAGAGGCTCCCCAGCCTGTATTTCCCTCGCGCCCGCGGTACTTCTTATGAGCTACGGCGTCGAATGCGGCGCAGCAGCGGGCCACTCGCGAGGACGCCGGCAGCGGCTGCCAGGATCGCTGTGAAAGTCAGCGGTACCGCGGGATCAGAGCCGGTCTGAATGAGTTGCGTCGGCGGGTCGGTAGGATCCTCGGGCGTGTTCACGACCGTCACCACCCAGCTGCCGTCGTCGAGCTGCTCGGCTGCGCGGGGCGTTGCATCAATCTGGTAACCGGCGGGCGCCTCGATTTCCGTGACCACGGGGGCGATGATCTCGGCCCTATCGATAACCGGCGACTCAGCCGACCCCCTTACGCACTGCGCGAATCCCACGACCTCGACAGTCGCCTGCCCATCCTCATCGGTGGTCACGCTGCTCGCGGTCACCTGCTCGTACGCGTCGATCATGAGCGTCTCGGTCGCGCGAGCGGCGGTGATGGCTGCCTGATCCGCGGCGTCGTACTCAGCTGCTGCCTCCTCGGCTGCTGCGGTCGCATTAGCCAGTTCTGCTCGCGCCTCGGCGATCTCGTCAGCACTCGGCCCACTGGCGATCAGCGCATCGATCTCGGCGCGCGTCTCAACGAGCGCGGTCTGCGCGTCGGTGACGGCCTGAGTCGCGGCGTCGACCGCTGTCTGGGATGCTGCGATCTCGTCAGAGTCACCACCCCACTCGGCGGCAGTGAGGTGTTTCTGCGCCTGCGCGAGCGCTTCCTGTGCCTCGCTGAGCGCCACGCTCTGCGAGGACTCACGCTCTACGAGCGCAGCGAGCCGCGGTGATTGTGCGCCAGCATCGGCGAGCAGAGCGTCGAGAGCCGCCTGCGCGTCAGTCTGCGCGGCCTGGGCAGCATGGAGGATAGCGCGGGCGTCGTCTGCAGCCTGGCGGGCTTCGTCAGAGGTGGCGGAGGCGGCGGAGAATTCGCCGTAGAGCTGGTTGGAAGTGAAGGCGTCACCCATCGGGTTATTGATCGACCAGTGCTGGGCGTCAACCTGGAAGGTCGCGCCGCCCAAAGGCTGGCCGGCGGGGTCCGTCTTCTGGATCTGCAGCGTGGTCGGCTCGGCGCTGCAGCCGCCGAACGCCGCCTGCGCGGGGGCGGGCTGTGCGATGAGCGGGATGGTGAAGGCGGTCGCTGCGACTGCGAGAGTCGCGAGGCCGAAAACGGTGCGGCGGGTGGGGTTGGTGGTGCGGGTGTTCGACATCTTCTTCTCCTAGATACGGGGTAGACGCCAATCGCACTCGATCTCAAGGGAAGCTATTTTGTTGTGCTGCCAATCGCACAGAAGTAGAGTGAATACCCGGGGCAGCGTGCGATTGGCGTTGCTGAGACTGCCCCGGGGAGTTTTTTAGGCCGCGGTGCCGTACCTCCGGCGGAGGGCTGCGGCACGGCGCTTGAGCTCGCGCATCCTGCGGGCGGCGTCCGCCTTCGACGCGTAGGGCTCGCGCGCACCGACGAGCACGGCGGCTGTTGGGATAAGCGCGGCAATATCGGCATCCGGGACGCGGGTTTCGCACTCCCCCAGGTGCGTACGCACGGCGCGCTCAGCCAGAGCCTGGATTCGCTCGGCGAGCGTCGGGAGGCGCTCGATCGCTGGCTCGTAGCTGATCCGTACGTCCCGGTGGTATCGGGCGATCAGGTGCGCATCCGGCCCGGTCACGCCGATCTCGGCGAGCGCCCGGACGTCGGCATTCTCGGGACTGATGCCGTGGAAGTGGCGGGCCTCAGGGTGAGGCGAGAGAGTGGGGGCGCTGTAAGTCATGTCGTCGTGTCCTAACTGCTATGTCAATAAGCCTATCGCATTTCGTCGGTTAATGCAGCATTATGTCGTCTTAGTAGAGAAGAATTTTTCCAGATCTTCCAGCTGGCCTGCCCTGAGCGCTTCGACCCATCCACTCGGTACGAAACGGCGATGAGGCGACAACGAAAACACTGGAATCTCGCCGCTCTTGATACGCCTCTGGATAGTGCGCTCGTGAACACCCAGCGCCTCCGAGGCCTCTCCTACGGTCAGCCACCCAGCTGGAATCAGTTCCTGTTGATCCATTTCAATATCCTCACGTCTCATACGTTCGTCGCTTTTCGTCATCTCTCATTCTCCTCGATAATCGACACGTCCTCCAGCTGGTCATCTGCGTAGAGGCTAGGATCCAGTCCGAGCAGTGCTGCGGGGATCGTGAAACCCGCAGCAGGCCTGGTGACAGAAAAAGCCTTGCGCGAACCTTTGTGACGCCCAGGGGCCTCGCGACGAAAATCGGGGTGTTCCACCGAGTGCATGACCTCCGCCAGTTGATCGGGCCCCATCCCTAGCCTCAGCGCTTCGCCCTTCGCGACAGATCCGATAGCTCCCGCGAGCAGGTGCACGAGTGCGCCATCATCCGAGAGATATCCGAGCGACGGCCCCATGGGCTGTACCGCGTCCTTGACCGGTGACTCCCGCCACCCGTAACGCTTTGCAAGCGTACGGGCCTCGGGGTCCGAGACACCGTCAATGTGCGGAGGCATCAGCAGATGCCCTTTGCCTGCCGCAAGGAGCGAGGACACCTCATCCACGAGCCGCGAAGAGATCGACCCTGAGGTCAGAGACGCGGCGTTCTCGCGCACCATCGCATGGTAGAGCTCGACGATCTGCTGCTCCGACGGAATCAGCGGGGCGAGCTCGTTAGCAAGCGGTGTATCGGCGTAAGCGTCTACCATCTCGCGGAGCAGCTCCCAGCCGAGCGTCCAGACTGCGCAGACCTGCGCGACACGAAGATTCTGTGCCTGCTCGATAAGTCCCGCGGCGGAGTCTTGACGAGCAGCTTTGAGCGCAGCAAAACGGGCGCGGGTCGCAGGGATACCGTCAGCGTCAAGCTTCGAAGCGAGGTACTGAACGAGTGCAGCCGTGAGCTTTCGCAGGCCATCGGTGCGGTCGATAACCGGCTGCAGAGCATTCAGTGGCGCGTCAGATCGACCGAGGCCAAAGATTTCGGATTTCGTCATATCCATCGCGATCTGAGCAATACGGGAGCGGATCGCTTCGCCGTTCTCTCCGGGCGAGATCTCCCCTGTCATCACTGGTGAGACGATACGCGAATCGGGCTGTTGTACTGAAAAAGTGATGTCGGACTTCGCACGCCCACCATCGCCGTACGCGGCCTGGGCGATGATCGTTGCCGCCTCATTCGCCTTATCATCGAGCTTCGAGACGTTTGCGACACGGTAGTCGTCGATGAAAAGCCCGACGTGCCCATGCCAGCTCAAAACTGCGTTCACGGCTGGGGTTGAGTTGTCGGCAGTCAAGCTGAGCGCATAGCCGGAGCTCGCGACCGGGGCGGTCGAGAACAGGGAGCGCACGGCGCGGAGCACCGACGATTTTCCTGAGCCGCGGGGCGCGGTCAGGATCATGCCTGCACCCTCAGACTGCGGGATGAGGGATGCGAGCGTAGCCCCGATCATGGGGATCATGATGCGGTCTGACGCGATAGCACGGAGCGCACGGAGCGCTTCAGCGATGCCACGGGCCTCCCCCGCAGTGTTCTCCACTTCAGGGAGACCAAGCGCTGCCTGGTACGCGACAGGTGCACCGCCACCGGTGCCAGCATTCGCCACGCGGATCGCGTCAGTCGTGCCGTGAGCGTCGAGCGATCCGCCGGGGAGGGCGTAGACGTGGCGACCTTCAAGCTTTATCCAGCCGGTACGGTTTGTGGAGATCAGTTCCTGTCGGTACTCCTGCTGAGCAGAAATCAAGACATTCGACATGTGGCGCGTTCCGCCCGAGACAGCGGGGACCCGGAATGGGCCGCCGACGGCTTTGAGCGCTTCCTTGATGTCTTCGGCTTTTGACTGCGGAAGGTTCGGCGCGACCCATTTGCGGCCGGAGCTATCGATCACGACAACGGTGCAGAGGCGAACTCGAGAGTTCGTCAGAGCTGACTCGACCTCCTCTAGCTCGCCGTCGGCATTCGGCGAGCACAGCTGGTCACGGGAAGCGATGTACGGCACGTAATCCGCGATCATAACGCGTCGAGGTGCCATTCCCTGCTGAGGGATCAGGCCGAAGACACCATGATCCTCGGGGTCATCAAGGTTGATCGAAACAGCCATCGGCTCCATCGGACCGAGGAGCTGCTCGGCGTTACGCTTGTGCTCCGCGAGAGCCTTAGTGAAGTCTTCCTCGATTACCTCCCGGACAAACTCAGGCTCTTCGACAAGGGAGAACTCGGAGGTTGGCATGAGCTCGACAACTTCACCCATAGGACCCCCCATTGCTTCGTTACTGTTGTGTGCTGGCTGTGCGTGCAGGGTCGTGCTCATCGGAACACCGCCCCTCCGAACGCGCTACCGCCGAATGCCGGAGCCGATGTCTGGAAAACCTGCCGCGGTCGCGACTTATACGGCGGATACAGCTCCGCAAGCTGCTGCGGAGTGTTCGCGCGGAGCACTGAAAAGATCGCGGCGAGGTCAAAAACCTGCGCGCCGTCAACAGTGCTGGAGTGGCGGCCAAGCAGGCGGGCTGCGAGCTTCGCATCTCCCGCGCAGAACACCGTGACAAGGAGATCCCAGCTATTGAGCTGCGCCCCCTGCTTCGGAAATAGCGGGAGACCTGCTGCGCGCCAGCGCTCCTGCTGCGCGGTGCCGTGCATGACCAAAACGGGTGCGTCGTGGATCGGACGGTGGGCGATTTGGTTGCTCGGCTCCCCCAGTAGGCTCACCTTCATCACCTGGCGGAAGCCCGAGTTGTCGAGCATCGTGCTCGGCTTGCCGTCAGCGTAGGTGCCATCGGGTCGGCGGAATTTGACCCACTTCCCGGTCACGCGGGCATCCATGACGTGTTGCACGAGGTCAGCCGGAGATGCAGCGAACGCGAACCTGGTGCCGATGCCGTGGTCGACCCCATCGGGAAGAGCGCGAGGTTCGGAGACCTGGTCGCCGCGCGGGCGCAGGAGAGCATCAAGCTCGGCGACGACCTCTGCTGGCAGCGCCCACGCCTCGTCGGTCAACTCGCCATAGTCGTAGGTCGGGCCAACGTCGAGCAACTGCCCACCCTGGGGAGCCTCGGCGTTCTTGCGGTTCACAGAGCCGCAGACCCGGCGCCAGCCACAGTGCTTGCGGGTTACAGCCACATCGGCTGAGGGGCCAAAGATATGCATCACCCAGTAGGCGGCGCGCTCCTCAAGGAGCCCAAGCTCCTGCGAGTCAGGGTGCAGCGGGTCGCGCAGCTGCACGACCAGAAGCAGTCCCCCGCCGGTGAAGGTGGTTACGGTCGGTGCAAAACCTGAGTTCTCGAGCGCAGCGAGTGCTTGTGCGTAGGACAGCATCCCGCTGCTGTTGGCATGAACACCTTCTGACACGTCAATGTCGAAGACGATCGAATCGACGGCAGTTACGTTTGCAACCTCGACCCCGCCGCCGTCGAGCGTGTTCAGGGTTCGGTAGATGCCCCAGGTGCCCGGATGGTCGTGGACGTCAATCCAAGCCACCTGTGCGTCCACGTCGCCAGCGGGCAGCCAAGCGACGCTGCCCCAGCCCGAACCCTTACCGGTCGGGGCGACGAACGCGACGAACCCCTCGCGGTCTTCCTGACCGATCGCATCACAGAAGTCGCGGTAATCGTCTGCGTCAAAGCCTGCGGTCGGATCGACCGGGGCGGGGTAGCTGTGCTGGCTCATGTATCCAGCTTAACAAAACCGACACATTAAGACCAGTTCCGACAGTAAGTTTTTCGTCTAATATTGTTGAGAGGTCACCGAGCTCTTCGCGCCCGGTACTCCTCCACTTCCTGCTGGGAGAGTCGCCCATGCTCGTCGCGAGTGAGCTGGCCGCGCTGGATCGCTGCATAGATCGAGGGGCGCGAGACACCCACAGCCTCCGCAGCCTCAGCAACGGTCATCGAGCCGGCGGCGTCAGCGTCTACCTGCGCCTGCTCGTAGCGATCGAGTGATTCTACGAGCACGCGAACTGGCTCGCCCTCCCCCGACAGTTCACCATCGCGCAGTAGGCGTGAGATCTTGGCGCGAGAGACATCCAGACGCTCGGCGGCTTCTTGCACCGTCACAGACGATCCTGCGACGCGGTCACGCTCCGAAAGGTAGGCGTCGAGGGAGGCGGTATCGATGCCAAATGACCCAGTGGTAGTGAGACCTGCCTTGACGTGGCCCTTCCTCAGCAGCAGCGTGACGGCTGGACGCGAGACACCAGCACGCCGGGCAGCCTCGGACACAGAAACCGCTTCCGGGGCAGCTCCTGCCGCGACCTGGTAGCGCGGGTGGCGCAGCACCGACTCACGCACGATGCGGCGGCGGGTCTGGCGGCCGGGGCGCTCGATCTCGATAGCCTCGAGCTGCCCCTGCTCAACGAGATCGAGCACCGACTGGCGTGCGGCGTAACCAAGGAGCTTCGCAGCCTCGGTCACGGTGATCGTGCCGGCCGGCGGCTCGGTGGTAGCACCGGTCTGCGGCACGCCCGCGCGTGACGGGCGCGGCTGGGGCTGCGCTTCGATGGAGGCGTCCGTGAGACGTTGCAGGCGCCACTGAGCAGAGCGCACCGGGATACCAACGGCAGAAGCGACCTCGTCCCATGAGAGCCCAGCGTCGCGTGCGTCGCGGATCGCGGCGTCTAGCGCGGCCTCGGAGACAGCGAAGGCCTCAGCCGCCTCCGCCTCTCGCTTACGCGCCGCCGCAAGCGCAGTCGTCGGATCCTGCTCAGAATTGCCCATAGCGTCAGCCTACCTTCCTCGTGATTCCGCCAGTCGGGACCACGCCGACTCTATGCGCGGTGCCCTGGTCCCAAGTTGGGACCGCTGGACCCGACCGGACCCGCCCTGGTCCCGAGGTTTGGGACCTGGCAAAATTCGCGTAATTATGCGGAAGTTTGGGGGTCAAACGGGTCGAAATCGCCCCTGGTCCCAAAATCCCAGAAGGGGTACCCCTACCTATATAGAGAACCGTGGAGAGGGAGGCTTGCGCGTAGAAAGGGGGTACCCCTTTCTATATTTTGGGACCAGAGACTAAATATAGAGAGAAAGGGCCTTAACATCGTTGATTTCATGCGGTTTTTGCCTGGTCCCAAACCTTGGGACCAGGGCGGGTCCGGTCGGGTCCAGCGGGACCAAGACAGGGACCAAAACAGCAAAAACCCGCCTGAACGAGCGATTTGGCTCCTTCAGACGGGTTACAAGGGACACTAGCTCAGCCTCGCGAGCAGCTCCGCGGGACCACCTTGCTCCCGCGACAGGACCAGCAGGTCTCGCAGTGAATCGCCCCCATCGTCAACTGCGATCTCGACACTCTCCTTTTCCACTGCTCCCGCGAGCACCGGGCCGTACAAGCGCGGGTGCCTGAGTGCCGCTCGAAGCCCGCTACAACCGGGGGCGACAGCGATGCCTTCAGCGTCAGCGACATCAAGCGCAGCGTACTCAAGTGCGAGCAACTGGAGTAGCTCAACTACATTTACTTCCTGAATCGAATGGGCGGTCATCTACTGCCCCTCTCTGGGATCACGCAAGCGCTGGCTTACGGTGAGCAGTAGCTGTCATGGTTCTTCGCCTCCTTCGTCACTTAGTGCGGAATCTCCGTCTAGGTTCTTAATGCGCGGTATCTACGAAACTCCTCCGGCCAACGCAGAAAGCGCCCCACCAGGCCACCACGACCCGGCGGAGCGCTCCCGTTCTCCCACCACCTACTCCCCTGCTATCCAGCCCGCGCCACCACCAGCTGCTCTGCTTGCCCGCGTAGAACCCCGTGCATCACCTCCGTCGCTCCATCGACCGCCGACACGGGGATACCTAGCGAAGCGACTAGCATCGCGACACCAACTTCGCGCGCTGACAGCTCAAGCGCTATCTCGACCGGAAGCCCCGCGTCGAACACCGAAGCCAGCGACTCCACGTGCATCGCCGTCAGCCTGTTCAGCGCTGGCACGCATGGTGCGACCATCGCCCGCCGTAGCTCGCGCTCAGCCGCTTCAACGCGCTCTCCATGCCCCGCCGATGCCCGCGCCCATTCGTCTTCAGACCGGCGTTCCACCACTCGGCGTGCCTCGCCGAGCAGCCCGTCGCGCAGAGCGGCCCAGGCATCAGTGAGCGCGATACGACCATCGTCAGCGTGCGTGGTCTGGCGCACGAAGACTTCGGCGTACTGCGCTGCGAGCCATACTGCGACGGGCGGTGGATCGCTGGATGGTGTGGGCCACGTGCTTGCGATGGATGCGGAGGCGCGGGTGTTTCTGGATCCGTAGCTGTCTTCTGTCATGCCGAGAGTAATGCGCGGTGCGCCCGATTGCCGACAATCAAGATCAACCACATACCAGAAGGTGCACTAGCCCACTCTCCAAAGTCAGCCAGGAACACACGCCCTATTTCTGGGCTAAGCTCCGAGCCGTCGCGTCACAAAACGGCCAGTGACAGCATTCCTCGTCACCTTGCCGCTACGGGGACTGGACCACTTGAGCTGCTGACGTTCGCGACGAACCTCAGCGACCGTGTCGTCAAAACTCTGATTCAGCTTGTTTGCCCGTTTCTGCTTGCGCGCAGCAACGGTTTCGGGTGAGAGCCGGTATGGCGTAGGTACAAACGTCATGTGTTGTCGTCTCCCTTCCTGCAAAGCATGTTTATTACAGCGTACATCGGCTTCAACCAAACGGAGTCATTTTTGGAGCCCTTTTGGATACTGGCAGCGCTGAAGAAGCTCGCTAACAAGTCTGCGATTGGCACAAGATTCTCTTCGTCCTGCACCGAGAGGTCCAAGGTGGAATCTGTATCAACAGCGAGAATGCCGTACATCTCGTCATCCCTAGACACTGAGGCCACCGAGTAACTCGTGTACTCTCGCCCCTTGATCCCTGCCCGGCTGGCTGACTCAAAAGGGCCAGTGAGATGTTCAAGCAGTGCATCGAATGTGGCGCTGCCAGGAGCGTGTGTACCTGGCACGTCATCCCTGCCGTAAGAGTAGATGGGCTTTATTTGGACTGTGCCATCGGTGTCCTGCCCCAGGATATAGAACGTTACTCGATACCCGTATTTCTTAGGATAAACGCCGGATGCCAATGACTCCACAACCTTCTTGATCGTTTCATCTCGCAGTTCAGCGCGCTCCTGAGCCGACAGGTTCGAGGGTTGAGGGAGCTTTGGAACCAAACTCGAAACGATTCGAAGACTTGCCCGTTCCCTTGCATCCTTTACAAGCTGCACTTGCGCGACGTGCTTCTGAAAATATGCCCGGATGCCAAGTGGAACCGTACCAACAAGGACAGTGAGCGAGCCGACTCCAACCCAGAACCAAGCCAAATTGGGGCCGATGAAATTGGAGATGATGATGCTTCCACCAACCGGCAGAACCCATGGGGCGACCTCCATGAATAGATACCTGTTGGATACGAACTCAATCAACCACCACCAAGCGCGACGGAATGCCCGCCCCAGCGTTCCCCAGAATCCGCTCCCGCGTCGATGTTCTCTCACAACTGAGAGCCTACTGAATGGTTGAAAAGACATAAGCAAGGGACAAGGTGAGAGGCTTCTCCTATGACTCTTACTCCTACGCCCAAGATCTTCGACACGTTCCGATCCCAGCTCGAACCGGCGTACCGCCACATCGGTGTGGCAGCGGTCTCGCATGCTGCGTTCGAGGCGCGGATGAATCAACTGATTGAGTCGCTCAAGCCCGAGGGCGAACCATTCGCCACTGCAGCCGGTCGGTCATACCTCCCGCGTCGCAATATGGAGATGTCCAAGCGGCTCGACGCTCTTGTCGCTGCCAACGTGGTTACTGGGAACTTGCAGGCTCAGCTCATGCAGTTACAAAGTGCTGAGCATGAACTTCGAAACCTCCGGAATTCTGTAGTCCATTCATTCGTCTCCGATCCCTACCCGGACAATCCAAACGTCGTCTATTTTGAAGACGCACGCACGGAGCTGGGTCCTAACCGCGTTCGACGCAATATCCAAGCGTTGTGGGAGGCAACTGTGCGGATCACGGATGAAGCAGCAATTCTCGGAGCCATTGCTGGTGTAATTTTCGACAGGATTTTCGCAACGATCAAAGAGGGACCAGACACCGTAGCACCGGCAGTTAGCGTGAACTCTAGCGATCCAGACTTCGCGAGGAAGTTCACCGCGTTCGTCAAGAAGGGGCTTTGGCTTGGATGGGCTGCTGGCGGTGACGAACCAGATTCCGATTGGTGGCGGAAGTAGGCACCACGGTGGATTCTAACCGGTAAGGTTCTGGGCATGTCTGCACCAATCATGGAACGCACAGTCGGCGGCAAGATCCGACGAGCCGCCATCATCAGTCTTGATTCGCCTTGCCGGCAGAGGAGAAAGCTGGAATCCATCGAACGAGCTGGTCTAGGAGAATTCGGTGCGTTCCCCGGTACAGCTGAAGACTTTAAAGAAGCCTGCAGTGTCGAAGTTGATCTTCTCGTGATCTCTGCTCATGGTTGGCACAGCCACGACAAGGTGGGTTTTGGTCGCCAGGAATGGCTCAACATCGATGAGCTGCAGGGCAGCGCGGATACCCTGCTCGTGCTCACCTGTTTTGGCGGCGACGGCGAACACCCCGCAGTATGGAAGAAACAGTTCAGCGCGAGTCATGTCATCGCCGCTTCTGGTGAGCCTGAAAATATCTCCGGCTACAACGCTGCCCTGCGCGTACTGAGAGATACGAGCATCTGGACAGCACCAGATGAAATCTGCTCACGCTACCGAGAAAACATGCGCGCCCCTGTACTCGCCAACGCCGGATGGTTCGTTAGTTGAGCTTCAGCAGCTTTCGCCACCAGGTCTCTCGCCCAACCTTCGCTACGGGCATCCATTCGTGCTCAAGTAATGGACACTCATCTTCAACATAGTCAGGCAGTGACCTGATCCAAGCAGCGCCCTGCGCGCTTACGTGTGTTCTTGAATGCTGCAGCTCCGGCTCTAATCCGCTCGCAAGCCTCCATAATTCGGTAGCGATCCCTTGACGCCCCCACCCCGGCGCCTCCACCGCCACCATCTGAATGACGTATCCCGACCAATGGATATAGCCGACCTGATACTGCCGGTGTGAGTATTCGATGTCGCTAGTGGTCAGGTCAGTGTCTCGGGAGAAGACCACGATCTGGCCCATCCCTACACCCTGTCGGTCTCCGTAGACACCGTCAGCATGAAACGGGTATAAAGTCCGCCCGTCTCTAGTCATAAACGTAGGCAGCCTCTGCCACTTGAAGTAAGTCACATCACGCATCATGCCACCCGCACCTCACCCAGCACCCGCCCGCCGCACAGCGGACACCCGGCCACCGTCAGTTCCACTCCCCCAGCGTCTCTAATCCGCCGCGGGTTCACCATGTTGAACTCGGGCTCCGCAATACCCTCGACCCGATGCTCCTCCAGGAACCCGCATGCACGGCAGGTCATCGAGTAGATGACCGCACCGGTCACCGGCGGATCCCCGCCCAAGCGTCCTGCGCGAAATTCCCGGTAATCGTATGGCTGACCGCGATCAGCAGATCACCCTCCACAATGATCTGATCCGTGTACCGGTGCTCCGCGCTCGGCGCCTGCACGAACCGCGCTTCCGCGCCATCCGCCAGCACTTCCTCGTAGACCGAGTCGCGCAACGCCGCTACCAATTCGGCCTTCGCTGTTTCGTCGATCACGCTCGCGCCGAGGTAAGCAAACGCGTCGGTGCCAGTAATGCCCCAGTTACAGTAAATCTGCTGCTCGCCAGATTGCAACGTGGCCATCGTCATCGGGCCAATCAGGCCTGAAAGCTGAGTCTCGGCATCAACGCCGGGGTGAGCCTCAAGTCGATCATCGTAAGTGCGCACCTTCGCGAGCGGCAGCAGTTCCTCGCAGGTCTCAGGGATGGACGTGGACGCAGGCTGCTCGACCGGCTTCTCTACGGGCTTGGGTGCCTCAACGGCCTCCGTCGTCTGCGATGGTCGAGGTGCCTGCTCCGGTGCTGGTTCTGCGGCACAGCCGACGACGGTCGCGGCGAGAGCTGCGAAGACGAGCGGAGCATAGAGAAGGCGACGGGCGGGCATAGGCCCAGCCTATCTACCGCTCTCAATACGCTTCAGGCAGCACGGCTGACGATAGCCGTACTGCCTGAAGAGTGCAGCCCTGGACCGCCTTCGGGGAAAGGGATCCAGGGCTGCACGGGGTGCCGCCTCATGATCGAATGTGTGGGTTGTCATGACCCTAGGGAATCTCGATCAGGCGGCGGTAACACCACCCCTGCGACGTGGGAAAGCTTCGCTCAAAGGGGGAGTTTGCGAAGATGCGCCGCTGGGTGTGGTGAGTCTGAGGGTTTGGTCGCGAAGATAAGTTTCGGATCGCGACGAGGCCGGTTCCTTCCCCGACTCACAACTATCACGCTGAGAGCCGGGGAAGGTACTGAACTACGGAAGGTTAGTTCATCTGGACCGTAGCCTCATGCGTTTCTGCACGGCGCCTGCGGAGCAGGAACAGCACTCCGCCGGCAAGGAGCAGGCCGGCCGCGAGGAAGCCCGCGGTAGCAATGCCCTGCCCACCGGTCACGGCGAGGGCTCCGACGGTGATCTTCTCATCGTCGTCTGCCTGCACCGGGTCTCCGCTGGGCGGGTTGCCAGTGACGGAGGCGTGGTTGTCCACGTATCCGCGATCACGGTCGGCGCTGGTGAGCTTGTAGCTCGCCGTCGCCGTCACCTGCTCCCCCGGAGCCAGCACGCCAGCTTCGCCCGGCCAGGAGCCGTATGTGATCTTCGACAGGCCCTTGAGCTCGTCGGTGATCTCCACCCCGGTGAGGGTGACGTTGCCGGTGTTCGTGACAGTGAAGGTGTAGGCGATCTGGTCGCCGTTCAGCTTCCCGGTCTTCACGAGGGTGATGGCCGGCGCCTGGGGCAGCGGCGTGTTTTCCTCGTCCGGATCCTCAACAGGGTCTCCCGTGGGAGGCGTGCCGGTGACGAGCGCGTGGTTATCGACGCTGCCAGCATCCACGTCAGCCTGCGTGAGCGTGTAGCTCGCGGTCGCCGTCACCTGCTCGCCGGGCGCGAGGACGCCAGCCTCACCAGGCCAGGTGTAGACGATCTCCGACAGGCCTTCCAGCTCGTCAGTGATCGACACGTCGGTCAAGGTGACGTTGCCGGTGTTCGTAGCGGTGAAGGTGTAATTCACCTGATCACCGGCGACGGAGCCCGCGCCCTGCGGAAGGGTGCTCGACTTCAGCAGGTCGATTGCCGGACCCGGCGTCACGGGCACAGTCACGTCGTCCTCGTCCTCCACCGGGTCGCCCGTGGGCGGGGTACCAGTAGTGGTCGCGATGTTGTCGACGCTTCCTGCGTCCACGTCAGCCTGCGTCAACACATAGGTTGCGGTCGCGGTGACCTGCTCACCCGGTGCAAGAACACCAGCGGCATCAGGCCACTGACCGAACGTGATGTCCGACAGGCCTTCCAGCTCGTCAGTGATCGTGACATCGGACAGGGTGACGTTACCGGTGTTCGTGACGGTGAACGTGTAGTTCACCGTGTCACCAGCTGTGCCCTCGCCGTCAAGCGTTCCGGTCTTCACCAGATCAATCACAGGCAGCTGCGGGAGGGGCACGTCCTCTTCATCCTCGTCCTCCACCGGGTCACCCGAGGGCGGGTTGCCAGTGGTGGTCGCCGAGTTGTACACGTTGCCTGCGTCAATATCCGCCTGCGTCAGCGCGTAGTTCGCGGTCGCGACTACCTGCTCACCCGGAGCGAGGACACCAGCTTCGCCCGGCCAGGTGTAGACAATCTCCGACAGGCCTTCCAGCTCATCGTCAATCGTGACGCCCGTGAGGGTGACATTGCCTGTATTGGTGGCGGTGAAGGAGTACTCGATCAGGTCGCCCGGAATAACCGTTGCGCCGTCTTCGAGACCGCCGGTCTTCACCAGTTCGATGGCGGGTGCGGGATCCACGGGGATGATTTCAATGTCATCATCTTCCACCGGATCGCCCGTGGGCGGGGTACCAGTCGTGGTCGCGGTGTTCTCTACCTGACCTGCGTTCACATCAGCCTGCGTCAGAACGTAGGTCGCCGTTGCGGTAACCTGCTCGCCGGGAGCGAGGACACCGGTTTCGCCCGGCCACTCACCGTACGTAACCTCGGACAGGCCTTCCAGCTCGTCCGTGATCGACACGTCCGTGAGCGTCACGTTCCCGGTGTTGGTCGCCGTGAACGTGTACTCGACAGTGTCGCCTGCCTGGCCGGTTGCGCCTTCTGCGAGTGCGCCGGTCTTCACGAGGCTGATCGCGGCTGCCGGATCAACCGGAACCGTCACATCGTCTTCGTCTTCCACCGGATCCCCCGAGGGCGGGTTGCCAGTGGTCGTCGCGATGTTGTCGACGCCGCCTGCGTCCACGTCGGCCTGTGTCAGAACGTAGCTCGCCGTCGCAGTGACGGTTTCTCCGGGCTGCAGGACGCCCGCTTCGCCGGGCCATACTCCGAAGACGATCTCCGAAAGACCATCGAGCTCGTCAGCAACGGTGACATCAGTCAGAACAACATCACCGGTGTTCGTCACCGTGAACGTGTACTCGACAGTGTCGCCGGCAACGCCAGAACCGCGGAGGGTACCGGTCTTCACCAGATCAATTGCGGGATTATCAGGGAGGACTACTTCTGCATCGTCCTCGTCGGTGACCGGAGGACCCGTGGGCGGGTTACCAGACACCGTCGCCGAGTTCTGGATGATCTTGTTGTCGACGTCCGATTCAATGATCGTGTACGTTGCCGTCGCGGTCACCTGCTGACCGGGCTCAAGAACACCAGCCTCACCGGGCCACGAGTAGGTGAGATCAGACAGGCCCGGCTTCGGATCCGTGATCACAACATCCGTGAGCGTACGACCGCCAGTGTTCGTGGCAGTGAACGTGTACTCAACCGTGTCGCCCACCACACCGAGATCGCCATCGGCAAGAGCCGCGGTCTTCACGAGGTCGATCGCGGGAGCTGCTGCGCAGTTGTCGGCGATCAGCTCGAGGAGGATGTCGGACAGACCTTCGAAGTTGGTCGACAGGTAGTCACTGCCCTCGACCGGACCCGAAATCTGCGACATGTGCTCATGGAACTCGTTCATGTCGGAGATGTTGTCGGTCAGGCCGACGCCAACGATCCGGGTGTCCGTCGCCTTGAGCGAGTTCGCGCTCTCCACCGCGGCAGTGATCGTCGCAACGTCAGTCGAGTTGCCCGGCCCTTGTGCGGGGCTGCCGTACTGGGTCGGGTTGCCGTCAGTCACGAACAGCAGCGCGTCGTACGACTCCTGGGTTCCTTCGACCGCTGCGAACGCGCGGTCCCAGTTCGTGCCGCCTTGCTGGTTCGAAGGACGCTGGATTCCCTGCACCCAGTTGGACACGCTGCTGATTCCAGCGTCGTCGAGAGCTGTCAGCGGCAGCGGTGCGTTGCTCGGAGCGCCAGTAGCTGGCGCGTTCGATGCAAAGTTATGCAGCGACAGGCGAACCGGGTAATCGCTGAGCGTTTCAGCAAGCTCCGCGACACCGTTACGCATCAGCTGCAACTGCTCGTCATCCACAGAGTTCGACAGGTCAAGGCTCAGCGCAAGATCAAGCTCACACTGTGCCGGCATCGGCGGGTTCGGGGCAGGGTCAACCTGCGACTGAGCCGCGTGGGCAGCGGTAACGCTGCCGAACATCATCAGCGAGGAGACCAGAGCCACTGCAGCAGACTTCTTCACACCGCGGCCTATACCGCGGCGACGCTCCTGAGTAGCCAATGTCACCTCCTCGGGAACTTCGGAGCTCGACGAGCCCCTCAGCCTTATGTGCTGCATATGATTCCTTTTCGCTCGTGTCGCCAGCGGGAAACTCCAACCAGCGGCGGTGATGGTGCAAGCAGGAGAGCGCCCACGCCGAGAAGGCATGACAAAGAGAGGCCATCGGGTGCGAACCCGAGAACCTTCCGTGTGATCACTGCCCCAGCTGTGAAGCCAGGTGCGGCGATCCGCTCCCCCACCCCCAAAGCTAGGCGTCACGATCCCAGCCGATCCAGCATCCAGATCCTTTGACCCCCGCCGGGGGTCACGGCCTGGGAATACGCATCAGCTCAGCCGGCAACGGCGAGGTACCCGTCATCAGCGGCGGCTTTCGCTAAATCCAATCGTGAGTTCAATGGACGCTGCGCCGCGGCATACTTGTTCCGCACTCGTTGCAGGTACTTCTTCACTGTGTTCGTCTTGACGCCGATAGCTGCCGCAACTTCCTCGATCGAGGACCCCGACGCGTACAGAGCGAGCGCACGTTCCTCCTGCTCACTCAAAGCTGGCCGCTTCGGATCGTCCGCGATGAGCTCAGCAAGTTCGGGAGACACCCACCACTCTCCATTCAACACCGCTCTGACAGCTTGCAAGATACTCGCCTCGCTGTCTCGCTTCCCGATGGCGCCGTGCACGCCTGTCTGGATCATCCGCCTCGCGAGCGGCGGAGACGTGAGTGCGGAAAAGAGCACCACCTTGGGCCCCGGGTATCGATGATGCGCGAGGAGCTTCGCCACCATTCGCGGGTCTGCGTGCGGGCGCCGGTCGACCATCAAATCGAGAAGAACGAGATCTGGAAGCACGTTCCGGCCCGCCGTCTCCATCCATTCCATAAGCTCAGGCAGTTCTTCGCAGGCAAACACCACTCGGAGATCTGGTTGGTGATTGAGGAGCGCTGTCACGTATTTGCGCTGCATGAGGTGGTCCTCCACGACCACAACTTTGTGCACGCGCACATCCGACTCCTTGATGCTCCACGCCAGGGACCCGGCTGCCCCCACGACATTCGACTCCCCCTGGACTATCGAACCCCGTATTTGTTCAACGCCTGGTCCGACGCGGATCGAATGACCCCCGGAGGGGGTCACGCAGAACGTATGCGCAGCAGGTACGGCTTTGAGGTGCTGTGGTTCACCGGGGTCCGGCGATCAGCAGATTCGTCAACCCTCTGAGCTACGTACTACTCAGTACGTATCGAACGCGATGAGTGTCTAGCAGTTCAGAGCGCATCCTTCGAAACTGGCGAGTACTCAATAGCCACCACGGACGAGGTCTTACGGACCGTGCCCGCGTAGATACTCCCGCTGCGCTCGACCATGTTCTGACGCTCTTCAGCCCAGTAGACGAAAACAGCGCCCGCGTCAGGCCCTACGCAAGCGCTCCACGACACGAGCTCAAGCTCTTCGCCGTCGCCATGCAGTTCGATCCCGGGCATCCCGAACTCAGGATCAGCAGGGACCGCAGCCCGCCCGCGGACCATCGTCGCTGAGCGGTCCTCGGCTACCATCACGCGGTACACGGAGCCAGAGACAGTCGTCACGACCCACGTACCTGGCGCTGCCTCGCAGCCTTCAATGACCTGAATTGGCTCACCCATCACCATCACCATCACCATCACCATCTCCTCCCGTGGCCAGACCGTTCGGCGGCACGAGTGGTCAATGCGCGGCCCCTCTATCACCCCATCACCTCGCTGTTGCCGGATACTCTGATCACCATGACCACGACCGCCTTTGTTCCCGAGCGCTCGGCCACTAAATTCTGGCTCTTCGCAGGCATCGGCATCCTAGTGATGGTCGTCGCCTGGTGCTGGTACGGTTTCGCGCAACTCGAAGCAGAGTCGGAGCAAGGCAAAGCGCTAAACGCCGGTACGACGATGGAAGGCTTCGGCTTCGCGTTCGGAGGCATCCCGCTGATTACGGCGCACCTCATTGGCCTCGCCATTCTCCTGCCGCTTGGATGGCAGCGCTGGCGGCTGCCTGGCCTCGCGTATGGTCTGCTCGCAGTAGCCGTGGCGAGCGTCATCGGAATCGGTATAGGTCAACTTCTTTTTGGCGGGGAGCTTTTCGAAGTCGGACTTCACCGGTACTACGGCGAGTAGCCGACTGCCGTCACGCCGCCACTCGTTCCACCATCCGCGCGCCGGTCACTCGGTCTGCCGCGACCTGCGCACGATCATCAGCCATCCCCGCGCCGACGAGCACCCGCCGCACGGCCTCGCGCATGGCAGCCCGCTGCGCGAGCGTTGCCCGGTCGCCGATACTCCCCCACGCATCCGCCACCTGGCCAAGCCAGCCCTGCGCCTCGTCGAGATCAGCCGGGCGATCTCCGATACGCTGCAGCACAGCGACGGCTGTCTCCTCCGGAGTGCGATAACTGCGGACCCCGCCGGTTGCAGCATCCGCCGCCCGCCGGTTCGCGCGCCGGGCCGCATCCGCCGCTGCTTTCCTTTCGGCCGCCGCGGCAGCAGCGCCGCTACCCTCAGCCACCTCGGCCACCCATTCGACCATCGGCCGGTCTGCCGGGCGTTCAGCCAGCCAGGCCCGAGCGACGGCGGACTTCTGCGGCGAACCCAGTCGGCTAGGCCAGCCAGCCAGCGACTCTAGTTCCCTGCCGATCTGCCGGCCACGGCGGGTCCCCAACGCTGCCGCCACGTCTCTGCCGACGGTGCGAGCTTCCTTGGCGCGGGGCAGCATCGCCTCCCGGAGCGCCTGCGTCCATGCGCCGCCCGGGGTGCCTTCGTGCAGCCACACCGCGGAGTCCGCCCCGGCGACCACGTCAGCCACGGAGCCAGCGGTCGGCGCAGCGCCGGTGGTCACGAACGCAAGCAGCTCGGACACATCGTCAGCCCACGCCAGCTCAGCCGCCAAACGTTCGGCGTGCGACAGCACGCGGAGCTTGAAGGCGCGCGTGCGCTGATCACGGAGCAGCTTCTCGCTGGTCAGCAGCCCGGCTGACTTCATCACGTTGACCACCTGTAGCGCACCCTGCTGTGTCACGCCGAGTCGGAGCGCGAGCCACCGAGAGGACACGATCACGTACTGCATAGTTTCGCAGCGCTGCGCTTCGGCAATGGAGGTCATGCCGATCACGGCAAGCGCACGACGGACGATCCCCTGACGTCTTTTTGCTACGCCGTCATGCGGTGCCATCACCAGCGCCAGCGTTCGCGCCGCCGCCGCGCGTGGGGCGGAGAGAGAGGGACCGGAGCCGCGAGCCATAGCGAGCTGTGAGAGAGCGGCACGGACTGACGACAGACTGAATGACTGATCGCCCCAGACGATGCGCATCGCCCGATGGAGTTCCGCTGCTGACGGTGCCGACGAACGCGCGGCGTAGTAAGCACAGGAGGCGTACAGAAGCTGAGAGCGCGAGGCACTGTACCGGTGAGCCGCAGAAGCGAGCCACGAACGAAGGGCGATGCTGGTCATCGGTCATCCTTTGCGTCTGGACGGTTGTCTGTTGTCGAACTGGCTTTTCTCGCGTGCGGAGCTGAGCGAGAAAAGGTCATGTGCGCATTACTGGCGGCGGGCCTAGAGCAACCGGTGCGCCAGGTAGCCCCAAGCAGACGAATGTCTGTCGGTCAGTTGTCGAGCTGACGGCGTGCGCGTGCGGGCTTTGCCCTGCCGCTGCGCCGCAGGCGTACTGATAGCCGCCGTCATGCGTAGGCGAGCTGGCGAGGGAGGCAGGCAACAGGAAGCAAAGCACAACGACTATCTGGCTGATAGCTTCCGTCGTAGGGCGCACCTGTACTTGCGTGGCTTGGCTGGCGGGGCGGCGCCGACTCTTCTCTGCAAGCGTTGCGCCTGGCGGCGGGGGGGACGATCATCTCGATACTCATCTTGTTTTTCAGATAGTTCACTACTCCCCCACCTTCCTCCCCTACTTCACACCCTCTGCCGACGCCACACGGCCGCCGCTCAGAACCGCCAAGCGACGGCATGGAACCCAGCGGGGGGCTGCGGTGTCCAGCTATCGCTATTCGTCACCAGCCCGGAGCCGCCGGGGTTGTTCGACTCCACGATCTTGAACGTGCCGTCGGCGTTGATCCCGGTCACCAGCACGGTGTGTACGCCGACCGCCCATGCGCCTTCAGCCCCGTCGGCGTGATACTGGATCACATCGCCAGGCACGGCCTCACCAACGCTGTGCCGCATCGCCCCGAGGTAGTTGTCGAGGACGCTCCCTACGCCGGCCCAGCCTCCGCCACCGGCGTTCACCCAGCGCCTGGCGCTCTCGATGCACTCACCCGGCGCAGCCCAACCCGTCGGCCGCGCGCTGCCGACCTCGGCGTACGCCATCTCCACCGCCGCCCGCCAGTCGTAGCTCGGCTCGACGACCGCCACGGTGGGTGCGGACAGCGGCACGCGGGCAGGCTCGGCGTCGGCCGTCACGAGAGTCTGCGGCGGCTGAATATCAAGGCATTCGATCTCGTACCGAGGGGTCGCCGCCTGCGCCGCTTCGGCCACACCAGCCACCGGCAGGAGGACGCCAGCCACGAGGGCTGCGATTGCGGGGACGGTTCTCACGAGTGCTGTTCCTCCGGTACGTCGTGCCGATGGCCGGTGGCTTACGCCGCCAGCGCCGGTCGGTCGGTCTCAGTCGCAGCGCGCTGCTTGAGTCGGGTTTCGAGCTTCGACCGAGTCGTACCCGCCAGCTCGGCAGCCTTGCGCTGTCCGAAACCGTGCTCGACGTGGAGACGAACGGCGTAGTCGAGGTCACTCTCGTCAGCCAGTCGCTCCGGCAGATCGGCAGGCGGCATTGGCTTCGGCTTCGTCGCGGCAGCTGCGGGCTTGGCTGCGGCCTTCGCCGGCGTGCTGGCTTGCGCAGCGGGTGCAACTTTCTTCACGACCGCGGGAGCTGTTCGTCGGGCACCGCGAACTCGCTTCGCGGCCTTCGGCGGCGCCATGACCATCACCATGATCTCCGACGCAGCGAGCACAGTCAGCGGCATGGCTGCCGAGATCGCTACGCCTGTGATCGTCTCGGGCGTCCATACACCGCTGATCGACCAAGCATGCACGGACTGTGCCGCGACGGAGACGAGCGCGATGACAAGCAGCGACAGCCCCGGCAGCGCCGCGCCGAGACCACGGGCACGCAGCCGCAGGCGACTGATCGCAGCGACGATGGCCATCATGTCGATACCAAGCGGCAGGCAGAGCGCGATTGCCGGTTCTAGATGGAGCCAGTCGGTGCCGATGGCATAGAGCGAGCGCGCGCTCACGACGAACGCGGCCCAGGCCACAACCCAGAGTCCGAGGATGATCAGCTTCTGCATTCCACGCCCTTCCACATCGATGTAGCGGGGCGGCTTCACCGGGTCTACCGCTGCGTCTACGGCGGGGGTTGCGCTGCTCACGGTGCCTCCTTTGGGGCTGGGTTTTTGCTGAGCTCCATATATGTCTTGCGACTTTATGGTTGCAAGCGTACCGAACATCGCCTAGACTTGCAACCATAAAGTCGCAAGAAGTCAAGTGGCCAAGATACGGAGATGATGATGAGCAAGATTCGCCGCGACGCAGACGTAGAGTTCTGGAGCTTCACCACCCGCGAGGAGGCCGAAGCAGCCATCCAGGAGGCCCTCGAAAACGAGCAGGATCCGGAGTTCCTCTCGGCCGCAGGCTTCACCGCTACCGAGATGGTCGAGGCTCGCTGGCAGAACATGACCTCGCTCCACAGCATGATCACTGAGATCGAGTACGACGACGGCACGTTCAGCTACATAATCCCCGACGACTTCTGGGTCATGGTTGACATCGCCGATCGCGCCAATAAGGAGAACGAAGACGATGAGTAGCCCAACCATTGCCACCCAGACCGCTCGCGAGAACATTGTCGACCTGCAGGTCGCCCTTATCGATCTCGTCGCTTACGAAACCGGAGCCTCGAGCGCCGAGGCCAGCGAGACCATCCCTGACGCCTCAACGCTCGAGATCTGGCTCCGCGACCGCAACCAGCATCCACTCGACGAGGCCAGCGTCGAGGAGTGGCTCGACCGCATCGCCGAGGCAGGCCTGCTCCCCTAGCCACCACCACAACCGGCAGGACGCTGACTCACTCCGTCCCACCTCAAGCAGGAAGCCCCTCCAGGCAGACCAACCCGGAGAGGCTTCGCAATTGAGCGCTGATTACTGCGCTATTACTTCTTCTTCTTGCGTGGGGCGCGCACAACTTTCGCGGCCTTGAATTCTTCGGCGATCGCCAGAAGCGCAGCGCGATCCCAAACGAGGGTTCGGAATACTTCGCCTTCCGGCTCAGGCAGCATCCCAGCACGCACGGAGAGCGGCACATCCCACTCCTTACCGTCCTGCGTAAATCTCCGCCCGCCGGCTGATTTTTCAGCACGCAGACTTTTGAGCGTCCTAGTTGAGTCAATGCCGAGAATTTCGATCGCTTCGGCTGACGTGACGTAGCGCTTATCGGTCAGCTTACTGATGAGCGACTCTTCGGCTTTTTCGGCAGGTGAATTCTGATTATCGGTGGTCATGCTCATGATTTTCGCACACTTTCCCGCTTTTTGCGACCTTAAGGTTGCAAGAAGCAAACTGACGCCTTAAGCTTGCGTCGATAAGGTCGCAAGAATGCGAACCGCTGACACGACACCAGGAGTCATCATGAGCACCGTCACCCTCGCCGAGATTCGCCAGGCCCTTCGCTACTACGCCGGCCACCGCGTCACCCGCGGCATCGCCTACGCCGCATCCGCCTCGCTGATCGCGACCGCCGCCATCGGCATCCCGCAATTCGTCGACGCTCACGCCATGCAGACTAACCGCGTCGCCACAGCACACCGGCTGATCGACGGCCAGCTCGACATCACCGAGACCACCCGGTCGGAGCTGGTAGAGCAGATCACGGCAGCGGAGAAGGTGGCAGAGCAGGCGGGAGCAGAGGGTGCGCTTCCTGAGAAGCACAGCCTCCGCGAGCTTCGCGCTGCCATCGCCGACGCTGAGGCCCAGCTCGCAGACCTCGACGCGCAGACGACCGCGACCAAGGAAACCAGCGCCGCCGACGACGTTCACAGCTGGCTCCCCCACGTGATCGCTGAGCAGGCCGACGACCTCGGCGAGGCGTTCAATGACCTCCGCACCAAGACCGTCGCCGCGAGCAAGTTCGACCTCGCGGAGGCCACTGCCACAGTGGTTGCGGAGATGAATGCGAAGGCCGCTGCCGATAAGAAGGCCGCAGAAGAGAAAGCTGCGGCAGAGGCACGAGCAGCCGAGGAAGCCGCCGCAGCTGAAGCCTCAGAGCAAGCCGCCGGGCAGACCATCTACTCCCCCAGCGTCGCGCCCCAGCAGCAGTCGCAGGGCACCCCCGCCCCGGCTACCGGCGGCAGCTGCCGTGCACAGGCCGAAGCATTGGTCGCCTCGCTATCCGGGGCACAAGTCGTCTGGGCGGACTTGTTCGGCGTTCGCGGACAGACCACTGCAGGGATTGTCGAACTCGGAGGAACACGCGGAGTTGTTAGCCTCAGCTCCGGCTCGGATGACAGTGCGTGGTGCACCCCCAGCGCCGGCTACACGGCGGCACATGAAAGCGCCCATTCCCTGCATAACGATCGATACAGCGCTATCGCAGACACTCATGGCTACGAATGGCAGATCGCCCACGCTGAGAGCGCTGCCGACTGCATCGCTAATCAGTGGGGCTACGCAGGGTCCGTTTACGGCTGCACCCCAGAAGGCCAGGAGCTGGCTCGCCTCATTCTCGGCTGATAGCCCAATCCCATCCCGCGCATTCATACACAGGAGGTATCCATGAAGACCAGGACGCTTGTCGCTACCGCCGTTACCGGTGCTCTCATCGCCGGGGCGGTGGCGGCGGGCGCGGTCTTCCATCAGCATGCGCGGGGCGTCGCCGCTTTCGATGAGGCGTATGACAAGCTCGCCGAGCAGATCGAGACAGTCCAGGCCGCACGCGGCACCGCTACCGCTGACCTCGTAGCAGCGCAGTCTGTCCTCGATAGCGCCAGCCAGCCCGGCGCGCTCGCACAGAGCAACCACCTCGCCGACCTTGACGCAGCGGTCGGAAGAGCCACCGAGCAGATCGCCCGGTTCGATGACCTACTCGCACAGCCGGAGCAGATACTTGCCGGCTCGGAGGCGCAGCTCGGCGAACTCTTCTGGCGCGGCGATCTCGATGAGGCAGCTGACGACATGCTCGCGCAGGTCTACTCCATGAGCGCCGCAGGCACCCCGAGGGTTAGCTTCGGGCCAGTTACCGCAGTCCGCGCGGAGCTGGATCGCACCGCCGAGATCGTCGCCATCGAGGAGCAGATCGCGAGCACCGCCCCGGCACAGGACAGCTCCGGCTCGTACCGCGCCGCTGCCGAGAAGCTCGCGACGGAGGCAGGCTACTCGGTTCACCAAGCCCCGGCGGGCGGCGACGCATGCGACGGCACACAGCCTCAGCGGGAGGATGTCGCAGCCTTCGTCTGCCCGGATACCCCCGAGATCTACGTGATTGCCGGGGCGACAGCCGACGACGACCCCTACTACGACGTGATGATCCGCCACGAGCTCGCGCACATGCTGGTCTACGAGCGTTGCGGCAGCTTCGACCCGCTCGGGCAAGGCGACGTGTTCGAGGGGATGACCAGCTCATACGCCGTTCTATACCTCGGGGGCGACCGCGCCGAGCTATCCAAGACTCATGGCGAGCAGTACACCATGAGCGCCGGTTCTGACTCCGCCGCCCGCACTATCCACGACCAGGGCTGCACCGCCTAACCACGAGAGGACTCAACATGTGCCAATCCAAGAAGCAAGGCGGTCGCCGCTGCACGCCCCACACCGCCGGCGCTGTCACCGCCGCTACCGACGCGATCCACGCCGCTATCGCTAGAGACACCGGCAGTCTCACGCAGCGCGGCGCGGCACTCGACGCAACCCTTGTCCGTGGACGACTCGCGCACCGCGCGATGGCAGACCGTGAGGCTGAGATCTCGGGCGAGCTGGGTAGCCTCGCGGATACTGGCTCCGATGCAGAGCTGACTGCGCGGCAGCATCTGCTGCGCCGTCACCGCCAGCTGCTTCGTGACGCACAGGAGCCGTACGAGGAGGCCGTGCGCGAGGCCGAGACTCGGTACGCGCTGCTCATGGCAGAAGCGCCGGGCGGAAAGCGTTTTGACCTAAGGGATTTCTCAACCGGGATCACCGCACGCGAGGCACTCGCGCAGCGGCTGCTTGAGGAGCACCCGGAGTGGTCGAACCCAGGAGCCAAGCCCGCGCCTGAGGTTAGGGCTGCTGCCGAGGCGGAGCGGATCACTCACGAGCGGGCGATGGCTGTCGCACCGCTGGTCACGCCTGCGAATCTCGAAGCTTTGAGTGCAGCACTCGCCGACGCCGGGATGTCGCCCGCTGAGACTGCACCGCATGATCGCGGGGTTTGGCTGCACCGGCAGACCATTGCGGCGGAGGCTGAGATTGCGAAGCGCGGTAAGCGCAGCTCGCAGGTCGGCTCCACCTTCGTCATCCGCCCGCCTCACGGCCGGGGCACGGTAACCCTGATCCGCAGGCCGAGCGGTTGGGCGCTCTGCGACTACGCCGCCGAGTTCGACTCACGCGCGCCGATCCCCGGCCTTCACCCGGCTCCTCGTTTTGAGCGCCCCACGCCGGCTGAAGCGCCTGCCCCCGGATTCTTCGAGCAGCTCTTCGCTGCATAATCTCCCACAGAAAGGACGGTCATCATGACCTCGAATACACCCCGCCGACTGCTTGCTGCAGCGGCCATCGCCGGAGCGGCGTTCATGCTCGCCGGATGCTCGTCCGGCGACACTGAGACAACCGGTACTCCGAATAGGCCGACAGCTGAGCCTTCGGCCCCTTCGACACCACCCGCGCAGCCCCAGGAGGCTTCCGGGCGCACACTCCACACGCTCACAGCAGAGGACATCGCCGCCATCGATGCCGCCGTAGCCGCGAAATTCGAGGAGTGCGGCGGCGCGTTCGACTTTGCTGGCCCCGTCGAATTCAACATCGACTGCGCTGCCGATCCTTCGGCTGCCGATTTCGCCGCCACTCTGGCCGATGCGCCCGTCGCCACCGATGCTGGGGATGGCTCCGACGAATACACCTCGGTTGCCCCTACCCGTGAAACCGGCACTGAGCTTTACCTCCTAGAGCCGGATGTTGTGGGCTGGAAGGGCGGAATCTTCCTCTCGGGTGCTGGTCAGAGCGGGGAGGCAGCCGGCCTCGTAGATCTGAAATCGGGCGAGCTCATCAACATTGCACTCAACTACTGAGCTCTTTCTTCCCGCATGAACCCCGCAGCTCCTCTTGAGTTGCGGGGTTCGCTGCTTCAGACAGCGGTACGGCAGGAACGCGTCATAGCGCGTGAAAGCTCTCGGCCACAGCTCCGGCTCATTACCCCAGCTAGGCTGAGATGCATGGTGAGTCCGTTCCTTGCTGAGGCAAGTTGTGCCTGCTGACGAGCGAATCGAGCGCGCGCTGGGACTCCTCGCAGGCACCGTGGCAGCGGTCCTCGTGTTCCTCGCGAGTTTCTTCATCCTGTTCGGTCGCGAAGCACCGTCAGGGATGTTCCCGGTCTTCGTGACCGTTACCGTGCTCGTCGCATCGATCCCCGGCATCACGGCCGCTGTGCGGCTCGCAAAGGGTGTCAGCGCAGCAGAAGGAACACTCTTGGACGGGCTCGACACGTCCGCAGTTGTCACCCGGTCTGTATGGAGTGGCATCATCATCAACGCCGTTTTCGCGGGCCTCGGCGTGGTCGCGTCGATGGGCATGCTCATTGTCTTCCTTTTGCCATATCTTCTCGTAGGTTCAGCGATCGTCGCTGCGGTGGCGGCGCTCCTCGGGTGGGTTGCGACACGTGCAACAGCCCGAAAGCTCGCACGCTAGCAAGAGAAGGTTGGCGAATGCGGTCGCAACGGTATTCATCGCCGGGACCGCGTTTTTGGGCGCCTGATACGGTTGATCTGTTGTTCGTACCGGTGGTTTGAGACTTTTCTCCTACTCACGACGACTTTGGCAGCTGGAACGATGTGCGTATCGATCCACTCTGTTGCCGATCTGCTTGGTCTGAGATAGGCCCGTTCTGCCCGAAGCGAGCAACAGGCTACGAGATGAACTGAGTGAGGAATATTACTTGAGCGAAAAACAGAGAGTAGCAATTATCGGGGCTGGTCCGAGCGGCATGGCTCAGCTTCGCGCGTTTGAATCTGCGGAGCAGGCTGGTGCTGAGATCCCGGAGATCGTGTGCTTTGAGAAGCAGGCGGACTGGGGCGGCCAGTGGAACTACACCTGGCGCACCGGCCTCGACGAGCACGGCGAACCCGTGCACTCCAGCATGTACCGCAACCTGTGGTCGAACGGACCAAAGGAGGGACTCGAGTTCGCGGATTACTCGTTCGACGAGCATTTCGGCCGACCGATCTCTTCCTATCCCCCGCGCCCGGTGCTGTGGGACTACATTGCCGGCCGTCTTGAGCGTACCGACGTGCGCAAGTACGTGCGCTTTGAAACCGTGGTGCGCATGGTCACGTTCGACGAGGACGCCGCGCTGTTCACAGTGATCAGCGAGCACCTGCCGACGAAGGCCACCACCACTGAAACCTTCGACAAGGTGATCGTGGCGAGCGGGCACTTCTCTTACCCGAACATGCCTGAAGTGTCTGGCATCGAAACGTTCCCGGGCGCGATCTTGCACGCCCACGACTTCCGTGGCGCTGAGAGTTTGAAGGATCGCGACGTGCTCGTCATCGGCTCAAGCTACTCCGCTGAAGACATCGGAAGCCAGGCCTACAAAATGGGTGCCGCCTCTGTCACCGCGTCCTACCGCACCGCACCGATGGGGTACGAGTGGCCAGAGGGCTTCGAGGAACGCCCAGGCATCGACCATTTCAACGGCAACACTGTCGTGTTCGCAGACGGTTCTTCGAAGAACATCGACGCAGTCATCCTCTGCACCGGCTACCAGCACAAGTATCCCTTCCTCCCAGAGAATCTCGCGCTCAGCGGCCCGAACACCGTCTACCCGGGAGGCCTCTACCGCGGCGTCGTCTGGCAGGACAACCCGTCACTCTTCTATGTGGGCGCCCAAGACCAGTGGTTCACCTTCAACATGTTCGACGTACAGGCATGGTACGTGCGCGACCTCATCCTCGGCACTGCCCCACTGCCCGATGCAGCAGAACGTGAAGCCTCGATCACTTCATGGCGGGAACGGTTCCTCTCGATCCCCGATGCTGAGGCCGAGATCGCGTTCCAAGGCGACTACGTGCTCGACCTGCTGCACCAGACGGATTACCCGGAGTTCGATGTCGCCGAGGTGGTGAAGATCTTCGTCGCCTGGAAGCGCGATAAGAAGCAGGACATCATGGGCTACCGAGACCGCTGCTACCGCTCCGTCATAACCGGCACGCTCGCGGTGCAGCACCACACTCCGTGGATCGAGGAACTCGACGACAGCCTGGAACGCTACCTCGCCGAGGATGTGACGCCCACTCCAACAGCCTCATCACACTGACGGGACAATGAGTTCTCATACCGGCGGGGCCGGTCAGTATATCTGCTGATCGGTCCCGTGGTGTCAGATAGACGGCGCGCGAGGGTCCCGGTCTGATCGTGGGAAGAGGACCGCACCTGACCCAACCGGAATGATGGAAAGGAGATGAGAAATCCTCTAACTGAAGCCTCGGCCCACGATAGTGAGTGCTGTGGTCTCGGCGGCTTGTTCGAGGGAGCCGAGGTTCGTGAGGTTCTCAAACCCGGCTTTTTCCATGAGGGTGATGGCTTGGCCTGCACGGTTCCCGGATCTGCAGTAGATGAGGTAGTCGGCGTCGGGGTCGAGGTCCGGGATGGCTTCAGCGACGGCACCAGCGTTGAAATCGAGCAGTTTCGCTCCGTCGAGGTGCCCTGCCGCATACTCCTCCGGGGTGCGAACGTCGAGAATGATGGCGTCCGCTGGGATATCGGCGTCTCCCGTGGGGGTGGGTGCGCTGGTGCAGCCGGCGAGACCGAGCGCGAGGACTCCGGCGGCCAGGGGAAGGGCGATTTTCGTGAGTGTGTGGCGCATGAGCGATCCTTTCATTGTACGGGTGAGGTGGTGCGATGGGGCGTGGTGTGTACAGATGCGGGTGCGGTGTCGTCCGGGATTTCGCAGGTGCCGCCTGCACAGTACTGCGGTGGTGTTTTGGAGAGGAAAGATTGGAGTTTGCAGCCGACGCAGATGCCGAATGCCGTTTCGAGGAAGAGGAGGGTGAGGCAGGTGCCGCAGAGGACGAGCGTCACCCAGAGCGGGGCCTGCAGAAGCCCGGTCGCGAGACAGGCTGCGAGCCCCATGCTGTAGCCGAGCCACCATGCGAACAGTTTCTGAGGCGCACCGACCCATTCGGGCTGTTGCCGCGAGACGATGATGCGTGCGAACGCGAGGGAGGGCGCGTATCTGTCGCCGGCGAGGACGCGGATCAGCATGTCGAGCACGAACACAGCACCGAAGGGCTTCAGCGGTTCAGCGGTGCCTGTGTGGATGGCGGTGAGGTAGAGCACGATTCCGGGGAGGAAGAGGAGGCCTGCGGCGGCTCTGGCTTCGCGTTCGTTGATCACCGGGACTGCGTAGCCGGGGATGATCCGGCCGACGCGCGGCCACGCAAGTGCGGGTGTTCGTCGGGTGGTGCGGGTCATGCGAGGCCTCCCATCAGGTTCGGAGCTTCCTGAGTGAGGACGAGTACGCCCATGGCGAGTACGAAAACGCCGAAACTGCGGCGGAGGGCCCGTTCCGGGATACGGCCCGTGAGCCGGGCACCAAGGAGAGAACCGGCGACCGCGATACCGGTGAAGGCGAGCACGATCGGCCAGTCGAGCGGCACGGACATGAGTGCCCCGGTGAGTCCGGAGGTGGTGTTCATGGCGATGACGAGCAGGGAGGTCGCGACCGCAGCGGCCATCGGCAGCCCGCCGAGGAGGTTCAGAGCGGGCACGATCAGGAACCCGCCGCCGGCCCCCACGAGCCCAGTCGCAAGGCCCACGAGGAATCCGACGGGCAGGATCCGGGCGAGCGGGAGCCCTGCACCGTCGTTCTGCGTCTGCGCACCGTTCGCGGGTGCTCTGCGTCCGCGGATCATCGCGGTGGCGGTCGCGATCATCATCACAGCGAACAGGATCATCAGCACCGGCCCGGGAATCCAGTCGCCCAGCCACCCGCCCGCGAACGCGCCGACCATGCCCGAGATTCCGAAGAGCAGCCCGGTCTTCCAGCGCACCCGCCCTGCCCGAGCATGCGTCATCAGCCCCACGGCACTCGTCACGCCGACGACGAACAGGGAGGAAGCGATCGCGGCACGCGGTTCCATTCCGAGCACATAGGTGAGGATCGGGACAGTGAGGATGGCTCCGCCACCGCCGAGGAGTCCGAGCGAGAGACCGACGAGCACAGCGAGTAGCAGCGCGATGACGAGCGTCGGTTCCATGCACGGACTCCTAGCGTGAGAAAGGCTGCAGCCGATGAGACGGGTCAGACTGAGACCGGCGTACTGGTCTCAGGGGTGTTACCCGCAGCGATCCAGGCCGCGTAGCTGCCGTCGAGCTCGGCGACGTCGTAGCCCGCCCGGCGCAGCGCGCTGGCGGCAACACTATTGCGGACTCCGCTCTGGCAGTACGACACGATCATCCCGGCTCCGGGGTCGGGAAGCAGATCGAGGTTCCACAGCACCCGTCCGCCCGAGAGCTGACGTGCACTGGGCAGGTGCCCGTCGGCGTATTCGGTCTTGTTGCGCACATCGAGTAGCATCACCCGCTTGACGCCGTCGAGTTCTTCCGGCTGTACAAGCTTCGGAGTCACCAGGTCGAGACCGTCGAGCGAGGTGATGTACCCGCGTACCGTGTCGATCCCGACACGGATCAGGTGGTCTCGCATAGCCTCCGCTTCTTCGACGTCGGTGGCGAGGAGCACCAGAGGGCGCTGTTCGACCAGCGGATCGATCACCCAGGCGCCGTAGCTCGCGGCCTTATCGACCCCGGGGATGTTGAGCGAGCGCTCCACGGTGCCCTGGTGCACGTCGCTGTTGTGCCGGGTATCGACGAGGATGACCGTGTCGGTCGCAAGTTCCGCCGACAGCTGCTCGGCCGTGTACTCGACGAGCTCGGGAGTCTCGCCGATCACCGCGGGCCCGATCTTGTTCTCCATCTTCATGCGCCCGAAATAGGCGTGCGCATCGGGCTGCCCGCTGAGGAGCTCGTCGACGAAGCCCTGTTCGTCGTCGTTCTTCAGGTACTTGGCCCACCAGGAGAAGTTGCGCTCATAACCGACGGTCGAGGAGGGGATCGCGCCGAGCGCCTTGCCGCAGGCGCTGCCGGATCCGTGGGCGGGGAGCACTTGTACGTAGTCGGGCAGGGTGAGGAAGCGGTGCTTCAGGCTCGCGAAGAGATCCTTCGCGCCCTGGAAGCGGGTATCGACGAAGCCTGCGGCCTCGTCGAGCAAGTCAGGGCGGCCGAGATCCCCGACGAACACGAAATCTCCGGTGAGCATGAATCCGGGCTCGGCCGTCTGCGCACCGTCGGTGACGAGGAACGACAGGTGCTCGGGGGTGTGGCCGGGAGTGTGCACGGCCTCGACCTCGATGTTGCCGAGCACGATCCGGTGGCCGTGCTTCATCCGTACGGCGTCGTCGAAGTCGGTGCCGTACGTCCAGTCCGGGCCGCCCTCGTCGGAGACGTACATCCGCGCGCCAGTCCTCGCCGCGAGCTCGCGAGTGCCCGAAAGGTAGTCGGCGTGGATGTGGGTCTCGGTGACGGCGACGATCCTCATGGCGTGCTTCGCAGCAAGCTCGAGGTAGCCGTCGAGGTCGCGACGGGGATCGACGACGATCGCCTCGCCCTTAGCCTGGCAGCCGATGAAGTAGCTCGCCTGCGCGAGATCCTCCTCGTAGATGCGTTCCAGCAGCATGATCAGATCCTTCTTTGTCGTGAACGGGTGGAGAGTGTCAGCGGCAGGTGCAGCGCTCGGCTTCTGGAACCTCGGCGAGAGCTTCCTCGATGTGCTGGCCGCACCCGGTCCAGGTGGGTTTTCCGCAGGTTGAGCAGGTGATTCGAGCGCACATGATGGGGTCCTCTCTCACGATGTGCCGGTGGGTTGGGTGGTCAGGATGCGGGTTGCGTGTCGCGTTCGGCGAGCTGCCTGCGCACGTCTTCCATGTCGAGATCGCGGGCGCCTTGGATCAGTTGATCGAGCTGCGGTGCGCGAAGCGCGCCTGGCTGCGCGTAGACCATGATCCCGTCACGAAACACCATCAGCGTCGGAATCGACGTGATACGGAACTCGGCGGCGAGCTGCTGCTCGGCCTCGGTGTCGACCTTGCCGAACACGATGTCCGGATGCTGCGCAGAAGCCTGCTCAAATACCGGCGCGAACGCCCGGCACGGTCCGCACCACGCCGCCCAGAAATCCACGAACACGATCCCTTCGCCGACCGTCTCGGCGAAGTCGGCGTGAGTCAGGTTCTTCGTCGTCATGATCCTGCTCCTCTTCCTCAGTGGTTTAGCGTCCGAAGAGACGGGAGAGGAACCCGCCGCGTTCGACCTTCGCCGCGTCGATCTGGGCCTGCGAGTGCTTGCCGTTGCACCAATCGGAAGCTGGCACGGTCATCTTCACCATCGCCACGTGCTGGCCACAGCCCGCCCAGGTCGTCTTCCCGCAGGTGCGGCACTTCGTTGCTCGGCACATACCGTGCTCCTCGTCTCTTAAGCCAAATGCAATACCCCTGGGGGTATTGTCCAACTACCGGAACTATACCCCATGGGGTATCCTGATTGTCAAGTCCTACCCGGTTCGACTCTTGAAAGCAGGCAGCGATGTCATACGCGACCGCACCCGTCCTCAGCACCGCTTCGCGTGACGAGGAAGCCAAACGCAAGGTGGTGAACCGTCTCCGCCGTGCGCACGGACAACTCGCCGCTGTGATCAGTGCAGTCGAAGACGACGCCCACTGCCGGGATATCGTCCACCAGCTCGCGGCCGTCACGAAAGCACTCGACCGCGCAGGCTTCCTCGTGATCTCCAGCGCACTCAAGGAGTGCCTCACCAACCCGGATGGGGAGCCGACAGATCAGGATGAGCTGGAGAAACTCTTCCTCAGCCTCGCCTAAGGCAAGACCAGTCCAGATCTCAATCCCCTCAGCTATTCAAAGCTGGAGCAAACAACCTCTTAGGTTCGGCGGCGGAAGTTTTGCAGTCGGAGGCAGTTGAACACGACCAGCACCGAGGAGAGCACCATCGCTTCACCGTCACTGAAACTCGCTCCGCTAAGGTCGAGATTGAAGTAGTCGAGGAGTTTCGTGAACGTTTGGAGCCTCCGATGCGTTTTCAAGAAGCAAAGGGATTTGCGGTGTTCGCTGGCTCAGGTCTGGCTGCGGTTTGCCTTGGACTCGTTGCCTTCGGCGCGCTCCCGACTGGCATAAGTGGCCCTTCGAACAGTGCGGAGGTCTCTTCAGCCCAGGAGCAGAACCCCTGGGATCCTCCGGTTAAACCATGCGCAGATGAATCGGTCGAGACCGCCGCGCAGGAACGCAGAGCGGCCGGGTTCGAAAGTCTCGACAACTCGACCCTGGCCCATCCTGACGAGGTATCGAGCGAGCGAAGGACCTATCAAGAGCAGGCCTGGCGCTCGCTCCAACCCCACGAACGCGAGGTACAGCACTGTCTCGCCGCGCTCGGAGCAGAGGGGTAAGCGACTCGCCCCGGGTGCGGACTATGATGAGGCCATGAGGATCCGTTCAACACTTGTCGCGGTCGCCGCTATCTCACTGTTCGCTATTACAGGCTGCGCTGTCGCCTCCGATTCCCAGCAAGCGGTGGATGTGCAGCCGCGAGACGTGGATGCGGTGTTGCCGATCCTCGAGGAAAGCACAATCAATTTCGATGTCGATTCGGCTCGCCTCGTCTGGGAAGGTGAAGACGCCTCCTTCTATACCGCCACCGACACCGATAATCCCGACTTCACTTGCCTCCTCCCGGTCTCCTCCGAGGGGCGGGACCTCGTTGGCGGTTGCTCCACCGACACGTACTTTGCGGTCAGTATTGGTGAAGAGTTCTATGCTTACGGAACCAAGCCAGACTTCGATGACGAGGACTGGAAAGAAGTCGCCACAGACTTTTGGCTTCGGGACGCCTGATCCGCTCAAGATATGACATTGATTAAGATTCCCGCCGCGCTCACAACATGCGTCCTGGCCGCGGTGGCGCTCTCAGGTTGCGCTCCTGAGCCTGGCGCCTCGGTTTCTAGTGACAGCACTCAGCCCTCCCCTGCACAGACCAGTTCGCCAGCGACACAGAACCGCACAGCAACTGGCATTCTCACCTCTGTTGACAGGCAAACGACGGGACGGGTTGAGGTGCAGATCGAAGAAGTCACCGATGACTCCGGGATCACGACCCCGCTTGCGACGGTGGAGTTCTTTGATCTTGTCACGCCATACGACCATTTGACGCCCGGCGGTGCCCTCGCTCCCCGAGGCGACGACCCTGCTTTGACACCGGGATCCGGTCAGCCGGTGGAACAATCACTCCCGACGGGGACGGCTTCGCGACCGCCACCATGCCTGCAGCGGACAGCGATTACTCCCTTCACGAGATCGTGCTGCATCTCGACTGGACCCAGATCGATGCCGAGACCGAGGCATGCATGCAACCGGTCGTCGCCCGCGCCCCGCTGACCTGGTCTGAGTAGCCAGCCAGGAAAATGCCTGGCCTCCTTCCGGGACGAGGTTGGTACAGTACCGAGATGAGCGAGCAATTAGATTTCGTCGAGACAACGGTTGAGCGCCGGCCTCTCAACCGGTCGAAGGTGCTGGTCTCGATTGCCCTTTCTGTCGCCGCGATCCTCGCTCTGATCGGGGCGGGGAGCCTCGCCTGGAATTTTCTTGTGTATCAGCCGAGCGATCGAGGTTCATGCCTCTCTTTCAACTCGCACAACTGCAAGAGCCTCACCCGCGAGGCGATCGAGGACATGGGCCAGGTTGCGTTGCCCGAGGATGCGCGAGTACTTCGATCAGGTTCGGGTAAGACGCTGAAATCGGCTAGCTCGTACGCCGTCGTCGAGCTTCCCGGTGACTCGGAGCTGATCTTGAATAGCAACTATCGAGAGACCAAATCGGATGGCACCGCTCCTGCGTACGTTCGCGATGCGGGCCTTGTCTCCGTAGATACTGCTGCCGCGTTCACGGAGAGTTCGAATGTCATCCGCAAGGTGTTTGTCGGCAGCGGCGAGGGCGGGGAACGACTGGCCTACATCGAGGAATGGCGAGACTTCTGATTCTGCATGGCACCACACTCACCGAGGCGCAGTCGAGGTGTCGCGCCTCTCCGCGGGAAAATTGGCAGTCCTCTGCCCGAGTAAGTCTGGCACGCTGATCACCGAAGGAGCCCTGATGACTGATCTGCCGGACGTTACCCGTCTGCCGGTGAAGCAGTTGCTGCGCCTGGAGGCCAGCATCGTCACCGAACTGCGACGCCGCGACCTCGTGCGCACTAACAACAAGCCTCTCGGAGACATCGCTGAGCACGTCGTCTGGTTGGCACGCGGCGGAGTACTTGAACCCAACTCTACGAAGTCGCATGACATCACGACCTCGGCAGGTCAGCGCATCCAGGTCAAGGCAATGGCCAACCGGGCAGCCGGAGCCGGAGCTCGCTTCAGCCCGTTCCGTAGCGCGGACTACCACACGGCCGTGTTCCTAGTTTTCGACGCCGAGTTCGAGATCGTGAAGGCCTACGAGGTCGTGGCCGAGCACATCGAGGAGCACGTCAGGTTCGTGCCGCACGTAGCCGGACGGCAGCCGAGCCTAACGCAAGTCCGGTCCCTGGGGACGGACGTTACCACCGAGATGCAGGCAGCCTATGCGCGTATCGACGGTTCGATACCCGCGCCGGACTCCCCCTCGCTGTAAAGCGGCACCCCGCCGACAATCGCCGCCGTAACGTGCGGCAGCGTACTCCCGGTCGAACGCCCCGCCAACCATTCCTGCGTCTGCGGCGAGCGCAGCGTCCTGACCAGCGCTGCCGGATCGACACCATCCCTCGGCCGAACCCGAATCACCGATGTCCCGTAGATAGCGCCCGCGTGCTTTTCGCCGACGACAGCCACCCGGTGCAGCTTCCCCCGCCGAGCGATCAGCACATCCCCTTGTACGACCCGATACTTCGCTAGTCGTTCCGCATCTTCAGCAGATACCCGGCGCATCTCTCCTATAACCAGGCCGTCAAGGTTGCGTGCCTCCACGACGGCCACGCCTTCCTCGCTCTCCGGTAGCCAGTGCCGCGACCCCAGAATCTCGCCGCTCGGTGACGGCTGTACGTCCGCTACGTCGCGCAGCACCTGCCTCGCCGGTGTGTTACCCGAGTACGTTGCTGGATTCAACTGCCACCCGCATCCGCCGATCTCCTCAGCGCTCACAAGCTCGCCCTCAGGTAGCATTCCGCTCTCCCAGTTTCGCGCGTCGACCATCAGCACGCCGTCCGCCGGAGCGCCGCGTTCGATCACCCAGATCACGCCAGGCGTAGCGGTCCCCCGGAATTGGTCCCGCGGGAGTGCTACCACGGCGCGGAGCAGACCTGAGGTGACCAGGTGCTGGCGATAAGCGGCCCAACCACCTTGCTCATCGGTGCATACGCTGACTGGCAGCAGAAGCACCGCTCGGCCGTCGGCGGCGAGCGCAGAGACGCAGTGCTCGACCCAAGCTCGGTTCGTCGCCCGCTTCCACGGTGGGTTCGCCAGCACCAGGTCCACTGCGAGCGCATGGTGCTGCTGCTCGAAAAGGGTGTCACCCGGGAGACCGAGGTTGATCTCTACGCCTGCCAGTTCGGCATTGATAAGAGCGGCAGCGTGGCTGACCGCGTCGATCTCCTGTCCTACGAAGGCAGCACCAGGGTGACGCGCGGCGGCCGCGAGCAGCAGGGCTCCGGTTCCAGCCGCAGGGTCGTACACGGTTCCTGTGACATCACCCGCGAGGTCGAGCATGAGCCGGACGAGCGCGGGCGGCGTGTGATGGGTGGTCCTATGAGCGCGCCGGCCTTCGAGAGCTTCGATCGCCCAGGCCAGCGGGTCGTCGTGGGCGGAGAGCGGGTGCCGATCGAACAGGGCGTCGAGTTCTGAGCGGCAGACTGTGGAGAGCTGCTCGGGGTGCAGGGCTGCCACCACGGCTGGCACCGGCACACCGAGGTCTCGAGCGAGCCGCTCAGCCACCGCGCCGACGATCTGCGCACGGGGTACCCTATGCCGCTCAGCGAGCAAGTAAAGCTTTCGCGCGGGAGACGGGGCGGGCATCTGGCCAGCGTATCGAGGGACCGCGCATTGGGTACGGTATGACACGAAAACGAGGCACCCCTCACTTCACCCCAGTTGACAACACCGCCCCGCCGGAACGGCGCACCGCACCCCACGGACGACTCACGCTCGTCGCTGACGATGGTGTTGCCGTAGTGCCTGACTATGACGACTGGCCACCGGATTACGAGCGCCTGGGGTTCGACCCTGACGAGGTCGTACCGCCGCCGGAGCGCCCACAGATCGTGCGCGAGATCGTTGGCGACGACGATGCAGCGTACTTCGAGGCTATGCGCGGCTGGCGCGACGACGGATGGCGGCGAGGTAATGCGCCATTCTGAGTGGGGTCAGCTCCCGATGAGCGAGGCCCAGTCCTGCGCAGCAGCAATCTGCGCTTCAGAAAGCAGCTTGTATCGCCAGGTGCCGAACATGTGCGCCTCATTTACCCGCTGAATCCACAACTCTGCATCAGCAGCCTTCTCTTGTACGTCAGCGGAGTCCTGAGCATCGCGGTTGCTCTTCGCTTCCAATACCCAGTACACGTCATCAGAATCGACGACGACGAAATCGGGATAGTAGTTGCCGCCCTTTGACTTCGGGATCTTCGCTGCGCCGTGCACGTAGATGCGCTGCCACCGGCGAACCTCGTCGAAGTCATCGAGCTTCTGAGCAAGCGAGTACTCGCCGGACTCTGAATCGAACTGGGCGTAGCGTTCGATTGACTTATCCCACAGGCCAATCCACGCTCCGGCTGTGAACCCGGCCCACCTATCTACCGGGTTCGCAGGGAGGGGCTTCGGTGCCGGGATCTCAGTCGGTGTCCACCGATACGTGGTGACCGTGTCCAAGCCCCGTCGTGCAGCTTGCAGAATCTGCAGCAAGGCTGCCTGCGCCCGGGAAGCATGATCGACTGACCACGACCAGTCGCTCTCATCGTCTACATCAGCACCACGCAGGAACGCGTCGACAAGGTCGAGTGCCCACCCCTGCTCAGACACGTCCGGCTCGACAAGCCCCGAGCTCAGGATGCGACGCAGCAAACTCTGCCGAATCTCTGTTGCGCTCCATGTGACGCGCGTAGCCTCATCGCTGTCGACCGCTTGCTCACTAACAATGATCTCTCCGGTGGTGTCACGCTGCACGGCGAGCGCACGCCGCTTGAGCACGATCTTTGGGTCGTGCTTGAATAGCCGTCCCTGCTCTTCCGCGAGCAACGGCTTCACCACCGAGAGAGTGAACTTCGCCGCCTCGATCTGCGGGACCATTGTCGGGAACGTGATCTTCGGCAGGCTCTCATTCAGCGGCATCGACTGTCCCAGCATCTGTGCGCTGCGCTCGATGGCTGCTTGCTGCTCCCCCATCTCCTGAGCGAGCAGCAACTCCGCAGGGCCTACGCCATCAAGCGCGGTGTCGGCCTGTGTGCTAGGCGGCGGCGTAACTGCCCAGCTAAACCCTTCCGCACTGCCGCCGCCCACAGTGCTAATGATGTCCAGTTCCACGGGAATACTGGATTCAGCGCCCGGCTGTGTTGGCTGCCCGGCGAGCTTCTGAAGCAGCACATGACGGTTTCTCAGCAGCGTCTCATATGACTCATGAGCGACAATGTCCACCATATCGATCGCCGGCACACCGACCCGGCGTCCGAACGGCAGACGCAGCCCACGGCCGAGAATCTGCTCGGTGAGCGCTTCGGATGCGAGTGCCCGGTGTGCCATAATCACCGCGATGTTCTTGACGTCCCAACCTTCTTTGAGTTTGTCCACGGAAACGATGGCGCGCACCGGTGATTCAGGCCGCTCAACGTCAGCGAGCATGCGCAATGCTTCGTCGCTTGACTCAGAGGTAATGAGTAGCACCTCGCCGTCACCGGGCAGCATGTCATCGCGGCGCAAAGTAGTGGCAACAGAATTCGCGTCAGCGATCGACTGACAGACGACGAAAAGCACTGGGTGCACCTCGGGCACACCAGCTGCTTCGGCGTACTGATGCCACAGCGGCTCACGGTTCGCTCGGAGTAGACAGGCATCTGCCAGCTGCGTCTCCAGATCGCGCCGTCCGTCGCTGCGGTACACCACAGCGGGGACTTTCACGTAGTGATCCGCGATTGCCTCGGCGAGCGAATACGAGAAGACCACCTTCCCGGCATCCACATCTTTCTTGTCTGGCGTCGCCGTCAAACCCACGACGGTGCGAGCGCCAAGATCTCTGACGGCAGCGTTGAACTTCTTCGCGGACTCACGCACGACGTGGTGCTCATCTACGATGACCACGAGATCATCTGCGGCTTGCAGGTGCTCGTACAGCGCACCGCCAATTGCTTCGTTTTCTTCGTAAGTGCGCCGGTTCGCTTTCACGGTCGGCTTAATCAGCGTCTGCACGTTGAACACAAACACCTTCAGCCTGTTGGGGTCGTGGAGAGCATCGCCGACCTCACCTCGGTTGAAGTTGTCCGCAGTCACAAGTAGCGGGCGCGCGACAGCGCCACTCACGTACTTAGAATCACCTGGCGTAAAGTTCCGAAGCGTCTTCTCAAGGACCGTCTTACCCGGCGTGACCAGTAGAACGTTTCGTACCCCGGACTGCGCAAGGTAGTCGATAAGGGCTGCCGCCAGGTAAGTCTTGCCCACCCCGGTCGCCAGGTCGGCGATAACCTCGCGGCCGTCGCCATGCGACACCTGCTTCGCGAGCTCATGCAGTGCCAGCATGTTCGGGGTGCGCAGATCCATCTGCTTCCCAACGGCTTCGGCAAGGTCTTCCTGGTACGGCAGCCAGTCGCTCATCGAATTACGCCGCCCTTCGGGAACAAATCGTTCGGGATGCTGATGATGCGTGAACCCTTGCTTTCGGACCGCAGCGCAGCCCTGGCGTCGTCAGCAACGGTCGTCGCAGCAATCACCACGGTCTCTTGCTCGTCAACCTGCGAGAGAACTCCGGCGACCGCTTTCGCGTCAACGGTGCCATCAATCACCGCAAGCCGAGACTTCCCGAGTGCACCGACAATCGGCCCTTCGAGCGAGTCCGCAAGTCGGTAGCCGAGCTGGGCAGCAACGGAACGCGCGAGCTGCTCGTAGCTGGAACCCGGCACAACCGACATGATGGTCATCCCTGCCAACTCGCTCACCTGGAAGACTGCCGAGTCAACGACGAGTTCACGAAAGCCACCGCCACCTTCCCAGACCGTCGTGTCTACAGTCTTGGTATCAGTAACCCGTCGCAAGGAATCAAGAGCTTCCGTATGTCCTGCGCCTGTTTCGAGGCCGAGGGACTCGATGGCCCTCAACTTCTTTAGTACTCGTTGGAAAGCGGATGCTTCAGCGGCACTGATACCGAATGCATCGAGGCCGTTCAAAGACTCTCTTGCCGAAGTTGAGGAGATCCCGCCACCGTCATGACCGGAAATCACCTTCACCAGCCTTGGGCGAGTAAACCCTTCGAAAACAGTGTCCAGAAGTTCTGCGGTCACCCATCGACGCCCGAGTTTGTGTGCAACCGCGGCGGTGGTTCCAGAACCGCCGAATACGTCGAGAACGACCTCACCCGGCGAACTTGCCATATTGATGATTCGCTCGAGAAGCTGCTCCGGCTTCGGAGTATCAAATGCTGTCGCGCCAGGGAACAGGCTCGTGATGTGAGCTTTTGCTTGTCTGGTGGTTGGGAGATCAGACCAGATGGTTTGCCAAGGCCGTTCAGGAAGCATAGGCGCATATTCGCGCGTATATGGAACCCACTTCTCACCGCCGTTTAGAGGGTCCGCTCGACGCTTCCAGATCAATCGATTTTCATCATTGAACTGTTCCACAGCTTGCTCACTGAGAGACCAGCACGCTTCTCTCCCGTCGTCATGAATAGGCCAGACCTCGGTACCGTCCGGGGCAGCCAGCGGATACCACATAGTGGGTCTGTCTTCCCGAAGAGAGTTCTTACCGTTCTTCTTGAGAAGACGGTCACGGTAGCGCCGGCCGTCCTCAGTGGTCTGCTTATACCCGTCGAGGATCGACTGATCTGCACGACGACTGAAATTCTTCACCATTTCAGGCGTCCTTGTGTAACAGAGGATGCCTTCATGATCGGGGGTGACAGTCACCTTATTATCGTTCGGGCTGTCTACCTTGCGCCACATGAACGTGGTTACGAAACAGTTGCGCCCGAACACCTCATCCATGAGGGCTTTGGCATAGTGCAGTTCATCGTCACTGAGGTGCACAAAGATTGCCCCGTCTGACGCAAGCAGATCTTTTAGAAGTACCAGCCGTTCACGAAGCATTCCCAACCACACTGAATGCTCAACGCCGTCGTCGTAGTAGGTGAACGACTGCTTAGTGTTGAATGGCGGATCAATGTAGACCAGCTTTACTTTCCCCTTGTACTTTTCAGCGAGTTCAGGGACACGGTTCAGGCTACGGAGAAGATGGTACCCATCGCCTCGGACGAGCAAATTATCTCCGCCATCACCGTTCACATCACCGTGGGTTGCAACCTCAGTCAGCGTACGCACCTCTGCGGCACGCGGGTCGCTCGGGTCGACCCAGAGATATCCGCCTTCCCCGTCGCCGATGAGAGCTTGGTCTTTGTTGCGCCACGAGAGTGTAAGTCGGCCGGTCATGGTGCCTTTCGGTCGGGGCGGTGTTGCTTCATACATCGTATCTGTGGCCTGAGCCGGTTCGTGCTTTCTCTGCCTCTTATGCCGTGTCGTCATCGCGCCGTAATGCGCAGCCGCAAGTGTCACCGGTGGCCACTACAGTGCGAGATGTGAGCTTCCGAGACCCCGCTGATAAGCAACCCGCTGCCCAGAACGAAAACGACCTCCTCCACCAGCTCTGGTTCCACACCTCAACGCAGCCTGATTGGCCAAGTAGCAGCTGGGATCCGACAGTCGGCTGGAATGCTGAAAGCTTCGAGCGCATGGAGAAGATGTGTGGCGCCGGTTCCGTCGAGCGGTGGCGCGCTAAGCAAATCATGAAGTGTCTACACGTCGGAACGCTCACTGCTGCGCTCGAGAACATGGATCGTCGCCGTCGTAACCAAGCGGATAACGACAGCGTCTTCTGGCTGTACCGTGTGAAGCTCTCGCCACAGGCAGTAGTCCGCGCAGATGAAATCAGTGACCCCGGCGGGATGGTCGGCGACGTGTGGCCTGACGAAGTGATGCGGCCTGCGGAGTCAGTCGTGAAGTACACGAATGATCACGAGGATCGCGGCTCCGTATCACTCGCCCTCCGGCAAAGTGCGATTGCTGCGGTGCAACGAGTTCCTGTTTCGGTCGACTACGACGAAGCCGCGTTGCTCGCGGCGCTCGATGCGGCGGAGTGGGAAGACCGGTCAGTCTGAGGGTCCCAAGTGTCGCCGGTCGCGGGTAGAGTCCGAATCATGAGCACTACTGATGCCGAGTCGCTACGCGCGCTGCTCGACGAGCTTCTGGAGATGTGGGAGGAGCACGGCGACCCGCGCGACCTGACTCAGCCAAAGGCGCGCCGTGGTCAACCGATCACCTCCATCGATGTCGCTCGCATGGAGTGCGTGCTCGGTCTGAGCCGCCACACCTACGAGACGGCGTACGCAATACGGCTCCTCCTCGACAACGGGCATGTGCTCAGCGCAATTCCACTCATCCGCTTGGCCTACGAATGCGCACTCACATCGGTGTGGCTCGTGCAGAGCAAGGGAACCGAGGCGGTCAAGGCGTTCATGCATGAGTATGCGCGGAGCAACCGCAACATGCAGGTCAGCCTCCGGAATGCCATGTCGGCAACGTTCCGCGAGAACGCTGACTCAATTGCAGATTCAGATGTCGCGCCGTACCGTGATGCTCTCGACAACGCCCAGCGCTTCGACCTGATCTGTGAGGATCTCACACCCGGTGGCGCAGACGCGTACGTGTACTACCGCGCTCTGAGCGGTTTCAGTCACGCCGGCGTTCGTCTACTGGAGCTCTACTTCGAACCTGATCCCGCCGGAAGCCCGATGCCAGCAGTTCGACCTGAACCCCGCGAGCCGTTCGGCGACAATTACCTGCTATTCATGACGTGTGCTTCGCTGGTCTGGGCTGGCCGGCCGATCACCTATCTCGCCGAGAACAAGGTGTATCGGAACTACCTTCGCCGCGCTGGGAACCAAATCGGCGTGACCTCAGAACTTAAGCTGAGCCAGAAGTACTACCAACGGCACGCGACCGCGAAAGCTCGTAAGCCGAAACACTGACGCTTATCCACAGACCCATTTCTCCCGCTTGACAGCCCTCAGTTCGTCCGTGCGATCATCAGCTCATGAGCGCCGATGACGCTGATCTTCTAGAGCTGCACCTCGCTGCCTGCGTTGCCCAGCTCGCTTGGTGTCTCGTCCCACACGAAGAGCCGCCTGCTGATCTTGCACTTCTTGCTCGCGCCATGATCAGCGACGCAGCGAAAGCGTTCTCTGTACCGACAGAGGAACTGCCTTCTGTGACCCAGTTGCTCTATGAAGCGCGCCCCCGGGTTGTCTGGCGCGGCGAAGTGGACGCCTCGGAACGCACGGAATGGCAGGGCGAGCGCATCCAGGAGGCGTGGGCGGAGCTGCTGGAATACCGAGAACTGGCGGCGCAGGAGTAGACCGCGCATTGCTCACCTGCTCGTAGCGAAAGACGCTGCGGCAGAAGGAGCAGCGATGTCCACCGGCCCCACCCCCGAGCAGCTTGACGAGCTCATGACCCCGCGGTTGCAGGCACTCCGGCGCGACCCGCGGCCGGCTGCGTTCGACTTACCCGGCGGCTGGTACCAGATCGTCGCTGATCTCGACCGAGAGCTTGAGAAACACTCGTTCTGGTTCCGCTACTCGCAGATCAAGGCCGACCACGGCGAGCTGATCGTACACCTCGACTACGCCGAGAACATGCCCGGTGACATCCGGTGGCGCGTCCAAGAGCTGACCGCCCGGGCCCGTGAGCGTTCGGTCACGATCTGCGAGGAGTGCGGCGAACCGGGCGAGCAGCGCATCCATCAGAGCTGGTGGGGAACGCGCTGTGAGGTCTGTTTCGCAGAGCACATCGCAAGCCGGAGCCCGCAGTGAGCGCTACCAACGTCCGCATAGCGCCACGCCACCGGTCAGTTCAGTGGACTACCTATACGGACACCGCTCCGCGAGTCACCGGTTCAACCACATCGACACTCCCCTATCGTCCGTTTGGCGATCGGCTTACGGTCACTGACGTAACCGCAACGGACGGAGGTAAACCATGTTGATCGGCTACGCCCGCGTCTCAACAGCAGACCAGGATCTGACGGCGCAGCGTGATGCGCTGATCAAGCTCGATGTCGCTGAGATCAACATCTACACCGACCATGGCCTCACCGGCACCAACCGTGAGCGGCCGGGGCTCGAACGAGCGCTGGCGGCGGTGCGTCACGGCGACACCTTGGTTGTGACGAAGCTGGATCGTTTGGCCCGCTCCGTACCTGACGCGAGTGACATCGCAGCTGAACTCGGTGCACGGGGCGTCTCCCTCTCGCTGGGTGGCGCGGTGCATGACCCGAGTGACCCGATTGGCAAACTGTTGTTCTCTGTGCTTGCGATGGTCGCGGAGTTCGAGGCTGACTTGATCTCCCAGCGCACCCGTGAAGGCATGGCCGTCGCCCGCGCCAAGGGCAAGTTGCGCGGCAAGCAGACGAAATTAACCAGTGCGCAGGACAGGCATATCGCCGAGCTGCGCGCCGGCGGGATGTCGATCACCGATGTAGCGGGCCTCTTCGGGATCGGCCGCGCATCGGTCTACCGGGCAATCGAACGAACGGAGGCAGCGCAGTGAAAGTTGGAGGCTATGACCACGTCGCCGGCGTGCATCGATTGGCGGCGGTCGCTGAGATACTGCTTGCTACCGGCGTGACAATTGAGCAAGCGTGCGAGGGGATGCAGATTTCACGCGAAGAACTGGGGCACCTCATGGAAGTGATGGTTCAGGATCGTGCGTTGGTATTAGCAGCTCGGACGCAGATCACAGGGATCAAAGACCAGCAGGAGGACACGCAATGACGAAGAAGATCGAGGTACGGGACAGCGGCACCGTCATCGGTTATGTCGTCGAGGGCGGCACGTGGACCGATGCGCCCGGATTTAGGTCAACCGACATCCTGCTGCGCGGCGGCACCTACGAGCAGATCGAGCGGCTCTTTTACCAGCGGTCGGAGTACCGGAGCCCCGAGGTGTCCGAGGGGCGCACGTACCAGGACGACTACTCGTTCCACTTCAGCGACGAGTAGCGCGTCGGGCGCAAGGCGCGAGGCGAACCGCGCCATCCACCACCTCTAGCTCCCAGTCGGTACCGAGCGCCGCGACGCCCGCCCGCCAGTCACTGCCGAGCGGTTCTGGGTCGAGCAGGTGCCGGCAACCGGTGAGATGGACGATGCCGTATCGGTCGGCGTCAGCGTCGTCCATCTCGATAGTGAACTGAGTGCGCATGGAGATCCACCTCTGGCGGCCGCGCGGTGCGGCGTTGTACAGGGAGGGTAGGCGCGATGTGGCGGGCGCTAGGCACATTCAGCGCCGTGACCGTCGCACAGTCTCAGTCTTCCGCGGCAAGCACCGACTGCAATCCATAACTGTTTGCGGAACTCGCGACGCAGGGTGACGAAGCGCACCGAGCCTAAAGAAACTCATGCGAGTGTCGTCGCCAAGTTCAGTGCGCCCACCAACGTCAATTCCAATTTGTCAATCTGTTGAGAATGCTTAGCAGGCAACTGAGCGAATCACGCGATGATACTCGGCGTCCAGCCCATGCAAAAGTGCGTTGTCACCGCCCTGGGGCCGTTCTTTCATCTGCAGAGTGCGTCAGCATCAATCCGTAAGAACTCTCCACCACACTCGCCTCGGGCCTTCAGACGTGTTCCCTTGCCAGTAGCGCAGATCACCGAGCGAGGACCTCGGAAAGGGGACGGTGAGGGTTACTTCGCCTGGCGCCGTAGGTGGATGGTTTGATGCCAGCGTGCCCTGACCTGTGGATTCAATGTTGACGACTTGGTTCTTCGTTGGGGCGGCGAGTCCAGTCACGCGGATTGTGGTCTCCCCTGCTCCGCTCGCCTCGACCTCGATACCGAGGCCATTCCCCACTGCATAGCTGCCGACAACCACTTCGTCGTCCAGGAAATCTTTGCCTTGAAACGAGTACGACTGCTGTCCCGTTACAGTGAGTTGCCCCAGGAGCGTCGCTGGGGTGAACACCCACCTCCCTTGTGCATCAGCAGTGACTTGCTGTTCGTAGGACTGCCCCAGCTCATTTGTGACTTGAAGTTGAATGGATGCGTTCGGCGCCCCAGAACCGGCAAGGCGCGGATAGACTCCAATTTCCACGCCGTCAAGGGGCGCTGCACTCAGGTTTGCAGGAGCCTCCGGCGGGTCGACGCCGTCTGTGTCGTCAGTGCCATCTGAGTTTGCGTTGCCATTCGCGTTGGCCGTCCCGTTGGAGTCCGCCGCGCTATCAGCGTCAGCGTCTGCCTGAACACCCGTCGCAGCGCCACTTCCGCCGGATTCTTCTATGTCGTTCGGTTTCGACTCATCCTGAGGGACTTCCTTTGAGGGGATTGTTTCTGTCTCAGCTTCCTTCACCCCGGATTCGGTAGAAGATTTCTGAGTGACAGGCCCCACGACCGGCGGAGCTTTCCGCTCAGCAGGCATGCCTAATGAGAAAGCGATAGATGTAGCAAGCACACCTGCTGAGATCGCCGCAACCGGCAAGATCATGGCCTTCGTGGCTCCGCTCCCGATGAGCCCTGCTTTCGCCTTCGCTAAGCCGACAGGGTGAGACGCCATAGCGGCAGACGCATCGAAAACGGCAGCACTTGCAGGTGCCGCGGAACTTGATTGCAGCCACGCGGCATAGCCTGTTGCTGCGGAGCCTCCGATCAACGCCGGTAGAAGGACAAGCGCAAGACGAGAATGGATATGCTCTGATTCCTCAGCGAGTATCGCGCATCTGGGGCAGTTCTCGAAGTGTGTTGAGAGTTTCTTGCGGGTCGCTGGAGTAGATTTGCCTCTGGTGATTTGCGGCAGCTTCTCAACAACCCACTGGCAGTCCGCAGACAGGCCAGCTTCTGGTTCCAGATTCGCGGCGATCCAGGCTTGTTTAAAACCTTCCCTCGCACGTTTCAAGAGAGCTGAGGTCGCGTTTTCATTCATTCCCAAATAGGTTGAGAACTCGCGCACCGGCAGATCTTCCACGTCACGGTACCAGAGCACTTCCTGCCATCTCGTGGGAAGGGTGGTGAATACCTGCTGCGTGAAAGCGCTTCCGAGGACCTTCCCGGCGGTATCGGGCAACTCGGAAGCATGTGATTCAAAGACGCTGTCGTCACTGCCTGTGATTTCGTCGCTGCTGCGGTTCCGCGCCATGTTCGTCGCGACGTTCCTGGCCGTCATAATTGCGTAGGCCCTGAACGCGGTGTTGGGTCCGCGGCCAGCTTGGATCTGCTGCAACACCCGAAGAAATGTTTCCTGCGCTACATCGTCAGGATCGAACCCAGTGAAGCAGCGGGTGGCCACAATCACTGCTGGGGCGTGCCTCTTCCATAATTCGGCGTACGCATCGCCGATGCCACTCCGGGTGAGCTCTACGAGGGCCATGTCGGACGCCTGAGTGAGGTCGATGCTCTTCACCGTGCTTACTCTCCTCTTCACCAAAGTCTCACCGCTGAGTGCTCCAGCTAGCAGACTACAGATAATTACCCTTAGTTCACCAATGTGTGACTCGTGAAACTATTTATTAAGACGCGTCAGATTTTGGTGTCACGTGTTGTCTCAATACATGTAGGCGGTTTTGTTGCACCACCACCCCCTAACGTGCAGCAGGCGTCTACATCGTGCGCTTTCGTTGAAGCTCTGTTTTCTTCGTTCAAACTGAAAAGCACACGCAGCGCCTTCCCATTGGATCTTCCCCCATCCGGTCCAGTGGGAAGGCGCTTTTTATTTTGCGACACGGAAGTAAATGGTCGCGCCACCTGCGTGGCACATCCGTAAGGCAGCAGCGCCGGGTTGCCCCCGCAAATGAAACCTCGAGCCAGAACTTTCGGCCAAAGAACTAATCGGGTCTGCACCATCAATGGAGCAGACCCGATTAGTTCCCAATCACTCTCTCAACTAGCCGATGCTCACTCTGGAGCGTCGGCGCTGGAGCGTGAGTGCAATCAACAGCAGCACTCCGATCCCTCCAGCCCCGAGGAAGATCGCAAGAGTCCCCATGCCGCCCGTGAGGGGCAGCTGTGGGACTTCAGCCTGTTCGTTCTCGATATCACCAAGGTCGATATGAGAGTTTTCCACGGTCACGATAATCGGATCGGTGAGCAGTTCATACCCGGCTGGAGCTTTCGTTTCTTCCAGTTGATACTCTCCGGGAGCAATGTCTTTAAGCTGGAACTTCCCGCTCGCTGCATTCATATCTGGCCCAGCACACGGAGCGCTTTCGCAATCGATAATTGCGATCTCTTGAGCGGTAATGGGAGAGCCATTTTCGTCCAACGGGCTGAGCTTCCATTCGGAACCAGCCAAAAACTCGTCCGTTGCCTCCGCAGCGACCTTGTTCCAGCTCAAATCATAAGACAACTTCTTATTGTAGATCGTGCACAGGACTGACTGACCTTGAGTGGTCTCGAAATCAAAACCAGGATGTGATTGAGTACCCTCATACCCACCGACCCCTACAGTCCGATCCGTTGAGACATCGACACATACGGCGTTCTTTGATTCAACCGGCACAACCGCGTAGCCCGGCTGCTGCACCTCTGCAAGTGCAATGTTTCCACCCGCAGTGCTTCCGCTGTAGGTAGCTGTGAATGCGGCTTGGCCGTTCTCATCTGTCGTGACGTTCTCAGGTGTAATGGAAACGCCTTGTTCTGGCGTCCAGTCCTCGGGAACACCGAACTCCCAGTCATCGCCAGCAGGAACCGCGCCTTCGATGGTCCCTTCCGGGGCGTCACTTGGAACCAACATCTTTTGAACGATGATCTCTGAGTATCTCGGCAATTCCACGTCGACCTTATAATCTTCCACTTCACCTGAAGTTGTAGTCAGGCCCTTAGCAGGAATATCTACGATCGAACCATCTGGATTCTCCTGGTTGGTGATGCGAACGCGCATGTAGGTTGGCGCGCTGTCGGGGTCCCCTTCCACGGATCGCACAGCATCATCAGGAAGCATCCAGATCAGCTCGGCAGTGCCGTTCTCACATTTGATTTGGTTGCTCTTGTCGGCTGCATCAAACTCGCCATTCCGGTTCCAGTCGATCCAACCTGCAACATCGCCCGGGCCGGCGCAGATGACACTTTGTGAGAACGTCATCCCACCGGAGTTCTCAGTGGGAACAATGGTGTTCTTTCCGTTAGAAGTGTTGGCAAAAATTACACCATCCTCATCATCAACGGCATTGTTATCATCCCAATCTGCGTCGACGGAATAGTGTGCTTCAAGTTCGCCGTCGATCTCATTCCCCAGGATGGTGTTAGGGGTGTCCATCGTCGTGACCTGATTCGCATTTTTCATGGCCGAAAGGTTGTGCGTGGACTGACCGGAAACGTCACCACCTTGCCAAGTGGGCTGGAAGAGTGCCGCTGCTGAACCATACGATTCCGGTGCATCTCCGAAGTCCAGAGAAATGATAGCCCCCAGGGCGACAGCACCTTGCCCACCTCCTCGGACCTCTACTGCGGCGGAAGTTGATCCTTGCAAGAACATAACTGACGCTGGACCCTGCCCCCCGGCGGGGAAGGTGGGGAGTGTTGCGCATTGGATTCCATCTGAACGGAACCTCATTGTGTCACCAGCGTTCAGGAATTCTGCCACGGAATTTGTCGCACAGCCGGCTGTCTTGTACGAGTCAAGTAGCTTCCAGGACGGCTCTTGCGCGGCTGAGCCATTCGGAGTCACCGAAATATACTCGCGCTGCGACCCATTAAATGTTCCGTTAGCGGGGTACCAGTTATTGGACTCGGCATCAGCGAACACGAGCCCTTCGAGCGGAACGACGGTAAAGTCATCGGTGCTTGTCGAGCTCGTCAGCTGAGGTGCTGTTGCTGAGTTAATCAGCCAGGCACCGCAGTCGAACTGAAACTCAATCGTCGCATCGAATCGACGTTGCGAAGTGTTGTTCGCCCACTCATCTACTGCGATCGCATTCACAAGAGTGTTACTAAAGCCTGTGCCGCCAACGTTATAGAGGTTGCTGAGTGCGTCGCCGCTCCAACTTCCTGACACGTAGGACTTCAGCGGGTTCGCAGGACCGGCCGGGTTTCTCCCGCCAGGTCCTTCACCCTGAAATTGCGGGTAGCCGATCGGGTATGCAGGTGTCTTATCTTTTACATTGGATATTTCACAGCGAGTAGATATCCAATAATCTGCGCCTGCAGCGGTTGGCTTAGTCCATGAAACGTCGCTGTTATTGTCGATTCTGCGGTTCTTTTGTCCCCACTCAGCCCAATCAATTACATCGCCGTACCGACCGATGCCGCCGGTCGCCACCATCCGTGGTCCAACAGCACTGGTTGCAGGTGCGGAAGTGTCCCCGGCAGGCACACTGGGAACCTCAGCGTCCGCGGGCTCATCGGTTTCCGGATCAACAGCGTCTTGGGCAGGGGTAGAAGATGGATGAGTTTCATCCGGTCCTTCGGCTTCACCATCCTCAACAGGAGCATCGTCCTCAACGCCTTCTTGTGGTGTAGATGAGTCAGTTTCAGATGCTGGGTCGTCCTGAGCTTCGGTTGGTTCCGAAACGTCATTGGGTTGCGTGGTCTCTAACTCAGTATTTTGGGAAGCTGAGGTTTCCGGGGCCAACGCATTCGCCATATCGACGCTCAGGCCGGAGCCTGTCAGCAGCCCTGAAGCAAGAAGAATTGATAGCCCCACCGCGGCCGTGCGGCGAGCATTGTGCAGCGGGTGTTTCTGACAGCGATGCTGACTTGTTGATGATGTTCCAAGCACTTAAAGTTTCCTTATCATCATGAGCTTGTTAAGGGCAGCAGCCCTGGGGAAGAACGTGGAGCCCTTGAACGCATGGTCTCAGGCACTCCACACTTTCTCCGCTAGTGGTCACATGCGCCAGGAGACGAGTCCGTGACGAGACCTGCAGACGTTGGCGCATGTGACCACCGCTTTCCATGGTTGCTGTCAGGACTCAGGGCGAAAGATAGCGCCGTTCTGAAGCAATCATGTTGTGCGGGGACTCACTGCGAGTCCCCGCACAACATGTGTGTGAATTAGTTGTCGGCCGACTGGCGGCGACGGTTCATCATGACGAGTCCAACCGCGACAGCAATCGCAGCCGCACCACCCGCGAGGAGGAGCATCTGGCCGGCAGCACCGGTCAGCGGCAGCTCGGGAACGTCCTGCTGCGTGTTCACAATGTCAACGTTGTCGGAGATCGTGGTCTCACCGATCTTGACAGTTACCGAGGTGAACGGATCCGAGGGGAGCACGTAGCCGGTGGGGGCTGCGGTCTCCTTGAGGACGTAGCAGCGCTGCTGCGCGTCAATCACCGGGTTAACGCTGTCGCTCACGAACAGGCCAGAGATCGAGATGACGCCGGTGCCGGCCGAGGTGAACTCAGTCGCACCGTTGACCGTTACGGGGTCGCCCGTGGCCTCGGCTGTGGAGCAATCAGCAGCGTACGGATCAACTGCGTTGTACACCTCGAAGACTGCGCCGTTCAGGAGGCCTTCGTTGCCGGTGGTACCTGCGGCACGCTTCTGCACAGCGAGGTTGCCCCAGTGCGTTTCAACCTCGTTCGAGGGAACCGGAGGGTTCGTGCTCGGGTCAAAACCGGGGTTGTTGGGCCACAGCTCTGCCTCGTTCGTGATGGTGCCGTTGCCAAGCGTGGTCACGGTTCCCGCGAAGATGACCTGGATCTTCTTACCAGCCTGCGCGTTCGGGCCCTCGTTCAGCCACGCGAGACCTTCGGCAGTGAAGTTCATCGTGATCTGCTGGCCAGAAACAGTCAGCTCGTAGTACGACGCATCAAGTGCTGCGCCGTCAACTGTGACTGCCATGTCGGCAGCGTCGACCGGAGTCAGACGTGAATCGAGGGTGTCTCGGATCGCGAAACCCGTCCAGTCCTCACCCGTCGTCGGGATGGGGGCGGTCACCGGGAACTTGACGACGGAGCCAAGGCCCGTCTCCTGCTGCTCCTCGATCGACTTCTCGATCGTTGCTTCACCATTCTTGGGGAAAGCGTGTACGTCATAAACCCAGCCACTTTCGTGCGGCATCGGGATCGTGACGATGAACGGTGAGGCCGAATCAATAATGTTCGCAGGAGCGGACGTCTCACACACCTGGTACGCGCCGATAGGCAGGGCAACATTTGCAGCGCCCTGGTTATCGGTTGCAGGCAAAGCGATCGGCGAGCCGAGCGTGAGACCGGCAGGCGCGGTGCAGCCATCACCGGGAGTGAGCCCAGCGAGCTGATCCCAGTTTGCTGCTACGGAAAGGTCAATTGCCTCCCCATCCTTGAGCAGCGGGTACGCCGTGAACACGACCCCTGCAACCGGATCAGTAAAGTCACCATCGGCCGGCGCCTGGCTAATGTCGCCTTCCTTCGGAGTGACCTGGTGCAGGTACTTGTGCACGGTCAGCGACCCTGTTTTGTCAAAGTCAATGTTGCCGTACTCGGCGGGTGCCGCGAAGGCAGCGCTACTCGCGCCCATGAACGCCGTCATTCCTACCGCTGCTGCTCCCAGCATCGCCGCTAGGCGCCGCCCTGTATTCCGTTCAGCCATCTGAACTTCTCCCTCTCATAAGTTAGGACCGCATGGTCCCGATAAATAAACGCCTGCACCAAAAGAGTCGGCGTCTAGTTATGGAGACACTAGCCCGGAACACAATCTGACGCCCGTTACGTTTTCGTTACATTAACTTTTGTTGACGAGTTGTTCACGTTGCCTTCGTGCGAAAAAGTCACCACTTTAGGCCGCAGTATGAGCTGCGTCTTGTGGAGATTCATTGGGGCCAGATGCGCTCCGAGCGCGACGCAACGTCACGATTCGTGCGTCCGCAAAGCCTTGACGCGCACAGTACCCAGCAACCAGGAGGACGCCAACGCCACCAATCATGGCCCACCAAGGGAAACCAGGAATTGCTGGAGCTTCACCTGCGGCCTGAATATCTTTGAGAGGCGTTGGAGTGATGCGTTCTCCAGTTACGACGATGCGATGGGAATTAATGCCGAGCGGCGTGCACGTAATCAGCGTCACGAGATCTTCCCCCGGTACCGCCCGCAACGAACTGGTCTCAGTCGGTTCAATGACTTCCACGTCAAAGACCCGGTAGGTGAGCACGTCCCCGAGAACCTCGACAGTGAAAGTATCCCCTGACTTCACTTTGTTCAGGTTCGTGAACATCGTCGAGTTCGCAAGCCCGCGGTGTGCAGTGACCACTGAGCGAGTTCCTTCCCCACCTACCGGCAAATGCGACCCCTCGAGATGCCCGGCCCCTCGCAGCAGCGTCTCGTCGGATGTACCGTGATAGACCGGCAAATCAACATCGATACTGGGGACTTTGATTCTCGCCATCAACCCTTCACTGTTTGCTCTGAGCTGTTCGTCATAGTTCAGTGCAGCGTCGGAGCTATTCCCCGTGCCGACGGGCACATTCCCACCGGCTTCGAGTCGAACACCGGAGGTCAAAGCGCTGTTGTACATTCGGGCCGCCTCAAGCTGTTGCTGGGGGCCCGGAGAAAGAGACTCCAGATCCGTGTTCGAGATCACCTTCGACTGGTTATACGAAGATAGCCATGAAGCCGTCATTGGATACAGGCCGGCCACCATCCCACCGATTGCCAAAACCACAATGAACCACGTCAGCACACTCGGACGCCAAGTGACCGCCTTGGCCTGGATTTTCACTTGCCCGGATCTTCCCATGACACCCATTCTCACCGACATCCTCCTGCAGGGAAGCCCATATGCGTTCCAGCCTATGAAGACACTTCACGATCACAGAATATGACGCGCAATCGTCGCCCAAGCCATAACTAGCTCCTATTCACGGCGGCGGGAAACCTGTCAATTGTCCGTTTCACACCGGTGCCCCTTTAGCACCCCGTGTTTCGAACTGATCCCCAGCCGAGCTAATTTCAACCGCTCATGTAAACCCCGCATACTCCCGCCTTCAACCAGCTGTCGACATCTCTACCGAGGCGGGTCGGTTGAGTAATCCAAGCGTGACCCCAAGTCATTCAAGCACCCTTTGAGCTGTCGTCTTCTCGAACAGGAGGATTCGCAGACTCTACGCCCTCTAACCAACCGTCGCGCGTGACGTAGCCCGATGAGGTGCTGCTAGAGCTGCTTGATGACCTACATCGTTGACCAGCCCCCATCGAATCCTCACAGACTGCGGCGAACCTCGCCGCAAACAACGAAATGGCCCAGATTTTGGAAGAGATCTGAACCGTTTTCGTGATTCGGGAGCCTCACAGTTCGTGAAACACCCCGCGTCATTACCGACCCTTATGTGTCTTTTCGAACGGTGCTAGCACCCAGTGAGCACCCCGACGAAAGGCATGAGCATGGCCGCGACGACCGACCGATTCCTCTCCATCTCCGAGACGATGGAACTCACACATCTCAGCCGCCGCACGCTCCGCGAGTTACGGGCGCGGCCTGACCACGGCGGGCTGCCGTTCTACAAGCCGACCGGTGCCAAGCTCGTGCTGTACCGCGAGCGTGACGTTCAGCAGTGGCTCGAACGCGGGCTCGTACCTGCGCCCGACGAGCCGGAGGCTGCGTGAGATACCGCGCATTAAGAATGCGACCCACGCACTGAGGAGCCCCCTATGTGACCGGTCAGGCCGCATTTGTAGCACCAGACAACACGAGACCCGCGGCCCCGAAAGGAAAAGACCATGGCCGCACCAGAGCCCACCCCACTCCACGCAGCGCCACAGCTGCTCACCATCGACGAGCTAGCCGAGCTGCTGCAGGTCAGCACCTCGACAATCTACTCACACCGCTCCCTCGGTCTCCCACTGCCGCCGGCGGCGAAGATTTGCGGGCGGCTGCGGTGGCGACTGTCAGATGTAGAGGCATTCATCGCCAACCAGTTCGCGGAGGCCGCGTAAATGGCAAGGGCCTGGATCGTTGACCTCTGGGTGAAAGACGCGAAAGTAACGCTGCCAGACGGCACCAGCACCAACCTCTCTCCTACGTCGGCGCAACTACGAGCACTTGCGAAGCTCCCAGATCACTTCCGCACCGCAAAGTTCGGTGTCGGGAGCCGCTGGCGCGTGGTCTGGCATGAGGAAGACGATGCAGGCAAGCAGCGTCAACGCACGAAACATTTCGCCGCGAAGAAAGACGCGGCGGCGCTGGTCTCCGAACTAGAGGACGACATTCGCACCGGGCGTTACATCGACCCGTCGCAGCGTGAGCAGCGTTACGCTGTGGTCGCGGAGGCTTGGCTCGCTTCAAAAGCACGCATCAAGGACGCAACATGGCGACGGTACCGCCGGGAACTCGACACATACATCCTGCCGAAGTGGGGCACGGTGCGGATTGGTGCCATCAAACGTCAGCAGATCGATGAATGGGTGCAGCAGCTGCTAGCTGGCACCGCTCCGTACGATTTCCGCGGTGAAGGGAACCGTCGCCCGCGCACCCAAGGGCCTCTCGCACCGTCGTACGTGCAGCATCTTGTCGGTGCGACTTTCGGTGCAGCTCTCCGGTACGCCGTCAGCGAGGGGTGGCTTGGCCGGAACCCTGCGGCGAAGGTTGAGCTGCCTCGCGCCGAAGAATCCGAGGATGATCTCCCGACGCTCACCTACGCGGAGATCGAACTGCTGGCGGCGAGCGCAGCGGCACCGCGCAGACGAAAGAACGGGCACGAGGACGTCGCCCCTCCCGCCGATGACAGGTTACTTCTTCTGCTGCTGGCATATAGCGGGCCTCGAATCGGAGAAGCGACGGCGCTAAGAGTCAAGAACCTCGACCTCGGTAACTCACGCGCCCGTATCGCCCGCACATGGACCGTTGATCGCGAGGGGTTGCGTGTGCTCGGCCCACCGAAAACCTGGCAAAAGCGTTGGCTCCCAGTTCCACCGTTCCTCGTGGAAGAACTTCGGGCACATGTGCAGCACAAGCAACCCGACGACTTCGTGTTCACGAGCTATCGCGGTGGCGGGCAGACCGCTATCGACGGCGGGAACTGGTACAACCGAGTCTGGACGAGACTCCGCACAGAGTCGGGAGTCGCCGCTGGATTCAGCGTGCATGACCTCCGCCACGTAGCCGCGACCCTCGCTATCGGCGCGGGTGCTGATGTGAAGCTGGTGCAGCAGATGCTCGGACATGCTGACGCTACGGAAACGCTCAACACATACGCGCACCTGTGGCCGGAGAAGACTGGCGAGGTGCTCAGCCTGGTCGCAGCGAGGCGGGCGGAAGCGCTCGGAGAGGCTACGGAAATGCCGGGCAGAGACAAGCCTGATGCTGCGTCTGAAAATGTCATCGTGACTGAAACGTGACTGCACCATCAAAAACGAAAACAGCCCCGGTTAGAAACTAGCTCTGACCGGGGCTTTTCGTCGGGATGACAGGATTTGAACCTGCGACCCCGTCGTCCCGAACGACGTGCGCTACCAAGCTGCGCCACATCCCGATTTGCGCTTTCACGCAGGGACTACTCTATCGGGTCTCGACGCAAACTAGGAAATCGCGAGCCGCCCGGGCGCGGCTCATTCGAGACAGCCTCCCGTTACTCGGGCGACACCGTGCTCAGCGTCGCAATCGTGACCGGGATCTCCTGCCCCGGCCAGGTGATGCGCAGCGCGAGACGCTCATCGCCCGGCGCAGGCTCGCCTCCCCCGGCGAGCGCCGATGCGTCGAGCACATGACGCACCCGCAATGTTGCAAAGCCCGTGTCGGCGATGCTCTCGCCGCCCAGCTCAGAAACCGAAGCCGCCCACAGCTCGGGCACCGCGAACTCGGGCGTTCCCGTGCCCGCAACGCTGCTCGTGGGCGCGAGCGGAGCCTCCTCACCCGATTCCGACACCCCAATCTCTTCGGCGCCCGTGCGGCCGTGGGAGATCGCCTCGGCGATCACGGTGCGGAAGACGGGATCCCCCACCGCGTCCGAGATCCAGCGGGTGCCGAGCACGCCGTGCGCGGAGGTGTCGAGCAAGAACTCCTCACCGTCCTGCAGCGGCGCACCGCGGTACGTGAGGGGCACGTGGTAGACCGTGCTGTCCCCGGCGGTCACCAGGTGGCCCTCGATACCGACCTCGCCCTCAGGATCGTCGTAGCGATACGCGGCGATCTTGGTGAGCGCGGACACGTCGCCCGTGAACCAGGAGCGCGTGGGCAGCCACGCAGCGAGCAGCTCCGCCTTTGACGGAGACATTGTGGTGTCGTAAATGAGTCCCATGCGCCGATCCTACGCTGCTCGGTTCCACCGCGCCCGAGAAAAACAGCACAGCGCCCCACCCGTCAAGTGACGGATGGGGCGCTGTGCGGGGCGCGGCAGCTACCGCGGTGCGAACTCGGGCTTACTTGCCCGTGTTCTTCTGACGCGAAGCGGTGCGAGCACGCGCGTTCGAGTCGAGCACGACCTTGCGAATGCGCACGTCGTCGGGGGTGACCTCAACACACTCGTCCTCGCGGGCGAACTCCAGGCATTCCTCGAGCGTCAGCACGCGCGGGGGCGTCATCGACTCGAAGGTGTCCGCGTTCGCCGAACGCATGTTCGTGAGCTTCTTCTCCTTGGTGATGTTCACGTCCATGTCCTCGGAGCGCGAGTTCTCACCGATCACCATACCCTCGTAGACCTCGGCGGTCGGCTGCACGAAGAACGACATGCGCTCCTGCAGGTTGATGATCGCGAACGGGGTGACGACACCCGCGCGGTCAGCAACGATCGAGCCGTTATTACGCGTCGTGATGACGCCAGCCCACTCACCGTAGCCGTGTGCGATCGCGTTCGCGATGCCGGTACCGCGGGTCATCGTCATGAACTCTGAGCGGAAGCCGATCAGGCCACGCGACGGGACGATGAACTCCATACGCACCCAGCCGGTGCCGTTGTTCACCATGTTCTCCATGCGGCCCTTGCGCGCGGCGAGGAGCTGCGTGATCGCGCCGAGGTGCTCCTCGGGCGTATCGATGGTCAGGTGCTCGTAGGGCTCGTGCGTCTTGCCGTCGACCTGCTTCGTGACCACCTGGGGCTTGCCCACGGTCAGCTCGAAGCCCTCGCGACGCATGTTCTCGACCAGGATCGCGAGCGCGAGCTCGCCTCGACCCTGCACCTCCCACGCGTCGGGACGCTCGGTGTCAACAACCTTGAGCGACACGTTACCGATGAGTTCGCGATCGAGGCGATCCTTGATCATGCGGGCGGTGAGCTTGTGACCCTTCACCTTGCCGACGAGCGGCGAGGTGTTCGCACCGATGGTCATCGAGATAGCGGGCTCGTCGACCGTGATGGTCGGGAGGGGACGCACGTCCTCGGCATCAGCGATCGTCTCGCCAATGGTGATGTCTTCGATACCCGCGATGGCAACGATGTCGCCGGGGCCAGCCTGCTCGGCCGGGTAGCGGGTGAGCGCCTTCGTAAGCATGAGCTCGGTGATGCGCACGTTCGCGACGGTGCCGTCGTGCTTGACCCACGCGACGTTCTGGCCCTTCTTGATCCAGCCGTTGTGCACGCGGAGCAGCGCGATGCGGCCGAGGAACGGCGAGGAGTCGAGGTTCGTGACGTGCGCCTGCAGCGGGTGCGTGTCATCGTACGTGGGAGCGGGCACGCGCTCGAGGATGGTCTCGAAGAGCGGCTCGAGGGTCTCGTTGTCGGGCAGCTCGCCATCCGCGGGGCGGGTGTGGCTCGCGGCGCCGGCACGGCCCGAGAGGTAGACGGTGGGCACGTCGAGCACCGCGTCGACATCGATCTCGGGGTTGTCCTCCGAGAGGTCCGATGCGAGGCCGAGCAGCAGGTCCTGGGCCTCGCCCTCGACCTCCTCGATGCGCGCGTCGGGACGGTCGGTCTTGTTCACCGCGAGGATCACAGGGAGCTTCGCCTCGAGCGCCTTGCGCAGCACGAAGCGGGTCTGGGGCAGCGGGCCCTCGGACGAGTCGACGAGCAGCACAACGCCGTCCACCATCGAGAGTGCGCGCTCCACCTCGCCACCGAAGTCAGCGTGGCCGGGGGTGTCGACCACGTTGATGACGATCGGGCCGTTCTTGGCGTGCTCGCCCTCGTACGTGATCGCGGTGTTCTTCGCGAGGATCGTGATGCCCTTTTCGCGCTCGAGATCGTTCGAGTCCATGACCCGGTCGTCCATCTCAGCATGCGCGTCGAAGGAGTTCGTCTGGCGCAGCATGGCGTCGACGAGCGTGGTCTTGCCGTGGTCGACGTGTGCGACGATGGCGACATTGCGGAGGTCTTCGCGAGTAGCGAGAGCCATAGGGGTGGTGTCCTAACGTGACGAACGGGTCGTCGACACGGCGGGGTGCCGGGCACCGCGGGGCGATCCCCCGAGCGGCGCCGAAGAAGCCGACGCACTATTTTAGCGGATCACAGACGAGTCCGCACACAGGAGATCATATATGATTCGAGAATGAGTGCCCGACCGAAGTTCACACGCGGACTCCTCGCGGTTCTTTCCTTCCTCGCGGCCACCGGCCCGTTCGCCACGGACATGTACCTGTCCTCGTTCACGCACATTGCGCAGGACCTCGGTGCCCCGGCCTCCTCGGTGCAACTCACGCTCACGGCCTTCCTGCTCGGCATGGGCGCGGGGCAGCTGGTCCTCGGCCCGCTCTCGGATCAACATGGGCGCCGCAGGATCCTGCTCGCCGCTCTCGCGGTGTTCGCCGCGACCAGCATCGCAATGGTGTTCTCCCCCACCATCGAGGTGCTGATCGCCCTGCGCTTCGTGCAGGGCTTTGCGGGCGCGGCCGGCGTGGTCATCTCGCGCGCCATCGCGGTCGACCTCACCGAGGGCGCGGAGTCCATCCGCGCGATCAGCCTCATCGCCCTGTTCGTGGGGCTCGGCCCACTCCTCGCACCCCCGATCGGCGGGGCGATCGCGGCGATCTCGGACTGGCGCGTGGTGCTTGCCACGCTCGCGTTCCTCGCCGTCGCGATGCTGGTACTCGCGGCGCTCTTTGTGCCCGAGTCTCTCGAGCGGGATCAGCGTCACTCCGGCGGGCTCTCCGCTGCGGCGCGCAACTTCGCCAAACTGCTGCGCAACCGTTCCTTCCTGCTGCTCATGTGCGTGTTTGGGCTCGGCTTCGGCGGCATGATGGCGTATATCTCCGCCTCGCCGTTCGTCGGCCAGGTAGTGCTCGGCATGTCGCCCTTCGTGTACTCGCTCGCCTTCGCACTCGGCGCGCTCGCCATGATCACGGCGAACACGATCAACGCTCGCCTCGCGGGGCGCGTACAGCCCACGCGGATGCTGCTCCTCGGAGCGATCCTTGCACTCACGGCTGGCGTGGCGCTCACCACGCTCACCCTCACCGACACACTCAATCCTGCGGCGTTCATCGCCTGCGCGTTCACGCTAACCGGCGGCACCGGGTTCATCATGTCGAACGCGAGCGCACTCGCACTCGCCCGCGCGCGAGAAGCCCGCGGATCGGGATCGGCGCTGCTCGGTGCCGCGCAGTTCGCCGTGGGCGGTGTGGCCTCTCCGCTCGTGGGCGCCTGGGGTGAGCACACGGCTCTCCCGATGGCACTCTTCGTGCTCACGGTTGCCACGCTCGCGGTGGGCGGCGCGCTCCTCGCCCGTCGCGCAGCGTAGCCCGTCGCGGTACTGAGGCACGGCTGCCGCCGAAATCACTGGCGCCCCCTCCCGCAGCGGGAGCGGGCGCCAGTGTCATTCCAACGGGATCAGTTACGCGTCGCGCAGCGCGCGAGCCTCCTCGCGGCGGACTGCCTGCTCCGCGGGATCCGGCACCGGCAGCGAGGCGAGCAGTCGCTGCGTGTACCGCTCGCGCGGCGCCCGCAGCACCTCGGACGCCGGGCCGCTCTCCACAAGCTCGCCGTGGTAGAGCACGCCTACGCGATCCGCGAGCGCATCGACGACCGCGAGGTCGTGCGTGATGAACAGCGCTGCGAAGCCGAGCTCCGCCTGCAGCTCCGTGAACAGCTCAAGCACGCGCGCTTGCACAGACACGTCGAGCGCCGAGGTCGGCTCATCGGCGATGAGCAGCTTCGGATCGAGCGCCAGGCCGCGCGCCAGCGACGCGCGCTGACGCTGCCCACCCGAAAGCTCGTGCGGGAAGCGGTCCCCGTACGAGCGGGGCAGCTGCACCGCCTCGAGCAACTCGTCGACGCGGGCGCGGGCTGCCGCGGGGTTCGCGGCGATCTTCTGCACCACGAGCGGCTCGGCGACGTTCTCCGCGATCGTGAGGAGCGGGTTGAAGCTCGACGCCGGGTCCTGGAACACGAAGCCGATGTCGCGGCGGGCGGCGCGGAACTGGCGCTCCTTGAACCCCACCATCTCGTGGCCAAGCACGCTGAGCGAGCCACCAGTCGCGGGAGTGAGGCCCGCAATCGCGCGACCGATCGTCGACTTGCCTGAGCCCGATTCGCCGACGAGGCCGTACACCTCACCCGCGGCGATCTCGAAGTCGACGCCGCGCACCGCGAGGAAGCCGGGCTTGCCGAGCCGCCCCGGGTACCGGATCTCCAAACCTTGCGCCACGACAAGCGGTGCGGCGGCGGCCTGGCCGCGATCCCGATCTGATTGCTGGTCGTGCTGCTGCGCCGAGACACGGATCGGCCCCTCGCCCAGCTTCAACACGGACCCCAGCAGCTGCTTCGTGTATGCCTCACGCGGGTTCGCGAAGAGCTCCGCGACGGGCGCCCGCTCGACAACCTCGCCCTGGTACATCACGGCGACGTCGTCCGCGAGATCCGCCACCACCCCCATGTTGTGGGTGATGAGCAGGATCGCGGTGCCGAACTCGTCGCGCAGCTGCCGGAGCAGGTCGAGGATCTCTGCCTGCACGGTCACGTCGAGCGCGGTGGTCGGCTCGTCGGCGACGATCAGACCGGGCCTCAGCGCGAGCGCCATGGCAATCATGACGCGCTGCTTCTGCCCGCCCGACAGCTGGTGCGGGTACGAGTCGACGCGCTCGGCGGGATCCGGGATGCCCACTCGTTTGAGCATCTCGATGGCACGAGCGCGCGCCTGCTTCTTCGAGAGCTTCTCGTGCGCGCGCAACCCCTCCGCGATCTGCCACCCGATCGTGTAGACGGGGTTCAGCGCGGTGGACGGCTCCTGGAACACCATCGCGACATCGCGGCCGCGCACGCTGCGCAGCTGCTCGCCGGTGAGGCGCAACACATCGTTCGTCTCGCCGCCGTCGCGCGAGGTGAGAATCACCGAGCCCGCAGCGGTCGCGGTCTCGGGCAGCAGCCCGAGCACGGTGCGCGCGGAGACCGTTTTGCCGGAGCCCGACTCCCCCACCACCGCGAGCACGCGGCCCGGCTCGACCGTCAGCGAGACGCCATCGACCGCGCGCACGGGCCCGTGATCGGTTGCGAAGGTGACCTCGAGGTTCTGGATGTCGAGCACGGCACCGCTGCGCGGGGCCGCACCCGTTTTCAGGATTCCGCCCACTCGGCTCATCGTGTCGTTCCTTCCTGCGTGGAGTCGCTCGGCTCGGCGGTGCCACCAATGGGCGTCGACGCGGTGTCGAGGCCGGCGACCGAGGTACGGGCGACGGTTCCCGTGCCCGCCTTGACCCGGCGGCGGCTGCGCAGGCGCGGATCTGCAAGGTCATTGAGGCTCTCGCCGGTCAGCGTGAGACCCGTGACGATCAGCACGATGGCGAGGCCGGGCCAGAGGCTCGTCCACCACACACCGTTCGTCACGTCGGCAATCGCCTTATTGAGGTCGTAGCCCCACTCAGCGGCGGAGTTCGGCTCGATGCCGAATCCGAGGAAGCCGAGGCCGGCCAGCGTGAGAATCGCCTCCGACGCGTTCAGGGTGAACACGAGCGGCAGCGAACGCGTCGAATTGCGCAGCACATGCCGGAACATGATGCGGCCCCGGCTCGCGCCGACCACGCGCGCCGACTCAACGAACGCCTCCGCCTTCACGCGCACCACCTCAGAGCGCACCACGCGGAAGTACTGCGGGATGAACACGACGGTGATCGAGAGGGCCGCGGACCAGATGCCGCCCCACAGGCTCGACTGGCCGCCCGAGATGACGATCGACATGACGATCGCGAGCAGCAGCGAGGGGAACGCGTAGATCGCGTCGGTGATCATCACGAGCACGCGGTCGAGGGCGCCACCGATGTACCCGGAGACGAGCCCGAGCAGCGTGCCGGCGAAAATCGAGCTCACCACGGCGATGAGGATCACGAGCAACGCGGTGCGGGATCCCCAGATCACGCGCGAGAGCACGTCGTACCCGGCGATCGTAGTGCCGAACGGGTGGGCCGCGGAGGGCGCGCTGCGCGATCCGAAGTCGCCGTCGGGGCCCGCGAGCGTGTTGAAATCGTACGGTGCGATGAGCGGTGCGAAGATCGCGAGCACGAGGAAGAACGCGACGAGCGCGAGACCCGCGATAAGCATGCCGCGCTGCAGGCCAACACTCTGCCGGAGCTGCTTGATGAGGGGCCAGGAGTGCCACCCGCGCTCGGTGGCGCGGGTGGTCAGGATGGCTTCGGTAGTCATCTCAGTACCTCACTCGCGGGTCAATGAGCGCGGCAACGACGTCGACAACGAAGTTGCTGAGCGCGACAATCACGGCGAGCAGCGCCACAATGCCTTGCACCGCAACGAAGTCGCGAGCGCTCAGGTAGTGGGCCAGTTGGAAGCCGAGCCCCTTCCACTCAAACGTTGTCTCGGTGAGCACGGCGCCGCCCAGCAGCATCGCGATCTGCAGGCCAATGACCGTGATGATCGGGATGAGGGCCGGCCGGTAGGCGTGCTTCGTGACGAGCCGGAACTCGCCCACACCGCGCGAGCGCGCCGAGTCGACGTACTCACGACCGATCGTGCCGATCATGTTGGTGCGCACGAGGCGGAGGAAAATGCCCGCGGTCATCATGCCGAGCGTCAATGCGGGCAGGATCGCGTGGATGAGCACATCGCCCACGTTGGCGAGATTGCCCGTGCGGAACGCGTCGATCAGGTAGAAGCCGGAAGGGCCATCGAGCATCTCAATCTGCAGCTCAGTACCGATCGACGCGCGCCCGGAAACGGGCAACCAGCCGAGCCACACGCCGAAGATGAGCTTCATCAGGAGGCCCGAGAAGAACACGGGTGTCGCGTAGGTGAAGATCGCGAACACGCGCAGCACGGCGTCGGGGCCGCGGTCACGGTAGTACGCGGCGAGCATGCCGAGCGGGATGCCGACGACGAAGGCCACGATGAGCGTGAAGACGGCGAGCTCGAGCGTTGCCGCGCCGAACGTCGCGAGCACCTCGGTGACGGCGCGGTTGTCGCTGATCGTCGTTCCGAAGTTGCCAGTGAACACCTGCCCGAGGTACTCGAAGTACTGGGTGAGGATGGGCCGGTCGTAGCCGGCGTCATGAATGCGCTTGGCGAGCTCGTCGGGCGGCAGCTTGCCGCCGACCGCGGCGGTGATCGGATCGCCGATGCTGCGCATCAGCAGGAACACCATCGTGACGAGGATGAAGACGGTGGGGAGGATGAGGAGCGCGCGCCACAGGATGTAGCGGAGCAGGCCCCCTCCCGAGCGAGCGGCGCGCGTGGGTGTCGGCGCCGCCGGGGGTGCGAGTGTAGCCATGATGCAACTCACCGGCGGCGTGCGGGGTCTCCCCCGCACGCCGCCGGCATGAGAGTTACTTCTTCGTGATCGTCCCGAGGCGGAACTTGAACGAACCGTCGAGCACCACGCCGTCGATGGCGTCGGTGGTCACTGCGACCTGCGTGCCCTGCAGCAGCGGGATCATCGGAACATCCTTCGCGACCTCGGCCTGCGCCTCCTCGATGAGGGTGGTGCGCTTCGCCGCGTCGGTCTCTACACGCTCGTTCGCGATCAGCTCGTTGGTCTTCGCGGAGCTGTAGTGGTTGTTGAAGAAGCCACCGTCAACGAAGAACGGGGTGAGGAAGTTGTCGGCATCCGAGAAGTCGGGGAACCAGCCGAGCTGGTACATCGGGTACGCGTCTGCCGGGAAGTCCTTCGAGTACTGGCCCCACTCGGTCGACTGCAGATCGACCGTGAAGACGCCGTCTGCCTCAAGCTGCTGCTTGATGAGCGCGTACTCCTCGGAGGATGCGTCGCCGTAGTGATCCGGGTTGTACTGCAGCTGGAGCTTCACGGGGAGCGTGACGCCAGCGGCCTCCAGGCGTGCCTTCGCCGCTGCGGAGTCCGCGCCGCCCTGCTTGTCACCGTAGGCGTCCTTAAACGCTTCGGTCGCGCCGGTGAAGCCCTGCGCCACCGGGCTGTACAGCGGGGTGAACGTGTCCTTGTACACCTGCGAGGCGATCTTCTCACGGTCGATCATGTCGGCCGCTGCCTGGCGCACTGCGAGCGCCTTCGCCGCATCGGCCTCGGGCGTCTTCGCGCCGAAGGGCTGCGTGTCGAAGTTGAACACGATGTAGCGGATCGCGCCGCCGGGGCCGTCGACGAGCTTCAGGCCGTCGGTCTTGCCGAGCTTCTCGGTGTCGGTCGCGGAAAGGCTGCGGAAGGCAACGTCCACGGCCTTCGTTTCCATCGCCTGGCTCAGGTTGGTCTCGTTCGCGAAGTACTTCACGTTCACATCGGAGGTCTTCGCGGCGCCCCACAGGCCCGCGTAGTCGGCGTTTGCGACGTAGGAGGCAAGGTCGTTCTTCTTAAAGTTCTTGAGCGTGTACTGGCCCGCGAAAGGCTGGCCCTTGACGATGTCCTCGTCGCTCAGCACGCTGTCGGCGGGGAACACGTCCTCGTCAACAATCGGCGCAACCGGGGTCGACAGCACCTGCGGGAACGTCTGGTCGTTGCCCTCCTTGAGGTGGAACTCGACCGTGGTCTCATCGGGGGTCTCGACCTTGTCGAGATTGCCGAGCAGGCTCGAAGGGCCGCTCGGGTCGGCGATCTTCACCTGGCGATCGAAGGTGAACTTCACGTCCGAGCTGGTGAGGTCGTTGCCGTTCGCAAACTTCAGGCCGCTCTTGAGCTTCACGGTGTACACGGTGGGCGAGGTGAACTCGGCGGACTCCGCGATGTCGGGCGCCACGTCGCTCGAACCGATCTCGTGGTTCAGCAGGAACGGATAGACGTTCGTCATCACGGCGAATGAGCCGTTGTCGTACGAGCCCGCGGGATCGAGCGAGGTGACCACGTCGGTCGTGCCGACCGTGATCGCGCCGCCGCCGGACCCGCCATCGCCGCCGGCGTTGCCGCCGCCAGTGCCGCCGCCTGCGCAGGCCGTGAGCAGCACAGCGCTGCCGAAGAGTGCGGCCGCAGACATCATTGTCTTCTTCAAGAGTTCCTCCTGGTACCCAAGGTGGCGCGCGGCGGAGCGGTGCGCTGCGCTGCGCGTGTCATTCAACGGACACGAGCATAGCGACACTCACGGCCTTCGTTCAGCTTCCGTGACCAATTCGGAACAACACACTCAAATATTGAACGGATCCGCACGTTCTGTCGCAGGAGCCGCTGATTGGCGCCAACTTCTGCGCACCAAAAAAGCCTCAGGGCAGCCCGTCTATGACCGACTGCCCTGAGGCTGCGCGAACGACGCCGAACTAGCTCACACCGAGTTCGATGTTTGCGCCCGGGATCGCGGCGAGGAGGTTCTTCGTGTACTCCTGCTGCGGGTTCTCGAACACCTCATCGGTAGTCGCCTGCTCGACGATCTTGCCCTGCTGCATGACGCAGACACGATCGGCGATCAACCGCACGACCGCGAGGTCGTGCGTGATGAACAGGTACGTGAGCCCCAGGTCACGCTGCAGCTCGGCGAGCAGATCGAGGATCTGCGCCTGCACGAGCACGTCAAGCGCGGAGACGGCCTCGTCGAGCACGAGGATGTCCGGCTTCAGTGCGAGACCGCGAGCCACAGCGACGCGCTGACGCTGGCCGCCCGAGAGCTCGTTCGGGTAGCGCGTCGCGAGTTCACGCGGCAGGGCCACCTGGTCAAGCAGCTCGTACATGCGGGCCTTCCGGCTCGCTGCATCGCCGACACCGTGAATCTTCAGCGGCTCCATGATGGTGTTGCCGATGTTGTGCAGCGGGTCGAGTGAACCGTAGGGATCCTGGAACACGGGCTGCAGCGTCGAGCGCAGCTCGAACAGCTCGCGGCCCGACATGCCACGTGTCTCCTTGCCCGCGATCCGCACCGAACCACTCGTCGGCTCCTCGAGCTGCAGCACCATCTTCGCGATGGTCGACTTGCCCGAGCCCGACTCGCCGACGAGTGCCATGGTCTCGCCACGGTTCACCGTGAACGTCGCGCCGGACACCGCGTGGAAGTCTTCCGAACCGAAGTTGCCCTTGCGGATCTTGTAGACCTTGCCGAGGTCAGTGATCTCGATCACGGGCTCGCCCTGGGCAACCTTGCGCTTCTCGCTCTCGGCGAGCGCCGCGAGGTCGAAGGTTTCGGTCGGTGCCGTGGGAAGCGTCGCGTCAGCACCGATCCGACGCGAGGCGAGGCTCGGCGCCGCCGAGACGAGTCGCTTCGTGTACGGGTGCTTCGGGTGCTGCAGAATCTCGCGGCTCGGGCCGGACTCCACGATGTTGCCCTGGTACATCACGATGAGCTTTTCAGCGCGCTCAGCCGCAAGGCCGAGATCGTGCGTGATGAAGACCACAGCGGTGCCGAGCTCGGTGGTGAGCTTCTGGAGGTGATCCAGCACCACTCGCTGCACTGTCACATCGAGCGCGGAGGTCGGCTCATCAGCGATGAGCAGATCGGGCTCAGCCGAAAGGCCAATACCGATGAGCGCGCGCTGCTTCATGCCGCCAGAGAACTGGTGCGGGTACTGCTTCATGCGCTGCTCGGCATTCTGCAGACCGGCCTGCTCGAGCACCTGGATGGCGCGCTCGCGCACCTCCTTCTTGCCCTTCGCCAAGCCGTTCGCGCGGATCGCTTCCTCGACCTGGAAGCCGACCGACCACACCGGGTTAAGGTTCGACATCGGGTCCTGGGGCACGAGACCGATCTCGCGTCCACGCAGGGACTCCATGTCCTTTCGACCGATCCCAACGAGGTCGCGGCCCTTCCATTCAACGGAACCGCCCGTGATCTTGCCCGTGCCCGGAAGCAGGTTGATCACGGCGTGCATGGTCGTCGACTTGCCGGAACCCGACTCGCCGACAATTGCCACGGTCTCGCCGGGGAAGACGTCGAAACCGACGCCGTGCAGCACCTCGCGGCGCTCCTTCTTCGTTCCGAACTCGACACGAAGGTCACGGACACTCAGAATTGGCTGTTGCTCGCTCATCGCTGCGCCCTCGCCTTCGGATCGAGCGCGTCACGAACAACCTCGCCCAGCATGACAAAGCCGAGCACGGTGATCGCAAGCGCGAGAGACGGGTAAAGCAGAATCTGCGGATCGTTGCGGAGATCACGCTGTGCGGCTGAGATGTCGTTGCCCCAGCTGATGTAGTCGGCCGGAGGCAGACCCACACCCAGGAACGAGAGGACCGCCTCGGCCACAATCGCAGCGGACAGCGAGAGCGTCGTGACAACGATCAGTGGTGCAATCGAGTTCGGCAGCACGTGGCGCACAAGGGTCTTCAGCTTCGACAGCCCGAGTGCGGTCGATGCCATCACGAAGTCGGCATTCTTCACGCGGAGGATCTCGGAGCGCAGAATACGCGCGGAGACCGGCCACGAGAAGCCACCGATCGCGAAGGCGATGACGAGCGGGGTCCGATGCTCCTGGAACACGGTCATCACGATGACCGCGGCGAGGATGTAAGGAATCGAGAAGAAGATGTCACCGATGCGAGAGAGCACGGTGTCCACCCAGCCGCCGAAGTAGCCGGCCAGCGAGCCGGCGATCACGCCGCCCACGAAGGTGATGAGAATCACCAGTAGGCCGACCGAGACCGAGGTCGAGGTGCCGTAGATGAGGCGAGAGAAGATGTCCTGCCCCTGCGCGTTGAAGCCGAGCAGGTGCCCATCGGTCGGACCCTCCTTCGACATGCCGAGGTCGGCAGCGCGCGGGTCGACATTGGTGAACATCGACGGGAAGAGGGACACGACGAGCACGATCAGAATGATGGTCGCGGAGATCCAGAACATCGGCCGGCCACGCATATCGCGCCACGCGTCGAGCCACAGGTTCGACTTCTTCTCCTTGACAACCACGGCATCGACCGCGGCCACCGGCGTCTCGTCGAACGGTGCGACGAAGTGCTCCATTTTCGGGTTCTGCGGCTCAGGCATAACGGATCCTCGGGTCAAGTACGGCGTACAGCAGGTCGACGATCAAGTTCACGCCGAGGTAGATGAGCACCATGAACGTGACGAAGGAGACCACCAGCGAGTTGTCGCCCTTCAGGATCGCGTTGAAGAGTGCGTTGCCGACGCCGGGAACGTTGAAGATACCCTCGGTCACCGTGGCGCCCACCATCAGCACACCGAAGTCGGTTGCGGTGTTGGTGATCGTCGGGATGAGCGAGTTGCGAAGCACGTGGACCGGGACGACTCGGCCGCGGCTCAGGCCCTTCGCGTACGCGGTGCGCACGAAGTCCTGGTTCAGCGTGTCGATCACCGAGGCGCGCGTGAGGCGCATGCTCGTTGCGTAGAGGCTGACGCCGAGCACGATTGCCGGCAGCAGCAGGTCTTGCACGGGGGCTCCCGTGCCGACCGTCGTACGGAACCAGCCGAGCTTGATGCCGAGGCCCCACTGCGCGATGAAGGCGATCACGAAGATCGGGATGCTCATGAAGAGCAGGCCGATGATCAGGTTGACGTTGTCGAACAGCTTGCCCTTGCGCAGACCCGAGATGAGGCCGATCGTGATAGCGAGGATGAGCTCGATCACAATCGCCATCGCCGCGAGCTTGATCGTCACCGGGAAGGTGCGCGCGAGGATGTCCGAGACAGCCTGGCCCGAGAAGCTCATCCCGAAGTCGCCGACGAGGACGCCCTTCAGGTACATGAGGTACTGGACGATGAACGGCTGATCGAGGTGGTACTGCTCGCGAAGGCGCTCAAGAATCGCCGGGTCGGGCGTCTTGTCGCCGAACATCGCGAGGATGGGGTCGCCGGGCATGGCGAAGACCATGAAGTAAATGAGGAATGTGGTGCCCAGGAGAACTGGAATCACCTGGAGGAGGCGGAAAAGGATGTATCTCAGCATGTGCTGACCCTCCCCCGCTCGACTGAGCTATGCATGTGGGTATTCTCTCGCAGTTGTAGTGCGCGGCAAATCTGTGGACTTCGGTGTCGCAGATTTGCAAGTTGGGGGCCGTGCCGCGCGACGGGTAGTCACGCGGCACGGCGGAGGCCCCGGGGCGTGCCCCGGGGCCTGCGTCAGAAGGGTTACTTCTTGGTGATCTCGTGGTACAGCGGCACCGAGTTCCAGCCGAACTCGACGTTGTCCACGTTCTCGCCGTAGCCACCGTTCACGTTGGCGTACCAGAGCGGGAAGGCCGGCAGATCAGCGAGGAGCACTTCCTGTGCCTGCTGGAACTTCTCGTTCGCCTTGGCGGGATCGGTCTCAACCGAGCCTTCCTGCAGCAGCTTGTCGAACTCGGGGTTCGAGTAGTCGCCATCGTTCGAGGAAGCGTTCGTTGCGTACAACGGTCCGAGGAAGTTGAACAGACCCGGGTAGTCGGCCTGCCAGCCGGTACGGAAGGCGGTCTTGATCGTGCGGTTCGTGACCTCTTCGCGGAGGACGTCGAACTTGGGGTATGCCTTGCCAGCGGCGGTGATACCGAGTGTGGAGCTCACGCTGTTCGACACAGCGTCGACCCAGGCCTGGTGGCCACCATCGGAGTTGTAGGCAATCTCAAGGGTGCCCGACCACGGGGAGAGCTTGTCAGCCTCAGCCCAGAGCTTCTTGGCCTCGTCGGGGTTGAACGCGAGCACCTCGGCGCCCTTGAGCGAATCGCTCCAGCCGTCGATGACGGGCGAGGTGAAGTCGCTTGCGGGGGTACGGGTGCCGTCGAAGATCTTGTCCGTGATCTGCTCACGGTTGATCGCCATCGAGATGGCCTGGCGGCGCAGCTTGCCCTCTTCGCCCGAGAAGTGCTCGAGGCGCTCCGGGATCGTGAAGGACTGGAAGATGGCTGCCGGCTGGTTCACCGCGCGGTCACCCAGGTCGTCCTGGAAGTTCGCGAGCTGCGTCTCGGGAATCTGGTCGACAACGTCGAGGTTGCCGCCCATGAGGTCCGAGTACGAAGCGTCCTGCGTCGCGTAGAACTTGATGGTCAGGCCACCGTTCACGGGCTTGCGGGGACCGTTGTAGTCCTCGTTCACCACGAGCTCGATCTGCTCGTCGTGCTGCCATGCGCCTTCGCCGGCCAGCTTGTACGGGCCGTTGACGATCGGGTTCTCACCCTGCGCGTCCATGTCCTCGAACGCAGCGTCGGGCAGCGGGTAGAAGGCCGAGTAGCCGAGGCGCTGCGGGAAGTCCGATGCAGCCTTGTTGAGCTTCACGGTGAAGGTGGTGTCATCGACAACCTTCAGGCCCGGGAGCTCCTTGACGCTGTCCTCGTAGCTGAAGCCCTCAACGTCCTCGAAGAAGTAGCTGTTCAGCTGAGCGTTCTCGGAGTCGGCGCCGTAGTTCCACGCCTTCACAAAGTTCTCCGCCTTGACGGGGGTGCCGTCGGTGAAGGTCGCGTCGTCACGAATCTTGATCGTGTAGTTGATCGCGTCATCGGTCTCGATCGAGGTTGCGATGTCGTTGTGCGCAGCACCGTCAGCATCGTAGTAAACGAGGCCAGCGAAGATCTGGTCGAGGATCTTGCCGCCGCCCACCTCGTTGGTGTTCGTCGCGATGAGCGGGTTCTGCGGCTCCGAGCCGTTGGTCGTGATAATCGCGTCGCTGGCAGCAGCATCGCCACCGTTGTCCGATCCCCCGCCCGACGTGCAGCCCGACAGGGCAAGCGCGCCTGCGGCGGCCAGAGCGATAAAGCTCAGACCCATCCGTGATCGCTTCACTTGTTTCCTCCTTGAACGTGTCCCTCCGGGGCGGCGCGCACGACAAGGTGCGGCCGAATCTATCCCCGAAAAGATTCGGTATATTCCCGCCCAGCTTATCGACCGTTGCAACCGCCCCCGAAAAAATGGACCAGCCGTAACTGCTTCGTGACCGAGAACTGTAGCTCTCCGCAATTGCAATGCCAGAGTTAGGGATACTTTCTGTACATATCCGCAATCTCGGGCGCGTTTCTCCGTACGTAGTCGCACAACACGGAACGTGGAGCGAACCCGCGCGAACCCGCGCGGCCCGGCGCTACGCTGAGCATGTGAGCCCAACTGCACTGCCACCCATCGCGCACTCCCCCGCCGCCCGCACCCGACTCCGCTGGGAGATCGGCATCGTCCTCGCGCTCTCCTTCGGCGCGTCGGCAGTGTACGCGGTCGTGTCGCTCATTGATTCGCTCACCCGCGACTCGGCGCTCGCCGAACAGACCGCCACCATCAATCGTGTGCTCTCCGAGCGGCCGGCGTTCGATCTCGTGTATCAGCTGCTCGGCTTCGCCTTCGCGCTCGCACCGGTCGCCCTCGTCGCGTACCTCGTGTGGCAGCCGCGGCGCCCGCACTTCGCCGCGCTCGGAGTCGGTGGCCAGGCGCGCTGGGGCCGCGAACTCCTCGGCGGGCTTGGCCTCGCAGCCCTGATTGGGATCCCGGGCATCGCGTTCTACGTCGTGTCCAAGCTCATTGGCATCAACGTCACCGTCATTCCCACCGCGCTCGACACCTACTGGTGGACGGTCCCCGTGCTCGTGCTGCACGCGTTCCGCGCAGCGGTGACGGAGGAGATCATCGTGGTGGCATACCTCTTCGACCGGCTGCGCCGACTCGGAGTCGGCACGGTCGGCGTGATCGTGTCGAGCGCACTGCTGCGTGGCAGCTACCACCTCTACCAGGGCTTTGGCGGCTTCATCGGCAACGTCGTGATGGGGCTCGTGTTCGGATGGGCCTACCACCGCTACGGCCGCTCAGTACCCCTTGTCGTGGCGCACTGGATCCTCGACATCGTGAGCTTTGCGGGGTACCCGCTCGCGCTCGCGCTGTGGCCCGCATGGTTCGGGGCGCCCGGCAGCTAGTTGACCTTGATCGACTTCACCCAGGCATCGAGCAGGCCCCAGACCTGGTCGTAGAGTTCTGGCGCGGCCTCGCACGTGGCCGCGGGCTTCGCAACCTCAAACTTGCCGTCCGGAAGCTTCGTGGCACCCCACTCCCCACGCATTGCGGCGCACGATTCGGGGAACGAGTTGAAGAGCTCGCCGCTCAACTTGAGGTGGCTCGCGTCTGGAATCTCGAAGTTCGCGGCGCCGAGGCGCTGCGGCCACTCAGACGACGCGTTCCAGGGACCAATCGGGAACGATGAGGTGGGCCCCACATCGACGCTCGGCACCGTGTCTTCATCCGGCTTCTCGGTCTCCGGTTTCTCAGTGACCGGCGTGGTGGGCTTGGGATCGGGCTGCTCGGTGCTCGGCTGCTCCGTTGCCGTCGGCTTCGGAGTGCTCGGCTCGGCGTCTCCCTGCCCACGCGCAATGTTCACGACGACGATCGACGCGAGGATTGCGAGGAGGGCAACAATGCCGACCACGATCCACGGCTTGGCCTGCGCAGCACGGTCGCGCTGGGGCTCTCCCGGCTCTCCCCACGAGCCCCCACGATCGGCAGGGAGCTGCGCGGTCCGAACACGCTCGGCCTGCTCGTAGGCCAGGCGTTCACGGGCGGGGACGGGTTCGGGCGTCTCGTCGGCAGGGCCGAAGAGTTCCTCCAGTGGGTCCTTATTCACACCCCCACCCTAACTACTCAGCATCCATGCTGCGTGCGGGCCACCCGAATGCGGTGGGATTCAGGCGGCACTCACACCCCTGGGCCGGGCGGAATCACGCCGCCTGAGCGGCATCAGCGAGCGCCGCGATGTGCGGCGCGTCCGTGCCACAGCACCCACCGAAAGCCACGGCCCGAGGTGCGAGATCGCGCAGTGCGAGCACGCCGCGTGCAAAATCTGCGGGGGCATCCCCCGCACCCTCGTCACCGTGCTCCGCGGCGTTCAGCCGGAAGCCGATGATGCGCGAGAGCTCGGGCGCCCCTGCTCCGGCCGCCAGCCCGCGCGCGACCTCACTCGGGTGCGCGCAGTTCACGAGGAAGCCGTCAGCGTAGCCCTCGGTCGCCGCGTCGGTCGCCGCGATCGCAGCGGCAAGGGAGCTCCCATCGCCGAGCATCCCGTCCGCCCCCACCGCAAACGACACCGCGACCGGAACACGCGCTGCGCGAGCGGCTCGCACCACGCCGATCCCCTCGGCGGCATCGATCATGGTCACCGCAGTCACGCGGTCGGCGCCCGCCTCGGCAAGCGCCTGAATCTGCGGTGCGTGATACGCCTCGGCAGCTGCCTCGGTCATCCGCTCTTCCGCGACGTAGTCGTCGAACCGGGGGCCCACGCAGCCGTTCACCACGGTGTCGTCGGGCCCAGCCTGGCGCACGAGGGCGACGGCGTCCGCATTGGCGCGATCGAGTGCCGCCGCGTCGGCGCCCACCCGGGCACCCCAGTCCGGGTTCGCGCGCCAGGTCGGCGTGTCGAGCACGAGCGGGAGACCACGCTCGGCGGCGAGCTCCACGAAGGGTCGGTAATACTCGTTCAGCGCGGCACGCCCCTCGACGCTGTCGAGCAGCACGAACGCCGCAAACTCCGGCAGCTCCTGTCCCAGACGCTCCGTGAGCGCCGTCTCGATCCCGCCATCCGCGAGGGTCACGCGTGCCGAATTCTCTGCTGCCAACGGTGCTGCCTGCGTCATGATTCGCTCCTCTGCTCGATCGGGATCTGGGGTGTTGCGCCGGGCCGGCTCGCGCCGTCGGAAACCAGCAAAGCGCGCAGCTTCTCGCGGCGAGCCGAGAAGCCGGCGACCCGCGCCGCGTGACGCGCCATGATGCCGCCGTCGCGGAGCGCGATGGTGCCCGGGTCTTCTCGCTCGAGGCCCGCACGCCAGCGCGCGGCGATGAGTTCCATTCGTGCGTCAACCGCAGCGAGGAGCTCCTCGGGCGCGACATCACCGTAGGCCGCCGCGGCGATATCGACGCGACGCGCGGCGTCGGCCACTGGAATCTCGCGGAGCAAAGGGACCCCCGACCAGCAGAGGAACGCGAGATCTTCGATCGGGCGGCCCGGGCCTGCCCGATCCCAATCAATCATTCCCGCGAACTCACCGTCGAGAATCATCCAGTTGTAGAGCCCGGGATCGTTGTGACAGATCACCTCGCCGTTAGCGAGTTCCTGTGCGCCCTGCCGCCACTCGCGGGCGTCTCGCGGGAAGTCTCGTACTGCATCGTGAAACCGGCGCAGCCAGGCCGCCGCTGCGGCGAGCGCCTCGTCACTCACCTGCTCAGTCTCGGGATCGAGCGTGCGCCCGGGGAGGTACTCCAGCACCTCGCGTCCCTCGTCGTCGAATCCCTCGACTTCGGGGATGCCGTCAAGGCCGCGCGCGTGCAGGTGCGCGAGCAACTCGTGCACCGCGGGGGTCCAAGGGCCCGTGGGCCGGTGGACGCGCGTCACCCCATCGGCGCCGGCGATCCGCCAGACACCGCCCGATCCGCCCGGCAGGTGTTCGCTCTCCACAATTCGACCGTAGCGCACCGCGGTGCCGACACGCGCGAGCGCGCCCAGGATGTGTCGCTAGACCTGGCGGACGATGTTGCGTGGTCGCCCGGTTTGGCCGTGCAGCTGGATGTGGAGGCGCTCCATGCGGGTGTCGAGCTCGGCGGCGGTGTCGGCCGCGTGCTTGAGCTCTTGCGTGAGTGAGTCGGGCACCTGCCGCGCGTACTTGTAGTAAATCTTGTGTTCAAGGCTCGCCCAGAAGTCCATCGCGATGGTGCGGAACTGCACCTCGACCGGCACGTCCACGCGCCCCGTCGAGAGGTAGACCGGGATCGAGAGGATGGTGTGCAGGCTCTGGTACCCGTTCTCCTTCGGGGTCTCGATGTAATCCTCGACCTCGAGCACGGTGATGTCATCCTGCTGCGTCAACAGGTCGAAGAGCCGATAGACGTCGTTGATGAACGCGCAGGTGACACGCACACCAGCGATGTCGTGGATCTCCCGACGGATCACCTCGAACTCGCTGCCAATGCCGCGCCGCTCGAGCTTCGCAACGAGGCTGTCCACGGACTTCACGCGGCTCGACACGTGCTCGATCGGGTTGTACTCGTGCATGTGGAGAAACTCCTCGCGCAGAATGGCGAGTTTCGTCTCGACCTCCTGCATAGCGAAGCGGTACTCCAGCAGGAATCGCTGCATCTGATCGCCGAGGGTGCGCAGCGCGCTTGCGGAGATGGTGATCTCGTCGTTGTCGGCGGCGGCAAGCGCCGAGTGCGAGTCGGGCTCCGGTTCCTGCGCGGATGCGGCGGGTGCGTCGGTGCTCATGTCAGCAGGCTACTGGCCTAGCTTCGGAAGCCGCTGTGATTTCAGCTGGCCCTCGCCGGTCAGGCGCCGTCGTGCTCCGCGCGGAACACGTGCACGAGGGCGTTCGCGTGGCCGTGCCCCATCCCCTGCTCCTTGAGGAATGCGACCTGCTCCATGTGTTTCTCGCCCGCGTGCGGGCGTAGGAGTGCGATCCATTCGTCGATCGATTTGCCGTACTTCGCCTCGATCGACGGGAAGTACGATTTGGGTCCGGTGGCACGCTCGGTCATGTCGCTGATCTTACGCCTCGGCCGCGTCGTCACGGCACACCGCGCCAGCGGCTGGGAGTGCGCCCGCGAGGAGGTACTCGGTCACCGCATCGTCCACGCACGAGGAGCGATCGGAGTACGAGGCAGCGTGCCCCTGCCCGTCAAGGGTGAGCAGTCGCGCGTTGCCGAGCTCGTCCACCAGCTCCTTCGCGTACGGGTACGGGGTCGCGTGGTCTCCCGTGATCCCAATCACGAGAAGCGGCTCCGCCGTGTCCGGCGCGTGGAACGAGTCCGTAATGTCGAGGCCGCTCTCGGGGAGCGCGTAGCAAGAGAGGTCAACGAACGGCGCAAGGGTGTCGTCCGAGATCTCGGGGCCGCCGAGCAGCCGGGGCATGCCCGCCTCCTCGATGTGCGCGAGCAGGCCCGGGATGTCGGGCTCGATGGGGAACGAGTGACAGCTCACGATCTCCATAGCGAGGTCGATTCCTCCCTCGGGGTCGGGCGCCACCGCCGCACCGATCTCGTCGATCGCGTCTTGGTCGCCAAACAACGCAAGCGCGATGCGATCCAGTGCTCGCCCACGCTCGAAGTGGCTCTGGTAGAGCGTGTCGGTCAGAAACCCCTGCAGGTCCTGCCCGGTAATCTGCGTCCCGTCCGTCGCCTCGAGCGGCTTCTCGTCGAGTTCGCCGAGCACCTTGAGCAGGCTCGCCTCATCAACGAAGGGGCACACCTCGACCTCGTCGCGATACTCGGTGCGGCACGAGGTGGCAAGCGCCACCGTCGCCTTCGCGATCGCCGCCGCCTGATCGAAGGCGTGGATGGGGCTCGCCCACTGCGCGTTCTCCGCGCTGTCGAGCACCATGCGTCCCGCGCGCTCGGGGAAGAGGGTCGCGTACGTCGCGCCGAGCATAGTGCCGTACGAGTAGCCGAGGAAGTTCAGACGTTCCTCATCGAGCAGCGCGCGCATGAGCTCCATGTCGCGCGCCACCTGAGACGTGCCCATCGTGTGCGCGATCGGGTTCGTCGACACGCACGTGCCGATCTGGATCGCGGTGATCTCCGAGCCTCCGCCATCGCAATCGAGCGGTGTGCTGTTGCCGATCCCACGCGGGTCAAAGCCCAGCAGCCCGTAGCGCTCTGCGATCGGCTCGAAGCCGGGCGACAGCGGCATGCCCAGCATGAAGTCGACGCCCGTAGCGCCGGGGCCGCCGGGGTTGCCGAGCAGGGTGCCAAGCGGCTTCGTGCCGAGCGCGGGGAGGTGCACGACGGCGAGCTCGATCCGATCCCGATCTGTGGGGTCCTCCCAGTCGAGCGGGGCGAGCACGGTGCCGCAACGGATCTTCGCGAGCGTGTAGCCTGCGTCCTCGAGCGCCGCACCGGTGTCGTCGTCGAGGCCGTCCTCGGGAAGGCACTCGCGCCAGGCGATGCGCTGCGCGTAGAGCTCCGCGAAGTCGCGCTCCTGCACCGCCGAGGCGGAGTTCGCGCTCCCTGAGCCTGGTCCCGCCGAGCCACCGCCCGGCCAGCCGCGCCACCCGGGGAAGCCAGCCATGCACCCGCTCAGCACCAGCAGCGCGGCAAGCGCTCCCGCGATCGTCGCGCTGCGGACGCTCGCGCTGCGCATGCCCGCACGGCGGTGCGCTCGGCCGGGGCTACGCATCGCGCTGCGCTACGGACCCTGAGCCCGCGTCCGAATCCACGTCCGAGTCCGCGTTCGGATCGGTGTCATGCGCCCCGGCATCCGCTCGAGTCTCCTCGAGCGCCCGTTCGAGCAACGCACGCAGCACCGAGCGATCGACGCGCGCCAGACGCGTGATGTAGAGGCAGGCCTTGCTCGCGGTGTGCGGACCAAGCTCGGCGAGCAGTTCGGGCCAGCGCTCGGCGAACCCCGCCGGGAAGTAAATGGTGTGCTTCGCCTGCGCGGTCGCAAACGCGAGCTCGGGCATGATCCCACCGTGTCCGCTCTCGTACAGGTAGCTGACCTCACCGAAACCGATGATGCGCCCGGCCCAGACAACGGGGGCCTCGCCGCTCACTTCGCGGTGCAGCGCAAGCAACTCGTCGGCTTCCGCACGGCGCGGACCCGACACACGGTCGAGTACCTGCTCCGCCGGCTCGTCGCCCGGGCGCATCGCAGGCTGCTTCGCGGCTCGGCCCCGTGCGGGTGCCGTACCGGCGCTGCTCATCGGTGTTGCTGCCATCCTCGAAGTCCTCCCCCGGGGTTTCGGTGTCAGCCGCCCCGGCTCACTCTCACGCAGCGGCGCTGCACGAGAACGACCACATCACGCCGTAGCGGTCGAATACCTGACCGTACCAGTCACCCCACGGCGCTTCTTCGAAGGGCATCCCCTCAGTACCGCCGCCTGCAAGGAGTTTCGCGATGTACGCTCGCGCCTCGTCCGGAGTGTCGGTCGTGTAGAGCAGCGAATAGGCCGAGCCGCGCACGGGGTAGTCCGTGCCAGGGTCCATCGAGTCGCCGCCGGCGATCACTCCCGCGGGAAGGGTCAGCGTTGCGTGCGCAACCGCCTTCGCGTCTGGCTCGAACGGCATTCCCGGCATGGGCGGCATATCGCCGTAGCGCAGGATCTCGAGCTCACCCCCGAACACTTCGTGCCAGTGCTCCATTGCTTCGCCGGTAGACCCCGGCAGCGAGATGTATGTGGCCAGTGTGTGCGTCATGATGACTCCTTCGACGGAGCGGATGGGATCCGCGTGCGCTCAGTATGCACCCGGCCCTGGCCCCGCGGAAGCCCCTGGCGCACATTCAGTAATCGGGTATCAGTTTGCGCGCCGCACCACGCTTGACTTCAGCATCATCTTGCCGAAGCCGGGCACACGCGCGTCGATGTCGTGCCCGCCGGCGCCGCCCGGCGCAAGTCGGATCCCGGTCACCTTCGTGCCGGCCTTGATCGAGCCACCCCCGCCGCCTGAGACCTTGACGGTCTTCACGACCGTCACTGTGTCGCCGTCCGAGAGCACGTTGCCCACAGAGTCGCGAATCACGTCGGCACTCGCGCTCGCGCCGTTGTTTGCGTCGGTACCGTCAGCCACACCGTCGCCAGCCGCGGCCGCCCACTCGTGCGCGCACATGGGGCAGACGAGCAACGCACCCATCTCGTACGCGTACTCGCTGCCGCACTCGGGGCACGGCGGGAGCTGCGTGGTCTCGGGGGTCTCGTCAGTCATGGCGTCCTCCTCAGGGCTCGCGGAATACCGGCGCCCGGAATCGAGGCTGGCCGACTTCAGACCATACCGTGCTCGGTGCCGCGCTCGTCGTCGCTATTGATCCGCGTCATCCTCATCGTCGTCTGCCTCGTCATCGCCGCCAATGCGCTCCTCAAGGACGGCGAGTTCGGCTCGCACCGCGGCGAGGACCTCGGGGTCGTCTTCCCAGAGCTCGCGGAACTCAGAGTCGGGCTCCAGCATCTCGGAGAGGAGCTCGATTCCGCGCTCGAGCAGCGCGTCGAGACGCTCGAGATCGCCGGGCCAGATGTAGCCCCGCCCGAGCACGGCAAGGAGGTATCCGGCTGCCCGAATGCGGTCGTAGTCGTCATCCGCCTCGAACGCCTCGGAGATTCGCGCATCCGCGTCAATTCCCTCGAAGAACTCGGCGAACCAATCCGCCGCACCGTCCGTATCCCAGGGTGCGCTGCCCCATGCTCCCATGTGTGCTGCCTCTCGATTCGTGTGGACCTCGACCGGTCAATCTGGCCCGTGTTCTGAGTGTAGCGAGCACGTCAGACACTGCAATGGGCTGCAGTTGACGTTTGCACGAACACACGGTTCACTCCCCCGCGGGCGCCTCCGGCAGTCCATCCTCACCGAACACGATGCCCTCGCGTTCGAGGCGCTCGCGAGCCGCGTGGTGCACCACCCCGCGTCGCGCCGGCTTCTCCTCGAGCATTCCGAGAATCGTCTCCCGGCTCGTATTCGGGTGCTCGGCGACGGCGACGCGCACGCTCCAGAAGCGATCCTGCGCAAAGCGCGCAAGCACCGCGGGGCTGGCATCCGGGTTCAGCGCCGCAGCGTTGCGAATGGACTGGTTCGTGTCGGTGAAGAACGGCTCGAACTCGTCGTCCGTGTGGGCCCCCAGCGCGCGGACGTAGCGTTCTTCTTCAGCAGCCCGTTCTTCGGGTGTCTTCCGCTTTCCCATGGTGTCCTCCGCATCTGGTGGTCTCCGGCCTGGGTGTTTCGCCCAGCCGGGACCGTCTCACCCGAGGCTAGCGTTCCTCAACCACCACCGACACTTCCACGCTGAATCCATTGGGATCCTGCCCGCGAATCGTTTGCCGCACCTCCATGCGCCCGAGGCGCAGCTCGATCCCACGCTCATCGAGCGCGTCGAAGAGCGCGACGATCGCGGGGTGCGTCGCCCCCTCCGGGAGTTCTTCCCCGCCTTCGGGCCGCCACGTAGCCACGAGCTCGGTGCGAGGTGGCAGCGTGCCTGCCCGGTCCCCGGGGAAGGTCCACGCGGCGCCGAGGGAATGGGGTACTTCCCAGCAGCCCATGAGCGCAGCACCACCGTTCTCGCCGGACCCCAGCGTCGTCCAGAACTCACCGCTCACCGGGATTCCCGCGCCGGCGAGACGTTCGAAGAGCTCTCCGAAGACCGCGTTCGCGTCGTCGTCGGTCAGCTCGTCGAGGTCGTCGCCTGGTGCGTGCAGCGCTCGTCCAACGAAGTGCTGTTCGGGCTGCTGTCGAAGTTCAACATGGACCGGAACTCGCAGTGCGCGAAGTTCCTTCACCGCGGCCTCGTGCGCGAGATCCTCCCGCGCACGCTCCTCGAGCACACGCTCACGGTGAGCTTCGAGCGCGTCGAGCGCGTCGAGCGCCCCGTCAACTCCAACTGAACTCGCGCCCAGCGCCTCCGCGATCTCCGGCAGCGGCACCCCGCCCGCCCGCATCGCTCGAATGGTCGCGCCGGCACGCACCTGCCCTTCGGCGTACCAGCGGTATCCCGACCGCTCATCCACCACCTCGGGAGCCAGCACCGCTTTCTCTCCGTAGTGGCGCAGCGCTTTCACGCTCAGGCCGGTAATCCCCGCGAAATCTCCGATTTGCAACATGATTCAAGGATGCAGGCTCCTGCTACGGGAGGGTCAAGGAGGAGCTCCCTCCGCCTACTCGGCGAGCCCGTCCACGATGATGTGCAGATTTGCTGTGCCCAGCGACAGCACGTGTTCTCCGGGCACGAACGTATCGAGGCCAGCGAGGAACTCACGGATCGTCCGGGTGTCCTCGGCGTCGGGCACCTCGAGCACTAGGGACTCCGCCTCCGTGTTGACGGGCACCGTGACGTAGGTATAGCCGTTCTGTTCCTCGACATTCAGGTTCGTTGAGTACTCCACACCAAGCACCGTGGTGGTGCGCACATCACCCGCAGGCCACAAGGACCAGGTCACCGCGCCGATTGCAAGCGCCGCGGCAGCGCCAACGCCGAGCCAGAGCGCACGATGCCGAGAGCGACTGCGACGCCCAGCAGACGCGCTGGGTTCCTCCCCAGTTCCCTGGGCCACCGTCGTCTCCGCACCTTCCGCAGCCTCCGCCGCGTTCGCACGCTCAGGCACTCCATGCTTTGCCACTCGGGGTTCCTCCGCTTCCACTATTTGGTTTCCTGCTTCGCGCGCTGTCGCCGCAGGCCGAGGAGCACTCCGCCTGCTGCGAGCAGCAACACCCCGAGTACGGCGCCAATACCGAGCCCTGCTCCCGTGACCGCGAGGTCGCCGATCACGGGAAGACCGGGCGTCGGCGTGACGGGCACAGACACCCGCGCAAACGGGTAGCTGAGCGTGAGATCATCGCGCACACTCGCCAGATCAATCCGAGTCGCTGACGGCTCACGATCGTCCACAGCGGTATCGGCACCCTCAGCGCTTTCAAGAGCTTCGGACTCCGCATCCACCAACTCCACAATCTGCGCTTCGAGCGAAACAGCGTGCTTCCCGTCGGTCTTGGCCGTCAGACTCCCAGCGCTCAGGCGGAAGGCCTGCGGCACAGCCACAGTGGTGCGGTACGTGCGGGGCAGCAGGTAGCCGGGAGCCGCGGCGTCGTACTCGGTCGGCAGCACCGCGAAGGCATAACGCCCCTCGGCATCAGTTCGTTGCGTCGACTCACCGTTCGCGTCAGTAGCGACCTGCCAGTCTCCGTCAACGCGTTCCCACAGCGTCACCTCGTAATCAGCGAGCGGCGCTTCACCCGACTCTTGCACGCCGTCCTCGTCCGCGTCGTCCCACACAGTTCCCCCAACGGCGGTGAGGTGCGGGTAGGTTTTCACACCGATACCCATGTGCAGGTCGTCACGGGATGAGGTGAGATCGATCACACCGTCCGTGTGATCCACGATCGAGAAGACGCGCGTCTCCCCGACGTGTGAGGCGGCTTGCGGCAGCTCAGGTGCCGTCGTCGTCTCGCTCAGCGTACTGATGTCGCTGTCGATCTCCCGATCGTCGCCGACGTTGAGCGGCGACCAGACCTGGTACCCCGCGCGCTCTGCGGTGACACGATACTCACGCGGCGCGAGGAAGCCCGCAGCCCCCTCCTCGAAGTGAGTGGGCGCCACCCGGAAGCGGTACTCCCCGAGGGCATCTGTCATCTGCTCGCCGACGCCGTCAAGATCGGCGGTGCGGATCCACACCCCGTCGACGCGCTCCCACAGGGTCACCATGCGGCCAGCGGTCCCCGCTTCATCGGCGTCCTGAATGCCATCGTTATTCGCGTCCTCCCACATGCGCCCACCAATCGTCACGTCGGTGTCGAACATGGTGAAACCGGCGTCCGCGCTGAGCACATCGTGTGCGTCGTCAAGATCAAGCGCCTCAGCTGCGGATCCCGCGGACCTTGCTTCGATCAGCGAGATCGGATCGGTGAGCACGGTGCTGAACGGCTTCGGGATCGGGATCCCGTCGACGTCGCCTCCTGGCTGGCGGAAGAACACGTTGTTCACCTCAACCAGCTGGAGGTTCGCTGGGGCGTCGAGCCGCACGCGGTACTCCGCGGGGGTGCGGTAGTGCGGCGAGTCCTTTTCGAGATCGGCGACCTCGACGGCGAACGCGTAGTGCCCGTCCGCGTCCGTGGCGACCGTGTGGTGACCGTCAACGTCCGTGTAGGGTTCCCAGAGCCCAGTGTCTCGGTTCAGGGCGTACACGGCAGCCTCGAGCCCCGGGATGCCGGGCTCGTCGGGACCTTGCGCTCCGTCGGCGTTCACGTCGTGGAAGACGGTGTCGCCGAGGATCCGGATTGAGTCGTGCGTGATCACGCCGCCGTCGATGCGGTCGGTCCCTGCGGCCGTCGTGTAGTCGGCGCGGCCGTTGCCGTCGGCCGACACGAGCGAGAACTCCTCGGAGATCACGGTGTGCGCGGGATCCGCGATCGCGTGGCCGTAGCGCGCGCCGCCTTCTCCGAGCAGCTCAGCGAACTTGGAGTTCTTCGCGTCGTCGCTGCCGACCGAGAGCGGGGAGATCGTCTGGCGCGAGCTGAGAGCGAATTCAACGACGTAGCGGTGCGGCTGATCGAGGTGCCCGGTCGCGGGATCCTCCTCGGCCACCGCCGCGGTGAACGCATAGGCTCCGTCAGCGTCCGTCTCCGTTTCGGCGACGGGCACAAGTTCGCCGTCGATCACGCGGTTGAGCACCACGCGGATGCCCCCCAGCCCGGGCTCGTCAGCTCCCTGCAGCCCATCGCGATCTCGGTCGTCCCAGATGAAGTCACCGACCTGCGCTTCGCGCTCGAGCGGCACAAGCCCCAAGTCGACGTCCTCTGCCGGGACCCCCGTGCGGGTATCGATGGGCAGCAGTTCGTTCTGGAGCGCGCCGAGCACGCGGGGCTCGGACACCGCGGTGAGCGTCGCGCCGCGAGCTGACTGAGTGAAGTCGTTGTCGACGGTGGGATCGTCCCCGGCGCCGAGCGCCGTGACGCCCTGCCAGAGCGGCACCTCGGTGACCCGCACGCGGTACTCGTAGGGCACGAGCTGCACGCTGTCGAGGATGTGCAGGTCCTCGAAGCGGTACGACGAGACGCCCTCCTGCCGGATCGGCGCGTCGCTGTCGCGCGCCGCGGCCGGTTCGATCATGCGCCCCGCAGCGTCCTGCCGCGCGGTGGCCCAGCCGGCCGCGGTGCGCACCTCGAGGGTCGCCGTGTAGCGATCTTCGGCGGCGGCGACCTCAGCCGCGGTCTTCGTTCCGCTCGCGTCGGCGTCGAGGAACACCTCGCCCGAGAGCTCCGAGCGCGCGTGCGCCATGAGCCCGAGGTCGATCGTGTTGTCGGTGATGCCGAACACGACGCCCGTCGCCTCGTCGATCTCCACGACGCTGATCAGGTGCTCTCCGAGGGCGGCGCCGGTCTCGTGCATCGTCCCGTTCGGGAAGAAGTCGGAGTCGGTCTCGCGCGTGCCGGTGAGCGACAGCCCGGGCGCGTGCGTCGGCGCGAACGTGTAGCCGGTGACGAGCTCTCGAACGACGACCTGGTACTTCGTCGGCAGTGCCTCAGTGCCGTCGTAACGGACGCTCGGCACCTTAGTGAAGTAGTAGAAGCCGTCGTCGTTCGACACCGTGCGCTGGGCGTAGTCGGTGCGCGTCCAGGCGCCGTCGATCTCGACGTACTGCTCGAGCTCGAGCTGCTGCCCGGCGATGCCCGGCTCCCCCGCCTCCTGGAGACCGTTCCGGTTGCGGTCATCCCACACCCGGTTGCCGATCACGCCGTACGTCGTCTTGTCGTAGAAGCCGATGCTCACGCTCTCGCGCGGCGCGAAGCCGGAGGCGAAGAGCCCCTCCAGGTCGAAGTTCAGCGGGTTCGTCTTCACGATCCGCGTGCCCTTCTCGTTCAGGCCGTCGTTGTCGTTCGCCTCGGCGAACGGGTCGCTGTGGTGGAGGAACGGGGAGACGAGCCGCTCCGAGTTGAACTCGCCGTTCTCGTCGGTGATCTCCAGATAGTACTGGCGGTCGACCGGCAGCAGCGTGAAGCGGTAGGCCCCCTGGGCATCGGTCACGGCGACCATCGGGCGGCCGTGGGAGTCGCGCACGGTCTCGCCGCTCAGGTGCTTCAGCGTGACGTGGTAGCCGGGGATGCCCGGTTCGTTCGACCCCGCCTGGTAGCCGTCGAGGGTGTCGATGTCCTCTGCGAACACCGTGCCGCCGAACTCGATGGTTTGCGCGACGCCGAGGTCGAAGCTCATGCGCTGCGCGTCGTCCGTCGCCGAGTCGACAGTCGCCGCCTCGGTGATGGCGACGAGCGCGGCGTCGTCGACCGCGGCGGGGATGTCGAGCGGCTCGCCCGGAGCGAAGCTCTCCACGCCGGCGCGCTCGAACACGGTGCGCGTGGTGGTCAAGAACGCGTCGTACTCACGCGGGAACTCGAACAGCACCCGGTAGTCGCCCGGGCGGATGTTCGAGAAGGTGTAGTACCCCGCGTTGCCCGCGATGTCCGACTCGGTGACGGTCACGAGCGGACCTTCGGAGGGGATGGGGCGCTGGAACACCTCGTCGAGCACCGACGTGCCGGTGGCTTCGTCGACAACTTCCCACGCGCCCGAGACCTCGTGGATAGGGTTGCCGAGCGCGTCGACGTTGTACCCCGCGGGCGTCAAGAGCGTGACGCGCACGCCGTTGATGCCGGGATCGTCGATCTCGCCGTCGAAGTCGAGGTCGCGGCTCGGCCGCAGGTGCGTGCGCCCGTTGCCGTCGCGCACCGCGTCGCCCTCGTCCTGCTCGCCGTTGTAGTTCACGTCGTTCCAGACGTAGTTGCCGAGGTAGACGCCGTCTCGCTTCTCCGTCGCGTAGACGCCGGCGTTGTTCGACTCCTGCGGGATGAAGCGGCTCACCCGCTGCGTCGCCATGAATGAGTTCCACAGCGATGCTTCGGCCTTGCGCTCAGCACCGTCGAACTGCTCCAGGTAGACGGGTGCGTTGAGGGGCGAGCGCATCGTGTAGCTGAGCTTCAGCTTGTTCTGTCCGGGCAACTGCTCGGTTGCACTGTTGAAGAGCACGAGAATCGACTGCGCGCGGTGCAGCAGCTCCGGGCGGTCCGCCACGTCGGCGAGCGGCACGAAGTGTTGATCGCGCACCGCGGAAGGAGCGCCGGGCAGACCGAGCGCGTCGTAGAACGACTCGCTTGCGGCCTCCGCGTGGGGCACCAGTTCGGTCTCCACGATCTCGCCGGCCTGCTTCGTGAAGGGCCCGACAAAGACGGTGTACTCGCTCGGCCGGTACGTCTTCTTGTCGGCGCCCTCCCGCTCGAGCTTCACGCTGTCAGGGCGGAGCCAGGCCGAGTACTGCGATCCGCGCGGGATCGTCGCGTTGGTGATGGAAGTGTCCCCCGCCGAGGGCAGCACGTCGTAGATGATCGGGTACGGGTAGGGCCGGTCTCCCGCCTCCTTCGAGTTGTCAACGGACACCTCAAAGGTAAAGTCGCCGCCCTGGCGCACAGGCGTCTGCTCAGGCGCAACACTGCCCGCGCGGTTGAGGTCGGAGTAGGCAACCTTCCGCTTCCCGAAGTTGTCGTAAGTCTCGTACTGGAACAGCGACTTCTCCGAGAAGACCAAGCGGTCGTTCATCAGTTTGTTGTCGTTGAAGTCGTGACCGTCAGTCGAGTAGCCGAGGCGGTTTGCCGCGTTCTGCTGCGAATTCAGCGGGTGAAGCAGACCAGTGTTGTTCGTCACCATGGCCCGGGACTTCAGGTCCTCTGCCTCAGCACCGGGCGAGTACGCGTCGACCGCTCCGATGAACTCGACGACGATTTTGTCGCCCGGCATGACGCTGCCATCGAACCACACCGACACGACGTTCCGGTCGAAGCCTGGCCAGGATCCGGTCGCGATCCGCGTGTGCTTCAGGTGCGACTCGGGATCCGCCTCGCTGCCGTCGGCGCGCACAAGCTTCCACGTCCACAGATTCGTGTCGGCGGCGGTGAGCGAGTAGCGCGAGCGGTGCGCGCTGTCGAGCGGGTGATCGGCGGTGATGTCGGCCTGCGGCACGTAGGTGAACGCCCCGCCGGATTCCATCACGGTGGGGAGCTGGAACGTGACGAAGGGGTTCACCAACGTGTCCTCTGCGTACGTGTTGTCCTCGTCGCGCGACCACATCGATCGATCGGCGTTGATGAACTCACCGCTGAACTTCAGGTGCGGTGACGACTTCGGCGCGATCGCCGTGATGTCGGACCACCCGAAGCGCTGGTCGCTCGGCTTCGTGGAGTCGCTGCGGTAGTAGAGCGAGTCGTACTTCACGTTGACCACGGGGCGCGACGGGGTGAGGTACGAGCGGGTCTCGCTCTGGGCGAGCTTCGACACCCGCGTCGAGACGTAGTTGCCCCAGAACTGGGCCGTGTCATAGACGAACAGCGTCGACTTCGCGTTGGACCCGATCCGCACGCCCAGCGAGATCGCGTGGTCCGTGACCGAGGCCGGGTAGGGCGAGGTGCTCCGGTTCGTCGGATCGGTGTCGAGCACCGACTGCGTTCCCGGGGTCTCCGGGTCCGCGTCGATCGCGAGGCGCGTGCCCTGCGGCACGAGGGTCGTCTCGGGATCGAGCGCGCGCACCACGATGCGGATCTTCTGGAGGCCCCCCTGCGCTGCCGCCGGGATCTCGAAGCGCTCGTTGCGCAGGATCGAGGTGCCGCCCGGGTTGAGCAGCGTCCAGGCCCCGGCCTCGTAGCCGTCCTCGGCGAGCTCGTCGGAGACGTAGACGAAGGTCTTGAAGGCGTCGTCGATCTCGGTGCCCGCATCGGCGAGCCGGTCCACCGTGCGCTGCGGCAGCTCCCACGTGCCGGAGGTGACGTAGCGCGTGTTCGTCGTGATCGGCTGGTTGCTGACCGAGACGGTGCTCTCGTTCGTCGTGTCCGTCGGGAGGATGTTCTCGATCACGAGCTCGGTGAGCCCGGAGCCCGTATTCTCGGCGTGGGTGATGAGGTACTCGATCGTGTCCGAGGAGTTGAAGTACGTGTCTCCCGAGAGGCCGTTCGAGTAGGCGATGCGGGGGCGGGTCGTGTTGACGCGCACCTCGGCGCGCGGCTTCAGGATCTCGATCTCCGCGGAGTCCGCGGCGTAGCGGCCGGCGAGGTCTCCGTTGCTGTCGATGTCGATGCCGGTGCCCCGGTCGCTCGTGTGCGTGTGGTACGCGATCGACGCGAGCGACTGGACGATGAAGTCGGCCGGGCGCTGCGCCCCCGGGCTCCCCTGCGGGATCAGCGTCGTGTCGTCCGTGATGAGGGAGACGTACGTGTCCATGACGAGCTCGTCGGCCGTCCAGACCGTGTCGTCGGAGACGACGTTGTCCTCGTAGCCGTCGACGAGCTGCAGCTCGGTGAGGAGCGTGAAGCGCTCGCCCGACTTCAGCTCGCCGCGCGTGCCGCGCTCCCCAGCAGGCGGCGTGACCACCCACTGGATCCGGTTGCGCGTCGCGTCGACCGTCGGCTCGGCCGGCGTCATCCGCTCAACCGTGTAGCCGCGGGCCTCGAACTCGGCGCGGTCCAGCACCTCGTCACCGACCGCGATGCGCACCTCGTCCGTCGCTGCGGCGAAGTTCGTGACGAACTGCGTCACCACGAAACGCGCGTTGTGCACATCGCCCGCGGTCTTCAGCCGCTCGTACGGGTTCGTCTCGTCCTCAGGCGCGTTCGACACCTCGGTTGCGAGCCAGTACTTCCCCGCGGCATCCACCTGGATCAGCTCGGCGAGCGCCCCATCGGCGAAGGAGGCGGCCTTCGTGGTGTTCGTGATCGACGGCTTCTTGAGGTTCAGGTCGCTGCTGCCGTACGCACCGGTCGTCGCGGGCGATCCCGCAGCGCCCGTTCCGCCGGTCCTGCCTGTTCCGCCAGCTCCGCTGCGCGTGTGCCCCGGAGTCAGCTCGCTCGCGCGCTCGGTCCAGCCCGTGCCCGTGTTCAGGGTGAGCTCGGTGTCCGCTCCGTAGGGCTGCGTGGCGGCGATGAGGCGCTCGGTGATCTTCAGCGCGCCCATGTTGCTGCTCCACGTGCTCGTCGCATCGCGGCGGATCCGGTCGTTCGCCGTGATGGCGAGGCCGTTCGAGGACTTGACATTGTTCGGGGCGGCCGAGACGCCCTGGTCGCGCGCTGTGAGCGACGGGGGCGCGCCGGTCGTGTAGCGCTCCGAGACGACGGGGGCGAAGACCGGGCGCTGCGTGCCCGCGAGGGCGAGCAGGTGCTGGTAGCGGCTGTCGTCAGTGTCCGCACCGTAGAGTGGCGTGTCGATCGTGGCCACGCGGGGCGTGATCTCGAGCGATTCGCCGGTCGCGATCTCGGTGGCACGGTCGGCGCGAGCCGTGAAGTGCAGCAGGAAGCGCTCCCCCAGCTTGTCCTCGAGCCGTTCGACGCGCACATCGAAGAGCGCGCTCAGATCCCGAGCGGGCACCGAGGTGCCGAGCCCGAGCGTCTGCGCGGACGCCTGGAACTCGACGCTCTGCTGCTTTGCGAGCTCGCCGTCGTAGCGGGCGACCGTTCCGTCCTCGAGGACGGGGGCAATGCCGTAGGGCAGTGCGATCGTCACGGTCGGCTCGAACCAGGTCCCGCGCGCCCCGCCGATGGTCTGGGGCGCGTTCTTCCAGATGTCGTCGTTGAAGTTCTCCCCCGAGTAGCGGTTGTAGCCGCTGTTCACCCGGTTGTACTCGCCGAGCACCTCGAGCTGCTGGTTCTCGACGGTTGAGCGGATCGAGAACTCCTCGTACAGGTCGACGCTGAAGTCCTCGATCGTGGCGTCGATCCCCGCGGGGTACGCGTCCTTGCTCGCGCTGCTCCACACGCGGAGCGTGGGGCGGCGCATGGCGATCTGGTCGCCCGTGACGAGAGCGGGGCGGCCGTCGTCGGCGGACGTCGCGGTGCCCTGCGCGTTCAGGCCGCGCACGTAGCGGCCCCACGGCTCCACCGCGAAATACGAGGTGTACGAACCGAAATCGTAGGCGAGGTCGTTCACGTTCAGCCCCTGCGCCATGCCATCGTTCGGGAAGCGGGCCGTGTTGTACACGCCGATGGGGCGGCTGAAGCCGCCGTACTCCGCGCCGTAGATCTCGAGGTACTCCTCGGGCGCGATCGAGCTCAGCGTGAGCTGGTCGTGCCAGAGCGAGAGCCCCTGCGCGTTCGCGGGAACCTCGCCCGCGACGCGCACCCGGATCTCGACGCGCTGCGTCTGCAGGTTCTGGTCAGCGGCAGCCGAGCCGAAGAGCCCGGTCACCTCGCCTGCGACCCGCACCCGGAGCACGTAGGGGATCCCGTCATCGCGGGTCGACTCGGCGTACGTGCCAGCCTCCTGCGATTGGGCGGGAGCTCGGTAGCCCTGATCGTTGTCCGGGCTCTGGAGGATCTCAACCTCGCTCGCCAGTTCGCCGCCGCCGCCGCTCAGCGCGGCCACTCCGAGGAGTTGCCCGGACTCGTCGTACGGGCTGATCCCCAGCGGGAGGATTTCCGTGTACTCGAGCCCGCTGCCGATCGCACGATCGCCGAGGTTTGCCGCATGGAGTCGCACGGTGAATTCCTCGTGCAGTTGCACGGCGTAGCTGTAGTCGTCCTCGACGTATGGTGTGTAGCCGAGCCGATGCCGCTCGTACGAGTTCAGCGAGCCGTCGTGCTCGACAAAGTTCGCCGCGTCGGTGCCCCACGCGGCGCGCTCCGTATCGGGCACCATCTCACTCGCCCCCGAGAGCCAGGCGCGGTTCAGTTGCATTCCGTCCTGCGCCCAGAGAATTCGCTCCGGCGCGGTGACCGCGCCGTCGGCCACACGCGCCTTCGTGACGTACGCGAAGTTCTCGTCGAGCGCGGTCGATGAGAAGCTCGTGTAGAGCTCGCTCGCGGCAGTCTCCCGGAGATGTGCCGTGTGCGACTTCTCGACATTCGCCGAGGCATCGTAGTAGGTCGCCTGGACGTACGACCCCGGCGAGTTGCTCGCGTCGCGGCGCCGGTCGTTGGAGCCGGGCAGCCAAGAGTGCGAATTCGACAGGAATTCGGAGGCGGTCATCTCGTGCCCCCGGTCGCCAGTGATCCCGGCATCATGGAGCAGCGCAGCGAGATCCATCGAGGTCTGCTTCGCAGAGTTCGCGACGGGGATGTTGCTGCCGTACCAGCCGAAGAGCGGCGCGAACACCGCGGTGCCATCCGCATACTGCGCGCGGGGCAGATCGTGCTGTCTCGCCTGAGCCGAGTACACAATCTCGAGCTGTTCTCCGCGGCCGAGATCTTCATCGGCGAACGTGTAGCTGAACACGTTGAAGTCGATCGTGTCAGCCGGGTTTACGGTCGTGTTCACGGGCTCGGCGGAGGAGAGCCGTCCCCAACCGTCGTTGTGCCGGTCGTTTGCGAAGGTTTGGGCTCCCGCGACGTCGAGGCCGGTCACCGAGCGCATGGTGACCTCGGGCAGCGTGAAGTCACGCGGGGTGCCCGCGGCGTCGAGCATGCGGATTTCGAGTACACCGGCGGCGACGGCGCCGGCGACGTCGAGTTCCCCGGCGTGCACGAAGCGGCTCAGCTCGGTGCTGAGGTACTCGGGGATCTTGTCGACGATCACCGGGTGGCGCAGCGGCGCCTTGCCGTAGGGCGTGTTCGTGTTCGTGCCCTGATCTGTGCTGTGGTTCTTCGCAGTGAGTCGGTAGTGCACGTCGTCGCCGGCCACGTAGCCGGTCTTTCCCGGCTGCGCGCCGTTGTAGGGCGCGGTCGCCTCGGCTCGGGTGTCGAAGGACTGGATGTTGAACTCGACCGTAGGGATCGCCTTGTACACGGTCTGCGCTGCCTCGGTGCGGTAGCTGTACTCCGCAATGCCCGTACCCGTCTCGTCCTGGTGCGTGAGGCGCGTCTGCGCCTGCGAGGTGAGGCGGTAGGACTTTGTGTTCTGGGCCGCCGGCGTGCGCCAGTGCCCGGTCCCGGAGATCTCAAAGTTCGATGGCCCAGCGCCCGCGTGCACGGTGCCGTAGCGGATCCAGAGCTTGTTGATCTCGCGCATCGTATGCTCCGACGCGTCGAAATCAGCCGAGTCGACCCACTTCCCGTCCCGATCCTGGAACAGGACTGTGGGCTGCGCGGAGGCCGCGGCACCCTCGGGCACGTTGAGCGCCGGAACGGTCGGAAACTCCGTCAACTCGAAACCAAGCAGGCCGCCGGTGTCAAGAGTGAGGAACAGGTCGAGGGCCGTGTTGTCATGTCGGATCTCGTTGCCGATGTTCTTCACGGTGAGGGTCATATCCTCGCCGGACACGTTCTCGCGGTCGAAGCGGCTCTCGATGACGAGCTGCTTCGGATCGGCGTAGCGATACGCGGTGTTCGTCAGTCGCCCGAGCTGCTCAGCAAACGCATCGCCGTCAAAGTTCACCGCGGCGGTGGATCCCGTCACGCGGTTGCCATTCGCGCCATCGCTGTTGTAGCTCATGAAGTGGTGTGTGTAGGCGGGCCGCGCGTACACGTTCCACTGCAGGGTCTTGCCCTGGGTCGCGCCGAGGATGCTCGGCTGGTCGTTCGTCGCCGTGTATTCGACGACAAAGAACACAGACTCACCGTCGTGCAGCGTGACGTCGAAGGCGACGTCAGCGCGCTTGCTGTTCTGACGCGTGATCCGCACCTGATCCTCCGGCACGGTGACTGCCGTATTGACGCTCTCCGCGATGACTCCTGCTCGGTTCGGATCGGCGAGGAGGTACGCCGAGGAAGCCTGCACGTCGGAGACCGCAAGGAAGGCGGGCGCCTCGATGTGCGCAACCGGGGAAAACACCGGGAGCGATCCGGGGCCAGCGTCATCGCTCGCCGTCGTTCCGACGTTCCGCAACTCGTAGAGCACACGGGTCGTGTCGCCGACCGCGATGTTTGCGAAGTCGATCTGAGTCCCCGTGTCTGCGTCGTAGAACAGACCGGTCGCGTCGGCCCGCGAGAAGTCTTCACGGAGATGCACAGCGTGCGCCTGCATCCGCGCCACGCGGGTGAAGACTCGTGGCGCCGCGGCGCTGCTCGAGCTACTCGCGAGGCGCAGCGTCGGCTTCTCGCCTGAGTTGCCCCCGCCCGCGGAAACGAAGATCGGGTTATAGGAGGTAACCACCGCGCTCGCGGTGAAGGCGCTATGCAGCATGATCTGCTCATCGCTGCCCTTGCTCCGCTCCGTCACGAACGTCGGCTTCGAGCTCCAGCTGGGTCCGTCGGCCGCCTCGTCGACCCACACGCCCGTGACGAACAGGTCGCCCCCGTCGCGCATGCGGGTAGGAAGGGGTTCGTTCGAATTCCCTCGAGTGATCGAGCCCCACAGGCCGACCGTGCCATCGCGCGGCGCGAACGCCACGGAGATGCTATCGATGTGTTCCTTGAGCAACGTCGCTGTACCGCCGAGCGTCACATCGAACGGCTGTGACCGCAGCGTTCCGTCTGCGAACAGGCTGCGCAGATCGAACTCACGCATTCCTGTCTCGGGGTTGGCAATGAAGCGATCGCTGGCAATCTCAACCGTTGTGCCACCCTGCGTCACCGTGACTCGGTCAACCGACCAGTCTCCGGCGAAGATGTCCTCCGGGATCGCAACCAGCTGCGAGCGATACGCCGCGTCGGGAGTGAAGGTGATGACGGCATCCTTGATGTCCGCTTCGGAGGTGTTCTCGATCCCCACGGCCACCTGCGTGGTGCTCGGCGTAATCCCGTCAGCCTGGTAGTCATACACCTTCACGCTGTCGAAGCTCATGTCGAGCTTCGCGCTCAGCTTCGGCGTGTAGCCGGTCAACGTCGCACTCGACGTGTGCATGAGGGCTTTCACCCCCGTGTCGCTCGGCACGCGGTAGAGGTTCGTGGTGCCCTGGAGCGCGCGGTTTCCATTGACCACACCCGCTACACGCACGTCGACCTCGGCAAGCGAAGCGCCAAGCGTGTCGGGGGCGATGCCATCAAGCTCTGCGGTGCGCTCTCCGAATCCGGCGACCTCCTCAAAGATCGCTTCAAAGCGCTTGGGGTAGGAGCCTTCCTGACCTAACGAGACCGTAAACGTCCCGTCGCCATCGTCGTGGATCCCTCGCTCACGGGAGTTGTCGTAGTCGAAGCGGGGAGCCTGCGCGAGGGGGGCCGCGAAGTCAATGGAGAGGATGTCGCCTCGCGCGCCGGTCACCCGCACCCCTGTGAGGTACTGCAGTGTGCTCGTATCGGCGATCGAGACGTGAGTTGCGTCCAGGTTGTACACGGCGTCATCAGCCGGGGTCGCGGGGTACACAAATTCGTAGACGAGCTTGTCGTGGAACGACGCGGGATCGTACATGCCGAGCCACTCGTCGTACTCGGTCGCGGCGGGCACGTACACATCGGGGCCATGCCCGGAGTAGTACGACCAGTTCGCCGTATTGACGTTCCAGATGCTTGCGAGGTACTCCCCCGCGCTCCCCATCGGGATCACCTTGTTCGCGAGCGACGTATTGTCATTTGCGCCGGTGCGCGACTGCGCGAACGGGTAGGCGACGAGTGAGTTGATTGAGGTGGTGGCAGTACGGGTGAGTTCGCGATCGCGCCCGAACGTGTCGGTGGCGGTGAGCTTCGTCGCCTGTTTCCCCTTCACGGAAGACGAGTGGAAGCGACCCATGTACTCGATGACATCATTTTGTGTGCCTGCCATCTGCGGAGCAGCATCGTTGCTCTCTCGCGAGAACTCCAGATGAACCGAAACGCGAGAGACGGGCGAATCAGGCTGTACGTCCGCGTCCCACGCTTCCTTGTAATACGGGTGTTCGCTCACTCCGGTGACAGAGTCGTACGTGGTGAAGAGCTCGCTGTCCGGAGTCGCGGGCCGCGCGGTGGCAATGCGCCAGAAGCCAGCGCCCTCCTGTGAGTTCTCCACCCAAGCATCTCCGGGCACTGTCTTCCAGAGCACCTCTGTACCGTCAACCATGCGGAAGAGGTCGACCGACTCGAGGTACGGTCGCATGTCCTCGCGGATCTTCAGGTAGTAGAGATCGAATTGGGTATGCGGGAGCGCGACGTCGACGCTGACGCGCTGGTCGTTGTTCTCGGAGGCGGCGGTCGGCCGGGTGAGCGTCGTCGTGAAGCCACCGAGCGACTTGTATCCCTGGTCGAGGGTGTAGTCCTGCGTGTTGTATGTGGAGCCACGGTTCCACCAGCGATAGATGTCAACCGAGTACGCGTTCCCAGCACCGAGAGGCTGCGTCACCTGGTTGACGCCCTCAACCTTCACAGCGGTCTGCGTCTCGCGGACGTTGACCTGATTCTGCTGGCGCGCGGTCTTCGTCTCCTCGTACGGGGCCTCTTGAGTCCCGGTGAACGTCGCGCGCAGCGTCTGCGAGGACCCGATCTCGATGCCCGCGCGGTACTCAACGAGCGCCACTGCGCTCAGACCGCGCACACGCAAGTCCTTGCCGGAGATGACAATTTTCGCGATGTCTGTGAGAGCCACATCCCCCGCTGCAACTTCGGAGTCCGTGAACTCCTGTTCCTTCCCCGAGGCACTCACGAACGTGATCACGGGATCCGTGATGGCGTCAAGGAACGGCTGCTGGAGTCTGATCTTGGAGAACTCGAGCGCACCCGTCTTCGTGGGTGCAAGCATGTCAATCGTGTAGCTCGCCTGAGGCGAGTTCACGCCCTTCGTATCCACCTGATACTCGGCTTCGAACGTCGACTCATAGCCGACGTTCGTCGTCTTCTGCGTGCGCTGCGAGCCGTAGATGCCGACAACATCAACGGCTGGAACGAGCTCATTGGGCAACCGGATATCAATCGTGCCACTGGCCTCGCGGGTGGCATCCCGATCATAGGGCTTCGGCTGATACGTGCGGATCTTCGCATTGATCAAGTGCTGCCTGTCGAGCTTTGCCCCGACCTTCGCCGTGATCGTGGCGAAGTTTACGGCGCCATCGGTGGCAAGCGTATCGGTCTCGATCATCACCTTCGCCACGTGCTCCGGCAACGCGACAACAACATCACCGTTCGCAGCGGGGCTTCCGAGCTCAAGCCGGGTGACGGTCCCGTCGATCGTTTCCACGCTCACTCGCACGCGCTCCGCTTGGGCGAAGAGCGCGGCTCGAAGGGTGAGTTCGGCATCGCGAAGCCGCTCAACCTTCGGGTTCACGGCGAGCGTCGTTGTCGAGTTTGCGGCGGTGGTGCCGTTGACACCGAAGAGAAAATCGATTGTCGTTTTCGCACCGTAATCCACCGTAGCTCGGTCGGCCGTGCCATCGATGCGCACGGCAATGTTCGGCACGACCTCCTTGGGGTAGATCACGGTGTAGCTCGCATCAATCGGAGTCTCGTGCGGCACCTCGGTATACGTGGTGTTGCCACCGAAATCGTCGTTGCTCGCGATCTTCTCGATGAACACGGCCGTTGCCGTCGACGTCACGTCGCCAACACGGAGAGGCGCACCGAAGACCTTGATGGTGACAGGCAGCAGCGCGCCTGCCTCAACCCGACCACCGAGCCCGAGAACGAGCGTGTGGTCCCAGTCGCGTTTCTGCAGTTCCGCGAGATCAAACGTGAGGGTGACGAGGCCCGTGTCGGGATCCGGATCTGAAACCGTCGGCGTGAGCGACTCGGTAACGGTCTTGCCGCGCTGCTCGTCTTCGAAACGATAGCTCACCCGTACGTCCTCGAAGCGTTCGAGATCGGTCTCGGGTATCTCATAGCTAACGCGATCCGGAGTGACATCCGGGTCAAGCTCGTAGCGCACTGTCGGGTCAAATGTCGGTGCGTTTGATGCGCTGCGCAGCTCAGAGATCTCGGTGTAGGTCTCGTAGCCGTACACAACTTCCCGCTGCTGGGCGGTGTGCGAGAACGTGAAGGCATACTCGGGCACGACAATCTCGCGCTCAACCACGCGGGTCTTTGACCAGTTCGCGGTCTTCGCGAAGAGAACATTCGTGATTGCGGTTACGCGGAACGTTGTGGGCGGGTTCGGGAACCCTTGCCGACTCAATGGCAGCGAGATCAAGTATTTGCGCTCGGAAGGTCCGGCAGCGCCCTCAGGTGTGAGCGCCTGCTTGTTCGCGCCATGCTCACGGTCGATTGTGAGCATGCCGGTACCGGAATACGTGTACGGAATCTCATCGGTGAGTTCGCTTGTGCCATCCCAATCGGTGACGTCGTAGATCAGCACGCCGCCCTCGCCAGGTACGCCGACGAATTGTCCCGATGTATCGTTCCGGTCATCGTTCGGAGTAGCCGGGCCCCCTTCCTCGTACCGCCAGCGGTTGATGTCGAAGGGGATGATGCCGTTCACATCACTGTCAGTGGAGTCAATATCAAAGGTGACCGAATAGCCATCGATGTTGGCGGCGACGTTGTCTGAGGTGTTGGAGAGCGAGTAGAGATAGTCGACGTACTGGTATCGATCCCAAATGGGCACGAGATCCGGGCCGCCACCCGGCACGTACGATTCGATCTGCGTTTCCCAGCGCAAGTCCGAGGAAATCACCGAGACGCGCGACTCGTCGTCGAGCTCGTTCGGTGTCGTCCACGAAGAGCCCTCAACTCGGTTGAACATCTCGTATGAGACGGAGCCGTTGATCTCGAAGCGAGTGCCCTCGGGTACTCCCCCGTAGGGTCCGTCCGAGCCATCGTTGTAGGTCGTGAGGAAGATATCAAACGCGGGGTTCACCCCGGCGCGCAGATCTCCGTCATACTCCATCACGATCGGGCCACCCTGCACGGTCGTGTCAGAGAGCACGTTCCAGCCGCCGCCAGCGCTCACTCGGCCTTGGACGCCCAGCGGGCTCGGGGCCCGATCCCGCCCAACCACTCGGTATCCATCGCCAACATGCTCAAGCGAAGGGAGGTAGATCGCGACGGTGACCCCAGTTGCGGCCCCAGACGCGTAGCCGGGAACGAGCCGATAGTTGATCTTCGTTTCTGCCCCGGTCGAGAGCACAATCGACTTCGAGTTGAGATAGCCAGGATCGCCCTCGGCGACGGTGCCATTCAGGGTGATGCTCGGGGTATCTGCGGCAACCGCGGCAGGAAGCGCGCTCACGCCACCCACGACATCGGAAAGTACCAACAGCAACACGAGGGCCACCGAGGCCACTCCTGAGAAGATCTTCTTCAAAGCACATCCCCCGAGGCCAGAAAGCCTCTGTTCGTTTGTGGTCAGTACGACCAGTGAACGCGCAGACAGGCGAACTGACGCGGGTGTGTCTCGCGCCCGCTGTCCCCCCGTGCGCGCTGGCGCTCCCCCGAGGCCAGCACCCCTGCGCGAAACCGTTGTGCGATGCGACGATCACGATTCCGTTCGCAGGGTGTCGACGCGGCGACGCGCGGATCCGTTCTCTCCGTATGCGGCAGTGAGGCGGATCCGACGCGTCCCGCGCCACCCGGGTCGATCCCCGGGGTACTACTTAGACGTTAAAGCGCCATTCGCAAACGTCGCCGTCCTGCATGATGTAGTCCTTGCCCTCCATGCGGGCCTTGCCCTTCGCACGCGCCTCGGCTACCGAGCCGGCCTCAACGAGGTCATCGAAGGAGATGATCTCGCCCTTAATGAAGCCCTTCTCGAAGTCGCCGTGGATCACACCGGCCGCCTGGGGTGCCGTGGCGCCCTTGCGCACAGTCCACGCGCGAGCTTCCTTCGGTCCAGCGGTCAGGTAGGTCTGCAGGCCGAGGGTGTCGAAGCCGACGCGGGCGAGCTGGTCGAGGCCGCTCTCCTCCTGGCCAATCGACGCGAGGAGCTCTGCGGCGTCCTCATCGCTCAGCTCAATCAGTTCGCTCTCGAGCTTCGCGTCGAGGAAGATCGCCTTCGCGGGCGCAACGAGGGCGGCCAGCTCATCGAGCTTGGCCTGGTCCTGCAGCACACCCTCATCGACGTTGAACACGTAGAGGAACGGCTTTGCCGTGAGCATGCCGAGCTCGCGGATGGGCTCGAGGTCGATCCCGCTCAGCGAAAGCAGCGTCCCCGCGTTCAGTGCGTCGGCTGCCTCCTTCGCGGTGGCAACGACGGCCGGGTCGATCTTCTTCGACTTCAGTTCCTTCTCGTAGCGCGGCAGTGCCTTCTCGATGGTCTGCAGGTCGGCGAGGATCAGCTCGGTGTTGATCGTCTCCATGTCGCTCGCGGGGTTCACGTTGCCGTCGACGTGGATCACGTCGGGGTCCGAGAATCCGCGCACCACCTGGGCGATCGCGTCTGCCTCACGGATGTTCGCGAGGAACTGGTTGCCGAGGCCCTCTCCCTCGCTCGCGCCACGAACAATGCCGGCGATGTCAACGAACGAGACCGGCGCGGGCAGGATCCGCTCGGAGCCGAAGATCTCGGCGAGCTTGTCGAGACGCGGGTCGGGCAGGTTCACCACACCAACGTTCGGCTCGATAGTTGCGAACGGGTAGTTCGCAGCGAGCGCGTCATTGTGAGTCAGCGCGTTGAACAGGGTCGACTTGCCGACGTTGGGGAGACCGACGATTCCGATAGTAAGAGCCACGAGAGCCCAGTCTACCCGGCCGGTGTCAGAGGGGTGTGCAAAGCTGAGGGGGTGCCCGTAGATTTCACCGCGATCGATTTCGAGACCGCCAATAGCCACCCGTCGTCGGCGTGCTCCGTTGGGTTGGTGCGCGTGCGTGGCGGAGCGGTCGTTGATCGTGCGGAGTGGCTCATCAAGCCGCCCGCTGGGCACGCACAGTTTTTGCCGTTCAACATCAAGATTCACGGCATCACCCCTGACATGGTCGTGGCGGCGCGCGAGTGGGCGGAGCAGCTGAGCGAGCTTCGCGACTTCATCGGCTCCGACATTGCCGTGGCGCATAATGCCAGCTTCGATATGGGGGTCATTCGAGCCGCGTGCGCCGAGAGCATCACTCCCACACCCAAGCTGAAGTACCTCTGCAGCGTGCAGGTCTCGCGAAAGACCTACGAGATTCCTTCTCACCGACTGCCGCTTTCGGCCGCCGCCGCGGGTTTTGTTGACTTCGCGCATCACAATGCGCTGGCAGACGCCGAAGCGTGCGCGGCAATCGTCACGGATGCTGCACGGCGGCATGGCGCAGACGATCTCACGCAACTGGCGAAGAGCACTGGGCTTCGGATCCAGCAGCTCAAAGCCATCCCACTGAAGCTCTAGGTGGCGGGCGCGCCCACGGGGTGATCGCACGCCCCACTTTCACCCTCTTCTTGAGGGTGAACTGACTTTCCAGAGTGGGATCAGGAGTTCCTCACGGTGCCGTGTTTTGCCGCGTGTTTCCGCGGTTTTCTGGGGTCTGAATGTCAGTGGTCACTGCTTGAATGAGCGCATGACCACCACCCGAGGTTCTCCCCCTGCTGGCTCGCCGCTCGCGCCCCGCCGGGCTTCCCGGGTGCGTTTCCAGAAGACCTCCGCGGCTCACACTTCTGCTCCACCCCAGCCACCGGAGTTCGACCCCACCGAGCTCATCACCAAAGCGTTCGCGTCCGCAATCCCGGGTGTGATCCCACCCGTGTTCTCTGTGCGGGTGGTGGATGACGTGGTCGGCATGCTGGAACAGTTTGACCGCTTCCAGAACATTCTCACCGCCGCACGCTTGAACGTTCTTTCGTTCGCGATGGAGACCGCGGTGCACCGTGCCCCTTCCGGCAGCGGGGACATCCCGTACCGGTCGTTGCGTGCCGAGATCGCGACCGCCCTTCATCAGAGCGAACACATCGTGGAGCGCGATCTGAACCTTGCGACCGCGCTCACGATGCGTTTCCCGGCGACTCTGCCGCGCATGCTCACCGGCCAGGTCTCTCCCGCGCACGTCCGCGCACTCGTAGAGTCCGCGGACGCGCTGGGGCTTGGGCAGGATCCGGAGTCGGTGCGTGTGCGGGGCAGGTACGAGGCGGAGGTGCTGCGGCGTGCTGAATCCCAGACTCCGCAGCGTTTGCGGCCGATCGCACGAAAGCTTGCCCGTGAACTCGCGAGAACCCTCCCGAAGCCGGCCCCGTTCCCGGGCGTTGACCCCACGGGCGGTGGCCCGGCAGGTGCTGACCAGTCCTCCCCGGATCCGTCCAGCACCGATCCCGACGGCGCTGCCCCGAACAACCTCGACCCGGAAGCTAGCACTGCTGCTAGCGTCGTCCCCGTTCCAGCGCCGGAGTGTGAGCGAAAAGTGTGGGTGCGTGATCACGAGAACGGGATGGCGGAGCTGGTCGCGTTCATGCCGTCACCGGTGGCGTATGCCATTCATGATCGCTTGACGCGGCTCGCGAAGTCCGCGGAAGTAACCGAGCACCAACTCACCCGCACCCTCACGGACCGCGGCACCGGTCTCGCAGACACGAGCACGGGCGCGGGCACCATCACGGGCACGGGCACGGGTAAAGCGTCACCCGCGCACCCCACGCGCAAGCCACGGGGTGTGAGAGCACAGAGCGTCGCAGAACGCCGGCGCATGCTCCGGGAACTCCGTCCGGGCATGAAAGGCGGGCGTCCCGGGGTGCGAGAGATCCGGGCAGGGCTTCCCAAGCGCAGCCGCGCGCAGACCCGCACTGATGTGTTCCGGGACCTGCTCCTTGCCGGGGATCCGATGCGGCTGGTTGCGGGGTCTCCGGAGGAGGCGGTGCGGGCGCACATCCAGGTCGTGGTGACCACCACAACACCCCCGGCAGGTACCGGCAGTGACCCCACTGCTTCCTCGCCGCCGGAGTTCACGGATGCCGAACTCATCGGGTCCGGACCCGTCGACCCCGATCAGGTTCGCGGCTACGCAGGTCACGCCGACTTCTGGGAGAAGGTCACCGTGTCCGGTGAGGCCGGGGATGTGCTGAGTGTGGATCGGTATCGGCCCAGTGCACAGATGCGCCGTTTCCTCGGGGCCCGCGACCTGCACTGCAGGTTCCCCGGTTGCCGGGTGCCGGTGAACCGATGCGATATTGACCACACGGTTCCCGCAGCAGATGGCGGCGCCACGTCAACGGACAACCTGGCCCATCTCTGCCGTGGCCACCACACGATGAAGCACAACTCTGACTGGGACCACCGTTTGTTGTCGGACGGGACGATGCGCTGGCGGTCCCCGACCGGACGCGTGTACGACGATGAGCCGCCGAGCCGGGTGAGGTTCCTGAAACACGAGAACACCGGAACACCACCACCGAGGCCATCAGTGACGAGGTCATCGCCGCCGTCCACAGCACCGGTATCAGCGCCGAGCTCATCAGCACCGAAGGCTGCAACACCGACACCACCGATTCGCACAGCACGACCTCTCGTGCCACCCGGACCAGTTGTCGACGACGCCCCCGACGATCACCCGTTCTGAGTCACTGCGACATGCCGAGCGTGAACGGTCGCCCACCAATGTCCGACGTCCCTGACATCCTGAATTCATGAACCCGCTGACACTCACCCTGCTGATTGCACTCGTTGCGCTGCTCGCCGCCGCCGTGGGCGCCGGGGCCGGCGTTGCAGTCCGGGGTCGCGCCGCACAGCGAGACCTCGCACGCGTCACCGCCGAGCACATCGAGGATGCGCAGCGAGAGATCTCGCTCGCCACCCAGCGCGCACGCCTCGATGCCGAGGCGGGAGCCCGAATCTTGCGTGAGGAACTCGCAGCGGCCGAAACCCGAGCGGAAGGGCTCGAAGCCCGGCTCCGCGACGCTCACGCAAACGCGCAGCAGCGCTCGGAACTCGACCGCGAAGAGCAGCGCGTACTGCAGCAGCTCGCACCGCTTCGCGACAGCCTCGGCAAGTTGGAGGTCACGGTTGCGACGATGGAGCAGCAGCGAGCAGAGCAACACGGTGAACTTGCACAGCAGCTCCGCCAGGCCGCACTCGCTGAAGACAAGCTGCGCGGCACGGCAGAGAGCCTTGCCGCCGCTCTTCGATCCAACAACACGCGCGGTATCTGGGGCGAGACTCAACTGCGCCGAATCATCGAGGCCGCCGGGATGCTCGAACGCGTCGACTTCGACGTGCAGCCCCAGTTCACCACCGAGAACGGGGTGCTGCGGCCCGACGTTGTCGTTCGCCTCCCCGGCGGCAAGTCGATCGCCATCGACGCGAAAGTCCCCTTTGCCGCGTACCTCGAAGCACAGAATCTGGGCACGGGTGCCGCCGGGGCCTCCTCCCCTGACGCGAGCGTCGAAGCGCGCCGAGGGGAACTCCTTGCCCAGCACGCACGTGCCCTGCGGGATCACATCATCGCGCTGAGCAAACGAGACTACGCATCCGCGCTGCCAGACTCGCCCGAGTTTGTCATCGCGTTTCTGCCGAGCGAGTCGCTGCTCTCAAGTGCGCTCGACACCGACCCGCTCCTTCTCGAGTACGCCTTCGAACGCCGCGTCGCCCTCGCCTCACCCGTGAGCCTCTGGGCGATCCTCAAGTCCGTGGCGCACAGCTGGCGGCAAGACTCACTCACTGCCGAAGCGCGCACGCTCTTCGACCTCAGCCGTGAGCTCCACTCCCGCATCGGGCGCAGCGCCAACCACCTCGACAAGCTCGGCCGCACGCTCGCCCGAGGAGTGCAAGATTACAACGCCTATGTCGGATCCTTCGAGCGCCAGGTGCTTCCCACCGCGCGCAAGATCAGCGCGCTCAACGGCGAGCAGATCTCACCTGAGCCGACGCAGCTCGACGTTGCAGTACGCCCACTTATGGCACCCGAGCTGCGCACGAGCGAGATGACCCAGCTCGGCAACGCTGAAGAAGACCTGTGGGCGCCGGAGATGCCAAAGGAGCGAGAAGAGCCTTCGAAAACCCCCGCAGCCGAAAGCTAAGTCCAGCGGCGTCAGCAATCGTGCCCCTCCCCCGAGCGGATGGCCACGCGGATGGCCACGCCGACGCGCACACAGCCAAACACACAAGTGAGGCCCCGGACTTGTACAGTCCGGGGCCTCCCTCAGGCCAGCCTCACACGAGGCAGAACGCTTAGTCCCAGCGGCTGGGGTCCATGTCGCTGATGACGTGGCGGATGGTGCCCGAGTGCGAGCGCATCACGATGCTCTCCGCACGCACGAACGGTCCGCGACGCTGCACGCCGTCGATGAACTCGGCGTCCGTGATCCCGGTCGCCACAAAGTAGCAGTTGTCGCTCGCCACGAGGTCGTTTGCCTCGAGCACACGGTTGAGATCGTGGCCGGCGTCGAGTGCGCGCTGGCGCTCCTCGTCGTCCTTCGGCCAGAGGCGGCCCTGGATCACGCCACCCAGAGCCTTCACTGCACACGCCGTGATGATGCCCTCGGGGGTGCCGCCGATACCCACGCACATGTCAATGCGCGAATCCCAGCGGGCAGCGTTCACGCCACCAGCGACGTCGCCGTCCATGAGCAGACGCGTTCCGGCGCCAGCCTCGCGGATCTCGCGGATGAGGTCCTCGTGGCGCGGGCGGTCGAGCACAGCGACACGAATATCGGACACGTCGACCTGCTTCGCACGCGCCAGCGCACGAATGTTCTCACCGATGGGACGGTTGATGTCAACAACCCCCACGCCCTCGGGGCCGCAGACGAGCTTGTCCATGTAGAAGACAGCCGACGGGTCGTACATGCTGCCGCGATCGGCAACCGCGATGACCGAGAGTGCGCCGGGGCGCCCCTCTGCGGTGAGGCGGGTGCCATCGATCGGGTCAACCGCGACGTCGCACTCGGCGCCCTCACCATTGCCAACGACCTCACCGTTGTACAGCCAGGGGGCGTCATCCTTCTCGCCCTCGCCGATCACGACGGTGCCCTTCATGTTGACCGTCGAGAGGAAACGACGCATCGCATCGACCGCTGCACCGTCCGCAGCGTTCTTGTCTCCACGGCCGATCCAGGGGGTCGCACGCATGGCCGCAGCCTCGGTCGCGCGAACGAGCTCCATCGCGAGGTTACGGTCGGGCTGCCATTCGCCAAGCGAAACAGGTTCATTCATGCCGACCAGCCTACCGCTTCTCCCTGCCGTTCATGGCCCGAACGCGTAGACTGGAACAGCGAAGCGGTGCCCACCGGGTATCGCCACAAACGTCCGGCGCGCCGGGCGAGCTGACGGATCCGTCATCGCAGGCGCAGCCACAGCAGCACTACAACATCACACAACACGAGGAGCACACATGCCCGTCGCAACCCCGGAACAGTACGCAGCGATGCTCGACGCCGCGAAGACAGGCGGCTTCGCCTTCCCCGCGGTGAACGTTTCCAGTTCGCAGACTCTGAACGCTGCACTCCAGGGATTCGCCGAGGCCGGCTCTGACGGCATCATCCAAGTGAGCTTCGGCGGCGCCGACTACTTCGCAGGACACACCGTGTCAAACCGCGTCGGTGGCGCGATTGCGTTCGCCAAGTTCGCTGAGGAGGTCGCGAAGGCGTACGACATCACCGTCGCGCTCCACACCGACCACTGCCCGAAGCAGCACCTCGAGAACTTCGTGCTGCCCCTCGTCGCTGCGAGCGAGGAGCGCGTGGCGCAGGGCGGTCTCCCTTACTTCCAGTCGCACATGTGGGATGGTTCGGCAGTGCCCCTCGGCGAGAACCTCGACATCGCGAAGGAGCTGCTCCCCCGCATGGCGGCGATCAATGTGATCCTCGAGGTCGAGATCGGCGTTGTCGGCGGCGAGGAAGACGGCATCGCACACGAGATCAACGATCAGCTCTACACCACGCTCGACGATGCTGTCGCGACGGTCGAGGCACTGGGCCTTGGTGAGCAGGGCCGCTACCTCACCGCGCTCACCTTCGGCAACGTCCACGGCGTGTACAAGCCGGGCGGCGTGAAGCTGCGCCCCGAGCTCCTCGCAGAGATCCAGGCTGGCCTGCAGGCGAAGTACGGCACCGGCGAGAAGCCGCTCGACCTCGTCTTCCACGGCGGATCGGGCTCCTCGGCCGAGGAGATCGCAGAGGCTGTGCGGAACGGCGTCATCAAGATGAACATCGATACCGACACGCAGTACGCATTCACGCGTCCCGTCGCCGACTTCATCCTGAAGAACTACGACGGTGTTCTGAAGATCGACGGCGAGGTGGGCAACAAGAAGCAGTACGACCCGCGCGCCTACGGCAAGGTTGCCGAGAGCGGCATGGCTGCGCGCATCGCGCTGGCCGCTGAGCAGCTCGGTTCCGCCGGGAAGTCGGTGAGCGCCTAGTGTCCGAACCGCGCGACGAAACCAACACCGGCGCGACCCAGCCGGCGCAGGCGCCCCAGCAGGCACAGCCCCAGCAGCCCGCACAGTCGCAGCCGGTACAGCCCCGGCCCGCACAGCCCGAGTACGGCGAGTACGCGCCGGAGGGTTGGGAGTGGAAGCCGGAGGGCAGCGATGCAGCCCCGCAGGCCGCCGCACCGAGCAACCTCGGGGTTCCCCACAACCTGGGCGCCCCCGCGGCGGCCGGTGCGACGGGTGCCACGGGCACCCAGCCGCAGGCGCACCAGCAGCAGCAGCCGAACCAGCAGCAGGCGCAGCCGTTCACGCAGCAGCCCGGAGATCAGCAGGCCTACCGCGCGGCTGCGCCCCAGCCCGGCCCGGTGTACGGCATGCCCGGCGCCCCGCGCCCCCGCACGGGCGATCGCATCATCACGATCATCCTGCTCGTGTTCGGTGCGTTCGGTGCGCTCAGCGTTGCCCGCTCCTTCTTTGGTCTGGAAAGCCAGATCAGCCTGATGGGCACGCTCATCGGAATGGACGAGCCCAAGGTGGCGAGCTGGGTCGGCACGCTCGGCATGGTGAGCGCGCTCGTCGTGCTGCTCGTCTGGGCGCTCAACCTACTCTTCTCGATTCAGCGGATGCGCGCCCGGAAGATCACCTTCTGGGTACCGCTCGTCGCGGCAGTCATCGCGTTCATCATCGTGATGGTGGTCCCGATGATCGCCATGAACGGTGCGCCCGAGATTATGCAGCAGATTGAGGCGGATCCGAACGGGGCGCTCTCGAAGATGCTCGAGTCGCTGCAGGAGATGCAGCAGCCCTAAGCCGGCTCAGGGAGCACTCCCGCCTTCGGCAACACGGCCAGCGCCGTCGCACGCTCAATCCGGGCGGGCGGCGGCGCTTTCGTATGCTGCGGGGCAGTACCCGTCGGCGTCCAGCTCAGCGAGCTCGAAGTGCCAGTTCTCGTTCGCATAGGTCTGGCAGAGACCAAACTCGGCACCGTACTGACCGACCCAAAGTGCCGCTTCGAGGCCGCCAATGTCGACAGCGTCGCCCCGCACGTGCGCCGAGCGCTCCGGCGTATCAACCCAGTGACGAGCTTCTTCCTCGCTGCCATACTCGGTGATCGCGTCCGCGAGCAGCTCGGCCTGGTAGTCAGCGCTGCGCCACCCAGAGTTCAGCCGCAGCTCCACCCCCTCCTCGCTTGCACGAGCGGCTGCCGCCTGCACCGCCTCACGCAGCTCGGGATCGAGGCCACGGACTCCGGGGTGGTCAGCGTCAACCGCGATTCCGTTGGGGTCGTCGACAGAGCCGTTGCCGCCAAAGCGCTGCTCGGGATCCTGATCTGAGGCCTGCTGCGTGCCGAACCCGCCGCTCGACCCCTGTGCCCCGGGGGATTGCTCAGCGCGCGCCCGCTCGCCCGTCTGCAGAAGCAGCGCGCCCCCGACGATGGTTGCGACGGCAAGCGTCGCGATAATTGCAGCGATTGCGGCGTTGGCCGCGCGGGAACGATACGACATGAACATACGTCCAGTCCAGCAAGACTGGTGTTGCCACGTCGTATGCCCGGGAGCATACGCTCACGATATGCCCGCGCAGGTGTCCCGGAGGTCTCCACCGCAGGTGTCCCCGCGGGCATATCGCGTGAGCGAAACCTAGCGAACGCGACCGCCCAGCGCACGATCATCGCGTTTGCCGTTGGCGTCCTGACGGAGCTCCTTCGGCAGCGAGAACACGAGGTCTTCCTCAGCGGTGACCGTCGCCTCAACGTCGGCGTACCCGGCGTCGGCGAGATCATCGAGCAGCTCCTGTACAAGCACCTCAGGCACCGAGGCGCCGCTCGTCACGCCGATCGTGCGAGCACCCGCAAGCCACTCCTGCTGCACCTCGCTCGCGAAGTCGACACGGTAGGCCGCCTTCGCACCGTACTCGAGTGCGACCTCCTTCAGTCGCACCGAGTTCGACGAGTTCGACGAGCCAACAACCAGCACCACGTCAGCCTGCGGAGCAATCTTCTTGATGGCTACCTGGCGGTTCTGCGTGGCGTAGCAAATGTCGTCGCTCGGCGGATCCTGCAGGTTCGGGAAACGCTCGCGCAGGCGGCGCACCGTCTCCATCGTCTCGTCAACCGAAAGCGTGGTCTGCGAGAGCCACACGAGCTTGTCGGGGTTCTTCACCTCAAGTGTGTCGACGTCTTCGGGCGAGTTGACGATCGTGATGTGTTCGGGAGCCTCGCCGGCCGTGCCTTCAACCTCTTCGTGCCCGGTGTGGCCGATAAGGAGAATCTCGAGATCCTGCTTCGCGAAGCGCACGGCTTCGCGGTGCACCTTGGTGACCAGAGGGCAGGTTGCGTCGATGGCGTGCAAGCCTCGATCGTCAGCGGCCTGCACAACCGCGGGAGAAACTCCGTGCGCGGAGAACACGACGTTTGCGCCCTCGGGCACCTCGTCGACCTCCTCGACGAAGATGGCGCCCATCTTCTCGAGCGTGTTGACGACGTGGACGTTGTGCACAATCTGCTTGCGCACGTACACGGGAGCACCGAAGCGATCGAGCGCCTTCTCGACGGCAACAACCGCGCGATCCACCCCAGCGCAGTAGCCGCGTGGCGCGGCGAGCAGCACCTTTTTCTCGCCTTCCACGGGCAGGTTTTTGAGTCGGCCGACCTCGCGCCGCATGCGCGGCATCGCGAGGCTCACAACGGGGGCGCCGATGGTGCGCTGATCGGGCTGTTGCACGGTCATAGTCATGCCGAAGATTCTACCCGCCCTTCCTCAATGCTCGCGGGGACGGCAGCAAACCCCGATCCCGATCAGTAGGGTGGTCGCATGGCCGAATCAGGAACCGCGCCCGCAACCCGGGATACCCCCTGGCCGGTAGGCCTCATGAGCGAGAAGATCGCCGCTTGGATCGACCGGCTCGGCCAGGTGTGGGTCGAGGGCGAGATCACGCAGTGGCAGGTGCGCGGCGGCCACGTCTACGGCAAGCTCAAGGACCTGGGGCAGGACGCCACCGTGAGTTTCACGGTGTGGCGCTCGGTCGCGCAGCGCCTCACGAGCGACTTTGCGCAGGGCGACCGCGTGATCGCACTCGTGAAACCCAACTTCTGGGTGAAGGGCGGCTCCCTCACCGTGCAGGTATTTGAGCTCTCGCACGTGGGACTTGGCGAGCTGCTCGAGCGCCTCGAGCGCCTACGCCGACAGCTCCAGGTGGAGGGGCTCTTCGACGCAGATCGGAAGCGCCCGCTCCCGTTCCTCCCCGGGCGAATCGGCCTCGTCACCGGCCGCGACTCGGACGCCGAGAAAGATGTGGTGCGCAATGCGACGCTGCGCTGGCCCGGTGTGCAGTTCCGCGTGCACTACGCCGCAGTGCAGGGCGATCGAGCTGCTGGCGAAGTGGCGGCGGGTATCGAGTCGCTCGATCAGGATCCGGAAGTTGACGTGATCATCGTCGCCCGCGGCGGCGGCGACTTCCAGAATCTCCTCCCCTTCAGCGACGAGCGCGTGCTGCGCGCGGCTGCGGCAGCCACGACCCCGATCGTCTCGGCGATCGGCCACGAGGCCGACCGACCGCTGCTCGACGAGGTGGCCGACCTTCGCGCGTCCACCCCCACGGACGCGGCGAAGCGCGTGGTCCCCGATGTTGGCGAAGAACTCGCGGGAATCGATCAGGCCCGCGCCCGCATGACCTCGCGGGTCAGCCAGTTCCTCGCCCATGAGACTGACCGCCTGACGCAGTTGCGTGGGCGCCCCGTGCTGAGCGCCCCCGAGCGCCTGATTGATGAGCGCGCGGAGGAGCTTGTGCGATGGATCGCGCGGGGCACCGAGCTCGCTGATCGCGCCGTCGAAGACCGCCGGCGGGAGCTCACCGATCTGCGCGCGCGGGTGACCGCGCTCTCGCCACGCGCCACGATGGAGCGGGGGTACGGAATCATCCAGCTCGCCGACGGCACGGTGCTACGCGGCACGGCTGGCGCGCCCGCGGGCACCGAGCTGACCATCGCACTCGCGGACGGACGGATCGGCGCGGTCTCTCAGGGGTAGCGTCTCCTGCAGTTTGACCCGCCTCCCGCGCGTCTGGGCACCCTACTGATCCGTGCGAACGAGATCGCTCCCATCAGCTTCCACGCGGAAGCTAGTGCTCCGGTACGCATCACTCAGGGAGAAGTTCACCGTCACTGGGCCCGTGCGGTCCGTGTTCCACGGGTCCTCGGGGTCGTGGGCGAGCGTACGCTCGACCGAGTACATCGCGTCGGCGAGCGCTTCCTTGGTATCGATCTCGTCGTCAACGAGTCGCGCAGCATCCTGCAGCGCCTGCTGCACTGCTGCGCCGTCAAGCTCTGACACGGTGAACAACTCGCTGGCGGACTTGGGCTGCGTCGATCCCGCGCCGGTGTGCGTCACGCTGCCACGGCGGTAATACCACGAGTCGACGTTCAAGCTGTCGCGCTTCACGGGTGCCTCGACGCGCACCAGGTCGGAGGAGACGGTGATGGAGCGCACCTGATCATGGCCGATCTCAGTCGTGAGCGCAGTGAGCGCACCGGCGAGGGAGTCGCCGGTGCGCAAGTCTGCGTGGAGCTGGCCCTGCGGGATCGCCGCCACCGTCTCGGCGAGCCCCGCCCGGTACGGGAAGACGACCGCAGCACCGGCGAGCAGACCGGCAAGCACGAACAGCGTGATCCGAATCGGCTTGCTTCGCATTCCCATTCCGATGAGGGGCCGCCGCCCGGAGCCGTCGCGCGTCAGCCCGCCCGAGGATGGGGGAAGAAGCGGGCCAGCGGTGGCGGCTGGCGGAACCTCGGTGTCCGACCAGATTTCGGCAGAGGCATCGTGCTCAGTGAGTGCGACATCGGGTGTGCCGGGCGCGAGAAGGGCGACGACGTGGGTGCTGCCCGGCTGAAAGCGCGGGATCTCCGTGAGCTGCACAATGCGCCGCACGGTGGTGCGATAGGCGGCGCCGCTCAGCGGCTGCACCGTGAGCTCGAGGTCGCACAGCGGCTGCTCGTTGATGTAGGTGCCGGTCTGCGTGAGGCGATCGATTCGCGCAAGGCCCAAGCGTCCCTCGTCGGTGGCCCGGGTGACGAGTTCCGGCGCCGGCAGGCTGACCCCGCGCATGGACTTGCCGATCCCGAGCATCACCGCAGAAAACACCGTGACGATGAGCCCGACGGGAAACGCCCAGGCCGCAGCGCCCGGCGGCCCGACAACGGCGGAGACGATTCCGCCGAGAAGAATTCCGGCACCGATGAAGCAGAGCAGGCGAAGCATTCAAAAAGCCTAGCGCGCCTCCCGCGGGGTGCCGCAAGTGCGGGATGGCGCTCGACACGCAGCCCCCGATGAGCCGCGGCGGCTAGACTGTGCCACATGTCTGTTTCCGAGACCCGGGATCCCGTCGAGCTCAGCTATGAGGAGGCGCGCGACGAACTGATTCAGGTGGTGCAGCGCCTTGAGCAGGGCGGCAGCACACTCGAGGAGTCGCTGACGCTCTGGGAGCGCGGCGAGGTACTCGCGGCACGCTGCGAGGAGTGGCTGCTCGGCGCGCGTCAGCGCCTGGAGTCGGCACGCCAGCAAGCCGGGGCCGGAACAGCGGATGCCGCAGGCACTGATTCGATGGAGGGCCGCGCGTAGCGATGGCGAAGAAGAACAAACCGCCGGTCGTTGTTGCGGAGCTCGGCCGCCCCGAGACGGCCGCTGAAACCGCGGCGCGGAAGGCACGCGATAGCCGCCTCTACAAGCAGCGCAAGACCGTCAACAACCTGGTGTTTTCTCTCCTGGTCACGCTCGGGCTCGTCGTTGTCATGGTACTCGTGGTGCCGCGCGGAGTCGGCGGTTTTGAGGACCACACGGTGAACGTTTCCGAGCTCGCCACTGAGGCCAGCCCGAGCGCTGGGCGGACGCTCGCAGCACCCGCCGTGGGGGATGACTGGAAGGCGAAGCAGGCCCTCCTCCGCTCCGGCAGCGGAGTCACCTCGTGGCAGATCAACTACACGACCGCCGACGAAGCGTATGCCGCGGTGACGCAGGGCTTCACCGCGTCCGGTGAGCCAGTGCCCGAGCTGTGGATCTCGCAGCAGCTTGAGCAGCAGGCCCCCACGGGCACCGAGCAGATCGGCGGCATTGACTGGATCGTGTACGACCACCCCGACCGCAAGGCGGAGGAGTCGAACATGCTCTTCGGCCTGCAGGGCAACTGGGGCAACGACACGATCCTCGTCTACGGCACCGACTCCCCCGCGACCCTCCGCGTACTCGCGGCTCAGGTTGCCGAGTCGCTCGGCACGCCAGACGGCGCCGCCGCAACCACCGCACCAAAGGAGATCGAATGACCGCGCCCCGCGTGACCCCGCAGCAGGCTTGGGATTCCTTCGCGGCGGGCAATGAGCGCTTCGTCACGGGCGTGTCCGCCCACCCGAATCAGGATGTTGAGCGCCGTTCGGAGCTCGTCAACTCGCAGACCCCTGATGTCGCGCTCTTCGGGTGTTCGGACTCGCGTCTTGCCGCAGAGATCATCTTCGATTGCGGCCTGGGTGACCTCTTCATCGCTCGCAACATGGGGCACGTCGTGGCCGAGTCGATCACGGCGTCGATGGAGTACGCGGTCACCGAGCTGGGCGCCTCGCTCATCGTGGTGCTCGCGCACGATTCCTGTGGCGCGGTTGCCGCGGCCATCGACCAGTCGAGCCGCACGCCGAGCGAGACCACCGCGTCGGTACGACACACGCTCGCCCCGATTCAGCCGGCTGTGCAACAGCTCTGGCTGAAGGGTCGCACGGATACCCCCTACGCGGATGCGTCGCAGATCGACGCGAACGCCGTGGGCCGTGTTCACCTCGCAGCAACCGTGAACGAGCTGCTGCGCACTTCGCGCGCGATCAGCGACGCGGTGGATGCCGGGCGCCTCGCCGTGGTCGGCTGCCAATACCGCCTCACCGAGGGTCGCGCTGTGCCGTACACGGTCGTCGGCCCGGTGGAGCTTGAGCTCGCGCCGCTTGACTAGCTTTCATTTCTTGACCTACCCACCCCTCTCAGACAAAGGACAGCTGTGACCGAAGAGATCGAGTACCGCATCGAGCACGACACGATGGGCGAAGTCCGCGTTCCGAAGAACGCGCTCTACGCTGCGCAGACGCAGCGCGCCGTCGAGAACTTCCCCATCTCGGGCACCGGCCTGGAGCCCGCGCAGATCGTCGCGCTCGCACGTATCAAGCGCGCAGCCGCAATCGCGAACAAGGAGCTTGGGATCCTCGAGGCGCCGATCGCCGACGCCATCGTCGCGGCTGCCGATGAGGTCATCGGTGGCGCACACCACGACATGTTCCCGGTCGACACTTACCAGACGGGCTCGGGCACGTCGTCGAACATGAACACCAACGAGGTGCTCGCCACCCTGGCGACGAAGCACCTCGGCGCCCCCGTGCACCCGAACGACCACGTCAACGCTTCGCAGTCGTCGAACGATGTGTTCCCGACCTCGGTGCACATCGCCGTGACCGGCGCGCTCATCGAGCAGCTGAAGCCCGCACTCGCACACCTCGCCGAGGCATTCGAGGCGAAGGCTGAGCTGTGGAAGGAAGCTGTGAAGCCCGGCCGCACCCACCTCATGGATGCGACCCCCGTGACCCTCGGCCAGGAGTTCGGCGGCTACGCCGCGCAGATCCGCTACGGCATCGAGCGCATCGACGCGGCCCTCCCCCGCGTGGCAGAGGTCCCCCAGGGCGGCACCGCAGTCGGTACCGGCATCAACACCCCGCTCGGCTTCCCCGAGAAGGTCATCGCCGAGATCGCGCAGTCGAGCGGCTTGCCCATCACCGAGGCACGCAACCACTTCGAGGCGCAGGCCAACCGCGATGGCCTCGTTGAGGCGTCGGGCGCGCTCCGCACGATCGCGGTGTCGCTCACCAAGATCAACAACGACATCCGCTGGATGGGTTCGGGCCCCAACACGGGCCTCGCCGAGCTGCACATCCCCGATCTGCAGCCGGGCTCGTCCATCATGCCGGGCAAGGTGAACCCCGTGGTTCCCGAGGCCGTGCTCATGGTGTGCGCGCGCGTCATCGGCAACGACGCCACCATCGCATGGGCGGGCGCTTCGGGCTCCTTCGAGCTCAACGTGCAGATCCCCGTCATGGGCACCGCGCTGCTCGAGTCGGTCCGCCTGCTCGCGAACGCGTCGGTGGTCCTCGCGGACAAGACCGTCGCTGGCCTCGAGGCAAACCTCGACCGTGCGGCGGCGCTCGCGGGCATGAGCCCGTCGACCGTCACGCCCCTCAACCGCCTGATCGGCTACGAGGCCGCGGCGAAGATCGCGAAGCACTCGGTTGCCAAGGGCATCACGGTGCGCGAGGCCGTGATCGATCTCGGCTACGTTGAGCGCGGCGATGTCACCGAGGCCGACCTCGACAAGGCGCTCGACCTGCTCTCGATGACCCACCCGGGCGTCGCAAAGTAGTTCACGCTTCTGAGCACTCTCGCGGGGTGGTGTGGCTTCGGCTGCACCACCCCGCGGTGCTGTGGGGCGGCTGACTAGGCTGTTCGCATGACCGAGACGACCCCGCCCGCGTACGAGCCCGAGCGCACAACTGCGGTCACGGGGCCAAGCGCGCCGCCGACGGCAGCAACACACACAGGCGCAATCACAGTCGCAGACACAGACTGGCAGCGCCGCGTCGACGCGGTGTGGGCAGACGACGCCCTGACCGAGGCCGAGGTCGTGGAACGCATCGGCGCGCTTGTCGCCGAACTCGACCCCACGGATCCGCGCGGCCCGTTCGAACTGGGCGGCGCCCACGACTCAGCCGGCGATGAAGCCCGCGCCGCCGAGCTGTACGAGCGTGCGCTCGAACTGGGGCTCTCGGGGCCCGCACGCGCGGAGCTCACGGTTCAGTACGGCTCGACGCTGCGAAACCTCGGCCGAACCGCCGAGGCCGTCGCGTTCCTCGAGTCGGGCGAGCGGGATCCCGCGCATGGCGCAGCCCCCGATGCGTTTCTTGCGCTCGCGCTGCACTCCGCCGGGCGCGCAGACGAGGCGCTCGCAGTGGCGCTTGAGGCGCTGATCCCGCACGTGCCTCGCTACCAGCGTTCCCTGCGCGGGTACGCCGCCGAGCTCAGGAAGAACTCCGCGACGTAGGCGCATCAGGCGCGGCTACGCCACAGCCTGGGCAGCCGCCGCGCGACGCCGCTCGACGACACGCGTCACGAGCACGCCGATCACGAACTGCGCCACCGTGCACACGGCGAGCGCAATGATCACCGCGTTCCAGTCGCCGAGCAGCTGGCGCGCGGCTCCCGCACCGAGCGGGCCGAGCGTCGCGACCGAGTAGCCAACGGACTGCACCAGGCCGGAAACCCGCGCCGACTCCTGCGCATCGCGCCCGAAGCCTGCGATGAGTGCCAGGACGAGCGGGAAGGCGCACATGCCGAGCCCGAAGAGCGCGGCCCACACCTCGGGGAGCGCTGCCGGCGCGAACAGCAGCCCACCGAGCGCAACGAGGTTCGAGACTCCCACGATGCCGAAGCCGAGGCGCATTCCCGCCGGGGTGCGGCCGAGTGCCATCACAAGGACAGTTCCCACCACGCCGATGGCCATCGAAATGCCGAGCAGCATGCCCGCGCGCCCGGCGGGCAGCCCCGCGTCTTGCGCGATCGAGGGCAGCCAGCCCATCACCACGTAGCTGAGCAGCGCCTGGAGCGCGAAGTACCCCGCGAGGAACCAGGTGCCGTGCGGCAGCGGCTCTCGCGCGGATCGGGATCGCCGAGCGGGTGCCGCAGCAGCGTTCTCCGGCATGGTCTCCGGCGCGGTCTTCGCGGCCGGCGTCGCCGGGGGTGCGGAAACCGAGGCTGCGGAAACCGGGGCCGCAGCCGCCGGAATCCCCCGAATGGCGAACAGCCACACGAGGAGTGCGATCGCAGCGGGAAGCGCCCACGCCGCGAGCCCGAGTGCAGGAGACTGGAGCCCCGCGGCGATCGGCACCGCGAGCGCCGCCGCCAGCGCGGCACCGAGCGACATGAGCGTCGTGTACGCGGTGGTCACGGGCCCAATTCGGTTCGGGAAATGGCCGCGCACAACAGCGGGAAGCAGAATGTTGACCATTGCGAGCCCGCCCGTGCCCACGATGGTGCCGGCCACGATGACCCAGGGACTGGGGACGCCGCGCAAGAGCAGGCCCACAGTGAGGCCGACAAGGCCGACGAGCACAATGCGCTCGACCCCGAATCGAGCGGCGAGCTTCGCGGTGCCGAGGCCCGCAACGGCGAACACCGCGGTGGGAATCGCGGGGATCAGCACCACGGTCGCAGCGGTGAGCGCACCGGCGTCGGTGAGCGCGGTGAGCAAAGCGCTCGCACTCGTGATCGCGAGGCGCAGGTTCACTGCGACAAGCAGGAGGGCGATGAGCATCAGCACGGCGCCCTGCGGCGCGCGGCGCCGTGCTCGCTCGGTGGGGGCACTCGAGGCGTGTTCTGGAGCGGGTGCGACCATGCGCACCGGAGCTGTTGCGGTCATAAAGTTCCAAACATCCAACGTCTAACCATTTGTCGGGGACTATCATGACACATGTGACCCCCAAATCGGAACCCACCCGCGACAGCGCCCAGCTGCTGGACCCGGTGCAGCGCCTGTCGCTCAGCGATCAGGTCGTCGAGCGTCTCCGCACCGAGATCAGCGAGGGCCGCTGGCCCGTGGGAGAGCGCATTCCCCCCGAGCCAGAGCTCATGGCCTCGCTCGGCGTCGCGCGCGGCACACTTCGCGAGGCGCTGCGCGCGCTGCAGTACTCCGGCATGCTCGAGATTCGCCGCGGCGACGGCACATTCGTGCGCGCACGGAGCGAGGTACCGGGCGCGCTCGCACGCTCCGGTGCGAGCCTGCGCGATGTATTGGAGGCGCGGCGCGCGCTGGAACCCCAGCTCGCGCGGCTCGCCGCGGAGCGCGCCACACAAGATGACACGGCACGCATCGCCGACGCGCTCGCGGCGCGCTCTGCTTCGAGCGACGAAGAGTGGGTCGAGGCGGACGTTGCGGTGCACGAGGCGATCGCGCGCGCAGCACGCAATCCGATCCTCTTCGAGGTCTACACCGCGCTGCTCCCCCGCCTCCACGAGTCGATGCGTTCAGCGCAGCAGCGCGAGGGATTCTGCCGCGACGAGCCCCGCGGCCACGACGACGTGCTTGAGGCGATTCGACGACGCGACCCCGACGCCGCAGCGGCAAGCGCGGAGGAAAACCTCGCCGCGACCGAGGTGTGGGACGCCGGCGAAGCCGAGTCCAACACCGCCGGCCGCGGCGAGCAGCGCCGCTAGTCCCCCAGGAGCTCCGTGACGAGCGCTGCGATATCGCTGCGCTCGGAGCGGGTGAGTGTCACGTGCCCAAAGAGCGCGTGCCCCTTGAGCTTCTCGATGACCGCCGCGATGCCGTCGTAGCGCCCCACGCGGAGGTTATCGCGCTGCGCGACATCGTGCGTGAGCACGACGCGGGAGTTCTGGCCGATGCGGCTGAGCATAGTGAGGAGCACTCCGCGCTCGAGCGACTGCGCCTCGTCGACGATCACGAACGCATCGTGCAGCGAACGTCCGCGGATGTGCGTGAGCGGCAGCACCTCAATCAGGTTGCGGGCGACCACCTCGTCGAGCACGTTCTCCGACACGATCGAGCCGAGAGTGTCGAAGACTGCCTGCGCCCAGGGGCCCATCTTCTCCTGGTGATCGCCGGGAAGGTACCCGAGCTCCTGCCCGCCCACCGCGTACAGCGGCCGGAACACCATCACCTTGCGGTGCTGGCGTCGCTCGAGCACCGCCTCCAGCCCCGCCGCGAGTGCGAGCGCGGACTTGCCCGTGCCTGCACTGCCGCCCAGCGAGACGATGCCCACCTGCGGGTCAAGGAGCAGGTCGATCGCGAGCCGCTGCTCGGCACTCCGACCGGTCACCCCGAACACCTCGCGGTCGCCCCGCACCAGGTGCAGGCCGCCGGGGCCATCGATACGCCCGAGCGCCGAACCACGTGGCGAGTGCAGCACCACGCCGGTACCACGCGGCAACTCTTCGGCTGCCTCGATACCGTCGAGCCGCTCGCTCTCCCAGAGCGCCGCCATCTCGGCCTCGTCAATGGACAGGGCGGCCGTGCCGGTGTAGGTGTCGTCGGCAGCAAGTTCGGCGCGGTACTCCTCCGCCCCCAGGCCCAGAGCCGCGGCCTTCAATCGCATCGGCAGGTCCTTCGACACGACCGTCACCTCGCAGCCATCGCTCGCGAGGTTCTGCGCCACCGCAAGAATGCGGGTGTCGTTGCCTCCGAGACGCATACCCGAGGGCAGCCCATCCGTGCTCGTATGGTTCAGTTCGACGCGCAGGGTGCCACCTGCCTCACCGACGGGCACGGGGAAGTCGAGCCGGAGGTGCGCGGACCGCAGCTCATCCAGGAAGCGCAGCGCGCGCCGCGCGAAGTACCCAAGTTCGGGATCGTGGCGTTTCTGTTCTAGCTCCGTCAGCACGACGACGGGCAAGACGACCGCGTGCTCCGCGAAGCGGAACAGCGCTCGCGGATCGCTCAGCAGCACCGAGGTGTCGAGCACGTAGGTGCGGAGCTGCTCCTCGCTTCCCGCGATACGTTCCTGCTCGGGCGGCTCCGAGAGCGCGGGAGTAACAGGTGCGGGATTCGCGTCGTGCGCGGCGCCCAGAGTGGGTGTTTCGGTCGGTGCTGCGGGGTGAAATGCGGGGTGATTCATCTCGGCCACGATGGCTCCTCTGCCCCGAGGCGCAAGCCCCGGATCAGCGAGACGACCGTCACTCCCATCGAGGTGGTTGGCCGCCTCGATCGGGCACCCTGCCCGATGGCACATACGGTACGCCGGGTTTTGCGTGCGCCACACGGAGACACGCGCTGTGTCGCGTGAACGTTGCGTGGCCGCTCGGTGACGCCCGCTTGATCGCGATGGCTCATGAGGTCTGACAAGATTCGGGTATTCTGGCTGTGCGATACCACACACGGGGGACGACGTACATCCCTCGGTCGCCCCCTAAAGGAGCCTCATTTGCGCACGATCGACTGGATCGACGGAGCTATCGAACTTGTGGACCAGACGCTTCTGCCCCACCGACTGGAGCAGCGCCGAGTCACTGAGCTTGGCGAGCTGATCGCGGATATCCAGCGTCTCGCCGTGCGCGGCGCACCCGCGCTCGGGGTAGCTGGCGCAATGGGCGTCGCACTCATCGCCGCGTCGGTCGCCGAAGCAGGCGGCGACGCCGAGCTCGACCGCGACGAGGTTGTCCGACAAGCGCGCCTCCTGCGCGAGGCTCGCCCGACCGCCGTAAACCTCTCCTGGGGTGTCGATCGTGCACTGACCCGCCTCGACGAAGGCGCTGCCGCGATCCTCGAGGAGGCGCTCGCCATTCGCGACGAAGACGTCGCTGCGTGTATCTCGATGGGCCTGCGCGGCGCGGACCTCACGCGCGAGCTCACGGGCAAGGACCCCGTGCGCGTCATGACGATTTGCAACACGGGCGGCCTCGCCACCGTGGAACGCGGCACCGCGCTCGGCGTCATCCAGACGCTTCTTGAGCAGGGCTCGCTCGCCGAGGCGTTCCCGCTCGAAACCCGCCCCCTCCTGCAGGGTGCACGCCTCACCGCGTGGGAGCTGCAGCGCATGGGCGCCCCGTTCCGCCTGCTCATCGATTCCGCAGGCCCATTCCTGCTCTCGCGTGGGATCGCTGACGCCGTCTTCATCGGCGCCGACCGCATTGCGGCAAACGGCGACTCCGCAAACAAGATCGGCTCCTTCTCGCTCGCGCTTGCCGCGAAGCACGCGGGCGTTCCGTTCATCGTGGTGGCCCCCGAATCGACCGTCGATATGAACACCGCAAGTGGGGCAGACATCGAGATCGAGGATCGCGGCGTCGACGAGGTGGCCGGCTTCGGCGGCACTCGCACGGCCCCCGAAGGCATCGACGCGGTCAACCCCGCGTTCGACGTCACGCCGCACGAGCTCATCACGGCGATCGTGACCGAGCGTCGCATCATTCGACCGGGATCGGGCGAAACGCTCGCGACCGTTCCGCTCGAGGCGCTGCGCTCGTAGGCTGTAGCTACTTTCCCTGATCACGACAGTGCCCAGGGAGCACCGACCAGGAAGTACCCGGCCTCGGGTGCACCCGCTGAAGTTTTCCCTCCCACCACCTCCGAAAGGAACACCAATGTTCTTCACCAAGCGCCGCGCCCGTGCGGCTCTCGTCGCAGGCGCGGCTACCGCCGCACTGCTGCTCACCTCCTGCGCTGGCGGCGGCGGCTCCGCCGATGCCGGCTCGTCGGCCGAGGGCCCGAGCTTCATCTACATCACGAGCGATCCGATCGGCCAGAACGAGTTCCTGAAGTCGGGCAAGGTCGGCATTGACGCCGTCGCGAAGACATTCGAGGGCTCGGCCACCACGTACGAGTCCAAGGACGAGGCGCAGCGTCGCACCAACCTCGAGGCTGCAATCGCAAAGGCCCCCGAGGTCGTCGTGATGCTCGGCTTCCAGTTCGGTGACATTGCGAAGGAGCTCGCGGAGCAGAACCCGCAGCAGAAGTTCCTCCTCATCGACACCGCCGTTGAGGGCGCACCCGAGAACCTGTACCAGGCAACCTTCCGCGAGCAGGAGCCCTCCTACCTGCTCGGCGTTGAGGCCGGCCTGCTCACCAAGGCCAACAAGGTCGGTTCAGTACTGTCGCTCGACATCCCGCTCCTCAAGAAGTACTCCGAGGGCTTCGCCGAGGGCGCGAAGAGCGTGAACAAGGACGTCGAGACCGTCGCCCCGCAGTTCATCGGTGGCAACAACCCGTTCGCCGACCCCGCGCTCGCGCAGGAGCAGGCGCTCGCGTACGCCGGCACCGGCGTCGACCAGATGTTCGCCGTTGGCGCCGCCTCGAACGGTGGCATCATGAAGGCCGCAGCAGCCAAGGGCTTCTCCGCCTACGGCGTTGACGTCAACCAGTGCACCGACGCCCCGGGTTCCGTGGTCGACGGCACGATCAAGTCGGTCAACAAGGTCGTCGAGACCGTTGTCGGCGAGATCATGGACGGCAAGAGCTCGGCCGAGGCGACCACCTCGTTCGGCCTCAAGGAGGAGGGCATGACGATCGTCAGCCTCACCGAGGATGCCGCCGACTCGCAGTGCACCGTGATGGACAACGCTGATGTGCTGAAGCAGGTCACCCAGGTGCGCGACGACATCGTCGCTGGCAAGGTCAAGGTCACCGATCCGCTGGCCTAGGTCGTAAACTCGTGGCCGAGAGGTTCCGCGCGCGCGGCGCCTCTCGGCCACACTTGCTTCCCGGGCTGAGTGCCCCCGAAGCCCCAGTTTTTCCCCTCCCGCCTGTTCAACTGAAGGAGCCACGTTGACCGCTGAGGTTTCGATGCGCGGCATTACGAAGCGCTTCCCCGGCGTGCTCGCCGACGACAACGTCGATCTCGAGGTCGCACCCGGCGAGATTCACGCGCTCATGGGCGAGAACGGTGCGGGGAAGTCGATCCTCATGTCGATGCTCGCGGGCGTCATGCAGCCCGACGAGGGCGAGATCTACATTCGTGGGGAGCGCCAGTCGTTCTCCTCCCCCCTCGACGCCATCGATGCCGGCATCGGCATGGTGTTCCAGTCGTTCAAGCTCTTCCCGTCGCTCACCATCGCGGAGAACGTGGTCTTCCGCAGTGAGCCGACGAAGCGCGGCCTCATCGATCGCCAGGCAGCCAACCGCCGCGTCGCCGAGATCGCCGACAAGTACGGCCTGCAGATCGACCCCACCGCGCGCGTGGATTCGGTGCCCGTGGGCGTGCTGCAGCGCGTCGAGATCGTCAAGGCGCTCTACCGCGAGGCCCGCGTGCTCATCCTCGACGAGCCGACCGCAGTGCTCACCCCGCAAGAGACCGAGCGTCTCTTCGAAGTGCTGCGGGCGCTCAAGGCCGACGGCCGCACCATCATTCTGATCACCCACAAGCTGAACGAGGTGATGGCGATCTCCGATCGCGTCACCGTGCTGCGCGACGGCCGCAACGTCGCCGAGCTTGTCACCGCCGACAGCTCGCCTGAGGAGATCACCCGCCACATGACCGGCCGCGACGTGGATCTCACCACGCCGCCCCCGGCGCAGGCACCCGGCGACGTTGTGCTCGACGTGCGCGACCTCACGGTGCCCGGTTCGGGCGGCCGCGCCGCGGTCGACGCAGCGCACCTGTCGGTCCGCGCGGGAGAAGTCGTAGGCATCGCCGGTGTGGCAGGCAATGGCCAGGTGGAACTCGCCGAGGCGATCATTGGAATGCGCCGCACGAGCGCGGGCGAGGTGCACGTCGCGGGCTCCGACCTCAGCCGCGCCACGATCGCGCAGCGCCGCACCGGCGGCGTCGCCTATGTTCCCGAGGACCGTCACGCGGTCGGCAGCGCGGGCAGCGCAAGCGCGGTCGACAACCTTGCGCTGGGCCACCACCGCTCCGCACCGATCCTCACCCGCGGGCTGCTCTCCCGCTCCGCCATGCTCGATCATGCGAAGCGCCTCATCAGCCGCTTCGGCGTGAAGATTGCCGGCCCGTCAACGCCGGTCGGCACGCTCTCGGGTGGCAACCTGCAGAAGATCGTCGTGGCTCGCGAGCTCGACTACCGCTCCCCCGTGCTCATCGCCGAGCAGCCCACGCGCGGCGTCGACATCGGCGCGATCGAGTCGATCCACCGCGAGCTGTGCGAGTACCGCGACGGCGGCGGCGCACTCCTGCTCATCTCGGCGGAGCTCAGCGAGATCATGTCGCTCAGCTCGCGCATCCTCGTGATGTTCGAGGGGCGCATCGTTGCCGAGGTTCCGAAGGCTGATGCCACCGAGGCCCTGCTGGGCCTCTACATGGCAGGACACACTCCGGAGGCGCAGCACCGACCCAGCGCTCCGCTCACCACCCCGGCGGCGCACGCTGCCGCCCCGCAGAAGGAGACCGCACGGTGAAAACCCTGCAGAGTTTCGGCCGCTGGCTCGCCAGCCCGATCCCCGTTTCGGTGGTGCTCGCGCTGCTGATCGGCGCGTGCTTCATGCTGATCGCTGGCGTTGACCCGCTGAGCGGCTACCTCGCCATGGTCAATGGTTCCTTCGGGAGCGGCGTTGGCCTCGCCAACACCCTGCAGCGCGCCGTGCCCATCATCGGTATCGGCATCGCGATCGCCGTGGCGTTCCGCGCGGGCGTGCTGAACCTCGGCACCGAGGGCCAGGCCGGCCTGGGCGCGCTCGCCGGCGGCATCGTCGCGGTGTACGTGCCCGGCCCCGCGATCCTGATCGTACCCCTGGCGTTCATCGCGGCAATCGCCGCGGGTGCCGCGTGGGGCCTCCTCACAGCACTCCTGCAGAACCTGCTCGGGGTGCCGATCCTGCTCTCCACACTGCTGCTGAACTACCCCGCCCGGTACTTCTCCTCGTGGCTCATCCGCTACAAGCTGAAGGATCCCAGCACCGACCTCGTGGCGAGCGCCCAGGTGCCCGCCGACCACCAGATCTCCATGCTGGTGCCGCGCGACTCGGGGCTTGCCGAGACCCTGCGCAACACGCTGGGGGCAACGAACCCGGTCACCGCCGTGCTCACGGGCGTGAACTGGTCGATCATCGTGCTGATCATCGTGGTGCTCGGCGCGATCTTCGTGAACCGCCGCACCCGCTACGGCTTCGAGTCCGGGCTCGCGGGCCAGAACGCCGAGTTCGTGCGCTACAGCGGCGTGCAGCCCGGGCCACTCGTCACCCGCACGATGGCCATCTCGGGTGGCCTCGCTGGCCTCTTCGGCATGATGCTCACCATCGGCGCACCGAGCACTCGAATCATCGAGGGCTACTTTGTGCAGACCAACTTCGCGTGGACGGCACTCCTCGTGACGCTCCTCGCGCTCTACCGCCCCGTGGGAATCGTGATCGCGGGCCTGTTCTTCGCCGCGATCATGGTCGGCTCCGACGCCATGGGCCGTGAGCTCGGCCTTTCACCGCAGATCGCCGCAGTGATTCAGGCGTTCGTGATCATCCTGCTCGCCTTCCGCGTCGCACTCCCCAAGTTCCGCAAGCGAACAGCCACCAGCCCCGCAGCGAAGGAGGGCGAGCGATGAGCTTCCTCGACCTGTTCAACGAGGATCTGATCTCCTCGGTTCTCCGCTCGCTCATCCCGGTGCTGCTTGCCGCCCTGGGAGGCATGCTCGCCGAGCGCGTCGGCATCTTCAACATCGGCCTCGAGGGCATGATCCTCGTCGGCGCATTCGCCGGCGTGGCGGCCTCCTACTTCTCGCACAACTGGATCGTCGGCGTCATTGTCGCGATGCTCGCCGGTGCGGTGTTCTCGCTCATCCTGGGCTATGGCGCCGTCTACCGAAAGGGCGATCCGATCGTGCTCGCCATCGCGATGAATATCCTCGCGGTCGGCGTCACGAGCTTCCTCCTCGTCGCGATCTTCAATGTGCAGGGCGTGTTCCAGGATCCCGGCATCGACGGCATTCCGGTCTGGCGGATCCCGATCCTCGCTGATATCCCCTGGCTCGGCGCGCTCTTCTCGCTCACCCCGCTCGGCTATCTCGCGCTGCTTCTCGTCCCCGCGCTGTGGATCATGCTCTTCCGCACCCCGCTCGGTCTGCGCATGCGCGGCGTCGGCGAGCGCCCGCTCGCTGCTGCCACCATGGGTGTCAACCCGCAGCGCTACCAGCTGGGAGCCGTGATCGCCTCGGGCGCGCTCGCCGGCCTCGGCGGTGCCCAGCTGGCGCTCGGCAACGTGGTGCAGTTCACCGAGAACATGTCGGCGGGACGCGGCTGGATCGCCGTGGTGGCCGTGATGCTTGCCCGTGCGCACCCCGTCGGAGTGCTCGGCGCCGCGCTGCTCTTCGGCTTCGCTGACGCGCTGGGTTTCCGCCTGCAGTCGTTCGGCCTTCCCCAGCAGCTCACCGACTCGGGTCCGTACGTCATCACGCTGATCGCGCTCATCCTCATGAGCCGTCGCTTCCGCAAGACGCGTGAGGCTGCCGTCGCATGAGCGAGCAGCAGAACGTGAGCGAGGAGCGCAGCGCGAACGAGCACCTGAGCGCAATCAGCGCGGCTGCGGCATCGTCCGGCCAGCCTGAGCTGCCGCCGGAGGCCGCACGGTGGGTCGAGCGGCTCGGCCTCGAGCCGCTCGAGCACGAGGGCGGAATGTTCCGCCAGATGCACCTCGACGAGCACTCGAGCGCGATCTACTATCTGCTGGCCGACCCCGATTTCTCGGCGCTGCACTCACTCGCCTCGGTCGAGGTGTACCACTGGTACGCGGGCGCGCCGCTCAGCATGCTGCTCCTCCACCCCGATGGGCGTGCAGAGGAGCGGCTGCTCGGCCCCGATCCCAATTCGCGTGAGCTCCCGGGCCAGCTCCCACAGCTCGCCGTGCCGCCCGAGGTCATGCAGGGCTCGTCGTCAACGGGCGCCTGGACGCTGATCGGAACGACGATGGCGCCGCCGTTCGAATGGAACGGCTTTGCGCTCGGCGAGCGGGCAGAGTTGCAGGAGCGGTACCCGTCCGCCGCGAAGCGGATCGCGGAGCTTACGCGACCTGAGGCGTAGCGCCGGCGCGCACGCGGCGCGGTGCGAGCTCGGGCTGCCGGTCGGGCGAGAACTGCTTCGTTGCGACGAGCAGTACCAGCACTACAGCGATGACGATCCAGCCGCTGGCGCCGAGCGGCAACACGAACGCCGGGTTCAGATCGGCGCCCGCTGCAGCCACGATCCCAATCAATCCCGCGGACGCGTTCAACGAGGCGTGCCCAATCACCGCTGGCCACACCGAGCCGGTGCGGAGGCGGGTCCAGCCAAGCAGGGCGCCCCAGAGCACACAGCCAATCGTCATGAGGGCGACGCCCCGCCAGTCGGTGAGGCCGAAGTTGTAGCCGAGCAGGATGAGCGGCGAGTGCCACAGGCCCCAGATCACGCCTGAGACCGCGAGCGCTGGCCACGTGCCGAGCGGACGGAGAGCGGGGAGCAGCCAGCCGCGCCAACCGAGCTCCTCGCCAAATGCAGCGACCGAGTTGATGACGACGCCGAGCGGAATGCTGAGCAGCTGCGCGACAACGATCACTTCGATGGGCGGCATGGGGATGTCCATACCCTCCGGGAGACCCGCAGCGATAGCGGCGGCGAAGCCGGAGAACTCGACAAGGTCAAGCTCCGTCCAACCGAGCGCTGCCGCGACCGCGACACTTGCGGCGACGATCAGCGTCGGCGCAAACACCGCCCCGACGATGAACCACACGACACGCTTCGCGGGGCGCAGCGGCCACATGCCGAGGAAGCGCAGCCGCTCCGTCCGCGGCACGCGAGCGAAGAAGACAACCGCGAGCGTCGCAAGTGCGGGGGTGAACATCATCGCGGGAGCGAGGACACCGAAGAGCCTGGCGAAGCCGGTGCTCTCGGGATCCCGCAGCCACAGCGGTAGTGCGACGAGCCAGGCGAGCCCACACGCGAGCACCACAAACAGAGCGACGGCACCCCACGGCACGCGTACGAGGCGCGTGTTCGGGCTCTGCTCAGGAACGGGCTGACCGAAATCGAGCTGCACGGGCGCAGCAGCCGCGGGTGCCGGTGCGTACTCTGGCGTCGTCATGCGGAACCTCCGGGTTCAGGGTCGTGCCCACGCGCTCGGGTCTGCAGCCCGGTGAGCAACGCGGCGGCGGTGTCTGCGTCGTCGACCGTCACCGCAAAGAGCCGGCCATCCCGCCGTGTCACCACGATACCCTCACCGGCACGCAGCACCACGCCCATTCGGCCCGGGGCCCAGCGCACGCCCCAGCCCCCGAAGTCTCCGAGTGGGCTGATCGGCGCAGCGACGGCTTGCGCCACGTCCGCGAGCGGTACGCGGAACGCCGGCCAGCCGACGGCCGAGCTCACCGCGATCCCAGAACCATCGACGCGCACGCGGAACATGCCCGTCATCGGGATCGCGCACCAGAGCAGCGCGCCAACGCCAACGAGGATCCATCCCTCTGCCAGCTGGTCGCCCAGGAGCCAGATTCCGCCACCCAGCACGCACGCAGCGGCGCCAATAAGCACCACGAAGAACGTACCGGAGCCTCGAGTCGTGCGGTACCAGACCGCGCGCTCGGCTGCGCTGAGCTCGAGCCCGTCTCCCGGGAACGCTTCGCCGCCGCCGACGGTCACGGCGGGCTGCACCGCCCAGGCGATCGCACCAACGATTGGAAGCAGAGCGAGACCGATCAGGCCCGCCCAGCCGAGCGGCGGCGCGAGCCGGGCATCTGCAAGATCGAGTTGAATCGCGGCCGAAATCACCGCGAGAAACTGCAGCATCGTCACGGTTCCTGCGCTGAGCGCCGCGACGAGCCGGTTGAAGCCCGACCAGGTGGGGATCCCGCTCCCCCGCACACTCGAGGAACCCGCCGCAGCGAACCACAGCAGCAAGGTCAGGCCCAGCCCCACGCCCGCGCTCAGCGCGGGGAACGTCCACGGCGGCCCGAAGCCATCGGGTCCGCCGATGCCAGACCAGTGCGTAGCTGCGGGATCCGGCAGTCTCGGGAGCCAGACGAACGTGAGGACCGTCGCAATCGTCGTGAGCGCGAGGGGAAACACAAGCGCAACCCAGCGCGCGGCCCGACGGGCACGGCGCAGCTCTGGGTGGTGCGCGGCGCTCACGCGGACGCCCCCGCACTCTCTGCCGCGGTGCCGGGAACGGGGACCGCGCTTGCCACGAGCGCGGCGAGCGCAGCGCCCGAGAGCCCCAGCTGCACCGCGCGCTCCACGAGAGCGGTCACGTCAGCGCGCAGCTCAGCCATTGCCCCCGCGGCCGGGGTCACGACCGCGCCGCGGCGGCGCTTCAGATCGATCAGGCCCTCGTCCCGCAGCAGCTGGTAGGCGCGGAGCACCGTGTGCACGTTGATCTCGAGGCCCGCGGCCAGTTCGCGCGCGGGCGGCAGAGCGGCGCCCGGCGAGAGGCGCCCGGCAGCGATGTCCTCGCGCAGCGACGCGGCGATCTGCGCGTAAAGCGGAAGCTCACTCTCATCGGTGATACGAACCAGCATTGCGGCCTCCTTCTGCCGCAATAATTCTATCCGAATACGAACAATTCCCCGGGGCCGCGTGCAACCCCGGGGAATCATCCCATATATTCGAGCCTCTATTAGAACGCGGCGATGCCGGTCAGCTCTCGGCCGATGACGAGCTGGTGCACCTCATCAGTGCCCTCGTAGGTGCGCACCGACTCAAGGTTTGCCATGTGGCGCATCACGGGGAAATCGCTCGTGATGCCGTCGCCACCGAGGATCGAGCGGCAGTTGCCGGCGATCTTGATGGCCTCGCGCACGTTATTGAGCTTGCCCACGGAGATCTGGCCGTAGGAGAGGTTCCCGGCGTCCTTCAGACGGCCCAGGTGCAGCGCGAGGAGGAGGCCCTTCTCGTACTCGACGAACATGTCGGCGAGCTGCGCCTGGATGATCTGCTTCGAACCGATCGGGGCACCGAACACCTCGCGGGTCTGCGAGCGCTCGACCGCCACCTCGAGGCAGGCGCGAGCGGCACCCATGACGCCCCAGGCGATACCGTAGCGCGCCTCGTTCAAGCATTTGAACGGCGCCGAGAGGCCCTTTGCCTCGGGCAGAATCGCGTCGAGCGGCAGGCGCACATCGGTGAGCTCGATCTCGGTCTGCAGCGAGGCGCGCATCGAGAGCTTGTTCTCGATGGCGGTGGCCTTGAAGCCCGGGGTGTCCGTCGGCACGACGAAGCCGCGCACGATGCCTTCCTCATCCTTCGCCCAGATCACGCCAACCTTGGCGATCGTGGCGAGGCCGATCCAGCGCTTCTTGCCGTTGAGTACCCACTGGTCGCCCTCGCGGCGCGCGTTGGTGAGCATGGTGTTGGGGTCGGAGCCGCCCTGCGGCTCGGTCAGACCGAAGAAGCCGACGGCTTCGCCGCGGCCCATGGCCGGGAGCCACTGCTGTTTCTGCTCCTCGGAGCCGAACTTGTAGATCGCACCCATGGCGAGCGAGCCCTGCACGGAGAGCGCGGTGCGGAAGCCGGAATCAACGGCCTCGAACTCCATTGCCACGAGGCCGTAGGCCACCGAGGAGGCACCCTTCAGCCCGTACCCGTTCATGTACATGCCGAATGCGCCGAACTCGCCCACCTCGGGGAGCAGTTCGACGGGCAGGCGGCGATCCTCGAATGCCTGGTCGATGATGGGCTTGATGCGGGTCTGCGCGAACTCGCGCGCCTTCATCTGCCACTCGCGCTCTTCTTCGGTCACGAAGTCGGAAACGTTGAACAGTTTGTCAATCGTCGTGGTCATGATGCTCCTTTGTCGGGATCTCGGAAAACGTTGTGGTGCGGAAAGACTCGGTGGGGCGATTCAGGCGTCTCGCCAGATCGCGTCCTGGTGCTCCCCTACGCCGGGCGGCGGCGCCGAGTAGCGTGCGGGCGTCTGCGAGAGCGAGATCGGCAGCGCGACCGAGCGCAGGGTGTGCTCGGAACCATCTGGCGCGACCGCGGGGGTGTGCGCGACGGGGCTGAGGTCGAGCGTTTCGGCGAGCTCGAGCGCCTGAGCGATCGTGTTGACGCGGCCCGCGGGGATGTTCGCGCGGGTGAACTCCGCGATCCATTCCGCGGCGGTGCGGGTGCGCAGGGGCTGCTCGAGCGCCGCGCGCAGCTCCACGCGGTGCGCAACGCGCTGCGGGTTGTTTGCGAAGCGCTCGTCGGCTGCGAGCTCGGGCACCCCGAGCACCTCGCAGAGGCGGGTGAACTGTCCGTCAGTACCGACGGCGAGAGCGATCGCCTGATCGGACGCGTCGAGCGTCTCGTACGGCGAGATGGACGGATGCGCGTTGCCCATACGGCCGGGCGAGACACCGGTCTCAAGGGTCGACGATGCCTGGTTCGCGAGCGCGGAGAGCAGCGAGCCGAGCAGCGTGACCTTCACGTGCTGTCCTTGGCCAGCGGTCGGCGAATCGGCGGTGTCGCGTGCGCGCAGCGCAGCCTGGATGCCAATGACCGAGTTCAGCCCTGTCAGGATATCGACGAGCGCGACGCCCACCTTGGTGGCTTCGCCGTCTTCCTGCCCCGTGATGCTCATGAGCCCACCAACGGCCTGCACGAGGAGGTCGTAGCCGGGAAGGTCGCGCCCCTCGGTATCCCCAAACCCGGAGATGGAGCAGTAGACCACACCTGGGTTCGCCGCGGCGACCTCGTCGTAGCTGAGCCCAAACTTTGCCATAGTTCCCGGCTTGAAGTTCTCGATCACCACGTCGGCCGTGCTCGCGAGCTCGCGGGCACGTGCAATCCCCTCGGGTTCCCGCAGATCGCAGACCACCGAGCGCTTTCCGCGGTTGACGCCTGCGAAGTAGGTGCTCTGCCCCACCGCGTTGGTCGGCGGGCTCCACTGCCGGGTGCCGTCACCCTCCGGGCTCTCGATCTTGATGACATCAGCGCCGAGATCAGCAAGGATCATCGTGGCGTGCGGGCCCGCGAGCACCCGGGAGAAGTCTGCGACCCGGATTCCGGCGAGTGCGCCCGCCGTGGTCTGCTCCGCATGGTCGTTCACAGTGAATCCCCGTCCGTTCGTCTCGTCGCTCAGGCGTCGATGCCTCGCTGCGTGTGTGGCCAGTGTACGTGTCAGGCAGCCGCCCCCGAGCGCGCGATTGCATAGCCCTGCGCCACGGACCTGTGCAAGAATCTCAGCATGGCGTCACTCTCCGATTTGCTCGCGCTCCCCCAGTTGGGGCTCACACTCGTGCAGTCCGGCCCGGGGGATCCGGAGATCTCGTGGCTCTCCACGACCGAGTTGCTGGACCTCGGCGACTACCTTGAGGGCGGCGAAATCATCCTCACGACCGGGCTCGCGCTCGAGTCCGGAGACCCGCGGTGGCGCGACTTCGTGGCGAGCCTCAGCCGGGCACGAGTTGCCGCGATTGGCTTCGGCGTCGGCGTGAACCACGAGCGCATCCCGCCCGCGCTCGTGAGCGCGGCAAGCATGTACCGGGTGGCGCTCTTCGAGGTGCCGCTCCCCACTCCCTTCATCGCGATCAGCAAGGCCGTCGCCGGGCTCATCCGCGCGGACGAGCTCCGCGCAGCCCGCGGCGCGCTTCAGGCTCAGCAGCGGCTGCTTGACGGCGCCCGCGGGAAACAAGACCCAGCCGAGGTCCTCGCGAGCATCGCACAGGCCACCGGTAAGCAGCTCGCTCTGCTGACATCGGACGGCGCGGTACTCGCGAGCACCGCGGGCTTCGCTGCCGCCACCAGCGCGCCAACCACCCCTGAGACGATTCCCCTCGATCGCGAGGGGTCACTTCGGCTCGCGGTCGCTGGCGCCACCCCGCTCACTCCCGAGGGACACGCGGTGATCGCTGCCGGCTCGATCGTGCTGTGGCTCGGCCTCCGCGGTGCGGACGCTGAGGAAAGCCGCGAGCGCGAACGCTGGGAGCGCTTCACCTGGGCACTCCTCACCGGGAGCGCGACCCCCGCAACGATTGAGATTCTCTCAACGCGTGTGCGGCTGCCCGAGCGTGTGCGCGCCGTCGCCGTCCAGGGGTCACCCGAGGATGTATCCAACTGGCGGCGCCGACCGCGCAGCGGCCACGACCGATTCATCACCCCGGGCGGCCTCCCGGCGCAGGCACCCGGCCTCGCCCTCGCGTGGCAGCTCTGCGCTGACACCCCCGAGGCAACGGCGCACCTGCTCGAGGTCGCCGCGGAGCACGGCCTCGACGCGGTCTTGGGACGCCCCACCGACCCCGCCTCCGCCGAGCTGAGCCTCCGCTCCGCGAACTCGCGGCTCAGTGCGCTCTCGGCGACCGCGCCACTCTATGCGGCCCCGCGCGTTCCAACGGTGGTGTGGGCCGACCGCGATACGCCATTCCTCGAGGCGCTCGTCGCGCTCTCCGACACTCCTGCGGGAGTACCCGATGAGCCATCAGGCCTCACTCCGCACGACACGTCGCAGCTGAGCGCGCGCGTGCTCGGGCCACTCTCCCACCACTCGGCAGAGCTTCCCGGCGAAGAAGCTGAGATGCTGCGCGCCACGCTGCGCGCCGTCTACGCCGCAGATGGGCAACGCGGACCGGCCTCAACCGCGCTCGGCATTCACCGCAACACACTTCGGGATCGCATCACGCGGATCGAGCGGCTGACTGCGCGCACGCTCGCCGACGCCGACGACCGCGCCGAGCTCTGGCTCGCGCTGCGCGTGGAGGATCTGACGGGACTCTAGGCGCTTTCGCCCACGCCGGGCCGGGCGCCGAGCTCGACCGGGTCGAGCACCCGCGCGGCCGCGCGCTCGAGGGCCGCCACGACATCGTGCACTTCCTGGCGCACCTCACCCTTCGCGTGCACGATCAGCAGCTGTCGGCCATCACCCTCGCCGACGCCAAACGCGCGCACGCCCGGGTGCCGATAGCTCAGCAGGCTGAGCCGGGGCACCACCGACACGCTCATGTCGCGTGCCACGAGTTCTTGCACCACCATGTAGTCGTCGGTGGCGTGGCGAATATCGGGCACAAACCCCTCGCGCTCCGCGATGCGCAGGAAGTGCTGGCGGCAGGCCGGGCAGCCGGTGACCCAGCGATCCCGCGCGTGCTCCGCGAGCGGACGGCGCTTCGTTCCGGTTGAGCCGCGACGCTGCGACACGATGAGCTGCAGAGGGTCCCAGCCGATCGGGATCTCGGTGACCTCCGCGCCGAAGTCCGGGGAGGCCTCCCCCTCATAGCGGAACACGAGCGCGACGTCCGCGGTGCCCCGCCGCAGCAGTTCGGGCACGGCGAATGGTTCCTGCTGCTCGAGCTCGATCGCAGTGCCGGGCTCCCCCGCACTGCCGCGTGCGAGCAGCTCGGACATGGCCGGGGCAACGATACTCGTGCACGCCGACGGGAACGCGACCACGCGCACGGTGCGCTGGCCCTCGTCGACGAGCCCCGCCACCTCGCGCGCCGCCCGCTCGAGATGTCCATCGATGATCTCGGCGTGGTGCAGCAATCGGCGACCCGGCTCGGTGAGCTGCACGCCCTTGACGGTGCGAGTCACGAGGGTGACCCCGAGGCTCTCCTCGAGCCTGCGCACCTGGCTGCTCAGCGCGGGCTGCGTCCAGCCGAGCTCGCGCGCCGCCGCGGCGAACGAGCCGTGCTCTGCGACCGCACGAAACGACATCAATGCCCGGGGATCAATCCCATCTGCCATGTCTGCCTCTCTCGCACTCGGTGCTCGCGCGGCACAGCGATCGTGTCGCCTGCCCGCTACGCCGCGCGCGGTGCCGCGGCGGCCGCGGCGACGAGACGCCGCACCGCCTCCATCGTATCCGCGTGGCTGAGCGCCGCATTGAATCGCACACTGCCGGCACCCGCAGCCCCGCAGGACGAGCCATCCGTCACCACGACCTGCGCCGCCTCGCGCACCGCTTCCGCAGCGCTCTGCCCCTCACGCAGCAGTCCAGTCTCGCTGAGGTCAAGCCACAGCAAATAGGTCGCTTCGGGGGCGATCACCCGGATCCCGGTCTCCGCGGCCGTCGCCCGGAGAAGCGCCACCGCCTCATCAACGGTTGCGGCGAGCTCGCCCACGGTGTCGCGCAGCCACTCGCGCCCCTCGGCGTACGCTGCGGTCGTCGCCACCACGCCGAGCACGGCCGTCTGGTGCTCGTGCCAGTGGCCCACCCGGCGCCACTCGGCGAGCTGCGCAGGGTTCGAAAAGATCAGCTGCCCACACTTCGCACCCGGAATGTTGAACGCCTTCGTCGCCGAGGTCGCGGTGATCGTGTGCGCGGCGGCGCGCTCATTGCGCGCGGCGTACACAATGTGTTCACCCGCGCCGAGCACGAGCGGAGCGTGGATCTCGTCGGCGAACACGACGCCGTCGAACTCCGCGACGAGCGCCTCAACTTCGGCGAGCTCAGTCTCCGTCGCGACCTTGCCGATCGGGTTGTGCGGGTTGCACAGCACCATGAGCCGGGCCCCGGCCTCAAACGCGGCTCGCAGCGCAGGAAAGTCGTAGCGCCAGCCCGCCGCATCGTCGCGAAGCATGGGCACCTCGATGACCGGGTGGCCGATCTGCTGCGGCACCGAGAGGAACGGCATGTAGCCCGGGGTGGGCACGATGATCGGCTGCCCAGCGGGGAGCAGGTGCGTGAGCACGGCACGGAACCCGGCGACGAGGTCGGCTACCGGGCGGATCGAGTCGATGTTCGGCTGCCACCCGTAGCGTTCGCTCAGCCACGCCGCGACGCCGCGCTGCAACCTGGAAACGTCCTCCTGCGCCAGGTAGCGGAGCGCGTCTTGCGCAACCGCGTGTGTCAGTGCTTCCGTGACGGCGGGGGCGCACCCTCGCTCCATCTCAGCGAGAGGTCGGCCGAGCGACTGCCGCATTGACGTTTCGGCGGTCTCAGCTGCGATCTGCACACCTGCTCCTTCGTTTGTGCACGGTGTTGTGCCCTGAATCTCATGCTAGGTCTGGGCGCCAGCCGCCAGCTCTTCGTTTCGGCTGGGGTGCTCTCCGTTTTGCTTGGGGGCCCGATGCTGGCGTCGCACATTACCCCGCAAGTCATTGCGCCGCGCCACGGTGCCACACGCTCAGCTACGCTTTCGGCACCGGCTCCGTCCGCGCCGGTGGCTGCCCTGCGCCGCCAGTACACTCGATCCAGCACCCACCGCGACCGTGCGGGGGCGGAGCCGCTCGGTTCCGGGTACGCAAAGGAGCGACACAGATGCACACTCACCCCACACTCGTGAGCCGCCGTGGCCGCGTGCGCCTCGCCGCAGCCGCCGCGATCGCCGCGACCCTCGCTCTCGTCGGTTGCGCGGGCGGCGGCGCCCCCGCTGAGAAGCCCGCGGTCGAGCTCGTCGACACGGGCGCCGAACTCGATCAGGTCACGGTCGCATTCCCCGGTTCGCTCGCCAATCTCTACATCGGCCAGGAGAGCGGCATCCTGAACTACAACCTCGCCGCCACCGTGCAGGAGGGACTCGTGTCGCAGGACGCGAGCGGCGCGATCATCCCCGCCCTCGCAGAGACCTGGGAGACACCGGATGACTCCACCTACGTATTCACGCTGCGCGCGGACGCGAAGTTCCAGAACGGCGACGTGGTCACGCCCGAGGACGTCGTCTTCAGCCTGCAGCGCGCGCAGGATCCCGAGCTCTCCCCCGGTATCTCCTACTACCTGAACAACCTCGCCTCGGTCGAGAAGACCGGCGACCGCGAGGTGACCGTGAAGAGCAAGGCCCCCGATGCCACGTTCCTCGTGAACCTCTCGAACTCGGGCGCCCTTGTGGTCACTCAGCAGAAGTTCTGGGAGGAGCACGCTGGCAAGGTTGGCACGAGCGCGTCCCTGCTCATGGGCACGGGCCCGTACCAGGTCACCGAGTTCCAGCCCGACTCGCACGTGCTCCTCGAGCGTGTGGACACCTGGTGGGGCGGCGTGCCGAAGGCGAAGACCATCCGCGTAAACTTCATCCCCGACGCGAACACCCGCCTCGCCGCCGCGCAGAAGGGCGACATCGACATCGCGTTCAACGTGCCGATCAACCAGGCTGCCGAGTGGCAGAAGATCAGCGACATGCGCGTGGAGTCCATGAACGATCTCTCGTACGTCGGACTGCTCTTCGATGAGCGCGTCGCCCCGTTCGACGATCAAAAGGTGCGCGAGGCGATCGCGCTGAGCGTCGACCGCACCGCCATCGCTGAGAAGCTGCTGCGCGGCTACGGCGAGGCAGCCACCGCGATCATGACCCCCGAGTCGCTCGCCCAGGCGTTCGACGGCGACGAGGCGCGCGCAGAGCTCGCGAAGATCCCGCAGCACGACCTCGACCTCGACGCGGCGAAGAAGCTCATCGCCGAGACGGACGCGAAGGACCTCACGACCGAGCTCACCTACCCGAACACGGGCCCGCAGCTGGGCATCGCCGCGCAAGCGATTGCCGAGAACCTTGGCGAAATCGGCATCACCGTGAAGGTACGCGAGGTGCCCATCGAGGAGTGGCTCGCCACCATCGGCGACGGCGAGCACGGCCTCGGATTCATGTGGTACTTCTCAACGACCGGCGACCCGGCCGAGGTGAACAGCTACCTCGTGGGCCCCGACAACCCGAACGGTTTCGAGAGCGAAGAGGCCGCCGCACTCATCGCGGAGGCAAACGCGCTCACCGAGCCGAAGGAACGCGCCGCAAAGCTGCTCGAGCTCGAGACACTCAATGCGGAGCACGTCGTGAACGCGCCGATCTGGTGGGGCAAGTCGGTCACCGCCTTCTCGAACGGCGTGGGGCTCACCGACTACGGTCCGTACACCTTCACGGGCACGTGGGGCGCGCAGCTGTTCGCCGCTGAGGCGAAGTAAGCACCCCCATGTCAGCCACACGCGCAGGCGGCGCCCCCGGTGGGCGCCGCCTGGCCCGCACGCTCACATTGCGCATTGGCGGGGTGCTCGTCATCCTGCTTGTGCTCTCGTTCCTCACCTTCACGCTCTTGTACCTCGCCCCCGGCGATCTCGTGAAGAATCTGCTCGGCAACCGGCCGAGCTCACCCGAAGCAATCGCCGCGATCCGCGCGCAGTACCACCTCGATGACCCGTTCCTCGTGCGGTACTTCGACTGGCTGTGGAGCGCCATTCGCGGTGACTTCGGCATCTCGATCCGACTCCAGCAGCCGGTCACCGCGGTGATCAGCAGCCGGCTCGGCATCACCTCGCTGCTCATCGGGCTTTCGTTCGTGCTCGCCCTCATCACCGCGGTACCGCTCGGCATCGTGAGTGCCGCGCGCGCCGGCACCCCCGTCGACCGCGTCGCGAGCGCCACCGCACTCTTCGGACTGTCTGCGCCGAGCTTCGCTCTCGCGATCCTCGCGATCACCGTTTTCGCGATCGCGATCCCCATCTTCCCCGCGTACGGTGCCGGCGACGGCCCGCTCGGTCAGCTGTGGCACCTCTTCCTGCCCGCCGCGGTGCTCGCCGCAGGCATCGGAGCGATCCTGATGCGAATGACGCGGGCCGCCGTGCTCCGCGAGCTCGAGAGCGACGCGATCACCTTCGCACGGGCGCGCGGCATCCCAGAGGGCCGGGTGCGACGCATCGCCCTACGCGCGGCCTTGATCCCGATCGTCACCAGTGCCGGGCTTATTCTGACCTTCATCATCGGGGGCACGATCATCGTCGAGACCGTCTTCGCATTGCCGGGCATCGGCCAGCTGCTGCAAGAGGCCGTACTTTTCAAGGATCTGCCCGTCGTGCAGGCGATCACCCTCCTCGTCGCAGCGGCGATCGCGATCATCACCATTCTTGTGGACATGAGCTACCTGCTGCTCGATCCGCGAGTCCGAGCACGGGAGCTGAGCGCATGACCCCGCGTACCCGACAGGTTTCCCTGCTCAACGACGTGCGGGTCGCGCCCGGCCGCCCCCGCGACTGGGTGTCTACACTCGCCGCGGTGTTCCTCGCGCTCGTGGTGCTCGCCGCGATCGCCTCGCCGTTCCTCACCGAGCTCGCCACAAAGCAGAGCATCCTCGATTCGCTGCTGCCCGCGGGCTCCCCCGGACACCTGCTCGGCACGGACGAACTGGGGCGAGATGTGCTGCTGCTCACGCTCGCGGGCACGGGATCCGCGGTGGCTGGCCCCGTCGTCATCGCTGCGGGATCGATGCTGCTCGCCATCCTCATCGGCACCGTTGCCGGCTACCTCCGCGGACCGGTCGATTGGATCGTGGGCCGCGTGGTCGACATTCTGCTCTCGCTCCCGGTCATGCTCGTCGCGCTCGTGGTCGCCGGCATCTTCGGGGCCGGCTACTGGGTGACCGTCATCATGCTGGTGCTGCTCTTCTGCCCCTCGGACATTCGGATCATTCGCGCCGGCGTCACCGAGCAGGCGCCGCGGCCGTACATCGAGGCCGCGCAGATGCTGTCACTGTCGCCCGCACGCATCATGTTCAAGCACATCGTGCCGAACGTGTGGCCGCTCATCATGACCAACTTCATGCTGAACCTCGCGATCGCGCTCGTCACGCTCTCCTCGCTCTCTTTCCTCGGAATCGGCGTCGCGCCCGGCACCCCCGACTGGGGCCGCCAAATCACCGACGGCCGCGGCATCCTCGGCGACAACCCGGCGATGATGGTGGTGCCGGCGATTCTCATCGTGCTCGTCGCGATGGCCATCAACGTGCTCGGCGATCACCTCGGCGAGCGGCTCCGCGAACGGGGGATGCAGTGATCACCTCATCGGACACACAGCTCAACGCTCAGGGCACGCCCCCCGGTGTTGCAGTCTCCGGTCTGCGCGTCGTGGCGGGCGAGCGAACGCTCGTCGCTCCCGTCGATTTCACGGTCGCGCCGGGCGAACTGCTCGCCGTGATCGGCGAGTCCGGCTCCGGAAAGTCGATGACCGCCCGCGCGCTCACCGGGCTCCTCCCCCGCGGAGTGCACGCGACGGGCGACGCGCGCATCGACGACCACGAGTACGATCTCGCCTCCGGGCGCGACGCGGATTGGGCGGCCGTGCGCGGGCGCCGCGCGGTGCTGCTCCTGCAGGATCCCTTCACGAGTCTCAGCCCAGTGCTGCGCTGTGGCGCGCAGATCGCCGACACGATCGAAGCGCGCGCCGCCGCAACCGGGCAGCGAATCGGCAAGTCCGCCGTGCGCGAGGAGGTGCTGCGCCGTCTCGCGGAGGTGCGCCTCCCCGAGCGAGTCGCGCGGCAGTACCCGGGTGAACTCTCGGGCGGCATGCGGCAGCGCGTCGCGATCGCCGCGGCACTTGCGGCCGAGCCGCGCCTCCTGATTGCGGACGAGCCGACCACCGCGCTCGATGCCAGCACGCAGGGCGAGGTGCTCGATCTCCTCCGCGAGCTACAGCTCGCGCATCGGATGAGCCTGATCCTCATCAGTCACGATCTGGGGGTCATCGAGGGGCGGGCCGATCGCGTGCTCGTCATGCGGCAGGGCGAGGTGGTGGAGCGTGGCGTTACGTCGGAGGTGCTTCGAGCCCCCGAGCACCCGTACACGCGCCAGCTCATCGCTGCGAACCTGTCCGTCACCGATGAGCTGCGTGAGCCTGAGGCCCGGCCGGAGCCGCTGCTTGAGGCCGAGCACCTCTCCAAGCGGTTCGGCGCCACCACCGCGCTCGCCGACGCCACGGTGTCTGTCGCCGCGGGCGAGGTGCTCGCGATCGTGGGCGAGTCCGGATCCGGGAAGACCACCCTCGCACGCGCAATCGCGGGCCTCGAGCGCCCCGACACGGGCGAGGTCCGGCTCGCCGGACGTACGCTCCCCTCGGGCCGGCGCGGCCGTACCCCGGGCGAGATCCAGGTCGTGTTCCAGGACCCATACTCCACACTCAACCCGGTGTTCACCATTCGCGAGTCACTTGATGAGGCGCTGCGTGCGGGCGGTCAGCGCGGCCGCAGCGTCGAGGAGTTGCTGCGACTCGTCGAGCTCGATCCCGCGCTGGCTGATCGCCGGCCCGCGCAACTCTCCGGCGGGCAGCGGCAGCGCGTGGCGATCGCACGGGCGCTCGCGCCGAACCCGCAGGTACTCATCTGCGACGAGAGTGTCTCGGCACTCGATGTGTCCGTGCAGGCGCAGATTCTCGCGCTGCTGGCCCGGTTGCGCGATGAGCTCCAGCTCGCGATGCTCTTCATCACGCACGATCTCGGGGTCGTGGCACGCATTGCCGACCGCATCACGGTGCTCCGGCTGGGGGAGATCGTTGAGCAAGGCAACACCGCTGCGGTCCTCAGAGATCCGCAGCACCCCTATACCCAGGTGCTCGTCGCAGCTGCCGAGCGCGACAGCATCGCGCACGAGCGCGACACATCACTTCCACGAGAGGAGCGGGCATGAGCTCCGCAACGCACCACATCACATTCGATTCGCAGTCGGGGGCAGCGCTGCCCGCTGAGCTGCGCGGCGCTGCAGCTCTCGGCGCGAACGCGGCCGAGCGCGCCGCCCTCTGGGACGTGGAGCGCGAGCTCTGGACCCCGCGCACCATCACTGCGCGCAACAGCTCGGGATCGGTGCTGGGCGCAGCCCTCACCGCGGCCCGCCCCTTCTCCGCGTATCGCAAGATCGTGGATGTGGTGGCTGGGTCCGCAGATGTGTGGGCGGCCCTCGTTGCCGCCGCGCGCGATGACCTCCTCGGCGAACCGGGAACTGAGGAGCACCCCGCGCCTCTTGCCGTGCACTTCGAGGAGCACCTGACGCTCGCGCCACTCTCCGAGACGCAGCGCGCGGCGCTCGAAGCCGCCGGGTTCGCGGCGGAAGGCACCCCCGTGCCCTCGGTGCCCAGCACCCGCGTGGAGGAGCCCAGCGCGGTTGCGGCCTGGTCGTTCTGGCGCGTTCCTGCGCCCGCGCGCAACGCTCCCTACTACGGGCAGACCACCGATGTGACCTGCGGCGCGGTCGCTGCGCTCACCGCGCTCGAGCAGCGTGGGCTTGGTGAGTTCCAGGCCGACAACGGTGCCGAGAACCGCGCCGCTGAGATCGCGTTCTGGCGGCGCGCAACGAACCTCCCGGCCTGCGAGCCGATCGGCCTCGCGGTCGAGACGGCGAAGCTCGGCGCCGACTCGGGCACCCTGCCTGCGCGACCCCACATCTTCTTGAGCACCCCCGATCCCGTGTTCATCGAGGAGTTCTCCGAGCAGCCCTGGGAGCAGGACCTGCGCATCGACCTGCAGCTCGAATCGCTGCGCCAGGCGGAGGCGCTGGGCTTGCCCCTCGAACGGCGCTGGCTCGAGGTCGACGAGATCGTGTCGTTCGTGCGCGAGGGCGCACAGGTGCTGCTGCTCATCGATCTGACCGAGCTTATTGCCGACCCGACCCCGCACTGGGTTCTGGCCACCGAGGTCGTGGGCGACGCGCTGCTCATCGCAGACCCGTGGGTGCAGGCCCCGAACGGCGAGACCTGGGTCGATACGTTCGCACTGCCGCTGCCCTTCGCCACGATCGATCGGGTGACCCGCTGGGGTGACCCGGCGTTCCGCGGCGCGATCGTGCTTCCGGCCTAGCGGCCTCGCCGGTCGACGAGATCAGTGCGGGGGCGGGTAGCAGACCGAGTCGCGCGCGAGCCCAGTGCTGCCGCGCACGCGAGGCAATACCATCGGCAGCACGCCCCGCGTTCAAGGAGAAGCCATGCGCCGCCGCACTGATCGTTTTCGCTCGCCAGCCCTGCCCTCGCTCGATCTCCCACACCTCGAGCCGCTCGAAGTCGAGGCACTCGCTGATGCGAAGGACCACGTTGGGGAGCTCATCCAGCAGGTCGACGCCTCCGGGCTCGACCTCTCTGGTGCAACGTTCAGCGAGTGTGAGATCACATCGTTTGTTGCGGATGAAACGCGATTCCTCGGTGCGCGGTTCACGGATTCCCGGCTCACACAGGTTACGGCGCCCACGCTGAAGGCGGCGCGGACGACGTGGCGCAATGTCGAACTCGCCTCATCTCGGATCGGCGCGTTCGAGGCGTTCGACACCGAGCTCGCCCAAGTGCGCATCGACGGGTCAAAACTCGGCTGGGTGAACTTCCGCTCGGCCGAGCTGCGCGATGTGACGTTCATCGGGTGCCGGTTCGAGGAGCTCGATCTGAGTGGCAGTACCCTCAATCGCGTGGCGTTCGAGCACTGCAGCGTGCAGACGCTGGTGCTCGAGCACACGAAGTCGCAGGACTTGGATCTCCGCGGCCTGGAGTTTGCCGAGCTCCGCGGACTCGATGGCCTGCGCGGCGCGCGCGTGTCCGAGGAGCAGGGCGTCGACCTTCTCGGCGTCTTCGCGCGGCACTTCGGCGTGGCGATCGGCGGCTAGGCGTCAGGCCCCGTGCCGCGTGGCCTGGTCCGCCAGATCCACTGCACGGCCTCACAGAGCGCCAGAGCAAGCAGCACGAAACCTGAGACGAGAAGCACCACGTTCCATGCCCCGGGCTCGGCACGGCTCGCAGCGGAGAAGGCAAGCGTGGAGAACAGCACGAGCGCGGCAATGCTTGCGATTGCCCGTTTGCCGCTGTGCGGCGACTTCGGAACCATCTTCTCCACGAGGCGCGCTCCCCTCAACGTTGTCCGCAGAGTAGCAGAGCCCGCCGTTTGAGGGCCGGTCTCCGCTCCACGGCCTTTGCGCGCCCAGAGAACCGAGAGGGCACCGGCGAGCACGAGCGACCCTGCCGCAGCAGCCCACGGCGCAGGGGGCGGCCCGCCGGTCGCTGCAAGCGCGCGTGGTGCCGGGTGTGCGGCCGCAACAGGGTGCTGACTGTCTACTGACAAGCGCGCAGCAGGAGGTTCTGTTCCCGCTAGCTGTCCACCCGGGTTGCCGCCGGGCTCCTCGCTCGGCGCTTCCCCGGCTCTTCGTCCGGCTCTCCCCCACCCGTCTCCTGCGTGTAGCGAATCTCCACAAGCCCAGACGTCCGTGCATCGGCCGTGCTGAAGATCGCTCACGCTGGCCCCAGGCTCGAGCCACCGCCACCGGCGTTTGCGACGTTCGTATCGCCCGCCACCTCGTTCCCGCCAACGCCGACTTGCATGCCGGTCGCCGCGGTACCTGAAGCCCCTGCGATTCCGGCTCCCCACATGGGGAGAGTCTCATTCGGCTAGCTGGCAGCGCCCTGTGTCGTGACGTCGACGTGGGTCACTCCCTCCGGCACGGTCCGGTGTTCGGGCGCGCCGGAAAAGCCAAACTCAACGACTTCGCTCGTATCGCTCGTATCGAGGTCAAATGCATGGGAAGCGACGCCCACGCTCAGAATGCCCAGACTCGCTAAGACGCCCACCGTTACTCGCACTGTTCTGTTCATACTCCCGAGCGTATCGATCGCCCCAGCGGCCCGGTGAGACACCCCGAGTGGGGCAACACGCACAAGTTCGCCCGCACAGTAGAGGAGGAACTCCAATCCTTGATTCGCTACGAACGTGCCCGCTTGCTTGCGTCACAAACATGTCTCTTCTCCGCTTGGGGACAGCGCCCCAGAACCATCCCGAGTCGGGACTCATACGGACTCTGCGCGAACTGCGGCCGCGTCGTTTCCGCATCCAAGACCCAGGCGGAATTGCGACTGCACGGGGGCAGTTCCTCGCTCATCTGGTGTCGGCAGCGTTGCCTTGCGTCCGTCCCGCTGCGAAATGAATGCTGCAAGGTGTCGGAGCTGGCTTGCCTGTCAGCAATACTCTCGCGAGATTGAGGCTCATCGACTGCGGCGTCTTGGACACGATTACGCGTTTGGTGGAGCGTGATACTTGCGCCGTCGCGCACAGAACTGCCGGCGGCAAGCAACTGGGCAACCGGATGGAGGGTTTTCTGACACTCCTGGAATCCTCGTGCCCAAAAACTCTTTCGAGCGAATACCTCGGCCTTCTGAAAGACCCCTGCATACTTCTCAAGGCGTTCGCAGTCCCTGCGAATCGCGAGAAGCAAGTCTGTCCTCGCCGGTGCACGGCGTCTAGATGCCTCCAGCCGAAATGTCACGGCTAGTGCGGCGAGAGAGGCGGCAACAGCAGAGAACAGGCTACCCAAGATGTCATTCAGTTCTACAATAGCGCGGCCACCCATCGGCCGCTTCTCAGCTCACATCTCCTCAACAAGCCAGAGAGCTGACTCAGCTACCACACGTCCAGGCAGGGCTTCCCCCACCTCTTTACCGGCACAAACGGCACACGCGGCGACTACGAACCGGGAGGGAGGGTTGTGAGCGCCGCACCTCCTGGCGACGCAGCCAGGACCTCTCCCAAAGAGCTCCTCTCGCACGCCCCTGAATCCGTACAGGTCTCCTCGATGACCAGTGACGTGTCAGATGCAGAGTTCAAGGAAGCCTTTGCCGACGTGAAGTTTGCGGAGAAGATGCTTCACAGGGATGTGGCGCGCCTCAGGCAAACTTGAGACGAAAACAGACGCCGCATTGAGGGTCACGAAAGCGCAGGACTTGGCACTCTCAGCATGAGAGTGCTAATTTATTTGCCACCTGAGGAACTCAACCTCAGGCAGCAATTGGAAGGAGACTGATTTCAATGACACTGACATTTGACCCTTTCACTGATCTCGAGCGAGCTACGGCAGGGATTCGTCAGGCCCGAAGCGGCCCACGCCCAATGCCAGTGGACCTGAGCCGAGATCAGGACCGGTACGTGGTCACAGCCGATCTTCCCGGCATTGACCCCGGAAGCTTGGATATCGATCTCGATGGCCAGCTCCTCACGGTTCGCGCCTACCGCTCCACCGACAAGTCCGTAGGAATGAAGTGGATCAACCAGGAGCGAGTTGAGGGCACCTACCTGCGCCAGTTCAGCATTGGCGAGGGGATCGACACCGAGGCGATCAGCGCAACCTATCAGGACGGTGTCCTGAGCGTCATTCTCCCGCTGAACGCGAAGGCAAAGCCACGCAAGATTGAAGTTGACCTGTCGCGTGATAACCACCCGGCAGGAAAGTCGATCACCGCGTAAATACTCCGCCTGTGCGGGTAGGTTGCTCGTGGGTGAAAGTTACTACCCGCACAGGTGACACTCCTTGTGACACTGGTTCAAAAGCAGTGGGCCCCTCTCCTCGGGGATTGGGAGAGGGGCCCACTGCTTCCACACTCGCCACGAAAAAGCAATAAAGAGGCACAGGATGCGCATCCGTTCAAGTGACGAGTTCGACGAGCAGCACTCTCGCTTCAATGCCGAAGCTGCGGAAGAAACTCTGCGAGAACTCGAGGAGCAGTACGCAGCCGGAGAGATCGAGCGTCACGCCTACTTCGAGAAGAAGCAGTCGCTCGTCCGCTTATTCTTGAAGGCCACGACGAACCCGAGACGACGACGCCGTGAAGAAAACTACGACGGAGACTAGGCGGTCAGCTCCAGTAGGAACTGGGCAACCCGACCATGTTGGCTGTCGAGGATACTACAGGAGCTGACCAACTCAGGGGGGCGAGCCAGCGCTCACCCTCGGAGAGGCCTAGAGATTATAAGGAGCGGTGTTTTTGTCACCTTTCTCAGGGTGACGAATCAAAGCTGGGTCAGACTGCCCCTTGCGCGGGTCTGCTGAACTATCCATCTTGTCGGTTGCGCCGTCCATGACAGGTTCATCCTGGTATTCCTCAGAGGGAGTTTCGCGGTTCTTGGATTCACTCATGTTTCCTCCTTGCTCGGCAGTTGAAACACAAACGATAGGCCAGAATTCCGAGAGGGCTTTCAGGTCGGCGGACAATGTCTCGAAGTGACTAATTGAGAACAATGACGGCCGCGTTGAGCGTCGAGGCAAAGAGAAGCCACAGCAGATAGGGGACGAAGAGCCATGCGGCCCACTTCGACCAGCGGGCCGCAGACATGATCAGCCCAACGACTGACACAATCAGCATGATCATTACGACCATTGCACCCCACCAGGCACTCTCCCCCACTAATGGGTAGCCGGCGAAAAAGACTGGCGTCCACAGTGCGTTGAGACCGAGCTGCACAGCGTAGAGGGTGAGAGCGGGTCGTGCGGCATTCTTCTCGCCCGGGGTCCAACCTTTGCGCCAGAGCAACCATCCACCCGATGCGATCAACACGTACAGGACTGACCAAGCCGGGCCAAACACCCAGTTAGGTGGACTCCAAGGCGCCTTTCGCACCGAGGCATACCACCCATCAGCATTCGGGATCGTTGCCAATGACCCGGCAAGAGCGATGCCTGCAACAACGGTCAGTACTAAAAGTCCAATACCAATCTGGCGCGCCACAGTGGGCCTGCTCCGCATGGTCCCCTCCTCCGTGATCCTCCCACCAACCTAACAACACTGGTATCCGAAGGTAAGCCTCCGTCGACCCCCTGCGGCGTCCCAGAGGACACCACAGGGGACGAATTCTGCAACTACTCGTGAATGCCTGATCTCGAAGTCGGTCGATCGGGTCTGAATGTCACCTACACGTGCTTCACCTCCCTTGGCGAGAAGCACGCGCGAAGGTTGCCGGCCTACCTGACGGGTTCAGGATTTACGATCTGCGCCACTATTTCGCTCCGATGTTGATCGCGTCATGGCTCGATATGAAGGTGGTGCAGGCGAGGTTGTGCCATGCTTCAGCGAAAACGACGCTCGACACGTACGGGCACCTCTGGCCGGACTCAGACGAGTCCTCTCGAACTGCTGTGAGTGCGGCATTTGCCACTCACCCCAAGACTGCTGCGGATTCTGTGCGGACTCGGGCACCGATTTCCTAAGCGAGGCAAGGGTTCTTACTAGTAGAGCAAGAACTGGGCCGTTCCCGTGCCCTGCACGCCAGCCGCGGTGACCTTCAGATGGTAGGAGGCGCCGTCTGCGCCCACCGGGTCACGGGTGATGTCGCAGGTCTCCGTACTCGAACGAGTGCGGTCCCACGTGATCGGTTCGCTCTCGAGCGGCTTGCCCGGCTCAAGGATCACCGCGAGCGACTCGGCGCCGGTCTGGCAGTCCTTCGAGCGCCACACCTCATCGTCACCGCTCGAGATGGCAAACTCCATGCCAGCAGTACCGAGATCGGCCGTGCAGGCCTCCTCACCGGTGTTCTCCGCCGACAGCGAGAGCGCAGGGAGCTCTCCCGCGGGGTAGTCGCCGCGGTCCGTCACTGGGGTGATGCGCAACTGCCCGGCCCGGCATGCCGCCGGTTCGTCCTTGGCGTCCGCCGAGCCCGATTCCTTGTCGCTTGCGGTCGTGTCGAGCCCCTCGGGCACCTCGACCTGTTCCGCGTTCTTGGGCCCGTCTCCCCCGCCCGGTTTCACGATCACAAGCACGATCACCGCGATCACGGCGAGGAGGCCGGCGAGCACGAGCAGCCGCCGCCGAATGTAGACCTTGCGGTCCTTCGGCCCGACGGGATCGCGGAGGGTGGACATGGCGCCAGCGTAGCCTGGAAAGCGGCCTACAGACGCTTCAACATGCGCGTGTTGCCCAGGGTGTTGGGCTTCACACGGGCAAGATCCAGGAACTCGGCGACGCCCTCATCGTTCGAGCGCAGCAGCTCGGCATACACATCTGATGCGACCAGCGCGGTGTTCTCGCCCATCTCTTCGAAGCCGTGGCGGCCGAAGAAGTCGGTCTCAAAGGTGAGGCAGAACAGCTGCGTGAGGCCGAGCTGACGCGCGCGCTCCTCAAGCGCGGTGATCAGCCGGTGCCCGACGCCGTGCCCGAGCCACTCCTCCGAAACGCCGAGCGTGCGTACCTCGCCCAGCTGCTCCCACATTACGTGCACCGCACCGTACCCGACGAGGGTGCCGTGCTCGTCTTCGGCAACGATGAACTCGGGAACCGCGGCGTACAGGTCGACCAGGTCCTTGCCGAGCAGAATCCTTCGCGCGACGAGGGGTTCCATCAACTCGACCATGCGGAGCACGTCTCCCGTGCGCGCGTTGCGGATGCGAATCTCAGAAGCCACACTCATGACCCGAGTCTACTCGGGCGGGCCCCGGCGCTCGGCACACCGCTGAGGCCAGAAACGCAAACGGGCCCGCTGCCGAAGCAGCGGGCCCGAGGGCGAGTGCGAGGCGGAGCCTGCGCAGCGGAGGTTACTCCGCGGTGGTGTTCGGCGTCGCGGCCGTGGAGGCCACAGCGGCGGCAGCTGACGCGGACGCATCGCCGTGCGCCTTCGCCGAGCGCGACTCAGTCTCGAAGGTGAACTGGCCATCGACAAGGTCGACCTTCACGAGGTCGCCCGCCAGCAGCTCGGCGCCGAGGATCTTCTCCGAGAGGCGGTCCTCGATCTCCCGCTGCATCGCGCGACGGAGCGGACGCGCACCGAGCGTGGGATCGTAGCCGATCTCCGCGAGGCGTTCGCGGGCTGCTGGCGAGATCTCGATGTACATGTCGCGGTCGAGGAGGCGATCCTTCAGCTGCTTCACGAACAGGTCAACAATCTGCAGCAGCTCGGGCTTCGTGAGCTGCGGGAACACGATGGTGTCATCGACACGGTTCAGGAACTCGGGCTTGAAGTGCTTCTTCAGCTCCTCGTTCACCTTGCCCTTCATCATGTCGTAGCCGACCGAGGTGTCGCCCTCGAGCTGGAAGCCCACGGGGCCACCGGCGATCGCGGAGGATCCCAGGTTGGTGGTCATGATGATGACCGTGTTCTTGAAGTCGATCACACGACCCTGACCATCGGTGAGGCGACCCTCTTCGAGGATCTGCAGCAGCGAGTTGAAGATGTCGGGGTGTGCCTTCTCGATCTCGTCGAAGAGCACCACGGAGAACGGCTTGCGGCGGACCTTCTCGGTGAGCTGGCCGCCCTCCTCGAAGCCGACAAACCCGGGAGGGGCACCGAACAGACGGGAGACCGTGTGCTTCTCGCCGTACTCGGACATGTCGAGCGAGATGAGCGCGTTCTCGTCGTCGAAGAGGAACTCAGCGAGCGCCTTCGCGAGCTCGGTCTTACCAACACCCGTGGGGCCGGCGAAGATGAAGGAGCCCGAAGGACGCTTCGGGTCCTTGAGGCCCGCGCGCTGGCGACGAATCGTCTTCGCAAGGGCCGAAATCGCCTCGTTCTGGCCGATGACGCGCTGGTGCAGCGCCTCCTCCATGAAGCGGAGACGGCTCGTCTCCTCCTCGGTCAGCTTGAACACGGGGATGCCGGTCGCCTGCGCGAGCACCTCGGCGATCAGCCCCTCGTCGACCTCGGCCTTCGTCGCGACGTCGCCCGAGCGCCACTGCTTCTCGAGCCGCAGTCGCTCGGCGATGAGCTTCTTCTCCTCATCGCGCTTGTTCGCAGCGGCCTCGAAGTCCTGGTTCTCGATCGCCTGTTCCTTGTCCGCACGCACGACCGCGATCTTCTCATCGAACTCGCGCAGCTCGGGCGGGCTCGACAGAATCGACAGGCGGAGACGGGCACCGGCCTCATCGATCAGATCGATGGCCTTGTCCGGCAGGAAGCGATCCTGCACATAGCGGTCAGCCAGGTTCACCGCGGCGACGATCGCGCCGTCGGTGATGGACACCTTGTGGTGCGCCTCGTAGCGATCGCGCAGACCCTTGAGGATGTTGATCGAGTGCGGAAGCGACGGCTCTGCGACCTGGATCGGCTGGAAGCGGCGCTCAAGTGCCGCATCCTTCTCGAAGTGCTTGCGGTACTCATCGAGCGTGGTCGCACCGATGGTCTGCAGCTCACCACGAGCCAGCATGGGCTTCAGGATGTTCGCTGCGTCGATTGCGCCCTCGGCGGCACCCGCGCCCACGAGCGTGTGAATCTCGTCAATGAAGATGATGATGTCCCCGCGGTTGCGGATCTCCTTCGTCACCTTCTTGAGACGCTCCTCGAAGTCACCACGGTAGCGGCTGCCCGCAATCATGGAGCCGAGGTCGAGCACGTAGACCTGCTTGTCCTTCAGTGTCTCGGGCACCTCGCCCTTGACGATGGCCTGCGCGAGGCCCTCGACTACAGCGGTCTTGCCGACGCCGGGCTCACCGATCAGCACCGGGTTGTTCTTCGAGCGGCGCGAGAGGATCTGCATGACCCGCTCGACCTCCTTCTCGCGGCCGATCACGGGGTCAAGCTTGCCCTCGCGTGCGGCCTGAGTGAGGTTCCGACCGAACTGGTCGAGCACCTGCGAGCCCTTGGACTCCCCACCCGTCTCGGGTGCACCAACGGTCGCATTCTCCTTACCGGCCTGGTAGCCGGAGAGCAACTGGATGACGGTCTGACGCACACGGTTGAGGTCAGCCCCGAGCTTCACGAGCACCTGAGCGGCAACGCCCTCGCCCTCGCGAATGAGGCCGAGCAGAATGTGCTCGGTACCGATGTAGTTGTGGCCGAGCTGCAGCGCCTCGCGGAGGCTGAGCTCCAGCACCTTCTTCGCGCGGGGCGTGAAGGGAATGTGACCCGCGGGCGGCTGCTGGCCGGTGCCGATGATGTCGGTCACCTGCGCGCGCACAGCGTCGAGCGAGATATCGAGCTGCTCGAGCGCCTTCGCGGCAACGCCCTCGCCCTCATGGATCAGGCCGAGCAGAATGTGCTCCGTGCCGATGTAGTTATGGTTGAGCATCTTCGCCTCTTCTTGGGCGAGGACGACAACACGACGTGCGCGGTCGGTGAATCTCTCGAACATCTATAACCTCCCAGACAAACCCGCCGGGGCGCGAGTTCGTCGATGTACCCAGGGTATGCGAGCTGACGGCTCTATGGGCGGTTGTTCGCCAGAGGCGTGCAAGGCCGAGATCCGCGATCCGGTGCCCGCCAGTTGAGCGGGGAACCCGCGCCGCCACCCCGCCGCCTGTCCGCAAGCTCCCCGCCACTTCTCGTTCACCCGGGCGCCCTACGGTGAACGCATGCCAGCCCCGCTCACCCACGCGCACCCTGACGGTTCGGCCCTCGCGCTGATCCGCGCTGTTGCCGGTGGCCTCGGCCAGAGTGAGGGGGCGGTGGCCCGGGTGATTCTCGACCGGCCGGGTGAGATCCCGCAGTGGTCGACGCAGGAGCTCGCCTCCGCAGCCGGAACATCGACCGCCACGGTCATCCGTGCATGCCAGAGGCTCGGATTCCGCGGATTCCAGCACCTCCGGCTTGAACTCGCACGTGAGAATGCCGCGACGCCCGTGGAAGATCCAGTGGCGGGTGACGCCGTTGATGCGGTGTTCGCGCACGCGCGCACGGCGCTGCTTGTGGGGCAGCAGGCCATCGATCGCGTTGCGCTCTCCGAGGCCGCGACGATCCTCGTCGGCGCTTCCCGCGTGGTCTGCTCGGCGAACGGCTTCTCTGCTCCTCCTCTGCAGGATGCGGCCATGCGCTTCGCTACCATCGGTCGTCCCGTCGAAGCGCCGCTCGACATCCTCGCGCAACAGTTCGCCGCGCATAGCACCGGTCCTCACGACGTTTGCCTTGCCCTCAGCCACTCGGGTGCGAACACACACACCCTCGCCACGGCGCGCGCCGCCCGCAAGCGCGGGGCGCGCATCATCGCGCTGAGCAGCTACGCCCGCTCACCGCTCGGCGACCTGGCCGACGTGACGCTCTCGACGGGCATGATCGGCGCCCAGCACACGGTCGACCCCTTCTTCAGCAGGCTCGGGCACTCCGTGCTGCTGCAGGCGCTCGTCGCCGAGGTGTCCGCGCTGGCCGCGCCGAGCGACGCGCTCGACATGCGCGAGGTCGTCGCCGACGCGCTCGCCGATCCCGGCGCTTAGGGAGAGCAGAGACGCCGCGTGGCGGGAAATCGTGCCCGCCCTGCCCGCGTCGTGCACCCGCCCCTGCCTGCCCCTGCCCGCGCGTCGCGCGCACTTCCGCGAACGTCCACGCGGCCGCCTCGCGGCGTTCACCGAGGCGACACCTGGGCTCGGGAAGCTGCTCATGTAATCGAATTTCACGCTCGATGTAACGGGCAGCAACCGGTAGGAGTTCTGAGCAGTGCACGTCATTCCACTCGAGGGCAGCTACAACGCGCGGAGCGTCGGCGCGGAGGCGAGCCCCTGGCTCGTGCGCACCGCGTCGCTCGACGGGCTGAGCGCCGGCGGCGAGCGCGCCCTCCGCGCACTCGGGGTCGACCTCGTGATCGACCTGCGCGAGCCCGAGGAGCACGGCCCGCGCACCCACGGGCTGCCGATCCGCTCCGCGCCCCTGTACGGCGAGGCTCCGCCCGCCGCCGGCTCGCTCGAGGGCGTGTACGCGGGCCTCGTGCGGGATCGCGGAGCCCGGATCGCCGCCGCCGTCGGCGCGATCGCCGAGCACCCGGGCGTCGTCGCGGTGCACTGCACGGCGGGCAAGGATCGCACGGGCCTCGTCGTGGCGCTCGCGCGCCTCGTGGCGGGCGACACCCGCGAGACGGTCGTGGCCGACTACGCGCAGTCGGGCCGCACCGTGCGGCCCGCGCGGGCGAGCATCGCGACCGCGCAGCTCGACGCGCTCGCGCTGAGCGGGGCCGCGCGGGCGGCCGCCGAGCGCCTGCACCTCGACAGCCCCGCCGAGGCGCTCGAGGGGGCGCTCGACCTGATCGACGCGGAGGGCGGCCCGGAGGCCTACCTCCGCGCGCACGGCGCGAGCGACGCGCAGCTCCGGGCGCTCCGCGCACGCGCCGAGCGCCCGGCAGTCGCGGAGCTGCGCGCATGAGCCGCGACACGGGGCGCTTCACGGTGCTGCACCTGAGCGACGTCCACGCGACCGAGACCGGCCTGCTCTACGGCTCGGTGGACGGCGCCGGCCGCATCGAGCGCGTGGGCGACTACGCGGTGGCCGCGGGCGTCACGCCCGAGGTGGTGCTCATCACGGGCGATCTGATCGAGCGCGGCAACCCCGGGGCGTACCCCGCGGTCGCCGCGGCCTGCCGCCGGCTCGAGGACCGGCTCGGCGCCCCCGTGCTCACGGTGCTCGGCAATCACGACGACCCGGTCGCGGCGCGCAAGCTCCCGCACCACGGCGCGGGCCACTTCGCCGTGCACGACGTCGACGGCACCCGTGTGATCCGGCTCGACTCGCACCGCGGCGTGCTGGATCCCGCGCAGCTCGACTGGCTCGCTGATGAACTGGCGCGGCCCGCAGCGCACGGCTCCGTGATCGCGCTGCACCACGCGCCGCTCGCCTCACCGCTACCGACACTGCGTAGGCAGGGCCTCGCGAACGCGGACGCCCTGCTCGAACTGCTGCGCGGCTCCGATGTGCGGGCGATCCTCGCCGGGCACTACCACCACAGCCTGTCGGCGTCGGTGCAGGGGTTCCCCGTCTTCGTCGGCCCCTCGCTCGCCTACCACCAGGTCATGGACGCCGGGCCCGATGCTGTGGCCGGACACGACTCCCCCATGTTCTCGCTCGTGCAGATCACGAGCGACGGAGTGAGCGCCTCGGCGATCGCGCTGCACTCCCCCGATCCCCTGTTCACCCAACCCATCACCCGACCCGCACAGAAAGCGACTCATGTCTCGTAATCGCACCACCGGCGTCATCGCCGCATTCGCCCTCGCGGCGCTCGCCCTCACCGGTTGCTCCTCCGCGGCCGATGCCGCCGGATCCGAGGCCCCGGCAGCGTCCGGCGCCTCGGCCGAGGCCTCCACGATCACGCTCTACACCTCGGAGCCGCAGGAGAAGATCGACGCGGTCATCGCCGCCTTCACGAAGCACCACCCCGAGATCACGGTCGACGTGTTCCGCGCGGGCACGGGCGACCTCACGGCGCGCATCGCCACCGAGGAGAAGGCCGGCGACATCGGCGCGGACCTGCTGCTCGCCGCCGACGCGGGCACCTTCGAGGACTACGCCGAGCGCGATCTGCTGCTCGAGTACGCGTCGCCCGAGGCGAAGGACATCCGCCAGGACCTCATCGACCCCGAGCACTTCTACGTGGGCACCCGCCTGATCCCGACGGTGATCGCCGTGAACACGAACGTGATCACCGACGCCCCCGAATCGTGGGCCGATCTCACCGATCCCCAGTACGCGGGGAAGATCGCGATGCCGAACCCCGATGTCTCGGGCGCCGCGGCCTACAACGCCGCCGTCTGGCTCGACACTCCGGCGCTCGGCCTGAGCTGGCTCGAGGGCCTCGCCCAGAACACGCCCCTGATCGCCGAGAGCAACGGCCCCGTCTCGCAGGCGGTCGCCGACGGCAGCAGCCCGGTCGGCATCGTCGTGGACTCGCTCGTGCGGGATCTCGCGGCGGCCGGCTCCCCCATCGCCGCGGTCTACCCGAGCGAGGGCGTGCCCTTCGTCTCCCAGCCGGTCGGGATCTTCGCCGACACCGAGCAGCCCGAAGCGGCGAAGCTCTTCGTCGACTTCCTCATCAGCGCCGAGGGCCAGGAGATCGCCGCCTCGCAGTCGTACCTGCCCATCCGCGAGGACGTCGCGAGCCCGAAGGGCGCGCCGGCGATCGCCGACATCGCGTTCCTCACCCCTGAGCTCAAGCAGATCCGCGCCACGCAGGCCGACGCCGTGCAGACGTTCAATGGCCTCTTCCAGTAACACGCAGGAGCGCATCCCCGCGGGCCTGGTCGTCACCGACCGGGCCCGCGGGCCGCGCACCGGCGGAATCCGCTTCGACGGCTGTGACGCGACCCGCCTCGCGCTGTGGTGCGCGGTCGCCGCGCTCGTCCTCGTGCCGATCGGCGCGGTCGTCCTGCTCGCGGCGGGCGGCGGCGGCTGGGCGGCGCTCGCCGATCCCGATGTGCTCGCGGCCGCGGCCAACTCGCTCGTGTCGGCGACCGTCTCGGGCGTGCTCGCGGTGGTCATCGGCACCCTCCTCGCCCTCCTCCTGGAGCGCACCGACCTCCCGGGGCGGCGCGTGCTCCGGCTCCTCGCGCTGAGCCCCATGCTCATGCCCCCGTTCGTTGGCGCGATCGCCTGGCTCAGCTTGCTCGGCCCCGCCTCCGCGGTGAACACGTTCTGGACGGCCCGCTTCGGGGCCCCGCTGTGGAACCTCTACGGCGGCGACGGCGTTATCTTCCTGCTCACGCTGCACAGCTTCCCGATCGCGATGATGATCGTCACGGCCGCGCTCCGCCGCATCCCCGCAGACCTCGAGCAGGCCGCGCGCATCGCGGGCTCCTCCGCGCCGCGCGCGCTCTGGGAGGTGACCACCCCGCTTCTCCGCCCCGCGATGCTCTCCGCGTTCACGCTCATCGCGGTGTCGAACCTCGCCGACTTCGGCATCCCCTCGATCATCGGGCTGCCCGAGCGCTACGTGACGCTCTCCACGCTTGTCTACCGCTATCTCCAGTCCGGCACGGTCGAGGATCCGCTCGCCGTGGTCGCCGCGATCGGCTTCGTGCTGCTCCTGATCGCGCTGCTCGGCGTCGTCGTCGATCTGCTGCGCTCGCGCACCCGCGTCGAGCTCGACGCCCAGGCGGGCGCCCCGGCGCTGCTCCCGCTCGGCCGGGCCCGCGGGCCGATCGCCGCGATCACCGCCTTGCTCGTCCTGGCTGTCACCGTGCTCCCCCTCGTCACGCTTGCGATCCAGGCGCTCCTGCCCGCCCCCGGGGTGCCGCTCACGCCGGAGACCATCACGCTCGCGAGCTTCGAGCGCGCGCTCAGCGCCTCGGGCACGCTCCAGGGCATCGGCAACTCGCTCATGCTGGCCACGCTCGCCGCGCTCGGCTGCGGGGTGCTCGGGCTCGGGATCGGAACGATCGTCACCCGCACGCGCGCCCGCGGCAACGCCGCGCTCCTCGGCCTCTCGCTCCTGCCGCAGGCGATCCCCGGGCTCGTCATCGCCGTCGCTTGGCTGCTGATCGCGCCACGGATCGGCCTCTACAACACCCCGTGGCTGATCCTCTGCGCGTATCTGACTTCCTTCCTCGCGCTCGTGGTGCAATCGGTGCACGCGCCGCTCTCCGGGATCCCCACGACCGCCGAGGAGGCGGCCCGGCTCTCCGGCGCCTCCCGCCTTCGGGCCCTGTGGGACATCTCCTGCCGGATGGCGGTGCCCGCCGCGATCTCGGGCGCCGTGCTCGTCGCGCTGACCGCGGTGCGCGAGCTGACCCTCTCGGTGCTGCTCCTCTCCCCCGGCTCGCAGACCCTCGGCGTCGTCATCTTCAACCTGCAGCAGGCGGGCGCGTACAACGCCTCGTCGGCGCTCTCCCTCATCGTCGCCGTGGTCGGCCTCGTCGGCCTCGGCTTCACCGCACGTACCCAGCGTTAGGACCGATCGTGTCATCCGTCTCCCTCACCTCCGTCAGCCTCGCCTACCCGGGCGGACACCTCGGCCTCGCCGATGTCGATCTCAATATCGGCGACGGCGAGTTCGTCGCCCTCGTCGGCCCCTCCGGCTCGGGGAAGACGACGCTGCTGCGCACGGTCGCCGGCTTCATCTCGCCCACGGCGGGCACCGTGCGGATCGGCGAGACCACGGTCGCGGGGGCCGGACGCGACGTCGAGCCCGAGCGGCGCGGCCTCGGCATGGTGTTCCAGCAGCACGCGGTGTGGCCCCACTGGAACGTGGGCCGCAACGTCGAGTATCCGCTCCGCCGCGCGGGCGTCGGCCGTGCGGAGCGCACCCGCCGGGTGGCCGAGGCGCTCGAGCTCGTCGGGCTCGGAGGCGCCGAGCGCCGCGATCCCGCGACGCTCTCGGGCGGTCAGCGCCAGCGCGTCGCCATCGCCCGGGCGATCGTGGGCCGGCCCCGGGTGCTGCTCCTCGACGAGGCGCTGTCCGCCCTCGACGAGCCCCTGCGCGATCGGCTCCGCCTGGAGCTCCGCGCCCTCACCCGCAGCCTCGGGCTCACCGTGATCCACGTCACGCACGACCGCAGCGAGGCGCTCGCCCTCGCCGACCGCGTCGTCGTGCTCGACGCGGGCCGGGTGCAGCAGATCGGCACCCCGAGCGAGCTCGTCGATCGGCCCGCCTCCCCCTTCGTTGCGCGCTTCATCTCCGACGCGGCCGTGCTGCCCGGCAGGCTGTCCGGCGGCGTGTTCCGCGCGAGCGGCTTCCCGATCGAGGTACCGGCGGAGCGGCTCTCGGCGGAGCGCAGTCCCGACCATCGAGCTCGCGCCCACCGAGATCCCGCCCACCCCGTTCACGTCGCAGGCGAGCGCGCCGTGGAGATCGCGGTCCAGCCGGAGCACGTGCGCGTCGTGCCCGACCCGGCCGGGCCCGCGGTCGTCGAGTCCTCGCTGTTCGGCCGGAGCGGCGACGAGCTCGTCGTGCGCTGGGGCGAGCTGCGGCTGCGCTCCCGGGCGAGCGGCGCCCGCTGCGCGGCCGGCGAGCGGGTGCGCGTCGAGATCGACCGGGCCCTCGTATTCGAGCCGGATCCGGCGCAGCGCGCCGCGCACGCGAGCTCGCAGGCGGAACCGGCTAGCGTGGGGGCATGAGCACCTCGTCGCACCCAGCCGCGTCCATCGTCATCGTGCGCCACGGCGAGACGGACTGGAACATCGGCCGCCGCATCCAGGGTCGCACCGACATCCCCCTGAACGAGCGCGGCCGGGCGCAGGCCGGCGAGATCGCCGAGCTCCTGGCGGCTTCGGGCAGCTGGTCCCGGGTCGTCGTGTCGCCGCTCGGGCGGGCCGTCGACACGGGCCGCATCATCGCCGGGCGCCTCGGCCTCGCCGAGCCCGAGATCGACGTCGCGGTCACCGAGCGCGACTTCGGGCCGGCCGAGGGCCTCCAGGTGAGCGAGGTGACCGCGCGCTGGCCGGGCCTCGACATCCCCGAGGCTGAGGGGCTCCTGCCGCTCGCCCGGCGCGGCGCCCGGGCCTTCGAGCGCCACCTGCGCGAGGCGCCGGGCAGCATCGTGATCGCGCACGGCGCGCTCATCCGCGCGGCGCTCTCCGAGCTGAGCGGCGAGCCCGCGCCCCGCATCCTGAACGGGGAGGCGTGGCTGCTGTCCGCGGTGTCGGGCGCTGCCGCGCCGGCCGTGCGCCGGCTGGGCACCCCGGCGATGCAGCACGCGCTGTAGCCGAGGCTGGCCGGCGGGGCGGGCGGGCTGAGCCGGGCGGGCTGGCTGGCTGAGCCGGCTGAGCCGGGCTGGCTGGCCAGCCCGGTGCGCCGCTACTGCAGGGCCGAGCTGAGGCGCGCGAGCCCGTCGAGGAGCTGCGAGCGGAGCGGCTGCTGCAGCCACTCCTCGAGCGTGAGCTCGCGCGAGTTCGCGCGGTAGAAGTCGCTCACCTCGTCGAGATCCCGCACGAAGCCCTCGCCGTGCACCACCATCGAAATCTCCATGTTGAGACCGAAGGATCGCTGGTCCATGTTCGAGGAGCCGACCACGGCGACCGCGTCGTCCACGGTGAAGTGCTTCGAGTGGAGGATGTAGGGCGGGCGGTACATCCAGATCCGCACCCCCGCGCGCAGCAGCTCCTCGTAGTACGAGCGCTGCGCGTGGTAGACGACGGCCTGGTCGCCCGTCTCCGAGACGAACAGCTCCACCTCAACCCCGCGCGCCGTCGCGGCGCGCAGCGCGTTCATGATCGAGCCGTCGGGCACGAAGTACGGGCTCGTGATGCTGATGCGGCGCTTCGCCGTGTACAGCAGCGCGACGAACACCTGGAGGTTGTTCTCGGCCTCGTAGCCGGGACCGCTCGGCACGATCTGGCAGTCGAGCTGGCCGGGCCGGGCCACCTCGATGGGCGATTCGGCGAGGTGCGTGAGGTACTGCCCCGTCTCCAGGTACCAGTCGCCCTGGAACACCGCTTCGAGGCCGAGCACGATCGGCCCCTCCACGCGGACCATGAGGTCCTTCCAGTGCAGGCCGCGCCGCTGGTTCGAGCGCTTGTTGTAGCTCGAGTCGACGAGGTTCTGCGAGCCCATGAAGCCCACCCGCCCGTCGACCACGATGAGCTTGCGGTGGTTGCGCAGATCGGGGCGCTGGTACTCGCCCCGCCACGGCCGCACCGGGAGCATGTACGCCCACTGCACGCCGAGGTCGTCGAGGCTCTGCGCTGTGCGACGCGTGCCCGGGTTACGCACCGCGGAAATGTGGTCGAGCAGCACGCGCACCTGCACCCCGCGCTCGACTGCCTCGCCCATCGCGGTAAAGATGTCGTCGGTCGCCTCGTCGTGCACAAGGATGTAGAACTCAATGTGCACGTACTCCGTGGCCGTGCGGATCGCCGCGGCCATCTGCGCGAGCGACTCCTCGTAGTCGATGCACATGGTCGCCGCGTTGCCGCTCAGCATCGGCTGGGCGCCGAGCGAGCGCCCGAGCCGCACCGCGCTATCCAGGCCGGGCTGCAGCTCCGAGGTCGGCGTGACCATGCCCTGATCCTCGCGCTCCGCGATCTGCGAGACGAAGAGGTTGATCGCCTCCTGCTTCTGCTCGCGCGCACGCGGCAGCCGCTTACTTCCGATGATCAGGAAGAGCAGGAGGCCGGGCACGGGCAGCAGGAAAATAGCCATCAGCCAGGCCATGCCTGAGGTCGGACGACGGTTGCGGGGGACGACGAACAGGGCGATGATGCGGATCACATTGTCGACAATGAGGAACGTCAGGGTCCACGCGAATGGCCAGTTCACTCCGAACCAGTTCAGGTCCTCCATCGACGCATCTCCTCAGTCACCACAGCACACAGTGACACCGGCACAACGCGCTCGCCAAAGATCCGTCGTCGAGCAGCCGGGTATCACCCCTGCAAGTACTGTAGCGGGCGCCGCGGGTCACGCACGCATGCGGCGCGGGAGGAAGTGCGGGTTACGACTCTTCGCGGGCGGGGAGGCCGGCCTTCGCGCGCTCCTCGTCCTCGATCTGCCGGTAGACCCGACGCTCCGTGCGATCCGCGCGCAGAATGAGGCGGATCACCATCCAGAAAAAGATCCCGATGAGCACGGTCGGCGTAAGCGACCAAACCGCGTTCGTCCACCAGCTGTCCATGCTCGCCAGTGTACCGGGTGGATACCGGGGATAGCTGAACGCCCACCCGCGCTGGCGGGTGGGCGTTCAGTCATGCGTGCGGGATCCCGCGCTACTTCACGAGCGGGAAGAGGATGGTCTCGCGAATGCCGAGACCCGTGAGCGCCATGAGCAGGCGGTCCATGCCCATGCCCATGCCACCCGACGGCGGCATGCCGTGCTCGAGCGCGCGCAAGAACTCCTCGTCCACGCCCATGGCCTCATCGTCGCCGCGTGCGGCCTCTGCCGCCTGCTGAGTGAAGCGCTCGCGCTGCACGACCGGGTCGATGAGCTCGGAGTAGCCCGTGGCCAGCTCGAAGCCACGCACGTACAGATCCCACTTCTCAACCACACCGGGGATGGAGCGGTGGTGACGGGTGAGCGGGCTCGTCTCGACCGGGAAGTCCATTACGAAGGTGGGGCTGGTCAGCCCGTCCTTCACGAAGTGCTCCCACAGCTCCTCGACCAGCTTGCCGTGGTTCGGCAGCTTCACCTCGACGCCCTCGGCATCGGCGATCGCCTGCAGCTCGGCAACCGAGGTCTCGGGCGTGATCTCACGGCCCGCGGCCTCCGAGAGCGTGCCGTACATGGAGATGCGATCCCAGTTGCCGCCGAGATCGAAGAGCGTGCCGTCAGCCCACTCGACCACGTGCGTTCCCTCGCGCTCCGTGCCCACGTTCGCGGCAAGCGCGGCGTTCTGTACGAGATCCTGCGTGAGGTCAGCAATGCCGTTGTAGTCGGTGTATGCCTGGTATGCCTCGAGCATGGCGAACTCGGGGCTGTGCGTCGAGTCGGCGCCCTCGTTGCGGAAGTTGCGGTTGATCTCGAAGACGCGCTCGAGGCCACCGACGACCGCGCGCTTCAGGAAAAGCTCGGGTGCGATGCGCAGGAAGAGCTCGGTGTCGAACGCGTTCGAGTGCGTCACGAACGGGCGCGCCGAGGCGCCGCCGTGCATCGTCTGCAGCATCGGGGTCTCGGCCTCGATGAAGTCGCGCTCGGCGAAGGTGTGACGCAGGCTCGCCATCGTGCGCGCGCGGGTCACAACATTGCGGCGTGCCTGATCCCGCTGGATGAGATCGAGGTAGCGCTGGCGCACCCGCGTCTCCTCATTCAGCTCGGTGTGCATGTTGGGCAGCGGCGCGATCGCCTTCGCTGCGATCTGCCACTCCGTGACCATGATCGAGAGCTCGCCGCGACGGCTTGAGGCGACCTCGCCGCGCACGAACAGGTGGTCGCCGAGGTCGACGAGCTCCTTGTATGCGGCAAGCGATTCCTCGCCCACCTCTGCCAGGCTCACCATGGCCTGAATCCGCGTGCCGTCGCCGGCCTGCAGCGAGGCAAAGCACAGCTTGCCCGTGTTGCGCTGGAACACGACACGGCCGGCGACGCCGACGATGGCACCCGAGGCGGTGTCGGGTGTCTCTTCGAGGTGACCCCACTCCGCGCGCACGGCGGGGATGGTGCTCGTCACCGGAACCGCGACCGGGTACGCGCCGCCCTCGAGGCTCGCTCCGGCGTTCAGTTTGTCGCGCTTCTCCAGTCGCACGCGCTTCTGTTCGAAGACCTCCTCGGCACTGACGGCCGGGGTGGCGTCCGTGGTGGCCGGCTCGGCTGCGTGGGCTGCGCTCTGATCGCTCATAGTGGGGGCGTGTCCTCCGTGATGTGACGTCCGTCGCAATGATCCGACGGTCCGTTCCATCCTAGGCCAGCTCGGCGGGCGGGGTGATGCCCCCGTCGCGGCCGGCCGCCTCACGCAGCTCTTCCTCGACCGCTGCGCGCACCACACCGCCGGCGAGCCGGTCCGGGCGCTCGACGCCGATTTCGCGCAGCGCGTCGGTCGTCTGCCGCACGACGGCACGCGAAAGCTCGGCCGCCGCGGTCAGCGCGTCGGCGTACGCCGCCCGATCCTGCTCGCGCACAATGACGGGCTCGCCGCCCATCTCCACCGCGAGCGCCTGCCCGATGGGCAGCACCGGCGCGGGCGCGGTGACCGCGATCGTCGCGCCGGCAAGGCGCCCCAGATCGAGACTCGTTCCCGTGAACACAATCGCCGGGTGCAGCGCGAGCGGGATCACCCCCACGGCGAGCGCCGGCCCGAACACCGCGGTGCCATGCTCGGGCGCGGTGTGGATCGCGAGCTGGCCGGGCTGCCACGCGCCGGTTGCGGCGAGACCCGCGATGAGCCCGGGCAGCTCGTCACCTGGCACGGCGAGCAAGACGAGCTCAGATCGCCGCACCACCTCGGGCACCTCAAGCACGGGGACGCCTGGGAGCATCGCCGCGGCGCGCTCTCGGCTCTCCTCGCTCACGGCCGAGATGCCGGTGATCGCGTGCCCCACCCCCGCGAGGGCGCGCGCGAGCACGGGGCCGACGCGGCCCGCGCCGATCACCCCAACGCCGAGGCGTGACTCCTGCGCGCTCGGGTGCACTACGCCTCCTCGACGGGCGTCTGAGTCGCCCGCGGACCGCGCGCGGCCGCGAGGCGCTGGGCCTCAGCGCCCTGAATGCGCAGCACCGCGGTGGCGAGCTCGTCGAACACGCGCTGGCCGATCCCAAGCTCCATGCCCCGCATCTCCATGCGCACCGGGCCAAGCACTGTGTGCGCTTGCACCGAGGCGAGCCCGAGCATCCGGTGCACGAGCGGGCGGCGCAGCTGCACCGACTGTGCACGGACGATCGGCATGATCGAGAGCGAGCGCGTGAGCACGCCGCGGCGAATCCGCAGCGTGGCGTCCTCGCTGCCGAGACCCTCGAGGGCGATACCCGCGCGAGGCTTGCCCCACCAGAGCACCCAACCGGCCCGCTGCCCCGGTCCACGGTACCCCGCGCCGGGGCCGCTGAGGCCGTTGCGGAGCGCGGCAATCTCGACGTCGTCGTCACCCACACCGGGCAGCAGCGTGTCGATGACGCGCAGCACATCTGCCTCGAGGCCGACGGGAAGCACGACGTTCTGGGACGCATTCTGACCGCCCTGCGCCACAGAGTGGCCCGCCGTGGTGATGCGCACCTTCCACCACCCAAGCGGGCGCCAGAACAGCGGCTGGCGCGCCTCAATGGCGTGGATACGGCCGAACGGGATCGACTCGGTGAGTGTCGAGGTAAGCCCCGCGCCCGTGCGCACAGTGTCGCGACCGCGCGAGAGCGTGAAGTTGAAGCCGCGATTGAACTGGCCAAACATGACGCCGGCCATCACGACGATGAGAGGCAGAATGCCGAGGATCATGAAGGGCTCGAAGATGGCCCCGCCGACAATAACGGCAACCACCACGAGCACGAGAATGATCGCTTCCCAGCTAAGGGCGATGCTGCCGAGCAGTCGACTCACGGGCACGCGCACGAGCGCACCGCCCACGATCGCATCGGGATCAACGTCGCTGTCCACGAAGTCCTGCGCCCGCCCAGCGAGGCCTGCCACACCGGCAGCGTAGACCGATCCATCGAACGCAACCGCGGCAGCGCCGTGGATCTCGTCGAGCGGCACGGCTCCCACCGCATCGCCACGGCGCTTCTGCGCGGCGATCTGCATGATCTGCTCGCGCACGGTCTTCGCGTCAGCGTGCCCGAGGTACGCGAGTTCCACCTTGCCGTCTTGACCGGCGGTGACCACCTCGATTTTTGTGAGGCCGAGCGCGCGCGCCAGCATGGGGCGCTGCAGGTTGACCGACTGGATGCGCTCAAGCGGCGCGCGGCGGTGGTTGCGGAACAGAATACCGCTGCGCGTCTCGACCGCCTCAGCCGTCACCCGGTAGCTCGAGAACCGCCACGCGAGCCAGGAGAACAGCACAATGAGCAGGATGACGCCGAGGGCGCCGCCCAACACGAGCAGCAGGAGGCCCTGCTCAACGAGGTAGCCAAAGATGTCCTGCTCATCGAACACCCCCGCGAGGTCGTCGTTTTTCAGCGCCTCGCGCGCAAAGAAGAACTCGACGAGCCGGTCGCGAAAGTTGGCGATGATAATGCCGCCGATGACGAGCAGCGCCAGCCCGCCGCGCAGCAGCGGCGACAGCGGGTGCATGCGGCGCCAGCCCTCGGCGTCCGCTGTGCCGGGCAGCTTCGCCGCGGCGGGCAGGGGGCCGCGGCCCGGCTCCTCCGCCGGGGTCGTGGGGTGCGGGAGCTCGCTCACAGCCCAGACCGCCGGGTCTCGGCCAGCGCGACGAGTCGGTCGCGCAGCGCCTCCGCGTCGTCGAGCTTCAGCCCGGGCAGCTGCACGCCGGTGGCCGCCGATGCCGTGACAAACTTCAGGGTGGCGAGGCCGAGCGCGCGCAGCAGCGGGCCTCGGGTCACGTCGACGAGCTGCAGGCGCCCGTACGGCACCGCGACAACGCGCTCGAACATGATGCCGCGGCGGAAGAGCAGGTCATCCTCGCGCAGGATGTAGCCGATCGCGCGCACGCGACGGAATGCGAACAGCGCGTTCACCAGCAGCGCGACGACCACCGCGCCGAGACCGATCAGCGGCAGCACACGCTGGTCCCCGGCGTTCACGAAGACGATGAAGCCCACCACGGCGCCGACCACGAGCACGAGCACGAGGTTGACGATCAGATCAGCCCACGCGTACGAGGGCGAGACGCGCTGCCACTCGGCATCATGGTTCGGCCAGTTCACGTCCGCGGGCACGGCTGCACCGGGTGCCGCCCCACCGGGCGCGGCGTTCGTCACGGCGTCGCTCGCTGCGTCGGCTGCGGGGGCGGCGTGGGCGGGAAGCGGCGGCGTGGAGCTGGGCTGATCCTGCGGCAGTGGTTCATAGGTCACCCTTGTAGCCTAGGCCAGCCAGGGGCGGAGTGACCGCGCGAACCCCTCGCTCGTCAGGGTTTGCGGTACGCGGTGTGTGCTGCGGGATCGGGATCGGGATCGCTCTGATCCGGCGCATCGCCGTCCCCGGGCGGAATCTTGCACAGGTGCTCAGTGATCGCCGCGCAGGTGACGAGCACCGCACCGCCCACGAACACGAGCACCATGGGCAGCCAGCTTTCACTGGGTGCGGGCACGCTGCGGCCGAGCAGCGAGAGCGCAAGCCCGCCGCCGAAGCCGCCGAGCAGTGCGCCGACGAGCATGCCGGCCCGCGCGGTAGCGAGGAGCCGCACCGCGTGGAATGGGTTCACGTCGCCCGCACGCTTCAGCACGGTGCGGCGCAGCCGGATCCCGAGCGTCAAGAGCACCCCGGCGATCAGCGCGAGCATCAGTGCGAGCGAGAGCGGCGGCACGAACGGCGGCGCGCCCCGCCCCGACAGTGCGAACTGCAGCACGAGGCCGAGCGCGATGCCCATGGCTCCGGCCGCGGCGACGGCGAGCGGGCCGGTGCGCTCATCCCCGCGCACGGTTGCTCCCCTGCTCTGGTTCGCGCGGCTCACGATCATGCAGATCGGGATCACCCAGCTCGGGATCGAACGGCTGCGTCGTGTCCCCCACCCGCGCGAGCAGCTCGGCTACCCGGCCGTGCCCCATGAGCACTGCGTTCGGATCCAGCGCGAGCCAGGGTGAGAGCACGAAGTCCCGCTCGTGCGCCCGCGGGTGCGGCACGATGAGGCGCTCGTCCTGCACCACGCGGCCACCGAAGAGGATCACATCAATGTCGAGCGTCCGCGCCCCCCACCGCACCTCGCGGGTGCGACCGTGCGCTGACTCGACCCGCTGCGTGAGGTCGAGCAGCTCGTGCGGGGACAGCGTGGTCTGCGCCGTCGCGACGCCGTTCAAGTAGCGCGGCGCGTCGGGGTCGGGGCCATCCGGCGTGAGCGCGATCGTTTCGCGCAGCGGCGACGCCACGAACTCGCTGATGCCTGCCGCCGCCGCGATCTCGGCCTGCGCGGCGCGAATGGTCTCGCCGCGGTCGCCGAGGTTCGCGCCGAACGCGAGGAGCACAGGAACGAGCTGCGCGATCATCGGGCGGCCTCCCCGGCGGCGCGGCGCACCACCGACACCGAGACATCGGCGAAGGTCGCGGGAATCGGGGCGTCCGGCTTGTGCACGGTGATGCGCGCCTCGCGCACTCCCGCGAAGCCGAGCGCCACGCTCGCAACGCGCTCCGCCACCGTCTCGATCAGGTCGACCGGGTCGCGCTCAACGGCGGCCACGATCGCCTCGGCGAGCTCGCCGTAGTGCACGGTGGCCGCCAGCGCGTCGCCGGCCGCGGCGGCACTCAGGTCGACCGCGACCTCAGCATCGATCACAAACTTCTGACCAGTCTCGCGCTCGAAGTCGAAGACGCCGTGGTGCGCGAACACCTCAAGCCCGGTGAGGGTGATCCGATCCTGCGGGATCGCTGCGGGGACGTCGCCCGTCGCCAGTCGAGGCGCGGCGTGCAGCGGGAGCGCGGCGCCCCACGCGTCTGCAACTGCGAGAGCTTGCACGGTGCCTGCGACGTCATGCACGCGCACGCCCCACGCACCGTCACGCGCAGCGAGCGCGCTTACTACGGCCGTCGCGAGGTCGCGCTCGTGCGCGCCGGGGGCCGCGGCCGCGCGGGCGGCTTCGGGAACCGTCTCGAGCACTTCCGCGAGCATCCGCTTGCGCGACGCACCAACGAGCACGGGGTACCCCAGCGCGCGCAGCGAGTCGAGCGCGGCAAGCAGGCGCCAACCGTCCGCACCGGTCTTGTCAAAGCCGAGCCCCGGATCGAGCACCACGTGGCTCGGGGACACCCCTGCGGTGACTGCCGCGTCGGCGAGCCCCTGGAGCGCGGTGCGCACCTCGGCCACCACGTCGCGGTACTCCGAGCGCTCGTGCGCGGGATCGGGGATGCCCCGCCAGTGCCCGATGATGAAGCGCACGTCGTGCTCGCGGCTCGCCGTGGCCGCCACCGAGAGCATGTCGGCGTCGGCAAGTCCACCCGAGACATCGTTGATGTACCGCGCGCCGGCCGCCACCGCGGCGGCGGCGGTCTCCGCGTGGATCGTGTCGATCGATACCGTGATGCCGTCTGCCACGAGCCGCGCGATGACCGGCAGTACACGACGCAGCTCCTCGGCTGGCGCCACCGGAGTCGCTCCCGGTCGCGTGGACTCGCCGCCGATGTCGATGATCGTGGCGCCCTGTGCGATCAGCTCGCGCGCCTGAGCCACAGCGGCGTCCGGGCTCACGAAGCGGCCGCCGTCGCTGAAGGAGTCCGGGGTGACGTTCAGCACCCCCATCACCTCGGTGCGGGGCGCGCGCGTCATCGGCCGGCCTCGGCCGTGGCTATTGCTCCCGAGCCGCAGCCGAGCAGCGCGAAAATGGCCGCCTGCTCCGCGGGGTCGGCGAGTACGCCGCGGGATGCCACCGTCATGGTCACCGCGTCGGCCTGGCGCACGCCGCGATCAGACACGCACCCGTGGCTCGCCTCGAGCACCACGAGCACCCCCGCGGGAGCTAGCCCGTCTTCGAGGGTCTGTGCGATCTGCTCGCCCAGTCGTTCCTGCACCTGCGGGCGCGCGGCGAGCGTCTCGATCACGCGCGGGATCGCGCTGAGGCCGACCACCCGGCTGCCGGGCCGGTACGCGACGTGGGCGCGTCCGCGGAACGGCAGGAGGTGGTGCTCACACATCGAACGCAGCGCGATGTCACGCACAAGCACGAGCTCACCCGTGTCTGCGCCGACCGGAACCGCGTCGCTGAGAAAACCAGCCGGGTCCGTGCCGACACCCGCGAAGAACTCCGCGTACGCGTCGGCCACCCGAAATGGCGTGCTCGCCAGCTCGGGGCTATCCGGATCCGAGCCGATTGCGCTCAGCATCTCGCGCACCGCCGCAGCGATGCGCTCGCGATCCACGGTCTCGTTCATCGGCGCTACCGGGCGTCGTCAGCGTCAGTCGCGGGGGGAGCCCCGAGATTGCGCGGCGGCTCGGCCGGGCGTGCGGGCTCGGCAGGCTCGGCCGGGGCGACCGGCTCCGATGCCGCAGCGGGCTCCGCAGGGGCGAACTGCTCGGCAGCACTCACTCCGTCGCCTGCCGTCTCCGCGGGGGCAGCCTGCTGCTCCGCGTTCGCGCCGGCGTCAGCGAGGTCACCATCGGTTCGCACGACGGCGGGCACCTCGATCGGCGGGCGATCCGACACCGGGCGATCCGAGTGCGAGAGCCAGATGGCGCGCTCGGGCAGCTTCTGCACGTCGTGGAAGATCGCTGCGATCTGGTTGTGATCGAGCGTCTCCTTCTCGAGCAGCTCAGCCGCGAGACGATCGAGCACGTCGCGGTTCTGCACGAGCGCCTCGTACGCCTCGTTGTGCGCCTGCTCGAGCAGGGCGCGCACCTCGGTGTCGACCGAGACGGCCACCCCCTCGGAGTAGTCGCGGCTCTGACCGAACTCGCCGAGGAAGGCGCCGGGCTGTGCCTGGCCGAGCTTCACCGGGCCGATCGACGCGGACATGCCGTACTCGGTCACCATCTTGCGTGCGGTGCCCGTGGCCTTCTCGATGTCGTTGCCGGCGCCCGTCGTGGGGTCATGGAACACGAGCTCCTCGGCCACGCGGCCGCCGAGCGCGTACGCGAGCTGATCCTGCAGCTCGTTCCGAGTCACCGAGTACTTGTCCTCGAGCGGGATCACCATCGTGTATCCGAGCGCGCGTCCACGCGGGAGAATCGTGATCTTCGTCACCGGGTCGGTGTGGTTCAGTGCTGCCGCGACGAGTGCGTGGCCGCCCTCGTGGTACGCGGTGATGAGCTTCTCCTGGTCCTTCATCACGCGAGTGCGGCGCTGCGGGCCGGCGATAACGCGGTCGATCGCCTCGTCGAGTGCGCGGTTGTCGATCAGCTGCGCGTTCGAGCGCGCGGTGAGCAGCGCGGCCTCGTTCAGCACGTTCGCGAGGTCTGCGCCAGAGAACCCGGGGGTCTTCCGCGCGACGACCTCGAGGTCAACGTTCTTCGAGAGCGGCTTGCCCTTCGAATGGACCTGCAGAATCTTGAGTCGGCCGGGCATGTCCGGTGCGTCGACACCGATCTGGCGGTCGAAGCGGCCCGGGCGCAGGAGCGCGGGGTCCAGCATGTCGGGGCGGTTCGTCGCCGCGATCATGATGACGTTGGTCTTCGGGTCGAAGCCGTCCATCTCGACGAGCAGCTGGTTGAGCGTCTGCTCGCGCTCGTCGTGACCGCCGCCCATGCCCTGGCCGCGGCGCTGACCAACCGCGTCGATCTCATCGATGAAGATGATCGCCGGGGCGTTTGCCTTGGCCTCCTTGAAGAGGTCGCGCACGCGGCTCGCGCCGACGCCCACAAACATCTCAACGAAGTCAGAACCGGAGATCGTGTAGAACGGCACGCCGGCCTCCCCCGCGACGGCACGCGCGAGCAGAGTCTTGCCGGTACCAGGAGGGCCGTACAGCAGCACGCCCTTCGGAATGCGGGCACCCACAGCCTGGAAGCGGGTTGCGTCCTGCAGGAAGTCCTTGATCTCGTGGAGCTCTTCCACGGCCTCATCTGCGCCCGCAACGTCGGCAAACGTCACCTGCGGGGTCTCTTTCGAGACCAGCTTCGCGCGCGACTTGCCGAACTGCATCACGCCGCGGCCGCCGCCCTGCATGGAGGAGAGCATCCACCACAGCAGCGCGCCGATGAGTAGCAGCGGGAGCAGGAAGCCGAGCAGCGACCACAGCGGGTTCGGCTGCGGCACCTTGTCGGTGAAGCCGTCCTTCAGCTTCGCGTCGGTGACCGCGTCAACGACGGCCTCGCCGCGCTGCGACACGTAGTAGAAGTACACCTGATCGGTGCCGAGCTTCTTGTCGGCCTTCGTCAGGGTGAGATTGACGCGCTGATCGCCGTCAATGATCTCGGCCTGCTTGGTCTTGCCCTCGGCGATGAATTCAAGACCCTGCTTCGTGGGCACCTCGCGTGTACTTCCACCCGAGAGCAACGACCAACCGATCAGAACGATCAGCGGGGCGAGGATCAGGTAGAGGAGCGGGCCGCGGAACAGCTTCTTGCTCTTCGTCGAGCTCTTCGGAGAATTCTCTGCCAAGTCAGGGCCTTTCGGGGGTGCCGTGCCGGAGTATTCCAGCCCTTGCAAGCGTAACCAATTCCACTGGCCGCCCACTGTGGGAATCCGCGTGTCCGCTCAGGGCGCACCCCGGGCGCACTCAGTCGTGTGGAATACGACGCTGCGCCCGGGGCGTCCTGACTACTCTTCTCCGCCGTAGACGTGAGGCGCGAGGATCGCCACGTCGCGGAGGTTTCGGTAGTTCTCCGCGTAGTCGAGGCCGTAGCCGACCACGAACTCGACGGGGATGTCGAAGCCGACGTACGCGACGTCCACCTCGACCTTGAGCGCCTTGGGCTTGCGCAGCATCGTGCAGATGCGCACCGACTTCGCGCCGCGACTCTCGAGGTTCTCCTTCAGCCACGCAAGCGTCAGGCCGGAGTCGATGATGTCCTCGACGATCAGCACGTCGCGGCCGGTGATGTCGGCGTCGAGATCCTTGAGGATCTTCACGACGCCACTCGACTTTGTGCCAGCGCCGTACGACGACACGGCCATCCAGTCCATCTGCGCGTGGAAGCGCAGCTCGCGAGCAAGATCCGCCATGACCATCACGGCGCCCTTCAGCACACCGACGAGAAGCGGCGGCTCCTCGGTGTAGTCCGCCTCGATCTCGCGGGCAAGCTCGCCGAGCCGCGCAAGCAGCTCAGCCTCGGTGTGCAGTACAACGGAGAGGTCATCCCCCAGGTGTGTGGAATCCATGCGGCTATGTTAGTGCCCACCGCTGAGGGGTTCCGCACCGCGGCGCGTCTGCGGCGGCACTCAGTCGCGCTTCTCGCGCGGTGATCCCGTTTGTCGGGTGAGGCGAAGCAGCCCCGCCGCGCGCGTCCCGCGGATCCCGGGCACGAACACGGGCCCCTGCCCGCGCCAGTCCGTGGCGAGCGCGGCAAGCGCGAGCGTGTGCTCCCGACTGAGGTGCGCACCGAACTCCACCCCTGCGAGTCGGATCACCCGATTGCGGATCGCAGCGGGCAACCCCGCGATACCGGCCGCGGGAAGGAGCACCTCGTGGTCAGCGGCGCCCGGCGCACCGGGCGCGTGCACGGCGTCCTGCTGCTCCGCGCGTCGCAGCCCAGCGAGGGCCTCGGCGGCAAAGGCGTCGAGCGCGTCTGCGTCTTCCCGGGCAAGATCGGCGCTGCGCGCGAGCGCGGCGGAGATGCCCTCACCAAGTTCCTCGGCGAGCACGGGCAACACGCGTCTGCGCACGCGCACCCGCGCAAAGCGGTCGTCGTTGTTGTGCGGGTCGTCCCATGGTTCAAGCTCGGCCCGCTCACACGCGGCGCGGGTGACCTCACGCGTGATCTCGGGGTCCGCGCCCAGGAATGGGCGCAGCAGCTCGCACTCAGTGCCAAGCGGGCGGCGTTCGGGGATGCCGGCAAGCGTTCGGCTGCCAGATCCGCGCGCGAGCCCAAGCAGCACCTGTTCCGCCTGATCGCTGCGGGTGTGGCCGGTGAGGATCGCGCTCGCTCCCGCCTCGGCGGCCACCGATCGGAACTCCGCATAGCGGGCATCTCGCGCGGCAGCTTCCGGCCCGCCTGGGGCATCCGCCGCAACCCGCACCCGGCGCACGAGCACGGGGCCGAGGCCGAGTGTGCGCGCCTGCTCCCCCGCACGCTCGGCAACCTCTGCCGACCCGGTTTGGAGCCCATGGTCGATGAGCAGCACACCCGCGCGCACGCCAAGCTTCGGTGCCTCGACCGCCGTGGCCGCGGCAAGCGCGAGCGAGTCGGCGCCGCCGGAAAGCGCAACCAAGACAAGCGGCTCGGGCCCCGAGCGCGCGCGCAGACTGGCGAGCGCACGGCGGACCGCGCGCCGGGTGTCGAGCAGCGGCCGATCGGACATGCTCTCAGGCTACCCGCCCGGCAGTCGCCGCGCAGCGGGCTTCGGGTAGCCTGGTCCCAGTACTATTCGCCGGGGCCGGCACCATGCCCACCCACCACAAGATTGAAGGAGCGCGCATGACCGCCGCATTCGACGCTGTCATCGAGATCCCCAAGGGGAGCCGCAACAAGTACGAGGTCGATCACGAGACCGGTCGGGTGTACCTCGATCGCGTGCTCTACACCGGCTTTGTCTACCCGACCGACTACGGCTTCTTCGAGGAGACGCTGGGCGAGGACGGCGATCCGCTCGACGTGCTCGTGCTGCTCGACTACCCGGTCTTCCCCGGGGTCGGCATCAAGGTTCGCCCGGTCGGCGTGCTGAAGATGAGCGACGAGGCTGGCGGCGACGACAAGGTCATCGCGGTGCAGGCGAAGGATCCCCGTTGGGCGCACATCCAGGATGTCGCTGACATCCCGGAGTACACCCGCAAGGAGATCGAGCACTTCTTCGAGCACTACAAGGACCTCGAGCCGAACAAGTGGGTCAAGGTGGACGCGTGGGGCTCGGCGGCTGACGCAGAGCAGCTGATCGTCGAGGCGCAGGAGCGTCTCGCAGCGCAGGGACACTAAGTTCTCGGCCCCTCGGGGCCACGACGAAGGGCCCGGAATCCTCACGGATTCCGGGCCCTTCGTCGTGGGTGCGTCGCTTTGCCCGGGCAAAGCGACCCACGTCGCTCCTAGAAGTTGATGTAGAAGGAGGGGTTCACGAAGCCGTACCAACCCTCGTCCTGGTTCAGTCGCATCTCGAAGTGCAGGTGGCAGCCCGTGCTCGCCCCGCCGGTCGTGCCGACGTAGCCAATCACCTGTCCTGCGGAGACTTGCTGGCCTCCACCCACAAGTGCCCAGCTCTGCATGTGGGCGTAGCGCGTCTGCCAGCCGGTCGGATGGTTCACCGTCACCATGTTGCCGCCGCCGTACGGATCCCAGTACGCCATGCCAACCGTGCCGCTCGCCGCGGCAACAATGGGCGTACCGCATCCCGTTGCGAGGTCAATACCGGTGTGGTTCGGTCGCCCGGGGGGCGCAAAGTAGTCGGAGATGTAGTAATTGCTGGTGGGGATCACCCAGCCGTTCGAGATGCCGCCGTTGCCACCACCGGTGTTGCCACCACCCGTGTTCCCACCGCCGGTATTGCCACCACCCGTGTTCCCACCACCGGTGTTGCCACCACCCGTGTTGCCACCGCCCGTGTTTCCACCGCCGTTGTTCGCCTGCTCCTGCTGCTGGCGGGCGAGCTCTTCCTGCTGCTTGCGGTACTCCTCGGCAATGCGGGCGAGGCGCTCGGCTTCCTTGCGGCGCTGCTCCTCCTCGATGCGCAGGCGCTCCTCGTAGCCGTCGACGGTCTTGCTCGTCGTGTCCTTCAGCGCAGCGAGCTGGGTCTCGAGCACGCGCTGCTTGCCCTCCTGCTCAGCAACCTTTTCGCCCTGCGTCGCGGCGGCGGTAGCGGCCTCCGCCTCGAGCACGGCGGCGCGCTCGCGCAGCTCCTCGCGCTCCTTCTCGGCGGCCTTCGCCTGCTTGCCGAGCGTGTCTGCGGTATTCGCTGCCTGCTGTGCCTCCTCCGAGAGCTGCGTGTTGCGCTCGGTCGCCTTCGACATCGACGCCATGCGCTCGAGCAGCGCGTCAGCGGTCTTCTCGTCGGCGTCAAGGAAGAGTTCCATGCTGCGGTCGACGCCGCCGGAGCGGTACATCTGCGCAACAAGTACGCCCGCGCGATCGGCGGCCTCCTCGGCCTCCTTCTGGCTCTGCTCAGCCTGTGCACGCAGCTGCTGCGCGCGGTCGGCGGCCTCGCGAGCGTTCGCGTCTGCGACGTTCAGCTCTTCGAGTTTCGTGGCGTGCAGGTTGCGCAGCCGGTCGAGCTCCTTCTCGCCATCCTTGATCAGGCCCTCGATCTCGGTGACCTTTTTCGCCGCCGCGGCCTCATTACCCTTCGCCGCCTGCACGTCGTCCCAGGTGGGAAGGTCAAGCGCCTGAGCTGGTGCGGGGGCGGTGGTGAGAGAGCCGCCAACGAGCAGGCCTCCCGCGAAGGCACCCGCGCAGAGCACCCCAATCGCGCGCTTCGGCCAGCTGGTCTTTCGCTTCTGCATGTCGCCTCGCATCCAAATCTCGGCAGAATAATCCGCTTTTACGCTAGCACTCAGCTGCTACTCATGAGTAGGGCCACATGTGAACAGTGGGGTGCACTGCCCGGATCGAACGCGGAATCCCGCCGATCTCGGTGCGACACGCGGTCGACTCAGTAGTGTCCTGTGGCGGTCTGCGCGCACCCCCATGGCGCTACTGTTCGTCCAACAACGCCGCGGCAAAGAGCGGGCGCGCGGCATCGGCTGCGGGTGGATGGAACATCCCCGCCGCCGCGTCGCGATACAGGCGGCTTGCCTCGTGCCCCGAGTCGAAGCCGGAGCCACCGGCGCACAGCAGCGCGACCTCGGCCATGCGCCGCGCGGCGGTCGTCGCGTGCAGGCGAGTGCCCACGAGCCGCGGCGACCAGCCGCCCCCGTGATTCACCAGCTCGTCGAAGTCACGCGTGGTCGAGTCGAGCAGGGCGGGCACCGCGAGGAACTCGAGGTGCGCATCGGCGAGGCGCACACGGTGCTCCGGCACCTCGGCGAGCGTCGTGTCCGCCTTCGCTGAGCGACGCGCGCGCAGTCCCTCGGCCGCGACGTGGAGGGCACGCCGAGCAACTCCCGCGTACACCGAGGCGATGAGCAGCTGGAAGTTCGCGGCAATCGCGAAGGTGAGGAGATCGGGATCGGGGCCGACCGGTAGGCGGCGCACCACGCGGTCCGCGGCCAGCTCGACGTCGTCGAGCCTCGTTGCCCGGCTCTGCGAGGCGCGCATGCCGAGCACGTCCCAACGATCGGACACGGTGATTCCCGGGGTATCGCGTGTCACAAAGCCGTAGACGAGCGTGCGCACATCGGGGTCACTCTCGTCGACGCCGTGGGTCATCAGCCTCGTCCACACGGGCGAGAGCGAGGTGAAGATCTTGGTGCCCGTGAGCCGGTACCCGCCGTCGGCCTGCGGCACTGCGGCGGTGGTCGAGTCGCTCAGCACGAAATCGTTGCCAGGCTCGCTGATGCCAAACGCGAAGATCTCGCCCGCCATCGCATCGGAAAACACGCCGTCGAGCGAGTGGTCTCCGCGCTCACGCAGCGCACGCGCCACCCCTGTACACATCAGGTGCATGTTGACCGCGAGCGCGGTGGCCGGGGCGGCACCGGCGAGACGCTGCTGCAGGCGCGACACCTCGTGCAGGGTGAGGCCTGGCCCGCCGAACTCCTCGGGCACGAACACGGTGAGGTACCCCTGTTCTCGCAGCTCGGCGAGATCCTCAGTGAAGAACTCGTTCGCCCGATCAGTCTGCGCCGCGCGGCCCCGAATCCGTTCCATGAGCGCCGTGGGCAAGAATCGCTCTGCCAGCTCTGCGTGCTGTGTCTCCCGATCAGCCAAGTCGCCTGCTCCTTCTCACTCGTGGGGCGCGTGTGCCCCGGACCCCACCCTACGCTCGCGCATGCAGCTTGCGCGGAGAATTCCCGGTGCGCGCTCGCGGCGGAGCGCCTACGATGCTGCGCATGGGGACAACGGAATCGAACACGGGCGGTCACGGCGACGACGCGGGGCCCGCAGCACACACCGCGGATCGGGATCGGCTCTTGCAGATCCGGTGGGTGGCGCAGTCCGACCGGCCCGCCCCGATTGAGGCGCACTCCCCCGCGGAAGCCCTTGAGCTCCTCTCCGCGGGCAGCCGTCGCTTTGGCTCACTCGGCAGCACAGGCGGTGACATCGAGATGCGGCTCGACCCTGAGGCCCTCGGTTTTGTGAACGGCTCGGACGACGACGGCATCCTCAACCAGGAGCCCTTCGCCGCAGTACTGAGCTGCTCGGACGCCCGCGTGCCGATCGAGCTGGCTCTGGGGCGCGGCGCAAACGACCTGTTTGTGGTGCGGATCGCGGGAAACGTGCCGGGCGCCGAGTGCCTGGGAAGCCTCCACTACGCCTCGGCGCACCTGCCCCGCGTGCAGCTCTTCACTGTGATCGGCCACTCGCAGTGCGGCGCGGTCACCGCCGCGGTCGACGCGCTCCTCTACCCCGAGACCTACCCTGAGGTTGCGCGTCTCGCCCCACTGCGCGAGATCGTCGACTCACTGTTTGGCAGTGTGCGACTCGCGGCCGCCGCGCTGCAGCTCGTCACCGGCACTGCGACCTTCCTCGCCGCCGCGGACTCCCCGCAGCTGCGCGAAGCACTCATCGGCCTGAGCGCGCTCGCGAACGCAGCGCTCAGCGCGAACGTGGTCGCGCAGAACCTCGGTCGCGACGCCGCGTACGGGGTGTACGACCTCGCGCAGCGCACCGTGGGAGCGATGCGCGCGGGCGGCTGGGAGTCCGGGCTGCGCATGGCCGCGAGCGATGACACTGGCCTGCAGGAGATCCTGCGGGAGGCCGCGGCCGGCTACTTAGCCGTCGCAGAGAGCTCGGCGAACTCCGCGTCGTAGGCGCGCGCGAGCGCATCGGCGTCAACGATGGCGCCAAAGCCGTGCGCGCCGGCGCCCAGCGCAATGCGCTGCCCGGCGAGGCTCGCGTCGAGGATCACGGGCCACGGCGTGTGCGCGCCCAACGGTGTAATTGCGCCGCGCGGGTAGCCGGTCGCGGCGAACGCGCCGTCGGCGTCGGGCAATGACAGCTTGTTCACGCCGAGCAGCGCGCGCAGCTTCGGCCAGGAGAACTGGGCGGCGAGCGGCGCAATGACGAAGACGAACTCCTCGCGCCGCTGCACCACGATCGTCTTCGCGATCGGTACACCGCTCAGCATGCCATCGGCGGGTGGCCCCTCACCCGTGCGCGCCACAAACTCGACGGACAGGCCGCGCTCGGCAGCGTCGGCGGCCGCGCGGGCAAGCTCTGGGTGTTCGGTCATTGGGTCTCCCTCGGTGCGGCGTACCCCCGACACAACGCCGCGGGGCGGCCGGGGATTCCCCGACCGCCCCGCGGCGTCACACTTCGAGCGGGATCACGCCTCCTCAGGCATGACCACCTCGTTCGAGCGCGTGTGCAGGTTGACGCCCTTCGGCTCTTTCACGAGCGACACCGCGATCAGCGAAATGATCGTGACACCAAGGATGTAGAGGCCGATCGTCCACGAGGCGCCCGTCGCCCCGAACACCAGGTCGGCGATCATGGGAGCGAATGCGCCACCAAAGATCGCGCCGATCGCGTAGCCGATGGAGACCCCGGAGTAACGCACGTCTGCGGGGAACATCTCGGCGTACAGCGAAGCCTGCGGACCGTAGGAGAGACCGAGACCCACGGTCATCAGGAACAGCGCGAGGAAGTAGAGCCACAGGTTGCCGGTATCGATAAGGAACCACATCGGGATCGCCCAGATGCCGAGCAGCACGTAGCCAATCTGGAAGGTGCGCACGCGGCCGATTCGGTCGGACAGGATGCCGCCGTACAGCGTGAAGAACAGCCAGCCGAACGAGGCGAGCGTGGTTGCGAGCAGCACCGGCGGGCGCTCGAGCCCCAGGCCGCCATCTGCCACGGGGCGCGTGGCGTACGTCGAGAAGAATGCGATGAGCAGGTAGCCGGCCGCGTTGTTCGCGATGAAGATGAGCGCGGCAAGGATGACCTCACGCGCGTGCTTCGAGAACAGTGTCTTGAGCGGCGTGGCCGACTCACCTTTGCGCTCCTGCAGCTGCTTGAAGACGGGCGACTCTTCCACCGTCTTGCGAATGAAGTAGCCGACCACGATGAGCACGATGGAGAAGAGGAACGGGATCCGCCAGCCCCACGTGAGGAACTGCTCCTCCGTGAGCGTCGTGGTGATGACCCACATCGTGGCGGTCGCGAGGATCATGCCGAGCGGCACGCCAATCTGCGGGTAGGCCCCGAAGAAGCCGCGGCGGTGCTTGGGCGCGTGCTCGACCGACATGAGTGCGGCGCCGCCCCACTCACCGCCGGCCGAGAAGCCCTGCAACACGCGCAGGAGGATGAGCAGCACGGGAGCCGCAATCCCAATCTGTGCATAGGTGGGGAGCACCCCGATGAGCGCGGTGGCAAGCCCCATCATGATGAGGGTGAGCACGAGCATGCGCTTGCGCCCGAGACGGTCGCCGAGGTGGCCGGCCACAATCGCGCCGAGCGGCCGGAAGAGGAATGAGATGCCGAGTGAGGCCCAGGAGACGATCTGACCGACCGTCTCGCCTGCCGGGGCAAAGTAGAGCGTCGCAAAGACCGCGCCGGCCGCCTGCGCGTAGATGAAGAAGTCGTACCACTCGATCGTGGTGCCAACGACCGTGCCCGCGAGCACCTTTCGCTCTTCGATACGTCGGGCCGCCGCCTGCGCGGCGTCGCTTCCGGCTATTGCAGTGTCTGTCATTGAGAACTCCATTGTTCGTCCGCTGCTGCTGGATATCCTGACCGAACGGTCGGATAGCCATCGAGTGTACACACACGCCTGACCGGCCGCGACCCGGGGCTGGGCGCGGCCACTCGGACAAGTGGAGCTAGCGATCGTTCGTGTTGGGGAAGTCCTCGAAGATCAACAGGGTGCGCGAGGTACGCACCGAGGGGATCGCCTGCACCTCCTCGAGCACCACCCGCCGGAGGTCGCGGTTGTCGCGGGCGCGCACGAGCAGCAGCACGTCAAACTCGCCACCCACGAGCGCAATGTGCTCAATTTCGGGAATGCGCATCAGCCGCTCGCGCACCTCCTGCCAGGCGGGCTGCTCAACGGACAGCGTCACATAGGCAGAGGAGTGGAGCCCCGAGCGCACCGGGTCCGTGCGGATCGTGAAGCCGGTAATCACGCCAGCCTCGCGCAGCCGTCCGAGCCGCGCGTGGGCGCCGGCACGTGAGATGTGCACCGCCTCAGCGATCGCCGTCATTGAGGCGCGTGCGTCCTTCCGCAGCACCTCGATAATCGCGCGGTCCGTCTCGTCCAGCTCCATTGCGGGCCCTCTCCGCACCACGCCGCGTTGCGGGGTGCATTTGTACGCAATAGTCGCAGCTTTCGTGCTGTTCGTCCAGGCACACCGCCAGAAAAACGGACGATCACTACGCTGAGGGACACAGAACGTGAACTCTTGTCAGCTCAAGGAGGAGCCGTGTCCAGTTCAGCGCATTCGCTGCTGCCCAGAGAGACCCCGGTCCAGCTCATCGATCCAACGGGCACCCCGGTTCCCGATTCGCAGTTCAGCGCGCCTGCGGGCGATGAACTCGTCGCCGCATACGGCGACCTCGTTGCGGGGCGCCGCATCAACGATCAGTGCAACGCACTCGTGCGCCAGGGACGACTCGCGGTCTACCCGTCGTCCAACGGCCAGGAGGCCTGCCAGATCGCCGCGGCACGCGTGCTCCGCGACACCGATTGGCTGTTCCCCACCTACCGCGATTCCGTCGCCGTCATCGCGCGCGGCGTTGAGCCCGAGCAGGCGATGGTGCTCTTGCGCGGAGACTGGCACTCGGGCTACGACCCGAACGAGCACCGCGTGGCCCCGCAGGCAACGCCGCTCGCCACCCAGCTGCTGCACGCAGTGGGCTTTGCGCACGCGGCGAAGCTGCGTGGCGAAGACACCGTCGTGCTCGCGATGTGCGGCGACGGCGCGACGAGCGAGGGCGACTTTCACGAGGCCATGAACTTCGCCGCTGTGTTCGGGCTCGCGGTCGTGTTCTTCGTGCAGAACAACGAGTTTGCGATCTCGGTACCGCTGTCACGCCAGACCGCGGCCCCGTCGCTCGCGCACAAGGCCATCGGCTACGGCATGCCGGGCGAGCGCGTCGACGGGAACGATGTTGCGGCGCTCATGGCCGTACTCGGCGCCGCGGTCGACCGTGCGCGCCGCGGTGACGGCCCGAGCCTCGTCGAGGCGCACACCTACCGCATGCTCGCGCACACAAACGCGGACGACGATACGCGCTACCGCGAACACGAGGAGGTGCAGGCCTGGATCGAACGCGACCCGCTCACTCGGGTGCGCGAGCACCTCCGCTCCTCGGGTCTCCTGAGCGACGAGACTGAGGCGCGCTTCACGGCCGCGGCCGAGCAGACCGCAGCCGAGCTGCGCGACGCCATGAACGCCGAACCCCAGGTCGACCCCGAAGACCTCTTCACCCACGTCTACGCCGAGCGCCCGGCAACGCTCACCGCCCAGTGGCAGCTGCTGCAGGACGAGATCGCACGAACGGAGGCTCCCGCATGAGCACCGCAACCCTCCCCCAGCGCCCCGCCGCACCGGCGCCGGGCGCACCCGAGACCGCACGCCGCACCCCGCAGAGCGGCGGAACCGTCGAGCACGCGCCCGCCGTCGAAACGATGACGATGGCCGCAGCGCTCAACCGCGCGCTCGCCGATGCACTCACCGAGGACGAGCGCGTGCTCATCTTCGGTGAAGACGTGGGCGCGCTCGGAGGTGTGTTCCGCATCACGGACGGGCTCACCGCGCGCTTCGGCGAGGATCGCTGCTTCGACACCCCGCTCGCCGAGTCCGGCATCATGGGCACCGCGGTCGGCATGGCCATGAACGGCCTGATCCCGGTTGTGGAGATGCAGTTCGACGCATTCGCGCTGCCCGCGTTCGAGCAGGTGGTGAGCCACGTCGCAAAACTCGGCAACCGCACCCGTGGCGCCAGCCGCATGCCGATCGTTATTCGCATCCCCTTCGGCGGCGGCATCGGCGGCGTTGAGCACCACTGCGATTCGTCGGAGGCCTACTACGCGCACACCCCCGGCCTTACCGTGGTCTCTCCGTCCTCCCCGCAGGAGGCATACTCGCTGCTGCGCGCGGCAATCGCTTCGCCCGATCCTGTCGTGTTCATGGAGCCGAAGAAGCTCTACTGGTCGAAGGGCCCCGTGGACACCTCGATCGTCGCGGAGCTGCGCGAGGCACGCGTGGTGCGCGAGGGCACCGATGTGACGCTCATCAGTTACGGCCCGTCCGTGCCCGTCGCACTGGCGGCAGCCGAGGCGGCGGCCGCAGACGGGCGCAGCGTGCAGGTGGTCGATGTCCGCACGCTCACGCCCTTCGACGACGAGACCGTGATGGCCGCGGTGCGGGGCACAGGACGCGCGGTGGTCATCGCCGAGGCGCCGGGCTTCGCAAGCGTCGCCTCCGAGATCCAGGCGCGCGTCTTCGAGCAGTGCTTCGAGCACCTCGAGGCGCCCGTGCGCCGCGTGGCCGGCTTCGACGTGCCGTTCCCCTCCCCCAAGTTCGAGCACTGGAACCTGCCCGACGTCGACCGCGTGCTCGACGCGATCGATTCCCTGCACTTCGAGGAGGATGAGCGATGAGCGTGCAGACCTTCATGCTGCCCGACCTCGGCGAGGGCCTCACCGAGGCCGTGCTGGTGCGCTGGACCGTGGCGGTGGGCGACACGATCGGTATCGACCAGGTGATCGCCGAGGTCGAGACCGCGAAGAGCATCGTCGACCTCCCCTCACCGTTCGCCGGTACCGTGCTCGCGCGGCACGGCGATGAGGGCGGCACGATCCTCACGGGCGCACCCGTAATCGAGATCGAGGACGGCGCAGCGGCTTCCGCTGCGCCCACCGCCGACGACAGCGCTGCCGGTGGTGCGGCGCCCAGCACCGCTGCAGCACCCGCATCCTCCGCCGAGCACGAGGCGTACCGCGCCGAGGAGCAGGCCGGCTCCGGCAATGTGCTGATCGGATACGGCACGGGCTCGGGCCCCACAAAGGGGCGCAGGCGCCGACGCGGCGCGGCTGGCCGCCCGCCAGAGCGCCCCGCGGCGCCTGAGCCCGCCGGCCGCCCTGAGCAGCCACCGCGCCCCACGCTCCCCGGGCACGCCGGGACTGCTTCGGTGCCGGATCGCCCGGTGGCCGTGCGCTCGCCGATTGTGCGCCGACTCGCCCGCGAACTCGGCGTCGATCCCCGGGCGCTCGAGCCGAGCGGTGCGGACGGCGCGGTGACCCGCGGGGACGTTCTGCGGGCTGCCGCGGCACTCGCACACGCCGCGGCAAGCTCGGCCCCCGCCGCAGCCAGCGAAGAACCGCTGCGGGTGGTGCAGACCGAGCGCTTCACCCAGCTGCGCAAGGCCGTGAGCGCCACACTCAGCCGCAGCCGCAGCGAGATCCCCGAGGCCACCGTATGGGTCGACGTTGATGTGACCGAGCTCTGGCGGCTGCGCCCGGCGATGGCGGCGGCCGATGCGAAGGCGCCTTCATTCACGGCGCTCTTCTCGCGCTACGTGCTGCTGGCGCTTGACCGCTTCCCGCTGCTCGCAGGCAGGCTCACCGAGTCCGGCGACGCACTCGAACTGTTCGACGGCGTGAACCTCGGCGTGGCGGTCGACACCGAGCGGGGGCTCATGGTTCCCGTGATCCCGCGCGCAGATGCGCTCGACCTTGCCGGGCTCGACGGGGCGCTGCGCGAACTTGCGGCGACCGCGCGGGATGGCCGCACACCGCCCGAGCGGATGCGCGACTCCACGTTCACGGTGAACAACTACGGCGCCTTTGGCGTCGACGGCTCCGCGGCGATCATCAACACCCCGAACGTGGCGATCCTCGGCATCGGCCGCGTGATCGAGCGGCCCTGGGTGGTCGAGGGCGAGATCGTGCCACGGCGCATCGCGCAGCTGTCGCTGGTGTTTGACCACCGCGTGTGCGATGGCGGCTACGCAGCCGGTTTCCTGCGGGCCGTTGTCGACCTGCTGGAGCACCCGCTCGCCGCCTATCCCCGGGTGTGAGCGCGGGGGCGCGGGGGCTCAGGCCGCCGCGCCCCCGGCCGTTTCACCGGCCCGGACGCATGCCGCGCGATGTTTGCGAAAACCCCGCGCGGCACCCTATTGTTGAATTCATTACCGACCGATCAGTCACTAATTCGAGTGACGGGCGTTCGGGGCACGACGAGGAGGTCACCGCCCATGCCAGAGGCATATCTCGTAGGAGGGGTTCGCACCCCGGTTGGCCGCTACGGCGGCGCACTCGCGGGCGTTCGCCCCGACGATCTCGCGGCCACCGTGCTGCGCGCGGCGGCCGAGCGGTCCGGGCTGAGCGCCGAGGCGATCGCCGCCGGCGCGCTCGACGAGGTGATCTTTGGTGCTGCCAACCAGGCAGGCGAGGACAACCGCAACGTGGCACGCATGGCTGTGCTGCTCGCCGGACTGCCTGACGAGCTGCCCGGGTACACAGTCAACCGGCTGTGCGCCTCGGGCATGACCGCGGTGGCGAACGCCTCGCAGGCCATCCGCGCGGGCGACGCCGATCTCATCGTTGCGGGCGGCGTCGAATCCATGACGCGCGCGCCCTGGGTGCAGGAGAAGCCGGGTCGCGCCTGGGCGAAGCCCGGCGATCAGTTCGACACCTCCATCGGCTGGCGCTTCACGAACCCCGAGCTCGCCGCGCGCGAGAAGGCAACCTTCACCATGCCGGAGACAGCCGAGGAGGTCGCCCGCGTTGACGGCATCAGCCGCGCGGACGCCGACGCGTTCGCCGTGGAGAGCCACCGCCGCGCGGTCGCCGCTATGGCCGCCGGGCATTTCCGCGACGAGATCGTGCCCGTCGAAGCCCCGCACGGCCGCGCGACCCGGCTCGTCGACACCGACGAAGGCCCCCGCCCCGACACCACCGCCGAGGTGCTCGCGGGACTGCGCCCCGTGGTGCGCGGCGGCGAAGTCGTCACCGCGGGCAATGCGTCCTCCCTGAACGACGGCGCTTCCGCACTTCTCGTTGCGAGCGGCGCGGCCATCGAGCGCTACGGGCTCACTCCCCGCGCACGCATCGTCACCAGCGTGTCGGCCGCACTCGCCCCCGAGGTCATGGGGCTCGGCCCCGTGCCGGCCACCGAGAAAGCGCTCGCCCGCGCCGGCCTCTCCGCCGCAGACATCGGCTCGGTCGAGCTCAACGAGGCCTTCGCCTCGCAGTCGCTCGCGTGCATTCGGCGGCTCGGCCTCGATCCCGCGCGGGTCAACGCCGACGGTGGCGCGATTGCGCTTGGGCACCCGCTGGGCTCCTCGGGCTCACGCCTCCTGGTGACCCTCCTCGGACGGATGGAGCGCGAGGGTTCTCGGTACGGCCTCGCCACCATGTGCGTGGGCGTGGGCCAGGGCACCGCCACGATCATCGAGCGGGTCGACGCATGAGCGCGACAGCACCCGCGTCCGGCGCGCTGCGCATCGAGGATCGCGGCAGCCATATCCTCGCCACGCTCGATCGCCCCGAGAAACGGAACGCGATCGATCAAGATCTCATCGACGCGCTGCACGAGCTGTGCGCGGGTCTCGAGCGGGATCCCCGCACGCTCGTGCTCCACGGCGCCGGCGGCAGCTTCGCGGCGGGCGCCGATATCGCGCAGCTGCGTGAGCGCCGCGCGGCAGACGCCCGGGCGGGCATCAACACGCGCGCATTCATGCGGATCGCAGCGCTCTCCATGCCCGTGATCGCGGCACTCGACGGCTACGCGCTCGGCGGCGGCGCCGAGCTCGCGTACGCGGCAGACATCCGAGTCGGCACCCCCGCGCTGCGCATTGGCAACCCAGAGACGGGGCTCGGCATCATCGCCGCGGCCGGCGCCACCTGGCGACTCCGCGAGCTCGTGGGCGAACCGCTCGCCGCGGAGATCCTGCTCGCGGGGCGCATCCTCACCGGCGACGAGGCACTCGCCGCTGGCCTGATCACGCACCTCCACGACACCGGCGATGAGGCGCTCGCGGCAGCCGAACAGATCGCCGGGCGCATCGCGAAGCTCGACCCCGAGGCAACCCGCGCCACGAAGCGCGTGCTCCGGGCACCGCGCGAGGCGCACCCCGCCATCGATCTCGCCGAGCAGGCCACCCTGTTTGACAGCCCCGAGAAAATGCGCCGCATGACCGAGTTTCTCGACCGGAAGAAGAAGTGACGATGGCCGCGCAGACTGACACGCAGGATTCGAGCGCCCGCCTCGACACCGTACCGGCACGCGTCGGGGTGCTCGGCGGCGGCCGGATGGGCGGCGGCATTGCGCACGCGTTCCTGGTCGCCGGCGCCGCTGTCACCGTCGTCGAGCGTGACGACGCCGCCGCATCGGCTGCGCGCGAGCGCATCGAGCGCAGCATCGACGCGTCGATCGCTCGCGGCTTCACCGGTGACGCACGAGCGCTTCGCGCCGCGCTCACCGTCGCGACCAACTCGGCAGCATTTGCGGGTACCGAGCTCGTCGTCGAGGCCGTGCCCGAGTCGCTCGAGCTCAAGCTCTCCGCGCTGAGCGGCATCGAGGCGCAGGTGGACCCCACCGCGGTGATCGCGTCGAACACCTCGTCGATCCCACTCTCGCAGCTCTCCGGCGCCCTCGCCGATCCCGCCCGCTTCATTGGCCTGCACTTCTTCAACCCCGTCCCCGCGTCCTCACTCATCGAAGTGGTCGTGTGTGACACCACCGACGAGGCGCTGCCCGAGCGGGCACGCTCCTGGGTGCGCGCGCTCGGTAAGACCCCCATCACGGTCGCCGATGCCCCCGGCTTCGCGTCGAGCCGGCTGGGCGTCGCGCTCGCGCTCGAGGCGATCCGCATGGTGGAGCAGGGCGTGGCCTCCGCCGCAGACATCGATCTGGCGATGGAACTGGGGTACCGCCACCCCACCGGCCCGCTCCGCACCACCGACATCGTCGGCCTCGACGTGCGGCTCGGTATCGCCGAGCAGCTCGAGCGGGATCTCGGGCCGAACTTCACCCCGCCGCAGCTGCTGCGCGACATGGTCGCCGCGGGCAGGCTCGGCCGCAAGACCGGCGCCGGCTTCTACGACTGGCCCGACACCCCTTCCGAACGGAGCACCCCATGACACGCACGCTGCAAAGCTACGTCCAGGGCGCCTGGTGGCAGCCCGCCGCTGCGGACCTCGCCGCCACGCCCGCCGCCGAGGTGCGCGATGCGGTGACGGGTGAGGCCGTCGCCCTCGTCTCGAGCGCCGGCCTCGACCTTGCGGGGGCGATGGCCTACGCGCGCGAAACCGGGCAGGCGAGCCTCGGCGCGCTCACCTTCCACCAGCGCGCCGTCATCCTCAAGCAGCTCGCGCTGGCGCTGACCGAACGCAAGGCCGAACTGTACGAGCTGTCCACACGCACGGGCGCAACGAAGACCGACTCGTGGGTCGACATCGACGGCGGCATCGGCGTGCTCTTCACGTACTCGGGCAAGGGCCGCCGCGAGCTGCCGAATGCCCGCGTGCAGTTGGACGGTCCGGTCGAGCCGCTGTCGAAGGATGGCTCGTTCATCGGCCGCCATATCCGCACGACGCTGCCGGGTGTCGCCGTGCAGATCAATGCGTTCAACTTCCCGGTGTGGGGCGCGCTCGAAAAGCTCGCGCCCGCTTTCCTCGCGGGCATGCCCACCATCATCAAGCCGGCAACGCCGGGCGCGTACCTCACCGAGCAGATGGTGCGCATCATGGTGGAGTCGGGTCTGCTGCCCGAGGGCGCCGTGCAGCTGGTCACCGGCTCGATCCGGGATGTGTTTGAGCACGCGCAGCTCGGCGACGTGGTGTCGTTTACGGGCTCCGCATCCACCGCGGAGAGCCTGCGCCTGCACCCCGCTGTGCAGACGGGTGGCGTCATCTTCGGCGCGGAGACCGACTCGATCAACGCTTCCGTGCTCGGCCCCGATGCGGCCCCCGGCACGCCTGAGTTCGACGGCTATGTGCGCCAGCTCGTCGCCGAAATGACCACGAAGGCCGGGCAGAAGTGCACCGCGATCCGGCGCGCGATTGTGCCCGCCGAGCTCGCCGACGCCGTCGAGGCGGCCGTGGCCGAGCGGATCGCCGCGAAGGTCGTCGTCGGCGATCCGCGCACCGAAGGGGTCACGATGGGCGCGCTCGCATCCGCTGAACAGCGCGCCGAGGTACTCCGACAGGTGCAGGCGCTCGTCGACGGCGGCGGACGCATCGTGTTGGGCGGCGGGCAGGAGGCAGGCGACGGTGGCGCGGGCGGGGCATTCCTTGACCCGATCCTGCTCCGCTTTGCTGACGCGACCGCGGCACGCGTGCACGACACCGAGGCGTTTGGTCCGGTGTCGTCGGTGATCACGTACGATTCGCCCGCCCAGGCCGCCGAGCTCGTCGCCCGCGGCGGTGGCTCGCTCGTCACGAGTGTGGCGTCGGCAGACCCCGAGTTCGTCGCACAGCTCACCCGGCGCATCGCTTCGGGCAACGGCCGCGTGCTCACGCTCGACCGCACGAGCGCGCGCGCGTCGACGGGTCACGGCTCCCCGCTGCCAAACCTCGTACACGGCGGCCCCGGCCGCGCCGGTGGCGGCGAGGAGCTGGGCGGCGTGCGCTCGGTGTTCCACTACATGCAGCGCACCGCAATCCAGGGGAGCCCTGAGATGCTCACCGCAATCACGGGCGTGTGGCACGCTGGCGCCGCAACGCGCGATGATGTACACCCGTTCCGCAAGTCGCTGCAGGATCTGCGCATCGGCGATCAGGTGGTCTCTGAGCCGCGCGAGGTCACCCTCGATGACATCTCGCACTTCGCCGAGTTCACGGGCGACACGTTCTACGCACACATGGACGAGGAGGCCGCGGCCGCGAACCCGTTTTTCCCGGGCCGCGTGGCGCACGGCTACCTGCTGCTGTCCTTTGCGGCCGGGCTGTTCGTCTCACCGGAGCCCGGGCCCGTGCTCGCAAACTACGGGCTCGAGAGCCTGCGCTTCATCACGCCAGTCTCCCCCGGCGATCGGGTGCGCGTGGCGCTCACCGCGAAGCAGATCGTGCCGCGCGAGACTGACGAGTACGGCGAGGTGCACTGGGACGCGGTGCTCACCAACCAGAACGACGAGATCGTGGCGACCTACGACGTACTCACCCTGGTCTCGAAGACGCCGGAGCCGGCCGCCGCGTAGCTCCAGCATTCTCCCCATCTACCCTCGTCGCCGCGGGCGGGGCGGCTAACCCTCTCTCGGGATCAACTCCGCGATTGCCGGGCGCGGGACGGCCCCACCCTTCGCGCAGCAGCCCGGGCGACAGACGTCGAACCAGGGACCAATGCGCGTGGTGTTCGCACGCTGACCGACGGGACGGCCGATCACCCGTTCTCGCACGAGATCGACCAGGCCGTCAACGAACGCGGGATCCACGCCCGGGGTTGCAACGCGGCGAACCCACAGCCCGTGCTCTTCTGCGGTCTCGCGCGCCTCCCGGTCCAGGTCCCAGAGCACTTCGAGGTGGTCGCTCACGAACCCAACGGGCACGATGATCACCGCGCTGCGCGACTCGAGCTCCGCAATCGCATCGTTGATGTCCGGTTCAAGCCAGGGCGTTGACGGGGCGCCCGAGCGCGACTGGTACACCAGCTGCCAGGCCACCTCAGGCGCAGCCTCCTCCATGATTCGTTCAGCGACCGCGAGGTGCTGCGCCGCATAGCCACCACCGTCAACCTCGGCAAAGAGGCCGGCCCCCGAGTTCTCGGCGTCGGCGCTCGGAATGCTGTGCGTCGAGAACAACACTTCGATCTGAGCGCGCGCGTGACCCGCCGCTTCCGCTTCCGCCACCGCGGCGGTCACCCCCGCAACAAACGGCTGCACAAAACCGGGGTGCGAGAAGAACTGCCGCACCTTGTCGATCTGTAGCTGTTCCTGCAGCCCAGCAGATTCCAACGCGTCGGCCCAGTCCTCGCGATACTGTCGACACGAGGAGTACGACGAGTACGCACTTGTGGGAATAGCCAGCAGCCGACGCACACCATCACTCGCCGCCTGCGCCAGCACGTCATCGAGGTACGGCGCCCAGTTGCGGTTGCCCCAGTAGACGGGCAAGTCGATCCCGGCGGCTTCGAGCGCTGCGGCGAGCGCGGCCTGGAGCTCCCGGTTGTGGTCGTTGATGGGACTCACTCCGCCGAATGCGCGGTAGTGATGGGCAACCTCCTCGAGCCGCTCGTCCGGGATCCCGCGACCGCGCGTGACGTTGCGCAGGAACGGCAACACGTCTTCTTGGGCCTCCGGTCCCCCGAAACCCGAAAGCAGCACCGCGTCGTAGCTTCCGGGTCGCTCAATATGAGCCTCACCACTCTGCGCAGCCGGAGTGGCGGACGCCACATGGGCTCCGGGAGCTACGTGCACGCGCGTGGCCTGAGGTGGCTTCTCCTCCCGCCGCGAAGTTGTGGAATTCGAGATCTCCTGTGGGCACGTGTCATTCATTGCGCTCTCCAACTCAGCCGGGGTAGATGGCTGTGGTGTCGCGCCAGCCCGCGAACATGTGACGGAACGCTCTGCCGACTTGCACGACACCACATTTCGTTAGCTTAGCGAAAGATTAGTTTGGCGAGAAATCGTATACTTGGAGAATGGTCCACAGCAGCGAGGAGCGCGCATCGATACGCCAGCGATCCATCGCGCCAAGCACGCTCGATGCCCACGAGCTCAGCACCGAAGACACCACCCAGGCGTTCGCGGTCATGGAGGCCTTGGGTGCGTGGCAGGAGGCCGGCCGAGCACTCGCGAGGCTCTCCGCGGATTACATGCGACTCAACGAGACCGACATGCGCGCCATCCGCATGATCATGGCCGCACAGCAGCGCGGTGAGGTCGTCACCCCCAAGGACATCGCTCGCTCGGTCGATATCTCGAGCGCTTCCACCACAAAGCTGGTGGATCGCCTGATCGCCGCAGGTCACCTCACCCGATCCCCCCACCCGAGCGATCGCCGCACCGTGTGCATCGAGGTGACCGAGTCGACGCGACGCACGGCGAGCAACACGATTGGTCGGCAGCACGCGCGCCGGTTCGCGGTGGCCGCGGCGCTCGAGCCCGAGGAACGCGCAACCGTCATTAAGTTCTTGGAGGGCATGCTCGACGCGGACCAACCGCAACCCGAGCTCCTGCACTCAGAGCTCCTACACCCGGACCCAACCTCACCCTGAACCAACGCCCCGTCGGGTAGCTTGCCTGCGGGCGGGGAGGCTCCCGAGCGCGGCGAGGCTAGCGGAAGTCGCGCTCCTCGTTCACACGCAGACCCGTGCGCACATACTTCAGCACGGTGTCGGCGAGCTGCTCAGGGGTCTCCGGACCATCGGGGCGATACCACTCGACGAGCGAGTTCACGAGACCGAAAGTGAGGCGGGCCGCGATCGGCGGCGCCACATCGTCACGCACGCTGCCCTCAGCGCGGGCCTGCTCGAACACTCGGCTCAGCCGCGCGGTGAGTTCCCGCCGCCGCGCGAGCGCTCGCAGCTCGACATCGGAGTTTCCGTGCAGGCGCAGCAGCAGCGTGAGGTATTGCCGCCGCTCGCAGGCGACGGTCACCGCCCCCCGCACGATGCGGCGAATCTTGAGCACGGCATCGGTCTCTTCGGACTCAGCCTCGTCGAACACACGCTCAAGCTCGCCGAGCACGCGATCCAGCGCGATCTCCAGCATCTCCGCCTTTGACGAGAAGTGGTGGTACACGGCCGACTTCGAGAGCCCCAGCCGCTTCGCGATCATGTCGAGAGACGACGCGTCATACCCGCGGTCCATAAAGAGCTCGACAATGATCTCGAGCATGCTGTTCTGGTCGTAGCCCGGCCGACCACGTCGGCTTGCTGTCGCCACCTCGGAAGCCCCCATCGGCCACTCCTTCCCGGCCCGCGCCTCCGCAGGCGCCCAGCGCTTGGGTGCGGGCGAGAAGCCCGCACCCACCCAAGCTACCTCAGGTCGTACAAACGCTTCAGCTTTCCTTCGGAGCGGGGCAGACTGCCGCACGCCACAAGCTCGACCCCAAGGGAGGTTCCCACCCGATCTTTGATGCGCTTCTGCAGGAGACGCAGGGCCGACTCCGCCTCGGCCGGGCCCGCGTCGATCGACGGCTCGATCTTGACGACCAGGTGGTCCATCGTGCCACGGCGCGACAGCTCAAGAATGAAGTGCGGCGTGAGCGCGGGGATCTCGCACGCAATCTCCTCAATCTGCGTGGGGAAGAGATTCACGCCACGCAGGATGATCATGTCGTCATTGCGTCCCGTAATCTTTGCGATGCGGCGGTGACCGGGCCGCGCGGTGCCGGCGCTGAGCGAGGTCAAATCCCGAGTCCGGTACCGAATCATCGGGAAGGCTTCCTTCGTGAGCGTCGTGAAGACAAGCTCGCCCTGCTGCCCATCGGGTACCTGCCGGAGATCCTCATCGATAATCTCGGGCAGGAAGTGGTCCTCCCAGATGTGCGGCCCATCCTGCGTCTCGACGCACTCATTGCCGACACCCGGCCCCATGATCTCGGACAGCCCGTAAATGTCGACGGCCTTGATGTCGAGCCGTGCCTCCAGCTCCTGTCGCATCGAGTCGGTCCACGGCTCCGCCCCGAGAATCGCCACCTTCAGGCTCGACTTGCGCGGGTCGAGGCCGGCACGCTCGAACGCGTCGGCGATCGTCAGCAGGTAGCTCGGCGTGCACATGATCGCCTCGGGCTGGAAGTCGTTGATCAGCTGCACCTGCTTCTCCGTCTGCCCGCCAGACATCGGGATCACCGTGCACCCGAGCCGCTCGATCCCGGCGTGCGCTCCCAGGCCGCCGGTGAACAGCCCGTAGCCGTAAGCGTTGTGTACCTTCCATCCCGGGCGCACGCCCGAGGCATACAGCGAGCGGGCGATGAGGTCCGCCCAATTCTCCAGATCCTGGTCGGTGTAGCCGACAACAGTGAGCTTGCCCGTTGTGCCCGAGGACGCGTGCACGCGACGCACCTGGTCCATCGGCACGGCGAACAAGCCGAAGGGGTAGTTGTCGCGCAGGTCACTCTTCGTGGTGAACGGAAGCCGTTCAACGTCACACAGCTCGCGGATATCCTCGGGGCGCACCCCAACCTCGTCGAAGCGGCGCTGGTAGAAGGGCACGTTCTCGTATGCGTGGCGCACGGTCCACTGCAGGCGCTGCAACTGCAGGCGCTCCAGCTCGGGGCGCGCGAGGCGCTCCTCCGGGTGCAGTCCGATCTCGGCGAGCGTGCGTGAGGTGGTCGACATGGGTCCTCTTTCAGGTGTGCGGCGGTGGACACGTGGGTGGGGTGAGCGGTGTGCGCTCGCAGGGCGGGGCGCGGGGAAGCTCGAAAGCTCAGCCGGAGACGGGGAGTGCGCGGTTGGTCGCGAACGAGCGCCCGCGGAACTCGGCAACAGTGTCGCCGTGTTGATCGGTGACGGTAATGTCGTACAGTCCGTTGCGGCCAGAGAGCCAGCGCCGCTCGGCCACTGCCGTGAGCAGGTCGCCAGCATGGGTGGCGCGGGTGAAAGCAATGTCGGCGCCGGAGGCCACCACCGCATTCTCCCCCTCGTTGCAGGCGTACGCGAACGCGGTATCGGCGAGGGTAAACACCATGCCGCCGTGCGCAATCCCGAAGCCGTTCGTCATGTCCTCGCGAATCAGCATGTCGAGCACTGCTCGGCCACGCTCGAGCTCGAGCACACGAATACCGAACGCCTCCTTCGCCGTATCGGTGCGCAGCATCGCAGTGGCAGACCAGCTCGCATCGAGCGGGATCTCGGCTGCGGTCAGCTCCGCGCGCCGCGGCGCCTGCGCGGCTGTAATCGTAGACAGGTTCGGCAGTGAACTCATGTGCGCTCCATTGCGTTGGGGGTCCGTGATCGGCGCGGGAACCCCTGGGGCGGTGCTCCGTTGCGATCGTACTCAAGGAAGACTATACTCACTGAATGTTCGGTAAGTAATTCAATTGGCCGCAACTCTACCACCTTGCGCTGGACCGGGACACCCCAGCGTCAGCGCAAGCAGACCGGAAGAGCCCTGACGCAAGGAGGCAGCAGATGGCACACACGGCAACACCCGAGACCCAGAGCCCGGCAGAGCTCGAGGAGCAGGCACGCTTCGACGCCATCATTGAGGCGGACCAGCGCATCGAGCCGCGTGATTGGATGCCCGAGAAGTACCGCGCGACGCTCGTGCGCCAGATCTCGCAGCACGCGCACTCCGAGATCATCGGCATGCAGCCCGAGGCGAACTGGATCAGCCGCGCCCCGAGCCTGAAGCGCAAGGCCATCCTCATCGCAAAGGTGCAGGACGAGGCGGGGCACGGCCTCTACCTCTACTCTGCGGCGCAGACCCTCGGGGTGAGCCGCGAGGAGATGACGCAGAAGCTCATTGACGGCAAGGCTCGCTACTCCTCGATCTTCAACTACCACTCGCCCACCTGGGCCGACATGGGCGCCATCGGCTGGCTCGTCGACGGCGCAGCAATCTGCAACCAGGTGCCGCTCTGTCGCGCATCCTACGGCCCGTATGGTCGCGCCATGGTGCGCATCTGCAAGGAAGAGTCGTTCCACCAGCGCCAGGGCTTCGAGATCCTCTACGAGCTCTCGCACGGCACCCCCGAGCAGAAGCAGATGGCCCAGGACGCGGTGAACCGCTGGTACTGGCCGGCGCTCATGATGTTCGGCCCGAGCGACGACGCGTCCCCCAACTCGGCGCAGTCGATGGCGTGGAAGATCAAGCGCTTCTCGAACGACGAGCTGCGCCAGCGCTTCGTGGGCATGTGCGTTCCGCAGTTCGAGGCGCTCGGCCTCGAGTGCCCCGATCCCGATCTGCGCTTCGACGAGGAGACCGGGCAGTGGATCTCAGGCCCCATCGACTGGGATGAATTCATGGCTGTGCTCGACGGCCGAGGCCCGGCCAACGCCGAGCGCCTCGACCACCGCCGCACCGCCCACGAGGAGGGCGAGTGGGTGCGCGAGGCCGCGGTCGAGTACGCCCGCAAGCAGCGCGAGCGCGCACGCTTCGCCGCATAGTTCTTCCGCAGCACAACAGCTGTACGCAGCACGACAAGGAGACGAAGATGTCGACACCCGGAGAAATGGGAACCGAGGCCTGGCCACTATGGGAGGTGTTCATCCGCGCGAACCGCGGCCTGAGCCACGTGCACGCCGGATCCCTGCACGCACCCGACGAGGCCATGGCCCTGCGGAACGCGCGTGATCTCTACACACGCCGCAACGAGGGCGTGTCGATCTGGGTGGTGCCGGCCGCGGCGATCACCACGAGCGACCCCGATTCGAAGGGCGTGTACTTCGAGTCACCCGCCGGCAAGAACTACCGCCACGCCATCTACTACACGGTGGCCGAGGGGGTGAAGCACCTGTGAGCCAGGATCTCGACACCCAGCACGGCACGGTCAGCGTCGACGAGCTGCGGCTCGCCGACGAGCTTCCCGGCGACGGCTCGACTGCCTCGCCCGATGTCGCGGAGTACGCGCTCTGGCTCGGCGACGACGCGCTCATCCACTCGCAGCAGCTCACGTGGTGGATCAGCCGCGCACCCGAGCTCGAGGAAGACATGGCGCTCGCGAACGTGGCGCTCGACCTGCTCGGCCACGCGCGCGCCCTGCTGCACTACGCGGGCACCGCGAGCGAGCGCTCCGAGGACGACCTCGCCTACTGGCGCGACGAGCCCGAGTTCCGCGCGAGCTGGCTCGTGCAGCAGCCGAACGGTGGTTTCGGCGACACGATCGCGCGACTCTTCGTGTTCTCCGCCTACCAGATTCAGGTCTACCGTGCGCTGCTCGACAGCCCCGATGCGACGCTGCGCGCGATTGCGGGGAAGGCCGAGCGCGAGGTCGCGTACCATCTCGATCACGCCGCCCAGTGGGTGCTGCGCCTCGCGGGCGGCACGGAGCTGTCGCGCGAACGCATGGTGCTCGGGATCGAACGCGTCTGGCCGCACGTGGATGAGCTCTTCACCGACGAGCCGCTCAACGACCGCCTTGAGGGCATCGCGCCTCGCCCGTCGTCGCTGCGCGCCGGATTCGACCGCGCGATCGAGACCGTGTTCGACGAGGCGGGCCTCGCGGTTCCCGATGTGAAGCCCGCGCGGGCACGCGGCCGCTCCGGCGTCCACAGCACGCGCATGGGCTACATTCTCGCGGAGATGCAGTGGCTCGCGCGGCGGCACCCGGGCGCATCATGGTAACCGAACTGCGCCCCGCCGATCCCGCGGCAGCCCGCGTCTGGGATATCGCTGCGCAGGTGCCGGACCCAGAGGTGCCAGTGCTGACGATCGAAGATCTCGGCGTACTGCGGGCGGCGCGTGCCACCGACTCGGGCGCCGAGGTGGTGCTCACCCCGACGTACTCGGGGTGTCCCGCGATCGATCAGATGCGCGACGACGTGACCGCCCGCCTCCACGAGGCGGGCTACGCGCAGGTCAACGTCTCGACGACGCTGTCCCCCGCGTGGACGACGGACTGGATGAGCGAGGCCGGCAAGCGCAAGCTCGAGGAGTACGGGATCGCTCCTCCGCACGTGCGTTCCGCGCTCGGCGAGGGTCCCGTGCGCCTGCAACTCGCCGTGAAGTGCCCGCGCTGTCACTCCACACGCACTCGCGAGGTGGCGCGCTTCGGCTCCACCGCGTGCAAGTCGCTCTACGAGTGCCAGGCCTGCCTCGAACCGTTTGACTACTTCAAGGCTCACTAAGCTCACCAGACTCACCGGCAGCGGCGCCCCGCGCTGCGGCCAACGAAGGGACCATCATGGCCGCCATCAACCTCGGCGCAAAGAAGCGCGCGACGTTCCACGACCTCCGGGTTTCCGAGGTTCGCCCCCTCACCGAGAACAGCGTGGAGGTGACCTTTGAGGTACCGCAGGAACTCGCGGAAGACTACCGCTACCTCGCCGGGCAGCACCTCGCGCTGCGCACCACCATCGATGGTGAGGATCTGCGCCGCTCGTACTCGATCTGCCGCCCGCCCGCAGATGGGAAGATCTCCGTCGCGGTGAAGCGCGACTTTGGCGGAGTCTTCTCCACCTGGGTGAATGATGAGCTGCAGGCGGGTGACACCCTCCAGGTGATGACTCCGCAGGGCGCGTTCACCTCGAACCTCGACGAGCTTGCGGGCCGGCACGTCGTCGGCATCGCTGCGGGGTCGGGCATCACGCCCATCATCACGATGGCGCACCGTGTGCTCGCGCAGAGCGACACCTCGCGCTTCGACCTGCTCTTCACTAACCGCTCGACCGTCGACGTCATGTTTGTCGAGGAGCTCGCAGACCTGAAGGATCGCTATCCGCAACGCTTCGCGCTGCACCATGTGCTGTCACGCGAGCAGCGCTCGGCCCCCATCCTCTCGGGCCGCCTCGACGAGGAGCGCCTCCGCACGATCCTGCGCGAAGTGATTCCTGTGGGTCGTGCCGATGAGTGGGTGCTGTGCGGACCGTTCGATCTGGTGCAGCTGTGCCGCGATCTGCTCGCCGAGCATGAGGTGCCGAGCTCGCACGTGCGCTTCGAACTCTTCACCACCGGCGAGCCGGGCGCGCAGCTGCCACGCGCGCGGCCGGTTGAGGTGCGCAGCGGCGAGAAGACCGTGGTGATCGACTTCACGCTCGACGGCACTTCGGCTTCCGTCGAGAGCCCGGTCGCGGCGAACGAGACCGTGCTGAACGCGGCGCTGCGTGTGCGACCCGACGTGCCGTTCGCCTGCGCGGGCGGCGTGTGCGGCACGTGCCGCGCACGCGTGATCGAGGGCTCCGTCTCCATGACTGAGAACTACGCGCTCGAGGCCGACGAGATTGAGCGCGGCTACGTGCTCACGTGTCAGTCTCACCCGCAGTCCGAACGCCTCGTCGTCGATTACGACGCCTAACCGCACGCCGAGCACGGAAGGATTCCGATGACGAGCGAAACAGCTCCCCCTGAAGTCAACCTCGCGATCGCCGATGGCGTCGCGGAGATCACCTTGAACGCACCCGGGCGTCTCAATGCGCTGAGCCCGGCAATGCTTGACGAGCTGTCGGCGGCCTACGCGCAGGCTGAGCAGGCGGGCGTTCGCGCGCTCGTGCTGCGAGGCGCGGGGCGCGCGTTCAGCGCGGGCCGCGACATCTCGGGGGTCGATCCGCGAAATGACGACGTGATCGGTTACCTGGAGGGCCGGGTGCAACCACTCCTCCAGCGGATGAGCGAGTTCCCCGCTCCCACATTTGCGGTGGCGCACGGCGCCTGCCTCGGCGTGGGGCTTGGCCTGCTCATTGCGAGCGATGTCGTCTACGTCGCGGAGAGCGCCAAGATCGGCAGCCCGTTCGCAAACCTCGGCGCAACGCTCGACTCTGGCGGCCACGCACTGTTTGTTGAGCGGCTCGGCGCGCACCGCACGCTCGACCTGATCTTCACGGGTCGACTCATGAGCGGCGCTGAGGCGGTGGCGGCCGGACTCTTCTCGCAGTCGTTCCCCGACGATGAGGTGCTCGAGCGCACCCGCACCGTCGCGGCGACCGCGGCGACAGGCGCCACCGAGGCGTTCCGCGCTTCGAAGCAGCTCGTGCGACAGCTGCGCGATGAACGCGTCGGCCTCTGGGAGTCGATGTCTGCGGAGAACCGCGCGCAGGCAGCGCTCTGCGACACGGATGACTACCGCGAGGGCTTCGCCGCGTTCCAGGAGAAGCGCCGCCCCGTGTTCCACGGCGTGGCAGCATCGGGAAACGCAGCCGCATCGGGCAACGGGGTCGGCGCATGAGCGCGCCCGTGGGCACCGCGCTCCCAGGCGCGGAAAACTGGGTGGCCGCGAACGGCTCGGGCGAGCTCGCGGAGGCAATGGGGATCGAATTCACGGAGTTCACGGTCGAGCGGACCGTTGGACGCATGCCGGTGCGCGGCAACCGCCAGACGGTCGGCTTTCTCCACGGCGGCGCCTACGTGGTGCTCGGTGAGTCACTCGGCTCGATGGCGGCGAATCTGCACGCCGGCCCTGGCCGCCTCGCGGTGGGCATCGACATCAATGCGACGCACACGCGATCGGCGACCGAGGGCTACGTGACCGGAGTGTGCACGCCCGTGCACCTCGGCCGCACGCTCGCCGTGCACGAGATTGTCGTGAGCGATGAGCAGGGTCGGCGCTGCTGCACGATTCGCATCACGAACCTCATCAAGGACGCGCCGGAGCCCCAGTAGGTGCGCCCCGCATAGCTGCGGCGAGCGCGGGTGAGATCTCGTCGGGTTGCACCAGACGAGCGGCGATGTGTCCATCGGGGCGCACGAGCAGCCCAACCGCGCCATCCATTGCGTGCCCCGCAAGTCCGGCGCGTTCGGCGAATTGCTCCGGCTGCGCGAGCGCGGTGAATCCGACCGCGGCGTGCTCAGCCGCTGTGACCCAGGCGGTGCCGTTCGCACGTGAGTCCGCGAGCAGCACCAGCCAGTCGCGCGCGACGAGGTCGAGCGTTGAAGCCTCGCGCGGCTCTCCTGCAATCCTCGCGTGCGGCAGGCGACGGCCGACGGCGCCGGACGGCGCGTACGCCCCCGCGGCGATCGGTTCGGCAGCGCCGTAGTGGGTGCCCAACAGCAGCTCGTCGTCGATCCCATACTGTCCCCCGAAGTTGCCGCGCGAGATCGCGATGATCGTCTCGCCCACCGGGCGACGCTCGGCCGTGTACGCGTCGAGGAGCTCCTCGCCTGCTTCCCCGTGCAGCACTGCCGCAAGCTGCCACGCGAGCGTGTCGGCATCACCGATGCCGACGTTCATTCCGTGACCACCGGTGGGCGGGGTCTGGTGCGCGGCGTCGCCCGCGAGAAACACGCGGCCCGCGCGGTACGTGTCGGCAATGCGCGCGTCCATGCGCCACACCATCGTGTCGCGCACCTCGACGGCGAGATCCGGGATCCCCGCGGCGTCGCGCACGAGCCGGACAAGCGCAGCGGGATCGTCCGCGAGCTGTGTGCCGTCGTTCCCCTCCGGGAGCGGGTATTGGTAGACCCAGTTGGTGCGGTTGTCGACCGCGAGAAAGCCACCCTTGCCGCCGGTGAGGAAGTAGGAAGCCGCTGCCCGATCACGCACCACCTCGGCGAGGTCAGCGACGACGCGAATCGACAGGAACCTCGCGAGGCCGCGCTCCCCCTGAAGTGGGATTCCCGTGGCCCGCCGCACCGTGCTCCCTGCGCCATCGCAGCCGATGAGTGCTCGCGCGCGCAGCGTACGCTGCCCATCGCCCGCCTCGACGACGGCGCTCACGCCCACCTGGTCCTGCGACAGCTCGGTGACTCGCTGCCCGAATCGCACATCGGCTCCCGCGTCGCGCGCAGCCGCAAGGAGAACCGGCTCGAGTGCATCCTGCGAACAGAGCACACCGGGCGCCGGGGTCGCGTCGCTCCCGTGCGTGGCCGGCGGATCGGAACGGCTGAACCGCGGGTCGACAAGCGTGTCTCCACGGAAGAAACGGATTTCGTCGCTTGGCAGGGCTGCCTGGCGGATTGCCGACTCAAGCCCGACTGAACGGTAGGTCTCCATCGAACGAGCAGAGATGCCCCGGGCTTTCGGGTGAGTGGAGAGCGTGGTGTGCGCCTCGACGACGGTCACGGTGACACCGTGCGCACGAAGCAGCACGGCAAGGGTGAGACCGATCGGGCCGCCGCCGACGATCAGGACGTCGCTGTGCAGAGTTCCGCCTGTGTACCGCTCGGGTGAGGGCTTCGTCATCACACCCTCCTTTCGTAACGCTTAAACTTGGTTATAGCGTTACACTAGGGGCATGCCAGCTCCCCGCGCAACCCCCGCACCCGACGACCGGCCACTCGGCCTCCGCTTCATCACGGCTGTGGTGAACGAGCCGTGGGCCGAGCTCGACGCAGCCGCGGCGCAGACTCGCTGGGCGGCGCTGAGTGCTGCCCACGGCGATGCGGCACTTGGCGCACGCGCCGCCCACGCGGAGCGCCTTGCCGAGGCCACGGCAGAGCTGCGCGCAATCTATGCGGAGCACGATCCGGCGCGAGTGGCCGCAAGCCTCAACGCCGCCCTCCGCGCGCACGGTGCGCCCACCGAACTCACCCAACTCCCGGACGGACGCTGGGCGACTCGGCCCGCGATCCCAATCGAGTCAAGCGCAGCTGATTTCGTCCGATCCCTCGCTGCGGCCTCGCTCGCCCAGTGGTTCGCCGAGCGCGGGCGCGGCGCCTGGGGCCTGTGCGCGGCCCCGGGCTGCGAGCGCGCCTTCATCGACGAGGGTCGGCGCGCACCCCAGCGCTTCTGCTCCCCGAGCTGCGCCACACGCACGCGCGTCGCCGCGCACCGCGCCGAACGACGGTCACCGGGCGGCGCGCACACGCGCTAGCCGCGCGGCTGCTCGCGATCGTCGTCATTGTTCAGCCGCAGCCACTCAGCCCAGCTGGTCGGCGCACCGAGCTCGGCGGGATCAGCGGCACCCGGCACACGCTGCCCGGCGGCACGCGCGCGCAGGCCGGCGAGCACGAAATCGAGGTGGCGGAGGTGCAGCTCGTTCGCGCGCTCCCGCGGCACGGCGTACACCGGCCGCAAGTGCGTGATGGTGAGCATCACATCGGCGGGGCCAAAGTCGGCGGGGATCACTCCGCGATCCCGATCAATCCGCACGAGCTCCGAAAGCGCGGCGTGGAGCCGATCCGAGAGCCGATCAATCTCCGGCGTCGTGCCCACGTGCTGCCCGAAGGTGGGCATGCGCGAGCCGGGCGCCTCAATGACCTGACGACACAGGAAGACACCCACCACCGAGGGGCGGGCGGACACGTCCGGTGATGCGGCGGCCGGGTCGGCACCGCCGAGCTGAGCGCTCGCCTCCGCGAGAGCGCAGATCTCCTCGAGCGAGAGCACCCGGATCGCGTTGACGAGCTCCACCTTGCTGGGGTAGCGGCGATAGATGCTCGCCACGCCCGCGCCCGCTCGCGCGGCGATCTCCGACATGGGCGCCCCCCACCCCCACTCACTGAAGACCTCGCGGGCAGCGCGGAGGATCGACTCGTCGTTGGACCGAGCCTCGCGGGCGCGACCGCGGAGCGGGCCAGCCTCCGCGGGGTCAGACTCAGGAAGATTCACCCTTCCCACGGTACCCGGACTTCGCTTACACTTCTATCGGAACGAATCATTCCGTTCCGAATAGATTTGACCTCACACAGATTCGAGCCGCATGACCTCCCCCGCATCTCAGCCGAGCACCGCACCAGTCCCCCTGCCCACGACCCAGGCAGCGCGCCCCGCCGCACACTCCGGTCGCCTCGTGTTCGCGCTCGCGATCGCGGTGCTCACCTTCTCGATGATGCAAACCCTGCTCGTCCCCGCACTCCCGACCTTCATCCGTGTGTTCGAGCTCGAGCCCTCGGTGGCCGGGTGGATCCTCACGAGCTACCTCCTGTGCGGCGCGGTCGCCGCCCCGATCCTCGGCTCACTCGGCGACCGTCATGGGCACCGCAAGATCCTGCTCGTCTCCTTCGCGCTCTTCGTCGCGGGCGCTGTTCTTGCCGCCACCGCGGGTTCCCTCCCCGTCCTGCTCGTCGGCCGCGTGCTGCAGGGCGCCAGCATGGCCGCCTTCCCGCTCGCGCTTGCCATCGTGCGGCGGCACACCGACGGCAGCACGCAACGGAGCGCGATCGGCCTCCTGAGCGGCACGATGGGACTCGGCGCCGGCGCCGCACTCGTGGTCGGCGGCGTGATCGTCGAAGGCCTGTCCTGGCAGTGGCTGTTCCTCACGGGCGCGCTCATGGGACTCCTCTCGATCGCGCTCCTCGTCGCGTGGGTGCCCGCATCGCAGCGCGGGGTCGCCACCCCCACCGACTGGCCGGGCACCATCCTGCTCACCATCGCGCTCCTCTCGCTCTTGCTGGGCATCTCGCAGGGCAGCGCTTGGGGGTGGGGATCCGCTGCGGTGATCGGGCTCTTCGTCCTCGCGCTCGCCGCGTTCACCGCGCTCGCGTTTGTCGAGCAGCGCACCGCAGCGCCCCTCATCGATGTGCGCACGCTCGTGCGGCCCGCACTCGCCGTGACGAACGGGCTCACGCTCTTCCTCGGCTTTGTTCCGTACCTCTTCTACGTGGGACTGCCGATGCTGCTGCAGGCTCCCACCGGGGCCGGCGTGGGGCAGGGCTTCTCGGTCACGCAGACCGGAATCGCCCTCCTGCCGGGCGCCATTCTTGTGTTCCTCGGCGGCAGGCTTGCGCCGTTGCTCATCTCTCGCGCGGGATCCCGACTCACCGCCCTCATCGCACTCGCGGTGATGGGGCTCGGTAGCGCAGGGGTCGCGCTCGCCCCCGGCAGCCTCGCCGTGATCGTCGTGTTCTTCTCGCTCATTGGCCTCGGCAACGGCATCGGCTTTGCGGTGGTCGCCGATCTCGTTGCGAGCCTCGCGCCGCGCGACGAGATTGCGGCGGCCCTCGGCGTGAACGGCGTGCTGCGCACGGTCGGTTCCGCACTCGGCACCCCAGTGTCGACCGCGGTGCTCGCGGGAGTCGCGGGCGGCGGGGCGGCAGCAGCCGAGCCGTTCACCACCCTGTTCGCCATCGCCGCTGCGGTCAGCATTGTCGGGGCCGTGTTCTCGCTCACGCTGCGGCAGCCCCGATCCTGATCCGATTCTGGCTGGGCAGAACTGAACTCTGCTGCGCTGTCACTGGTACACTGGGCGCATGGATTTGATCGAAGTGGACGGCAACTAGCCACCGCACCGCCGGTGGCACTCGCGCGCTCTTGCGCCGAGATCGTGCCCAGCTCTCCGAGTGCGTCCACCCTGACGGGTGTTGACCGCGGGCCGGGCCGCCGCCTTCCCCACACCGCAGCACCGCTCCATTTGGCGTGCGTGCGCGGCCGCGCGATCTGAGGCCCGACGGAGCCTTCCTCGCGCGTCGCCGCACGCCCGGGCACTTCGAAAGGCGACAGCCATGTCAACATCACCCGCAATCTCTCTGCACGAACTCTCGTTCGCGTGGCCCGACGGCACCGCGGCACTCGAGCGCGTATCAGGCACATTCACCCCCGGCCGCACCGGCCTCGTCGGCAGGAACGGTGCGGGGAAGTCCACTCTGCTCCGACTCATCGCGGGCGAACTCACCCCCTCGTCCGGCCACATCGTCACGAGCGGCGAGGTCGGCTACCTGCGACAGACGCTCACGCTTCGCGCAGACGCGCCCCTCGCCGAGTTGCTCGGCATCCACGAGACCCTCGCGGCTCTGCGCGCCATCGAGGCGGGCGACGTCGCGCACGAGCACTTCGACGCGGTCGGCGACGATTGGGATATCGAGTCGCGCGCCGGGGAGGCACTCCAACAACTCGGATTCGCGCCGGAAGACATCGATCGACGCGTCGGCGAGGTGTCGGGTGGCGAGGCGATGCTCATCGCCATCATGGGGTTGCGGATTCGGCGCACGCCCATCACGCTGCTCGACGAGCCGACGAATAACCTCGACCGTGCCACTCGGGCCAGGCTCGGCGAGCTCGTCGATGCGTGGCCGGGCACGCTGCTCATCGTGAGCCACGACCGCGAGCTGCTCGAGCGGATGGATCACACGGCCGAGCTGTTCTCCGGACGCCTTGAGACCTTCGGCGGCCCGTACAGCGCGTGGGAGGCGCATCAGGAACAGCAGCAGGCCGCCGCCGCGCAGGCTGCGCGCAGCGCACAGCAGACCCTGAAGGTAGAGAAGCGGCAGCGCGTCGACGCGGAGACCAAGCTCGCACGCCGCGAGCGCACCGCGAAGAAAACCCAGGCGAGCGGCGGGATCCCGAAGATTCTCGCCGGGAATCGCGCCAGCAAAGCACAGGCATCCGCCGGCGCGATGCGGGGCACGCTCGACGACAAGGTGCAGGCCGCGCAAGCCGCGGTCGACGCCGCCGATGCGCGCGTGCGCGTGGATGAGCGGATCAGTCTCGTGCTCCCCGACCCCGAGGTGCCGCGCGGGCGCCGCCTCGCCGAGTTCAGCACGGGCTCGCGCACCATCCTCGTGCAGGGGCCGGAGCGTGTGGCGCTCGTCGGAGCGAATGGCTCTGGCAAGTCGACGCTGCTCGCGCAACTGATGAGTGGATCGGCGCCAACGGCGGGGCGCCCCTCGGGCACGCTGCTGACCGAGCGAGTGGGGTTTCTCGCTCAGCGTCTCGACGGCCTCGACGAACAGGCCAGCGCGATCGCGAACGTGCAGGCGGTGGCCCCTGCGACGCCAACCGGTACGATCCAGAATCAGCTCGCACGCTTGCTCCTGCGTGGTGACTCCGCGCATCGCCCTGTGGGGACACTGTCGGGCGGTGAGCGGTTCCGTGTCGCGCTTGCGCGGCTGCTGCTCGCGGACCCGCCCGCGCAGCTACTGGTACTCGATGAGCCCACCAACAACCTGGATCTCGCGAGCGTTGAGCAGCTCGCACAGGCACTCGACGCGTACCGTGGCGCACTCCTCGTCGTGAGCCACGACTTCGCGTTCCTCGAACGACTCGGCATCGACACGATACTCGAGCTCGACACGGCGACAGGCCTGCGCGAACTGCGCACCTTCGAAGAAGCAGTGGCCTAACCTGGCTTGGCGCGGCACTGGGGCTTCGCCTCCGGAGCCGCGCCGAGTCGTAGGACGAGAATGCCAATGCTCAGAGCGAGCACCGCACACACGAGAAACGCGCCCGCAAGCGGACCCGGCTCGGGTACCGCAGCCACACTCCCGCAGACCGCCACTCCCAACGCGAGCCCCAGCTGCCGGGCCGCATTCGCGCCACTCGTTGCAGCCGCGGAAACATCCGCGGGCGCGGCCGCAAGTGCGAGGGCGGGTAACGCGGGCGAGATGATACCGGCCGCAGCACCAGAGAGCACGAGGAACGGCACGAGCGTGCTCCACCCCGCACCAGTGAGCAACAAGAGGCCCGTGGCCGCAGCGAGCGCGATCACCAGCATGGGCCACCCGAGTGACCTGCGCACTCCCGCGCCGCGCAGGCGAGTGCTGAGCAGTGCAGATGCCAGCACAAACGCGATGAGCTGCGCGAGCAGGATCGTGGCGGTTGCGGCCGACCCGAGCCCTTCCCCCAGCTGCAACCAGTTTGAGAGGGCAGGGAGCTGCCCGAACGCGGCGAAGTAGTAGCCGAACGCGGCAAGCAGCACGGCAAGGTATGCCGGGGTGCGCAGGAGACTGAGCGGCAGCACCGGGGCCACCGCTCGCCGCTCGGCCCACACGAATCCGACTGCGCTGCAGCCGGCCACCAACGCCGCGGCGAGCACCCCGAGACCCGGCCCGCTGGGTGATCCCGCCTCGGTGATTGCATACGCGAGCGCAGTGATGCCCAGCGTCGCGCAACCGAGACCTGCCCAGTCCATTGGCGGCCGTACGCCGCTGGCGGGTGGACCCCCCGGCAGCGCGCGAAGACGCAACGCCGCGGCGAGCGCAGTCAGACAGAACGGGAGCGCCGCGAAGAACAGCCATCGCCAGCCCACAAATTCGGCGAGCACCCCACCCGCGATCGTCCCGATAGCCGAGGCTGCGCCCGCAACCGCGCCCCACACCGCGAAAGCCACAGCACGGGTGCGCGGCTCGGCGTATGCCCGGCCGATGAGCGCGGGGATGCAGGCAAACATCACCGCCCCGGCGACTCCCTGCACGGCGCGTCCCGCGATGAGCCAGCCCACGCTCGGCGCGAAGCCCGCAAGCGCGGTGGCAACCGTGAATGCCGCAACCCCCACGAGGTATACCCGGGTGATGCCCAACGCGTCACCGATCGATCCCGCCCCGAGGAGGAATCCGGCCAGCGCGACGGTGTACACATTCACCACCCACTGCTGTGCACTGTGCCCTGCGCCGAGGTCCGCCCCAATGCTGGGCAGGGCAACCGTGACAATCGAGGTGTAGACGAGCAGCAGGAACGTTCCCAGGCAGCAAGCGACCAGAGGCCACCAGCTCACTCGTGGGAGGGGAAGCGACTGGGAGGAACCTGATTCATGCACCGCACCAGCATGTTGTAATGGCCTTATGCGCGTAAACCCTTACATGCGCGAGCTGCTGGGGATCGGCATCTCGCTGCTCAACGAGCCGCCCGCGTCGAGCGCGGAGATCGCGGCACGATGGCTGGAGTGGGGCATGCCGCTCGATGCCCCGCCTCAGCCTGCGGATCTCCCACGAACGCTGGAGTTTCTCGCCGGTTGGCGCGACCTCGTTGACGCCGCATCAGAGCTGCACCGCGTGGAGGCGCTGAACGCCCTCCTCACCGATTTCGCAAGCGCGCCGAGCGTCACGAACCACGACGGTTCTGGGTGGCACCTCCACTACCGCGCAGACACCGCGGGGCTCGGTGAGACCCTCGCCGCCGCGGTGAGCGTCGCCGCTGCCGAGCACCTCACACAGAACGGGATGCACCGGCTCGGCCGCTGCGCCCTGCCTGAGTGTGCTCGCGCATTCGCTGACGTGAGCCGCCCGGGGCGACAGCGCTACTGCTCGCAGCCCTGCGCCGGGCGCGACGCCGTGCGCCGCCACCGGAGGCGAGCCGCTGCCGCAAAGTAGCCGCGTAAGCGCTGAATGAACGCTGAGAAGCGCGGGATCGTGCCCTAGCGTTATTCCATGGAGTTCGACTTATCCCTCTCCCCTGACCTCGTCGCTGTGTTTCTCGCGCTCTTCCTGCTGGAGGTGGTGCTCGGCGTCGACAATGTGATCTTCATCTCGATCCTCGCGGGCAAACTGCCGGAACACCAGCAGGCCAAGGCCCGCAAGCTCGGCCTCAGCCTCGCCATGCTCATGCGCGTGGTGCTGATCTTCTTCGCCGGTTGGATCATCACGCTCACCGATGACTTCATTCAGATCGGCGAGCTGGGCTTCTCAATGAAGGACCTGATCCTCATCGCGGGTGGTGTCTTCCTGCTGTACAAGGCGATACAGGAGATTCACCACAAGTTCGAGGGACATGACGAAGAACAGCCGAAGGCCGGCGCCGTCGCTACCACCTTCGGTGCAGTGATCGCCCAGATCCTGGCGCTCGACCTGGTGTTCTCGCTCGACTCGGTGATCACCGCGGTGGGCATGACCTCAAACATGATCGTGATCATCGCGGCCGTGCTGCTCTCCTTCGGCATTATGCTCTTCGCGTCAGGCACCATCTTCGCGTTCGTGAACCGCCACCCCACCGTGAAGATGCTGGCGCTGTCGTTCCTGCTCCTCATCGCGGTGTTCCTCATCGCCGAGGGCTTCGGGGTGAAGATCGACAAGGCCCTCATCTACGGCCCCATGGCGTTTGCGGTGCTCGTGGAAACGCTCAACCTCGTGGCCCAGGGCCGCGCGGCAAAACGTCGGGAACGCACCGCGCTCACCGAAGCCGCCACCGGCCCCTCCGCAAGCCACGCCGCCGAATCGGAGACTCAGAGCCCCAGTTGAGCGAGGCGCTCCTCGTAGCGCAACTGCGTATCCTCAGCGTCGCCGGGCTCGGCGTCATCCCAGATCGCTGCGAGCTCGCGCTGCACGTCCTCCGAGAGGGCGTCGTAGCGCGAGCTCCAGTCGGCCACCGGGTTCCAGTACCCCACCACCTTGTACCGGGCGGCGGGCAGCCCGAGCTCGCGGCGAAGGAGCTTCCGCACATCGCGCAGTGCAGCGGTCTCGCCCGCCACCCAGACGTACCCTTCCTCGAACGATCCCTTCTCGTGCAACGACCGGCGCACAATCTCGCCGAGCGCGCTCGGGCCGTGCCCGTTGCCGCCCTCGATCCACGTCACTTCGATGCCAGCACCCGCGGCAACCCCGTAGACCGCAAGATCGACGAGAGCCGCACCCGCGGGCACTTCGAGCACCAGCCGGGTGCGGATCCCGGTGCTGCGTGCGGCGATACGGGCCGCAGCGGGCAGCCCGGTGAGGTCCGCCGCGAGCAGCTGCCAACGCGTGCCGTTCGGCGGATCGTAAAGCCCAGTGGGGGCATTCAGCCCGAGCACGTACCCGGGCTGAGCGGTGCGCGCCCACGGACCCGCGATCCCGGCCTCGTGCACCACGAAGTCGATGTCGATCTCGCCCGCCGCCGGTCGCACGGCGCTGATCGTGTACGTGCGCATCGGTGCCTCCGGGGCGCCCGGCGGGGTGCTCCACCAGTCGCCGTCGGGAATCGGAAGCGACACATCGTGCGGGTCATCGCCGTGCGGGAAGAAGACGCGCACGTACTCGTCGGGCACCCCGGTGCTGACGAAGTCGGCAACGCCCGGCCCGCCCAGTGTGACGCGCACAAGCTCGGGGCTGAGGGATTCTGTGGCGGTGACTACCCCGCGGAAGATGGTCATGGAATCTCGCTTTCGGGATCGGAAGGATCGGGATCGGAAAGATCAGTGTCAGAAGCGTCGGTGGCGGGCGAGGCACTCTCGCCGAGCTGCGCGGACCACAGCTCGCGATACGGGCCAGCCGCCGCGCGCAACTCAGCGTGTGTGCCGTGCTGCACCAAACGACCGTCGGCAAACACACCGATCTGCTCTGCGGTCGCCGTGGGTTGCAACTGGTGCGCGATGTACACGGCGGTGCGCTCTTGGCGGAGCAACGCAATGGCCCGGTCGACCGCGGGCCGCTGCTGCAGACCCACCTCAGCGGTCGGCTCGTCGAGAATGACAATCTCAGGGTCAGCGAGAAGTGCACGCGCGACGGCAAGCTGCTGAATACGCCCCTCGTCCCAGCGTTCCGGCTGCTGTGATTCAAGCGCCCACTCGGCACCCACCGCCGCGAGCGCGGCGTGGATCTCCTCGTCGGCCGCCTCGGGCGCCGCAAGCCTGAGGTTCTCGGCGACCGTGCCCCGGAACTGATGGAGCTCCTGCGAGATCGTGTACGGCTGCGCGCTGGTGTCGAGCGTGCCAGAATCTGGTGCGTACTGGCCCGCGATGAGGCGCGCCACCGTGCTCTTTCCTGAGCCGGACGCGCCGACAAAGACCGCCGTCGTTCCCGCGGGGATCGTGAGCGTCACGTGTTGCACCCCACGTCCGGTGCGGGGATAGCGGAATGACACATCGTTCAGGGCGACCGCGATGTGACCTTCGGCCAGGCCAGATCGCGTCACCTCGCGCTGCGGCGCAGGCACGGCGGGCGGGGCGGCTTCGATGACTCCCACGAGTCGCGCCAGACCGATCGTGGCACGCTGAATGTCGTCAAGCCCAAAGATGAGCTGCCCGATGGGGCCGAACAGTCGGTGGAACACGAGCGCCGCAGTGGTCACCATACCCACGGTCACCGCGCCAACGCCGCTCAGCGCGAACCCCGTGCCGAGCAGGGCAACCATGCCGATCGCCTCGCCACCGTTGATGGTGAAGAACAGTCGGTTGCGCAGCCGCGCGCCCACGATCTGCGTGCGGATCGACGCTCGGGCCCGCACCGCTACGCGGTCGAGCGCGTGCGTTTCCTCGCCGAGCGCGGTGAGCGTCTCCCGACCCTCGACGGCTTCGAGCACAGCCTGGCTGCGAGCGGCTTCGCGCTCGCGCACCTCACGGAATACAACGCGCGAGTGCTTCAGAAACACGCGCGTTCCCCACACATAGCAGGGCGCGCAGGCGAGCCCTGCGAAGGCGAGGCGCAGGTCGAGCGCCGCGAGCGAGGCAAGCGACACCGCGATCGCAAACAGTGCGGAGAGCAGTGTCGGCATGACATCGCCGCCGGCCTCCGCGACCGCCTCAACGTCGCCAGTGACGCGAGACAGGAGGTCAGCGCTCTCGCCATCATCAATCGTCGCAACCGGCAACCGCATCGCGGATGCGAACACCTCTTCGCGGAGGCTCGCGAGGGTCTGCTGCACGAGCCCCACGAGTACTCGGCTCCCCCACATCCCCATGAGCGCGGCACCAATGGCGCCCGCGGCAGCTCCGAACACCCAGCCGCCAATCACCGCGGGCCCGGCGTCGCGCACCACGGCGTCGACGATGCGCCCGAGGCAGAGCGGCAGCACGAGCCCGAGCACGCTCGCGAGGAGGAGCAGCACTGCCGCGGCGATCGTCCGGCCGCGGTGCGCGCTCAGCAGTCGGACGATCACGGCGCGAACTTCACGCCCGCTCGCAATCGGCAGGGTGGGAGTCGGCTCGCTCACTGGGCACCCCATTCCACCACGCGATCGCAGGCCGCAAGCAGCGTGGGCGAGGAGGAGATAAGCACCATCGTCTCGGGTCGCGCCGCGAGACCAGCTGCAATCTCCGCCTCCGTCACCGCGTCAACCGCGGAGGTTGGCTCATCGAGCACGAGCACCTCCGCGTTCACATGGAGGCCACGCGCAATGCCAATTCGTTGCCGCTGTCCACCAGATACGCGCCGGCCCGCCTCGCCCAGCGGGGTCTCCCAGCCACCGAGCTCGGCGACCACGTCGGTGAGCGCCGCGGCGGCGACCGCCGCAGCCTGCGGCGCATCGCCCGCGACGGGTGCCGCCGGGCCCAGCACCGCGGCGCGGAGGCTCTCGCTCGCCACCGCCTGCCGGTGCGGCAGCGAGACGACGCGGCGACGGTATTCAGCGAGCTCGAGATCACGCGCATCACGGTGCGCGCCGACCTGAGCCGCGTCTGCGAGGGTGAGTGCGCCGCGGTCGAGCGGGGCGCGCAGCCCGAGCGCACGGGACGCGGCGCGCGCCGCCGCCGTGTCGGTGGGCCGTACCCCCAACTTCTCACCGCGCCGCAGTTCCACCCGCTCGGCGCCGCGGCCCGGCAGAAATGTGAGCACGACGTCTGCGTGATGCTGCACAGCTTCCCCCTGCTCCGCGGGTGGCAGCAGGTCCGGGGTGTTGATCAGGGTGGCGAGTCGCCTCGCCGAAGCCAGCTTGTGCGCCCAGTTCGCGGGGAATGTCCCCGCGTGCGCGAGCGAGCCGCTCACAAACTGGGCGAGGCCGAGCACCGTGACGAGCTCGCCGATGCTGATGCTGCCCGCGCTCGCAAACCACGCGGACATGCCCGCGAGCCCCGCTGTGGTGAGCGCTGCGAGCGTGGCGCTCACCGCTTCGGCGCCCGCGAGCGCCCGACCAGCGGAGGTCGCGGCCCCGCGCGAGCGCGTGCTCGCCGCGGTGTAGCGGCGCACGGCCTCGCGCCGTGCCCCCATGCCCACGAGCACGCGGAATCCCGTCATGAAGTCGGCGGCGACCGCCCCAGCCTCCGTTGCGGCCGCCTGCTCGGCGTGGCCGCGCTGCTCGAGCGGACGCGACACGAGGCGCATGACAAGCATCATCACCGCCGTGGCGAGAAACACCACGAGAGTCGCGGCCGGTGAGATGACCAGCATGGCGCACGCGGAGGCGATGATTGCAGCGACCGTGGCGCTCTGCTGCGCCACCGACCAGGCGACACCGGCGACCCGGTAGGTGTCTGAGGTGACGTAGCCCAACGCCTCGCCGGCGCTCAGCGTGCGCGCCGGCAGTGTGGGGCGGAGCAACCGCGAGAGCGCCAGGTGCCGCAGCGACTGCTCGCCCGTGCCGTAGACAGTCACCATGAGACGCGAGGCCCCCTGGTAGCTCAGCGTGAGGACGAGAAACACCGCGAGGAGCACACCGAGCCAGGTGACCAGCGCCCCAGCGTCCGCGTTCAGTACCGCGCGGTCCACCACCACGCCAATCAGCACGGGGATCGCGGTCTCCGCGAGCGCGTGGAACACGAGCAGCGCGGTCGCAAGCGTGAGCGCGAGGCCACGCCCCTCCCCCGCGAGCGCGACACGAAAGAGCTTTCCTGGGGTGACGGTCACTTCCCGCTCCGGCCGAGCGGCAGCACGAGCGGAGCCCCCGACACCGGGTCTTCAATCACTCGGCAGGGCAGCTCGTACACGCGCTCGACAAGCTCCGCGGTGATGACCTCGCGGGGCGGGCCCTGCGCCACAATCGCACCATCGCGCATCGCCACGAGGTGGGTGGCATAACGCGCGGCGTGGTTCAAGTCGTGCAGCACTGCCACCACCGTGGTGCCACCACGGTGCAGCTCAGCGAACAGCTCTAGAAGTTCGATCTGGTGCGCAATATCGAGGTACGTGGTGGGCTCATCAAGCAGCAGGTGGCCCGTCTGCTGCGCGAGCGCCATCGCCACCCAAACACGCTGCCGCTGCCCACCCGAGAGCTCGTCTACGAGGCGGTGCGAGAGCTCGGTCGTGGCCGTGGCGGCGAGCGCTTCGGCCACCGCCTCCTCGTCGGCGCGACTCCAGGTGCGCAGGGCACTCTGATGCGGGAAGCGGCCGCGGCCCACGAGGTCGGCGACGGTGATCCCGTCGGGGGCAATCGCCGACTGGGGCAGCAGGCCCAGCTTGCGTGCCACCTCCTTCGGCGGCCGCGAGTGCAACTCGGCACCGTCGAGCATCACCGATCCCGTGCTGGGTCGCAGCAGTCGTGAGAAGCCGCGCAGCAGGGTCGACTTGCCGCACGCGTTCGGGCCGATGATCACGGTGAACGAGCGGTCGGGGATGCCCAGGGTGAGATCCCGAACAATCGGAGTGTCCCCGTAGCCAAGGGTGATCTCATCTGCGCGCAGTGCGGCGGTCATGGAAAGTCCTTTCAACGTGAAGATCGGTACTGCACGGCGAGCAGCCACGCGAGGTAGAGGCCGCCTAGCGACACCGTGACAACGCCAACGGGAACCTGCATGAGCTGCGCGATCGCGTCGGATACGACGACGAGCGCGGCGCCCGTGAGCATGAGCGGCACGGTGCCCATGGGGCTGTTTGCTCGCAGCAGGCGCTGGCAGATTTGCGGTGCGGCGAGCGCAATGAACGAAATTGGCCCGGCCGCGGCGGTGACGAGTGCCATGAGCGCAACGCCCGCGCACATCGCCCAGAAGCGCAGCCGGCCGGGGCGGATGCCGAGCGCCGAGGCGGAGTCATCACCGAGCTCGAGCAGTGGCAGCGTGCGCGCGAGCGGCAGCGACGCGCACACCACCACCACGAACACGAGCGCGGCGGGCAACAGCTGGTCGAAGCCGAGCGACGCGAGTGATCCCGCGCCCCAGGTCGCCACCATCATGGCCTGTTCGACACTCACAGAGATGAGGATCCATGAGCTCAGCGACCCGAGGCCTGCCGAGACGCCGATGCCAACGATGATGAGCCGGAACGAGCTGGTGGTGCGCTTGGCCGCGAGCGCGTAGACGAGCAGCGCGGTGAGAAGACCGCCCACGAGCGCACCCGCAGCCTTGGTCATGTAGGTGTTGAGGCCCAGCACGAGGAGCGTGATCGTCACGCCGAACTGCGCGCCCACGCCGAAACCGATGATGTCGGGCGAGCCGAGCGGGTTGCGGGTGAGCGACTGGAAGATCCCGCCGGACAGCGCGAGCGCGGCGCCGCAGAGGATCGCGAAGAGGAGTCGGGGCAGCCGCCACTCGAACACCACCTGGCGCGCGTCCGGGTCGGCCGCGGGGTCGACGAGCGCGCGGAGCACCGTCGCGAAGTCGAGCGAGTAGGAGCCGATCGTCATGGAGGCGAGCCCCGCGACGAGCACGACGGCCAGGAGCGCCACGCTGACCCACAGCGTGCGCACCGGCACGCGCCCGGACGCACGTGGTGCATCGATCCAAATCTCGCGTCGCCCGCTGTCGATCTCCGAGTGCAGCCGGGTCACAGCGAGATCACCCGCCTGCGGCGCACGAGCGCGATCAGCACGGGTGCGCCGATGACGCCCGTCACGATGCCCACTCGCAGCTCACCGTTCGGCAGCGCGACGCGACCGAGAATGTCGGCGAGCAGCAGGAAGATGGGACCGACGATCACGGAGTAGGCGAGCACCCAGCGCTGATCGGGTCCGGTGAACCAGCGCACCGCGTGCGGCACCATGATGCCCACGAACCCGATGGGGCCCGCGGCAGCAACGCTGGTTCCCGCGAGGAGCGTCACCGCGAGTACGACCAGCACCCGTGTCACCGCGATGCGTGTGCCGAGGGCTCCGGCGAGCTCATCGCCGAGCGCGAGCGCGTTCAGCGAGCGCGCGCAGGCGAAACCGAGCAGCAGCCCCACGAGGATGAGTGGGCCCGCCCAGACAACCTGGTCAAGGGTGCGGCCGCCCACAGCGCCCACGCCCCAGAATCGCATCACCTGCAGCGTGCTGTGGTTCTGCAGCACGATCGCGGTGGTGAGCCCGGTGCACGCGGCCCCGAGCGCCACACCCGCGAGCGTGAGCTTGCCCGGGGTGCCGCCGGAGGGTCCGAGCGAGCCGAGCAGCGTGACGAGCAGGGTGAGCGCGAGCGCCCCAAACAGCGCGAAGGGCACGTAGGCGCCGGGCGCGGTGAGCCCCAGCACGCCAACCGCGAAGGTCACGGCGAGCGAGGCACCGGCGTTCACTCCCAAGATGCCGGGGTCGGCGAGCGGGTTGCGCGTGAACGCCTGGATGAGCGCGCCGCACACCGCGAGCGCGGCCCCCACGAGCACGGCGAACACCGTGCGCGGGAACCGCAGTTCCATCACCGTGAGGTGGAGCGGATCCTCCTCGTCGAAAGCGGTGAGCGCGTCGATCACCGTTGCCGGCTCAATCGCTTTGGCGCCCACCGCCAGCGAGGCGATCATCACGGCGACCAGAATGACCGCCGCGATGATGAGCCCCGTGGTTCGAGCGATCACTTCCCGTTGATGGTGGGCTTGCCCTGCAGCGCGTTCGCGAGATCCTCGACGTACTGCGGCAGGATGTACTGCAGCGAGAGCACCGTGGGGGCGCTGATCGCGGAGGCGTCGGCCTGGTCGGTGTAGATCACGTACGAGTTCTTGGCGATGGGGTTCCACTGCGAGACGACCTTGTTGGCGACGGTGTACTCTCCCTCGGCTACGCTGCCACCCCACGCACCAAACAGATCGGCCTCGACGTCGCCGAGCTGCTCGAGGCTCACGCCCGTGTACCAGTTGTCGCCCTCGGCGGTGCCCAGGAACGTGTCCATTGCGGAGGTGGAGGTGAAGCCGAGCTCCTCGGTGATGCGCACCCGCGGATCGTAGTTGAGGTACACACCAAGATCGGTGCCGCCCTCGTTGAGGGTCAGGCCCCACACAAAGGTCTTGTCCTCGAACTCGGGGTGCTCTCCGGCGAGCGAGGTGACGAGCTCCTCGGTGTCGGCGATGAGCTCCTCGGCGCGATCCTCCTCAGACATCGCGGTGCCGAGTGTGCGGGTCATGTCCTGCCAGGTGCTCGGATCCCAGGCCCGGGTGATGTACGGAAGCGTCGGCGCGATGTCGCTGAGTCGTTCGTACTCGACATCGGTGATTCCGGAGTAAAGGCTGACAATCAGATCGGGATCGAGGGCCTTGATCGCCTCAAAGTTGGGCCCTTCTTCGGTGAAGGGGATGATCTCGGGCGTCTCCCCGTACTCCTCCATGACGTAGTCCTCGAACCACGGCTGGAAGCCGTCTTCGTCGGCACCCCACACCTCTTCGATGCCCACGGGGTTCGTGCCGAGCGCCGCAACGATGTCGGGGCTCATCCAGCCGAGCGCCACGATTCGCTTCGGCTTCGCCGGGATCGTCGTGCTGCCGTGTGCGTGCTCGATCACCACGGCGTCGCCGGAGGCGGCAGGTGCGGTCTCGGCTGCACCCGAGGTGCTCGGTGAGCACCCCGTGAGAGCGAGCGCAGCTGCGGCGAGCAGAGCGGTGAGGCCCGAGGCGCGGCGGATCTGGGGGCGCGCAAACGCGTGCGGCATGGTTCTCCTTGTGGCAAAGCGAATAAGTGGATGCCACGCCCTGCGGTGTGCGTCGCGGCGTGACATCAGACGTAGGGAAGGCTCACCTAACTCCTCAAGGCTACGGGTGCCGCGAAGTCCCGTGTGTTGCTGAGCGGACGACTTCTATCCCGAAACCGACAGCCCCGCTCGCTACCGCCAGTAGTTCCGTTGCGCAGAGTCGGCGCGCGCCCGCGCAACGTATTGGCGCGGGGTCACCCCAAAGCGCCCCTTAAACGCTGCGGAGAACGCGCTCGTCGAGTCGTAGCCACACTGCTGCCCCGCAAGCCCCACCGGGTCGCCCGCGACGATGCGCCGCGCTGCCGCCGTCATGCGCACACCCGTGCGCCACTGCCCAAAGCTCATGCCAATGTCACTCGTGAACACGCGAAGAACAGTGCGCTCGTGGAGCCCGTGCTGCGCGAACAGCTCGCGCGCGGTGCGCCGATCCCCGGGCTCGGCAAGCACCGCCTCAACGAGGCCGCGCACCCGCTCGTCGGCGGGGACGGGCACCTCCCCCACCTCCTCTGCCACGTGCTCGGCGGGGAGCTGCAGCATGTCGATGAGCGCCTGCTGAATGCGGATACGCAGATCGGGATTCATGTCGTTCGACGCAAGGTGCAGCAGCATCTCCTGCACCGCGCGCGGCACGGCAACCCGACTCACTTCGGTGATCGGCTCGCCAAGCGCATTGTCCGGCACGTACGTGTAGCACCCGGTGGCATCGCGCTCGTGCCGGGCGGTGTGCGGTGTGTGCGGTGGAATCCAAATCCCCTGGCCCGGGCCAAGCTGCCACATCGCACCCTCGAGGTACACCCACACCGTGCCCCGGTAGCACCAGGCGAGCATCGCCTCGGGGTGCGTGTGCGGTGGCGAGATGGGGCGCTCGGGGTCCACATCACTCCCGCGCACCACGCCGGTGCCCATGAGATACGGATCGCTGATCGCCGGCGGGTGCGCCCCGCTGAGTGCCCAATCGGGCTGGCGATACGCATTCATCAGATGTTGATCGTATCAGCGCTCAGCTGCGGCACCTGAGCGCTGCCCGCGCCTCAGGGCGGGCCATCCGAAAACTACCGCAGGCCACGCAGAAAGCGCTGCGCCATACGCAGCAGCTCAGCATCGTCGGCGCGCCACCCCTCGGCAAGGATGCGGAACACCAGCGGACCCACGAGGCCGGCGGCGAGCGCCCCCGGGTCAGATTCGATAGGGATCGCCCCCTCCACCTGCACCCGCTGGATCACCGCGCGGGCCGCATCACCCAGCACATCCGTGCCGCGGAGCAGTTCGGCCACCTTCTGATCATGCTGCGCCTCTCCCAGCAGGGCACGGTACGCAAGCCCCGCATCCGACACTGTGAGGAACGCCGCGAGCGCCCGCAGAAACGCCGCCACTTCAGTCTCGGCATCGACCCCGGGTTCAACCGTGAGCTCTCGGGCCGCGTCTGCGGCACTCGCCTCGAGCAGAATTTCAGCCTTCGAGGACCACCAGCGGTACACCGTTTGGCGCCCCACACCGGCGCGCTCGGCAATGCCCTTCATGGTCATCGCGGCATAGCCGTCCGCAACAAGCATGTCGTCAACGGCGCGAAGGACGGCGAGCCGAGCATCTTCGCTGCGCGGTCGCCCCAGTGGGCGCGGGTGGTCTGCCATGAGTCGAGCGTACCATTTTCGAGACTTGCTGCATCGGAACTGTCATGGATACGCTTACGGGACACGGTGACCCGAAAAGATTCGACCACTATGCGCCCCGCTCTCCGCGACGTCGTCGTGACCGCACGCGAACACCCCACCGAACACATGCTCCGCCTCCGCCTGAGCGGCGACGAGCGAGGCCGGCAGGAGCTCACCGCCCCCGAACACGCGGAGATCGTGTGGCCCACGCGCGAGAGCGGCGAGGTGCCGGGTGCACAACTCGCGGCCGCCACCCACATGCTCGACATCCATCCCGGCAGCGCCGCGTGGTTTGCTGCAGAGGCAAGCGCCGCGAGGGAGGCGCGCCGCGCCCTCCGCGAACGAGAGCTCGCGAGCCCGCACGCGCAGGGCCACTGGCGCGCCGGCGTTGGCGACTACCGAGACTGACTCGCGCGCGCAATCTCCGCCACGGTTGTCACAGCCATCCCGGCAAACACCGAACCCGCGAGCACATCGCCCAGACGGAGCATCTCCCCCAGGTCATCCACCAACTCCGCGAGCACCCCTACCGGCTCCAGGCCCGCCATGCGGGCAAGATCAACAGCCGCCTCAGTGTGGCCGCCGCGCCCGCGAGTGCCGAGCGGGTGCGCGCGGAGCGGCAGCACGTGCCCCGGGCGAATGAGATCGACGGAGCCGGTATCCGGGTCGGCGAGCACACGCACGGTGCACGCTCGGTCGCCCGCCGAGATGCCGGTCGCCACGACCGCCCGGGCATCAACGGTCACCGTGTAGGCCGTAGCGCGCGGATCCTCATTTCGCTCCACCATGGCCGGCAGCCCGAGGGCGTCCGCACGCTCCGCGGTCATTGGCGCGCAGAGCAGCCCGGAGGTGTAGCGCACCATCCACCCGATCGTCGCCGGGGTTGCCAGCTCGGCGGCCACGATCGCATCCACCTCGTTCTCCCGCGCATCATCATCTGCAACCAGCACCACCTCGCCCGCCGCAAACCGAGCCAGCACCTCCGAAATTGGCGAGAGCTCGACACCCCCGCTCGCCCCACTCGCGGCCACCACTTGCTTCGCCGTACCCATCTCGCTCCTCTCGCAATATCGAGACACCATGCCTCGATGGGCAACAGTATCAGGACAGGGTGCCCCGTAATGTGTTACGTTCATTTCGAGACACAATGTATCGATAGTCAGGAAGCAGATGTCCTTTACTCCAACCCCCGCCGCACGCGGTCGAGCGGCGCGCGCTATCGCGGCGACCGCGTTCGCGTTCACGGTCACCATGCTCGGCACCACGGTGCCCACCCCGCTGTACACGCTGTACGCTGCCGAACTGCACTTCTCACCGCTCACCGTAACCGTGCTCTTCGCGGTCTACGCCGTCGGCGTTGTCACCGCGCTGCTCCTCTTCGGAAAGCTCTCCGACCAGATCGGCAGGCGGCCCGTGCTCCTCACCGCCGTTGCACTCGCGTTCGCGAGCGCTGTGCTCTTCCCCCTGCCACCGTCGATACCGCTGCTCCTGGCGGCACGCGTCGTCTCCGGCTTGGGCGCGGGCCTCATGAGCGGCGCCGGCACCGCGGCGGTGCTCGATCTCTTCCCGCCCGATCGCCGTGGCGCTGCGGGGTCGCTCGCGGTGATCGCAAACACGGGCGGCCTCGCTATTGGCACGCTCGGCGCTGACCTCATCGCCGAGTTCACGAGCGAGCCGCTCTTCACCCCGTTCGCAGTGCATCTCACGCTCTGCGCGCTCGCGTTCGTTGGGCTGTTCGCGTGGACGCCCAGCCACGTGATCACGCACCGCCCCAGCTTTCGCCCGCAGCGCCTTCGTGTGCCGCGAGAAGTCCGCGGCGATTTCGTCCGGGCGGTGCTCGGCGCGGGAAGCGGCTTTGCCGTCACCGGGGTACTCACCGCGGTGTCTGCACTCTTCCTCTCACGCGAACTGGGCGTCGAGAACCACGCGCTTGCTGGCCTCGTCGTGTTTCTCGCATTCGCGGGCATGGCTGCGGGGCAGCTCATCGCGGGTCACATGCGCCCACACCGCGCGCTGCCGATCGGCTGCAGCGGGCTTGTCATTGCGGCAGGTCTTCTCACGCTCGCGCTCACCGGAACGAACGCCATTCCGCTCCTCATCGCTGCTGCCGTTCTCGGCGTCTCGGGCGGGATCTGTATGAACGCCGGACTCGCCACGACAGTCGGCAGCGTGGCCCCGGAGCACCGTGGCGAAGTGTCGTCCTCGTTCTTCGCAGGGCTGTACACGATGCTCGCGCTGCCCGCGATCGGCGTTGGGCTCCTCACCAACGCAATCGGCCTCCGCCCGGCGGGCATCATCTTCGCGGCGGCAGTCGCCGTTCTTTCGGCCGGGGTTGGCGTGACCGCGGTTCGCCGCTAGATCCAGCCCTGCTGCCAGGCGTGCTCCGCGGCATCGTGTCGGTTCGTTGCCCCAAGCTTCGTGATCGCCGCGGAAAGGTAGTTGCGCACGGTTCCCGACGAGAGGAAGAGCTGCTCCGCGATCTCCTGCACACTCGCCGAGCCCCGGCTGCCCCGAGTGGCGCGGAGCACGTCGAGTTCCCGTTCCGTGAGGGGGCAGCGCTCCGCGGTCAGCGCCGCAGCAGCGATCTCCGGGTCGATGTAGCGCTTGCCTGCCGCGACGTCACGGATCACATCAGCAAGCTCGCCCGCCGGCGTCGACTTCGGCACGAAGCCCGTGACCTGTGCGGCGAGCGCGCGACGGAGCACGCCAGGACGAGCATGCCGCGTGACGATGATCACGCGAGTCCCGGGCAGCGCCGCGAGAATGCGCTCGGCCGCCTCGATGCCGTCGGCGCGCGGCATCTCGAGATCGAGCAGGCAGATGCGCGGTCGCAGCTCGAGCGCGAGCGCAACGGCCTGCTCCCCGTCATCGGCGCCCGCGACCACCTCGATGTCGGGCTCCAGGCCGAGCAGGGCCTCGAGCGCGCCCCGAATGAGGTGTTCGTCGTCAGCAATCAGCAGGCGGATCGGCTGGACCGTTTCACCGTTCTCTATTGCGCTCATCGCGCGCCTCCCTTCGGCACCCAGGCCGTCAATTCAAACCGGGCGGTGGGGATGCCGGGCCCGGCCTCGCCCGCGACCGCGTGCTCGGTGACGCCGGCGGTGAGCGTGCCACCCACCGCTGCGAGCCGCTCGCGCAGCCCGGCAAGCCCCGAGCCCGCCGTGCCGCGCTGAACCGCCATGGCGTCGACGACGACTCCATTGTTCACCACGATAAGGAGGTACCCGCCGCGCGCTTGTGTGAGCGTCAACTCGGTCTCGGTTGCGCTCGCGTGGCGGAGGATGTTCGTCGTCGCCTCGCGTACGGCGAACGCAAGCACCCGCTGCAGTTCACGATCCGCGGGCATACCGGTCACGGTCAAGCGGCACTCGGCCCCCGCGAGCGTCAGCACGTCGCTCGCGTTTTCCAGCTCCTCGGTGAGACCCACCTCGCGGAGCCCCGCGACGAGCGCTCGTGTCTCTTCCATCGCCTCCTTCGCGATGAGCCGGATCTCCCCCACCTGCGCGGCCGCCTGAGCAGGAGCGATCTCAAGCGTGCGCTCGGCGAGCTCGGCCTTCAGAGCGATTACCTGCAGGTGGTGCCCCTGAATGTCGTGCAGATCAGAGGCGAAGCGGAGCCGTTCCTGCGTTACTGCGAGGTCTGCGGCGAGGTGCCGCGCTTCGTCCAGTTGTCGCACCACCTGCCAAATCCACAGGCTCGTCAGCAGCATGAAGGGCAGCAGGAGACCGTAGAACGCCACCATCCAGTGCAGCGGACCGGCGTCGAGCAGAATGGACCCCGGTACGCGCACCTGGTGCCACAGTATGGGCATCAGCGTGAGCAGCAGGAATCCGAGCAGCACAACCCAGCGGGTCGGCCGGCGCAGCCAGCAAGCGAAGATCGAACCCGAGAACCAGAGCTGCGCCGCCGCGAACACTGCGATGCTCGGGTCAGCCAACGACAGCAGCCACGATGCTCCGGCCGAAGCGAAGAGCAGCATTGTCCACCCACGCGGCGGAAGGCCCGCGGTCGCCGCATCGCGGAGCAGCCAGGTGAACCGCAGTCGCACCGCCGCAGCGACGACGATGAGCACGAGAAATGCAAGGAGCACGGGGCTGCGGCTCGTCGAGAGTCGCATGAGCGCATCCCCGACGATGCAGAGGTCGATCACGAGGAAGAGAAACACGATCGAGCCGAGCGTGTAATTCCAGGTGGCGGTGACACCGGCGCCCGGGGGTGGAGTGATGGTGGGTTCAGACACGCTCCCAGCCTAGGCGGCGCAGCCCCGCGGCTACCGCCGAGACCGCAGGCTGTGACAGATGTCATGCCCGGGTGATGTACGACTCATACGAACGCGTGACACGGTGGCACTGGGCGCCAGCGATCCCAATCGAGACGATGGAATCACCATCAATTCGACCGAAAGGCCCTCATGATTACCACGCTCCAAGACTTCACCGCTTCGCTCCCCGAGGTGCTCCAGTGGCTGGGAGTGCTGCTCGTCTCGGCAATTCCGTTTGTGGAGTCGTACTTTGGTTCGGCCATCGGCGTGATCATCGGGCTGAGCCCGGTCGTGGCCATCGGCGTGGCCGTACTCGGCAACATCGTGTCAATGCTCGTGTGCGTACTGACCGCGCATGGTGTGCGCTCGCAGGCCACCAAGGGGCGCGAGGCAAAGCCGCTCAGCCCTCGCCGCGCAAAGCTGAAGGAACGCTTCGACCAGTTCGGCGTGCCCGGTGTGAGCCTGCTCGGTCAGCTCATCCTGCCGAGTCAGATCACCTCCGCCGCCATGGTGTCGTTCGGTGCGTCGAAGAACCAGGTGATCGTGTGGCAGATCATCTCGATCATCGTCTGGGGCGTCGTGTTCGGCGTGCTCGCCTCGCTCGGCATCGCGGTGCTGCGCTAACGCAGCACCGCGAGAGCCGCGCTAGGAGTTGCGTCGGCGGGTGCGAGCCAGGGTGAACGCCGCACCGGCGCCAAGGAGCAGCGCGGCACCGCCGAGCAGGATCCCGCTCTGCTCCGCACCGCCGGTCTTCGCAAGTGCGCTCCCGGTCGTCTTGCCCGGAGCCTTAGGCGTCACCGTGGATCCGCCGTTGGTGCCACCATCGGTCTCGCCGTCAGTTTCGCCGTCGGTGCCGCCGTCAGTCTCGTCCGCAGCGATGGTCGCAGTCACCGTGGCTGAGCTGCGCAGCAGGCCCTGCTCAGCCGGGATGAATCGCAGGTCAACCACATGGGTCCCAACGGGCAGGCCGGCAAGCTCCGCGGTTCCCGCACCGTCGGTCACAACGAACGGATCGCCCAGCGGCTCATCGCCCACGAATACCTGCACGGTTCCGTTGGGCAGCAGGGCATCGGCAGGAGCGGCGTTCGCGACGCGGCGTGTCGCAACGGTCTCTGGGACGGGGTCGGTGCCAGGCTCCTCCTCCGCAAGAGCCACCGTCACGTCGACCGTCGCCGGGTGCGCCGGGGTGCCGTGCAGCTCAGACTTGGCTGGGGTGAGGACTGTCTCCACGGCACGAACGTTCAGCTCCACTGGCGCGATCTCGGCACCGCCGAAACCGGGGGCCGGCAGGTAGCGCGCCGATACCTGGTGCGGTCCGGGGGTGAGCCCGCTCAGCGATGCCTCGAAGCGCGAGATGCCATCGCCCGGTGTCGCGTCGCGGTCGTCGCTCGATGCCTCCGCGTAGAAGACCTCGCCGTCAACGAGGATCTCGATTCCGCCACGGGGATCGATGCGCGCACCCAGCCCGTCTGCGCGGACCTCAAGCTCAGCGGTCACTGTGTCAATCGCGCGAAGCTGGTGCGTGGAGAGGCTGAGGTTCGCACTCGTTCCGATCTCACGCGCACCATAGGAGACCGCCGCCGACGTCGAGTTCGCCCAGTTGCCTGAGACGTCGCCCGTGTACGCAACGGTCAGCTCATTCACACCCCATGGCACCTCCGCCTGCTCGAAACGGACGGTGCCGTCTGCCGCCAGAGTCTCGGTCTGCACGGGAGAACCGTCGGCGAGCAGCACCGCGGTGCCAGCGACACCGGACGCCGACGAGGAGACACGGGCCACTACGTCGATGGGCGCGAACGCTGCGGGTGAGGTGGGGGCCTCGAGAATGGTCGTCTGCGTCGGTGCCTGGGCGACAACGATCGTCGCACTCTCACTGATCGAGGGCAGTGCATTCGGAAGACCCGGAATATCGCTCTCGCTCCCCGCGAAGCGAGCGGTCAGCGTGTGGGTCCCTGCCTGCGGGGTGAATGTCACCGGGAAGAGCGCCCCGTACTTCGTGGGGCCCTCTGGGATCAGCAGCACGCTCGTGCCGATCTTCGTGTCGTCGAGGTAGAAGTCGATCGACTTGCCAATTACCATGGCGGGCCCCAGCAGCTCTACCGCAGCAGACAGGATAAGCGGCTGACCAAAGGTCGTGGGCGCCGCATTTACGCGCAGTGTCGTCACGGTTTCCGAGGGCGCAGGCTGCGGAGCCCTCCCGTCCCAGGCTGAGGGAGTGGCCACGGGCTGCTGAGCCTCCTGCGAGAGCGGAACCGCCATGGCCGGGCCCGCTGCTGCAAGGCTCACGCAGCTGAGCGCGAGCGTCGATGCTGCGAGCAGTGCGATGGATCGGGGACGTGGAGAAAACTGAATCATGTCCAAAGATTAGGCGCGCGCGTCGATGCGCCCCCACGGATCCCCCACGCAGTGCGCGAACTGCACCTTTTCTGCGCGCAATGGCGCGCCGAGCGGCGAGCTAGGGCACGCCCGCCAATTTGAGGTGCAAAATCGGGTACGGGCGCCCATCGCCGTCGAGTTCGCTGCGCCCAACCTGAACAAAGCCCCGACTCCGGTAGAAGCCACCCGCGCTCGCGTTCTGCTCGTTGACATCCACCCGCGTCACGCCCTGCTCTGCAACCGCGTGGGCAAGGAGGGCACTGCCGACCCCGCTTCCGCGCGCGGAATCTGCCACGAACAGCATCTCGAGGTTGCCTTCGGCGACCCCGGCGAACCCGACGGGCGCACCGGCGCGCTCTGCGACGGTCAGCGTGACCGCCGGAAAGTACGCGTCGGCGAGCAATGATTCGATTCGCGCAAAGTCTTCCGCGGCAAGGAAATCGTGGGTGGCGCGCACCGCGCTGCGCCAGATTTCAACGAGCGCGGGGTACTCCCCTGCTCCGGCGCTCGGGCGAAGTGTCAGATCGGGCGGAGTGCTGGTCATCCCACAATCCTTGCGCGCGGATGCGTCGGGCACAAACCCAGACCCGATCTCGTCGGCATCCCGGAAAAGGTTGCGCAATCGGCAACACGCCTGCACTGCGCCACGCCCGGGATGTAAGCTGAAATGATGTCCCATCTCGATCTTTCCGCGATCAGCTACTCGCTTCCCGACGGTCGGCCTTTGCTGAACAACGTCTCGTTGCGCGTGGGCGACGGTGATCGTCTCGCGCTCATTGGCGCGAACGGCGCAGGCAAATCGACCCTGCTGCGTATCGCGCTCGGCGAGCTCACCCCCGACGACGGCGCGGTTGCGCGCACGGGTTCGCTCGGCGTGATGCGCCAGTTCCTCACCGGAGCCTCGGTGCGCGAGCTGTTGCTCGATGTCTCCGCTCCGAAGATTCAGCAGGCGAGCGAGCGGCTCGAAGCGGCCGAGCGCCGCATGGCCGAGACCGGCTCGGAGGCCTCGCAGATGGCCTACGCGAACGCACTCGTCGCCTGGGGCGAGGCCGGTGGCTACGACGCCGAGGTGTTCTGGGACGTCTGCACGCAGGCCGCGCTGGGACTCCCCTTTGAGCGAGCCGCAAGCCGCCCCATCGAGACGCTTTCGGGCGGCGAGCGGAAGCGACTGGTGCTGGAGGCACTCATCCGCGGCCCGCACGGCCTGCTTATCCTCGACGAGCCCGACAACTTCCTCGATGTGCCGGGCAAGCGCTGGCTGGAGGATCAGCTGCGCGCCTCCGGCAAAGGGGTCCTCTTCGTCAGCCACGACCGCGAGCTTCTCGCACGCTCGGCCACCGCAATCGCAACGCTTGAACTCGGTGCAGCAGGCAGCACCGCCTGGATCCATCCCGGCAGCTTCGCGAGCTACCACGCTGCGCGAGACGCGCGCTTCGAACGACTCGACGAGCTGCGCCGCCGATGGGACGAGGAACACGCCAAACTCAAGGCACTCGTGCTCATGTACAAAGAGAAGGCGGCATACAACGACGGCATGAGCTCGCGCTACCGCGCCGCACAGACGCGCCTCGCGCGCTTCGAGGAGGCCGGTCCACCGCACGAGCAGCCGCGCGAGCAGCGCCTCGAGATGCGGCTCGCCGGTGGCCGCACGGGCAAGCGCGCGGTGATCTGCGAGCAGCTCGAGCTCACCGACCTCATGTTCCCGTTCGACGCGGAAGCCTGGTTTGGTGATCGCGTCGCCGTGCTCGGCTCAAATGGTTCGGGGAAATCTCACTTCCTGCGACTGCTCGCGGCCGGCGGCAGCGATCCCGATCTGGAACACGAGCCGGTGGGCGACCTGGAGATCGAGCCGGTTGCACACACGGGCTCTGCCCGCCTGGGAGCCCGAGTTCGGCCGGGTTGGTTCGCGCAGACGCAGCGGCGCCCGGACCTCGCGGGGCGCACGCTGCTCGAGATCCTGCATCGTGGTGACGAGCATCGAGCGGGGCGGGATCGCGAAGCGGCAGCCCGCGCGCTGGCCCGCTACGAGCTGGCGCAGTCGGCCGAGCAGGCCTTCGACTCGCTCTCGGGTGGCCAGCAGGCGCGTTTCCAGATCCTGCTGCTCGAACTGGGCGGGGCGACCCTGTTGCTGCTTGACGAGCCCACCGACCACCTCGATCTGCAGTCGGCGGAGGCGCTGCAGCAGGCGCTCGCTGCGTTCGAGGGCACCGTCATCGCGGTGACGCACGACCGCTGGTTCGCGCGCGACTTCGACCGGTTCTGGGTCTTCCAGGAGGACGGCGAGGTCGTAGAATCCGCGAAGCCCGTGTGGGACGAGGGGCGGGTGAACCGCGCACGCTGAGGCTACGGGATCGGCACCGCCCGCTCCTCGCCGATCTGCTTCATGACCATCGTCGAGGTGAGGCGCTGCACCCCGGGCAGGCCCGTGAGCGTCGTGTCGAAGAACTCCTGGTAGTCCGCCAGATCTCGCGCGAGGATCCGCAGGAGGTAGTCGGGCTGCCCGAACAGGCGCTGCGCCTCGACGATGCTCGGCATCTCCGTCACCGCCGCCTCGAACGATGCGATCACTTCGAGCGCGGTGTGCTGCATCGTGACGAACACGATCGCTTCGAAGCTAAGCCCCACTGATTCGGGGGCAACAATCGCACGGTAGCCAAGAATCGCGCCGGAGCGCTCCAGCTCCTTCAAGCGTCGGTGGCATGCCGACAGGCTGAGACCCACCTGCGCGGCGAGGTCGGTGGCCGTGATGCGCCCGTCCTCTTGCAGAATTGCAAGAATCTCCCGATCAAGCTTGTCCATGTAGGAGATTCTGCCAGTGATTCCCGCGATTCCCGCGAAGAAGCGAAGCACATTTCGTGAGATTCTCCGTACAGTCTTCACGCGGGGCAACACGGTGCCCCGCTCAGTGGAGCGGAGACGCAATGGATGGCACTCTCGTATTGCAGTTCTGGGCCGTCGCCGTACTGCTCGCGCTCACCCCGGGACCCGACTGGGCGTTTGCGATCTCGACGGGTCTCCGATCGGGCGCCGTCGTGCCGTCTGTGCTGGGAATGGCGTCCGGCTACATCGTCATGGTGACGGTGCTGTCGCTGGGCGCGGGCGCGCTCATCACGGCCTTCCCGATCATCCTCACCGCCCTCACGGTGCTGGGCGCCGCCTACTTGGTCTTCCTCGGCGTGGGCACGCTCCGTGGGCCGGCGCAGGCGTTTGGTGACACCGCCGCTGCGCCAAGCGGCAGCTTCCTCACACAGTTTCTGCGCGGCGCGGGTGTGAGCGGCTTCAACCCGAAGGGACTGCTGCTCCTCCTCGCGGTGCTCCCCCAGTTCACCTCGGCCACGACCCCGTGGCGGCCCGAAGCCCAGATGTTCGTGCTCGGCCTGCTATACGTCGCCAACATCATTGTCATTTACTTTGCGATTGCGCACGGCTCACGTCGGGTGCTCGGCGCCCGTCCCCGCGCGGCCCTCCTCATCACCCGGGTGGCGGGCGTCTCCATGATCGGGATCGGCCTGCTCCTCGTCGCCGAGCAGCTCGCGCCGTTGCTCGCTTAGCGGGCGCCGCACAGCTCGCGCTAGCCAGTAACCTGCTACGGTACCGTCAGCTCTGCGCCTCGCTGGCCGGCAGAGCAGCCCGCCTGCCCTGGACAGAAAGTGCACCGTATGCTCGCGACGTTTCTGGTCGAGTATCCGTGGCTCGTACCCGCGGCATTCCTTGCCTTCGCGCTCGCAAGCCCGTTCCTCGGCGCGTGGCTCGTTGAGCGCCGCTCGCTGCTCGTCACGCTCTTCGCGCTGGCAATTGTCGCCACGCTAGCGCTCGTGTTCACCCCCACCGGGCGCACGCTCGCCGTCGGGTGTCTCGTGGAGTGGTCAGTTCCCGTTCCCCGAGCGGTCGAGCCGTTCGCAAACGTCGTATTGTTCGTCCCGATCGCGTTCCTCGGTGCGCTGTTCATCCGACGCCCGCTCACCGTCGCACTCCTGGGAAGCCTCGCGTCAGCCCTCATCGAGACGGCGCAGGCGATCCTCCCCGCGCTCGGGCGCAGTTGCTCGACGAACGATTGGCTCGCGAATTCGATCGGTGCACTCATCGGCGCGCTGCTCGCGTGGGGCGCGCTCGCGCTGCGACGGCGGTGGGACCGCGCTCACCTTCCCACCGCCGCTGTGAACTCTTAGGAGTCCCAGATCGGACCAAACGCGGGCACACCGCGGCGGCCGAACTCATCGACCACCCGGTCAGTCACGCCCTTATTCGACACGCAGATCACCGCGTCGGCCCCTGAATCGTGGAACGCCTCAAGCGTCAACTCAAAGACATCCGCGCGCCCATTCTCGGTCGTGTTCCAGATCACCGCCTCCGGCTGCGCAGTCGTCACCTCCGTGTAGAGCGCGTCGCCGTAGGTCTCACGCGGCGCCTTTGTGACCCATACGAGGCGCGCTCCCTGGGTGTCGGTGAGCAGGTGGCCGAGCACCGGGCCGATGCCACTCCCCGTGACGACGTAGAGCACGCGTGTGAAGAGCCGCTTCGCGTTCGCGACCCCGGCGGTGGGGATTCCGCGCACCCAGACGTGCGTGGGCGGCTCATCGATGAACTTCGAGGTCCACCCGCCGGCGCGCGAAATGACCATGCGGTACCCAGGTTCACCGGCCGGTGCGGGCACACAGGCGAAGGGGTGCCACCCAAATAGCGGCGAGCGGCTGATCGCTCGCGTGGTACCAACCGGTGGCACGAAGCCATGGTCCAGGCGCACGATCGCCACGTGTGGCGAGGGGCTTTCAACCGAGATCGCCACGCGACGGAGCAGCAGCCACGGCCAGATGGCCAGTGACGTCGAGATGACAAGCATCCAGAAGATCGGCGAGGTCAGGAGCGCCTCCCCAAGCGTGCGCACGGGAGCCTGCAACTTGGCAAGCACGAACGCATTGGTCCAGGCAAGCGCGAGCACCGTCCACGTGCCGAAGCGGTGCGAAGCCTCGAACACATCATGGTGGCGGGTGCGGAACCCCGGAGCGGCAAGCGCGCAAATCGTGATGAGCAGTGTCAGCACAAGCAACGCGATCCCGAGCGAGACATCATCGTATCCCGCTTCGCCGTCCGCCCACGCAGGAGCGAGCAGCACGACGTACACGAGGTACCACGCGGTACTCGCGATCGCGCCGCCGACATGCAGCCCGCCCACGTGATAGTACTGCGCGAGCTTCCAGCGGAGCGCGAGCGGCCAGGAGGTAGGAGCACGCGTGGCTATCCAGGACAGCAGGTTGACCATCCAGTGCTGGCGCGGCAGCACTGCGGCAAGCAGGTTGAGCTGCGAAAGCGCGGCAATGATCTGCAGGCTCCACGCCTTCGGCTGCCAGGCCCCCACGAGGGCGCCCAGCACGAAGAACACGAGGTTCACGGCGAGCACACTCAGAATGAGGATCACGTAGAGCTTCACCCGGGATCGCCCGCGCTCGGCAACGGCCTGCGCCGTTCCCGTTCGCTGATCGTGTGTTGTCATGCGGAGGTCCTTCGTCTCGGCTGAATCACTCGCTATACGGCGGGGTCTGCCGGTGCGACCGGCGGCGTCGAGCCGCCGCGAATCGTCCAGAACCAAGTGTGCCGCCACAGCTCCCACTCCCACTTGGGTGTTGCCGCATTGATGTTCACGATGTCCCACTTGTAAATGCGCAGCTTGCCCGAGAACTTCGCCTCAGCTGAGGCCCACGCGCGCGCGACGAGGCTCAGGTTATGCACGTTCGGTGGCGTGACCGTGTCGGTCAGAGTGCCGGAAATGTTGGCGCGCGGCTTCACGAGCAGCTGCGGCCCGGCCACGCCGTAGATGAGCGTCTCTGTTTTCAGCGTAGGCCCGACAGCCACGGCGCCGGAGATCTCAGGCGCGATCTTGCCGTTCAGTGCGCGGACCGTCGGCGGCGTCATCTTCGCGCTGCTCTGTCCTTCCATCGTGGTGATCCCATTCGCCGAACTGTAGCTAAAGCCCTGCATGATCGTCCGGTCATAACGCAAGTTCGTCACGTGCACGTTCGCCTGGATGTTCGCTTCCGCGTCGATCGTCAGCGTTACGTAGTTCTTCACGACGATTGGGATCGGGCCGAGGTATACGGTGAACGACCCGGTCTCGGTGCGCTTCAGCGGCTCGAGGAGAGTCACCTCACGCTTGGCGGAACCGTTCGCCGCGATCTCGACGCCTACGCCGGCGGCGACTTCCGCCTGCACGGTGAAGTCATTGACGCGCACGCCGACGGGCACATACTTCAGCTTCTTGATCAGGGTGATATCGAGCGCGATGTGCACATCGACCTTTGCCTTCACCTCCGCGCTGATCATGGCTTCGAACAGCCCATCGACCGGGTGATCGGTGATGCGGGTCAAGATGTTATCGACGTCTGCTTTCTTCGCGTTCGTCATCGTACGAACGATCACGTTGCTCTTACCGCCGCCGTCACCAACGAGCAGGTAGAACACCGGGTTCACCTCGAGTGCGGCTGCCTTGTCCCACGAGTTGCCAGCGCGAGCCGTATCCTCCGCAAGAACCGCGGCACCGCTCGGCTCATGGTCGAAGACCGCATCTTCGCCCGTGACGAGTTCACCAGTTCCTCCGCGCTCGTTCTCGTATGTCACATCGTCGCGCGTGAGGGTTTCCCCCGTCTCGGGGTCGGTGATCGTCACCTCAAGCGGATCGTCACCGGCCTCACCGGCGAGCGGCGCAAGAGACTCGAGGTCGGGGTCGACTGTGTCGGCGTTGAATTCGAGCTCTTCGTCAATCGCGGCGTTGAGCACCACGTCGCCGAGAGCGGCCTCGGTGGTGCGGACGAGCCAGTCGGTGCCGCGCAGCTCAATACTCGCAACGCGTCCCAAGAACCCATCCGGCAGTCCAGGGGTGGCCTGGGACACGATGACGCTGTCGAGCACGAGCTCAGCGGGGAGTTCCGCAAAACGCACCACGCGCGGGTCGCTCGTGGCGTCCATGACCGGACCGTCCGCGCCATTCACCACGAGCGCGTTCTCGCTCACGGTCGCAGCGTCATCGGTGACCGCGGTGATCTGCAGCTCAATACTCGTAGCAGTGCGCGCCCCGGCACGGTCGACGAGCGTCACGGTGTAACGGTAGCGGCCGTCGACAGGCGCGCCAACGTCGGTGGTGAAGCGCAGGTTCCCGTCGTCGGTGACCACCACGTCGGCGTTGCCGATGTAGCCATCCTGGCCGATCTCCTCCGGGTAGTCCGCCGGGTTGAACCCCGGGGCGTCCACACCGGCGATCGCAATCTCGACGCGGTCGACATTCTCGTCGCCCGCGCTGAGCGTGCCTGCCAGCTCGAAGTACCCGTTCTCGTTGAGATCGATCGCAGCACCACTCCGCTGCGAGTCGATCACGACAGCACTCGCGGTGTTCGCACCCGGTGTCGCCTCGCCCAGATACTCACCGATCAGGTGCAGGCCGACATCGGCGGTGCCCCGGTTGAGGTGCAGCCGCTCGACCTCGCTTGCCGGAGCGAGCAGCAGCTGCGGGATCGCACCCGCCGCCGCATCAACCACCGCACCCGTCGGGCGACCCGTCGGTGCTGCGCCGAAATCGAGCAGCGCGAGCTCACTTCCTATCGTTGCCTGCGCGAGCACGAGGACGTAGCCACCCTCGCTGGTGTCACCAATGGGCACCTCAGCAGCACGCGGTCCCACGGTCGTGGTGAACTCCACGTCACGATCGCTCGCGAGGTCGAAGCCACCCGTCACGTTGACCTGGGAATGGAACTCGTCGGCGTTCGGCATCCACCCGAGCACGTCCATGCGCAGCTGCGCGTCGCCCCCGTCGATCTCCGCGCGGATAAGCCCCTGCTCGTCCGGCGTTACCACGGTGGTGAGCGAGGTGATGCCAGCGGGGAGGTGCAGTGTGGCGCCGTCCAGGGTCACGTTCGCTGCGCGCTGCAGGTCGAGCGTGAGCGCCGCGTACACCGCACGCACATCGGTGGTGGGCACGCCGCCCTCACCGGTCACACCGATCTCCATCGGGCGGCCGGGCGCAATCCCTGCGCCGCCCAGACCGATCTCGCTGTCGGCTCGAGTCACCGGGGCGTCGAGCGTAATCGTGGAGCCCGGGGTGCCCGCCTCGAGCAGGGTCCCGTCTTCGCCAATCCGCGGTGCGCTGCCCGCAAGGCCGGCGATCACTTCGATGCGCGCGTCGGTGTTCGCGGACGCCCAGAGGGGCGCCGTGCCGTCCGTGATGCGCAGCAGCGAGGTGGTCGATGCTGCCTCGCCCGCGGGCACGGTGAGGATCGCAACTGGCTGCTCTGCCGTGCCGGTGAAGACGGTGCGTGGCGCGTCAGACGCGGCGAGCGACACACGAACGAGAGCGCCGGTATTCCCGTCTGCAAGACCGGGCAGCAGCACCCGAGCGCCAGCGGTGGCGCTGAGCCCTGCGCCCCAGCCGAGCGAACTCTCCGCCGCGGGCAGGCGGTCAGAAACGGGGGTAAAGATGTCTTTCGCTGCGGCCACCTCGCGCAGGTCGGAGGGCATGGCGAGCGCGGGTGATGCGACCGCGGTGGCGAATCCACCCGCAAGGGCGACCGCCGCGGTCGCAGCGAGCAGGCGGTTCAACGTCGGCTTCGGGCTCATGCGCGCGGCTCCTTGGTGTCGGTGGTGTCAGCGGCCAGAGCGCGTCGCGTCTGTGCGGTGCGGATGGCGAACGCTGCGCCGCCGCCGAGCAGCAGCAGTGCGGCCAGGATCCCAATTGAGAAGAGCGTGCTGTCGCCCGTGGTGGCGAGGGGCCCACTGCCCTTTCCGCCGGAGCTTCCCGGCTTCGCTCCCCCGGTGCCAGCGTCATCAGTCCCAGAGCCGTCAGTCCCCGAGCCGTCGGTGCCGGAACCATCGGTGCCGGATCCGTCGGTACCTGAACCATCGGTGCCCGAGCCGTCGGACTCTCTTTTCAGTTCGATGCGCGTGGCATCGAGCACGGCACCAGCCTCGTCGGCAAAGGTGAGCGCGAGCACAGGCTTCGTCGCGAGCGCTGCGTCGGTGGCGGTGACCGTGGCGGTCAGCTTGCCCGGCACCGCGGCAGCGCGGAAGCCGGCGCCGGAAACGGTAGGTGCCCAGGTGGCGGTCTGCGGTGCTGCGGTGCCGGAGGTAAGCACCAGCTCAACATCTGCAGGATCCGCGCCCTCGAGGTCCGCCCACACCTGGGTGGTTCCTGCGGGAGCTTCTTCGCTCAGAGTGATGGGCTTTGGTGCTGAGGCAGCATAGGCTGCGGGGGCCGCCGCCCCGACCAGGCCGACTCCGAGCAGCAGTGCGAGGAGTCGCCCCGTGGCGCGCAATGATCTTGTTTCAGATGCTTTCACCCGAAAAAATTAACAAGGGCGATGGGGGGTCGACCAGGGCACGCCCGGAAGGTGTCGCAAGGTGGCGCTGAAAGTGCGCGTTCTGCTCACTTCGCGGATGCTGCGTCCGGGTCCTGGTGGGAGCCTGCGTAGGCCTGCCGTTCCTGTTCCAGCATGAGGCGGTACTCCGCGGCCAGTGAGATCTTCGCGGGCGCCGTGCTCGGCGTCGCCCACGCTGCTGCGGTGGCGTTTCCGGGGGGTGTCACCGCTCGGCGCGTGGTTGCGGGACGCCGCTCGGCGCCCCGCAAAGATCTCGGTCCAGATGTCTTCATGCGAGCACGCTAACAAGCCCCGCGCTGAAAGCAGAGGGCCCGCGCACCAAGGAGACGCAAGCTGGCGCTAAAGGTGCGCGATTTGCTCGCTGAGCTGTGAGTTCTCCGAGCGCGGGCTAGCGTTCGGCGCGACCGAAGCGCCAGTACCCCATGAACGCCACCGCGTCGCGCGGCATGCCGCGCTCGGCTACGAGTTCGCGACGGATGCGCTTGATCGCGTCGGCCTCGCCCGCCAGCCAGGCGTAAGCGCGGGCCGAGCGAGCGTCGTTCTCTGCGGGCATTCCCGTCTTCGGGTCAAGGCCGGGCACTTCCCAGAGCACCGTCGCTTCAAGGTCGACGTCCTCGAGCTCGGGGCGGGCCGTCGGCGCCGCCTCAGCGCGCGCAGCCGGGTGGAACGCGGGGTCATCGAGCGCCTGCACCGCGGCGACGAGCGCTTCCCCGTAGTGCCGCTCGCCGCGCTCGTGGACCTCGACCGTCACCCCGCTCGTGTCGCCCAGCAGCGCAGCGTCGCGGGGATCGCCCAGCTCGAGGATCACGCGCACCACGGCAGCCGCATCGATGTCTTCGAGGATCGCCGCGATTGCGGGCAGCGCACTCTCATCGCCCACGAGCAAAAGCTGGCTCGCGTCGCGGGGCGGCAGCCACCCGACCGCGCGCGTGGTCGCGGAGTACGCGCCGTTTGGGCCGACGATGGCCGCGATGTCGCCGGGCTGCGCACGCGCCGCCCACGCCGCCGCGGGCCCAGGGTCGGGGTGCCACGCGAAGTCGATGACAACGCTCGCAGGTGTGCCTGTCGTGGGGTCGGCTGGCCGCAGCATGCGCGGAGTGTAAGTGCGCATGGGCGGCTGCTCGGCGGCACTCAGCGCACACCACGCCGCGTACCAGTCGTCGCTGCCGCGCAATTCCGGCAGCACCCCTTGCGCATCGGGCAGCAGGAGCTTGACCCGCTGGTCGATGCCCACAAACCCGAAGTCCGCGAGGTCCTCGCCCGTGAACGTGACCCGCACAAAGCTGGGCGTCACCCACTCCGCGGAGATGACCCGCACCCGGAACAGGCGGTACGCACCGAGCCCGCTCATGCGGCGCTCCGCGCCGAACCGACGGGCACAATCATCGGGGTGCCCGCGACGGGGTCGGGGCAGATCACGGTGTCGAGCCCAAACACCTCGCGCACCAGCTCCACGGTGATGATGTCTGCAGGGCGGCCCTGCGCCACGATCGCACCGCCCGACATGGCGATCAGGTGGTCCGCGTAGCGGGTGGCGAGGTTCAGCTCGTGCAGCACCACGACTACCTGGGTGCCGCGCTCGCGTGACAGGCGCACGAGCAGTTCGAGCACGTCCACCTGGTGGGCGAGATCAAGGTAGGTGGTCGGCTCGTCGAGCAGCAGAATGTCTGGCTCTTGGGCGAGCGCCATGGCCACCCACGCGCGCTGCCGCTGGCCGCCGGAGAGCTCGTCGACCCCGCGCTCCGCAAACTCACTCATGCCCGTGAGATCGAGCGCCTCGGCCACCACCGCGTCGTCACCCGTGCCGCGTCGACCGAGTGCACCACGGTGTGGGGTGCGCCCGCGATCCACGAGCTCGGCGACGGTGATGCCGTCGGGCGCAATGGGCGCCTGCGGCAGCAGGCCGATGATGCGCGCCACTTGCTTGGTGGACAGCTGCGAGATCTGCTGCCCGTCGAGCAGCACCGATCCCTCGCGCGGGCGCAAGAGCCGGGCGAGCGCGCGCAGCAGGGTCGACTTGCCACAGCCGTTGCCGCCCACGATCATGGTCACCCCGCTGCCGGGGAGCTCGAGGTCGAGCCCATCGATGATGGGCTCCGCGTCGTAACCGAGAACAAGTTCGCGTGCGTGAAGCGAGTGAGTCATACGCGGGTGCGTCCTCTCATGAGCAGGAACAGGAGGTAGGGGGCGCCGAGAATGCCCGTCACCACGCCGACGGGCAGCACCGCCGGCGCGAGGTGCTGGGCCACCACGTCGCCACCGAGCACCAGGAGCGCGCCAACGAGCGCCGCGGTGATCGGCACGGATTCCGGTCGCCGCACGAGCCGCATGGCGATCGGACCAGCGAGGAAGGCGACGAACGCGATCGGACCGGTGAGCGAGGTGGCCACGGCAATCAGCAGCACGCCGCAGAGGATGATGCCGAGCCGCGCCCACTGGACGCGCACGCCGAGCGCCGCCGCGGTGTCGTCGCCGAGACGCAGGGTCTGCAGTCGGGAGGCGGCGAGCAGCCCCGCGGCGATGAGCACGGCGAGCACGGGCAGGGTGGGGCCGAGCTGATCCCACAGGCTGCGACTCAGTGACCCAGTCATCCACACGACCGCGTCCTGCGCGCCCTTCACGTCGCTGCGGGTGAGCACGTAGTTGATCACCGCCTGCAGCGCGGCCGCCACCGCGATGCCGACGAGCACGAAGCGAATGCCCGAGAGCCCGCGGCGGTACGCGCACACCCACACGATGAGGGCGGCACCGAGCGCGCCGAGCACCGCGACACCCGAAACCACCAGACCGGATGCCCCGAAGAGGCCGATCGCAATCACGGCGGCCGCGCTCGCGCCGGCCGAGATGCCGATCACGTCGGGGCTCGCAAGCACGTTGCGCAGCATGGTCTGGAAGAGCGTGCCGCCGAGGCCGAACGCCATACCGGCGGCGAGCGCACCGAGGGTGCGCGGCACGCGCAGCTCCCCCACCACGAACGAGGCGCCGGGCACCTCCTCTCCCGCGATCACGCGGAAGACGTCGCCGAGGGGCGTGACGGAGTTGCCCCACACGAGCGAGACGCCCATGAGCGCAAGGATGAGGAGCGCGAGGGCTGCGCAGACGAGTGCATCGCGGCGCACGCGCGCGGATCGGGATCCACGCAGTCGCGTGGCGAGCTGTTCGCTCACAGTCCCACCGCCTTCCGCTGCTGGAGGAGCAGGATGAAGATGGGGGCGCCGATCACCGCGGTGACGATGCCCACCTCGATGAGGCCGGGGCGCGCGATCAGTCGCCCCACCACGTCGCACACAAGAAGGAACGCGGCGCCGGTGAGCGCGGAGAGCGGCACGACCACGCGATAGTCGCTACCTGCGATGAGGCGCACCGCGTGGGGTACGGCGAGGCCGACGAAGGCGATGGGGCCCGCAATGGCGGTCGCCGTGCCGCACAGCAGCACGACCGCGAGCGCGGTGAGCGTGCGGACAAGCCCAACGCGCACGCCGAGCCCGAGCGCGACGTCGTCGCCGAGCGCAAGCCCGTTGAGTCCGCCCGCGCAGAGGAGCGCAACGACTGCGCCCACCCCCAGGAAGCCCGAGAGCTGCGCAATGGTGCCGAGGTTGCCCGCGGTGAGCGAGCCGATCTGCCAGAAGCGGAAGCTCTCCAGGGTGGACTGATCAGTGATCAGGATCGCGGAGATCACTGAGGCGGCGATCGCCGCAACAGCCGCACCCGCGAGCGCGAGCGTCACGGGCGTCGCGCCCGACGGGCTCGCGCTTGCGGCACCGTAGCCGACAAGCACGGCGACCGCGGCTCCAGCGAGGGCGCACCACACGATGGCGAGCGGTGCCTCCAGCCCCAGGAGGCTCATGCCGAGCACCACGAAGAGCGAGGCGCCGGCGTTCACCCCGAGCAGACCGGGATCCGCGAGCGGGTTGCGCGCCATCCCCTGCATAAGCGCGCCGCCCACGCCGAGCGCGGCCCCGACGACGAGGCCGGTGACGGTAGTGGGGATGCGAGCGAGCACGGCCGCCTGGTCGATGTTCTGCGTGTCGCCAACGGTCAGCGCGGCCCACACGGACGCGAGCGGAACATCGCGCACCCCGATGGTCAGCGAGAGCACTGCGGCGAGCGCAACCGCCGCGATCGCAATGCCCACCACCCAGACCGGGGCGAGGCGCGCACGGCGGCGCTCCTCGCCCCGGTTCGGTGCGGTGGTGGTGCGGGTCACTTGACCTGCGCGGCGGCCTCGCCGAGCAGCTTCGCGTAGGCCGGCAGCGCCCACGGAATCGACAGCGGGGTGGGCGAGGAGATGGCCATGAGCTGCGCGTCGTCGTCAACGTAGGCGAGGGCGCCCGACGCGACGGCGGGGATCTTGCTGAGCAGCGGATCGTTCTTCAGCGTGGAGAGGTCGCCGCCGCCCTGCACGAACACAACGGCCAGGTCGGCGTCGAGCTTGTCGGCCTCCTCGGCGCTGATGGTGGAGACGAACTCCTCGGATCCCTCCGAGAGCTTCTCGATCGACGGGGCGATCGTCATGCCGAGGTCGGTGAGGTACTGGAGGCGGGTGTCGTTCGGCGTGTAGTACTGAACTTTGCCGGGATCCTTCGCGTCCACCCAGATCACCATGGCGGTCTTGCCCGCAACCTCCGGGTACTTCGCCATCTCGGTGTCGGTGAACTTCTCCGTGTCGGCGATCAGCTTCGCAGCTGCCTCGGGCTTGCCGAGCGCTTCGCCGACCATACGGGTGTTGTCGCGCCACGGGGTGCCCCACGGGGTCTTCTCGTAGGCGACGGTGGGGGCGACCTTGCTGAGCGTCGTGTACTCCTGCTCGCTCATTCCCGAGTTCGTGCCGAGGATCAGGTCGACCCCGGCGTCGGCGAGCACCTCGTAGGGTGCGCCGTCGAGCTCATCGTGCAGGGCGGGGAGCTCCGAGCCTACGTCTTCCACGGCTTCCTTCGTCCAGGGGAGGAAGCCCTCGGCGTCGCCGCCGAAGGTTGCCTTGCCGATCGACACGGGCACCACGCCGAGCGCGATCGCCGCGTCAAAGCTGCCCCAGCCGATCGTGGCCACCTTCGTGGGCTCGGCCGGGATCTCGGTCGTGCCGTACACATGCTCGACGCTCGCGGGGAATACCCCGTCACCCGAGGCTGCTCCCCCGCCCGCGTCCTCCGTGGCCGAGGGCGACGCCGCGCAGGCCGTGAGCGCGAACGCTGCGGCAGTGAGTGCGGCGAGCGCGCCGAGCGAGCGGCGCGCGATGCGGGGGTGGTGCGAAGACATGAGGCTCCTTAGCGGTGGGAATTTCCGTGGCCAAGGCTAGCCTAAAGTACATCTGATGATCTACTCTGAGCGCGGATCAGACGCCCCAAACGTCTCCTCCGCGAAGTCGAGCAGCGCCGATGCCCGCGGCGTGAGCCAGGCGTCCCGCGGCCAGATGCCCACCACATGCGACACGGTGACGGGCGGGTCGAGCCGCCGAGTGACAATCGGTTTTCCCTCAAGGCTGAGCGGCACGAGGTTCGGCCGCGACATGAGCAGGCCGTAGCCAAGACCGCGCGCCACGAGCGCCTGAACGAGCCCGATCTCGGTGACGCTCGCGGCGATCACGGGTTCGAGGCCGCGCGCGGCAAACGCGTCGAGCACGTTCGTTGTGCCCGGGGTCGCGTCGAACTGGATGTACGGCTCGTCGGCGAGGTCTGCAAGGTCGAGCGCCTCGGCCCGCGCGAGCGGGTGCTCGGGGTGCAGGTGGGCCTCGAGCTGCGTGCCGTAGATGTTGCGCTTCCGGAGGCCGGTGGGCAGCGACACGTCGTACACGAGCGCGACGTCGAGCCGCCCGCCCTCGAGCGCGGCGAGCAGCTGCTCGTTCGTGCCGACCATAATCTCGATCTGCACGCCCGGATGCCGCTTCGGAAACTCCTCGAGCAGCGACGGCATCACGTTCGAGGCGAACGTCGAGTAGCACCCGAGCTTCACGGGCCCACGCAGCTCCTCCCCGCGCCCGGCGCTCAGCACGAGCTCCCGGGTGTCGGTGACGATCTGCCGCGCCTGCCGCGCGAACTCCACCCCGGTTGGCGTGAGCGTCAGCCCGCGCGCCTTGCGCCGCACGCACAGTTGCTCCCCCACCGCGCGCTCGAGCGCCGTGATCGCCTGCGACAGCGCCGACTCAGAGATATGCAGGTGGGCGGCCGCGGCACTCAGCGTGGTGAAGTTCGGCAGCGCAGCGAACAGCTCCAGCTGGCGCAGGCTCACGTCACTCATAGCCACCCCGATCCCGATCTGATTCTTTCATCATACCAAATTTGTTCCTCATATTACTGTGATTTACACACAGAGACATCGCCGCCACCATTGAGAGGAAGCGTCTTCCCGCCCCCTGGGGGAAGCCGCTCACCGGCCTGCCCGCACCACCACATTCACGCCCGACAACGACGTTAGGGATCACGATGTCCACACCCGCCTCCGGCGCGCCCACCTCGCTTCGCAGGGTCGCGTTTGCCACCATCATCGGCACCACCATCGAGTGGTACGACTTCTTCATCTACGCCACGAGCGCCGGCCTCGTGTTCGCGCAGCTGTTCTTCGAGCCCGCGGGCAAGGAGATTGGCCTGCTGCTCTCGCTCGCCACCGTGGGCATCTCGTTCCTGTTCCGCCCGCTCGGCGCGTTCCTCGCTGGCCACTTCGGGGACGTGATCGGTCGCCGCGCGGTGCTCGTCATCACACTCGTGCTCATGGGCGCAGCCACCACGCTCATCGGCGTGCTGCCCACATTCGCTCAGATCGGGATCGCGGCTCCCATCCTCCTCCTCGTCCTCCGCATCTTGCAGGGGCTCTCCGCGGGTGGCGAGTGGGGCGGCGCCGTGCTTATGGCCGTCGAGCACGCTCCCGCCGATCGTCGCGGCCGCGCGGGGTCCTGGCCTCAGCTCGGGGTGCCGCTCGGCTTCCTGCTCGCCTCGGGCGTGACCGCGCTCATGACGGGCGTGATCTCCCCAGGCGCCGCGTACCTCGAGTGGGGCTGGCGCATTCCATTCCTCGTGAGCATCGTGCTCATCGTTGTGGGGTTTGTGATTCGCCGCTCGGTCGAGGAGAGCCCCGTGTTCACCGAAATCGCCGAGCGCGGCAAACAGAGCAGCGTGCCCATCGTGCAGCTGTTCAAGAACCACTGGCACCTCGTGCTCCTCGCCGCCCTCGTCTTCGCGGGCAACGGCGCGCTCGGGTACATGACCACGGGCGGCTTCCTCAACAACTACGCGATCAACGTGCAGAGCATTGACACGACCGCCGTGCTCGTCGCCGCCTCGGTCGCCGCATTCCTGTGGTTCTTCTCGACCCTTCTCGCCGGGTATCTTGCCGACAGGATCGGCCGCCGCACCACCTTCCTCATCGGCTTCGCACTGCAGGCCGCCATCGTGTTTCCCATCTTCTGGCTCGTTGACAGCGGCGGGCTCGCTGGGCTCTACACCGCGCTCGTGCTCATTTCCACGAGCCTCGGCCTCACCTACGGCCCGCTCGCCGCGTGGTACTCAGAAATCTTCCCCGCGTCGATCCGCTTCTCGGGCGTCTCGATCACGTATGCGCTCGGCGCCATCTTGGGCGGCGCCTTTGCGCCCCTGATCGCGCAGATGCTACTCGAGGCCACCGGCTCCACCGCGGCCGTGTCCGGCTACCTGCTCGCCGCGTCGCTGCTCGGCGGTATTGCGACGCTCTGCCTGCGCGACCGGCCCGGCATTCCGCTCGGCCCGGACCACGAGGCCGAACAGGCCACCGGCGCCACCATGTTCTCGCAGCCCGCGCCCGCACGCGAGCTTGCGCACACCCGTTGACCAGCAGTTCGAAGGAGTCATCATGGTCAGTCAATCCACCAGAGTCGCGATTATTGGCGGCGGGATGGGCGGTCTCACGGCCGCGATCGCGCTGACAAGAATCGCCGGCGTCGAGGTGACCATCTTTGAGCAGGCGAGCAAGCTCGGCGAGGTGGGCGCGGGCGTCACCGTCGCGCCGAACGCGCAGCGCGTGCTCGATGCTCTCGGTGTGCTCGAGCGCGTGCGGAACGCGGGCGCGGTGCCCGATGGGCATGGTGTCTACCAGGGGTCGATGGGCGACCTCGTCACCGATGCGGCGTGGGAGGATTCGGCGAAGCAGTACCGCAACATCGGCATGTACCGGCCCGACCTCATCGACGTCCTCGCCTCCGAGGTGGCCCCCGCCACCATTCGCCTCGGCCACAAGCTGGCCGCCGTGCACGAGGCGGGCGCCGGGGTGCGTCTCGAGTTCGAGAACGGCGTCACCGAAGAGTTCGACGCGGTGGTGGGGGCCGATGGCATTCACTCCGTCGTGCGGAAGTCGGTGGGTCAGTTCCCCGAGCCCGTGTACTCCGGCTACATCGTGTACCGCGGTGTGGTCGACGCGTCGCGTCTGCCCGCGGACTGGCCCATGATCAGCCAGGTGTGGATGGGCGATCAGCGCCACTTCATGTGTTACCCGCTGCAGCAGCGCAAGCTCTTCAACTTCGTCGCGGGCGTGCCGAGCGACCGGCCGCTGCACGGCCCGTGGTCGGGCCCGGCCGAGGTGAGCGAGCTCGCAGCCGAGTACGCGTCGGACATCTGGGATCCCCAGCTGAAGGAGTTCATTGGCGCCATCGACCAGACGTTCTGGTGGGGGCTGTTCGATCACGAGCCGCTGACCAACTGGTCGCGCGGGCCTATTGTGCTGCTCGGCGACGCCGCGCACACGATGCTCCCCCACCAGGGGCAGGGCGTTAACCAGGCGATCGAAGACAGCATGGCTCTCGCCACGTTCCTGAAGGCCACGCAGACCGTTGCCGACATCCCTGAGGCGTTCCGCCGCTACACCGCTGTGCGCATGCAGCGCACCGCGATCCTGCAGCACGGCTCCCGGCGGTCCGGCTGGATGTTCGATGCGCAGCACGAGTTCACCGATCTCTCGAAGCGCGATGCAGACCTGCGGGTGGGACGCGACTTCCGCCGCAGTGCGGTGTTCGACTACGACGCGCAGAAGGTCGCCGAACAGGCGCTCGCGCGGTTTGAAGGGAGCGCGGTCGCATGACCTCGATCAGCATTATTGGCAGCGGCAAGATGAGCGCGGCGATCGCGGAAGTGGCGGCGCGTGCCGGGTGGGACACGCAGATCCTGCGCCGCAGCACACTGAGTTCTTCGGGCGACCGGCCGGGCGTCACGTACAGCGCGCTCGGCGAGGACCTGACGGGAGGGCTCGTTGTGCTCGCCGTGCCGTTCGTCGCGTACCCGAGCATCATCGAGCAGTATCGCGATCGTCTGGCGAGCAAGGTGGTGGTCGACATCAGCAACCCGATCGACTTCAGCACCTACTCGCCGCTCGCCCTGCCGGGGCGCGAGTCGACGGCCTCCGAGCTGGCGCGGCAGCTGCCCGCGGGCACCGCTGTCGTGAAGGCGTTCAATGTGAACCTGGGCGACACGCTCGCGAGCGGCACGAACGGCACCACCCCCACCACGGTGCTGTACGCGGGCGACTACGCGGAGGCGAAGATCGCGGTCGCGCAGCTTGTCGAAGCTGCGGGCATGCGCGCGGTGGACGCGGGCCCGCTCCCCCGCGCCCGCGAGCTTGAGGCAATGGGATTCCTGCAGATCTCGCTCGCTGCGCTTGGCCGCACACGCAACGAGTCGGGCTTCACGCTGCTGCCGTAGCGCGCTCAAGCGGGTGCGGGCCCCGGACAACCGAGAGGTTATCCGGGGCCCGCACCCGTTGTGCGTTGCGTTGAATCGCGCTGCGCCTACGCGTCGGCTGCGGTGTCGGGCTGCGCGCGGCGCTTCCGTGCCACAAGCAGGCCCGCGCCGAGGGCGAGCAGCACGGCCGCGGCTCCGAGCGCCGGGGCGATGGGTGCCCCACCCGTGCGCTCGAGCGGCTGCTGCGGCGTTGCGGGGTCAACGGTCGGCGGAGTCGGCCCGGGCGGCGTCGGCCCGGGGCCGGGGCCCGGCGGCACGGATGCCTTCTCCCAGCCCGCCACGAGGGTGATGTCCGCGGTCACGGGTGCCGCGAAGTCGTACGCTGCACCAGCCAGCGTCCAGCCGGTGAAGGTGAAACCGTCACGCGCCGGGTCGGCAGGCTTCGCCACCGCGTCACCATCGGTCACCTCAGCAGTGAACGCGGCGGCACCGTTCGCCGGATCAAACGTCACCGTGTGCACGGCGGCGGGAACCGCTTCCCAGACCGCCAGCAGCGTGATATCCGAGGTCACCGGCGCGGTGAAGTCGTACGCGGCACCTTCCAGCGTCCAGCCCGTGAAGGTGAAGCCCTCGCGCGTCGGGTCAGCTGGCTTCGCAACCGTGTCACCATCGGTCACCTCAGCGGTGAACGTGTCGCCACCGTTCGCCGGGTCGAAGGTCACCGTGTGCACCACCGCGGGGATCTCCTCCCACACAGCGAGCAGCGTGATGTCGGCGGTCACCGGGGCGGTGAAGTCGTAGGCCGCGCCGTCGAGCGTCCACTCCACGAAAGTGAAGCCGTCGCGCTGCGGGTCTGCGGGCTGCGCCACGGGATCCCCATCGACAACCTCGGTGGTGAACACGTCGTTTCCGTTCGCGGGATCAAACGTCACCGTGTACAGGGTGGCGGGAATCTCTTCCCACCCGGCCACAATCGTCAGGTCGGAGGTGACCGGCGCAGAGAAGTCATACGCCGCGTCTTCGAGCGTCCAACCCGTGAACGTGAATCCCTCGCGCTCCGGATCCGCAGGCTGAGCGACCGGATCGCCGTCCGTCACCTCGACGGTGAAGGTGTCCTCACCGTTCGCGGGGTCAAACGTGACCGTGTGGATCACGGCGGGGATCTCTTCCCACGCCGCCACGAGGGTCAGGTCCGAAGTGACGGGCGTCGAGAAGTCGTACGCCGCGTCGTCCAGCGTCCAGCCCGTGAACGTGAACCCGTCACGATCCGGATCTGCGGGCTGCGTGACCGGGTCGCCGTCCGTCACCTCCGCGGTGAAAGTGCTCTCACCATTGGCAGGGTCGAACGTGACCGTGTGCGTCACAGCAGAGAACTGCGCGTACACCGTCTGCCCAGCAGCCACCGCGGTGGTCACCTCGGTGCCGCCGCTCGCGCTGTCGAACCAGCCGAGGAAGGTGGTGCCTGCAGGAGGGGTCGGCGCGGTCGTGGGCAGCGGAATGGTAGCGCCCGGCGCTGCGACCTCGAACCAGCCGCCGGTGGCAGCGGCGTCGCTCAGGAAGCTGCCTTGCGCGCCCGGCAGCACCGGTGTCAGGCCGGCCCACGCGCCACCGTTCTCCGTCGCGTCGAAGCGCACGTAGTCCATGGTGAAGCTGCCCGCATCCTGGTTACCCTCGGCGCGGTAGGCGACGCCGCGCTGGTCAGCGGTCAGCCCCGTGGCGTCCGTGACCACGCGAGACGCGGTGTGCGTGTCGGCCGCGAGCGGCGGCACGATCCCCACGGTGGGTACGGCTGCCTGCTGGCCACGGCTGTCGCCGGCAAACACGGTAGTGCTGTTCTCGGCGGCCACGGGGGTCACGGTGCCGAACACGCCGAGCATGAAGGCGTCCTGCTGCGCGACCGGCAGCCCGCACCCGGCACCGCCGGAGCACGTGAGCCCGGAGACCGAGTCGTTGCGAGTAAAGATGTTGTTCGTCAGCGTGCCGATCGGGCGCACAAACCCTGTGCTGTCGAGCGTCGAGTGCGTGCCGAAGTCCACGCCCTTGCGGCCATTCGCCTTCGTGTTGCCCACGAAGGTGTTGTTGCTCAGATTCACGTCGACGCGCAGCGAGGCCTGAATCGCACCGCCGGTGTCAGACCCACCCAGGTCACCGGAGACGTTGTTTGCAAAGGTCGAGTTGGTCACCGTGAGGTTCGCGGGAAACGGGCGGCTGCTGTTGGCATTGCGGCCCTCGATGAAGATCGCTGCACCGTCGTCACCCGCCTCGTTCGCCACAAACGAGCTGTTGCGCACCACGAGCGAGCCCGAGGTGTTCGCGCCCGAGTTGAAGACGGAAATTGCTCCGCCGTCTGCACTGCCGGGGGTCCCTGCAGAGAAGGTGCTGTTGCCCTGGAAGAGGTCGTTCTCGAGCACCAGCTGCACGTTTGAGTTGTGCAGGGCGATCGCACCGCCGCGCGGCTGCGTGCCGCCCTCGCGGAACGTGTTGTTCTCGAAGAGGGAGTTCGCGATGCGAAGCGTGCCCGAGCTGCCCGCGCCCGCGCGTGCAGCCCCGCCGGAGTAGCCGTAGCCGCCGTCGCCCACGTTGTTCGTCACGCTGACTCGGTTCATCACGGTCTCAGCGCCGGCGTTGTTCCGCCCGAAGGAGAATGCTGCGGCCGACGAGGCGGTGTTGCCGCTCAGCGTGACGTCTTCGATGCGCAGCGCTCCCGATCCCGCTCCCCCAATGTTCAGAGCTGTCGCACCGAGATCCGAGATGGCGAGCTCACTCAGCGTCACCACGGCGGCGTCGTTCTGTGTGAGCTGCAGGCCACCGTTCGTGCGCCCTGCGGCTGGCGCGAGTGCGAGGTTGCGCACCTGCACCGAGCCTGTGCCGCCAGCCTGCACGTCCAAGTGCTTGCCGGTCGGCGGCGCGAGCAGCGTATGCCCGGCACCTTCGACGGTGATGTTCGCACCGCTCGCGTTTGCGAGTTTCACCGAGGCGGGAAGCTCGTCGGGAAAGCCCACGCCCAGCACGATCTCCGTGTCAGCGGTCGCTGCGGCGAATGCGTCGCGGAGCTCCTCAGCTGTCTCCACGGTCGTCGCGTCGGCAGCGTATGCTGCGGTGCCCGCGACGAGTGGTGCGACGAGCAGCGCTGAGACCACACCAAACACCGCCGTGAGCCGTGCGCTTCGACGTGGTCGAGTTGTGGTGAATACGGATTCTCTGTTGTGCCCCATACTTCGACGGTAAGAGGGCAGAACGAGAGCACTACGTAAAGCATCTCGGTCTACGTAGTAGGCGCACTCAATTTGGGCGAAAAGTGCGCGGATCTACGCAGCACTCACACGCGTCTGAGTACCCGGCAAGCAACACAGTCATTCGCAGGTGGGCACCTCGGGCGGATCACTGTTCGCTTTCCGTTTCGTTGGGCCGCGACGACTTCAGCGACGATCGTTCTTCCCAGACATTCAGCCGCGCAGGGTCTCACAGCAAGAGAACCTCCGGGTGGGAGTGGCCTGAACATCAGCCACATCCACCCGGAGGTTCTCTATCTCTTCAGCCCCTTGCGAGGCTACGCCAGCCTGGGCCGGGCCTGTTTAGGCTCTCACTCGCCGACGGCTGGGGCGCGAAGCGAGCACCGCTCCCCCTGCACAGAGCGCGAGCGCCACGGCCCCCAGCGCCCAGAGCCCTGCCGCGCCTGTCTGCGGAAGCTGCTGAGAGTTCTCGTCACCCTTGCCCTGTGCGACAGGCGGCGGTGTGGCGGAGGGTTCTGTGGTGGGCGGATCCGTGACCGGCGGCTTCGTCCCGGGAGGAGTGACAGTCGGCGGGACGGGCGCACCTGCCACTGAAACGGTGTAGTGCTTGGTGTCTGCACCGTGGTCGTTCGTTGCGGTGAGCGAGAAGCTGTATTCACCGGCCTTCGTTGCCGTGCCGGAAAGCACTCCACTCGCAGCATCGAGGCTCAGTCCAGGCGGAAGCTCACCGTCAGAGATGCTCAGACTCGGGTCAGGGTAACCATCCGTATCGACCGAGTGACGATACTTGTCATCCACTGTCGTGTTCGGCAGCGAGTCCGTTGTGATGCGCGGCAGAGCTCCGATGACCACGGTGTAGGTACGGCTCTGATCCCGGTCCACCCCGTTAGAGGCAGTGACCGTGAAGTCGAAGCTTCCCGCACGGCTCGGCGTGCCAGCGATCTCCCCGGTCGCCGGGTCCAGCTCCAGCCCGTCCGGCAGATCGCCAACGACATCGATCGCCGGAGTAGGCGTTCCGAAGGCATCGATCTCTGCGGTGTATGGGGCGCCGACGAGCCCGTTGGGGAGCTCATCCGGAGCCAGGGTGAGCCCTGACACCCGCGTACGTGCGATGCCCATCGTCCCGTCTGCCGTGTAGATCCAGGTTCCGCCCGAAACGGTGTCTGCTGCGGAGGCGACGCCCGCCGCATGGAACCCGGTGCGCACGGAGCGCAGCACTGACCCGTCCTCGATGGTCACGATCTGAAGCACTCCGCGGCTTTCGAGCACGCTCAGGGTTCCACCTGACACGCTCACGTACACCGGGGCGGCGAAACCGTCGAAAGAGGTCAGCACCTCGAACGCGGATACGCTGCGAACCTCGACTCGACCGTTCGTGCGGTCCGGGATGAAGTATGCGGGAACCCCGGCATAGTCGGCGACCGTCGCAGCGCCCGCTTCATACGGCACCGAGTGGGTTCGCACCACGCTGCCCGTCGTCGTATCGACCACGCTGAGCGAGCGCGCTCGCGCGTCGGATACGAGGATCTCGGTCGAGTCCGGTGAGCTTCCGAGCGTGCTCACGCGCAGCTGAAGTGTGTGCAGGAGTGCACCGGTATCGGGATCACGGATCTCGAGGGGCCCGTCCCACCAGCCAGTCGCCAGCCGGGCATCCTCAGTACCACTCAGGGCGACGCTGGGAAACTCCTTTCCCGAGAGCTTGATCTCCCGCGCGAGTGTGTCGCTCGCTGTGTCGTACACCTTGATGTTCCGTGACAGCCGATCGGAGACGAAGAGCTCTCCTTCAAAGCTTCCCGGAGCAGCGGGCCGGAACCCGAGCCCGTCCCAGGGATACCCGAGCGAGTCCGTCACGTACTCAAGCTGCGCACTCGCCTCATCGAACGCGACGAACCCGCCGTCGGGCCGGAATCCGAACACAGTGCCCTGACCGGCCTGCTCGCCAGGCAGGTACCCCACTGCCGACATGCCGTCGTCGCTCATGGGGAACGGCAGGCCCGGCCCGAAGGCGTACGCAGACACGAGCTGGCCAGTCGCCAAATCGATGCGGCTGATCGTGCTGGTCTCCTGGCTGGTGACGAGCACATGTTCCGAACCCGCGCTCCCACCAGGGAGCACGGTGATATTGCGTGCTTGGTTGGGCCCTTCCTGGGCTGGCAAGAGGCGAGCCTCGATGAGCGCGCCCGTCGCAATATCGAGGCGCAGTATTTCGCCCCTGTTCCCGGCGTCAACGACCAGCAGACTGCCCGATCGGGCTTGCGCGTCCGCTCCGGGCGCGAGCCCACCGATCCATCCGCCCCAGGGCACGTGCGCCTCCATGACCGTATCTCCGGTGGCGACGTCTACTCCGTAGATCGAGTCTTCGCTGGAAGCACCGACGAACAGGGTCCCCTCTGTACCGTCGTCGCTGCCCACAAAGGCGAGCGAGGCCGGCGTGGGGCCGGGCACCGAGATCTCGTCTACCCAGCTATTCGTCGCGATGTCGTAGACGCCAACAGAGTTAGAAAACAGCGAGACGAAGAAGAGACGACCGCTCGCCGACGTCGCTCCGGGCGCCGCCGCGACCCCGTGGGTACCGTTGAGCCCCGTCACCGGAGTGATCGCGGCACGGCCAGACGGGATATCGAGGATCGGAGCAATGCCCGTATAGCTCGAGGTCACGACCGCTCGAGGCGGCACGCCGTCAGCACCCGGAAGTATGACGGCGGACCCAGCACCGAACTGGGCAGGCACGCCCGAGAAGGTGCGGGAGACCTGGGCTGGCCCGACCGCCCGCGTCAGCGGCCCGGGAGGTGTGAGCTCGGTCGTCACGCCATATTCATCAGGGGCGCGGTCCTCTGCAAGGGCGGGCACTGCACTCAGCGCGGGCGCGAGCAGCAGGCCAACGGCCAGAGCCGTGGCGGTAGACACGAGTCGCCTCGTTCGTTTCTGCATTCAGATGTCCTTTGTCGGGGTTCAGAAGGGTGTCAGGCGACTACTCGCCCGCGCGACGCCGTCGCGAGCGAAGCACGAGGTATGCGCCGGCAGCGCAGAGCAGCAGCGCGAGCGAGCCCAGGGCCCACGGGAGGGCCGCGCCTGTGGCGGCGAGTTTCTCGGTAGTGGTCGCCGTCGTCCCCGGAGCAACCGGAGCCGTTGTGGGCGGCTGGGTGGTGGGCGGTACAGTCGTCGGCGGGGTCACGGTCGGCGGAGTTACCGTGGGCGGCTCGACGATCGGTGGCTGGGGCCGCACGGCCCCCTTCCCCACCGCGACAGTGACATCGCTCTCCAGAAAATTGCCGTGGCGGTCCGTTGCACGAACGGTGAGCGCGAAGTCGCCCTGCTCGGTCGGCGTTCCGGCAAGCACTCCCGCTTCGCTCAGCTGTAGGCCGGGAACCTCACCGGATGTCAGGCGGTAGCCTGCCGCGGACGTAGCGCGAGTCAGTTCAGTATCCGTGAACCCGGGGGTCGTGCTAAACGCAAACTCGTACGGCGTCCCGACTTCGCCCTCGCCAGGCGCGCTGGACTCGAAGTCGGCGCGTCCCACCGCGAAGTCGACGGTCGCGGAGAAAGGGGGGCCGCCAGGCACCACAGGCTTTGAGAGGAACACCTCAATGCGATCCGCATCTGCTTCAATGTCGCTCCATACCGCACCATCTCCATCTTCGGTAGGAGCAGCGTGCTCCACCACCTGCTGTCGTTCACCAAAGGGCATCTTGAACATCGGCACAATGTCGCTTCGGGTGAACTCGCTCGCCCCCGTGGGAATCAGCGCTTTCCCTCCGTCGACTTTCTGGTTGTTGAACCCAACGGTTGAGATTTCGGGCCAAGTTTCCAGCATCGAAAGATCGGTGACATGGTTCGAGTTGATGTTCAACAGGTAGAGCTTCTGCTTGCCCCGCAGCGGTTCAAGGTCACTAATTTCCGCGTCGGGCGCCGAGATCACCTGAATGTTGTCGATTCCGCTGAGCGCCGAGATATCCGAGACACTCGTGTTCTGGAAATACAGGCTGCCGATGTTGGTGCTCTCACTCAGCGGCTCAATCGAGTCAATTCCGGTGTACGCCACCTGCAACCAGCCAAGTTTCGTATTGCCACGAAGCGCTTCAAGTGATGTGATTTCCGTCCAGTTCAGCTCAAGCCAGTTGAGATTTGGCAGCGTCGCGAGCGGCGAAATGTCAGAGATGGGGTTTCGACTCGCGGTGATCTGCCGCATGTTCGAGAGACCGCGCAGTGGTTCAAAAGAAGTGATGTTGTTCTGGTCCACGTAGAGCAGAGAGAGATTCGTCGCAATCTCGAGGCCGGTAAGGTCCGTGATCCCCACGTTCTTCGCGGTGAGCGACTGCAGGCGGCGCAGGTCCCCCTTGGTGAGCGACTGTGGTGAGCTGATATTGAGCTTGCGCGCAATCTCCCGTCGCAGAACCGGGTCGGGGATTTCGGCGGGCTCACGGTCGTCGGGCAGCGCTCGAGTCTGTCGCGGTTCCAGAGGCTGAGCCGGCCGATGGTCGACGCTTGCCTCGCTCGGGGTCGTTGCTCCCAAGCCAGTGTCCGACCCCAGCGGAATGTCAATAATGTCTGTAGGGAGCGCCTGTGCTGCGGCAGGCGCCATCGCACCCGTTGCGAACACCCCACCCACGACGAGCGCGCCAATCAACATGGCTGTCCCGCGGCGCAGCGTCTGAGGCGGTGTCCACCCAAAGTCCATTCGGCGCAGGCCCATACTCGCGCTCCTCGCTTCCCACTGTGCGCCCTCCGCCCGGTTGGCGGAGGACTTCCACCATCCATGCCAACATCGAATATTGACGCTGGGTATGGTGTACGCAGAGATCACGTGCGCTTCGCGCGCAGGGTGAGTGGAGTGGATTTGAGCAGTAGGTGTTCACTTCAAGGTGCTGAGGAATTCGCTGGGCAGCTTTCCTAGAGCGATTGCAGTAGCCGCGCAAGCTCTTTGCGGTTTGCCAGCCCCGTTTTCTTGAGGCCATTCGCGATGTGATTCTCAACAGTGCGCCGGCTAATACTCAGTCGTTCAGCTATCTCAGTGTTACTCAGCTCTCCTCCGAGCCGACCAACCTGTAGCTCGCGGCTACTCAAGAGCTGAGCAATATCACCGGTGGCAATCGTCTCAGTTCGGCGCTGCAGCACAGTCGAGAGGATGCGTTCAAGCACCTCGGCGAGCGGAAGCTCCTCCCGCCGCGCACTGCGATACGCGGCCCCGAGCACACGCACCAGCATCTCTGCATCATCTCGGTCCGGGGACAGCGTCGCTCCCCACGCATCAAGCCCACGCAGGTCCCGCTGCGCCATAAGCCGAACCCCCTCAGCGGTGGAAACATAGGCCGGGATCGGAGCAATCGTGAATGCACGGAGAAAAGCCTCCGCAATGCGCTCGTTCCACCGAATCGTGAGGCTGAGTGCCGCGGTCTGCACCGCACCGAGGCGGTAACCAAGCTCAAGGCTGCGATCCACCGTCGCTTCAACGGCAGATGCGAACTCCTCGGGCTGATCCGACAAGCGAATGGTCGCGTCCAAGAAATCTGCGCTCATCCCGATGCCCGGGCCAATCGAGGGCAAGCGGGTTGCTGCCTCTCGCTGCAGGTTGTCTCGAAGTCGTGTTTGGCCGGAGTAGTGCGCCAGACCGGCTTCCAAAGCGAAAAGCGCGCCGTAGAAAATGTTGAGTGAGCTTGAGGGCTGGCCCGCAACCGTGCCTTCGTCAACGTACTGGCGCATGAGCTGAATGTCGCCAAGGTATAGTGCGCCCACGGCCGCAACGTAGCTCAGCATCGTGTATTCGGATCGGCTGAACCGTTCGCGGGCCAGCTCGCGCTGCTCCACGGCGCGGCGAACTGACTCGCGCACTTCACCTTCGAGGTACAGTTGCGCCGTTTCAACGAAGCCGATGAACACACCGTGCCCCGCGAGGTGAGTGGCGCTTTCCACGCCTCGGCGCACCCCATCAACGTCGCCGAGCGAGAGCGCACAAGCGATCCGGCCTACCAGCTCCCACTCATCATTCGGCGGTGTTTCGAGTCGGGCAATGTCTTCGGGCACACCGCGCCCGTCGGCGATGTCGAGGCCCGCCATCGCGGCGTTGAGGGATGTCTCCATGCCTGGGTTCAGTTCAAGCAGCTGTGCAAGCATCGCGCGTTCGCTCTCGCTATCATGCTCATCAAAGCGCAGCCACTGCAGGCGACGCATCGCGAATGCCTGGTGGATGCGCTGATCAACAAGCCGATGTGACATCGCGGTCTGGCTCAAGACCCGGCGCACTCGCCCCGCCTCGCTGGATACTCCCATGGCGGCGGCCAGGTAGGCAAGCGCATTGGCGGGTGTCGGCGCGACGGTCCACGTACGGAATGTCGCTCGAGTGGCACGCTCTTCATGTTCTACAAAGCTGCGGGCCAGCAGTGCGAGCTCGTTGCCGGGGGCCTCGCTCAATACCGGGGTTCCGTTGTCGCTCAGGCTCTCCTCTGGGAATGCACCAACGTAGGCGTGCTGTTTGACTCGGTTCACGAGCAGCGGCGGCCACACTTGCACCAGCAGCGACGCCCGTGCACCTACGGGCGCTGCATAGTGCAGGTCGAACACTCTGCGAAGCAGCGGTTCGGAGAATCGCTCGACCACTCGGTCGTGCAGCACGGGCCCCTCGGCAGCGAGCCAGGAAACGAGTTCCCGTTCCTCCGGGGCAAGCTCGGCCAGGAGCCCGTCAATGAGCGGCGCCAGGTGGTTGTTCCAGAGTCGCCGCCCGTCGCCTCGCCAGTGCGAGCCGTCGAGTTCAATGAGACCTGCGTACTGCGCGCTCTCGGCGAGCGCGATCGTGAGGCCAGCGTTTCCCCCGGCCTTGCCGTAGATCTGCAGGTGCGTGCGAGACTCGACCGGGTGCCCAAGGGCGGATTCGAGGAGCAGTGCGCTACTTGCGAGGTCAAGATCCGGGATTGGGATCACAGCTTCCGGCCATACCGGCGGGAAATCGAGATCGTGGGCATGCCCAACAAGTTCGGTACTGACCACGACAACACCCACCCGTTTGCGCAGCACCGACAGTGCGCGAAGCGAGAGCGAGTCGACCAGGTGAACATCGTCGATAGCGATCACGTCCCGCGCACTCAGCGCGCTTGAGAGTGAGTCAACCACCCCCGAGAGCTCGCGCTGTCGAGGGCCGAGCGAGAGCGCATCGCGCAGTTGCTGCAGCGCGTAGCCCGGGTGCTCGCCAGCGAGCTGGTCGCCGCTCATCTGGAGAACCGTGGTTCCACTACTCTCAAGCGATTCGATGGCCGCACGCAGCACGGTGGTTCGGCCGCCCAGGCGGCGCCCCACGATCCGAGCGTTTCGTCGTGCCCGTACTGCGGCAACAACCTCTTGCACCGCTTCCCCGTAGACCAGCATGGGCTGCCTCCCGTTCGTCAGGGCTCGGAGGAGCAGCGCGCGTGAACGGATGTTCCACGAGCTCTTCGCGAGCGCAGGATTATTTCACCACGCGGTGCCCCCCACTGGGGAGAGCTTTCCTCACATACTCACGGCAATTCCAGCGATACGCCCCATACACCTAGCCCCCCTTACCCAGAAGTGCCGACAACTCGAAGGCAGATAGGTGGAGTCGTGTCTTTGCAACGGGTGTCACCCCAGCATCGTGCGAAGCCTCGAGGAAATCGAGGCTGGCACCTCATAGATCAAGGTTGGTCACAGGCGAGAAGGCAGTCGCCGCAAGAGTTGCCCGCCCTCTCGGCGCTACTCAGCAGCGCCCGCGAAGCTCCCGGAACAAGAAAAGTGTCCCCTAGTCACGAGCAAGTTCCTGGCCCGTCCACCCGGTATTTTCTACTTTCGCCTCACCTAATCCGGGAAACAAGCTATGCCTGGAGCTTCCGACAAAGGGACGATTGCTTCCCGCCCCTTGGCGGCGTCAAGACAGACCGACCCAAAGGAGTCTTCACAACAGTTCTCATGCATGCGTGCCCAACATTCTGAACTCCCTATAACCCGAGGAGATAGACATGAAACTCTTCAAAAAGCTCACCTCACTAGCTCTCGCGTCGCTCTTGGCAGGAGGGGGCCTAGTTGCCAGCGCAGCGGCCGCTAGTGCAACCCCGAACGCAACGCAAAGCAGCTCAGTTAGTACAAGCAACGGATTTACCGTTGTGGGACCTACTGGCGAGCTCAGAACGATAGCCCCCGATGAGTTCAACACCACGAGCTACCCCGGCCTCAGCGCGACTATGTCGCTTGCTCCCACCGACCAAGTGCTACTCGCGAATGAAGATCGCATGTTGCTCATCAAAGATGCGTCAGGGATTGTCCTACTGAGCTCCGTGAATCCTGTCCTTGGCGACGCGCTAAACCCCATCGAGGCGAAATTTGTAGTTGTAGGTGACAAGCTCGTCGTCACACCAGCCGATGCACAGTTGTCACAGCAACGCCCGACATCACGGGCTGCTTGTGCCTCCGCTTTCTGGGGGAACCTCATCTTTAACGTCGGCATGTACGCGGTGTGTGCGATGCTCGGCATTGGCACCGGAGGCGTCGGTGCGCTTCCTTGCAGTATGGCCGTTATCGGCGCCAATCTGGGGATCAACTGGGATAAGCCCTGTAAGTGAGGCTAGCAATGCACTGGCTGAAGTTCGGGCGGAAAAACGACGGTGTTGGCCCGCGACCAAGAAAAGCACGACTCAGCTTCGGCCTCCTCTATGTGGTCGTTGTCGTGTCCGGTAGCCTGCTGGGCTTCTGCCTTCAGGCCGCACTTGGCTCTCGCGATTGGAGCAGCATCCCGATCTCATTGCTTCCAGTTTTGCTCGGCGCGACCTTGGGACATCTCGTCTTTTGGGTCGCGCATCGTCTCGGGAAACCTAGGAAGCGGATGAACCGTCAAGTGGACTAGACCGGACGTGAGCCGGTGGGCGAGGGGACTCTTGCATCGGGCCCAACCTCATCATCTACCGGCTCACGCCCTCACCAGGCGTAGCCCCTTGATAAGTTGAGAGCCATGCATGGAGAAGCACTGCGCAATGAGCTGCGCGAGTTCGTCGCTGAACGCGAGTGGCAGCAGTTCCATTCCCCAGAGAACCTCACAAAGAGCATCAGTATTGAGGCAGGCGAGCTGCTCGAGTGTTTCCAGTGGGGCGATGCCGACGTTGCCTCGGCCCAGGACGAGCTCGCAGATGTGCTGACTTACTGCATGCTGCTTGCAGACCGGCTGGGCCTTGATCCGGATACCATCGTCGCCGAGAAACTCACAAAGACTCGAGCGAAGTACCCAGTTGAGAAGTCCCGCGGGAGAAGCGAGAAGTATGACCGCCTTTGAGCTGGAGCGGTTCCCCTTTGCTGCCGACGAGATCCGGGTATGGGGTGCGTCAGATACGAAGCATCGCAACTGGCCGGTGGTCTACGTCATGTCGAACGACCGTGAGGTCTACGTGGGCGAGTCGCTCAACGCCGAGGGCAGGATGCGTCAGCACCTCGATTCCCCAGAGAAGCGTGAGCTCGAGTGGGTGCGCGTCGTGCTGGATGAGACGTTCAACAAATCTGCCTGCCTGGATCTCGAGTCTTTCCTCATCCGCATGTTCTCCGGCGACGGGTAGTTGCAGGTGCTCAACCAGAACGCCGGGATCACAGACCGGGACTATTTCGATCGGGATCGCTACCGCCGCACCTTCGACGCCGTCTTCGAAGAGCTTCGCATCAGCGAACACCTCTTTCAGCGCACGCTTCCGGAGATCATCAACAGTGACCTCTTCAAGCTCTCGCCGTTCAAGGCGCTGAACCACGATCAGGCGGTAGCGGTCGAGGACATTCTTGAGGGCCTCTTCGCCGACCTTGAGACGGGTGCACCCAGCACGGTCGTGGTGCAGGGAAACCCCGGCACCGGCAAGACGGTCGTCGCGATCTACCTCCTCAAGTTGCTCGAAGACATCCGGAATCACAACGCTGAAGACTCGCCCGATAGCGATTCACTCTTCAGCGAGTTCTTCACTCCTGGCCACGCGGAGCTGCTCGCCTCGCTCCGCGTAGGCATCGTGGTGCCCCAGCAGTCACTGCGAGAGTCGATCGCAAAGGTGTTCGCCCTCACGCCCGGGCTCGACAAGAAGATGGTGTTCACTCCGTTCGCCGTCGGGGAGAGCGAGCAGCCGTTCGATCTCCTGATCGTGGATGAGGCGCATCGACTCAACCAGCGAGCCAATCAAGCGTCTGGTCCGCTGAATCAGAAGTTCGCAGCAATCAACGAGAAGTTGTTTGGCGCGGATGACCCCAATCTCACCCAGCTCGACTGGATCCGCAAACTGAGCACCCATACGATCCTCATGCTCGACACTGGCCAGAGCGTGCGTCCCGCTGACCTCTCTGCAGAGACGACTCGGGATTTGCTCTCCACCGCGGCAGCTCAGAATCGTGTCTACCCGCTCCGTTCACAGATGCGGATCGCGGCAGATGCAGACTATGTTGGCTATATCCGCCAGGCACTGAGCAGCACTCCCCCGCCTCGCCTCGAGTTCCCCGACTACGATCTCCGATTCTTCGACGATCTCGGCGAGATGCGCCGGGAGATCTTGCGCCGCGAAGAGGAGCACGGCCTGTCGCGTCTCGTGGCAGGTTATGCCTGGCCGTGGGCCAGCAAGCGGAACAAGAGCGCGTTCGATATCGAAATTGACGGTGAGCAGCTGCGCTGGAACTCAACGCAACGAGACTGGATCAACTCCCCTGGCTCAATCAACGAGGTGGGCTCGATCCACACGGTGCAGGGCTACGACCTTAACTACGCGGGCGTTATCATCGGCAAGGATCTCCGCTACGACTCTGAGTCGCAGAGCATCGTGTTCGACCGCTCCGAGTACTACGACAAGAAGGGCCGCGAGAACAACCCGAAGCGCGGCATCACGTACACGGACGACGACCTGCTGCAGTACGTGCGCAACATCTACACGGTCCTCCTCACCCGAGGCATCCGAGGCACCTACGTCTACGTCTGCGACCCGTCGCTCCGCGAGCATCTGCGCAGGCTGTTCTAACAGGCGAGTAGAAGCTCGTCCGGCCCACGCGTGAAGCCCCTCGAGCTTCGCCCCATCTGGGTTTACCTCAATTTGAACCTGCGACCCCTTGACCCCCAGGCGTCCAAGTGGTTTAGCACTCGCCGAGAACCGCGTAATTCCGCGGATCAGATCATGCAGAGCACGTCACGAAATGCGTGAATTGAATGGTTCTGGTCCCCTTTTGGTCCCCTCGACAAGCGACGAAAAACTGTTACGAGTTCGCTCCACCCTCGTGATGACGTGTTATCTACGATCTTTGTGATGACGCGGTCAGCATCTATCGATTCATCAACGGTAAATGCGCTTGCGTGGCAGCGCTGAGCGACAGACTCGAGAGACGCTTTTAGTCCGTTTCCTGCCCAGGATCCGAAGGTTCTCGCGCTTCAGCTGCGCCTGGATCGTGCAGCGCGTTCCAGTAGGGCATGAAGACGAGCTTGAGCGTGAGCCACCACAGGTAGACGCTAACGCCTGAGGAGAAGGCAGCATCGCCGGCTAATCCATGCGCGACCTCGTTGCGAAGATTCGGGCCGATGGGTCCGCACAGCAGTGCGCGAAGTTCGAATGCAACGTCCTCACCGAATATGTCGACGACCCGCTCGTTCTCCATAAGCGCGGAGAGACCGATCTCGTTTTCGTCTCCGTCCGCGCTAATCACGCTCGTGCGCTCACCGGAGTTCGCGAGGTGCAATCGCACTAGTGCTTCGATCGCGGGCACTAGGAGATGGACTGCGGCCCCGAAGTCTCCGTTGTAGCCATAGTGCAGCCCCCTCGCAAATATCCCTTCATGCGTGCTAGGCACGATTGAACTGCCTGCAGCAAGCGCTTGGAAGTCGCCAATGTGTAGCCGGTGATCAGTAGAGAGCTGTCTCCAAGCCCTCGGCAACACGATACCGCCCAGAAGATTGACTCGCAGCTGATAGTGCTGGATCATCCCTTCCCAGATGGCGGCCCTCTCACCATAGATCGTGGCATCGTCATTCGCAGGCGAACGGTATACGGTGCGCCCATCGGCGCTAAGGGTCCGCCGCGTCGCCAAAAAAGAGAGAGGGGATCGCCGCTCGCGCGCTTCAGTCTCAGTCCGAGCCGCCGACACACTAGCGAAGGCCTGTACGTCAGCGAAGCACCGGACAGACTCAACGGGATCGTCGCTACGGATTGTGGCGAGTAACGCAGCAACATAGCCGCTGAGATCGCCGCTCTCCGTAGTGAAAGTTTGCATCTGGCCGATCGCCGCGGCGCCGCTTTCCCGGATTCGACGCGCCAGTTCGGTCGGCAGGTCGGCCGCACCAAGGCGCTCGCGGGCCGCGCGAGACAGCGTACGGAGGATTTTAAGGGCCAGCTCTAGATGAACGGATGCTCGAAAAGCCTCGTTAATTTCTGCTTCAGCGATCAGTCGCTGAACAATTGTGTACGTCGCTTCTTCGGCCGCCCCAGGATCGCCTGCACGTTGATACCACTCGGCCGCGACCTCCAAGGTGTTCTGAGCGGCGATAGATTCAATGCCTTCAGCCTGTCCTGCGAGGTGTGCCGCGATCGCCGCTGCATGCTCTCGCCCAAGTCGATGCTCGCCGAGCATTCGCGCCGCGCGCACCGCAAGCGCGCCGTCGGAGGAAGTGCTCGCGGCCTCAACGAGTTGGCTCTCGATCTCGTCGAGCTGAACGGATGCGACGCCACGGAAACGAACAGCGACGGCAAGCCCACGTTCCCACTGCTCAGCGGCATAGCTGATTGCTTCGCTGGTCACCCCATGGTCGGCCAGGGCCTGGAGCTGCGCCACATGCCGAGCCGGGCGAAGCGCAGTATCCCCAGTGATTGCGACGACGTCGAGGACGCGACTCCGAAGGATCAGACTGGGGATGAGTGGGGCGATCTCGGCCAGCACCGTAATGTCCGCCTCGGTGAAGTCTGCGGGAATGGGACTCCGCCGATCACCGAATGCAGCGAAAGGACCGTAGGGGTTGGTCCAGTCGTTCCCGTTCGGCATGAACCCCGCTATCGTCGCAAGCAGATCTGCGACGAAACGGACATCGTCGTCGACATCGTCGTCATCCGAGATTGCGCGGAGAGGGCTGCCCATAAGGAGCGTTCCGGTGTCTTGTTCGGCGAATGCTGCCTGCAACTCAGGGTGGTTCGCAGCAACCTCCCATCGAGAGTCCTGACCCGCGTTCATGAGTCAATGATAATGCCGAGCGTCGGCAATAGCCGTCTTAACTTCGCTGGATAGCTACAGATACTCCTGTTTGTCGTAGACCTCGACAGCACCTAGAGTTTGATTCGCCGCAGTGGTCCCTGAGCTACAGGTATCCAAAGCAGCCTATGGGCCTCGTTCTCTGCCTAGTTCTGCAGGTCAGGGGACTTCAGAACGCTCTGGATTGCATGCTTTGCAAGGTTGTGGGCACCTTCTGGTCGCCCTCGCCGCTAGGCTTCGCGAAGGTTGGTTGGCACACCGAATTCTCGGTCGAAGGATCTATCCTCCATCCGATCGAGTGCACGACTTTCGTCAAGGGATCATTGCGGTCGACCGTTGAATCTCCACCATATTTGGTGCCTCAGAAACCCATTTCGAGCGTGCTCGCGACAGGGGCGAGAAGCGTCCGTTCGTTGGCTTTGATCTGCCTTTTCGCCTCGTGCTCGCTCACGCCCCAAAGTTCCGCGATCAGCCCGAGGACCGAGGTGATATCCCACGGGTTCAGCCCCTGACGTCGAACTTGTGCGAACGGCCCGTCTGTCTCAAGGACAATCTTGTCGTTGGGCATGCCCGCCACCAGGTCTCTGCCCTTCGCACCAGTCAGCATCGCCGGCCCAACGCTGAACCAGCACCCGCGCCCGATCGCGCGTTCCAACTGTGAGTGTGAGCCCGAGAACCAATGGAGCACCGGGGTCTTGATCTGCGCGTATTGGTCGAGTTGGTCAAGTACATCTTTGGCCGCCCTACGGCTGTGGATCGAGATGATCTTTTCGTCTCCGGCGCTACAAGATTGAAGCACGTGGTCGAAGACTTCCAACTGATCTTCCCAGAAGGTGCGACACTCGGGTGACCCATCTAGGCCCACTTCACCGACGAAGGGAGTCTTCGTCAAGTATGTGTCGAAGAGGGGCAGTTCGTGCTTTCGCTGTCCTGCGAGTTGAGGGTGCAGGCCGATCGCGGTGCGGATCGCAGAACGTCCCTCGGCGAGCTTCACGGTTCCGTTCCACGCAGAGGGCGTCGTAGTTACCGAGAGGACGCCGATGCCGCGGCGCTGGCTCTCGTCTGCTACGGCAGACGGCGATTGGTAGAGATCTAGGTGACAGTGGAAGTCGATCATACGAGACCGTACCTCTCATGGATTTTCCGTAGCTCGGCAAAGCCACGCTGGAGCATACCTCGAAGTTCGAGACGGTTATGGATCAGCGGAGAGCCGAGAGCCGGTCCGAGCCAACGGTCGAAGCCATCTTGTTCGATCGTGAGCAGCGCGATCGCTACGGAACGCACGTCGTCAAACGCTGCATGGTCTTCGTCCTCGATAGCCAAGTTATCGTACACGTACTCCGTCGGGTCTGGACGTCCCCATGCCTCGAATGAAGCGCGCCGAATCTGGCACGGGACGCATCGACCGCAATGCCGGTAGTTGAAGCGCTGGAATCGACCGCAGCTTGTCGAAAGCGGCGCCTCGGTGGACAGCAGGTCTTGGTCAAGACACTCACGAAGCATCTCACCCTTGGTCTTCTCCGCGTATGGGTTCTTGATCTGGACGTTGAGTCCTACGGCATCGAAGATGCTTTGCATCCGTCCTAAAAACTCGGGATGGGCTGTTCGAGTACTGAGGCTTCCCACGCGAGCCGCTGTCAACGGTGGGTTGATCGCGATGAATCCGTTCTCATTGACGTACAGAGGTACCGGCTGGCCGTAGGCGTAACGACGAGTGGCGGTGGCAGCCAGCACGGCGAAAGCTAGAAAGATCAGTGAACGAGAGCGTTGTGAGGTCTCCTTCTCGCCGCGTGGGGTACTTGCGTTGTGATTGAGCTGAAGGTGATCGATACCCCCACCAATCCGCTGGGCGAACCGGTCTTGCTTCGCCGCATCCCCACGCACCGTTTGACTGACGGCAAGCAACTTCGTCCCTGCCACAGTGAGGTCGATCGCACCGATCAAAGAGTCGAGGCCGCCAGACAAAAGTGCAACGGCATCACTCGTCGGGTACTGAGGCTTCTTGGGCGGAGTCGGGATAGCTCCGCCATCTCGAAACGAGATCGTCCAAAGATCGGTGGTAAGAAACTTCAACGCCGTAGCGATTGCATCGGCGTGCGGGTTCCACCGCTGCGGGTCACTCAACGCGATTTCAAGTTCGATCTGCCGAGTCCATCCGTCTGGGCTCGCGCTTCGCAACGTCGTGCCATCGGCGACAACGACTGATAAGGCGATAGCGAGCAAGTCCCAGGCTGTGGCATCTGGGATCAACTTCTGTCGGCGAACCTTCTCCGCAGCAGACCACCCCGCCGTGAGCACGTCGCTGGTTTCGCCACGTCCGAACAGCAGGATGGGAGTTTGGTCGCCGCTTCGGTCGCTTGCCGTCAGCTTGGGAACGCTGAGGTATTTCATGAGGTGTACTCCTCGAAAACTGCCAGTGTCTCGGTTAGCGCCGAACGGGTAAGTTGAGCGATACTCCTGGTCGTCGGAGCTGCACTCTCGTCGCGAATCTTTCGAAACGAGGCCGAGACTTGCTCCGAGATGAACTCGCGGATGTATCTCAGTCGTCGCATCCCGGTGACTGCGTCTGGGGCCTTGTCCAGCACAGTCTTCTGCAAGTCGAGACAGAATCGCGCATACACGTCGAGAGCCGCATAGCGCTCGATCACGTAGTTCCTCTGCGCTTCGGTCAGCGCAAAGAGGTCAGCATCAGGGAATCGTGCCAGTAGGTCGGATAGCGCATTGCGGATCGAGAGGCGTGATGCTTCTTTGTCCTGCGTTCCGTCCGCAGGACTGGCGGCGTCAACAATTGCGTCGAGTACAGCATTTGCGTCGCTCCCATTAGCTAGGGCCGCGTCACGGAGCGATGTCCCGTCCGGCGTGCGGCCAGACTGGAACATCGAGCCCAAGCGGCCGGCCGTCGCGGCCGTTCCGCCCAGCCGGCGCGTCATGGTTGCGGTGCCACCATAGCCGCTTCTTACATAGTGACCGAGCGCCCGGCGAAGGTCCCGGCTATCTCCGTTGCGGGCATAGCTTCCAAGACTTCGACGAGTGTCCCTGAACCGTGCAGGTGGCGCCTCTTGCGGCCGGTTCTGGTCGGGCTCGTCCGGTGTATTGTCGGCGCTGGGGTCTAGTGGATTGTCCTGAGGCACATCGTCGGCCCAGGGCGGAACGAGAGCGACTCCGGCGCCTGGTCCAGTACTACTTTGCGACGTTCCCACTCTTAACCCTCCCCTCAATGACTTTCTTTACTGGACCCTCAACATCGGCGGCGTTGGTCCAGTGTGTGAGTACATCGGCTGCCCAGGGTTCCGACTCGATCTTCGGCACAATGCTTGCTTGAATCTGTTTGCCGGGTCGCTCGATGAGAAAACCTGCGAGGCTTCGTCCTTGGTTTGGATCGGCACTAGCTAGGGCGATGCAGGCATCCAGGATTGGCGGAGCGCCCCACTCTTGGACCTGGCGAGCGCGCGCTAGAACGCGATCCATCATGATCGACAACTCGGTTCGAGGCAGCGCCGCGAGTTGGGTAACGAGGGCGCGGGACTCCTGAGGATCCTCAACAAGTGCTCGAAGTAAGTCGGCCGCCGCAGACGACAGACGATCCGATGCTGTGACCAGGGGCGCATGTTCGCGTCCAACGTAGAGCGCCCCACGAAGGTCTAGCTGCCCGAGGGCTGGCGGGAGGGCCAGCCATTCCCGAACGAACGCTTCACCCCATGCCTCGTCGGGCTCGAACTCTTCCTCCTTCGTTGCTGCGTCTTCCCACGGAGTCAGGACTTGAGGCTTTCCGTCTGGGTCGGCGTTCACCGCGGCGTTCAATGCCGCGTATGCCGCCGGCGAAGCCAAGCGCTCAAAAAGCAATAGCTTCGCCAAGACTGCCTCATCCACGCCCACACCTTGAGCGGTCGAGATGGTCATGCGGATCGAAAGCGCGTTGAGGAATCGCTTGATCAACCTGGGATTTCCTGCGATCCGCTCCGAAGTTGTCATTAGCGGAGCAAGCCGCTCCGCCGTTTCAAGCCGAGCAAGCAGCCCAGGCTTCAGATCAATCCCGCAGCTACTAACGAATGATCGATCAACGCGCTTGCCCTTCCAAGACTCTCGGAGTTGATGTGCGATTGACGTCCGAAGTTGATCTTTGTGCACTTGATCGAGGTCGCTGTTCTCGATGAACAGCATCATGAGGTAGGCACGAACTTCTTGGGTTCCAAGCGCTGGTACGCGAATGGGTATCTGTACGAGCTTGTCGAAGTAGTTGGTGATTAGTTCGTCGTCTTCGAGTCCACCGAAGTGCTTCTTGACGGCATACTTGATCATGTTGTCGTCGGCAGCGATGACGAACGCCGTGTGCTCAAGGAACAAGAAAAGACGGATGGCTTCCAGAGTCGATATTGTGGTCCCTGGCATGCACCGATCTAGATCGTCGATGAGTACCACGAGCGTGATGTCAAGCGCTTTGATCGCGTCTTCGAACGAGTCGCGAAGGGCCTGAATCTCTTTCGGCGGTGACACCGTTTCCTTTGGGTTCACCAGAGTTGTTGCGACGCTTGCTGTGGCTAACGCCTGCTCCCCAAGCGACTCCAGCCCTTCATTGTCCAGGCTCCCAGAGGTTGCATCCCTGACGGCTCCGGCAATCTCTCCCGTGAGTCCTACGGGCGGAAGCCCTAGCGCCATCGACGCCGCGGGCAACGCGACCAGTTTTGCGAGGCGGAACCATTGGACCCGTGAAAGAAAGTCCTTTGCCTTATCGATCCCTGTCTTGCGAGCTTCCGCCTCGGCTTCGAGCTTGTTGGCAATCACTTCGAGTAGCGCTGCACGGGCGTCGTCGTATCCCTGGTACAACCAAGCGTTGAACTCTACGAAGACGAACTTCTCTGCTCCCTGCTCTGGCTGATGCTTCGCGAGGGAAGTCTTTGTCAGCTTGATCATGGAGGACTTTCCAACGCCCCAGGCACCAGATACCCCGATCGATACGGGCCGCCCATTCGCGCTGACGATGACTTCGGCGATGGTGTCAGCGACACCCTCGAAGTTGAGGAAATCGCGATCAGTCTCGTTGTCAGTCCACATGCTCGACCGCCTCCTCGCGTTTCTTGCTCTGATCGGTGATCCAAGCTGGCCTCACGTCAGATTCTCCCATGTTGTCTGGCCGGTGCGCCTATGTCGGGTCCGTGTCTCACTCCAGCTGGTCCATGCCAAGGCGGGATGATTCACCAGCCCGTAGCAGAGAAACAGACGGGCGCGCCCACATGCCATATACCCGGACATCGTAACGATGATCGCCTCAAATGATGAAAGAGGCACATTACATATCCTCAGGTCACATCCATCGCGACCTCGAAAGTAGGGCACGCGTGGCATAGGAGCAGACAGGCGACGATACAAAAGCGACCGATATGCGCCGAACACAATGCCTGAAAAATGAAGCAGAGAGACTACGCGCGGGCGTCAACGCAAACGGTCTGCGAGTGGGGCATACCTCAGACTGAGTGATCCTCTGAGAGGATGGGAGCGCGCATCATTGGCGATGTGCCGAACGACGATCTGTACGGGATTGAGGCCGCATGTACTTAGCGCGAATCACCATCGAAAACTTTCGAGGCATCTTAAAGGCAGAAGTGTCCTTCGCAGGAAACACCGTACTTCTCGGCGACAACAACTCGGGCAAGTCCACCTTGCTCGAAGCCGCGGAACTTGCACTAGGTGCTGACCGCTTGTTCCGTCGCCCAGTCATCGACGAACACGACTTTCACGGTGGTGAATACCTAGTGAACGAGATCACAATCGAAGTCATGATTGTTGATCTTGACGATGAACTTCAATCTCGTTTTCGGAACAACCTCGAGTATTGGGACGTTGCCAACAAAACACTGCTCTCATCTCTACCTGGACCGGGTTCGGACGCACTTCCCTCCGTGCGAATTCGGTTCGTAGGACGTTACGACCCGGACGAGGACGATTTCGAGGGCCGAACCTGGTTCTGCAGCCCAGAAGACGATAAGGGGAACCCCACTAACGAGGCTAGATCGGCTGACAAGCGCGAGTTCGGCTTCCTTCTACTTCGTGCCCTGCGGACAGGTACCCGAGCCATGTCCATGGAACGCGGATCACTCCTCGACTTTGTTCTTCGTACGTTTGAGGTCGAAGTTCAAATGTGGGAGACCCTCCTCCAAAAGCTGCGAAGCGTGGCAGTAGCGGGTGAAGAGAATCCCGAGTTTGGCCAGGTTCTCTCAAGCATCGATGAAGCTATGAAACAGATCGTCGCTGCAGAGTGGGCAGATGCACCGCACCTTCGGGTGTCTGAACTCACACGTGAGGACCTCCGCCGAGTATTGAAGTCCTTCATGGCTACGGGAGCGCCCGGTTACTCGGCACCTTTCAATCACCAAGGATCGGGCACTATCAACTCACTGGTGATAGCCATGCTTACTCTCATCGCGCAAAAGCGCGAGGGACGCGTCATCTTCGCGATGGAGGAGCCAGAGATCTCAGTTCCCCCGACGGCTCAAAAGCGAGTCGTAGATCTCATTCTCGCGCTCGGCGGCCAGGCCATATTCACCACCCACTCACCGTACGTGCTCGAAGAGTTCGAGCCTGAGCAGATGACCGTACTATCCCGTGCACACAGCACCGGCCGACTGTCCAGCACGCCGGTCACGTTGCCCACTTCGCTACGCCTCAAGGCGTTCCGCACCGGGATTCGAACCCGGTTCTGCGAAGCACTGCTAGCTCGCAGAGTTCTCGTTACAGAGGGCGACACCGAAGCTGCTTCGTATACCGAACTCGCCAAAACTGCCGCCCGAGCCAACCCCACCCGATTCGCGAGACTTGACACCCGCGGTTGGGCTATCTTCGATGCACAAGGCGAAACCAACGTCGCCGGCTTCGCGGGCTTCTTCCGCGGCCTTGGAAAAGATGTTGCGTCAGTTTTCGATCAACAGCCCGCTGATCGCCTGGACGAGATCAAAGCAAATTCCGACTACGCATTCGAGCAGCCCTACAGCGGATTCGAAGACCTAGTGCTGGCAGAGGTTCCCGTTGATGCCAAACGCAAATATGTAAATGAACTAATCGCTAATGGGGCGTGGCCCTCACATGTGTCAAAGCCAACGAAAGACACTGATGACGAATACGCCAAAGCTCTGAAGAAGCTTCTATCGAAGACCAAGGGAGATCGCTTCGCAGCTGATCTGGTGTCTGGTCTCACGGAGATTGACTTCCCTCCCTCTATGACGAGTGTCCTGGAAGCGTTGAAAGAAGCAAGCGAACCTCCTACACCTGCCACCACGGAGAGCATAGCGGCAATCGCAGACACTGACGCTGACTCGGAAGGCGCAGAGGAACCAGATGTCAGCGACACAACAATCTGAAGAGGCTTACGAACTCGCTATAAAGCCGCTGCTGGAAGCTCAAGGCCCGGTGATGGTCACCGGTAGTGCTGGCTGCGGCAAAACCACCGTGGCTCTCAGAAAGGCTGCTCGCGCGATTGGCGAGGGCCTCGATAGTCGCCACGCCCGGGTGCTTTTCCTTAGCTTCGCGAACGCCACCGTCGATCGCGTTGCCGAGCACGCAACCTTTCAACTCGCGAAAGAAGAACGCCACCGCCTAGAGGTTGGCACTTACCACAGCTTTGCTTGGACGATTCTACGTAGCCACGGTTACCTCCTAGGCGCACCGCGGGGTGTGAAAATCATGTCCCAGGCCGAACAGAACGCTTTCCGATCACACTTTCAAGATCCCAACGTTGACCTGCGCGCTGAATTCAGACGACAGTTCGAGATGCTGGGGCACGTGGGGTTCGACGACTTCGCGGGACTTGCCAACGAAATTCTCGCTGGAAGCCCCTCACTACTCAAGGCTTATGCCTCGGCCTACCCGCTCATCGTCCTCGACGAGTTTCAAGACACTACAGATGATCAGTGGGCCCTCGTGAAGACGCTCAGCCAGCACTCACAGCTCGTTGCGCTCGGAGACCCGAGCCAACGGATCTACGACTTCGTGGAAGGATCAAGTGAAACTCGCTTTGCTGACTTCGACGAGGCACTCACGCCACAACACGTGGACCTTTCAAAATGGAACTGGCGGAGTCCCGGCAGTTCGATCACCCGCTTCGGTCGCGATGTCCTTCGCGGGAGCTTCGAGTACCCCTACGACGAGGTCGACATAGTACTGTGCGACTTCCCTCCACTATTGAGGCTCAAACTGGCCCTCCTTGCATCATTGAAACGCCTTCGAGTCGGCGGCGGAACAATCGCTATTCTCACGCCGACAAATGCCCTCGCTATGAAGGTATACGAGTACATTAGTGCGCCACAAAGCAACCCGAAGTTGCCTGCTCTCAGCATCGATATCCATACAACAAAAGAAGAGGGCTACGCCGCACTCATCTTTATAGGCGTGATTCTCCAAGCGTCCGGCGACGGCTTAGAGCGAGACGCTACCGTGTGCGATGCAATGGCCCACTACTTGAGAACAAAGTCAGTGAAGCTGTCAGCGACAGCCCGTTCCACGGCCGATCGCCTCGAAGGATACGCCACCAAGCTCCGAGCAGGTACTCCCGTCAACGTCAAGATCGTAAAGGCGCTGCGTGAGCTCCTTGACGGGTCAATCAGTAAATGCCGAAGCGGATACGTGCTCGGGGACTACCTCGCCGTCGTCAGTATGCTTGCGGCGTCCGATACGACTGAGATCAAGCAGATGGCTGGATATGTGCGAATGCTCAACTTCATCACGCGGGGATCTGAAATCGAAACACTGTTGGCTGATATCTGGCGTGAGAACGGCTCTTACTTCGGCGCAGCTGACACGCTCCGAAACGCGGTCCTCCAATACCAACTAACCAGCAGCAAACGCGGCAACAGAGATCTCATTGTCATGACTATCCACCGCGCCAAAGGTCGCGAGTTTGACGAGGTCATCACATATGAAGAGCGATACGAACCCTTTCTCAGGCTTAACGCAACACCGAGAGACTTGGAATCCGCGCGGTATGCGCTCAATGTTGCAGTGACACGGGCAAAGAAGCGTGCAACGATCATCACGCCGTCGAACGCGCCTTCTCCTCTCCTTACCCTAGAACTCGGTCATTTAGCTAAGGCATGAATGCACTGCTGCTAGTTCCTTGCGCATGATCCATCCGTCATGACTACACAGAATCTCTGTTCTGAGGCATGGAGATTAACTACCCAGCCTTTCCAAACGCTCGCTCTAGGTGCTCCGCGGTGGCGGGGTCGACGCTCTCGTTGCGCTGGATGTAGTGCTGCATCGTGATCCGCGGGTCGGTGTGCCCGAGAAGTTCGGAAGCGAGGAGCGCGCCTTGGGCGTCGTTAATGACAGTGGCGACGGTGCGGCGGAAGCGGTGTGGTGTGACGTTCTCGATCCCGGCCTCATCCATCACGTCTCGCAGAAGTCGGCGGATGTTGTTCGTCGTGTGCGGCGTCCCCACCCGCGTACTGAATAGCAGCGCGCCCGGCTCGGTCTCGCCGGACCGGAGGAGGCGCGATCGGATCGCGTGCAGCGTGAATGACGGTAGCGCGACACGACGAACCGAACGATCCGTCTTCGGATGATCCTGTCGGTGGGTCGGCTCACCCTTCCGCGTGATGATCGTACCGGCGATCCTCGCCGTCGGGATCGGACTATTCAGGTCGAGATCCTGTAGGCGGATCGCAAGAACCTCGCCGATGCGAGCCGAGGTGCCGAGCAGGACTTCGACGATCTGCCCGAGTTGCCGGTCGGGTCTCGGACCCGCCAGAATCCGACGGGACTCCCACGCCGTGATCGCCGCCCTGATCTCTTGCACCTCATTGATCGTAAATGCGTCCGGGATGCTCTTTTTCCGGTGGAGTCGCGAGACGTAATCCATCGGGTTGCGGGGCAGGATCTCGTGGCGGACCGCGAGTGCGAGGGCGAGGCGGAGGACGACGCGGGCGTGCTTGGCTCGGCTGTAGCTGCGTTTGGCGAGGTGTTTGAGGAAGTGGTCGCAGCGGGCGACGCCGATCTCTCGGAGGGTGAGGTCTTTGAATGATGGGAGGACGAGGGTGCGCATATCTCGCTCGTAGAGGTTCCTGGTGGTTCGCGAGAGGCGGTCTTCGATCTCGATGTCTTCCAGCCAGTAGGCGACGAGCTCTGGGAAGGGACTGTCGGCACTCATGCCATTGAATCCGGGCTGGTAGAGGGAGCGTTCGGCGAGTTTCTGCTTCAGTTTCCGTTCGGCAGCGGAACGGGAGGGGCCGGTGGCCTGGACGAGCCTGTTCTTGCCGTCCCAATCTCGAAAGCGGGCTTTCGCGACGTGGTTGCCGCTGGGATGTGTGCGGGTGGCGATGATTCCGAAGGTGCCGATCGGCGTGCGGGGCCTACCCATGTGTAGCCTCTGTCGTTCCGGGAAAGGTGGCGGCGCCCGCGGGTTCGCGCATGGTGTCCATCCAGGCGCGGATGTCGGTGATGCCGAACATGATCCGCTTTCCGAAGCGGTAGGCGCGGGGTCCTTTGCCGTTGGTGCGCCAGTCGTAGATGGTGGAGACGGGGACACCGAGGTAGTTGGCGAGTTCGTTGATGTTCAGGAGTGGTTCCAGCCCGTGAGGGCTTGGCTGTGGTTCATCGTTCATCCCTCCAGTTTCGAAGGTTGATGTAGGAGGCGAATGCGCAGCCAATACTCCAACCACAAGCTCCAGCAGCGGGTGGGGTTCTGAGCTAGCGGATGCCGAGTTGTGTCATGCGCTCGATTCGGCCAAGCGCGTGCGCCGCTCGCGAGTTCGGATGAGCATGAGATGGATGAGACTGACGGGCCCGATCCACAGGAACTTCAACGCGTTCCATACGCACAGCAGAACGACCAGGTACAGCAATTCAGGCGCGCCGTTGTCGATGAGGTTCGTGCAGATGCTCGCGGCGACCAAGTACGGCATCGCGAGAAGCATCGTGGGTACGCCCCATTTGAGTCCTCGCCTGGTGCGGATGGCGTCGAGGAGGATGTTGGTGGGCATGTAGCGGCGCAGGAATGCGCGGGTGTGGATGCTGAGGGTCCAAAGTTGGCGGATCATGACGACAGTCCTCTTCTCAGGGGTCTGGCGACAAAGAACCTTGAAGGACTGCCCGGAGGCCGTCATACCGTCACACTCGGGGTAACGGCGACACACATTTGAAAGTCGCCCTGCTTGTCCTTCCACTGTACGTCGCCCCTGCGACATCGGGAAGAGCCCGTCTGCCTCGGCTCAGCGAGCGAGACCGCGCCGGTCACGTCCCTGGGGCCGGCGCGTGTCTGGCTCCGACGCCTGCGCAGCGATGTCACGAAGTCTCGCCAGAGCCGCTGCTACTCGTGCGGCATCGATCTTCTGCGCATCACTATCCGGGGCTGGGCCGAGTGGCGTCTTCGCGGTGATCCCGTAGCGATCACGGTACGCCGCGACCGTGATCGCCTGGCGGTTCCATGCTGCCGCTGCTCGCGGTTCGACGGGTGGTTCTCCAAGTCCAAGCGCCCAGTCCTGCTTCTCACTGATAGCGCGGTCGAGGATCGCGTCAGCGCGTTGCTCAATGAGCTCGCGACGCTCGGTGAGAGCGATCTGCATCTCGGCGCTCATCTCACCAGCGGCCTCGGGGATCAAACCCGCGATGAGCTGCGGCACCTGGCGAGTCCGGCCTGAGCCTGCCGGTCGCGCAGTAGCTCGTGCGAGTCGATGGTGAAGCACAGAGGCGATGTCGTCAGCGTCGCCAAACCCTCGACCGGCAACCAGGCGCGGCATGAGAGCGTCGATGTTGTGATGGTTCGCTTCCGCCCGACGCAGTTCGGCAGAGAGCGCCCCGAACGCTTCAGAGTGAATCGTGTCTTCTGCTTCGTCCGGGGTGAGGCCGGAATCGCGAACGAGGGTGGCGAAACGGTCGTGTTGGGCGGCTTGCGCGATTGTCTCGTACTCCGCCGCGAGCTGCGCCACCGAGCCCCATGCTTCTTGCTCGGCGGTGATGGTCTCGTGCGCGGAAAGTTCCGCGCCGACGTGTTGCAGTACCCCGTAGAGCACGCTCCGCGCGGTCGCATCCGGATCGTCCGCGGGGTGCTGTGTTGTGTGGCTGTCGTCGGGTCGGTCGGTGGCGACGTAGACGAGGTTGGCGTGCCGTCCGCGGGTCATCGCAACGTAGAGGTTCTCGCGCGTGGTGGATGGGTCGGCGAGTACGTGCGAGGTGTCGGTCGTGATGCCTTGAGCGCGGTGGGCGGTGACTGCGTATCCGAGATCGACATGCTCGGAAACGTAGGTGGCGGGCAGGATCGTCGTGCCTCTGCTTCCTTGACGGCGGACGGTGAGTGATCCGTCGTCTCGCACCTCCGTAACAGTCCAGCGGTCACCGTTTCGCACCCACCCACGTCCCGCACCAAGGCGGCGGTCGTTCTTGCGCGTGATGATCCTGTCTCCGACTCCTGCACGGGTGTCGTCATGGAGGACGACTTCTCGGAGTGCGTTCACGGTGCCGTCGAGGATCAGGTCAGCTCGGGCTCGCTGATTGAGCGCGTGCACCGATTCGTTGGAGTCTGCAATCAGCACCGTCGCAAGCCCATCCAGGGTGTCAGTGCGCCAGGCGGTGTAGGCGGCGTCGATCATCGCCTCGGTGTCACCACCGGTGATGCCTCCGCGTTCGGCGTAGGTGTCGATTGCTTCGGTGCGTCCGTGGCGGAGGTCGAGGGATGCGGCCTTCTCCCACTCGTTGACGAAGCGGTGAATGTCGACGAGTTCAGGCGCGTCGTCGCGGTCGTGCACGAGGAGCGAGAAGGCGCCGCTGGCGGTGACGGATTGCAGTTGCGCCCAGTCACCCACGAGCAGCACCTTCGCACCGACCTCCACAGCGTGCGCGGTGATGCGGTCGAGCGAGAGAGTGCCCGCGAGTGAGGCCTCATCGACGATCACGAGCTGGTTCTTGCGGAACGTCGCACCGATACCTTGATGGGTTTGCCACCACTTAGCCGTGTTCTCCGCCCGGATGCCGAGATCATCAGACAGCACCTGCGCAGCGACCGCTGATGGGGCGAGCCCGATGACGCTGCCGCGACCGTGCTCTCGTTCCCAGGCGGAGCGTAGCGCGCTCATCGCGGTGGTCTTCCCTGCGCCTGCGGGGCCGACCAGCACATCGACTGCGCGGGCGGAGATGGCGATCTTCGCGAGCGCTGCGGCTTGATCCTCGCCCAGGAGTCTGCCTTCACGGTCAGGGCGGCGTGTGATCTTCTCGATCACCTCGACTGGCACCGTCGGCGCTGTGGTGGTGCGGGAGCGTTCTAGAAGTCTCGCCTCTGCGGCGAGGGTCTCTTCGGAGGTGAACACCGTTGATCCCACCGGGCGGAACCTGCTCGTGTCATCCGGCCTGCGGAACATTTCGGGGCTCGATGCGAGCTCCGGTGGTGTGATTCGGAGGGATGCTCGTTCGGCGGCGTCAACGACCATGCCCACGATCGCTTCGCGATCCTCGGTGCTGGCGAACCGGTACTGCATGGTTTGGCGTGCAGCTTCAGCGGTGAGGTTCCATTTGCGCCACGTCGCTCGCTTCTCACCGACCGCCTCAACGACACTGCGCCCGAGCGAGTCGATCACGTTGAGCGGAATGTCATCCGCACGCAACAGCAAGGGAGCAGTGTTCGCGGTGATGGTGCTTGCCCAGCGGGTGGCGTCTTCGCCGAGGAGGTGCGATGCACGTTCTCGCCACTGCCCGGTGAGCTCGGCGAGAGATCGCACCTGCTTGTCCGGCCTGGTTGAGAGTGTTGCTTTCGCTCGCAACCGAACGATCACCGCCGGTGATGGCCGGCGTCCGTGCTCTGTGACGTATTGGGCGATGAGGCGATCCGTCTCAGCATCAATGTGACGTGCCCGGGTTGAGAACTCGGCCACCATCGCTTCGGGCACACCGGTCACCGCCCATGCGGGGTTGCGGTCACGACCCATCGGCCGCGCCTCCCACTCAACACCGAACGCACGGGTGAGGTGATCGGCGAACACTGCCTCGTGCAGTTCGGAGAGAGCAACGGTCGCAGCGTGCAGTGGCCGGCCGTCGAGGGAGCGCCATTTGCCGTCGTGCACGGTCTGCACCTTGTTCGAGAGCACCACGTGCGTGTGCAGATGCGGGTCGCCTGCACGGGAGTCGTAGTGATCGAACGCGGTTGCAATCACACCCGAGACTTCGGCCTGCGCAACCGCCTCATTGCGTCCTGCGGCACCGACGCGGGTTGCAGCGAGTTCGCGTTCGATGAACGCAACCATCTCCGCAACCGCCGCATGGTGCGCGTCCGCAATCAGTGATTGCGTGCCCGCGTCCGATAGCGCCCACAGCACCGATGCCGACTTCGGAATAGAGAACGTGAAGTCAAACCCCGCAACCGCCTTCCGCGTACTCCGGGCAGCTTCTTCCGACTCGATTGCGGCGACCGCCGCTGCGCGCTCGGTCACAGGGAGCCTCGCATCAAGTTTCGCGGTACGCCGCTCGATGCGCTCCGCCGTGGTCGGGTACTTCCGATACGGACGACCGAGTGCCTTCTTCGTCACCGGGTCGAAGCCCTGCCCGATCAGAAGCTGGAGCTGTTCCTCGGTGACCTCGTCGCCGACGGCGAGCGCGCCACCACCGAGAACGGTCACCGCGGAGCCGATCCATCGTCCGGGTGGGGTTCCCTCTTCGGCGTAGTACCTCGTCAGCGGCGTGGAGAGTGTCCGCTCGCCGTCACCAGTCGCGACGGTACGCAGGAGGTACTTGTAGCCGTCGCCGGCTGACATCACCCGCATTGACACCGTCACGTCATGCAGGTGTACATTTCACTACTCGATGAAAGCTTGCCAGGAGGCAGTTTCTTCGGCACCACTGGCGCCATCCCGGTTGATTGTCAGCCAGGCCTTGGAGCGGCCATCCTCAGCACCCCAGCCGAAGGCCCGCTCTACGTCTCGGCGACGCAACTCCTCACCATACGTGACAACAAGAACGCGGGGTTTCGGATCGCGCTCAATGAATTCCGAACGCAATGTATTGTTCACGGGGTCATCTTTGAAGGAGTAGCCGATTATGAGCCACCGATCCGCTTCCGCTAAACCGGAGGCGAACATCTCGTAGGCAAGGTTGAAGGGAAACTGGGCTACATGATCTGCTTTGTCTCGTCGATTCGCGAGAACGACAACGGGACGGACGTTTGTGGTTTCTTCGCGGATTGCTCGCCATTGCTCGCCGTCTTCCAGCATCTCCTTGGGCAATTTGGCATGGATAGTCTGATCGCGCGTAGCCCAGAAGGTAAGTGATCCGTGGATATGCAGCAGTTGCACTCTCTTGCTGCTCGGGAAGTCAGCACTGCTAGCCCTCAGCGCATGAACCCTACGCTCAACCTCATCATCAACCAGGACATTCACAAAGCGGTTGCCATGCCCCATATCTGCAACTTCTCGCTGACATACCGTCAGGAGCGCTGCGAGCAAGAGCGTGTCGTAATTTAGATTGCCGATCACAACTCTTCCGTTGAACGACTCCGTGATCGCAGTTACGAGGCCATAGAGACTCTGTGAATCGTCGACGTTAGCGTGCGATCGCTCAGCAATGACTTCGAGGACATGCGAGATACCTGTGTCGCGCACCTGCTCGGCGAACTTTGAAACGCGGCGGATAGCCTTCCTGAGTTTTTTATCGGAGGGCTTGGTCAGCTCAGCAAGGGTATCGAGGACATCAAGCGTGCGTGACTCAGCGCCGAATGCGCCGACAAGCACCTCAAAGTCATCGGCGCTTGTTGCTCCGTATGGAAGCGCACGCTCGGCGATCTCCTTCATGGCAACGACGACGTCCCCGCCTTCCGACTTTTCGATGCGTTGCAGAACCTCCTCCGTGATGCGCTGAAGGTTCAACTCAGGGTTAAATGCGATCGAGAGACCATTGCCAACGAGAACTGCCACGTTCCGCTCAGCCGTCATTTCTCTCCTCTGTCCGGTTCCCTAACGCGGATCAGATACGCGTTGACGCCTACCCCAGATTATCCGATACTCCTCGCTTGCAAGAGGCGTGACAACTCGTGTGAGCGAACCGCGAAGGTTGAGCGGCGAACGCTGGCGACGGCTGTCTGCGTGCGGATCGGGTGCCTGAGTGAGCGCTGATCCGTGGGCGGTCGGAGCACCTGGTTGGTGACCAGCTCGGGGCAGCAGTACGGCTCCGGGATCACCGTTCCAGGAGGTTCGCCCGTGGCCGACGCCCCACTCCCCGCGCCGCTTCGTGTCGGGTCATTGTTCTCCGGCTACGGCGGGCTTGATCTCGCCGTTGAGGAAGTCTTCAACGCCCGCACCGTCTGGTTCTCCGAGATCAACGAACCTGTCGCACGCGTCTTCTCCCGCCACTGGCCAGATGCCCCGAACCTTGGCGACATCACTCTGATCGACTGGAACACGGTGCCACCGGTGGACATCCTCTGCGGAGGATTCCCCTGCCAAGACGTTTCGACTGTCGGGAAGATGGCCGGTTTGAAACCCGGCACCCGCTCCGGCCTCTGGGCGCATATGGCGACAGCGATCGACGTGCTGCAACCCGAATGGGTCGTGATCGAGAACGTTCGTGGGCTGCTCTCCGCGCCCGCGATCCGAGCAACCCCTGAAGGAGACGATGATGAGCAACGCAACCCCGCAGACGCAACCCCCGACGATGCAACCCCTCGCAGTGTGGAACCCGGGCCGTGGCATCTGGGAGAAACCGCAACTCGACCTCTTCGGGCAGCAGGAGCAGTTCTGGGAGACCTGGCCGACCTCCGGTATGACGCGCAATGGATCGGTCTACCCGCTTCCCATGCCGGCGCGCCTCACCCCAGATACCGTGTCTTCGTCCTCGCCCACCGCACTATTCCGCACACCCCTGGCATCGGATGCCTCCCGCGGTGGCGAGAGCTTGCAGCAGGTGAAGGCACGGCGGGGCACGATCGCGCTAAGTCATCAGATTATCGATCTCGCCCTCCACGGGCCTGCCAGCTACCCGCGCACCGAGGAACCCGACAGCCTGTGGAACCTGATCAGGCAACTCTTCAACGATGGGGAAAGTACGCTGGCGCCGTAGCACGCTGGGTACAAATTGTCGGCAGGCCTGCCCCAGCACCAGCGCTCCTCACGGGAGGAACCGGCCCACGGCCGGCTCCCGGCTTTGTGGAGTGGCTGATGGGTCTGCCCTCAGGCTGGGTGACCGATCCACACCATGGGCTCACCTCGAACCAACAGTTGGCAGCCCTCGGCAACGGCGTCCTGCCCGCGCAGGGAATCCTCGCCCTACGGGGCCTTTTGCCTCTCGGCGCACTGCGCGAACATGGCTGATCGACAGCGCTCTCTTCCAGTTGCAGAGCAGATCGTCGCGCCCTCGACGCGCCCTCGACGCGCCCTGCCGCGTTACCTTTCGCCCGGAACCAGTGAGTCACGCACTCGTGCGCTAGAATGAAGGCATGCATTTGTACTTCATGTGACGGCTGAGCAGGCCCACCACGCTCGTTGAGTATCTCCGAGTTCGTGGCGGCCGTTCGCTTTGACCCATTTTCTGGGTCGCCGTCATTTTGTGCGCTTTGTGCTTCCGGGCTCTCGGCGCGCTGTTTCGAAGGATTCACATGCTTACCCTCATCAACCGTTATCCAGCGCGCCAGCGCGCGCAACTCATAGCCGCAGGCATCTCTCTGACCCGCGGCACCACGCCCGTGCTCCATGAGGTAGACCTCGCGATCACCCCGTCCTCTCGCGTCGCCATCATTGGCGAGAACGGTCGAGGTAAGTCATCGCTTCTCCACGTGCTCTCCGGAGCGTTGACACCTGACAGCGGCACTGTCCAACTGATCGGAACAGTCGGTATCGCCGAGCAAGAAATGGATGCCGAGGAGAACCGAACCGTAGGACAGGTGGTTGCAGAAGCTATCGCGGCCCCGCTTACAGCTCTCGCCGCGCTGGACGCCGCAGCGTCGGCACTGGAGCGCGGCGAGAGTGACGCGGAAGACAGATACGCGACTGCGCTAGAGGCGGCAGAAGCACTCGATGCCTGGGATGCGGAACGGCGTGTGCAGGTAGCGCTTGAAGCTCTCAGTGCGGAGACAGATCCAACCCGCCAGCTCTCCACACTTTCGGTGGGGCAACGGTATCGCGTACGTCTGGCATGTCTTCTCGGAGCAGACCATGATTTCCTCCTGCTGGATGAGCCCACCAACCACCTCGACCGTGACGGGCTCGAGTTCCTCACATCACAGCTTCGCTCGCGTACTGGCGGGGTCGTCGTCGTCAGTCATGATCGTGCGCTGCTGATCGATATCGCGGAGACGATTGTCGACCTCGACCCCACACCCGACGGACGACCGCGCATCTACGGCAACGGCTACGCCGGGTATCGGGAAGGTCGCGTTGCCGAACGCGAACGCTGGAAGCTGGAGTACGAGCGCCAACAGTCCGAGCATGCACGGTTGCAGGACAGTTTGAGCAGTGCACAGAATCGTCTCGTTTCGGGGTGGCGTCCGGAGAAGGGGACGAACAAGCACGGACGAGCTACCCGCGCCGGGGGCCTGGTCCAGAGCGTGCACCGGCGACAGGAAGCTCTACAAGCGCACGCCATTACAGTTCCAGAGCCACCGCAAGTGTTCCGATTCCCCGAGCTGATGACACGAACCGGCGCCATCTTGCTCAGGGCGGACGGGGTCAGCGTTACCGGGCGACTCTCTCGGCCGGCGACCATTTCACTCGCGCATCGTGAGCGTTTGGTCGTGACCGGACCCAACGGTGCCGGCAAGTCCACCCTCCTGAACGTGCTGAGTGGAGACCTGCTGCCAGATACCGGTGCAGTGCGACGTCCAGAAAGCACTCGTCTGGGCTTCCTCCGTCAAGAGTCCGAGTTGCCTCCCGGTCGCCGAGCGAGCGACGTTTTCTCAACTCACATCGCATCACTCATCAGCGCGGGAGAGCTGTCCGATTCGGAAGCGGTGGGTTTGTCCCAACTGGGTCTTCTGCGACCGCAGGAGACGGGCAAGAAAATCGGCGATCTTTCAATGGGACAGAGACGTCGTCTCGATTTGGCGCTGATACTTGCCCAACGGCCGCACGTGCTCCTCCTCGACGAACCTACAAATCATCTCTCCATTGCGCTGGTCGATGAACTCACCGATGCGTTGGGAGCCACGCAAGCTGCGGTCATTGTGTCAACGCACGACCGACAACTTCTTCGGGATACAGCGGATTGGCCCCACCTCTCCCTCGACGCCACAATCGAGAGCGCGGTGACAGCATGAACGAGTCCACCTCAAACCGGATGCGCGCTCTGCGTCCGTTCAAGTCTCGTGACTACCGGCTTCTGTTCGCGGCAGTCGGTATCGAGGTGTTTGGCACTGGGATGTGGACCATCGTGATGGTCTTCCAGGTGCTTGCGCTCGATGACAGTCCTCTTGCGCTCTCCGCCGTTGCAACGGGGATGAGCTTGGGGTTGTTCCTCTTCTCGATCCTCGGCGGTGTGGTCGCGGATCGGTTCTCCAAGCGAACGATCATCATCACCGTGCAGGGGCTTACCACGGCGATGATGACTGGAGTTGCAGCCCTCTCTCTGACGGGGTCCATCGAGCTGTGGCACGTCGGTGCTGCCTCCTTCGTCATGGGTGCAGGAAGCGCCTTCTTCTACCCCGCCTACAGCGCGTACTTGCCCCAAGTTCTCCCTCCTGAACAATTGCTCGCGGCCAATGGGCTCGAAGGCGCCCTCCGCCCATCCATGGGACAAGGGCTTGGCCCTGCCCTCGGAGGGGTCGTGGTCGGCATGTTCTTCCCAGCGGCTGGGGCGATCATTGTGGCGGTTTCCTACGCCATCGCGTTCGCGATCACACTCTTCCTCAGCCACAAGGACGAACCGATACAGGCTGCTCCGGTAGCGGAGCGGACAAGTGTGTGGAGTGATATCCGCACCGGAGTGAAGTATGTCGCGCGGACACGTTGGCTCTTGTGGACGCTGATTTTCGGATCATCTCTTGCGCTAATCATCCAGGGCCCGATCGAAGTGCTGCTGCCTTTCCTGACCCGCGAGCGTTTCGAGGAGCCCGAAGCCACCTTCGGCTTCCTCCTAGCCGCATACGGCATCGGCGGAGCCGCCGGTTCACTGGTCGTGTCGTCCTTGAAGCTTCCCCGCCGATATCTGACGTTCATGATCCTCTGTTGGGGAGGAGGGACGCTTCCGCTCGTGGTGATTGGCGCCGCCAACAACCTCGTCGTGATGCTCGCCGCACTGTTCATCGTCGGTGCAACCACCGGGGCCGGTGTGGTCATTTGGGGAACTCTGCTGCAACGGCTCGTCCCACTGGAAATGATTGGCAGAGTCGCAAGTCTCGACTTCTTTGTCTCGATCGCGTTCATGCCTGTATCCATCGCCATCGCAGGCCCACTCTCACTGCTGGCACCCATCCCGACTATCTTCATGATCGCTGGAATCGTCCCACCAGTGTTGGCTGTCGTCGCCTTGCGGGCGGGGCGAATGCTCGAAGTCGAAAGGACACATCACCTAGACGCTCATTGAGACTCAGTTCCTTGTCTTCGGCATCAGCGCCACCGTTTGGCTTCGAGGAGATGAAACCTCGAAGTCAAACGATGGGCTCTGCCCGCACATCCGACAAAGACGCGTACTCACCGCTGGCCGCACGAACTCAGTCTCACCACTCCCCACTTGATCCTGTCGCGTTCGACTGTGTGAAGATCATTGTGGTGAGAGCAGGTAGCGCCCGACTCTTCAGTGAGTTTGGGCGTCGCCACATCAACGTCGGTGATGTGGTCGTGCTCGCGGCGAACACGCTGTGCGGCGCTGAGCCCGAGGGCTGGATCACGACGACGACGTTGTATCTGGATCGCGACTATGTGATCGACCAGGTGTACTGGCAACACGCTGCACGGTTCCACACTCGCCATGACGCCAGCGACTTCGTGGATGCTTACTACGCGGAACCTGCAAAGATCGTGCGTCTTGGCGAGGAGCGTGCTGGTCTACTTACGCCTTGGCTTGACGAACTCGCAGCGCTGAGCGTCGACGGCCTGACACCTGAGCGCTTCTATCGCGCACAAGCCTGTCTGTTTGCCGTCCTTGATGTCGTCGTGCCGATGCTGACGACATCGGACGAACGCATGACCTCAACTCAACGGATCGCCGAAGTACCGTCTGCACCTCGCCGCCGCCAGTTCCGCGCTTCACGCATCGAAGCGCGGGATTCCGCCGAACGACTTCGTGAACAGCTTGATCGACGATGGACTCTGGCGGACTTAGCGCAGGCCGCGCACCTGTCCTCCTCACAGCTCCGGCGGATATTCGTTGAAGCATTCGGGAAGTCTCCAATCGCATATCTAACGATGCTCCGAGTGCAGCGAATGGTCGAACTCTTGCGAACCACCGACGCTCCGATTGCGGTCATCGCTGCAGAAGTCGGCTGGGGCGATCCTGATTTCGCTGGACGCCAGTTTCGTCGTAATGTCGGTGTCTCTCCGAGTGAGTATCGAAGGATCAGCCTCAGTACCGCAAGGGATCGCGCCCCGGAGTAAGTGCGCGAGATTCCGGGCGAAATGACCATGATCCGATGCTTGGATCACCCGGCTCCCGACATGTGAGGTAGAGCTGGGCTGACCACGTCGGGTTCAGTGATGCACCTGATGGTCGCTCACAATCTGTCCGTCGTCCGTCTCGATTGTCTTCTCTGAGTTCCTTCGCGCACCTTCTGGTCGCAGGGTAACCCGCCGTGTGTGGAGCCTTGCGGAAGGAGGACGACGATGGCAACAGCCGAGGAAGCACGAGCAGGACGGGATGCGAAGCTCGATGCGCTGCATGAACAGCTCACCGGCGCGGTGGAGTCATTGGTGTCGGGTGAGGACTGGAAGCAGGCGCTCACGTTCGCGGCCAGGTTTCGTGCCCGTTCGTTCAACAACACGCTGTTGATCTTCGTGCAGCATCAGGCGGCGTTTGAGGCGGGCCGGGTGTCGGAGCCGGTGCCGTCGTATGTGGCGGGATTCAAACAGTGGCAGCGACTCGGCAGGCAGGTCGAGAAAGGCCAGTCGGGGTACATGATCCTCGCCCCCGTCACCGGCCGATTCGCGTCCGCGACGCCGAAGGTCGCGGAATCGTGGCGCAGGATGTCGCGGTTTGAGAAGCCGAAGCCCGGTGAGGCGGTGCGCTCCCGCATGGTCGGTGTCCGCCCCGCCTACGTGTGGGATGTCTCGCAGACCGCAGGCGATCCGATCCCTACACCGCCGTCACCACGGCTGCTGGAAGGTGAAGCACCCGATGATCTTTGGGAGGGCGTCGCCGCTCAGGTTGAGGCGCAAGGGTTCACCGTGATGCGGGTGCCGCACGAGGGCATGATCCACGGCGCCAATGGCCTCACTGATTTCGGTGCGAAGACGGTGGCGGTGCGGGAGAACATGCCCGATGCCGCCCAGGTGAAGACTCTCGTACACGAACTCGCCCACGTCCTCCTGCACGGCCCTGACAATCCCGACGCGACGGGGCATCGCGGAATCGGTGAGGTGGAGGCGGATTCGGTCGCGTTGATGGTGGCTGCGGCGCATGGCATGGATACCAGTGATTACACGGTGCCGTATGTGTCGGGGTGGGCGGCGACGGTGCCGGAGAAGTCCCCGGTCGAAGTCGTCCAAGCCACCGGCGAACGAGTCCGCAAGACCGCCGCCGGGATTCTCGATCAGCTTCCGACGGTGCAGATCAGCAACGGTGATCCTCCCGGCCTCACCCGCGACCCCGCCGCGAAGAAGCAGACCGAACCGATGGCCGAGGCTGCTGCTGATCCGTTGACCGAGGAGCCCCGTCGTCCGGTCGCATCCTCCGCGAGGAGCTTCTGATGGGCGCCATCGACGTGTTCTCCGAGATCAGCCGACTGTCGCTCCCGGAGGCTGCGGCAAGGTTCGTATCTGCCGGGGTGCCGGTGTTTCCGTGTGTGCCGGGTGAGAAGCGTCCGCTGGTGCGCCGCGGCTTCCACGACGCAACCGAGGACCCCGATCAGGTTGATGCTTGGTGGTTGAGGTGGCCGCAAGCGAACATTGGCATCCCCACCGGCGCCCTCTCCGGTGTGGATGTTGTCGATGTTGACGTACACTCCACCGGCACCGGATTCCCGGCGTTCCGTGCTGCACACAGTGAAGGCCTTGCCGCCGGGTGGGCGGCGCTCGTGCGCACCCCTTCCGGCGGACTCCATGCGTACTATCCGGTAGCCCCGGACCGGTCGCAGTCGTCGTGGCAGGCAGCGAACGCGCATGTCGATTTCCGTGGTGACGGCGGCTACATCATCGCCCCGCCCTCTCGCGTGCTTCGACCTGGCGGGGTGCGGGCCCCGTATCGGCTGATCGTCGCCGGTAACAACCCGGCCCCGGTGGATGCGGCACGTTTGCGCGACTCCCTTGGCCCCCGCACCCCGATCCCGCTCGACCGCACCCGTGTAGCACGGGCTGAGCGGCGGGGGTCAGATGCGCAGGTGCTCGCCGGCTGGGTTGCGGGGCGTGGTGAGGGCGAGCGGAACCGGGGCCTGTTCTGGGCCGCGTGCCGTCTCGCGGAAGCCGACACCCCGCCCGACGCGACGTTTGAAGCCCTCAGCCCCGCGGCAGAGCACGCGGGCCTGGGAAGGCGGGAGATTATGGCGACGATCCGCTCCGCTTACCGCACCACCCACCCCGCGCCCCGAGTTGTCGAATCCGTGGCGAATGAGCGGCGTCTCGTGCGCGAATCACCAGGGAGGGCACTCTCGTGAACCCAATCGAGACGGCGCAGCCGAGGGGTCGCCGGTTGGCAGCCGTGACCGCGATCACGGGCACTGTGTTCATCGCGGCCGGTGCGTTCTGGTTGTCGTTCACGGCGCTTGCCGATCTGGCGCGTCGGTCTGGGATCGATGCGGGGCAGGCATGGGCGTGGCCGTTGATCGTGGACGGCATCATCGTCGTCGCGACCGTCGCTGTCGTCGCCCTCGCTGGGCAACAACGTCCGACTTGGTATCCCTGGACGTTGCTTGCTGCGGGGGCTGTGGTGTCGGTGACGGCGAACGCGATCCACGCGATCATCGCCGCAGACACCGACGTTCCCAGCGTGCTTGCCGCATCGGTCGCGGCGATCCCGCCGCTCGTGCTGCTCGCAATCACACACCTCACCGTCATCCTCACCCGACCCGTCACGCCCGACGAGAAGCAAGCGATGGAACCTGTTGTCACGTCGGCTGAGCGCAGGTCTGAGGTGACGGTGATCGAGCCGACTCAGCCGCTTCGTCCGGCCATCGAGGAGAGTGCCCCGCCCGCAGTGGAGGCGGCACCAGCGCCGCAGCTGTCGGATGCGTTGGTGTCGGTGAGTGAGCGACGGGCGGAGGCCGCGCAACTGCGTGAGCTGGAGGGGTGGTCGAACAAGCAGATTGCCCGGCACTTGGGCGTGCATCCGTCGACCGTGGGCCGCTGGTTCGGCACAGACACGAAGGAGGAAACACCATGAACGACTACCCGCAGCCAGAACGCGGCGACCCACCCGACCCCCGCCCAGAACCACCACCTTCAGAAGGCACGGGCGAGCGGTCAGCGTTCGCAGTGCACCGCGACCCCTCACTCACCGCCACCACTGCTGCTGCTGATCCTGCGTCGCGGGTGGGGCGTGGAATCGCATGGGTACGGCCGACTGATCTGATCGCGTCGAGCACCGCCCGAATCGCCGGCCGTGGCATCAACTTCCAGGCCGAGCTCGCGCATCGGGCCCACCGGACGCTAGGGCAGGCCTACCGTGCGACCCGCAATGAGGTCCGTGGCATCCGAGATCGCCGCGCCGAACGAACAGCGCCCGAAGAGCCGTCGGGGTTCGATGTGTTCGAGCCGCAGGACCGTCAACGCTCGTCGTCGTGGGTGCGGCCGTCTGGGATCGGGCGGGGGTGAGGGCCCGTGTTCCGGGAAGCGCCGGGCCAGGCTGACGGGGATGAGGTGCGCACCTTCCTGTCAGGAGGTGCCACCATGCCACAACACCACAATCACCGACCACGCGATCGGCGGCGAGGTTTCGAGAGCTCTGAACGACTCCGAGAACTCCTCACCCGCCTGAACGATGAGGGGCCAGGCGCTTGGCGCAGCGACCCGGAAGCCGCGGCGCTCATGCAGCACGCCGCCCAGAGATACGCAGCCCTCGCACGCAAGCACGGCCTCGATCCGTGGGAGGCGGCGACTGCGGCGTTTGAGGCGATGCGCACCGCAGCCGTCCGCCGGGCAGATGACCCTTGGGCTGTCATTACCCGCGCGGTGCAGATCACCTGCATCGCAGAGAATCGCGCGAACGGGCTGCTGTGCTCAGTGCATCAGGCACGCCGCCCCAGGTACTCGAGTTTCCACGACGCTGAACGGTTCTCTGACCGGGAGAACCCGCTCACTGATTACCACCCGGCATTCCGCGCCGACCCCTTCACCCACGATGAGGACGATAGCGGCGGCGCGAGCAAATCGTCGGGGTCGACCGGGGTTGAATCGGCGGTCGAGGACACGATCGCCCTTCTGTGCTGGAACGGGTGGGAACCAGAACTCGCCCGCGCAAGCATCGAGTGCATCACCGCCCGCCTCGCCGAATCCGTCTCCCGCGCAGGCGCCTACGAGTCGTTGCGGAGGGATCGTCACGCCCGCGCCCTCCTCGACATCCCCGCACCGTCTTGGTATCGGCTACTGCGCATCATTCTCGGTTCCCCCGACACGCACCTTTCGGGTACGAATGCGGGCCGCGGGGTGCTGCTGCGGCTCCTGATCGGTGACTCCCTCCGCCACCTCATCGCAGACAGTGAGTTGGAGACGGCGATCAAAGTTGCCGCTCCCGGCAGGATGCGAGGCCGGCCATGAGCGAGCCGGGGCATATCGAGTTGGAGCGGGCGGTCGATTCGATCTGGGCCGGCCGCCGACACCGGGAAGACTATGGCGATCTCGACTCGCTCGTGGCGTCGATCATGCGTGATGGGTTGTTGCAGCCGATCACGATCACCCCGGACGGGATGCTGATCTGCGGCGCCCGTCGCCTCGCCGCGATCCGCACGCTGGGGTGGAAGACCGTGAACGTGTGGGTGCGCTCCGGTATCTCCACCATCCTCGGGCAGCTCCTCGCCGAGCAGGACGACAACCTGCTCCACAAGCCCCTCACCCGCACCGAGGAAGCCACCTTGTACGCCGAGCTGAAGGCGCTCATGGTCGAGGATGCGGCGGGCCGTCAGGAAGCGTCACGGTTCACCTCAAAACAAGAAAACCCCAGGTCACACGGTGCCGCCACCGTGGCGGCACCGCAAAAGGGCGAAACCCGGCAGCAAGCCGCCCTCATGGTCACCGGCCGCAACTCCTACACCTCGCTGGAACGCATCAACGAGTTGCAGCAGATCGCCGCTGACCTCGCACAGCCCGAAGAGGTCCGGGAACGGGCGCGGGACGAGCTTGACCGGATTGATGCGGGCGAGTCGATCACCGGGGCACAGCATCGCATCCGCGCCGCGCAAGCCCTCGCCGAACTCGACATCCTCGCCACCGACCCCGCACAACCCGCAGGTATCCGAGACGCTGCCGCAGCAGGTGCTGCGCGCCTGCGGGAGCTTGAAGACACCGCACGGCCTGCGGATTTGCAGCGGTTGGCGGAGATCGCGGTCGAGCGCGCGAGGACTGCAACGAAGAAGCGCCCCAACCAGCTCGCATCCGCCCGGCTCCACGCTGTCGAGGAGCCGGTGCGGGAGTTTCTGCCGGTGCGGTCGTTCGTCTACCTCTGGGATGAACTCTCCACCTGGGCCGAACGCTACGACCCCGACACCATCGGCCCAGCGCTCTCGAACGAGCAATGGGTCATGTTCGAGCACGCCGTCACTGCAACGATCGCGTTCCTTGATGCCGCCCGTAAGGCACGCGACGCGCACCGCAACACCGCCTGACCCTTCCTTCTGCCGTTCCTCTCTGGGGGTGCGTGGGGTGCACCTGTCTGGTGATCCGCACATTGCCGGGAAGGACACCAGGATGGACCCCACCGCTCGCCGCCACCGCACCACGCTCATCGCCGTCATCGCAGGCGGGCTCATCCTGCTCACCCTCCTCGGCGTCGGCGTGTACGGCCTCATCCGCGGACCCCAGACCGCCGAGGCTGTGGACCTAGTCGCGACGGATATCCCAGCGGCGACGCGCCCGGCAGACACATGGCTTTCGGGGGCTGAGCCGGTAGTCACGATTGGCGAACCAGAGGAGTTCGCGGTCGCGGTGGCGGAGGCGCTGTTCACCTGGGATACCACCAGAGGATACGGACCCGCGGACTATGCGCAGATGCTCGCTGATGTCACGGCCGCCGAGGAAGCCGACGCCGCAGCCTCCGATGTCCGCGCCTACCTGCCCTCAGCGGAGGCGTGGGCGAAGTTGCGTACGCATCAGACGAGGCAGTGGCTCACCATCGACACGATCGAGATCCCGGCCGTGTGGGAGGACGCGGTGGCGCAGGCGGCGCCGGGGCAACTGCCGGACGGCGCGGTCGCGTACACGGTCACCGGCACCCGTCACCGCACCGGCTACTGGGGCACCGACCCTGTCACCACGACGCATGAGGTGGCGTTCACCGTGTTCCTCACCTGCACACCCGAACGAGACCCGGCACCGTCTGCCGATCCGCTCACCGAGACCTGCGCGCTCTTGCGACTGTCACAGTTCGACAACCCGCTGCGATAACCCGATCATGCTCAAGAAACTCCTCGCCTCTCTTGCCGTCGCTGCGGTGTGTTTCGGCCCCGCCACAGTGCTCCTGTCCGTTGCTGTTCTCGCGAATCCTGCGGTCGCCGCGTGCGCGCCGGGATCGTTGATCGTGGGGCCGATCCCTGACTCGCTCACCGCGACGACGAAGAACGGTGAGACGGTGACGTTGAACCGTCAGCAGCTCACCCATGCGGCGACGATCATCACTGTTGGTGGGCAGACCGATGGAGTGGGGCGTCCGGGGGTGGTGATCGCGTTGATGGCGGCACTCACGGAGTCGCATCTGCGGATGCTCGCGAACACCGGTACCTACCCCGAGTCCGCGAACTACCCCAACGACGGGGACGCGTCCGACCACGACTCTCTCGGCCTGTTCCAGATGCGCCCACAAGCCGGCTGGGGCACCGTGCCTGAGCTCATGGACCCGAACTACCAGGCCCGTGCGTTCTACGGCGGACCCACCGGACCCAACTACCCCTCACCGCGAGGATTGCTGGACATTCCGGGGTGGCAGCAGCTCGACCCCGGCGAAGCAGCACAGGCCGTCGAGGTGTCGGCGTACCCGGACAGGTATCAGAACTATCAGCCCGTCGCCGAAGCGATCCTCACCACCCTCACCAAGCCCGCACCGTCAACCGGCGGCGGTGGAAGTGGCGAGGTCTTGGTGCCGGAGACCACACGGGTCGTGTTCCCGTTGCCGGAGGGCACCTGGGTGCGGACGAGTCCGTTCGGGTGGCGCACCGACCCGATCACCTTCGAGCAGGCATTCCACTCCGGCAGCGACTTCGCCGCCGCAGACGGCACCCCGATCTACGCCGTCGCCGACGGTATCGTCACCCACGCCGGATACACCGGCTCCTGGGGTGGGCTCATCATCGTCGAGCACACCGTCGGCGGGGAACGCATCGCGTCGTACTACGCGCACATGTGGGAGTACGGCATCCACGTCACCGAAGGGATGACCGTCACCGCCGGGCAACACATCGGCGATGTCGGCTCCTCAGGGAAATCCACCGGACCCCACCTCCACCTCGAAATTCGCCCCGGCGGCACCGGGCAGCCCGCGATCGACGCCGACCAATGGCTCACCGACCAAGGCGCGGAAGGCATCACCGGCGGCACTACCTCTCGCGCGTCCTGCACCCTGAGTGGGGGTGGGCGCTGATGGTGTTCCCCGACTTCGGTGGCGTCGGAGCCGCCGACGACCTCCGCAGTATCGTCGGGGCGTTGCTGATGTTCGTCCTCATCATCGCCGTACTCATGCTGATCGTCTCCGCGATCATCTGGGCCATCGCATCCTCCACCGGCAACGCCCACACCGCCACCAAAGCCAGGATCGGCGTTTGGGTAGCCCTTTGCGCCGCCGCTCTCGTTGGTGCCGGGGTCGCGTGGGTGAACTTCCTCCTCGGTGTCGGGGAACAGTTGTAGCCGCAGGAAACTATGACGTCTAGAACGGGAGGTCCGCTGAGGATGTTTCGGGAGATGTTGTCGATGGCTCTGGTTCGGTGTCCTCTTGCCACTCTGTCTTGATCGCGATGATGAGTTCCCGGTCAGAGCCCAGCTTTTCCATCGCTTTCTTGAATGCCTTGGAACGCGTGCTTGCAGTTCCAATGAATCCGCGCGAGACGAGTTGCGTAAAGACTCGCCGCCCCAGATACTTCGCATTCTTGTAAGTGACTCGGAAACCGTCTCGCGGCCCGACTTTGAATGTCGAATCAGTCATGGCGAGCCGCAGCCAGTCAGCCGAGACATACATGCCTTTGAGTGTCTGTCCGTCGAGTTTTCGTCCAGCGTCTCCGCGCACGAACTTGAACCAGAACGGGGTATCGAAGGCTCGCCAGTCCGCGGCCGTCTTCGGCAGTTCGCGGCCTTTCGGCATGAGGTCGAGCTGCTTCTCAATCTCCTTCCTGCGCCGATAGACCCACTCGTAGGTGCCGTGTCCATCGCCGCTGTCGGCTCGTTCGAGTCGCTTGTACTGGACGAAGGTGAAGGCATCGTGAAGCTGGTCCCAGTAGAGGAGGTCGACGCCAAGCTCTTCTTCGATGGGCTTCTTGTTCACTGACATGACCAGGAGCTTCCGTTGGCCGTTTCGATCTTCGAAAACGACGAGGCTTGCCGCGCGCTGGTCGGCGATGAGTTTGCCGTCAAATCGTTGAAGATCGAGTGGCAGTAGTTCCTCTTCCATGTCTCGCTCATAGCCGGCGTTCAGTACCGTGTCGAGAAGCGTCTCTTTCTCCTCGACGCTGGGCGGCTCGCCAAAGGCATCTGCGGGCAACGGAACCTCCGCAATCTGTGATGCGAGCAGGACCGCATCTCGCGCTTCGACTCTCGACTGTTGCACTTCATCGTCGAACGTGCGCGGTTCTCTGAACACGGAGTCCAGCCAGGGGCCGACTGTCGGGTCGACTTTTCGGAGATGGTTCAACAGGGCCGTCGCTGTAGGACCGTCGAGTCGGCGCGAATAGAAGTGTTGCGGCATTGCTGGCATTGAAACTACTTGTTCTCGCAACTGCTCAAGTTCGAGTGGTGCGAGCAGTCGGAGGATTGGTGACAAGGTCGCACGCAGCGTGCCACTCGCAATGCCTGCGACACCGCGCGTGACTGCTAACCCGATCAGGTAGTCCCCGGTGCCGAGTTCTTCATCTCCTTCGCGGACGATAGCGCAGAGGGAGCCGACGGTCGGAGTGGATTCCTTATCGAACGCTTCGCTGATCTTCTCAACGCTCTGGTAACTGATTCGGTTCGCGCCTTTCGCGTGCACGACGTACATCACCAGAGGCCTCGTTGTCTCGGCATTTCCCGTCATCTCCTCATTTTAGGAGAGCTCCTAGATTCGCCGTGGGCAAGTGGGTGCACCTGGCTGGCAAGCCCGCCATCCCTGGCGTTTGTGAGCTGAAGGAGCACCCCTGTGATTGATATTGATCCGAACGGTACCGGGCTTCCCGGTATCGAGCAGTTGCGCATCATCGTCGGCGCGGTGATGACCGTCGGCCTGATCCTCTCCGTCCTCGCCCTGATCGTCTCCGCGATCGTGTGGGGCTTCGGCGCGAACTCCTCGAATCCGCATCTCGCGTCGCGTGGGAAAGTCGGGGTGCTCGTCTCCTGTGGGGCGGCGATCATCTGCGGCGCATCTGTGACGCTCATCAACTTCTTCTGGGGCGTCGGCCAAGCCGTCTAACCCCAAAATTCGCGCGGGAAGGAGTGAGCGATGAGTGTGTGTGATGTGCCGGTGATCTCGGCCGTGTGCGACACCGTCGGCCAAGGAGCCGCCACGTTGATCGCTGCCCCGTTCGACTGGCTCGCCCAAGCCATGGGAGGCGCCGCAGCCTGGCTCTTCGAAGCCGTCTGGGCGGTGTTCGACACCACCACCCTCGTCGACGTATCTGACCCCGGCTATATCGGGGTCTACAACATCTTGTTCGGGGTGGCGGTGTTCGTGGTGCTGATCTTCTTCTGCCTGCAACTGATCACCGGTCTCATCCACCGCGACCCCGCCGCCCTCACCCGCGCTGCCCGGGGAGCTGCGAAAAGCATCCTCGGTTCCTTCGTCGCGATCGGGCTCACCGGGCTTCTGTTGGAGATCACGGATCAGCTTGCGATTGGGATCGTGCAAGCAACCGGGAACACGATGGAATCCATCGGCGACCGCATCGCCCTCCTTGCCGCAGGGTTCGCGGGAATCAACATCGCAGCCCCTGGTGTCGGGGCGATCGTCACGATCTTCCTCGCAGGCCTCGCCATATCGGCTGCTGCGATCGTGTGGTTTTCCCTCCTGATCCGCAAGGCTCTCCTGCTGGTCGCGATCGTGTTCGCCCCCATCGCACTTGCCGGGTTCTCCTGGGATGCCACCAAGGGGTGGTTTGGGAAGTGGGCGACGTTCGTGATCGCCCTAATCCTGTCCAAGCTCGTCCTCGTGGTGATCTTCCTCGTCGCCATCACCCAAGTCAGTGCACCGATTGAGCTGGATCTCGCGTCGATTAGCGACCCCATCGCAGGGGTTGTGCTGATGTTTATCGCCGCGTTCGCCCCTTATATGACATACAAGTTCGTCACGTTCATCGGGTTCGATATGTACCACTCGATGAGCGCCGAACAAGAAGCTAAGTCGGCACTCAACCGCCCGGTCCCCGTCCCGTCAGCGCCGAAGGCCGACGGCGCAAAGAAGGTGCTCGACGGCGCAGGCGACAAGGGAGGCGGTTCGGCTCCCTCTGGCGGCGGCACGTCACCCGCGTCGAGTACCGCTCCCGCTGCTGGTGACCGGGCTGCGGCAGCCGGTGGTTCCGGCACTGCCGCCGGTGCTGGGGCAGGGAGCGCAGGCGGTGGTGCTGGCGCGGCCCGAGCCGGTGCGGGTGCCGCTGCGGCGGGGCCTGCGGCTGCGGTTGTAATCGGCGCACAGGTCGCGAAAGCCGCCGCGACCGCGGGGCCGAAACTCGGCGGTGCTATTGGTGGGGCTGCGGAAGGTCAAGCGGCCGGTGCCGGTGAGACTGTGCAGCCGGCGCCGCCCGCACCGAGCCATACCCCGACTGCACCGCCCGCAGCGCCTTCGGTGCCCCCGGCGCGGCAGACGCCGCCGCCGGCTCCGAAGCCGCCGGCTGGGAAGGAGTGATCAATGTCGAATCAGCAGAGTACGGTGGAGTTTGGGTTGCGGGCGGTGCAGTTCTCCCGCCTCACCCGCCGCGGCATCCTCCTCGGCCTCTCCCTCCCACAACTCATCGTCCTCGCCATCGGTGTCCTTTCCATCGTTAGCGCCCTCTACGCAGGCGGCGGCATCCTCCTCACCTGGACCGCACCCATCTGGCTCCTCTCCGCAGCCCTTGCCTGGACACCGGTCGGGAGCAGGAAGCTCATCGAATGGGTGCCCGTCACCTTCCGGTGGGTCGCCCGTACACAGGCCAGGCAGACCGTGTTCCGGCGCAGGATCGTGAAACCCCGCCCCGCCGGCACCCTCGCCCTCCCAGGCGATGCCGCAGCGCTCCGAGAGTGGGAAGACCCCGAGACAAGGGCGGCGATGATCCACGACCCCCACAATCAGACGCTCACGGCGATCATCGCGGTGTCGCATCCCGCGTTCGTGCTCCTCGACCCCGGCGAACAAGAACGCCGCGTCGCCACCTGGGGGCGCGTACTCGCCACGACCTGCCGCTCCGGGCGGATCGCCCGCCTGCAAGTGTGCGAACGCACTCTCCCCGACGGAGGCTCGGGGCTCGTGGAGTGGTGGCGCAGTCACGGCACGGATGACGGGTCGTGGACCTCGACGGTCTACCGGGAACTCATCGACCGTGCAGGCCCCGCGGGGGAACGTCACGCGACGACGATCAGTCTCGCCCTCGACCTGCGCGCTGCGGCACGTCAGGTGCGCACGAACGGTGGCGGGATCAAGGGGGCTGCGGCGGTGCTGCGGCAGGAGATGACGACACTCGTGACCGCGCTGCGTGCCGCAGAACTCACCGTCGGTGCTTGGCTCACCCCCAGCGAGGTCGCCGTGATCCTCCGCTCCGCGTACGACCCTGCCGCCGCGGCGCTCCTTGAACGTCACGGCGACATCGGCCGGAACCTCGCGACGGCGGGGCCAGTGGCGGTGACGGAGTCGTGGGACCGCCTGCGGTCAGACTCCGCACATCACGCGGTGCTGTGGATCAGCGAGTGGCCGAGGTCTCAGGTGTATCCGGGGTTCCTTGCCCCGGTGCTGTTGTCGTCTGGGATTCAGCGCTCGTTTTCGCTGGTGTGTACGCCGATCCGTTCGGATCAGGCCGCGAGGGATATTCGGAAAAAGAAGACCGAGCTGATCTCGGATGCGGCGCAACGCTCCAAGATGGGGCAGATCGAAGACGCCTCCCAAACCGCCGAATACGGCGACGTGCTCCAACAAGAAGCCGACCTCACCGCCGGGCACGGCGTCCTCCGCTACACCGGCCTCATCTCGATCAGCGCACCGACGCCGGAAGAGCTCGACACTGCGGTCGCGGCGATCGAACAGGCCGCGATCCAAGCATCCTGCGAAACGCGGCGTCTTGTCGGGCAGCAAGCCCAAGCCTTCACCGTCGCAGCCCTGCCGCTGTGCCGCACCGTCTGAGGAGTAACCGATGCCGACCTTTCAGAACCCGACCGCGGATGCGGCGGAAGCCTCCGAAGCCCTCCGGGGCCTCGCGCACGCCACTCGCGTGTTCGAGGAGCCTGCCGACACGTACACGGTGCTCGGTGATCTCCTCGCCGGGGTGCGATCACTCCGTCAGGTGCTCGATCAACTCGCGACCGCGCACGCCCGGAATCAGGTGCGTGCCTATGATGACACTGGGAACCAGGGCGCCGGTGCCAGTCACGCCCTCACCGCAGCCGCCGCACTCCGGCACGCGGCGGTGCTGCTGGATGGTGTGCATGAGCAGGTAGATGCGGCGATGGGCGCATCAGGACGCATCGCTTGGCGCCCCGCACCCTCAGATTCGGTGCCTTCCCGGTGGGTGGGGATCGTGTTCCTGCAAGGGCAGGATGCTGAGGAGGTGCTGGCGATCATCGACCGTGACGGTACAGAGGCGGCGATCGAGCATCTGGCCGGGTTCGACATGGGAAATGAGACCACGCAAGCGGCACTCGTCAACGGGTACGTCTACGACACCATCCCCACCGGCCCCTTCGACCGCACCGCTACACAGGGCGAATACACGTTGACGTACAACCACGACCACGGGCACGTCTCACTGCTCCGCACGCACCCCGAACCACGGGAATCGGCTGTCGGGGCTCAGGCAGCCAAGCGAACACCAGGACGTCGGCCAGCACGAGCGATTGAGGACGAGGATGACCCGTTCGCCCCGTCACGCTCGTCGTCAGTGTCGCGGGGGCGAGCACTGTGAGTGATCGGCAGAAGCTCCACACCGCGGCACTGGTGGAACCTGCCGGGGAACGCCGTAAGCTCCGGAAAGCCCGCAAGCTCGCGGCGGTGAAGATCGAGGCCGATGCCCGCAAACACAAGCAAGCGGTCGAGCGTGCGCGGATTGATTTGGAGCGTGCAGAACGTCGCAACACCAACTACCTCCCCGCAGCAGGCGAGCCAGGGGCGGCGGTGCTGCGGACTCCGGGCAGGTTTCGCCTGCCCCGCCACCAGGACACCTCTGCGACCCTCGCCGGTGCGTACCCGTTTCTCGCCGAAGGGGGCCTCGGTGCTGACGGGGTGTTCATCGGGCAAGACCTCTACTCCGGAGGCTCTTTCGTCTACGACCCCTGGACTCTCTACGCTCGCGGCATCATCACCGCCCCGAATATCGTGCTCGCAGGGATCGTCGGCTCCGGGAAATCCTCACTCGCGAAATCGCTCTACACCCGGTCGATCCCGTTCGGGCGCCGCGTCTACGTTCCCGGTGACCCGAAGGGCGAGCACACCGCTGTTGCGGAAGCCGTCGGTGGGCGGGCAATCGTTCTCGGCCATGGGCTGCGGAATCGTCTCAACCCGCTCGATGAAGGACACCGCCCCGGCGGCCTCTCGGACGTCGAATGGGCGGCGCAGGTTGCCTCTCGCCGCCGTGAGCTGATTGGCGCTCTTGCGGAGACGGTGCTGGATCGGGTGCTGTCCCCGTTGGAGCACACGGCGATCGACCTCGCTCTCCAAGACGCTGTCCGATCCAGCGAGGTGCCTATCCTGCCGATGGTCGTCGACCGCATCCTCACACCCGACCCCACAACCGACACCGACGGGCGACTCACCGAAGACGGCCGCCTCGTCGGACACGCACTCCGCCGCCTCGTCGCAGGCGACCTCGCAGGACTCTTCGACGGACCATCGACCGTCAAGTTCGACCCGTCACTCCCGATGGTCAGCCTGGACCTGTCGCGGGTGGCGGAGAACAGCACGCTGATCTCGGTGCTGATGACCTGCTCATCGGCGTGGATGGAGTCAGCGCTGATGGACCCGAATGGTGGGCACCGGTGGGTGATTTACGACGAGGCCTGGCGACTCATGGCCTACCCTGCACTCCTGAAACGCATGGATGCGCAATGGCGGTTAGCGAGGCATTACGGGATCGCGAACATGCTGATCTTCCACAAGCTCACCGACCTCGACAACGTCGGCGACTCCGGTTCCGCCATGCGCGCCCTCGCCAACAGCTTGCTGGCGAATGCGGAGACGCGGATCATCTACCGGCAAGAACCCGACCAGCTCGGAGCCACCGCTGCAGCACTCGGCCTCACCGGCACCGAACAGAAACTCCTCCCAGGTCTCGGCACCGGGCAAGGGCTGTGGCGGATCAAGGAACGATCCTTCGTCGTGCAGCACCAACTTCACCCGGCAGAGCTTGCCGCATTCGACACGACCGCGCGAATGAAGGGGTAACCGCTCAGGTTCAGGATTTCTGAAGCCTGTTTCCGCGTGATTCCGGCACTGTTCGCTGATCTGCGGAGTGCTGTGAGGGTGCAAGTTCCCGCTGCGACCGACTTCCTCTCGGTCACCAGCGTGGCATGGAGGTTCGCACCTATCTCTCGATTGATTCGCCACAACCGAGGGAGCAGAACCGATGGACACGATCACCGAGCTGGCAGCCGACGAGCGCACCGCGAGGATCATCCTCGCGACTGTCTCCGAACCAGGTGATGCGGTCACGGGGCAGATGATCCGCACCCTCGGTGCCACAGAGGTTGTCGCTCGTGCCGTCGCCGATGAGGTGCCGGTCGGGCCTGACGCTGACACCTGGCAGCGGCGTCTCGCCCCGCGCCTCGACGCGCCCCAGGTGCGGCGGGTGCTCGCGGAGACTGAGCGTCACGGCATGCGAGTGCTGATCCCCGGCGATGCGGACTGGCCGGCATCGGTCAACGCGCTCGGAGATCATGCCCCCGTCGCGCTGTGGGCGAAGGGCGACACCAGCCTGCTGACAGGGCCGGTGTGGGATCGCCTCACCGTCACTGGGGCGAGGGCGTCCACCGGCTACGGCGAACACATCACCACAGATTTGGTGCAGTCAGCAACTGCGGATGCTCGCACGGTGCTCTCGGGTGGAGCGTACGGGATTGACGGCGCCGCGCACCGCGCCGCTCTCACTTTTGGTGGCTCCACGATCGCGGTGCTCGCTGGCGGACTGGACCGCCCGTACCCGGCTGGGCATGCCGAACTCCTTGGCCGGGTCGCAGACGAGGGGCTGTTGTTAAGTGAGGTGCCGCCGGGGGCTGCGCCGACGAGGTGGCGGTTCCTGCAACGTGGCAGGCTCCTCGCCGCCCTCTCGGGCACGGTCTTGATCGCCGAGGCGGGATACCGCTCCGGCTCTCTTCATACCGCGGCCCGTGCAATGGAGCTTGGGCGTCCGGTCTGTGCGGTTCCTGGGCCGTTGACGAGTGCGGCGTCTGCGGGGTGTCACCGGTTGTTGCGCGACGGGCTCGGGTCGATCATCACCGGCTACGACGACATCCGCGAACTCCTCCACGGAGTACGCGACGGCGCGCACCGTGCGGTGCGAGAGCGAGCAGGACTCGAGACTGACCCGCTGGATCAGGAGAAGCCCGGGCCAGGCCGGAGGCCGCAGGGACCTGTGCTGTGAGGGTCTGGGTGGTGCACCTGCTGTGAAGGCGACCCGTGTCGGGTTGCTGCTCACCAGAACATCAGGAGGCATCTCGTGTCAGGATCACTCGCACACATTCCGCAGCCCGTGGCTGCGCCACCCCCGACCAGGCTCCGACGATGGCTGTCCGTGCTGCTGGCCCTGTTCTTGCTCGCGGGGTCGTTCGCGCTGAGTACGCAGCCCGCGCATGCGGCGAGTGAGGGCGTCGGCTACTGGTCTGACGGTGCGTTCCTCGGCGCGTACAACACCGGTGTCGACGGCCGGCAGGCGTATTGCGCCGACCTTCACGCCGCGCCTCCCTATGGGAATACGGCGGGGCCGGAGCGGATCACGTCGCTGGATTCGTTGTCTCGTCAGCAGCTTGCCGAGATGAACTATGTGCTGGATCGGTGGGGGCAGTCGGGTGACGCGAATGTGACGGCTGCGGTGGCGCTGTATGTGTGGTCGGTCGCGAGTCCTGGCATGTACAACTCGCATGGCATGTCCGGTGACGACTACTACGTCGCCCGGGCGCCGGCGTCGGAGCGCGGCACGATCCTTGCAAACCTCTCGACCATGCGACAGGAAGCGGCAGTGAACGCAGTCACGGATCCGTCGTTGTCGCTTGCGCTGGATATGACGGATCAGTACACCGGCGCTCTCACCGTCACCGCGCACCCGGCTTCACTGGCCGGGAGTGCGTCGCTCACGAATGCGGTGTTCTCGGACGGGGCCTCGACGCGGAATCTCGCCGTCGGTACGCACCCGATCACCGGCACCCCAGCCGACGGAGTGCCGTCGTACAAGATCGGCGCATCCATGACGGTGTCTGCTGCCGGGTACGGGGCCGCGCTCGACCTCTACACGACGCCCGGCGCGCAGCGCCTTGTCGCCGCTGTCGCGGGCTCTTCCACGGGCCTGTCGGCGTCGGTGGAGTCGCCGGTGATCGAGTTGGATTTCCAGCCGGAGATCACTACCCAGGTCGCCTCCCGATACGTCGCCGAGGGCGACGCGTTCCTGGACGGGCTCACTGTCACGGTATCGAAGGGCACCTGGATTCACCTCGACGGGAAACCGGTCGAGGTGATCGCGACCGGCACGCTGTATGGGCCGTTCGATGAGCAGCCCACCGAAGCCGACGCCCCGCCCGTGGGTGCCCCTGTCGCGGGCACCGAGACGGTGACGCTGACGGGTGCGGGGTCGTATACGTCGCCGGGCACGATCATCGCTCCGGAGTCGGGGTTCTACACGTGGGTGTGGGCGATCGACAAGGACGCGCACGGCGAGAACGCGAAGTACCTCACCGATTCGTTCACTGACCGGTTCGGGCAGGTGGCCGAGACCTCGGTGGTGCCGTTCCAGCCCATCGCCGTCTCCGAAGCCGACCAGCGCCTCGCCATCCCCGGTGATGCACTGACGGACACGATCACCGTGTCAAGCAGCAATGGTGCGTGGCTGAAGAAGGACGGCGTACACATTCCGGTGGTGTTCGAGGGCACCGCCTACCAAGTCCCCGGCACCCTGCCGCCCGCGCAGAACGCAGCGATCGATGGCAACGCGGTGCCCCTCGGGACCGTCACCGTCACGGCGGACGGCCCCGGCGTCTACACGTCACCGTCGGTGGTGGCTCCGTCGGGTGGGTTCGTGACCTGGGTGTGGGAGGTGAAGAAGGTCTCGCAGCCGGAGTGGGTGCGCGACTACCTCGCCGCCGACTGGCAGGACGACTACGGCATCAACGTCGAGACGACATCGGTGCGGTGGCCGATCACGGTGACCTCGCTGATGCGGGAGTACAACGTGCACCCCGGCGGGCGTGCGTTCGATGTCGTCACCGTCAGCGGGTTCCCGGCGAACCACGGTGACTTCACCGGCGACGGCTACTGGAACCCCGACCTCGATGAACTCCGTCACACCGTCTACGGCCCCTTCGCCACCGATATCGAGCTCACGGATGATCTCGACCTCACCGCTGCGCCGGTGCTGACGGAGCTCACGACGCCGGCACGGAATGGGGTCTACAAGCTCGGATACACCGATGAGGACAAGATCGTGCCGACCGAGCCGGGGTTCTATGTGCTGGTGACAACGTTCGAGGGTGACGATCGGGTGCAGCCCTATGCGTCGTCTCCGGCGGATGTGCTCGAACGTTTCTACGTCCCACCGACGAATGCTGAGGTGCCGGTGTCGGTGATCACGCAGGCCACACCGGAGGCGGCCGTCGGGGAACCATTCTCGGATACGGCGCTCGTGCAGGGCACGACGATTCCCGACGGCGCGTATCTGGTGTTCCGTGCGTACGGGCCGCACCCGGCGGAGGTCGGGGCTGTGTGTGAGTCACCGTTCTACGTCAGCGACGAGATCCCCGTCACCCAGGCCGGTATCTACCATTCCGGCACCACCACCGTCACCGAGCCCGGGAACGTCTACTGGGTCGAAACCCTATACGGCGCCGACGGCGCTGTGATCGCCGAAGGGGCGTGTGGGGCGCCGGGTGAGACCACGGTCGTCATCGAGCAGCCGGAAGAACTTCTCGTGAAGACGAACGCGGTGCCGACGGTGGTGTTGGGTGAGCCGGCGCATGATGTCGCAACCGTTACCGGCGCCGTGCCGGAGGGTGCGCGCCTGGTGTTCGAGGCGTACCGGCAGCAGACCGGTGAGGCGCTGTGCACGGCGGAGGAGCTCGTGTTTACCTCCGCCGTGATCGACCTGAATGGTCCCGGCGAGTACGCCTCGGATGAGGTGGTCTTCGATGAGACCGGTACCTATTACTGGGTGGAGACGGTGATCGATAAGGACGGTCTGATCTTGCACCGTGGCCTCTGCGGCGCACCGGATGAGACCACCACCGTCACCCCCGTACCGGAGGAGCCTGGAAAGCCGGGAGCGCCGGGTGAGTTGGCGCAGACCGGCGGTGGTAACTGGTGGCCGCTCGGTCTCGCCGGTGGCCTGATGGCCGCCGCAACCGGTGGGGTGCTGCTGTTCGGTCGCCGCCTCGCGATCGCCCGCGAACGCGACGGGTACGTCCGTGAAGAGGACGAGGCGTTCGAGGAGTTCAAGGCCCAGTTCGAGGGAGCAAAGGAGGACTAACCAAGGCTGCTGATCCGCTGGCGCCCCACTATGGCGGGTCAGCACGGGAGGGCACGAACCAACCCCCAGGTTCGTGCCCTCCCACCTTTCCGTCTTCTGCATCCATAGGGGACGCGGGCGCACCTACATGGCGACTGCCGTTCGTCTTGGAAGGACCCGCCCGTGACCCCGAAACCCCGCTACCGCCGCACCACCCCCGACACTCAGCCCCCGACGACGCCTGTGCCTCCGGGCGGTGGGCCGGTCGTGCTGCCGGTGGTGGAGTTCACCATCAGCGCGGACGGTGCAATGACGGTCACCGTCGACGGGGCACCGTACCTGCCTGAGCCGTTCGCACCGGGATGGCGTCGCGAATCATTCCCCGCGATTCTCGACACCCTCGCAGCCCGCTACCGCACCCCGCTGCGGGTGCAGGTTCGGGAAGCAGACGGATCGACGTTCACCGACATCATCACCCCACCACGCGAACGCCCCACCACGAGACCTTGGGAACGACCCGCGCCGGAGACGCTGACCCCGCCTGTGACTGCGGTGCCGCCGGTGCTGCATCAGGTCGCGGGTGCGGGGTTCGTACCGGGTGAGGATGTCGCAGTTGCGATCATTCACGCACACTCCGACGCCAGCCTCGATGGCACCGCCCGCGCCCTCCTCACCGCGCAGCAGGCCGCAACCGCGGTGACCGGTGAAGTAATTCTCCTCGGACGTGTCTCCGGCACCCTTGTCCTCAGCAGGCTCCCATGAGCACTCCCAGGCAAGGCGGGGCGCTCGGTGATGAGCTCGCGAACCTCGGCATTATCGCCCTCATCGCCGCCGCGGCCCTCGCCGTCATCCTCCGGGTAGCTGGCACGATCGCCGCGTGGGCGACAGGGATCGCACAACCGAGTGGTGGCATCGAAGCTGGCCTCCGTGTCCTCCTGCATCTCGCCAACCCGGGCACTGCGCTCGGTTCCGATGACCTGAACGCCGTCGTCTACTGGATCGTCGCGGGGCTGCTGATCCTCGGTGTCGGTGCGGCGGGCTGGTGGGTGTGGCGCACGTTCCGGGAGCACACCCGGCGCACGAAGATCGACCCTTACCGGATCGTCGGGATCGCAACCCGCACCGACGTCGCTACCGCAGCGTCGGAGAGGGCGCTGCTGCGCCGCGGCGGGCAACTCCGCCCCTCACTGCCAAAGCCCGAAGCGCAGGACGTGGGCTATCTCCTCGGTGCCTCGCGAGGCGTGAACGTGTGGGCGAGCGTCGAGGACTCGATCCTGCTGATCGGGCCACCACGCTCCGGCAAAGGCCTGCACGTCGTCATCAACGCGATCCTCGACGCGCCGGGCGCGGTCGTTACGACCTCCACGCGCCCGGATAACCTCACCGCCACTCTCACTGCCCGCAGTGCTGAGGGGCGGCCGGTGGCGGTGTTCGACCCGCAGCACCTTGCCGAAGGGGTTCCGGCGGGGCTCAGGTGGTCGCCGATTCGTGGATGTGATGACCCGTTGACGGCGATGATCCGCGCCACCGGCCTCGCCGCCGGCACCGGGCTCTCCGCTGGCGGTGTCGAGGGCGGTGACTTCTGGGAAGGGAAAACCCGCACCGCCCTCCAAGCCCTCCTTCACGCTGCTGCGCTTGATCACCGCACCCCGGCAGAGTTGTTCCGGTGGACGCTCGACCCTGCTGCGGCTTCCGATGCGGTCGCGATCCTTGCCGCGAACCCGCACGCTGCGACGGGGTGGGCGGACTCGTTGCAGGCGATGATCGACTCCGACCCCCGCACGAGGGATTCAATTTGGCAAGGAGTTTCGCTCTCGCTCGCTGCCCTCGCCGATCCGCGTGTGCTCGACGCCGTGAGTCCCGGCCCAGATGAGAAGTTCGACCCGGAAGAGTTCCTCCGCAAGCGCGGCACTGTGTATCTCTTGGCGACGGGGGCTGGGGCGAACAACAGTGCGGCGTTGGTGTCGGCGTTCGTGGAAGACCTCGTAGAAGCCGCCCGCCGCCTCGCCGCCAGATCACCCGCAGCCCGCCTCGACCCGCCACTGCTCCTCGCGCTCGACGAAATCGGGAACCTCGCACCGTTGCCGTCCCTGCCGACGTTAATGGCGGAGGGCGGGGGTACGGGGATCACGACGATGCCGGTGTTGCAGTCACTCGCCCAGGCCAGGGAGAAGTGGTCGGAAAACGCGGCCGGAGCGATCTGGGACGCCAGCATTGTGAAGATCATCCTCGGCGGAGCATCCAACAGCCGCGACCTCCAAGACCTCACCACCCTCATCGGCGAGCGGGATGAGATCACCGACTCCACCACCATCGGCGACCATGGCTCCCGCTCTGCACAACGCTCCATCCGGCGGGTAGCGATCATGCCGCCCGACGTGATCCGCACCCTCCCATTCGGCACCGGCCTCATCCTCCTCCGCGCAGCACCACCCATCGTCGCGAAGCTGCGCGCATGGACGGGCAGGCGGGACAGCGGCGAGCTCCGCGCACAGCGGGCCGTGGTCGAAGAATCCTTGCGTCAACGCCCGTAACCAGGTCAAGAGCGGGAACGTGCTGCGCACCTCTCCAGTGAACGGCGACCACCGCGGTCACCGTCTTTGAGAGGAGTACCCCATGACTATCGATACGCAGCAGTCCATCTCAGGGTTCATTGCCACACAGCCCCGGCTGAGTGTCGGTGAGAATGGGGTGTCGAGGTTTCACGCCCGTGTCGGCATTGAGCATGCTCGGCAGGAGCCTGATGGGTCGTTCACGCAGTTGGAGCCGACGTTCCATGACCTCGCGATCTTCCGCAAGACCGCAGAGGAAGCTGCAGCACGGTTCCGCAAGGGCGACCGCTTCGTCGCCTCCGGGCGCATCCACGAGTACACGTACGAGAAGGATGGGCAGCAGGTGCCCGCGGAGGAGTTCATCGCTTCTCGGGTCGGCCACGATCTCGCACGCACCCGCTACGAGGTCGACCGCACACCCCGACGCCCCAGCGTCGATCACGATGCGCCGAGCCCGGATGATCTCGGCCACGATGCGGCGACCCGCGCTCAGGCCACCCACCCGACACGCGCAAGCGTCTGACGGTGGCGATCGTCATGGACGAGAACACCACCGCAGACGACACGGTCGATGAAGAAGTCGAGTTCGATGCCGACTTCGAAGGGCCACTGTTGGTTGAGCCCCCGCATCCGATCAACTGGAACCTCCTCGGGCCCGAAGACCTGGAAGCGGAGTGGCTGGAACTGAACCGGTGGGTGCATTGGCTCCGCCGCACCTACGGCCTGCCCGCAGCCGTCATCCCACCGTTCTGGCATCACCACCCGGAACTGCTGTGGGAGCTCTCCGCCCTGCACCTGCACTGGCTGTGCTGCTTCGACGCGGAAAAGAGTGGTTCGGCACCGCTGGCCTGGCATCGAGACTTCGCCGACGCCAAACTTCGTCTTCGCGACTGGGTCGCCACCAACGGCACGCGCCTCGACCGTGACCGCCCCACCCGACAGACGGCCTGGCCCGGCGAAGCACCAGCACCTCAGGTAGAGGACGTGACCATCGAGGACCGGGAGACCGAGTTCATAGAGTTCGTCCTCGCCGAAGTCGAGAAGCGACGCGAGGAAGAGGACCAGTTCTACCGTTCCCTCGATCCGCGCACGGGCGAGATCTCATGAACGAGACCACAGTGCCAGTCGTGCAGTCTCCGTTGTTGCACAGTCGCGATGTCGCCACCTATCTGAAGGTGTCGGAATCGACCCTGTCGCGGTGGCGGTCAGCGGGGACCGGGCCGCCGTTCATCCGAATGAGTGGGATTGCCCGCTACCGGCTTGAGGCGGTCGAGGCGTGGCTTGCCAAGTTGGAACAAGATCATGCCGCGGAAGGGTGAACCGCTCCCGAAAGCAGATCCGAAGCCCGTGCCGCCCATCGGTGTGAAGGTTTCGACCGACATGGAGCGCCGTTCCTACGGCATCCGTGCCCGGGCGAGGTGGACAGACCCGATCACGAAACGCCGGGTGATCCGCTCAGAGATCGTCACCGACGAAGCAGCAGCACACGCGTTCTTCGATCAACTGCGTGACTCCTCCGTCAAGGGCATGGACACGGCCATGACGTTGACGGAGTTCGTCACCTCTATCGGCGACCGCTGGGCCCGGGGTCTTGATCCGACCTCCACCGGCGAGACCTATGGTTTCGGCCTGAAGCTACGGGTGCTGCCCGCGCTCGGGCATCTGCCGGTGACGCAGATCACAGCCGGGATCATCGACCGGACGATCGATGAATGGGAGCAGCGCTACGGGGCGTCAACGATCAAGAACTCCATCGCACCCCTCGTGCGGGTGCTTGACGAGGCTGTACGCGATGGGCTTCTCACGATCAATCCTGCGAAGAACCGGGCAAAGCGCAGCCTGAATCGCAATGCGTTTCGCACGCAGTCGGCCGAGCAGGCATCGCCGCGGGCGCATGCGATCCCGGATATGAAGACGTTGAACAGGCTCGCGAAGGCGTGCGGGAAGATCGACCAGTCCTACAGCGATTTCGTCATGCTCGCAGCCCTCCTCGCCGCACGCTCATCCGAGGTGTCCGGGTTGCAGGTCGGCGACGTGCGATTCGAGAAGAACCTCGTCGTCATCGCCCGCCAGATCTTCCCCGGCAAAGGCGGCCTCGTCACCAAACCCACCAAGAGCCGCAAAGAACGTCGCGTGCCAATTTTGGAGCCGCTGCGCCCGGTGCTCGAACGACTCACTGAAGGCAAAGAGCCCGACGATCAACTCCTGGTCGGGCCGAAAGGCGGGGTGCTGACGACGGCGACGGTCCGGGATGCGACGAACTGGGACAAGATCGTCGCGAACCTCGGCCTGCCCGACCTCACCCGTCACGGGCTCCGCCACACGGGCGCGACGTGGATGGCCGACGCCGGTGTCCCGCTGCACGTGCTCCAAGAGATTCTCGGGCACGCCTCAATGGAGACCACCCGCGGGTATCTCCACCCCGACGACCGACATCTCGCGTCTGCTGCGGAGCAGGCGAACGCGTTCCTCTCACCGTCGGGACAGAAGCGCCAGAACACCCGCAGCACCTCGTCGACGCGACGGCTGTGAGAGGCGAAAACGATGCCCGGAGCGGTTCTGGTCCCCTTTTGGTCCCCTTATCCACAGGCCAGCCCATTTCGACCCGATCTCCGGAGCCCAAGCGCCAGCTCGGAATCGGCCAGGGGGACCAGAGGGGGACCAACAAAAACCCGTCGGCAGAAACGATGAAGCCCTGATGAAACTTGCGTCTCATCAGGGCTTTTCTGTCGGGCTGACAGGATTTGAACCTGCGACCCCCTGACCCCCAGTCAGGTGCGCTACCAAGCTGCGCCACAGCCCGTGGCATCGATTTTCAGTTGTTTTGGGCCGTCCGGGAGGGGTAAACCCCTTAACCCCCAGTCAAGTGCGCTACCAAGCTGCGCCACAGCCCGTTGGTCACGATTGCTCGTGGACAACTCCTCTATCTTACCCATACTTTTGGTGGCCGCTGACCACGGCCGCAGGCCGGGCGCGTCGTGCCCTGAAACGGTTGCGCCCCGGTCGCCAGGACGGCGACCGGGGCACACACATCGTGCGGGATGGGGAGGCGCGGCAGGGCCGCACCACTCCCCGCCCCAACTACAGCACGCTCTGGAGGAAGCCCTGCGTGCGGGCGTGCTGCGGGTTGTCGATCACGTTGGCCGGGGCGCCAGCCTCGACCACCACGCCGCCGTCCATGAACACGACCTGGTCGGCCACCTCGCGGGCGAAGCCGATCTCGTGGGTGACCACGATCATCGTCATGCCCTCGTTGGCGAGCTCCTTCATCACGTCGAGGACCTCGCCCACGAGCTCCGGGTCGAGCGCCGAGGTGGGCTCGTCGAAGAGCATCAGCTTCGGCTTCATCGCGAGCGCGCGGGCGATCGCGATGCGCTGCTGCTGGCCACCCGAAAGCTGCGACGGGTAGTGGTCGGCCCAGGCGTCGAGCCCCACGCGGCGGAGCAGCTGCCGGGCCTCGGCCACGGCATCCGCCTTGTTGCGCTTCGACACGACCATGGGCGCCTCGATGATGTTCTCGAGCGCGGTCTTGTGCGGGAACAGATTGAAGCGCTGGAACACCATGCCGATGGAGCGGCGCTGCTTGGCCACCTCGCGGGGGTGCATCTCTCGGAGGCGATCCCCCTCCGGGCGGTAGCCCACGATCTCGCCGTCAACCGAGATGCGGCCGCCGTCAATCGTTTCGAGGTGGTTGATGCAGCGGAGCAGCGTCGACTTGCCGGACCCCGACGGGCCGAGCAGCACCGACACCTGGCCGGCGTGCACGTCCATCGAGATCCCCTTCAGCACCTCGAGGCTGCCGAAGTGCTTGCGCACTCCGCGGAGCTGCACGAGGGCGGTATCGCTGAGCTGTGGGGTGGTGAGATCAGCCACGGCGCTCCCCCTTCTTCTTACCCTGGAACTGGACGGCGATCGCGCCAGTCATCTCGCGCGCCTTCTGCAGCGTCGAGGTGGGCGCATTGCGCTCCACGCCGCGGCCGAAGTAGCGCTCGAGGTAGTGCTGCGGGATCGACAGGATCGACACGATGAGGAGGTACCAGATGCTCACCACGATGAGCAGCTCAACCTGCTTCAGGTTCTGCGCCGAGATCTGCGTGGCCCGCGTGTAGACCTCCATCACCGCGATGAGCGAGAGCAGCGAGGTGTTCTTGATCATCGAGATGAGCTCGTTGCCAAGCGGCGGGATGATGACGCGCATCGCCTGCGGCAGCAGGATCCGCACGAAGGTGGCGAGCGGGCTCATGCCGAGCGACGCTGCGGCCTCCTTCTGGCCAGCGTCGACGGACAGCATGCCCGAGCGCACGATCTCGGCGGAGTACGCGGCCTCGTTGAGCGTCAGCGCAATGATGCCGGCCACGAATGCGGTGAGCAGCACGTTCGTGTCGATCGACCAGAACACCACATCGGTGAACGGGATGCCGAGCGAGATCTTCTCGAAGATGAGGCCGAAGTAGCCCCAGATAACGATCTGCACGAGGAGCGGCGTGCCGCGGAACAGCCACACGTAGAAGGAGGAGAACGCGACTGCAACGGGGTTGCCCGACAGGCGCATCGCCGCGAGGATCACGGCGAGCACGGTGGAGATGATCATCGCGATTGCGGTGATGAGCAGCGTCACGCCGACGCCGGACACGATCTCCGGGTTGAACAGGTACTGGCCCACCACCGAGTAGTCGATGTTTTTGTTGGTCCAGAGTGCCTGGATGAACCAGGCGGCGAACAGGATCAGGGCGATCGCCCAGATCCACCGGCCGGGCCGCCGGAGCGGGAGGGCTTCGATGTCGAAGCTCCGATCCTGCTCCGGGGCCGTCACAGTTGCGTGCGTCATGGTGGTACTTATCCCTCCAGCGATGCGCCGTTGACGATCGCTTCTTCGGTCGCGAAGTTGCCGAGGTTGTGCTTCTCGAGGATGTCCTGGTAGACGCCATCGTCGATGAGCGACTGGAGCGCGAGGCGCAGCGCCTCGGTGAGCTCGGTGTTCTCCTTGAGCGTGCCGATGCCCGTGTACACGGGGTTCACACCGGCGGGGTACTCGGGATCCTCGACCATTTCGAAGTCCTTGCCGTCGCCTGCGGTGGCAACGGTGTAGGCGGCGACGGGTGCGTCAACCGGGTACGCGACCACGCGGCCGGCCTTGAGTGCGGTCTGCGGATCCTGCGCGGTGGGCAGCTGCTGGATGGTCAGCTCGCCCTTGCCCTCGGCCTTGCAGGTCGCGGCGAGCTCGGTGAGCAGGTCGAGCTGCGCGCTCGCCTTCTGCACGGCAACCGGGTGGCCACAGAGATCCTGCAGTCCGTTGATGCCCTCGGGGTTGCCCGCCTTCACGACGATGGTGAAGCCGGCGTAGATCTCCTCAATGAAGTTGAGGGTGCCCTCGCGCTCCACCGTGTCATTCATGCCCGACATGATGATGTCGAACTTCTTCGCCTGCAGCGAGGGGATGACGGTCTCGAACGCCTGGTGCGAGATTTTGAACTCGACGCCCAGCTTCTCGCCCAGTGCCTGAGCCAGATCGGGATCGAGGCCGGTCTGCTTTTCCCCCTCGAGCATGATGAACGGCGGGTAGGGGATGCCGGCTGCGGCGCGGATGACGCCCGCATCGCGAATCGACTGGGGCAGGGCCGCCTCAGCGGCCTTGTCGACGCCCGTGGTGAGCGCCGCGGTGTCGTCCTTCGCGGGGGCGGTGTCGCCGGTGCCGCCGCCGGAGCAGGCGGTGAGGCCGAGCGCTGCGACGAACGCTGCCGCGGCCGAGATCTTGATGAGCTTCTTCATGGTGGGTTCCTCTTCCTTGGGGAATCGTGGTCGGTGGGGTGGAAATTGAGGTCGGAATATCAGTGCGGGATCAGGAGGCCCAGGCCTCCTCGTTCGGGCCGACGTGGTGGCCGAGGAACTCGGCGTACGTCTGGCGGCGCACCGCGAGGCGGCTCTCACCGTCGCGGCAGAACACCACGGCGGGCTTCAGCGCTCCGTTGTAGTTGTTGGAGAGCGTGTAGCCGTACGCGCCGGTGGCGGCGAGCACGATCGTGTCGCCCGTCGCGGGGGCGGCGAGTTCGGCCTGATCGACGAGCAGGTCGCCCGACTCGCACTGGCGGCCCACGAGCTGTGCGACGGTATCAGGCTGCGCGCTCGCGCGGTTCGCCACGATGGGGGTGAACTCCATGTTCATGAGCGCGACGTTCAGCTGGTCGGCAAGACCACCGTCGACGGCCACGAAGGTGGCGCCCGTACGCTTCACGTTGTTCACGCGGTACGCGGTCATGCCGGTGCGAGCCACGAGCGAGCGGCCGGGCTCGATGATGAGGCGGCTGCCCTCGGGAAGCACGCGCTTCGCGGCGGCGGTGATCGCGTCGAGGTACTCGTCGAGGCTCGGCGCATCGTGCTTCACGTTGTAGTTCACGCCGAGGCCGCCGCCGATGTTGTAGACGGGGAACTCGCCGAGCTCGCGCACCGCCTCCACCGCGCGCTCGAACGGCTCGACCTCGAGCACCTGCGATCCGATGTGCAGGTGGAGGCCCACCACGTTGATGAAGGGGTGGCTCTCGAGCCGCGCGATGAGCTCCTTCGCCTGCGGGATCGGCAGACCGAACTTCGAGGTCTCGCCGCCCGTGGAGATCGCTTTGGGTACGCGGGGGTTGACGCCCGGGATGATGCGGATCAGCACGTCCTGCGGGCGGGTGAGCAGCGCGTCGAGGCGCTCCACATCGGCCTCACCGTCGAGCACGATCGCGCCGATGCCGGCGTCGACCGCGAGCACGAGCTCCTCGTGGCTCTTCGCGTTGCCGTGCAGGTGGATGAGCTCGGCGGGGGCGCCCGACTCGAGTGCGAGCAGCAGCTCGCCAGCGCCGGCGACGTCAATCGCGAGGCCCTCGGCCGCGGCGATCGCGTAGGCGGCGAGCACGGGGAACGACTTCGAGGCGAACGCGACCTGGCTGTTCGGCCAGCGGGCGGCGAGGCCCTCGCGGTAGGCCCGCATGCGATCGCGCAGGCCCTGCTCGTCAATCACGTACAGCGGGGTGCCGTATTGCTCGGCGAGTGCCGGGACGGAGCAGCCGCCCACCTCGAGAACGCCCTCGGCGTTGACCTCCGCGTTCGGGGGAAAGATCCGCTCGAACCGGGGATCGTGGAACCCGCTAGCTGCCACTTCGACACTCCTTTGTTTTCGTCAGTACCGACTGTAGAAAGCGAAAAGCCCCGCGCTTTTATCGAACTCGCTAATATTTACCCGTGTCTCTATCGAATTCGCGCACGAGTACGCTCTCCCCGCTGTCTACGGGTCTGCCCATCGGCAGCCTCGTCACGCAGATGGGGCACGGCGTGCTCACCGTGCTGCACGCCCCGCAGCACCCCGCAGCCCTCCTCGGGGTGAGCTACTACGACACCGATCTGCTCGAGCAGCAGCTCGCGGGCCAGCTCATCATGCTCACCGCGCACGCCGAGCTGAGCCCGGAGCGCATCGACCTGCTCTGCGAGCGGCTCGCGGCCGCAAAGGCGAGCGGCATCGTGGTGCGCTCCGCGGAGGAGCAGGGCGCCGCCGGGCTCATCGGCGCGTGCGTGCGCCACGGCATACATTTGCTTGGGATCGCGCCCAGCGTCGGCTGGCGCGAGTTCGACGCGCTGGTGAGCCGCCTGCTCGGCGAGCACGGTGCGGGCCTGCAGCTCGGCACGAACTCGGGCGATCGACTCTTTGCCCTCGCGAACTCGGTGGCACAGGCGTTCGGCGGCTCGGTGGCGATCGAGGATCACCGCCGCAACATCCTCGCGTACTCCGCACTGCCCGGGCAGGCGATCGACAGCCTGCGCGCGAACGGCATCCTCACCCGCCGCACCCCAGACGGCCCGCTCAACGAGATTCGCTACCGGCAGGTGTTCGCCGCCGACGGCATCTCCCGCTTCCCCACCGAGAACGGCTTCGCCCCGCGCGCGGCCCTCCCCCTGCGCGCCGGCAACATTCCGCTCGGCTCGATCTGGGTGATCGATCCGCTCGGCGACGATCTCGCAACCCCGATCCCGCCCGAGAAGGAGGAGGTGCTGCGCAGCGCCGCCGAGCTCGCCGCCGGGTACATCGTTGACGCGTGGCGCTTTGATCACGGTGATGAGCGCTCGCGTGAGACCGCGCTGCGGCGCCTGCTCTCGGGCACGCCGCACGAGAACGACTCAACCGTGCTCGGCGTGCGACCCGAGCAGAACTACCTGGTGCTGGCGGTCGACTGCGGCACAGTGCCTGAGGGTGATCTCTCCGAGGTGCGCACGGCGGCGTCGCGCCACCTCTCCGTGTACTTTCCGGGCAGCGTGTGCGCGGTGATGGACGGCGCAGTCGTGGCGCTTCTGCCGAGCAGCGCGACGGAGCCCGTGGTGCGCTCGCTTGAGCGGCTGCTGCCCGAGCTCACGCGACTCATCGGCAGCGCCGCGCACTGCGGGCTGAGCTATCCGCGAAAGCCGAGCGCCACGCTCGCGGCCGATGCGGCCCGCGCCGTGCGGGTGGCGGAGTGCGCGCGCTCGATGCAGCTGGCCATCGCGACACCGGACGAGGTGCAGCCGCAGCTGATCCTGCGCGCGTGCGCGGACGCGCTCGATGCAACCGACCTGCAGCTGCCCGAGGCGGAGCGGCTCTTCGGGCCCGACGAGCGCGAGACCCGTGCGACGCTGCTCGCCTGGCTCGAGGAGCGAGGCAGTGCGCCCCGCGTGGCCGAGCGGCTCAACGTGCACGAGCAGACCGTGCGGTACCGGATGCGGCAGGTGGCCAACCGACTGGACATCGACCTCGACGACCCCGATCGCACCCTGGCGCTCTGGCTGCAGCTGCGCCTCGCCGAGCTACAGTAGCCCGGCGAGCGGTGCGCTACGCGCTCAGGTCGTACGCCTCGCGCGCGGCGAGCACGCCCACCATGTGCGTGCGCGCCCAGTCGTCGAGCGCGCCGAGCGGACCCTGCAGCGTGCGCCCCGCCTGCGTCAGCTCATACTCCACCCGCGGCGGCACCTGCGGGTAGAGCGTGCGGGTGACGAGGCCATCGCGCTCGAGCGCGCGCAGGGTCTGGGTGAGCATCTTCTGCGAGACCCCGTCGACGCGGCGCGACAGCTCGCCGAAACGCAGCGGCCCATCACCGAGCGCGCCGATGATGAGCACGGTCCAGCGGTCGCCGATGCGGTCGAGCAGCTGCCGGGTGGGGCAGTCGCGCTCGTAGGGATCCCAGCTCTGATCAGTCACGCCTCGCGTCCTCTCCGGCACCGCACGGAACCTTGGTTACCGCAAAGTGCCTACTTTCGAGAATAAACATACTCTCTTATCGTAAGTATTGGCGGCTTCGTTGGGAAGCCCCGACAATGAGAGGACAGAACACATGGCACGCATCACCGTGATCGGCGGCACCGGCTACGCAGGCGAGAACATCGTGCGCGAGGCGGCCGCCCGCGGCCACGAAGTCACCGCAGTCTCCCGCTCACTGCCCGAGACGCCCGTCGATGGCGCCACCTACAGGCCGGCCGATGTGCTCGACGCGAGCGCACTCACCGCGGCGATCGACGGCGCCGAGATCGTGGTCGGCGCGCTCTCGCCGCGCGGCGCACTCGAGGGCAAGCTTGCCGACGTGATGCGCACGCTGGCCGCCGCAGCGCAGGCACAGGGCGCACGCCTTGGCGTGGTGGGCGGCGCGGGCTCGCTGCTCGTCGCAGAGGGAGGCCCCACCGTCTCCTCGGGCCCCGACTTCCCCGAGGCGTTCAAGGCGGAGGCCGAGACGATGGGTGAGGTACTCGCAGACCTCCGCGCCGGAGACGAGGCGCTCGACTGGTTTTACGTGAGCCCCGCCGCGAGCTTCGGCGCCTGGGCCGCGGGCGAGCACACGGGCACCTTCCGACTTGGCGGCGACGTGCTGCTCACCGATGAGGCGGGCGAGTCGAGCATCTCGGGCGCCGACTTCGCGCACGCCTTCGTCGACGAGATCGAGCGCCCGGCGCACTCGCGCCAGCGCTTCACTGTCGCCTACTAGCCCGTCGCTTACTCACCCGTCGCGTACTCACCCGTCGCCGCTACTCCCCCGGGGCGACCAGTCGAATCTGGTTGCCCCAGGGGTCGGCGGCGGCGATCCCACGCTCGATGCGCGTCACCTCGATGTCGGCCGCATCAAGCCGATCGGCCACCGCGTCAACGCTCGCGGCATCCGGCAGCGCGACGGTCACCGCTCCCAGCCCCACCTCGGTGCTACGCGGGCCCGCCCCCGCACTCATCCACGTGTTCGTGGCCAGGTGATGGTGGTAGCCGCCCGCCGAGTAGAACAGCGCCCCGTCGGCCTCCGACACCACATCGAAGCCGAGAGTGTCGGCGTAGAACGCGCGCGCCTCATCCAGGTTGCCCACCTTCAGGTGCACGTGCCCTACGGTGGCCGTGCCGCTCGCGTCGCCGGAGCCGTACTGGTCGATGAACTGATTGGGATCGAGCACCTCGCTACCCATCACCACCTTGCCGTCCTGCCACACCCACTCGTCCTCGGGCCGGTCAACGTAGAGCTCCACCCCGTTGTTCTCGGGATCACCGAAGTAGAACGCGCGGCTCACGGCGTGGTCGGCCGCGCCCTGGTAACTGTTCGGCGCCTGCTGCGCGACGCGGAGTAGCGTGTTCGCGAGCGTCGCCTCATCCGGGAAGAGAATCGCCGTGTGGTAGAGCCCGGCCTCCTCCGGCTGCGGCAGTGGCTGGTCTGAGGCGATGAGCTTGATCAGCGGTTCGTCGCCGAGCCCGAGGAGCACCTCATCCCCCTGCTCCTCCATCACTGTCATGCCCACGGCGTTCTCGTAGAAGCCGCGCACCGCGGCCAGGTCGCGCACCTTCAGCTCGTTCACCGACATGTGCGTCTCTTTGGGCAGGCCGTCGGCGCGCTCGCGCGGGGCACCGGCGGGCCCGCGCACCTCACCCGAGGTGGTCGTCGCCTCGGCTTCAGCGGGGGTGGCGCGGGCGGCGAACCACCAGATCGCGCCGATCGCGAGCGCGACGATGATCGCACCGCCGATGATCGCGGCGCGCATGCGCGGATTTCGCTGGGTGGTGCCGGTGGGTGCGGGCATGGTGGTGAGGTCTCTTTCGTTCGGGGTGTACGTCTCGGATGCTGCGCTAGGCCGCGCGCTCGGCGAGCATGTCCTGCATCAGCTGAATCTCGCTGCGCTGGGCGGCGACCATGCTCTTCGCGAGGTCGGTCACCACGGGCAGCGAGCTGCGCGCCACGACTGCTTGGGCCATGTCGACGCCGCCCTCGTGGTGGGCGATCATCAGTTCGAGGAAGCGGCGCTCGGCCGCCCGCCCCGAGAGCGACTCGAGCTCGTCGAGCTGCGCGCGCGTGGCCATGCCGGGCATCGTCTCGGGCACGAGCGCGGGATCGACGTCGGGTTCGCTCCCCGCCGCGTGTCCCGCGTGCGCACCGCCCTCCCCCGGAATGGGGCGATGCATCCACGTCATCGCGGGCTCGGGCGAGGCCTGCGGCAGCCCCCACGTGGCGAGCCAGCCGTACATCTGGCCGGACTGGCGGGCCTGCGAGGTGAGGATGTCGTACGCGAGCAGGCGCACGGCGGCATCGTCGGTGCGATCCCGCACCATGATCGACATCTCGACCGCCTGGTCGTGGTGCGTCTGCATGTCGCGGGCGAAGCCGGCCTCGGCGCTACGCGTCGAGGGCACCGCCTCGGTGGTCGCGGTCACCCGGCCGATCATCAGCGAGGCTGCCACGAGCACCAGCGCGAGCATGGTGCCGATGAACACCGTGAAGCCGATGCTGCGGCGAGCGCGCACTTCGTTCACGAAGCGACTCGGCCGATGCCCTCGACTGCGCCGGAGCAGGAGGCGCCGGGCTCGGGCGCATCCGCCGACTTCCAGTAGCGGTCGACGAACTGGCCGAGACGGGGATCGCTCGGGGTGTCGAACTCGATCTGCGCGCCCCAGGCGGACGCAACGAAGGGCGACTCGAGCCCGGGGTAGGGCGAGATGATCGTGTACAGCTCCGGGATGCTACTGCGCAGCTCGGCGAGATCCTCCTCGGAGACGGTGTCCGGGTTATAGGTCACCCACACAGCACCGTGCTCCAGGGAGTGGACCGCGTTCTCGTTGGGCTGCGGCGCGGAGTACACGCCGCAGTTCAGCCAGGCCGGGAAGTGGTTGCCGCCCGCGGGCGGGCTCATGCCGTACTCGACCTCGTAGTCGACCGGGTCCGGGCCGACGTGCACTGCGGGCAGGTTCGGGTACTCCTGCAGCCCCTCGATCGCGATGTCCTGCGGGCGCTGCCGCGGCTCGGAGGCCGTGGCGATGAACGTGACGAGCAACGCAACCACGGCGGCCCCGCCCACGGCGCCGCTCACGATGCCGATCTTGCGCCTGCGCGCCTTCGCCGCTTGCTCGCGCTGGTACTGCTGCACCTTCTCAGCGCGCCGCTCGGCCCGCTGCTCCTTGTTCGTCGTTCGCCCGGTGGATTCCGCCACAGTCTTCCCCGCATTCGCAATTGGTTGTTGCGACAAGCTTTTCGAACGCGGCTGGGAGTTTCGTGTCCAGACACTGAACAGACGCCGGGTGCGACGCGGGTGACGCTAGCTCTGGCGCTCCGCCAGGCGCGCGTTGATCTTCGCGGAGATCGCGCCCAGCGCATCGAGCTCATCCGAACTGAGCGCGTCGATTACCAGTTCGCGCACCAGCTCAATGTGCTGTGGGATCGCGCGAATGAACGCGCGTCGCCCGAGCGAGGTGAGGCGCGCGTTCGTGGCCCGCCGATCGTCAGGGCACGGCATGCGCTCGAGCAGGCCGCGCTTCTCCATCCGCGTGCACACGTGCGAGAGCCTCGGCAGCGTCGCCGCGGTCTCTCGGGCCAGGTGCGACATCTGCAGCGTCGACTCTGGCGCCACGTAGAGGGAGGAGAGCACGGTGAACTCGAAGTGAGTCATCTGCGAATCGCGCAAGAGCTGCGCGTCGAGCACGTTGGGCAGGAGCTGCGAAACCGTCACGAGCCCCAACCAGGCACTCGACTCCTGCGCGGTCATTCGCGGAGCGGAGGTTGTCATGCCCCCATTCCATCACCTCGCGCGACATCGCGCCCGCCGCCACCCCACACGGACTACCGCGCGAGCATCTCCTCGGCCCCCGCGCCCGGCAGCGCGAGCGTCACCGAGGTGCCCCACGGATCTGCGACCTCGATCGCTGCCCCGGTATCGGCGAATGCGATCCCACGCCCGGCAAGGCGCGCAGCGACCGCGTCGAGATCCTCCCGCGTGGGCAGCGTGATCGCCACGTCGCCGAGCCCGAGCGCAGCGGCGCGCGGCCCCGCACCCCGACTGTTCCACGTGTTCATCGCGACGTGGTGGTGGTACCCGCCGGCCGAGGCGAAGAGCGCTCCCGGGTGCGCGCTCGCGGTGGCCTCAAAGCCCAGCGCGTCGACGTAGAACTCGCGGGCGCGGGCCACATCCCCCACCTGCAGGTGCACGTGCCCCACGCCACCGGACTGGCGCTCAACCTGCGCGAGCACCTGTTCGTCGAGGTGCTCGGCGAGGTATCGATTGGGATCCAGGGCCAGCGTGTCCATGCGAATCTGGCCGTCCGCCACCTGCCAAGTGTCGCGCGGCCGGTCGACGTACAGCTCGATGCCGTTGCCTTCGGGGTCAGTGAAGTAGAACGCCTCGCTCACGAGGTGATCCGCCGAGCCCGCGAAGCGGCTGCGCTGATCCTGAGCTGTTCGATAGACGGTGGCGGCGAGGCTCGCGGCGTCGTCGAAGAGAAACGCGGTGTGAAAGAGACCCGCCTCGCGCGGGCTCGCCGCAGGGAGGTCCGGGGTGTGGACAAGCCGCACCATCGGCACATCGCCGCGGCCGAGCACGCGGTGCACCTCGGTGCGGTCCGCGCGCTCGGCGATGGGCACGAGCGCGAGCGCCTGCTCGTAGTAGCCGCTCATCAGCTCGAGATCCCCCACACGAAGCGTCACCGCGTCCATCGCGAGATCAGCCGAGAGCACCCGATCGTCCACCGAGCTATTCTGTGTCGCGCTCATGATGACTTACTCGGCGACGGCGAAGCCGCCGGTCCACGCGATCTTCTCGCTCGCGGCGAGGGTGAGCTGCAGGAAGCCGAGCGCCTCGAGCTCGTGCGCGCGCTTCAGCGAGCCCGCGTCGATCGCGCGGAGGCCGCCCGCGACGACGTCTGCGGCGAGCGCGGCCTTCGCATCGCCCGAGTCGCCCGCAATGAGCACGGTCGTGGTGGCATTCCCCACCGCGCCGGTCGCGAGGGTGGCCGCGAAGTTGGTGTTGAACGCCTTCAGCACGGCCGAGTCGGGAAGGGCGCGCTGAATCTCTGCGGTTGCGGAGCTTCCCTCGGGCACCACGAGCGCGTCAAAGGTCTCGAAGTTCAGCGGGTTCGTGATGTCGACCACAGTCTTCCCCGCGAGCTGATCGGCGTATGCGCCGAGGATCTCAGCGACGGCCGGGTACGGCACCGCGAGCACCACCACGTCGCCCGCCACCGTGGCGCCCGCACCCTGATCGTGCGAGATGTGGTCAACGGCGGCGCCGCCCGCCTCAAGCACGCCGCCGATCGCGGTCGCCATGTTGCCGGTTCCGAAAATCGTGTAGTTCGCCATGATCCTGTTCTCCGTTCTCGACCGTGGGGCGGACCCGCGGTGCATTGGTTGTAGCTTTAACTAAATAATAGACGCACTTTAGTTGTAGCTGCAAGTAATGTGCGAGAATTGCTGCATGACCTCTCAGCTGACGCACCCGGAGCGCGTGGCCGTCGCGCGCCTGCACGCGCTGCTCGAGCTCCTCCCCACCGCGCTCGACCAGCGCCTTGCAGACGCTGGCGTTACCTCGTTCGAGCACACGGTGCTCGAAACGCTCGCCGAGAGCCCAGAGCAGCGCGCACGCCTTAGCGCTGTTGCCCGCCGCACCAACGCCACGCTCCCCCGCCTCTCCCGGGTCGCGTCGGCGCTTGAGCGCCGTGGGCTCATTGCGCGGGCCGCGTGCGAGCTCGACGGCCGCGCAACCAACGCCGTGCTCACCGCGCAGGGCGTTGAGACCCTCGCCCGATCCCGCGAGGCCTACGCCGCCGCGGTACGCGAGCTGATCCTGCCTGGGCTCGCGCGCCTGCCAGGCGACGGAGTCGCGCAGCTCGCCGATACGAGTTACGCGATCCTTACGAGCCTGGACCCGACTGCAGAAGCGCAGGCCGCGCCGACGCCGAACTCAGCGCCGGCCTGCGCAGCAGATCCCACGCGCGCTGCGTAGCCTACCCGGTGCCAAGGCCCAGGTCGGGGGCAGCCAAGCCGTAGTCGTGGCGAAGCGCGGAACGCGCGGCGTACCACCCCGAGAGTCCATGCACCCCGGGCCCCGGCGGCGTTGATGATGAGCAGAGATATACCCCGTCCAACGGCGTACGCCACGGATCCCGTGACACAACGGGGCGGGCAAACAACTGCGTGAGCGACACTCGCCCAGCGCTGAAGTCACCCCCGTGGTAGTTCCGGTTGTAGCGCGCGAGCTCCGCTGCAGTCGTCACGCGCACCGCGCGGATCCGATCGCGAAAGCCGGGCGCGAAACGTTCGATTTGCGCGGTCACGCGATCCCCCACATTTAGAGAAGACCCGGCGGGCACGTGCGTGTAGCTCCAGACCGCGTGCTCGCCGCCCGGGTTCCGCGCGGGGTCCCACGTCGTCGGCTGCGCGAGCAGCACATACGGGCGCTCCGGATGCCGCCCCCGTGCGACGGCGAGCTCCGCCGCGGCTCCCTCCGCCCGGCTCCCGCCCAGATGCACCGTCGGCGAATCGTGCACGCGGGGATCGCGCCAAGGCACAGGGCCGTCAAGCACGAAGTCCACCTTGGTTGCCGCGTCCCCATAGCGAAACTGTCGGAGCGCGCGGCGATACCGTGGCGGCAGACGTGAACCCGCGAGTTCGGCCAGGCCGCGAGCCGAGGTGTCGAGAATCACGACGCCAAAGCGGTCGAGTTCTTCGATCCGCTCTACCGCGTGGCCGGTCTCGATTCGGCCGCCATGCGCGATGAGATCAGCGGCGAGCGCATCGGTGATCGCGCGGGATCCGCCGATCGGTACCGGCCACCCACGGAGGTGTCCAAGGGCGCCGAGCACCACGCCGACGGCGGAGGTGGCGAGGTTCGGCATCCGACCGATGCTGTGCGCCGCAACGCCAGAAATAAGTGCCGGGGCCGCCGCCTCGCGGAACCGCAGGTTCCACGCTGGGGTCCCCTGCTCCAGCGTGCGGAGCCCCGTCGTCGCAGCAGCGATCAGGTCCGCGGGCCAGCGCAGCATCGACCCGCCCAGCGCGAAGTCCACCACACCTTCGTGTCGCCTGAGGAGTGGGGCATAGAAGCGGGCGTATGCGTCGCCGTCGCGTCCCAGCTCCGCGGCTGTGCGGTCGATATCCCGGTAGGCCACCGCCGCGCGACCACTCCGCCACGCGGAGCCGGCGCTGGCATCGAGCGGATTCGCATACGAGGCGTCGGGCACAGCAAAGGAGACACGGCGCTCAAGTTCGAAGGCCCGGAAGAATCCCGTGGCAAGTGCCAGCGGGTGGATCGCTGAGCAGACGTCGTGCAGCACTCCCGCGCTCACGAGCTCTGCCGTGCGCGTGCCACCCCCGATTGTTTCCGCGGCTTCGAACACCGTGACCGGCACACCCGCGCGGGCCAGCGTCACCGCCGCCGCGAGTCCGTTCGGCCCCGCGCCTACCACCGCGGCCGGGGCGTCGCGGTGTCGTCGCTCGGCACGATTCCGTGCGCTCAAGATCCGTCTCCCCGCGCGCACCGAGCTTGCCCTCCCCCGCACCCAAGCGGGCTCCTTGTCCACCGAATCATGCGGAAACCTCTCTGACTTTTCCTGCGGTCCTCTGTGTCCACGTCATGGCGAATGAGCATGGGGCTGTGGTTATCCTGACGCAAACTTTGGAAGCACCCCACGCCCGCGATACACGTGGCGCCGTGGGCGATCGGGCGCTGCTGTCCGCGGCCCGGAGCGGCTCGACCTCCGCCTGGGCAGAGCTCTGGAGCCGCCACTACCTGGCCGCGATCCGCACCGCCCGGCAGTATGTGCTGCATCATGAAGCAGAGGATCTGGTGTCGCACGCGTTCCTCCGAATCCACAGCGTCCTCGTCGCCGGCGGGGGCCCGGAGGAGAGCCTGCGCCCGTACCTGCTGACAACGGTGCGCAACACTGCGCACGAGCTGTTCCGCCGCCGCAGAGAGTACCCGTGCGAGTCCGTCGAGGAGACCGCTGTGTCCGTGACTCTCCCCGCGCCGCCCGCTGATCGGGAGACCTTTGACGACGTAGCTCGCGCATTCTCCGCACTCCCGTCGCGCTGGCAAGACGCGCTCTGGCTCCGAGAAGTCCAGCAGAGCAAGCTCTCCGAAGTCGCCCATGAACTTGGTCTCAATGCCAACTCGGCCGCAGCCTTGTGCTTCCGCGCCCGAGAGGGACTTCGTCGCGCCTGGCACGAGTTGCAGTCAGGGAGCGAGCTCAGCGATCCCCAGCTCGATCTCACTGTTCAGCGGGCAACGAGAGCCGCACCGACGCAACCTCAGCGGCGTCTGGGCGCGTGATCTGAGGGGCGTGAGGAAGCGCGCTCAACGTCACACGGCTGGTCACCTGTTCCCCCAGGTCCGCTTCGACGCGGTCGATCCATGGAGTTTCCGCGTCCAGAGCGAAGCGCTGCTCTTGGCCCGCGACGGTGACTGCGAGCATGCCTGCGTGTTCTCCGGTCATCACGCGTTGCGGAGAAGCGGCCTCGCGACTGGATTCCAGTGCCTGAAGGAAGCTCGTCAGATCGGCAAACGCGACGATGCGCTTCGCATCCACGCCAGTGAAGACAAGATACTTCCCCCCGATTCGCGAGATCGTCTCTGCGTCGGCGCCGTAGGACGCCCAGTACGCGTCAGGGCCGCGCACCCACAGAGTGTCTCCGAGCTGCACCAGCTCGAGCGCAAACGCGCCTACGAGGAAGGTTCCCCGCCACGATAGAAGGTCCCCGGAGACCTCGGCGCTGCCGGTAATTGCGGAGGATCCGGATTCGGTCACGTCGAACGCCACGTCCAGCCCCGGCTGCTCGCGGATTGAGCTTCGCGCAGCCACGAACGCCGTGTTCTCCTCCGCAGTGAGTGGCTCCAGGCGATCAACCGTTGGCGCTTCCGATGCTCCCGGCTCCGCATTCGTGGCGGACGGAGCGCGGTCGACGGGCGTGGACTGCACCTCCGCTGAGCACCCGATCGTTCCAACGCCGATGCCAATCATCAGCGCCAGCGCAGCACGTGTTCCGCGCGCGCTGGCGCGGTGGTTTCGCTGGGGCATGCGCTCAGTCACCAGTCGCGAGTAGGCTCTGCAGGTCGACACCGCAGCGCGCCGCAAGTTCTTCAGCGTGCGCGTCCGCGGCGCTCTGGAACGCGATCGAGAGTTCCCCGAGCGCGGTCAGCACCTCAGCATTTCCCAGCGTTCCGCCGTATGCGGCGAGGGCGTCCTCCGCTGAAGTCGCTGCGTTCGCAATGCTGCTCCAAGATTCGGCTTCATCCGGGAACTCAGAGACGGCGCTCAACTGGGCAAAGAGCCCTGATGTCTGAGCGAGTCGCTCGTCGAGGGTGTCCCCCACCGACTGCGGGGAGAGCTGGGCGGTGAGCGTGTTAATCCGTTCAAGCTCGACCAATGCGCTGCAATCATCACTAAGCGATTCGGTGTCGACCGCAGCGAGCTCTGCAAGGAGCTCCTCTTGCGGCGGATAGGTCTTGCCCGCAATCGTCTCAGGGGTTTCGCTCGGTACTGGATCCGGATCGACCGTCGCGGTCGTCTCGTTGGCGCACCCGCTGAGTAGCAGCGCTCCAGCGCACAGCACGGTCAACACTGTCTGCTTCGCTCGTGTCCTGAGCATGTTTCTCCTCTTCGGGTTGTCCCCCGCCCCGAACTGCGGGAAGTCGTTGTTGGTCCGAGCCCGGGGGTGTCGCACCGTGCGAGACGATGCGACACCCCCGAACCGGATCATGGGTTACTTCGCAGCGTCCGCGTTCCGGCGGCGGACCGCGGAGAAGCCGACGGCTGAAGCGCCCAGCAGGAGCGCGATGCCCGCACCGACGATCGGCAGCGTCATGTCGCTGCCGGTCGTGGCGAGCGCGCCCGTGGTGTTGCCCTTGGTCGAGCCGTTTGCGGAGCCCTGGTCCTTCGCCGAAGCGCTGGCCTGAGCTGCAGCCGACGTGTCGCCCGTGGCGGCGTTGTCGCCCTTGGCCGACTTGTCACCCTTGGCCGACTTGTCGCCCTCGGTGCTCTTGTCACCCTCAGTCGACTTATCGCCCTCAGTGCTCTTATCGCCCTCAGTCGACTTATCGCCCTCAGTCGACTTATCGCCCTCAGTGCTCTTGTCACCCTCGGTGCTCTTGTCACCCTCGGTGGACTTGTCACCCTCGGTGCTCTTGTCACCCTCGGTGGACTTGTCACCCTCGGTGCTCTTGTCACCCTCGGTGGACTTGTCACCCTCGGTGCTCTTGTCACCCTCGGTGGACTTGTCACCCTCGGTGCTCTTGTCACCCTCGGTGCTCTTATCGCCCTCGGTCGACTTGTCGCCCTCAGTGCTGTTGTCGCCCTCGGTCGACTTGTCGCCCTCAGTGCTGTTGTCGCCCTCGGTGCTCTTGTCACCCTCGGTGGCCTTATCGGCGTCCGCAGCAGCATCTGCCGCAGCATCAGCCGAGGCATCCGTGGAAGCGTTCGCCTCAGCAGCAGCCTTCGCCGCAGCCGACGCATTGCCCTCAGCAGCAGCCGAAGCCTCAGCAGCAGCATTCGCCGAAGCCGCAGCAGCGGTCTGCGCCGAACCCTGAGCGTCCGCCGAAGCCGACTCCGATGCCTGAGCCTTCGCAGCCGTCGACGCCGCAGCCTGCGCCGTCACATCAGCAGCAGCCGAAGCCGTGTCGTTGCCGTTCGCATCAGCAGCCGCAACCGCAGCACCCTGCGCCGCAGCGTTCGCCTTCGTGTCAGCCTGCGCCGACGCCGAAGCCGAAGCCGCCGCATTCACGTCACCAGCCGTAGCCGTGTCACCCTCGGTCGACTTATCGCCCTCGGTGCTCTTGTCACCCTCGGTGCTCTTATCGCCTTCGGTCGACTTGTCACCCTCGGTGCTCTTATCGCCCTCGGTCGACTTATCGCCCTCGGTGCTCTTGTCGCCCTCGGTGCTCTTATCGCCCTCGGTGCTCTTGTCGCCCTCGGTGCTCTTGTCGCCCTCGGTGCTCTTATCGCCCTCGGTGCTCTTGTCGCCCTCGGTGCTCTTATCGCCCTCGGTGCTCTTATCGCCTTCGGTCGACTTGTCACCCTCGGTGCTCTTGTCGCCCTCGGTGCTCTTGTCGCCCTCGGTGCTCTTGTCGCCCTCGGTGCTCTTGTCGCCCTCGGTCGACTTGTCACCCTCGGTGCTCTTGTCACCCTCGGTCGACTTGTCGCCCTCAGTGCTGTTGTCGCCCTCGGTGCTCTTGTCACCCTCGGTGGCCTTATCGGCGTCCGCAGCAGCATCTGCCGCAGCATCAGCCGAGGCATCCGTGGAAGCGTTCGCCTCAGCAGCAGCCTTCGCCGCAGCCGACGCATTGCCCTCAGCAGCAGCCGAAGCCTCAGCAGCAGCATTCGCCGAAGCCGCAGCAGCGGTCTGCGCCGAACCCTGAGCGTCCGCCGAAGCCGACTCCGATGCCTGAGCCTTCGCAGCCGTCGACGCCGCAGCCTGCGCCGTCACATCAGCAGCAGCCGAAGCCGTGTCGTTGCCGTTCGCATCAGCAGCCGCAACCGCAGCACCCTGCGCCGCAGCGTTCGCCTTCGTGTCAGCCTGCGCCGACGCCGAAGCCGAAGCCGCCGCATTCACGTTCGACTCGGGTTCGGGCGTGCAAGAGATGCCGCCGGCCTGAATGTTTGCCGCAACGTCCGTCTTCATCATGCCGAACTCAAGGTTGCCAAGTGCACCGATGACGGGAAGCTTCAGCAGCGTCACGTCCATGCCGAGGCCGTTCATCGTACCCGAGGCATGCGTGCCGTCCTGGGCCTCCTGCTTGTTGGTGATGCCCTCGTACGAGATCTCACCGGTGAGGATCGCGGTAAGCGCCTTCGGGAGGATCTTGTCGAGCTCGAGGCTCATCCCCGGGTGCAGGCTCACGCTGGCTGCGCCACCGATGACAGAAACGGTCATGTCGGGCAGCTCGCTCACGACGAGCTGCGCGCCACCGGTCTGGCCGTTGACGCGTGCCGTCACCTCCGGCCACTGGTCCACGTTCTGGCCGGCACCCCAGGACACGCGAAGCGTCTCGCCGAGCACCTTAGCCTCACCGAACTGCCAGCGCGAGGTCGCCTCGACCGCGGTACCGTCGATGCATGCGTCGTCGGGAACGAGGTTCACGCTTCCCTCGGTCTTGCCGAGAGCCGCTCCGGCGAGCGGCAGCATCGGCTGGAGGATCGACGGCAAGAGCGGGATCTGGGTGACGATCTGCGCCTCGGCGGTCGTCTGGTCGACCTTCGCCAGCACGCCGGAACCAGCTCCCACCACCGGAGCCCACGAGCTCATCGCACTCCCGGTGAGCGCGTTGAGAGAGGCCAGCGGCTGGAGGTTGATCTTGCCGAAGTTCTGGTCCTTCTGGCCGCCCTCCGTGTTCGTGCGCGAGAACGACTCAGCCTTGACCGGCTGCACCGGAATCCCCAGCGCGCCCACCCCGACCGGGGTCGCCCGAGCATAGGAACGCGCATCCGGGTCGTTCAGGATGCTGCTCGGAATACCGAAGTTGAAAGCACCGAGCTGGCCGTAGTGCGCGAGGCCCTGGCTGTCGGCGACGGAAATCGACTCGGCGATGTTCGCGCGCGCGTTCAGCAGCGAGCCGAGCAGGCCACCACCCACGTCGGCCGCTGCGAATGCGCCATAGGCGCGGACGTGACCACTGAAGTCGCCCTCGAGCGGGGCGGCCTGAGCGGCACCGCCGCTGAACAGGCTCGCCGCAACCACTGACGCGGCAAGCCCGGCAGCAGCAACACGGCGGCCGGCAACCGGCGGCGTTCCCGTGTCGGGGCGTTTCGCCCAAAATACTGAACCCATGCTGTTCCATTCATTCGTGTCGAAGGGACTTCGAACGAAGTCCCGCGGGTGAAGGACGCGGTGAGCGCGAGGCGCACCGCATCCCTCACTGAGAGAGACGGAACAGCAGCGGATCCATTACGCGGGCGGAGCAAAATCTTCGGATCGGTGTTCCTGCGCACTTGGCGGGACCGGATCGCCGCCCGGGTTCGCGCCACGCTTGTCGAGCAGCACCGGGACGAGCCCCCGAAGCTCGTCTCGGTGTTCCACTCCAGCTTTCCGGAGGATCCGGTTGAGGTGGCTCTCGACGGTACGCACACTGAGACCGAGTTTGAGCGCAATCTCCGGGTTACTGTGACCACGGACGATCTTGCCCATGATCTGCACCTCGCGCGGGGTCAACTCGAGGTACTTCTGCGAGAAGCGGCGTTCGTCGACAAACTCATCGGCGCCGCTATTCCAACTGTCGAGGTGGACCCGGAGCTTCGCCGTGAGTTCGCTGTCGGCCGCCTCAAGCGCCAGCTCGAACGCACGCCGGATTGCCCGTCGCCCGTTCCCGTCTTCTCCTCGGCGGAGCATCGCTTCGCCGATCGTGGCGAGTTCATAGCGATCGTCGTCGCGGAGGGCGCAGGCGAGTGAGAATTGTATCCGCAGCAACGGACTGTCAACGTCCTCAAGCCAGAGCGCGACCTGTTGGAACCAAGCCTCGCGTGGTTCGACTTCCACGGCGGCGAGCCCCTGAAGCACGGCAGACAGTCTGAGCCCCTGCGCCCAGCACTGCTCCGCCGATGCCCAGAGCCCGCTCCCGCTCAGCGGCTCACCGTGTGCCGCGCGCAGCTGGGCGTCGAGCAGCGCGCGGCTGAACCCGATCCGCTCGCGCGCCAAGTAGCTCACGCGGAGAGCTCGGGCTGCAACGCCCTCACCCTGCACGACACGCCCCATACGTACAAGTGCCAGCGCGATGAGGTTGAGTGAGTCAGCGTGCGCCTGCGCGTGATACGTGCGCAGCCCTCCAAAGACGCTGATGGAGTCGAGAAGTTCCGGAAGCTCACGGTACCGTCCACGCATTGTGAGCACGAGAATCAGCACAAAGTAGGCATTGTGCAGCGCGTCAAGGTTCAGGCTATTCCGCGCGAGCTCGATCGTCCGTCGAGCGTGAACCTCGGCCGCACGCAGTTCGCCCTCGAAGCAGAGCAGCAGCGCTTCAGTGACGAGTTGTTCGCCACTCTCAGACGTGGTGACCCGCGCAACCTTCTCGCCAAGCACGCGCGCGTGCCGGATGTGCCCGAACCATACTTCGGTGAGGAACCGCTTGTTGAGTAACGTCTTCGTTTGAGCAAGTGGCGCGAACTCGGAAGTCTCGGTGTGCAGGTCAACCTCTGTGATCACGCCGCCGCACTCGAGCGCGGTGATGAGACGCACAAATTGCGTGCCAGGTCCGCTCAGCCCTCGCGTCTCAGAGGTTTCCTCGGCGGTGACCGCGGCGAGCGGTTCCCCGCGCAATTGACGCATGCGGATCCGCGCATAGGCGAGCACCGCGGCGAAGAAGTTTTGCGGGTCGCTCGGTGCCGGTGCCTCCAGCAAGCGTGCAAGCGCGATCTCATTTCCAGGGAGCTTCACCAGCGCTTTCAAAAGCAACACCGCGTTCTCCGGCGAGGGATCTGCATGCCAGAGTGCGGAGCGCTGCGAGACTTGCCGGTGCACATGCTCACTCAGCACGCGCACGAATGTCGCGTCCGGTTCTTGAGCGAGGTTGCCCGCGCGCGACACGCGCTGGCCTGGCTCACCGGGTGCAGGCTCGTCACGCAGCTGGAAGGGCTGCCAGAGTTGCGCGCTCGCACCGTCAATCGCGCTGCGGCGAGCGCTGAAACTGTCGATGAGGATGGGAGGTGACACTGACACGCTCTCCACCCCAGCGAGGAAGTATCGGGCGACACTCCCCGATTCGATCAACCGCTGAAGCGCGTCGCGTCCCACGAGCTCTTCAGCGGCGGGGAGTTCCCAACGTTCCTCAGCGCTCAGCTGTTCGAGGGCGTCCCGTTCGCCGCCGTCGAGCGCCGCAATGACCCCGTCGACAACCCCGTCAAGCGCCGGGTTCCAGAACGGTTCTGCCAGGTGCCAGATCCCATCGATCTTGATGATCCGGTCGGTGAGGATCAACACTTCAAGCACCCCAAATACCAGCGACGGCACGCCCCCGGAGTAGACGAAGAGGCTGCTCACCGAACTGTGGTCAACCGCCCCCTGCAGCTTCTTCTCGATGGCGAGCAGCATCTCAGAGAAGGTGAGCGGTTGGAGCTCAATCACGAAGCTTCCACGGCCAGAGGATCCGCCGAGCCCTGAAGGGGTGCGCTTTTTCCGCCGTGTCGGGCGCCGACCCACGACTACAGACATGTCGACACGGGACTGTGCGGTCTCGATAACACCCCACGAGACCTCGTCGAGGTCGTGCCAGTCGTCCACGAGGAGCGCCAGCGGACCCGTGGCGGCGAGCGCTTTCAGAGTCTGCACCGCAGTGACGATCCCGCCCGGCCGCCCATCTCTCCCGACCCCGATTTCCGCCGCGTGCAGGGCCGCAAGCGAGTGAGGTTTGAGCGAGGGAACCCCACGCACATGCACGACGTTCCACTCTCGATTCTCGAGTTCAGCGGACAACGACCGCAGTGCGGTGCTCAAGCCGAGACCGCGCCCGGCGACGAGGTCGATGTCGTGCCCCAGTTCAAGATTCATCACGAGACGCCGGATCACGGCTGCCCGGGTGTCTTCAACCCCTCCCAGAGGACTGTTCGTGTCTTTCAGCATTTCTACCCTCCCGGTTTCGCCTCGGGCTCCGCGCTACGTACGACGTGTTTGCGCCGCTCGCTGCGGAGGCACCCGCCCGGCGTTGCTGCCGAGGAAGCCCGGCACGAGGTGGCCCCCTCAGCCGTGCTGAGCGCCCCCGCCTACGATCTGCGTTCCCCTGCGCTCCCCCATGCAGCACGCCATCGGCGTTCCAACCCGAGCCAACTCCGGTCGCTGATAAAGATTGCGTCCAGAGCGATCATCCCGAGGGAGAACCAGGGTAGCCCCATGAGGAGCCCGATCGCGGCGTGGAATCCCATGATCACAATGAGTGCGATGACACGCGTGAATCGCCGGAGAAGCATCAGCGGAAAGGCGGTTTGAACGAGCACTGTGCCGATAGTCCCAACTGCGACGGCGGGCCCCCACGCGGTGATGATGTCGCTCAGGACTGGCCAGGTGCCGAATTCCATGGTTTGGAGCGGGGCGTACACCGCGATCCCGCTCTGCCATGGTTCGCCCCCGGCTTTGAACAACCCACCCGCCGCGTAGACGAAGCAGATCTGCACTCCGATCACCACAACGGCAGCGTTGTGTGCCAGTGTCGTCACCCACTCGGGAAGCACCGGCTGGAACCGCCAGAGGCGGCGCACGATACCGCCGGAGGCCCCCGCGAAACGTCGCCGCCGCCGTGCGTCGAACGACCAGCGGTCGGACAGGGCGCTGAAAGCGAGCGCGATGAAGACGATTCGGGTGAGGTTGTCGCTCTGATTCTGCACATAGAGGTTGATGTTCACGAAACCAACCCACAGCAGGAACAGCGGAACCAGGACGAGGCGCGTGCGGTACCCAACGGTGAAGAGCACGGCGCACGCAATCAGGCCGAGCAGTACTAGCGTCACCCCAAACTCGCTCTTCGCTGCCTCACGGATCACCGCGAACGGCCACATCTCGGAGAACCCGCTCGTGGGGTACTGCAGCTGCCCCGTCCAGGCCGCGCCCGGACCCCAGGTATATGCGCGCGTTCCATACTCGCTTAAGGCGCTGCCAAGGAGCGTGATACCCAGGAGGATCCGCACCACTGCGGTGCCGTACTGAGCATGCTTCCGGTCGAGCAGCCAGTCGTCGACGAAATGGATGATGCGGGCCGCAACATCGCAGATCGATCCCCAAATCCCCCCAGCGAAAGCCCCAAGAGCGGCGCAGATCCGACGGAACGCCCCCCGGGGGCGCTCCCTGAGGCTGCGCGGCTCGCGGCGCGGATCCCCGCCTGGCTCACCTGTTGGAACGGTGGCAGCGTCAAGGACGGTATCGACCGCAGGGTGCATAGGATTCCTCACTGTCCGGACCTCCGCAGCGCGTCGCGGAAGGTGTGCGTGAAGGCCGACTCAGACTGGTCCTCGAGTGCGAGGATGCCACGCCACCCGGTCGACACGATCTGCTCGGCGGGCCGCTCAGCATCCGGGTTGTGGCGCTCAGCAAAGGGGATCACGTTCTGTCGACTGACCTGGAACTGGACGTTCACTACCTCGGAGCCCCAGACCGCGTGAGCGACCTGCGCCGCGTACGCGGATGCGTAGCGCTCCTGCGAAATGTATGCCGCGACGATATCGGGATCGTCCCCGAGTTCATCCAGCGCAATCTGCATGCGCCCCAGCCATGCGTCGCCCTTGTAGTAGCCCAGAGCGGCGACCTCCCGCTGCTCGTCAGACAATTCTTCGAACGCGCTCTTGAAGTTGGAGGCAAGCTGCGAGGCAAGGCCTGCGGCTCGCGGCGGGAATAGCTGGTACTGCGCGAGCGACAACTCTGCAGACGTCGCGTCAACCCACTCCGTTTCGACCAGCCCGTCCGGCCCCGGCATGTGCGCGCGTACTTTGAAGAAGTAGTCGCCATTGATCGGAGAGGGGGCGAATACGCTCCAGCTCTGGCCATACCAGGGAAGCATGTAGTTCGAGAGCGCCTTCCCCGGCACAACGGTGCGCAGCTCGCTGGGCGGCGAGATCCACAGGAAGGAAGCGAAGATATGCCACCCCGTGAGGACCACGGTGAGGAGTACCCCCAGCCGCATGGCGAGCGTGTGCTTGCGGTGTGCCACGGTGTTCGTTCTCCTTCAGTTGCATCAGTGGGGCGCGCCCCGGCCGGCGTCTGAGCGGAACGCCCTGGCGCCACGGCGGGATCAGGCTAAGTCGCGCGCCACTCAGCCGCGCACCGAATGCGCGCTTCGCGAGCGTTGCCGCACCACTACCGTGCGTCGCAGAGCGAATCTCCGAGTCCAATCTCGAATTCGCAGTGCTTCGGTGACCATGGCAGCGCCAACTGCCCACCATCGAGCGACACGGGCAGGTGACGTGTGTCTCTTGCCGCCCCGTGCGCTCAGCGAGAGACCGCCTTCAAGATTCGGGGTCCGATGTGCGAAGTAAATGCTGCAAGTGCGACGTCTCTGACACCCGTGTTGTGCCAATCGCCCACTGCGGCCGTGTCATAGCGCACGGAGACCCAGTGTCTGTGCCACGGTTCGTCGGCGCGTTCTTCGCGGAGTTCCTGCACGGGCCTAGGCTGCGAACAGGTGCCGAGCAGGTCCCCATATGAACGCGGATCACGCGAGACACTGGTTCGCCTAGTGAAGATCAAGCAGCTAGCACAGCTGTTACAGTAAAAACCAATTGCTGAATAGCAGATTGACACGAACACCAATGACTCAGCTGACTTACCTCATTTTGACCCTCATCGGGAACCGGACGCCGCGCATGCGCGAGCTCATTCCAATCCTCGACATCGAAGGCCCGTTCGCGCTCGACGAGCCGGACCTCCCGAGCGTGCTGACACACTTAACGTCGCTCCTCAATGAGGGGCTCATCGGATCGGATTCAGACGGCGGGGCGGAGTACCCCGACGCGCAGCACTTGCACGTAACCAACGCGGGCGAGCAGCTTCTCCGTGACTGGATCGACGAACCTTACTCGCCGATCCCCCGCGTGGACGAGGTCTCGTTCTCGCTACGCATACTCGCGGCCGCGACCTTCGCGCCGTACTCCGCGTTGCGGCTCCTCGAGACTGAGATCACCTACCGCAGGTCACAGTTGGAACTCCTCACCGCACTCCCTGCAGACGGCGCGCCCCCGGTTCCAGTCATGCCAGGCAGCCTCGCCGCCTCCGAAGTCGGGGCTGACAGCCCCGGTTTCGCGGCAGTAGCCATGGAGCCGGGCGAGGATGGCACTCTCGCGCCGAGCCAGGCGCTCAGCCGGATCATGCGTTCAAGCCGGGTCACCTCGATCCAGAACTGGGTCGAGGCCCTCACTGAGATGCATCTGCACCTCATCCACGGCAGCTCGCAGTCGCTCCTCCAAGGCGCGCAGGCAGCTACCGCTCCGTAACGCGGCCCGCCTCGACGTGCCAGCGGCGGTCGAGGCGCACGGTCTCGAGCATGCGGCGATCGTGGGTCACAAGCAGCAGCGCGCCCTCGTACGTCTCGAGCGCCTGCTCCAGCTGCTCAATGGCGGGCAGGTCGAGGTGGTTCGTCGGCTCGTCGAGCACGAGCACGTTCACTCCCCGCGCCTGCAATAGGGCGAGTCCCGCGCGCGTGCGCTCCCCCGGCGACAGCTCGCCACACGGGCGCAGCACGTGGTCGGCTTTGAGCCCGAACTTGGCGAGCAGCGTGCGCACCTCGGCCGAGGCCATCTCTGGCACAAGCGCTTCAAACGCGTCGGCCAGCGGCGCACTGCCGTCGAACAGTGAGCGGGCCTGATCCACCTCTCCGATCGCCACGGAAGTGCCGATCGTCGCCGTGCCCGCGTCGGGGGCCTGGCGGCCGAGCAGCAGCCGCAGCAGCGTCGACTTCCCCGCACCGTTCGGCCCGGTGATGCCCACGCGCTCCCCCGCGTTCAGTTGCAATGAGACGGGGCCGAGCGTGAAGTCACCCTGGCGCGCACTCGCCTCGTTGAGCGTTGCAACGACTGCACTCGATCGGGGCGCCGCGCCGATCGTGAACTCGAGGCGCCACTCCTTGCGCGGTTCTTCGACCTCTTCGAGCCGGCGGATGCGGCTCTCCATCTGGCGCACCTTTTGCGCCTGCTTCTCGCTCGACTCGCTCGCGGCACGGCGGCGAATCTTGTCATTATCGGGGGCCTTGCGGAGCGCGTTCCGCGTGCCCTGGCTCGACCACTCGCGCTGCGTGCGTGCGCGAGCCACGAGGTCCGCCTTGGTCTCGGCGAACTCGTCGTAAGCGTCGCGCTGATGCTGGCGCACAATCTCGCGCTCCTCGAGGTATGCCTCGTAGCCGCCGCCGTAGACGCGGTTCGAATGCTGCGCAAGGTCGAGCTCAAGCACGCGCGTCACGCACCGTGCGAGGAACTCGCGGTCGTGGCTCACAAGGACGGCCCCGCCGCGCAGCCCCTGCACGAACCGCTCGAGCCGCTCCAGCCCATCGAGGTCGAGGTCGTTCGTGGGCTCGTCGAGCAGCACGATGTCGAAGCGCGACAGCAGCAGCGCAGCAAGCCCCACTCGGGCAGCCTGCCCGCCGGAGAGTGAAGTCATGAGCGACTCGGCGGAGACGCTCGCGGGCCCTGATCCTGCCCCGCCGTCGAGCCCGAGTTCTGCGAGCACGCCGGGCAGACGGTCGTCGAGGTCTGCCGCACCGCTCGCGAGCCAGCGCTCGAGCGCCGCGGAGTACACATCAGCGGGGTCGGCGCCATCCGGCCCCGCTGCGTCGGGGTCGCCAAGCGCCGCCGCCGCGGCGTCCATCTCGAGCGTGGCCTGCGCGCAGCCGGTGCGGCGGGCGACGTAGGCGGCCACCGTCTCCCCCGGCACACGCTCGTGCTCCTGCGGCAGCCAGCCCACAAACGCGTCGAGCGGCGCGAGGTGCACGGTGCCCTCCTGGGGCGCGAGCTCGCCCGCGAGAATGCGCAGCAGGGTCGATTTCCCCGCACCGTTCACCCCGACGACGCCGACCACGTCACCCGGCGCCACGGTGAGGTCGAGGTTTTCAAACAGGGTGCGGTGGGCGTAGCCACCCGCGATGCCCTGCGCCACAAGAGTTGCCGTCATAGAGACCAGCCTATTCAGCCCCGGCGCCCCGCCCGCGCCGTCTGCCACGTCAACTCCCACGTCCGTCCATTCCCGGGAGGGTAGTTTGGCCAACGAAAGGGCAGCCTGCGGCGCGAGATAGCCTGCCCCCGCGCGGCGAACCTGCCCTGCGGGGAGTGGGCGGCAAGAAAAGGGAGCGGGACAGAGAGAGTCGGCGCCAGGGAGGCCGCCCTCGCACATCCCGGTGCGCCGGCGTTTCGGATGAGTCCGGGCGGGCACGCAGCTCGCGCGACTACGCTGGAGGCATGAGCGACCTCCGAGATTCTGGCGATGCGTGGGTCACTGCCGAGGACGGCGGCCGCTACTGGGGCCGCTACGGCGCAGCCGGTCTGCTCGCCTTCGACCGGGCGCGCGGCGCGATCCTCATGCAGCACCGCGTCACGTGGAGCGACCACGGCGACACCTGGGGCATCCCGGGCGGTGCACGGCACTCCGACGAGACACCCATCGAGGCGGCGCTCCGCGAGTCGCAGGAGGAGGCGGGCGTGCCGGATCACTCGATGATCCCGCGCTTCACGCACGTACTCGACCGCGGCGGCTGGAGCTACACGACCCTCATCGCGGACGTTGCCACTCCGTTCGAGCCCGAGATTACCGACCCCGAGAGCCACGCCCTCGAGTGGGTGCCGGTCGCCGAGGTCGAGAAGCTCACGCTGCACCCCGCATTCGCGAGCAGCTGGGCGCTACTCAAACCGCTCGTGGGCGGCATCCCAACGGTCATCGTTGACGCGGCGAACGTGGTGGGCGCCGTGCCCGACGGCTGGTGGAAGGACCGTCGCGGGGCCGCCGTTCGGCTACGCGATCGCCTCGACGCCTTCGTCGCGAACGGAAACGGCATTCGCGCCGGTTTCCTCGACCTCCCCGACACCCGAGTCGCGGGCCTCGCCCAGGCGTTTCCCGAGTGGGTGATGGTCACGGAGGGCATCTCGCGCGGGATCGGCGATGGCGCCCACGTGCGCGTCGTCGATGCGCCGGAGGTCGGTGACGACGCGATCGTCGCTGAGGTGGATCGCGCCGCCGAGCAGGGTGCCATCGTGACCGTCGTTACGAGCGATGCCGAGCTGAAGGTGCGCGTGCGCGTTGCTGGCGCGGCGACTACGCGGGGCGCGAAGAAGCTGCTGCGGGTGCTCCCGGAACTCCCGGAGCAGCCATCGACCCCGCCGCCCGCCGCCGCAGCGCCGTAACAATTCCGGCGGCGATGAGCCCCTGTCCGAGCGTGTAGGTGAGCATCACCATGCCACTCGTCCAGTCGGGCATCACCTCGGGCAGGAAGATGCGGAACGACAGGATCGCGTCGGAGACGAGGAACCACGCGCCGCCCCACGCGATCACGGGGCCGCAGCGCGACGCCATTGCCGCCGTGCCCGCGAGGAGCAGGCCGTACACAATGACGGGCACGGTGAGCGCACCCGTGTGCGGCACGAGGAGCGCGATCATCACAACGTAGGCGAGCGCATACACGAGCGCCCAGGCCGGCACCCGCCGCACGGCCACCCCGCGGGCGCGCCACATGAGCAGCACGTACCCCACGTGGGCGAGACCGAAGCAGGCCAGCATCATCGGCAGCTCGCTCTCGAACATGGGGAAGAACGTCGCCGAGCCATCGCCGAGCCACGAGAAGAAGATCGACGCGACGAGCAGCACAATGACACCGCGCGGCCACGGCCGGATTCCCGCAGACGCCCACAGCACGCCGAGCGCGAGCGCCGGCATGAGCAGCAGCTTCGTTGGCGCATCGATGGGATGCTCGAGGAATCGAGCCGTCACGTGCACAATGGACGCCACGATGTAGGGAACGAAGGGCAACGCCGCCCGCAGTCGAGTGTTCACACGGCGACCTTAACGCTCGACGAGGATCCCGTCTTCGTCGCACCACACCTGCGCGCCGGGCCGGAAGGTGACGCCGGCGATCTCCACGGGCACATCCTGCTCGCCCGCGCCCGTCTTGGTGGACTTTGCGGGGTTCGAGCCGAGCGCCTTCACGCCGAACGGCAGCGTGCCAATCGCCACACGGTCGCGGATCGCGCCGTTGACGATGAGGCCAGACCAGCCATTGTCGACCGCGAGGCCGGCGATCACATCGCCCACGAGTGCGGTGGCGAGCGATCCCCCGCCGTCGATCACGAGCACGGCACCTTCGCCGGGCGTCGAGAGAATCTGCTTGAGCAGTGCGTTGTCCTGGAAGCAGCGGACCGTGCGCACCGCGCCGGTGAAGCCGCTCATGCCGCCGATGTTCTGGAACTGCAGCGCAACCGACTGCAGCTCCTCACCGCGCTCGTCGTACAGGTCTGCCGTACTGATCTGAGCCATTGTGCGTTTCCTCCTTGGGGCCGGGCTACCGAGCGGTGGCCGGGCACCGTCCACGCTATCGGCATCGACCGACAAACGGGGCGAGATCCCACGAAACTGTCATCTTGCGAAAAGTGCACCCGGTAATGTACAAAAGTACATGTACAGAAGTACATCACCGGGTGGCCTCGCGCCACCCGCCGGGGATTGGAAGGACACCGTGACGAGCACGCACGCGCAGTCAAGCGATCCCACTCCCGTGAGCACCGGCTCCGCCCCGGCCACCACCCCGCGCCGTCGCGACCCCGAGGGCCGGCGCCGCGCCATCCTCGACGCGGCCACCGCGCTCGTGGCAGAGCGAGGCGTCGCCGCGCTCACTCATCGGGCGATCGCCGCACGCGCGGAGGTCCCCCTCGGCTCGACCACCCAGCACTTTGCCTCGATCGACGAGCTCCGGGAGGCGGCCCTCCAGCAGCTTGCCAACGAGATCGACAAGGCGCTCGAATCGATCGAGCCGTTCGTGTCCGATATGGCGCAAGACCCGAGCCGTGCGGTCACCGAAATCCTCGCGTTCCTCGGCGATCGTCGCGCCGTGCAGGCAGAAATCGCGCTGATCACCAGCGGCACCACCGATCCGCGGCTGCGCGCACTCGCGACCCGCTGGAACGACCGCCTGATCGAAATGCTCACCGAGCACATCGGCCGCGCCGCTGCGCTTGCGCTCTCGGTCTACCTCGACGGGGCAACCGTGCACGCGAGCCTCCGCGACGAGCCGCTCACCCGCGACGACCTCACCCGCGCGTTCCTCGCGCTCTCCCAGCTCCCTGAAGTTCCGAGCTTCCCGACGGAGTCGGCGGCCCCCACGGCCGCAGCTCCCGCCCCCGAAGCCGTTCCCGAGCTTCGACGAACTTCGGGCCCCGCGCACTCCTAGGCGCTGGGCGTTCACACACCCGAACGCACCCAGCACCGCGCGGCGGCCCCACCCCAGGATCCCTCGGTAGCCGCGCCCTCACTGAGCCGCTGCCCCCGCACTTCGCGGCTTCCTGCGCGCCAACCCTGGCGCGCATCACATCTCTCGCCCAGAAAGGCACCACACATGTCCACCCTCCCCGCACCCCAGGCACCCCCGCAGCAGTTCAGCCGCGGCCGTCGCTGGGCTGCCCTCGCGGTCCTCACGGCCAGCCTGCTCGTGATCACCATGGACATGACGATCTTGAACATTGCTCTGCCCGAGATGTCGGCCGAGCTGCATCCGAGCTCTGACCAGCAGCTCTGGATCATCGACGTTTACTCCCTTGTCCTCGCGGGCCTGCTCGTGTCGTTCGCCGCGATCGCCGATCGCTGGGGCCGGAAGCGCATGTTGCTGCTCGGCTACGCCATCTTCGGCGGCGCATCGCTGCTCATCCTCTTCGCGAACAGCGCCGAGGGCGTGATCGGCATCCGCGCGCTGCTCGGCGTCGGCGGCGCCATGATCATGCCGATCACGCTGTCGCTCATTCGTGTCATCTTCACGAACCCGAAGGAGCGCGCCACCGCACTGTCCATCTGGGCCGCCGTGTCGAGCCTCGGCGCTGCCGTCGGCCCGCTCATCGGCGGCGTGCTGCTCGAGCACTTCTCCTGGCACGCGGCGTTCCTCATCAACGTGCCGCTCATGCTCGCCGGCGTGATCGCGGGCATCCTGATCCTGCCCGAGTCGCGTGTTGCGCACCCCGGCCGCTGGGACGCGCTCGCGGCGGCGCTCTCGCTCGTGGGCATGACGCTGCTCGTGTGGGCGATCAAGACCTTCGGCAAGGAGGCGAGCTTCCTCGTGCCCGAGGCGCTTATCGCGTTCACCGCGGGCGCCGCGCTGCTCGTCTGGTTTGTCGTGCGCTGCATCCGGAGCGATACGCCGCTGCTTGAGCTGAAGCTGTTCCGCAACCGCGAGTTCTCGGCGGGCATTCTCGCCGCGCTCGGCTCCACCTTCGCCATGATCGCCGCGCTGCTGCTCATCGCACAGTGGATGCAGCTCGTCGACGGCGCGTCCCCAGTCGAGGCTGGCATCCGCCTCTTCCCGATCGCCATCGCCGGCGCGATCGCGTCGCTTGCGGCTCCCCCGCTGGCACGGGTCATCGGCGCGCGCACCGTCCTCGCGGGCGGCATCGCGTTCGCGGGCGTCGGCATGATGCTCGTCGGCATTCAGCCGGGCACGCTCTCGACTACCACGGTGATCGTCGCACTCGCGCTCGTCGGCGCGGGCAGCGGCTCGCTGGCCATCGGCTCGGCCATGATCATGCACGGCTCCCCCGAGGAGAAGGCGGGCAGCGCTGGCGCGATCGAGGAGACTTCGTACGAGCTGGGCGCGGTGCTCGGTGTCGCGATCCTGGGCAGCATCTCCGCACTGCTCTACCGCGCGGAGTTCCTGAAGTCGGGCGCACTCGCGGGCGTGGATCCCGAGCTGGGTGCGCAGGCGCAGGAGTCGCTCGGTGCCGCGGTGTCGATCGCTGAGGAGCTGCGCCTGCCCGATCTCGCGCACGAGGCCGGGGTGGCATTCACGCACTCGCTGCAAACCACGGGAATCGCGGGCGGCATCATCATGTTCGCGGTGGCTGTGGCGGTGTTCCTCCTCGCCCCGAAGGGCACGGACCTCTCTGAGGTCTCCCACTAGCCGCGTCCCCGCCTCCCCCGCCTCCCGGCGAATCGGGGTCACTTCGGCAGGGTGTCGTCTCGCTGCACCGCGCGACACCCTGCCGAAGTGACCCCGAACCGTTGGGGCGAGCGGGTCAGGGGAACCCTGAGGGGGTACAGCAGGCAGGGCAGTACCGGGGTATGAGGCGCTCGGCACCGCGGGAGGACGCGCCGCACCCGGGTGCCGGCATACCTTTGAAGCATCAGGACGGGCCGACACCAGAATCACCCGCCGACGCTCGAAAGGAGAGCACCATGAACACCACCGCGATCCTCCCCGGCACCGCTCCCATCACAAACGATGCTGCCTCCGCCCAGGCCTTCGCTATGCAGGGCGAGCAGGTTCCCGGCCAGGCACCGCAGGGCACCCCCGGCGCACAGTGGGAGGCGGGCGCGCAGTACGGACAGTACGGCTTCGACGGCTCGCAGGGCACACCCGCGCAGGGTCCGCAGCCGGTCCCCGCTGCCCCGAGCGAGAACAGCCGCGTCTTCGCGATCGTCGGCTTCGTGCTCGGTATCGCCTCGATCGTGAGCAGCTGGACGTTCATCGCTCCCATCGCCGGCCTTATCCTCAGCATCCTCGCGCTGCGCCGCGGCACCACCGAGCGCACGCTGGCGCTCTGGGGTGTGTGGCTGAACAGCATCATGCTGGCGTTCACCGCGATCGGCATTCTGATCGGTGCGGTCGCGCTCGGCGCCGGGCTCCTCGCCCTGCCGTTCGCGTGGCTCTAGCCTGAGCCTCGCCCGCACAGCATGCAGCTCAGCGGGCAGCGAGTGTGAGGCCCCCGGGATTTCCCGGGGGCCTCAGACGTGTGCGGAGGCTGCTGGCGCGGCGTCTCGGATAAAGCGCAGCACGGGGTGAGGTCGGGCCGGCGTTGGCTGGACGCGAGCGCGGCCCGGTGTGCGAGGCGAGACCTCCGCGAGCCCTGCTTTGGCGAGCTCCGCCCGTACCCGGCGCGAGAGCGGGGGCAGCGCCGCGCTCAGTCCGGGTCGCGGCCGCGCGATGCCCACGAGCAACGAAGTGTGACGCTCCCCCGAACGAAGTTCGAGTCGGGCACCGTCGCCCGTTGCGCACCAGACGAACTCATCAAGTTCACGAAACGCGAACGAAGTGCGCTCCACCGTGTTGGCACTGGCACTGGCACTGGCACTGGCACTGGAACTGGCAAAATCTTCTCCGCGCCACGCGCCCGGTCGCGCCGCGACCCACAGCGTCACGCGGGAGCCCGCAAACTCCACACGGCACTGGCGCGTGCGTGCGCGCAGGGCTGCGCGGGCAGCGAGCACGATCGGCAGCGCGATCCCGATCCCGAGCGCCAGCAACACGAGCTTCGGCGGCCACCACCAGATCTTCGGCGACCCCAGCGCGAACACCGCCCACAGCGCGAGCCCGATCAGCACACCGACCAGCGCGACCACCCAGCCGTACGCGCGGCGCGTCATGGGCACCGCGGTGACCCACGCTTCGGTGCCCGACGAGGTGCGGGCCTCCCACTCGGGCGCCGGGCGATCCCGCGGGTCGCGGTTCGGAATCGCCGCCACCGCCCGCGAGAGGAGCAACAACCACACCACAGCGGTGAAGCTCACCACGACCATGCCGACAACCGGCAAGAAGGCAAGCACTGGCTGCGGCGCCCAGCTGCGCTGCCAGGGCATGATCTCCGTCAGACGCGGCACGATGAACATTCCCACGAGGCCGAGCAGCGCCGCGAGGAGGATGTGCAGCAGAAGATCCGCCCGCGCAGACAGGCCTCGGCGAAACGCACCGAGCACCACGTAGCCGAGGAAGAACCCGGCGACGAGCGCGCAGACCATCGGCCCGAACGCGGTCCCGTCACCAAGCAGCGCCCACAGCACCGCGACCGCACCCGTGATCAGCGCCCAGCCACCGGCCGAGCTGAACACCCGCCTCACGCCGCGGGACCCGGGCTCTGCGCAGCGTCTCGCTCGGGCTCGATGTCCGGATCCGGATCAGCTTCGCCATCGGGAGCGGGATCCACGTCGCGCGGCGGGTACACCCACGTGACCATGACGACCGAGATGATCATAAGCAGGAACCAGGCGATCAGCTTCTGCGGCGAGACGAGCTCCCAGCCGCCCTCCTGATGCGGGTACAGCCACGCCCCACCCCACGTCGCGATATTCTCAGCCAACCAGATGAACACGGCAACGCCGAAGAACACGAGCAGGAGGGGCGCGCGCAGCGTCACCCGGTACACGCGGAAGTGCATGGTCGTGCGCCACCAGAGCACCACCACGGCGACGAGCAGCACCCACCGCAAATCGACGATGAAGTGGTGCGAAAAGAAGTTCACGTAGATCGCGGCCGCAACAATCGTGGTGAGCCACACCCGCGGATAGTTGGTGAAGCGCAGCCGGTGCAGCCGGTACACGCGCACCATGTAGGAGCCGACGGCCGCGTACATGAAACCGCTGAAGAGCGGCACGGCGCCAATGTGCAGCACGCCCGCGGCTTCGTACGACCACGACCCCACATCGGTTTTGAAGAGCTCCATCGCCGTGCCCGTGATGTGGAAGAGGATGATCACCCACAGCTCGCGCCCGGTCTCGAGCTTGAACACGAGCATGCCGATCTGGATGAGGATCGCCGCGATCGTGAGGGCGTCGTTGCGCGCCAGCGCGGCGTCGTCCGGGTACCAGAGCCGTGCCGCGACGATGACGGCGAGCAGCAGCGCACCGAACACGCACGCCCACGCCTGCTTCATCACGAACACCGCGCACTCGACGAGCACGGCCCGGGCCCCGCGCGCGGGTGCCCCCTCGAGCAGCCGGTTCGCCGCCCGATCGATGGCCCGCTCAAGCGGTGTCAGGCCGCGTTCGGCACCGGATTCTTCGTGCATCCGTTTAGCGTAGGGCAGCGCGGCTGGGATTTTCGCGCGGGATCGCGGCCGTGGCAGTCCCCGAAAACGCCGCAGCGCCCCTCCCGTGGGAGGGGCGCTGCTGTTCGCTGAATTCCTTGCGCGAGGCAAGAACCCGGCGTCGTTACACGCGCTGACGCTTCTCGCGGATGCGCATGTTCAGCACGATGGGGCTGCCCTCGAAGTTGTACGTCTCGCGCAGGCGGCGCTGGATGAAGCGGCGGTAGCCGGGATCCAGGAAGCCCGAGGTGAAGAGCACGAACGTGGGCGGCCGGTTCTGCACCTGCGTGCCGAACAGGATCTTCGGCTGCTTGCCGCCGCGCAGCGGGTGCGGGTGCTCCTGCACCAGCTCCGCGATGAACGCGTTGAACTTCGCCGTGGGAATACGGGTGTCCCACGACTCGAGCGCGGTCTCCAGAGCGGGGACGAGCTTCTCGAGGTGGCGGCCCGTGCGCGCGGAGATGTTGACTCGGGGTGCCCAGTCGACGTGGCTGAGATCCTGCTCGATCTCGCGCTCCAGGTAGCGGCGGCGGTCGTCGTCGAGCATGTCCCACTTGTTGAAGGCCAGCACGAGCGCGCGGCCCGACTCGAGAACGAGGTCGATGATGCGCAGATCCTGGTCGCTGATCTCCTGCGTGACGTCGATGAGCACGACGGCCACCTCGGCCTTTTCGAGCGCGGCGGCGGTGCGGAGCGTTGCGTAGAAGTCGGCGCCCTTCTGCAGGTGCACGCGGCGGCGGATGCCTGCCGTGTCGACGAAGGTCCACACGCGGCCCGCAAGCTCGACCTGCTCGTCCACGGGATCACGCGTGGTGCCGGCGATGTCAGACACGACGGCGCGCTCTTCGCCCGCAGCCTTGTTCAGGAGGCTCGACTTGCCCACGTTCGGGCGGCCGAGCAGCGCGACGCGGCGGGGGCCGGCGAGCTTCGGCTGCGCCACGGCAGACTCGTCGGGCAGCGAGGCGATGACCTTATCGAGCAGGTCGGCGACGCCGCGACCGTGGAGGGCCGACACCGCGTGCGGCTCGCCGAGGCCGAGCGACCACAGCTGGGCTGCCTCGGGCTCCTGCACCATGTCGTCCACCTTGTTGGCGACGAGGAAGACGGGCTTGTTGGTGCGGCGCAACAGCTGCACGACGCGCTCGTCGGTCGCAGTGGGGCCCACGCGCGAGTCGACGACGAACATGACGGCGTCGCACAGCTCGATGGCCACCTCGGCCTGCAGCGCGACGGAGGCGTCGAGGCCCTTCGCATCGGGCTCCCACCCGCCCGTGTCGACGAGCGTGAAGCGCTTGCCCGTCCACTCGGCGGGGTAGCTCACGCGGTCGCGGGTGACGCCGGGGAGGTCCTCGACGACGGCCTCGCGGCGGCCCAGGATGCGGTTGACGAGTGCGGACTTGCCCACGTTCGGGCGGCCCACGATCGCGACGACGGGCAGCGCCTCGGCGGCGGGCTCGGCGAAGCCGAGGAACTCGCCGTCCTCGTTGACGAGCACCATGTCGTCGTCTTCGAGGTCGAAGCCGTCGAGGTTCGAGCGCATGGCGCGCAGGCGCTCCTCGTCGGTCACCCCGTCGAGCTCGGGGTCGAAGCCCTCGCCCACGATCACCTCGGAGGAGTCAACGGTCGAGACGTCGAACACCTCCGTCTCGTTCTCGGCGGCGCCTGGTGCGCCGTTCTGTTCCGTGCTCATTTCTTGCTCTCTTCCGCAGCGCCCTGCGCCGCTCGTACGATGTCGACGACAGCCTGCACCGACTGCTCGAAGTTCAGGTCGCTCGTGTCGACGAGCGTCACCCCGGGTGCGGGGTTGATGAAGTCCACCACGAGGGCGTCCTTTGCGTCGCGCGCAGTGAGATCGGCGAGCACCTGCTCGGGTGTGAGCCCGGGCAGCTCCCCCGCGCGCCGCTGGGCGCGCACCTCGGGCGACGCGGTGAGGAGGATCCGCACCGGCGCGTCGGGCGCCACCACGGTCGTGATGTCGCGGCCCTCGATCACCACGCCGGGCAGGCCCGACTCGGCGACCGTGCGGCGGAACATCTCGTTGAGCCGCTCGCGCACCGCGGGGTGCTTCGAGACGCGACTCACCTGGCCGCTGACGGAGTGCTCGCGAATCGCGGCGGTCACGTCGACCCCCTCGGCGAGCTCGGGCACGGCAGCCCCCACCCCACCGGGCACGGCGACCGTCACCTGCTGCGTGCCGCGCAGCGTGATGCGGTACACCCAGTTGTCGAGCAGCACCTCCATTGCGGCAGCATCATCGAGGTCAAGGCCGATGCGCTGCGCCGTCCACGCGAGTGCACGGTAGGCAGCGCCGGTGTCAAGGATGCCGAAGCCGAGAGCCTCGGCAGCGGTGCGTGACACGCTCGACTTTCCGCTGCCCGCGGGCCCATCGATTGCAACGAGGATGGGTGCGGGTGCGCCCGGCTCGTGCTCAGCATTCATCACAGCGTCCTCCATCCGCGTTCAACGAGGTCGGCAACCGCGCGCTCAGCCACCTCGGGCAGCACCGCGATCTCCGCAAAACCAATCTGCGCGCCCGGCGAGTGTTCCAGACGCAAGTCTTCCATGTTAATGCCCAGTTCTCCGAGTTCGGTGAGCAGTCGCGCCAGCTGGCCCGGCGTATCGTCGATGAGCACCGTGATCGTGGTGAAGCGCTCGGAGGAGCCGTGCTTGCCGGGAATGCGCGCCACACCCGCATTGCCCGCCGACAGCAGATCGGCGATGCGCCGCTTCGTGCCGACTCGCTCGGGATCCCGGAGGGCGTCAGCAAAGTCGGCGATGTCGCCGGCGAGCGCGTCGAGCAACTCGGTGACGGGCTCGCGGTTCGCGCCAAGAATCTGGATCCACAGCTCGGGATCGCTCGCGGCAATCCGCGTGGTGTCGCGCAGCCCCGCCCCCGCAAGGCCGATGGCCTGCTCGGTTGCCGGCACGAGACGCGCGGCGAGCAGGCTCGATACCACCTGCGGGAGGTGCGAGACGAGTCCCACCGAGCGGTCGTGTTCCTCGGGGGTCATCTCGATCAGCACGCCGCCGAGGTCGAGCGCCACGTCTTCCACGTGCGCGAGCGCCTCGGCCGGGGTCTCCGCGTCGCGGCAGATCACCCACGGGCGGGCGGTGAACAAGTCGGCACGCGCCATGATCGCGCCGCCGCGCTCGCGGCCTGCCATCGGGTGCGAGCCAACGTAGTTCGTGAGGTCGACGCCGCGGCGCTGCAGTTCCTCGAGCGGGGCCAGCTTCACGCTTGCCACGTCGGTCACCACGGCGTTCGGGTAGGTGGCGAGGGCCCGCTCGACCGCGTCGGCGGTCACATCGGGCGGGGTCGCGACGACCACGATGGTGGGTTCGGCGTCGTCTGCCGCGCGCACCCGGCCCGCACCGTAGTCTGCGGCGAGCGCAACGGTAGTGGGCGAGAGGTCCTCGAGGGTCACGTCAACGCCGCGCTCGCGCAGGCCGAGGCCGACGCTCGCGCCGAGCAGCCCCGAACCGATCACGTGCACGGGTCCACGAGTGCGCGCCGCGGGCTGCGCACCGTAGAGCCCGTTGCGGGTGCCGTTGCCGCTCATCGCTGGCCTCGGTACCCGCGGGGCCCGCCGCCGCGCTGGTCACGACCGCCACGGTCGTCGCGGTTCCGGTCGTAGCCACGGTTATCCCGCTGATCGCGACCGCCACGGTCATCACGGTTCCGGTCGTAGCCACGGTTGTCCCGCTGCTCGCGACCGCCGCGGTTGTCACGGTTGCGATCGAACCCACGGCTATCCCGCTGATCGCGACCGCCACGGTCGTCACGGTTCCGGTCGTAGCCACGGTTGTCCCGCTGATCGCGACCGCCACGCTGATCCCGATCCCGATCGAAACCACGACCGCCACGCTCGTCGCGGTTCCGGTCGTATCCACGGTTATCCCGCTGGTCACGACCGCCACGCTGATCCCGATCCCGATCGAAACCACGACCGCCACGATCATCGCGGTTCCGGTCGAACCCACGGTTATCCCGCTGATCGCGACCGCCACGGTCGTCACGGTTCCGGTCGTATCCACGGTTATCCCGCTGATCGCGACCGCCACGCTGATCCCGATCCCGGTCAGCGCCGCGACGCTCCCCGCCGCGCTCGGCGTCCGCAGCACGGCGCCCGTGCGGGTTGCCACGCGCTGCAACGCCGCGCAGGCCCTTCGCGCCCTTGCCGTCGCCGGGACGGCCCGCCGTGACCGAGCTCTTCGCCCAGCCCACACGCGAGCGCGGCTTCTTCTTCTCCTGCTCGGCGTCGTCGCCCTGCCAGTCATCGGGTCCAGCCGACAGCAGCGCCCCGCGCTCAGCGGGTGCGAGCTCCCGCATCTCGCCCACGCGCAGCGTGCCGAGGTGCAGCGGACCAAACTGACGGCGCACCAGCTCGTCAACGGGGTGGCCCACCTCAGCGAGCATGCGACGCACGATGCGGTTCTTGCCCGAGTGCAGAGTGAGTTCCACAAGCGAGTGCGACTTACCCGCGCCACCCGGCAGCAGCTTCGCGCGGTCGGCCTTGATCGGGCCGTCCTTCAGCTCGACGCCGTCCTTCAGCTGCTGGATGACGGCCGGGGTCACCTGACCGCGCACCTTCGCCACGTAGGTCTTCTGCACGCCGAAGCTCGGGTGCGCCAGGCGGTGCGCGAGTTCGCCATCGTTCGTGAGGATGAGCAGACCGCTCGTGTCGGTGTCGAGGCGGCCAACGTTGTACAGGCGGTCCTCGAACTGGTCGGTGAACTCGCGCAGGTCGGGGCGGTCGTGCTCGTCGCTCATGGTCGAGACGACGCCGGTCGGCTTGTTCAGCACGAAGTAGCGCTTTGTCGCGTCGAGCTGCACGACAACCCCGTCGACGCGCACCTCGTCGGTGCCCGGCACGATGCGGGATCCGAGTTCGCGCTCGGGCTTGCCGTTCACCCACACGCGGCCGCTCGTGATGAGCGTCTCGCACGCTCGGCGCGAGGCGATCCCCGCGTGCGCGAGTGCCTTCTGCAGGCGCACGCTGCCGTCGTCATCGTTCTCGGTGATCACACCGCGGCCGGGCTCATCGCCAAAATCCTCCGGCTTCTCAGCCCGGTCGCCGAGTACGCGTGCGCGCTCTTCGGGATCCCACCCGAACTCCGCGAGGTCGACCTCAGCGGCTCCGCCATCGACGGAGAACGAGCCGCCGGCTCCCTGATCAGAGTTCTTCATGTGTAAAACCTTCCATTGGATCGTCGAGCAGCGGCGCGATAGGCGGCAGCTCCGAAATGTCTCCGATACCGAGATAACCGAGCAGTGACTCGGATGTCCCGTACAGCGTTGCGGTGGTCTCCGGGTCGTGCCCCACCTCGGTGATGAGTCCGCGCGCAAGCAGCGTGCGCACCACGGAATCCACGTTCACCGCACGGATCGACGCGATCGCGCCGCGCGCAATCGGCTGCCGATATGCGATCACGGCGAGCGTTTCGAGGGCCGCCTGCGACAGCTTCGACGGAGTCTGCTGGTGCACGAAGTCGGCCACGAGCGGGTCAAGGCTCGCACGCACGTAGAAGCGGTACCCGCCCCCCACCTCGCGCAGTTCAAAACCGCGGGCGTGGGATCCGGGAGCCCCATCCCTCCCATCGTACTCCGCGGCGAGCGCGATGACGGCCTCGCGCACCTCGCGCACGGGCTTCTCGGTCGCGGCGGCGAGCGAGACCGCGCTGAGCGGCTCGTCGGCGACGATGAGGAGTGCCTCGAGCTGCTGCGCGAGCGTGTGGTCGGCGCGGGCAGCGGCCAGCTCTTCCGCGGCGCTTCCGGGCTGTGCGTCTGGCTCAGTCATAGTCACTCCCCAGGGTCGCGAGTTCGTCATCTGACCAGTTCTCGCCCGTCCACTGCACGATGAGTTCGCCGAGCGGCTCGGCCTGCTCGAAGAGCACCGCCGCGCGGCGGTACAGCTCGAGGATGGCGAGGAAGCGCGCGATGATCACGCCGCGCTCGTCGACGCCCGCGATCAGTTCGCGGAAGCTCCGTGCACCCGAATTGCGCAGCTCAGCAACGATGATGGCCGCCTGCTCGCGGATCGACACGAGCGGAGCGTGCAGGTGGTCGAGGCCGACCATGGGCAGCTCACGCGGCGCGAAAGCAAGTGTTGCGATCGCGGCGAAGTCTGCCGCCGACAGCGTCCACTGCAGCTCCGGCCCGCGCTCCCGATACTTCGGGTCGAGCGGCACGAGGCGTGGGTGGCGGGCATCCTCCGCGAGCAGTCGCTCCTGGAACCAGGCGCTCGCCTGCTTAAAGGCGCGGTACTGCAGCAGGCGCGCAAAGAGGAGATCCCGCGCTTCGAGCAGCGCAATGTCTTCGGCGTCGACCGCTTCGCCCTGCGGGAGCAGGCTGGCGATCTTCAGATCGAGCAGTGTGGCGGCGACAACGAGAAACTCCGATGCGCGATCCAACTCGATGAGCCCCTGCCCCTCGAGCGAGGAGAGGAAGGAAATGAACTCGTCCGTCACCAGGCTGAGCGACACCTCCGTGATGTCAAGCTCGTGCTTGCCAATCAGGTTGAGCAGCAGGTCGAACGGCCCATCGAACACCTCGAGCGACACTCGAAACTCGGTGCCGGGCGCGCTCGACTCACCGGGCGCATCGCGCACGCCCGGCTCCTGGTTCGTGTCGAGCGCTGCCATGATCGTGGTTAGGCGACCACGCCCCGCTGCACGAGCTCGCGAGCGAGCTTCAGATACGCCTCGGATGCGGCGTTCGAGGGCGCGTAGTCGAGGATGGGCTGCGCGGCGATCTGCGCGTCGGGCAGCTTCACGGTACGGCCGATCACGGTGTCGAACACCTTGTCACCGAAGGTGTCGACGACGCGCTCGAGCACCTCCCGCGCGTGCAGCGTGCGCGAGTCGTACATCGTTGCGAGGATGCCGTCGAGCTCGAGGGCCGGGTTCAGGCGGTCCTTTACCTTGTCGATCGTCTCGACGAGCAGCGCGACGCCGCGCAGCGCGAAGTACTCGCACGCGAGCGGGATGAGCACGCCGTGGCTTGCGGTGAGCGCGTTCACGGTGAGCAGGCCGAGGGACGGCTGGCAGTCGACGAGGATCACGTCGTAGTCGTCGGCCACTTTGCGGAGCACGCCGCCGAGGATCTGCTCGCGAGCAACCTCGGTGACGAGGTGCACCTCCGCCGCCGACAGGTCGATGTTCGCCGGGATCACGTCGAGGCCGGGCGTGGCGGTCTGCTGGATCGCGGTGTGCGGATCCCTCTCCTTGCCGAGCATCAGGTCGTAGATCGTCACGACGTCATGCGCGGGCACGCCCAGGCCCGCGGAGAGCGCCCCCTGCGGGTCGAAATCGACGGCCAGCACGCGGCGGCCGTAGCGCGCGAGCGCGGCAGCCAGGTTGATGGTGCTCGTCGTCTTGCCGACGCCGCCCTTCTGGTTGCACATCGCGATGATGCGCGCGGGACCGTGGCGGTCCAGCTTCTGGGGTGCCGGGATGACACGCTCTGGTCGGCCGGTTGGACCGAGCTCGACCTGTTGCTTCGCCATTCCCGGACTCCTTTCGCCTGCCTCGCTAACGCTCCATCCTATCGTGCACCGCGACCCCACCCCTCCCCCGGTTTCGGGTCACTTGGGCAGGGTGTCGCGCGGGCGGGCGGAGCGACACCCTGCCCAAGTGACCCCGATCCGCTGGGGAGGCGGGGAGGCGGGGCGCGGGGACGGAGCGCGGGGCGGATCTACGGGGCGTCGACAAGGATGCGGGTCTCCGCCACGAGCACGGGGCGCGCCTCACCCTCCGCCTCGAGCGTGTACGTGACGGGCACGTCGAGCAGGGCGCCGCGCGCCGTCGCCTCCCCCACTCGCGCACGCGCACGCACGCGATCACCCACGCGGAGCGGCGCGGGAAAGCGCACCCGGTCGAGCCCGTAGTTCACCACCGTGCGGGTGCCCTCGATGCGGTACAGCTCGCGCGCGAAACGGCTGAGCAGCGCGACCGTCAGGTAGCCGTGCGCGATCGTGCCGCCAAACATGCTTGCTGCGGCCAGCTCCGGATCGCAATGGATGGGCTGCCAGTCCTCAGTGACCCGGGCGAAGTCGTCCACGCGCTCCTGCGTCACCTCGAACCACGTTGTGGGGCCGAGCTCTGCGCCGGCAGCCGCGCGCACCCCGGCGAGGCCGTGCAGCACGAGCGGCGCGCAGCCCGGATCCCGCGCAGTTTCTTGCGTGGGATCCGGAGCCGCCTGCGCACTACACACTCGGGCCGCCGGAGACGTACAGTACCTGGCCCGACACGAAGCTGCTCTCGTTTGCCACGAAGAACGCCACCGCGTTGGCGATGTCCGCGGGGTCGCCCATGCGGCGCACAGCGGTTGCGGCGGACACCCGCTCGGCGAGCTCCTCGAACGTGATGCCCTGTCGCTCAGCCGTCGCGCGCGTCATGTCGGTCGCGATGAAGCCCGGGGCCACGGCGTTCGCGGTGATGCCGAACTTGCCGAGCTCGAGCGCGAGCGTCTTCGTGAGCCCCTGCACCCCGGCCTTTGCCGCGGAGTAGTTGCTCTGGCCGGCGTTGCCGAGCGCGGAGGTGCTCGACAGGTTGACGATGCGCCCCCAACCAGCCTCCACCATGAAGCGCTGCACGGCACGGCTCATCAGGAACGCGCCACGCAGGTGCACGTTCATGATGAGGTCCCAGTCGTCGAGCGTGGCCCGGAACAGGAAGTCGTCGCGCAGCACGCCCGCGTTGTTGACGAGCACGAGCGGGGCGCCGAGCTCCGCCGCCGCGACTGCGACGCCCTCGGCGACACTCGCCTCGTCGGACACGTCCACCGTGTAACCCGCCGCGGTGCCGCCGGCATCACGGATCAGCTCGGTGGTCTCGGCGAGCGCCGCCGCGTCGAGGTCGAAGAGCGCCACCGCCCAGCCGCGGGCTGCGAGCTCGCGGGCGGTGGCGCGGCCGATCCCGCGCCCGCCGCCCGTCACGAGCGCGCAGCGGCCAAGAGCCGGGCCAGCTACGGCCGCAGCCGGAGTTGCAGGGCTCGAGGTTGTCGAGCCCAAGGTGGTGGGGCCTGCGTTGGAGTCTGTCGAAGGTGTCATGAGGAGCTCCCGTCGTTGGGTGTCGCGTCAGTGTGCGGGGGTCGCGTCAGTGTGGGTTGTGGTCGTACCGGCGGGCGCCGCCCGACCCGTGTACTCGTCGGCGCTGATGCCCCACACGCGGCTCACCAGCGCGCCCGCGAGATGATCCTCGCCCGTGGGGATCTCGGTCGCGTTCGCCTCGTGGCGCAGCATGGCGAACGCAATGTCGATGAAGCGGTCGGCCACCTCGGCCGCCGAGAGCTCGCCGTCGCGCGAGAACCAGTGCGACACGCTCGTGCAGGTCTCCAAGAGCGCGAGGCGCACAATCCGCTCGTCTCGCACCGCAAAGCTGCCGCTCGCGACGCCCCGGCGAATCGCATCCTGCCAGATCCGCTCGTAGTGGTCTCGCTGGGCCACCACGCGCTCGCGATCTGCCGGCCCGAGATTGTCGATCTCGGTGTCGCCCACGAGCGCCGAGTCACGCTGAATTGCGTGTGTCACGACGTGCAGCCAGACGAGGTGCGCAAGCAGCTCTGCCGGGTCGTCGCAGTGCTCGTTCAAGAACTCGGAGGCGATCGTGTAGCGCTCCAGCGAGTCGCTGAGAATCTGCGCGAGCAGCTGATCCTTCGTGCCCGCGTAGTGGTACAGAGTCGAGGAGGTGAGCCCACTGTGCGTGGCGATCTCGCGAATGCCGGTGGCGTTGTAGCCGTTGCGCGCGAACAGGTGAAGTGCGGCCTCAAGCACACGCAGATGCGTGCCCGTCGGCAGGGCTGGGACGGCGAGTTCCTGCAATTCATTCATGGCAGTGCTGGTCATCTCGGGTTACCTCTCGCCTCGCAGGTCCCAGAAGCTCGATCGATCGAGCGATTCTGCGAGCCTGTGCTTCGCCACGCGTTCGGAAGCCGTCCGCGGGAACTTCGTTACCGACTTCCAGTATCGGGGAATCTTGAAGCTCGCGAGCTCCGCGGCGCAGTATTCAACAAGATCGCGGAAGAGCGTGTCGTCGTCGCGGGGGTCGCCGGGCTCGCGCAGCACGAAGCACGCGACCTCTTCACCGCGCAGTTCGTCGGGCAGTCCCGTGACGGCGGACACCTGCACCGCCGGGTGCGCGGTGATGACGCTCTCGACCTCAACCGCGGCGACGTTCTCACCCGCCCGGCGAATCATGTCTTTCGTGCGCCCCACGTACGCGATGCGGCCGGCGCCGTCGTGCTGCACGATGTCGCCCGTGCGGAACCAGGTGTCAGGAGCACCGCTCCGATCCTCCTCCCCGAGGTACCCGAGGAACAGGCCGTCACCCCGGATCCACAGCTCACCAGGCTCCCCAGCACGGGCGACCGCACCCTCGGGGGTCACGACGGCGGCCTCGCGGTGCGCGCGGGGCACGCCGATCCATGCGCTCGCGGCGAAGCGGGAGCCCTCAATTTCGGGCATAAACAGGTCAGACCCGGTCTCGGTCATGCCGAACGCCTCGAGCCACGGCACACCCCAGCGCTCCTCGAGGGTGCGGTGCAGCGCGGGCGGGATCGCGGAGGCCTGGATGAGTCGCACGCGATGCTCGAGGTCAAGTGGGCTGGCAGGCATGCGCTCGAGCAGCACCGGCATGAGGCCGAGGCAGTAGAAGTAGGTGACGCCGTAGTGCCGCACCCGCTGCCAGAAGGTCGTGGGGTGGAACCCGTCGGCCACGACGAGCTCCGCGCCGGCCGCGAGCGCAACAATCACGTTCCACTGCGGGTCGATGTACGACATTGGTTGCGCGGTGAACAGCACATCCGATCCGGAGATGCCGGGCGCCTCGCGCATCAGCGTCCAGGCAAGGGCAAGCCAATAGCGGTGGCTCAGCACGCACCCCTTCGGGGGTCCCGTGGTGCCCGAGGTGAACTGAATGTTCGCGACCGCGTCGGGGCCGGGCGCGGCCGGCAGCTCGAGCGAGGGCTCGCGCCCCGCCTGCGCGGCTGCGGCGGCGAGGTACGCATCGAGCGCCACCACGCGCACGTGGCTCTCCGCGTACTCGGCCGCGGCGTGCGCGGTGGTGAGCGCGCTCGGGTCAGCGAGCAATAGCTTCGGTGTGCTCGCGCGCAGCACGTGCGCGAGGTCGCGCCGGCGATAGCGCACATTCACCGGCACGGTCGTGGCGCCGAGCCGGGCGAGCGCGAGCCAGCACAGCGGAAACGCGGCGGTGTTCGGGGCGAGCAGCGCCACCCGATCGCCGGCCCCGATCCCGTCTGCGGCGAGCGCAGCGGCGAGGGCACGCGTGCGGGTCTCCACCTCGGCAAACGTCAGCGCGTCGCCGCCCGGGTCAAACCGCCAGGCCACGCGGTCCGGCCACAGGCGCGCGGCGCGCTCGATGAGGCTACCGATGTCGGTAGCCTCGTCGAGCGGCACGCGGGCGAAACGCGGGGGCTGTGCGAGATCCTCCACCACCCGCGTGGCGAGCGCCGGGAGCTGCGTGGTGCTCACGCGCGCCCGCTGAACCGCGCTCGGGCTGCCTCCGCTTCCGCGGCACCGCCGGTGTCGAGCCCATTCTCGATCTCCAGCGCCATCGCGCGCGCTGCGACGTCAGCAAACACGCGCTCGATCGTGCCCTTCGCGAGCGCGAGCGCGTCGTGCGGCAGCTCGAGCAGCCGCTCGGTGATGCGTGCGCTCAGCTCGTGCCGCGCGTCGCCATCGACCACGCGCGTAATCATGCCGAGCGTATGTGCCGTCTGCGCGTCGAACGGTTCCCCCAGCATGATGAGCTCCTTTGCCCGCGGCATTCCGATTGCCTGCGGAAGGTAGAACGATATCCCGCCCGTCACCGACAGGCCAACCGACACCTCCGGGAAGCGGAACAGGGTGGCGCGCTCCGCCACAACAAAGTCGCAGCTCAGGGCCAATTCGATGCCTGCCCCGTAGGCGAAGCCGTGCACATTCGCCACGGATACCAGCTCGGGATCGCGCAGCGCTCGACTGACGAACTGCAGGCGATCGAGATGGCGGCGCGCGGCCTCCGAGTGGCGCGGCAGGGGCGGCGCCTTGAGGTCGTGCCCGGCACAAAAGGCACGACCGGCGCCGCTCAACACCACCACGCGGCACCGGGCTTCGTGTACGCGATGCAGCGCGTGCGCGAGGCCCCAGATGAGCTCGGCCGACGCTGCGTTCAGCCGCTCGGGCCGGTTCAGCTCGATCTCGGCCGTCTCCCCCGCAATTCGGCAGGTGACCAGCTCGCCCGCGCCGGGGTACGCTGCGGCGTCGGAGAAGAGCGCGCCGGGATCCGGGTCGGGATCCCGATCGAAACCGGGATCAGCTGCCCCCGCGGCGCCGGAGGTCATCCCTCCTCCGTGATCTGACGCAGGAAGGCGCGCCCGCGGTCAGACTGGGGGTCGTCGAGCACGCGCTCGGGCGGCCCCTGCTCCTGAATGTTCCCGTCGGCGACGAGCGCGATCGTGTCGGCGACCTGCCGCGCGAATCGCATCTCGTGCGTCACCGCGACCATGGTCATGCCGTCCTGCGCGAGTTCCCGCATCACCGCGAGCACCTCACCCACCAGCTCGGGATCAAGCGCGGAGGTCGGCTCGTCGAACAGCATCAGCTTCGGGCTCATCGCGAGCGCGCGGGCAATTGCGACGCGTTGCTGCTGCCCGCCGGAGAGCGAGCGCGGGTAGGCGTCCTTCTTCGCGGCGAGACCCACCCGGTCGAGGAGCCCCAGCGCCGTGGCCTCGGCGACGTCCCTGCCTTGCTTCGCCACGCACTGCTGCGCGAGCGTGATGTTCTGCAGCACGGTCAGGTGCGGGAACAGGTTGAACGACTGGAACACCATGCCGACGTTCTGGCGCATCGAGTTCAGCGTGCGCTCGCGGTAGTCAAGGTGCGCGCCGTCGATCTCGACTGAGCCCGCGGAGAGGCGCTCGAGGCCGTTGATGCAGCGCAGCAGCGTGCTCTTGCCGGCACCCGAGGGGCCGATCAGCACGGTCACCTCGCCGCAGGCGACATCGAGGTTGACGCCATCGAGCACAGTGTGGTCGCCGTAGCGCTTCACCGCGTCGCGAATGCGCACCCGCGGGGTGGTGTCGATGGCTGAGGGAGCCTGGAGTGTCGTGTGCATGCGGGGTTATCCTCGCTTCCGGAAGTAGGCCTCGACGCGATTCACACCGAGGGTCATCAGGCCCACGATCGCAAGGTAGTACAGGCTGACAATGCTGTAGTAGGTCAGCGGTTCGAACGAGGCAGCGGACAGGCGCTGCGCGGTCATGAAGAGCTCGCCAACCGTGATGAATGCGGCGACCGAGCTGTCCTTCAGCGAGATGATCGCCTGGTTAGCGAGGGCCGGCACCACGACGCGGATCGCCTGCGGCCCAACGACCTTCTGCAGTGTGCGCATTCGGCTCATGCCGAGCGAGCGCGCTGCCTCCACCTGGCCGTTCGGCACCGAGGCGAGGCCGGAGCGGAGGATCTCGGAGACGTATGCCGAAGTGTGAATGCTCAGGCCGACGACGGCGGCGGTGAAGGCCTCGACCTTCACCACCGAGACGATGCCGAAGTAGATCACGAAGAGCAGAGCGATCAGCGGCACGCCGCGGATGATCGCCAGGTACGCCGTCGCGAACCAGACGAGCGGCTTCTTGCCGCTGAGTCGCATCGCGGTGATGAGCACCGCGAGGATCAGCGAGAAGATCAGGGTCAGCACCGTGAGTGCGAGCGTGACCCCGAGGCCCTGCACGAACACCGGCCAGCTCGACAGCAGCGACTGGAGGAATTCCATCTGTGTGTTCTCGTTCTTTCGTTTCGTAGTGTGAGCTGGGGCTTTAGCCCAAGCTCTCCCCGAACCATTCCTGGCTCAGCGCGTCGTAGGTGCCGTTGTCGCGCAGCGTAACGAGGGCCGCGTCGATCGCGTCGCGCAGCTCGGGGTTGTTCTTGCCCACCGCAATGGCGGCGACGTCGGGGATCAGCACGTCGCCCACCTCCTTCACCTTGAAGCCGGCGTTCTTCGCGAGGTAGTTGCCGATGAAGCCCTGGGTGATCACACCGTCGATGCGGCCCGATTCGAGGTCCTTCAGCGCGTCGGGGTCGGCCTGGTAGGTCTTCACCTCGGCGATGTTCGCCTGCTCGCGGGCGTACTCCTCGAAGGTGGTGCCGAGGGTGACACCCACCTTCGCAGCGTCCAGGTCCGCGATCGAGGTGACCTTCGAGTCGGCGGGGACGAACAGGGAGGCGCCGGTCTCGTAGTAGGGCTCAGTGAAGAGCACCTGCTGCTTGCGTTCCTCGGTCGCGGCGAGCGAGCCGATGATCGCGTCGGCGCGGTCCGCCTGCAGCCCGCCGATCAGTGAGTTGAACGGGGCCGTGACGGGCTTCGCGGCAAGGCCGAGCTCATCGGCGATCGCCGTGCACATGTCGACGTCGAAGCCGACAACCTTGCCGGTCTCGTCGAAGTAGTTGAAGGGGCGGTACTCGCCGCTCATCGAGCAGGTGAAGCTGCCCGCCTCGATCGTGGGGAGCGCGCCTGCGCCCCCGTCGCTCGATCCGGTGTTCGCCCCGGCCGCCGGGCTGCAGGCTGTGAGGCCCAGTGCGCCTGCGGCGAGCGCGAGGGCAATCGCGCCGATTCGTGTGGTTGCGTGCTTCGTCATCTCACTCACTCCTTTGTCAGTGGGGTCGCTCCCCCGCGGGCCGCTCGGCCAACGTCGTGTCATTCGATCGATCGATCGATCGATCGAATGACAAAAATGTAGCACGCCAACCCCGCTCCCGAAAACCGAGTACCCCGCCTCCTCCCACGAATCGGGGTCACTTGAGCAGGGTGTTGCGGACGCGGGGAACGCGACACCGTGCCTAAGTGACCCCGATCCCGAGGGGGCGGAGGCGAGGCGAAGGGCGAGTACGGGACTGGGTGCGGAGGCGGGGCGAAAGTGGGCGGCGGGGTTAGCGGGCCCGGGGATGCGCCAGCAGGTAGTGCTCGCGCAGCGTGTCCGCGGTCACCTGCGTGTAGATCTGCGTCGTCGTCACCGACGCGTGGCCCAAGAGCTCCTGCACCGTGCGCACATCGGCGCCACCGGCGAGCAGGTGCGTCGCAAACGAGTGGCGCAGTGTGTGCGGCGAGACCTCGGCGGTGATCCCCGCACGCTCAGCGGCCGCGCGAATGACCAACCACGCACTCTGCCGCGACAGCCTGCCACCACGCGGGCCGACAAAGAGCGCTGGGGTCCCGCGGCCCGCCGCAACCAAGTGTGGGCGCGCACGAACGAGGTATGCGGCGAGCGCGCGCCCCGCATAGCTGCCGTACGGCACAATGCGCTGCTTCGCGCCCTTGCCGGTCACCTGCAGCAGCCCGCCCTCGCCGAGCGCGGCAACGGGATCCGTCCACGCATCCCCGCCGGTGGCCAGCAGCAGGTCATCCAGATCGAGCGCGCACACCTCACTCACGCGCGCACCGCTCGCGTAGAGCAGCTCGAGCAACGCACGGTCGCGCAGGGCGACGGGGTCAGCAGCACTGTCCTCGTCTCCCCCGCCGGCCGCCGCAAGCAGCGCCTCGATGTCTGCAACGGGAAGCGCCTTGGGCAGACGCTGGGCCCGCTTCGGAGTGCGCACACCGCTCCCCGCGTGGGTGTCGAGCAGGCCCTCCTCGAACAGGAAACGGTGCATACCCCGCACGGTGGAGAGGCGGCGCGCAATGGAAGCGGGCGCGAGTGGTCGCGGTCTGGCAGCAGCGCCGGAGTCCGGGTCGACATCGCCCGACTGCGCGGCATCACTTCCCGGCGCATCGCGCACGCCGCTCAGCTCGGCGACGTACTCGGAGAGCGTTGCAGGCGTCACCTGTGCGAGGTCAGCGATCCCGCGCCCCTCAAGCCAACCCGCGTAGGCGGCGAGGTCGCGCCGATACGCGGCCTGACTGTTCGCGGAGAGCCCGAGTTCGAGCGCAACGTGACGCAGGAACCGCTCGGCCCCCTGCGCTGCACCAAGTGCCATCAGCGCGAGCGCTCTCCGCGTGCGGCGGCTCGTGCAGTCCACGGGAGATCGGGATCGCGCAGCGTCGCCCATCCGCGGCTGCGCGCAGCTTCGGCGGCAAGCACCGCACTCACGGTCACGGCGTTCTGGATTCGACCATCGAGTGCAGCGGCGACCGCTTCGTCGAGGGGCACCCAGTGCGGCACCAGTTCGGCCTCTTCTTCGCCACGCACGTAGTCGTGCTCGGCGGGCCGCACATCACGGGCCAGGAAGATGCGCATGGCCTCGCTCGTGCCGCCCGGCGAGAGATACAGGTCGAGCAGCAGGTCCCAACGCTCCGCCTGGAGGTCAGCCTCCTCGGCCAGCTCGCGCTGCGCGCCAGCAAGCCCGGACTCCCCCGGCATATCCATGAGCCCCGCGGGTATCTCCCAGTCGCGGTGCGCGATCGCGTGGCGATACTGCTGGATGAGCAGCACACGGCCAGCATCATCGACCGCAAGAACAGCGACCGCGCCGGGGTGATCGAGGTAATCTCGCACCAACTCGCCATCGCCGAAGCGAAAGCGATCACGGCGTACATCCCACACATGCCCCTGGACGAGAAGCTCGCTCGTGAGCACCTCGACCTCGGCAGGCGCGTCCGCGAGGGGCGCGCCTGCCTGCGGAGGCTGGTTACTCACCGCCGTTGACCTCGAAAAGGCGCGCAGCGTCGCGGCGCTCAATCGCGGCACCGGCGAGGCCCGCGAACAGCGGGTGCGGGGTGCCGGGACGCGAGCGGAGCTCGGGGTGCGCCTGCGTGGCGATGTAGAACGGGTGCTTCTCGCGCGGCAGCTCAACGTACTCGACGAGCGATCCGTCGGGGCTGGTGCCCGAAAACGACAGGCCAGCTGCCGCGATCTCGTCGCGGTACTGGTTGTTCACCTCGTAGCGGTGGCGGTGACGCTCGGTTGCAGTCGGCGCCCCGTAGAGCTCGGCCGCGAGCGAGTTCTCAGCGAGCGCAGCCTCGTAGAGGCCGAGGCGCATGGTGCCGCCCAGGTCGCCGCCGTCGATGATGTCGACCTGCTCAGCCATCGTCGCGATGACGGGAACCGGAGTCTCGGGGTCGAACTCGGTGGACGACGCGCCCTCGAGGCCGGCGACATTGCGCGCGTACTCGATGACCATGCACTGCAGGCCGAGGCACAGGCCGAGCGTGGGGATCCCGTTCTCACGCGCAAAGCGGAGCGCGCCGAGCTTGCCCTCGATGCCACGGATGCCGAACCCACCGGGCACGCAGATGCCGTGCACGTCGCCAAGCGCGGCGAGCGCACCCTCGGGCGTCTCGCAGTCGTCGGAAGGCACCCAGCGGATGTTGACCTTCGTGGAGTGCGCGAAGCCGCCTGCGCGGAGCGCCTCGGTGACCGACAGGTACGCGTCGGGCAGGTCGATGTACTTGCCAACGAGCGCGAGCGTGATCTCGCCCTTCGGGTGGTGCACCGCGTCGAGCACGGGCTGCCAGCCGGTCCAGTCGACATCGTGTGCGCGCTCCTCGAGTCCGAGGGTCTCGGTGATGATCTTGTCGAGGCCCTGATCGTTCAGCAGGGTCGGCAGGTCGTAGATGCTGGGCACGTCGATCGCGTTTACCACGGCGCGCTCCTCAACGTCGCACATGAGGGCGATCTTGCGGAGGTTGTCCTCGGTGACCGGGCGGTCGCTGCGCAGTACGAGCGCGTCGGGCTGAATGCCGATCGAGCGCAGTGCCGCAACCGAGTGCTGCGTGGGCTTCGTCTTCTGCTCACCCGAAGCACCCATGAAGGGCACGAGCGACACGTGCACGAAGAACACGTTGCCTCGGCCGAGCTCGTGGCGCACCTGGCGTGCGGCCTCGAGGAAGGGCTGCGACTCGATGTCGCCGACAGTGCCGCCAACCTCGGTGATGATCACGTCAGGCTGCGGCGTCTGCTCAGCCTGCAGGCGCATGCGGCGCTTGATCTCGTTCGTGATGTGCGGGATCACCTGCACGGTCTGGCCGAGGTACTCGCCGCGGCGCTCCTTGGCGATGACCTGCTGGTAGATCTGCCCGGTCGTCACGTTTGCGGCCTGCGACAGGTTGATGCCCAGGAATCGCTCGTAGTGTCCGATGTCGAGGTCGGTCTCCGCGCCGTCGTCGGTGACGAAGACCTCACCGTGCTCGAACGGGTTCATCGTGCCCGGATCAACGTTCAGGTACGGATCCAGCTTCTGCATGACCACGTGGAGACCACGTGCTGTCAGAAGGTTGCCGAGGCTTGCCGCCGTCAGGCCCTTACCGAGAGAGGAGACAACACCCCCGGTGACGAAGATGTGCTTAGTGATGCTGGTCTGTTCCGCGCGCTGCTCTGTTCCCACGGGCTTCGATCCTATCAGTAGTGTCCGGGTGCGTGGTGCGAAAGTGTTCTCCCCTAGCGGATCTCCTGCCGCGGGACCCACACCTGCTTGATGATCATCAGCACCATCGCGGTGACCGGGATCGAGATGAGCGCGCCGAGGAGGCCGAGCAGCGTGCCACCGGCGAGCGCGCCGATCACTACGAGTGCACCCGGCACTGACACAACGCGGTTCATGATGCGCGGGGTGAGGAGGTACGACTCGATCTGCATGTAGACGAGGTAGTACGCGGCGGCGATGAGGGCGGTGGTGGGCGAGTTGAAGAGCGCCACAACCGAGACAAGCACGGTGGCCATGACCGAACCGACGAGCGGGATCAGGGCGAGGAAGAACACACCGACTGCGACCAAGCTCGCGAACGGCACGCCAACGATCGACATCATGACGAAGCCCAGCACGGCGTTCACGAACGCGAGCACCACCATGCCGTTGATGTAGCCACCCACCGACTTCGTGACCTGCTCAGTGATGTCCATCACCTTCGCGCGGCCGGAACGCGCGACCAGCGAGTAAAACGCCCGCTTGATGGTGGGCAGGGAGGCGAGGAAGTAGAGCGTGAGGATCAGCACGATGAGTGCTGCAGTGAGACCGTTGGCAATACCGACGCCGGCCTGCCACACCCCACCGGCGACCTGCGCCCAGTTCTCGGGGCGGCTCACCAGATCCTGCCCTGTTTTGAGCAACTCGTCGAAGTCAACAAAGCGCCCGAAACGATCATTAATGTCGATAAACCAGGCCTGCGCGGTGATGTCCTTGAACAGGGTGGGCGCGCTCTTCACGAGCAACGAAATCTGGTTGGCGATCATCGGGATGACGATGCTGAGCAGCGATGCGATCACGACCACGAAGCCGCCGAACACGATGCCGATGCCGAGCCCGCGCTTGATGTTCTTCCGTTCCAGCCAACGCACCACGGGGTCGAGGCCGAGCGCCACGAACAGCGCCGCTACCACGTACATGATGATGGTGGTGAGCTGCTCAACCATGCCCCCGAAGAGCATGGCGACAAGCACGCCGAGCGTCACCGTGAAGCCGAGCTGGAAGGGGCCGCGCACGACGAATTCGCGGGCCGGGCTCTTCGCCCGCTCTTCCTGCGCGTCGAGGGCGGCCTCGCGCGCATCGCGGTACATCTCCCGAGTGTCCGCATCCATCTGTTCGATGTCCGCGTGCTTCACCGCCGGGTGCGAGTCGAGGTAGGCGGCCTTCGCCGCCTCACCCGCCCCAATATCGGGGGTGACCGGGGCAGCCTGCTGCCGTCGTCGGAAGATCTTCGCCATGTGTGGGAGCGTAGCACCCACTGTGGACACTGGGCGGAACCTTCCTGCGTGTGACAGCGCTTCGCGCGAGACGCAGCTAGATTTCCTCGCGCAGAGCGAGCAGTTCCGCGGCGTGTTCGAGCGCGCTCTCGGAGTCGCTGAGCCCGGAGAGGAGGCGCGCCATCTCCGCGAGACGCGCATCGCCGTCGAGGCGCTGGCAGCTCGACTCGGTGAATCCGCCCGCGGAATCCTTCACCACCTGCAGGTGGTTGTTCGCGAACGCCGCCACCTGCGCGAGGTGGGTCACGACGATCACCTGCGAGGTGCGCGCGAGGCGGCCCAGTCGGCGCCCAATCTCGATCGCGGCGGCGCCGCCGACACCCGAGTCGACCTCATCGAACACGAATGTGGGCACGGGGTCGACGCCCGCGAGCACCACCTCAAGCGCGAGCATGACGCGGGAGAGCTCACCACCGGACGCGCTCTTCGAAATCGGCCGCGGCGTAGCGCCGGGGTGCGGGGCAAGGAGCAGTTGCACCTCATCGCCGCCCGCGTTGCCGAGCGCATCGAGCGGCGCAACGGTCACGAGGAACTCGGCGTCGGGCAGCGCGAGCTGCCGCAGTTCGACAGTGACCAGCTCGGACAGCCGTGCTGCGGCCGCCGTGCGGAGCTCGGTGAGCTCCGCTGCAAGCTCGCGCTCGCGTGCGGTGACCGTCTCAAGCTCTGCGGCGAGCTCCTCAATCCGTTCGTCGTCTCCCTCGAGCTCGGTGAGCCGGGTCGCTGCGGTTGACGAGTAGTCGATCACGGCGGCAGCGTCCACGCCGTAGCTGCGGAACAGGCCGTTGAGGGCGGCGAGGCGCTCGTTCGCACGCGCCAGCTCCCCCGGCCCGTCCTGGTCGAGATCATCCACGTACGCGGCGAGCTCGCGCGCCCCATCGGCGATCTGAAAGCTCACGCTGCGCAGCGCGTCGAGTACGGCCGCGAGCCGCGGGTCATGCTCTGCGACCCGCTCCAGCTCGCGCACGGCACCATCCACGAGGCTGCCGGCGTCGCGGCTCATTGGATCGTCGGACTCGGTTGCGAGTGCTTCGTGCGCGGTCGCGGTCGCGGCGCGCAGAGCCTCGGCGTTGCTGAGCAGTTCGATGCGAGCGGTCAGCTCGGCGTCCTCGCCCGGCTGGGGGTCGACGCCGGCGATCTCGTCGAGCTCAGTGCGCAGACGCGCGGCCTCGGCAGCGCGCTCGTCGCGCGCGGCGGTCAGTTCGGCGACCTGCTCGCCGAGCTCGCGCCGGGCTCGATGGGCGTCGCGATAGTTCGTGAGAACCGCTGCCAGCGCGGGCCCACCAAAGCGGTCAAGGGTCTCTCGCTGCGCCACGGTCGAGCGGAGACGCAACTGCTCGGACTGGCCATGCACGGCAAAGAGCCGCTCGGCAAGCCGCCCGAGGCTGCCAACGGGCGCGTTCGCCCCGCCCACACTGGCACGACTGCGCCCTTCAGCACTGACGGTGCGGCTGAGCACCAGCTCGCCATCCTCGATGTCGCCGCCGAGATCGTCGACCTGCTCGGCAACTTCGGGGTCCGCGGTGCGAACCACACCGCTCACACGGGCCTGCGCGGCCCCCGTGCGCACCGCACCCGCGTCGCTGCGCTCGCCCATGAGCAGGCCGAGCGCGCTCACCACCATCGTCTTGCCCGCGCCGGTCTCGCCGGTAATCGCGGTAAAACCGGGGCCGAGCGGCAGGGTCGCATCAGCGATGACCCCAAGATCCCGGATCCGCAGTTCGTCAATCATGCGCGCCCTCCACGTCCGTTGCCCCGCCACCCCGAGACCGGGAGGTGAAACTTCTTCACGAGGCGGTCCGAGAACGGCGCGGTGCTGAGGCGCGCCAGGCGCACCGAGAACGGCGACTGACGCACCCGAACGACCGCACCGGCGGGCAGTTCGGTGCGGCGGCGACCGTCGCACCAGAGCACCCCGGGCCCCACATTCTCGGGCAGGATGCGCACGCTCAGCACCGAGTCGGTGCCGGTGACGAGCGGCCGATCGAAGAGCGCGTGCGCCGCGATGGGCACCATGAGCATGGCCTGCACGCCGGGCCACACGATAGGACCGCCCGCAGAGAACGCATACGCGGTCGAACCCGTGGGGGTCGCCACGACCATGCCGTCGCACGCGAACGAGGAAACGGGCAGGCCGTCGACCCCAATCTCGACCTCAAGCATGCGGCGCCGCTTCTCGACGCTCGCCTCATTAAGCGCCCACGTTTCGGCGATGGACTCCCCGTCCAGGCTCGCGCTCACCTCGAGCGTGAGCCGCTCCTCAACCGTGTAGTCGCGCTTCAGCACGCGGTCGATTGTGGACGCGAGATCGTAGCTTTCCATCTCGGCGAGGAAGCCAACGTGGCCGAGGTTGACGCCCACGATGGGGCACTCGGAACCGCGGAGCAGCTCCGCGGCGCGCAGGATCGTGCCATCGCCGCCCAACACGATCGCCACCTCGAGCTCATCGCGCATGACGCCATCGTCGAGCGTCGCAACACGGGAGACGTCGAGGTGCGGCGCGAACTCCGCGCGGTCCTCGGCGTGGAAGACCGGGGTGACGCCGGCGCCCTGCAGGGCAGCCACCGCCTCAATGGTCGCCGCGATCGCCTCGTCGCGGTGAGTGTGGGAGACGATCAGGATCCGCCGTGCGGCCTCCTCATGCACCGTGGTCATCACGCTCCTTCCGCGGGCCGGCCTCGGCGCGCTCGTTCGGGGCTTCGGGCGCGGTGAGGGCCGCGATCCGCTCCTCCCATTCTGTCGGAAGCGGTTCCGCGCCGCGCGCAAAATGCACCAGGAATTCTCGGTTCCCCGTTCCTCCCGCGATGGGAGAGATTGCGAGCCCGCGTGCGGCGAAGCCACTTGCCTCGGCCGCGCGCAGCACGAGGCGGATCGCCTCGGCCCATTGCTTGGGATCGGTCACCACCCCGTCTTTCACCCGGCCCACTTCAAACTGCGGCTTGATCAGCAGCACGAGCTCCGCGTCGGCGGCGACGGTCCGCGCAACCGCGGGCAGGATCAGCGTGAGCGAGATGAACGAGAGATCGGCCACCACGAGCGTGGGCCGCTCCGCGATGCCCGTGTCTGCCGCAAGGTTCTCGGAGGTGAGTTCTCGCGCGTTGCGCCCCTCGACGAGCCGCACCCGGTCGTCCGCGCGGAGACTCGGCGCGAGCTGGTCGCGGCCCACGTCGATCGCCTGCACGAGCCGTGCGCCGCGCTCAAGGAGCACCTGTGTGAACCCACCGGTCGACGCGCCAAGGTCAAGCGCCAGGGCGCCCTCCGCGGAAATCCCGAATTCGTCGAGACCTGCGATCAGCTTGTGCGCCGCGCGGCCCACGTAGTGGTCGTCGCCAGTCACCGCGACGAGCGCTCCCACGTTCACCTTCACGCCGGGCTTTCGCGCCGGACGGCCGTCGATGCTGACACGCCCCTCGGCGATAAGCTCGCCGGCACGGCTGCGTGAGCGCGCGAGGCCGAGCTCGGGCAGCACGCGGTCAAGCCGCTCCGCGCTGCTCCCCTGCCACGGCGCGGCGCGGCGCTGGTCCTCAGATGTCACCGAGGTCGCCCCGCTGCAGGTCCGTCAGAAGTTCGTCGTGCAGTTGCTCGAAGCGTGCGGCCCGCTCCGGCAGCGGCTGCGCCTCGATCAGCTCCACGCGGCTCAGCAGGCCATCGGTGGGATCGCTCGCGGCCGGCGTGGCCCCGGGCACAGGGGTGTCGGGACTGCTCATATCTCCCAGCCTAGCCCGCACTCCGGACATCGTCCGGGATCCCAATCTGTGGGTTACCGCCAGTGATCCGCGTACAGCGCCTCAGGCACCTTCAGACCGTAGATCGCCAGGCCAGAGTTCCAGATCGCCGCGCAGCCGGCACGCAACAGGTTGATCTGCGAGTCGCCCTCCGCATCGATGCGCACAATGTGACCATCCATACCTACGCGCGCGGTGCCCACCTGCATCGAGCCGTCCTTCAACTGCACCGTGCTGGGGTACGGCTCATGCAGCTCCGCGAGGCTTGCCACGATGAAGTCGGGGTGCATGTCCCGGGAAGCCGCCACGAGCTGCTTCGGCCGGTCCACGCCCGTGAGCACGTGCACGGACGGGATCCCCGCGGCGCGGGCGCCCTTCATGTCTGTGTCGAGTCGGTCGCCAACCATCAGCGCATTGCGGGTGCCGAATCGCGAGAACGCTGTCTCGAAAATCGGTGTCTCCGGCTTGCCTGCAAACACCGGGAGGCGCGCCACCGCGGTGTGCACTGCAGACACGAGCGTGCCGTTGCCGGGTGCAAGCCCGCGGGCGACGGGAATAGTCCAGTCCGTGTTCGTTGCGATCCAGGGCAGCTGTTCACCGTTCGGGCCCTCCGCGAGTGCGAAGGCGGCCTCGGCGAGCTCCGTCCAGCCCACCTCCGGCGCAAAGCCCTGCAGCACTGCGGCGGGGTTGTCGTCCGCGCTGCGGGTCACGATGTAGCCGGCCTTCGTGAGCTCGTCGGTCAGGCCTTCGCCGCCGATCACGAGGATTGTGGCGCCCGGGGCGATCGTCTCTCGCAGGAGCGTGACGGCGGCCTGCGGGGACGTCACCACCTCGTTCGGCTGAGCGTTCAGGCCGAGATCACGCAGGTGCGCGGCGACCGCGTGGTCGGTGCGCGATGCATTGTTGGTGATGTAGCCGAGCGGCATGCGTTCGGCGGCACGATTCAACTCCGAAACCGCGCCCGGGATCGCGCCCGGGCCGCGGTAGACCACGCCGTCAAGGTCGGCGAGCAACAGGTCGCGACCCTCGATCGGCGCCGGACCCATCGGCGTCCGACGCCGACCAAACAGGCTCACTGTGCGCTCTCCTCCGATGCGTCTTCATCGCCGCCGGTGATGCCGGCTTCGGCCAACAGCTCATCAACCTCGGCCTCGATGGCGTCCGCAAACGACATCTGGTCTTCGGGCGCGGCCGGTGCATCGTCGGCTGCCGGGGCATCGTCAGCTGCCGGAACTTCGTCAGCGTTGGCCGCGGCGTCCGCAACCTCGGTGTCGGCAGACTCGGTGTCGGCGGGCTCCGCCTCGGCGGGCTCCGCCTCGGGCTCCGGGGACACCGTGTTCTGAGCCTCAGCGTCGTACTCCGGCTCGGGCTCCTCCTCAAGAATCTCGAAGACCTCGAGCTCGTCGCGTCCACCGTGGTGATGCTCGAGCGCCGCCGCGGCACGGTCCGCGTTCGCCAGCCACTGCTTCGCCTCAGACGTGCGCCCAAGATCCTCGAGCACCGCCGCGTACGCCGCAAAGAGATCGGGGCTCCAGGAGAAGCCCTTCTTCGGGTTCAGCTCGGGGATCTCGAGCTCGAAGAGCGCCTGCTGGGTCTGGCCCAGATCGAGGCGGGCACCCGACATCGCGATCGCGAGAAGCACGCGCTCCTCCGTCTCAAGCGTGCTCGTGTCGACCTCAAGGCCCGTCTCGATCGCCTTCTCCGGGCGACCGAGACCGCGCTCGCAGTCGACCATGAGCGCCACATGCTCCACGCGGCCGCTCAAACGGCGGTGCGTGCGAAGCTCGCGCAAGGCGAGGGCGAAGTCGCCCGTACGGTACGCGGTGATCGCGAGCGTCTCGCGCGCCACCGGAATGCGCCCCGCGCGACGGCTTGCCGAGAGGGCATGCTGGTGTGCGAGCTCAGGGTCATCGTCGATGAGGAAGGCGACCATCGCAAGGTGGCGTGCGACGCGATCCTGCAGATCAACCTGAAGGGTCTTCAGCTCGTTGCGAGCCGCCGGGTGCAGGTCCTTCGCGCTGACCTCGTCCGGAAGGATCGGATCGTCGTGCTCCGCGCGGACGGGACGCAGCTCGTGCTGCAGACGCTCGGCCTCGGTGTACTCACGACCCTGGCCGCCGCGGTCACTCCGGCCGCCGCCACGGGTGCCACCACGACCGTACGTCTCGCGCGGTCCCTGGCCACGACCACCGCTATCACGACCACCGTCGCGGCCGCCCTCGCGGCGGGGCCCACGATCGTCGCGATCGCCGCGGTAGGGGCGACGCTCGTCGCGCTGGCCGCCATCACGGTAACCACCCTCGCGACGCTGACCACCATCACGGTAACCGCCCTCACGCTGGCCGCCCTCACGGCGGGGTCCACGATCGTCGCGATCACCGCGGTAGGGGCGACGCTCATCGCGCTGCCCACCATCACGGTAACCGCCCTCGCGCTGGCCGCCCTCACGGCGGGGCCCGCGGTCGTCGCGATCACCGCGGTAGGGGCGACGCTCATCGCGCTGCCCGCCATCACGGTAGCCACCCTCGCGACGCTGCCCACCGCCACGGTAGCCACCCTCGCGCTGGCCGCCCTCACGGCGGGGCGCACGGTCGTCGCGGTCGCCACGGAACGGACGATCGGAGCGGTAACCATCACGCTGGGGGCGCTGACCATCGCGCTGCGGCCGCTGGCCACCACGGTCGTCACGGTCACCGCGGTACGGGCGACGCTCATCGCGCTGACCACCGTCACGGTAACCACCCTCACGGCGCTGACCACCGTCACGGTAACCGCCCTCACGCTGACCGCCCTCGCGGCGGGGTCCACGATCGTCACGATCGCCACGGTATCCGCCGCTGCGGCCCTGACCACCGTCGCGACGCTCGAAGCGCCCGCCGGAGTCGTCGCGGCGGGAGCGAGGCCCGTCGTTGCGGTCACCGCGGTACGGCGAGCCCTCGCGACGCTGCCGGGGTGCACCGTCGTCCGGGCGCTCTCGTCGGTCCCGATCGTTCATGTGCTACCTCCAGGTGCGCGCTATTCGCAAAAACTCTATACAACAAAAAAAGGGGGTCGTATTCGTGGAACGAGTCACCATCACTGGTGCTTCTTCCTCGAATACGACCCCCTATAAAAGGTGTCCGGCGGTGTCCTACTCTCCCACACCCTCCCGAGTGCAGTACCATCGGCGCAGTCAGCCTTAGCTTCCGGGTTCGGAATGTAACCGGGCGTTTCCCTGACGCTATAACCGCCGTAACTCTATCAACATATCAACCACACCCACCCCACAAGGGTGTTGTGTGTGGCCGTCCGTTGGGAACCACAAAGTGGACGCGAAACATCGTTACATCTGAAAACCTATGCCCACCCAAAAGGTGGTGGAAATCAAGTCATCGGCTTATTAGTACCAGTCAGCTCCACCCGTTACCGAGCTTCCACATCTGGCCTATCAACCCAGTCATCTACTGGGAGCCTCACACACTCAAAGTGTACGGAGATCTCATCTCGAGGCCGGCTTCCCGCTTAGATGCTTTCAGCGGTTATCCATCCCGAACGTAGCCAACCAGCCATGCCCTTGGCAGAACAACTGGCACACCAGAGGTCCGTCCAACCCGGTCCTCTCGTACTAGGGTCAGATCCTCTCAAATCTCCAACGCGCGCAGAGGATAGGGACCGAACTGTCTCACGACGTTCTAAACCCAGCTCGCGTACCGCTTTAATGGGCGAACAGCCCAACCCTTGGGACCAACTCCAGCCCCAGGATGCGACGAGCCGACATCGAGGTGCCAAACCATGCCGTCGATATGGACTCTTGGGCAAGATCAGCCTGTTATCCCCGAGGTACCTTTTATCCGTTGAGCGACAGCGCTTCCACAAGCCACTGCCGGATCACTAGTCCCGACTTTCGTCCCTGCTCGACCTGTCAGTCTCACAGTCAAGCTCCCTTGTGCACTTACACTCGCCACCTGATTGCCAACCAGGTTGAGGGAACCTTTGGGCGCCTCCGTTACATTTTGGGAGGCAACCGCCCCAGTTAAACTACCCACCAGGCACTGTCCTAAAACCCGATCAGGGTTCGTAGTTAGATATCCAATATGACCAGAGTGGTATTTCAACAACGACTCCACCAACACTAGCGTGCCAGCTTCACAGTCTCCCACCTATCCTACACAAGCCACACCGAACACCAATACCAAGCTGTAGTAAAGGTCACGGGGTCTTTCCGTCCTTCTGCGCGTAACGAGCATCTTTACTCGTACTGCAATTTCGCCGAGTTCACGGTGGAGACAGCTGGGGAATCGTTACGCCATTCGTGCAGGTCGGAACTTACCCGACAAGGAATTTCGCTACCTTAGGATGGTTATAGTTACCACCGCCGTTTACTGGGGCTTAAATTCAAAGCTTCGACCCAAAAGTCTAACCTCTCCTCTTAACCTTCCAGCACCGGGCAGGCGTCAGTCCGTATACGTCCACTTGCGTGTTGGCACGGACCTGTGTTTTTAGTAAACAGTCGTTCCCCACTGGTCTCTGCGGCCACCACACCCTTTCCGGAGTAAATCCGTATAAGTGGATGGCCCCCCTTCTCCCGAAGTTACGGGGGCATTTTGCCGAGTTCCTTCACCATGATTATCTCGATCTCCTGAGTATTCTCTACCTGACCACCTGAGTCGGTTTGGGGTACGGGCAACAGCAAACCTCACGTCGATGCTTTTCTCGGCAGCATAGGATCACCTGCTTCCCCAAACGGGTCCGCATCGTATCTCACCCAAAGCCGAAAACTATTAATAAACGACGGGCTACATACTTACACCGGGACAACCATCGCCCGGCACAGGCTACCTTCCTGCGTCACACCTCACGCTCACCACCCCAGTTCGGGTTCGCAGCCGCCACCGAACATCACCCGAAGGATCCATCCAGCTTTGGATTGCTTAGCACTACTAGTTAGGTCTTTGACGGTTTACCGCCGGTACGGGAATATCAACCCGTTGTCCATCGACTACGCCTGTCGGCCTCGCCTTAGGTCCCGACTTACCCAGGGCAGATTAGCTTGACCCTGGAACCCTTGGTCTTCCGGAGGACGGGTTTCTCACCCGTCTTTCGCTACTCATGCCTGCATTCTCACTCGTGTGGCATCCACGACTGGTTCACACCGCCGCTTCACTCGCCACACGACGCTCTCCTACCCATCCATACGGCTGGACCACGAAGGCCTACCTGTTATATGAATGCCACAACTTCGGTGGCGTGCTTGAGCCCCGTTACATTGTCGGCGCGGAATCACTTGACCAGTGAGCTATTACGCACTCTTTCAAGGGTGGCTGCTTCTAAGCCAACCTCCTGGTTGTCACAGCAACTCCACATCCTTTTCCACTTAGCACGCGCTTTGGGACCTTAGTTGGTGATCTGGGTTGTTTCCCTCTCGACTATGAAGCTTATCCCCCACAGTCTCACTGCTGCGCTCTCACTTACCGGCATTCGGAGTTTAGCTGACGTCAGTAACCTTGTAGGGCCCATCGGCCATCCAGTAGCTCTACCTCCGGCAAGAAACACGCAACGCTGCACCTAAATGCATTTCGGAGAGAACCAGCTATCACGAAGTTTGATTGGCCTTTCACCCCTATCCACAGCTCATCCCCTCAGTTTTCAACCTAAGTGGGTTCGGTCCTCCACGCGCTCTTACACACGCTTCAACCTGGCCATGGATAGATCACTTCGCTTCGGGTCTAGGACACGCGACTGAATCGCCCTATTCAGACTCGCTTTCGCTACGGCTTCCCCACACGGGTTAACCTCGCCACATATCGCTAACTCGCAGGCTCATTCTTCAAAAGGCACGCAGTCACACCAACAAAGGGTGCTCCTACGGATTGTAAGCAAACGGTTTCAGGTACTATTTCACTCCCCTCCCGGGGTACTTTTCACCTTTCCCTCACGGTACTAGTCCGCTATCGGTCATCTGGGAGTATTTAGGCTTATCAGGTGGTCCTGACAGATTCACACGGGATTTCTCGGGCCCCGTGCTACTTGGGATACACACCACGCGGTAAAACCATTTCGGATACGGGACTCTCACCCACTCCGGTCCGCCGTTCCAAGCGGTTCTCCTATAGCTTCACTCTCACGTTCGAGACTCAGCAGCGTCTCACGGCATGTCCCGCAACCCCGACCATGCAACCCCTGCCAGGTATCACACATGATCGGTTTAGCCTCATCCGGGTTCGCTCGCCACTACTACCGGAATCACTGTTGTTTTCTCTTCCTGTGGGTACTGAGATGTTTCACTTCCCCACGTTCCCTCTACCCGCCCTATATATTCAGGCGGGAGTCACCAGGTCAGCAAGCCGCCTGGCGGGGTTTCCCCATTCGGAAATCCTCGAATCACAGCCCGTTTATCGGCTCCCCGAGGCTTATCGCAGATTACTACGTCCTTCTTCGGCTCCAGATGCCAAGGCATCCACCGTTTGCTCTTAGAAACTTGAAATCACATAAGTATTCAGAAACACACACCCACCCAAAAAGATGAGCATGTGACCAATGAAATTACATTAAGAATCAGTAACACCACCAACACAAAACACACCCCCAAAAGGATACGAATCATGCGTGGCATCACTAGATGCTCGCGTCCACTGTGTAGTTCTCAACGTACGGTCGATCCCACAATCATGAGCAACACGTCCCATAACCGCAGGTCAGAAAACCAAGTCCACCCACCCCCAAAGAGGCAGATCGGCTGGTCTTCCAGGACCCAATAGTATGCACCAGAGAAACACCAACTCACACACCCACACGTTCCAACAACCCTGTCCACGAGGAACAACGCTGCGTACTAGCACAGGCGAGCAAATCAATGCTTGCATTGTCAAATGTTCCACCCATGAGCGGTTGCGCATCACACGTGTGGTGATGATCGCACCATTCTGCAACAACAATGTTGTTGAGTGCTCCTTAGAAAGGAGGTGATCCAGCCGCACCTTCCGGTACGGCTACCTTGTTACGACTTAGTCCTAATCACCAGTCCCACCTTCGACAGCTCCCTCCACAAGGGTTAGGCCACCGGCTTCGGGTGTTACCGACTTTCATGACTTGACGGGCGGTGTGTACAAGGCCCGGGAACGTATTCACCGCAGCGTTGCTGATCTGCGATTACTAGCGACTCCGACTTCATGGGGTCGAGTTGCAGACCCCAATCCGAACTGAGACCGACTTTTTGGGATTCGCTCCACCTCGCGGTATCGCAGCCCTTTGTATCGGCCATTGTAGCATGCGTGAAGCCCAAGACATAAGGGGCATGATGATTTGACGTCATCCCCACCTTCCTCCGTGTTGACCACGGCAGTATCCCATGAGTTCCCACCATAACGTGCTGGCAACATAGGACGAGGGTTGCGCTCGTTGCCGGACTTAACCGAACATCTCACGACACGAGCTGACGACAACCATGCACCACCTGTATAGAAGTGTCCAAAGAGTTCTGTATCTCTACAGCGTTCTTCTATATGTCAAGCCTTGGTAAGGTTCTTCGCGTTGCATCGAATTAATCCGCATGCTCCGCCGCTTGTGCGGGCCCCCGTCAATTCCTTTGAGTTTTAGCCTTGCGGCCGTACTCCCCAGGCGGGGAACTTAATGCGTTAGCTACGACACAGAACCCGTGGAACAGGCCCTACATCTAGTTCCCAACGTTTACGGCATGGACTACCAGGGTATCTAATCCTGTTCGCTCCCCATGCTTTCGCTCCTCAGCGTCAGTTACGGCCCAGAGATCTGCCTTCGCCATCGGTGTTCCTCCTGATATCTGCGCATTCCACCGCTACACCAGGAATTCCAATCTCCCCTACCGCACTCTAGCCTGCCCGTACCCACTGCAGGCCCGAGGTTGAGCCTCGGGTTTTCACAGCAGACGCGACAAGCCGCCTACGAGCTCTTTACGCCCAATAATTCCGGACAACGCTTGCACCCTACGTATTACCGCGGCTGCTGGCACGTAGTTAGCCGGTGCTTTTTCTGCAGGTACCGTCACTTTCGCTTCTTCCCTACTAAAAGAGGTTTACAACCCGAAGGCCGTCATCCCTCACGCGGCGTTGCTGCATCAGGCTTGCGCCCATTGTGCAATATTCCCCACTGCTGCCTCCCGTAGGAGTCTGGGCCGTGTCTCAGTCCCAGTGTGGCCGGTCACCCTCTCAGGCCGGCTACCCGTCGTCGCCTTGGTGAGCCACTACCTCACCAACAAGCTGATAGGCCGCGAGCCCATCCTTCACCGATAAATCTTTCCCACAACAGACCATGCGGCCATTGTGCATATCCAGTATTAGACACCGTTTCCAGTGCTTATCCCAGAGTGAAGGGCAGGTTGCTCACGTGTTACTCACCCGTTCGCCACTCTTCCACCCAGCAAGCTGGGCTTCATCGTTCGACTTGCATGTGTTAAGCACGCCGCCAGCGTTCGTCCTGAGCCAGGATCAAACTCTCCGTAAAAAATTACATGCACCCTGGTAAGCGGAATAAGCCACCACGATGCGAGTTCAACCTGACAAAACGAACATCATTACTGACGTTCATATAATTTGTCCAAAAGGAATCGCCATCAACCAAACCCAAAAGGGCTTAGCGACGGGATAAATAATTGGCATTTGACAATCAAGTGCACACTATTGAGTTCTCAAAGACCAGACACCACCCGTAGAATCCCCCGAAGGAACCCTTCCGAACAGCAACTGTGCCCCAGGCAAACACCCAACCGGGCATTCGCTGCGCATTCATATAGACCGGACCGCTTCGCTTCTGCTTAGCTGCCCGGCTGCGTTGCGCTGACAAAGGAATAGATTACGCAGAATCTCCCCCTCCCGCAAACCACCTCTCGTTCTCGGGCGTGTCTCCGCATGATTCCGCGGATCTTGTCATTTCACGCCCGCTCCCCCGCCTCTCCCACCTCCTGTCGAGGAGCGATGAAACCGGCCCGAAACCCCTCGTTTGCTTCCCGTTTCCACATTTCCCGGGCGCGGCGTGGACATGACATCGCGCTTCGACCGAGAAGCACGGAACGGGCCGGGGCTTCACACGTGTGAAGCCCCGGCCCGTTCCGTTGGTCGCTGAGGTTACTCCGGGAGCATCGGGGCGCGTTCCGCACCCCGGACGACCGCTCGCTCGAGTCGGCCAGCACGCAGCCACTCGAGAACGTTGCGCGCGGGATCAAGCGTGTAGTGCTCGAGCGATCCCGCGGAGAGGAAGGCAACGTGCGGGGTAACCAGCACACGCGGGTCAGTTCGGTACGGATCGTCTTGAACGGGCGGCTCTCCAAGCAGCACGTCGAGACCAGCGCCACGGAGCGCACCGGAATCGAGCGCGTCCCGGAGGGCCATAGGGTCGACGAGCTCACCACGCGACACATTGATCAGCGTCGCCCCCGACCGCATCGAGGAGATGGCGGCGGCGTCAATCGTGCCCGCGGTCTCGGGCGTCAGCGGAAGATGCAGGGAGAGAATGTCGGACTCCGCGATCAGCGTCTCCCGGTCGACCAGTTCAACCCCGTGGGCTGCCGTGGTAACGAAGGGGTCGTGCGCGATAACGCGACCAAACACCGGCGACGCGATCTGCGCAAGCCGCTGTGCAATCCGGCCGAAGCCAAAGAGCCCGAGGGTCAGGGTGCTGAGTCGGCGCGGCACCGCGGTGACCTCCTCGGTCCAACCGCCCGCCGCGGTGACCGCGAGGCTGCCGCGGAGCTCGCGCTCACTCGCGAGCGCGAGGGTGAGCGCGTGGGCGGCAACCTCTTCGGTCGCGGCATCCGTGAGGTTGACGATCCAAATCCCGCGTGCCTCGGCGGCCGCGCGATCGATCATGTCGAAGCCCGCGCTCATCGTTGCGATGCATGCGACGTTCGGAAGGCGCTCGAGCAGCGCCTCATCGATGCGCGCGTAACCGACAACGAGCGCAACGGCGGCTTCCGCGCCGGCGGGCAGCTCTTGCGCTTCCCCCACACGGGACGGAAGCGATGCGAGCACGGTGTCGCAACCCGCGGCCTCGAGGAGCGCGCGGCCGGGCGCGGGATCAAGATCAGTCTGGTCAGTAAAGAGGACAAGCGGCCGGGTCATGCTGCGTCTCCATTCAGACGGTCGAGGTGGGTTGGCGCGAAGAGTTCGAGCAGCGCGGAGAGTACGATGACGCGAGGCTTGCCAGCCTCGAGCGCGCGGGCGACCACCGCGGGTGCGTCCTCGAGCGTGGTCTCCTCCGCCGCGATCCCGAACGACTCGGCGAGCGCAACATAGTTCGGCCGAGCGAGCTCGGTCGCGGTTGCCGCACCGAATGCGCCCTCCATGTACTCGCGAAGCACGCCGTAGCCCCCATCGTCGACGATGAGCCAGACAACAGGCAGGTCGTGCTGCGCCGCGACTGCGAGCTCAGCGATGCCGTAGAGCGCGCCACCGTCACCGGAGACCGCGAGCACCGCGCCGGTCTCGCCCTGCACGCGGCGACCGAACGCCGCACCGAGCGCTGCGGGGAAGCCGTAGCCCAGGCCACCGGCACCCTGCGCTGAGGCGAACTCCACGCCGCGCGCATCCCAAGCGGACCACGCCCAGTAGGCGAGGATCGTCATGTCCCAGTACACGCGGGTATCCGCAGGAACCGCCTCACGGAGGCCACGCACGAGTGCGAGCTCCGCCTCGCGGCCCTGTCCCTCCACGCGATCGCGCACGGTGGTGAGCAGCTGTGAGATCTGCGCGGCGGCGTCAGCGCGGCGTGCTTCCGTCGAGCTGCGCCCGAGCCCCGCGAGCGCGGTGTCGAGCCCGGCAAGCGCGAGCTTCGCATCGGCGTGAATGCCGATCCCGATGTGATTCGAGCCGATCTTGCCGAGGTCTGCTTCGATCTGGATCACCCGGCCGTGCGGGCGGAAGGTGTGGTAGTTGCTCGAGAGCTCGCCCACGCCGCTGCCCACAATGAGCAGCACATCGGCGTCTTCAAGAAACTCGGTCGTGGCGATGTCTTCAATCCAGCCCTGCGCGGAGAGCGGGTGCGTCCACGGCAGCGCCGTCTTGCCGCTGAACGTGGTCACGACGGGGGCATCGAGTCGCTCGGCGAGCGCCGCGAGCTCGGCCTGCGCGCCCGCGCGCACCACGCCGCCGCCCGCGAAGATCACCGGCCGCACGGCACCCGCGAGTGCGGCCGCTGCGAAGTCGATCGTCTCAGCGATGGGAGCGAGCGGGGCCGGGGTGCCAGCGAGCGTGGCGCCCTCGAGTGCGGGCACGAGCGCATCGGCCGGGGCGAGCAGGATGTCCTGCGGCACCTCGACGAGCACGGGGCCCTGCGGCGCGGCGGCAGCGATGCGCCACGCCTCGGCCATCGCGGTGGGGATCTGGGCCATCGTGCGCACGGTCACCACGTGCTTCACCACGCCGCGGAACGAGTCCGACTGCTGCGGCAGTTCGTGCAGGTAACCGTGGCGACCGCCCCCGAGCCCCGCGACGGGGATCTGCGCGCTGAGCGCGAGCACGGGGATCGAGGAGGCGGCAGCCTCCTGCAGCGCGGCGAGCGAGGTGAGCGCACCGGGGCCGGTCGAGAGCAGCAGGGGTGCCACCTCTCCGGTGACGCGAGCGAGGCCATCGGCCATGAAGCCCGCGTTGTTCTCGACGCGTGCGGACAGGTACGCAAGATCCGAGCGCCGCAGCGCGTCGAAGAGCCCGAGCGCGTGCTGGCCGGGCAGACCGACAACGCCGCGAGCGCCGAGCGCGACGAGCGTCTCAAGAACGACGTCGCCGCCGATCCGCTGTCCGGTATCTGTTGAGTGCGTGGTCATGATTCCTCCTGGAAAAGAAGTGGGACGTGACTGGCACTCGGTTCGGATGTGGATCCGGCACCGCGGGCGTGCCCTCCGCGGTGCCGGATTGCGCAGCCGAAGCTGCGCAGGCTGTCAGGCGTTCTAGCGCTGCACCTCGTCGTACACGACGTCGTTGACGGCGGTGCGGTCGTCGAGGCTGAGGCGGTGCGTCCACTCATCGATGATGGGTGCGGGCGTCGGCTTCGTGAGGAGGCTCACCACCACGTAGGTGACGAGGCTCGCGAGGAGGCTGAAGTAGATCGGCTCGTTCGCGAGGATGCCCCAGATCGACATCGACACGATCACTACCGCGGCGCCGACGAGCATGCTCGCAAGGGCTCCGGCGCGGGTGCCGCGCTTCCAGAACAGACCGCCGACGATCGCGACGAGCAGGCCGCCCACCAGGATGTCGTAGGCAATCGTGAGCGCGGCGACCACGTCAGTGACCAGTGTCGAAATGAACATGGTGATGCCGGCGAGCACAAAGATCGTCACGCGGTAGCCGGTGAGGCTCTCGCCGCCCACGTGGCCGTCATGCACCTCGACCTGCTGCGACTTCATTCCGAAGAGGCGGCGGATCGCGGGGAACAGGTCGGTCGTGAAGACCGTCGCGGAGGCGATAAGCGCGCCGCTCGCGGTGGACATCATTGCGGAGAGTGCCGCGGCGAGCACGATGCCGCGCACACCCGGCGGCAGCATCTCCTGCGCCATGAACGCGAATGCGTCGTTGCGGTTGTCCATCTCGGGGAAGAGGACGCGCGCGGCCATACCGATGAGCGCACCAGCGAATGCGTAGAGGAGGCAGTACACACCGGAGGTGATGCCGCCCCACTTTGCGACGCGCGGGGTGCGTGCGGTGACCACGCGCTGCCAGATGTCCTGACCGATGAGCAGACCGAGCGTGTAAACGATGATGTACGTCACGATCGTCATGCCGCCGATCGACCACGGCGAGAAGAAGGAGTCGCCGAGGCGCTCGCGGATGCCGTCCCAGCCGCCGGCTTCCTCGGAGGCGGAGATGAGCGCGATGGGGAGCAGCAGCAGGAACATGCCGATCGTCTTGATGACGAACTGCACGACGTCGGTCATGGTGATCGACCACATGCCGCCCATAATCGAGTACACGGCGACGATGCTGCCGCCGATGATGACGCCCCACAGGTTCGAGATGCCGAAGAGCACGTGGAAGATCGTGGCGTAGGCGAGCGTCGAGGTAACCGTGAGCATCAGCGTGTAGAGGAACATCACGATGCCCGAGATGAGGCCGTTCGAGCCGCCGTAGCGGAGGTCGAGCATCTCGGTGACGGTGGTGACTTTGAGCTTCACGATGCGCTTCGCCAGGAAGGCGCTGAGTAGCAGGATCCCCAGCCCGATCGCGGTAACCAGCCAGGCGCCGGAGATGCCATACTCCCAGCCGAGTCCGATGCCGCCGACGGTGGATGCACCGCCGAGCACGATGGCAGACATCGCGCCGGAGTACATGAAGCCGCCGAGGCGACGGCCGGCGACGAGGTAGTCGCTCTTCGACTTCGAGCGGCGCATGCCCCAGTAGCCGACACCGAGGATGCCGATGAGATACGCCGCGATGACGATGTAGTCCAGGACCACAGTGTCCTCCTAGTGGGGTGGATGGGATCTGCGCCGACGCCCACGTTCATCGACGCTGAGTGTGTGTTACCTCACGGAAAGGTACTCGCCTTCAGCGAGCATGTATTGCGAAGAATGTCCCACTTCGTTCCCTGAATGGGATAATTCATCCTGGAGATTGGGATCACGCCCGATGTCACCCGCCCCAACCGCAAGGAGCACCCCATGCAGCCGGTCACTCAGGCCCGGGATCGCGCGACCGTGCCGCTCGCGACGCTGCTCGACGAGCCCGCGTTCGGGGCGGCGCTCCTCTCCCCCGCACCCGCCGACCTCGCGACGGATCCCGAACTCGAGGCGCGCGTTCGCAGCACACCGGTGGCCTCGTCGATCGTCATCGAGCTCGACGACCCCGGCGCGTACATGTTGCCCGGCGACCTCCTGCTCGTGACGGGGCTCGCGATCACGGGGGATCCGGAACGGGACGCCGCGTACGCCGCGCGCCTGCACGCGGCGGGGGTGTCCGCGCTCGTTTTCGGCCTCGAGCCCGTGCACGCAGAGGTGCCGCAGGGGCTCGTTGCCGCGTGCCAGGCCCTCGAGTTTCCGCTCGTTGCCCTGCCGCCGCACGTCTATTTTGCGGCGGTGACAAGCGTGCTGAACCGTGCGCTCGAGACTGAGCGCACGCGCGCCCTCGAGTCGATGAACACGCTCGCACGTCGGCTGACCGAGGCCTCACTGCAGCACCGCCCCGCGCAGCGACTCGTGGAGGAACTCGCCCAGCAGGGCACGGGGTGGGCCGTGCTGCAGATCGAGGACGAGGTATATCGGAGCGGCGAACTGCCGGTCGGCCTCCCTCTTGAAGCGACAATCGCCGAGTTGCGCGAGCGGCTTGCCGCCCAACCCCGCGCGCGCGGCTCACAGCCGACGGTGTTCACCACGGTCACAGCTGGCGGGTGGGGGCCCGCGGCGGGCTCCGGTGCGCGCATGCGAGCGGGCGCCGACTCGGGCACTGAGTACGAGGTGGCCGCACACGAGGCCGGGCCCCGGCGGGCGCGATCCCGGGGGTCTGGCGCCGGCGCCATCCTGCTGCTGGGGCGCGCGCCCAGGCTCACTCGCACCGATCTCACGGCGCTGCAGCTCGCAGCAAACCTCGTTGGCCTCGTGCTGCAATTGCCCGCTGCGCAGTCGATGGCGGTAGATCAACTCCTCATGCATCTCATGACCGATTCGCCCGGCATCACGATCCCGGGAGCGGAGCGGGATCGCTTCGCGCGGCTGCTCACCAACTCGTTCGGCGGCAATGCGCGGCGAGCGCACGCGGTGATCGCCGTGCGGGATCCGGGTCGCGCGCTCGCCCACGATCCCGTGCCCGGCGATGGCACGGTTGCCTCCGACGCAGCCTGGCTGCGGCGGCTCCTCCACACGCCGTTCGTCGAGCACCGGGCGCGACGCCTGCGCGCGTTCGTCGGGGCGCCTCCCTCCCCCGGCGAACTGGATCGCGCGCGCGAGCTCGGCTGGCTGCTCGCGGTGAGCGCCGCGCACGACTTTGGTGATCTGCCTGCCGCGATGCGGGAAGCGGAGGAGCACGCGCGGGCCGCACTGCACCTGCGTCAGCACATCGACGGCGCTGCCGCCCCCGCGGCCGGCGTCTGGCCGCTCGGCGCGGCGGCCGATCCGGCGGTTGCGCGCGCCGCCGCCGCACAGTGGCTGGCGCCCATCCTGGGGCCGGAGCACGAGGAGCCGCGCCGCGTACTCGTCGCATGGCTGCACCATCACGGAGCGTGGGATCGCACGGCGCGCGAGCTCGAGCTGCACCGCAACACTGTGCGGCGGCTCGTCGCGGAAGCGCAGGCGCTTCTCGGGCGCGACCTGGAGGATCCGCTCGAGCGGGCGCGGGTGCTGCTCGCGCTCACGGCCCTCGACGCGGGCTGAGCTCGCTAGGGAAAGCGGGCGACCGCGCGCACCGGGGAGCCGTCGATGCCGAGCAGCCGGAGCGGCAGCACCGAGAGCTCGACAACATCGGGCACGTGGGCCAAGCCCGCGAGATTCTCAATGATCGCGCCGCCTCGCCCCAGCCACAGCTCGTGCACCGGCATACCGGCATCGCCGCCGGTGGGGTCCGGGCTCAGCGTGTCGACGCCGAGCACGCGAGCACCCCGATCCCACAGCGCTGCGGCCAGATCGCGCGACAGAGCAGGGTGCGCGAGCGCGGTCTCGGTGCCGAAGTGCTCGTCCCACCCGGTAGCGATGCAGACGATACGGGGCAGAGCGCTGGGCAGGTCTAGATCCGCCGGGCCGACCAAGCGCTCCGGGCCGGGCGCCGCGACGCGCAGCACGCGAGCTTCGCCCCAGAGCCACTCGAGCGGGATCGCGTCGACCGGCCCGCCGTCGGCGCGCACGTGTGCGGGCGCATCGATGTGTGTGCCCGCGTGCGAACCGAGATCGAGTCGGGAAACAGCCACGCCGTCCGCGTCGACCGTGAGCGCGGGCGCAATCGTCACTTCGGGATCGCCCGGGTACACGGGCATGCCCGCGGCGATCGGCTGGCTGAGGTCGACGGTGTGCACACCGTCACGCTACCGCCCGTTCGGTGGCGCGCACCAGCAGCAGAGAGCATGAGCCAACTCCGTCGTTCCGCTGGACTGATCTGGGTCGATGACAGCCACCCGCTCCACGATTCCGGCGTGACCGCCTGGCGGCCAGCACGCGATGAGCTCACTCTGCTCGCCAGCGATCCCGCCCTCGCGCACTTCGCCGCCCACCGCTTGTACGGGGTAGCCGAGGATGGTGGCGTGCTCGCGCTCGGCACGGATACCGTGTTCCGCGGCGCGAACCGCACGGACCTCACCATTGGGCGCCGTGACGGCACGGTCCTGCTGCACACCCGCGACTTCTTGGTCTACGGCGTGGTGTTCGCGCACGATGCACGGGTGATCCTGCTCGAGTCGTTCAAGAACAAACCGCGCCGGTTCGTGTTCAACGACGCGACCGACCACTACGAGGATGCGGGCGTGCTCGCGCGCGACTTCCGACAGCACGCGGGCGGGCTTGATCCGCGCAGCGAGCGATTCGTGGCCGCGGCGCAGAGCCGCACGGCCGGCCGGGTCGTGGTCACCGATCTCGCAACAGGCGAGGTCGCGGAGCGCAAACTGAAGCTCGGACTGGTGCACTCGGTGACCTTCGTGGCGGGCGGAGACGGACTGATCGTACGCTCGGGCGACGCTGTGGTGACCCGCTACTCCCGCGATTGGGAAGTGGAGTGGCACGTCGACGGCGCGAGCTGGCACGGCGCACCCCCGCGTGATCAGCCCGAGCTCGGCACCTTGAAGCTCGGGGCCGACGTATTCGAGACGGGTGACGGTTCCCTCCTCTGCGTTGCGGCGGCCAGCACCATGGCCAGCGCGTGGGGAACCGAGTACCTGCTTGACCCGGCGAGTGGCGAAGTGTTGCACCACATCGACGCCTCGCAGGGGCGCGGGCGGGTGGTGGGCCCCGTCGCCGAGCGCGAGCTGCTGCTCTTCACCGGGCACACGCTCAGCCTCCCCGACGGTACCGTCAGCGGGCTCCCCGCCGCGCCGTTCCGCGACGCGCACTAAATGCGACGAGGGCCCTGGCCCCGACATCCGTCGGGGCCAGGGCCCTCGTCGCAGCAAGACCGCTGCTGCCGGTCGCGGTGACTAGTCGCGTGCCGCCATCGCGCTGACGAGCTCGTACACCACGTGGCTCGCGGCGATCGCGGTGATCTGTGCGTGGTCGTAGGCCGGAGCAACCTCGACGACGTCTGCGCCCACGATGTGCAGGTCGGCGAGACCACGGATCAGGCGGAGCATCTCGCGGCTCGTGAGACCGCCGGCCTCGGGCGTGCCGGTGCCGGGGGCGTGCGAGGGATCCAGCACGTCGATGTCGATCGAAATGTAGAGCGGCTTATCGCCCACGCGCTTGCGGATCTTCTCGAGCGCAGCGGGGATGCCGTGCTCCTCGATGAACTCGCTCGTGACGATCTGGAAGCCGAGCATCGCGTCGTCCTCAAGATCCTGCTTGCCGTAGAGCGGGCCACGGGTACCACCGTGCATCGACGCGGTCATGTCGATGAGGCCCTCTTCCGACGCGCGGCGGAACGGGGTGCCGTGCGTGGTCGGGGCACCAAAGTAGGTGTCCCACGTATCGAGGTGCGCGTCGAAGTGCAGCACGGCGACCGGGCCGTGCTTCTTGTTGATGGCGCGCAGCAGCGGGAGCGCGATCGTGTGGTCGCCACCAACGGTGACAATCTTGTCGACCTTCTCGCCGAGATCGGTGGCGGCGGCCTCGACCTGCGCGACGGCCTCATCGAGGTTGAACGGGTTCGCCACGATGTCGCCGGCGTCAACAACCTGCTTGACAGAGAAGGGCGACACATCCTGCGCCGGGTTGTACGGACGCAGCAGACGCGAAGCCTCACGCACGTGCGCGGGGCCGAAGCGCGCGCCCGGACGGAAGCTCACGCCCGTGTCGAAGGGCACTCCCACGACGGCGATGTCTGCCGAGGGCACATCTTCGATGCGCGGCAGCTTGGCAAATGTGGCAATTCCGGCGTAGCGCGGGGTCAGGCTGGCGTCGACCGGCCCCTGCGGGGTGTGATCAGTCACTGATGCACGTCCTTTCAGATTCGCTCCCGCAAAGTTTCGCGAGAGTAAACAAGTGAGTTCTAGCGGTGAACTTGCCTTCACTATAGGCTGGATCCCGCGGTCCGGTCAATGCGGGCCACAGGAAAGAGGCGAGAGCGTGCGAGCGATTCACCTGAGCGCCGGCGACGACCCGGTGCAGATCGGCGCGAAGCTCCGTTCCTCGCGGGTTGCGCAGGGCCTCACGCTCGAGCAGCTCGCGCAGGCCTCCGGCCTCACGAAGGGCTTCATCAGCCGCGTCGAGCGCGACGACACCATGCCCAGCGTGCCCACGCTCGTGCAGATCTGCCACGCGCTCTCCCTGCCCGTGGGCGCGCTGTTCGAGGAGCCCGACGTGCAGCACCTCGCGCTCGAGGACGCGCCGCGCATCAACATGGGCGGGATCGGCGCTGACGAGCGCCTCGTCACCCCGCGCGCCGAGGAGCGAGTGCAGTTGCTCCGCTCCAGCGTCGAGCCACACGGCACCGGTGGCGACGAGCTCTACACCGTGAGCTGCGCGGTCGAATCCCTGCACATCATCTCGGGTTCGGTTGAGGTGCGCTTCTCCGACCGTGTCGCCGAGCTCTCACCCGGCGACACGCTCACCTTCCCCGGCCTCACCCCGCACACCTGGAGCGCGGGCGCAGCGGGCGCCGAGATGGTCTGGGTGCTCGTGCCCGCCGCATGGAGTGGTTCGAGCTAGCCGCGATCAGGCTTCGAACGTGATCACCGTGCGCGTGCGTTCGCCCCGCCGCATCGCGTCGAATGCCTCGTTGACGTCATCGAGCGTGCCACGCGCACTGATGAGTTCGTCGAGGGCGAGCTCGCCCGCAAGGTACGCGGCTGCGACGCGCGGAAAATCACGTGCGGGAACGAGCCCGCCGTAGTTTGAGCCAATGAGGGTCTTCCCGTCGTAGGCCAGTTGCAGCCCATCGATGCGAAGTTCTTGCCCCTCCGGCGGGAGGCCGACGAAGACGGCGCGACCGCCCGGACGGATGAGCCCCGGGAGCTGCTCCATGGTGGCAACGCGACCGATGGCCTCAAACGCAACATCAGCCCCACCATCGGTGAGCGCAACGACGGTCTCCGCCAGCTCAGCGCCTCCGAGCACACCGTGGCTGGCACCCGCGGCCTTGGCCTCGGCGAGCTTCTCCTCCGTGACATCGACCGCGATGATCGGGGAGGCACCTGCGAGGCGCAGCGCGGCGATGATCGACATTCCGACACCGCCTGCACCGATCACCACCGCCGACTCCCCCGCGACGACGCGCGCGTTGTTCACCACGGCCCCGTAGCCCGTGCCCACGGAGCACCCGATGAGGCTGGCCACGTCGAAGGGCACCCGCTCGTCCACTTTGATGGCGGCGAAATCCGGCACGACAATGCGCTCGCTCAACGCCCCCACCGCGAGGTAGGGCCACGCCTCCGCACCGTCAGCCGCGTGCCAGCGGGTCGTCCCGTCCGGCAGCTGCGAATCATTCGATCGCACACGCATGCACGCCCACGGCTTTCCGCCCGTGCACTCCGCACAGCGCTGGCACGCCTGGTGCCAGGCAATGATCACGTGATCCCCGACTGCGAGTTCGCGCACGCCGGTACCAATTGCCTCGACCACACCGGCGGCTTCGTGCCCCATGACAGCGGGCAGCGGCACCTGCCACTCCCCGTCAATCACGTGTCGATCGGAGCCGCACACCCCCGCAGCGCGCACGCGCACGCGCACCTCGCCATGGGCGGGCGGGTCCAACAGCAGTGATTCGACGGCCAGGCGGTCCCCGTTGTCACCACGATAGACGGCTGCGCGCACCTCAATCGGATTGGTCATGTTTTACTTCCTTCCAGCTGCCGCGAACAGGTCCGCGCCGCCGTACGCGCCGCGGCCGCGACGCACGTAGAGCAGGGTGTTGAGAATCAGATAGCTGACCATCGCGATGCCCACCGCGGGCAACGTCGCGGTGGCAAACCGGAAGACGTCTTGCGTTTCGAGCGTGATGGGGTTGTACACCCAGAGGTAGAACGCTGACGCGATCGCAACGGACAGAAGCGCTGCGATGTTCACGCCCCCGGTGAAGCGGAGCGGATCATCGGCACCGCTCGCGTACAGCGCGCGGAGCGGAACGACCTGGCGCCGCAGGATGAAGTAGTCGGCGATAATCACACCGCACAGCGCGGCGATGAAGGCGCCACTCACCACCACAAAGGTCATGAACTGCTCGTACATGAAGCCCGGGAAGAAGCTCAGCACCGCGGGCAGTACGAGGAACGCACCGGCGAGCACCGGCCACCTGAGACGCGAGAGCGCGCGACCACTCGATTGCTTGAGCGCAAGCACCGTGGAGTAGGCGATCGAAGCCATACTCGTGACGTTTGCAAAGCCGACAAAGAGGAGGGTAAGCACTCCGAGGATCGGGCCGCCGAGCGGCACCATCCACGCGGTGGGGTCGGCCTGCCCGAAGAGGAGGCCGGCGGCCATGCCGACAATCTGTGCCACCACGGTGCCCACCAGGATGCCACCGTACGCGGGCCACAGCGCAGCGCGCGGGCCGCGGGTGAGCCGGGCGAGGGTCCCCATAACGGGCCACCACGACAGCCCTGCGCCCAGGTTGAACTCGACCGCCATCATGAAGTTCAACTGCTCATCAGCGAACGGAGCGATCGGTTCGGCTGCGAGGAGTTCGCCCCAGCTGTAGTTCGACATGAGCAGGATCATCATGAGTGCGACGATGACGAGCAAGCCGGGGGCCACGAAGCGGTTCAGCTTACTAATGGTGACGGGCCCGCGGGAAAGAATGATCCAGCCGACGAAGATCGCAACCAGAGCGAACACCGTGACCAGTGGCCCAAACTGATCGAACTCTGTTCCGAACGCCTGGTTGGAGATCTCGCTGAAGGCGCGCCCAAACATCACGCCGAGGAGCGAGGTCCACCCCATCTCGGTGAGAAGCACCACGACGAACACCACGATGCCCACGCCAACGATGCCGAAGACAGACTTGAGCGCCCGGTACTGCTCGACGCCGAGCCGTTGGCTGAGCATCACACTGCCGAGGGCCATGATTGCCAGGCCAATACTGTTGCCGATGAGCATCGCGGCGATCCCGTCGGTGAAACCAACGAGCAGCACGGTCGATCCGCCTGTCAAGAAGGCCCACGTTGCGATCGCGAGGCTGAGCGTCACCCAGCTGAAATCGCCGCCGCTCCAGGTGCGTTCGGCTTTCAAGAGCGGGAGCGAACCGTAGGTCGCTTCCTTCGCCACCTCGGCTTCCACGGCGCCGCCGCGCGCCTGGCCATTCACCGGGGCGCTCACAGCGCAACCCCGATGAGGGCGAGCACCACAATGCCCGCAGCGACGGCGAGAAACAACGCAAGGCTCTTCCCGCTCAGCGCCGCGTGCACCGAGTCTGAGGATTCCTCAGTTTCGATGGCGACGAGTCGCCGTTCCAGTTCTTGTTCAAGCTCACGGTCGAGCTGCGATGCTGACGACATGTGGGTCTGACCTCCTTGTAAGTCCCCTGATCACGGCCATGTAACGGGTCATCAGCCTAAGCAGCACTGCACAGAGAAGCAAACGCCTGAAGAGGCTAGACACGTGTATTCTGCGTGAACGTCACCTGAGAAGCCGAAAGTAGATCGATTACGATGGAACTGAGACACTCAGATGCAAATTTGCACACCATATTCTGAGTGGTTTTGGAGTACACGTGGATCTCACGACCGCACATGAAGAGCTGCGCGCCAAAGTGCTGCGCGAACTGCGCGACGACGGCAGGGCGAGCTATGCCCGCATTGCCGCACTGCATGGCACAACGCGCCGAGCCGTCACGCACATCGTGCAGCAGGCGATCGAACGTGGCCTACTTCGCATCACAGTGTCGCTCAGCCCCGACCTCCTGGGCCATGAACGCTTCGGATATCTCCAGATCGCCGTCGATGGTCCCATCGCTCCCATCCGGGAAGCGCTCGTCGCCATGCCGGAAACCACGTTTGTGGCGGAGATCAGCGGCGGCTACGCCATTGACGCCGAGATTCGAGTGGGTGCCGACCCGCACCTCCGCGACACGGTCGATCGGGTCCGGGCGCTCCCCCATGTGCGCGAGATCCGGTTGCACCACTACGAAAGCATTGAGATCAACTTGTACTCCCCGATCCGCACCGGCGGTGTCGGGATCAAGATCGACGAGACCGACCGCGCGATCATTCAGCACTTGCAGCGTGACGGGCGAGCCACGTTCAGGGAACTCGGCGAGACGGCAGCGATCTCACCGAGCGGTGCACGGCTGCGCCTCACCCGCCTGACCGAACGGGGCGCGGTCAAAGTTGTCGGCATCCCCGTGCGTGGTGAGCGCGCGGAGGCCCCCACCCTCGGCGTCGGGATCCAGTCGAGCGCGCCCGTCGCGCAGGCGCTCGCCAGGGTGCGCGAGCTCGACCCCGAGTTCCTCGCGGTGTCGGTTGGTGGCTACGACCTGATCGCCACACTCTCCGGGGAGAGCAACGACGAGGTTTTGGCGCTCGTCGATCGGCTCCGCTCATACCCCGAGATTGCCCGCATCGAGTCGTGGGCGAACCTCCGGATCGTCAAGGAGCAGTACGGCGAGGGGGATACCCTCAGCGCCAGTCCGCGTACAGCGTGGGGCGACGGTCGCTGAGGTAGTTTGCCTCGCCCGCCGCGACCGGCCGGACGTCCGGCAGATCCGCGAACAGCAGCTCCGCTTCGCGTCCCGCCGACGCAAGCACACGCCCTTCGCGGCCGGCCACCGTGCTGAGCCCGGTGAAGCCCGCGGCGGGATCGTCGCCCTGGTCTGCGCGCGCCGGGTGATCCGCGTACGCGACCACGAGCGCATTCTCAGCGGCGCGTGCACGGATGAGCACCTCGGGTACATACTGCGAGAGGCCGTCGATCGCGGTCGGCACGAGCAGCAGGTCGACGCCTCGCGCCGCGAGATCCCGCGTGGGCTCCGGGAACTCGATGTCGTAGCAAATCTGGAAGCCGACGCGTCGCCCATTCCACTCGGCGACTCCCGGGCGCTCCGCCGCAGGGGTGAAGGCGAGCGGCTCAAGATCCGCCCACAGGTGCAGCTTCTCGTAGCGCAGCACCTCGGCGCCCGCCGCGTCCCACAGGCCGGCCGCGATCGCAAACGTGCCATCGGGACGCGCGTGCGGAAAGCTCGCCGCCACCGCGATCCCGCTCTCGCGTGCGATCTCCGACAGCGCATCGGGGATGCCGGCCACCCGCTCGACGCTCAGCCACTCGGCCAGCTCACGCGGCGCGTAGCCGCTCACAAACAGCTCGGGGGTGAGAATCAGCTCGGCGCCCTTCGCGCGAGCGGCGTCAGCACCCGAGCGGAGTGTCTCCAGGTTGGCCGCGGTGTCGAGCGGCACGGCCTCAGCCTGCAGTAGTGCGATCCTCATCGGGGGCTCCTTCGTCCGTGTGAGCACGCGCGCGTGCGAGCCGCACCCATCCGGCGGCCAGCCCCGAGCCTAGCGGGAGTTCCCGATCACGTGATCAGATTGGGATCGCTCACACCGCAGGCAGCGTCTCCCCGAGCACGCGCAGCGTGTTGCCGCCCATGATCGCCCCGATCTCCTCGGGCGTGCGCCCGCGGTCGAGCAGTTCCTGCGTGATAATCGCGATGTCGCTCGTGTCCCACGCCACCTCGGTGGAGCCGTCGTAGTCGCTGCCGAGGGCCGCAGTCTCGATCCCGCCCACCGTGATCACGTGCTCGATCGCATCGACGACCGCTTGTGGCGTTAATTCGCACACCGCCGCATCCCAGTACCCGATGCCCACGACTCCGCCGGTCGCTGCGATCCCGCGGATCTCCTCGTCGGTCAGGTTCCGGTTCACATCGCACGTCGCTTGCACGCCGCCGTGGCTCGACACGACGGGCTTCGTCGCGAGCTCCAGGATCTCCCCGACCGTCTGGTGGCTGGCGTGCGCGAGATCCACCGCGATCCCGAGCTCCTCCATGCGCGCGATCGTCTCGCGCCCGAGCGGGGTGAGCCCGCCCTGCTCGACGCCATGCATCGAGCCCGCGAGATCGTTGTCGAAAAAGTGTGTGAGGCCGGCCATGCGCAAGCCGTCATCGAACAGCACATCGAGGTTGCCGAGATCGCCCTCGAGGTTCTGCAGTCCCTCCGCGGAGAACATCGCACCCACCACGGGGTCACCGTCCGCTCGATCGGCGAGCAGCTGCGCGAGGTCGGCCTGGGTTTCGATCGTGCGCAGCGCTCCCCCGGAGGCCTCGGCGTCGGCCCGCAGCTTCGCGGCGTGGAAGCGGGAGCGCTCGAGCAGCGAGAACCAGGTCTTGGGTGGCTGCAGCTGCGCGAAGGTGAGTAGCGTGATGTTGTCGGTTTCGTCGGTGTTCGAATCGTAGTTCTGCCCCTTCGGCGATTTCGATACCGAGGAAAACACTTGCAATGCCACGTTCCCGTCCTGCAGCCGCGGCAGGTCGACGTGTCCGCGGTCGGCCCGATCGTTCAGGGAGCGATCCCACATCAGCGTGTCCGAGTGCATGTCCGCGATCGCAAGCTCCGAGTGCAGGGCGCGCGCCTCCGCCGACACCTCCGGGATCGGATCGCCCGTCACCTCGTTCATGCTGCGCTCCACGATTCCGGGGGCGAACAGGAAGAAGCCGATCGCGGCGAGAACGAGCAGTGCGGAGAGGCCGATGATGCTGCGGCGCAGCCAGCGACGTCCATGTCGTGTGGTCATGAGCCGAAGCTACCAGCCCGCGGGCGCGGGAAAGGACCGCGGATCGGGATCCTGGTGAGTCACCACAATCTTTGGCGCTACCGGGGAGTCTGCGCGCCGGGGAAACGACGAAGCGCCCGTCCGCCAAGGTGACGAACGGGCGCTTCGTACGGCCGTGGAGCGGGGTCTGCGTTACGCGACCGTCACACCCGCGAGGGTCTTCTTGCCGCGACGGAGCACCGCGAAGCGATCGTGCAGCAGGTCGCTCGCTGAAAGCGCCGCATCCTCCGCCTCGACGGCAACGTTGTTGACGTAGACGCCGCCCTGCGCGATCGCACGCCGCGCCTCGCCCAGGCTCTTCACGAGCTCGGCGTCGACCATCAGCTGCGCGATCGTCGTGCCGGCTGCGCCGGTGGCCTGCGGCAGCGCCTCGATCGCGCCAGCGAGCGTCACCGCGTCGAGCACCGTGAGGTCGCCACGGCCGAACAGCGCCTCGGACGCGTCGATGGCGCCCTGCGTTGCCTCACTGCCGTGCACGAGCGTGGTCACCTCAAGTGCGAGTCGCTTCTGCGCGGCGCGCTTGAACGGCTCCTCCGCGACCTGACGAGCGTAGTCCTCGATCTCCGCACGCGACAAGAACGTGAACACCTTGAGGCGATCCACCACATCGGCGTCCGCCTGGTTCAGCCAGAACTGGTAGAAGGTGTACGGCGAGCACATCTCGGGGTTCAGCCAGATCGCGTTGCCCTCGCTCTTGCCGAACTTCGTTCCATCGGAGTTCGTGATGAGCGGCGTGCCGATGGCGTGCGCGGTGCCGCCCTCGGCCTTACGAATCAGTTCTGTACCGCTCGTCAGGTTGCCCCACTGATCGCTGCCGCCGGACTGCAGCTTGCAGTTGTACTGCCGGTAGAGCTCGAGGAAGTCGAGTCCCTGCAGAATCTGGTAGCTGAACTCGGTGTAGCTGATGCCCTCATCCGAGTTCAGGCGCTTCGCAACGATGTCTTTCTTGATCATCGTGCCGACGCGGAAGTGCTTGCCGATCTCGCGCAGGAAGTCGATCGCCGAAAGCGGCGCCGTCCAGTCGAGGTTGTTCACGAAGCGCGCGGCGTTCTCACCGTCGAAGCTCAGGTAGCGCGAGATCTGCTCGCGAAGCGAGTTCACCCACGCGGCCACGGTCTCCGGCGAGTTCAGCGTGCGCTCCGAGGTGGGGCGCGGGTCGCCGATGAGGCCGGTGGAACCGCCCACGAGCCCGAGGGGCAGGTGGCCCTTCAGCTGCAGGCGGCGCATGAGCAGCAGCTGCACGAGGTGGCCGAGGTGGAGGCTCGCCGCCGTGGGGTCGAAGCCGCAGTAATACGCGAACGGCTCGCCCTCGATCAGTTCAGACAGCGCCGCAGCGTCCGTCGAAACGTGGATCAGCCCACGCCACTCCAGCTCGTCCCACAGGGTGGCGAAGCTGTCGTCGTTGCGCTGGGTTGCCAGGATCTCGGTGCGATCATTCATTTCAGACACGCCCACCATCGTACCGCGGTCTGGTGCGGACACGAGACCTGAGTGCCGCGGCCTGGCACCGCGGGCCGATCCCGCGCACGCAGCAGCGCAGAAGACTGGGATCATGTCCGAAATTCTGCTTCGCGCCTCAGCCCTCAGCCAGCACTACGGCCCCACCCGGGCGCTCGATGGGGTGTCGCTCGACCTCTACGCCGGCACCTCCACCGCCATCATGGGTGCATCGGGCTCCGGGAAGACGACGCTGCTCCACGCTCTCGCCGGCATCACAGTTCCGCAGTCCGGCGTGGTGCAGTACGGCGGAGCCACCATCTCGCAGCTCTCCGATGCCGAGCGCAGCCGCCTGCGCCGCGAGCAGTTCGGTTTCGTGTTTCAACAGGGTCTCCTGATCCCGGAACTCACCGCGGTCGAGAACGTGGCGCTCGCGCTCATGCTCACCGGCGTCGCCAAGCGCGACGCGCTCCAGCCTGCAGCGCAATGGCTCGCCGCCCTCGGGCTCGCGGGCCTTGAAGAGCGTCGGATCGGCCAGCTCTCCGGCGGTCAGGCGCAGCGCGTCGCGATCGCCCGCTCGCAGATCACCGGAGCGCGCCTCACCTTTGCCGACGAGCCCACGGGCGCGCTTGACTCCACGACCTCGCGTGAGGTGATGGACGCGCTCTTGCACTCCACGGTGGGACAGGGGCGCACCCTGGTCGTCGTGACGCACGATCCGCAGGTCGCAGCCCGGTGCGCCCGCGTCATCACCATGAGCGATGGCCGCGCGATCTCCGACGCGTGGGCGCAGCCTTCCGCTGGAGGCGCACAGTGATCGCCCGCGTGCTGCCGCTCCTCTCTCGCCCGAGTCGGCAGGGCTCCTCCGCGCTCGTGCTGCCCGCCGTCGCCTTCGCGAGCGTCACCGCACTCCTCGCGATCGTGCTGGGCGGCGCGCAAACGTTCTGGGGCTACACCGACGAGCTCGCGCCGCTGTACTGGATGTGCGCCGTGACCGCACTCGTGCTGCTCGTCGTGCCGCTCATCTCGCTCGGCCACGCCGCCGCCAGGCTCTCCGCCCGGCGTCGCGACGACCGGCTCGCCGTGCTCCGCCTCCTCGGCATGCCCGGCCGCAGCACGGCGCTCCTCGCCGTCGTCGAGGCATCGGCCGTGGCATTCGTCGGTGCCGTCGCCGGGGTGCTCGTCTCCTACCTCGCATCGCCCCTCGTTGGGCTCATCTCGTTCCGCGGCGCACCGCTGGGAGCGGCAGGCGTCGCGCTGCCCCCGCTTCACGCCGTGCTCGTGGTGCTCGGCATCACCACCGTCGCGGCGCTCAGCGCGGTGGTCAGCCTCCGCCGCGTGGTGATCTCCCCACTCGGAGTTGCACTGAAGCAGCACGCGCCGAAGCTGCCCTGGGTGCAGGCGCTCTTCGCAGTGGCGGGCATTGTGCTCGCCTCCGCAATCATCAGCGCGGTGAATGGGCTCGGCGCGGCGGGCGGCTTCACCGCGATCATCGCCGGCCTCGGCATCGCCTTCGGGGTCGCGCTGCTCGCCCTCGATCTCATCGGTTCCTGGCTGATCGGCGTCTTCGGGCGCGGCAAAGCGAAGCGTGCGCAGACCCCCGCTGACCTCCTCGCGGCCCGGCAGATTCTCGAGTCGCCGCGCGGCGCCTGGCGCCAGGTCTCAGGCGTCGCGATGGCCAGCTTCGTCGCGGTGTTTGCGGGTTCGGGCGTCGCGCTGCTCTCCGCGGTCGAAGAGCCGGGCTCAGGCGCAGACGCGTTCCCGGTCGCCGACATCCGCACGGGCATCATCATCACCGTAATCGGCTCGTTCATCATGGTGGCGTGCTCCGTCGGGGTGACGCAGGCCGCGCAGATCCTCGACCGGCGCGACGTCTCGCGCTCGCTCGCCATCATGGGCACTCCGCTCGAAGTGCAGGATGCGGCACGGCGGAAGGCGACGCTCCTGCCGCTGCTCCTCGCGTCGGTTGGCTCGGCGATCCTTGCCGGCACGCTGATGTTCCCGCTGCTGGGCATGGCCATCGTGGTGGCCCCGATCTCGCTCGCGGTCATCCTCAGCTCCGTGGCTGCAGGAATCCTGCTGGTGCTCGCGGCGCTGCTCGCAACCCGTCCGCTGCTGCGTGCGGCAGCGGCCCCGGCGAGCTCAGCGATCCCGAGCTGATATTCCTGGCGCAGACGGCTGTGGCCCCCGACACTTCTCGTGTCGGGGGCCACAGCCGTCAGTGCGGGGCACCGCGAGTTAGGCGCTGCGGAACTCCGCGATGCGAGTCTGCAGCTTGGCGAGCTGCTCGTCGACGCGTACGCGGGCCGTGCCGCCCGCACCCACGCGCGAGTTCACGGAGCCCTCGATCGTCAGCACCTCGCGCACCGCGGGAGTGAGGTGCTCAGATACGCTCGCGAGCGCGGCGTCGTCCGGCTCGTGCAGCTCGAGGCCGCGCTCCTCGCAATAGCGCACGAGCTCGCCCGAGATCTCGTGGGCGTCACGGAAGATCACGCCCTGCTTCACGAGCCACTCGGCAACATCGGTGGCCAGCGAGAAGCCCTGCGGGGCGAGCTCAGCCATGCGCTCCGTGTTCAGCGTCATCGTGGCGATCATGCCGGCGAAGGCGGGCAGCAGCACCTCGAGCTGAGCGATCGAATCGAACACCGGCTCCTTGTCCTCCTGCAGATCGCGGTTGTACGCGAGCGGCATGGCCTTGAGCGTGGCGAGGAGGCCCGTCAGGTTGCCGATCAGGCGGCCCGACTTGCCGCGCGCCAGCTCGGCGATGTCCGGGTTCTTCTTCTGCGGCATGATGCTCGAACCGGTGGAGTAGCCGTCGTGCAGGCGCACGAAGCCGAACTCCTTCGTGTTCCAGAGAATGATCTCTTCGCTCAGTCGGGAGAGGTCGATCCCAATCTGCGCACAGATAAACGCGAACTCGGCGACAACGTCGCGAGCTGCGGTGCCATCAATCGAGTTCTCGAGCGGATCACCGAGGCCGAGCTCCGCCGCAACCAGACGGGGATCAAGGCCGAGCGATGAGCCGGCGAGGGCGCCACCACCATAGGGCGAGGCGCTCGCGCGCACCGACCAGTCGCGCAGGCGCTCGAGGTCGCGCACGATGGGCCACGCGTGAGCCGCGAGCTGGTGGGCGAGGAGCACGGGCTGCGCGTGCTGTAGGTGCGTGCGGCCGGGCAGGATCGCGTCCGGGTGCTTCGCCGCCTGCTCGGCGATCGCGTCGAGCAGGTCGAGCAGCATGCCACGGATCACTGCGGTGTGATCGAGTAGGTACAGGCGCACGAGCGTGGCGATCTGGTCGTTGCGGCTACGGCCCGCGCGAAGCTTGCCGCCCAGCTGCACGCCAACAATGTCAATCAGCAGGCGCTCAAGTGCCGAGTGCACGTCCTCGTCGTCTTCGCCGGGTACGGCGCGGCCGTCAGCCACGCGCGCAGCGAGTTCGTCGAGACCGGCCCGCATGTCGACGAGCTCCTGCTCCGTGAGGTAGCCGGCTGCGGCGAGCGCCGTGGCGTGCGCCTTCGAACCGCGGATGTCATACTCCGCAAGCACCCAATCGAACTGGGTGGACTTCGAGAGGGCAGCCAGCGAGGGCGACGGGCCGCTCGCGAATCGGCCGCCCCAGAGCGCCCCGGCCTCGGCGGCGCGGTTGCCGGCGTCTCCTGCTGCGGTGGTGTTCTCGGTGCTCATGTCGTCCTTTACTTCGTCTCGTCTTCGGTGCGGGCCAGCAGCCAGGCCATGAGGGCCTTCTGCGCATGTACGCGGTTCTCGGCTTCGTCCCACACCACGCTCTGCGGGCCGTCGATCACCTCGGGGGCGACCTCGAATTCGCGGTATGCGGGGAGGCAGTGGAGGAAGATCGCGTCGTTCTTCGCGTGCGCCATCAGCTCGGGCGTCACCCGGTAGGCGCCGAAGGTCTGCACACGCTCGGCCTTCTCGGCCTCCTGCCCCATCGATACCCAGGTGTCGGTGATGATGGCGTCGGCGCCCGCGACTGCCGCAGCGGGGTCGGTCATCACCGTGACGCTGCCACCGGTCTGTGCGGCGATGCGCTCCGCGTCAGCCACGATGTCGGCGCGCGGGTGGAAGCCCTCGGGGCCTGCGACGCGGATGTGCATTCCCGCGGTCGCGAAGCCGAGCAGGTACGAGTGCCCCATGTTGTTTGCGGCGTCACCAACATAGGTGGCCGTCAGCCCGGCGAGCTCGCCCTTCTGCTCGCGGATGGTCTGCAGGTCCGCAAGGATCTGGCACGGGTGGAAGTCGTCGGAGAGTGAGTTGATCACGGGCACGGTCGCGTGCTCCGCCATCTCCGAGATGCCAGCGTGGTCAAAAGTGCGCCACACGATCAGCGACACCATGCGCGACAGTACTCGGGCGGTGTCGGCAATCGACTCCTTCGCACCGAGCTGCGCCTCCCCCGGGTTCACGATGATGGGTGAACCGCCCAGCTCGGAGATGCCCGCGGCGAAGCTGAATCGGGTGCGCGTCGACGTCTTGTCGAAGAACACCGCGGCCGAGCGGGGGCCCGCGAGGGGTCGCTCCGCGAACGGCTCGCGCTTGAGACGCGCGGCGAGGTCGAGGACCTCGCGCTGCTCGGCCGGGCTCAGATCGTCATCTCGGAGAAAGTGTCGGGTCACCCACTCAGCTTACCCGGGCCCCGACGCGCCCGATTCCCTGTGGGACAATCAGAGGATGTCTGCCCTGCCTCGCCTGGTCGCGTTCGACCTCGATGACACGCTCGCCCCCTCCAAGTCGCCCGTCGAGGAACGCATGCTCGACGTCTTTGCACGACTCCTCTCCCGGACCACGGTTGCAGTGATCTCAGGGGGCAACTTCGAGCAATTCGAGGCACAGCTGCTCGCGCGGCTGGACGAGTACGCGGGAGCTGACGAGGAAGCGCTCAGCCGACTCCACCTCCTCCCCACCTGTGGCACTCGCTACGAACGCCGCGAGGCCGGCGCCTGGCACACGGTGTACCGCGAGCATCTCACCCCGGAGGAGCGCGACGGGGCGCTCACCGCCCTCCGGGAGGAAGCCCAGCGCCTGGGGCTCTGGGAAGCTGAGCCCTGGGGCGAGATTCTCGAGGACCGCGGATCTCAGGTCACCTTCTCCGCGCTCGGACAGCAGGCACCCGTCGCGGCAAAGCACGCGTGGGATCCCGATGGAACAAAGAAGAACACCCTCCGCGCTGCGGTTGCAACCCGCCTGCCAGATCTTGAAGTGCGCAGTGGCGGCTCCACCTCGGTAGACATCACGCGGCGCGGTATCGACAAGGCGTACGGGATGCGGAAGCTGGAGGAGCACACCGGGATCCCGCTCGACGACATGCTCTTCGTTGGCGACCGACTGGATCCGGATGGAAACGACTACCCGGTGCTCGCGCTCGGTGTGCGGTGCCAGGCAGTGACCGGGTGGGAAGACACTGCAGCATTCCTGGAGCGGCTGCTCGCCGAGTAGCCCTCCCCACCGCCCGCCACTCCTCTTCCCCAGGGATCGGGGTCACTTGGGCACGGTGTCGCCGCACTGTTCTCCGCGACACCGTGCCCAAGTGACCCCGATCCGGGGGGGTGAGGGCAGCAGGTATGTTTCGGCGCTCAAACGAACGATCCCGCCCTCGCACGGAGCGAGAACGGGATCGTTTCAGAGCACGCGAGGCCCGCGCGGCGTGAGACCTAGGCGGTCTCCTCCGCCGCAGCGACCTCGTCGGCCGCGGGGATCAAGCCAAGCACTCGGCCGGTCTCGGCGAGCGAAGCCGCAGCCGCAGCCGCGTCCTGGTTCAGGCCGCCCGTCGCGAGCACCGGAATCTGCTCGGTGAACGTCTTCTCCCACGAGTTTGCGTACTGCTCGGGGAAGCACTTTCGCAGCACACCAAGCATCGCGTGCACAGCGGTCGATGCGCCGGGCGATGCGCCGAGCAGGCCCGCGATGGAGCCCTCAGCGCCCGTGATGACCTCGGTGCCGAACTGAAGAATGCCACCCTTCTCGGGGTCCTTCTTCATGACCTGCACGCGCTGGCCGGCGGTGATCATTTCCCAGTCCTCGGTACGCGCTGCAGGCATGTACTCGCGGAGCGTGTTCATCTGCTTCTCGCGGCTGGCGAGGAGCTCACCGAGGAGGTACTTCTCAAGCGACCACTGGGTCAGGCCGACCTTGATCATGGGGCCCAGGTTGTGGAGACGGATCGAGCCAGGCAGATCCCACCACGAGCCCTTCTTCAGGAAGTTGGGGCTGAAGCCTGCGTACGGCCCGAAGAGAATGCTCTCTTCACCGTCGACAATGCGGGTGTCCAGGTGCGGCACCGACATGGGCGGTGCGCCCACAGCGGCCTTTCCGTACACCTTTGCGCGGTGGTGTGCGACGATCTCGGGGTTCGAGGTCTTGAGGAACTTGCCGCTGATCGGGAAGCCACCGAAACCACGGATCTCGGGAATCTTCGACGACTGGAGCAGCTGCAGCGCGCCGCCGCCCGCACCAACGAAAACGAACTTCGCGTTGACGACCGAGCGACCGTAGCCTGCACGGTTGCGCACGTGCACGTCCCATGTGCCGTCTGCGCGGCGCTTGACCTTCTTCACCTGCGTTCCCAGGTGCATGTTCGCACCCTCTGCAACGAGGTAGTCGAAGAGCTGGTGCGAGACCGCACCAAAATCAACGTCGGTGCCGCTCGTGGAGCGAGTGGCCGCGAAGACCTCGTCCTTGGCGCGGCGATCGACGAGCAGCGGAGCCCACTCAGCAATCTTCTCGGGATCCTCGCTGAACTCCATGTCGGAGAACAGGGGCTCCTGCTTCAGGATCTCGAAGCGGCGACGCAGGTAGTCCACATTCTCCGCGCCGCGCACGAAGGTCATGTGCGGGGTGGGGTTGATGAACGAGGAAGGGGTACCGAGGATGCCCTTGCCAACGAGGGTGGACCACCACTGACGAGACAGCTGGAACTGTTCGTTGATGTCGATCGCCTTCGCAGCGGAGAGGCTACCGTCGGCGCCCTCCGGCATGTAGTTCAGCTCGCAGAGGGCTGCGTGACCGGTGCCCGCGTTGTTCCACGCGTTGGTGCTCTCGGTCGCTACCTCGGACTGGGACTCGAAGATCTCGATCGACCAGTCGGGCTGCACCTGCTTGATCAGGGTGCCAAGGGTGGCGCTCATGATGCCACCGCCGATGAGGACGACGTCTACCGTGTTTTTACTCACGGTGGGCAAGTCTACTCCGCCTCGGGCCGAACTACAGACCGGCCCCCAATCTTGCTTGCTGCAGGGTCTCCTGGTCGGCATCGATGAGCCGCACATATCCGAGGCGTGTTGCCTCCTGCGCGCGCTGCGCCCCGGACGCAACGGGGCGCACTTCACCGGCGAGGCTGATCTCCCCGAATGCCGCAAGATCGTGGGGCAGCGGTCGGTCGGTCACCGCCGACAGCACAGCGAGCGCGATCGCCAGGTCTGCCGCGGGCTCCGTGAGCTTTACGCCCCCCACGGTCGAGACGTAGACATCTTGATCGTGCAGGCGAGCGCCCATTCGCCGCTCAAGTACGGCGAGAATCATTGCGACTCGCGAGGGATCCACCCCACTCGTCACCCGGCGCGGATTGGGCGTCGCACTCTTCGCGACGAGCGCCTGGATTTCGACCGGCAGCGCACGGCGTCCCTCCATCGCCACCGTTGCGCAGGTGCCGCTGACGGGCACCCCGGTCCTGCTGAGAAAAAGCCCACTGGGATCGGGGACTTCCTGAATACCGTCGCCCGTCATCTCGAAGCAGCCGACCTCATCGGTCGGCCCGAAGCGGTTCTTCAGTGTGCGGAGGAAACGCAGCGCCGTCTGCCGGTCCCCTTCAAAGTGGCACACCACATCCACGAGGTGCTCGAGGAGGCGCGGCCCGGCCACTGAGCCGTCCTTCGTGACGTGCCCGACGAGAATGACAGGAGTGCCGCGCCCCTTTGCGACGCGGATCAGCGCAGCGGCGACTTCGCGCACCTGCGCCGGGCCACCGGCTGCGCCCTCGATCTGATCGCTCGCCAGCGTTTGCACCGAGTCGATAATGACGAGGGCGGGGTTGACCGTCTCGATGTGCCCGAGCACGGTTGCGAGGTCAGTCTCGCTCGCCAGGTACAGCGTGTCGTGCATCGCTCCCGTGCGCTCGGCGCGCATGCGGATTTGGCCGGTCGACTCCTCGCCGCTCACGTAGAGGATGCGTGCTCCAGTCGCCGCGGTGCGCGCGGCGGTATCGAGCAGCAGCGTGGACTTGCCGACCCCTGGTTCCCCGGAGAACAGGATCGCCGCACCGGGCACGACACCTCCCCCGAGCACGCGATCGAGCTCGCCGATGCCGGTGGCCTGGTGTCGCACCGAGTCCCCGGTGAGCTCCGTGATCGGGCGTGCTTCCCTCCCGGCCGCGGGCTGCACGGCGCGCGTGGTGCGCGCGATCGTCGCTCCCTCGCGCGCACGCTCGACGACCGTGCCCCACTGCTGGCATTCACCGCAGCGGCCTACCCACTTGGAGGCCTGCCAGCCACACTCGGTGCAGGAGAACGCGCTACTTGTCTTCGCCATGGTTGCGACACTACCGGCGACCACCGACATCGCCGAAGCCGCCGCTTACCCTGCGGCCACCATGGCGGCTTCACGCAGCTCTGCAAGCACCCCGCGCACCCACTCGCTTGCTGCCTCTCCCGCGTTCTCAGAGCCGCCGGCGTCGTGCCGGCCGTACTCGCCCACCCGGCGGGCACCGTTTCGCGCAAGCGCCTCATCAATCAGCTCGCTGCCCCGCGAGTACGTACGGTCGTAGCTCCGATCCCCCATTCCAAACATCGCGTACCTCAACGGCGAGAGCCTGGCACTCCTCTGGACGAGCGCCTCGTGGAACCCACGTGCATCAGTCGGCACTTCACCGTCACCGTAGGTGGAACACACGATCACGTAAAAGGTTGCGGGGTCGAGATCTTCGGGCAGCAGGCTTCCCAGGCTTGTCGCCTCAGCGCCGGGAATGAGCGCCGCAAGATCTTCGGCGACCAGCTCTGCACCGCCGGATTCGGATCCGAACAAGACGGACACAGGCCCGTCGATGAGGATCTCCTCCGGTTCTTCCTCCGCCGACCGCAACTCCTCATCGAAATCAGCGTTCGCCGAAGCTTCGATCATCGCGTCCCGGGTTTCCAGCTTGCGGCGAGTCCGGGCGACAGACGCGCCCGCGCGCTCCCGCGCGTCGATGCGCTGCCAACCGTGGAATGACACCTCGGTGTCCTGCGCAGGTAGCCCCACCGCGCCAACCGTCACGTCCCCCGAGCTCACGTCCTCCGCAATCAACTGTGCGAGGTTGTGCGCATCGGCGCGCTGATCGGGAATCGTCCCTCGTGGCCCGCGGCGCAGCCAGCCGGCCGTGTACAGTCCGGGCTCCACGCGGCCACTCGGGTGTGCACCGGGCGCGACCGGCGAGTTCATATTCGGCGCAAAGCCGACGGCCGTCACGATGTCGTCGACCTGAAGCGCTTCCATCCGCCCGGCTGTACTCGTGCGGAACACCAGGCTTCCATCGTTGCTGCGATCAATCGAGGCTGGCGTGCGCCCGAACCACCATTCAATGCGCACCCGATCGACCGCGTCAGTTGTATTTGCGCCTGTTGCGATCAGTTCACGCACCGCGTCAACCCGGGCATCAACACCCGCGCTCGGAGTCGGGAGTTCGCCGTGCACACGGTGCGTCACTCCAGGCATGCCCGCAATTTCCCTGATGAGTACCGGATCGAACCGTGCCGCGTCGAGCTCACTCCGGCCGACGACGTGAATGACACGCACGCGCGACGCCAGGTGAGCAAGCCGCGCGTCAGCTGTGTCCGTGCCGGCATGATCGCTTGGGTCACAAGCGAGAAGTCGCACCACATCGATCGCCACATTGCCATTCCCGACTACGGCAACTTCTGCGCCGAGGGGATCGGGAGTTGCTTCATCTGGGTGAACGTTGAGATATCGGGTCATTGCGCCAGCTCCTCGCGCAAGCTCGGCCCCGGGGATCGGGAGCGGAGAGTCCTCCCGCATCCCCGTGGCAAGAATCACCGCATCGTAGTTCTCGCGCAGGGCGTCAAGCGCTACATCAGACCCGAGGGTGAGATTCCCACGAAACCTCACCCCATCCTCCGCGAAGAGTCGGTCGAACTGACGCGTGACCGCTTTGGTTCCGGGGTGGTCCGCGGCAACTCCGTACCGCACGAGTCCGTACGGGGTCGGAAGGCTTTCAAACACATCGACGGGAGCTGCGGGGAAACTCTTCCGCAGCGCCTGCACGGCGAAGCATCCGGCTGGCCCCGAGCCCACCACCGCGACCCGGGGCATCGGCTCGCTCTGCTGCTGATCCGGTGCCGTGCCCGTGGCATCAGCGTTCCAAGCAACTGCAAGTTTGTTCATTCCCCGGAACACCCACCCGCTGATCTCCGCGGCGTCCTCGCCAGCCAGCCGCAATTCTGGGAGCTCATCGAACAGCATGGGAAGTCCGACCTCCGCCACCGCTGCTCGCGCGGCCCAAGCACCGAGGCACACGTGTACGCCCTTTCCGAAGGCGAGGTGAGGTTTCACCTCGCGCAGCAGATCGAATTGCTCGGCCCGATCCCACACTCGCTCGTCCCGGTTCGCGGAGAGAATGCAGATGCCGAGCCGCGCCCCCGCGGGGAGCCGGACCCCCGCGAGCGATACCTCTTGCGTCGTCTGCCGGGAGTACATGCCGATGGGAGCGACCCACCTGATCGACTCTTCGAACGCCGCGTGCCAGAGCGCGGGATCCCGGCGTACGGCCGCCAGCTGTCCCGGGTCCCGCAGCAGCGCCCAGGCCGCGACGCCAAGCGCATCGCGCGGCTCGTTGAGTCCGCCACCAATCGTCATCTTGAGGTTCGCCCGGATTTTCTCGAGCGGCATCTCATACTCAGGAATTCGGAGCAGCTGTGAGATGAGCGATTCATCCGGGTGCTTCGCGTGCCACACGAGCATTTCGTCCAGCGCGACGTCCACTTCCGCGAATGATTCCTCGCCTTTTCGCCATACTTCCGGGTCGTCAGAGTAGTTGCCGGTCGCATCGATCATCGTCTGCGACCAGCGCTGCAGATCTGCTTGGTCAACGTTGTAGAGCCCCGCGAGCTGTCGCAGGTTTTCTGCTGCGTATGGCGCTGCGAAGTCCCACACGAGGTCAGCGCCGGGCCCGATCTCCCGGAACCGTTCGAGCTGAGCCGCCGCGTTGTCCCGAAACACTTGCGTCCATACGCGCTTCACCGCGCCCGGCCGGAGCGCGGGCTGCCATGCTTTCCGCTCGACGTAGTGCTCGGGATCGTCTCGCCGCAACATCGAGTGGCCCATCGCCCGGATCTGCAACGAGCCTTCCTCGTTGGCGGAGAACACCTCTTGGTCAAGCTCGGTCTCGTGCACAGCCTCGTAGCTCGTCACGAGATAGCGACCGACGCTGGGAACCCAGTGCACGCCCCCTTCCGCGCGAAGTCGGGCGTAAATGGGAAACGGATCCTCGTACAGCTCAGGGATGGTCACCCAATCGGCAACCGGAGCATCTGTGCCAGTCATGTCACTTCCTTGTGAGTTCAAGCGTTGCGCGGTACCGCGCGATGTGGTTCGAGTATCTATCGACTAGAACACAGGGAAAAACGGAATTACTCTCCCTGGTAATTCGGTTTCGTGTGAGAATGCCGGTATGAGTTCCAGCGACGTATCTCAGGGTCTTCTTGTGTGGGGAGTGAAAGCTTCGCTCCTGCAGTACATTCAGCGCATGCCAGACGGGGTGGTCGATGTGGATCCCCCAGTTGTCGCGATGGGCAATACGCACGAGTTCTCCTTCCCGCTCACTGAGCAATCAGCTCAGGATCGCCTGCGGTTCTCCGGTGGGCTACGTTGCTCCGGCCACGGCGGACTCCTGCGTATCGACATCGTCGATCCCGAGCTCGCCGCAGAAGACGCCACAGATCCGCTTGCGGGCCCCTGGCTCCTCACCATCGCCGATCCGTACGCCCCGGGTTCCAGACTCCCCTTTGCCACCATCGGCCGCATGCGCGCCAGCGCACTCAACACGCTCACGGGATCCGACACACGTCTCACCGAAGACGGTGCCGATCTCTTCTACGCGGGTCCGTACACAGCAGGCACCGTGCTCGATGACCCCGTCGTGCGAGGTGCCAAATGAACCAGGCGCTTCCCCTCTTGCCAGCATTCACGCTGCGGCAGCTTGCGTACTTCGTCACTGCAGCGGACGCCGGCACGATCGCCGCGGCCGCCACCACGCTCCGAGTTTCACCTTCGGCAATGTCCGACGCGATCACCGAGCTCGAAACCGCGCTCGGTGAGCGACTGTGTGTACGCCGCCGAGCACAGGGGCTCACCCTCACCTCCTCGGGGATCCAGCTGTTGCCCCTGGCGCGCCGGGTGCTCGCAGAAGCCGACGAGCTCGCAAGCCTCGCGCTCGGACGCGGCGCGCTCTCAGGGCCGATCACCGTTGGCTGCTACCCGACGCTCGCACCCACCGTGCTTCCGCCGCTCCTGCAGGACTTCGGTGCGCGCCATCCCGGCGTCGAACTCGCGATTCACGAGGCGACGCAAGACCAGCTCGCCGACGGCCTGACATCCGGTCGACTCGATGTCGCAGTCGTGTACGACATGCTCGTCCCCGGAAACACCCGCCGCGCTCGTCTGTACGAGCTTCGCGCGCACGCGTTGCTCTCGGCGAACCACCCGCTCGCTGCGGCACCTGAGGTGGAGCTTGCCGAACTCGTTGAGGACGACCTGATCCTGCTGGACGCACCACCGTCCAGTGAGCACACGCTGTCGCTCTTCGCTGCGCAGGGGCTCTCGCCGCGGGTGCGCCACCGCACCACAAACTATGAGGTCGTTCGGAGCCTGGTGGCCCGGGGCCTCGGCTACGGCATCCTGGTCTCGCAGGTGTCACACCAGCGCAGCACTGAAGGGCGGCCTCTTGTCGTCAAGGCGATCACGCCGCCGGTCGCCCCAGTGGCGGTCGACATGATCTGGGCACCCGACCGCCCGCTTCCTGCGCGTACCCAAGCGCTCATCGAGTTCGCGCAGGAAGTGGAGTGGACGCGAGCTACGCCCGACCGCCAACAAACTGGCTGACGTGCTCTGCTTCGGCCCCGTCTCCCTCGGCCTCAATCAGCGGACGGCCCCAGCGGTCGCGAATGATCAGCAGCGCGACGATCGAGATCAGCGCCATGCCCATCAGGTAGAGCGACACCGACCCGATCCAACCCGTGGTTTGCTGCAGCCAAGTGGCAATCGTGGGCGCGAATGCGCCACCGAGGATCGCACCCAGCGCGTACGACAGCGATACACCTGAGTAACGCACTCGCGAAGGGAAGATCTCCGCAAAGTAGGCCGCCTGCGGCCCGTAGGTGAGCCCGGTGGAGAGCATCCACGCGGAGAGCGAGATCAGCACCATCACAACCAGCTGCGTGTCCACCAGCAAGAAGAGTGGGAACGCCCACACGATCTGCAGGGCGTAGCCCACAAGGTAGACGTTGCGCCGGCTCTTCCAACGGTCAGACAGCCAGCCGCCGAGGAGTGTCGTGCCGGCCCACACGGCTGATGCCGCCGAGACGCAGAGCAACACCGCGGTGCGGTCCATGCTGTGCACGGTGGTCGCGTACGACAGGACGTAGCCGCCGGTCGACATGTACCCCGCCGCGTTGTTCCCGGCGAAGGTGAGTGCCGCGAGAATGACCAGCAGCCAGTGCTTCTTCATGAGTTCAACAAGCGGCATGCGCGAGCGGGCCTTGCTCTCCCGGAGTTCGAGGAACACCGGGCTCTCCTCTACCGAGCGTCGAATAATGAAACCGACGACGAGCAGCACGACACCGATCAGGAACGGGATACGCCAACCGATCTCGAGGAATCCTTCCACCCCGAAGGTCGCTGTCACGAGCGCAAGCACACCCGAAGCAAGCAGCATCCCGAGTGGGACGCCGAGCTGCGGCGCAGAGCCATACAATCCACGCTTCCCTTCGGGCGCATGCTCCACGGCCATAAGCGCGGCACCGCCCCATTCGCCGCCGGCAGAGAAGCCCTGCAAAATGCGAAGGAGCACCAGCAGGATCGGTGCGAGAATCCCGGCCTGCTCGTAGGTTGGCAGTACTCCGATCAGTGTGGTCGCGGCTCCCATCAGCACGAGGGTGGCCACGAGCATTGCCCGGCGGCCGATCCGATCACCGAGATGCCCGGCAACGATCGCCCCGAGCGGCCGAAAGAGGAAGCTGATGCCCACAGTTGCGAACGACACGAGCAGCGCTGCCTGACCGCCAAGCGGTTCGAAGAAGAGCTGCGCGAAAACGAGCGCTGCCGTGTTCGCGTAGATGAAAAAGTCATACCACTCGATCGTGGTGCCGATCATGGTGGCAACTGCGACCCGGCGACCCTCCCGCCGCGGACGAGTACTGGATAGTGAAGACATATTCGTAAGACTCCGTTGTCTCGAGAAAACCGGCGCCGTGCCGGACTTGCCCCATATTCAGCGCAGCCCATTCGTGGAGTCAAACGGGTTTTCCAGGAGAGAAACCCCGATTCTCTCGGAGTTTGTCCGCCCGCCACGAGGCGCCACGACACGCCAGGGAGACAACCCCCGGAGGGTCGATTTCACTTTCTCCCCCAAAATCCCGTATTGTTTTTCCCGGTGACGTGTCCGAGCGGCCGAAGGTGCAACACTCGAAATGTTGTGTAGGGTAACCCCCTACCGTGGGTTCAAATCCCACCGTCACCGCCACCGAAACCCCCGCAGATCCAGCGCAAGCTGAGAACTGCGGGGGTTTGCTCGTTGCTGGCGGGCCCCTTGTCGCACCCATGCTTTCGGGGCACCTTGAGGCATCACCTCACACCCCGTGCATCTGCACAGTTTTCTCAGCCAGCCATCCTCGCAGCTCGTTACGCTGAGAATTGTTTAACCACATTGTCAGATAACTCGGACTCACCCTAGGAGATGTATGTCCTCACCCGTTCAGCTGATTCGTTCCAACGCCCTGAGTGACGTTGCGGAGTACGCGTACGCCGCAACCGCCCCCGCCGGCACGCGATTCGTGTTCATGGCAGGGGCCTGCCCACTCGCAGACGATGGCTCAACCGTTGGCCCTGGCGACTTCCGCGCGCAGGCGGCTCGCTGCGTCGAGACACTCACCACCGCGCTTGAAGCCGCGGGCGCGTCACTTACGCACGTCATCCAGACCCGCGTCCTCGTCGCATCAACGCGACAGGAAGACCTCGTAGCGGCGTGGGAAGTGGTGCGCGACGCTTTCGGCGAGCACGACGTTCCCAGCACCCTCATGGGCGTTGCAGCGCTCGGCTACGACGACCAGGTGGTCGAAATCGAGGCGATCGCCGCGGTTGCCGACTAGCCCGGCTGGTTCGGGCGTCAGCTGACGCCCGAACGGCGGTGCACGGGGTATGGCACGACTTCAGCACCACCCGTGCACCGCGCGCGCTACTCGGCAATGAGCCGATCGACCACCCGGAGGTGCTGCACATCTGCGCCGCCCCGGCGCGTGAGCGGCACGAGCAGCGCGAGCGCCACGAACCCGGTGAGCAACTTGTCCGTGATCGAGGACAGCACGTTCGAGGCGAACACCCCAGGCATGACTGAGCTCGCCCCCTCGGACAGCAACCGCAAGACATTCTCGGAGCCGTGCCCGGTGATTCCCGCGTAGCCGAAGGTGAGAATCGGCGTGGCCACGAGCGAGCACGCCACGGCAACGATGATGGTCAGCGAGAAGAAACGCAGGAACGTGTCGCCCCCGCGGAAGCGTCGCACACCGTACGCCCACACGAGCGCTCCAGCAACGTTGACGAGCGCGAACGGCAGCGACATCGGGCCGTTCACCGCGACCCCCACCCCGTTGCTTGCGAGCCCGACGAGCATACCCGCACACGGTCCGAACGCGAGTGCGGCGACCGCAGTGCCGATCATGTCGAGGTACACCGGCAGGTGCAACAGCGTGACGAGCAGCTGCCCACAAAGGTTCAGCGCGAGGCACGCGAGCAGCACCAATGCGACGAATCGTGCACGCTGTGCGCGCGTGCGTCGGCGAGGGCTGGGGCACGCGACAACTTCAGCAGCGGGCTCCCCTCCGGGATCTCCCAGCTGCTCGGTGGCTGCCGGAAGTTCAGTGAGCGGTGCGATCGTTGCCACAGCCTCCGGCGCCGCAGCGAGCGCCTCGGGAGCGGCCGCTAATTGCGCCTGACCACGCGGCGATGCCCACACCGCGAGCGCGCTGTGCGAGGCAGCGGAGAGCGCGACGGCCGGCACCGAACCGGTGCGCGGCTCGATGCGCCCAACGACCGGAGCGAGCCCCGCAGAGAGATTGGGATCAGAGAGCTTAGCGTCTATCTCGCGCTCCCCCGCGGCCGCCTCCGAGCGGACCGCTGCGAGCGACGTGGACGCATCGCCCGATGCGCGTTCGGGAACGCGCGCCGGCACGTGCTTTCGCGCTGAACCACACCGGCGCACCCAGTCCTCGGCGCTCGCAGCGCTCTCCCCCAGCGCAAGCGCGATGTCACGTACGAGTTCGGCGTCAATCCGTGAGCGCCCTTTGCTAAAGGCGTGATAGACGGTGGAGCGTGGGATCATCGCGCCGTCCGGCAAATCCCCGAGCGCTACCCGTCGCACCGTGATCCGCCGCGCGATCTCCGCGTAACTCGTCGCCCCGGTACGCTCGCGCAGGCGCGTGAGATCCGCCGCGATCTCGTCCAGTGTCTCGACCGCGGTCTGAGAGCCGACCCCCATCTGCGCCCCAATCCATCGACAACCTACGTATTTCAGCTCACACGCTACACGGCGCGAACTGCCGGCGGATCCCTCGAACGAGCGGTATTTGGAGCGATTTTTGGACAAAAACCCCCGCTCCGCGAGAGTATTCACAGCAATTCATAGGAAGCCAAAGGCTAGTCGCAGGGCAAGAACATACTGAGCCCAGAGATGCAGTCGCGCGCCCCCTGGACTCCTGGACTGAGCTATGCCAGCTGTGCGTCCCAGAATGCGCGGAGTTGCTCGCTCTTGCGGAACACGATGGTGTCCCATTCCTCATCGGTGGTCGAAGAGTCCGCAAAATCCGAAGGGATCTTAAAGAGCTGCAGCGGGACGTCGAACTTCGCGCAGACGCTCGCGTAGGCGTACGACTCCATGTCCACGAGCGCCGCACCGAGCCCTGAGATGTGGGCGCGCTGCGCGTCATCCTTCACGAACACATCACCCGTCGCGATGGTGGCCGTGCGCTCCGGCAGGATGACCGTTCCGGCCGGCTCGAGCGTCGGCGAAGGCAGCGAGAAGTCGTGCTGCACCACACCCGTGATCTGCACGACCTCCTCGAGGCTCAGCCGATCCTCGCCGTCACCCACCACGCCAGCCGTGCCCAGCACGACAACACGCTTGACATCCCCGTCAGCCAGCGCCGCAGCGAGCGACACCGCTCCCTGCACCTTGCCGACTCCGGTCACGAGGTGCGGCACATCCGCGAAGGCCGAAGCCTCGTCACGGTGAGCAAAAACGAGCAGGGTGCTGGCGTCCGACATGTCAGTCTCTCCCTCGCGCTCACGCGCGGTTTCGAATCAATTTCGAATCAACACTAGCGTTTTTCGAAGACCTGTTCTAAACTAAGGTTTCGAGCTTGCATCGGCACGCGTGATCTTCCTCGTTCAAGCAGGAATGCCTCCCACTCCGCGGCCGCAGCGTACAGCTCCTCGGCGCACTCCATCAACGTGATGCAGTGGTGCGTCTCGCCACGACGGCAGTCCGCACCGCGCTCACGCGCACAGGATTCGTCGCGGCTGGCTCGATCCCGAGCCCCGCACCCGCGAGAAGTACTTGGCGGGTATCGCACCACGATGGTGCGGCAAGAAAGGAACACCATGAACCAGCTGAAGCATCGCACCCAGCGCACCGCAGCGCAGCAGCGACCCGCTCTGCGCACCCCCTACCACTCGCTCGGATCGGGCTCGGAAATGCGCGTGCCCGAGTGGGCGCAGCACCGCTCCGTATACCGCACCTCCGGGCGCACGCTCTACCTCGTCGAGACTGACCAGCCGGGCGCTGCCCGCGGCGATCTCGAGCGCCTCACCCGTTCGGGGTGGGACGTGCGGGTCGAGCAGGCTCCACAGGGCGAACTGACGCGCATCGCGCTCACCCGTGGCGATCTCTCGCTCAGCGACCTTGCCCGCGCGGCGTAGGTTCGCGGCACGGTTCGGGATCCCAATGGATCCCGAACCGCCCACCACCGCCCTCGGTGTCGTCGTGTGACGCACGCCGGGGGCGTTGTCGTGTGTCGTCGTTACACTGGCCGCATGAGCGACGTCGAACTTGCCGAGGTGGAGAGCTTCTCCCTCGACCACACGAAAGTCCTGGCACCCTACGTCCGACTGATCGGGGTGGAACACGGGCCCAAAGGCGACGCGATCTCGAACTACGACATTCGGCTCGTGCAGCCGAACGAGCAGGAGATCCCCACTGCGGGCCTGCACACCATCGAACACACGCTCGCCGCCCTCTTGCGCACCCGCTTCGAGGGCCTCATCGACATCTCGCCATTCGGCTGCCGCACGGGCTTCCACCTGATTGCCTGGGGCGAGCCCACCCCGGAGGAGGTGGCGGCGGCCATCAAGTCGGCGCTCGACGACCTCGCGCACCGCGTCACTTGGGCTGACGTGCCGGGCACCCAGGCGGTGAGCTGCGGCAACTACCGCGACCATAGTCTCCACTCCGCACAGGAGTGGGCGAAGGTGGTGCTCGAGCGCGGCATCAGCCTCGACCCCTTCGATCGCTCGCGCATCGCCTAACGTGTTCGTCGAGTTCACCGCGGTCCCCTACCTCTGGGAGGCTCGCACCGAGAAGTGGGTCTTCATCGAACTACCGGGACCGCTCTCCGAGGACATCGCCGAGATCCCCCGCCCGCGTGCGGGCTTCGGTGCGGTGAAGGTCGAAGCCCGGGTGGGCGCGACCGTGTGGCGCACCTCCATCTTCCCTGCGGGCACGGACGGCGCCTACGTGCTGCCCATTAAGCGTGCGGTGCGCGAAGCAGCGGGCATCGAGGTGGGCGAGGAAGTCTCGATCCTGCTCTCGGTGCTCGATCTGTAATTCACGCTGCACTCCAGGCCACGCCAGGCGGCCCCACACGTACGGGGGCCCGGCCGCGCAGCGCGCGATCGGACCCCCGTACGTGTTCGTGCAGTCTAGGAGACGAGCACGTCGAGCGCACTCGTGAGCGCTCCATCGACCGCCTGTGTGACGACTTCACGGTACGGATCGTAGCCATCCATCGAGTCGTTCTTCGCCGCAAGCGGGTTGCCATCGATGGCGAAGACGGCGCCCGCCTCAATGCCGTGGAGCGACGCGATCACGAAGAGTGCCGAGGCCTCCATCTCGACCGCGACGATCCCTGCGCGCTGCCACATCTGGTGGTCAATGCCCACGATCACGTCGCTCGGGTAGAACATGTCGCCGGTCAGCACGATGCCGCTGTGGGTGCGCAGGCCCGTCTTCGCTGCGGCCTCGCGGAGCGCAATCGTGAGCTCCGGGGTGGCGATCGCGGGGAACTCGCTCGGCACGAGCTGGTGGCTGATGCCGTCCGCGCGCACGGCGCCCGTCGCGACGACGATCGCGCCGTCGACCACCTCGGGCTGGATGCCGCCAGCGGTGCCCGAGCGGATGATGCGGGTCACGCCACCGCGTGCGAGCTCCTCAAAGCAGACCGCAGCGCCGGCCGCGCCGACACCGTGCGAGGCAACCGTGACGGGAACACCGCGGTAGGTGCCCGCGTAGACGTGGTACTCACGGTTGGCCGAGAGCTGACGCACATCGTCGAGCTGCTCGGCGACGCGGGCCGCACGCCCCGGATCGCCGACGACGAGCGCACGGTCGGCGAGGTCGGAAACGCGAGTGCGCAGCAGAGGCAGTTCGGAGTCGGCGGGAAGACGGACGGGTGCCATGGTGGGCCTTTCGTGTGTGGGTGAGCCGGCGCGCAGCCGGCAAGCGGGAAGCGGTTAGGCGCGAGCGCCCTCTGCGAGATCGGCTAGGCGGGCGCGCGCTTGGGCGGCGCGAGCGCGGACGGCAGTCGCGTCGAGGGTCTGGTGCTCGCCATCGGCATACACGTGGCGGCCGCCGATGAAGACGTGGCGCACGTCTGCGCCGGTCGCGGCGAATCCGAGGTGCGATACGAGCGCGGCGGGATCAAACGGGGTCGCGGCCGATCCCGTGACATCGAGCGCGATCACGTCGGCCAGGCGACCCGCCTCAAGCGCGCCCGTCTCCGGAAAGCCAATCGCCTCAGCGCCGCGGTGCGTGGCAATCGCCAGCACGTCGGAGGCCTTCACGATCGCCGCATCCTGGCGGGCGCCGCGGTGCAGGATCGTGGCCGTCTTGATCTCCTCGAACAGGTCGAGCGTGTTGTTGCTCGCCACCGAGTCGGTGCCGAGGGTCAGCCGAATTCCGGCCGCCTGCCACTCCGGCAGCGGCGCAATGCCATTGCCGAGCTTCAGGTTAGAGACCGGGTTGTGGCTGATCGCAGCGCCCGTGCGGGCGAACAGTTCGATTTCTTCCGGGGTGAGGTGCACACAGTGCGCGGCGAGCACCTCGGCCTGGAAAAGCCCCACCCGCTCGAGGTGATCCGCGGGCGTCGCGCCGTACTGCTCGGTGATCTGTGCCACCTCGGCTGCCGACTCGGAAACGTGCGTGTGGATCGGGATCGCCCGCGCGGCTGCACGCGCGGCGATGTCGCTGAGAAACTCGGGCGGCGACGTGTACGGCGCGTGCGGCCCGTACGCGAGGCGGATCTGCGGGTCGGCGGCGTAGCGCTCGGCAAGCTCCTCCGTGAGCGCGGTCACCGCGGCCCCATTCGCCGCGGAGACGCCGGGGAACCCCACCGTCTCGGGGGCGAACGATGCGGGAGCGATGAGCGCGCGCATCCCGGCGGAGCGCACCAGTTCGATGAGCTCGGCGTCCCAGTGGTACATATCGGCGAAAGCCGTTGTGCCCGTCTCGATCATCTCGACGAGCGCCAGCTCGAGCCCCGCGGCAACGTCCGCCGCGGTGAGGTGCTGCTCCAGCGCCTGCACTGCCGCAAGCCAGGGCATGAAGCCCTCGTCGTCGGAGACCGCGCGCAGCAGCGTCATCGCGGAGTGCGTGTGACCGTTCACGAGGCCCGGCATGAGCACGTGCCCCGCGAGCTCATGCAGCACGGCGTCCTCGGGCAACTCGGCGGCATCGCGCGGGGCTCCCGCGTAGGTGATCCGGCCGTCCGCGTCGAATGCCAGCTCGGCCGGGGCGACCGCGCCCGCCGGGGTCAGCATCGCGTCGGCACGCAACACCGTCGCCTGCGCTTGTGCGGCTGCGCCAGTGTGCGCGTTCTCGGTCTCACTCATCGCGAATCCTCCATCGTTGTACCCTGCCCAACTGTACCGGGCCGGGCTGCGCGGGGCGGTGCCGCGCTCGAGGCTTGCGTTACCAGCCCGGGGTGGCAAGCATGCCGCCATCGACGGCGAGATCCTGCCCCGTAATGAAGCTCGCACCGGCCGAGGCGAGCAGCACGCACGCATTACCGATGTCTTCCGCGGTGGCAAGCCGACCGAGCGGCGCACGCTCCGTGTAGCTTGCCACGCCCTCAGGCCACGCCTCGGCAAGCCCGGGGCGCGACACCAACCCGGGCGACACCGTGTTCACGCGCACCCCGGCCGGGCCCAGCTCGAGCGCGGCGGCGCGCGCGTGCATCACGAGCCCCGCCTTGGCCACCGCGTAGTGCGCGTGCGCGGGCGCGGGCCGGCTCGCCTCGATCGACGCGATGTGGGTGATCCAGCGGCTCACGGGAGCTTCTTGATCCCGATCGAGACTCGCGACCGCTTCACTCTCCGCGGTGCGCTGCATGGCCGCGGCCGCCTCGCGCGACAGCTCGAACACAGCGCCGAGATTCGTCCCGAGCACCTCATCCCACTCCTCGCGCGACGTGTCAGCGAGGGGCGTGAGCGGTTGGATGCCCGCGTTGTTCACGAGGCCATCGAGCCCGCCAAGTGCATCGACGGCGTCGGCAACGAGGCCGGCCGCGGCTCCCGGCAGTGCGAGGTCGGCGCGCACGGCAACCGCCTCAACGCCGCGATCGCGCAGCTCCTCAATCAGGGCAAACACGGGTGCGGCCGAGCCGCGATAGTGCAGCGCGAGGCGCGCCCCCGCCGCACCGAAGCGCCGGGCAATGCCGCCGCCGATGCCACCTGATGCGCCCGTGACGAGCACGCGCTGGCCACCCAGGTCGGGAAGAGTCTGATCCTGACGCGTCACCATGGTTAGCCTCCGAGTCGTCGCTGGCGGGATGAGTAGTCGCGAAGCGCGCGGAGAAAGTCCACCTCGCGCAGATCCGGGTAGAGCGCCTCAACGAAGTAAAACTCGGAGTGCGCGGACTGCCAGATCATGAAGTCAGAGAGGCGTTGCTCGCCCGAGGTGCGAATCACCAGATCGGGATCAGCCTGCCCGCGCGTCCACAGGTGCTCGCCGATCGTTTCCGGGGTGAGGTGCTCGTCGAGTGTGTCGATCGTGCCGCCCGCGGCCTGGTGCTCCGCGATCACGCTGCGCACCGCTGCCGTGATCTCACTGCGGCCGCCGTAGCCAACCGCGAGGTTGATGTGGAGCCCCTCGTGGTCCGACGTCGTCTCCTCGGCTGCGGCGAGCGCGGCGGTGAGCTCGGGCGACAGGCCGTCGCACGAGCCAACGTGCTTCACTCGCCAGCGGGGATTCTCGGCGAGCTGCGCCGCGAGTTCCCCGATGATGCCGAGCAGGTCGTCGAGCTCTTGGCGATCCCGCGCTTTCAGGTTGTCCGCTGAGAGCAGGTAGAGGGTTACCGTGCGAATGCCGGCTTCCTCGCACCAGCCGAGAAACTCGGGCACCTTTTGCGCGCCCGCCCGGTGGCCGAACGCTGCCCGCTCCTGCAGGCGCTGCTTCGCCCAGCGGCGATTGCCATCGACAATCACGGCGATGTGCTGCGGCACGCGCGCCGGGTCGATTTCCTTGCGCAGGCGACGCGAGTACATCCGGTACAGGAGACCGGTGCGTGGCGTCGGTGGCTGGGGCTTCACCCTCAGAGTGTACCGGGTTGCGGCTGGGCGGGGCCCGGCGGCGAGCGCGGCGCGGCTGGGGATCCTCCACATATATGCCCCACCAGATCTGTGCGGAACATACACTCGGGACATGACCTCCTCCGGCGGCAGCGACTCCTTCTCCGGCGAGCGCGCGGGGCAGCAGCCCGCGGGTGAACCGCCTCACGTCGAGCGCCCGTTCCCCGAGCCCGATCGACTCTCACTGCCGCTGCTCGCGGACGCGCTTGAGCACACGGAGCCGCAGGGCCCGGATGCAGACGCGGGCGCGGGATCGGGCACGGTGGCCGACACCGCCCCGCCCGCCGAGGTGAAGCCGCGCTGGCGGGGGTGGATCCACGCCGGCACGTTCCCGGTGGCGGTTGCCGCGGGCATCGTGCTGATCTGTCTCGCGCACGGCGCCCTCGCGAAGTGGGCGTCGGCGGTGTTCATGCTGACCAGCATGCTGCTGTTTGGCATCTCGGCCCTCTATCACCGCATCAATTGGAGCCCGAAGACGAAGCAGCTGTTCCGGCGGCTCGACCACGCGAACATCTTCCTGCTCATTGCGGGCACCTACACGCCGCTTGCGCTGCTCGCGCTGCCGCTGAACAAGGGCGTCTTGTTGCTCGTGCTGGTGTGGGCGTTCGCACTCCTCGGCATCGGCTTCCGAGTGTTTTGGCTGAGAGCTCCGCGCTGGCTGTACGTCCCCCTGTATGTGCTGCTGGGTTGGGCGGCGATGATGTACATCGTTGACATCGCGAACGCGAACATGGCCGCAATGGTGCTCGTGGTGGTCGGCGGGCTGCTCTACACCGCCGGCTCCATCGTCTACGGCTTCAAGCGCCCGAATCCCGTGCCCGGGGTGTTCGGGTTCCACGAGATCTTCCACTCGCTCACGGTGATCGCGTTCCTCTGTCACTGGACGGCGGCACTGCTCGTGGCGCTCGACCCGGTCTACCTTCGCTAGCCCGCCGCGGCCCCAGGTGCCCGCCTGCCCGGCTCCAACGCACGGCAAGCTGCCCTGCGCGGGGAATGAGAGGGACGCCGGGGCGGCTATTCCGAAAGGAGCGCCAGCACCGCCGCGCCGTAGCGCTCGAGCTTCACCTCACCGATGCCGGAAATCGCGAGCAGCTCGGGATCCGTGCCGGGCCGGTGCACGGCAAGCGCGGCGAGCGTCGCGTCACCAAACACCACATACCCGGGCACTCCCTGCCGCTTCGCTTCCTCCGCACGCCAGGCGCGCAGGCGCTCAAACACTTCGCCCTGCTCGGGGGTGAGCTCCGCCGCAGCAGCCGACTGCTTCGCCCCGGTGAGGCCCGAGCGGGTGCCACGGGAGCCCCGGCCAGAGCGAGCGGCGCGCGCCACCACTTCCTCACGCATCATCACTTGCTCTTCACCGCGCAGCACGGGCTTCGCGGCCTCGGTGGGGGCGAGCACGCCCCACTCCCCCTGCGCCGCGAGCACACCCGTGGCGAGCAGGTGGCGCACCACGCCCCGCCACTGGGCCACGGACCACTCCGCGCCGATGCCCCACGTCGAGAGCTCGTCGAGGCGCAACTGCGTGACGCGCTCCGAACCGGTGCCGCGCAAGACATCAATGTGCTGGCCCGCTGCAAAGGTGCGACGTCGCTCTCGCTCCGTGCGGAGGATCGTCGACAGCAGCATCTGGGCGGGGATCGTTGCGTCCCACAGCTTGGGCGGGTTCAGGCAGACGTCGCAGTTGCCGCACGGCTCGCTGCGATCCTCCCCGAAATAGCGAAGCAGGAACACGCGCCGGCACGACACCCCCTCGCAGAGGGCAAGCATCTGATCGAGGTGCCGCGTCTGGTTCGCGCGGGTGGCCTGATCCCCATCGCCCGACTCGATGAGCTGGCGCTGTTGCACGACGTCGGCGAGGCCGTACGCCAGCCACGCCTCGGAAGGCAGGCCATCGCGCCCGGCCCGGCCCGTCTCCTGGTAGTACCCCTCAATCGACTTCGGCAGGTCGATGTGGGCGACAAACCGCACGTCTGGCTTATCAATGCCCATGCCGAAGGCCACCGTTGCCACGACGACCACGCCGTCCTCGCGAAGGAAGCGCGTCTGCGCGTCGAGCCGGGTCTCCGCGGGCAACCCCGCGTGGTATGCGACCGCATCGATGCCCGCGTCGCGCAGCGCGGCGGCCGTCTGCTCCACGCGCTTCCGGCTGAGCGCGTACACAATGCCGGCCTCCCCCGCGTGCTCGCCCTGGATAAACGCGATGAGCTGGCCACGCGCGTTCTGCTTCGGCTCGATGCGGTAGCGGATGTTCGGCCGATCAAAGCTCGACACGAAGTGCCGCGCCTCGCCGAGGTGCAGGCGCTCCGTGATCTCACGGTGCGTCTCGGGCGTCGCGGTCGCGGTGAGTGCGATGCGCGGCACGTTCGGCCAGAGCTCAGCGAGCTGCCCCAGTCGCAGATAGTCGGGCCGGAAGTCATGCCCCCACTGCGACACACAGTGCGCCTCGTCGATCGCGAAGAGCGCGATGTGCCCCTGGCCAAGCAGTTCGACCGTGCCCGGCGCGGAGAGCCGCTCGGGCGCGAGGTACAGCACATCGAGCTGACCGGTGCGGTACGCCTGTTCGACCTCCCGCCGCTCGTCGATCGACATCGACGAGTTCAGCGCCGCCGCCCGCACCCCAGCGAGCTGCAGCGCGGCGACCTGATCGTGCATGAGTGCCACGAGCGGCGAGAGCACGATCCCGGTCCCGTCGCGCACGAGTGCGGGGATCTGATAGCAGATCGACTTGCCGCCGCCGGTGGGCATGAGCACCACGGCGTCACCACCGCCGATGACGTGGCGGATGATCTCCTCTTGCTCGCCACGGAACGCGTCGTAGCCGAAGACCCCAGAGAGCACGGTGAGCGGATCGTGGCCCACCGCCTGCACCGTGCCAAACGTCACGGGAGCGGCACCTGCGTCAGGAGCGCTCACACCGGCGGGCGCGGTTCCTGGCACTGTTCCTGCCGCGGTTCCCGGCGCCGCCCCTCGAGTGGGATCAGGTGCCCCGGGCGCCGGAGCGCCCCAGGCCTCGCCGGGCCACCGTTCTTCGTCGCCGAACGCGCCGGGCTCGCCGCCCCAGGGTCCCCCGAACTCATCGGGGTCGCCCCAGTTCGGTGCGCCCGGCCCGCTCACGACGGTCAGCTCCGCGGCTCGGCGTCTGCGCCGGTCTCGCCGAGCTCTTCCGCGATCTGCGCGCGCACCTCGTGCCGGTACGCGTTGCGACGCAGCCGGCTGACGAGCAGGAAGCCGAGGCCGATAATGCCCGCCGCCATCAGTCCGGTGAAGATGAATCCTTCAACGCCGGGGCTCACCGTGTTCGGGTCGAACTCGGTGTTCTCCTCTGCGATACGCAGTGCGATACTCATCAGGCTCATGCCGTCTCCTCTGTAATCCCCTGGAACAAATCTGCTTCAAACTCGCTCGTGGCCACCCGCGACGCCGCGAGCCGGTAGTCCTCGAAAGGCCACGCCTGGCGCTGCACTTCGTTTGGCCAGAAGAAGAATGGGCTGTCCGGCGGCACCTGGCTCGCGTGCGCGCGCAGCGCCTCGTCGCGGCGCTCGAAGAAGCGACCCACCTCGATCTTCGCGGTGCTGCGGTTCAGCCGCTTCGACATCCGTTCACGCATCTCGCCGAACTGTGCAACGAGCGGCGACGTCGGCTCGTTGTCCACGAGCCACTGGTAGACCGTCTCGATGCGCTCCACGTTGAAGATCTCTTCGTAGTAGAGCTTGCCGATCTGCCACGGTTCCCCCGCTTCGGGGTACGCGTCGGCATCGCCCGAGCGATCCCAAGCAATCTTGCTGATCTCGTGGCAGCGGATGTGATCCGGGTGCGGGTAGCCGCCCTGCTCGTTGTACGTGATCATCACGTGCGGCTTGAACTCGCGCACGAGTCGCACGAGCGCCTCGGCCGACACCTCGGCCGGGATATCAGCGAAAGATCCGAGCGGGATCGGCTCGCCCTCGTCCGGCAGACCCGAGTCCTCATAGCCGAGCCAGCGGTGCTCGAAGCCGATGATCTCTTGGGCGCGCGCCATCTCGTCGCGGCGCAGGCCGGCGAGGTCGCGTCGACTCTTGGGATCCCGTGCGACCAGCTCGTTGAGCACGTCGCCGCGCTCGCCGCCCGTGCAGCTCACAATGAGCACCTCGACACCCTGGTCGAGGTAGTGGGCGTAGGTGGCAGCACCCTTGCTGGATTCGTCGTCGGGATGCGCGTGCACCGCGATGAGCCTGAGCGTCATGCGCTTCCTCTCACGTGCTTCCCGGGCGGATCCCGGTACTCTGGCAACAGGGACATAGTTTACCCAGTCTGGATCGGAGGTTCCCGTGCCGAATGCGGCCGCAGCCGTCGACGCGGAATCCGCGACGACACAGCGCTTGGAAGACCGCTACGGGACCGGGAAGCGACGGAGCTTTGACCGCCGCTTTGCGTGGGGCGCCGCGGGCCTCCTCGTCGCAGCTGGCCTCGGTTTCCTCCTCTTCTCGGGGTGGCAGAACTCGAACCAGGTGTCGGCGCAGGACATTGGCTACACGCACGAGAGCGAGCTCGTCGTCAACGCGAAGTTCGAGGTCAGCGCACCGCCGCAGACGCCCGTCGCGTGCGCGGTTGAGGCGCTCAACACGTCGAAGGCGACCGTGGGCTGGAAGATCGTTGAGCTGCCGCTCACGGACCAGCGCACGCACACCGTTACGACGCGACTCGTCACGACGAACCCGGCGACGGCCGTGACGACGCGCGCCTGCTGGGTGGTTGAGGATCCGGCGGAAGGCACGCAGTAGGCGCGTCTTCCATCGCCTCAATCCGGCGCCCCTGACGGTCGCGCTGCTACGCTGGATGCCACGCCCTGATCCGTCAGGGCGTTGTGTGTATCTCCGCGTGCGCCTCAGAAAGGCCCGCACGCACTCACCGAAACGAGGATCGACTATGGCCGAGCCCACCCAGACCTGGCTGACACAGGACGCCTACGATCGGCTCACTGGCGAGCTGGATCAGCTGACCGGTGCAGGCCGCAAGGACATTGCCGCCCGTATTGAGGCCGCTCGCGAAGAGGGCGACCTCAAGGAGAACGGCGGCTACCACGCGGCCAAGGACGAGCAGGGCAAGATGGAGGCGCGCATTCGCGACCTCGAGGAGCTCCTGAAGCACGCTGTGGTGGGCGAGGCCCCCGAGGCGAGCGGCGTCGTTGAGGTCGGCACGGTGATCACCGCCACGATCTTCGGCGACGAGGAGCGCTTCCTCCTCGGCAACCGCGAGCTGGCCGATGGCTCGGACCTCGACGTGTACAGCGCGGAGAGCCCCCTCGGCGCCGCAATTCTCGGCCGCAAGATCGGCGAAGAGGTCAGCTACGCTGCACCGAACGGCAACCAGATTTCGGTGAAGATCCTCGGAGTCGACACCTACGCGGGCTAAGCTCCCGTACACACCGGAGGCGGGGTGCGACCAGCTGGTTGCACCCCGCCTCCGTCGTATTCCAGCAGCGCTCTCCGCTCGCGCCGTGCGCACAGCGCTGACCTCGAGTTGCAAAAATATATAGACCAGTCTATTTTTAACTTCATGACATCCAAGGGAGACAAGACGCGGGCACGGCTCGCTGAGTCGATGCTCGAACTCATCCAGACTGGCGGCTACAGCGGCACTGGAATCAACGCGGTGATTGACCACGCCGGAGCCCCCAAGGGATCGGTCTATTTCCACTTCCCTGCGGGGAAGGAAAGCCTGGGGGTCGCCGCGGTTGAACTCGCGACTCAGCAGTTCGAGGCGCTGATCGCCGAGGCGGTCTCCGTGACGAGCGACGCCGCCAGCGCGGCACGCACCGTCATCGAAACGCTGGCGACGATTGTCGGTGAGAGCGACTTCCGCGTCGGCTGCCCGGTATCCGTCGTCACCCTCGAAATGGGTGCAGAGAGCGACACACTCCGCCAGGCGTGCTCAACTGCCTTTGAGTCGTGGATCACCCCAACCGCAGGGCTTTTCGAAGCGAACGGGCTCGAACCCGCGGACGCGCACAGCCTGGCGACCGTCGTCGTCTCGACGATTGAGGGAGCCGTCATCGTCTCTCGTGCGATGCGGAGCACTCAGCCGCTCTACGCGGCGGCCGACGTCGTGTCGGAGCTCATCGCGGTTCGGATCAACGCTGCAGCATCGGCCCGATGAGCGACCAGACCATGCCCCGCCACGCGCTCGTGTTCGGGGCATCCGGGCTCGTGGGCCGGCACCTCATCCTTGCCTTGACTCAAGCTGGTGCGCGCGTGACGGCCGCGGTCAGAACACCCGAATCCGGAACACGCGTCAAGCAGTGGCTCCATGCGCACGGACCGAGTCGGCCCGTTGCCATCGCGCTCGTTGACTTCAAGTCGTCTGAACTTCTGCGGGGCGGCCCGGCGGCCTACGCTGACGTGACCGAGATCCACAACTGCGCGGGCTCCTTCCGGTTCGGGATGCCCGCCGAGGAGGCGCGCAGCGCAAACGTCGGCATTGTTGAAAGCGTCCTCAACTTTGCCGCCGACCTCCCCTCGCTGCACCGCGTGGTGCATATCTCGGGGTACCGCGTCGGCGGGCAGAATCCGGACTCCGTGCCGTGGTCGAGGGCGCACCGTTCGCGCCTGTACACGAAGCTCGGAGGCTACGAGGCGTCCAAGGTCGAATCCGACGCCGTTTTCCAAGCCAAGGCTCGGGAACTCGGACTCCCCTGGACCATCGTGAACCCGGCGACCGTGATCGGCGATAGCGAGACCGGGGAGTCGGAGCAGTACATTGGGATCGCCAGCACGATCAAGCAACTGTGGCGTGGCACTGCGACGGCCCTGCCCGCAGGAAAAGACGTCTTCGTTCCCGTCCTCACGGTCGACTACCTGGCGGCGTTCATGGCTGCCGCGTCCGTCGACCCGGACACCGTCGGCAAGTCCTACTGGGTCTTGGACGACGCGACCCCGCCCCTGGGCGAGCAGTTGAGCGCTGTGGGCCACCATCTCGGAGCGAAGGTCCCGAAGCTAAGGATTCCCATCAGTGTGATCAGGCGCCTCCCCGCGGCGCTCACCCAGGCCGACCCGGAGACCCTCGGATTCCTCTCAACCGACCGGTACCCGACGGGCCCCGCTGTAGAGTTCGCATCGCGGCACCACATCCCCATGCCCGACGTGCACCGCTCGCTCAACCGTTGGGCTGACTACCTGGCCGCACACCGATTCGGAGCAGCCATGGATAGGGATCGGCGATATATCCAGGCCGGCGCCGTTCGATTGTTCGAGCTGGGCACGCCCGACGCCAATCGGCTGATTCTGCCGGGCCTACCCGTGAACGCCGACGCCTGGTCTGACGTTGCTCAAGGAATCGGTGCGCGGGCCGTCGATCTCCCTGGACTCGGGCTGAGCGGCGGAGCGGGCACCACGGACTGGGAGCACTGGTTACCGGTTGCGCTCGGGGACGAGCCCGCCGAGCTCATCGGGCACTCGATCGGCGCGGCCGCAGCCGTGCTGACCGCGGACCGTTTCCCTGACCGGGTGACCGCCCTGACGCTGGTCTCGCCGTTCTTCCTGCAGCCACGCGCCCGCGCAGGTATCTTCACGCGCCCCGTAATTCGCAGGTACCTGAGGCACGCAAGCGCGGCGGCGCTTTCGCGTCGCCTCACGGGCACGGAGAAGAGCGCCGAGGCGCTCACGTCAACCGTCGAGGATCTCAAGCGCGGTCGCGCGAAGAGCGTGGTCCAGCATCTGGGCCACGCGAGCTCGAAACACTGGCGTGACGAGATTACCGAGGCGCTCAAGCGGTTCTCGGGCCCTGTCCGCATTATCACGGGGAGCGAGGACCCGCTCACGCAGAACGCAGCACGCGAGTTCGGGGCGCTCTCGAACGTCAGACTCCTCTCCCTGCCGGGCGCCGGGCACCACCCCCAGTTGACCCATGGCACGGAACTCATCGAGCTCCTGCACGATGCGACACTTGCTTCACTCCCCCGCACGTGAGAACGAGATGCGCACGAAAGCCAGCACAGATACGAAACGAGACACAGTGAAGAACGGCTCACCCAATTTGGCGGTTCGCCAGGCAGTCCCCGAGGATCTGGACGAGATGGCACGAATCCTCACCTCAGCGTTCCTTGAGGACCCGGTGTGGGGACCCGCGTTTCCTGACCGAGCCTCTCGCCCGCAGGTGGCCCGGCGGTACTGGCGGTTCATGGTCGGCGAGGCACTGCGCTTCTCCACGTCGCGAGTGCTCAGCGGGGCGTCCGGAGAAGAGAACGAGTCCGCAGAACGTGGAGCGCAAGCACCGCTCCGGGCAGTCTCAGTGTGGTATCCGCCCGGCGAGGACGAGATCTCTGCTGAGGCGCACCCTGCGTACGATGCCCTGGTCGCAGACTTGCTTGGCGCTGAAGCGGCGGCCGCATTGGACGAGGCCGGAACGCGTTTTGCCGCCGCGCGACCTGAACGCCCGCACGCGTATCTGACTCTGCTCGGTGTGGCACCCGAGGCCCGCGGTGGCGGACACGGGATGGCGTTACTGAGGGCGGCGCTCGCTGAGTACGACCTGGCCGGCATTCCCACATACTTGGAGTCATCGAACCCGGTCAACGACGCGCGCTATGAGAAGCTCGGTTACCGTGTCCACGCCAGGGTCGAACTCGCCGACGGCACGCGCGTGCGGACGTACTGGAGGGAACCACACCCTCCCACAGCGACGTCTTGATTTCCGCCTGAGATCAGCGGACGGCCTCGGCCCAAACATCGAGCCCAAGTTTCACGGTCAGCACACCGACCACTGCGAGGAACAGCACCCGCACGAAACGCGAGCCGCGCGCGATCGCCATGCGGGATCCGAGGAGGCTCCCAACGATACTTGCGGCCCCCATCGCGAGCCCGAGCGGCCAGAGCACCGCACCGAGCGGAATAAAGAAGAGCAGCGCTCCGAGGTTCGTCGCGAAGTTCACCAGTTTCGCGGTAGCGGTGGCGCGCAGGAAGTCGTAGCCGAGCAAGCCGACAAGGGAGATCACGAGAAACGTGCCAGTGCCAGGACCGAGCAGGCCGTCGTAGAAGCCGATGAAGGCGCCGATCGCGCCCGAGACCGCGAGCTGCGCGAGCCCGCGATGCCGCGGGCGTGTCGCTTCGCCGAGCGTGGGCTTGAGGAGTGTGATGAGACCCACGACAAGGAGGGCGACGAGGATGATCGGTGTGAATACCTGCGCAGGCAGGAATGCGGCGAGCGAGGCGCCGCCGAACGCCCCGAGAAGAGCGATCCCCGCCATCGGCAGGACCGTTCGTGGGCTGGGCCGCACCCGACGCGCGTAGGCGACGCTGCTCGTCGCTGTGCCGAACACTGAGGCGAGTTTGTTCGTGGCGAGCGCCTGGACGGGCGTGATCCCCGGCACGAGGAGCAGCGCGGGCAGTTGCAGCAGGCCACCCCCGCCCACAACAGCGTCGATCCACCCCGCGGCGAAGGCCGCGACGAGAAGCAGAGCGAGCGCTCCCGCATCGGTGTCTACCGGAAGCAGTCCTTCCACGGGTGCTCACCCGTGCGGGCGGCGCCCCGCGCCGCCCGCACCCCGGGTCACGGCCGCTCGCCCTGCACGGAGATCACCTCGGTGACCGTGCCGTCGCGGTGGAGGCGTGGGTCATCCGGCTGTACCGGGATCGTCGCCGTCGTCGCGTCGGGCCCGCCCGGACGCTTCTGCGTGCGGCGGCTCCACCCCTCCAGCCACTTCGCCACGGCCGACAAGAGGAGGCACATCAGGATATAGATGCCGCCGATCACGAATGCTGACTGGAGCAGCGGGCGCCCGAACTGCACGTTGCTGCTGAGCTGCTTCGCCAGGTAGAGCAGTTCAGGGTAGGTGATAATGAAGCCGAGCGCGGTGTCCTTCATGGTGACCACGAGCTGGGAGACGATGACGGGCAGCATGGCCCGCACGGCCTGCGGCAGCAGGATCAGCCGCATCACGCCGCTCTTGCGCAGGCCGATCGAGTACCCGGCCTCCTTCTGGCCGCGCGGCAGCGACTCGATCCCCGCCCGGAGCGCCTCGGCGAGCACCGAGCCGTTGTAGACGACGAGCGCAATCACGACGGCCGCGTAGGGCTCCATGCTGACGCCGACCGAGGGCAGGCCGTAGTAGAGCAGCATCATCATGACGAGCACGGGCACCGCGCGGAAGAGTTCCGTGATCGCGGTGATGGGAACGCGCACCCAGCGGTGGTCGGAGAGTCGGCCGATCGCAAGCAGGAAGCCGAGCACCACGCTCAACACCGCCGCGAGGCCGAACGCCGCGAGCGTCTTGCCGAGCGCCGCGAGGATCTGCTCCCAGATCGTCGCGTACGTGAACAGTCCCCACTTCGTCGCCGAGAACTGCCCTGAAAGGGCCAGGCGATAGACGATGAAGGCGATGATCGCCCCGACGACCAGCACGGTCACGACGGCGAGCACGCGGTTGCGCGCGATCGCCCGGGGGCCGGGAACGTCGTACAGCACAGAAGTCATCGCACGATCCTCCACTTCTTCTCGAGACGGTGTTGCACGAGACTCAGGAACATCACGAGCACGACGAACACGAGGGCGACCCAGAGTAGTACCTCCATCGGGCTGCCCGGGCGGCCCGCCGCGTCGTTGATCGTGGCGCGCAGCGCGGCGAGCTCGGCGACCGAGAAGCCTGCCGCGACGGTGGTGTTCTTCAGCAGCGCAATAAAGACGCTCATCATTGGCGGGACCACGGAGCGGAACGCCTGCGGGAGCACGACGAGGCTCATGACCTGGCCAAACGGCAGCCCGATGGCGCGGGCAGCCTCCGCTTGCCCCACCGGAACGGTGTTGATCCCAGCGCGGAGCACCTCAGCAACGTACGTCGCAGTGTAGATACCGATCGCGAGGATGCCGAGCAGGAGCGTGCTCAGCTTTGGCAGCCCGAGCGCGGGGTAGCCGAGCACGAAGAAGAAGAACACAAGCGTGAGTGGCGTATTGCGAATGAGGGTCACATAGAGGGTGCCCACACCCTGTGCGATCGGCACAGGGGACACCCGCATAGCGCCGACGATTACGCCAAGCACGAGGGCGAGCACCCCTCCCCCGAAGAACACCAGGAGGGTGTTCTTGATTGCGGTTCCCCAGAGATCGAGGTTCCCGAAGATGACGTCCATCCGTCAGTCCTCTCGGTCTAGCGTTCGGGGCGGGCGCGCGCAGGCTCGCCCCGAACGCGTGAGCGGTTAGTAGGCGTCAACCTGGGGCTGGTCCACGGTGATCCCTGAGCTGCCGAGATTCTTCTCGAAGATCTTCGTCCAAGTGGTGCCGCCGTCGGTGAAAAGCGTGTTGATGTGGGCGCGCAGCGCGTCGTCGCCCTTCGCGAGGCCGACACCGTACTTCTCCTCCGTGAACACCGGACCCGTTGTGACCATCAGGTTCTCGGGATCCTGCGCGGCGTAACCGATCAGGATGGCCTGGTCGGTAGTCACGGCGTCGACCTGACCGTTGACGAGATTCTCAACGCACGCCGAGTACAGGTCGAACTCCTGCGTCTTGATCTTCGGGTAGTTCTCCTTGATGTTCTGAATCGGCGTCGAGCCGGTCGCCGAACACACGGTCTTGCCGTCAAGTTCTTCGAGCGTCTGAACATCGGCGCTGCCCTGCTGTATGAGGAGGCCCTGTCCGGTGATGAAGTAGGGGCCGGCGAAGTCGATGTCTTGCTTGCGCTTGTCGTTGATTGAGTATGTGCCGACGTAGTAGTCGATGTCGCCGTTCACGATCGCTTGCTCGCGGTTGGCCGAGGCGATCGCCTTGTATTCGATCTTGTCCTCGCCGTAGCCGAGAGAGGAAGCGATCCAGCGCGCGATATCGACGTCGAAGCCGCTGCGCTCCTTCGTCACGTTGTCGAGATACCCAAGCCCCGGCTGGTCCTCTTTGACCCCGATGACAACCTTGCCGCGTTCTTGGATCTCGTCAAACGTCGGGCTCCCCTCGATTTGCACGTTCTCAGCAGGCTGCGGGATCACAGACTCGGTTGCGTCACCGCCCGAAGCGTCGGGAGTGCTGCCCCCGTTGCAGGCGGTGAGCGTCAGCGCAGCGGCGGCAACGAGGGCGCCGACGGCGAGAAACTTTTTGGTACGCATGGTGGTTTCCTTTCGGTGGATCGGATTTCGGGTGCGCGCGAACATCGCTCCGCCGGCTGACGGAGTCGCTCCCACGCGGGCCGCGCGGGTCAGTTGGTGATGAGCTTCGAGAGGAAGTCCCGCGCGCGCGTGCTCTGCGGGTTCGTGAAGAACTCCTCGGGCGTCGCTTGCTCGACGATCTGCCCGTCGGCCATGAACACCACGCGATCCGCCGCGCGGCGGGCGAAGCCCATCTCGTGGGTCACCACGATCATGGTCATACCCTCCTTCGCCAGGCCGACCATCACGTCGAGCACCTCGGTGATCATCTCGGGATCGAGGGCGCTCGTCGGCTCGTCGAACAGCATCACCTTGGGGTGCATGGCGAGCGAGCGGGCGATCGCGACGCGCTGCTGCTGGCCGCCGGAGAGCTGGGCCGGCAGCTTCGCGGCCTGCTTCTCCACACCCACCCGGGCGAGGAGCTCCATCGCTTCGCGCTCGGCCTCCGCGCGGCTCACGCCGTGCACCTTGATCGGACCGAGCGTGACGTTCTCGAGAATGGTGAGGTGGGCGAACAGGTTGAACGACTGGAAGACCATGCCGACCTCGGCCCGCAGCTTCGCGAGCGCCTTGCCCTCGGCCGGCAGCTCCCTTCCGTCGACGCGGATCGAGCCGCTCGTGATGGTCTCGAGGCGGTTGATCGAGCGGCACAGCGTCGACTTCCCCGAGCCCGACGGGCCGATAATCACGACGACCTCGCCAGCGTCGATCGCGAGATCGATGTCGGTCAGGGCTTGGAACTCGCCATAGTGCTTCTGCACGTTCTCAACGACCACCAGCGGTTCGCGCGCGCTCATCTCGTCTCCGTCTTCTGGATCTCGGCCCGATCCACTTCTCGCGTCCCGGGCCTGCTGCCTGTCTGAACGATCCGGGGTGCGTTGCCGCCCCGAGACGGAGTGCGACAAGCGCGTTCACCTTCGAACCGCTTGCCCCAAAGCTAGGCCCGCCCGCCGAGCGGGGTCAGCCCTCTTGAGCGCTTCTTGAGCATTCGCTTGAGCACTTCTTGAGATTCAGGGCCGGATCAGCGCCGGGCGTCGATGTAGAACTCCGCTGCGCCGGGATGGAGCTCGAGCGGATCGGTGAAGATCGCCTGCCGCCGGTCGAGCAGCTCAGCCGCAGGGACCTTCCGCGCGATCGCGGGTCGCGCGGCGAAGAGCACCCGAGTCGCATCGAAGATCATCGCGTCGTCGGCATCGGCCGCGGCAACGATGTAGTTCGGCACCGTCATCGTGCTCGTCTGAGGCTCGGCTCCAGAGATCCCGACCGGGAACTCGGTGAGCCGATACACCGCCGCGTGCCGAGCGTTGACTCGCGACACTGTGCCCGCGTCGATGGGGAGGAGGCGGATCGGCTGGTCTCGAGCCAGCCGCTCGATCGACGGGGTCGGCAGCCCGCCGACCCAGAAGAAGCCGTCGATCTCGCCGCGGCGGAACGCCGCGATCGAGGACTCGAGGCCGAGCCCCGGGTTGTCCACCTGATCGAGTGCGACACCCGAAGCTTCGAGAACGCGGCTGGCGATCACCTGGACACCCGACGTCGCCGAGCCGAGTGAGACGGTGCGCCCCGCGAGGTCAGAGATACTGCGCACCTCAGAGCCGGCGGGCACGACCACTTGCACTGACTCGTCGTAGACTCGCGCGACGGCGCGGAGCGGGAGCGGTTCCGGGAAGGTGCCGGTGCCTGCGATCGCGTCAGCGGCGGTGTCGGCTTGAGAGAAGCCGATGAGCGCTTCACCCGCGGCTACGCGCTGCAGGTTGTCGACCGACCCGTCGGTCTCGGCGACCGCGACGTCGACGCCCAGCTCGTGGCGCAGTGCCTCCGCGTACTGCTTGCCATAGGTGTAGTAAATACCGGCGACCCCGCCTCCCGCGATGACGTACTGCGGCGCTCGTGCGGATTCGGGGGGCGATCCCACACAGCCGCTCAGGCAAAGCATCGCGGCGAGCACCGCGAGCGCGCCCCGCCGTGCCCGGAAGCGTCGCGTCCGATCGCGCATCACTCTTCCACCCCTGGCAGCCGCAGCACGACCCGCAGCCCGCCACCCTCGGGTGCCTGCACCTCGACACCACCGCGGAGATCCCCCAGTAGGTCGGAGGCGATGGCGAGCCCCAGGCCGGATCCCGGCACGTTCTGGTCCCGCGGGCTCCGCCAGAAGCGACTCGTCACGAGTTCGAGCTCTTCCTGCTCGAGACCAGGCCCGCGGTCCCGAATCGCGATGCGGCACCCGTCCACTTCACAGACCACCGTCACGTCGACCTTTGATCCCGCCGGGGCGAACTTCAGCGCGTTGTCGAGCACCGCGTCGAACGCGCTCTCGACTGAGGTCCGGTCGGTGAGGCTGAACGCTGAGTGCTCCCCTCGGAGCTCGACCACAACGCCGCGATCCGACGACACCGGCTCCCACGCAGCGATGCGGTCCGCCAAAAGCTCCACGAGATTGACCGCGACGAAGGCGGAGTCCTGACGCCCGGATCTCGCCATGCCGAGCAGAGCGTCGAGAATCTCGGTGAGCCGGCGCCCCTCGGCACGGGTCTTCTCTACATCGGGTTCCCACGAGTCGTCGAGCCCAGTCGCGAGGTACTCAACACGCATGAGCAGCGCACCGAGCGGGTTCCGCAGCTCGTGCGAAGCGTTCATCGCGAACGCTTCTTGGCGCCGCATGACCCGTTCGATCTCTTCCGCCATCTGGTTGAACATGCGGATCATCCGCCGCATCTCCGGCGGACCGGTGTCATCAGCGATACGCGCGTCGCGTTCTCCCCGCTCCACCGCGGCCATCGCCCGATCGACGCGCAGCATGGGGCGCAGTACCCAGTTCGCGAGACGGATGACGGCGAACAGCAGGAGGAGCACCGTGAGCAAGCAGGCCGACGCGAGTACTCCCCAGTGTGTGAGGATCTGGGTGCGCACCCGCTCGGCGTTCTCAGCGATGAAGATCGCGCCGATCACGTTCCCGTCGTCGAACACAGGCTCGACCGCGACCAGTTCGCCGAGCGACCAGGGAAGCACGGGCGGCGCCGGGTCGCTCCGCCGCCCGGAGAGTGCCAGCGCGACCTGGTTCTGCGCCGAGCTATCGAGCGCGTCGAAGCTGCCCCCGCCGGAGGCCCACAGTATCCCGCTGCGGTCAAACACCGCGATGCGCGTGCCGTAGAGCTCGCTGAAGCGCGTCATCTCCCCCACCACGGTACTGGCGTTCCCGGCACGCAGTGCTTGCCGCACCCCACTCTGGAAATAGCTCAGGTCACCAAGCTGCTGGCTCGATACTTCCTCCTGCACGGTGCGCGCAACGCTCCAGGCGTACGCGCCGCCAAGCGTGAGCAAGATCACGGTCATCGGGATCAGGAGGACGAGGACGAGACGCTGCCGCACGGCTCACACACCCGTCAGCCGGTATCCGACGCCCCGAACCGTCGCGATGAGCGACGGCCGGTCGAGCTTCCGCCGTACGGATCCAACGTGCACCTCGAGCGAACGACTAAAGCCGTTCCAGTCGCTCCCCCACACCTCGCGGATAATGCGGTCGCGCGGCACCACTACCCCGGGGTACCGCACGAGCACTGCGATGATGTCGAACTCCTTTGGGGTCAGCTCGACTGGACCCCCGTCGACCAGCACGAGCCGGTTCGCGAGATCAATGTACACGCCATCGACGGAGACCCCGGAGCTGTGCTCCGCGTCGCTCGGCAGGGCACGCGACCGCCGGGTCACCGCCTCGATGCGAGCAACGAGTTCTCGCACATCGTACGGCTTCACCACGAAGTCATCGGCCCCCGCATGGAAGCCCTTGATCCGTTCCTCGACATGACTCCGGGCGGTGGCCACGATGATCGGCACGCCGGAGAGTCCGCGGATCCGTCGGCAGACGTCGAGGCCGTCCATGTCCGGCAGTCCGAGATCGAGCAGCACGGCGTCGGTGTCAGCTCCGAGTGCCTCGAGCGCGGCTGCGCCGCTGCCCACCCACTCCGTGGTGTATCCAGCCTGACGGAGGAACGCGCCCAGCGCGTCGGCAACGCGCTCGTCGTCTTCAACGATCAGGATCTTCATGTCGGCCTTCTCCGCCCGCTCGGGAACATCCCCATCCGTTCATTCTAGGGAGGCCCGAGCGGTGGGCCGCACGCGGCGCCCGCTACTCGTACATGCCGATGTTGATCGGCCCCGTGAGGTCAGGCGCGGGGGCGCGGAAGCCGCGCGTGGTGATGAGCAAGTAGGCCGCGCCGAGCGCGAGCCAGATCCCACCGATCACCATGGACACGGTGTCGAGACTCAGCCAGAGCCACACATTGATGACCACGCCGATGCCCGGCACGATCACGAAGCCCAACCACGCGCCCGGCCCGCGCCGCTTCAGGAAGCGGAAGAACACGAAGATCACCGAGAGGTTGACGAAGGTGAACGCGATGAATGCGCCGAAGTTGATCATCGATGCTGCCCGATCCAAATCGACGAACAGCGCGGTGAGCGCAATCGCCGCCACGATGAGCACGTTGACCACGGGCACGCCGGTGCGCGGGTTGATTCGCCCGAAGAGGCGCTTCGGCAGTGCGCCGTCGCGGCCCATCGCGTAGAGCAGCCGCGCCGCACTCATCTGCTGCGTGATGCCACAGCCCAGCACGGCCATCATGTAGCCACCCACAAAAATGGCCTGGAACGCCGCGCCGCCGATGTACTTCGCGATCTCGGGCGATGCACCGACGATGTCGCCGAGCTCGCTCACGTCCGGGAAGAGCACCTGCATCACGTAGGTGACGGTCACAAAGAACGCCCCGGCCACGCCAATGATGATGAAGATGGCGCGCGGGATATCACGCTCGGGCCGCTCAGCTTCCTCCGCGAGCGTCGAGACCGCGTCGAAGCCGAGGAAGGAGAGCGCCAGCACGGCGGCGCCCGCCGAGATCGCCGCGAGCTGAAGGTCGCTCGAGATGAAGGGCTGCACGCTGAAACCAGAGCCGTTCGCGCCGTTCGTGATGTTGACGATCGTGAGCACGACGAAGAGGATCGCGACCACCAGTTGGATGCCGACCAGGATGATGTTCATGCTCGCGGCGAGCTTCACGCCAATGAGGTTCATCACCGTGCAGATGCCGACGGTGAGAAGCACCCAGACCCAGAACGGCACATCAGGGAACACCGCCCCCATGTAGATTGCCGAGAGGATCGCGTTGATCATGGGTAGGAGCAGGTAGTCGAGGGTCGCCGCCCACCCGACGAGGAAGCCGATGTGCGGGTTGATCGCCTCTTTCGCGTACGTGTAGGCGGACCCCGCGATCGGGAAGAAGCGGACCATGCGCGAGTAGCTGAACGCTGTGAACAGCACCGCGACGATGACCACGAGGTACGCGAGGGGGACGTGGCCGTCGGTGACGTCTGACACGATGCCGAACATGTCGAACACGGCGAGTGGCGCCATGTACGCGAGACCGATGAATACGAGGTGCCGCAGCTTCAGCGTGCGCCGCAGCTGGGCCGGGCCCGCGGCGGAGCCAGGCTCCGCCGCGGGGGTGGCGGCCGCCTGCGATGCAGGTGCGGCCGAGGTGGTGATTTCAGTGGGTGATGACGCCGTTGACATCGTGGGTGTCCTGTCTAGTGTGCGTGTCCGTGGTGGTGGTCGCCCGCGGGTTCGCCGCAGGACTGGCCCGCACCACCGGGATCCTGGCTGCGATCGGCCGCGGCCGCGCCGCCCTGTTCCCCGAGCACGTCATGGATGGCGGTGCCGCCCACAACGGTGAGATCAGCGCGCTGCGCAAGCAGCTCGGCGGGATCCATCGCGTACAGGTCGCCAGACCAGACGACGAGATCAGCGAGCATGCCAACGCGGAGCGTGCCGACCGTGTCCTCGCGGTGGAATGCTTCGGCGCCGCCCGTGGTGTACGCGCGCAGCGCACGATCCAAATCGAGGCGCTCCGTCGAGGTCCAGGCGTCCGAGCCGTCGAGGCGCGCGCGGGTCATCGCGCTGTAGAGGCCAACGAGCGGATCCATCTCGCCCACCTGCCAGTCGCTCGAGAACGTGACGCGCGCGCCAGAGTCGATCATCGACTTGAAGCGCCATGCGCGATCCCACCGCGCCTCGCCGACGTTCTCCATCCAGGTGCCGGCAACGAGGTCGGGTGACGCGTGACGCGGCTGCATGGCGGCGACAACGCCGAGCTCCTGGAAACGCGGGAGATCCTCGGGGGCGAGGCACTCGACGTGCACGATGCCGTGCCGGGTGTCGCGCACTCCGTTTGCACGCTGGGCCGCCTCGATCGAGTCGAGGGTGAGCTGGATGCCCCAGTCGCCCGTTGCGTGGGTGTGCACCTGGTAGCCGAGGCGGTCGAGTTCAACGAAGAGCTTGGTGAACTCGGTGGGCTCGAGGCTCGGGTGCCCGCGGTGGCCGGGGCGGTTCGCGTAGTCCTGGAGCATCGCGGCGGTGTGCGGCTCGATCACGTCATCGGCATAGAGCTTCACGGGCCCGAGCGAGAAGCGCTCGTGCTGCGGGGTCTCGCGGATGGCCTCGGTGATGCGTGCACGGAAATCGCCGTCGGCGCCCACCGGGTGGTAGATCGCGGCGATCGTGCGCGAGGTGAGCTTGCCCTCGCGCTCGGCGCGCGCGAACAGGTCGAGCTCGGCGAGCGGCACTTGGGGCTCGACCACGGAGGTGATGCCGACCGAGGCGGCCATCTCGAGGCTGTTCGTGATCTTGCGGTAGCGACGGTCGGGCGAGTACATGGGGATGTCCCGCTGCAGTTCGGCGAGGCCAGCGATCGTCATGGCGCTCGTGTAGAAGTCGGTGACCCAGCCGGTCGGCTCGCCCGTGGTCGCGTCGATCTCGGGGTTGCCCCACGCGATCTCGCCGCCGTTCAGGATGCCGAGCTTCGCGAGCGCCGGCCGGTTGAGCCAGACGGAGTGCTGGTCGTACGTCGTGATGAAGACGGGCTTGTCCGTGACGCCCACGAGATCGTGGGCGTTCGGGCGGCGGCCCTCGACGACCGAGTAGAGCGCGTTCTCGGCGCAGATCCAGTCGAGTTCGGGGTGCGTCTCGGCGAACTCGGCAATGCGCGATCGCACGACATCGAGACTCTGCACCTGGTCGAGGCTGACAGCAAGATCGTCGAAGCCAAGCAGCAGGTGGTTGTGCGTGTCGGCCACGCCTGGCGTGAGGAGACGGCCCTCGAGCTGCACGGTCGTGCGCGCTGCGGGGGCATCAGCGGCGGATCCCACGTAGCTGATGCGGTCGCCGGTCACGCCGAGCGCTTCGGCCCAGGGCTGCTGCGGGTCGAAGGTACGGATGCGCCCGCCCGTGTAGAGAGTGTCGACGGCCATGTCTGCTCCTGAAGTTCTGGGCGGCCGGGAACCGGCACGCCACGAAGTTATTTAACACCAGAGTAAATTAATTCACTCAGATGTCAAATAACCGCGGGGCGGCGCGCTGCGGCGCGCACGCTCTGGCATACTGACAGGCGTGGCACGCCCCAGTACGCAGAAGCAGCGCCGCATCGAGGTCATCGACGCGGCGCTCACCGCTGCCGCCGAGCACGGACTCCGCAATCTCTCACTCACTGACGTGGCGAATCAGGCCGGCGTGACCCGCGGCGCGCTGCTCTACTACTACGACGACCTCGAGGCAATCCTCGTCGAGGCGCACGCCGCCGGTATGGCCCGCGTCGGCACGGAGCGCGCCGAGCTGGTTGCGCAGCACAGCTCCCCGGCGGGGAAGCTCGCCGCGGCGATCGACGCCGGGCTGCCGAGCGGCCCCGACGATGCGCTCATGCGGCTGCTCTACGAGTTCGACGTGCTGGCGGGCAAGTCGCCGCTACACGATGCGCTCGTGCAGCAGCTCTACGGCGAGCAGCTGCAGCTCTACACCGGGATTCTTGAGGAGGGTGCGGCGTCCGGCGATTTCGCACTGACTGGCGCGCTCGCGGACACTGCCATGAACTTCGTTGCGCTTGAGGACGCATATGGGCTGCACATCGTCGCGGGCGGCAGCATCACGGTTGCCGACGCGCAGCGCGCCATCCGCGCATTCGCTGCGCAGGCGGGCGCCCCACTCTCCTAGTTCGCCCGCCGGCTCAGCCTGCGGCTAGTAGCGCTCGCCCACGCGCACCTGGTAGCCCGCGTCGCGCAGCGCCTGCGCGACCTGCTCGCCGTGCTCGGCGCCGCGCGTCTCGATGTGCAGCTCGAGCTCCACCTCACTGACAGGCAGCTCGGTCGCGTGGCGCGTGTGGATCACCTCGATGACGTTTGCGTTCTGCTCAGCGACAATCGTTGCCGTGCGCACGAGCTGGCCGGGCACGTCGGGCAGCAGGATGCGCAGCTTCGTGTAGCGCGCCGCAGCGGCAAGGCCGTGACCGATGACGCGCTGCAGCAGCAGCGGATCGATGTTGCCCCCCGACAAGATGGTTGCCGTCGGGCCGGAGAGCTGCAGCTTGCCCGTGAGCATTGCCGCGACACCGGCGGCCCCCGCGGGCTCGACGACGAGCTTGGCGCGCTCGAGCAGCATGACGATCGCGCGGGCGATGTCGTCATCGCTGACCGTCACAACCTCGTCCACGTAGTCGCGCACGAGGTCGAAGTTGCGCACGCCCGGACGAGCCACCGCGATGCCGTCGGCGATCGTCGACTTGGTCTTGATCGTGACGGGCTCCCCCGCTGCGAGCGACACAGGGTACGGTGCGGCGTTCTCGGCCTGCACGCCGATGATGCGGATATCGCGGCCTTCTTCGGCCGCCCACTGCTTCGCCGCAGCCGCGACACCGGCGATGAGGCCGCCGCCGCCGATCGGGACCACGATGTTCTCGATTTCGGGCGCAACGTCGAGCATCTCGAGCGCGATGGTGCCCTGTCCCTCGATCACGGCGGCGTCGTCGAACGGCGGGATGAAGGTCGCACCGCTCTCGCGCACGAAGTCCTGCGCGGCCTGGTTCGTCTCATCAAACGTCGCACCAACGAGCTGCACGTTCGCCCCGTAGTTGCGCGTGGCCTGCAGCTTAGGCAGTGCGACGCCGAGGGGCATGAAGATCGTTGCAGTGATCCCGAGCTCACGTGCCGCGAACGCAACGCCCTGCGCGTGGTTTCCCGCGGATGCCGCGACCACGCCGCGGGCGCGTTCGTCCGCCGTGAGCTGCGTCAGGCGGTTGTACGCGCCGCGAAGCTTGTATGCGCCCGTGCGCTGCAGGTTCTCACACTTCAGGTAGACGCGCGGCACACCCAGAATCTCGGCAAGGAAACGCGACGACTCGAGCGGCGTGCGCCGCGTCACCCGGTGCACCACGTCGAGCGCTGCACTGAAATCGTCCAGGGTGGGTGCCGTGGTGGTCTGCGTCATGAGAGGCCTTCCTTGCGATTCAGTTTGGCGACGCTTCGCGCGCGATGCTTCGCCTGCTGGTGTGTTCGTTCACGTTTGTGGTATTCGGCCACCGGGTCGGTGCCGCGCGTCCACTCCCGCTTCACGAGTGTGTTGACGATGGAGTTCGCGGCGGCTGCGAGCGGCACAGCGAAGAGGGCGCCCGGAATACCGGCGATGAGCGCACCGGTCGAGACCGCAAGCACCACGCCGAGGGGATGGACCTTCACCGCATTGCCCATGACGAGCGGCTGCAGCACGTGGCCCTCAATCTGGTTGACGAGGATCACCACGCCGAGCATCAGGAGCGCATTCACGGGGCCGTTGTAGACGAGCGCGATGAACGCCGCGAGCAGGCCGGTGGTGATCGCACCGAGGAACGGGATGAACGAGCCAAGGAACACGAGCACCGCGATCGGGATCGGCAGCGGCACGCCAAGCAGCGCGGCGCCCACGCCGATGCCCACCGCGTCGACGAACGCGACGAAGATTTGCACACGCACATACTGTCCGACCGACACCCAGCCGGTGCGGCCGGCCGCGTCGACGGGAGCGTGCGCGCGGGCGGGCAGGAAGCCGAGCACCCAGAACCAAATTCGCTTGCCGTCGATGAGCAGGAAGATGAGCGAGAAGACGGTGAGCAGCGCGCCGGTGACGAACTGCCCCGCCGAGGTCGCCACACCGAGTGCACCATTCAGGATCTCAGTCTGGTGCTCTTGCACGGTCTTGAAGATCTGCTCGGTGAAGCCCTGCAGCTGGTCCGCGGTGATGCCGAGCTTGTTGTCCTCGATCCAGTGCAGCACGTCCCACCACACCTCTTCAGAGCGGGAGGCGAGGTCGCCGAGGCCGTTCCGCAGCTGCGTGACGATGAGATTGATCAGGATCCACACCGAGGCAACGAACAGCGTGAGCGCGGCGACGACCCCCATCCAGTGCGGTGCACCGCGGCGCACAAACCACTGGACGACGGGAGCAAGCAGCGCGGTGAGCAGGATCGCGACGAGGAGCGGGATCACGATGATCCGCACCTGCACGATCAGCCACAGGAACCCGGCGAGCGCGAGGGCGACGATGATGAGGCGCCACGACCACGCGGCCGCCACCCGGATGCCGAGCGGCAGCTCGGTGGCGGCGTTGCCGTCCTCGGCCGCACCCACGTCGTCTTTACGCTCTTCCACGGCACAATCCTAGCGATCGGTGTATGCGTACCCGGTGCATGCGCGCGGCCGGTTCGCCCTACAGCAGCTTCTGGAGGGGCCCGCGCGCGAGCGCCTCCTTGGTGCGCGTGAACGGCGGCATGATCGTGGCGGCAAGCGTCTCGGGGCGCAGCGGCTTTGACAGCACCGCTTTCTCGTGGCTGAACACGAGGAAGGAACGCTCGCCGTGATACGCGCCCATACCGCTCTCGCCAACCCCGCCGAACGGCAGCTCGGGGGTGACGAGGTGGAGCGCGGGCGTGCCGAAGTTCAAGGCACCAGAGCTCGTCTCGTTCTCCCACCGCGAGCGGGCCACGCGGTCGTCGCTGAACACGTACGCGGCGAGGGGCTTGTCTCGCGCTGTCACGAACTCGAGGGCGTCATCGAGTCCAGCCACCTCAACGAGCGGCAGGATCGGCCCGAATATCTCATCCTGCATGACCTGGGCCTCACGCGATACGCCGCCGAGCACCGTCGGCGCGATCCACCGCGTTTCCGCTTCGTGCTCGCCGCCGGTGAGGATCTCGCCGTCCTCGAGGTAGCCGATGAGTCGCGCAAACTGCGCGTCGGTGATGATCCTGCCGTAGTCGGGGTTCCCCGCCGTGGCGGTGCCGTACAGATCGTGGATCGCGGCGACGAGTGCGGGGCCCAGCTTGCGCAGCACCTCCGCGGTGCCGAGCACGTAGTCGGGCGCAATGCAGGTTTGCCCGGCGTTCATGAACTTGCCCCACACGATGCGGCGCGCGGCGTCTGCGAGTGGCACCGTGTCGTCGACGAAGACGGGTGACTTCCCGCCGAGTTCCAGCGTAATCGGGGTGAGATGTTCGGCAGCCGCGCGCGCGACGATGCGACCGACACGACCATTCCCCGTGTAGAAGATGTGGTCGAAGCGTTCCGCGAGCAGTGCGGTGGTCTCGGGCACCCCGCCAGTGACGACTGCGACGGCGCGGCGGTCAAGAACGTCGGGCAGCAAGCGCGCAATGAGCTCGGAGGTGGCCGGCGCGAGTTCGCTCGGCTTCACGATCGCCGCGTTGCCCGCAGCGATCGCACCAATGAGCGGGGAGAGCGCGAGCATCAGTGGGTAGTTCCATGGCGCGATGATGAGCACCACGCCGAGCGGCTCCGCGACCACCCGAGCTGCCGCAGGCTGCACCGCAAGCGGCACCGGCACCCGACGAGGGCGCATCCACCCCTTCAGTTCGTCGAGCGTGTGCTCGATCTCGGTGAGGAGGAAGCCGATCTCGGTCAGCTGCGCCTCTGCGGGCGACTTGCCGAGGTCGGCGTGCAGCGCGCGCTCAAAATCCGGCCCACGCTCGATGAGCAACGCGCGCAGCCGCTGAAGCTGATCGCGTCGCCACGCCTCTGGCCGGGTGTGCCCGGTGCCGAAGCTGTGACGCAGACCGGAGACGATTCCGGGGATCCGTTCGACTGAGGTGTAGACCATGGCCCCACACTACTCCGCGACTCTGCGCCCCGCCCCAGCCCCAGCACCCGCGGCCGAGGGCCCCGCGTAAAGAACCGGGTCCAGCCCGGCATAGTCTTCGATGGCATCGCACCAGCGCACGTCACCTGGCGCTCGGCCCAAGCTCCGCGTCCAGTCATACAGAATCTGCTGCCCCTGCCCGGGAGGCGAGTCAAAGTCGTGGATGATCACCTCACTCGCGTACTCCTCTGGTGCGCACGCCTCGTCATCGAAAATGGCGACGAGGTCCGGCCAACGGTAGATGCGTCCGTACACCCGTTTGCTCTTGTGCCAGGTGTACAGCACGATCGCGGTATCGTCGCCGCTCGTTGCAGCGCAGACCACCTCGTAGTTACGGAACTCGATGCCGGATCGCACGATTTCGTCAAGAAACCGGTGGAGCCTGTCGAGGTTGCTCATGCGCCCACACTAGTTTGCGCGACTGCGCCCCGGGTTTACCAGAAGTGCAGGCCCGGGATGATCAGGAAGACGCCGACGAGCACCGCGAGACCCGAGAGGCCGAAGCACACGTTCGCCGCGATCGTCGCCCACCGCGGGCGGCCCAGATCGATGTCGTCGTCCTCGTCGTCGCGCGACGGACCGTTCGGCTCGAAGCTGCCGTCGGGGCGCGGCGCGGGCGGCGCGGGCGTTGCGAGGAAGCGGATACCGAGCGAGTAGAGCGCCACGACGAACACCGCGGACACCAGTGCGGCGCCGAAAACAACGAGGAATGCCATCCAGTCGATCATTATCGCTTCTCCCCGGTGTTCACATCGCTGCTCGCGTCGCGGTCGCTGGCTGCCTTCTCCGCCGCCTCAGCAGCGTCTGCCTTCTCCGCATCACGGAGCGCCTTCTCGGCTTCCTTTGCGGCGACGTCGTCGCGCACGGCCGACTGAGCGACGGGCGTGAGCTGAGTCATCGAGCCGGTCTTCGTCTTCACGGGCTTGACCTTGCTCTTCCGGATGCGCACCGCGTAGCCGGACTCGGCAACATCGGGGACCGGGATCGCGTTCGAGTGGTCCACCTTGTTGCGGCTGGAGCGCCAGAAGATGAAGAGGATGAAGCCGAGGCCGAGCACGGCATCGATGATGATGCCGACCATGCCGAGGTGCGCGATGAGCGCGGCGATCGCACCAACGGCGCCTGCGGCGGGAAGCGTGAAGAGCCAGCCGGAGGCGATGCGGCCGACGGTGCGCCAGCGCACACTCGACCCGCGGCGACCGAGGCCCGAGCCGATCACGGAGCCGGAGGCCACCTGCGTGGTCGAGAGCGCGAAGCCGAGGTGCGTCGAGGCGAGAATCGTTGCGGCGGTGCTTGTCTCGGCCGCGAAGCCCTGCGCCGGCTTCACCTGCGTGAGCCCCGCACCGAGCGTGCGGATGATGCGCCAGCCGCCGGAGTACGTACCGATTGCAATCGCGAGGGCACACGAGATGATCACCCAGAGGTGGGGGCCCGTATCCGGATCCTGCATGTTCGCGGCGACAAGCGTCAGCGTGATGACACCCATCGTCTTCTGCGCATCGTTCGTGCCGTGCGCGAGGGCGATGAGCGAGGAGGAGGCAATCTGCGCGTAGCGGAAGCGGCCCCGGCCGTCCTTCTTGCCGTCATGGCGACGCGTGATGGCGTACGCCACCTTCGTCGCGGTGAACGCCACGATGCCGGCGGTGAGCGGCGCGGCGAGCGCCGGGATGATCACCTTCGAGAGCAGCACGCCACCGTTGATCGCGGAGAAGCCGGCGCCCACAATTGCGGCACCGATCAGGCCGCCGAAGAGCGCGTGCGAGGAACTGGACGGGAGCCCGTAGAGCCACGTCAGCAGGTTCCACACGATCGCGCCGATGAGGCCCGCGAAAATCATGGCGGGCGAGATGAGCACACCGCCGTCGCCCTCGTTGATGAGGCCGCCGGAGATCGTCTTCGCCACCTCAGTGGAGAGGAACGCGCCAACCAGGTTCAGCACCGCAGCAAGGAGCACGGCGGTCTTCGGCTTCAGCGCTCCCGTGGCAATCGGCGTCGCCATCGCGTTCGCCGTGTCATGGAAGCCATTGGTGAAGTCGAAGAAGAGGGCCAGTACGATGACCAGCAGCACGACGAGAGTGAGTTCCACCGGCGTCTTTCGTTCGGGAGCAGGGGCCGTGGACCACCCGCGTGTCACTAGAACTTCACCGAACGTTCAGCAGAGATGCCTTGACACGCGAGCGCCACGTTCATGCTTCCACCTTGAACGGGGCAGGTCAAGCTGGGAAAGGGTCGTTTACCTGTCGTTCACCCGGGCCCAGCGAGCACTCGATCTCCGGCGCTAAACTGGCGTCCCGCAGATCCATAGGAGGTTCCCCGTGAGCACGGCACAGCTGAGCGATTTCGTCCCCGAGTCTGGCGCGATCACCATGTTCTCGACGGAGTGGTGCGGCTACTGCAAGCGCCTCAAGTTGATGCTCGACAAGACCGGCATCGCGTACACCGAGGTGGACATCGAGAACACGCCGGGCACCCCGGAACTCGTCATGGCCGCGAACGGCGGCAACCAGACCGTCCCTACCGTCGTGTACCCCGACGGCACGACGGCGACCAACCCCTCGCTCAACGATGTGAAGGCGCAGCTCGGCCTCTAGCCGAAGCTGAGGCGCGCCTCCTCGTAGCGCGCGGCGGGCACAGTTTTCAGCGCGCCGACCGCCTCTTCGAGAGGTACGAGTTCGACACGGTCGCCGTGCAGCCCGGCCATGGTTCCCCAGGCACCGTCGTTCGCGGCGTCGGCTGCGGCGATGCCCGTGCGCGTGGCGAGCACGCGGTCGAACGCGGTCGGTGAGCCGCCCCGCTGCACGTGCCCGAGAACGGTGGCGCGGGTCTCGATACCCGTGCGCTCCTCAATGCGCGGGGCGAGCACCTCGGCGACGCCCCCGAGGCGTGGCCGCCCGAAGCCGTCGAGCCCTGCGCGCGTCACCACGTCGGCCTCGCCCGCCGGACGGAAGCCCTCGGCAACAACGACGAGCGACGAGCGCCCGCGGTCGCGCACGCTGAGCACCCACTCGCAAATCTGCTCGACCGATTCGGGGAACTCCGGCAGCAGGATCAGCTGCGCGCCGCCCGCCATCCCGGCGTGAAGCGCGATCCAGCCAGCGTCGCGACCCATCACCTCAAGCACCATGCAGCGGCGGTGCGACTCCCCCGTGGTGCGCAGCCGGTCGATGGCCTCGGCCGCGACCGACACGGCCGTGTCGAAGCCAAAGGTGTAGTCCGTGCCGCCAAGATCGTTGTCGATTGTCTTTGGGACCCCCACGACGGGGATCCCTGCGTCGTCGAGCATCTGCGCAACCGTCTGCGTGCCGTTGCCGCCGATGAGCAGGAAGGCATCGATCCCGAGCTCTGTCATGCGCGCACGCACGGCCGCAAGTGCTTCGGGGGTGGCGACGCCGTCAGGGAACGGGGGGACCCGGCTGGTGCCGAGCATCACGCCGCCGAGCGGGGAGATGCCGCGCACAGCGAGGCGGTCGAGCGGCACGGTGTCGCCGTCGTGGAAGCCGCGCCAGCCGTCCATGAAGCCGACCATCTCGAAGCCGTGCACCTCGACCCCGCGGAGCACCGCGCCGCGAATGGCCGCGTTCATCCCTGGGCTGTCGCCGCCTGAACAGAGCACACCAATCCGCATGAGTCCCCTTCGCATCCGGGTGCCGCGCCGGTCACTCCGGCGAGACTTGTCCCATGCTAGCGGTGGCGAGAATCACGCGAACAGTCGTGTTTCTGCCACTTGCGTGTCCAAAACGGCCAGCGGCCCCCGCTCCCCTTCGGGAGCGAGGGCCGCTGCGAGCGGTGCGGTTAGGCCGCGGCGATCGCGCGCTGCAGCACGCCCATGAGCGCGAGCAGCTGCACCGAATCCTCGGTCTCGTCCTTCGCCTCGGCACCATCGAGCGCGCGCGCGGCGAGGCCCGCCTTGCCGTCGATGAGCTCCGCAATCTTGGCGTCGATCGTCTGCGCGGCGACGATGCGCCACGCGGTGACCGGCTCTGCCTGACCGATGCGGTGCACACGGTCGATCGCCTGCGTCTGCTCGGCGTCTGTCCAGCTGAGCTCGGCGAGCACCACGTTGGACGCGGCCTGCAGGTTCACGCCCACGCCCGCTGCGGTGAGCGAGCAGACGGCCACGGCGACCTCGGGGTCCTTGTTGAACGCGTCGATCTGTTCCTGGCGGAAGGTGGTGCTCTGGTCACCGCGAATCGACACGGTCTTGAGCCCTGCCTCGGCGAGCTGCGCCTCAGCCCGGTCCATCACGTCGATGTGCTTCGCGAAGAACACGACCTTGCCCACCGAGCGTGCGAGCTGCGCGGCGTAGTCTGCCGCGAGGCCAGCCTTCGCCTGGCCGATCTGACGCACCATCGTGAAGACGTTCATGCCGTCGGCCGACGCGTTCGACTCCTCGAGCTCCTGCGCGCACACCATGCGGATGATCGCGTCGTCGCTGAGCTTCTCTCCGAGCTTGCCGTTCTTCACCGCGGTGAAGCGGTCGAGCAGCTTGCGGGCCAGCTGTGCCTCCGCCTCGCGGATGCCGCGACCGTACTCGTCGTCCAGCTCGACGGGCAGATCGACCACGCGCTTCGCGGGCAGGTCTGCGGCAACGTCGATCTTGCGGCGACGCACGATTCCCATGTCGACCACGCTCTGGCGTGCCTCCGGGTAGAACGCAGAGTCCGCGGGGGTCCAGCCGTTGCTCTCGAGACGTGCCATGAGCTCGGGGCCCGGCTTCTCGGCGTCGGTCCACCCCAGGAAGCGCCAGATCGCGCGGAAATCATCGATGTCGTTGATGAGCGGCGTGCCCGTCAGCGCGATCAGCAGCGGCGAGCCGCCGGGCGTGCGCTCACGCACGCTCTCGGCGATCGCGAGCACGTTGCGCGAGCGCTGCGACTGCACGTTCTTGATCATGTGCGCCTCGTCGACGACCATGCCCTTGAAGCCGAATCGCGAGATCCAGCTCAGGTGGCGGTCGAGGATTTCGTAGTTCACCACGAACACGTCGGCGAACGCGTCGATATCCTGACCGTCACCGTGAATCACGGTGACGCGGCGCTGCGGCGTCCACCGCTCCACCTCGCGCGCCCAGTTCATCTTCACGACGTTCGGCACAACAACGAGCAGCGGGTACGCGTCGGCGACCGATGCGGCAATCACCGACTGCGCGGTCTTGCCCAGGCCTGGCTCGTCGGCGAGGAGGAAGCTGCGGTGCCCCTCACGCACGCTTGCGAGGAAGCGAGCCTGGTGATCCATGAGCTCTCGCCCGGCGGGGGCGAGGCGATCCGGCACGGGCGGCTCGGGCAGGGGCATGCATGCGGAGCCGCCGCCGCCCTGCTCGAACGACTTCAGCAGCGGCCCGAGCAGCTCCCAGTTCGCGAGGCGCACCACGGGGGTGGGCTGCTTCGGCGGCGTGAGATCGGGCGCAAGGAACGGGTTCGCGAGCATGCGCGACTCGACGCCGGCGGGCTCGACCTGGCGCTCAGCGAGCTCCGGCGGCACATATGCCTTCACCGGCTCGGGCGCAACCTTCTCCTCCTCGGGCAGCTCGAAGCCGGCCTGCGTGAGCATCTTCCGCTTCAGCTGGCGGGTGGCCTCGGTGATGGGCGCCGTCGGCTCGAGCAGCGTGATGAGGCTCGTGTCGCGCGCGGCGGTCTTCGCGAGGATCGCCGCAACACCATCAAGGCGCTTCAGCGTCTCGGCGCGCTCTGCGTCGCTGACGCCCTCCTCGGTCTTGATGCGAGCGCGCTCCTCACGCATGAGCAGCGCGATGACGTGAAACTTGGTGCGGTTCGCGGGGGTCGCCTTGCCGCGCTGGGCTGAAGCCTCAACTTCACGCACCGCCCGAGCGAGCAGCGGGATGATTCCCTCGTTGTGCGTGTGCTTGCGGCGCCCGTTCGAGCGCGATGACCCGTTCGAACCTCGCGAAGCGTTCTTCGCGGTGGACTGACGCGTGGCAGTGTTGGATGCCAATGGATCTCCTGATCGGCGTGGGACGAACTCGGAACGCGTACCGAGCCGCGGGCCGGACGCGAGTCTCCGAGCCTGACCTCATGCGCGGCATGGGGCTCTGGGCGCACTCGCGGAAGCGACCGTAGGTCGATCGTACCACTATGTGTGGCGGCGACTCACCGAGAAGGTGTGGCCTCGAGCAGGCGTCGAGTTTCGGCAACGTCGGCGTGCATTTGCTCGAGCAAAGGCTCGAGCCCGTCGAAGCGAACCATGCCACGCAGCCGGTGCGCGAACTGCACCTCGATGCGCTGCCCGTAGAGGTCACCCTCGAAGTCGAGCACGAAGGCCTCGACCCGCGATTGTTCGTTCGGGGTGAACGTGGGGTTGTTCCCGACCGAGATGGCGGCGACCCTGCGCTCGCCTGCGAGCAGCACCCACCCCGCGTACACGCCGTCGGCGGGCACGAGGCCCTCGATCGCGCCGCCCAAGTTTGCAGTGGGATAGCCGATCTCGCGGCCACGCGCGTCACCGTGCACCACGTCGCCGCGCACCGCCGGCGGGCGGCCGAGCATGCGTGCGGCCGCGGCAACGTCACCCGCCACCACTGCCGCACGCGCGGCAGAGGAGGAGACCGGTTCGGCCTCGGCATCTTCGACCCACTCGACGACCTCGGCGGTGAAGCCGTGCGTCGCGCCGAGTTCGCGCAGCAGCGCGCCGTCACCCGCGCCGCGGTGACCGAAGCGGAAGTCTGCGCCCATGATCACGTGCCGCGCCTGGAGCTTCCCGACCAGCACGTCGGTCACGAAGTCCGCCGCGGGAATCGCCGCGAACTCCGCGTCAAACTCCACCATCACGCACACGTCAATCCCCGCGGCCGCAAACGCTTCGAGCCGCTGCTCGCGGCTCATGAGCGGCTGTGGGCAGCGCTCAGGGTTCAAGTAACTGAGCGGATTGTTCGCAAACGTGAACACCACCGTCAGCTGATCGGCCGCCGCGGCCTCGCTCCGCAGACGTCGCAGAATCGACTGGTGCCCAAGGTGCAGACCGTCGAACTTGCCGATCGCTACACAGCTGCCCACCGAGAATTCCTCGGGGCGCAGCGCTGCGAGCGATTCAACAACGCGCATCAGTAGATGTCCTGGCTGACGGGCTCAGCAGTCACGGCCGGAGCCGCAGCGGCGCGGCCGGAGCGGCGCAGCCACACGAGGCCGAGCACGGGAAGCACGAGCGGAATGAAGACGTACCCGCTGCCGTAGAACGACCACACCGAGGGGTGGCCGAACAGTTCGGGGGTGGTGAGGCTCAGCGTGCCTACGATCAGGACGCCGCACAGCTCGAACACGAGCGCCGCCCAGGCAATGCCGCGCCAGACCCGTGCGGCCGCCGGCTTCCGCCCGCGCACGCCCATGATGAGCGCGACGGTCGCGACGATGTACACGACCCCGGAGAGCGCCGACAGGGTGTATGCGAGCGGGGCCTCGTCAAACTTCGACAGGATCTGGTAGACGGAGCGGAACGTCGCCGCGATCGCGAGGATCATGTAGACGGCGATGAGTACGCGCCCCAGGCCACCCAGCCGTTCGCCGCGCTCGGCGGGGGCTGTGGGGCCGGATGCTTCAGGATTCGACACGGGCTTCAGTGTACTCGCCCGAGCTGCCAGCTCTCTGCCGAGGGGCTACCGACCGTAGCGAGGAACAATTCGCCCGCGCCCGTGAGGCGGATGGGCTCGCCCGCGGAGACGTAGAGCGACTGGCCGCGGCGTGCAGTGGCCACCTCAGCGAGCTCAGTGGCGGTCCGCTCCACGCGCACTCGGCCTGCCGTGACCACGATGACGAGCGGGTGCGGCGCCGCGACCTCGACCTCGGCGGCCGCCCCGCTGGCGTCGCCGACCGGGTCCGCCGAGTCGAGATCGCACAGCCGCGCGCGCAGCAGTTGGAAGTCAGGCACCCCGGGCTGCCAGGCGATGAGGCCCGGCTGCAGTTGGGTCGCGGGATAGCGCGGCTCAGGAATCTCCTCGGCGTCGAGGATGCGGCACAGCTCAGCAACGTCCACGTGCTTCTCAGTGAGGCCTGCGCGCAGCACATTGTCGGAGGCAGCCATCACCTCAACCGCGATCCCCCCGAGGTATGCGTGCAGTTGACGTGCGGGGAGGAACAGCGCCTCCCCCGGAGCGAGCCGCACGATGTGCAGCAGGAGCGAGACGAGCACGCCCGGGTCGCCGGGGTGCGTTGCGACGAGCGCGTCGAGCGCGGCGCGCCGATCGGCGGCGATGTCGTCGCCGACACCGGACATCGCGACGGGCAGGGCCGTCAGTGCGCGGGACACCTCGGGGTCTCCGGCAAACGCCCACTCGAGAAACTCGCGCCGCACGTCAGCCTCGCTCTGCGCGCCGCTCGGGGCGAGCCGCTGCGCGACCGTTTCGAGCGCGGCGTTGCCCGCTGCATCGCCAGCGGTCTGCGCCGCTGCGGCGAGCGCGCGGAGGTCGTGCCGCACGGCACTGAGCGCACGGAAGCCACTCAGCGCGGTCACCTCGCTCAGCGCGACGAGCAACTCGGGCTTGTGGTTTGCGTCGCCGTAGTTGCGCTCGCGCGCATCCCGCGCAATCCCCGCGGCTTCCTCCGCGGCGAAGCCAGCGGCGGCCTGATCCCGGTCTGGGTGAACCTGGAGCGAGAGCGGCGCACCGATCGCGAGCACCTTGAGGAGAAACGGCAGCGGCCCCCCGGAAACGCCGTAGCGTTCCGGATCGCCTTCAACGAGATCGATGAGGGTCTGCCCCACGGGGGTGGCCTTCGCGACATGCGCGGGGCTCCCGGGGTGTGTGCCCAACCAGAGTTCCGCCTGCGGCTGCCCCGTCGGCATGGTGCCGAGCAGTTCGGCGAGTGCGTCGAGCGAGCCCCACGCGTACGCACGCGGGGTGTTCTCAATAAAGATCAGCACGGCTCTCCTCGGGGTGTCATGCCGCGCGGCGACGGGTCAGCAGGCGGCGGCGTCCGCCCTCTCCCGAGCGGTCGCGCAGCCGCGCTCCCAGCCCGCCCCACCGGTGAGGATCACGCCATGCTCTACCATACCGACTATGGCGGAGAGCAGGACCAGACTCGGCGTGAGCGCGTACGCAATCTGTGTATTCGTGCTCGCGCTCGGCAGCACGGGCGTGCGCAACCTCGTGGGCTGGTGGGGGTTCCTCGGCATCGCCGCGGTGCTCACCGCGATCGGCGTGGTCATCTTCATTCGCGAGAAGCCCGCGCGCTTCCGCTGGTATCGGCTCCCCGCGCCGCTCTACTGGTTCCTCTTGCTCGCGATCGCGTCGATCGCGTGGTCGCAATACCGGTTCGAGTCGCTGCTCGGCGTTGTCGCGCAGCTCGCCACCACACTGCTCGCCGTGGTGCTCGCATTCGTGCTCACCTGGCACGAGGTGCTGCGCACGCTCGGCACCGCGCTGCGCTGGATCATCGGCGTCTCGTTCCTCTTCGAGCTCTGGGTGTCGATCTTCGTTCGCGAGCCCGTGTTCCAGAACTTCATTGAGCGCCCCGCGGAGGGCGAGAAGATCTCGAAGCTGCTCTACTGGAGCCGCGATCTCCTCTTCGCCGGCGGCCCGATTCAGGGAATCGTCGCTAGCTCCGTGCTCTTCGGGTTCATCGGCCTGCTCGGCCTCATCGTGTTCGGAATCCAGCTTCGGGCCGGCCTTGTCGGGCGGTTTACCGGATGGTTCTGGGTGTTCCTTGCAACCGCCACGATTCTGCTGACCCGTGGTGCGACCGTGTGGGTGGCGCTCGCAGCGGTGCTCGTCGCGCTCGCGCTCGCGCTCTGGGCACGCAGGCTCGGGCCCGAGCGGCGAGTGCCGCTCTACGCGGTGGGCGTCACGCTCCTCGCTGCTGCCATTGGCCTGGTGCTCTTCGCCCGCGACTTCGTGTTCGGTCTGCTGGGCAAGAGCGGTGACATGACCGGACGGCTCGAGACCTGGCACAAGGTGATCGAGCTTGCCGAACAGCGCCCCTGGTTCGGCTGGGGCTGGGTGAGCTACTGGGCGCCGTGGGCCGAACCGTTCGCCTCGCTCGACACGAAGGCCGGAATCCCTGTCATGAGCGCGCACAACGCATGGCTCGATGTGTGGTTCCAGCTCGGCATTGTCGGCGTGCTCGCCTTCGCCCCGCTCGTGCTGCTCACAACCTGGCGCGTGTGGTTCCGCGCGGTCGACCCGCCCCGGCGCGGCTTCGGCCCAGCGCTGCCGTACGCGACGAGCGCACTCTGGCCGCTGCTGGTTGTCGTGGCGCTCGTCATTCAATCGCTCACCGAGAGCCGGCTGCTCATCGAGGGCAACTGGATCCTCCTCGTGCTCATCGCGGTGAAGTCGCGCTACGACTTCCAGCTGCCCTCGCTCGACGCCGAGCCGACCAAGCTTCCGTGGCGCCAGATCCCAATCCCGCAGAGCCACTCCGCTCGCACAACGCCAACGAAGACGCGGTAGCGCGATGCAACCCATCACCCCCGAGCGCCTCGCCGAGCTGCGCGCCGACGCTCGGCTCGAGCGCGACACGATCCTGGAGCGGCGCGTACGCGGCGGTCAGGATCCCGCGATCGCCGTGGAGGAAGTACCCGAGGTCGACGACTTCGTGGTGCTCACCCTCCGGGACGAGCTGCTCGAGGCCGAAGGGCGGCTGGCTGAGTTCGGGCTCGCCCGTCTCGCGGCACGCGCCGGTGGACCCGACGCCGAGGAGCACCGACGCAACGCCGACCGGGCGGAGTTCGAACTGCTGCGCACCATCGCAGCGGCGGCTCCCGATCTCACGGTCGCCGTGTGGCGCGCTGGCGAACACCTGAACGCCGAGTAAACCCGACGGTTCTGCAGTTTCTCCGCGGGTACACTGGGGAGGCTCCGTCCGTCAGACCGAAAAGAGAGGCACGCTTTCGATGCCGACCACGCTGCAGTCGATCGTTTTCCCGCTCACTCAGGATCCCGATGTCCTACCGCTCTACGCGGACTCTGAGACCTGGTCGAAGATCGGCGGGCGCCACGTTCGGCTGAGCGAGAACGCACACATCGACAACGTGCTCTCCCGCTCGAGCGCCCGCGTGCGCTCCGGCAAGCGCGTCTCGTTTGCGAGCTATTTCAACGCCTTCCCGGCGGCGTACTGGCAGCGGTGGACCGTGGTCACCGAGGTGTCACTCACCCTGCGCACCGCGGGCAGCGGCACCATCATCGTGTACCGCTCGAACGCGGGTGGCGTGCAGCAGCGCGTCGATTCGCGCACGGTCACCGGCTCCGAGGAGAGCGTGTTCACGCTGCCCCTCACCTCCTTCAGTGATGGCGGCTGGTACTGGTTCGACCTCATCGCGAGCACTGAGGACCTCGTGCTCGAAGAGGGCAGCTGGTCGACCGCGGCGGAGCCCGTCACGAACGGCAAGCTCAGCCTCGGCATGACGACGTACAACAAGCCCGACTACTGCGTGGCTACGCTCGCGAACATCGCCGAGAACCCCGCGCTCACCGAGGGCATCGACCGGATCTTCCTCGTCGACCAGGGCACGCAGAAGGTGCGCGACGAGGCAGGCTTCGACGAGGTCGCCGCGCGACTGGGTGAGAAGCTGCGCGTCATCGAGCAGGGCAACCTTGGCGGCTCGGGCGGCTTCTCCCGCTCGATGGCCGAAACGCTGGAGCGCGAAGACACCGACTTCCTGCTACTGCTCGACGACGACGTGGAGTTCGAGACGGAGAGCGCACTCCGCGCCCTCCAGTTCGGCCGCTTCAGCCGCGAGCCGGTGATCGTGGGCGGTCACATGTTCGACCTCCTCGACAAGCCCGTGCTGCACGCGTGGGCCGAGGTCGTGCGGCCTGATCCATTCATGTGGGGGCCGTCGTTCGAGGAGCAGCACCGCCACGACTTCCGCAAGCGCAACTTGCGCCAGACCAAGTGGATGCACGCCCGCCTCGATGCCGACTACAACGGCTGGTGGATGTGCATGATCCCCAAGAAGGTCATCGCAGACATTGGGCTCTCGCTGCCCGTCTTCATCAAGTGGGATGACGCCGAGTACGGCCTGCGCGCAAAGGCCGCCGGCTATCGCACGGTGTCGCTGCCGGGCGTCGCGCTGTGGCACGTGTCCTGGCTCGACAAGGACGATTCGCAGGACTGGCAGGCCTTCTTCCACACCCGCAACCGCATCATCGCGGGCCTGTTGCACTCCGACCGCCCGAAGAGTGGCAAGCTGCTGCAGAACAGCGGTCGACAGGACATCAAGAAGCTACTCAACATGCAGTACTACGCGACACAGCTCGCCGTCGATGGAATGCGTTCCGTCCTCCGCGGCCCGCAGGGCCTGCACGATGACATCTCGAAGGACATGCCAGCTGCGCGCGCTCGCGCGAAGGACTTCCCCGAGACCCGCGTGTACCGCCCCGGCGACCCCGAGACCCCGGTCGCGCCCGCGGGCCGCGCCCTGCCGCTCCTCGAGGAACCCACTGACTACCCCAAGGGGATCAGCCTGGGCATCTTTACCGCACGCATGCTGCCGCGGCACTGGCGACGTGCGAGCAGCGAGGCCGAGCAGCGCGTTCCCGAGCTCGAGTACTCGAAGCGTGACGCGCTCTGGTGGCGCATCCCGAATCACACGAGCGTCATCGTGGGCGCCGCCGACGGCAGTGGCAAGATGTGGTACCGCCACGATCGCGCGAAGTTCCGCCGCCTGCTGCGCGAGTCGCGCGAGCTGAGCAAGCAGATCGAGAAGAACTGGGATCGCCTGTCGGCCGAGTACCGCGCGGCGCTTCCCCAGATGGTGTCGCCGGAGGAGTGGCGCAAGACTTTCGAGGGCCGCTAGTCCGCACCCGCGGCTAGTGCGTGAGCTTGTAGAGCGCGACCGCTGCGGCCTCACGTGTCACCGCGTCGCGCGGGGCGAAGGTGCGCTTGCCGCTCTTCACCGTGCCAGGCGCGAGCCCTGAGGCGTACATCCACGTGATCTGCTTGTAGTTCGCCGACCCCTTCTTCACGTCCGCGAACGGAGTCTTCGCTGCACCCCCGTACTTGCTCTTGCGCACTTTGTAGAGCTGCACCGCAAACGATTCCCGCGTCACCGAGGCGGTCGGCGCGAAGGATCGGCCGCCCTTCACAGCTGTGCCGGGCGTGAGGCCCGCGCTGTATGACCATGCGATCTGGCGGTAGTACGGGTGCTGTATCGAGACATCCGTGAACGGTGACTTCTTGGGCGGCGTGTATGCCTTGGATGCGGCGAGCTTGTAAAGCATTCCGGCCACCTCTGCTCGCGTGAGCTTGGCTGTCGGGCGAAACTCGCGCCTCCCGCCGGCCACGCTCGTACCTGAGAAGTACCCGCTCGTGTGCATCCACGAGATCTGCGTCGCGTTCGCGCGCGAGAACTGGATGTCCGTGAACGGCATGACCTCGATCTTCACCTTCGCGCTCGTGGCCGCCGTCGACACCACCCGCACCCGCACCATGCTGTTCCAGGTGCTCGCTTGCTTGCCCGAACGTGCCGTTTGGAAGAGCCCGTTCTTTCCGAGCTGCGCATCCCGCACCGAGACAACCGTGCTGCCATAGCGGTGCGTGCCATCGGCATTCTGCCCTCCGCCGCCGTCGCTCTTCACGATGCGCACACCCGCCGCCGTGTAGTGCTCCCCCTTCGCGAGCCCGGTCTCGTACGCACGGCCGGCCTTCAACCCCATGCTCGCGTCCTGGCCGGTCATCGCGCGGTACTCGACATAGAACGTACCGCCGCGATCGCCCTCGACACGGATCGCACGCACGCCCGAGTTCGTTCCCGCAGCCGAGAGCGTGACGGTCTGCGTCGCCCCGCCCGATGCCTTCACGACCTTCACCGTCCCCGCGGGGGCCACACCGAGCGCATCGCGCTGGGCCGCGGGCAGCGCCGGGGGTGTACGCCCGCCAGCCCACGCTCCGATTCCCATCACATTGAACGGGTCACCGTACTCAACGTCGCTGCAGGGCGACACGGGCTTTCCTCCGCTGACCGCGGCGTCCGTCGCGCTGCCCGTGCACACACGAGATTTGCCGTGCCCGAGGCCGAGGTTGTGGCCAAGCTCGTGGGCGATCGCGCCGGTCGCGGAGCTGAGCGGCAGCTTTGCCTTGTGCCGTGAGCCGAGGTCCACCCAGGTCATGCCGCCACTGTGGAGGGTGCCGTAGCTCCCCCAGCCGCTGGAGTTCTGTGCGAGCGCGCCGCACCCGTCGTCGACGAGCACCACAAGATGCCGTGCCGAGCCGATGTAGCTGCTCGTGCTGCGCCCGAACTGCTTCGCCGCGTCGCTCCACAGCTTCTGGAGGTTCTTGGGCTCGCAACGCATGCCCCGATCACGCGCGTAGCTCGTGATCCGCTTCACCGAGTTCACCGTGAGACTCTTTACCGCGCCGTTCGTCTGCCCCGCCCAGTACGCACCGGCGTCGTTGACGAGCTGCGTGAGTTCCGCGGTAGTGGGGTTCCCGCCGCCCGTGTAGAACGCTACGTCCGCCGTGTGCGCGCGTGGTGCGGTCCCGCTGCCCGACCCCGTTCCCGGAATGATCAACCCGCCGATAGTCAACTCCTTGCCAAGATTCAACGCCGCCACGGTGACGGATGCGGTCGCTTCCTCGCTCAGCTCTCCTGGCGTGGGAGCATCGGGCAGCACTTCAGGTGCCAGCTCGGGCGCCAGTTCTTCGGCCACCGCGCGCTGCTCCTCGGGGACCAACTCGAGATCCCCGACCAGGCGCTCCCCCGCGGCGGCGTCAGCAAGCACCTCAACTGGCACCTCGACGACCGGCCCGGCATCGGTTGCGAGCAATCGCTGCTCCGCCACCTGCTCACTCGCTGGCAGCGGGGTGCCCTCGATGCGCGGCGCGGACCCGCCCTCTGCTGCCACCACCACCACGGTCCCCTCGACCGGAAGCGAGCTTGGGATCGCCTCCGCCAGACGCTCCACGAGGTCCGCGGGCTCCACGGCGTCTGCGGGATCCGCGGCGGCACCCGACTCAGCTTCTGGAGAGGGGTCACCCTCGACCCCAGCACCTTTTCCGTCATCGGACAGCTCACCCTCCTCCGACTGCCCAACTCCCCCATCGACTGGCGCTTCCTCCCCGACCAAGGGCCCCGGTTCCTCGGGCGGCGCCTGCGGCTGTTCAAGCTCCGTGCGTACGGTGGGCCGCGCGGGTGGAGGCGAAGAGCTCGCCTGCGCTGGCGGGATTCCGAACGCACTGAGAGCGAGAACGAGCGCCAGCACTTCCCCTGCTGTTGACCTGAAGATGACTCGCATGAACACACCTCCGAACCGACCCGGCTGGGTATGCGGCCCAGCATAAGTCCCGATGAGAGTGCTGTGAAGTCTCGATTTGTTGAATATGTGCAGGTATGCTAAGGCTCAAGCTCTGCCCAGCGCCCCACCTGCACGAGGGCTGCGCCACTCACTGAGTTCCTGCTAAAGTCGCCCGCAACCTCGATCGGACACAAATCCGACTCCGCAACGACGCGAAGGACTCAGGTACCACAGTGACTGACAAATTGCAGAGCATCCTCGACTCCATCGGCGGCGTAATCTGGGGGCCCTTCGTCCTCATTCCGCTGCTCTTTCTCACCGGCCTCTATCTCACCTTCCGCCTCGGCGGCATCCAGTTCCTCCGCCTCGGCGCAGCCCTCAACCTCGGCATCATTCGCCGACGCGACCCGGGCTCGAGCGGGGATATCTCCCAGTTCCAGGCGCTCACCACCGCACTCGCGGCCACCGTCGGCACGGGCAACATCGTTGGCGTCGCGACCGCGATCGGCATCGGCGGCCCCGGCGCGCTCTTCTGGATGTGGGTGACCGGCCTCCTCGGCATGGCTTCCAAGTACACGGAGGCGTTCCTCGGGGTCCGCTTCCGCCAGGCAGACAGCAAGGGCGAGCGCAACGGCGGCCCGCAGTACTACCTCGAGAAGGGTATCCGCGGCCCGCTCGGCAAGATCCTCGGGTGGTCGTTCACCATCTTCGCCGTGTTCGCGTGCTTCGGGATCGGCAATCTCACCCAGTCGAACTCGATCTCCGCGAACGTGGAGCACAGCTTCGGCGTTCCCACCTGGGTGACGGGCGTCGTGCTCACTATCTTCGTGCTCGTCGTGCTCGTTGGCGGCATCAAGTCCATCGGCAAGGTGACCGCCGGTTTCGTGCCGATCATGATCGTGTTCTACGTGGTTGCCGCGCTCTACATCCTGTTCGTCAACCTCGGCGACGTTCCCGCAGCGATCGGCCTCGTCTTCGCCGATGCGTTCACCGGGACGGCAGCGGCCGGCGGCTTCGCCGGCTCGGTCTTCATCATCGCGATTCAGTACGGCTTCGCTCGCGGCATCTTCTCGAACGAGTCGGGCATGGGCTCGGCCGCAATCGCCGCAGCCGCAGCACAGACCAGCCACCCCGTGCGTCAGGGCCTCGTCTCGATGACGCAGACCTTCATCGACACGATCATCGTGGTCACGATGACTGGCCTCGTGATCATCACCACGGGCACCTACACCTCGATCGACCCGGAAACCGGAGAGCAACTCTCGCCCGCGCTCATGACCGGGCAAGCGTTCTCGAACGGTTTGCCCGGTGAATGGGGGCACTGGATCGTCACCATAGGCCTTGTCATGTTCGCCGCGTCGACGATTCTCGGCTGGGCGTACTACGGCGAGCGCAACATCGTGCGCATCTTCGGTCGCGGCGTCGTGATGCCCTTCCGCGTGGTGTTCTCCCTCATCGTGTTTGTGGGGGCGACGACCCAGCTCGCGATCGCCTGGTCGTTCTCCGACATGATGAACGGGCTCATGGCGATCCCGAACCTCATCGGGCTCATCATCCTCTCGGGCCTCGTCGCACGCGAGACGCGCGCCTACCTCAAGTTCGATCCCAAGCTGCGGGCCTCGTCCGCGGAGATCGAACGCGCACTCGCCGACGAACCTGGCTACCAGGCCTGGCGGAAGCGTGAGGCCGAGCTCGACCGTGAGGGTGGTCTCACCCCGCAGCGACCGAACACGCACCAAATTGAGGCGGTCGGCCTCGAATTCGACGAAGCCGGCGAACCGCAGGGCCCGCGCGGGTAGCCGCGCGCTCGCCACAGAGTGTGCCCCCGATCGCCTCCGGCGGCCGGGGGCACACTGCGTCCTCCGCGAGGTCAGCGCACAGGCTCGGTAGACTCGAGGCGCTTGGCGTTTCTCGCCGAGGCGCACGAGAGGACGATCGCTGAGCAGCACATCCGTGGCGAGCAGCGCGCTGCAGCGCGATCCTCAGCCTGCACGCACCAAGCGGCCGAAGCGCCCCATTCGCACCGATATCCAAGCGCTTCGCGCAATCGCGGTGGGCCTCGTGATCCTCAACCACCTGTGGCCGGAGCGCCTTCCCGGCGGCTACGTCGGCGTCGACGTGTTCTTTGTCATTTCGGGCTTCCTGATCTCCTCACACCTCATCTCGCAGCTCATGCGCACGGGCAGGATCGCGTTCGCCGACTTCTATGCGCGCCGCGCACGCAGGCTGCTCCCCGCCGCGCTGCTCGTCAGCCTCGCCGCGCTCGCGGGTGCGCTGCTGTGGCTCCCGGCGGAGCGGTGGCCGCGCATTGCGAGCGAGACGTTCGCTGCGACCGCGTACGTGGAGAACTGGTTCCTTGCGGCGAGCGCGGTCGACTACTCAGCGCAGAGCAACGCCGCCACGACGGTGCAGCACTACTGGTCACTGTCTGTCGAGGAGCAGTTCTACCTGCTCTGGCCGCTCCTGCTGCTCGGGCTCGTGTACTTGCTGCTGCGACGACGACGGAGTCAGCTCACTGCTCCCCCGGCCGCGCCAGCGTTTCCTCGCTGGGGGCTCCTCGCCGCAGTGTCCCTCATCGGCGCGGTCTCCTTCGCGTTCGCCGTATGGCTGACGGGGGCCGAGCGCAGCCTCGCCTACTTCCACACGGGCACTCGGGTGTGGGAATTCATGGCGGGCGCAGCGGTAGCGCTCGCAGCACCCGCGCTTTCCCGGTGGCTGAGCAGCGGGGGCACCGGAGTGACCCTCTTCCGCGGTGCCGCGCACTGGCTCGGCATCGGCATGATCGGGATCTCGGCGCTCGCGTTCACCGCGACCACCCCGTTCCCGGGCCCGTGGGCGGCTCTGCCCGTCGCGGGCACCGTGCTCATCATCGCCACCGGGGATGCGGCACCACGGTGGTCGCCGCTCTTCCTGTTGCGATGGCGACCGGTGCAGTGGACGGGCGATCTCTCATACTCGCTGTACCTCTGGCACTGGCCGCTCATTGTGCTCGCCCCCGCGGTACTCTCCCGGGACCTCCGTCTGCGCGACCGCCTCATCATCCTCGCGCTCACGGTTGTGCTCGCTGCGCTCACCAAGTACTTCGTTGAGGATCCGGGCCGCACACGGCTGTTCCGCGGCGCACGCCCCCGGCGCACGCTCTGGGCCACCGCGGCGAGCATCGTTGCCATCGCGCTCCTGGCCGGCGGAGTGCACGTGGCGGCCCAGCAGATTGCTGCTCAGACCGCGCGTGAGGCAGCGCAGTTTGAGAGCGGCGGGTGCTTCGGCGCTGCTGCCCTCACACCTGGCGCAGACTGCGGCGACCCGTTTGGTGTCGCGCAGGTGCCGCCACGGGGCGACGACAACACTCCGTGGTTCTCACCCGCCGAGTGCGTCCTCGCGGAACAGCAGATCCTGGCGGACGGGAAGCCGTCGCTCGTGGAGTGCGACTTTGCCGCACCCGGCGCGAGCGCTGACGCTCCGCTCGTGTGGCTCGTGGGTGACTCGCACGCGGAACACTGGAAGGCCGCCGTGTACGACGTGGCGCGCGGCAATGGGTGGCGGGTCAACGCCTCGATGCAGGGTGGCTGCCCCATCGTCGATGTGCCACGCGTCGCGTTCAAGGGAACGCCCGACTCGAACGGCGCGAAGGCCGAGGCATGCCGCAGCTGGAGCGCAGAACTCACCGAACGGATCCGCGCGAGCGATCCCGATCTGATTCTGGTCTCCACATTCACCGCCCAGGAGACCATCGATGACGGGAGCGGCCGCCCGCAGGACGCGCAGTATGCTGCTGCAGCCGAGCGCTTGTTCTCGGAGTGGCGTGCCGCCGGCGCATCAGTCGTGGCGATCCGGGATGTCCCGTACGCGGAGACTCGCCTCGGCCCCGACTGCGTGGAGCGCGCGCTCGATACCCCCGCGGCGTGCACTGCCCCGAGCGCCGAAGTGTTGCCGCCCGACGCGTTCGCGGCAGCTGCGGCCGCGAGCCCGGGCGCCGGAGTGACGGCGATCGATCTCACCGACCGGTTCTGTCGCGAGGGCACGTGCCACGGGGTCATCGGAGGCGTTCCCGTGTTCTACGACAGCGACCACATCTCCCGCAGCTACGCGCGCAGCCTCGCCCCGGCGCTCGCTGCCGCGCTCGAGGGCCAGGTCGGCTGGGCGCTGCGGCCGCCGCTCGCGGAGGCCCCAGCAACAGAGCGCTAAACGCAGAGAGGCCCGATCCCCCTCCCGGGAATCGAGCCTCTCGCAGCGGCGCGGCTGGGTTACAGCAGCTCGCTCAGCTTGTTGTTCCACATCGACAGCGCCGAACCGATGGCCATGTGCATGTCGAGGTACTGGTAGGTCCCGAGGCGGCCGCCGAAGAGGACGCGGTCCTCGCTGTCGGTGAGCTCGCGGTACTTGAGCAGGCGCTCGCGGTCCTCCGGGGTGTTCACCGGGTAGTACGGCTCGTCCTCGCGCTTCGCGAAGCGGGAGAACTCGCGCATGATGACCGTCTTGTCGGTCGGGTAGTCGCGCTCAGGGTGGAAGTGGCGGAACTCGTGGATGCGCGTGTACGGCACGTCGGATCCCGCGTAGTTCATCACGCTGGTGCCCTGGAAGTCGCCCGTGGGGAGCACCTCCTGCTCGAAGTCGAGCGTGCGCCAGCCGAGCTCGCCCTCCGCATAGTCGAAGTAACGATCAACGGGCCCCGTGTACACGACGGGCACGGTGCCGATGATGGCGTTCTTGTTGAGCGGCTGCGACTCGTCGAAGAAGTCGGTGTCGAGCTTCACCTCGATGTTCGGGTGGTCGGCCATCTTCTCGAGCCACGCGGTGTAGCCCTCGGTGGGCAGACCCTCGTGGGTGTCGTTGAAGTAGCGGTTGTCGTAGGTGTAGCGCACGGGGAGGCGGCTGATCACCTCGGCGGGCAGCTCCGTCGTCGGCGTCTGCCACTGCTTCGAGGTGTAGTCGCGGATGAACGCTTCGTAGAGCGGGCGACCGATGAGAGAGATGCCCTTCTCCTCGAGGTTCTGCGCACTCTTCGTGTCGAACTCGCCCGCCTGCTCGGCGATGAGGGCGCGCGCCTCGTCCGGGCCATAGGCGGCGCGGAAGAACTGGTTGATGGTGCCAAGGTTGATCGGCAGCGGGAAGACCTCGCCCTGGAAATTCGAATACACCTTGTGCTCGTAGTTCGTGAACGTGGTGAAGCGGTTCACGTACTCCCACACGGTCTCGTTCGAGGTGTGGAAGAGGTGGGCGCCGTAGCGGTGCACCTCGATGCCCGTCTCGGGCTCCGCCTCCGAGTAGGCGTTGCCGCCGATGTGCGAGCGACGGTCGATCACGACGACCTTCTTGCCGGCGCTTGCGGCGCGCTCCGCAATCGTGAGCCCGAAGAAACCTGATCCAACTACAAGGAGATCCATGTGCGTCAGTTTACCCGCCCGCACCGGGTGGGCCGTCTTCGGGGCGGCGGTGCGCAAAGAGTATGCTGAATCGGATACGCCCGTTCACGAGATGTTGAGAGTGCCTTCGAATGACCGCAGCTGCCACGCCAAGCGCCCTGACGCTTCCAGCGCTGCCCGCGTCAGTGGTCTCCGTCGATGTGCGCTTCGACGGCACCCGCGTCTGGTCCATCGATCTGACCGCGCAGCCGATTCCCGAAGACCGCACGGTCGCGTGGCCTGACGCCCTGCTCCCCCACCTCACGGGCAGCACCGAGATCACCATCCGGGATTCGGGAACGAAGAACGAGTTTGCGCGTTTCCCGGTGGTCTTCAGCGACGCCGAGGAACGCACGAGCATCCGCGACAGCGACGGCATCCCGCTCGCTGTGAACAAGTGGGGCCGGCTCGGAAAGACGCTCGCGGCCGGCAATCCCGGCGTGCAGGAGCGCATCCTCGCGCGAACCACGGAGATCGTCGCACTGCTGCAGGAGATGGGGCTGCGTCCCTTCATTGTCGGCGGGACGCTGCTCGGGGCCGTGCGAGACGGCGCGCTGCTTCCCCACGACGACGACGCCGACGTGGCGTACCTGTCTGAGCACAGCAACCCCGCGGACGTCGCGCGTGAGGGTTTTGCAGTGGGCCACCGCTTGCAGGAACTCGGCTACGAGGTCGTGCGGCACAGCGCCACCCATATGCAGCTCCAGTTCCGCGCAGACTCGGGGCGGCTCGATCACTACCTGGATGTGTTTACCGCGTTCTTCACCGACGACGGTCACATCAACCAGCCCTTCCACGTGCGCGGGGAGCTGCGGCGCGAGCAAATGCTGCCGTTCTCAACCGTGCAGATCTCAGGCCGGGAGTATCCGGCACCCGCCGATCCCGAAGCCTGGCTCGTCATCAACTACGACGAGAACTGGCGCACCCCGATTCCGGGTTACCAGCTCGAGACCCCGCGCAGCACCGTGCGTCGCTTCGACACCTGGTTTGGCGCGTTCCACTTTCAGCGCGACTTTTGGAACGACTGGTTCCAGACGCACAGCGCCTCAGACGAAGCGGATTGGCAGCCAGGCAGGGATTGGGTGCTGAGTGTTGCGGACGAGCTCCGCTCTGCCACGGTGCTCGAGCTCGGAGCCGGACGCGGCACGCTTGCCGCCGCGCTTGCGGCGGCACGGCCCGAGCGGCGCGTGATCGCCACCGATTTCTCGCACGACGCAGGAGCACTCGCTGCGACAGGGGCGCGCGCCGGCGGGTACGAGACCGCGCACGTGAACCTCTACCGCACCCTCGCACTCGCGGCCCCGCAGCAGCTGGGGATCACCGGACCCTTCGACGTTGTCGCCTCACATCTCCTTGAGCAAACCGGCCACCTCGCACGCGCGAATGCCCTCCGGCTCATGCGAATGGCGCTCCGCTCCGGTGGCACTGCACTCGCGACGTTTTACGGGGAGCCCGCGGCGGATGTCGTGTACGACGACCCGACCGGGTGGCACATGCACCGCTTCGACCTCGCACGCGAGGCGAAGCAGCTCGGGTTGGGGATCGAGTTTGAGGCGATCCCGCTTCCCGATCCCGATCGAGATACGGCTGCGGGGGCACCGGACGATCCGGCCCGCGCGCTTCGCCGCCGCTACGGGGCCCGTTTCACTCTTTCCGACCGTCCATTCCCTGCCCAGGAGGATTCCTTGCGCCAGCGACTGAAGCGACTGTTCATGCGTTCCCGCCCCCAGAGCTCCCGGGAAGCGCTCGAGGCGCTCACCGCCCGGGTCGCAGAGCTCGAGCTCGAACTCGACGAGTATCGCCGCGACAGCCTGCGCGTGGCCGAGTTGATGGACCTCGCCGAGCAGAAGTTCACCCCTGGTACCCCTGGGGGCCAGGGCTCAGACGAAACACTGCGGAACGTCTAAGCAAACGCTCGCGCGCTCGATTTATGAGCGCGCGCATGCAAACGCCGCCCTCCTAAGCTTCGGAAGAGCGGCGTTTGTGAGGCGCGTTGCTACGCGCCAGCTCCAATGACGATGCGCGGAACGCCGCGCCACTGCGCAGGGTCAGTAGCGTTGCGGCCGTCCGCAAACAGCTTGATGCCAGGGAAGTCTGCGGGCCCAAGCTCGCGGTACTCCGCGTGGTCAGCCTGCAAGATCGCAACGTCTGCGGGGTCACCGATCGTGTGAGCGGTGAATCCGTAGGCGGCGAGCTCGTCGGCGCTAAAGAGCGGGTCATGCACGGTCACGATCGCACCACGCGATGTGAGTTCCTCAACGGTCGGGAACACCCCGGAAACCGCAGTCTCCTTCACTCCTCCGCGGTACGCTGCGCCGAGAACGACTACGCGAGACCCGTTGAGGTCACCGATCGTCTGTTCAACTCGATCCACCACGTACTGGGGCATGGTTGCGTTGTAGTTGCGCGCGGTCCGCACGATGTCAGCGTCGGGATCCGTTGAGAGATACAGGCGGGGGTACACCGGAATGCAGTGTCCGCCAACCGCGATCCCGGGCCGGTGGATATGACTGAAGGGCTGCGAGTTGCACGCCTCGATCACCTTGTACACGTCGATGCCTGCGGTGTCCGCAAAGCGGGCGAACTGGTTCGCGAGCCCGATATTCACATCACGGTAGGTGGTCTCCGCAAGCTTCGCCATCTCCGCGGCTTCGGCGGTGCCCATGTCCCATACGCCGTTGGGACGTGCGAGATCCGGGCGCTCGTCAAACGTTAGGACGGACTCGTAGAACTCTATGGCTCGCTGCGTGCCCGCTTCGGTGAGGCCGCCAACGAGCTTCGGGTACTTCTTGAGGTCAGCGAAGACGCGCCCCGTGAGCACGCGCTCCGGCGAGAACACCACGTGAAAGTCTTCGCCCTCAGTCAGGCCAGAGACTTCCTCGATGAGCGGCTTCCAGCGGCCACGAACCGTGCCGACGGGCAAGGTTGTTTCGTAGGACACGAGCGTCCCCGGGGTAAGGTGCTCTGCGAGCGAACGCGTAGCGGCGTCCATCCATTTGAAGTCCGGTTGCCAGGTCTCCTCGTCAACGAGAAGCGGCACAACAATAACGATCGCGTCAGCACCGGGGATGGCTTCCGCATAGTCGGTCGTTGCACGGAGCTTTCCCGCGGGAACGAGTTCCGCAAGGCGCTCGGCAAGTTCAGCTTCGCCGGGGAACGGTTCTTCCCCACGATTAATCGCGTCAACCAACGCCTGGTTCACGTCGACGCCAATCACGTCGTGTCCCATCGACGCATACTGCGTTGCGAGGGGGAGGCCAATTTTTCCGGTGGCGACGACTGCGATCTTCACGGGGACAGTCTACGGCTTCTTGCTCGAAGACCGCTCAACCGCCCGCCGATAGACCTCTTCGTAGGCGGCGACGCGCGAAGCCTCGGAGAAACGTGCGCGCGCGTAGGCCGAAATCTCTGTGCGCGACCACAGCTTTGGGTCCCTCATGAGCTCTCCCGCGGCCGCGGCGAGTGGTGCAGCCGCTCGCTCGGAAACGAGCCTCGACGCCTCCGGCGGCAGGAACTCTTCGTGCCCGCCGGTCCCCGTTGCCACCACAGGGAGTCCGTGGGCGAGCGCCTCCGCCATCGCAACACCGAATGTCTCGGTCTCAACCGGAAGCACAAAGAGGTTTGCGGCCTGCAGCTGCTGCGAGAGCTCATCGGGTGTTTGGTGGCCGGGCAGCGTCAGTCGATCGCGTACGCCGAGCTTCTCCGCGAGCGCCACCATTTCATCGCGCAGTGGCCCTGTTCCCACCCACGTGAGACGCGCTTCGAAGCCTCGATCCACCAGCTCGCCCAGCACACCGACGGCTTCGAGCGCGCCCTTCCTCGCAACCATGCCGCCGACGCTGATCATGCGCACCTCGGCAAAGCGTTGGCCTTCCTCGTCCGGCACGGACGCTTCCGGCATCATGACGTGATTCGGGATCACCGTGGTTGGACGCGAACGCACGCGATCGATGACTCGAGCGAGCGCCGAGCTGACCGCGACCGCTTCGGTCGGCCGGCTGAGTAGGCGTGTGAGCAGATGCTTCGCTGCTCGACCCACAAAGTTCCCGCCCGGAGTAACGAGCATCGACATGTGCTCGGTGTGCACAAACGGCTGCCGCACGCGCACCAGTCGCAGTGGGATCAGCGCGGGGAGCGCCATCGAGTGGAGCAACTCCGCGCCACGCAGCTCCTCCTTGATCGCCCGCGCGGCCGCCAGCGTCCCCCGCACGGAACCCACCCGATACGGCACTCGCCGCACCGTCATCCCCGCGGTCCGCTCTTCTTCTTCCCCGGTGCCCAGCAGACTGGGCGTACACAGGTGAAGCACGCGCAGTTCGTGCTGCGATGCGAGCAGCTCAGCGTCGCGAAGGTTGAAGATGCCCGATCCCGGTGCCGCGGCAGTGGGAAACCAAGGGGTCACAACGAGCACGCGCATGCCCTCAGTCTAGGCTCCGCGCCGTCCGAGCGAGCCGCACAAGTAGGATTGAGCACGTGAAGATCATGAGTGTTGTGGGCGCACGCCCCCAGTTCGTTAAACTCGCGCCCATTGCTCGAGCCATCACCTCGGCTGGTCACGAACACGTCATCGTGCATACTGGCCAGCACTACGATCCGATGCTCTCGGACGTGTTTTTCCGCGATCTCGGTATCCCTGAACCCGACGCGCATCTCGGAGTCGGCTCAGGATCGCATGGCGTTCAGACCGGCAGCATGCTTGCGCAAATGGACGAAGTGCTCGAGCGGTTCACCCCCGACTGTGTCCTCGTGTACGGCGACACGAACTCCACGCTTGCCGCCGCGGTGAGTGCGGTCAAGCTGCACTACCCCGTCGCACACCTCGAGGCAGGGTTGCGCTCGTTCAACCGGAGGATGCCCGAGGAACACAACCGTGTGCTGACCGACCACGCCGCTGATCTCTGCCTCGCTCCAACGGAGGTCGCAATGCAGCACCTCGCCACTGAGGGGCTGACTGCGCGGTCCGTTCTCGTGGGCGATGTCATGACCGATGTGTTGTTCGAGGTGCGTGATCGTGTGCTCGCTACCGACGAGCCACACCCGCTTGCTCAGGACTTCGCCGCGGGCGAGTTCTATGTCGCGACCATTCACCGGGCTGAGAACACGAATGAGCCCGATCGGCTCCGAGAGGTTGTCGCTGCGCTGAGCCAGGCAGACAAGCCCGTCGTGCTACTCGCGCACCCTCGTGTTCGCGCGAAGGCCGAGGAGCATGACATCTCGCTCGATTCCGGCGCCTTGACCACCCGCGATCCGCTCGCCTACCCGCAGCTCATTGCCGCTGTGCTCGCAAGCGCTGGAGTCATCACCGACTCGGGCGGCCTGCAGAAGGAGGCGTTCCTCCTGCGTGTCCCGTGCACCACGGTGCGCCACGAGACTGAGTGGGTGGAGACTGTGGAGCTTGGTTGGAACGTGCTCGCGAACACGCCCGCTGAGATCTCGGCAGCGCTCACTCGACCGGCACCCCAGCCCACCGATGCGGCCCCGTACGGTGACGGTCACGCGGCGGAGGCTGCCGTTCGCGCAATTGCGGAACGCATCAACTCGTAAGTGACGCTCGTATCCGCCGTCCTTCAGTCGGCGGGTACGAGCGCAGCTCGCGCCTGGGCAGCGCGCGCTTCCCAGGTGTGCGCTTCACGCACCTCGCGGACGCGCGCGCTCGCGCGCTCATACTCCTCGGGATCCTCCTGCAGGCGAACAAGCAGCTCTGCAAGCGCCTCCGCACTGTACGGAAGGGCCCAGCCCACGCCGTGTTCAACGACAAAGTCGCCGGCGAGCGAGCCCTCAGTGGCGAGAATCGGCTTTCCGTGGCCGAGGTACTCGTACAGTTTCATCGGCGCGGCAAACTCGCGGTAACCGATGGGCTCCATCATCAGGACCCCCAGGTGCGCATCGTCGTAGAGCTCTTCGAGCGCCGCACCGGATCGGTGCACCACGGTCGTGGCCGCTCCCAGCACCTCAGCGTATGCGGACTTCGCCTGCTCCCACTCGTTCTCCCGCGTGCAGATGGTCAGCCGGGCGCCCGGCGCGGCTTCGACGCCCGCGACGGTCTCCTGCATCCGATAGTAACTCCCGGTTCCGCCGACGTAGAGCAGCGACATCCCCTCGTCGGGACGGGCCGAATCAACGATCGGGGATCCCGGTGGGAGCGCGGTGCACTGCTCGATCCGAGTCAGGGGCATCACCTCCGCCATCCGCATCGACGGTACAAAAATCCGCGCAACCGCGGTGCGATAGCGTCGCAGGTCTGAACGGTACAGGCGGCGGGTCACCGCGGCCACAGGCGCGGGCACCGTCTCCAAGTACTTCGGACTATCCCAGTAAATGTCGCGGTAGAACACCCCAACGGGGATCCCGCGTCGGGTGCAGAAGCTGAGGAATCCGAGATCGAGGAAGGGGTGCGTCGGAAGGCTGTGTGATTCGGTCATCGCGGTCGGTTTCGTCGACGCCTCCGAGTACACAAACTCGAACTCCTCGCCCGCCCGAATTCGCCGCTTCACCTCGCGGATGAGCCGCCGGCGCTGTCGCGCGTCTCCCGAAATCTCAACGACCTCGTACCCGATTGCTGCGAATGCATCCCGCATGCGCACCGGCCGGATCCCGCTTGCCGAAGTCGCCTCGCGGTTCAGCGGGTAGGGGACGTGGAAAATCATCTTCGCCATTTAGTGGGACTCGTCAATCGCGTCGCGATACACCTCGGTGTATCTCTGGGTGAAGGTCTTTGCGCCGGCCTCGTCGATACTGATCCGTCGGATCGCGGCGCGGTCGTACTGGCCGGCAGTCTCGCGCATGGTTCGCAATGCCTGCACCAACGCCGCATGGTCGTCAATTTCGACGAGCAGCCCCGTCTCGGGTCGAACCGCATAGCGCCCGCCGTCGGTGTTCGTTGCAATCAGCGGAAGCCCTGCGGCAAGCGCTTCCCAGAACACCACACCGAACGACTCGGCCGTGCTCGGCAGCACGAACGCGTCGTAGTGCGCGAACTCCGCGGCGATGTCCTGTCGTGGCACGGACCCCACGAACAAGACGTTGCTCAGGCCCAGCTGCTCAGCCACCCGTTCGAGCTCAGAGCGATGTTCCGAGTCACCAGCGATCCGAAGCTGCACTGCAGGGCTATTCCCGAACGCTTCGGCAAACGCCTCGATCAGCCGGTCGACGCGCTTCATGGGAGTGAGGTTCGATACACACCCGAACACGAACGGGTCGGCGGCCTGTCGCGCAGGCTCCAACTCAGCAAACTGCGCGGGCAGCAGGTTGGGAATCGATTCCCAGCTCAGCGGGGCGTACACCTGCGAAAGCTGACTCGCAAATCCTGGCGATACCGCGATAAGCGCGGCAGCCTCGCATGCCACGTTCCGCAGGAGTGCGGCCAACCGCGGAGAGCCAAGCTCCTCGATCGAGCTCTCAGCACGATGCTCAGTCACCACGAACGGGATACCGTGGCGTTTCGCGATACGAGCCGCCGCAACCCCACCCGGGTTCATCGCGTGCGCGTGCAGCACGTCAGGTCGCCCGTGCTGCGCAACGTACTGTACGAAATAGCGTTCCCAGCGTCGCGCGATCGCCTGCGCGTTCAGCCGATGCGCGAACGGGATCGGTCGAAGCGCGGCTCCGCGCCACACGGTGACGCCGTTCTCCTGTGCCGGCGCGGCACGCAAGGCGGTCGCTGCCCGGAATGCGCCACGGTCGAGCACAGATGCAGCGGTGACACTGATCACCCCGACCTGATGACCGGCCTGAACGAGAGCTTCCGCTTGCTCTCGGAAGAAGCTCCCGTGAAACTCGCCCTCCCCCTGGGGATACCACGACGGGAGCATCAGAATGTGCATGCGGATGTCCTCGGGTTGATCGTGCGGGAGGTCCCCATGCTACCGGAGTTCCTGTAGCCGAGCCGGGCACGGCAGAATAGAGCACATGCAGATCGATGTGCAGCTCACGGACGCGGAATGGCAGAGCCAGGAGACTCCGTCGGGCACGCTCCTCTGGCGCGGTTTCCCCGACAGCGTTGAGGATCTCAGTCGCGCCATCGCCGCCGCAGCCGCAACCGGGCATGCTGATGCCACCGCAGCCGCGGGCCACTGGACCGCGATCCTTCGCTCGCCCAGCGGCGTCATCCTTGCGCAGGACAGCGTCCGCAGCTGGCCACTCTTTATCGCAACGGACGAGCACGGCAAGCGCACCGTTACGGATCAGATCGATCGAGCGCGGCAGGCTGCGGGCGATCCCGATCGTGATGGAGCAGCGGCGCTCGAGTTTCTCCAGCTCGGCTATGTCACCGGCGGTGACACGCTCTTCACGCGGATCTCTCAGCTGCAAGCAGGCGAATGGCGCAGGATCAGCGGGGAGACGGACGAACGTTTGTCCGGTGCGCTCGGAATGAAGCCGCATGTCGCCCCCGGGATCACTGATGTGGCGGAGCTTGATGCTGCGTTCACGGGCGCTCTCGACGCAGTGTTCGACCGGTTGTTCGATCGGATCGGCGAACGCCAGGTCGTCATCCCACTGAGCGGGGGGCTCGACTCCCGCCTGCTCGCCATTGCACTGCGGGAACGGGGGCACCAGAACGTCGTGAATTTCACGTACGGCGTTGGGCGCACCCGCGAAGTCGCGATCAGCGAAGAGGTCGCTGCCGCGCTGGGGCAACGGTGGGAATTCATCCAGTACTCCAACGAAGAAATTCGCGCGGCGTGGCAGTCACCAGCGGCCGCCGAGTTCATTACCGCAAGCTATGCTGGCGCGTCTCTCCCCCACATTCAGGATTGGTATCCAGTCGCCGAGCTTCGCCGTCGCGGTTTGATCGCCGATGACGCGGTGTTCCTCCCCGGGCACACGGTCGTCGGGAATATGCACGACGAAGAAATTCTCGTGGACCCGCAACCGATGTCGCGTGCTGCACTCACGGACGTCCTGCTGCACCATCACGCGACGATTCAGCCGAGTCACGACGCGCTGCGAGATTCACCCCGGTTCTCGGCGAAGCTCGCAGAGTTCCTCGACGGAATGCAATACGACGGAAGCCCAGCGTCTCGCCTGGATGCCCTGGAGTCGTGGAACATCGTTGAGCGCCAAACCAAGTACATCAATCACTCGGTGCGCGGCTACGAACACCACGGGTATGAATGGGCGCTCCCGATGCTCGACCGCGAGCTTCTCGATGTCTGGGCGCGGTTCGATCTCTCGGTCGCTCAGGATCGCGAATGGTACCGAGGGTACGTTGACCGCAGGTACACCGCGGCGAGCGGTCAGAGCGCGCCGACGTTTGAGGCGTTTGCCGCCGCAAACGTGAGCAAGAGCAACCGGGACCGCGTGAAGGCGGTGCTCCGCGGGCTCGGCCTGCTCCGACGCGTCGAACGGGGAATCACCGCGAACGCGTACGCACAGCATCCGATGGGATTCCAGGAGTTCGTAGGAGACGCAACGCCGGCGGAGGTGCGCAAGTTCATCCTTCGTGGCGGGCTGCCGATGGGAATCTACACGCGGAAGTTCCTTGACGACAGTTGGAACCCGCACACCCGAATCTTCCGCGGGCAGCCTTCCTAGCCGCGAGAACCGCGCAGCAGCAGCGCACCCGCGAGGTGGTAGCGGAGCGGGGCCTGCGAGTGGAAAACGTATCTCATTCGCTGTGGCAGCAACGCGCCGGGTGAACGCAGGTGACCACGGGCCGCAAGCAGGTCGCGAAGGATCGCTGAGTCCGTTTCCTCCGCGCGAATCGCAGCGAGCAACCGTGCATCGGCTCGCGAGAGAAGCCCTGGAGCGAGCGGCGCCCAGGCGGCAATCCGTTCCGCTGCTTCGGCGAGCTGTGACGCTGCCTCGCGATCCCACGCTCCATTGATTCTGGCCCGCAGCGCATCAAAGAGGTGCACCCGCATCAGTTTCACGCCCAAGCTCAACCGCGCGTTCTTCGAACGGGCCCACGGCGTGCCAGGGGCAAGCGTCACATCGAGCGAGGCGAACTCTTCCGCCACGGAACGCGAGACGGCGGTGACTCGATCAACCTGGTCATCATGTTCCAGGTAGCGCGGCGCTCGGGTCGGGAACACCACGCGCGATCCGGGAGTGAACCAGAGCTCCGCGGTGACCGGCTGGTCTTCGCCGGTGGGAATGCCCTCAGCAAACCGAAGGTGCCCGAACCGTGCGCGGCCGATCAGCCCGAGCGGAGAGGCCCGGTAGGCCAGTCGGTCCAGGTACGGGTCGAGCGGACTCCCGGTGCGCGCCCGCATCCACCGAATCGGCGGCGAGGGGTGGAGCCTGCCGTGTGCTCCCGAAGTTGGCGCAATCACCGCGTCAGCTGCGCCGGCGGGCGTCTCCGCTGCAGCGAGCCACGCATCGAGCGCGCCCGGCTCAAGCGAATCATCGGAGTCGAGCATTGCCGTGTACTGGGCCGTCGCGAGTGAGAGGCCCAGGTTCTTCGGCCCCGCCGGGGTTCGGTAGTCGTCCGTATGAGTAATCACTCGGAGACGGGGATCATCGAGGTACTCCTGCAGCCGCGCGCTGATCGGCGCTGGATCGGTGTTATGCACAACCACGGTGACCCGAACGTCTGCGACCGTGTGCTTGAGCACCGAACCCACTGCGCGTTCCACTGGCCGGCTGGGCGTGTGGACCGCAGTAATCACATCAACAGCTGGAGCGGGGTGTGTGTCTTGCATTTCAGCGACCGCGCGGGTGTGTAAGAAGACCGCCGAGGGCGGCAACCAGCACCGGCAGCTCGGCATCGGAGTTCAGGACCTCAGCGGCTGTGTGCGATGCAGCCTTCCACGCACGCACGTCCTCGGCCGTCACCGCGTCCAGTGCGCGCACCACGGCGTCTTCGTCGAAGCCGTCCGCGACGAGGCCGAGTCCAAATCCCTTGACCCGGCTCGCCATATCTTCGGTGGGACCGACCACGAGCCCTAACCGGGCCTGCACGTAGTCGAACAGCTTGTTCGGGAGCGCAAGCGCATTGTTCGTGTTCGTCGCTGGCAGCACATGGATCCCGAGATCGTATTCGTTGAGCGTCGCGATCAGCTCGTCATAGGGCTTCGGAGGCAGGATCCGCACGCGGTCGCCGAGCTCCGACGCAAGTGCGAGCAGTGACTGCGCGTACTCCGTGTGCTGCCCGGTGAGATACATGTCCATCTGCAGCGGAGCGGAAGATCGAGCAACTGCCCGCATCATGATCTCGGGCTGGCGGTTGGGCTGGGCTCCGCCGGAGTGCACCACCCGAATCACATCGCCGACCGGAGTTGGGAGCAGGTCATGCTTCGGGGTCGCGTTGTGGACCACGCCGCAAGATACCCCGAACTCACGTTGGTATCGGTCTGCAATGGCCTGAGAAACGGTGATCGCCGCGCCGGCCCGCGCCACAAACGTGCGAATCATCCACCGATAATACGGTTGCCGCAAACGCACCCAGTTGGGGATCTGGTCGTGGAGCCCAGGCCAGTACTCGTGGAGGTCCGAGAGCGTGCGCTCGTACCCGGCACCCGCTGCCGCAACCGGCACGCTCTCGAGGTCGTTCGCAATCGCGAGATCGAAGGTCCGTCCGCGGAGCAGGCGGCGAGCTTGACGCGCTTCGGTCTCAAGCGAGAATGCGCCACGCCACATCTTTGCCCGGAGCAGGACCGCCTGGGCGACGTCCCGGATCTTGGACTCCTGGGGAGTGAGTTCGATGTGCTCGACGTCTTCCCGGATCGCCGGACCCCGCCCGCATGTCGTCACTCGGAATTGTTCCGCGAAGAGGTTGATCTGCTTCTTCACGCGTGCATCGTTTGCGATGTCGGAGAAAGAAACGATGAGGAGGCTCGGCCGCTGGTCGGTGGTCACTCACACATCCTAACTACGCTGCGGAGCCGGCTGAGCTGTCGCCGGCCTCTTCATCCAGCAACTCGGTAAGCGCGCGCGAGCGCCTCCCCCGCATCAGGAACGCTTCCGCAGCGAACGTCCGGAGCGGGTTCGCGGGGATCAGCTTGGACCGGAAACTCGCAGCGTCGATGGCGCGCATTGCGCGCTCAAAACCGGCGGCGTCTTCCGCTCGGATCGCGTCGATGGCTTGTGCCTCACGCCGCTGGAAGAACCCGCGGCTTCCCGGAGCAAACTGCAAAAGCTCGTTGAGGGTCGCTGCGGCCTCCGGGAGGAATTCCGAGATCGAGCGCCCGGCGCGGAGTTGAGCGATGAGAAAGTCCAGCACGTGGCGGCGCATGAGCTTCACTGCAATTGCCTGCCGCTTTCGACGCTTCAAAGCCTCGAGAGCGGGCAGTCTGACTACCGAGCGCACCGGTGAGAAGAGTACCCCTGGGGAGTGCTGTTCTTGGGTCACACGGTCGGTGGCATCGCCATGCAAGTAGTACCCAGAGGGCGCTGACACGTAGCGAATATGCGAGGCATGGTTCCAGACATAGAGGCCAATACCGATGTCCTCGCCCACACGAAAGGACTCGTCAAACTTCGGACAGTCAGCGTTCTGGAGTACCGCGGTGCGCACCAACGTCCCTTGGAGTGTGGTGCGATAATTCAGCAAGTCTCGCACCGGATCGAGCCGGTCGAAGCGAGCAAGCCGAGGAACTGGCGCGAGTGCTCTCCCGCTCCCCTCGACATACATCTGTCCCACAACCAAGTCAGGTTTCGCGGAAAGCTCCGCAGCCAGCACAGCGAGAGCACCAGGCTGAAGCTCATCGTCCGAATCCAAGAAACCAAGATATCGCGCAGAGGAACGCGTGATCCCAAGGTTTCGCGGAGCCGCTGGCGAGTTCGTATCGTCGTTCAGAACGAGGATCCGCACAGCGGGGTCCTCGGCCACCGTCCCCAGTCGTGTTCGGATCTCGCCCGCATCAATGTTGTGACACACGACCACAGCCGAGGCTCCGTCAACACGGTCCGCGAGGACACTCCTCACAGCGCGAGCAATCGGGCGGGACAGCGAGTGGACGGGAATAACTATGTCGATAGTGCTCATCCAGCTACTCCACGAGACCAGCGAGCGTCGCCTGCATTCTGAAGTCTGGCACCTGCGCGACCACTTCGTCGAACGTCCCGCTTCCCAGGATCCGGCCCTGATCGAGGTAGCACACCTGGTCGTAGTCGCGAATCGTCGCGAGGCGGTGTGCCACCGTGATGAAGGTCACTTCGCCTTGAAGATCACGCATTGATTCCGTGATCCGGTTCTCGGTTGCAGTATCGAGCGAACTCGTCGCCTCATCCATCACCATCACCATCGGGTCGGAATAGAGCGCACGCGCGATTCCAAGTCGCTGCTGTTGCCCTCCTGAGACAGACTGGCCACGTTCCCCTATTGGCTCAGCGATACCTCGGCCTCTGGCAATGAGCTCACCAAGATGAGCACGTTCAAGCGAATGCGCAACGCGCGTTGCGTCATAGTCCGACTCCCAAGTCAAAGCAACGTTCTGAGCGATTGAAGCGTCGAAAAGAGCAACTCTCTGTGGCACGTATCCCACGCGGCTACGCCACTGCTGCATAACCTTTGTCAGCGGGATGCCGTCAATGGTCATCTCACCGGAAGTTGGCTCACTCAGGCCGAGCAGAATATCGATGAGTGTGGATTTTCCTGCTCCGGAGGGACCGACCACCGCAAGACTCTGACCAAACGGGACCCGGAGGGAGAGCTCTCTCAATACTTCGTTTTCCGCACCCGGATAGCGGAAGCTCACGCTCTTGAGTTCGAGCATTCGTGGCGCTTCTGGGAGCGGGAGAGGGTCGGAGACGATCGTTGCTTGTTTCTCCTTCTGCGCACGAGAGGCACGAAGCTGCGCGATAACGTCTCGCGCGAAAAACAAATTGGCAGAGGCGTTCGTGATCGCTCCCTGGACGCCATTCATTGCCGGGATCATCCTGAAGCCCGTTGCGGCGAACAGCGTCACCGACGCCACCGCTGCCGCGCTGCCTCCGAGCGCGAACGAGGCCGCGCCGATCAGCAGGAAGCCCCCGATGAGCGCGGCCTCGAAGGCGTACTTAGGCACAATGCCCAGGAACGACATATTCGCGCGAGCACGCGTCGCGCGTGCACGGTTCTTCGATACGACGCGGCCGACCTCGTCGAGCTTCCCCCGCAGGGTTACTTCCTTCAGCGCGTCAACCATCTCAGTCATGATCGTCGCAACGCGGTACGCAAAGTGGCGATTGTGCTCGCCGGCAAGCTTCGCACGACGCGTAATGAGGAGCATCATGACGAGCGAGATCGAGGAGAGATACACGAGCGCGATGAGCGCGGTGAGTGGGTCCGCCACGACCAGAACGGCAAGCACAGCGACGAAGGTGAGCGCGTTCCCGGGAATCTGAGACAGCGGCAGAATGAAGCCAAGGTTCGTGTTCGCCATCGAAGTGTCGACTACGCGCGTAACTTCGGCTGTGCTCATGCGCGAGCGCTCTTCCCAGCTTGATCGCATGTAGTTCCGAAAGAGCTCGTCGCCCACCTCAAGCTCATATCGCGCAAAGCGGCGTGTCGCGAACCAGTGGAGAATAACCGCGAACACACCCTTAAAAATAAAGAGCGCACACACAACCACAGCCACCCACGGCACAGCCCCGGCCGGAAGCTCTCCGATTATCGGAAGGGTGATTGGCTTCCCGGACACAAGGGGGGTGACAGTGAGCACGATCAGCGCAAGCGCTGCCGTATCCAGGATCGCGAGGAGGCTGGTCACGATGGAGTACCAGATATAGAAAGGTTTGGCCCCGGAGGGCAGCACGTCGAACAGCTCGAGGAGAGTCTTCCAAATGGTTTTCACGGCAGATCCACTCCACTCTTCGTGCCAGCGGGACCACCGGCATCGCACTCTTCCAGCCAGGTCGCCAACACTCGACCGCTTTCGCGACCGTCATGCCAGTACTTCACAAAAGCTCGTCCCGCCTCGCTCACGCGCGCGCATCCTTCAGGATCCGCGCTCAGCGCCCGAATTACCTGCTCCAGCGTATCCGGCTGCGCTTCAACAATGGGGAGCTCTTGGCCGCTCAGTTCACGAGTACGTGTACGCACCACTTCTGGGACATGTGCCACGACAACGCGTCCAGCTGCCATCGCCTCGCAAGCGGCAACCCCGTAGGGACCGCCACGAACCTGGTCAACCACGATATCCGCATTGCCCACGAGCTTCCTCACTGCAGCGTGAGGTACGCCGGAGGCTGATCGATACTCGATTAGACCCTCAGCGTCGAGGGCTCTCAGCACCGGTTCAATGAGAGCCGTTCCCTTGACCTGCGAGCTCGACGGTACATGAACCACCACCGGGGTGCGGCTCCGGGAAAATGGGGCATCCGCTGCGCTCTGGGCCCAGGCTTCAACGTCGACCACAACGGGCAACCAGGTTGCGTCTGGCAGCTCAGTCAGGAGGTCTGGTGTGGAAACAAACACCGGCGCATCAACGCGTTCCACAAGTCCACGACTACGCGCTGCGCGAGCCCGCATCTGCGCCGTGAACCCTGGGTCAACTCTGAAGTACGAGAGCGGCTCGGCCGCGAGGTGCAAGTCTGGGTCCCGCAGGTCACTCCCGTGGAACAAGAGACCGACCCCGACACCGGCCTCGCGGAGTTGTGAGATCTGCGCAGCGGGATCATTGTTGTGCATCCCACCCAAAGGCGGGAGGGCAGATTCCACGAGGACCGCAGAGTACTCACGCAGCGCCGCAAACTGGGCCCTCTGCCACCGCCCGGAATACGCTCCGTACCCGCTGAGCACCGCTTGGTCGACGGGAAACTGGTAGCGGTCATCGTTGTGGATGAACTGCATGCTCGTGGCGGCAAGGCCGGGCCGAGAACGTTCCACAGCCCGCGCCCAGGCGTACCCCTGGCCCGCGCTGTTCGCCGGCCCGATGAGGAGCCTCCACTCCGCCCCTCCGGTCTGGGCAGCGGAAGGCAGCGGATTCCCAGCCAGGCGCAGCTTCGCAACTGACACGGCCGCCCAGACCCGGTCTTTCAGCGTCGGCCTAGGCACGAGTGCCCCGCCCGGTCTGCTCCCGAACGAATTCGACCACACGGTCCGCAACCCCGGCAAGTGACACGTTGCGCACCGCCCAGTTGGCGATATCTTGCCGCGATGAGCTTCCGCGTTCGGCAACGCGTCGGATCGCTCCGGCTACCGCGGCGTCGTCGTAGTCGGTTCCTTCGCCAAGCATCGTTGTTTTCGCAAGCGCATCGCGCGCAGGCCCGGGCCCCGCATAGACCACCGGCGTCCCGCATCCCCAAGCGGCAAAGACCTTCGTGGGGTACGCAAAGTCATAGCCAGCCCCGGGCCGAATACTCGCGAGACTTACCGTGGCGCCACGAAGCCACGCGGCAGCTTCGTGCGGTGGCACCGGATCATGGAACTCGACCGGCGCCGAGAGCTCTTCGGCAAGTGCACGAAGCTCCGCAAAGGCGGTCCCCTGGCCCAGGAACACCAGCGAAATCGGTGTTCCCGCGCGGTTGAGCTCCGCCACCGCGCGCACGAACACCTCCGCGCCCTGCCATTCCGAAGCCGTACCCGTATAAATGGCGTAGGCACCGCTCGGCGCCGCAGCCGCGGTTTCCCCGTCTGGCCGGAATACCGCGGTATCGATCCCGTTCCCGACCACACGCACACGAGCACGTGGGGCGATGGCCTTCACACGCTCCGCGACGCCCTCGTTCACCGCAAGCACACCCGCGGCCCTGTTCCACGCGACGCGTTCCATCCACCGCACTGCACGCACGACAAAGCTGGGTGCTCCGGTGCTCTCGCTCGCATCAGACCAAACGTCAGCGGCGTAGGGGAACACCGGAATCCTCCGGATCCACGCGGCGACCGTGGCGCTCAGCGCGGTAGTGGGCGGAGGCTCGACGACCAGAGCGTCCTGACCGCGACCGAGCAGAATCCGGAACCACAACGGAATGTCAAAACTCATGTACTGGGCGTACCCACGTACATACCCAGTGCTGTCCCGGAGCACCGGGAATCGTGTCACACGATAGTTTGTTGCTGACGGTACGGCCCCTTCCGGGGGCTGTACCGTCAGCACACGGACGACATCGCCAGACTCAGCGAAGCGGCTCGCAAGTGCGCTCAAGCGGAACGAGGCAGCACTGGGCTCGGGATCGAAGATCCGCGTGGCAATCGCTATTCGCATAGTCCAGTTCGGGGTTCACAGGCGTCGAGAGACGCCTAGGATCCTGCCCCAAGTACCGCAGTTACGCCAGCCACGATTCGATCCAGATCCACCGCAGTCAGCGCAGGGTGGACCGGCAGCGAAAGCACTTCGCTCGCGGCACGTTCCGTCTCGGGAAGCTCGAGGCCCGGCGCGAAGTGCGCCAGCGAGGGCAGGCGATGGTTCGGAATCGGGTAGTACACGCCGGAACCAACGTTGTGCTCATCCTTCAGAGCGGTCCGAATACGATCCCGCTCCCCCGCTGCAACCCGGATTGTGTACTGGTGATACACGTGCACGGCGCCGTCTCGTACCACCGGAGTGAGCACGCCGTCGACGCCAGCAAGTCCCTCGTTCAAGAACGCGGCGTTTTCTTGCCGCTTCGCAGTCCACGCATCGACCTTCGTGAGCTGGACACGTCCGATCGCCGCGTGAATATCTGTCATACGCGCGTTGAAACCGACGACCTCGTTCTCATACTGCGTCTCCATGCCCTGATTGCGCAGCAGCCGAACACCGCGTGCCAGTTCTGGGGTCGCGCAGGTCACCATGCCTCCCTCGCCCGCGGTCATGTTCTTCGTGGGGTAGAGGCTGAACATGGCGAAGTCGCCGAAGGTGCCGACCGGCTGGCCCTTCCAGCTCGCGCCATGTGCCTGCGCGGCGTCCTCGTACACTGCAATTCCTGCGTCGCGAGCGATCGCACCAATCTCATCAGCGAGGAACGGGTGACCGTAGAGGTGCACGGGCATGACACCCTTCGTGCGCGGCGTAATCGCAGCGCGCACAGCTTCAGGGTCGAGGGTAAACGTCTCAGGCTCGATATCCACGAACACCGGGGTGGCACCCGTCAGCGCAACGGAGTTGCCCGTCGCGGCAAACGTGAAGGAGGGCACGATCACTTCGTCGCCGGGACCCACTCCCGCCGCGAGCAGGCCGAGGTGCTGCCCGCTGGTGCCGGAGTTCACGGCAACGGTTTCGCGGCCCTGTACGAAGTGGTCCGCGAACTCACGCTCGAACGCAGCGACCTCGGGCCCCTGGGCGATCATGCCCGAACGGAGCACACGGTCCACGGCCTCGCGCTCTTCGTCCCCAATGAGCGGGCGGGCCGGCGGAATGAACTCGGGCTCAGTCGACATGCGTGCCTCTCTTCTCCTGCGTATTCAAAGCGCCCGCGGGTGCCAAGCGATTCACCCCGCCTCTCGGATGGGCAGACGGAGCATGCCAATCCTACAGAACCGCGTCTGAGGCCCCGCTGCCGCACAGTGCGCTGAGTTCTTCTGGATCTGAGACAATATGCGCATGACGTCCCCCAGCCCCGGGCTTGCAGCCCCTTCGCATCGCAATCCTGACACCTGGGTTGTGATTCCGCTGTTTAACGAGGCTACGGTGATCGGTCAGGTCATTTCAGAGCTGCGCAACGCTTTCTCGAACGTCGTCTGCATCGACGACGGGTCGCGCGATGGGTCTGGGGAGGTCGCCCGAAACGCGGGGGCTTGCATTGTGCGACACCCGATCAATCTCGGGCAGGGAGCCGCACTGCAGACTGGTTTTGAGTATGCCCTTGAGCGTGGTGCGAAGTTTGTAGTGACCTTTGACGCAGACGGGCAGCATCGTGTCGTAGACGCGGTCGCGATGCTCGATCGTGCACGAGACGAGGATCTTGCCATTGTCTTTGGCTCGCGCTTCCTTGACGACCGCACAAAGCCTGGCTTGATGAAGAAGATCGTGCTCAAGACTGCCGTGTGGGTCACGAACGTGACAACACGTACTCGACTCACCGATGCCCACAATGGGCTTCGGGTGATTCGAGAGGACGCACTCCGCAGGATCAAGTTGCGTCAGGATCGCATGGCTCACGGGACCGAGATCGTTGTTCAGCTGGGGCGCACCGGGCTGCCATATGCTGAGCAGCCCGTTGAAGTGATCTATACGGACTACTCAAAGGCAAAGGGCCAGTCTCTGCTGAACTCCGTCAACATTCTCATCGACCTCGTCATTCGGTAGGCATCATGCAGCTCATCCAGTTCATCCTGATTGTCGGAGTCCTCATCGCAGCAGGTCTCGCGATGAAGTTCCTGCCCGGCGATCGGTCGCTCGCACTGAAGCGAATCTTCGCACTGTGCTTCGTTGTGGTCGCAATACTCGCGATCCTATTTCCCGGCGCGCTCAGCGCAGTGGCCCAATTCATCGGCGTCGGTCGCGGCGCCGATCTCCTGCTCTACATCTTTGTGGTGATGACTCTGCTATTCGCTGTTGCCACGATTCGGGCGAAAGCTCGCAGCGACGCTCGTGTGACCGACCTCGCGCGCGCCGTCGCGCTCATGGACGCGCGAATCTCTGAGCGCACCGAGGCGCCCGAGTCGGACACTGCTGCATGATGTCATGGCTCGCACTCGCGGCCCCTGTCGGTGTCGCGATCGGATTGCTCGCCCTGTTCGGTACTCCCATCGCCTTCGCGCTCAGACTGCGGGGCTTCTTCGCAGCTGTCGCGGCGGCTCCAGCTGCGCTCGCAATCGTCGCGCTCTCGTCGCTCCTGTCGCCACTGCTCGGCTTGTCTTGGGGCCCCCTCGTCCCGCTCGCGCTGACTGTCGCTTGCACGGTGTTCCTTGGAATACTCGGCCGCTGGCTCGGGCCTCGTGCGGCAGTGACAGCTCGGGCCCACCGATTGCTGGTTCCGCTCGGCGCGGCAGCGCTCGGCGGACTCGCAATCGCGGCGGCGCTGGTGATGAGCCTCAAATCACCCGATGCGGTCTCACAAACGTACGATGCGAACTTCCATCTCAACGCGGTACGCCAGATTCTTGATTCGGGAAATGCGTCACCGTTCGCGATGGATCTTTCCGCACCCGGAGACCAGGTCTTTTACCCGACCCTCTGGCACGCTCTGGTTGCACTCGTCGCGCAAGTTACTGGCGCCAGCATCCCTCTCGCAACAAATGCTCTAGTGTTCGTTGTTTGCACAGTGCTGTGGCCCATTGGCATGGTCGCGCTGGGGCGCGCAGTCGCGGGGCCGAGCGTTCGTGTTTCGCTCGTCTCCGGGGTCCTCGCCGCGGCTTTTCCAAACTTCCCGCTCGCGCTGGTCGGCTACGGGGTGTTGTACCCCAATCTGCTCTCGCTGGCCATCGTGCCGTTCATCATCGTGGCATGCATGCAAGTCCTTGGGCTCGGCCATGCACGTAGCGCTGAGCACACCAGTCCTGGCACCGCCTGGCTGCTCCTCGGTGGAGCGTTTGGAGCATCGATCTTCGCGCATCCGAATGCCCTCCACATCACGCTGCTGTGGCTCATTGCTCCGACAGCTCATTGCGTTGTCCGCGCATTTCGAAAGAGCAAGATCCCTACGTGGGCCGGCCCACTCGGAGAGCAGTCTCGTGCCCGCGCGCTGAGCATGGTTGGCGCTGCTCTCGCCTTGCCCGCGCTTGCTCTCGCGTTCGCGGCGGCATGGTACTTCGGCCGCACTTCAGACAATCCTTGGGGCGGAAAGCATGGGCCGAAGGGAGCAATTCTCGATGCGCTGGGGATGACCCCGCACCTCGAGGGACACGTCTGGCCGCTCACGCTTCTCTTCTTTGCAGGCTTGGTGATTGCCTGTCGTTTGCCGCGACTTCGCTGGGCAGTGGGAAGCGCAACCGTACTGCTCGGCGTCTATGTCATCGCTGACGGGTTCCCACCCAGCGAATGGCGAACGGCTATCTTGGCTCCCTGGTACAGCGATCCCTGGCGGCTCTCAGCGCTCGTCTGGCTCGGAGCATTCCCACTTGCGGTCTTGGGGGCAAGCTGGCTCTGGTCCGTTGCAGCAGTGGGAGTGAACCGTGCTCGGCGTATCGGCGGGGTCACGCGCTCGCTACGTCCATTCGCCGCTATCGCGGGCGCGGTGCTCCTGTTGGCTGCGACGCAGGGAGCTGGCGCGTTTGCAGGAGTGCAGTATGTGAGCAGCAAGTACGCGGCCAATGAGGAGTCGCCGCTCCTCACGCCCGATGAACGCGCATTGCTTGAGCGCCTTCCCGAGCACGTTCCCGAGTCTGAGACCATCATCAACAATCCCTGGAACGGCGGGGCGCTCGCCTACGCGCTCGGCGACCGAAAGGTGCTGGTTCCGCATACAGGTGGAGCCTATGACCCCCGCATATTTGAGCTGATCGAGGGAATCGACGACGCCAAGCCCCACGCATGTGACCTCAGCAGAGAGTTCAACGCACAGTTTGTCCTCGATTTTGGCACTGAATACGTCTTTGAAGGCACGCCTCTTGCGAAGCCGTACTCGCCGATCAGTGACATCGAGAGCGCCCCCGCTCTCACCGAGGTAGACCGTGAGGGAGATGCAGTGCTGTACCGCGTCGATGGGTGCAAGTAAACCGACCGTTCATCCTTCAGGCATACACTGAACACGTTTTGCAACACACGCCGTTTCCCGGCAGGAAGAAGCACACATGAGCATCAAGTACGGACTCATCGGACTCGGAATGATGGGGCGGCATCACGCACGCGTCATTCGCGAGACCGAGGGAACGGAGCTCATTGCGCTGGCTGATCCCGCGGGTGACCCGCACGGAGTCGCCGGCGATACCCCCATCCACGACTCTGTGCAGGGGCTTATCGATGCGGGTGTAGAGGCCGCCGTCGTGGCGGTCCCCACGCGGTTCCACGAGGACGTCGCACTCGCGCTCGCCGAAGCGGGAGTCCACACCCTGATCGAAAAGCCTGTTGCTCACACGCTCGAGGCTGCCGAGCGTCTGGTTTCCGCGTTCGAAAGCGCCAACCTTGTGGCCGCAGTCGGCCACGTCGAGCGTTTCAACCCGGCGCTGGTGAGTCTGCGTGCTCGCATCGAGAATGGTGACCTCGGTGAGGTCTACCAGATCCAAACCCGCCGACAGGGCCCTTTCCCGGCACGAATTGCCGACGTCGGCGTGGTGAAGGATCTGGGGAGCCACGACATTGATCTCACCGCGTGGCTTGCGCAGTCCCACTACGCGAGCATTGCCGCCCAGACCACCTGCCGCAGTGGCCGGGAGCATGAGGACATGGTCGCGATCACCGGGACGCTTGAGAACGGGATCATGGTCAATCACATCGTGAACTGGCTCACCCCGTTCAAGGAGCGGCTTACGCTTGTCACCGGCGAACGCGGTGCGTTTGTGGCTGACACCCTCACCGCAGATCTGACGTTCTATGAGAATGGCACAGGTCACGGCACCTGGGACGCAGTCACGACGTTCCGCGGTGTCAGCGAGGGCACGGTCACCCGGTTCGCGCTGGACAAGCGGGAGCCGCTGAAGAGCGAACACGAGGCATTCCGTGATGCAATCCTCGGCACCCGCCAGGACCATGTCTCGCTCCGAGAGGGCTACGAGACGCTCCGTGTCGCTGAGGCCGCAATCGCTTCCGCGAAAAGCGGAGACGCCGTGAAGTTTGGAACCAAGGAGTAAGCGTGTCAGACCGCATTAGCGCTCAGGCTTTTATTGGGGAAGGCGTCGAGCTGGGAAACAACGTCACAGTTGGTCCCGGCGCAGTCATCCTCGGCCCGTGCGTCATCGAGGACGACGTATGGATTGGCCCTGGCGCACAAATCGGGGCCCCACCTGAGATGTCAACCCTGCCGCAGAACGCAGCATGGGCGGGCGAGCTCACCCACGCTGGTGTACGGATCTGCTCGGGCGCAGTCATCCGCGAGGGTGCTGTTATCAACCAAGGAAGCTACCGCGAGACGACGGTCGGCGCCCGGAGCTGGGTCCTGAACCGTGCCTACCTTGCGCATGACGTGCTCCTGGGCGAGGACGTGACTGTCTCCGCGGGTGTTTCTATCGGTGGCCACTGTGTGATCGGCGACCGCGTCAACATTGGCATGAATGCCGTTGTTCATCAGCGTCGCGTGATTGCACCTGGCGCCATGATCGGTATGGGGACGCCAGTGACGCGCGATGTGCCTCCGTTCGCGAAGGTCTACGGCACGCCGCCCCGCCTCACTGGCGTGAATGCTGTCGGGATCGAGCGCGCAGGTCACGCCCCGGAGACTGCAGACGCGCTTCTCGCGCACTACGCTGCAGGTGAGTTCTTTACGGGGGATGACTGGATCCCGGACGACCTCGGCTCGCTCTGTGATGCAGTCTCATGGTGGCGTGCGCAGGGAGACCTGACCGCCGTCACCTTGTCAGGTCATTTCTCCCCCAGAGAAGCGCAGTAGGATACCTCCTCGTGGCATATCAAGCAGCACTTACTGACCCAGATTTCGACACACCAGGTCAGAGCAAGGGTCTCGTTGATGTATTTCGTCACCGATACCTGTTGTCGCTCCTTTTCAAAAAAGGAGTAACAACGAGATATTACGGATCAGCCCTCGGCTGGGTGTGGTCCTACATCCGACCAGCTGCGCAATTCCTGATGTATTTCCTCGTAGTAGACGTCATCATGAGAGCTACTCGAGACATCAGCCAGTTCCCCGTGTATCTGTTCGCAGGGATCGTGGCTGTGAATCTCTTCAGCGAGGTACTCCGAAACACAACGAACGCGATCACCGACAACGCAGCCCTTGTAAAGAAGATCTACCTGCCGAGAGAGCTCTTCCCTGTTTCTGCCGTTGGGATTGCCCTCGTGCATTTCCTCCCGCAAGGCGCGCTGCTGCTCATAGTGTCCATCCTCTTGGGCTGGACAGTTTCCTGGCTGCAAATTGTGACGCTTGTTGTAGGCGTTGCCCTAATCGTAGTTTTCGGCCTCGGCTTGGGTCTATTCTTCGGCGCCATCAATGTCGCCTACCGTGACGCCAAAAACTTCGTGGATCTCATTCTCATGTTTTCCACGTGGGTGTCACCCGTGCTCTACGTGTGGACAATGGTTGCAGACCGAGCCCCAAATTGGCTCTTCCACCTCTACATGTCGAACCCAATGACGGTCGCGGTGGAGATGTTCCACGATGCGTTCTGGCTGCCCCTCGCGCCAGACAGTCCTCGGCCCGATGCACTCCTGACGTATGCGCTTATCGGAAGCGCCATCGCAGTATTTACGCTGCTCCTCGGGCAGCTCGTTTTCCGTAAGTTGGAGGGGTCCTTTGCCCAGAAGCTCTGAGCCAGACGTGCGTCCAGCAATCGTCTTCAACGAGGTTGTGAAGTCCTTTAAGATTAACCACACCCATTCGCTCAAAGAGTCTTTCCTGGCTGCCATACGCAGGAAGGATTTGAGCAGCAGCTTCCGGGCAGTCGATGGCGTGAATTTCGCGGTTCCTGAAGGGCAATCGATTGCACTCCTCGGACGCAACGGTTCGGGAAAGTCGACAACGCTCAAGCTACTTTCGGGTGTCATGCGCCCAGATAGCGGTTGGATTCGCACACGCGGCCGAGTTGCGGGCTTGCTGGAGGTCGGCGCGGGCTTCCACCCAGATCTCACTGGACGGGAAAATGTCTACCTCAACGCCGCCATCCTGGGGATGTCTCGCGAAGAAACTGAAGCGCGATTCAATGACATCTTGGCTTTCTCCGAGATCGGTGATTTCATCGACACGGAAGTCAAACGATACTCGTCTGGCATGTATGCCCGGCTCGGCTTCTCAGTAGCTGTCCACACGGAGCTCGACGTCCTGCTTGTCGACGAAATTCTGTCCGTGGGCGATGCTCAGTTCCGCAAGAAGTGCGATGAAAAAATGCTTGAGCTACGAGAGCAAGGGAAGACCATGTTCATCGTTAGCCACAATGCCAGCCAAGTCAAGCGGCTCTGTGAACGGGGCATAGTGCTCGATCGTGGCGAAGTCATCTTCGATGGCCCGATCGAGGAGGCCGTAGACACAATGAATGCGAGACTGGTCACAGAGCTGCCCTATCCCGTTCTTGGCAGCATTCGAGACGTCTACGATCAGAACCCGGGATTTGGTAAGCCAGTTGGACCCGCTGTCCAAATCTCAGAGTCTGAAGGTAGCTCCTACCAAGAATTTAGCTCGGGGATCATCACTACGTTTCGGGGGTCCGATGGCGAGGCCCGAACCTTTGGCCTGGGCAAGGGAATATTCCTTGCTGCGTACCGCCGCAACGGTGGGCCAGCAGGACCTTGGGGGTGCCTCGATGGCGTTCCGCAAGGCTCTCTCGAGCAGTATGAAGAACGACGCCTCCCGTTCCAACACGGCGTCGCATCGAATCACATCGAAAGAGGGCTGAGGTTCGAAGCTCATGATTCCCACATGTAGCGTTCAGTTGCTGTCTGATTCCAGTCGTAAAGCGAGTTTCTACTTCTCGCTCTCGGGCTAAGGCAGTTGGCACCTTGTTTTCTCACATACAGCGAGGGCCTCCGGTACGGAATATTCCGTACCGGAGGCCCTCGCTGTATGTGTCAGAAAAAACTACCTGGCACACTGTGCCATTGGTTTTACCTCTCTGAGAACAAGGCGCGATACTTCTTATTCACCTCTGATTCGTAAGACACCGGGTTGAATCGTGCCAACTCTCGAACCGGAGTCCCCTCCATTAGGACCCGGTGCAACGCGCCGGCTACGCCTTCTGCGTCGGGATGAAAGCCAATCCCGAGCCGGTCCTGCCCAACCACAGGCAGTAAAGCCGGTATCTTGCTTGCAGCGATGGGAGTCTGCAGCGTGAGTGCTTCAAGAAGCACGAGGCCTTGTCCTTCGTGCACAGAAGCCATGATGACGAGGTCGCTCGCCTTCATCAGCGGGTAGGGGTTCGAAAGGTGTCCAAAAAACTCGACCTGAGACTCGACGCCCAAATCAGACACAAGTCTTTTCAGATCAGACGCCATCGGGCCTTCACCCACAAGTGCTACCTGAACAGCTCCCAAAGTGTCACGGTTCTCAGCAAGAGCCCGAATAATCGCCTCTTGGTTCTTCTCCGGAGCCAAACGTCCGACTGCGGTGACGTGCAAGCCCGGCCGCGTCAGCCAAGCATCTTCAGCATCAGTCAGTTCCACTTGACCGAGTTCTGCAATGCGTGTCGGGTCAATGAGGTTCTCAATCACCCGATGCCGATCGCGAGGCACCCCATACTCTTCAAAGAGCATGTTCTCATTGTCTTCGCGAACGCCTTCGCTCACCGAGACGAGAAAGTCGAACTGGTCATAAAACTTGAAGGATGAGTCAAGCCAGGGGTACTTGATATCCCGCTCTCGCACCATAGCGCTATGCAGGAACTGAGCGTTCCGCGGTGCAAGCTGCGGTTTCTGCATGCCAATAAACACAGACTTCGCAGGAGAATAGCCGTCAAATTCGATCGCGATATCAAACTCCGCTGTTCCAAAGAGTCTTCGCGCTTCGCGTTGTTCCGACCCACGTAAGACGTCGATCAGATTCTGATGCAGAGGAACCTTGCCTTCAAGGGCCTGTCGAAGGACTTCGACTTCAAGCCGAGTACCCGCATGCTGGCCCACAGCAAGCAGTACGTGGCTGAACTCCTGCAGAGCCTCTACTGCGTCTGACGTGCCATTCTCCATAATGTCACGTGTCAGTAGAAGATACGGCTCTACCGGCTCCGCCCTAAAAGACGTCACCATATTCTTCAACGCGCGAGTGATCCCATTGGCATTGAGCCCAGAAACGGAAATCAGTGGGCGGACTTCATCCCTCGGCGGACCGTCCTCCTTAATATCGTCTTGTTGCACAAACTCCCATACCCGCTGCGACGCACTCCCGTCCTCTTGCGCGTAGAAGGACTTTTGCTTCGCCGTTCTCTCTTCAAAGCGCTCGGGAGTCTCCAGCGCGTCGTTTAGTGCTTCCCGCAGTGATTCCAGGCTAAAGCAGCTGCGTCCAAGAATCTCCGAATGAGAAAAGTACAGACCACGTTCTTCTCGGTACGACTCATAGTCAGGAATGTACTTGATCACTGGACGCTCAAGCACACCAAAATCGAAGATGATGCTTGAGAAGTCGCTTACGAGGACATCTGTGATCGACAGCAGCTCGTTGGAGTTCACAGAAGCGGGAACGAGTGCGACATCGCCGAACTCCTCGTTTCTTCGCAGTTCAGCTTCGACAAAATGATGTGCTCGCATGATCACTTGTGCGCCGCTCTGCTGCATGGTGCGTACGGCAGCAAGCGTCATAGAGAGGTCGAAGGATTCATCCGAGACAGAGCCACGCCAGGTCGGCGCGTAGAGCACAACAGGAGTGTCGCGCGAAAGCCCTAGCTCTCGCCTCAGCTGGTCCTTCCTCGCTTCAGAAAACGAAACTGTCAAATCGATGCGGGGGTACCCTGTGACTTGTGTCACAGCAGGAGAAAGCAACCGATCAACGTTTTGGTCGCGAGTCAAAGCCTCAAGTGTGTGACTGTCAGGGGCAATAATGTGAGTCGCTTGGAGCATGTTCCGCGCAATGTTTCCATAGGAGAACGGATCTCCCGCTACGCGTTTACCCAGGTGTTTCCACGGAATACCGTGCCATGTGTTGAGATACCTTTGACCCTCACGACGGTAGTATGCAGCCTCAAAGCTCGTGTTGTTGATGACGGTGCCAGCGGTAGCCAGCATTCGCGCAGCATTTGCGCTCGAGCGCAGGACGAAAGTGACCCGCGAGTCAGCGCGTAGACGTTCGTCGATCTCCGCATTCGAGTTCACAATCCACACATGCTGAAGATGGCTGAGCGACGGCTCACCCAACGCGTGCAAGCACAAGGCCAGCGGATTGCAGGAGGTAGCCCCACCGTGGAAAGACTCATAGACTACGAGGTCTTGTTCCACCGGGAACAGCTCAATCGTCTCAGCGAAGGTCTCATGCCACCGTGGATGAGGTTGTGAACGACGTGCACCAAAATATGGAAGGGTGGCGCCCCGTTTGGAGGAGACCAGTCGAAGTGCCTCGAATGCCAGTTCGTACTCGCCATTCTGGGCATAGCGCGAACCGAGCGTATGGGAGACATAGGTCAGCGCTCGGTGCGTGGAAACGCCTCGTAGCGCACGTCTAAGATCCTCGATGCTCCACTCGCGCAGGTGCTTGCTCGACGCCTGCGTGACCGCACTGAAGTTCGGTTCGCCCTTCAAGGACTTCGAATTCAATTGTCGTGAACGGAGTAGAACATCAACCGCTTGCTGAGTTCGTCCCTGCTGCCCGAGATTGATCCCGGCTCGATAAAGGGAGTCTGGGTCTGAAAGGCCTCTTTGCTCGGCGTCAAGGAGCAACTCGGCAGCACGGTGGAAGTCCCCAAGATGCTCCAGAAGTAGAGCAATATCTTTGATGCGTGACAGCGGGGCACCAGAATCGCGCTTCAGGTACCTATCCGCAATGAAACTGGCTGTTTCCCACTCTCCCTGAAGGAACGCAACTCGAAGTTCCGCCCAATCCCTGCTGCCGTCCAAGTCCGAACTTGCTGGCGCTTTTGAAATGTAATACTCAGCGGCTTCGATATCGACCATCGTGGAGTAAGCATCAGCAAGTACGAGCTCAGGGGCGACCGACGGTTTCTTTCGTCCGCGCCAGTATGTGTTGAGCGCCCGCTTCCTCGCTTCTTCCCGCCCAACGCGCCTGAATGATTCGGCGGCGGCGAGCATCCCCGAGGCCGACGCCCCGTCAAGCTCGGCTTCGGAAAAAGCCTGAGCCGCTGCTTCGAAATCACGCTTCGAATACTCGAGATACCCCAGCTGCACCAGAGCCGCGGAACGCTGCTTGGATTCCTGACTGAGCTCAAGAATTCTTTGTATGGCTGACCGCTCTCGAGAATGATTCCGCCGGACACGCTGATTTGCGGCTTCCTCAAGGTAGATAGGAAGGTAGTCGGGATCTATCTCCTTGGCGAGTTCAAGCGCTTCGTCTCCGCGTCGGTAGTCCCCCCAGCCGTACCAAAAGTTGACAAGAAAGGTGAGCCAAACTGCGTCATCATTGTGCTCGGCTTGAAGCTCCTCTGCGAGTGCACGAACTTTGCCGGCGGGAAGCACACGTCGCAGCTGATTCAGGTAGCGCGGCACAAGTTCCGGATATTCCGGGAGCATTCCCTCTAGTTGGCCTTGCAGCTTGGCAAATGCAGCTGAGTTCACTGCTGCACGCCCCTGGCGGTCAATGATCACACGGAGGAGGAGGAGCCACCGTCTCCACGGTCGGCGGTAGGAAAACGCAATACCAATGGCTCTCCCGACATTCGTGATCATCGCGCTCCTAAAGGTGGGTTTGACTGCGAGTCAAAGCAATCAGTTTACCCTCTCTAATTGCTTCGCTCCTCCTGCTTACTCTTAGAGCTCTGGGCTGGGCTCGTTGCGGCCCTCCCAGATCGAGTGCGGCTTCGCTTTCACGTCACTCGGCCCCAGTCACACCAACACCTGAGTCATCTTGCGGTTGCGCAGAGCGCAATGACTCTTCGTCGTCAGACGGTTCGCCTTTTGGGGCCGGAGAGACAGTCGAGGCCTCCTCCTCTTCACCTTTCTCTTGCGGAGCTTCTGCGTCCTCCTTCTGGGGGACGTTGAGGTCATTTGAGTCTCCTTCAAGGTGTCTCATCGCGGCCTTCGGCGTTACGACAGCCTTGCCAGCCGCGGTGTACTCAATAGTGCCGCCCTGGAAACTCTGCACCAGAGACCCGTCCGCCCGTTTCTGCACACCACTCGTCGGATAGCCGAGCACCCCACGCCAGTAACCGCTCTTCTGATACGCAGCCCGAATCGGATCAGTCACCACCTGAGCACCCGTACTCGGCGAATAGAACACCGACCCACCAGCAAAACGCTGACCCAAGCCACCACCCGGGTACGACTCAACACCACCCGCAGGGTAACCCAGCACCCCACGCCAGTACCCACTCTTCTGATACGCAGCCCGAATCGGATCAGTCACCACCTGAGCACCCGTACTCGGCGAATAGAACACCGACCCACCAGCAAAACGCTGACCCAAGCCACCACCCGGGTACGACTCAACACCACCCGCAGGGTAACCCAGCACCCCACGCCAGTACCCACTCTTCTGATACGCAGCCCGAATCGGATCAGTCACCACCTGAGCACCCGTACTCGGCGAATAGAACACCGACCCACCAGCAAAACGCTGACCCAAGCCACCACCCGGGTACGACTCAACACCACCCGCAGGGTAACCCAGCACCCCACGCCAGTACCCACTCTTCTGATACGCAGCCCGAATCGGATCAGTCACCACCTGAGCACCCGTACTCGGCGAATAGAACACCGACCCACCAGCAAAACGCTGACCCAAGCCACCACCCGGGTACGACTCAACACCACCCGCAGGGTAACCCAGCACCCCACGCCAGTACCCACTCTTCTGATACGCAGCCCGAATCGGATCAGTCACCACCTGAGCACCCGTACTCGGCGAATAGAACACCGACCCACCAGCAAAACGCTGACCCAAGCCACCACCCGGGTACGACTCAACACCACCCGCAGGGTAACCCAGCACCCCACGCCAGTACCCACTCTTCTGATACGCAGCCCGAATCGGATCAGTCACCACCTGAGCACCCGTACTCGGCGAATAGAACACCGACCCACCAGCAAAACGCTGACCCAAGCCACCACCCGGGTACGACTCAATACCGCTCAAAGGAGCACCCAGAATCCCTCCCGATCCTCCAGTCTCTACATACTTCGCTGTGACAGGATCAAGCGCCGTGGGGGACCCGAACCATGTGTTGTAGAAGTTGTAGAAATTGCGGTTGCCGTATGAGGAGCAGGCGTCACCCGTCCCCCAGCCCGCATTCAGCGCCGCCTGGTTTGGGCGGTACGGCGTGTAGATGTAGAGGGAAGCCGTCGCGCGGTTCTCGATGTACACGTTCGACGTGCCACAGCCCAGGTTCGGGTGCCACTGAACCGTGTTGTTCTGGAAGGGCTTGTAGCGGTAGCTGTCCGGGAAAGCGCGGTACACCTTGTATTGCCACGCCGAGTAGTAGACCTGGTTGAAAAAGCCGTAGTACTGCGTGTCACAGTTCGCGGAGCCCCCCGGGCCGGAGTCCGGGCAGGCGTAGCCCATGGCGCGGTCGAACTGGTGCTGCGCCGGGAAGTCATCCTGAACGAGCGACTGTTCCTTCTCAAGCATCACGAGCAGAACTCGCTGGCTAATGCCGCACGCTTGGCCGACCTTCTGGATGATCGTCGCGGCGCTCTCGCCCTTGCTGCCAACGTAGCTACTGCAGTACGGGTTTGATGCCATGCTGCGGGAAGGAAGCACCGCATCCTTCAGGCATTTCGTGGCAAGCTTCGTCGATCCGCCACCCGGGAAGTAGTAGGTCCCTCCAGCTGGTTTTCCCGGGTCGCCGATCGTGCAACGCGGGACACGCTGGTTCAGGAATGTCTGCACCTGGGCTGCAGACATTGCCGTGCCCTGATAGAAGTTTGCATCGGAAATAATGTTGCCCGGATTGAATCCGTTCGACGGGTTCGCGAGTGCGGGAGAAACTGGCGAAACTACCAGACCGACACACAGCGTGAGGAAGGCGGTAGCGAGCGCTGCCCAAGTTCCAGCACGTCGAGCACGCGGCCGTTTCTGGTCGGTCTTATGCTCAGTACGCTGTCTGGCCACTCGGCTCCTCGTTTCGTCTAGGCCCCCACCCGTTCACCCGAGTTTACGCACTTGCGGGGAACTCATAGGAAAAGATGCGTCGCATGTTGCGTGAGAAGGCCTGTTCAGGCAGAGCGGTCGCCGGGGAGGCCGCCGCTCACCAGGCCGCGGAACAGCAGACGCTTGAGGCCCGCCGGGAGCAGCCGGTAGGCGCCCTTCATGACGACGTTGCGCAGGTATTCTCCGCGCGAAATGAAGCCCATCTTGCGCAGTTCACCTTGCAGGCGCCACTCCGTGCGCGCTTCGGTCCATCCGCCGCGGCGCGCGAACGCGCCCGCTCCCACGCGGTAGCGGAGCAGCGGCTCGGGGATGTTCTCGACCTGCGCGCCAGAATCGATGAGCCGGATCCCAAGCCAGTAGTCCTCCATCTTGCCGAACGACTGGTAGCGGCCGATCCGATCAAGAGCTGCCACCCGATACATCATGGTCGGGTGATTGAAGGGGTTGTGCGTGCGCGCGTGCGCTCGAATCCGCTCCGCACCCACGGGCGGCGTGCGCACTGAAGAAATCTGCTCGGGATCGTGCTCAAACTCCGCCATCCCGGTGCCGACCAAGTCAAGCCCGGTTTCCATCAGCGCCCACTGGCGCGCAAACCGCTCGGGCATTGACACGTCGTCGGCGTCCATGCGGGCGACGACCGGGTATGAGCATGCGTCGAGGCCACGGTTCAACGCCTCGGTAAGGCCACGGTTCTCGGGCAGCGTGACCCGCACCACGGGAACCGGGCTCGCTTTCTCGATCCGCGCGAGCTCGTCCGCAAGCGCCTGCGGGACGGGGCCGTCTTGCACGATGACAGCTTCCGCGGGCCGCAGCGTCTGGTGGTCGACCGAGCTCTCGAACGCGAGGCGCAGAAACTCTGCGCTATCTCCCGCGTAGACGGGCAAGAGCAGCGAGAACTCAGCTGTCGGAGCAGCGGGCGCGGAGGGATTCGACATGATCCCCCAAGCCTATCCCGGTGCCGCGGGGCACCCCAGAACGTTCCCGCGGCACCGCGGGCGGCCTACCGGAGCGGGGCGCGGTACCCAGCGGCCTGAGCTGCGGCCACGGTGGAGAAGCACTCCTCAGGGACGGTTCGGCTGTAGTACGTGCTTCCCGGAACGTGGTAGATCCACTTCTTGCCTGTCTGGTTACCCTTGATGGGCGCCCACGCCGGGCAGGTGCCCGAGTACCCGGGGTTGTAGCGACTCGGGGTCTTCACCACGCCGGTGGCGTTCGACACCTGCGCAGCGGTCGAGTACCCGCTCTGCGAGCCCGTGACGCGCACCGAAATCCGCTTCCCAATGTCGCCGCTGCCCACGGTGTAGCTCGACCCAGTCGCGCCACGAATCGCGGCCCCATTGCGCAACCACTGCGTACTGAGCTTCGTGCCCTTGGTCCAGGTGCCACGCTTGACGGTGAGCTTCGACCCCACCACAGCCGAACCCGAGATGGTGGGCTTCGGGCTGCTCAGCACCTTCGGGATGCTGCGCGTACCGGAGGTCTTCGCCACGGTGACGTAGCCCGACTTCTTTCCGGTGATGCGCACGGACACCTTCGCGCCGCCATCGGACTTCGTGAGCGTGTAGCTCGCCTTCGTCGCGCCGCTGATCGCCTTCCCGTTGCGCAGCCACTGGTACGACAGGGAGACGGGGGCCGGCTTCCACGCGCCCGCCGAGGCCGTCAGCTTCGCCCCGACCTTCGAGGTGCCGGAGATCTTCGGCGTCGGTGCCGCGGTGAGCGTCCAGAGCACGGTGCCGGTGGCGGCGGAGGTCACTGTGCGGGTGCCGTACCCGGCAAGCGTGCCCGTGACGCTCAGGGTAATTTTCTTCCCCGCATCGGCGGAGGTGAGCTTGTAGCTCGACCCCGTTGCCTTCGGAATCGCGGCACCGCCGCGATTCCACTGGTATTTGAGCGCCACGCCGCCGGGCTTCCAACTGCCCACGGAACTCTTGAGGGTGGTGCCCACCACAGCGGCGCCCGAGATCTTTGGCGTCGCGGTGGTGAGGGTGCCAGCGGCCACGGCCTTGCCCACCCCAACGGAGGCTGCGGCCGGCGTGAAACCAGCGAGCTGCGAGGTGACCGTGACCGTGATCTGCTTGCCGAGGTCTGCGGCGACAAGGGTGTAGCTCGCCGCGGTTGCCCCCGCGATCGCCGAACCCGCGCGCTTCCACTGGTAGCTCAGCGCCGCACCGCTCGGCACAGATGCCTGCGCGCTCACGCTGAGCTTCTGCCCCACGGTCGCGGTGCCCGAGAGCTTCAACGCGCCGGCGCGGAGCGTGCCGGGCTTCACCAGCACTGCCTCGGAGGCGACCGTGAGCGGATCGGCTCCCGCACGAGACGCGGTGACGGTCAGCCGGACGCTCTTGCCTGCGTAGTCGCGAAGCAGAGGGAACGTGTCGCCGGTGGCCCCGGGGACGTCACTGCCGTCAACCTGCCACTGGAGGGCGAAGTCAAGATCCGGCGCCAGCCAGAGCCCCGGCGTGCCGCGGAGCGTCTGCTCGACCTGCGCGACGCCGGTGACGCTGGGCAGCTGCTCGGGAGCGGGGATGGGCCCGACCTCGCCGGGGTCGGTGACGCCAAGATCGGGATCGGTGTTCTCGCCGCCGGGCCCGGGCTCGACAGGAGTATCGGGACCGGGGACGAGCGTCTCCAGCGATTCCTCGAGCAGCGTGACAGTGGGGGTCGTGTCTGCACTGCGTTCATCGTCGACGGCGAACGCCGGTCCGGCGGGAACGCTGAGCACGAGGCCCGCGGTGAGCAGCACGCCGAGCAGCTTGCGCATGAAATCCCCCTAAATTTTTACAGAGACTTCACATTGTAATCGCAAAGTTCATGCGCGGGTGAGACGGGAACCCCGCTTAGCGCTCCTCGAGCTTCGACAGCTGGTCCACCGCAACCATCACGTCGACGGGCACGCCGGTGTCGCGCAGCACCTCACGCGTCGAGCGCGGCGCCGTGCGCCAGCCATCGCGCCACCCGCGACGCAGGCAATCGCGCAGCTGCGCGCGATCCCCCGACGCACGGAACGTGCGGAACCAGCGGCGGGCCGTCGCCGCCGAGTAGAGCAGCTTCTCCCACCCTGCAAGCGCGCGGCTCGTGCGGAACACCCAGAGCTTATTGCGCACCTCGAAGTAAAAACGCGCGCCCGGATCCTGATCGCTCGAGCCCCGCTTCACCGTCTTGTGCGTGACCACCGAGCCCGGCACGTAGAGCCCGCGAGCGCCGCGCAGTAGCCGCGCGGAGTACTCAAAGTCGTCGTTCCACAGGAAGTAGTCGGCGATCGGCAGCCCGAGGTCGCGCACGCGGTCAGCACGAAGGAACGCGGACACGAACGAGATGGAGCGGATCTCCATGGCCCCGGCAGCGGCAGCGCGGGATCGCTCAGTCTGGTCCGCCCGAATCTTTGCCTTCGGCGTGTTCATGGGGTGGTCTTCGCCGTCGGTCCAGACCACGCGCGACCCCATTACAGCGAGGTCGTCCTGCCCGGAGGCGAGGTACCGCTGATGCGCATCGAGCGCGCCGGCGAGCGCATCGGGGCCGGGCACGGTGTCGTCGTCCATCACCCACACCCAGTCGATGCACTCCTCGGCGACAGCGGCAGCGATGCCGGTCGCGAAACCGCCGGCCCCACCCGTGTTCTCCGTGAGGCGGATCAGGCGCCCGCGCTCGCCCCAGTGCTCAAGCATCTCGGCGGCAACGGCGGCGGAGTCGTCATCAGACGCGTTGTCCACCACGACCAGGCGGTCGACGGGTCGGCTCTGCGCGGCGAGGGCGGCGAGAGATTCCCGCAGCAGCTCGCGCCGGTTGTAGGCCACCAGAACGGCGGTCACGCGCATGCGCTCACACCCCTTTCGACTCGTGTTGGGCCTCGGACAGTCTAGACGGCACCACCGACACCCCGGCCGCGCACGCTCAGCGGCGCAGCCGGGGCATCGCTCGCGCTACTCCTCGGGAGCTGGTGAGGCCTCGGCAATGCCCTGCGCTACCAGTTGCCGGATCACGTCGAAGTCCGGGTAGTCCGGATCCACCTCCGGCGGCACCAGCTCAACGTTCAGCGGCTTGTGCGCGCTCGCCTTCGTTGCGAGATCGAGGAAGCGACCGAGCATCGACTCGGGCAGATCCGTCTCCACGAGCTGCGTGCCCGCGGCGGCGATCTTCTGGAAGTTGAGCAGCACATTGCTCGGGTTCATCTGGTCAAGGATGGCGGCCTGCAGCTCGCGCTGGCGCTCCATGCGGTCGTAGTCGCCACGATCCGAGCCATAGCGGGATCGCGCGTACCACTGCGCGGTGTAGCCGTTCATCTTCTGCAGACCGGGCTCGATGTAGCCGTCAACATTGTTGCCGTACTGGTCGCCACCGATGGGCAGTCGCTCCTCGACGTTGATCGTCACGCCGCCGAGCGCATCGATGATGCTCTCGAACGCATCCATGTTGAGGAGCACGTAGAACTGCACCTCAAGCCCCGTCGTCGCGGTGACCGCGTCCTTCGTCGCCTCGATGCCGGGCGACGACCCCTTCGCCTTCGCGTTCGGGTACAGCTCGGGCTGGAACAGCTCAACCTCGGCGTAGAGCCCGTTGAGGATGCATCGGCCCACCTCGCAGCCACCCCAGTCGCCGTACGCATTCGGTGCGACACCGAAGCCGTTCGGGTGGATGTCGTACATGGGCGAGTCCTCGGGGAACGGCACCCCAGACAGCTCGCGCGGGATCCCGATAATCGCCGATTGCCCGGTCTTCGCGTCGATACTCACGAGCGAGATGCTGTCGGGGCGCAGCCCCTCGCGGTCGGCGCCCGCGTCGGTGCCAAGCAGCAGGATGTTGTAGCGACCATCGACCGGCTCCACCGCCGGGGCACCGCTGAACAGCCCGGAGAGCAGCTCGCGGCCCGCGTTGATCGTCGTCGCGGTCCACGCTGCTCCCGCGGAGGGCACCACGGTGAGCAGCACGGAGAGGATCGCGATCGGCACGCGCCACCCCCGATGCGTCTTCACGAGGCGCGTGAGGCGCAGCGTGTCGAAGCCGAGTACCAGCCAGAGCACCGCGTAGAACACCAGCAGGATCTGCAGCACGAGCAGCACCATGCTGTTCGCAAAGAACGACAGGGTGGCCACCCGCGCGAAGAGCAGGCCGCCGAGCGCCGCAAGCACACCGACGATGAGCAGCGAGGTCGCCACCGCCCCGAAACGGCCAAGCTTCCGGTTGCCGGCGAGCAACTGGGCGCTCCCCGGGAACAGGAACCCGATCAGCACGAGCCACCGCGCCCGCTTCGTCATGAGCGGTGCGGACTCGGTATCCGGGTAGCGCAGCGGCCGCTCGAGGTCGAGCGTCATGCGGTGTAACCGCCCGGGTTTGCAGACTGCCACGCCCACGAGTCGCGGCACGCCTCAGCGAGCGTGCGGGTGGTGCGCCAGTCGAGCTCCTCGTTCGCTCGCGCGGGATCGGCCACGACCTCTGCCACATCGCCCGCGCGCGGCGGCGCGACCACGTAGGGAACGGGGCGGTTCGACGCCTCCTCGAAGGCGCGCACCACCTCCAGCACGCTTGAGCCGGTGCCCGAGCCCAGGTTGTAGGTGCGTACGCCGGCCGCGCCCTGCTCGAGCGCGGCGACGTGCCCCTCGGCGAGATCCATCACGTGGATGTAGTCGCGCACGCCGGTGCCGTCTGGGGTGTTGTAGGTGTCACCAAAGACGCTGAGCTGCGCGCGCTTGCCGACGGCCACCTGGGCAATGAACGGCATCAGGTTGTTCGGGATCCCGGCCGGGTCCTCGCCGATCCGCCCCGAGGGGTGCGCGCCCACCGGGTTGAAGTAGCGCAGCAGCACCGCGCTCAGCTCGGGCCAGGCGTGCTGCGCGTCGCGGATGATCTGCTCGTTCATGAACTTCGACCAGCCGTACGGGTTCGTGAGCCCCACTCCGGCGCGCTGCGCCTCGTCGATCGGCGACACCTCTGGGTCGCCATACACAGTCGCGGAGGAGCTGAACACGAGGTTCGCGACCCCGCGCTCGCGCATGAGGTCGAGGAGCGTCAGCGTCGAATCGATGTTCACCCGGTAGTAGCGCGTCGGCTTGGCAACCGACTCGCCCACGGCCTTCAGCCCCGCGAAGTGGATGACCGCGTCGAACTCCACCCCGTCGAGCGCGGCGGCGGTGGCGACGCGGTCGGCGAGGTCAGCCTCGATGACGGGGATGGTCGCTCCGGTGAGCTGCTCCACACGCCGCACCGCCTCGGGGCTGCTGTTCGAGAAGTCATCGAGCACGATCGCGTCGTGGCCGCGCTCAGTGAGAACCAGGGCAGTGTGCGAGCCGATGTACCCGGCGCCACCTGTCAGCAATACACGCATGCGAACTAGCGTACTTTGCCTGGCCGTGTGCTTCCCGGCAGCACGCGCCGAAGCGGGAAAACGCCCAATCCTGAACAGATTCGCACACTGACCGAATGGTCGCTTGGCGAAAGTGTTGCGATTCGGTCTCGCTCGCGCGCGGCGGGGCCTGCTCGGAGCGGTTTCACGAGGCCGCACTCCGTAGAATGTGAACATCAGATTTATGCGACCTGACTTGGGTAGAAAGGGGATCGGGCGTGGCAACACTGACCCTCATCGCGGATCCGTTCCCCGACTGGGAGGCCGAGGCTCAGGCCGCCGCCGCTCGCGACCTCGCCGTAGCGATCGCCGAGACCGCACCCCGCAGCTGCAGCGCGCGCTACCTCGTCTCGCGCGGCGCAGCGAACCCGCAGTTCACCTCTCCGCTCATCCGCACGGAGCAGCTGCCCATGCGCGCGGGCATGCTCCCCTTCGCTTGGCAGAACGGTGCCACGGCGCGCCCCCTCGACGGCGAGTTCGTGCACGCGCTCACCCCGCTTGTGCCGCTCCGCTCACGCGGCGATGACGATGGCTCGCAGACCTCGGTGACTATCTCGCACGCGCTCGCGTGGGAGGCGCCCGCCCTGCTCGGCAACACGCAGGCACGCCTCTACCGCGCCTTTGCGCGACGCGCAGTGCGGCACGCTGACGTGATCCTCACGCCCACGCACGCGACCGCCCGAGTCCTACAGGAGAACTACGGCACCGATCTTCCCATCCAGGTGCTGCAGCCGGCGCCGCCGCGCGAGTACCTCGCGGGAACGGATGCTGCAGAGCGTCGCGCAACACTTGAGCTGCCGCCCCGTTACGCGCTCACGACCGCAGCCCCCGGCGAGTATGGCCGCCTCGAGTGGCTGCTCGACGCGATGCGCGCCGACCCCGCGCTCGGCTCGCTCGTGGTGATCGCCAGCCTCGATCCCACTCCCCCGAGCCGCGACAAGAGCGGCGCGGATCCGGTCGCGGCAGCGATCCCGAGCGAACTGCAGCATCGCGTGCACATCGTGCAGCCGCGCGAACTCGCCGACATCGGTGCGGTGATCGCTGGTGCCGACGTGCTGCTTATGCCGCAGACCTTCGCGGGCACGGGGTATCTCACCATCGCCGCGTTGAGCGCTTCGGTGCCGGTATTGCACGCGGGTCACGCGGCCACGGCGGAGCTGGTACTCGACGCCGGGGTTGCCGCCGAAACGGCGGAGGAGTTCGCCGCAGAGTGCAGTCGCCTCATTCGGGATCCCGAGGCGATCGCGAAGCTTGCCGTGCTCGCGGGCGATCGCGGCCGCGGCTTCAGCTGGAACGGCGCAGCCTGGCAGCTGTGGGAGACGCACGCGAACCTGTAGTTCGCGCCGCCTCCCGCGGGCTTAGCGGCCGCCGTCCGCCTCGGCGTCAGCGTCCACACGCGCCTGCAGCGCAGCATTCTTAAGCTCCACCATGTCGGTGAGGCTCTGTGCGTACTCGGCAAGCTGCTCCGACAGATCGGGATCGCTCGCGCCGAGGATACGCGCCGCGAGGATGCCCGCGTTCTTCGCGCCACCGATCGACACGGTGGCCACGGGGATGCCGCCCGGCATCTGCACAATGGAGAGCAGCGAGTCCATGCCGTCGAGCATGGCGAGCGGCACCGGCACGCCGATCACGGGGAGCGTGGTCATCGAGGCGACCATGCCGGGCAGGTGGGCCGCGCCGCCCGCACCCGCGATGATCACGCGGATGCCGCGCTCTGCCGCGCCGCGCGCGTAGTCGACCATCTTGTCAGGCGTGCGGTGTGCGCTCACCACCTCGACCTCGTGCGGAATGCCGAAGTCGCGCAGCACCTGCACGGCGTCGCCCATCACGGAGAAGTCGGAATCGGAACCCATGATGACGCCGACGAGGGGCGTTGCGCTACGTGCCATGCCCCAATCGTACCGCGCGGGGTGTGGCGGTCGCGGGCCTAGTCGAACGCTGCGGCGGCGGCCTTCGCGGCGGCGCGCACCTCGGTCATGTCGTCGCCGACCACGGTGACGTGACCCACCTTGCGGCCGGGTCGCGGCTGCTTATCGTAGCTGTGGATCTTGGCGCCTGGGTGGGCAGCAAGCGCGGCCGCGTACCGCACGGGCATCGGCCCTTCAGCGGGGCCGCCGAGCACGTTCACCATCACCGCGGCGGGCGCGGTCATGCGGGTGTCGCCGAGCGGCAGGTCTGCGACCGCGCGCAGGTGCTGCTCGAACTGGCTCGTCACCGAGCCCTCGATTGAGAAGTGGCCTGAGTTGTGCGGGCGCATCGCGAGCTCGTTGACCAGCACGCGGCCGTCGCGGGTCTCAAACATTTCGACGGCGAGGACACCGGTCACCGCAACGCCCTCGGCAACAACTGCACCGATGCGCGCGGCTTCGTCGAGCGTTGCCGGGTTTGCCACGGGAGCCGGGGCGAGCACCTCTGCGCAGACGCCATCGCGCTGAATGGTCTCGACCACGGGCCAGGTGCGAGTCTCACCGCTCGGGCGCCGGGCGACGAGCTGCGAGAGCTCACGTGTGAAGTCGACGAGCTCTTCGACGAGCAGGTGGCCGCCATGGCCGTCCTCGTCAAGTGCCGTGAACCAGTCGCGCACCTCGGCGGCGTCAGCGACGACGCGCACGCCCTTGCCGTCGTAGCCGCCGCGGGCGGTCTTCACGACAGCACGGCCGCCGTTCGCCGCAATGAATTCCTGCAGCTCGGCCTCGTTCGACACGGCAGCCCAGGCCGGGATCGGCACGCCGAGCTCGGCGAGCTTCTCCCGCATCACGATCTTGTCCTGCGCGAACTGCAGCGATGCGGGGCGCGGGTGCACGGCCACGCCGCGGCGTTCAAGCTCCTCGAGAATCTCCTGCGGCACGTGCTCGTGATCGAAAGTGATCACGTCGACGGTGTCGGCGAACGCATATACCGTCTCGGGGTCGCGGTAGTCGCCCACCATGTCGGCGGCGCGCTCGGCGCTCGAGCCCTCGTTCTCGGCGAGCACGCTGATGCGCAGTCCGAGGTGAATCGCCGGTGGCACCATCATGCGGGCGAGCTGCCCGCCGCCGATGACGCCGATGCGGATGCTGCCGGTCTCAAGTCCCATGCCCCTATTCTGCCGTACCCGCGCGCTGCCTGCCGCCACCCCCTTTCCCTCCCCCGCCACACCCCACCCCCGGATCGGGGTCACTTCGGCAGGGTGTCGCGACCGTCGCCTGCGCGACACCCTGCCGAAGTGACCCCGATTCTGGGGGCAACGGGAGGCTCGACGGGTTCAGGGTTGCGCGGCGTCACCGGGCGGCGCGCTCGAGGGCACCCGCGAGGCGCTGAAGAAAGGCGCGGGGCGACCGCAGCGTCTCGGCGGTCACCCTGAGCACCTGCCACCCGGCACCCTGGATGCGTTCAATTCGATCCAAATCTCGCCGCATCTGCGCCGCACTTTGAAAGTGGTACGCGCCCTCGTACTCGATTGCCACCCGCCGCCGGGGATACCCAAGGTCCGAGTGGAAGACGGTCGACCCAGCCTGGATGCGGCAGTTCACGCGTGGCTCTGGAAACCCCGCCGCCACGATGAGAAGCCGCAGTTCAGTCTCGGGTGGCGAGTCCACGGGCGCCCGCAAGAGTGGAAGCGCTGCTCGTCTGAGCGGGGCACCGGTGCTCCCACGGTGTCGCCGCATTGCCGCTGCCAGCGCTGTGGGCGTTGAGAGCGGGCGCGTTCGGCCGCCCGCCGTGCGCGATCCCGAAATGAGAAAGTCGCCCGCCGCGACCAAACCAGTCAAGGGCACGACTGCGGCGAGCTGGCACCACACGTCTTCGGCCGACGGAACCGTGAGTCCCGCGACACTCGCCCAGCGCAGCGCACCACTCCGCACGCGATGCCCCTGAATGTTCGGCCTTCTGGGGGCCCGCAACGGCGAGAACGAGCCAACCTCCACGCGGCCGTGCGGTAGTACGGGCGCCGGGATGCCCCAGAGGAGCGCGGCAGACCGCCGCGAGATGAAGAACTCCTTCGAGAGCGCCTGCCCCACCGCGACTGCCTGGTCTCGCGGGCTGTTGGAATCGTACGCCGCGTCTGGGTGGAGCACCACCCCGCGCCCGACCCGCCTCATGTCCGCTGACCTGAAGCGCCCGCGGGACACCCCGCCCGCGCGTAGCTCTGCCACCTGATACGCCTCATGCGGGGCAACGATAGGGGTGCGCGCGGTCATGCGGCCGAGCGTCTCATTACACCGCGGCACTGGGCGGACGAAGCTTCTTCGCCCCCACAAATCCGCAGGCCAGGGCGCCTCAGCCCCGCTGTGAGCGACTCCCTTCACGCCGCCTTCCCCCATCAGCCCGCCCTCCCGCTGAATCGGGGTCACTTGGGCAGGGTGTTGCGCACGGCACACATGCGACACCCTGCCCAAGTGACCTCGGTTCGGCCGAGCGCGGGGGGGGCGGAGGTAGTTGACGGGGGTCAACTAATCCCCTATAGTTGACCCTCGTCAACAATTTGCGCCGTCGACGGTCCCCTCGAGGTTCGACCGCCGCCGCTGCGCCCATCACCCGTCGCGAAGGATCCCGCACCCGAATGACCTCAGCCGCTCCAACCGCTCCCGCTGCCGCGCTACTCTCCGGCCGCGCGAAGCGCCTTGCCCTCACCGGGCTCTTCCTCAGCATGTTCGTCTCAATGCTTGCGATGAACGTGGTCGGCACGTCGATGCCGATCATCATCGCCGACATCGGCGGCACGCAGGCCGCCTTCACCTGGGTGGTCACCGCGACCATGCTCGCGAGCGCGATCTCAACACCCATCTGGGGCAAGCTCGCCGACCTCACGAGCAAGAAGGTGCTGCTGCAGCTCGCGCTGATCGTCTTCACGCTCGGTTCGGCGCTCGCCGGCACCGCGCAGGAGCCGTCCTGGCTAATCGCCTTCCGTGTGCTGCAGGGCATCGGCGCGGGCGGCCTCGGCGTGCTCGGCCAGATTGTGCTCGCCGAGATCGTCAGTCCACTGGAGCGCGGCAAGTACATGGGCATCATGGGCGCCGTCATGGCAGTCGCCACCGTGGGCGGCCCACTGCTCGGCGGCCTGATCACCGACACGATCGGCTGGCGCTGGAACTTCTACGTCGCCGCCCCGATCGCGATCATCGCAATCGTCATGCTGCAGCGCACCCTCCACTTGCAGACCATTAAACGCAAGATCAAGATCGACTACCTTGGGGCGATCCTCATCTCGACAGGCTTCTCGGCGTTGCTCATTTGGGTGACGCTCGGCGGTTCGAGCTTTGACTGGTGGTCGTGGCAGACCGCAGCGATGGTGGGCGGCGGCCTCATTCTGCTCGTCCTCGCTGTGATCGTCGAGATCCGCGCGGAAGAGCCCCTCATCCCGCTCACCCTCTTCGCTAACCGCACCTTCACGCTGTCCGTCATCGCGAGCGTCGCCGTCGGTCTCGCCATGTTCGGCACCGCGGTGTTCCTTGGCCAGTACATGCAGCTCGCACGCGGCCGCTCCGTGATCGAGGCAAGTCTCCTCACGCTCCCCATGATGGGCGGCGTGCTCATTTCCTCCACGATCGTCGGCCAGATCATCACGCGGACGGGCAAGTGGAAGCGGTACATGGTGGCGGGCGGCATCGCCCTCTTCGCAGGTCTCCTCATGATGGGCCAGCTGCGCTACGACACGTCGTACTGGTACGTGGGCGTCTCGATGTTTGTCATGGGCGCCGGCGTCGGCATGACGATGCAGAATCTCGTGCTCGTGGTGCAGAACACGGTCGCACCGACCCAGATGGGCGTCGCCAGCTCGGCGGTCACCTTCTTCCGCACGATCGGCGGCACCGCGGGCATGTCCGCGATGGGCGCGATGCTTGCGCACCAGGTGACCAGCTACATCACGGAGGGCCTGCAGAAGCTGAGCCCCGCGGACCTCGCGGGCGCCGAGTCGCTCTCGAGCGGCGTGCTCCCCAAGGTGTCCGAGCTGCCTCTGCCGGTGCGCCTCGTCGTCGAGTCCGCCTACGGACACGGGATCGGCAACATCTTCTTTGCTGCGGCACCCATCGCGCTCATCGCACTCATCGCCATCATCCTGCTGCCGAACATTCCGCTCAGCTCAAAGAGCAACGCGGAGAAGATCGCCGAGATGCGCGCCGAGGGCGACGGTGCGACGGGCGACATTGAGCAGCCGCGTGCCGCTGACGCGGTGACGGTCCCCACGGATGCGACGGGGCCGATCGCCCTGCCCACCCGCCACGGTCGGGTGTCCGGTTCGAGCCCTGACGGCACGGCGAGCTAGGGTTATTCATCATGAAGGATCGCACGCTGCCGTCCGCTCACCCCACCGGGCCGGCGGGCGGCAGCGCCGACACTATCGCGGACATCATCGCCGAGTTCTCGGAGGTGATCGCCTTCGCACGGAGCCGCTGGGCCCGCTACGCAGAGGACGTTCACCCAGACCTCCGCGGGGTCGGTTTGATCGTGCTGCAGCTGGTGTTGCGCAAGGGCCCACTCACGGTGACCGGCATCAGTCAGATGCTCGATATGGACAAGGCCGTAGTGAGCCGGCAGATCTCCAAGCTGCGTGAACTGAACCTCGTTGAGGCGGAGCCCGCGCCCGAGGATCGTCGTGTCGTGCTCCTCACGGGGAGTGCACACGCGCAGGAGCTCATCGACGCGATCCGCGAGAAATGGGCAGACGCCTACCACGAGCGCTTCAGCGGGTGGACGGACGCCGATCTGGAGCAACTGCGCGCAAATCTCCACAGGTTCAATGCCTCGGCGGACCACACCGTGGCGCGCGACACACCCTCCGGGCGCTGCTCCCGCGGTGAGACCCCTGAGGCACCCGCGGGCTCTGAGGCCGCCGCAGGAAGTGCCCCGGGAACGTCCGCGGCCTAACCGCTCACGCGAGCCGGGGACGCGGTGACCGCATCCCCGGCTCGATCGCACGCGCTACTGCAGCCGCTTTCGGATCCACGCCGAGGCGAGATCGACGAGCACGATCACCACGAGGATGATGATGAGGTAGGTCATCATCTCGTCGAACTGGAACGTCTTGATCGACTTGTTGATCAGGAGACCGATGCCACCGGCGCCCACGAGCCCGAGCACGAGCGACGAGCGCACATTCACGTCGAAGCGGTAGAGCAGCAGACCGGTCAGCTGCGGCAGCACGCTGGGGATCGTCGCGTTCGCGACCACCTGCCACCGGCTCGCGCCGGCGGTGCGGAGCGCCTGCTCAGGGCCCGGATCGATGTCTTCCATCGCCTCGGACCAGAGCTTGCCCATCACGCCCGTGTTGTGCGCGATGAGCGCGAGCACACCGGCGAACGGGCCGAGCCCCACGGCAGTCACGAAGATCAGCGCGAACACGATGTCGGGCACCGCGCGGAAGAATGACAGGATGCCTCGCGCTACCTGGTAGACGAAGCCGTTGGGCGTCGTTGTGCGCGCACCGAACACGGCGAGCAGCAGCGCGAGCGGGATCGACACCGTGGTGCCGAGAAGGCCCACCCAGAGCGTGGTGAGCGCGCCCTCGAGGCCGGCCTTCACGACATCGGGGCTGAGATCCGGCGGGATCGCCTCGGCGAGGAAGTTCGCCATGCCCTGCGCGCCGGTGACGAGCTTCTCGGGCCGGAAGTCGGTGGCCTGGAACGCGAGCAAGTGCAGCAGCACGAGCACGACGATGATGACGCTCCACGAGCCCGCGCGATACGGCACGCGGGGGTCGCGGGGAACGCCGAGTGCGCGCGGCGCGCCGCCGTGAGACGGTGCGGGGGCTGGCTCGCGGGTCAGGGTGTCGGTCATGGATGGCTCCTCAGGGATCACAGATAGAGGGACGCCAGCTCAGCGTCGTCGATGTCGGCGGTGGGGGCATCAAAGACGAGCTTGCCGCCGCGCAGGCCGATCACGCGGTCAGCGTAAGAGCGCGCAAGGTGCGGCTGGTGCAGCACAGCGGCCACGCCCAGCCCCTCGTTCGCCGCGAGGTCGTGCAGGAGCTGCATCACGTCGTCCGCGGCTTTCGGGTCGAGCGCGGAAACCGGCTCGTCGGCGAGGATCATGCGGGGGCGCTGGCAGAGCGCACGCGCAATCGCCACGCGCTGCTGCTGCCCGCCCGAGAGGCTCCCCGCGCGGTCGTGCGCCCGATCGGCGAGGCCCACCCGGTCGAGGCAGGCCATGGCCTCCTCTTTCAGCTCGCGCCCGAAGAGGGGCGGGAGCGAACGCCATCCCGGCAGGCGGGCGAAGCCGCCCGCGCAGACGTTCTGCAGCACCGAGCGGCGCTGCACGAGGTGGATCTTCTGGAACACGGTGGCGGCGGTGCGGCGCGCCTCAGCGCGACGCTGACTACTCGCCTCGGTGAGGCGAACCCCGGCGATCGTGATGTCGCCAGAGTCCGCCTCGATCAGGCCGTTCACCGCGCGCAGGGTGGTCGACTTGCCGGAGCCGTTCGCTCCGAGGAAGGCAACCACTTCGCCCGCGTGCACGCGCATGCTCATGTCCTGCAGCACGACGCGATCTCCGAAGCTCTTGGAGATGGCCCGGACGTCGAGCAGCACCTCCCGCTCCTCGGCCGCGGCCGCTCCCCCGTGAGCGGGGAGCGCGGTGACGCGCCCCACCTCGGCGGAATCCCTGTGTGCGGTGACGGCGCTCATTAGACGTCCGCCTCGGTGAGGCCCATGGTCTTCGCGAGATCGAAGAGGGGCTGGTAGTCCTGCTTCGTGGTGGGGATCAGCGGCCCGGCGGGGTCAACGCCGAGGAAGCCGGACACCTCTGCAACATCTTCAGCGTCGAGGCTGAGGAGCGCATCGGACACCGCGTCCTTGAACTCCTGCGGCAGGTTGCCGCGCACGGTGATCGGGTCGTTGGGGATCGGATCCGACTCCCAGATCTGGCGGAACTGGCTCGCGTCGAAGGTGCCCTCGGCCGTTGCCGTTGCCAGGGTCTGCGAGTTGATCTGCGCCGCGTCGACGGTGCCGTTCACGAGTGCGAGGAGTGCCTCGGGGTGGCCGCCCGCGTAGTCGGCGGTGACCTCGTCGGCGATCCCCGCGTCGGTGATGGCCGACATGGGCAGCGCATCACCCGAGGTGGAGCCGGGGCTCCCGAGGGCGAGGGTGTGGCCCGGCAGATCCTCGAGCTTCTGGATCTTCGAGTCCTTCGGCACCCAGATGCCGCCCGTGTAGGTGGTGGGGTTGCCCTCGGCATCGCCGAAGGACGCGAGCGGCTCAGCGGCGGCGCGCTCGTTCGCGAACACGAAGCCGAGCGGGCCAAACTGGGCGATCTCGAGCTGGTCGTTCTCCATCGCGAGCACCTCGGCGGCGTAGTCCTCGGTGATCGACACCTCGACCTCGCAATCGAGCTTCTCGGAGAGCGCCTTCGCGAGCACCTGGTAGGCGGGCTCCAGACGCTCGGGGTCCTCGTAGGGCAGGATGCCGAAACGGATCTTACCGTCGGGGCAGCTCGCCGAGGCGGCAGCGGTGTCCTCGCCGGCGGGCGCGCATGCGGCGAGGCCCAGGGTGAGGGCGGCCAGCGCGGTGGCGGCGAGGGCAGCGTTCTTCTTCACGATTCTCCTTGGGTGGGTACTGCGGTGAGTGGGTGTGTAGTTCGGAACAGCAGGTCGATGGAAATTGGGATCCGCTACCGCGACAGTGCGGCGATCGTGCGTGCGCCAAGCCCGAGGCCGACGGTCATGCCGACACCGGTGGTCAGCGTGACGATCGAGACGCCGGGCACAGGGGTCTCCTGGCAGATGTCACCGAGCTCGCTCGTGGCATACAGTCCCTGCCAGCGCTCGAGCACCTCGAGCCGCGGCGTGCCAAGGAGGGTCGCCACCTCATCGAGCAGGATCTGCGACCAGCGCTCGTCAAGGAACGGTGGCGCCGCGTCGTGGCTGGCGTGGGAGTCGCCGACGAGCAGCGTGCCGTCGGCCTGCTGCGTGAACATGACGTTCGCAGTGATCTCGGCAAACTCGGGCCGCTGCGCGAACAGCTCCGCCCGGAGCGCATCGGCAGCCGAGCCCGCGAAGCGGCCGTAGCGCAGCATTGACGTGCCGGTGAGCACGGCCGGGCCGAGCCCCATCGGGCGGGGCGGGCGCACGCGCGCCATCTGCAGCGCGCACTCGCGCACGCCGGCCGCGGTGGCGATCTCGGGGAAGAGCCGTCCGAGCAGGTGTCCGGTCGCGACGATGATGTGATCGGCCTCGACACGGCCGCGATTCGTCTCGACGACACCGGTATGGACAGCATGCACGGTCGTTGCGAAGCGCACCTCGCCGCGCTCATGGCCATTGACCCAGGCCGCAATTCGGGCGACCGCGGTGCGCGGATCGGCGGTCACATCGTCGGTGAGGAGCAGGCCGGCCCGCACGGCGCCGGCCGCGGAGCTGCCCTCCTCAAGGTGCAGCGTCGCGGCGGTCTCGCCGCCCGTGAGGAGACGCGCGCCGGCGGGGGCGCGCTCGGCGACGAGCTCCTCAAGCACGGCCTGCTCCGCCGCAGAGCGCGCAACGGCAAGCGTGCCCGAGCGGCGGGCCGTCACCCCGGCGCGCTCAGCGAGGCTCAACCAGATCGGCAGGCTCTCTGCGGCAAGCTCGCCAAGCTCCCCGTACTGCACCGAGGCGCACACGTGACCGAAGTTCCGCACGCTCGCGGTGACCGCGGCAGCGTCCTGTTCGAGCACGGTGACGCGGTAGCCGGCGTCAAGCGCGGCCACGGCGTGAGCGAGGCCGATGATGCCCGCACCGACGATGGCGATGCGGGGGGCGGGGGTCTGCGATGTCATGCTTCGATCCTGAACCGCGGAAAGTAGTCAACACAACTTTTTGCGCCGGTGTTCGCCGAGCGTTCATTGCGAGCGCGGGATCGGCCCGGAAGCTTCACAATTCGTTCATGTGGCCGTCACCCGCGAACCGCTGCGCTAGTCATGACAACTTGTAGTCTTTCGACATGACATCCACCGCTCCCCTTCACGTGCAGCTGTACGAGGAGATGATTCGCCGCATCCGCACCGGCGCCTGGCAGCAGGGCGACAAGGTGCCGAGCGAGAAATCTCTCATCGCCGAGTTCGGCACCTCGCGTGGCCCGGTGCGCCAGGCTCTCGCCGCGCTGCGCGCCGAGGGCATGATCGTGGGCGGGCGGGGTACCCCGCCCCGCGTGCAGCGCACGGCCCCCGTGCAGTCCTTCGACACGTTCATGTCGTTCACCGAGTGGGCGCGCGATCTCGGGTACACCCCCGGCCAGCGCGTCATCGAGGCGAGCCGCCGCCCCGCAACCGAGCGCATCGCCACCGAGCTGAGGATCGCGCCGGACTCCCCCATCGTGGAGATCATTCGCGTGCGCTCGCTCGATGGCAAGCCCGCCATGCTCGAGCGCTCACTGTACCCCTACGAGATCGGGCGACACCTGCTCTCGGCCGACCTCGACGGCGGATCGATCTACCAGGCGCTCGCGGCAGCAGGCGTGGTGCCCGTACGCGCGCGGCACGTGATCGACGCGATCGCCGCCCATCCGCTGGAGGTGGAGCAGCTGGGCGTCGCCCCCGGCTGCCCGCTGCTGCGCGTACGCCGTGTTGCCACGAACGAGTTCGGCGCGATCATCGAGACCGCCGACGATCGCTACCTCCCGTCAATGACCAACTTCGCCGTCGAGAACAGCGCGGAGCACCGGATCCCGCTCACTCGGCAGGCCGTTACCGCGGCACCGATCGCCGAGCCGACCGCCGCGCACTGAGTTTCCCCACCCACGTTTCAGGAGCACCCCAATGATCACCCTTGCAGTATTCGATATGGCCGGAACGACGATTGACGACGGCGGGGAGGTGTACCGCGCACTCGAGGACGCGGTGATCGAGACCGGCGCCACCGTCGCCCCCGCAGATCTGCAGACCTGGATGGGTACAGAGAAGCGCGCAGCCATCACCGCGCTCATGGAGCTCGGCGGCGGCGATCCCGCGCTTCCCGGTGTGGTCGACCGCGCATTTGAGCGCTTCCAGACGATCCTCGCTGAGCGCTACGCGGCCGCACCGCCCACAGCGATCGCCGGTGTTCCCGAGGCGATCGCTGAGCTGCGCGCCGGTGGCGTGCGCGTGGCCCTCACCACGGGGTTCTCGCACGACGTAGCGACCGCCATCCTCGATCGCCTCGGGTGGCAGGTGGCGCCCGAGGCGGACGCGGTCAGCGCCCCCACGGCTCCCGTTCTCCCCGCAGGAAGTGCCGACTCGGTGGTCGTCGACGCGCTCGTGTGCGGCGACGAGGTGCTCGCCGGCCGCCCGGCGCCGTACATGATCCACTGGGCCATGGAGCGCACGGGCACCCTCGACGTGCGCACCGTACTCGTCGCGGGCGATACCGCGGTGGACGTGCAGGCCGGGGCCAACTCAGGCGCCGCGCACGCGATTGGCGTACTCACCGGCAAGCTCGAGCGCGGCGACTTCCCCGCGGCTGCGACAGCGGTGCTGGGCGGGGTTGCTGAGATCCCCGCATACCTCGCCGCGCAGCGCTAAACGCGGCGCAGCACCGCGTGCCGGGCGCTAAACGAGGCTCGGCACGCGATGCTCCGCGCGCAACTGCGCGGACACCAGGATCGGCAGGTGATCCGACAGGCCCCGGCCCAGCGTGGACACGCTCGAGATGTCGAGACCGGCGGAGGTTGCAAAGTCAAAGTGCCCGCGGAACATCTTGTAGCGGGTGTAGGTGCGCTTGTCGCTCAGGCTGAGCTCGTAGCCGTGATCGCGCATCTCGGTGTCGAGACGGCCTTTGAACACCGGATAGTTGTAGTCGCCGACCATGAGCGCCGGGAGGCCCGGGCCGAGGTCGCGCAGCTCGCCCAGCGCCGCGTGGATCTGGTGTCGACGCAGCGAGTTGAGCGCGGTCAGCGGGGCCGCGTGGAATGACGCCACCACGAGGTCTCGGCTCGTCTCACGGTCGTGCAGGCGTGCGCCCAGCAGGCGCTCGTGTGCGGGCGCGAGCAGCCGGTCGTGAAGCGACTTCTTCAGCTGGAAGGTGTGCGCCGAGCGGGTCTCGAAGCGGTCGCCGCGCACGTACATGGCGAGCCCGAGCCGGTTGCGCTCGGTGGCGTGCACGAGCCGCAGTTCGCCGAGTTCGGCAGGAAGCGCGACGGCCTCAGCTTCCTGCAGGCAGAGCACATCGATCTCGTGGTCTGCGGCGAGCGCGGCGATCTCGGTGACCGCGCGGTTCTTCCGCAGGTTGTAGCTGATGACCTTCATACCGTGCCTTTCCCCGGTGGATCACCGGGCCAGTCCGACAGGCACCACCCTACGCTCGCGAAGCTGAGTGTCTGCACCGGATTCCCCACTTCCCGGCGGGCGAGCCCACTCAGTCGAACAGCACTCCCTGCGCAGCGTCGGCGAGCGCAGCGCGCACGGCCGCGAGCGCGGGGTGGTCGCTGCTTGCGGCACGCGCGGCCGTGAACACGGTGCGCTGTGGACGATCCGGCAGTTCGAGCAGGCGGAGCGTGCCGCCCGCGCCGACGAGCCCGGGGAGCAGCGCGACCGCGTTGCCCGATTCAATGAGGCGGAGGTGCGCCTGCAGATCGGCCGTCTCATACCGCACGTCTGGCTCGAACCCTGCGCTGCGGCACGCCTGCTCGGCCCAGTGCCGGGTGGCGGCGCCGTGCGGCTCCATTACCCAGGGGAGCTCCGCAAGGTCGGCGAGCTGGGTGGCCGCGTCGAACCTGGGGTCCCCCGCCCCGAGCGGGGGGAGGCCGAGCCGAATCGGATCCCGCGTGAGTGGCTCGCGGTCGAGTCCCTGGAAGTGCGGAGCGGAGTGCCCCGGGTACTGCTCGGCCACCACGAGGTCGAAACCGCGAGCCCAGGTCTCGTGGAGCGCCGCGCCGGGCTCCACCTGCACGACCTCGACGCGCAGCGCCGGGTGTCGCTCGCGGAGCGCTCGGAGCGCCTCGGGCATGAACGCGAGCATCGCGGTCTGGAAGGCTGCGACCCGCACGGTGCCCGAGACCTCATCCCGCGCACGGTGGAGTGCCGACTCCGCGCGCTCGAGCCCGGCGAGCAGGGTCTCGGCTTCGGCGGCGAGCGCGGCGCCCGCGGGCGTCAGCTCGAGCGTTCTGCCGCTTTTGCGCAGCAGTTCGACGCCCGCCTCGCGCTCGAGGAGCGCGAGCTGTTGGGAGACCGCCGAGGGACTGTAGTTCAGGGCCTGTGCGACGGCCGCGATCGTGCCGCGCGCGTGCAGTTCCCAGAGCAGGCGCAACCGCTTCATATCGAGCATCGGCGTTCGTTCCCCTTCTACTCGCAACCGTTCAGCTTTTCTTCATGATATTCCATGAAAACAATCGCTGTACTTCATGCTTCAACAGCTCCACACTGACACTACGGGCGCTCACCGCTGACGCCCATCCGCCATACCTGTTCGTTGAAAGGCCCGTCGTGACCGTGCACGCCACCACCCGCCCCCAGGACCTCGCCCCCGAGGCCATCGCGCTCGTCGAGCGCTGGATCCGCGAAGCCGCGGAGAATCCCGCAGACCCCTCGGCCGCGCGCCTCGCCGGCGTGCTGCGCGACCCGAACGGGCTCGATTTCACCGTGGGCTTCGTCGACGGCGTGGTGCGCCCCGAAGACCTCCGCGCTGCGGCGAAGAAGCTGAGCGAGCTCACCCCGCTCACCCCGAAGTTCCTCGCCGCCCCGCTCCGCGGCGCGATCGGCCTGGGTGGCGCATTCGCAAAGCCCCTCCCTGGCGTCGTCGTGCCCATCGCGCGGCGCGTGCTCCGCCAGATGGTCAGCCACCTCATCATCGACGCGAGCGATCAGAAGCTCGGCCGCGCGATCGCCAAGCTCCGCACCGACGACGTGCGACTGAACATCAACCTGCTGGGCGAAGCCATCCTCGGCGAGCACGAGGCGGAGCGCCGCCTCGCCGGCACGCATCGCCTGCTCGACCGTCCCGACGTCGACTACGTCTCGATCAAGGTGTCCTCCACAGTCGCCCCGCACAACCACTGGGCGTTCGACGAGGCCGTCGCGCACATCGAGGAGCAGCTGATCCCGCTCTTCACGCGCGCCGCGGCGGCAAGCCCCCGCAAGTTCATCAACCTCGATATGGAGGAGTACAAGGACCTCGACCTCACCCTCGCGGTGTTCACGAGCATCCTCGACCGACCCGAGTTCCTCGAGCTCGAGGCAGGCATCGTGCTCCAGGCATACCTGCCCGACGCCCTCGGGGCGATGATCCGCCTGCAGCAGTGGTCGGCGGGCCGCGTCGCTCGCGGCGGAGCCCCCATCAAGGTGCGCATCGTGAAGGGCGCCAACCTGCCCATGGAGCTCGTCGACGCCGCGATTCACGGCTGGCCCGCCGCGACCTGGGGCACGAAGCAGGACTCCGACACGAGCTACAAGGCCGTCATCGACTACGCGCTCCACCCGGATCGCGTGCGCAATGTGCGCATCGGAGTTGCCGGCCACAACCTCTTCGATGTGGCACTCGCCTGGCTGCTCGCGAAGGCGCGCGGCGCAGAGAGCGGGATCGAGTTCGAGATGCTGCTCGGCATGGCCACCGGGCAGGCCGAAGCGGTGAAGCGCGAGGTCGGCTCTCTCCTGCTCTACACCCCCGTGGTGCACCCCGAGGAGTTCGATGTCGCCATCGCATACCTGATTCGTCGCCTCGAAGAGGGCGCGAGCCAGGAGAACTTCATGTCCGCGGTGTTCGAGCTGGGCGAAAGTCGCCCCCTCTTCGAACGCGAGCGCGATCGCTTCCTCGCCTCTCTTGACGCGCTCACCGCGATCACCGGGGATGGCAGCGCCGCGGGCCTCGCGGTGCCCCCGCCGAACCGACAGCAGGATCGCCGCGAATACGACACCGCGGGCACTGAGGCGCGCGTTGAGGCCCGCGTGGCCGCCGGCCGGCGGGGCGAGTTCGACAATGCGCCCGACACCGATCCCGATCTGCCCGGAAACCGGGTGTGGGGGCTCGCGATTGCTGACCGCATGACCGACTCGCAGCTCGGCACGCAGCTCGTCGCCGACGCCGTGGTGCCTGATGATTCCGCGCTCGATGCGATCATCGAGCGCGGCATCGCGGCGTCCGCCGGGTGGCAGGCGCTCGGAGCCGACGAGCGTGCCCGCATTCTCATGCGCGCGGGCGAACGACTCGAGGAACGCCGCGGCGAGCTCCTCGAGGTCATGGGCTCCGAGTGCGGCAAGACCCTCGACCAGGGTGACCCCGAGGTATCCGAGGCGATCGACTTCGCGAACTACTACGCGATGCTCGGACAGCTGCTCGAGCAGGTCGACGGGGCGACGTTTGAGCCCGTCGCGCTCACCGCGGTCATTCCACCGTGGAACTTCCCCGTCGCAATCCCCGCGGGTGGAGCGCTCGCGGCGCTCGCCGCAGGCTCGTCGGTGATCATCAAGCCCGCCTCGAACTCCGCCCGCTCGGGCGCCGTGATGGTCGAGGCGCTGTGGGAGGCCGGCGTGCCCCGGGAGGTGCTGCAGCTCGTGCAGTTCCGAGATCGGGATCTGGGCTCGCGGCTCGTCGCCGATCCCCGCGTGGACCGGCTCATCCTCACAGGCGCGTACGAGACCGCAGTCCGCTTCCGCGAGCTGCGGCAGGACCTGCCGATTCTCGCCGAGACGAGCGGGAAAAACGCGATCATCGTGACGCCCAACGCGGATTTGGATCTCGCCGCGCGCGACGTCGCGCAGTCCGCCTTCGGCCACGCCGGCCAGAAGTGCTCGGCGGCCTCGCTCGTCATCCTCGTGGGATCGGTCGCCACCTCGGAGCGGTTCCGCGGGCAGCTGCTCGATGCGGTGCGTTCACTCCGCGTGGGAACGCCCGAACACCTCGGCACGCAGATGGGGCCGATCATCACGGCGCCCGACGGGAAGCTGCTTCGCGGGCTCACGCGGCTGGGTGCGGGCGAGCGGTGGCTCATTGAGCCCGCGCCCGTGGAGAGCGACAGCCCGCTGGCGCGGGATGCGCAGGGCAGCACGAAGCTGTGGAGCCCGGGAGTGCGCGATGGGGTGCGCCGCGGCTCCGAATACCACCTCACCGAGTACTTCGGCCCGATCCTCGGCATCATGACGGCGGACACGCTCGACGAGGCGATCGATATGGTGAACGACATCGACTACGGCCTCACGAGCGGGCTGCACTCGCTCGACCGAGACGACCTCGAGACGTGGCTGCGCCGCATCCAGGCCGGCAACCTGTACGTCAACCGCGGCATCACCGGTGCGATTGTGCGACGGCAGTCGTTTGGTGGATGGAAGAAGTCGGCCATCGGCGCTGGCACGAAGGCCGGCGGGCCGAACTACCTGCACGGGCTCGGCAACTGGGCCGACGCGCCGGTCGCGGTGGCGGCAGGAGCCGCACACCCCGCAGCTGCGCCGGTTCTCGCGGCGGCCGAGCGTGCGGGTCTTGCGGGCGCCGAGCTTGCCTGGCTGCGCACCGCGCTGGGCAGCGATGCGGCAGCGTGGGACGCCGAGTTTGGTGTGGCGCGTGATGCCTCGCAGCTCGGGGTCGAGCGCAACCTGCTTCGCTACCACGCGGTCAGCACCACAATCCGAGTTGCGGCGGATGCACCCCTCCACGAGGCCGTCCGCGCGATTGCGGCGGGGATCACCGCCGGTGCGGCCGGATCGTCGGCCGCGGCCGAGCGCGTCGCCCCCATGGTGAGCGCAGCGTTCGCGTTGCCGACGCCCCTCGCCACGGCACTCGTGCAGGCCGGCGTCTCCGTGCAGCTTGAGGACGAAGCTGCGTGGGGCGCTCGCCTCGCCGGGCTTGCCGCACAGGATGGGCCAGCGGCGAGCGCGCGCGTGCGTCTCGTTGCGGGTGCGTCACGCGCGGACGAGGCGGCGCGCATCTACGCTGCGACGGGCGGCAAGCCGGATATCGCGGTGTACGCCGGCCCGGTCGTCTCCGCGGGCCGCGTGGAGCTGCTGCCGCACCTCCGGGAGCAGGCGGTCTCGATCACCGCACACCGCTTCGGTACCCCGAGCCAGCTGTCCGAGGGCCTCATCTAACCACCCCGCCCCGCCCCGCCCCCCCTGGCGAATCGGGGTCAGTTTGGCAGGGTGTCGCGCGAGCGCGCACACCGACACCCTGCCAAACTGACCCCGATCTTGCGCTTGCGTGTGGGGGGGGGTGGAGTGGGGTGAGCTGGGGAGGGCGGCGGTCAGAGGGCGCGGAGGCGCACCTCAAGAGTGCCGAAGATCATGTGCTCCGTCGCAGGGAACGTCAGCCCGGCGGGCAACTGCGCGCGCTGCCCGTTCGACGAGACCAGTGTGAGGCCGTTCGTAGAGTTCAAATCCTCCACCGTCCACTCGCCACCGGCCAAGCGCAACCGCACGTGCGACTTCGATACCGTCCGGGTGGGGTCTGCAAGCAGCAGGGTCTCGGAGCCTTCCAGGCTGCTCGGTTTCCGGCCCGCCACAATGTCGGTCCCGACGAGTTCGAGCACTTCACCGTCGGGCAGTTCGAGCCCCCACCGCTGCGCCGAGGTCGCTGCTGCAGGCTCTGGCTGTTCTTCGACGGGCACAGGAGAAACTGCCGCAGCCGCAGCCGCAGTCGGCGCAGGGACGGGGGCGGGCTGAGGCACGGGAGCTTCAGTCGCCACAGGCGGCTCGGGCTCTGCGGGGACCTCGGGAGTCGGCGACACCGCCGGGGCCGCCGACTCAGCGGGGGCCGCCGACTCAGCGGCGCGCGGGGCGCGAGGCTCGGGCCACGCGAAGGGCTCTGGCGCAGCGCGCACACCGAGCGGGGTGGCCGGGCGCTCCTCAAGTTCCTCGGCAGCGAGACGCTCGAAGTTGCCGATCGTCGTGTTACTGAAGCCCCAGTCGTTCATGTCGTGCGGATCGGCGGCGGCACGAACGCGCTCGCCTCCGCTGGCTCCCGTCGACGACGGAGCAGCCGGTGCAACCGGTGCAACTGGTGCGACGCGCTCGGCGCCGCCCGCGCGCTGCTGGTCGCTCGGCTCGCGGTGTGCCTCCGCAAGCGCGGCCTCCGAGACGGGAGGCAGGCCCCGCCAGGCTGCGGGTTCATTGGCCACAGGGTTCCCCTCGCCACCCCCCGCTGCCGCCGCAGCCGCGCGACGCGAGGGCGAGAGCGGCGGAAACGCGGTCTCGCCCTGGTACACCCGCGCACCCGCGTACATGCCATCGCCGATGTGGCTTGCCAAGAGCATGGCCCAGATCGGGGGAAGGAATGCACCGAGCACGGTGTACCAGGCGTCCTTGCCGAACTCTCGATTCAGCCGGTGGATGGCGATGATGCTCACAATGATGACCACGAGGATCAGTCCGGGCACGAACCCGAGCAGCACGAGCCAGCCGGGCAGGCCGCCACGCTTCAGCAACTGCCACTGATTCCAGACGGGGATCCACCCATCGCGCGACGGCAGCCCCAGGTAGGGAAACAGCTTCGACAGCGCCCAGAGGTACCAGACGTACAGCACGAGCGCGACGAGGCCCCAAATGCTGAGCATCGCGACAAGCACCGTGAAGCCACCGCTGCTGAGTTCAGAACTCATCGGATCGCCACCAGTCCATTCACTCGGGGAGTCGGAAGCGAATCCCACCGCAGTGCGGGTGATCCACTGCCTCTCATTCTACGTGTGGCGGGTGTGCAACAGCCGGAACGCGCCTGACGAACACTCAGCTGAGCAGCAGCCTCACGATGACCGTGATCCCCGTCACCACACCGATGAGCAGCACCGGTCCGCCGACGAGCACCGCGCGACGGAACCGCGCATTCTGGCGCGCGAGCGACGGGAGCGCTCCCTTGGGGTCATCGGCCGCGGTGGCGCGTGCCTGGTCGGGAGTCGAACCGGGCCCCGGAGCGGGCAGCTCCCCGGGCGCTCCGAGATCCCACGCCGCGAGATCCGCTGCCGCGGCGGCAGGATCCAGTTCCGGTACCGCCCGCGCCCCGTACACCACGGGGATCTCCGGTCGCTCGCCGCCGTGCACCGGTGCAGGCGGTTCGCCCGGCGCCTGCGGCAACCGCCGCTCGGGATCCAGCTTCGGCTTGAACATCAGTGCGGCGAGCGCACGCGCGGAGCGCTCGTCAGTCGGTTCAGGCACGGGCGGCGCGGGCGTTCCGCTCGTACCGCCGGTCACCTCATCAGGGTCACGCACGGGGCACCTCTTCTGGTTTCGCGGGCTCCGCCTCGCCAGACGTGGCCGCGGCCGCGGGTGGATGTGCGGACCGCTCGGGGCCGATCCCGAACGAAGCGAGTGAGAAGCGTGCACGGAGCCGTCCCAGACCCGAGCGGTCCGCGCGCAGCTGATCCCGCGCACGATCGACGCGCGACCACAACTCGGTCGCTTCGTCTGCGGACGCGCCCTCGGGGGAGAACACCGCGTGGTCGACGCGCGCAGCGAACGTCGCACCACCGGGCAGGCGGGCACCCAGATCGCGGCGGCTCTCCGTCGCCGCCCCGCGACTGCGCGGTCGCGGGATCGCCCCGGCGTCCACGTGCAGGTCGACAAACTCCTCCCACGCGCCGAGCGCGCGCACTTCGGGATGCGAAGCACCGCGTCGCCGCCGCGTGCGCAGCGCCTTGATCGCGGGGATGAAGAGCGCCAGGGTGGTGAGCAGGAGCACGCCGAGAAGCCCCAGCGAGACCCCGCGTACCCAGGGCCACACGCTGCCGGGTTCCGTTCGCGGCGGCGCCGGATCGGACGAGCTGTCGCCCGTTCCCGCTCCGTACTCCGGATCGCTCTCGTGTGCGTCGCGCTCCTCCGGCACCGTTGGGTGCTCAGGGAGACGTTCGCCCTCGGTGAGCGCTGCGGGTGGAACGGCGACCTGCGGGGTGACATCGAGCGGCGCCCACACGCCATCCGCGCCACGCGCCTCCACCCACGCGGCGATGTTGCGTCCCGCACACGTTTCGCCGCACGCGGGCACACCGGGCACCTCGCCAGAGTCGGCGGCACCGGCGGCACCGGCGGCACCGTTGAGCCGCACTCCGAGCACGACACGCGCGTCGAAGCCAAACGCCTCGGCGAGCCGCGCGGCGGCAACCGCGAACTGCTCGTCGTCGCCGATGCCCGCCACGAGCTCAGCGCTGCTGGCACCCTCGCCGGCAGCCGCCTGGCGGTCCGCAAGCTGCGCGAACAGTTCCTCGACGCGGGCGTCAGAGTGACCCCCGGCGCTCGCGACGAACCGCGTGCCGTGCTCTGCGCTCAACTCGTCGAGCCAGGCGCGCGCACCGGGGTTGTCGCTCAGCGCGTGACTCAGGTATCCACGCTCGCGCAGCCGCTCGATCGCGGTCTGCAGCCCCGCACCCGTGGCAGGCAACTGCTGCATGCGCACCCAACGGTCGAGCTGCGGGTACGCGGTGCGGTCGATCTGCGGGGTATCAAACGCGGGCGCGGGATCGAGCTGAGCGTCCGCCGCCGTGCCGACGACCGCGGTGTAGCCGTCGCCGGAGCGCAGCCCCGCCGCGGTGGGCACGGCAATCCCGGCGCCGGTCTCGCGATCCAGGTAGAAGCCATCGGCGAGATCTGCGGAGCGCGGGCCGGTGAAGCGCGGCGGCTCACCGAGTTCGGCGGGGAGCGGCAGCCAGATCCCGGAGTCCGCAGAGTCAAGCCGCACGCTGATCCGACTCGGGTCTGGCACGTCGTGCCCGCTCGGGAAGCGGGTGAAGGTGCCGCGCTCCGCGGTCACCGCGAAGTCGACGCCATTCGCGTCGTCGAGCACGGCGATGCGCAGCCGTTGCGGGAGCTCCCCGTCACTCGTCACTGTAAAGAGCGGCGCGTCGAAGGCGGCGTCACGCTTCCACACGCGATACCCCGAGAGCGGGCTGCTCTGTGCGCGGACCACCACGACCGGGTCCACCTGGTCACGCGGCAGCGTGCGCGGTGTCGCGGTGACAGCGGGCGCGAGTATGGTGCCCGCGGCGAGCGCGCCCACCGCAAGGAGCGCAGCCAGGCTGCCGCGCACGAACCGGCGCCCGGTTGCCCGCGGGCCGCCCCCCAGGCGCAGTGCCGCGCGGCGCGCTCGGCCCGAACTCCACGCGATCCAGGTGGTCACCAGGATCGCGCTCACTCCCCAGAGCGCGAGCTCGCGCGGGGCTTCGATGAGGATCGGGCCGATGCTCAGCGGCTCGCTCGGCGTTCCGGGCCCGAACACGGTGCCGAAGAGCACCGGCGCGAGGAGTGGGATCGCGGCGAGCGCGTGCGCCCAAGGGCCGCCCGCGGCGAGGCGTGTCGATGCGGCAACCGAGAGCAGCACAACGACGAGAAGCGGGACCAGCACCGACTGGTAGTGCCCCACGGGGAGCGTGAGGGTGAGGAGCTGTTTCCACCCGAGCGCAACCGAAGCAAGCCCATCGCCGAGCCCCAGGAAGAAGCTGCGTACCCCGCCGCCGAGTGCCGCGGGAACCGCGAGCGGCACGATGAGCGCCGTGCCCACCGCGGCGAGGGCGACCGCGGTGCCGACGCCCCAGCGCCAGCGAGTGCCCGCCCACACCACGAGGAACGCGGCCGCTGCTGCGACGCCCGTGACGAGCGCGGCACGCGGATCCTGATAGATCGGCCAGGCCGCCGCGAGCGCGACGAGCGCAATCGCGAAGGCGAGGAGACCCGCGGCGAAGCCGGGTCCGGGCCGCCGCGGGCTCACGCGCTTCCCCGACGGAGGAGGAGCGGAGCGGTGTCCTGCAGCGCCCCGACCGTGAGGAGCGCGGAACCAGCCCCGCGATGAATCGCGGGATCTGCGTGCAACGCGCAGCGCACCGTCAGCACGGCAACATCGCCCGCGAAGGGGACGGTGGCGCGGCGCAGCCGCTGTGGCTCGGGGCGGGAACCCGTGATGAGCACCACGAGCGACAGTGGTCGCCCCGACTCCGCAAGCCCGCGCGCCAGCTGTTCGAGGGGCACGCCCGCGTCGCTCGGATCGAGTTCCGCCCAGGCGTCGAGCAGCTGCGCGCCGGTACGGCTGGGCAGCTCACATGCACCCGCGAGCGCGGCTCGCACTCGCCCCGCCACCCACTGCGTGGCCACGAGGCGCTCGCGTCCTTCCCGAACCGCGTGCGCACCGAACGAGGCCGCGGTACTCACGCCCAGTTCGAACTCCTCGGGCGTCGCGTACGCGTCACGGCGACTATCGAACAGGATCGCGGAACGCGCGGTCTGGGATTCCTCGTACTGCCGCACCATGAGTCGGCCGGTCTTCGCCGTGGAGCGCCAGTGGATGTGCCGCCGCGCATCGCCCGCGGCGTACTCGCGCACAGCGTGAAACGAGAGGTCGGCATCGGTGAGGCGACGGCTCGCATCCCCCTCTAGGTCGCGGATGAGCCCGGCGCTACTCGCCGGGAGCGCGGCCGTGACCGGGTGCACGTGAATGCGCCGATGCGCCGGCCAGCTCAGCTCGCGCTGCAAGAGACCGATCGGGTCGCGCCGGGTCAGCGCAAGCGGCCCAACATCGATCACCCCGCGGTGGGGCGTCGGCACGGCGACCTCGATCGATGCGTCGGCACCGGGGGTGAGGAAGGGGATCGGTAGTTCACGAAGTGCCGCGCCCACGGGCAGCTCCGCCGTCGCCGGCAGCGCTGGCGTGCGGCTTGCGTTCGTCACGCCGACGCGCAGTGTTGCCTCGCCCCCCGCGACCACCCGCTCGCGTTCTGCGTGCAGCTCGACCCGGTACGCGCGGCCGCCCAGCAGGAACGGCAGCGACACGAGGATCAGCAGCGCTGCGGCGATGGCGAGCATTCCCGCTTCAGCCCACCCCAGCCACGCGGCGAGCACCGCGGCAAGCACACCGCCCAGCGCCACGAAGCGGCCCGCCGGCGTGACAACGCGCACGGCACGGGTGAGACCCGCCCGAAGCATCGCCAGCGGGTTCCGCCGCGAGGGCGGTGCGGTGTCCGTCTGGCTCACGCGGTGCCGTTCTCCCGCGGCATGGGTACGTCAAGCAGCACCTGACCGACGATCTGCTCTGCGGTGACGCCGTCGAACTCCGCCTCCGGTTCCAGCACAAGGCGGTGCGCGAGGGTCGGCAGCGCAAGGTCGCGCACATCGTCCGGCGTGACATAGTGGCGTCCCGCTGCCGCGGCCCAGGCGGTCGCGAGGCGCACAAGCGCGAGCGCACCACGCACACTGGCGCCCAGGCGCACCTCGCGCGCACGGCGAGTGGCCTCGACGATCTGCACGGCGTAGTCGGCGACGAGCGGGCTCACATGGACACGATCGACCAGCGCCTGCGCCTGCGCAACCATCGCGGTCGTGACCACCGGCTCGATGGGCTCCTGCACCCGGCGGTGCTGCTCGAGAATGCGCAGCATCGCGGACGCATCCGGGTAGCCGATCGTCGTCTTGATCATGAAGCGGTCGAGCTGCGCCTCCGGCAAACGGTAGGTGCCCGCCTGCTCGATGGGGTTCTGCGTGGCGATCACGAGGAACGGATTGCCCACCTCGTGGGAGACCCCGTCGACCGTCACGCGCGCTTCCTCCATCACCTCGAGCAGTGCCGACTGCGTCTTCGGGCTGGCGCGGTTGATCTCGTCGGCGAGCACCACGTTCGCGAATACTGGGCCCGCATGAAACTCGAACACCCCAGCGCGCTGATCGAACACGGAAATGCCCGTGACGTCGCCAGGCAGCAAGTCGGGGGTGAACTGAATGCGTGAGGAGGTGCCCTGGATCACTGCCGCGAGCGCGCGCGCGAGCGCCGTCTTGCCCGTGCCGGGAACGTCCTCGAGCAGCACGTGCCCGCCCGCGAAGGTGCTTGCCAAGACGAGCTCGATGACGCGGCGCTTGCCCTGGACAACCTCGCCGAGCGCGTCTGCGCACGCGGAGAACACCTGCTGCACCCACCGTGCCTGCTCTGGCCGGAGCGCATCGCTCGCCACGCCACGCGCTGCGCCACCGGTGCTGCCGGAGGGCGCGCTTCCGAGGGGCGCGCTCGGCCGCGTTGCGGGCTCCGCGCTCGGCGAGGCCGGGACGAGCGTGGGATCGTCGTCCACGGGAAAGTCGTCGCGCGGATCCTGCTGCTGTGCGTTCATGAGTCCTCGTGTGGTTGGGGTGGTCGGTGGAAAAGAATAGGGGCTAGGGCGCGCAGACGGGCGCGTTCAGCACTGCCGGAGTGAGCGCCGCATACTCGCCTGCCCAGCTCACCGTGAGTGGAACGGTTCCGTCCGCAGGCGCGCCGACCGCGTAGCTGGCGCTGCCTGCAGCCGCGGCAGAGATCGTCGCGGTCTTCCCGGCCGCTGCGGGATCGCCCACCGCCGCGGGGTCGACGCAGCTGCCGTTGAGCTCGACAACCACGGGGCGCGGGGCACCGCTCCAGCGCGCCGGCGCGGGCTCCGAACACTGTCCGCCAAGGCACTGCTGCACCGTGATCGGGGTTGCGTCGTTTGGGTTCTCGGGCGGGGCCTCGCCGCCACCCGGCAGGAAGCGGAGCTTCGCGCCGGGGAGGAGCGCCTCGGCGCTCGGCGAGCCCACATAGCCATAGCTTGCGCGGCTGCTGTCGCCCACCGGGGTCGTCGACACCGCATAGCTCGCACGGGGATCCGGGATCGTGCCGCCCACCTGGGTCTCGCCCGTTGTCGCAGAGCTCACGCCGTACGGACTCGTTGCGCACGCGGCGCCGCGGTACCAGCCGCCACGCTTCAAATCGGAGAAGGTCGCATTCGCGCTGCCGCCAGCCACACAATCGGGTGCGCTCCCCCGCGGCGCGACTGCGTACCGCAGCGTGACCGTCTCACTCGCGTGGGCGGAGCCCCCGTCGGGGATCACCGTGGCGCTCGTCGATCCCGATTCGCTCTGCAGCGTGGCGCCGCGCAGGAGCGGAGCGCCGATCACCCGCCCCTCGGCCTGCGCTGCGGTTCCCGTGTCTGAACCGCCCGGCACCGGGGGAAGCTCGTGCGCGGTCACCGGGGTGACGGTGACGGTCGCCGCGCCCACGGGCAGGCCGCGGAGGTCGATGCTGCCACGGCTGCCCGAGATCGTGCCCTGGGCGACCCCGCCGACGGCGACCCGCAGCTCACGCGTATCCGCGGAGCCGTTCGCCGAGACGCGGAGGCCACCGCTCGCCTGGTCGGTGTTTCCCGCGTCAGGGAGGGACGAGACCGAAAGCGTCGGCTGCTCCGGCGCACGGTAGGCCCACGCGGTGATCGCACTCGAGGGAGCCGAGTCGCCCACCGAGTTCTGGGCGCGTGCGGTGAAGCTCTTGCGCACGCCGCTCTCGAGCCCCGTCACCACGCAGTCGAATGCGCCCGATCCTGCCGGGGTGCAGCTCGATGACCCCGCGCCCTGCACACGCACACCCGTCACATCGGGGTGAGCCTGCCGCCCACCCAGGGTCACCCGGAACGATGCGCTCGACGCGGTGAACCCGGTCTGCGTAATGCTTGCCGGCGCGTCAGGAAGGCCCTGCGCGTCGAGCTCAATCGAGCCAGCGCCCACCCGTCCCTGCGCGTCGCGCACCGTGTAGCCCACCGTGCACGTACCGCCGGGGCCGTTCGTGTCGGGCCAGCTCACGTTGACGCGCTGCTCGTCCGACACGGCGAAGCGGGCGATTGAACACCCGGCGCCGTCCACCGACACCACCCGCAGCCCACCGCCGCGCTTCCCGGCAAACGGGTCGTGCTCGCCGGCCACGCCCACGAGGTCTGCAGCGCACGGCTGGCCCACCGTGCAGTTCAGCGAGACCGTGCCGCCACGCGGAAGGTCTCGCGGGCTCTCGCCCACCCGGAGGGTCAGTGGGGCGCGCGATTCACCCGCGCCGGTCACGGATACCGTCAGCGTCTCCTCGACTCCGGCGCGCGCATCTGCGCGGGCCGTCGCCTGCACCGTCCCGCCGCCAATCGTCACGTCGAACGCCTCGCTCGCACCGCTCAACGAGAAACGAAGCGCGGAGGCGGAACCGGCCCGCTCACCCTGCCAGGTCACCATGTCGCTCAGGGCAATCGTTTCACTCGCTCCCGGCGAAATCGTGCGGGTCAAGGCACGGAGCTCGGCGACGGGCTCACTCGGGATGACGCGGATGGGCACGGGCAGCACGGTCCACCGCTCCTGGCCCGCAAGGCGCACTTCCATCTGGCAGCTGTCGCTCCAGGGCTCGCCGCGGCCGGCCAGGTACCGAATCGTGCTGGAGTTCTCGGCTTCGCAGCGCGCACCGGGGCGCCCGGTCGCAAAGACACTGCCGCGCAGCTCAATGCGATCGGTGGGTCCGGCATCCACGAGGTCGGCGACGCGCGCCGAGACGGTCTCGCCCTCGTCGACCTCGAGCGGCGCGAGCCCAGGCTTCAGCGTGACGCGCAGTTCGTCGAGCGGCGGAATCACGAGGAAGCCGTAGCTCGCGACAGCGGTGCCGTTCGCGTCTGTCCCGCTCACCTTGAAGATCACGAGGTCGCCCGCTGGGTTATAGTCGCCGGCAATCTGCGATCCCGAAACCCGGTAGTCGCCGCGCTGCGCGTCCCACAGCGAGAGCTTGAGTGTGTCTGGGTCGCCGCCCTGCCAGCGCACTTTCCCCGAGAGCACGTCCACGCCACGCCCCGCAAGCTGCGAGCGATCCCGCACGCTGAGCACGGTATCCCGCACTGCGGGTGCCTGCGCTCCGACTCGCTCGGAGGTCTGCACGACGATGAGGCCCTCCGCGGTGCTCCCACTCTGCTCCGAGCGCACCGAGTAGCGGTACGAGACCGTGCCCAGTTCTGCGGCCGCGCGCACTCCGACCCGCCCCTCGGCGATCTCGGACACGTCGAGCGCCTCGGCCAAGGCACGGTACTCCGCGCTATCGGGTGCGGCCGTGGTGTTCGGCTGCACCGAGCGCAGGGTGAGCGTGCCGCCCGCGGGGTCAACATCGTTGTCGAGCGGCCGGATCACCGTCGCGCCGCCCGGCACCAACCGCACTTGGTCGGTCATCGCGGTTGGCGCGCCGCTCGAGTCGCCCGTCACCACGACGTTGAGCGTGCCGCGCCCAGTTCCGCCGCGGCCATCGCTCACCGTGTAGCGCAGCGGAACGGTGCCCGCCTCGGCCGCTGCAGATGCGCCGACCTCGATGCCCGTGCCCGACGCATCGAGCGTGGCAGAGATTCGCGGGTCATCGCCCGCGTCGATGCTCACCAATCGCACGCGATCCCCGTCCGGGTCCACACCCGTGAGCGGCACGCGCACGCTCGCGCTGCCGCCCGGCGCCACCCGCGCGGTCACTGCGGAGGGCTGCGGATCCCGGTTGGCTCCCGTCCCGACCACGGTAAACACGACCTCGCCGGTGTCGCTCAGTTCGGGGGCGCCCGCGGCGTATGCGGTGTAGCTCACACGATAGGTGCCCGGCTTGTCCGGCGCCACATACCGCAGTGTGCCCCCCGCTGCGAAGGCGAGTTCGCCGGCTGCCCCGGAGGAGGTGACCTTCGGGTCCAGCAGCAGACGCTCCCCCGGCGGCGCAACATCGTTTTCGAGCACGCGCACGTCGACGGTCGATCCCGCGCGCACGGTCGCGGAGTTGCCGACCGCGATCACCCCAGCGCCGCTGGTCTCGGGCACCTGGAACACGGTGAGGCGACCGCGCGCGCTCGCATCGCCCTCCGCCACAGTGATGTCTGCGGAACCAATTCGGCCGGGCGCCCCGTCCGCGGTGTTTCCGGCGACGCGCACCCGCGCGTGCTCAACGACGTCGGCCCGCAGATCGCCGTCCACCACGGCAACGCTGCGCACCGCGAGCGCACGGTCCTGCGCCCCAGGAATGGCATCGAGCACTTCAACGGTCGAGTCAGCGAGCGGCCGCACATAGGCGCGGAGCGGTGGCAGGACGAGCTGCGGCCCACCCGCCACTGCTGTGACCCGCAGGGTGCCCGTTGTCTCCGTTCCCGTGACCGCATCGCGCACCGTCATCGCGTAGCTGGATACCCCAGCATCGCTCGCAGTCACCTGCACCGTGCCGGAGGTCTGCTGCGGAGCCGCCTGCGCCGAACCAGCGAGCGGCACGACGTCGACCAGCGTGAAGGTTCCCGAGCCGCCGGCCACCCGCTCGAGCGGGCGAATCGTGGTCGGCTGCCCCACCGCGATGGTCGCGGCGGTACCCGTCACGACGGGCACCGCGTCAGCGCGCACCTGCAGCGTCAACTCGCGCTCCGCCTCAGCTCCACGACTGTCGCGCACGGTCACGCGCAGCCCAATGTCCGCGGGCCCAGCGTTCGGATCGGTATGGCGCACCGCCAGGCGCCCGTCCGCAGTGACAATCGCGCGCACGGGATCCGCCGCCCGCACGGGCGCCACGCGCGCGAGGGTCATCACATCACCCTCGGGATCGACCCATCCTTCGAGCAGCGGCGCGACGAGTGTACCGCCCGGCACCACCGCGGGCACGCCCCACTCACGCTGGCACCCCTCCACGGGACACCACGCAGGCGCTCCGTTCTCGTCATCCGCGGCGATGCGCAGCGTGACGGTCGCGGGCGCCGACTCGAGGGTGCCATCTGAGATCCGGTAGCTGAAGCTTGCGGTGCCCCGCGCGCCGGGTGCGGCCTGGAACACGAGCGACTGCCGATCTGCGAGCAGCTCGAGCGTGCCGAACTCCTCGGGCAGCGAGGAATCGTCGATCGAGTCGGGCACAACCGTCAGCACGTCGCGCACGTTCGCATCAAAGTCGTTGAGCAGCACGGGCAGCGGCGTGGGCACCCCGGGGCGGGCGCCGAACGAGTCATCGACGGCGGTGGGCGCCACCTGCTCGGTGACCTCCTCAACCACCACGGCGCCACGCAGCTCTTGCGGCGGATCAGCGAGACTCCACTGCGAGAGTGGGATCAGTGCGCCGTCCGGCAGCGTCCACAGCATGCCGGTTCGCGGTTCGCTCAGCACGGCCCGATCGCCGTTGCTCTGGATCACCGGGGCGAGGTCCGTCGCATCGCGCACCGCGTCATCAAACTGCAGCGGGAGGGTCTCCGCGCGTGCGCTGCGCCACAGCGTGCCCGCGCCCTGCCCGAGCCATGCGGCAAAGCGCTCGCCCGCCACCTCGCTCGGCCGTGCCGGCGTGCCGCTCGCTTCAGCGACGCGCTCGGAATCACGGCCCGGCGAGGCCGCGATAAGGCCCGCCTGGTCTGCGATGAGCGCGGCCGCGCCGTCTGCGCCGCGGCCGGAGCTGCTGAGCTGCAGGCGGGGCGTCCCCTCAAGGGTGAGCTGCGCGGGATCGGCCCCGGCACGCAGCAACCGGCCGTCTGCCGCATCGAGCAGCACCCAGTCGTCACCGATAAGCGCAAGCTGCGGCTCCGCCGCGGGCGATCCCGGCAGCTCCGTGGGGCTTCCACGCTCGGTGTCGCGGGGCACGTCAAATCGGCGAATTGTGTGCGACTCGGCCGAGTACACCGCAACCGTGCCATCGGCGGCGAGTGCAATCGCGGCAGCATCGAGCGCGGTGTCCCCCGCAGCCTCGTCTGCGGCGGCATCGTCGGACGCTTCAGGAGCGTTATCCGAGGGCGTCGCGCTCTCTCCGATCGGGCGCAGCGCGGTGAGCTGGCGTTCCAGTTCCTCAGCGCTCGGCACCGCGCTGAGCGACTCGGCCGCGAGTTCGCCCGCGAGCACGCCGCCAGCCTCCGTGCGCACGGCGACAAAGCGCCCGGCAACGAGCACCTCCCGCGCGCCCTCGGGCAGCCGGACGCTGCGCGCGGCATCGTCGGAGCCCTGCGATCCCGAGCTGGCTGTCGCGGCCTCGTCGGCACCGTCCGCCGCATCTCCCGAACTCGCTCGATCGCGGATGCCCAGGTCCTGCGGGGAGCCCGCCGCAATCGGCCACGCCTCTCCCGATCCGTTCGTCAGCACCGCGGCGCTGCCGCCGGCCTGCACGACGCCGCTGGGTTCAGTGACCTTCCGCACCGTGTCAAGCTCGCCGGTATCCGTGTTCACGCGACCGTATTGGCCCGCGTCGCGCGCCACCCAGACGCCGGGCTCCACGCGTGGCGTGTCACGCGCGTCGTAGCCGCCCGAGACAATCGCGATGGTCGCGATGAGCGCGGTCGCCGCGCCAGCCGCAACCCACGCCCAGAGACGCCGTCGCGACACGGTTTCCCCTGTTCGTGTCTGCCACCCCCGCTGCGCGGCGGTCACCCGCCACCGCCCAGCACCGCCCAGAGGGTGCCTCCCACCACGGCGACCCCCGCGAGCGCGATGGCCGCTCCGATCAACGCGGCACGCTTCGCGGAGCGCGGCCGCTCGACGATGACACCGTCGGAGTCGACCTCGCGGAGCTCAGCGCGGGTGCGACGGCCCGGCACCTCGGAAACGACGGGCCCCCGCACGCCCACGGGAATGGTTCCGGTCTGCGGCGTCCAAACTTCCGCGACGATCTCGAGTGGGGTCACGTCAAAACCGTAGCCGCGCTGCACGTCCTGCAGCGCCGCGCCGAACTCCGCCATCGAAGCGAAACGCTCGGCGGGGGTGCGACGCATCGCACGCGCGAGCACGGCATCAAACGGCTCGTAGCCCTGCGCACCCGGAATCGGCTGCACTTTGCCTCGCACGATCCGCTCGATGAGCAGCGAGCGCGTGTTCTTCTCGCGCGTTGCCTCCTCGAAGGGCGAGAGGCCCGCGGCAAACGAGAACAGGGTTGCGCCGAGCGCCCACACCTCTGTGGCGACGCTACCTCGGGTCTCAAGGCGCACCACTTCGGGTGCCGACCACGGGATAGACATGGCCACCTCGTCAGCGGGCACGGGACCCGCGGGCTCGCCGTTCTCGAGCACGGCGTGGCCGCCCGCGATCCCAAAGTCCGAGAGCGCGGGTTTGCCGAGCGAGGTGAGCAGCACGTTCGCCGGTTTGATGTCTCGGTGCAGCACACCGGCGCGATGCGCGGTCTCGAGCGCGCCTGCGAGCCGCACCCCGGCATCGAGCACGTCGCGCAACTGCGCGGGGTTGCGCTTCGTGAGCGCGCCCAACGAGGCCGGGCAGTACTCCATCACGAGGAACGGCTGTCCCGCAAGCGACATCCCCGCCTGAAAGATCGACACGATCGAGGGGTGGCTGCTCAGTGCGGCCATCGAATCGGCCTCGCGTTCGAACGCGGCGCGCTGCTGCGGGGCCGCGTTCAGCACCTTCACCGCGACCTCGCGGCGGGGGAAGTCTTGTTCGTAGAGGTACACCTGAGCGAAGCCGCCCGATCCCAGCGGGCGCACGTAGCTGAACCCCGGGATCGCCGGATGGGAGGCCACGCGCTGCGAGCCCACGGCTATCCCTCGGCCCCGCAGTGGGGACGTGACGCCTGGCTCTCGTGCATACCCCCAATGATAGGAGATCGCACCGGCACATCCCGAAACGACGCGATCCCCCCGCTCCCAGGGAGCGAGGGGATCGTGTGAAGCTCGATGCCGCAGCATCAAGCAACGTGCGAGCTTAGAGGCCCGAAACGTCCAGCGGGATTCCGGGACCGAAGGTCGTCGAAACGGCGCCCTTGATCACGTACTTGCCCTTGGCCGACGACGGCTTGAGACGCGAGATCTCGTCGAGCACGGACGTGATGTTGTCCGAGAGCTGCTCAGCCGTGAAGGAGGCCTTGCCGACGATGAAGTGCACGTTGGCGTGCTTGTCGACGCGGAACTCGATCTTGCCGCCCTTGATGTCGGTCACGGCCTTGGCCGGGTCCGGGGTAACGGTGCCGGTCTTCGGGTTGGGCATGAGGCCACGGGGACCCAGCACCTTACCGAGGCGGCCAACCTTGCCCATGAGCTCGGGGGTCGACACGGCCGAATCGAAGTCGGTGTAGCCAGCGGCAACCTTCTCGATCAGCTCGTCGCCACCGACCTCGTCGGCACCAGCAGCGATTGCTGCCTCAGCCGCGGGGCCAACTGCGAACACGATGACGCGGGCGGTCTTGCCCGTGCCGTGGGGCAGGCTGACGGTGCCGCGCACCATCTGGTCTGCCTTGCGGGGGTCCACACCGAGCTTGACGGCGACCTCAACGGTCGAGTCGGTCTTGGTGGAACCAGTCTCCTTCGCCAGGGCAACTGCCTCGGCGGGAGCGTAGAACTTGTCTGCCTGGATCTTCTCGGCAGCGGCGCGGTACGCCTTCGACTTCTGTGCCATCTTCAGTACCCTTACTCGACCGTGATGCCCATGGAGCGAGCGGTGCCCGCGATGATCTTCGACGCAGCGTCGAGGTCGTTCGCGTTGAGATCAGCCTGCTTCTGCTCGGCGATCTGGCGAACCTGCTCAGCCGTCACCTTTGCAACCTTGACGGTGTGCGGGGTGCCGGAGCCCTTCTGCACGCCAGCAGCCTTCTTCAGGAGCTCAGCGGCGGGCGGGGTCTTCAGGACGAAGGTGAACGAGCGGTCCTCGTACACGGTGATCTCCACCGGAACGATGTTGCCGCGCTGGGACTCCGTTGCAGCGTTGTACGCCTTGCAGAATTCCATGATGTTGACGCCGTGCTGACCCAGCGCGGGACCCACGGGGGGTGCCGGGTTGGCAGCACCGGCAGCGATCTGAAGCTTAATCAGACCGGTAACCTTCTTGGCCTTTGCCATGATTGTTTCCTTTCCTTCGAACGGGTTTCCCCGCTCTCCCGCAGTTCCGGCCGATCCGGACGCGGTGTGGTTGTGCGCGAACGCACAACTTCACAATCGTACCCCAGTTTTTCCCGCTCCGCACCCCCGCCCACTCCCCTCCCCCGATTCGGGGTCACTTGGGCAGGGTGTCGCCTGCCTAGCTGCACTGACACCCTGCCCAAGTGACCCCGAATCCCGGCGGCGGGCAGGACGGGGCGGGCGCGAAACAAGAAAGAGGGCCCCGCGCCGAAGCGCGGGGCCCTCTCACATCCGGGAAACCGGACTAGACCATCTTGGTGACCTGATCGAAGCCGAGCTCCACGGGAGTCTCGCGCTCGAACAGCGACACGAGAACCGTGAGCTTGCCGGCTGCGGGGTTGATCTCGCTGATCGTGCCCGGCAGCCCCTCGAAGGAGCCGGACTTGATCGTGATCGTCTCGCCGACCTCGAAGTCGATCTCAACGTTGCCCTGGGCGGCGGCATTGGCCGCGGCCTTGCCCTTCGCCGTTGCTGCGGGCTCGAGCTCGACGGTGCTCTTCAGCATCTCGAACGCCTCGTTGATGCGCAGGGGCACGGGGTTGTGAGCGTTGCCAACAAAACCGGTGACGCCAGGCGTGTGGCGAACGACGGACCAGGTGGTCTCAGTCAGATTCATGCGAACGAGCACGTAGCCGGGGATGCGCACGCGCGTCACCATCTTGCGCTGGCCGTTCTTGACCTCCATGACTTCTTCCATGGGGACCTGGATCTCGTAGATGTCGTCAACCGCACCCATCGTCTCGCGACGGTTCCACAGGTTCGACTTCACCTTGCGCTCGTAGCCGGCGTAGGTGTGAATCACAAACCACTTGCCGGGGCGACGGCGCAGATCCTTCTTGAAAGCCTTGTAGGGATCCTCGGAGGTTTCTGCCTCTGCATCCGCAGCGACGCCGTCCTCGGTCTCCTCGTCGACAATCGCCGAGGCCGCAGCCTCTGCTTCCTCAACGGAGTCGATGTCGAGGGCGTCCTCAACTGCCGCGTCGACAACGGGGTCAGCGGTGTGCGCCAGCGCATCGAGGGCCGCGTCGAGGTCGGCCTCGGGAGTGTTGCTCGTCTCGCTCGTCATCTGCTGCTCTTGCTTTCTGTGCTTACCGAATTCGGGGCCGGGAGTAGCGCGTCTCGCGCGACTATCCGAGCGGCGTCCCGAAGATGAAGACGGTGATGAAACTGAAGACCTGGTCAAGTGCCCACACCAGCGCCATCATGATCACCACGAAGGCGATCACAACGAGCGTGTAGTTGATGAGCTCCTTGCGGGTCGGCGTTACGACCTTCTTCAGCTCGGCGATGACCTGCTGGATGAAGAGCACGATCCGGCTGAACCAGTTGCGCTTTGCAGCGCGGTCGCTGGTAGCGCGCTCGGCTACGCCGCCGCTCTCCTCAACTTCACTGGTGCTCACTCGCCGTTCCTTTCAATAGACTCGTTCGGCGCCGAAGCGCCGAACGAGTGCGGCAGGGCGGACAGGACTCGAACCTGCAACCTGCGGTTTTGGAGACCGCTGCTCTACCAATTGAGCCACCGCCCTATGGAAACTGACTTAAGAACTTCCATTCCCGAAAGGTCGAAACCTTCAGGCATAGGAAAGTATGGCAGAAGTCAACTACCGAGGACTACCTTACGGGATCCCGGGCGGGTTGTCGAACTGGCACGCAGCGCCCGGAACGTCGCGCTGCGCCGACACCTCTGCTGCGTATCGGCACGCGTTCGCGCTCACGCGCGGGCAGCGTAGCTCCGGCCCGACTGGTCCGGAGCTACGCCCTGATCGGGGAGTTAGCCCCGACTCATGCGGCGGCGCAGGCCGAGTGCGGCCGCACCCGCGAGCACGAGCGCGCCGGCTGCGGCCAGCACCGGAATACCCGCAGAACCGGTCTGCGCGAGTTCGTCATTCACCGGGGTGTCTCCGGCGCTGGGCCGCGTGTCGCCGCCGGTTCCGGATCCCGCGCCAGTGTTCCCTGACCCCGACCCATCAACGCCGGGGCCGCCCGGCTCACCCGTTCCTGGCTGCTCAGATTCCACCGCCTGCTGCCACACGGCAAGCGCCGCCCGCAGTTCACCCGCGGCCGCATCCAGCTGCGCCTGAGTCACGTTCAGCGTGCCCCGAAGCTCCGTGGCCTCGGCAAGTTCTGCCCGCAGCACTCGCTCGGCAGCCTCCGCCCTGCGCTGCGCGGCCCGCGCCTCGGCGAGTGCCCCCTCGGCTTCCTCGATAGCCGCATCCAGTGGCGCCCGGTCCACCGAGACCATCCGGTCCTCGAGCGCTCCCGCCCCATCCGAGATCTGCCACACCAGTGCGTCCACTGCGTCCTGCGTGGCGGGCTGGCTCGCCAGCTGTGCCCGAAGCTCCGCCACTGCGGCCTCAGCCTCGTGCGTCTCAGGAATCACGAGGTCAAAGTCGCCCGCTTGGGCCGGGGTGACCACACCGAGCACACGCTCGACCTGCGCGATGGCAGCCTCAGCACGCGTGCGCGCGTCAGTCAGGGCAGCCTCATCGAGCGCACCCGCAACGAAGCGGAAGGTGCGCGGAGCGCTCTGGTTTTGGTAGGAGTCGTACGCAACCAGCGTTGCCTCGTACTCGCGCCCGATAGTGAGCGTCCGATCAATCGGCTGCCCCACCTTGTTGCCCGCACGCACCGCAAGCGGAATGTCGAGCGCCGCTGGCTTCGGCGCGACAACATAGTCGGAGTAGATTCGTCCATTCGCCGGCACGAGGTCAGTGACCTGCCCGGTCTGCACATCAGTCACGGTGAGGGTGTACTCGGCCGTGAACTGATCATCGCCAGCCTGCGGGAGCCTGAGCACCGGGCCGGTTTCCGTCTGACGCACGGTCGGCTGGCGCTCTCCCCACGCTGGAGCAACGGCGTTGCGATTGGCCTGCGTGTAAGTGAACTGCGCCTTCGTCTCGGCGGGAGTTGCGCCGCGCGCGATGACCCAGCTCGGGCCCGCGAGCGAACCGGAAGACGCAAACGGCGGATTCTCCTGGAACGCCCACGCCCCATCGTCGGTGTATGTGCGCCCCGGGTCAGCTGCGTAGTTGATTCGGTCGATCTCGATCCGGTCCCCGTACACGTCCACGACCACCGACTGCGCGGTAGGAATCGTGGCATCGCGCGCCAGGCCGGGCCCGAAGACCTGGAACTTCCCGTCGTTTTCGCCGTAGGACATGGACCCCTCGTTCACCGAGGTGAAGTCCTGCTGGTGGATCGAGCGCTCGTCAGTGATGTTCAGGTGCGAGTGCCCGGAGAAGTAGACCACCTGCGGGAACGCGCTGAGGTTCGTCTTCAATCCACCGTTCGAGGCCTGCGCACCATCCCACACTGTCGCGGGGATCGGGCGATGCCCAAACACGAAGATCGGCTGGCCCTGCGTCGCGGGATCCTTGCTCAGCGCGTCGAGCCGCCCGTAGAGCCAGTTTGCCTGCGTGGTGTTCCACGCCTCGGTGTTCACCACGAACGCGGGGAACTCGCCAATTTTGGATTCGTAGTACCCGGTGGTGCCGGGGAACCAGTCATCCGGATACTGCTCCGCCATGCGGGTCACGTAGTCGTCGTGGTTGCCGAACGACATCATCACCTGGGTATCGGTCATCCCGGTGCGCGCGAGGTTGCGCTCCAGCATCTCGCGCGGGTACTGGTGATCCGCCGCCGAGTTGAAGTAATTGTCGTTGATCTGATCGCCGTTTGAAATCAGCGCATCGGGGTTCGGGGCGATCCGCTTCAGGGTGTCGAAGTAGCCGCCCCACTTCGCCATCGCCGGCCCCGTCCCCGTCGAGAGGTGAATGTCACTCATCACGGCGAACTGGGCGAGCGGCTCCTCGGCTGTCTTGACAAGAATCCCGCGAATCATCGGGAGACTCTCTGCGCGGTCGGTGAACGCGACGGCCGTGAGATTCGCGGTCTTTTCGATCAGGATCGGGCCCGTTGCCAGAGCACTGTCACGCGTGGGGTGCGTGCCGTCGAGCGTGTACCGAACCTCCGTCCCCTCAGCCGAGGTGAGGGTCACCGCCTGTGGTCCGACGTAGCGGCCGCTCTCGTGGCTTGCCGCGGGCGGGGAGACTTCACCGCTCACCGCGGCATGAGCTGCGACAGCCGTGGGCAGCGCCGCCTGCGCCCCAAGCAGCGCGACACCGCTCAACGCAAGGGCAGCGATCCTTCGTTTCGACATGGATTCCTCTCGTCCGGCGCCCGAGATAGGCACACATGAATCCAAGTTGTCGATACAGGATGTCGGCGTTTTGGCCCCGGCGTGAAAGCTGCATGAACACCGCTTCACCCCGGATTCACCCATTGGCCTGCACGCATTCCCGCGCGGACGCCCACACGTCCTAGACTGGTCTCGTGACCACCATCTCTCGTCTGTCAAAGAAGCTCGGTGCTATCGCCGAGTCCGCCACGCTCAAAGTCGACGCCAAGGCGAAGGCCCTCCAGGCCGAGGGCCGTCCCGTCATCAGCTACGCCGCCGGTGAGCCCGATTTCGCGACGCCCCCGCACATCGTCGATGCCGCCCGTGCAGCGCTCGATGATCCCAAGAATTTCCGCTACACCGCCGCAGCCGGCCTGCCCGAGCTGAAGCAGGCCATCGCCGCGAAGACCGCGCGCGATTCCGGCTGGGCGATCGACCCCTCGCAGGTGATCGTCACGAACGGTGGCAAGCAGGCCGTGTACCAGGCGTTCCAGGCGCTGCTCGATCCGGGCGACGAGGTCCTCCTCCCGGCCCCGTACTGGACCACGTACCCCGAGGCGATTCAGCTGGCCGACGGCGTTCCCGTTGAGGTGTTCGCCGGCTCGGATCAGGGCTACAAGGTCACCGTTGAGCAGCTCGAGGCCGCACGCACCGAGCGCACGAAGGTGCTGCTCTTTGTCTCGCCGTCGAACCCCACCGGCGCCGTCTACACGCCGGAGGAGACGAAGGCGATCGGCGACTGGGCCGACGCCAACGGCCTGTGGGTCATCGCTGACGAGATCTACCAGAACCTGACGTATGACGGGGTTCGCGCGGTGTCGATTGTCGAGGCAACCCCCGCGCTGCAGGATCGCGCGATCCTCGTGAACGGTGTTGCGAAGACCTACGCAATGACGGGCTGGCGCCTCGGCTGGATGCTCGGCCCCGCCGACGTCATTAAGGGTGCCGCCAACCTGCAGTCGCACCTCACCTCAAACATCAACAACATCGCGCAGCGCGCAGCGATCGCGGCGCTCACCGGGCCGCAGGAGCCGATCGAGGAGATGCGTCTCGCATTCGATCGCCGCCGCAAGCTGATCGTCGCGGAGCTGAACAAGGTTCCGGGCTTCAACTGCCCCACCCCCGAGGGCGCGTTCTACGCGTACGTGGATGTGACCGCGGCACTCGGCAAGCCCGTGCGCGGCGTCACGCCGACGACCTCGCTCGAGCTCGCGGACCTCATCCTTGAGCACGCAGAGGTTGCCGCGGTGCCCGGCGAGGCCTTCGGCCCCTCCGGGTACCTCCGCTTCAGCTACGCGCTCGGCGACGACGCGATCCTCGAGGGCGTCCAGCGCATCCAGGCGCTGCTCTCCGAGTAACACGCCTCGTGCGAACGAGAACGGCGGCAGCTCCTTCGGGAACTGCCGCCGTTCGACGTTGTGCGGGGGGGTGTTGGTGCGGCACCCGTTCCAGCGCCAAGCACGGTCTTCTAGAACGCGACTAGCACCTGGTCGAGCACGAGCTCCACGGGCTGGTCGCTGCGGAAAAGCAGCCAATCTAGGCAGGCGCCCGCCAGGGCGCCAAAGAATGCCGCGCCCGCGGTCTCAGTGGTCTCCGCGGCATGCGGGTCGCCGTTTGCCTCGCGGGCTGCGCGCAGCACGTCTCGGAATCGCACCGTCACTGATCCCCGTGCGAGGGTCATGGTGTCAGCCCAGGGCCGATCGGTACGAAACACTTCGGAGGCCATGAGCTTCGCGAGATCGAGGTTGCCCCTCAGGGTCTCGAGCGTCACGGCCGCGACGGCGCGCGGCCCATCCGCGGGGGCCACTGCCTCACGCGCCGCATCGATCGCGGCGGCAAGCTTCGCAAAACCATCGCGGATCACCTCTTCAAAGATCGCGTCCTTCGAGGCGAAGTTGTAGTACAGGCTCCCCTTGGCCACCCCGGCGGCCTCGGCGATCTGGTCCATGGACGCACCGCTGATCCCGTGCTGCGCGGCAACCCGCACAGCAGCCTCAGTGATGAGCTGTTTGGTGTTGACGCGAGCCATACCTCTATCTTCCCCTACTTGGTGAGCACTTGCCCCCACGAGGGCGGGATGATCTCTCCTGTGGCGCGGCCCCCGTCGCCCAGCAGCCACCCCACGCGTTTCACGATGCGCAGCGCGATGGCGCTCTCGCGGATCACCAGCGACGGCACCGCTTCGACAAGCATCTCCTCGATTCGCGGCACCTCGGCAACCGAGCGCAGCCACACCGCAATCAGGATGTTGGTGCGCCCGGTGGTTGAGGCGCAGAGCCGCACTCCAGGGATCTGGGCCACACGCTGGGCAAGCTTCTCGTGTTCCGTCGCAGGCACCGCCGCAAACCACTGAGCGGTCACCGGGGTTCCCGTCACTCCCTGCGCGACCTCGCATCGGAAGTGCACGAGCCCGTGCTCGACCGCCGCGCGGATCTGCCGCCGCACCGTCGGCTCGCTCATCCCGAGGCTCCTGGCGATCTCGGATGCCGACGCGCGACCGTCGAGTGCAAGAGAGCGGAGCACAGCGGGATCCACGCGCGGCGGTGTGGCCTCTGCACGCTGACGGGGGTTCAGCTTCGCGACGTTGCGCGCCTGCTCCTGCGTGAGCGACTTCATCGACCAGCTATCGGCGATCACGTGCATACGTGTGCTGAACGAGGTCTCGACGTGTTCGACACCCGGTACTGCCGCGATGACGGGCAGCGTCTGCTCCGTGAGGTGCGCGAGCGAGGCCGCCGAGACGGTCAGCAAGAGGTCACGGTGGCGCGCGGAGATATCAAGAGACACGACATCGGGCAGTGCGGACAGCGCGCTGATCACCTCTTCACGCTGCGGCACCGCACACATGACCTCGATAAACGCGGTCACCGGGCAGAGCCGCGTCGCGAGCGGGTGCGCCGCAATCCACGCGACTCCGGCATCGGTGAGACGCTTCCAGCGTGCGGCGAGGGTGGTGCTGTGCACGCCCAGGATGGGCGCCAAACTCGTCCACGAGGCCCGCGGGGCAATCTGCAGCGCATGCACGAGTTGCAGATCCTCATCATCGAGCACCGAGGGATCATGGAGATGATCGTTTCGTGTAATTTCTCGCACGTACTGATTGAAACCTGCATTTTTACTCGACGCAAGATCCAAACACGCAAACTATCTGGCGTGCGGCTGCGCGTTCGCAGCCCCTGACCTTCCTGCAACGGAGCATGTATGACGTCCCCCACCCCCACCGAGCTCACGCAGCTGCGTCGTGCACTGCACGCGATTCCCGAGATCGGACTCTCATTGCCGCGCACGCAGCGGACCCTGCTCGACGCGCTCGACGGGCTTCCGCTGGAGGTGCGCCTCGGACAAGCGAGTACCTCAATCACGGCGGTGCTCCGCGGCACCCACCCTGACCGCGCCTCGGACGCGCCCGCGGTGCTGCTCCGCGCCGATATGGATGGGCTGCCGATCGACGAACCGGAGTCGGCAGATCCCCGATCCGAAATCGCGGGCGCCATGCACGCCTGCGGCCACGACCTCCACATGGCCATGCTGGTGGGCGCAGCTCTCGAGCTGAGCGCACGCCGCGCCGAACTCCGCGGAGACGTCGTCTTCATGTTTCAGCCCGGCGAAGAGGGGTGGGGCGGCGCGCGAGTCATGATTGACGAGGGCGTGCTCACAGCTGCCGGCCCCGAGGCAGGCGCCGCCTTCGCGATACACGTCTTCACCGGCGATCCACGGCCCGCACGTTTCGAGGTGTGCTCCGGCACCGCAATGGCCGCGGCAGCCGCGCTCACCATCGAGATTGTTGGTCGCGGCGGCCACGGCTCGGCCCCGCATCTTGCGAGCGACCCGGTCCCCACCGCAGCGGAGACGATTCTCGCGCTGCAGAGCGCCACGACCCGCCGATTCAATGCGCTCGATCCCGTCGTCGTGACCGTGGGGCAGGTCACGGCAGGCACAGCGCGGAACATCATCCCCGACCGCGCGCAGCTGTTCGCCACCGTTCGCAGCTTCTCGCACACGAGCCAGGCACGTGCGGCTGAGGTGCTCCCCGCCGTCGCTGAGGGGATCGCCCATGCACACGGTCAGGACGCAGTCGTCGAGTTTCGCCCCGAGTTCCCTCCGGTGGTCAACGATGGCGCGAACGTCACCACCACAGTCGAAGCCGCCAGCCGGCGATTCGGGGCTGACGCAGTTCGCACCCTTGATACTCCTAAGACGGCGTCCGAGGACTTCGCCGAGATTCTCGAGCGCGTTCCCGGCGCCTTCGTCTTCCTCGACGCCACCCCTCCCGCGGGAGCCGGGTACAACCACTCCCCCTTCGCCGCGTACGACGATTCCGTACTCGGTGATGGCGCGGCGCTGTACGCAGAGTTCGCGGTGCAGCGGCTCACGGAACTGCGCGCCGCAGATATCGCTTCCCACCCGCTCACGCGCAACGACCGCGCGTGACCCCACCGAAGGACATCATGACCACGACAACCTCCGCTCCCAGAGTCGCACCGCCGCGATCCCAGTTCCGCACCGTCTTCGCCACCAGCTTTGGCAATGCGCTCGAGTGGTTCGACTGGCAGATCTACGCCACGTTCGCGCCGTTCATCGCCGCGCAGCTCTTCAACGCCGAGAACCCGATCTCCTCGCTGCTGCAGACCTTCGCAATCTTTGCTGTCGGATTCCTCGCTCGCCCACTGGGCGGGCTCTTGTTCGGGCTGATCTCAGACCGCTTTGGGCGAAAGTCCTCGCTCATTCTCGCGGTGGGCGCGGCGTCCTTCGGGAGCCTCTTGATCGGCTTGATCCCTACCCACGCCGCAATTGGCGCGTGGGCCGCAGCGTTGCTGCTCGTCGCGCGTCTCATCCAGGGGCTGGCGCATGGCGGGGAGATGCCTGCCGCGCAGACCTACATCTCTGAGATCGCCGTTCCCGAGAAGCGCGGCATGTGGTCTTCCCTTATCTATGTGTCGGGCACCACGGGCATTCTCTGCGCAACCTTGTTCGGTGCGGTACTCACGGGCGCGATGAGCGTGGAAGCCATGCAGCAGTGGGGCTGGCGCGTTCCCTTCATCGTGGCCGCCGCGATGGGGCTCTTCGTGCTCGTGATGCGCATCGGCATGCATGAGACCGAGTCCTTCACCACCGGTCGGCTGCAAACGCTCACCGAGACCCGACCGGAGCCGCTCCTCCCCGCACGCCGCGCCGCCATGCTGGTGATCCTGCTGACCCTCGGCGCCACCGTGTCGTTCTACGTGTGGGGCGTCACGGCCCCAGCGGTCGCAACCGCGACGCTCGGCATGGACCCGAGCGGTGCGCTCTGGGCGGGTGCCGGTGGCATCATCGTCTTCATCGCCGCGCTGCCGCTCTGGGGCCGACTCTCCGATCGCATCGGTCGGAAGCGTGTGCTGGCAATCAGCCTGCTCGGCACCGCGGCACTCTACTTCCCCATGCAGTCGCTGATGTCCGATCAGCCGTGGACGTTGTTCGTCGCGACCGCGTCTGTGCTCGTCTTCCTCGCGGGCACGATGGCGATCCTCCCCGCTGTGTTCGCCGAGCTCTTCCCCACACACATCCGCACGGTGGGAACGGCTGTCCCCTACAGCATCGCGGTCGCGCTCTTCGGCGGCACGGCACCGTACCTGCAGACCTGGTTCAGCGCGCAGCTCGAACTGCCCTGGCTGTTCTCGCTCTACAGCGTGGTCCTGCTGCTGATCTCCGCGGCAACCGCGATCTTCCTGCTCCCGGAGACGAAGGGCCGCGTGCTCTAGCGTCACGCGCAACACGCAGTGGGTGGCGCCCCGGACAGGATCCGGGGCGCCACCCACTGCGTGTGTCGGCCTCGACTAGATCGCGAGCGCCGGGTGGAGCCGCGAGATGGTCCACACCTTCTGTCGCCGCGCGGCCATCGCACTGATGGCGAGCGAACCGACGAACACGACGGCCATCACCGCGAGTGCCACCCAGAAGCGACCATCGATGCCGCCACCGATCAGCTGCCGCAGCCCATCAACCACGTACGAGGCGGGCATGAACGGGTGCAGGATCTGGAAGAACTTCGGAGTCGTCTCCACCGGGTAGGTACCGCCCGAGGAAGAGAGCTGCAGCATGAGGAGCACGAGGCTCACCACGCGGCCCGCCGCCGTGCCGAGCACCGCGATGAACATCTGTTGCAGCGCGAGGAATGCGAGCGTGACCAGCAACATGAACGCCGCCATGCCCACCCAGTGCGTGGGACGCATCCCGATTCCGTAGACGAGCACCAGCATCATGATGACCACCTGGCCAAGGCCGATCAGTGCGGCGGGCCAGAAGCCAGCCAGCACCGAGCGCAGCCCGGACACGTTCGAGGCCAGCGGGCGCCGCGGCAGCGGGCGCAGGATCAGCCAGGTGATGAGCGCGCCAACGAAGGAGGCTAGCGCGATGAAGAACGGGGCGAAGCCCTCGCCGAAGCCCTGCACGGCGTTCTCAGTGGACTCGTCGAGCGCCACCGGCTTCGCCATCGTCTCGGCAATCTTCACGGTCTGCCCGTCCGCGAACTCGGGCGCTTCTTCCGCGCCATCGGCGAGCTTCGTCGCGAACGTGTCAGCGCCGTCGGTGACCTTCTTCGCACCCTTCGCAAGATCGCCCGACTTCGAGCTGGCCTCCTGCGCGCCGTCGTTCAACTTGGTCGCACCCTCGGCAAGCTGCCCGGCCCCGTCCGCGAGCTGATTCGCACCGTCCGCTGCCTTGCCCACACCGGCGGCCAACTCCGAGCTTCCCGCGGCAGCGTCACGTGTGCCACCTGCGAGCGTGCCCAGACCGGAGGCCAGCTGCCCGCTGCCATCACGCGCGACGGTCGACTTCTCTGCGAGCGTGCCCGCGCCGGAGGAGACCTTCGCCGCCCCCGCGTTCAGTTCGGACGCGCTGGAGCTCAGCGTTCCAAGCCCCGACGCAACCGTGTTCGAACCGGTAGCGAGCTTCGCCGCGCTGTCCTGCAGTTCGCCGGTCTTGTCCGCCAGCAGGTGTGTGCCGCCAGCGAGTTCACCCGACTTCGTGGCAATCGTCTGAGCCCCAGCGTTCGCCGCAGCGATCCCGCCCGAGAGCTGATCCGCCCCGCCCGCAAGCTGCTGAGCACCCCCGGCCACCTGCTGCGCACCCGCAGAAACCGCGGAAAGCGAGGTACCGTTCGCCGCAAGCGCGGCCTCGAGGTCGGCGATGGTGGCCTCAGGGTTCGCCGCAGCGAAACTCGCGATCGCAGCGGCGCCCTGCGACACCTGAGCTGCGCCGCCCGAGAGCGCCCCAGCATTCTCGGAAAGGCTCGCTGCGCCTTGCAATGCGTTCGCCGTACCCGCTGCGAGGTCCCCCGCACCCGCGGAGAGCGCATCGGCGCCCGCTGCGAGCTCACCCACCTTGGTGTTCAGCGTGACAGTGCCGGCGCTCAACTGGTTCATGCCCTGCGAGAGGGTGTTTGCCCCCGAGTTGAGCTCTCCGGCCCCCTGGGCGAGCTTGCCGCTGCCATTAGTGACCGCAGCGCTGCCGCTTGCGAGCGCACCGGCGCCCGAGCTGAGCTGGCCCAGCCCATCGCGCAACTGCCCCGACTTGTCGGCGGCTTCCCCAGCCCCGGCCGCAAGCTTGGCGCTACCGTCGGCGAGCTTCGCGCTGCCAGCGCGAGCGGTGTCGAGCCCACCAGCCAGTTGCTGCGTGCCGTTCACCAGTTCAGGCGATTTCTCCACGATCTGCGCCGTACCATCGGCGAGCTCCCCGAGCCCCACACTCAGCTTCTGGGTGCCGTCAGACACCTGCTTCGTGCCCGACTCCAGCGTGTCCGCCGCCTCTGCGGCGTCGCGGGTGCCGTTGCTGAGCTTCTCAACGCCGACAAGCACCTGCTCAGCAGCCGTCTGCGTTGCCGTCTCTGCAACCGCGTCGCGCAGTTGCACCATGGCCTGCTTGCCCAGTGTCGACGCGAGGAACGAGTTGTTGTCGTTGTACTGCACCTCGAGGGTGCCGGCCTTCGGATCATCCTGCAGGCCGGCAAGCGTGCTCGAGAAGTCCTTCGGAATGGTCACGGAGAAGTAGACATCACCATCGGCCACCGCGCTCGCCGCGTCGGCGGCGTCGAGGGGCTTCCAGTCGAGATCCTTCCCTGCTTGCAGCTCTTCGAGCACATCGTCGCCGGCGGTGAGCATCTCGCCGTCTGGCTTCTCTGCGGGCTCATCGAGGTTGACGACCGCGACGGGCAGGTTGTTCATGTTGTCGGTGGGCGCCCAGAACGCCCACAGGTACAGCGCGCCATAAATCAGCGGAATGACCAGGAGGACGACCAGCGAGATCTTCGGCAGGGTCCCCCTGCGGAAACGTTGCAGCTCGGTGCCGCGAGTGAACAGTGACATATCTTTCGTCTTCTTCGTGTGTGTCGGTGAGGCTTAGAGTGCGATCACAGCGGGCTCGAGCGCCGCGAAGCGTTCGACATCGCCGGGATCGCTCGTGGCGAGCACGGTGCGGATGCCTCGCCCGGCGAGGGCGGTCAGCCGCTCAGCGAGGAGGTCTCGGTCCGCGGGATCGCGCAGCGCATCAAAATCGTCGAGCACGAGCAGCTCGGGCTCCTCCAGGAGGGCAAGCCCAATACGTAGCAGCTGCTCGGAGGCCGGATCGAGATCACGCACGAGCGTCTCTATTGGGATCAGGGGAAGGCTCCCGAACGCCGGCTCGAGCAGTTCGGCCGCGAGTTCTTGCGTGATGCGAGGAACTCGGCGATACCAGGGCAGCGCCCAGGAAAGCCGCTCCCGGAGAATGTCGGCAACCGTGACCTGGGGTTCGAGGGCGTCAATCGCCTCGAAGCCCGCGATACCGGTGAGTCGGCGGATTTCGCCGAGCTTCGCGGTGCCCAGGGTCTCGAGTTCGCCCTCATGCAGGCGCATCCGGCCAGCGATGCTCAGAAGGAGCGAGGTGCGTCCGCTCCCCCGTGTACCAACGATCGCCGTGATGGGGCGATCGCTCGTGGCGGTGAGCGGACCGAACACGGGGCCGTGCTCGCCCTTCACCAGAGCATCGCTCAGCGAGACGATGGGCGCGCGAGCGGCGCTGGTGGAGCTGGGCGCTGAGGTGTGCGCGGCGTGCAGTGTGGTCACGATGATCCTTCGCTGTTTTCTTGAACTGACTAGTCAGTCTAAAAGCATGCCGCGCGAACGTCAAATTTGGCTGGGAATAGATCCGAACCCTCCGTGTTACATTTATATGCAAGCGCATATAAATGGAGGCAGGCATCATGGAATTTGGGATCTTCTCGGTCAGCGACGTCACTCGCGACCCGGTGGCCGACTACACGCCGAGTGAGGCAGAACGCATCGACGGTCTCGCGAAGATCGCCGTTCACGCCGAAGAGGTCGGCCTCGACGTCTTCGCGATCGGCGAACACCACAACCCGCCTTTCTTCTCCTCGAGCCCCACCACGTTCCTGGCGTACATCGCCGCGCAGACGAAGACGCTCAAGCTCTCGACGAGCACCACGCTCATCACCACGAACGACCCCGTGCGCATCGCCGAGGAGTACGCGATGCTCCAGCACCTCGCGAAGGGCCGCATGGATCTCATGCTCGGCCGCGGGAACACCGCACCCGTGTACCCCTGGTTCGGCAAGGACATCCGCTCCGCGCTGCCGCTCGCGCTCGAAAACTACAACTTGCTGCACCGCCTGTGGCGCGAAGACGTTGTCGACTATGAGGGCAACTTCCGCACCCCGCTGCAGGGCTTCACCTCGACGCCCCGCCCGCTCGACGACGTGCCGCCCTTCGTGTGGCACGGTTCCATCCGCACGCCGGAGATCGCCGAGCAAGCCGCCTACTACGGTGACGGCTTCTTCGCGAACCACCTGTTTGCGCCGTCCGAGCACTTCCTGCGCCTCGTACGCTTCTACCGCGAGCGCTTCGAGCACTACGGTCACGGCACGCAGAAGCAGGCGATTGTTGGCCTCGGCGGCCAGGCGTTCATCGCGAAGAAGTCGCAGGACGCTGCAGCGCAGTTCCGTCCCTACTTCAACGAGGCCCCGGTCTACGGCCACGGCCCCCGCATGGAGGACTTCACGCAGCAGACCCCGCTGACGGTCGGCAGCCCGCAGGAGGTCATCGACAAGACACTCACGTTCCGCGAGACGTTCGGTGACTACCAGCGGCAGATGTTCCTCGTCGATCACGCGGGTCTGCCGCTCAAGACGGTGCTCGAGCAGCTCGATATGCTGGGCTCCGAGGTGATCCCCGTGCTTCGCAAGGAGATGGCGGCCCGCCGCGATCCCGAGGTTCCCGAGTCGCCGAGCCACGAGAGCCTCGTGAAGGCAAAGTACGGCGACGACGCTCCGCGCCAGCCGCGGCCGAACGCCAACCGCGGCGACAACGTGACGGGCGGATCGCCCTACCAGGATTCGTCGGCAAAGCCCGGCGCTTCCTTCGGCCTGTAGTCAGCACGGTGTGGTGCGGCGGCTTCCCCCGCCGCACCACCCCATCTGCCCCGCACCTTCCCACCCAACCCGCATCACCACCCGAGAGGACCGCTCATGAGCACCCCGCAGCGCGCAGACATTCGGCTCAGCAATGAGTCGTGGGAAGCGCTGATGACGGCCCACGCCACGCTCATGGGCACCTTCGGCGCCGAGAACATTTGGGGCGAGGCGAGCGTGCGAGAGTACGACGTGCTCTACACGCTCGCGAAGCACGGCGCCCCCATGCGCATCTGTGAGATCCAGAGCAGCGTGCTGCTCAGCCAGCCGGCGCTCTCACGCATGATCGACCGGCTCACCACCCGCGGGCTGCTCGCCCGCGCCGCCGATGAACAGGATGGGCGCGCGGTACGCGTCTCGCTTACCGAAGACGGCGTACGTGTGCAGCGCGAGATTGGTCGCGCACACGCGAAAAGCGTTGCCCGCGAGGTGGGATCACGCCTCACCGCGGATGAAATGCACGAGCTGACGCGACTGACCCGCAAGCTCGTTGCCCCCGCCGAACCCCAGATCTAAAGAGGAACAGACCATCATGAACACTCCCCTCGACGGCGGCACCCCCGCCTCGCGCACCGTGAGCATCGCGGTCGTCAGCGCCGGCACCAGCGATCCGTCCACCACCACCATGCTCGCGCGTCGCGTGGCCGACAAAGCGGCCACCCTGGCTGCGCGGCACGGCGTCGACGCCCAGATCCGCATGGTCGATCTTCGCGCACTCGCCGCTGACGTGACCACCGCGATGGTGTCCCAGCACATTTCGCCTGCGCTTCAGGAAGCGAGCGACATCATGCGCGACGCTGACGCGATCGTGGCGTCCACCCCGGTGTACAAGGCCGGCGCAAGCGGACTCTTCACGAGCTTCTTCCAGGCGCTCGACAACGACCTCCTGATCGGCACCCCCGTGGTGCTCGCGGCGACCGCGGGGAGTGCCCGGCACGCACTCGTGGTCGACGATCAGCTGCGCGGGCTCTTCGCTTACCTGCGAACGGTCACCGTGCCGACTGGGCTTTTCGCGGCGCCCGACGACTGGAACCACAGCGACTTCGGGACCCGCATCGAGCGCGCCGCCGCTGAACTCGTCGCGCTCATCGTGGGCGGCTTCCGCAGCGCGGTGCGCGACGAGACGTGGGGCGCGTACCAGCACTCCTACGGCAGCGCCGGCGGCACCGAGCTCGGCATCAACCTCGATTCCGACCTGATGCGCCTCGCCACGGGCGGTCGCTAACGGGGCGACCGACGCCCGGGCACGCACCCGCATCCACCCGCACACGCACGCAGGGCAGGACATTCACGAAAGGGTAGGCAATCGCACGGGATTGCCTACCCTCACGCGGAGAAGCTACCCGTTGGGGCGGCTCAGGCGTCGCCCGCGGTGATCGCCGCGGCTTCCTCCGTTGCCGTCTCGTGCGGGCGGCCGATGTGCGCGAGGTGGCGGCCGCCGACGAGCAGTGCGACAATCGCGAGCACCACGGCGGCGGCACCAACGAAGTACGGCACAGGTGCACCAAGTGCAGCAGCGAGCGGACCCGCTATGGCCGGCGCAATCGCACCGCCCATGAAGCGGACACCCGAGTACGTGGACGACGCGACATTGCGGGGCAAGTCCGTCGCCTCCATGACGGCCTCCGTGAGCGCGGTGTTCATCACGCCGAGCAGCAAGCCGCTCACCACAACCACCGTGACCAGGCCCGGCAGCGAGTCTACGAATACACCGAGCAGCACAAGGCAGACGGTCAGCCCGCCGAGCATCGTGAAGAGCACGGGGCGCAAACCGAGCTTGCGCGTCAGCACGGGCGCGACGAGCACCGAGGTGATCGCGAGTGCGAGCCCCCACCCGAAGAAGACGAGCCCGAGTTCGCTCGCCCCGAACTCGCGACCGCTTGCGTGCGCGGCGGCCTCGAGTGGGTAGGGGCTGTACGCGAGCAGCATGAAGAAGCCGAAGTTGTAGCAGAGCGCCACGAGTGACAGCGCCAACAGCGCCGGGTTGCGAAGCGCGCGGAAGCTCGCAAGGAGCGACACCTTCGCAGGCGGCTCCACCGCGGCGCCCGCGGCGGGCTTCGGGCTGCGCAGCAGTGCGAGGATCGCAATCAGGGCGATCGCCATGAGCGCCGCCGTACCAAAGAACGGACCCCGCCACGACACGGAGCCGAGTGCCCCGCCGATGAGCGGGCCGGTGGCGAGGCCGATCCCAAGCGCCGCTTCGTACAGCACGATCGCCTGGCGTGCACCGCCCGCAGCGGCCCCCACAATCGCGGCGAGTGCGGTCGAGATGAAGAGCGCATTACCGAGGCCCCAGCCCGCACGGAAGCCGATGATCGCGTCGACAGAGCCCGCGGCGCCGGCGAGCGCCGCGAACACGACAACGAGCACGAGGCCGGCGATGAGCGTGCGCTTCACCCCGATGCGACTCGACACCCAACTCGTGAAGAACATCGCGATGCCGGTGATGAAGAGGTAGCTCGTAAAGAGCAGCATCGTCTCGCTCGGCGTCGCTCCGAGCTCGCGACTGATCGCGGGCAGGATGGGGTCGACGAGGCCGATGCCCATGAAGGACACGGCGCAGGCGAAGGCAATGGCCCACACTGCGGTGGGCTGCTTCAGGATGGAGGGGCGCGGCGCGGTGGCCTGCGGGGCCTTCGCGGCGATCACGGGTACGGCCTGGGGTGCGGTCTCAGCGGACGTGGGAGTCTCCTCTATAGAACTGGATGGATCGAGATTGGGATCGCGGGGCGCTGCCGCGCGAGGTGCACGGCGCGGCGGCGCGATGGGTCCCGGCTAGCGCGTGTCAGCGTCGATCTGGTCGCTGAGCTGCTGCAGGAGTTCGGTGGCGCGCACAAGGGTGGCGCGATCGAAGTCAGTGAGCTGCGCGAGGTGCGGATCGACCGCAGCCGCGGCGCTCTGCCGATAATCGGCGAGCGCAGCACGGCCTGCGTCGGTCACGGCGACGAGCGTGGCGCGCCCGTCTTCGGGGTCGGGGCCGCGCGTCAGCCACCCTTCCCCCTCGAGCCGCTGCACCAGAGCAGTCATCGTGGGCTGCGCCACTCGTTGCTGCTGGGCGAGCACACTGATGCGGGTCGGCGTACGGCTCACCTCGCCGAGCACTCGCCAAGCGACCGTCGAGTAGTGCACTCCAGGCACACGGCCGAGCGTGCGCGTAAACCGGCTCGTGGCGACGAGCAGATCCAGAGCAGTGCGATGCTTATTCGCGGCAGCTGTGGCGATTTCTTGGCTCATAGTCAGACAGAGTAGCACTATTTACATAGCTCACCTATTCATTGCCGCGGGGCCCACGTCCACACAACGACGCAGGGCCGGATCCCAATGGGATCCGGCCCTGCGTTGCTTCGGCGATTACGCCGTGACGTAGCCGTCTGCGACATCAAGTGCCGCATCGATGATCTCGAGGCCCGCAATGAGGTCTTCCTCGGAGATGATCAGCGGGGGCGCCACCTGCAGGCGGTTGCCCGCAGCGAAGGGCCACAGCCCCTTCGCCTTGCACGCCGCCACAACCGCGTTGAACGGAGCCGCAGCTTCGCCCGCCGCGTTGAACGGTACGAGCGGCTCGCGCGTCTCGGCGTTCTTCACGAGCTCGATGGCCCAGAAGAGCCCCGTGCCACGGACCTCGCCGACGGATGCGTGCTTTGCCGCCATCGCCTCGAGGCGCGGGCGCACCACACGCTCACCCAGATCGCGCACGCGCTCCAGGATTCCCTCTTCCTCGAAGATGTCGAACGTGGCAACGCCGGCCGCACACGCGAGCGGGTGACCCGAGTAGGTCAGGCCGCCGGGGAACGAGCGCTCCTCGAACGTGGCGTGGATCGCCTCGCTGATCACCACGCCGCCGAGCGGCACGTAGCCCGAGTTGACACCCTTCGCGAAGGTGACGAGATCGGGGTTCACGCCGAACGCCTGGTAGGCGAACCACTCACCCGTGCGGCCGAAGCCGGCCATGACCTCGTCGCAGACCATCACGATGCCGTACTCGTCACACAGCGCACGCACACCCTCGAGGTAACCGGGCGGCGGCACGAGAATGCCGTTCGTGCCGGTGACCGACTCGAGGATGATCGCGGCGATCGTGCCGGGGCCCTCAAGCTCGATGGTCTGACGCAGGTGCGCAAGCGCACGCTCCGACTCCTGCTCCGGGGTCTCAGCGTAGAACGCCGAGCGGTAGGCGTACGGTCCGATGAAGTGGACGACGCCCGCGTCGAGCGTGCCGTTCGCCCAGCGGCGGGGCTCACCCGTGAGGGTGATCGCGGTGCCGGTGGAGCCGTGGTACGAGCGGTAGCGCGAGAGCACCTTCTGGCGACCGGTGTGATGGCGCGCCATACGCACGGCGTACTCGATCGCGTCCGCGCCGCCATTCGTGAAGAACACCGAGCGCGCACCCTCGAAGGAGTGCTCAACGATGCGCTTCGCGAGCTCGCCGCGCACATCGTTTGCCATTGCGGGCTGGATGGTCGCGAGGCGGCCGGCCTGCTCCTGGATCGCCTGCACGAGACCGGGGTGCTGGTGCCCCAGGTTCAGGTTGACGAGCTGCGACGAGAAGTCGAGGAACTCGTTCCCGTCGTAGTCCCAGAAACGCACGCCTTCGCCCTTCGCGATGGGCAGGGGGTTGATGGCCCCCTGCGCCGACCACGAGTGGAAGACGTACTGGCGATCGTTTGCGCGCACCTCGCGCTGCGCCTCGGTGTCGCCGAACTGCTGCTCGGCACCGTTCAGATCAATGTAGTCAGCCATGACTGCAGTCTCCTTCGAATCCGTCTTAGCTGTTGCTCGGGAAGCCGAGGTCAACCTTCGACTGGTCCGGGTTCGGCCAGCGCGTGGTGACGACCTTCGAGCGGGTGTAGAAGTGCACCGACTCGGGGCCGTAGATGTGTGCGTCGCCGAAGAGCGAATCCTTCCAGCCGCCGAAGGAGAAGGAGCCGACGGGCACAGGGATCGGCACGTTGATGCCCACCATGCCGGCCTCAACCTCGAACTCGAACTGGCGCGCCAGGCCGCCGTCACGCGTGAAGATCGCGGTGCCGTTGCCGAACTGGTGCTCATTGATCAGCTTGACACCCTCTTCGTAGGTGTCAACGCGCACCACTGCAAGCACGGGGCCGAAGATCTCCTCGCGGTACACCTTCGAGTCGGTCTTCACGTGATCGATCAGCGAGACGCCGGTGAAGAAGCCATTGCCCTCGAACTGGGTCTCGCGGCCGTCGACCACCACGGTCGCGCCCTCGGCCGCAGCGCCTGCGACGTAGGACTCGACGCGCTCCTTGGCCTCCTTGGTGATGAGTGGGCCCATCTCCGATGCGGGGTCGGTGCCGTCACCGATCTTGAGGTCCTTCATGCGGTCGGCGATCTTCTGCACGAGCTCGTCGCCCGTGTTGCCCACGGCAACGACGACCGAGACGGCCATGCAGCGCTCGCCAGCCGAGCCGTAAGCGGCGGAGACCGCAGCATCAGCCGACATGTTGAGATCAGCGTCGGGCATGACGATCATGTGGTTCTTCGCGCCACCGAGCGCCTGCACGCGCTTGCCGTTGGCAGCTGCGCGCTCGTAGATGTACTTCGCGATGGGAGTCGAGCCCACAAAGCTGATCGCCTTCACCGACGGGCTGTCGAGCAGCGTATCGACGGCAACCTTGTCACCGTGCACGACGTTGAGCACACCGTCGGGCAGGCCGGCCTCGCGGAACAGATCCGCGATGAACACTGAGGCGGAGGGATCGCGCTCTGAGGGCTTCAGAACGACGGTGTTGCCGCAGGCGATTGCCGAGGCAATCATCCAGAGCGGAACCATCACGGGGAAGTTGAAGGGGGTGATCGCGGCAACAACGCCGACGGGCTGCTTCACCGAGTGCACGTCAACGCCGGTCGAGACCTGCTCGTCGCGCTCGCCCTTCAGCAGGTGGAGGAGACCCGAGGCGAACTCGACATTCTCGAGGCCACGTGCGATCTCGCCCGCAGCGTCCGAGAGGACCTTGCCGTGCTCGCTGGTGACAATCGCCGAGAGCTCGGGGGTGCGCTGCTTGAGCAGCTGGCGCAGGTTGAAGAACACGTCAGCGCGCTTCGTGAGGCTCGTCTTGCGCCACATCGGCAGTGCAGCCTGGGCTGCAGCAATGGCCTGCTCGACGGTCTCGACCGAAGCGATGCCCAGCTCGTGCTGCTGCTCGCCCGTCGCGGGGTTGTAGACCGCCTGGTAGCGCTCGCCTGCGTCGACCTTCTCGCCGCCAATGACGTGGGGAATGCGTGCCATGCTGCTCGCCCTCTTTTCCATGGTGTGGGATTTCTACCATCACCCGGGCCATTCCGGGCAATGTGTTCGAAGCTCTCGGCTTCGGTGATCCCAGTGTGACACTGAGCGAAGCGCAACACGACCGACAAAGCATCGCAGAATTCGCCCGATTCCGTACAATGTGTCTGACATGCACACTCCAGCCCCCGAATTCATCCCCATCACGGTGTCCGACGTGCTCGCCCTGCCGGAGCTGCAGGCGAGCGAACCCGAGCTCGTCGCGGGCGCCGCCGGGCTGTCCCGCAGCCTACGTTGGGCGCACGTCGTCGCGGGCACCGGCGCCCTCGACCTCCTCGACGGCGACGAGCTCATCCTCACGACCGGTGCCGGCTGGCCGACGGACCGTGACGCGCTCGACGAGCTCGCTCGGAAGCTCGTCAGCGCGAACCCGGCGGCGGTCGTGTTCGAGCTCGGCACGCACTTCGCGGCCGCCCCAGACGCGCTTGCCGAGGTCTGCGAGCAGCGCGGGATCCCGCTCATCACCCTGCACCGCGAGGTGCGCTTTGTGCAGATCACGCAGCGGATCCACCAGCTCGTGCTCGCAGCCCAGACCGAGGCGTTGTCGGCCCGCGCCGAGGTGCACACGATGCTCACCGAGCTGGGCCTCAACCGCAGCCCAGTCGACTACGTGATTGAGCGACTCTCCGAGACACTCGACGCCCCCGTGGTACTCGAAGACTCCGCTGAGCACGTGGTCGCGTGGGCAGCACCAGATCGGGATCCGGAACGTGTCCTGCGCCCTTGGGCGGCCGACGCCGGTGCCGAACTTCCCGTGGGCTCCGAATGGGTGACCGTCGAGGCGCAAGAGCGTCGGTGGGGGCGGCTCCTCGCGCTGCCCGGCCCCCCGCACCCGGCCGGCCGGCGCACGGTGCTGGAACTTGGCGCCTTCGCGCTCGCCCTCGGCAGGCTCGCCGACGCGAGCGGAGAAGCCTGGCTGCAGCTCAGCTCCAAGCAGCTCTTCGACACACTGCTGAGCGGGCGGTACCGGCGCGACACCGAACTCGCGACCCAGCTCGCCGCCGCGGGGCTGCCCGTGAGCGAGCGCCTGCTGCTTGGAGCAACCCTCCGCGGCACGGGCGACTTTGGCGCACACGAATCGCTTGAGCGCGCGATTCTTGAAACCGCGCTGCGCCGCGCTGTGGCGCCCGAGGGACGGGTGATCCTCGTTCCCGACGACGGCGCCGTTGGCGGCAACGCCGCGCTCATCGCACTGCTCTCCTTCCCACCGGAGGACCCGCGCGTCGCACCGCCGGCGGGAGGCGCCGCGCCGCCCCTCGCGGCACGGCTCGCACGCGAGCTCGACATGCTCCTCCCGTCGACCACCCCGGCGCCGTGGCGCGCACACCTATCGCTCGGCGCGGTGGGGCGCGGCGTGCGCGCACTCATCACCTCGCTCGAACGGGTGCGCGCGGCCGGCTCGCTCCGCCCGTCTGGAGCCATCGGCAGAGTCACGGCGCAGCAGGCGGAGCGACAGGCCCTCGCGTACCTCGTGCGTGGGCTCTCCGCAGCCCCCGAAGTGCAGGAGTACGCGGCGCACACGCTCGGCCCGCTGCTCACACACGATGCGGGATCGGGGCCGGGCCACACGGGCGATCTCATCGACGTGTTGCGCGCGTACCTCGACCACCCCACGAACCGCTCGCTCGCGGCACAGCGCGCGCGGCTCTCCCGCTCTGTGTTCTACCAGCGCCTCGCACTGATCGAAGAGCTGCTCGACGTGGATCTCACCGACGGCACCACGATTGCCACGCTCGCGGTGGCACTGCTAGCCCGCGGCGAGGGCTAGGGGGGCGAGCGCGTGACGTGGCGCGCTACGCCTGCGGTGTCCAGAGCGCCGGGTACGAGTGCCCCAGCGCGCGCACGAGTTCTCGCAACTTCGGCAGCGACAGCCCGATCACACAGCTCGGTGCCCCCTCGATGCGCTCGATGAACGCGCCCGCGAGGCCATCGATCGCGAAGCCGCCGGCCAGCTCAAGCGGCTCCCCCGTCGCGACGTACGTGGCAAGCTCGTCATCCGTGAGATCGGCCGAGAGCGTCACGCTCGCAGTGTCCACTCCGCCCACCGCGGGGAGTTCGGCGGCGCTCGGCGCTGATCCCGATCCGCTCGTGCAATCAATCAGCCAGTGGCCCGAGTGCAGCACACCCGTGCGTCCGCGGTGGTGCTGCGCACGGGCGAGCGCGATTTCTGGCTCGTGCGGCTTGCCGAGAATCTCGCCGTCGAGGAGGAACATCGAATCGCCGCCCAGCACGAGCCCGCCACCCAGTTCGGCGATCTCTGCGCCGTGCCGCCGCACCACATCTTCCGCTTTGAGTCGCCCCAGGTACTCGGTGAGCTCCGGAGCCGACAGCGAGCGGCCGAGCTCCGCCTCACGAGCGGCCACCGCAGCGTCCTCATCGACCTCCGGGGAGAAACACACGGGTTCGATTCCCGCCCCGCGCAATACGGAGAGACGGGCTGGGGAGGTCGAGGCGAGGATGAGGCGCATGCCCCCAGCCTAGGCACTCTGGGCGGCATCGCGCGTGCGATCCGGCGCGCTTGTTCGCACGGCGCCCCATTTCAACACGCGCTACCGTAGAAGCATGAAGCTCACACGGAAGTCCACTCTCACCGCGTCGCTCCTCCTCATCGGCGGCCTCGCGCTCTCCGGCTGCAGCACGGCGGAGGCACCCGCGAAGGATGGCGCCGCGTCCTCCGAGCAGGCACCCGCGGCCTCGGGCCCGCTCACCGAAGACAACTTCATCGAACGTATCGCTGCGGCGCAGCTCGCCGCCGGCACGATGCACCTGTCGATGGATATGGGCGACAGCGTCGATGGCGGCCTTGAGGCGGATCAGCAGCTCGCCAAGGATCCCAAGCAGGCAAAAATGCGCATGACCATGTCCGCATCGGGCATGGAGAACGAGATCATCCTCATTGATGGCAAGCTCTACATGAACATGGGTGCGCTGTCGCAGAACAAGTACATGGATATGTCGGCAGACGAGGCCTCCGCAGGAAGCATCGACGCGATTCTCGAGCAGGCGAACCCCGAGGCGCAGCTGCAGGCGTTCCGCTCCGCGCTCACCGAGTTCTCGGCCGAGCCGAACTCCATCGAGATCGACGGCGCCACGACCACCGCGCTCACGCTGACGCTCGACACGAAGAAGATGTTTGCGGCGAGTCTGCCCGAGGGCGCGACCGCCGATGAGCTCGTCTCGAAGCTCGGCGAATCGGTCGTCTACGAGATGTACGTCGGCTCGGACGACCTGCCCCGCCGCATCGTGATGCCGAATGTCGCCGGGCTCGGCACCGCAACGCAGAACTACACGAAGTGGGGCGAGCCGGTATCGATCGAGGCCCCCGCGGCCGACGAGATCATCGATCCCGCGAAGCTGCAGGGCTAGTCACCAGGCCGCGCGCTTCACGCGGGCGCGCGGCACAGCCACCGCCCCCGTTCTCCCCTGGCAGAGCCGCCGCTCAGCCATGGGAGAATGGGGGCATGGCTTTTCCTGAAACCCCCGCTGGCGCGCCCCTTGAGGTCGGCGCCGAGATCGAGCTCGACGTCACCGGTATCGCCCACGGCGGTGTGAGCGTTGCGCGCCACGAGGGTCGCGTTGTGTTCGTCGCAGACGCGATTCCCGGCGAGCGCGTGCGCGCCCGCGTCACCGACGCCAAGAAGAAGTCGTTTGCGCGCGCGGTGACCACCGCGGTCGTCGACGCGTCCGAGGATCGCCGCGACCATGTGTGGGATGCTGCGTCTCTCGAGCGGGATCCCGAGAACCGTGCGGGCGGCGCCGAATTCGGTCACATCGCGCTCGAGCGTCAGCGCACGCTGAAGGCCGAGGTGCTCACCGATGCGATGTCCCGCTTCGGTGGCGTCGAGTTCGCCGCCGAAGATGGTGAGGATCTCGCGGAGACGCTGGCGGAGCTCGTCGAGGCGGCACCCGGCGACGACGAAACGAATGGCCTCGGCTACCGCAGCCGGGTGCGTCTGCACGTCGATCCCGAGACGGGCGCGGTCGGGCCGTACGCGGCGCGCAGCCGTCGCGTGATCCCGGTCGACTCGCTGCCGCTCGCGAACGAAGGCATCGCACAGATCGCCCCGCTCGGCGACTTCATGCCCGGCGTCGCAACCGTCGATCTCGTCGCCCCGTCCGCGGACGATCCCCGCATGCTGCTCGGCATGGTCGGCGAGAAGACCCGCGCGGGCGCCGGCGACGCGGTGCAGGAACTCGTGGAGGATCGCGGCTTCCTCGTGCGCGCCGGTGGGTTCTGGCAGGTGCACCGCGAGGCTCCCGCCGTGCTCTTCACTGCGGTACGCGACGCGATTTCCGAGCTGATCGAAGACGGTCGCTTCGACCCCGCAGCGGGCAACCTCGACCTCTATGGCGGCGCCGGGCTGCTTGCCGCCGCGATGGCGGAGGCCGCGGGCCCCAGCCTCAAGGTCACCACGGTCGAGTCGGACGAAGCCGCGACTGATGACGCGGCCGAGAACCTTGCCGAGCTGGTCGGCGCGCTCGCGCTGACGGCACGCGTGGATCGCCACCTTGCGGAGCTCTTGAAGGCCCCCGCTTCGGTGCGCGATCGGCTGCGACGCGGCACCGTCGTGCTCGATCCGCCCCGCTCGGGCGCCGGCGGCGGCGTCACCGGCCAGATCACCGAGCTCGCACCGGCGAACATCGTGTACGTGGCGTGCGACCCGGTCGCCCTTGCCCGCGACACGAAGACGCTGCGCGAGTCGGGGTACGAGCTGACGGGGCTGCGCGCCTTCGACATCTTCCCGCACACGCACCACTTCGAGTCGCTGGCGGTGTTCGAGCGCGAGTAGGCCCGCGCCTGGCCACCCCGGCCTGGGGTGGCCGGACTCACCGACGCACCCGAGCTACGCCCTGCCACAATGGGCGCATGACATCGTCGTTCACCCTCGTCCAGCTCCGCTACTTCGCCGCAGTGGCCCGACTCGAGCACATGACGGCGGCGGCCGCCGAGTTGAACGTCACGCAGTCCACCCTGTCGAGCGCGATCTCGCAGCTGGAGCGGGAACTCGACGTCCAGCTGTTCACCCGCATCCCACGCCGCGGGCTGCAGCTCACCCCGGCGGGTAAGGCACTCCTCGCGCGCAGCGGCGCCTTCCTTGAGGAGGCCGAACTCATCGAGCGTTCGGTGCGCTCCGCCGACGATGCGCTCACGGGCGAGATCACGGTGGGCATCTACGCCCCACTCGCCCCCTTCCACGCCCCGTCGATCCTGGATCGATTTGAGGAGCGGTACCCCGGGGTCACGATCGAGTTTTTCGAGGGGGATCAGGGCACGCTGCAGGAGGCGCTGTACGACGGCCGATGCGAGCTTGCCCTCATGTACGACCTGGGCGTCGACGAGCGCTTTGACCGCACCGTCATCGACCGCATCCCGCCACACGTGATCGTGCCGGAGGAGCACCCGGTGGCGCGAAGCGGGCGCACCTCCGCGAGCCTCACCGAGTTCGCTGAGGAGCCGCTCGTGCTGCTCAATCTGCCGCACACGCGCGACTACTACTTGAGCCTGTTTCGTCAGCTCGGCATCACACCCCGGATTCGCCACGTTTCGCTCGGCTACGAGACTGTGCGCTCATTCGTGGCACGTGGGCTCGGCTACTCCGTGCTCAACCAGTGGCTTGACCACGGGGTCACTTACTCGGGCGCCCGCGTCGTCCCCCTCAGAATCGATGAGCCCCTCGCCCCCACGGAAGTGTCGCTCGTTCGTCGTCGCGGCCTCGTGCCCACGCAGAAATCCCTGGCCGTCGCACGAGTCTGCGCGGAGCTGGCGCAGGAGCGCCCGCACGCATCGAGAACGTCGATGCATGCGAACGAAACTCCTCATTAGACCGATGCTTCGCACTCCTCCAAGATGAGGAGCACGCCCGCCCCTTCACCGACGCAGGGACCCCAGCTGGCGAAACCAGGAGGACGCAATGACGCCGCAATCCGAGACACAGACTTCCGCCGCTGCGGGCCCGCTCGGGGCTCCGCCTGCGGGGAGCCCCGAAGCTCCCTCCACCGATCCCGTCAACCTGCCCACCGGGCCGGTCTCCGTCGCCGAGCGTCGCTCGCTCACCCGCGACCGCCGCCGCGTGCTTCTCGCAGGCAGCGTTGGCCAGTTCATCGAGTTCTACGACTTCAGCCTCTACGGCCTCTCCGCGCTCACGCTGTCCGCGCTCTTCTTTCCGACAGAGAACCCAGCGCTCGGCCTCCTCTCCACGTTCGCGGCGTTCGGCGTCGCGTTCTTCATCCGTCCCCTCGGCGGCCTGTTCTTCGGGGCGCTCGGCGACCGCTACGGCCGCCGCCCGGTGCTCTATGTCACGCTGCTCACGATCGGCATCGCGACCACCGCGATCGGGCTGCTTCCCACGTACGCGCAGATTGGTCTGTGGGCGCCCGTGCTGCTGGTGCTCTGCCGGCTGCTGCAGGGCTTCTCCGCCGGCGGCGAGTCGGTCGGCGCCCCCGCGTTCGTGTTCGAGCACGCGCCGAAGGATCGCCGCGGCTTCTGGTTGAATGTCACGCTCGCTGCCACCGCGCTCCCGTCGGTGGTGGGCGGCACGCTCATCCTTGTCCTCTCGCAAAGCATGTCGGCGGAGTCGTTCGAGGCGTGGGGCTGGCGCGTGCCGTTCCTCATCGCGCTGCCGCTCGCGCTGTTCGGGCTGTGGATCCGCTCGCACACCGAAGAGTCTGCCGCCTTCAAGCAGGTGCAGCTCGAGCAGCAGGCGCAGCAAGAGGAGCACACTCCGATTCGCGACGCGTTCCGCGAGAACTGGCTGCAGATGCTGCAGGTCATCATGGTGATGGGCCTCACCGCGATGGGCTTCTACTTCCTCTCAGGCTACTTCGTCGCGTACGTGCAGACCGCGGGCGAGCTGAGCCGGGAGGCCGCGCTGCTCGCCAATGCGGCGGCCATGCTGCTGTACGCACTGCTCTTGCCCATCGGCGGCAGGCTCAGCGACCGGTTCGGACGCAAGCCGATGCTCATCGCAGGGTCGGCAGCGTACGCAATCCTCTCGGTCCCCGCGTTCCTCCTCGTCACCTCCGGGTCACTCACGCTCGCGCTACTCGGTCAGTTCATCTTCGTGATCGCCGCGTGCATCTACGGCGGTGGCTGCTACACCTTCTTCGTCGAGATCTTCACCACCCGCACTCGCTTCACCTCTGCCGCGGTCAGCTACAACGTCGGCTATGCGATCTTCGGTGGCACCGCGCCGTTCATCGGCACCTGGTTGGTCTCGGCAACCGGCTTCAACGCGAGCCCAGGTGTCTATATGGCGACCGCCGCGGCCGTCGTGCTCCTCGTTCTCATTCTGACCCGCATCCCCGAAACCCACCCGCTGAAGCGGACGCGCACGACAGGAGTCGCACAGTGACCACCGAAACCCTGAGCCAGGCACCCGCCCCCACGACCGCCGAGGTGAACGCGTTCCTCAGCGATTTCCACGAGGTTGCGACGATCGGCGCGACGCCCAACAACGGGGTTGACCGCCAGGCAGCAACACCCGAGGATCGTGAAACTCGCGAGTGGTTCCGCGCCTTCGCCGAGCAGCGCGGCTGGGAGGTGCGCGTCGATGGCATCGGGAACCAGTTCGCCCTCATCGAGCTCGTGCCCGGTGCGCCCTACGCGCTGCTCGGCTCTCACCTCGACTCGCAGCCACTCGGCGGACGTTTCGATGGGGCGTACGGGGTGATCGCCGGCCTGCACGCGGCCGACCGTCTCGCCACGCGCCTCGCAGGCGACGCGGGCGCTGCGCCCAGCCTCAACCTCGCCGTCGTCAACTGGTTCAACGAGGAGGGCGGACGTTTCGCCCCCTCCATCATGGGCAGCTCCGTCTTTGCGGGACTCAAGGACGAGGCCGAGATGCTCGCGGTGCAGGATCTGCGGGGCGTCACCGTCCGCGACGCCCTCGAGTCCATCGGGTATCTCGGTTCCGATGCGCGCCCGGAGATTGCCGCTTACGCCGAGATCCACATCGAACAGGGGCGCATCCTCGAGCGAGAGGGCCTGCCCATCGGCGCGGTCGATGCGAGCTGGCACACGCAGAAGCTCGACATCGAAGTGCTCGGTGAGCAGTCGCACACCGGCGCAACGCTGATGGGTGATCGCCACGACGCCCTGCTCGGCGCCGCGAAGGTGATTCAGCGCGTGCACGAGGTGACCGACCTCTTCCCGCCGGAGACCCTCGTCTCTTCCGTGGGCCAGCTGACCCTCGAGCCGAACTCGCCCATCGTCGTTGCGCGGCGCGTGCACCTGGTGGCCGATCTGCGCGCGGATGAGCGTGAGGTGGTGCTCGCCGCGCGGGAGCGGATCCTGAGCGACATCCGTGAGATCGAGGCAGAGCACGGACTGGTCATCCACGCGCGTGACTTCGATGTGCGCGAGAACCAGTTCTACCCCGAGGCGGGCTTGGCCCTCGCGGAGGACGTCACCGCCGCGCTCGGCCACGACGCCCGTCGCATTCGCACGATGGCGGGCCACGACTCGGTCGCGATGAACCGTATCGCACCCACCGTGATGCTGTTCATCCCGTCGGTCGACGGCGTGAGCCACTGCGAGCGCGAGTTCTCCCGCGACGAGGACATGGCGGTGGGTGTTGAAGTGCTCACCGAGGTCGCGTGGCGCCTCGTCCACGGGGCGCTCCCCCGCAGCTAATCGCCCCGCCCGCTTCCTCGCTCCCCCCACGTTTCGGAGAAACTCATGTCGCTCACCGCTTCTAATCAGGCCCTCGCCACGCTCGACGCCCAGGCCGCCCGCGCGCTCTTTCGCTCGGGCGAGTTGCGTCCCAGCGAACTGCTCGACGCGACGCTCGCGCGCATCGCCGAGGCGAATGGCGACCGAGAGAGCGGGATCAACGCCTTCACCGAGGTGCTCGCCGATGAAGCACGCGCGCAGGCCATGCGAGCCGACACCCAGTGGGCGGAGGCGCGTGCGGCGGGGGTGGAGCCGCCGGCGCTCCTCGGGATTCCCGTGGCCACAAAAGAAAAGCACGGGATCGCGGGCCGCACAGTGAGCCAGGGGCTCGCGGTACACCGGGGGCAGCTTGCTGCCGCGCATCATCCCGTGGTCGAGCGCGTGCTCGGTGCTGGCGGGATCATCCACGCGCGCACCACGTCGCCCGAGTTCTCGTGCGCCACGGTGACGCACTCCCCGGAGTGGGGCATCACGCGGAACCCGTGGAACCTTGCCGCGTCGCCCGGCGGGTCCTCCGGCGGTGCCGGGGCCGCCCTTGCCGCCGGGATGGCCACCCTGGCAACCGCCTCCGATATCGCAGGGAGCACCCGCATCCCCGCAGGCTTCACGGGGACCGTCGGCTACAAGGCACCCTATGGTCGGATTCCCGGGCTGCCGCCGCTCGCCGGCGACTGGTACCGCGGAGACGGGCCGATGGCGCGCACGGTCGCGGACACGGCGCTCTTGGCCGGCGTGCTGAGCGGACGCCATCCCGTGGACCACGGCTCGTTCGGGGAGTCGCGTCCTCCCGTTCCCGCTGGCGGACTGCGCGGTGCCGCGGGGGTGGCCGGGCTGCGCATCGGGCTCAGCGTCGAGCTGGGCGACTATCCGGTTGCGGCCAGTGTGCGCGCGAACACAGAACGCGTCGCGGCGGCGCTCGAAGCTGCCGGAGCGGTGATCGTGCCAGTCGCGCTGCCCTGGACCACCGAGCGTATTTCTGCAACCACGTTTGCGCACTTCGGTCACATTCTCGGCCCGGCAATGGCCGAAATCACCGCGGGCACCGAAGACCTGCTCGCCGCGTACACGGGCCAGTTCATCGCCGATGCGGCCCGAGCAAGCGCCGGGGTTTCCCTGCCGCAGTCGCTCGCACTCGATGCGACGCTGCAGGCAGAGCTCGCGTCGGCCATGCAGGGGCTTGATGCACTCCTCACCCCGACGCAGGCCGTCGAGATGCTCGACGCCGCCGGTGACTACCTGAATGGCATCGACACCGTCGACTCGGCGGGCCGCACCGTGCACCTCGCGCACTACTGGGAGGCGCACATGACGAGCCCGTTCAACGTGGCGAACCGCTGCCCGGTGCTCTCGGTGCCGAGCGGCATCTCGTCCGTGGGAGTGCCCACCGGCGTGCAGGTCGTAGGGCACCCGTTCGACGAAGCGACCGTGTTTGAGATCGGTGCGGCGATCGAGGAGCTCACGGATATGCCGGAGTTCCCGGCCCTCAATCGCTCACCCCAGTCCTAGGGCGCGACCGCCACCCGCACCACGCCCGTCATCTCCGGGTGAATCGAGCAGAGGTAGTCGTAGTCGCCCGCCTCCTCGAAGAGGTGCGTGTAACTGCCCGTCTGCTGCAGCTCGGAGACAAAGCTGCCGTCTTTCGCGACCACGTCGTGCTCCATGCTGCCTTCGAACACCCAGCGCACCGCCTGGCCCGGCTCGATCTCCACCTCGCTCGGCTCGTAGCGGTTGTCGATCGCGCGCACCGTGATCGCGGCCTTCACCTTCTCGTCGGAGGGCACCACCTCGGGCTTCGACGGTGCACAGCCGCTCAGCGCGCCCGCGGCGCCCAGCCCGATGAGGCCAGCAACCCCGCCGAGCAGCCGGCGGCGCGAAACCGTGGTCGTTCCGATCGAGGTGCGTGACATGCGTGATCCTTCTCGTTCGTGGGTGGTGCCGCGGGCAGCGTGCCGGCTAGTGGCGGTGCAGAGCGCGCGCGGCGTCGGTGATCGCGCCCGTCATCGACGGGTACACCGCGAACGCGGAGGCGACCTGGTCGACGGTGAGCCGGTGCTCAACCGCAAGCGCCAAGGGGAAGATCAGCTCGCTCGCGCGGTGCGCAACGATCACGCCACCAATCACCGTGCCGGAGGCCTCCCACGCGAACAGCTTCACGAAGCCGTCGGTGAAGCCGATCATCTTCGCACGCGGGTTTACGCTGAGCGGGATCGTGTGCGAGATGGCCTTCGCCACATCCGCATTGTCGGCCAGCGTGCGCTCGTTCCAGCCCACCGTCGCGATCTCGGGGTACGTGAACACGTTCGCCGCGACGTTGCGCAGGTCGATTGGACGCACGAAGTCGCCGAGCGCGTGCATGATGGCCGTGCGGCCCTGCATCGAAGCGACCGAGGCCAGCGGGTAGAAGTCGGTGCAGTCACCGGCTGCGTAGATCGACGGCACCGCGGTGCGCGCCACCTTGTTGACCTGGATGTGGCCGCTGTCGGTGAGCGTCACGCCGGCTTCTTCGAGTCCGAGCCCCGCAGTGTTCGGGATCGAGCCGACCGCCATCAGGCAGTGCGAGGCCTCGATCGTGCGGCCGTCCTCGAGTTCAACAAGCACTCCCGCATCGGTGCGCGTCACGGTGGTTGCGCGCGACTTTGACATCACGTTCATTCCGAGTCGTGCAAACTCGCGCTCGATCACTGCGGCGGCGTCTGGGTCCTCGCCGGGGAGCACCTGCTCGCGGCTCGACACGAGCGTCACTTCAGCGCCGAGCGTGCGGTACGCGTTGGCGAACTCGGCCCCGGTGACGCCGGATCCGACCACCACCAAGTGCTCAGGGATCGCGTTCAGGTTGTAGAGCTGCTTCCAGGTGAGGATGCGCTCACCGTCCGGCTTCGCGGAGTCCAGTTCCCGCGGGCTCGCACCCACCGAGACCACGATCGTGTCGGCTTCGATCCGATCGAAGTCCGTGCCTTCGCCGGCGGCGGCCGTCGAGACGAGCACCGCGTTCGGCCCGTCGAGGCGTCCCTCGCCCTGCACCACGCGCACGCCTGCGTCTTCGAGTGTGCGCAGCATGTCGACCGACTGCGAGCCGGCCATCGCGAGCAGGCGCTTGTTGACTGCGGCGAGATTGACCGCGATCTCGGGGCGCACGGGCTTCCCGTCGCCGCCCGGCACGAACGCCTGCACGCCGAGCTTGCCCGAATCGCGCACCGCCTGCACCGCGCCGGCCGTGCCGATGAGGCTCTTCGAGGGCACCACATCGGTGAGCACCGCGGAGCCGCCGACTCCGGCCGCTTCGATCAGCGTGACCTCGGCGCCGAGCTGCGCGCCTGCGAGCGCCGCCTCGTAGCCGCCGGGACCCCCACCCAGCACCGCGATCCGATGCTTCCGTTCATACGCTTTCGCCATGCCCTCAGTCTACGACCCGGCGGAGGCTTCGTGGCCACCGCGGTCAGTGAGCAGGGAGCCGCGATCCGCCCGCGCTCAGGCTTCTGCGCGCGCGCAATCCTGCGAGCAGGATCCGGGCCACCGCTTCTCCACGCGCCGGTCGAGCGCGGTCCAGTAGTTCTGCATCACGGGGCTGGTGCGTGCGCCAGTCCAGAGCTGGATGTTGCGCACCGCTTCGCTGTCAGCCCAGAGCCACTCGTCGAGCCACGCGTCGACGGCTGCGGCGAGCGCCTCTCCGCGTCGGCGGCCAACGCCGGGCCGGGGGCTCTCTTCGCGCTCTTCGCGACACAGCCAGGTGACGCCCACGTGTTTGGGGAGTGGGAGATCCGCAATCTGGATCGGCGAGAACACCTCAACAAACACCTGCCCGTAGCTGGACTCGGGGAGGGCGCGCAGCCAGGTGCGCAGCGCCGGCAAATCAGACGCATCACCCGCGGCGAGCACGCAGTCGATGCCAGCGGGGTCGACAACCGTCACCGCGTTCGGGCGGTCGGCAGGATCAGAAACACTCACACGCACTAGCTTAGGGCATCCTTACCAACATCGGGTGATCTCTCGGCGAACGGTCAGCCCGAAGGATCCCACTCCGAATGACGCCCCGCGACACCCACGTTCCCGCCCCGGCATCCGGAAGCGCCTATGATCGACGGTCAAGGGCGCGCCAGGCAGCGCCCCGCCCCTGAGGCTCGCACAATGAAGTCAGTAAGGACAGGCACACCGATGACGAGGACCGAATCTCCCTACGACATGTCAGCGGACGCGTTCCGGCGCGGCCTTGGAACCATTGACATGGCGATTACGGGATCGATTCCCCTGCCCGGCGCCGACGCGGCGGGCCCGAGTTCTCAGATCGCACCCGCCCACGGCTCCTCGGGCCCCGTGCTCGAGCGAGATCCCGGCATGCCCTCCAGCACCTGGCGCATGCGCAGCGATGCGTGGGAGTACCTGCGCTTCGCAGTGAAGCGACTCGTTTACGGCGCCGACGAGAACACTGACCTGCTCGCGGCGGACGGCGAGATCCAGCGCTCGCTGCGTTCCCTCGAGACCGTTGAGATGTACTGGGCCGGCTTCGGCCAGCGCTACGTGATTGCGATCGGCGAGCTCCTCGAGGCCGGCGACTACCGCACGGCACTCGAGCGCATCGGCCGGGTGGTCAATCGCCTGCGTGGCGACACGATCATCGATGAGCCACGCGACGAGTTCGGGGAGGATCAGGATCGCGCGGAGTTCGCGAGCGACCTCGATCCCCGTCCGCGCTTCGAAGTGCTCGTGATTGACGAGACGACGCCGGGCGACCGGGACGCCATGCGCGCCGAAGGGCTGCGGCTCCGCAGCGCGGCGGACACGTTCATCTACGAATTCGTCATCGTGCCGTCGGCGGACGACGCGGTGGCGGCGATCCTCACCAACCCCAACATCCTCGCCTGCGTGGTGCGCCCGAGCTTCAGCGAGCGCACGCGCCAGCGCCTCAGCCGAGATCTGCGCGAAACCATCGAGCTCGCCCGTGCCGAGGTGGCACCCGGTTCGGCGCCCTCACGGAGCTCGCTCGCATCCGTGCAGCGCGTGCTCGGCATCGCGGACACGCTTGCCGCGCTGCGCCCCGAGCTCGACCTGTACCTCATGGCGGGCGCGCACATTGAGGATCTCGCGGGCGCGCTGACCCGTCGCTTCCGCCGCGTGTTCCGCCGCGAGGACCAGCTCGAGCTGCACCTCTCGCTGCTGCGCCGCGTCTCACACCTGTACGACACCCCGTTCTTCACCGCGATTCAGGATCACGCGCGACGCCCCGTCGGCGTCTTCCACGCACTCCCCGTGGCGCGCGGTGGCTCGGTCGTCTCCTCCAAGTGGATCCGCGACCTTGCCGACTTCTACGGCCTCAACCTGTTGCTCGCGGAGACGAGTGCGACATCGGGCGGGCTCGACTCCCTGCTCGCCCCGGTGGGTGCGATCAAGAAGGCGCAGGATCTCGCCGCCCGCGCGTACGGCGCAAAGCACACCTTCTTTGTGACGAACGGCACGTCGACCGCCAACAAGATCGTGCACCAGGCGCTTGTCGCCCCCAATGACGTCGTGATGGTGGATCGCAACTGCCACAAGTCGCACCACCACGCCGTCATGCTCACCGGAGCGCGCCCCGCCTACCTCGAGGCGTACCCGCTGAACGACTTCGCCTTCTATGGCGCCGTGCCGCTCGACCGCATCAAGCAGCTGCTGCTCGACTACCGCGCACAGGGCCGCCTCGACGAAGTGCGCATGATCACGTTGACGAACTGCACGTTCGACGGCATTGTGTACGACCCGGAGCGCGTGATGGCCGAGTGCCTCGCGATCAAGCCCGATCTCGTGTTCCTGTGGGACGAAGCCTGGTTCGCGTTCGCCGCGTTCCACCCGGTCACGCGTCGCCGCACGGCAATGGCCGCCGCGAAGCGCCTCGAGCAGCGACTTGGCAGCGCGGCGCACGCGACCGCCTACCGCGAGCAGCAGGCTCGCCTCACAAGCGCCGACGGCAGCCCTGCCCCCGACGCCGCCTGGCTCGAGGAGCGCCTCATCCCCTCCCCCGACGCGCGGATTCGCGTCTACGCCACGCAGTCGACGCACAAGACGCTCACCGCGCTGCGCCAGGGCTCGATGATCCACGTCTACGACCAGGATTGGGTGCGCGAGGCCGAGGAGCCGTTCCACGAGGCGTACATGACGCACACCTCGACCTCACCGAACTACCAGATCCTCTCCTCGCTCGACATCGGCCGCCGCCAGGTGGAGCTCGAAGGCTTCGAGCTCGTGCAGCGCCAGCTCGACCTCGCGACGAGCCTCGCGCAGGCCATCGCGCGCCACCCGCTGCTGCGCCGCACATTCCGCGTGCTCACCGCACACGACCTCGTGCCACGTGAAAACCGTGGCGATGGCCGCCCCATGCCGCTCCGCGACGGCCTCTCCTCGATGTGGGAGGCGTGGGCCCACGACGAGTTCGTCGTGGACCCCAGCCGCATCACGATCGAGATCAGCCGCACCGGCGTCGACGGAGACACGTTCAAGCACGAGCACCTCATGGATCGCTACGGCATCCAGGTGAACAAGACGAGCCGCAACACCGTGCTCTTCATGACGAACATCGGCACCTCGCGCAGCGCAATCGCCTACCTCATCGAGGTTCTCGTGAAGCTCGCCGAACGGTTCGAGGAGATTCAGGCACAGCGCGATCCCGATATCCCGCTCCCCGAGGAAGCGGAGATGCCCCCGCTGCCCGACTTCAGCTCGTTCTCCCCCGGCTACGCCACCGACGCGGTGCTGCCCGATGGTGACATGCGCGCGGCGTTCTTCCGCGGCCAGCAGCGGGGCGCGGTCGAGCACGTGCGCCTCGCAGATCTCAGCGAGCGCGTGGCGCGGGGCGCCGCCCCCGTGTCCGCCGGGTTCGTCACGCCGTACCCGCCCGGCTTCCCCGTGCTGGTGCCCGGCCAGGTCATCACCGCGGAGGTGCTCGATTTCATGGCGGTGCTCGACACCCGCGAGATCCACGGCTACGACCCGCGGCGCGGCTTCCGCATCCTGCGCGAGCAGTAGCCCCCGTCCGGAAGCGCTACCCTGGGGTCTTCCCCCGCGTGCATCCTGCGCGGGGGGTCGATCCCGGAGTACCGCATGACCGATTCACCGCCGCAGGCCCTGCGGCGCACCCTCAAACCGCGCCACATCCAGATGATCGCGCTCGGTGGCGCCATCGGCACGGGGCTGTTCTACGGTTCCGCCGAGTCCATCGGGCTTGCGGGCCCCTCGGTGCTTCTCACGTACCTCATCGGCGGCGCAGTGATCTTCCTCGTCGTCCGAGCGCTCGGCGAGATGTCGGTCGACGACCCCGTGTCTGGGGCGTTCAGCCACTACGCGAACGTGAACTGGAGCGCGCGTGCCGGCTTCGTCTCGGGCTGGAACTACTGGTTCAACTACATCGCCGTGTCGATGGTTGAGCTCTCGGTCGTCGGTTCCTTCGTGAGCTACTGGCTGCCCGACGTGCCGCCCTGGGTGAGTGCAACGATCTTCCTCGTGCTCATCACCGGGGTGAACCTCGTTGGGGTGCGCGTGTTTGGTGAGACCGAGTTCTGGCTGGCCTGCGTCAAGGTCGCCGCCGTGATCGGCATGATCGTGCTCGGCATTGTGGTGGTCGTGCTCGGGATCAACCACAGTGCCGACCTCCCCGATCCGAGCTTCGCGCACCTCTGGGATCAGGGCGGCTTCTTCCCGCTCGGCGCCGGGGGCACGCTGTTCGCCCTCGTCGTCGTGATGTTCTCGTTTGGTGGCACCGAGCTCATCGGCATCACCGCCGGCGAGGCCGAGCGGCCCGAGCGCACGATCCCGCGCGCCATCAACCAGGTGGTGCTGCGCGTACTGATCTTCTACGTCGGCGCGCTCGCCGTGATCATGGCGGTCGTCCCGTGGAACCGGCTCGACGGCTCGACCAGCCCGTTCGTGCAGATCTTCGACCGCATCGGCGTCCCCGGGGCCGCGCACATCCTCAATCTGGTGATGCTCACCGCCGTCATCTCCGTCTACAACTCGGGCCTCTACGCAAACGGGCGCATGCTCTACGCGCTCGCCCTGCAGGGCAATGCGCCGCGCTACCTGCGGCGCGTGTCACGCTCCGGGATCCCCATCTTCGGGGTTCTTACCTCCTCCGCAGTCACCGCGCTCGCCGTGGTCGTGGTGTTCCTGTGGCCCGAGTTCGCGTTCCAGATCCTCATGTCGGTGGCGCTCATCGCGGCGATTATCAACTGGTCGATGATCATGATCACGCAGCTGAAGTTCCGCGCGCGCATCGGGCCCGCGGGCGCCGCCGCACTCACCTTCCGGCTGCCGTTCGCCCGAGTGACGCCGTGGCTCGTGCTCGCGTTCTTCGCGTGCCTCCTCGTGCTCATGTGCTTCCACCCGGGGTACCGCACCGCCGTGCTTGTCGGCCCGATCTGGCTCGCGGTGCTCCTCGTCGCGTTCGAGGTGCAGCGGCGGCGGCGAGCGGCCGCGTAGGCTTGTCGGTATGAGCCAGGATCAGGATCCCATCGCCCTCGCCGCCGACGCCGCACGCGAGCTCGCTCGCCTCACCGGGGTGGAGCGCCACGACATTGCGCTGACGCTGGGCAGCGGGTGGGGTGGCGCAGCCGACGTGATCGGCGAGACGATCGCCGAGATTCCCGCGGAGCAGGTTCCCGGCTTCCACGCCTCCGGTGTCGCCGGCCACTCGGGCACGCTGCGCTCGATCCGGCTCGAGAACGGCACGCACGCGCTCATCATTGGGGCGCGGACGCACTTCTACGAGGGACGCGGCGTGCGGGCGACTGTGCACGGCGTGCGCACGGCAGCCGCTGCGGGCGCGAAGATCATGGTGCTCACGAATGGCGCCGGCGGCGTTGATCCGGCGTTTAAGGCTGGTGAGGCCGTGCTGATCAGCGATCACCTGAACCTCACCGCGACATCCCCGATCGAGGGCGCCAACTTCGTTGACCTCACCGATCTGTATGCGTCACGGTTGCGCGATGTGGCACGCAGCGTCGAGCCGTCGCTTCAGGAGGGCGTGTACGTGCAGCTGCCCGGCCCGCACTACGAGACGCCCGCGGAGATCCACTACCTTCGCACGATCGGCGGCCAAATCGTGGGCATGTCGACCACGCTCGAGGCGATCGCCGCGCGCGAGGCCGGCATGGAGATCCTTGGCCTGTCGCTCATCACGAACCCGGCCGCGGGCATGGGCGAGGATCCGCTGAACCATGAGGAAGTGCTCGAGGCCGGCCGCGCCGCGGCTCCGCGCCTGGCAGACCTGCTGCGCCGCGTGGTCGCCGCCCTCTAGTCGTGTCGATGCCGCAGGCGGAGCCCGGGCCGGAGTGGGAGGCAGAATCGACGGGCGGGATCATCGTGACCCGTCCGCGGCGCGCGGCGCTGCGGCGCAGACGCTGGGTGCTGGGAGGCCTGCTCGTGTTCCTCCTCGTGGCGTTCCTGTCGTTCATGTTCTTCTTCCTCAGCGAAGGCCCGGCTCGCGGCGCAGGGCAGACCTTCAGTGCCGAGGCGATTCGTACGAATCTTGACGAAAGCTTCGGGCTATCGGAAGAGACTTTCTGGGGCGTTGTTGGGGTGCTCGCCGCCGTCACCGTGGCTCTGGCGCTGGCAAGCTCAACGGCGAGCAGGAACCTGGCTCACGCGTTCGAAACCTGGCGGCCCGGCCAACGAGCAAGCCAAACGCTCCGCGTGGAATACGCGCACACGGCCAGGCTACTCACGCTTCAGGTCCTATTCGTCTTACTTCTAGTACTCACGGCGGCCTTTGCGGCAGTGCTCGGCAAGCTCTTCGGCATGATCCTGCTCGTGCTGATCGCCGCGTTCATCTCGATCGAGAGCTTCAAGAGCATCACCACGTTCGACCGTGACCCCGGCGTATTCCTGAACGAACGAATCGCTCTACTGCGCTGGCGCGCCGCCCGAATTCGCGAGACGCCCGACGACCGCGCGGTCATCGTTGCGCTGTTCGCCGGCGTGTCCATGCTTGTCGCCGCCGTTCTCGGATTCGCATTCCTCTCCACACCCGATCCACTCTGGCGCGGGACAATCGCGACCGTCGCCGTTTCAACGGTCTTTCCGACTTTCGGAATAGCTGGGGTACCGACGGCCGTGAGCCCATCGCGACTCGTTGAGCTCGCCGGCTGGGTGCTCCTCGGCACCTTCTGGGCAATGTTCACTCTGCTTTGCCTACTTTCAGGATTCCTGGCGGCCATCGCCACCGGGTTCCACCCAACCGGGCTCGCCGTCTTCGCTGCGGCGACTCTCGCGAGCGTAGTCATGTCCCTCGCCTGGGCCGGCGCATTCGGGCTCGGACCATTGCGCGGGCTCGCACACGGCTCGCTCCGGGAGCTCGATACGGCTGGCGCCCGGCTCAAGCAACAGCAGCGGATGCCAGAGCACCGCGCCGCGCTCAAACAGGCCACGGCCGGACGAAACTCCAGATGAGGTCAACACCACTCGTCGCAACACTGTAGCCACTCAGCCACGGGCCGATACGCGGGCAGGGCAGGCCCACGCAAGACATGCCCTCAGACCCCTCGTACCTTCGTACGAGCCATGACTCCGACTCGCTTGGATCGTCTGCTGCGGCAGCGCCGCCCGCGCCGATACGCTGGAAATCCACGGGGGCAACGAAGCCTTGAAGAGGAGAAGACATGCAGTCGGTTGACGTCGTCGTCATCGGTGCCGGGTTCGCGGGGCTCACTGCCGCGCGCGAGCTCGGGCACGCCGGGTTCGAAGTACTCACGCTCGAAGCGCGCGACCGCGTGGGTGGGCGCACCTGGACGGAGAAGCGCCTGGGGCACGAGCTCGAGCTCGGCGCGAACTGGATCCACTGGGTGCAGCCCCATGTGTGGGCCGAGATGACCCGGTACGGGCGGGAGATGATCCGCAGCCCGCGCGCTGACGAAGCGTATTGGCGCGGGGCCGACGGTTCCGCGAGGCAGGGCACGCTCGACGAGTTCATGGCGCTCATCGATGAGGGGCAGCAGCTGCTCATCGATGACGTGCGAGAGGCGATGCCGCGGGGCTCGGAGCCAACGGTCGGCACCATTCAGGAACTTGATTCGCTGAGCATTCAGGATCGCTTTGACGAGCTGGGGCTCGACCCCGAGGCGCGCGCCGCGAACGAGTCTGTCTGGGTGGGGCATGTCAACGCACCGCTCAACCAGGTGGGACTCTCGAGCGCTCTCCGGTGGGTGGCGGCAACGGGTGGCCACTGGCAGCTCATGCACGAAGCCTCGTCCACGTATCGCGTGGTGGACGGCATGCGGGCATTCACCGACGAGATCGCAAAGGATGTGCCGGGCGAGATTCGCCTGGGCGCCACCGTTGTGTCGGTCATCCAGGAGGACGCAGGAGTGATCGTCAGGACGGCCGACGGCGCGCAGATTCGTGCACGTCGCGTCGTGAGCACGCTGCCCGTCAACGCGATCGCCGGTATCGAGTTCACCCCGACGCTCCCACCAGTGTGGGATCGTCAGTCCACCGAGACCGTCGCGTCACAGGGCACGAAGGTGTGGATGCGCGCCACCGGGCACGTGCCGCGCTTCTTCGCGTACGGCACCCAGCACGACGCGCTCTCGGTGCTGAAGGCGGAGTTCTACCTCAGCGACGAGCAGGGGGACTACACGCTGCTCGTGGGCTTCGGGCCGGAGCACGCGCGGGTTGATCCGGATGACCTCGCCGGGCTGCAAGCCGCGGTTGACGCTGTGCGCCCGGGGCTCGAGATCACCGAGGCGACCGCGCACGACTGGATGACCGATTCACTCGCCCAGAACACCTGGATGACGCACCGCCCAGGCCAGCTCACGCGCGATCTTGCCGAGCTGCAGGAGCCCGCTGGCGCCGTGCACTTCGCGACAACCGACAACGCAAACCTCTGGGGCGGGTTCATCGACGGCGCCATCGAGAGCGGCCTCCGGGAGGCCCGCCGGGTGGCGGCCGCCCTTCGCGCATAGCAGCGCCCCCTCACCACGCGAATCGGGGTCACTTCGGCAGGGTGTTGCGCACGTATGGTGTGCGACACCGTGCCGAAGTGACCCCGATTCGGGTGCAGGGCGGCCGGGCGACTACGCCTCGTGGACCACGCGTCCCTCGACCACGGTGAGGCGGATCGGCAGCTCGGGCAGCTCGTCCGGCGTCGCCACAACCGGGTCGGCACCCCACACCGTGAGATCGCCGACCGCGCCCACGGCCAGCACGCCGCGGTCTGCGTGGCCGCGAGCCTGGGCCGGCCACAGCGTGTACGCGAGCACCGCTTCTTCACCCGTGAGCTGCTGGTCCGGCTCGAAGACGTGGGCGTGCGCATCGCCCGGCGTGTGCCGGCCGCGCGCCCAGGCCATGCCCAAACGCGGGTCGTACTGCGCCACCGGCCAGTCCGAGCCCAGCGTCAGCTGCACGCCAGCGTTCAACACATCGCGCACGCGATAGCCGGTCGCGTCGCGTCCCTCGCCGAGGCGAACCGTCCAGTTGTCGCTGTGGTCGGCCGCGCGCCACTGCATGTGCAGGGGCTGCATCGACGCAGTCACGCCCGAGCCGCGCAGCTGCGCCACATCCTCATCCGACAGCACCTCAAGGTGCTCAATCGAGTGGAACGGCAGGCCGTCGCGCTCCGGCAGGGTGGCGTACACGTCGAGCACCTGGCTCACCGCATAGTCCCCCACCGCGTGCGTCGCAATCAGCATGCCTGCATCGTGGTACGCGCGCACCACCTCGCCGTAGCGCTCCCAGCTCGGCCAGAACGGCACCCGACCATCGCCGCAGGCATCAACGCGGTGCAGCCACGCGGTGCCCGTGTCGATCACCCCGTCGCTGAAGAGCTTGATCGCGCCGGTCTGCCACAGGCGTCCCGCCCGATCCTTCCCTGAGATCACGCGCGCCACGTCCTCATCGGTGTCGCTCACGGCGTGCCAGTGGTGCACGGTAACGCGATGATCCAACTCGCCACGCTCTTCGAGCTCACCGAGCAGCTCGACGGTGCGATCCTTGCCGTCCATGATCGCGCCACCCGTAAGCCCCACCGCCGCGAGCGTGCGGAACATGTCGCGCAGCCCCTCACGCTCTTCCTCGTGGCTCGGCTTCGGCGCAGCATCAAACAGAATTTGGTACGCGGTCGGCTCACGAAGCTCGCCGGTGGGCGTTCCGTCCGCATCCACCACGATCTCGCTGGCGTCCTCGAACTCACGCGCCCCGGTGATCCCCGCTGCGGCGAGCGCCGGGGCGGTGCCGAGGCCGGTGTGCAGGTCGTAGCAAATGAGCGCGACCGGGCGACGGGGCGCCGCGTCGGCGAGCAGATCACCACGCAAACCGGTCTCTTCAAACGGCTCGTACTCGAGGTTCCAGCCGCGCACCCACGCCCCCTCGGGGAGACGTGCGTGCTCTGCCGCAATCGCCGCTCGCAGCTCGTCGATCGTCTCGAGCCCGCCCAGGTTGATCCCGGCGGTCACCTCAGCCGCCCAGTGCGGGTGCGTGTGCGAGTCAAAGAAGCCCGGCGTGATGGTGGCGCCTGCAAGATCCCGCACCGCGATCCCACGCTCTTCGGCCGCCGCACGCACCGTGGCGTCGTCCCCGATGAGCGCGATCCGCCCCTCCTGAATGAGCAGCGCCGTCGCGTCCGCGCCGGTCTCCGTGTTCGTGCGCAGCCGCGCGCCAACCAGCGCGAGATCGCCTCCGAGCTGTGCCATGTTGCTCCTAGCCTTAGTCCTGGATCGTGGTGAAGTGCTTGCGCAGCGGCTCGTGCACATGCCAGGTGCCCGCCCAGCCGGACGGCATCACCATCACGTCACCGGGACCGAACTCCTCCGGCGCTGCGCCGGCCACCTCAATCGTGACACGACCGGACAGGATCGTGCAGATCTCCGTGTACCCGATGCGCTCCGCCGTGAACGAACCCGGCGTGCACTCCCACAGTCCGGTGTCGATGCGATCGGCAGAGCCACCCGTCCACACCGGAAGCGAGGCCTCGGTGAGGCCCGGGGTCGTTGCGGTCGGCTTGGGTGCGTGCGCTCCCAGATCGGCCGCGGCCGTATCGTGCACAGCAAGCGTGGGGATCGTGGTCATTCGTGGTCCTCCTGAAACTGATGGGAAATAGTTGCCGACCCAGCTCGGCCAGGCCGGCAGATCGGGATCGGCTAGCCGCGGCCCGTAATGACGTCGGCGATGTGCGCGATCGGTGAGGTCTTCTGGCGGCCAGCAAGCTCACTGCGGTCAGCAACGCCGTACGCGGCGTACAGCCCCTTGGTTGCAATCCAGCGGAGCGGCTCCGGCTCCCACTTGCGCACGCGGTGGTTCACCCAGGGCAGGCTAGCGATCTCGCTGTCATTGCCCAGAATCAGGTCGGTGATGGTGCGACCGGCGAGGTTCGTCGAGGTCACGCCGGTGCCGACGTAGCCACCACCCCAGGCGATCCCGGTCTGCCGATCGAGGCCGACGGTCGCAGCCCAGTCACGCGGCACACCGAGTACGCCCGACCATAGGTGTTCGACCGCGGCGCCACGCGTCGCCGGGAAGAAGCGGTGCAGGATCTCGCTGAGCGTCTTCGCCGTCACCTCAGGGGTCTGGCCATCGGTGTCCGTCTTCGAGCCGTACTTGTAGGGCACGCCGCGGCCGCCAATCGCAATGCGGTCATCGGCGGTGCGCTGCGCGTACATGTAGACGTGCGCGAAGTCGCCAAGCACCTCGCCCTGGCTCCAGTTCAGCTCGTCCCACACGTCCTTCGAGAGTGGTTCGGTGGCGATGAGGGAGGAATTCATGGGCAGCCACAGGCGGTGCAAGCCCTTGAGGTTGGCGGTGAACCCCTCCGTGGCGCGCACCACGTACTGTGCGGACACGGTGCCGTGCGTGGTGCGAACCGTGTGCGGGCTGATCTCCACTGCGCGAGTCCGCTCGTAGATCTCAACGCCCAGGCGCTCCACCGCGTCGGCGAGGCCGCTGGCAAGCTTTGCGGGTTGGATCCGCGCGCTGTGCGGGTGCCACACTGCCGCCCGCGTATTCGCCACATTGATCTTGGCCATCGCCTCGGGGGCTTCGAGCAGCTGCAGGTCCGCGTACTTCCACTGCTGCTCGGCTGCCGCGTAGGAGCGAATGCGCGCTTCCTGGGCCGGGGTGTACGCGACGTTGAACTCGCCGCCCTTCTTGATGTCAGCGTCGATGCCTTCGGCGGCGGCAACGCGAATCACCTCGTCGACGGTCTCGTTCATGGCGCGCTGGAACCGCTCCGCCGCATCACGGCCGTGCGTCTTCACGTACTGCTCGCGCCCACCCGTGATCGCGGAGGTGAGCCAGCCACCATTCCGACCAGAGGCCCCATATCCCACGTGGCGCTGCTCGATGATCACCACGCGCAGGTCGGGCTGCGCCTGCTTGAGGTAGTACGCGGTCCAGAGGCCCGTGTAGCCGGCACCGACGATGGCCACGTCGGCGCTGAGGTTACCCGGCAGTTCAGGTCGCGTCTTGGGGGCGCCAATCTGCTGCCACCAGTGGGACACGTTGCCGTTGATCATGATGCTTCTTTCTGTGAGGGGTGGGGTGATGCAAGTTCAGAAGGGGACGCATCCGCGGGTGCGGGTACGCGGTGCCGGGCGGTTGGCCTCGCCCGGCACCAGTGTCGAAGTCAGGCGGGCAGTGTGGCCACCTGGTCGGGGTGCCATGCGAGGACTGCGGGGCCACCAGTAGTCCCGAGCCACTCGAGTTCTTCAGCGCCGCGAATCACACCGGCGATCGGTTCGGGGATCCCTGTTCCGCTCAACTCGATCTCGTGCTTCCAACCGGAGCCAAGGTAGACCGACTGCCGGACTGTGACCTGAGCGCTCTGCATCCCAAACGGGACCTCTGAGCCGGGCCGCAAGAGTTCGCCGTGCTCGGGACGAACCACCGTAGTGGTCACCCCATCTTCGCTCGGCACCATCGTCGACTCCCCAATGAACCCAGCGACGAAGAGCGATGCCGGACGCTCGTAGAGCTCCTTTGCGGTGCCAACCTGCTCGATTCGACCGTTGTTGAAGACGGCGATCCGGTCCGAGAGCGTGAGCGCTTCTTCCTGGTCGTGCGTGACGAACACAAAGGTTCGGCCCACCTCGCGATGGATGCGACGCAGCTCAAGCTGCAGGCGCTCCCGCAGGTTCTTGTCGAGCGCGCCGAGCGGCTCGTCGAGAAGCAGAACCTTCGGCTGGAACACCAGAGCGCGAGCAAGCGCAACACGCTGCTGCTGCCCGCCCGAGAGCTCGGCCGGGTAGCGATCTTCATACCCCGAGAGGCCGGCCGTCTCGAGCGCTTCGTGCACCAGAGTTGCGGTCTCCGATTTCGAGACCTTCCTCCTGGCGAGCGGGAAGGCAACGTTGTCGAACACACTCATGTGCGGGAAGAGCGCATAATGCTGAAACACGATCCCCAGATCGCGCTTGTGCACGGGGACGTCCGCCATCTGCTTCCCGTCGATGCGCACATTCCCGGTGGTGAGGTCGGTGAAGCCTGCAATGAGGTTGAGCGTCGTCGTCTTGCCAGAACCCGACGGTCCGAGGAACGTCATGAACTCGCCAGGCTCGACGGTGAGACTCACGTTATCGAGCGCGATTGACTTGGGGTAGTGCTTGGAGACTCCGTCGAGGCGGATCTCTGCGCCGCGGTTACTTGGCTCGGGCACGGGTTTTCCTTCCGGAGAGGGTGAGTCCCAGCACGACGAGCGCGGTCGTGATGAGGAGAATGACGGTTGCCGCTGCGGCAAGCGTCGGATCGGTGTCGCGTGTGACGCTGGAGTACATCAGCACGGGAAGCGTGTTCAGGTACGGGCTCTTGATGAAGAGGGACAGCATCACTTCATCGAACGAGGTGACGAACGCGAAGAGCGCACCCGAGATCATGCCGGGCACAATGTTCGGCAGTGTCACACGCATGAATGTGGTGAACCGATTCGCGCCGAGGCTCATCGCAGCCTGTTCGAGGCGCGAGTCGAACCCAGCAAACCCGGCGGTGATCGCCACCACCGTGAACGGGAGAGCAAGTACAGTGTGCGCGAACACGAAACCGAGCAGTGTGCCGACGAGCCCAGCTTTGAGGAAGACCGCGTACAAACCGATCGCCACAACGATGCCGGGCACGACCATGGGTGAGAGTAGACCGAAGGTCAGACCTGCAATCAGCTTCTTGTTTGCCATCTGCCGCAGGCCCAACGCTGCGAGAAGGCCAAGCAGTGTCGCCAGTGCCGCGACCAGCAGCCCGATCAGCAATGAGTTGCCGAGTGCAGCCGTCCACTGAGGGTTTGTGAAGAACGACTCGTACCATCGCCAGGACCACCCGGTGGGAGGGAAAACAAGCGATGCTTTGTCAGTGAAGCTCAGCGGAATCACAATCAGGCTGGGGGCGACGAGCCAGATCGAGACGAGCGCGGCGACCACCCAGAGGATGGTCTTTGTAACTGGATGAGTTTTCAGCATTACAGCACCTTCACCTTGATGCCCTTGCGGCTACTGAGCTTCGCAATCAGGCCGATGATGCCCAGCAGGATCACCGTGATGACGAGCAGGATCACGCCCAGCGCGCCACCACGACCCCATTCGAGCAGGCCGGAAACCTGTGCGTAGATGGATTGTGCAAGCATGCTGTCGGACGGGGATCCCAGGAGCGCCGGAGTGACGTAGAAGCCGAGCGCCTGAATAAAGACCAGCAACGAGCCTGCGGCAACACCTGGCATACTCAGCGGCACGAAGACCTTCAGAAATGCAACCGATGGCCGGGCACCGAGTGATCGCGCCGCGGTCACGAGGCGCAGGTCGATGCCGCTCATCACTGCGTAGAGCGGCAGCACCATGAACGGCATGAGCACGTGGCTCAGGCCGATGACCACTCCTGTGTTCGTACGCAGCAGCTCGAGGGGACCGATCCCGATCAGGCCGAGCAAAGAGTTCACCACGCCGCCGTCCTGCAGCAGCACGATCCAGGCAAAGGTTCGGATCATGAGTGAGGTCCAGAACGGGATCAGTGCGATCACGACGAGCACGGTTCGAGCTTTCGCCCCCACAATCGTCATGAGGTAGGCGTAGGGGTAGGCGAGCGCCAGACAAATCACCGTCGCGAGGAGCGCGTTTCCAAAGGTACGCGCGATCACCGCGAGGTTGTTGGGATTGGTCAGCGCCCAAGAATAGTTCTCTAGGCCGAGCGTCGGCTCGCTGAAGCTCCGCCACACGCTCTCGAGCAGCGGGTATGCGAACACCCCAATCAGGAGGGCGTACGCAGGGAGCAGCAGAAGCCACGCCCGACCGGAGGGGCGAGGAGCTTTGGGCTCCCTTCCGCCTCCGATCAGTGCGGTCTCAGCCATGGTTTAGCCCTGCATCCAGTCGAGCCAGCGGTTCAGCTCGGTGTCGTAGTTCTTTGCCCACCAGCCAGCGTCGGTGGCCACCATCTGCTCGGCAATAGCCGGATTGGTGGTCAGGTATTCCGCACCAAGCTCAGAGAGCTTCGGCTGAGCGTCCTTGTGCACGGGCGAGTAGGACGTCAGCTCGGAGAGCTTTGCTTGCTGCTGCGCACCCAAGTAGTAGTTGATGTAGGCGAATGCCGCATCAGGGTTCTTCGCGTTCTTCGGGACCGCGAGTGCGTCTGCAATCACCAGGGACTGGTTCCAAATCGGCTTGTAGTTTGCGCCGTTCTCGACCGCGGCAAAACCTCGACCGGACCAGACGAGCGCCATGTCGGCTTCGCCAGACTCAATCATCTGCTGCGACTCTGCGCCGGTCTTCCAGTAGATGAGACTGTCACGGATGCCATCGAGCTTGTCGTATGCCCGATCCATGTCGAGCGGGTAGAGCTTGTCGGCAGCAACGCCGTCGGCGAGCAGGGCTCCCTCGTAGACACCGGGGCCAATGTCTTCGAACCCAGCAATGCCTCGCTTGCCCGGGAACTTCTCCGTGTCAAAGAAGTCGGCCCAGCCTGTCGGGGCGGTGGAGTACTTGTCGGCGTTGTACATGATGACGTAGCCGTACTGCATCGCGGGAACGTAGCACTCACCGACAAGGCTGCTCGGGGCGTTGGACACATCGACAATGCTGGTGTCGAGATCCATGAGAAGTCCGTCTTCCCCACACTGCATATCAGCCCAGATGACGTCGGTGTCCACGACGTCCCAGGTGACCTGCTTGCTCTCCACCTGCGCCTTCACCTTCGCGTACTCGGTGGGGCCGTCATCAAGCATCGTCGCGCCCGACTCCTTGGCAAACGGAACGGACGCCGCTTCGACCTGCCCCTCCTGGTAAATGCCGCCCCAGGAGGCGAGTGTGAGGGTAACGCCGTCAAGCGCGTTTTCTTTAACGGTGCCGGCAACTGCGGGGCCGTCGCCCAGGTCAACTTCGACCGGAGCGCTGCCACCGGAGCAACCGACGAGGGATACAGCCAGAGCGAGGCCACCGACAGTGGTGAGCACAGTTCGCTTGCGGTTGATCATCGTGATCTCCTTGCGTGGGGATGGGTGTGGTGGGAGGTCTGGGTGGCGCTAGACGGCAGCGTCGGTGGGGTGAAACTCTTCGGCGGCAGTCGGCGGGCTGTTGATCCACAGCACCTCGGCTTCCGCGTCGGACTCGTTCACGATGCGGTGCGGCACAGAACTCAAAAACTCAATCGAGTCGTCCTTGTGCATCTCGTACCGCTCACCCGCGAGTTCAAGCACCACGGTGCCCGCAACCACGATCAGGAATTCCTGGGCGTTGCCGTGACTGTAGGGGTCGGAGCCGGTGCTTCCGCCCGCGGGGAAGGATCCCGAGTAGATCTCAAGGTTTCGCAGAGGTTCTTGCGAAATCACAAACTTCTCGGCGCCTGCCAGGGGCAACGTCGGCCGGTCGGCGGCGCGCAAGACGCCCCGGGTGTGCCCATTCGAAGCATCGAGGAGATGCGCGGGTGTGACCCCAAGCGCTGCAGCGATCTTTCGCAGGGAGGCGACAGAAGCGTTAGTACGGCCGTTCTCAAGCTGGCTGAGAAAGCTCGAGCTCACGCCCGCCGCTGCGGCGAGCGCGCGCAGGCTGAGACCGCGCAGTTCACGAAACTGCGCGACGCGCTGGCCAAGCTCTTGATCATCGGTCATTCGGAACCCCCGTTGCTTCCGAGCGGAGTTCCTGCTACACGCACTGGGCGTGATTCTGAACACCACTGTTCTTGTCACTGAACACAATGTTCAGTGATGCGCCCAAGCTACCGGGCTATTTCGACAAGCGCAAGCACGTGCGCCGCCGTAGCAGAGAAACCACTGGTCACCCTCCGAAAACTCGGCACGGTTCCCAGCGCGGACACTTGATTCGCTTCCAGCGCGACACATCGCGCAATGTGGCCGCCGGTGAGGCGTACCATGGTGCTACGGATTCCCACAAAGGACTCCCGGTTTCCTTGGCGCAAGCCGACTCACACCACACCGACGTTTTTGGGCTGGCGCTTCGTCCCACCCGAAAGCCCCACATGAGTTCCTCCGCAGTCGCCTCAGCGACGCCCGCCACACCCCGCAATTCGCCGTCTCGCGTGATCCTCGCCAGCCTTATCGGCACGACGATCGAGTTCTACGATTTCTACGTCTACGCAACCGCGGCCGTGCTCGTTTTCCCGCACCTCTTCTTCCCCACCGGGAATGACACCACCGCGCTCCTCGCCTCATTCGCGACGTTCGGCGCCGCAATGCTCGCGCGCCCCATTGGTGCGGTGTTCTTCGGCCACCTCGGCGACCGTTTGGGTCGCAAGACCACGCTTGTCGCTTCACTCATCACCATGGGTGTCGCGACCTTCCTCATCGGCGTGCTGCCCACGTACTCGCAGATTGGCGCGTGGGCTGCCGTTCTCCTCCTCCTCATGCGCCTCGCGCAGGGCTTCGCGATCGGCGGCGAGTGGTCTGGCGCCGCTCTCGTCGCAACGGAAAACGCTCCAGAAGGCAAACGCGCCTGGTACGGCACGTTCCCACAGCTCGGCGCCCCGCTCGGCTTCATCATCGCGAACATGTTGTTCTTTGTGATCAACGTCGCACTCGCTGATCCCGATCAGCCCGGGATCGCATCCGAGGCCTTCCTCAGTTGGGGCTGGCGGATCCCGTTCCTCTTCTCCGCGGTGATGGTGATCGTGGGCCTGTGGGTGCGCCTCAAGCTCGTCGAGTCGAGCGCGTTCGAGCGCACGAAGGCGAGCGGCAAGGTGACGCGCATGCCGCTCGCCGTGGCGTTCCGGGATCACTGGCGCGCGCTCATCCTGGGCACGTTTGCGATGCTCGCCACCTACGTGTTGTTCTACCTGATGACGTCGTACACGCTCACGTTCGGCACCCGTCCGGGGCTCGAGGCCGCCCAGCAGGCAGCCGCGGAGGCCGGCACCGACTTCGACGCGTCGAGCTACGTTCCCGGTCTCGGCTATGCGTACAACGACTTCATTCTGATGCTGGTGTTCGGAGTCGTCTTCTTCGGCATCTTCACGCTCGTGTCCGGGCCGCTCGCAGATCGCTTCGGGCGGCGCCGCACGCTCATCTGGGTGACCGTGGCCATCGCGGCCTTCGGCTTCCTGTTCGTGCCACTGCTTGCGGGCGACACCGCGCGCGTGATGTTCTTCCTCGCGCTCGGCTTCACACTGATGGGCCTCACGTTCGGCCCGATGGGCGCCTTCCTGCCCGAGATGTTCCCCACCCACGTGCGCTACACCGGGTCGGCGATCGCCTACAACGTGTCATCGATCCTGGGCGCCGCGCTCGCCCCGATCATCGCGGTGTGGCTGTGGGGGCTCGCTGATGGCAGCCCCGTCTACGTGGGCCTCTACCTCACTGGTGCGGCGATCCTCACGCTCGTCTCGCTCATCCTGACGCCGGAGACCAAGCACATCGACATGGAGGCGTAGCCCACACCCCGTTCGACCCCGCACAAGGGCAGGTTCCCGCCGGGAGGGCACGAAATCTTGCGAGATTCGATGCCCTTCCGGCGGGAACCTGCCCGTGTGGGGTGGTGTGGGGTGGGGTCGGGATGAAGGCCCCTGCGAACCGGCCTAGGTGGCCGACTCGCCCGCCTCACCCGTGTCGACGAGCAGCACGCCCGAGTCGATATCCCACATCATCGCGACCTCATCGCCGCGGTTGTGAATGCGCGCCTCCTGCCCGAGACGAACCGCACCCTCTGTACCATCGGGCAGCCGCACCGTGTAGCGCCGCGATGCTCCCAGGTAGGTCACATCGAGGATCCTCACGGGGATCGCGTTCTGCGTCTCGGTGGGGGCCGTGCCCGCCGGCTCGAGCCGCAGGTTTTCGGGTCGGATCAGGATCGCGAGGTCCGAATGAATCGACTGCCCATCGGCAACGACGCGGTGCCCGGCAACATCGATCGCAGTCTGTCGCTCCCCCACCGCGGTGCCCGTACCGAGCAGCACGGTCGATTCACCGAGGAAGCGCCCCACGAAGAGCGTCTGCGGCGCCTCGTAGAGATCCTCGGCGGTGCCCACCTGCTCGATCTTGCCGTTGTTGAAGACCGCGATGCGATCCGACATCGACAGCGCTTCCTCCTGATCATGCGTCACGTAGACGAACGTCGAGCCGACCTCGCGGTGAATACGCTTAATCTCGGTCTGCAGCCACTCGCGCAGCTTCTTGTCGAGTGCGCCGAGCGGCTCGTCCATGAGCAGCACGCGGGGCTCGTAGACCAGCGCGCGAGCGAGTGCCACACGCTGCTGCTGGCCTCCGGAAAGCTCCGACGGGTAGCGATCCCCGTACTCGCCCATGCGCACCATCGCGAGAGCCGCCGACACCTTCTCCTGCTGCTCGGCCTTGCTCAGCTTGCGGCGCTGCAGCGGGTACGCGATGTTCTCGGCCACCGTCTTGTGCGGGAACAGCGCATAGTTCTGGAACACCATGCCGATGTCGCGCTTGTGCGGCGGCAGCTTCGCTACGGGCTTGCCATAGATGTGCAGGTGCCCCTCGGTGACACCGGTGAACCCGGCAATCATGTTGAGGGTAGTGGTCTTGCCCGAACCCGAGGGGCCGAGGAAGGTCATGAACTCGCCGGGTTCGATCACCAGATCGATCTCGTCGACCACAGCCTTGTCGCCGTAGCGCTTCGTCACCTGGGCGAGGCTAATGCCCGCCTCGCCGATCGTGTGGATCGTCTGGGTGTTGAGTCCCTCGGAGCGGAGTTCCGCCTCGTGCCCCTCGGGCACCGGGATGTCGTTGTGAGTCATAGCGTTCACGCTACCGGTCGCTTTCTCTTCCGCGTGGCGAACTGGGCGATGAGCATCACGACCACCGAGGTGAGCATCGTGATCACCGCCACGGCGGCCACCGTGGGGTCATTGGTCTGGGTGACGCTGTTAAAGATTTTCACCGGCAGCGTTTGCAGGGAGGGGCTCTGAATAAACAGCGACAGGATCACTTCGTCGAACGAGGTGACGAAGGCGAACAGCGCACCGGCGGTGACGCCGGGGGCGATGAGCGGCAGCGTAATGCTGAAGAAGGTGCGTACCCGGCCGGCGCCGAGCGACGCGGATGCCTGTTCAAGCCTGGGATCGAGACCCTGCAGTGACGCCATCACGTTCGTGATGACGAGCGGCATAGCGACGATCGTGTGGGCGAGGATGAAGCCGGGCAGGGTGCCCAACAGGTTCATCCGCAGGAACAGGGAGTACAGACCCACCGCGAGAACGATGCCCGGCACGATGAGCGGTAGCAGGAAGTAGCCTTCCAGGAGCCCCTTGCCGCGGAACTTCACCTTGGACAGGCCGAGTGCTGCAAGCACGCCCACCGCGGTCGCGACGATCATGGTGAGCAGCGCGACCTGCAGTGACGAGAAGAGCGACTTCATCCAGCTCGGATCAGTGAAGAAGTTCTCGTACCAGCGGGTCGAGAAGCCCTTCGGCGGGAAGTTGAACGAGGGAGCCTCGTTGAACGACATCGGCACGATCACGAGCGTGGGCAGGATCAGCCAGATCACGATCAGCACGGCGAAGACACCGAGTACACGCTTGAACGTCATTAGCGATTCACCCCCGGGAACAGGCTGCCACCCTTATTGAGCCGTGACACGACCACCAGGATCAGGATCGTGCACACCAGCAAGAAGATGCCGAGTGCGGTGCCCTGGCCCCACATGAGGAAGACGCTGATCTGCTGCTGAATCATCGCGGAAATCATGATCTCCTTCGACGAGCCGAGTAGCGCGGGAATGATGTAGAAGCCGAGGCCGAGGATGAACACCGTCACGCCACCCGAGAAGATCCCGGGCTTCGACAGGGGGAGGTACACCGTGAAGAATGCAGTGACGGGGTTCGCGCCAAGGTTTGAGGCCGCCGGCAGGAGTCGCTTGTCAATCTTCGACATCGACGAGTAGAGCGGCAGCACCATAAACGGCAGCAGCACCTGGCTCATACCGAGCGCGACACCGAAGGTGGTGCGGATGAGCGGGATCGGCCCGATGCCGAACCATGCCGCGAGAATACCGTTGATCGGCCCCGTGTCCTGCAGGAGCACCATCCACGCGAGGGTCCGCACGAGGATCGAGGTCCACAGCGGCATCATGATGAACAGCTGCATGAGGTTGCGCGTGCGGTCGGACACGATGGTCATGAGGTACGCGTACGGGTACGCGAGCACGAGACAGACAATCGTCACGATGATCGCGGTGCCGAAGGTGCGCAGCACCACGTTGAGGTTTGCCTCGGTCGTGAACAGCCAGACATAGTTCTGCATGCCGGGCTTCGGGTCCGTGACCGAGCGGATGAACACATCGATCAGCGGCGCGAGGAAGAACAGGGAAACGATCACGAACGCCGGGACGAGGAGGAGGAGCGGACGCCAGTTCTTTGGCCCCCGCTTCTTCGCGGCCCCGGGGTCCGCACCGAGGGCGATCGCACGTGTCGACGTATCGCCCTCGGTGACGGTGTGGTCAGTCATGGTGATCAGTTACCGGTCGCCCAGCCAGCCCACGCAGCGGCGAGAGCGTCGTAGTTCTCGACCCAGAAGTCGACGTTCGGCGCAATGCCGGTGTCGAGGTGCTCGGTCGTCATCCAGGTGGTGAGCTGCTCATCCATCTTCGGCTTCGCGTCGATGTTGACGCCACCGTACGAGGTCTCTTCGGTCATCTTGGCCTGCTGCTCAGCGCCCAGCGAGTAGTTCACCGCGGCGAACGCTGCCTGCTTGTCCTTCACACCCTTGGGGATGCCGTTCGAGTCGACCATGATCATCCACTGATCCCACATCGGGGCGATCGGTGCACCCGCGGAGGCGGCGCCGTAGCCGCGGCCCGACCAGACGAGACCCATCACGGCCTCACCGGACTCGAGCTGCTGCTGTGCAGCCGCGCCGGTGGTCCAGCCGATCACGTTGTCGCCGAGCTCCTTGTACATGTCGAACGCGCCCTCGATGTCTTCGGGCTTCAGGTTCTTCACGTCCTTGCCCTGCGCGGTGAGCGCGAACTCGACCGTCTGCGGGTCGACATAGGTCGACTGGCTGACCGTGCGCTTACCCGGGAACTTCTTGGTGTCGAAGAAGTCTGCGGCGCTCGTTGGCGGGTTGTCGCCGAAGGCTTCGGTGTTGTACGCAACGACCAGGCCGTAGAGGATCTGGGGAACCATGCACTTGTCGGTGATGGTGCCCTCGGGGATCTTCGAGATGTCGATCTGCGAGTAGTCGTACTCCTCGTACAGGGTGCCGCAGCCGCGCGCCGTGTCGAACTGCGTCGTGTTGACGATGTCCCAGCTGACGTTGCCGCTGTCGACCATGGCCTTCAGCTTGCCCGCGTCGAACGCGTCCTGGTTGAAGGTGGCCCCCGATGCCTCAGCGAAGGGATCCCAGAGGGCGGCCTTCTGGCCGTCCTGGAAGACGCCGCCGGAGCCGGCGAACGTGAGCGTGGTGCCCTCGAGTGCGCCCGCCTTGATCTCGCCGGCGACCGGGGTGCCGAGGTCGCGCTCGGGCGCCGCCTCGGGCTCAGCGCCGCCGCTGCAGCCGACAAGTGTCAGCGCGAGCGCGGCGGTGCCCGCGGCGAGCGCGATGGCTCGGCGGGCGGCAGGGCGACGGGCCCCCTGCAACGTGTTCAGAGTGGACATGTGTTCCTCACTTCGTCGTGATCGTGGTCCTCATGATCGTGGTGTGCCAGGCTGATTCGCCCCGCGAACGGGGAATCGGACGACCCCGGCGACCCCGAAGCTAGCAGCCATTCGCGCCCGCACCCCCCGCCCTGTTACCTGTTCGTTACCGCCTGCCGCATGTTTCATAGCTTCGTACACCACCCCCGGGCGGGGGTGTACAAACATAAGCAATCGGGCGCGAGAGCCGGATCGAGACCCACGAGTGCGCAATGGATCCCTACGATGGGAGCCACACGCAAAGCTGTTCAAGGAGGAACACGCATGGACGTCTTGGTCGTTGGAGCAGGTCTCGCCGGGCTCACCGCCGCCTGGGAGCTCGAGAAGGCCGGGCACCGTTGCACGGTGCTCGAGGCGCGAGATCGCGTGGGCGGCCGCACCTGGTCGGAACGCCTCGGCAACGGCGAGGTCACCGAGCGCGGCGGCGAGTACATCTTCCCGACCGAGTTCGCGATCCGGCGGCTCGCCGCTGAGGTCGGCGTGCCGATCATGTCGCACAACGTGCGCTATGGCCGACGCACGGTTGCCGGCCGCATCATCTCGTTTGCCGAGCTCAGTGAGACGAGCGAGCGCGTCCGCGCTACCCTGGCCACCATGATCGCCGACGGCGAGAGAGAGGTGTCGCTCGAGCGCGCGTTCGCCGAAGCGCTCGGCACCGACTACCGCCTCGACCCCGTGTACCGCCGTACCACCACGTCTGCTGCGGCAGATCCCGCGCTTGTGAGCGCCGAAGCCGTGCTGCTGCACGAGTCCTCCACCGTAGACGGGTACATCGAGGATGGCGGCCGCTTCGTGGGCGGCAACCAGGCACTGTCCATCGAGCTCGCGCGGCGCCTCGGTGACCGCGTGCGGCTGGAGAGCCCGGTGCAGGCGGTTGATCAGAGCGAAAGCGGCGTGCAGGTCACGCTGAGCGATGGCACGCGGCTTGAGGCCGACGCCGCCGTGATCTCCGTCCCCCTCCCACTGCTGCGTGAACTCGAGCTCGGCTTCGCGCTCCCGGAGGCACAGCAGCGCGCCCTCGACCACCGCTTCATGGGAGTCGCAGCGAAACTCGGCATCCCGTTCAGCCGCGTCGACGATGACATCGCCCTGCAGAACCCCGAGCACACGTGGTGGTCGTGGCGTTCGCTGAGTATCGACGGTGTCAGCCGAATCAACGCGCTCTCCTCTTTCGCCGGCGGCCCGTTCGCGCTGGACGCCCTGAACGTGACCGCGGGCTCCGACGGCTGGGTGGCCGCGCTTCGCGCGATGCGCCCCGAACTTGAGATCGACGGCGATGTGCTGCTCACCACCTGGGCGGACGACCCGTGGGCGCGCGGTTCATACTCCGCTCCCGGGCTCGAGTGGGCCGCCGCCGACGCGACCGCATTCAACTCCGCTGCCGGCCGCGTGGCCATCGCGGGCGAGCACACGGGCCTCGCCCAATCGCTCTCCGGCGCCGTCGCCTCGGGTGTGCGTGCCGCTGCCGCGCTCATCCAGATGGAGAGATGATGCTCCCGCACCGACGACCGCACGCCCGATGACGTTCACCGTCCGCTCACTCCTCACGACCCCCGCCGCGGGAACCCGCTCGCTCACCCCCGGCGTGGGTGAGGAGCGCCCGATCGCCTGGGCGCACGTGTGCGAGCTGGCGGAGCCGTGGGAGTGGCTCGGCCAGGACGCACTCGTCATGACCACGGGCCTCGGTGTCCCCGCCGAGTCGGCCGCACAGATCGCCTACCTGGACGGCATGCACCGGGCCGGGATCGCGGCCGTCGCGATCGACGCCGAGATGCCCGCACACCCGTTCACGGCCGAGGCACTTGCCCATGCGGCGCGCATCGGCTTCCCCGTGCTCGAGACCGAGTACGACGTGCGGTTCGTCTCGCTCGCCATGCTCGTCGCCGAGGCGGTGCAGCGCGAACGCGCCGAGCGTGTGCAGCAGACGGAACGGATGTACGCCGCGCTCAGCGAGCACGCGGTCGACGATGGGATCGACGCTCTGCTCGACGAACTCGGTCGGATCCTGCGCGCCGCGCTCAGCCTCGCCCCGCGCGACTCGAGCGTGGGGCCGGGCGCACTGCACCAGCTGGCGCCCGGTACCTGGGCGGTGCCCATGCTCTCACCGGGGGAGATCGAACTCCGTGTGGCGCACGCCGGGCCCATCGACCGGGCGCAGCTGCGGCATGCCGCGGGCATCGTCGACAACGCGCTCTCGGTGAAGGTCGCGGCGCGGCGCAGCGACTGGCTGCACGGCTCCCTACTCCTCACCGACCTCTGCGACGAGTCGGTCGCCTCGGCGCCCGCAGATCACCTCATCGCGGCGTACGGCCTTGAGCCGCCGTTCCAGCTCGCCGTCTCGCAGCGGCCGGATGCCCGCGCCACGCTCGACGAGGTGCACGCATCCTTCGGCACGGCGCAGGTCGCCGCTCTCGCCACGGTGAAGGACAGTCAGGTGCTCGTGCTCGCTGCCATGGGGGCCGACGTCGAGCCCCTGTTCGAGGCGCTCGCCGGCAGCCACGCGGGGCTCGGCGTGAGCGCCCCCTTCACCGACCTCGATGCGCTCCCCACCGCGCTGCGCCAGGCACGCAGCGCGCTGATCCGCGCGCACCAATCCGGCAAGCTGCTCCGCTTCGAAGAGCAGGCCAACACGTCGCTGTTCCTCCCCTCCGATCCTGATCAGTTGCGCGAAATTGCGCGCCAGGTGCTGGGTCCGCTCCGCACCTACGACGAGCAGCGCGGCACCTCGCTCACGCACACACTGCGCGTGTTCCTTGAGGAGAACCGGAGCTGGGTGCGTGCCTCCGAGCGATTGTTCGTGCACCGGCAGACCCTCATCGCGCGCATCTCTCGCATCGAAAAGATCATCGGCCGCGACCTCTCCTCGATGGAGGACACGGCAGAGTGCTGGCTCGCCGTGCAGGCCGCGATCCGCAGCGGGGATCTCGCGCCCAGCGATCCCCCGGCCGATGACCCCGAGCGCGTGGACCCCGCGGGTTCTGGCGGGTAGCTCACCTGTCTCGATCGGGATCGCAACCGCACACCGGCGCGGCGTCTACCGCTTCGGCCACACCCAGGCGGGCGCATCGAGGAGTCCCTGCCCGCGCACCTGGGTGCCCCAGCCCGCAGACTCGAGCTCGATCTCTGAGCCCGCCGCAGCGAGCGCCCGGCGGAGCGGAGCGGCGTGTGTCACGACGAGCACCTGTGTGCGCCGGGCTGCCCGCGCGATCAACGCACCCAGCGGTTCGAGCAGCCCCGGGTGGAGCGAACCCTCCGGCTCGTTCAACACGATGAGGGGAGGCGGCTCCGCGGGCAGCAGTGCGGCGCAGAGCAGCAGGTAGCGCAGTGTGCCGTCGGAGAGTTCGGCCGTGCCGAGCGGGCGCAGAAGCCCCGGCTGGTGCAGCAGGAGTTCGAACACCCCGTCGGTCACCGCAATTTCCACGTGCGAGCCAGGGAAGGCATCGGCCACCGCCTCCCGGAGCGGCCCGTCTTGCCCCGCCTCAATGGCGGTCGCCCACACGGACGCGAGATCCGAGCCATCATCGCTCAGCCAGCGGGTGCGCGTGCCCACCTGCGCCTGGCGGGCGGGCGCTGCGCGATCGGTGCGGAAGTGGTCGTAGCACCGCCACTCAGACATGCGGGTGCGTAGCCGCAGCGTGTCCGCGAGCGTGCCCGCGTCGTCGAGGTCGCGCAGCACGCTCTGATCGGGCCGCAGGGTCTGCGGCACCGCGCGCCACCCGTCCTCCCGCACGCGCACGGCCCCGCGCGTGCGGTCGATGAACACCGCCGACGGCCGGGCGATGCTGCCGGTAAACACCTGCTCGCGCTTGATCTCGGGGTCGTGCAGAAAATAGCTGCGACCGGGATCCACCTGCGGCTGGCCGAGATCGAGCAAGTACCCGTACTCATCTGCGCCGATGCCGAGCCGCAGCGAGATGGGGCCCTTCCGCACGGTGCCCTGCGCGCCTGGCCCGCCCGGCCGCTCGGGCCCCGCCCACAGCGCGCTCGCAAGCCCGCCCTCGCGCGCTACCGCGCCAATGATCTCGCCTGCCCCCGCCGCAGCGAGGAGCCGCAGCGCCCGGTACAGGCTGGTCTTCCCCGTGCCGTTGGCGCCAGACACGACCGTGAGCGGGCTGAGCGGCACCACAAGATCGACGAGCGAGCGATACCCGGAAACCGCGAACGTGGTGATCATGCAGCCAGTGTGGCACGCACCCCTGACAACGCAGGAGCGGCCGCCCCCCGGGTGGGGCGGCCGCTCCTGAAAATGTCACTCGGTCAAACTAGCGCGGGCACACGCAGCGCTCAGCCGTCGGGACGCCCGCAAGGGCCTCCTCGATGTGCTCGCCGCAGCCGGCCCAGGTCATCTTGCTGCACTCATCGCAGCGTACAGAAGCGCACATGGGCGATCCTCTCTCAGAGCGTTCAGGTGCCGAGCGCGACACCCGACGGCCAGCCTACCCCGGCTGCGGGCGGGTCGCTGCCTGGGGTGGTAGCTTGAAATTACTTCGGCATCAGCCGGGGAGGGAGCATACGTGATGGGACAGCGAGTGACGACAACCCCCGGACGTGACGCAGAACCGTTGCTCGACATGGCGCTCGCCTGGGCCGAGCAGGATCCCGACGCGGAGACGCGGGAGGAGACGACCGCACTCGTCGCCCGGGTCCGCGCGGGCGACGAGGCCGCGCGCGTAGAGCTCACCGCGGCCTTCGACGGGCGCCTCGCGTTCGGCACCGCGGGCCTCCGCGGCCCGCTTGGCGCTGGCCCACTGCGGATGAACCGCGTAGTCGTCTCGCAGACAAGCGCCGGCTTCGCCGAATACCTGCTCGACCGCGCAGCCCGCGGCGAGACGGAGACCCCGCCGTCCATCGTGATCGGCTACGACGGCCGCGTGAACTCCGATGTGTTCGCGCGCGACACCGCCGAGATCATGGCCGGCGCAGGCATCCGCGTCTTCCTCTTCCCCGAGCCTGGCCCCACCCCGCTCACCGCCTTCGCGGTGCGGCACCTCGGTGTCTCTGCCGGCGTCATGGTCACTGCGAGCCACAACCCGCCGCGGGACAACGGCTACAAGGTGTACCTCGGCGACGCCGACGCGGGATCCCAAATCGTGCCACCCGTCGACGGTGACATCGCCGAGCGCATCGATCGCATCTCTGCGCGCCCGCTCAGCGAGCTGCCGCGCAGCTCCGAGTACACGGTGCTCGGCCCCGAGGTCGCCGACGCGTATGTCGCAGACACCGCCGCTGCCCTCGTCGCGGGCTTCCCCCGCGACGCTGCGGGAGCAGTCGCTGCGGGATCCGAATCTGATTTGCGGATCGTGTACACCGCGATGCACGGTGTTGGCTCCGATCTCGCGCGCCGCGTCTTCACTGCCGCGGGGCTGCCCTCGGTGACGGTCGTTCCCGAGCAGGATCGCCCGGATGGCGCCTTCCCCACGGTCGCGTTCCCGAACCCCGAAGAGCCCGGCGCGCTCGACATTGCGTTCCGAGTCGCCCGCACCGTGGACGCGGAGCTCATCGTTGCGCACGACCCCGATGCGGATCGGCTGGCAATCGCGCTGCCCGACGCCACCGCTGCCGAGGGCTACCGCCGCCTCACTGGCAACGAACTTGGCCTGCTGCTCGGGTGGCGCGCCGCCGAGCGCGAGCGTGTGCGCGCCGAACTGCTCGGCACCGAGGCCGCCGGCGCACTCGCGTGCACGATCGTCTCCTCCCCCGCGCTCCGCGCCGTTGCCGCTGAGTACGGGCTCGACTACGCCGAGACGCTCTCAGGGTTCAAGTGGGTGTCGCGCGTACCCGGCCTCATTTTCGGCTTCGAGGAGGCGCTCGGCTACCTCACCCACCCCGCAATCGTGCGCGACAAGGACGGCATCTCTGCGAGCGCCGACGCAATCGCGATGGTGCGCGAGCTTGCCGCGGCCGGCCGCACCGTGTGGGACCTGCTCGACGACGCGGGAGAGCGCTTCGGGCACTTCGCGAGCACGCAGATCACCCTGCGCCTCGACTCGATGGCCGCGGCATCCGCGCTGTCCGCCCGCATTCGCGAGGAGCCGCCCACCGCGTTCGGCGAGGTGGCCGTTGCCGAGCTGCAGGATCTCCTCACGCCCGGTCTCGCCGAGGTGCCCGCCGATGTGCTGCGCTTCGACCTTGCGGACGGGGCGCGCGTGATGATTCGCCCGAGCGGCACCGAGCCCAAGCTCAAGGTCTACCTCGACACATTCAGCGCCAAGGGTACGGCCGCCGAGCGGCGAGAGGCCGCGCAGAGCGCGCTCGACACGCTCGCCGCTGCGCTCCGGGACACGCTGGCCGCGCTGCAGGAGCCCGTGGCGTCATGATCTTCGAGCGCACCCCGAGCGACGTGGCCCGTTGGCTGCGGCGCCCGGGTGCGCGCGACGACAAGTATCGCCGCGGTGTGCTCGGCGTGCGCACCGGATCGGCACTGTACCCGGGCGCCGCCGTGCTCGGGGTCGGGGCCGCCTGGCGCACCGGGCTCGGTCTGCTCCGCTACGTGCCGCCCGTCGACGTCGCGGCATCGCCGTGGGGCTTGCCCTCCCCCGCGGCTGCCGTCCTCGCGGCGCACCCCGAGACCGTGTTCGGCCCGGCACCCGAGGGGGCACGGCCCTGCGATGCCTGGCTCATCGGTTCGGGCACCGACCCCGCTGCCCGCGCTGCCGCGGAGACCGCTGCGCTTGCTGCGCTCCTTGCAGGTTCGGCGCCCGTTGTTGTCGACGCTGGCGCGCTCGGCCTCGCCGCCGCGCTGAGCGCCGCCGAGCGAACGGTCGCTGCGCCCCTCATCCTCACTCCGCACGCAGGCGAGTTCACCCGGCTGTGGCAGGCGGTGGATCTTGGCGCCGTTCCCGCGGCGCTGCGTTCACCGGAAGATATCGCGGGGCGCGGGGTCGCCGCCGCCGAACTCGCGGCGGTGCTCGGCGTCACCGTACTGCTGAAGGGGTCACGCACGATCGCCGCGACACCGCACGGACACCAGTTCGTCGGCCCCGAAGCAACGCCCTGGCTCGCCACTGCTGGCACGGGCGATGTGCTCGCCGGCGTACTCGGGGCGCTCCTCGCCGCGCACACGGAGGCCGTGCGCCAGGATCCCGATCTGCTTGCAGAACTCGGCATCGCCGCTGCGCAGCTGCACGATCGCGCAGCCCGCATCGCGGCCGGAGGCACCGGCGTGCAGCGCCCCATCACCGCTGGAGACGTGGTGAGCGCCCTCCCTGCGGCATACGCGGAGCTCGCGGCGTAGAGATTCTCGCGGCGGGCCGAGTTAGGCGACCACGCGCCCTGCAACAAGCGGACGCACGGTCGGGGCGGCCTCACCCAGCTCAACCGCGGTTGCAAGAGACTCGAGCCCGCGGGCCAGTCGGCCCGGCGTATCGCAGCGCACCTCGAAGAGCGGATCGCCCGCGCGCACAGTGTCACCCGGGCGCACGAGCACCTCAACCCCCGCGGCATGGTCGACCGGGTCACCCGGCCGCGCGCGGCCCGCGCCCAGCCGCCACGCACCGACGCCCACGGCGCGCGCGTCGACTCGCTGCACGATGCCGTCGGTGGCAGCCCGAACGATCTCGGTTTCACGTGCAACGGGGAGCTCTGCGTCGGGGTCGCCGCCCTGCGCTGCGATGAGGCGCCGCCACGAGTCCATGGCCCGCCCGTCGGTAAGCGCGGGGGCGGGGTCGACATCGGTGAAGCCGGCGAGGTCAAGCATCTCGCGGGCCAGCGCAAGCGTCAGCTCGACCACGTCTGCGGTGCCGCCGCCGGCCAGCACCTCGACCGACTCGCGCACCTCGTTCGCGTTGCCCACCGAGCGGCCCAGCGGGGCGTCCATGTCGGTGAGCAGCGCCACCGTCTGCAGGCCGGAGTCGGCGCCGAGCTGCACCATGGTCTGTGCGAGCTCCTGCGCGTCCGTCAGGTCGGGAAGGAACGCCCCGGAGCCGAACTTCACATCGAGCACGAGACCATCGGCGCCCTCAGCGATCTTCTTGCTCATGATGGACGACGCGATGAGCGGCACCGCTGCGACTGTCCCCGTGACGTCGCGAAGCGCGTACATCGCGCGGTCAGCAGGGGCAAGGCCCGATCCTGCGGCGCAGATCACGCCGCCCGTGTCCCGCAGCACCGCGTACATTTCCTCGTTCGAGAGGGCGGCGCGCCAGCCCGGGATCGATTCGAGCTTGTCGAGCGTGCCACCCGTGTGGCCCAGGCCACGCCCCGACAGCTGCGGCACGGCGACACCGAGCGAGGCGAGGAGTGGCACGAGCGGCAGGGTGATCTTGTCGCCGACGCCGCCCGTCGAGTGCTTGTCGATGGCCGGGCGGCCGAGGCCTGTGAACGAGAGGCGCTCGCCGCTCGCGATCATCGCCGCGGTGAGCTCGCGGATCTCGCGGCGCCCCATCCCTTGAATCACGATGGCCATGAGCAGTGCGCTCATCTGCTCGGGGGCCACAACGCCGCGCGTGAACGCGTCGACCACCCAGGCGATCTCGTCGGGGCGAAGCTCCCCCGCGTGGCGTTTGGTGTTGATCAGATCGACAACGTCGTGGGGCTCGGTCACGTGCGCGTTCACCATGCCGCCAGCCTAAGCCCCTCGGCTCTGCGCCACGCCGACCTTTCCCCACACCCACAGCTTTCAGGGTCACTTGGGCAGGGTGTCGCCGAGCACCTGAAAGCGACACCCTGCCAAACTGACCCCGATTCGGCGGGAACGTGGGCTGGCAGGCCGCAGCGCGGCGCAGATCAGGCAGCGTGCGGGGGTGGGGCCTCGGGCAGGCCCAGGGTGCGGTCTTGCCCCGTCGCGATCCAGCACGAGGTGAGCAGCAGCGCGCGGCAGATGAAGTTGAACCAGAGGAGCAGACCAACGAACACCGCGAAGGTGGCGAGGAGCGGGTTGCTCGTCGCGCCGCCCAGCAGCGCGGAACCGAGAATCTTCAGTCCGAGCAGCGCCGCACCGCCGAGCGCGCACCCGGTGAGCAACGCCCAGCGCGGCACGCGCACTTCAGCGAGCAGGCGGTGCATCGCCATGAGCACGAGCACGTCAAACACGAACATCGCGCCGTAGCGCACGAGCGTGCCGAGCCAACCGAAGAACCAGCTGTCGCCGTCCGCGCCGATGAGTCCGAGCAGCCAGTCTGCGAGGCCCGAACTGAGCACGGTGAGGCCCGCGGACACGAGGATGGCGACAAAGAAGCCGACCGCAAGCGCGAGGTCGCGCAACTTCAGCAGGAGCGCGTTGCGATACTCCTTGACCTCGAGGCCGAAAATGATGCGAATGGAGCGACGGGTGCCGGTGAACCAGTTGAGCGCCACCCAGACGAGCGCACCACCGGCAACGATGCTGCCCCAGTTGAAGGTGCGCCCCTGGAGCAGCATGCTGATGTCGACCGCGTAGCCGTGGCCCGGCCCGACGAGCCCGGGCACAAACGTGTTGAGCTGATCGACGAGCGTGTCAACGAGCTCGGGCCGGCCACTCAGCACGATCCCGAAGATGCCAAAGCCGAGCCAGAGCCCCGCGAACACGGCGAAGAGTGCCTGGTAGCTCATGCCGCCGGAGAGCACGCTGCCGCCCACGTTCGTGAAGTGTGAGAAGGTGCGCACGGGGTGCAGGCGCTGCGCACGCTGCCACAGGGTCATCCCCTGGCGCACCACCTCAGACACACGAGACGCCCCGGTCGTTTCCTCAGCGGCGGCTGGAGAAGCGTCACGGGGCGTCGTCATGATGCCATGCTAGCGGGCTTGCGGCCCGCAGCCGGGACTTAAGAGGTCTTGCCGGTGCGGATCGCAGCCTTGACCTCGGCAATTGCCTTGGTCACCTGGATGCCACGCGGGCAGGCGTCGGTGCAGTTGAAGGTGGTGCGGCAACGCCACACGCCCTCGGTGTCGTTCAGCACGTCGAGGCGGACCTGAGCGTTGTCATCGCGCGAATCGAAGATGAAGCGGTGCGCGTTGACGATCGCGGCGGGGCCGAAGTACTGACCGTCGGTCCAGAACACGGGGCACGAGGTGGTGCACGCCGCGCAGAGGATGCACTTGGTCGTGTCGTCGAAGCGCTCGCGATCCTCGATCGACTGAATGCGCTCCTTGCCGCCCTCGGGGGCCGAGTTCGACACGAGGAAGGGCTGCACCTCACGGTATGCCGCGAAGAACGGCTCCATGTCGACGATGAGATCCTTCTCGAGCGGCAGGCCCTTAATCGCCTCAACGTAGATCGGCTTCGAGATATCGAGGTCCTTGATCAGCGTCTTGCAGGCCAGGCGGTTGCGACCGTTGATACGCATCGCGTCCGAGCCACAGATGCCGTGCGCGCACGAGCGGCGGAAGGACAGCGTGCCGTCCTGATCCCACTTGATGCGGTGCAGGGCGTCAAGGATTCGGTCCGTCGGATACATCTCGACGTCGAAGTCCTCCCAGTACGCCTCACGCCCGGACTCGGGCAGGTAGCGACGCACCAGCAGGGTGACGGTGAACGGCTTGGGGGCTTCCTCGACCTGTGCGGGAGCCTCGGTGGTAACGGTGCTCATGGCCTAGTACTTCCTCTCCAGCGGCGGGTACCGCAGTTCGCCCTGCTCGTTCTTCGTCATAACGACGGGCTTCCAATCCAGACGGATGTGGTCCTCGGGGTTCGCCGAGTGCGGGTTGCCCGTGAGGTACGCCATCGTGTGCTGCATGTAGTTCTCGTCGTCGCGCTTCGGGTAGTCGTCGCGCATGTGGCCGCCGCGGCTTTCCTTGCGGTTACGCGCAGCGAAGACGAGCACCTCTGCGAGGTCGAGCAGGAAGCCGAGCTCGATCGCCTCGAGCAGATCGGTGTTATAGCGCTGGCCGCGATCCTGCACGCCAACGTTCTGGTAGCGCAGGCGCAGCTCGTGAATCACACCGAGCACCTCGGTGAGCGACTCCTCGGTGCGGAACACCTGAGCGCCGCGGTCCATGGCCTCCTGCAGCTCCTTGCGGATGTCTGCGACGCGCTCGGTGCCGTTTCCGTTGCGGAAGCCCTCGACCATGTCGCGGACGAACGCTGCGGGGTCCTCGGGCAGCGGCGTGAAGTCAACCGTCTGCGCGTAGTCGGCAGCGTGGTTGCCCGAGCGCTTGCCGAACACGTTGATGTCAAGCAGCGAGTTGGTGCCGAGGCGGTTCGAGCCGTGCACCGAAACGCACGCGCACTCGCCGGCGGCGTAGAGGCCGGGAACGACGGTCGTGTTGTCCGAGAGCACCTGCGCGTCGTTGTTCGTGGGGATGCCGCCCATCGCGTAGTGCGCGGTGGGGAACACGGGAACGGGCTCGGTCACCGGGTCGACACCCAGGTAGGTGCGCGCGAACTCGGTGATGTCGGGGAGCTTCGTCTCGAGCACCTCGGCGCCCAGGTGGGTGCAGTCGAGGTAGACGTAGTCCTTGTGCGGGCCGGCGCCGCGGCCGTCGAGCACTTCCTGCACCATCGAGCGGGCGACGATGTCGCGCGGCGCGAGGTCCTTAATCGTGGGCGCGTAGCGCTCCATGAAGCGCTCGCCCGAGGCGTTGCGGAGGATAGCGCCCTCACCGCGTGCGCCCTCGGTGAGGAGGATGCCAAGGCCGGCAAGGCCGGTCGGGTGGAACTGGTAGAACTCGATGTCCTCGAGCGGCAGGCCCTTGCGCCAAACAATGCCGACGCCGTCGCCCGTGAGGGTGTGTGCGTTCGACGTCGTCTTGAACACCTTGCCGAAGCCACCGGTGGCGAAGACGATCGACTTGGCCTGGAAGACGTGCAGCGCACCCGTCGCGAGCTCGTACGCGACGACGCCCGAGGGCTTCTTCACGCCATCGACCTCAGTCATGACGAGGTCGAGCACGTAGTACTCGTTGAAGAAGTTGACGCCCAGCTTCACGCAGTTCTGGAACAGCGTCTGGAGGATCATGTGGCCCGTGCGGTCTGCTGCGTAGCAGGCGCGGCGCACCGCAGCCTTGCCGTGATCGCGGGTGTGGCCGCCGAAGCGACGCTGGTCGATCTTCCCGTCCGGCGTGCGGTTGAAGGGAAGGCCCATGTTCTCGAGGTCGATGACCGCGTCGATGGCCTCCTTCGCGAGGATCTCAGCCGCGTCCTGGTCGACGAGGTAGTCGCCGCCCTTGACGGTGTCAAAGGTGTGCCACTCCCAGTTGTCGTCCTCGACGTTGGCGAGCGCCGCGGCCATGCCGCCCTGCGCCGCACCGGTGTGCGAACGGGTGGGGTACAGCTTCGTGATGACCGCGGTCTTCGCCTTGGGGCCAGCCTCGATGGCAGCACGCATGCCCGCGCCACCGGCGCCGACAATCACCACATCGAACTGGTGGTAGGTGACGCCGTCCTTGACGGTAACTTCTTCGCCCTGGTGGGTATCTGTAGTCACGTGATTCCTATTCTCGTTTCAGAAAACCTGTGCCGGAGACCCGGTTATGCCTTGCAGAAGGACGCGACCAGCGCCGGATCCGCGCCCGCGGGGCAGGGATCAAGCGTGTAGATCACGAAGGTGCCGAGCAGGATGAGCAGCGCGGCCGACAGGAACAGGGCAACCTTGAACGCCTTCGCAAGCCCGGGACGGGTCACGTAGTCGTTCACGATGGTGCGCATGCCGTTCGCGCCGTGGATGAGTGCGAGCCAGAGCAGGAGGGTGTCCCAGATCTGCCAGAACGGGCTCGCGAGCTTGCCCGCAACGAAACCGAAGTTGATGGCGTGAACGCCACCCTCGGTGAGGAGCAGGTTGGAGGCCAGGTGTCCGAACACGAGAACCAGGAGGAGCACGCCGGAGACGCGCATGTAGATCCAGCCCCACTTCTCCCAGTTGGTGCGCTTCTTGGCGGGGGTCTGCGAGCGCGGAGCGTCAATCGTCATCGTCATGTCTCTACTCCTCGCTTAGTGACCGAAAACGTTCATCAGGTGGCGAGGCAGGAAGCCTGCCATCGTCACGACCCAGAGGCCGATGACGATCCAGAACATCACGCGCTGGTACTGCGCGCCCTTGCGCCAGTAGTCGACGAGGATGATGCGAATGCCGTTGTACGCGTGGAAGACGATGGCGGCGACCAGCGCGGCCTCGCCGAGGCCCATGACGGGCGTCTTGTACGTGCCCATGACGGCGTTGTATGCCTCAGGGCTCACGCGAATGAGTGCCGTATCGAGCACGTGTACGAGCAGGAAGAAGAAGATGGCAACGCCGGTGATGCGATGCAGCACCCACGACCACATTCCTTCATTGCCGCGGTAGAGCGTGCCGCCCGGGCGGCTCTTCTGCTTTACCGCGGGCGCGGCCTCTGCCGTTTGGGCTGACACGGGCTTCCTCCTTGGTCCTGCTTTGTCGGGTGATCCCCGGCAGCTGACTGTGCGGTCCCAGACACGGCTATCGCATTCGAGGCGCCCCCGGAAGCGTGCATGGCTGAGAATCCACTGCGTCCCCATTATGACACCATTCGCGTGCATGCTCGGCACCACGCCCGGAACCTCGCTCAGGGCACCCGGGTAGTCTGGCTGTATGACCGACGCACCCGCGCCCAGCCCCGCTATTGACCGGCTCACCTGCGTGATTCCCGCTGGCGGCGTGGGATCCCGGCTCTGGCCGCTCTCCCGCGCCAACGCCCCGAAGTTTCTGCTGGACCTCACAGGTTCGGGTGACTCGTTGCTGCGAGCTACCTGGGATCGCCTCACCCCGATCGCCCCGGCAGAGCGCCTCATGGTGGTCACGGGAGTGTCTCACCGCGAGTCGGTTGCGGAGCAACTGCCCGAACTGCTGAGCGAGAACCTCGTCACGGAGAGTGAACCGAAAGACTCCTCGGCGGCCATTGGCCTCGCTGCGGCGCTCCTTGAGCTCCGCGATCCCGATGCGATTCTGGGCTCATTCGCGGCGGATCATGTGATTCGTGGCGATGTGCTGTTCCAGCGCGCCGTGACCACCGCGGTTCAGGCGGCGGACCAGGGGTACATCGCAACCATCGGCATCCACCCCTCACACCCGGCGACGGGCTTCGGCTACATCTCCTGCGGCCAGGCGCGCGGCGATCTCGCCCCGTTCGACGTGTACGAGGTCACCGAGTTCGTGGAGAAGCCGGACGCCACGAAGGCTGAGGAGTACCTCGCACACGGCGGCTACCTCTGGAACGCGGGCATGTTCATTGCGCGCGCCACGGTGCTGCTCGATCAGATGGCGCTCGCCGAGCCCGAGCTCGTTCGGGCGTTGCGCGAAATGGCGGCGAGCTGGGACACGGAGCAGGGCGCGGCTGCGCGCGAGCGGCTCTGGCCCACCCTGCCGAAGATTGCTATCGACTACACGGTTGCTGAGCCCGCGGCAGCGGCGGGCAAGATGGTGTGCGTTGCCGCACACTTCGATTGGGATGATGTGGGTGACTTCGCCTCCGTCGCGAACCTCCTCACCCGCGGGCGTGGCAGCGACCTCGCCGTGCTCGGCGATGGCGCGCAGGTGCTCTCCGATGCCTCGAGCGGGATCGTGGTGTCCGAAAGCGATCGGCTCGTCGCCCTCGTGGGCGTCGAGGACGTCGTGGTCGTTGACACCGCGGACGTGCTGCTGGTTACGTCGAAGCGTCGCGCGCAAGACGTGAAGAACCTGGTCAACCGCATGAAGGTGTCAGGCGGCGGCCACCTGCTCTAGTGTGACGCGACGAGCGCGAACGGGTAGCGCGCGGAGCCAGCCACGCGCACCGCGTCCGGCAAGCCCGCGAGCCCGCGCTCGGGGTCGACGCCCGGGAAGCGGTCGCCCGTTTGCCACTCGGCCTCGCTCGAGAGGATGACGCGGCCGCTCGCGTTGATCAGGGTGACCCCGCAGCTGAGTTCTGCGTGCAGGGCATCTTCGAGCGCGGAGACGAGCACGTCGGCACAGATCACGCCCACGAAGCCGGAGTCGAGCTCGACGGGCAGCGCGGAGGTGATGGTGATCTCGTTCGAGCACAGGTAGTCGACGAACGGGCCGGCGATGTGGCGCGACCCGGTTGCTTCGGGCACGCGGTACCACTCCAGGCGCACGAGGTCGATTGCGGCCTGCCCCGGCCCAAAGGTGGAGGAAGCAAGTAGACCGCGCTCGGCGCCCTGCCACCAGGCGAGCGGATTCCCCTCGGACACCACGGCGTCGCTCGCGCAGTAGCCCGCGCCATAGACGGGCCGATCAACGGTGTCGAGCACCGCGTGTGCGTCGGCCTCGACAAGCGCCGCCAGCTGCGGGCCTGTCATCCGGCCGTCGCGGAGCTGCTCGGCGAGCTGCGCGCGGAGCTGTGGCAGCCAGGCTTCCAGGGGCGCAAAGACGCCATCAAAGAACTCCTCAACGCGTGCGAGTGCGCGGTCAAGCTCGTGTTCCAGCAACTGCTGCACGTCGTTCCTCCTCTGCGTTGAGGCCTCCGCGACGATCATTCCCCGCGGCTGCGAGCTTCTAGTGTGTCATGAACGTCGTCACTCTGGGGACGCGCAAGCAGCTCGGTTCGAAACGAGACCAGCCAGCGCACCGAGGAGCGCACCGCGTCCCGCACGGCGGAGCGCGCCGCGGACACGTCCCCGGCCTGCGTCGCGGCAATCTGCGCGACAAGCCCATCGTGGGTGGCCATGCGTGCGGCCCGATCCAAATCTTGAAGCGCGAGCAGCGGGGTGAACTCGGTCTGCACACGAACGTGCTCATTCGTGAGTCGCACCGACTGGCTCAGTGCTGCGAGTTCGAGCTGCGCCTCGGTGATGCGGCGGCGCCAAGCCGCCCGGTCGAGCTCGCGGGCGTCCTCCAAGATGCCGGCAACAACGCCGAGCTCCTCTGGGGTGGCGCGCTGGCACGCGTACTCCGCGCAGGCCGCGGCAATCACCTCGTAGTGCACTCCCAGGTCGGCGAGCGCGACGCGCGGCATCGCCATGAGCGCGCGGGCGTTCACCTCTTCGACCGCGCGGTGACTCGGGCGCACGAAGCTGCCTCCGTTGCGCCCGCGGCGCGTCTCGATGAGCCCGCGGTGGCGCAGCGTGCCGAGCGCCTCGCGCACCGTCACCACGGCGACGCCGAGCAGCGCGGAGAGCTCAGTCTCGCTGGGCAGCCGCTCCCCCTCGATGAATGCGCCGACCGAGATGGCCTGCACGATGCGTGACTCGACGAGCTCGGTGCGTCCTTCCTCGCCGATCGGGGCGAAGGCCGCGGTGCGGAGGCGACTCGGGGGCGAGTCAAGCAGCGTTCCGCTCACGTGTCTCCTCCGGGTCGAGTTCAGGCTTCCGTCGAGTCTGTCACGCGAAACGTGAGGAATGGCTGTGCCGCTCCGTCATCGAATCGTGATCTTCGCGGTCTCACTCGGGTATTTAACCTATAAACCCATATGTTATGGTTCTTCTCATTGGTTCGACAACGACGTTGAGGAGCAGCGCACCATGCCCCACCCCACCCCACACGCCGACGGCGCAGACATTGCGGTTTCCGTCCAGGGCGTGCGCAAGCAGTTCGGTGATCTCGTCGCCGTCAACGAGCTCGACATCGACATCCGCGCGGGCGAGTTCTTCTCCATGCTCGGCCCCTCGGGCTCCGGGAAGACGACCGTGCTGCGGATGATCGCAGGCTTCGAAGAGCCGAGCGCGGGCAAGATCCTGCTGCACGGCGCCGACGTCACGAAGTCCGCGCCGTTCGACCGCGAGGTCAACACCGTCTTCCAGGACTACGCACTCTTCCCCCACCTCACGATCGCCGAAAACGTGGCCTACGGGCTGAAGGTTCGCGGGGTCGGCAAGGTCGAGCGCGCGACCCGCGTCACCGAAGCACTCGAGCAGGTGCAGCTGGGGCACCTCGCCGAACGCCGCCCCTCGCAGCTCTCGGGCGGCCAACGCCAGCGCATCGCCCTCGCTCGCGCCCTGATCCTGCGCCCCAAGGTGCTACTCCTCGATGAGCCGCTCGGCGCTCTCGACAAGCAGCTGCGCGAACAGATGCAGTTCGAGCTGAAGCAGATTCAGCGCGAGGTGGGCATCACCTTCGTGTTCGTCACCCACGACCAGGAAGAGGCCCTGACGCTCTCCGACCGCGTGGCGGTGTTTAACGGCGGCAAGATCGAGCAGGTCGGCAGCCCCCGCGAGGTGTACGAGTTCCCGCAAACCGAGTTCGTTGCGCGCTTCCTCGGCATCACGAACTTCCTCGCGGGCGACGCCGCGCAGCGCATCCTCGGCGTCGGCACCGCGCACAGCGTGCGGCCCGAGCGCGTGCAGCTCGCCGACCCCACCGCCCCCGTCGAGTCCGGCACCGTCGCGCTGCCGGGCAGCGTCATCGAGGCGGTGTACGCGGGTGCGCACACCCGCTACCTCGTCGAGACCGAAGGCGGCGTGCGGTTCATCGCCGAGAAGCAGAACTCGCACACCCCGCACCTCCACCCCAGCATCTCGCGCGGCGACACGGTGAGCTTGCGCTTCGCACGGGACCACGCGGTCGCCGTGCCGAGCGCCGCCGCGGTTCCGGCTGCAGCCTAAGCTCCGGGCGCCGGCCCACCCCCTGAAGCACACCCGGCGCCCGGACCCGATCCACCCACCACACTCAATCGACAACACAGGAGTTCCGATGAATAAGAAACTGCTCGCCCCCGCGGCCCTCGTTGCCGCGGTCGGCCTGGCCCTCGCGGGCTGTTCGAGCACCGATGGCGGCGGCGACAGCGCTGGCGGCGTCTCGATCGATGTCCCCGAAATCCCGGCGATGGACAAGCTGGGCGATATGGAGAAGGAGGTGAACATCGTCGCGTGGTCGGGCTTCGTCGAGCCGGCCTGGGCCGATCAGTTCACCGCCGACACGGGCTGCGTGGTCAACCGCAAGGTGGCCGCGACGAGCGACGAGATGGTGCAGCTCATGCGTACAGGCGAGTACGACCTCGTGTCTGCCTCGGGCGACGCGAGCCTCCGCCTCATCGTCGACGGCAACGTGCAGCCGCTCAACACCGAACTGATTCCCAACTTCGGCGACGACATCGTTGAGGGCATGAAGGGGCAGCTCTACGACACGCTGAACGGCAACGTCTACGGCATTCCGATCGGCCGCGGCGCGAACATCCTCGAGTACAACAGCGAGGTCGTCACCGAGGCACCCGACAGCTGGGACGTCGTGTGGGAGAAGGACAGCCCCTACGCCGGCAAGATCGCCGCCTACGACAGCCCCATTTACATCGCCGACGCCGCGATCTACCTGATGGAGCACCAGCCGGATCTCGGGATCACGAACCCCTACGCGCTCGACGCCGATCAGCTCGCTGCGGCGACCGAGCTCCTGAAGCAGCAGAACGCGATGGTCTCCGAGTACTGGTCGCCCGCCACGAACGTCACCTCGTTTACGGGCGGCAACTCGGTTGTCGGCACTTCGTGGGAGGTGCTGCGCAAGGCTACGCAGGACGACAAGTTCAAGAGCGTGCTCCCACAGGAGGGAGCAACGGGCTGGTCTGACGCGTGGATGCTTGCCACCGAGGCGAAGAGCCCGAACTGCGCGTACGCGTGGATGGACTACACCTCCGCTCCCGAGGTGAACGGCGCGATCGCCATGAACTTCGGCATGGGCCCGGCCAACGGCGCGTTCTGCGAGCTGAACGATGAGGCGAAGGCGCACTGCGACTACTTCAACGCCACCGACGAGGACTACTACAAGCAGGTGTGGTTCTGGACGACCCCGATTGACCAGTGCCTCGACGGCCGCACCGACGTGAAGTGCACGAACTACCAGGACTGGACGAACGCCTGGGCCACGGTGAAGGGCTAACCGCCTCGAACCACACGTGGGAGGTGGATCCGCGCCGCGTCGCCGACGCGGATCCACACCCCATCCCATCCGGGGTGCGAGGCGCCCCTTCCCCCCGCACAGTCACAACGCGCACCGCCGCGCGCTATTCCCCACCAGCCACCGTCTCTCGCAGCGAGGAAGCCCCGTGAGCACACACAACGTTCTCGAACGCCGCCGCAAGCCCCTGTCCACCGCGCTCGCGCGGCACCCCCGCGCACGCCTCGCCTCGCTCCTCGCGCTGCCGATGACGTGGCTTGTCGGGGTCTACATCCTGTCCCTTGCGCTGCTGCTCATCACTGCGTTCTGGACCACGGATCCGTTCACCTCGCGCGTGAAGCCCGGTTTCACGCTCGCGAACTTCCAGCAGCTGTTCACCGTGCCGGCGTACCTCGCCACGGCACTGCGCACGCTCGGCATCGCGCTCGCCGTGACCGCGATCTGCGCGCTCGTGTCGATCCCGCTCGCCGTGTTCATGGCGAAGGTGGCCGGGCCCAAGCTGCGCGCCACACTCGCGATCCTCATCACGCTGCCGCTCTGGGCGGGCTACCTCGTGAAGGTGATCGCGATGCGCCTCGTGTGGACCGACTCCGGCTTCTTCAACTGGGCGCTCTCGCCGCTCGGGATCGAGGGCCCCGGTTTCGGGGTGCTCACCGTGATCCTCACGCTCGTGTACCTGTGGTTCCCGTACATGGCGATCCCCGTGTATGCGGCGGTCTCGCAGATCCCGACCAACCTCTTTGACGCGTCCTCCGATCTCGGCGCGAGCGGTGCGCGCACGATCCGCACGGTGGTCGCTCCCCTGCTGCTCCCCTCTCTCATCGCCGGCTCGATCTTCACGTTCTCGCTGAGCCTCGGCGACTACATCTCCGCGATGTACGTGGGCGGCTCGACGCAGATGATCGGCAGCATCATCGCGCAGAACATCAACTTGAACCCGCCGCTCGCCGCTGCGTTCTCGGTCGTGCCGATCGTGCTCGTGGTCATCTACCTCACCGCCGTGCGCCGCACAGGCGCGCTGAACAATCTGTAGCCCGATCCGGCTCGACAAGGAGACCTCCATGCTTCGCCTGAACCGCGGGACCAAGATCGTTCTCGCCCTCGTCACGCTCATCGCGCTCGGTTTCATGTACATCCCGCTCTTCGTGATTGTCATGAACTCGTTCAACTCCGGCCGGGTGGCCGGCTGGCCCATCCCGGGATTCTCGCTCGAGTGGTGGCAGAAGGCGCTCGTCAACCCGGCGGTGCACGCAGCAGTGCTCAACTCGGTGGTGGTCGCGCTCATCGCCACCGCAATCGCCCTCGTGCTCGGCACGCTCGCGGCGTTCGCCCTGCAGCGCTTCCGCTTCTTCGGTCAGCAGACGGTCAACCTACTGATCGTGCTGCCGATCACGCTGCCCGGCATCGTCACGGGTGTCGCGCTCTCGAACACGTTCCACCAGGTGCTGAAGCCCATGGGGATCCACGTGGGCTACTGGGGCATGATCATCGCGCACGCCACGTTCTGTGTGGTGATGGTGTTCAACAACGTGATTGCACGCCTGCGCCGCATGAACCCGAACCTCGAGGAGGCCTCGATGGACCTCGGTGCCGGGATCGGCCAGACCTTCCGCCTCGTGACGTTCCCGCAGTTCCGCAGCTCGTTCATCGCGGGCGGCCTGCTCGCATTCGCGCTGTCCTTCGACGAGATCGTGGTGACGATCTTCACCGCGCCGCCCGGAGTGGAGACGCTGCCGCTCTGGATCATGAACCAGATGGCCCGCCCCAACGAGGTGAATCAAGTGAACGTCGTTGCGACGATCATGATTCTGCTCTCCCTCATTCCCGTGTACTTCTCGCAGAAGGCGTCGGCCGCGGGCGACGTAAAGTAGCCCGGAGTCACGGGCGGGGACGCGGGGCAGGGGTCAGTCTGATGACTCCGGCCCCGCGTTTTCGCGCGCGGAATCATGCGGCCGAAACCCGAGCGCCGTGTACTCGGCCCGGAAGCCGGTGAGGATCGCGCGGAGGCCGAGCTCAAACGCCAGGTCTGCGGCCCGGCCGCCCCGTTCGGCGAGGTGTGCCGCGCGTGCGGCATAGGCCGCGGAGAATTCGGGCACGTCGTCGCGCGGACCAGGATCGAGCATCGTGTCATCCGCCGCAAGGTCGAGCGCCGAGCCGAGGATGAACGACTCGAGCGCCACCATGAGCGACAGCGCACGGTCGCCCGGCCAGCCGGCGCGCACGAGCGCGGCGATCACCGCCTCGTACATCTGCGAGGTAATCGAGTTCTCAGCGAGCGGCAGGGTGGCAAGCAGCGCAATTGTGGGGGGATGCGCCGCAAACGTGTTGCGGTAGTGCGTGGCCCAGCCGGCGAGCGCGTCGTCCCAGGGCTTGTCTGCGAACATGTCGACCGCGATGCGGTCGCTGATCAGCTCACGCACTCCGGCGATAAGCTCGGCCTCACCCTCAATGTGGTTGTACAGGGCCGACGGCCGCACGCCGAGCTCGCTCGCGATGGCACGCATACCGACGCCGTGCGCGCCGCGCTCGTCGATGAGGCGCAGCCCGGTTTCGAGGATGAGGCGGCGAGACAGGACACGGTCGCGCGGCCGCCCAACGCGCCGTTTGGGCGCGGCCGGTGCGCTCGTCCCCCCTCCGGTTCCGCTGGGATCGCGGGTGGGGGTGGGCTTCTTCGCCGGTGTCGACATCGTGTTCCTCCGCACCCAGCTTGCCACGATCCGACACGTGCGCGGGTTCAGAGTCGCGCTCGGGCGCGTTTCGTACTAGTCTCACTCCCGACCGTAAAAGAACCCTGTTCATTTACGAGTCCGCACGAACCGCATCAAAGGAGATCCAGTGACAGAACCCGCCGCACGAAACGGGCTGAAACGAGAGCTTGGCCTCGGAGGCCTCGTCCTCTTCGGCCTCGCGTACATGGCGGTCGCGACCGTATTCACCACCTACGGCATCGTGAACCAGATCACCGAGGGCAAGCTGCCCCTCGCGTACGTCATCGCCCTGCTCACCATGCTCTTCACCGCGAACAGCTACGCGGCGATGGTGCGCAAGTACCCCGTGGCCGGCTCGGCATACACCTACACGCAGCAGGCCTTCGGCGGCGGTGCAGGCTTCCTCACCGGCTGGGTACTGCTGCTCGACTACCTCTTCATCCCGATGATCAACTTCATGATCCTCGGCCTCTACGTGTCCACGCAGTTCCCCAGCGTGCCGGCCTGGATCGTCTCGCTCATCACGCTGATCGCGGTCTTCGTCTTCAACGTGCTCGGCATCAACCTCGTCAACAAGCTGAACATCGTCATTGTGAGCATCTCGGCCGCCGCGGTGATCATCTTCGCCGTGTTCGCGATCAAGACGGCCATCGCCGATCCGAACGCCCCGAGCTTCATCGAACCCTTCATCCCCGGTTCGGCGGGCTTCAGTCCCATCTTCACGGGCGCCGGCATCCTCGCACTCTCGTTCCTCGGCTTCGACGCCGTGTCCACGCTCTCCGAGGAGGCGAAGCACCCGCGCCGCGACATCCCGCGCGCCATCATCCTCACCGCCCTCATCGGCGGTGCGCTCTTCATCTTCGTGTCCTGGGTGGGAGCCCGCGCGTACCACCTCGACGACTGGAGCCAGGCCCCGCGCGAGCTGCTCGACGCGGCCGGCGTGGTGCTCGCTCACCACGTCGCGGGCGAGTGGCTGGGCATCCTCTTCGTCGTGTTCACGGTTGCCGGCTGCTTCGGCTCCGGCCTTGCCGGCCAGGTCTCGGTCGCGCGCATCCTGTACTCGATGGGCCGCGACGGAACGCTCCCGAAGCCGCTCGGCATCCTGTGGAAGCGCTTCGGCACCCCCGTGGTCGCCGCGGCAACCGTGTCGATTGTTGCCCTCGCAAGCCTCTTCCTCACGCTCGAGCAGGCCGCGTTTATGATCAGTTTCGGCGCGCTCGCGGCGTTCGCGATGGTCAACCTCTCCGTGATCCGCGTCTACCTCTTCCCGAAGCGTGGCGAAGCGGCACAGCGATCCGCCAAGGATCTGATCCTGCGCGGCCTCTTCCCGCTCATCGGCTTCGCCCTCACCATTTGGCTCTGGACCTCGCTCGAGTCGATGACCTGGATCGTGGGCGGCATCTGGTTCGTCATCGGCCTCATCATCCTGATGGCGAAGACGAACTTCTTCCGCAAGCCCGTGCCCCGCATGGACTTCTCGGAGGGCCCCGAGACCTCGGTGGTCGACGCCATGGGCGAGGCCGTCCCCTTCAAGTAATCTGAGCGCGGCGGGTGCGTCACTGCCCCGCCGCAGCTCACCCTCCCCTTCCATCGCTCCCCGGAGCGCTCCACCCCACCAGCACGGCACCGCAGCCACTGCGATTTGGCGCCGAGCAGCAAGGACGCAGAGACAATGAGCATCACCGTATTCACCGGCGGCACCATCCTCGTTGACCCCGCTCGATCGGGATCCCCCCTCACGAGCGACGCGATCGCCTTCGAAGACGGCGCGGTCGTTGCGCTCGGATCGGACGCCACCGCGCTTGCCGAGCGCGCGGGCGCGACGCTCATCGATCTCGCGGGCGGTACGCTCGCCCCCGCACCCGGCGACGGCCACGCGCACCCCATGCTCGGCGGCGTGGAGGCGCTGGGCCCGGCAATTCGTGCCGCGGCAGACAAGCAGGGCATCATCGACGCGGTCGCCGCGTGGAAGGCTGAGCACCCGGACGCAGAGTGGATCGTGGGCGGCAGCTACGACGCCACCTTCTCCGAGGGCGGGCTGTTCGATGCACGCTGGCTCGACGAGGTGACGGGCGACACCCCCACCATCCTGCGCGCCTGGGATTACCACACGGCCTGGGTCAACTCCGCGGCGCTCGCGGCAGGCGGCATCACGGCGGACACCCCCGATCCCGATCTGGGTCGCATCGTGCGTCGCGCAGACGGCTCACCGCTCGGCACCCTGCAGGAGGCCGCAGCGAACAACTTCCTCGCCGACGTCGTCCCCGCGTTCCCGCTCGAGCAGCGGCTCGACGCGATCGAGCGCGCAACGACGCAGTACGCCGCGCTCGGCATGACCTGGGTGCAGGATGCCTGGGTGGAGCCCGGGGACCTGCCCATCTACCTCACCGCTGCGGAGCAGGGCCGCCTGCACACGCGCATCAACCTCGCCTTCCGCGCCGACCCCGCACGCTGGCGGGAGCAGCTCGCCGAGTTCACCTCGGGCCGCGCGAGTGTCCGTGCGCTCGGCGCCGACCGCCTGAGCGGCGAGACCGTGAAGTTCTTCGTTGACGGCGTCATTGAAAGCCACACGGCGGCGCTCCTCGCCCCCTACGCCGACCGCCCCACCGACACCGGCCTGCCCAACTGGGATGCGGCAGAGCTCACCGCCGCCGCAACCGCGTTCGACGCCGCCGGCTTCCAGCTGCACCTGCACGCAATCGGTGATGCCGCGAACCGCAGCGCGCTCGACGCGATCGAGGCGGCCATCGCCGCGAACCCTGCGCGGCAGCGCGACCACGTGATCGCACACGTGGCCCTCCTCGACCCCGCCGATGTGTCCCGTTTCGCGCAGCTCGACATCATCGCGAACTTCGAGCCGTACTGGGCCCAGTGCGACGCGGTGATGCGCGACCTCACGATCCCGCACCTCGGGCACCCGCGCGAAGACTGGCAGTACCTCATCGGCTCGGTGCACCGCAGCGGCGCGACAATCTCGTTCGGCAGCGACTGGCCGGTGACCACGATCGACTGGCGCCCCGCCGTGTCGACCGCGATCACGCGCCACAGCCACGAGGAGCCGGGCGCCGCGGCGTGGCTGCCCGACGAGCGCGTCGACGCAGCGACCGCCTACGGCGCGTACACGCGCGGCATCGCGCGCCAGGCACTCGCGGCCGACACGCGCGGAACGCTCGAAGTGGGTCGCACGGCCGATGCTGTCTGGCTCGCCGAAAATCCGCTCGAAATCGCGGCGGAAGCGATCGCTGAAGTCCGCGTGCTCGGCACGTGGCTCGCCGGAGACCGCACTTTCACCCCATAATCCACAAGTAAGAACGCTTCGTCGATTCAAAGGAGACATCGTGAGCGCATCGAATCAACCCCAACTGAAACGATCACTTGGCCTGGTCGGACTCACCCTCTTCGGGGTGACGTACATGACGGTGATTACCGTCTTCACCACGTACGGCATTGTCAACCAGGTCACCGACGGGCATCTCCCGGCCGCCTACGTGATCGCGGTGGTCGCGATGCTGTTCACGGCGGCGAGCTACGGTGCGATGGTGCGCCGATACCCGGTGGCGGGATCGGCGTACACGTACACGCAGCAGTCCTTTGGCGGCGCTGCGGGCTTCCTCACCGGCTGGGTGATGCTGCTCGACTACCTGTTCATCCCGATGATCAACTTCATGTTGATCGGCATCTACCTGAACACGCAGTTCCCCGCCATCCCGGTCTGGGTGTTCACGCTCGCGGCGCTGCTGCTCGTGCTGCTGTTCAACATCCTGGGCATCAACCTCGTCAACAAGGTGAACTTCGCGATCATCGCACTGTCGGTGCTGCTCGTGGTCATCTTCATGGTGCTCGCGTTCAAGCACGCGCTCGGTGGCAACACCGAAATCAGCCTGATCGAGCCGTTCACCTTCGGTGAGGGCGGCATCGGCGCGATCGCCTCGGGTGCCGCGATCCTCGCGCTCTCCTTCCTCGGCTTCGACGCGGTCTCCACCCTGTCCGAGGAGGCGAAGCGCCCCCGCAAGGATATCCCCCGCGCGATCGTGCTCTCCACGCTCATCGGTGGCCTGTTCTTCATCCTCGTGTCGTGGGCCGGCGCGGTCGCGTACGCCCCGGATTGGAGCTCGCTCAGCGACGCCGAAATTGAAGCGGCCGGCGTGACGGTGATGAACAACATCGGCGGCGAGGCGTTCACCGCCTTCTTCGTGGCCGTGTACGTGGTCGGCGCGTTCGGCTCGGGCATGACCGGCCAGGTGTCGGTTTCGCGCATCCTCTACGCGATGGGCCGCGACGGGATGCTCCCGAAGCCGCTCTCGCGTCTGCACCAGCGCTTCGGCACCCCAATCGTCGCCGCGGTGACGGTCTCCGTGTTCGCGCTGTCGAGCCTGTTCCTCTCGCTCGACACCGTGGCGTTCATGATCAGCTTCGGCGCGCTCGCCGCCTTCGCGATGGTCAACCTCTCCGTGATCCGCACATACCTGTTCCCGAAGGGCGGGCGCCGCGAGCCCGTGACCGCCACGCGGGTGCTGAAGTACGCGGTGGCGCCGCTCATTGGCTTCGCGCTCACGATCTGGCTGTGGACCTCGCTCGAGGCCCTCACCTGGCTCGTCGGCGCAATCTGGATCGTGGTGGGCATCGTGATCATCGCGATCGTCACGAAGGGCTTCCGCAAGCCCGTGCCCATGATGGACTTCTCAGAGGGGGATCCCACCACCGAGCAGATCGACGCGCTCGGCGAGGAGTACCCGCTCGAGGGCACTCGCTAACCACACACGACGGAGCCCGCCACCACGATGCAGCAATCGTGGTGGCGGGCTCCGTCATGTGCCGTCCGGAGTGCGCTCAGCGGAGGTGCTCCACGTCGCCCGCCGAGACGGTCAGCTGGCCCCCCGTGGGCAGATCGACCACGAGCGAGCCGTCCGACGCGAGCTCGCGCGCGCGACCGTCCACGATCTCGTCGCCCGGCAGGTGTACGCGCACCTCGGTGCCGAGCGTCAGCGAGTTGCGAGCGGCGCGCGCACGTGCGGCCGCCGGATTCTCCGCAGCGAGCGCGAGCAGCTGCCGCAGCGCGGTCAGGTAATCGGCGAGCACCTCGTCGATCAGCGCGTTCCCTGCCGGATCAAACACCGTCTCCGCGCCGCCCACATCTGCCCCGGCGGCGAGCAGCGAGGTGGCACGTCCCGTCGGCAGCTCGAAGTCGGGGATCAAGAGATTGATCCCCGTCCCCACGATCACCGAGCCGTCGGGCAGCAGTTCGCACAGGATCCCGCACAGCTTGAGCCCCGGCCGCCCGGCGATCGCGTCCTCCTCGTCGCGCACGTGCACGTCGTTCGGCCACTTCACGCCGACGCGCATGCCCTCGCCGAAGCGCGACTGCAGCGCCGAACTCATCGCCGCCCCGACGAGGAGCGGCAGCCAGCTGAGCGGAAGCCCCGCGCCCGCGCCGCGCACGAGGAGGGACGCCGCAATCGACTGCCCGGGTGGGGTCACCCAGCCCCGGTCCAGGCGGCCGCGCCCCGCGGTCTGGTCTGAGGTGAGCAGCAGCGTGCCGTCGGGCAGCGGCTCTCCCACCGCCGCGCGCTCGCGCACGAGCTCGCGCAGTTCGGCGTTGGTTGAGGGGGAGCTCTCCCGCCACAGCACCCGCGGAAGGAGTTCGGACGTGCGCGTGAATTCCATGCCCCAACGCTACCTGCCATCCTCCCCTCCCCTCTGCGAATCGGGGTCACTTGGGCAGGGTGTCGCGGGGCGGGCCGGACCAACACCCTGCCCAAGTGACCCCGATCCGGAGGGGCGCGGGAGGGGCGCGGGAGGGGCGGGTTTGGTGGGATTCAACCAAGGTTTTGGGATTCCGTTGGAGGGGTTCGGAGGCTTCCGGCATGGGTGCCGCGCTAGGCTGGCTTCCGTGACTGCAGAGAACGCCACCTCAGCGACCCCCGGACCCGCCACGACCGCGGGTCGTATCGCCGACCACCGCCGGAAGTACCAGGAGGCCGTGGGCGACCGCGACGCCGCAGCCGCAGCGAAGCAGCACCCGCGCGGCAAGATGACCGCGCGCGAGCGCATCGCCGGCCTGCTCGACCCCGGCTCCTTCGTCGAGTTCGACAAGTACGTGAAGCACCGCAGCCAGGGCTTCGGCATGGAGAAGAGCCACCCGTTCGGCGACTCCGTCGTGACCGGCGCCGGCACGATCCACGGCCGCCAGGTCGTCGTGTACTCGCAGGACTTCACCACCTTCGGTGGCTCGCTCGGCGAGGTTGCCGGCGAGAAGATCGTCAAGGCCATGGAGTTCGCGCTGAAGACCGGCGCACCCATCCTTGGCATCCTCGACTCCGGTGGGGCGCGCATTCAGGAGGGCGTGGTCGCGCTCTCGAAGTACGCGAACATCTTCCGCCTGAACACGATGTGCTCGGGTGTCATCCCGCAGATCTCCATCGTCATGGGCCCGTCGGCCGGCGGCGCGGTGTACTCCCCCGCGCTCACCGACTTCGTGATCATGGTCGACAAGACGAGCCACATGTTCGTCACCGGCCCCGACGTCATCAAGACGGTCACGGGTGAAGAGGTGGGCTTCGAGGAGCTTGGCGGCGCACTCACGCACAACAAGACGAGCGGCGTCTCCCACTACCTCGCAAGCGACGAGCTCGACGCACTCGACTACGCGCGCGCACTCATCAGCTACCTGCCGGACAACAACCTGGCTGAGGCGCCCGTCTACGACAGCGACACCGCACTTGAGATCACGGACGCTGACCGCCGACTCAACACGCTGATTCCGGATAGCCCGAACCAGCCCTACGACATGAAGACGGTCATCGAGGCGATCCTCGATGGCGGCGACTTCCTCGAGGTCCAGCCACTCTTCGCACCGAACATGCTGATCGGCTTCGGCCGCGTCGAGGGCCGCACGGTCGGCATCGTCGCGAACCAGCCGAACCAGATGGCCGGCACGCTGAATATCGACGCGAGCGAGAAGGCTGCGCGCTTTGTGCGGTTCTGCGACTCCTTCTCGATCCCGATCCTCACGCTCGTCGACGTGCCCGGCTACCTGCCCGGCACGGACCAGGAGCTGCAGGGCGTCATCCGCCGCGGCGCGAAGCTGCTCTACGCCTACGCTGAGGCGACCGTGCCGCTCGTGACGATCATCACGCGCAAGGCATACGGCGGAGCGTACATCGTGATGGGGTCGAAGCAGATGGGCGCCGACTTCAACATCGCGTGGCCCACCGCTGAGATCGCCGTGATGGGCGGCTCCGGCGCCGTCAACATCCTCTACCGCAAGGAGCTCGCGGCCGCCGCCGAGCGCGGCGAGGACGTCGAGGCGCTGCGTGCAGAGCTCACCGCGAAGTACACGGCTGAGGTCACCTCGCCGTTCCTCGCGGCTGAGCGCGGCGAGCTCGACAACGTGCTCGAGCCCGCAGGCACCCGCCTCGCGGTGATCAAGTCCCTCCGCGGCCTCCGCGGCAAGCGCACCGAGCAGCCGGCCAAGAAGCACGGCAACATCCCGCTGTGAGCGCCGTGGATACGACGAACGACGACCTCGCTCGCCCCGCCGACTCGCAGCTGCCGCCCGATGCGGCGGCGCGCGATGCGGCGAAGCGCGAGGAGCTCGGCCCGCAGGACGACGCGATCTCCGGTTCGGACATCACGTTCGTCACCCGTCAGGTCAGCCCGGCAGAGCGCGCCGCGGTCATCGCGGTGCTCACGCAGGTGCGCGCAGAGGAGACGCAGAGCGTCAAGCGCGTGGCGCGCCGCGACCGCGAGCCGTGGGCGCGCTCGCAGCGCGTCCCGGAGGGTATCTCCGATCTGCTGATCGAGGGCTAGCCGGGACCTGCCCAGCTGTCACGGCTAGGCTGGGCCGTATGGAACGCTCAGTTGCCGAGGCCGAGCGTGAGCTCCGGGCGCTCATGCACCGCGACCTCACGCTGCGTTTCCCACCGCAGGGGGCGCTCGCGGACACCCCGCTGCGCCACTCCGCAGTGTTAATTCTGTTCGGCGCACTCGACCGCGTACCCGCGATCTCCGGGCCAGCCACGGTACCGGCGGAGCTTGACGTGCTGCTCACCCGCCGCGCGAACGGCATGCGGCACCATCCTGGGCAGATCGCGTTTCCCGGCGGGGGCGTCGACCCCGAGGACGTGGACTCGGTTGCCACGGCGCTTCGCGAAGCGAACGAGGAGACCGGCCTCGACCCCGCCGGCGTCGACGTGCTCGGCTCGCTACCGCCCGTGCACATCCCGGTGAGCAACAATCTCGTCACCCCAGTGGTTGGCTGGTGGCGCCTCCCCAGCGCGGTTGCCGCAGACCATTCGGAATCGATCGAGGTATTCCGCGCGCCGGTCGCCGAGCTCCTCGAGCCCGCTGCGCGCGGCACCTCCGTGCTGTCGCGGCCCGGGATCACGCACCGCGGGGCCGCGTTTCAGCTGAGCGAGCGATTCGGCTCGCACACGGTGTGGGGGTTCACCGGGATCTTGCTCGCCTCCCTATTCGACGAGCTCGGCTGGGCGCAGCCGTGGGATGCATCGCGCGAATTCCCCGTGCTCCCCTAGCTCGGTCGATTGAGGGCTACGCGCAGTTGCCACACACGCCAGAGAGCGCCATCAGCATGAAGCAGTTCGGGCATACCGGCTGCACGCGCTCGGGCGCTGCTGCGGGCTTCGCCTTGGGCTCGGCCTTCGGCTTCGCGGCCGCCGTACGGCGCGATCCCGATCGCGCCTTCTTCGCACCGCCCAGCGGCTCCATGCTCTCGGTTTCGGCGGCGACGCCACGGCCGTGATCGGGGTGATCGACCGCCCAGGCGCCCGGGGTCCGCACACTGCGCCAGCGCGGTGCGGCCTCGCCCACGACGGCGATGATCTCTTCTTCGCTCTGGAATCCGACGGTGTACCCGCGGAAGATCTGCACCGCGGGCGCCCCATCCGAGCGTTCCACCAGGATGCCGCCCTCGGTGCGCATCAGGCGGTCGATCGGCATGCGGCTGAGCAGCCGACGGAGAAACACCCGGTTCGGCACACTCGCTTTGCGGTGCACGAGGGCTTCGTCGAGCGAGCCGTAGCGGTTCATGATCGAATCGCGTGCTGCCGGCTGCTCCATGTGTGCCCTCCCCAGGGTGTGTGGGCCCAGAATAGGCCATCTCCCAGTATCCCGCAGACTCCATTCCCGTGCGCGCACGCTGCATTCCGGGCGCGGTGCCGCGGCCGCTTTCGGACCCCGGCTCAAGACCCGACAGATTGGGATCGCGAGCGCTGCCCGCTACCCCCGCGTCAGCTCGCCGTGGGTGATGCGGGCCTGCTGGTCGCTCAGCGCGGCGACATAGTCGAGCACGGCGCGCGCCCTGCCTTGGCGGCGCAGGCCGGCGTCGCTCGTCTCCCCGGTGAGCAGCTCCGGGCGCTCGCGGCGCAGAGCGAAGTAGCCGGCAGTCGCCTCGTCTACCCACTCGAGCAGCCTGCGCGGCGCTCGCCCGGCGTCGACCGAGTCGGTGAGCCAGGCGTCGAAGCCGAGCGCGAGGTCGGCCATCACCCGCGCCTGCCCCCGTTGGGTTTGCCCCAGCTCGGGGCGTTCGAGCACGAAGTGCGCATGCACAAACTTCAGCACCATGACCTCGTGCCAGGCCCGGGTGTTCAACCGCACATGGCCGCTGCGCACGTGCGGTGCTTCTTCCACCACGATCGAGGTGCGGAGGTGCTCAATCCAGCGACGCGTGAAGCCGGACACGGCGCGCTCGCTGTCGATGCCGCCGTCATAGGGCGCGGCGAGCAGAGACTCTCCCACCTCCTCTGCCACGCGCGCGACCGCCTCCGTGAAGGCCTCGCGGTCCGCGATCCATGCATCCTTCAGCGCGAGCCTGCGCCACAAGAGCTCGAGCGAGTGGCCGGGTGCGCGCCAGCTACCGCCCAGTTCTTCGGGATCGGCTGCGGCGAGCGCGGCGGCGCGACTCAACCAGGCGCGCAGTTCTCCCGTCACCGCGGACTGCTGCAGCACCCCTGCGCGCGCAAAGTCATCAAGATCGTGCACGGCGTAGGCGATGTCGTCGGCAAGGTCCATAACCGCGCACTCCACCGTCTGCATGCCAGGCGCAATGCTCGGGTATGCCGCTCGTGCAGCCGCCATCTCGATGGCATCGAGCGCGTAGGCGGAGAACTTCTCGGCCCCGTCGCGCTCATCAGCCCCCACGCCACGGGGGCGCTCGGCAACCGGACGCTCCGCGACCCCGATCCCAATCCATTCCGCGCGCGTCCACGGGTACTTGAGTGTCGCCGCCCGGGTCGCGGCGGTGAGGTTCAGGCCAGGGAAGTCGCGGCCCAGCGTGTCGAGCTGGGTGAGGATGCGGAAGCTCTGCGCGTTGCCCTCAAAGCCCTCCGGCAGCCCGAAGCGCTCGCGCGCCACACGGTCGAGCACGCGCTCGCCGAGGTGGCCGAACGGTGGGTGGCCGAGGTCGTGTGCATGGGCCGCCGCCTGCGCAACCACGGTGTCGCAGCCGCCGAGACGAGCGATGACTCCGCCCGCCGCGTCGTCGCGCGGCGCCTCCCCCCGCGTGAACGCGGCGTGCACCGCAGCCTGCCCGGCGAGCTGGGCCGCGATCACTCGCGCCACCGCGCTCACCTTGAGCGAGTGCGTGAGGCGGTTGTGCATCACCGGGCCGACGCCCGACTGCGGCACCACCTGAGTCACGTCGGAGAGGCGCGCGAAATACGAGGAGAAGCGGATCCGCTCAAGATCGATCCTGAACTCCTGTGCCGCGGGCGACTCTTCAAGCGGCCCGTCGGCGTCGTGAATCCCCGCGGATCGGTGCTGGGAGGACTCGTGTTCCACGTACCTCCGAGCACTGCGCGACACTGCACCTGCTGCAACCCCAGCCTCACTCATGTCCCCATTCAAGCAGCACCCGAGCAAAATTCAGGCCGCCGCTACACTGGGGCGCAGAACCGGGAAGGGGCGCATCGTGAGCAACGCCGCACAGGAGTCTGGAAATCGCACCCGTGGCGAGCGTGTGCCCGCCATTGAGCGGGCCTCCCGCAAGCCCTGGGACGAGTGGGTGACACTCTTCGAGGCCGCTGGGGCGGCACGGCTGCCCCACCCCGAGATTGTGCGGATCGCCCGCGCCGAGCTTCCCGCCGATCTGGAGAACCCGGATTGGTGGGCGCAGGGCGTGGCAATCGCCTACGAGCACCACGCTGGGGTGCGAGTGCCGGGCCAGTCGTCGACGGGCACGTTCCGCGTAAGCGCAAGCCGCACCGTGCCGCTCGACCGTGACGCGGCAATCGCGGCGTGGACCGCAGCCTACGGGGATCGCAGCGAACACCTCGGGCATGCGGCGGGTGAGCCCCGCCCGTCGCGCACGGAGAAGCGCAGTTTCTGGCGTTTCGACCTCGCCGACGCGGGCCGGGTCGAAGTGTCGGCCACCCCGAAGGGAGACGATCGCGCAACGCTCACCGTGAGTCTTGAGGGCCTCACGGATGGTGATCGTATCGAGGAGTGGCGTGCGCACTGGAAGTCGCTGCTCGCCGCCCTCTAATCGTCACTTCCAGGGTTTTCCCGAGAAGCTCGGAGGACGCTCATTGGCTGGGCTGCCACAGTAGTGATCAGTTCACCCACTCGAGGGTGTTCACCGGGTGGGAAAAAGGAGCCGCAGTGCAGAAATCGCAGAAGGTGCTCGTCGGAGTTGGAGCGAGCGTCCTCGCCCTCGCCGCGATAGCCGCGATCGCTGGCCCCATGGTGTACCGCGACTTCATCGCGGAGCCCGCGGCCGACGCGCCAGCGCTGTCCGGCAGCGAGCAGATCATGGGTGAGTCGAGCGGCGCACCACTCGATCCCGCCGTGCTTTCGGGGAAGTGGCAGGTCGCTGACGGTTCGGAGGCGGGTTACCGCGTCAACGAGGTGCTGAACGGCACCGATGTCACCGTCACCGGCCGCACGCCCGAGGTGAGCGGCACCTTCCAGATCAGCGCCGACGGCTTGACGCTCGAGCAGGCTGAGCTCACCGTCGACGTTGCCTCGATCGCCACCGACAGCGCCCCGCGCGACGCGTACTTCCGGGACGATGCGCTGCGCACGGATCAGTTCCCGGAGGCGAGCTTCTCCCTCACGGAGCCCGTCACCCTGCACGAGATTCCAAACTCGGGCGACACCGTGCGCACGGCAGCCGCTGGCGAACTCACCATTGCGGGCGAGACCCGCGCGGTGACCGCGACGGTCGAGGTGCGCAGCGACGGCGAGCGCACGGAGATCGCCGGCACGATCCCCATCACGTTCGCCGACTTCGGGGTCACCGCACCGAACCTCGGCTTCGTCTCCGTCGAACCCACCGGTCAGGTGGAGTTCCAGCTCGTGGCGAGCCGCGGCTAGCCCGGATCCCGCTCCGCGATCCCTAGCTCTTCGTCCTCAATCTCGATCCCCCGTGCGAGCTGGGCGAATGCGGAGCGAGCGAGTCGTGCGGGGGTCCCCGCCGAGCCATCGGGATCGGCGCCCAGCGATGCCCAGTGCTCAAGCCCCAGTCTGATCGAGTCAGTCGCGGCAGCGGCCAGTACTCGCACCCCAAAATTCGCCACGGGCGACTCCGTGAGCTCCGCGATGATTTCACGCAGCCGACGCTCGGACTCCGCGTTGACGCGCGCCCACACCGTGCGAAGCGCAGCGTCATCGTCCATCGCCCGCAAGACACCGCGCGACCAGCGGAGGCCCTCACGTTCTGCGTCGGTGGTGGGCAACAGGAGTGAGTCAATCAGCTCGGGCACCGCGCGACGCGGGTCTCCTTGCGCGGACGCGGCAAGCGCCCGCTGCCACTCCCCCGCGCCCACCGAGAGCAGCGGCGCGACCGCGTCCTCCTTCGTGCGGAAGTAGCGGTAGAACGTACGCAGCGAGACGCCGGCCGCAGCTGCGATCGACTCCACGGTCACCTGGCCAGCGCCGTGCTCTGCGAACAGCGTCGCCGCAGCTCGCGCGATGTCGAGCTGCGTCGCGGCTCGACGGCGCTCAGTCAGACTGAGGCTCGGGGCCGCCTCGGTCCCGGCAGGTTCTGGCACGTTTCCCACGTGTGAGAGCGTACTCGACCCAGACCAGCAGTGCACATCTTGACACACTGACACAACGTGCCACAATGGCACTGTATGCACAGACTCGCGCTGCGCCAGCCGCACCGCGGGCACCCAATCCACACCAGTGAAGGATGGACACTATGAACCGCTACGAAGGCCGCCGCGCGCTTGTGACCGGCGGTGGCTCCGGCATCGGCCAGGCCACGGTGCTTCGCATGCTTGCCGAGGGCGGACGCGTGGTCGCGGCCGATGTCTCGGACACCGGTCTCGCAGACACTGTCGCGAAGGCGGGCGCCGCAGCAGATCGACTCCACACCGTGATCGTCAACATCTCCGAGGAGGCGTCGGTGCGCGCTGGTGTCGCTGACGCGATCGCCTGGCTGGGCGGGCTCGACGTGCTCGTCAACGCCGCGGGCATTCTGCGCTCCTCGCACACGCACGAGACCAGCCTCGATTCCTTCGAGCAGGTACTCCGCGTCAACCTGGTGGGCACCTTCCTCATGATTCGCGAGACGATCCCCGCGCTCCTCGAGGGCACGGGCTCCGCCGTAGTGAACTTCAGCTCGACCTCAGCTACCTTTGCGCACCCGTACATGTCCGCCTATGCGGCTTCGAAGGGTGGCGTGCAGTCCATGACCCACGCGCTCGCGGCAGAGTATGCAAAGCAGGGGATCCGTTTCACCGCCGTGCAGCCGGGCTCCATCTCCTCGGGGATGACCGACGGCACAGGCGAAAGCAAGCAGAGCCAGGGCCCCGGCCTCCCGGAGGATGCCGACATGATGTTGTTCATGAAGCTGCAGCCAGCGCTGGGCGAGGGCTTCGCCGGCCCCGAGACGGTGGCGAGCGTCGTGGCGATGCTCGCAAGCGAGGACGGCAAATTCATCACCGGCACCGAGGTGCGCATCGACGGCGGCACACACTTCTAAGCTGCCGCTCGCCGCGCCCTTGGCGGTGGGCCGGTCCACGCAGCGTGATGCGCGCACCGGCCTGCGCCGTGGCGACTAGCCCTCCGCGAGCTCCTGCGCCTCTGGCGGGAGCTTCCGCACACGAGCGCGGCGCCGGCGGCGCTCCGGGATCATCGAGCGCATCTCCTCAAGCTTGCCGAAGCAGAGCAGCCGATCCTCCGCCTCAAGCACCACGTGCTTGCGCGGGTTGGGGATCACCTGCACGCCGCGATGCAGCGTCAGCACCGTGATGTCGCGGTCCCAGAGTCCGAGCTCCCCGAGCGGCTTGCCCACGTGCTCGGAGCCCGCGTGCATCGAGATCTCCGCAACGCCGTACCCGGTGGACACGCTGAGGCGCTGACGCACATCGATCTCGGGGAAGTTCACCTGGTTCGCGATGTAGTCGATGATCGCGCCCGCGACGTCGAGCCCCGTCGCTGCCTCAATGCCCTGCAGACCGGGCGAGGAGTTCACCTCCATGACGAGCGGGCCGTCGTCGCCCTCAAGCATGTCGACGCCGGCGACGCGGAGTCCCATGATCTGCGCGGCACGCACCGCGGCCTGCTCGTACGCGGGCTCGAGCTGCACGGGCTCAACCGTGCCGCCGCGGTGCACGTTCGAGCGGAACTCGTCGCCGCTCGCCACCCGGCGCATCGCCGCAACCACGCGGTCTCCCACCACGAGCGCGCGCACATCGCGGCCGCGGCTCTCCGAGATGAAGCGCTGGATCAGCACGTTCTGTCGGGTGGAGTGCAGCGTCTCAATGATCGCCTCGGCAACCTTCACCTGCGGGGCGAGGATTACTCCGATGCCCTGCGTTCCCTCAAGCAGCTTGATCACCACGGGGGCGCCGCCCACACTCTCGATCGCGGCGCGCACGTCGGCGCGGTTCCGCACGAACGCCGTTGCAGGCATCGCGATCGAGTGGCGCGACAGAATCTGAATCGCTCGCAGCTTGTCGCGCGAATTCGAGATGCCGTTCGCGGTGTTCGGCGTATACACGTCCATCTGCTCGAACTGGCGCACCACTGCCGTGCCGAAGTATGTGATCGAGTTCCCGATCCGGGGCAGGATCGCGTCGTAGTCGCTCAGCTGCTTGCCCCGGTACAGCAGGTCGGGTTCATCGCCGGCGAGGTCAATCCCAAAGCGCAACGTGTTGAGCACGCGCGCCTTGTGGCCGCGCTGCTCGCTCGCGGCCATGAGGCGCTGCGTCGAGTACGCCTGCGGGGCGCGCGAGAGAATCGCGAGTTTCACCGTAGTTCCTGCCAAGATAGAAGCGTGATCGGACAAGACCATTCAAGCACTCTCACGGGGTGGCGCGAGTGGGTGTCGCTGCCTGAAATCAATGTGCCCTGGATCAAGGCCAAGATCGACACGGGCGCGCAGACCTCTGCACTCCACGCGACGGGCATTTCCGAGTTTGAGCGTGACGACGCGCCGTGGGTGCGCTTCACCGCACACCCCTGGCAGCTGAGTGATGAGGATGCGGCCGAGGTTGAGCTTCCCGTGCACGATCGTCGCACCGTGCGCAGCTCCTCGGGGCACGCGCAGGAGCGTCCCGTGGTGCTCATCGACGTGCAACTGGTGGGCCGCACGATTCGCGCCGAGTTCACCCTCACCGACCGCGAAGAGATGCTGTTTCGAGTACTCATCGGGCGCGAGGCGCTGCGGCAGGGGTACATCGTTGACTCCGACGCTTCGTTTCTGGGCGGCAAGCCGCCGCGACCCGTCCGTCGACGCAACCGTGGTCGCGCGTAGCCCTTCACGCCGCGCTTTCGCTACTTGTGTTCCCCCTAGTCAGCTTCCATGCAGCTCGCTAGTCTGAACCCATGAGCGCCAGCAACCTGGATCTGATCCCTCGCGGAACCGTGTTCACGCCCGAGCAGATCATCCACTACGCCGATCCCGATACGCGCAGTCTCGAGCAGGCCATCATTGACGCCGATCTGCTCGTCGCGACCCCGCACTCGGGCGCTGCGATCCCCGAGGAGCTCGCCGAGTTCCTCTCCCCCGCGCTCACCCGCCGACTGCAGTATGACTTCAGCGACGTGGCGACCGCATCGATCGTGCGCCGCTGGGCCGAGATCGACCCGCGCATCGTCGCGGTCATCAACCCGCACCCGCGCCTCATCCGAGACCCGAACCGACGCAAGCCCGACGATGTGCGCGCCGATCTCGCAGCCGCGATCGAGCGCGTCCGTGCCGCGGGCGCGTGGCAGAAGGTTGACCTCACGGGCGTCGATGCGATCCGCCCGGTCACCTTCTCCTTCTTCCCCATTCTCGAGATCCCCGAGACCGAGGAGGGGCTGCAGCGTCTCGTCGACGCGTTCGCCGAGACCGCCGAGGCCGGCCTGGGTGTCTACGAGCGCACACGCGAAGCGCTCACCGATGCATTCGTGGCGCACGGACTTGAGCACGGTGGCTCGTTCACCCGCCTCTCGTTCCACGACACGATGAACACCACGACGACCCGTGAGGGCGCAGTAAACGTTGCGCGGGCCGAGGCCGATCGGCTGGCCGCCGTCGTCGCGCTGTCCAACCGCGGTGACCACCAGGGCGAAGAGCGCGATCCCGAGGATCGACCGACGATGGACCCGGCAGCGTTGCGCGAGCTCGCGGAGGCGCATCGCGCAGGCTTCGAAGTGAACGATCCCGCTGCGGTGCTCCTCAACCAGCCGTACCTCGGCAGCGAAGAAATCCGTGCGGCGGGCGCACGCTTTGGCGCGATGCGCGCCGAGGCTGACGCGGCGGGCCTGCGGCTGGGCGCGGTGCAGGCGGAGTTCCTGCGCGAGTATCTGCTCGGGCCGGCCGCTGCCGCGGAGCTGCAGGAGCCTGGCACTGACTGGGTGACCGAGAACCCCGATCACATCGACGCCGTCGCCCACGCGTGCAAGCGCGCGTGGGACGCATTCCGCGATGCCCAGTAGCCCCGCACCCGAGTCTGCCTTCACCGTTCGCCCGCTCACCGCGGCCGACATCGAGGTGACGGCCCGCGTCCTCGCAGAGGGCTTCTGGGACGATCCGGTGTGGGGGCCCGCGTTCCCCGCGCACCCGGAGCGCATGGCGCACGCCCTCGCGCATTGGCGGTTCATGGCCGACCAGGCCGTGCGCTACGGTGAACCCCTCATCGCGGAGCTGCCGGACGGCACGGTCGCCGCGGTCTCAACCTGGTTCCCGCCGGGCCAGGACGAGATCCGTGAGGTTGATCTGCCGGCCTACGAAGCCATGCTGCGCAGCACGATCGGCGATGCCGCGGCAGAGGCGCTCCTCTCGGAGGGGGAGCTCTTCGCAGACGCACGTCCAAGCGAACCGCACGCGTATCTCTCCATGCTCGCGGTGTCCCGCGAAGCGCGTGGGCTTGGGATCGGCATGCGCCTCGTCCAGGCTGCCCTCGAACGCTACGACGCTGCCGGCCTCCAGACCTATCTGGAATCGTCGAACCCCGCGAACGATGCGCGCTACGAGCGCCTCGGTTACCGCCCGGCGAAGCAGATTCACATTCCAGGTTCGCCGACCGTGCAGAGTTACCTGCGGCCCGCTGCCGCCTAGCCGCCCCAGAGAACGCCGAACAGGGCGCCCGCTGCGATCGTGGTCACCGCGAGGATCAGCGTCGGCAGGAAGAACGAGTGGTCGACAAGCTTCGTGCCGAGCTTCGTTGAGCCCGAGTGATCGAAGTTGGCCGCCGCAATCTGCGAGCCGTTGGTGGGCAGCAGGTAGATGCCCGCGAAAGCACCGGCCCACATGCCTGAGAGCAGTCCGAGCGGGATGCCCGCCGCGAGACCGATCGGCACAATTGTTCGCGTTGCCGTCGACTGGCTTGTCGTGAGCACGCAGACGAGGAACACACCGAGCGCGAAGATCCACGGTGCCGCGGTCACGAGACCACCCACGCCGTCAGCGATGAGCGTCGTGTGCGCGCCGAGGAACGTGTCGGTGAGCCAGGCGAGGCCGAAGAGGGCGATCGCGGAGACCATACCGGCCTTGAACACAGTCATCGTGGGGATCTCGGAGACCTTGGGGCGCGACACCACGAGGATGAGCGTGCCCACCACGAACATGACGATCTCGATGATCGGGGTCATCGCGATCGGGTCGCCCGCTGCGTCAAGCGGGCGGAGGCCCTTGAAGAGGCCGAAGGCCACGATCGCGGCCACACCGAGCAGGAAGATCACTGCTGCGTTGCGGCCGGCCGCGGTGACGGTCACCTCAGCGCGCACCTCGGCGGCGTTCGCCGAGGGAGCGGGGATCTCACCCTTCGCGATCTTCGCCTGGATCTCGGGATCGTCCGCGATCTCCTTGCCGAGGCGGTTCACGACGATGCCGGAAATGATGATGCCGACGATCGCGGCGGGGATCGTCACCTTCAAGATGTCGACGAGCTCGAAGTTCCAGGGGGCGGTGTCCGTGAGGGTCACCATGGCGGCCATCGCGGCGGAGACCGGGCTACACGCGAGCGCGACGCCTGTCGCGACAACTGACAGCGAGAGTGGCCGGGAGGGGCGCACACCGTTGCGGTAGGAGAGGTCCTGAATCACGGGGAGGAGCGGGTAGAGGATGTTCGACGTGCCCGCACCCACTGCGAACAGGAACGAAACGAGCGGCGCGACGAGCGTGATCTGCTTCGGGCTGCGCGCAATCAGCTTCGCGGCGATCGACACCATCCAGTCGATTCCGCCCGCCGACTGCATCATCGACGAGGCGAGCACCACCGAGAGCACGATGAGCAGTGCATCGACGGGTGGTGAGCCGGGGGCCAGGCGGAACACGAATACGAGGATCGCGACGCCAGCACCGCCCCAGAGACCCAGCCCCACGCCACTCGACCGTGTACCCATCACGATACAGCCGAGGACAACGAGGAGCTGCGTGATAAACAGCACGATATCCATAGGTTCCCCCTTGTTTCTTCTTGGGCTTCAGAGTAGCGCTGCACACCGCTCAGGCACAGCACATTTTTCCCTCGTTCACTCGGCTGCCTCCCGCGGCGCTACTTTTCAGCGATGAGGCATGATGGAGGGAGAGACGAGGGAGGCGAGGATGACCGCGATTCTGGCGGGCCTGCGCGGCCTGCTGCCCACGCGCGAGGACTATCGAGGGCTGCGCACGAGTTGGCGGGCGGACCTCATCGCCGGCCTCACGGTGGGAATTGTTGCGTTGCCACTCGCGCTCGCTTTCGGCGTGAGCTCAGGTGTGGGCGCAGAGGCTGGACTCATCACCGCGATCGTCGCCGGACTCGTCGCCGCAATCTTCGGCGGCTCGAATGTGCAGGTCTCGGGCCCCACCGGCGCGATGGTGGTGGTGCTTGCCCCAATCGTCGCGGTGCACGGCGTCGGCGCCGTCGCGGTGGTCAGCCTGCTCGCGGGCCTCATCGTGCTCGCAGCCGGGGTGCTGCGCCTCGGCCGCGCCGTGAGCTACATCCCGTGGCCGGTGATCGAGGGATTCACCGCGGGGATTGGGATCATCATTTTCCTGCAGCAGGTCCCCGCCGCCCTCGGCGTCGACGGCTCCGGCCGTTCGTCGAACGCGGTCGTTGCCGCATGGGAGGTCCTGCAGGATGCGAGCTGGCCGGCGGCTCTCTTCCCCCTCGCTGCGGTGGCGGGTGTCGCCGCCATCATGCTCCTCCTCGGTCGATTCGCGCCAGCGATCCCCGCGTCGTTCGTCGCGATCCTCGTCGTCTCCGTGATCGCAGCGCTCGCGGGATCGCCGCTGCCGACCATTGGCGCGCTGCCGCACACGCTCCCCGCACCGGCGCTCCCCGCATTTGACCCCGCGATGCTCTCGGCGCTCGCCGGGCCCGCCGTTGCCGTTGCCGCGCTCGCGGCAATCGAGTCACTCCTCTCCGCCCGTGTCGCCGCAACGATCGCCGACACGGGCCAGGTCAATGCGGACCGTGAACTGTTCGGCCAGGGGCTCGCCTCGATCGCCTCCGGTTTCTTCGGCGGCATGCCCGCCACCGGCGCCATCGCCCGCACCGCCGTCAACGTGCGCAGTGGCGCCCGCACGCGCATGTCCGCGGTGGTGCACGCGCTCGCGCTGCTCCTCGTGGTGCTCGTCGCCGCCGAGGTGGTGGGCGCGATCCCACTCGCCGCCCTCGCCGGTGTGCTGATGATGACGGCCGCGCGCATGGTGTCCCCTGGCACGATCGGTCGCGTGCTGCGCTCAAGCCGCTCGAGCGCAGCGGTGTTCACCGTGACCCTCTTTGTCACCGTGGCGTTCGACCTCGTGATCGCGGTGGGTATTGGGCTCGCCGCCGCCGCGTTCTTCGCGCTGCGCACACTGAGCAAGCAGAGTGATGCCGAGCGCGAGGAACTGCCCGGTGAGGCTGCGCCGGGCGACGAGCGGATCGCACTGTTCACCCTGCACGGCTCGCTGTTCTTCGGTGCGGCGGATCGCCTGGTCGAGCGGATCACGGCGGCTCCCAACGTCGAGGTGGTGATCCTGCGCCTGTCGGACGTGCAGATCATTGATGAGACGGGCGCACACGCGCTCGCCGAGCTCGTGTCGGCGCTCGAGCGTCGCGGCGCCACCGTGCTCATCAAGGGCATACGTCCCGAGCACCGTGTGTTGCTCGAGCGACTCGGTGTGGTCCGCTCGCTGCGCCACCCCAATCACCTGTTCCAGGAGCTCGACCCGGCACTCGCGCACGCGCGCGATCACATCCGGCGCGGCGCACCGAGCTGACGCGCCGCTGCCGCGCCGGGAGTTTCATAGGCGCAGCCGCGAGACTTGGGGCATGAGTCGCCCCGCCCTCCCCGCAGCCCGCATGATCGGCGTGGACATCGCGCGCTTCCTCGCGATCGTTGGCATGATCGCCGCGCACCTCGTGTCCATCGGCGGCATGCTCGCGGCACCCGGCAGTTTCGATGAGGTGGCCGGGGAGGTTGCCGACACGCTCACCGCGGGCATCGCGGCACCTCTCTTCGCGGTGCTGGGTGGCGTGAGCACCGTGTTTGCCACGCGAAAGCTGCTGCGCGCCGGCCGCGCGGGAGCCGCGATGGGGGCGGTCGCGGTGCGTGGTGTCCTCCTGATCCTGATCGGCCTCACACTCGGCATCATCGAAACCCCCGTCGCGATCGTGCTCGCCTACTACGGCCTCGCGATGCTGCTTATTGCTCCCCTCGTCGCCGCTCGGAGCTGGCTGCTCGGGCTCATCGCGCTCGTGCTCACCGCCGGCGGGGGCATCATGAATGCGGCCATCCGTGAAGCCAACCCCAGCTGGGGCGGCGCGGGCCAGGTGAACTTCGATTCGTTCGCGCAAGATCCATGGGCGGCGCTGCGCACTCTCCTGCTCACCGGCGAGTACCCCGCACTCACCTGGTGCGCGTATCTCCTCGTCGGCATGCTCATCGGGCGCCTGTTGACGGGCGCGGCCCAGCGCGGCGCACTCGGGCGCGCGGCAGCGCTCCTCACGACGGCCGGCGCCGCGCTCGCGGTCGTCGCACAGCTCGTCTCGAACGCCGTGGTGGCAACGCTCGGCGGCGTCTCCGATCCCGCGCTCGAAGGGTACCCCTCAGAGCTGCTCACCGAGTACGTGGCGCAATCGACCGGAGGTGCCCCGCTCTCCACGCAGCTCTGGGCGCAGTTCGTTGCGACACCCCACTCGGGATCGCTGATCGATATCCTCCGCACGGCAGGCATCGCCGCGGCGGTGATCGGCGTGCTCGTGCTCCTCTGCGATGTGCTGCGGACGCGAGGCGGCCGGGCAGCGAATGCGCCGGGACCGGTGCTCGGCACGCTCCGCGCCGCAGGGGCTGCTCCCCTCACGATCTACACGCTGCACATCATCGCCACGGGTGTGATCCTGGAACCCGCACTCATGAGCCCGGCGGCGTTCTCAGGCGAGGGTCTCGACTGGTGGGTCGCCGGTCTCAGCGGCTTTGGGCTGCAGCTCGCTGGGGTGCTGCTCATCGGTGCGGTGCTGGCGGCGCTTGGTCGACGCGGGCCGCTCGAGGCGCTCGTCTCCGGGGTCGTGAAGCTCGTCGTCCGGGAGGGCCGCACCACCCGAGTGTGACGCCGCTTTACCGCCGGGCTCGCGCTCCGCGCCCGCGCGGGGGAGCATGGGCGCATGACCGATGCCGACTGTTTCCGCTCCCCCAGCGTGGACCCCTCGGGCGTGCCCTTCACCGAGCTGACGCCCGCGCGGCTGCGCACCGAACGCACCAGCATCAAGTGGACGCGCTTCCCCGAGAATGTGTTGCCGCTCTTCGTCGCGGAGATGGACTTCGCGCTGGCGCCCGAGATCCGCGAGGCGCTCATCGCACGAGTCACCGCCTCGGACACCGGCTACCTCGACGGCCCGGGACCGCTCGCGCCCGCGTTCGCGGACTACGCCGCGCACGCGTGGGGCTGGGAGATCCCGCTCTCGCGCGTGTTCCTCGCCACGGATGTGGCGACCGGCGTGGTCGAGTCGCTGCGCGTCGAGGGCGAACTGCGCCGCAGGGCTGCCGCAGCGGGTGGGGCGTCCCCGAGCGGGCGGATCGTGGTCCCCACGCCCGTGTACCCCGGCTTCTTCGAGATGCTCGAGGAACTCCCCTACGAGATCGTCGAGGTGCCGCTCGTCGAGCACGGCGCAGCAGACGCCCACGCTCGGCCAGCGCATGAAAGCCCCGAGCTACGACTCGATCTCTCCGCGATCGAGCGAGAGTTCGTGGCGGGCGCCGATGCCTTCCTGCTGTGCAACCCGCACAACCCGCACGGGCTCGTGCATCGGGAAGAGGAGCTCGCCGAGCTCGCGCGTCTCGCCGCCGCGCACGATGTGTTCGTCGTGTCCGATGAAATTCACGCCCCGCTCACACACTCGGGCGAGATCTTCGTTCCGTTCGCCCCGCTCGCCGCGGCCGCTGGCGCCCTCTCGGTGACCGCGACGTCTGCGAGCAAGGGGTGGAACCTCGCGGGGGCGAAGTGCTCGGTCATCGTCGCTGCGGACGCGCGCGCCGAGGAGGCGCTGCAGCTCCTGCCACCCGAAACTGTCACGCGCGCGAGCATTCTCGGGCTGCACGCCGGGGTTGCCGCATTCACCTCCGGCCGCGACTGGCTCGCCCGCACGATCGCACAGGTCGAAGCGAACCAGGCGCTGCTCGCCGAGCTCGTGGCCGAGCAGTTGCCCGGCGTGCGCCTCACCCCCGGCCGGGCCGGCTACCTCGCCTGGCTCGACTTCCGCGAAACAGGGATTGGTGCCGACCCCTATGTGCGCATCCTGGGCGATGCCCGCGTCGCGCTCAACAACGGTGCCTTCTTCGGCGCGGGCGGGGCCGGGCACGTGCGCCTCAACCTTGCGTGCGCGCCAGACACCATTCGCGAAGCCATCGCGCGCATCGCGACACTGTTCCCCACGACGGAGGCATCGGCATGAGCACAACGCACGAGGCGGCCACTCCCATCACCGATTGGGACGGCTTCGATTTCGATACCCGGCAGGTGCACGCCGGGGCCTACCCGGATCGCAACTCGGGGCTGCGGGTGCCGCCCATCGCGCTCTCCGCCGGCTACGTGTTCGACAGCTTCGACGATCAGGTGGACCGCTTTGCCGGACGCGAGCTGTGGCGGGGCGGGATCGGGCTGACGCGCGGCACTGACCCCGATCCCGAGCTGTTCGATGGTCCCGGTGAGCCCGCGCCCATTTACTCCCGGCAGGGCAACCCCACGAACGCGGTGGCCGAGGATCGTCTCGCCTCGCTCGAGGGCGGCACCGCCGCGGTGGCCGTGTCAAGCGGGCAGGCGGCCATCTCCTCCGCACTCTTCGCCATCGCGCAGGCCGGCGATCACATCGTTTCGACCGCCTCGATCTACGGCGGCACCCGGATCCTGTTCGGGCGCAGCTTCAAGCGCTTCGGCATCGAGGTCGACTACGTGTGGGATGCCGCAGATGACGCCGAGTGGGATCGGGCCATCCGCCCGAACACGAAGGCGATCTACACCGAGACGATCCCCAATCCCCGCAACGACGTGACCGACCTGCGCCGCATCGCCGCAGTTGCTGCACGCCACAACTTGCCGCTCGTGGTCGACAACACGGTGGGCACGCCCGCGCTCATCCGGCCGTTCGAGCACGGCGCCAACATCGTTGTGCACTCCACAACGAAGTTCCTCACCGGGCACGGGGCCGCGGTGGGCGGCGCGATCGTTGACGGCGGCACCTTCGACTGGGAGGCCGCGGAGCGCGCCGGCCGCTCGTTTCCGCTCGTCACCGCTGCGCCGCGCGCCGGCCTGGCGTCCCTCTTCGATCGCTTCGGCGACCGCGCCTACGCGCGCGCGGTGCGCGAGGCCGTCGTGAACGATATCGGGCCCGCGCTCTCACCGTTCACTGGTTTCCTGCTGCACCAGGGAATGGAGACGCTGTCGCTGCGCATGGCGCGGCACGTCGATTCGTCGCTCGAGATCGCGGCGTGGTTGGAAGCGCAGCCCGAGGTTGAGTCGGTCGACTACGCGGGCCTGCCGTCGAATCCGCTGCACGATATTGCGCAGCGGGACTACGCCGGCCGCACGGGCTCGGTGTTTGGCGTGACGGTGCGAGACGGGCTCGCAGGTGCACGCGCGTTCGTCGATGGGCTGCGTGTGTTCTCCCGGATGACCGGTATCGGCGATACACGCTCGATGATCATCCATCCGCTGAGCTCAACGCACGCGACGTTTGCGCCCGAGCTGAACGAGCGGCTCGGGATCACCCCAGGCCTGCTCCGTCTCTCCGTCGGGCTCGAATCGGTGGCCGATCTGAAGCGCGATCTGCGCGGCGGCCTCGACCGCCTGAACTCCCTGCGCGGGTAGTCGACCGACGCGGGAGGGCATTGCGCGCTTCCGCACGCCCCGCCCTCCCGCGGGATACCTACGCTGCGGCCTGGGCCGCGCTCGACTCCGTTCTGACTTCTGGGACACGACGGGTCAGCCGCACACACGCCACCGCCGCGAGACAGAGCACTGCGGTGTACGCAACCACGAGGCCCGGATTTCCGCCACCGGCGGCGAGCAACAGCGGCACGACGATCGGCGTCAGCGCGCCTGAGGTCAACGCGGCCGCCTGATAGCTCAGGGAGACACCGGTGTAGCGAACTTGAATCGGGAAGAGCCGGTACAGAATGTGCGGCATCGGCCCGTAGTTAAAAGCCGTGCACGCCGCAACAATCACGCACATGCCAATGATGAGCACTGGAGAGCCGCTGTGGGTCGACAGGAAGAGCGGATAGGCGATCACCGCGATCCCGATCAATCCAATCGTCGCGACAAATTGTGGTGACATCTTGTCACCGAGCCAACCGGCCACTGGCATCAACAGCACCTCAGCGATCGCACCAATGGTCAGCGCATTGAGCAAGAGCTCCGTGCTCACTCCAGCCTCGTCCGCACCATAGGCCAGGAAGAATGATGAAGTGACGTAGTAGCCACCCGTCGCGACGAGCATCACCCCCGCACCGAGCAGCACGAGCTTTCGATGTTTGGTGAAGACGTCTTTCACGGGTGTCAGAGAGATCTGTCCCGTCTGCTTGGCCACTTGGAACTCCGGCGACTCCTGGACCGTGGAGCGCACGATGAGCGCGACGATCACCAATACTGCGGAGAACAGGAAGGGGAGGCGCCACCACCCCTCAAGCAACCCACCCATGCGTTCTGCGATCAGGAAGATCAGCGAGGAGAACAGTGCGCCCACAGACGAGCCCATTTGCGTGAAGGAGCCCATGAAAGTACGACGCCCCTCTGGCGCATGCTCAACAGAGAGCATTGCCGCCCCGCCCCACTCACCACCGACAGCCACGCCCTGCAGGAACCGAAGCGTCACCAGAAGCACCGGTGCGAGCGCTCCGACTGACGCGTAGGTGGGAAGCAAGCCCATGCAGAAGGTCGCAGTACCCATCAGCAGCAAGGTGACAACCAGGGTGCGCTTGCGCCCGATCTTGTCGCCCAGGCTTCCAAACAGCAGTGCCCCAACTGGGCGGCCGAGGTACCCGAACGAAGTGGTCCCGAATGCAACAACAAAGCCCACGACGGGCGGAAGTGAAGGGTCGAAAAACACCTCACGAAACACAAGAGCGGCGGCCGTTGCATAGATGAAGAAGTCGTACCACTCGATCGAGGTTCCAACGAGCGCGGCAGCCGCCGCACGCTTCGGAGTGCGCCGAAATTCGGCGGGGGCAGCCTCAGCCGAGGCCGTTCCAGATGACGTCATTGTCAGTGCTCCGTTTCCTTGTGTTTTACTGCGTGCGAGCGGCGCCGATGCGGCCGCCCATCATCGACACGAGTTCATATGCGCAGTTCGCTGCCGCAACTGCGGTGACGCTCGCGTGGTCGTACGCCGGGGCGACTTCCACAACATCTGCGCCAACGAGGTTCGCGTCTCTCAGCCCACGCAAGAGCTCAAGGAGCTCTCTGCTCGTCAAGCCACCCGCCTCAGGCGTACCGGTCCCCGGCGCATGTGCGGGATCGAGGACATCAATGTCGATCGAGACGTAGAGCGGGGCGTCTCCGACGCGAGCTCTCACCCGGTCGAGGATCTCGAGAAATGGAGTGGTCTGGAATTCTCGCGCATGCACAATGGTGAAGCCGAGCTCCTCGTCATCGCGCAGATCGTCGGCGCTGTAGAGCGACCCGCGGATCCCAACGTGCGCCGACCGCTCTTTGATAAGCAGCCCCTCCTCGATCGCCACCCGGAAGGGGGTGCCGTGGGTAATTGGGGTATCAAAGTACGGCCCCCACGTGTCAAGGTGCGCATCGAAGTGCACGAGCGCCATCGGGCCGTGCTCGCGGTGCAGCGCTCGCAGAGAGGCGAGTGCAATCGTGTGGTCGCCACCCAGCACCACAACGGGCCGTTGCCCAGCCGCGAGTTCTGAGATACCGGCTTCAATCTCGGCGAGTGCTGTCGGAATGCTAAACGGATTGCAGTCAATATCGCCTGCGTCAACAACCTGCGCATGGGTGAACGGCGCAACGTCGAGCGCTGGGTTGTATGGCTTCAGGAGACGAGATGCCTCACGGATCGCCCCTGGGCCGAACCGGGCCCCCGGACGAAAAGTCACCCCCGAGTCGAAGGGAACACCAACGACAGCCACATCATGTGTGGGGACATCGTCCACGCGCGGAAGCCGCGCGAAAGTGGTGAACCCTGCATATCGCGGCGACACCTGTCCGTCGATCGGCGGGACGGGAATGGAGTGATCCATGTGAATATTCCTCTCTGAATGTACTGGCACCCGAGCCACCAATTATGGAAGCCAACAAAGGAAATTCGCGAAAACTCAGAGATGTGACCACCTTGCCACGATTCACTTAGATGAACATACAATCGATGCATGCACGAGATCCCTGACGTGACAATTGCTGACATCGCACGCGATGAGCTGCTTCCCATCACGATCATCACGCTCGCAGGCAAGGACGCCACCTCCCCGGTCACGTGGGTGCACACCACGGAACGCGCCGACCCCCGACCCCACCTCCGCGCAAATGAACTCATCTGCACCCTCGGAAGTGCCCTGGTTCACCCAGGGGCCGCCGGGGAGTTCGTGGGCGCTCTCGCAGCAAGCAAGGTTGCTGGGGTGGTGCTCGGGCTCGGCGAAGTGCACTTGTCCACGCCACCTTCGCTGATCGCTGCGTGCGAGGAGCACGGACTCCCGTTGCTCGCGATTCCGCACGATGTGCCATTCCGCGCGGTCGACGAGGCCATCTCACGGCGACGCGGCCAGATTGAAGACGAAGCTCGAAAGCGCGAGGTCGCGGCACTCACCGCACTCACCTCACTTGCGAGAGAGGGAGCCTCGGCGCAGCAAATGCTCGCGAGTGCGGGCAATGCCCTCGGTGGAACGCTGCAGAGCTCCGAGCCAACACTGGGCTCCCCTGAGGTGCAATGGGACGGGCCCGGCCTCCCACCCTCGGCTGAGTTTCTCCAACAGTTTGCTGCACTCCTCGATCTTGCCCAGCTGGAACGAACTCGGGGACGCGCTGAGCAGCACGCACGGCTGGGGCAACTCATCGAACTTGTTTCCCGTGGCCTTGCGCATCCCGCAGCGCTCGCACCTGAACTGACTGCACGTGGCCTTTCCGAAACTGCACTCCAAGTCTCATTGTGGCCAGCGGGCAGCGCGAGCACATTGGAGTCTCGATGGGACAGTGTGCTCGTGGGAGCATTTGAGCACTCCGTGGTGATGTTGTCTGCTCCACTCGAACGTGAGGCTCTGCACGCGCTCGGACTCGTCTGCGGATTCAGCGCGACAATTGACCTCCCGAATCTGCGACGTGGCGTGAACGAAGCCAAGTCAGCCTTCACGCTCTCACGGAATCGAGGAAGCGTTGCAGGCCCCCTCGATCTCGTGTCACTCGATGCTTTGCTCGAGCAGCAACCAGCCGACGCACTCGCGCCTTTTATTGAGGCGCTCATTGCACCGCTGATTGATAGCGATGGCGAGCAGAAAGGAGACCTCGTGAAGACACTCGAGGTGTTCATCGCGAACGATCGCCGCATCCAGGAGACCGCGAATCAGCTCTTCGTTCACGTCAACACGGTTCGCCACAGGCTCACGCGGGTGAGAGACCTGACGCTGCGGGATCCACTCACATTTGCTGGGCTCGCTGACCTCAGGATCGCACTCTGGGCATACGATCGTCGTCGGCTGATCGCTCACCGGCTGACTCGACCGCTCTAGGGTTGCACACACCCCTGCGCGGAGGGGTGGGCCAGCCGGAGCACGGGCAAGAGGGCCGGGGCGGGGATGGCAGGGCCGGTGGGCCGGCGCCGGACTACGCCGTTTGGGCGAGCGCCTCCCGTGCCGCCGCCACGGCCTCCGGGGTGGCGGCGTAGCCGTGCTCGGGCCCCGGGAACACCGAACCCCGCACCTCTGCCGCATACGCCGCGATCGCAGCCGTCGTGTCCGCACCGATCGTGCCGTACGACTTCACGAACTTCGCGGTGTGCCCCTCGGTGACGCCCAGCAGGTCGTGCAGCACGAGCACCTGGCCATCAGCGGGGCCGGCTCCAATGCCGATCAGTGGAATCGACACGGCCTCCCGCAGCACCTCCGTGATCTCGGACGGCACCGCCTCCACGACCAGGCAACACGCGCCCGCCGCGGCCACGCCGATCGCCTCGCGCACGAGTCGCGCAGCGCTCTCCGTCGTGCGACCCTGCGCGCGCAGCCCGCCGAGCGCCGTCGCGGTCTGCGGCGTCAGACCGATGTGCCCCACCACGGGGATGCCGGCCGCAACGATCGCGCGAATCCTGCTCAGCCGTTCGGGGCTGCCGCCCTCCAGCTTCACGGCGTCGGCGCCAGCCTCCTTCACGAAGCGGATCGCGGTCGCCACCGCCTGCTCATCCGACAGCTCGGTCGTGCCGAACGCGACGTCGCACACCACAAACGCAGTGTCCGTGCCGCGGCGCACCGCTCCCGCGAGCACGAGCAGCTCATCGGTGGTGATCGCGACGGTCGAGTCGTGGCCGAGCACCACCTGCGCGCCCGAATCGCCAACGAGCACCATGTCGACGCCGGCCCGCTCGGCGGCGCGCGCGCCCGGGTAGTCGTACGCGGTCACCATGACGATGGGCTCGCCCGCTGCGCGCATCTGCTGCAGGCGGGGAATCGTGATCTTGGTCATGTCGTCATTCCTTCGTGTCCGGAGCCGGCCCGGCAGGCGCAAGCTCCACGTTGTCGATGAGGCGCACGTCCCCCACGCGCGCCGCGATGGCGCAGAGCACGGGCCCGGCCACCTCGCGCACGGGGGTGAGATCGTCCGGGGTCACAAACGCGAGGTACTCCGGGCGGATACCGGCCGCCTCAAGCATCGCATCGGCGTCACGCGCAAGCACCGCCACCCGGCGCTCCCCGGTGGCCACAGCAGCTTCGACCGCCGCGAGCGCGCGCGGGATCGCACGCGCCTGATCCCGCTCCGCTTCCGAGAGCCGTACGTTGCGACTCGAGCGGGCGAGCCCATCCTCGTCGCGTGAGGTGGGGCAGGCGACGATGCGCGTGGGGATACCCAGGTCGGTCACCATGCGTCGCACAACCAGCAGCTGCTGTGCATCCTTCTGACCGAAGTACGCTGCGTCCGCGCGCACGGCGAGCAGCAGTTTCGACACCACGGTTGCCACACCGTCGAAGTGCGCGGCGCCCCGCTTCGCCCCCTCGAGCGTTTCCGTGAGCGGACCCGAGAGGTGCACGGTCGTGGCGAACCCGGCCGGGTACAGCTCAGCCGCCTCAGGCGCAAAGATCAGGTCGACACCCGCCCCCTCGGCAAGTGCCGCGTCGGCGCCCTCCTGCCGCGGGTACCCGTCGAGATCGGCCGCCTCGGTGAACTGCGTGGGGTTCACAAAGATGGACAGCACCACCACGTCGTTTTCGGCGCGGCCCGCTCGCACGAGCGACAGGTGCCCCTCGTGCAGCGCGCCCATCGTGGGCACGAATCCCACGCGGCGCTCACCCGCCGCAGCGCGCGCGTCGAGTTCGGCCCGGAGCTCGGGAATGGTGCGGACGATCCTCATCGGGTCTCCTCGGTGGGGTTCGGTGCGGGATCAGCGCTGTCGCGCCGCCCCGCAAGGGCACGCGTGGTCTCCGCAAGTGCGTCAAACAGCGCGAGTTCTTTGGGCAGCCGCTCCGCGACCGCGGCACGCTGCCGGGCGACCGTCACCTCGTCGCCGCGGGCGATTGGCCCGGTCAGCGCGTCAGCAGCGCCGTGTCGCGCCCAGTTCTCAAGCGCCACGCGCGCAAGCGGCGCCAGTGCCTCGCGCGGGACGCCGGCGGTCGCCGCGAGTCGTTCCGCGGTCCACTCGAGCGCCACGAGCGCGTTCGCGGCAAGGGACGCGGCGGCGTGATAGGCGGCGCGATCCGCATCGGCCACGCGAAACGTGCGCAGTCCCAGGGCCTTCGCGAGGCGCGCGGCATGATCCCGTGCCCGCTCACTCGTGCCGTCAAGCGCCGCGTGCGCACCGGCGAACACGGTTTCCGGCCCGGTCACGCTGAGCAGCGGGTGCAGGCTCAAACCCTCGTGCGGGGCGAGCACATCGAGCCCGGTGATCCCGGAGAGGTGCGCAACAATCGGGCCGGGCAAGATCGCCGCCGCCGCATCCGCGATCGCCGAATCAGGCACTGCGAGCAGCACAACATCCGCGCCTGCGCCAGTCGCGCCCCGCCCCAGCGGGGCAGACACACTCAGATCGGGATCGGCGCTGAGCGCAGCACTCAGTGCCGCGCCCATGCGGCCAGCCCCCACGATCTGAATCCGCATGCGGTTCGCTACAGCTCGAGCCCGTACAGGTTCGGTTCGGGAACCAGGATGATGCCGAACTCCTGCTGCACGCGCTGCACGATGAAACGCCCGAGCTCAGCAACGTCGGCGGCCGTCGCCGCACCGCGGTTCGTGATGGCGAGCGTGTGCTTCGAGGAGATCGCGGCGCCGGAACCCGGCAGGCGGAAGCCCCTGGGCACCCCGGCGTGCTCGATCAGCCACGCGGCGGACAGCTTCACCATGCGCTCGGGTGCCGCCTGCTGCGGCGCGATCGACGCTCCCGCCGCGAGGTCTTCGAGGCTCACCACCGTGTCCTCGGGCTCGGCGTCGCCGACCGGGAAGCGCGGGGCGTTCTCCGGCAGCGTGCGCGCGAAGCGCTCCGTGACAATCGGGTTCGTGAAGAAGGATCCCGAGCTCCAGGAGTCGTGATCAGCCTCGTTCAGCACCATGCCCTTTGCGGCGCGCAGGCGCAGCACGGAGTCACGCAGCACGCGGATCGGCACGTGCGCGCCAAGCTCCACCCCGAGTGCCGTGGCAAGCTGCCCGTAGCGCACGGGAGCCTCGGCGGCCGCGGTGTCCGCCGGGTCGCTGGCCGCGGCACCGTGCCGGCCACGTGACGCCCCGGCGCGCGTGAGCACCAGGTCGATCGACAGGACGACGCCCTCGAGCCCCTGCTTGATCACGGAGTCCCGGTACCCCAGCTCCAGCTCGGCGGCGCTCAGCGTGCGAGGCGTCGCCGATCCCGCATCGAGAAACTCGATCGAGTGCAGTACGTCGGAAAGCTCCTGGCCGTACGCCCCGATGTTCTGCACGGGGGCGGCCCCCGCGAGTCCCGGGATGCCCGAGAGCGCTTCAATGCCGGCCCAGCCGCGCGACACGGCGGTCTCGACGAGCCCATCCCAGTCTTCGCCCGCGGCGACGCGAATGCGCAGCTGCGATGCGGGCAGATCGGGATCGGGGACTTCCGCGATGCCGCGCGTGCGCACGAGCAGCACGGGGCCGGGGAAGCCGTCGTCGTGCACCACGGTGTTCGAGCCGCCGCCGAGCAGCAGCCACGGCTCGCCCTCGCGGCGGAGCTCGCGCGCGTGCGCAATCAGCTCGTCACGAGTCGTCGCGGTGAGCAGGCGTTCGGCCGGCCCGCCCACGCGCATGGTGGTGAGCTCGGCGAGGCGGGTGCCATCGCCGAGCGTGGCGACCGGGTGCTCGCCGGCAGCGGTCACGCGAATGCCGCCACGAGCTGAGCTTTGCCCAGCACGGTTGCGCCGTCGAATACGACCTTGAGGTCAATGCGCGCGGTGCGGGCCTCGGCGTCGATCGCACCGATGGTCGCGGTGACCGTCACGGCTGCGCCGATCTCCGCGTCGACCGGAACCGGGCGGGTGAAGCGTGACTGGAAGTCCTGTACCCAGCCGGCAGCGCCGAGCCAGTCTGCGGCAACCGCGCCAGCGGAGCCCATGGTCAGCATGCCGTGGGCGAGCACGCCCGGCAGCCCCACCGACACTGCGATGTCGTCGCGATAGTGGATCGGGTTGAAGTCGCCCGAGGCGCCGGCGTAGCGCACCAGCCGGTCGCGGGTGAGTGTCAGCTCGCGCTCCGCGACGACGTCGCCGACGGTGAGCTGCTCGAACACGGGTGCGGCGCTCATGCGGCGGTCCCCTCTCCCGCGGCTGCGGCTTCGTCGGGCTCGGGCGCACGCACCACGAGCGTCGAGATCGCGGTGACGACGTGCTCGCCGGCGGCGTCGGTCATGGCGCTCGAGGCGGTGACCATTGAGTGGCCGCCGAGCTGCTTGACCGCCGCGATCGTGAGGGTGGCGGTGAGCTCATCGCCCGCAACGACGGGGCGCGAGTATGTGAAGCGCTGGTCGCCGTGCACCACGCGTGAGAAGTCGACTCCCGCTTCGGGGTCGGCGAGCAGCTGCGCAAGCGTCGCTTCCTGGACCACCACGGGGAAGGTGGGCGGTGCGACGATGTCTGCGTGCCCGGCTTCGCGAGCGGCCGCGGGGTCGAAGTGGACCGGGGACTCGCTCAGCACGGCGCGTGCGAACTCGCGGATCTTCTCGCGGCCCACGAGGTACGGCGCTGTCGGCGGGTAGACCCGCCCTTGAATTTCAGGATTCACCACCCCGCCAGTGTACCGAATCGTGTCCGGCTTGGCGGGGTGGTGTCCGATGAGGTGACTTACTTCTTGCCGCCGAGCAGGCCGCCGAGGAGATCGCCCAGGCCGCCGCCCGAGCTCTGCTGCTGACCACCGCCGAGCAGACCGCCGAGCAGATCACCCAGGCCGCCGCCCGATGCCTGCGCGTTCTGCTGCTGGCCGCCACCGACGAGGCCGCCGAGCAGGTTGCCGAGCACGCCGCCGAGTCCGCCCTGGTCGTTCGATGCCGCGACGGTGCCCTGCTGGCCGCCCACCTTGCCCGCGAGGAACTGCATCACGAGGGGCGCGAGCAAGGGGAGCAGCTGGGGCACGAGGCTCGCGATCGCATTGTCACCGGCCTGCTGGCCGAGCGCCTGCGCAACTTCGTCCTTCTTATCTCCCAGCACGTGCTTGACGATCTTCTCGCCATCGGCGGTGTCGATCGCACCGAGGTCAACGGTGCCCTCGGTCGGCTGGTGCTTCTCGAGCGCGCTCTCGAGCTTTGCTGCGCCCTCGGCGTCGGTGGCGTTGACCGCCATGCCGCCAATGAGGCCGGGAAGTGCCTGCTGCACTGCGGCACCAATGGTGTCCTGGTCGACGCCAAACTTGGCGGCCAGTTCACCGAGCGGGATGTTCTTGAGCAGGGATTCGAGATCGGCGTTCTGAGCCATGAGTGTCTCCGTCTGTTCGATGTGGGAGGGGTGCGGCGACGCAGCCGCGCCCCCACACGCCTTCAGCGTACTGGCTGTGCGTGCCGTGTGGAATACCCCAGAATCGAATGCCTCCGTGGGAGTGCCGTTCCCGACGCGCGACACGCGGCACTTATCGGCTTCAGCAACGGATCCCCGAAAGGTTTGTGTCTTATATCCAAGGAAGCGGGGGCCCACTCCAATAGGCTGGAGCCCATGTCCCGCATTCGTAAAGTGCTGATCGCCAACCGTGGCGAGATCGCCGTCCGCATCATCCGTGCCGCCGCTGACAGTGGCATCGCATCCGTCGCCGTCTACGCAGACCAGGATCGCGACGCCATGCACGCGCAGCTGGCCGACGAGGCGTACGCGCTGAACGGCGCGACGAGTGCCGAGACCTACCTGGTGATCGACAAGATCCTCGGTGTTGCTCGCCGCTCGGGCGCCGACGCCGTACACCCAGGCTACGGCTTCCTCGCCGAGAACGCTGACTTCGCGCGCGCCGTGATCGCAGCCGGCCTCACCTGGATCGGCCCGAGCCCCGACGCCATCGAGCGCCTGGGCGACAAGGTGTCCGCGCGCCACGTTGCCGAAAAGGTGGGCGCGCCGCTCGCCGCTGGCACGAGCGATCCCGTGCAGAACGCCGACGAGGTCATTGCGTTCGCCGACGAGGTGGGCCTGCCCATCGCGATCAAGGCGGCGTTTGGCGGCGGCGGCCGGGGCCTGAAGGTCGCGTACAAGCGCGAGGAGATCGCCGAGCTCTTCGAGTCCGCCACCCGCGAGGCCGTTGCCGCGTTCGGTCGCGGCGAGTGCTTCGTCGAGAAGTACCTCGAGAAGCCGCGCCACGTCGAGACGCAGTGCCTCGCCGACAGCCACGGCAACGTGGTGGTCGTGTCGACGCGCGACTGCTCGCTGCAGCGCCGCCACCAGAAACTTGTTGAGGAGGCGCCCGCGCCGTTCCTCACCGACGAGCAGAACGAGAAGCTCGTCTCCTCCTCGAAGGCCATCCTCAAGGAGGTCGGCTACGTGGGTGCGGGCACCTGCGAGTTCCTCGTCGCGAAGGATGGCACGGTGTCGTTCCTCGAGGTGAACACCCGCCTCCAGGTCGAGCACCCGGTGTCCGAAGAGGTCACGGGCATCGACCTCGTTCGCGAGCAGTTCCGCATCGCAGAGGGCGGCGAGATCGATTACGACGATCCCACCCCGCACGGCCACTCCTTCGAGTTCCGGCTGAACGGCGAGGATCCGGGCAACGGCTTCCTGCCCGCTCCCGGCCCGGTCACCCTGTTCAAGCCCGCCTCGGGTCCCGGCGTTCGCGTCGACACGGGCGTCACCTCGGGAGATGTTGTCTCTGGCGCGTTCGACTCGATGCTCGGCAAGCTCATCGTCACGGGCGCAACCCGCGAGGAGGCGCTCGAGCGTTCGCGCCGGGCGCTCGCTGAGTTCGAGGTGCAGGGGCTCCCGACCGTGCTGCCGTTCCACCGCAAGATCGTCAGCGATCCGGCGTTCACCGCACCGGACGGCAAGTTCGGCGTGTACACGCTGTGGATCGAGACCGAGTTCGAGAACGACATCGAGCCGTGGGAGGGCGAGGTTCCCCCGATCGCGCAGGATCCGAAGCGCCACACCGTGGTCGTCGAGGTGGAGGGCCGCCGCGTCGAGGTGACCATGCCTGCAACGCTGCTGCCGCTCGTGGATCAGGATGTCACGCGAGGCCCGGCCCCGAAGCGTGCGAAGGGCGCGGGCGTGGCCACTGCGGCCGGCACTGGCGTCTCCGCTCCGATGCAGGCCACCGTCGTGAAGATTGCGGTCGAGGAGGGCCAGACGGTCGCCGAGGGCGATCTCGTGGTGGTGCTCGAGGCGATGAAGATGGAGCAGTCGATCTACGCGCACCGCTCGGGCGTCGTCACCGGCGTGGATGCCCCGGTGGGGCAGACGGTGCCGAGCGGCCACATGCTGCTCTCAATCGTCGACGCCGAGTAGCCACCGGCCACCGGCCACCGGCCACCGGCCACCGGCCACCGGCCACCGGCCACCGGCCACCGGGAGGGTAGCTTCCCCACCGCAGGGCAGGTTTCCACCGGGTTTTACCTACCCCGGTGCAGGAAACCTGCCCTGCGCGCTTTTGGGCGCTGGGTGTGACGAGCGTTGGGGCGCGGGGCGCGTGTCCGCTCGGCCTAGAACACCCAGCTGGCGCCCGCCGCAACCGGCCACGCCCACGCCGCAGCCGCACGCGCAACCACCTCCGGCGCACCGGCCACGAGCCCCGCCTGCGCCAGCGCAGCGAGCGAGGTGGACCCCAGGTGGGCCGCGCCGAGCTCGCGAATGTCGAGCGTCAGCTCCGCGGCAGCATCGGTGCGGGTCACTTCGGCGTGCTCGAACGCATTCGCCACGACGCGCCACCGCCCAGCGTTTTCGGGAATGTGCCCGTCCGTCACGTCGAGCACCACGTCGATCGGCGCGGCGTAGCGCCGCTCGGCAAGCGCGCGCTGCACATCAATGATGCGCACCCACTGCAGGTCTTCCGTCGTGGGCGCTGCCGCGCGCGCATTCACGAGCAGGCTCAGCACGGGATCATCGATCGGGATCGGCCCCGCGCTCACCCGCGCCATCAGGTCGAGGTCGAGCAGCACGGACCACAGGCGGTGCGTTGCCGCCGCATCAAGCCCCACGCAGTCGCGCAGCTGAACGGTGCCGTCGGGCACGTTGCGCTGCCAGTCGCCCTTCCGCCGGAATCGTGCGTAGCCGCGCGCCTCCCCCGACGCGTCGCGCACGATCAGCAGGCGCTGCGCCTCAAGCCCGCCACGCAGCGCCGGCGCGTCCTGATCGACATACCGACGCAGCTCGGGGGTCTCCCAGGTCACCCAACCGGGCCGCCCGACCCCCGCAGGTTGCGCAGCGTAGCCCGCGTGCAGCGCCGCGACCTCCGGCCCGTCGCGATCCGGATCCCACTCGCGCAATTCGACCGTCAGCTCAGCGCTCCCCGGCACCTCGCGCAGCTGCGCGCCGCGCGGCACCGTGAGAGACACTTGCGCACTCGCCTGCCCGTAGCCGAAGCGCCCGTAGATCGCAGCTTCGGCCGCGTTGAGCCCGGAGATCGCCTCGCCGCGGGCGCGGCAGTCCGCGAAGTGATGCCGCATGAAGCCGCTGAGAATCCCGCGCCGACGCCAGCCAGGATGCACCCCTACCCAGGTGAGCCAGGCGCCCGCAACGCGCGCGCCCGGCACAGGGAACTGCGCAAGCGAGTACGCGCCATACATCGCTGCAAGCTCTCCATCGCCCGTTTCGACCGCCCAGGTCCGCCCCCACGGAATCGGTGTGGCGAGCGGAAGCAGGTCGCTCACCGCCACATCGGTGGGGAACGCCCACGCGTCAAGCCGGAGTACTTCTTCGAGCCGGTCAGGGGTCGTCAGTTCGACGAGCTGGGTACCTAGGGGAAGCCGCATACCCCTCAGTATTGCCGAAACTACGCACTTTCGAACGGGTCTGAACAGGCGCGGTTCGAAAAGCGGAACGGCGTGCCGTACACTTCTGAGCAACAGTGAAGTTTCTATAGTTGGACAAGGGCGTCAAATAATGGCACAGACCACGGCACCTCCCGTGAGCACCCCGAAGGAGCGACGCAAAGTCGTCGCCGCTTCGATCATCGGCACCACCATCGAGTGGTACGACTTCTTCATCTACGCGTTCGCGGCGAACCTCGTGCTCGCGAAGCTGTTCTTCGAGCCCGCCGGGCCGGGGATGATGCAGATCCTGTCCCTCGTGACGATCGGCCTCTCGTTCCTCTTCCGCCCGCTCGGCGCGTTCCTCGCCGGCCACTTCGGCGACCGCCTCGGCCGCCAGCCCATGCTCGTCATCACGCTGATGCTCATGGGCGTCGCGACGGTGGGCATCGGTCTGCTTCCCACGTACCAGTCGATTGGGATCGCGGCTCCCATCCTGCTCATCCTCTTCCGCATCCTGCAGGGCCTTTCCGCGGGCGGCGAGTGGGGCGGCGCCGTGCTCATGTCCGTTGAGCACGCCCCGAGGGGCAAGCGCGGCCTGTTCGGCATCTTCCCGCAGCTCGGCGTGCCCTTCGGCATGCTGCTCGCATCCGCCGTGCTCGCGCTCATGCGCGTGATCGCACCCGGCGACGCGTTTGAGGCGTGGGGCTGGCGTGTGCCGTTCCTGTTCTCCGTGGTGCTTATCATCGTGGGCTTTGTCATCCGTCGCACCGTCGACGAGTCGCCCGTTTTCGCCGAGATCGCCGAGTCGAAGCAGCAGGAGTCTGCCCCGATCGTGCAGATCTTCAAGCAGCACTTCCCCCTCGTCATTCTGAGCGCGCTGCTCTTCGCCGGCAACAACGCCGTGGGCTACATGCTCACCGGCGGCTACGTGCAGGGCCTTGCCTCGCGCCCGGAGGCGGACGGCGGCCTCGGCTACGACCCGGTACAGGTGCAGCTCGCGGTGCTGACCGCAGCAATCGTGTGGGCTATCTTCACGTACCTCTCCGGCCCGCTCTCCGACCGCTTCGGCCGCAAGCCGATCATGGCGATCGGCTGGGTGGTGCAGGCCGCGGGCGTGATCCCACTCTTCCAGTTCGTGTTCAACGGCGGCGTCGGCGGCGTGCTCCTCGGCACGTGCCTGCTCGCGGTGGGCCTGGGCCTCACCTACGGCCCGGCAGCGGTGTGGTTCGCTGAGACGTTCCCCGCATCCATTCGCTACTCGGGCATCTCGATCAGCTACGCGCTCGGCGGCGTGATCGGTGGCGCGTTTGCGCCCACCATCGCGCAGCTGCTGCTCCAGTCGTTCGGCAGCACCTGGGCAATCGTCGTGTACCTCCTGATCATGACGAGCCTCGGCATGCTCGCAACGATCCTGCTTCGCGACCGCAGCAACATTCCGCTCGACCTCGAGTTCGAGCGAAGCGGTCAGTGGAAGACCTGGACCCCGGCGGGCCGAAAGTAGAGAACCCGCGCACGCGGCGGCGACCGGTTCCTCACGGTGAGGAACCGGTCGCCGTGGCATTTCACCGGAATACCCCGACCGCACGAAACGTTGCACTCGGTATGACTTCATCGCCGCTGCTTTCAATTCTGGATCTCGCAACGGTTGAGGCGGACGGCAGCATTGCTGACGCGTTCGCGCACTCCGCAGATGTCGCACGGCTTGCTGAGGCGAGTGGCTACGAGCGCATCTGGTACGCCGAGCACCACAACATGCCGTCCATCGCATCCAGCGCAACCGCGGTGCTCATCGCGCACATCGCGGCGCAGACGAGCACCATCGGGCTCGGCGCGGGTGGCGTCATGCTGCCCAACCATTCGCCGCTCGTCGTGGCGGAGCAGTTCGGCACGCTTGCCGAGCTGCACCCCGGCCGCATTCACCTCGGGCTCGGCCGCGCTCCCGGCACCGACGGGGCAACCTTCCGCGCGCTCCGCCGCACGCACGCCGCGGCCGAGAGCTTCCCCGCGGATGTGGTCGAGCTGCAGCGCTACCTCTCCGACGAGCTGCCGCGCACCGCGGTCAACGCGTACCCCGGCCGAGGAACCAACGTGCCGCTCACGATCCTTGGCTCGTCGCTCTTCGGCGCCCAGCTCGCCGCCCAGCTCGGACTCCCCTACTCCTTCGCATCGCACTTTGCGCCGCAGCTCCTCACCACCGCCGTGCAGCACTATCGCGCGAACTACACGCCGAGCGCGGCTCACCCCGAGCCGTATGTCAGCGCAGGCATCAACGTGGTAGCGGCGGAGAGCGACGCGGAAGCCGAGGCGCTCTTCGCCCGAACCGAGCTGCACCGGGTCCGCACCTTCCTGTCGCGCGGCCGAGAGGTTCCGCTCACGCTCGACGAGGCCGGACAGCTCATCGATACTCCCGCTGGACGCGAGATCCGCGGGATGCTCCAGTACACCGCGGTGGGCGGCGCCGAACGCGTACGCGAGGAGCTCGCGCAATTCGCGAAGTTCGCCGACGTCGACGAGCTCGTCACCGTGCACGCTGCCCCGACACGGGCCGAACAGCTTGCCTCGGTGCGCATCGCTGCGCCAACCGCCGCGTAGCGTTCCTCCAGGGCCGCGCCGCATCTGCCGCATCTGCCGCGCGGCGCGAAAACGCCGCGGCGGGGATCCCAAGCTGCTGCTGAGATCCCCGCCGCCGGCGCCTGACTATTCGCTCAGCGAGCCGCCAAATTCGCTCTCCGCCGCACGGCGTCGCCCGTAGATGAGCACCCCGCCCGCGATGAGCAGCGCGCCGCCGGCCGCGCCGATCATTGGCCAGCCAAGCCCGAAACCCGTCTCCGCGAGCGAGCCGCCCGGCTTCGGGCTCACCGGAGGCTTCGGATCCTTCGGGTCAACCGGAGGCTTCGGGTCTACTCCGCCCGTCGCGCGGTAGGTGTAGGTGACCACGGTCGGGTCCTTCGCAACAACGCCCTGCGGAGAGCCGTCCACCTTCACAAATTCGTACCCGTCGAAGGCGAGTTGCTTGGTGACGTACGCGCTTCCCACCGCTCCCGACTGCACGATCGGGCTGCGCAGCTCGACGCCCGTGTCGGTGACGTACTTCGCAACCACAGTTCCTGTCTCAGCGGGCGGGGCCCCCTTCTTCGCGTAGTGGTACGTGACCGTCTGCGGATCCGATGCGTACTCACCCGTCGGCGCACCGTCGACACGGACGAAATCGTAGCCGTCAAAGCTCTTCTGCTCCGTCTCGTACGCGCTACCGACGGGCCCGGTGAGGGGCACGTCCTCGATCAGCGGGTTGCCCTTCGCGTCGAGGTAGCGAACCGTCACCGTCCCATCTGGGACCGGTACGTCCTTCCACTGCGCGTAGAGGCGCAAGTTTCCGGTAGGGATGGTCACATCGCCTGAGGCGTATGCGTCCCCACTCCCATCGGCTTCCGTGTTCCATCCGTCGAAGATCTTGCCCGTGGGCACGGTCGTCGGCGCCGCCTCGAGCGGGATCTCGGTGCCGACAGGGCCCAACTGCCAGATGCGCGTCACATCGTCCCGCTGCACGATGCGCTGCTTGCACTGCGCTGGGTCAAAGGCCGCTTCCGTTTCGTCAGGCCAATCGCCACCGTTCGGATCGAAGCGAACGAAGGCCTGCTGGAGCGCCCCGGCATCCTCATCAACGTCAAAGCCGCGCTGATCGGTGGTGATTCCTGCAGCCGCCGCGCCAACGTTGTCCGCGAGCCCCACGAGGTACGTATCGTCAGCTGGGCGGATCATGATCGTGCCGGGAACCTGCGCGAAGTCACCGTTCGGATCGCCGGCCTGAACACTGCTCCCGTTCGCACCGGCAGTCGGCGTGTCCGTTCCGAGGATGGCCTCACGGTTGATGACGGTCAGGTCGATGGCCATGCCGTTGTCCACGCCAATATTGGTCTCTGTGCTCAGCGCCAGGAAGTCTTCGCCGTCGTCCGCAGGATTCGCGGCTCGGGGCGGATACTCGAGTTCAAGGTCATCTTGCGTCAGTTCCGGGAGCTCGGGGTGCTCCCCAACAGTGTCCGGCGCTTCAGTACCCTGCAACGTCTCGATGCCCGCTCGCGCCGAGACCTGACGATACGAGTTTGTTGCCGGCGAGCTCCCGTTCTTGGCGAGCACGTCGTTCCCAACAAACAGGTTGTGCGACATCACGATGGGCTGCGTCGGGAGGTAATTTGTGTCGCCGTAGGCGGAGACGGCGCCTCCGCGCTGTAGCCCGAGCAGCACGTTTCCGGCCTCAGCGATGTTGTTCACAAACGTGTTGTGGAGCAGCGTGAGCGGCGTACCGAACGCTTCGATCGCTCCGCCACCACTCGTGTCGTCATAGTTGGTCTGGAGACCCTGGGATCGGTTCCCCAGGAACGTGCTGTTCTCGATGTGCGCGGAGGAACCGTTTCCTGACTGGAGCAGCAGCGCGCCGCCTTCGTCACCCGCGACGTTGTTCGTGAACGTCGAACCGGAGATGACCGTCTTGCCCGTCTGGGGGCCGGTGATTGGTCGTTCCGACACCGCGATGGCGCCGCCATCGTTCAGGCTGTTGTTGTTGGCTGCGATCGGCACGGTGTTCGACTCGAACACGCTGTCACGAACGGTAAGCACACCGTCCATCTGGTGGAAGGCAATCGCGCCTCCGCGCGTGGTTGAGAGGTTCTCCGAGAACACCGACCGTTCGACCGTGAGGTCCGTCTTGCCGGTCAGACGAAGTGCACCGCCCGCGTAGCCCAGACCAGTGCCGGAATTCTTGTGAAACGTTGACTGGGAGATTGTCGCTACGACTCCGCTGGGCATACCAATCGCTGCGCTTGATCCCGCTCTGTTTCCGAGAAAGCTACTCGTGCTCACGTCGAGGCGAGTCACCCCGCTCAGGGCCAAGCCGTTCGAACCATCGATCCCCGCGAAGGTGGCGTTCGTCACCGTCACGTCACTCACATTGGAGATGCCGAGCCCACCACCAGTGACACCACCTGGATCACCCGCAGGCTCTGCGTCGTTCGGACCTTGGAAGGTGAGTCCCTCGACCGCAACGGTGACTCCCGCTGCCCCCGTGAAGTTCATGTGGCGCCCGGCGGCGCCATCCGCCATCGTGACGGTGGTGTCTGCTCCCGCTAGCGTGAGCTGCACGCCCGCAGGGATCGCCGTTGTGAGCGTGGTCGCAACCGGCGCAAAGTCAGGCGCAAGGGTGACTGTGGCAGGTCCGGCGCTCAAACCCTGTACCGCTGTCTGCAGCTCCCCCGCTGAATGTACCGTCATATCCGCCGCGAACGCGGGCGGTGCGAGGGCGAATGACCCCAAGATCACCGCAGCACCAAGCCCCCCAGCAAGTCCAGACTTCCATCGTGTGTGCTTCACTGCGCCCTCGTCATTTCGCCCCGATTTCCGCTCCGAACCCCTCGCAGCGACCCCGCCATCTCAGGCGTACCGGATGGCTGGCCATCTCGGCCAACTCTCGCCGCTCAGATATGACTTCGTCAAGTGTTTTCCGAAAAGCACCCTTGACAGTCCTGAGAGAGGGAACTTGAATGTGGGGAACTTGTTGTGATGGTGGGGCAGCGTGGGAGGGCGTGTGGCTGAGGAGACACCGGCGCAGAGGAGCGCAGCGCCGCTGCAGCATGCTGCCGAACTGTTGATCTGCGCCTACCGCGCACTCTGCCGTCATCCACAGGGATGCGGCTCAGAAGAGCAATCTCTCGGAGGATGCCCCGCGTGCAGCGCCATCGCGGAAGTGCGCGACATGGTCCGCGTCTTCGCGTCTTCCGTGTACGAGTCTACGGCGCTCTGCGCACACTTCGAACGAGAGCTCATCGAGCTCCGGAACGCGTACCCACCCCGCACCGCCGCATAGCGGTTTTGGACGTGCAGGGCCTCCCGGCTTCGCGACGGAATCCGTGGAGACCCAGCCCGGCACCTACATATATGCAGATCACGCCGGGGGGGAAATTGGGGATCACGGCGCGGCTTCGGTGTCAGGCCTTGCACTGGCAAACTAACTCCGGCAGGACTCAAAGTCAACCCACAGGCGGCGAGCCCTGAGATGCACTCACAAGGCACACCGCTGTGGCCAACCGGGGATGGGGGATGGGGGTTCGGTTGACCACAACAGCGTGCCAGTTTTGCCTACTCCGTCGATTCGAAGACTCCACCAGCAGTGAGAAGCCACAAAAGACAGGACTGCCGTCTTGTCTCTCCCTTTCATCAGCCACTGAGTCCGAGGACGGGTCTCCTTGGCACGACGTGTAGCTCTCAGCATCAACAGTAAGACGCCCGCACGGGCCTTTCTAGCGACTAGGTGCTGCTCCGACCAGAGTGGAGTGGTTGCGGCCCAGAGGTGAGTGCTTTCGGCAGTCGGTCAAGTGCGCAGAACGAGCAGCATGACACGTCACGTATGAAAATCATTGGATGGCAGATTCAGTCTTCCCCACCCCTGGGCTCGGTCACGCGGCCGGAAACTGACTTTGCACTCACCGCACGCTCCCGAAGATCGGCGAGAGATCGAGGTTCCTCGGTGGGTCGCAGCACCCCTGAACGCAGGTCACGCGGGACGTAACTGAACTCACCGCCGCCACGCCCGCCCCAGCGAACCGTGGCGTGCGCTGTGCCGCCCGTGCCACCCTTCGGCGCAGCAAAACGCACCTCGGAGATCTCAGAGATCGGAATCCGCCTCTGGCGCCAGCCGACGAGCAACGCATCACCGTCGTCACGCACCACCGGGGTGTAGCCGAGCGGCTGGATCCCAATCCCGAAAGCGGCGACGAGGCAAATGAGCGCGAGGAGGACCGGGCCTGAGGCAAGACCGGTGATGGCACCACGCGCGAACCCACTGATCATCGCCGTGCCTGCGCCGAGCACACAGAGCAACGCCAAGACTCGGGGCACAAGCACAAACGCCATCCGCGAGATGCGTTGGTGCGAAGACTGTGTCGTTGTGTCCATTTGTCCCCTAAGCTGCCGCTGGCCGTCGACCCCCACGCGTCGTCCATCCAATGTATCCGCCTGCAAGAACAACAGCCCCACCAAGCGCGAGGCTCCACCACGGGAACCCAGGCACATCAGAAGCCGATCCCGCTGCAATTCGATCCGGATCCGGAGTGGGCAGTACGCGTTCTCCTGTCACCAGGATCCGATGAGTATTCACACCGAGCGGTGTGCAAGTGATGAGCGTCACCAGGTCCTCCCCCGCTTCCTGATGCAACGTCTCAGTCTGGTCGGGCTCGACGACGAGCACATCACGCACGCGGTAGGTGGCAACCTCGCCGAAGGTCTCCAGCGTGAACGTATCCCCAGCCTTCACACGGTCGAGATCGGTAAACATCCGCGAGCTCGCCAACCCCCGGTGGCCTGTGATGACCGACCGAGTGCTCTCGCCGCCAACGGGCAACGAGGTGCCCTCAAGGTGCCCGAGTCCGCGAAGCAGCGTCTCTTCATCAGTGCCATGGAAGATCGGAAGGTCGAGGTCGATTGTTGGGATGCGCAGGCGCGCCATCACCCCGCTCGGGGTGACGAGCTGTTGCCGGTAGGCGCCACCTTCGCCTGTTGTCTCACCCGCACCAACGGCTACATTTGCTCCCGCCGCGACGAGGGCGCCGGAAGAAAGTGCCTCGTTGTATCGCTGAGCATCTCGCACCTGTGTTGCCGCATCGGGGTTGGCGTCTGCGACTTCTCGGTCGTACACGCCAATCAGCGACGACTGATTCTTCTGCGAGAACCAGGCCGCTGTGCTCGGGTACAGCATGACGCTGACGCCAAGCAGCCAACATGCTACGGTGACCCAGGTCATCGCGCCCGGCCGGCGCCGCCGCAATGCGGTGTCGGCCGGGCGGCGGTCCTCTTTTCGCGGAGCGCTGCGCGCGCCGTCGAACCCAGCAGGGGAATCCGGACTCGGTGCGGCGTGTCGACTCATGTGCACTCCTTCGAGAAGAGGTGAGGTCGAAGCGCGAGGGGCGTGGGGGACGCTTGCCTCGCGCTTCAACCAGGGAAGGCGCGAACGCGCCGCTTTGTGTTACGCCTCGCTGCGCTGGCGGCGGCGTGCGATCAGCACGGAGCCCACCGCGACGCCGGCGAGCGCCAGCCCGCCCGCGATCATCAGGGTCTGGCCGGCCGCGCCCGTCAGGGGCAGCTCGGGCACGCCCTGCTGGCGGTTGGGGATCTCATTGCTGACGGGAACGGTGGTGACCTCACCCGGGGCAACAATGACCTGGGTCTTGGCGTCGTCTCCCTTCGGAAGGACGAACCCATTGGGCGCAGCGATCTCCTCGAGCACATAGCAGCGCTCAGTGAGACCGTTGTTCATCGTGCCACCCTTCAGCTCGTCATCACCAATCCAGAGGCCAGGGATCACAATCGAACCGTCAGCGCCCGAAGTTGCAACCAGTTCGCTGCCATCGGTGCCGTTGACAGCGACAAGATCAGTATCGAGGCGGCAGTCCGAGGCTTTCTGGCTCATCCACACACGGAATTTCGCGCCGGCGAGGCCGGTACCGGTGGCGTCGGCGTCGACCTTCTTCATCTTTACCTGACCCCAGCGGGTCCAAACCTGCTCGGTGGGGGTACCGGGGTTGCCGTCGCCATCCAGGTCCAGGTCGTTCACGTTGACGAGCCCCTGGTTGGCGATCTCACCGTTTCCCAGTGCCGTCACGGTGGCGTTGAAATCGACCTGCACAATGTCTCCCGCGACAAGCGTCGCCAGGGCGCCAGTCAGCTGAACGGTCAGCGTCGACTGAACGGGCGAACCTGAGGTGGTCCACTCAGTGGTGTAGTCGCCCGCCGCGAGCGGGGTGCCGTTCACGGAAACAATAGGCGCCTTCGAACCGGTCAGACGTGCGTCGAGCGTATCCGTGATGGTGAATTTCGTGTACGTGTCACCCGTCACCGCAGGAGCCTGCTGCGAAATCGAGTAGCTGACCTCCGAGCCGAGCACGTAGCCGTTGACCGGCTGGTCCTGGATCGTCTTGTGCGGCTTGTCGCCCACATCGTTCTTCGGGTACAGATTGACGTCGTACACCCAGGTGCCGTCGCCCTCGCCCTGATTAATACCAGGGGTCGGGATGGTCACGATGAACGGCTCGGACTTCTTCGTCACGCTCGCGGGAGCAGACTTCTCACGCACGACATATGCACCGAGAGGCATGCGCCCACTCTGCGCAATACCGCCGACGGTTGCGGGCAGTTCGGTGCACCCCGAGAGCGTGTGCGAGCCGAGCGAGGTTCCCGTGCGGGCCCCAACCAGCTGCGCCTCGGTAACCGCGCGGACGGTGTCCCAGCCCACATTGGTGCCGTCGAAGAGGTCGATGCCTGTGATCGTGCAGTACTCGAAGACGACGCCATCGATGGGGGCGGACGAGGGGGCGGTGCCCGTGCCGTCCGGATTCATCGTGCCGCCGCCTGGATTCTCGAACTTATGCACGGTGAGCGAGCCGTCGGCGGTGGTGTCGATGTTCTCCGCGTACGCGGCCGAACCACCGGCGAACAACCCCAGCGCACCCACGGCGAGTGCCGCTGTGGCTGCGAGCCCGCGGCGCAGGGCCCGGGGAGCAGTGTTCTGAGACATGGGTATTCCTTTCTGAGCTACCGATGTTCGGCAGGTTGGGATCGCGCTGCCACGGAAGTGCGGGGCGCGAAAGTGTATGAGTCTGGCTGAGTCAGTGCGCGTTCCGGGTGCGCACGGATCGCGCGACCAGAACTGCGGTGAGCGCGAGGAAGGCGCCGCCGCCGAGGAGGAAGAGGAATGACCCGAGACCGCCGGTGAGCGGAAGCGCGGGAACCGCGACCTGGTGGTTGGTGATCGGCCCGACGGAGACCGGGCCGTCGCTGCCGACAGTCACGGCGACCGGATCGGTGAGCTTCACGAAGCCCGCTGGCGCTTGAGTCTCGACAAGGTGATAAGTCCCCGGCGGGATGTTCGTTAGCCGGAACTTTCCCGCGACCGGGTCCGTGTCGTGCCCCGCGCAGTCTTCCGCGATCTCCGCGACGCAGTCCGTCACGGGGATCGTCGTGCCGCCCGGGATCGCGACGCCGGCCTCGTCGACAGGGATGAGCTCCCACGCGGAGCCCGCGAGCCGATCGCCCTCGGGGTCGACCTTCTCCCAGCTCACGTCGACGCCGGGGAGGAAGTTCACCACGTCGCCGAGCTCGTAGGTCCAGGTGGCGGGGTCAAGCTTGCCCGGGCCGATCACGACGCGGATCGGATCCTTCGCGATGACGTAGCCGTTCGGCGCCTTCGTCTCCGCGAGGTCGTAGCTCCCCCACGGGATGCCAGCCAGGGTGAAGCGCCCGGGCGCGGCGTCGCGGTCTTCGCCAGAACACGTGCCGGAGGTGCAGTCGGCGATCGTGCGGGGCCAGACGCCCGCGGGCATCGTGCCACCCGCGGGAACCACGGGGGTAAGGGTCCACTCGGAGCCCGCGAGCAGGTGCTGCGTGTTGGCGCCATCGACCTTGCGCCAGCTGAGGTCCGGGGCGAGCTGCAGCCCAACCTTCGCAGCCTCAGTCGGGAGAACCGGCGAACCATCGGAGTTGCGGTTCGCTGCGATCGCGACGTTGTTCCAAGCGATCCCAGTGAGGTCTCCGCCGTCTGCCTGCGCGGGGAACACTCCGGTGAAGGCGTCCCCCGGCTTCCAGACGCGGTCGCCGAAGTCGATCCGGATCCCGGTGACCTTCGACCAGTCGCTCGGCAGAGCCGCGTTCCAGTCGTTCGTGCACCCCGCGGGAGCGCTCGAGAGCGCGCCGCCGCCGTTGCCAGCCAGCTCACCCCGGCACGGGTTGTCCGAGGTCGAGTACTGCACCACCGCGTCAGCGGGGAGCCCCGTCACAGGACCGGTCGCATACACGTTGAACTCCGAGCCACGGGCGTCCGCCCCGGGACGCACTCCGTGATCGCCCACGCGGGGCAGGAGATCGTAGGCAACGAAGTTCCGCATGTCAACGTTGCCGCTGTTCCGAATTGCAATCCGGTAGTCCGCTGCACCGCCGAGGTCAGTTGAGCCGATGCCTGGCGCGGGCACGAAGTCCGTGTCGTTCGCGCCCTGAACGCTCTTCAGCGCTGACATACTCGGGCCCTCGAGCACGGAGTACATTTTCTCCGCACGACACCCGCTCGTCGCATCGGGGCCTTGCACTCCGGTGGTGAAGTTCACATCGCCCCAGGTGTTTGCGCCACCGAGGTTCGTGGAGTCCGCGTAACGGCTGGGCGACGCGCAGACGAGGAAACCATCAGCCGACTCGGCTGCCTGCACGAGGATGTTGTTCTTCGTCGTGGCCATGGGGCTGCTGTCCCGCACCCGAGCGTCGAAGCCCACGGTGATCTGCTCACCAATTGCGAGAGCGCCACCTTCAGGGACATTCGGGAAGTCGATGACGACCTTCGTACGGGTGACGCCGTCAACAACGACATCGCTCACGGTGAATCGCGGCTGGCCGAGCTTCGCGATGACCTGCGCTTCTGACCCCGGTTGCCCGGTGAAGCTCAGGTATACGGGGTGTGCGGGATCCTTCGTATCGAGCTCGAGGTTGGCAGGCAAGACCTCAGTCACGGTTGGGGTGAAGGTGTACCGCTTCCCGCTCCACCGCTGGCCGTCCCAGTCGTCGCGCTCCGTGAGAACCTCCACCCGGGCAGGATCGCCGGGGCGCAGCGCAGCCTGAGCGCTCTTCTGGCCCTCCGTAAGGGCGACTTCGGGGTTGTAGACGCGCTTCTCCGCGTAAACGTTGACGATGTCGCGGGCGATGCGGGTGTAGCCGCATCGGCCTTCGCGGTCGCTATCGACAAGCGCACCGTTCGTGGTCATCTGACCACCATTCCAACGCACCGTGTTGTTGCTCGTGCAGTTCTCAATAGTCACCCAGAGGGGATGCTCCGACGCCGGGGTCACGCCGACCATGGGGGTCGTCGCGCCCGTGCTCGTGTTCGTAAAGAAGTGAGGCTGGTACTCGCCGTTGGCGACCGCCTGCGAGTTGTCGAGCGGAATATCCGTGCTCACCGTGCCGAACAGGAAGAGCTTGCCCTTGGTGCCCGCCTTCATCGGGTTCTCGTCGAGCGTGAACTTCGTGATCCACTCGCCCGAACCCATCGGGATCGCTTCGTAGTTTTCAAGGCCCTCGCAAGTGCGCACGGTGGTGTCGCCCGCGGTGAACCCCTCGGGGATCGTGCAGACGCCGGTGCGTCCCTTATTGGTAGTCCAGTGAACTTTCAGCTCTGACATACTGCCGTTCGCGCCGAACGCGATGTCCGTGTACGCCGGGGTCGCGCAGTCAGTGCGGTTCGGATCGCTCGGCGAAGTCCATCCGCAAGGCAGCGTATCCGCGAGTGACCACGTGCCCGTCGCATTGCCCGTGCCTTCAATACTGAACGTGTGAAGGTATCCGCGTACCCAATCGCCCCACGCTGACTGAGCGCCGCGCCAGAACTGGCGACTGTTGCCGTTCGACGCGGTGTAGGAGATGCCCTTCTGCACCGTGAACTCGCCGTCGGCACCGACCCGGAGCTGGACTGCAACGTCATCGCTCGCCCGCAGCAGCGTGTCGCGCAACCAGGGCTTCGTTGTCGTCGTGGCGTCGTTCGTAAACCACTCGTCCCGGTTCGCACCGTCGGTAAAGGTGTCCTCAGGGTAGTTGACGGTGACCAGCAGCTCCTTCGCGAACGTTGAAGCGTCGCACTTCGGCTGGCCATTGTCCATCTTGACGGAGTCGCCAAGTTGCCAGGTCACAGTGTGGTTCGCTGGGTCGTACACGCCGCCAGCGTTCGCGCTGCGGAACACAGTGCCCGGCGGGAGGGTATCAACCACAGTCTGGCCCTGGAACGCCCAGAGTCCATTGACGTTGCACACGTTGCCGTAGTAGTCATAGCCGCCCGCTGCGTTCCACTGCGAGGCGTAGCCCGTGCGAATGAGATAGGTAATGTCGCTGCCAACATACGGGCGCACATCCGACGGGGCGTACTTTGTCTTGACGAGTTTCAGGTCCTGCTGAGACGTGATCGTCACCGGCACTGAGGTCGCAGTAGCGTTTCGCTGACCCGCGAAGAATGTCGCAACCGGGGTGACCGTTGTGCCGTTCGGCGTGATGTAGTTCTGGGTCTTCAAGACAACTGACGCTGTACCCGACTGCCCGCTGGTCATCGTCGCGGGAAGGTCCCAGACGATCTTCCGGTCTGCACCGGTACCCTCGATGCGCGCGGGCGAGTCCACACCGTCGATCTTTGCCGCTGTGTAGCTCGAGACCTCGAACTCCAGCTGATCCGGCTGACCCAGCGGGATCGACATCTCCACGCGCCCGTTGTCACAGCTCGCGTTGTTCGTACTGCCGCACTGGAAGGAGACCTCAAACGAGACGGTCTCACCCGACAGGATCGTCGTGCGATCCGGCCGAATAGACACCGAGATATCGTCGGCCGCCGCCATCGCTGGAGTCCCCACCCCGGTGATCAGCACCAACGCGCACATGACCGCGGCAACGATGCCCGTCAGCACACTCTTGCGCCCTGTGGCGCGCCGCTTTGCGGCCATGTTCATTCCCCCAAGAAAACTGATGAAAAACCCCAGTGCAATCATTTCGGTGATTGCCTCTCACGGGAAGAGAGCAGAAAGAGAAACTTATGTGACGCGGTTCGTGAAAAATTCTTTTTCGGTTGTGAAAGCAGCGTTTGACACACGATTCCGACGCCGTTGACGCATCATCACGATGGATCCTGCCCCGGCGCCCGCGAGAGCTAGTCCCCCGCCTACGAGGACGGCCCAGCTTCCACCGGTCTGAGCAAGCCAGCCCCCTGCGAGTTTCGTGTTCGGCACCATCACGGGGCCTGACTCCTCGGGATCTGGAACGGACCTGGCGATCACCTCGGTGCGCGCCGAGGCGGAATCTGGGAGCGCATAGCCCGCGGGCGCCTCGATTTCCTCAAGCACGTAACAGCGCTGGCTCAGTCCATTGGACATCGTGCCGCCACCGTTTTCGTCGTCTCCGACCCACACACCGGGCACCCGGATGAGCCCTCCGGACCCCGACTCAACCTCGTACGGTCCCCCGTCGGGTGCCGTGACCTCGATGAGGTCGGGCGCGTCAACGCAGTTGCTCGGCAGCTCACTCACCCACAAACGGAAGCGCGCACCGGCGAGCCCAAGCTCAGGGGCCGCTGCGTCGGTCTTCACCGCGAGGAGTTCACCCCAACGCGACCACACCTCCTGAGTGAGCGCACCCGGGGTCCCGTCGCCATCGAGATCGAGATCGTTGACGTTCACGTGAGCCTGGTTCGCGAACTCCGCCCCCTGGGGTACCAGCCCGGTGACCCGCGAAGCTTCCGCGTGTGCCCCGGAGTCGGCGGTCTCCCCGCCGGGCCTGATCACGCCAGATCCGGGGGCACCCGGCAGCTCCGGTGCGCCTTTCCCCGCCGCCGCTCCGGCACTCTCTCCCCGCTCGGAACCAGTGCTGTACGGCTCAGTTGGTGCGGCCTCGGCTGTGACCGGCAGCGGTGCGGGCGCATGCGCCGGCGCTGCCAACAACATGGGCGCCGCGACCCCAGCAGTCACCGCAACGAGGCCGATTGACGCGGCCGCGACCGCCGTGGTGGCCGTCGCGTGCCGCCGCCAGCTCGGACTGCTCGCTATCACCCCCGCACTGACCATGCCGATCACAGCGGCCTGCTCAGTAAAGCGCTTCCATCGGGACCGACAAGCCTGGCAACCTTCAAGGTGTTTCTCGGCTTGGCCTCGGCTGCGGCCATTGCGCTTCCCCCACCGGATCTCGCTGAACTGGGCGACGCACGCTGCGCACTCTCCCGAGAGATCGCGGGTGGGGTGCATGCGCTTGAGCCACGATTTCTTCAGCCCCTCACGCGCACGTTTCAGAAGCACCGAGGTCGAGTTTGGAGAGAGGTCGAGCTCCGCAGCAACCTCCTGCACCGAGCGTCCTCCCACGTCGACCTCGAGAATCACCTGCTTCCAACGCAACGGTAAGTCTTCGAGTGCGGCCGCGGCGGCGGCCTGCTCCTCACGTTCGGCGATCAATTGCCCAACCGCGGGAATCGCCCCGTCAACCACTTCATCGAAATCATCGACGCCGAGCGTTCTGCTGGAATCAGTCCAGCCCCGGGAAAGTTGCCGGGAAACAGTTCGGAAGAGGTACGCGCGAAATGCATCAGTTGGCCCGCCCCCGGAGAGCAGCTGACGGTACACAGCGTCAAACGCCTCTGAGACCGCGTCTTCTGCCTGGTCTGGGTCTTTCCCTCGAGCCCAGGCCAGAGCGACGCTGTGATGCCTCTCCCACAACACGGCAAGAGGCCAAGCCTCACCCTCGCGAATCGCATCACAGAGCACGGCGTCGGAGATCGTCCCCTCGCCCTCGTCATCGCGAGTGCTGTTCACAGCTGCGGAGCTTAGCATTTGACGGCCCCATGTGAGCAGAGAGACGCCGACTCCGCCGCACGCGGGGCACCGTCCCGAAACAACAAAACCCCCGGGCGAACCGGGGGTTTTACTGTGACTCTCTGTAGCTGAGGCGGGGCTCGATCCCGCGACCTCACGATTATGAGTCGTGCGCTCTAACCAGCTGAGCTACTCAGCCAAACTGGCCCGCACAAGGTGCGAGCCAGAGAGTCAGAGCCCCGACCCAGGATTGAACTGGGGACCCCTTCCTTACCATGGAAGTTGTCTTATCTCTCATCAGGCGTTTTGCTTAATTGTGGTTTGCACATTTTGCACATCGTTCTCGGCTCCTTTCAGGTGCTCTAGATCGACTCGAAGGCAATTCAACCGGCCAACACCGGCGCAACGTGTCCACGTCGTGTCCATCCACCGCAAAATACGTTCCTGAATGCACACCCTGCGCACTAGGAACAAACCCCACAGCGTCGGCACGGCTATAGAGCTTGATGCGCGTCTCCGTGGTTCTCTGGTCAGACCGCCTCCTGGACACACGTCGACTCCAACATCGAATACTCATGCCAAAGACTAGGGTCTGTCTAAGAGTTGAATTTCAAAACCTAGCGTTAGGGCGAGCGAGACAATGGCGTACGATCTGGAACAAATGCTTGTAGTCGGCGTTGCGTCGAGCGCGCTCTTTGATCTGGCCGAAGCAGACAAAGTGTTTCAAGAATCCGGGGAGAGCAAATACAGAGAGTACCAAGAAGAGCACACTGCTACACCACTCGACCCTGGTGTAGCCTTCCCTTTTATCAAGAGGCTTCTATCGCTCAACGGCCTTTCCGCCGAGGCAGATAGCCCGTTGGTAGAGGTGATAGTGCTCTCCAAGAACGACCCAGAGACAGGCCTAAGGGTCATGCGCTCTATTTCTCATCACAATCTCCCAATTACCCGCGCAATCTTCATGCAAGGCCGCTCCCCCTACCAGTACATGGACGCGCTGAACATGTCACTCTTCCTTTCGCAGAACGAGAAAGATGTACGCGTTGCCATTGAGAGAGGATTTGCGGCAGGTCAGGTTCTGGGATCACCCGCGGCAGATCAATCCGGCACTGACCTAAGGATCGCATTCGACTTCGATGGAGTGCTCGCGGATGATTCTTCCGAAATGGTCATGCAAGCTAAAGGACTCGCAGCTTTTCACGACAACGAGTCCACCCGGATTAATGAGCCGCTGCCCGAAGGTAAACTCTCAGAATTTCTCCGAGGTATTAACCGGATTCAGGACCTCGAAGAAGCACTTGTGGAACATGACAAAACATACAACCGCCGCGTACACGTCTCCATTGTGACTGCACGCAATGCTCCCTCCCACGAGAGAGTGGTCAGAACTCTCCAATCTTGGGGAGTTCGGGTTAACGACGCCTTCTTCTTGGGCGGAATCGAAAAAGCTCGAGTACTCCGAGTCCTTCGGCCTCACATATTCTTTGACGACCAAAGGAAGCATCTTGAAATCTCTGCGGACGAGGTACCCAGCGTCCACGTTCCGTTCGGCGTCGTAAACAATGGGGCACCAAAATAGTCTCGGAGTACGAAAGAACTCGACTCTGTAAAGTCAAAATGTGTGCTGCAAAGAGTTCAACGAGTAAGCAGGGTTCGCCACCCTGCTCGCACTTCCCCCTAAACGCGCACCGGGCCCCAACGCCGGTTGGGTCAAACTTTGCGTGCATGCTTCAGGAAAGCCGCTAAATAGTTGTTACCTCTCTAGCGAGCAGCGCTCCCACAGAAAGCGTTGCCCCCACACATCTAATGCTAACCTCTCGGACACTCTCGAAGTGAACGGCTCGCATTACATGAGTGACCCGGAAACCGTTCGATGATTTGACTCAAACGCTAGGCCTCCAGGTCTAACTCCGCATAGGTAACACCATTACTTATAAACCTCTAGCGAAGCAGGCACAGATGCATCAGAGTAGAAGCTGCGCATGGAATCAACATCAATTATGACGCCCTTAATAGACCCCTGTTTGGAGTCCCTCCAAGCAGAAATCCAAGGGTCTTCCTGATGGGTCCTGTTTCGCAAAGCCCATCCGGACATGTCTCCGTATGCGTCAATCACATGATTCACGAAATCACGATCACGGTGACTAAGCCGTTTCTCGTTTCCACCAGGAATCGAGTTCTCCATCACGATCGCACCTCGATGATACGCGTACAGCGAAGCCACGACTGGGCCATGCTTCCACGCCTGTATGTCGTCAGGAAACAGTTCGCTTCCACGCAACGCAAGACTCCAAGCCTTGCTGTAGTAAAGAAGCTTCTGCAGCTTTAAGGACTCCACCGAATGGCCGAGATTCTCCAGTCGGTTAAAAATCAAGTCGGCTACATCTCGAACGGCTTGCGTTCCGTCACTGTATGACATCTTCACTCACCTTCCTACTTTTCCTAGAATAACTGCAATTCTCACTCTTATCCACCACTGGAATACGCCCCGCTGAGCTTTTGCTTGGTGGTTCGGTTTATCAAGAGAATGAGTTCCACCGCAAGAATCAGAATGTCATCGGCTTGAGCAGGGAATGGAGAGCTCTCAGTAGAGTCGGCCGTCAACAGCCCTTGCGGCTCAAAACCATTGCTCTTGACCCCAAGCTGTCTTGCCGCCTTCCAGCCCGCCACGTTCTCACGCATGGGAGGCGATGAGGGCGCAGCCGAAGACATCGCTTCAAACATGTGCTTCGTTCGTTCCTCATATAGGTGAACCTCTTTGGGCTTATGCCGCCCTGGTGAACATGAGGCATGGCCTAAGGAAAGCGCAGTGTATCCATTCTCTGGGTTTTGGTCAGACTCTGGGTCTTCTTCGCTTGCGCTTGGTGTGTAGAAAGAAACACGGACGTTCTTCACGCCAATCGCTTCCAAAAACTCCCTTGCCAGTTCGACGGCCTCTGCCCGCAAGAGCTCACCAACCTCTGGGTTCCAATTAGGCAGATGCTTGTGGTGCTTCTCAAGTTGAGATTTCATGCGAGAAGCCGCAGCTTGGTAACCATCAGACTTAGCCTGGGATTTCTCTTCTTTTAACAAGCGGGCTGCTCCCTGAACCTCCCCCTCAAGCTCTGCTACACGCTCTTCGAGACCTTTATCCTTGTGCGCAGCAATTGCCAACCATATGGAAGACACGAGCGCCAGGACCAATCCGCCAAAGGTGCCGTAGGTCTTAAAAAACGCCTCGCCTGGAAAACTCAACCCAGAGAGGATGGCAGCACCTAATCCAGTGGCCGCGGTTCCCACCGCAGAAGAAATACCTAGGAACACCCGTGTTCCACGGCGCTTCCACCACGGCACTGTATTCTTCCTGCTCACTCGGGCCCAGTCTGCTCAATTCCAGTTTTGGCCGAGGCCACTGCTTTCCAATGAATGTACCACGCCGTTTCTTGGAATATCTTGCCAGACCGAAAGGTGGGCGGCGGGTCTGATGCACGTTTAGGTGGCTGATCTGCTATCTGAACGTGCATCAGACCTCTCTGCCTATTTGTGAGTGATTCCGAGACGCTGGTTCTGCGCGTTAAGCATTGCGATACCCGCAGCGCTTGCTTTGTCTCCCACCAGGTGCACATACTTCATCGTGGTCTCAACCCGAGCATGTCCAGCCCAGCGCTGCATTAGCGGCACAGGCACCCCGGCTTCTGCCCACGCCGTGATACCTCCATGCCTTAGCGAGTGCAGATTCTTTCCCTGCCCGGTCTCGTCCCAACACAGTCGCCACTTGAAACGTGTGCGGGTTAATTCAGGAAAGAGTCGTTCTCGTTTTCCTCGGCCTTCCACCATCCGTTGAAGGATCGGCAGAATCACGTTAGCGATCGGAACCCAACGAACCTTGTTCGTCTTCGTGCTCTTCGGAACAGTTTTCCCTTCTGACAGCGACCGCTGAACGAGCACGCGCGGCTGACCATCAAGCACCACATCACCGACTTCCAGCGCACGAGCTTCCCCCCAGCGAAGGGCGAGGAAGTAGATCACCAACGCGACCTCCGCCATCCCCATATCCTTCTTCTTCCAAACCAAGAAGCGCTCATGGATCTCAGTGCTCAGCCACGGGATCTTCTCCGGTGACAATTGCGTGCCAGGGATCGCCGCAGCTCGCGCAGGGTTCCGTGTGATGATCTGCCGCGTGTTCATCAAGTAAGTAAAGAACGCAGATAGAGTCGTCCGATACCGGATGATGCTTCCTTCTTTCCGCGCATGCTCTCGCGCGTCCTCGGCTAACACTTTCTCGACGTGGTGAGTCTTCACGTCCTTCACCCGGAGGCTCAGAAACCATGTCGGAACTCGTTTGAACATATGCTTATCGGTTTCCCGTGTTGCCTCAGAAACTCGGTTCATGAGTTCCCGATACTCATGGAAATCAGCTACATACTCAGAAACCTGACGGCTGCCCTGACGCACATCTATACCGCCAGCACATTCCTCCAAGAGCTTCCGCTCGTATGCCTCCGCGTCACGCTTCAGATCAAACACCCTCGATCCGAGGTACTCGCCGTTTTTGCGTACCATCGCCCGCCAACGGTTGCCGTGCTTCTTGACGGTCATTTGGCTGCCCCCTGCCCACTTACATATGCGTCAATGAGTTCGCGCGAGTACACCCGCTTGTTCTCGGTGATCGTGAGACACGCCTTTGCGATGGGATGGTCGGGCTTCGTGAGCGCGACTCGTCGCACCGAAGTGCGGTCAACACCGATGCGCGTTGCGGTCTCGGTCTCCGTGTACGTGCCGACCGTGACTTCTGGGGATGTCTGATCTGGAATCTCGTTAATCATTGGTGATTGTCTTTCTGGAATCTCGAATAGGTGCGGCTGCTGGCACCTGCCCCGGCGTGGGGTGGTGCGGGCGGCCACCTACGAGAAGCGGCTCAGGCACATGCGTCACAACGAGCACTGGTTCACACGCTGAGCACAATGACTGCGCTCGGGATGTCGAGCAAAGTGGGATACACCAAAGCCTTCTTCCAGCTCGGACCTTCTTCTTGGTGTCCTTCTGTAACTGATCTGGTTTGCTCGTTTCCGACGTTGGGCGAGGTATCGCTGTCTTTGGATGACGTTTGTGCGCCTACCTGAAAGTGATCACGTAGGCGCACAACCCCGTCCGCCTTGATGGCCTCAGGCCGTACTATGCCCGTGGTGTTCCCACCGATTAGGGGTAGTTGGAATACTCTCCATGGCGGTGGAGTGCGAGGAAGAGCGTCGCGGGCGATACCCCGAGGCCCTCCGCTACCTTCTTGCGTGGGATATGCGCCTCGATCTGCCGCTCGGCAACCTCAACGTCTTCGATAGAGAGCGCAGGCTTCGCAGCTTCGCCGCCGCTATTCCCGAACATGTGGTTGTGCCAGATAGTTCCGGCGGTGCGGAGTGCTTGGTCTGCGTCGCGGATGTGGCTGAGCACGAGCCAGTCGCGTTCCTCTGCCGTTGAGCGTTCGAGCGTCACGGGCTGGCAGATCAGCTTCTGATCACCGAACTGCACTTCCAGTCCCATCCCAGTGAGGAGCGTCAGCATGTCGATTGCGTCAGCGAGGGTGGTGCCGAGGCGGTCGATAGTGGCGACTCTGATCACGTCGCCCCGCCTTGCGACAGTCAGCATTGCGTTGAGCTGTGGTTGCGAGCCGTTGATTCCTGAGGTGGCGTCGATGAATAGGGCCTCGACGGTGCCGAGGAGCGCTTCCTGTGCTTCTGGTTCGGTGTCGGTGTCGTGGATACGGAGGTATCCGATCACGCGGGTCTCACGCTCCGGCGCGTAGGTGCGGGGCATGAGTTTTGAGGCTTTAAGCGCCATTGGTTGTGGTTCCTTGATCGTTTGCCCTTGGCAGCCATGGGTTGGCTGCTTCCCAAGGGGTCTCGATCATGCCCTCGTAGCTACGTGCCCGCGACCGATCTGCAGAACGACTTTCATCCATCTGAAATTGCAAGAGTTTCATCACCCATGAGCATTTCCCACTCCTGGCCGCTCGGCGCTCGCTTCTGCACGTCTATGTGCTCGCGTCGGCGCTCGTTTGCGGGGCAACTCGCATGCACTTGGCTAACCTGTCGTCGAGGCGATTGCGGCAGGCCAAAATCCGACCAGCCGTGCTTCGGCTGGTCCGGCTCCCAGCTCAGGCTTTAACAGGACATCAACTGCTCCCAAAAGGTGTGTGCCCCGTATCGGACCTTTAGTCCGATACGGGGCACACAAACGCCGCCTAGGCTCGCAGGGGGGGATGAGTCAGGCGGCGTTGGACGCCACAACCAGCACTTAAGAAGCTCCGCTGAACGGCGGTGCCCTTCGGCTTGCGTGGCGGGTCTTAGCGCTGCTGCAAGTCACGGAGCACCGTCTCAAGCCCTTACGGGGGAACCCGAGGGCTTGAGACAGTGCCCCAATGAACTCGTTGCTAGCTCAGCTGAGTGAGCTCGCCAGCTGCACGGCGCTTGCGCACCATCAGTAGCAGGAGCGCTCCGCCGCCGAGCAGCAGACCTGCGGCGAGGATCCCCGCACCGAGGTAGTCGGAACCGGTGATCGCGAGCGTCCCAACGACGACCTTCACGTCGTCTTCGTCGGTCACCGACTGTCCCGAGGGCGGGTTTCCGGTGACTGAGGCATGGTTATCCACTCGTCCACGGTCTCGATCGGCATCGGTGACCTTGTACTCTGCGGAAGCGGTGACCTGCTCACCCGGAGCGAGTACACCCGCTTCGGTCGGCCATCCGCCGTAGGTGATCTCCGACAAGCCCGCGAGCTTGTCAGTGATCTCTACGCCCGTGAGCGTGACGTTGCCGGTATTGGTCACGGTGAAGCTGTAAGCGATCTTGTCACCGTTCAGCTTCCCGGCCTTCACCAGCTCGATGGAGGGGGACTGCGGCAACGGCGTCTTCTCGTCGTCGTCATCATCCACTGGATCACCGGTCGGCGGGGTGCCGGTCGTGATCGCGTGGTTGTCCACGTTTCCAGCGTCTACATCAGCTTGGGTGAGCGTGTAGGTCGCCGTCGCGGTCACCTGCTCACCTGGAGCGAGTACCCCTGCTTCGCCGGGCCAGGTGTAGCTCAGCTCAGACAGACCTTCCATCTCATCGACGATCGTCACGCCTGTAAGTGTCACGTTGCCGGTGTTGGTGGCGGTGAAACGGTAGTTGACAGTATCGCCCGCAACTGAGCCGGCTCCCTGTTCGAGGCTGCTCGACTTCCGCAGATCGATCCCGGGGCCAGGGGCGACAGGTACGGTCACGTCGTCCGTGTCCGTCACGTCCTCACCCTTCGGCGGGGTACCAGTCGCAGTTGCAGTGTTGTCTACGCTGCCTGCATCCACGTCAGCCTGGGTAAGCGTGTAGGCGGCACTGGCTGTGACGCTCTCACCCGGGGCAAGAACCCCAGCCGTTCCGGGCCACGTGCCGAACACGATGTCTGACAGGCCCTCCAGCTCGTCGACAACCGTGACATCAGCAAGTGTTACGTTGCCCGTGTTGGTGACAGTGAAACCGTAGTTGACCGTATCGCCTGCGAATCCTTCACCGTCGAGCTGACCGGTCTTCACCAGATCAATTACGGGCAGCTGCGTGAGCGGCACGTCATGCTCGTCTTCGTCCTCGACTGGCTCACCAGTGGGCGGGTTGCCGGTCGAGATAGCGGAGTTGTGGACAATACCCGCGTCGATATCGGCCTGGGTGATGGCGTATGTCGCGGTTGCAGTCACCTGCTCACCGGGAGCAAGGACGCCTGCTTCACCGGGCCACGTGTAGGTCAGCTCCGACAGGCCTTCCAGCTCGTCAGCGATTGTCACGTCAGTGAGCGTTACATTGCCCGTGTTCTGCGCGGTGAACGAGTACTCGATGAGATCGCCCGGGACGACGGTTGCACCGTCTTCCAAGCCGCCGGCTTTCACGAGAGTGATCGCAGGTGAGGGCTCAACGGGAACAATCACGATGTCGTCATCCTCCACCGGATCACCCGTTGGCGGGTTGCCAGTAGCGGTTGCGGTGTTCTCCACACGCCCGCTATCTACATCGCTTTGCGTGAGGACATACGATGCGGTCGCAGTCACACTCTCTCCGGGTGCAAGCACACCAGCGTCACCAGGCCACGCGCCGTACGCGATCTCTGACAGCCCGTCGAGCTCGTCCGAGATCGTGACACCCGTAAGTGTCACATTGCCGGTATTCGTTGCGGTGAACGAGTACTGGACGGTGTCGCCAGCCTCACCGGTTGCGCCGTCTTCGAGACCGCCTGTCTTCACAAGGTCGATCGCCGGGTTTGAATCTACAGGAACAGTCACGTCGTCCTGGTCTTCGACAGGTTCACCAGTTGGCGGGTTGCCGGTGGCGGTGACAGAGTTGTCCACGCCGCCTGCATTCACATCGTTCTGAGTAAGAACGTAGGTAGCCGTAGCCGTGACGCTCTCCCCGGGTTCGAGGACGCCAGCAGCAGCGGGCCATGCACCGTACGTGATGTCAGACAGGCCGAGAAGCGGATCGTCGAGCTCGACATTAGTGAGGGTGACTGAGCCTGTGTTGGTGACAGTGAAGCCAAACTCCACAGTGTCACCCGCCTGACCAGTCGCATCCTGTGCAAGCGCACCCGTCTTCTCAACAGCGATGCGCGCATCCTGTGGCAGCGGGACGGTGGCATCGTCGGTGTCGGTGACATCGTCCCCAGCGGGCGGGGTGCCAACGGTCGTAGCGGTGTTATCGACTACTCCTGCGTTCACGTCCGACTGCTTCACCGTGTAGTTTGCGGTGGCAGTGATGTTCTGACCGGGCGCAAGGACACCTGTTTCGCTGGGCCATTCGCCGTACACAATGTCGGAGAGGCCGGGCATTTGATCGGCGATCGACACATCGGTCAGGGTCACGTTCCCGGTGTTGGTTGCCGTGAACTTGTACTCGACGGTGTCACCGGGCTTGCCGGTCTGCCCCTCAGCGATAGCACCGGTCTTCACAAGGGTGATTGCCGGGTTGGACGCCAGCGGCACATTGTTGTCATCAGTGTCAGTCACACTGTCGCCGGTCGGCGGGGTGCCGGTAGCGGTTGCGACGTTGTGGATGTTGCCAGCGTTCACGTCCGACTGCTTCACCGTGTACGTGGCGTTCGCGGTAATGCTCTGGCCGGGCTCGAGAACGCCAGGCGCACCTGGCCATTCAACATAGGTGAGGTCCGAGAGCCCAGGGAGCGGATCAGTGATTTCAACACCGGTGAGGGTCACTCCTCCGGTGTTCGTTGCAGTGAACGAGTACTCAACGATATCTCCGGCGACGCCAGTCGCGCCGTCAGAGAGGCCACCAATCTTCACAAGCTCGATAGCCGGATCGTTCGGAAGGAGTACCTCCGCGTCGTCTTCATCGGTCACCGGAGGGCCTGTCGGCGGGTTACCGGTGACGCTTGCGGAGTTCTGGACAACCTTGTTGTCCCGATCCGACTCAATGATCGTGTACGTTGCTGTCGCTGTGACTTGCTGACCAGGCTCAAGCACTCCTGGCTCACCGGGCCAGCTGTACACCAAGTCCGAAAGCCCTGGCTTTGGATCTGAGATCTCAACGCCAGTCAGCGTGACGTTGCCAGTGTTCGTCGCAGCGAACGAGTACTCAACCGTGTCTCCGGCAAGCCCGACAGAACCGTCAGCGAGTGCTGCGGTCTTTACGAGCTCGATCGCTGGATTCGATGCTGCAGCGCAGTTGTCTGAAATGAGGGCGAGGAGAATGTCCGAGAGCCCCTCGAAGTTCGTTGACAGGTAGTCGCTGCCTTCAACGGGACCCGAGATCTGTGACATGTGCTCGCGGAACTCGTCCATGTCAGTGATGTTGTCCGTCAGGCCAACACCGACAACACGGGCGCCCTGAGCCTTAACGGCGTTCGCGCTCGTCACTGCGGCGTTAATCGTGGCAGTGTTCGTGGAGTTGCCGGGCCCCTGTGCGGGGTTGCCGTACTGAGTCGGGTTTCCATCAGTGACGAACAGAAGCGCGTCGTAGGTGTCACTGCTGCTACCCACTGCAGCGAAGGCTCGGTCCCAGTTCGTTCCACCCTGCTGGCTGGAGGGGCGCTGGATCCCGTTGACCCAACTTGTCACCGCTTGCACGCCTGCGTTGTCGAGCGCTGTGATCGGCAACGGAGCGTTGCTGCCGGCGCTTGTTGCCGGTGCATTCGAGGCGAAGTTGTGCAGCGACAACCGCACGGGATATTCGCTCAGTGACTCAGCGAGTTCTGCCACGCCGTCGCGCATCTGCTGCAACTGCGCATCATCGACGCTGTTCGAAAGGTCGAGGCTCATGACGAGGTCGAGTTCGCACTGGGCTGGCATGGGTGGGTTGTCAGCGGGCGGTACCTGTGCTTGAACTGCCTGCGCAGCTCCTGCGCCACCGAAAGTCAGAAGGGAAGCTGCAAGCGCAGTTGCGAGCACTTTCTTGATTCCACGCCCAAACCCGCTGTAGGAATGGTCGGACCCCATAGTCACCTCCTCTGCCGTAAAGGGCACTTCTTGGCCCCGCAAAGTTTTCCGTTGCACGTTATTCCTTTCCACTTTCAGTGGAGGCCTTGGTTCTGGTTTCGTCGATGGTCCTCGATTCGTATGATTCGGAATCCAGAAACGACGAACCCTCTTTGAATCTCGGTCCTGACCAGTGGGAACGCACGCAAGGCGCGCCTACGCGCATGCGAGGGAACTGGGTCTAGAGATAGAGCCTCCAGCTCCCCAGTATTCTTAGTTTTTTCGTTGCTGAGCAGGGATTTCACCCATTCTGCGAGAACTTCACCCTTACTTCACCCCGGGCGTTTCTCGCCCCCACCCTTGGGTCGTGTGAGCATGAACTTCAGGTTCAGCATGCAGAGAGGTACGTGAGAAATGTCTGTCGAAGGCAGTGGGCCGGCTTCCCTGGCTAACGGTCATGGCCTTGCCTGGGCACTAGAGCCAGCCTTGCATTCTTGTGATTGGGACAAGGTAGCGGAGCTGCTGGTGGATGCCCCCTTGTCGCTCGTACACGACTCTGGGGGCTTGTCCCTGATGCAACGCACCTTGGAACAAATGCCAAGAGACTTTCGCGATGCTCGACCAGACCTGCGATTTCATTTGGAGCTCACTGGCCTAGCACCAATATCGGACTTTCAGTTCGAGGCCGCTAAGTACTCTGCGGCAAGGACTCCTATGTCACGCGCTGCGCTCGTGCGTAGCGTAACTCTTGCTGTAATTGCGCGCAGGTTGGATGGACTCGTAGGTGAAGCACTCGAGGTTGTTGGCGATTCAGAAGCCTGGGTTCTTGCTGAGGCCAGCAGGATCGGCTCCGCTGCAGAGAAGGCCGCGTCCGCATATTTTGCCCAAGCGGCCAAGACACATCTGCTGGCAGGAAACCTTGCGAAAGCGCTCGAAGCGTATCTGCAGGCATGGCGCTGGAGACATCAAGATGAATTAGGGTTCATAGCGCACGAGGCAGCCGGGAACATTGGGCTGATCCATGCTCTCATGGGCCGACTCGAACAAGGAAAAGAATGGCTTGCCCGGTCGCGCGCCTGGCCCTCATCGATTAGCCCGGACTACTCTCCAGTGGTGCAGTTTGCCGCTCCGCTTGCTGAATTCATCATTGCCACCGAGGAGCTGGATCTCTTGAGGGCTAGAACCTTGCTTCAGGATCTGGCGCAACCGACACACGGATTCGAGTTCTATCATCTGATTGTTGAAGCACGAGTGAAGTTCTTGCTCCTGTCGGGACAACCGCTACAGGCTCAACAGCAAATTGCCGAAGCGTCTAGCTGGCTGCCACAGGACGTCTCGAAACGGTTGAACGTCGAAGCTCTCATCAGTCTTGGAGACATCGAAGAAGCTTCAGCGCAGCTGGACTCAATCCATGACACTGCATTTGTGCAGCTATTTCGGGCGCGGATCGCGTCATTGAGCGGCGATTATCAACACGCACTTGATGAGCTAGCCGCAGGTGCAATCAATGCTGAAGACCGCGCGAAGCTGGACTATCTGACCCTCGAAGCAAGTTGTCAACTGGTGTTAGGCAAGAGAATCGAAGCCAAGGAAACATTTGAGGAACTGTTAAAGCGCTTTAACGGCTGCATCTCGGTGTTCGCCTCAGCCCCATCGGACGCCGCTCGGGCTCTATTTGACCTCGTTCCAAAATCTCCCTGTTCTGACGCTATCTACGAGAAATGGCGGTCCAGTGGCGTCGGCCCCCAATTTAACTTTCCGCAGGGAGCTGACAGGGCACCATTAGTTGGCCTCACGTCTCGCGAACTCGTAATCCTCAAGCAGCTACTGAGAGGTTCTTCGAGGAAGGAAGTCGCTGCTCGTGAATCAGTATCTCTAAATACGGTAAAGTCCCAGAGCCGTTCGGCGTTCCGGAAGCTCAGCGTTTCAAGCATCCAAGAGGCACGTACTAAGAGTATTGCACTGGGAATTATCTAACCCCGACCGCATGCAGAGACACGCGTGGAGCACCTTATAGCAATAGACCCTGGCGGGGTGGTGAAGTCTAATCCACAAAGGCGTATCTCAGTACTTTGCGCCCGATACGTTAGAGATCAAGAGCTGCGCTGGCCTGTGCGTGCTCGACTTCCACCTCACTGTGCCTACCAGCACCCTTCAATGCTTGGTACAACGTCGAGCGCGATACCCCGAGACGTTCGGCAATCCGCGTCTTCGGTACGCCTTCGGCAATCAGAGACTGTGCTTCCGCGATCTGTTCCGGTGAGAGTTTTGGTGCGCGGTCGTACACTCCGCGCTTCCTCGCAGCCCGGATACCTTCTGCCTGTCGTTCCCGGATCAGTGCGCGTTCGAACTGAGCGATAGCGCCGAGCATCGCGAGCATAAGTTGATCCATCGGCGACGCATCTGCGCCAGGCTCAAACTTCAGTCCTTCTTTCACGAACTCCACACCGATACCCTCGCCGGTGAAAAAGTGGATCAGCTCGTGCAAGTCATGGGTGGAGCGTGCGAGGCGGTCGATGCTCGCAACACGGATCCGGTCACCAGCTCTCGCGTATCCAATAAGTTCGCGCAGTTCTGGCCGGTCGGTACTACCGCCGGATGCGTAATCGGTGAAGTTCCGGTCAGTCAAGCCAATGCTCTCGATCTGCCGTTCAGGGTTTTGGTCAGTGCTGCTGACGCGTAGGTATCCAATGAGTTGACCAGCCATGTCTAGACCTCCATGCAAAAGTGTGTTTTGTGGCGGGACGCCACCCTGAACAACACACTTTCAGGCAGCACGCTCACTGCCCGGCGAGGTGTACCCCACCGCACACATCACATCCCACGGCGGCTACCAATCCGCGCCCGAAAGCTAAGCACACGGAGCGAGGGCGCTCAGCTATCGGGCTGGCACCTGTAACGCTGTCCGAACCGCCGAAGCCCGCGCGCGGCGCGGAGGCGAACTAACAAGCGCGATGCGGCCCTGAGAGCCCCGCGAGCCCGAAAAGCGCGCCACGGGGCCGTCTGGGGCGGGAAACAGGGACCCGGAAAGGTTTATTGTGAGCGCGGAGCTAACAAGAAAAACTAACTACGCAAAGGCCCATGAAGGGCCGTACTAACTCTTTCGCGCCTCAGCGCTTACTCGCGCGCGGATCACAATCATCTATGGCGCAGGAGCGAGAACTGTGCGCGGATCAGCCGGCGAGTTTCGAATTGTGGTTTCTAATACTGCCATTCACGTTTCTAATGCTGACACCTTTGGGGCAGTTAGAGGTCAGCAGCTTCCATGAGTTCAGCAAGAGACATGCCGAGCGCATCCGCAAGCCCCATCAGCGATGTGATTCTCGGATTTGAAGGCCGATCAACGCCCTGATTCCCAGAAGCTTTTCCCGATTCAAGGAGCTGAATCTGGTTCTTGGTCGTCCCAGCATGCCAAGCCAACGACTCTTGCGTGAAGCCCTTCGCTCCTCGGAGGTCCTTCAGCGTTTCCCCGAACCGCTCAGCTTTCTGTTTGTCCCATGCCACTAATTAATCATCTGCACGGGGACAGCAATAGAACACCCTTTATTGAGGTCATGCTATAAAGTGTCAAGTTGAGGCGCGCATAGCCGATACCTAGACGCGTGCATCTATAGCAATCAAGGCAGTAGCGATTGCCTGAGACACCGAGAGGGAACTACAACATGCAGCGTTCGAGTTTTTTGCGGAACAAGAAGAAGAAAGCCATGGCCACAGTCATGGCGACCGGGGTTGTGGCGGTGGGGCTTCTGAGCCCTACAGCCGCATTCGCAGTTGACACCGTCGACACAGCTCCAACTGTTGACGTCGAGGGAGCCTCCGGCGAAGCGCAGCCGGTCAGCGTAGCCGCCGGATCGGGTATTGACTGGGGCTTTGACCCCGCCGATCATCCCCGCCCGGGCGATGCCGACAACTCGTGGGGTAACTACGGCGAGTATGTCGGTTCGACCTACTGGAGCTTCCAGTGGTTCATGAACTACACCGACCAGGACCAACTCATCACCGGCTACGACCTGATCAAGACCGGGGCATATGGCAACGTCGACATGTCGACCTGCCCACTCCCTATCCCGATCCCGGCTGGCGGCTCAGCTTCATGCGAGTTCTCCTATGAGATGGACTACCGCGACGCTGATCGCGTAACCATCGACCTTTCATGGGTTGGTGACGACAACCTAGAACTCGACTCGACCATAAAGATCCGCACCGAAGGCAGCAAACCGACTGAGCCGACCAAGCCCGTGGATCCGGTTGACCCCAAGCCGGTCGATCCGGTAGATCCCATAGACCCGGTCGATCCCGTAGACCCCGTTAATCCTGTGGACCCAGTCGATCCCGTTCCCCCTGTTGACCCGAAGCCTGTTCCTCCGGTCAACCCAACGGTTCCTGACGGCCCCCAAGGCGAGAGCGGCGCGACTCCTGTTGGAGTGAAGACCGATACCCAGGTTCCAGCGACGCTTGCTGAGACCGGCAGCACACCGTTTGGAGTACTCGCAGGAGCCGCTGCCACAATCCTTGCCGCTGGAGCAGGCCTCCTCGGGTTCGCGGCGAAGCGCCGTCAGGCATACAGCAGCATCTAACAAATATTGAGGTGGTCTCCCAGTGCCTGCTGGGAGACCACCTCAATGACGTAGGAGAGTCATGACTGAGCTTCCAAACAATTTGCCTCCTGCTGGATGGCATCCCGATCCCACTAACAGTGAGCAGCTCCGCTACTGGGACGGCTCATCTTGGACCGAGCAAACCCGCCCCTCGCAGACCCCACGGGTAGGCGATACCCCGGCGAGCAACACAGCATCCAGACGTTCTGAGACGGGCTTTCCGCCTTCGTTACCCGAGTCCGCTGTTCCGGGTCGCGGTTCGATCCCACCAGCTTCGATGCGCCCACCGGTTGCGCCACAGCGTCCGATCCGTGAGGCAGGGTTCTTCCGCAGCCTGTTCGATCTGAGCTTTGCATCTGACCGTGTGGTCACGGTCTCGTTTGCCCGGCTGATCTATCTGCTCGTGTCGATCTTCTCAGTGCTCTGGTGGCTCGTGAGCACGATCATCCTGTTTGCCATCGGCAGTCAGAGCTCAGATCTTGAGTTCTTGCAAGGCGTCGGAGTGCTGCAACTCGTTCTCGGCCCCGTCGGCGTTCTCTCAACCGTGCTGTTCTGCCGGGTCACGCTCGAAGTGACCATCGCGCTCATCCGCACCTCGCAGAACACCGCGAGACTCGTTCATCTGACGCAGACTTCAGGAGGTGCCAGATGCTCCACACAGGAGGTGAAGGCATGACCGGCGGCGGCTCGGGCTTCAACGCGCTCCCGTGGCTCATTATCATCGTGCCGATCCTCGTGATCGCCGTGATCGTGTTCGCTATCGTTTTCCTTTCCATCAGAGGCAAAGCGAAACAGCGTCAAGCCGAACGAGCTGAGACAGCCGCAGGCTGGTATCTCGACCCTACGAATACGAGCATCGAACGCTACTGGCATGGCGGAGAATGGACGACGCACGAGCGTTCAGCAATACCCGACCGCCCCACGAGTACCTCATGAGCGCTCCCGAGACCCCCGGCCCTGATCTGTCACAGCTGCCACCGCCTCTGCTACCAGGCACTGAGCCTTTGCCAGCGCAGAGCTTGCCTGAACTAGCTCCACCCTCGTTCAACACCGACATTCAGAGCGCCGCTCGAAAGCCCAGGCACCTCGGACTCGTAGTTGCTGCGGCTGCGGTAGCCGTCGTACTAGTCGGGGCAGTGGTCGCCGTGCTCGTCTTCACGCCGTTCTCATCCTCACCAGGGGTAGCTGAACAGTCGGCGTCTCCGCCCACAGCATCTACCGACACCGAAGTTCCAGAGGTGATGCCGGTCACGCCCACACCAGGCGAATCCGCACCGCAGACGGCCCCCGATTCATCACCGAAGCTTGATGTTCCTGGTAGCGGGGCGGCACCGATACCCCGGGACGCCACAAAGCTCTGCGTGTACGGCACCACCAAAGAGGTCGAGGTGTATCTGTTTGAGAACAGCAATAGTTCTTCTAGTGATTGGATCTACGTCGGCGGGAACGCCGAACTTGGCTACCTCACCCTCCCGGCCAAAGCCGTCTATTTCCCGGGTGGCGGAGTATCCGGGCACCGCATGACCAACGCTGACGGCACGGAGTACTACCTCACCGGGCACGAACTCACTGTCACCCCGGCAAATGGTGAAGGTTTCTATCAGATCGTCCGCAGCTGGGAACAATACGGCTGCTAACCCTCGAACGGATCAACGATGAACACCCCCGATACCCCGCTCACGCCTGACCCTTCACAGCTTCCACCGCCTTCACTGGCTAACGGGTCGCTGCCGTCAATGCCTGCACCGGAGGCTCAAGAGACTGCGCCACCGCCGCCTCCGAGCGATACCCAGACATCTATAGGCATGCCGAAGAAGAAGCCACGCAAGTGGGTGTGGATCATCGTGGCCGCGGTACTCGTTCTCAGTGGTGGGGCGGCGACTACGGTCCCACTCGTCAATCAGGCAACCCAAGCCGCCGAGCACGATGCCGCGCTCACGAAGCACGCCGATGCGATCACCGCATACGAGGCGGCTTGGGCGGAGTTTGGTCGTCAGAACACCGATACCCGAGACGATCAGGGGCAGTTGTCGATGACCTCGCTCGACAACATCGAAGAGGTCAACGAGGCGTTCCTCTCGGCCATTACTGCGGCTGACGAACTCGAGCATCAGGGATTCGAGAAGGCCGGCTCGGACGCAAGCAACGAGCAGCTCGGGAGCGATACCCGGCGCATCGAGGCCGCGACCAGTGAGGTTCAGGCGGTCACGAAACAGCTTGCCGATGCATCGGTGTTGTTCCTCGACAGCCACCGGCAAACGATGGTGAAGTCCCTCACCAACGAGATCGAGAACGCCCAGCAGACATTCGATGCTTCCCGAGATGCGGGTGATGCTGAACTCGTGGCTCAGCTAGAGCAGGCGATCAGCGATGCCCGAGCCCTGGCAGACGATCCGAAGGCTCACCCCACCGATCTGCGCTCCGCTATTGAGAATCTGAACACCCTCGCCGGGAAGGTGAAGGGCTCAGCAGGGCCACGAGTAGAGGACATCACGGACGGCGAGTGGAGCATCCTCCCCGGCGAATCTCTTGGCACCGGAGGCGCAATCGGGCTCTTCGTCGACGGTACCCAGATCAGCATGATCGATGTTCCGAGCGGCGCATACACTGGCCCGCCCATCTTCGTGCACGATACCCCGACCTGGACAGTGCAAGATGGATGCCTCCGCGCAAACGGGAAAGTGCATCGCCACAGCCAACTTTGGTTCTGCCCGGCTGGAACTCCGGTCCCGGCAGAGGCTCACCCGGACATCCGCACGCTGAAGTTCGGTGATCAGGCCGAGGACGTGTCTCAGGATCGACTGATCGGGAACTGGTTCATGTATCTCAAATAGAGCATCCAGCCGCCCGGGTTCTTTCAGCGATACCCGATCAAGTGCCGGGGACAGGCTGCCTCTGACTCAGCAGTTCTCATTGAACAGCGGAACTCATCTTGGGGTTACCCCAGGTGCATTCATTATTGTGGCTCAGCGATACCCAAGGCCCAAGGCAGTGGATTGGTGCAGGCCGTCACCGTAGCGCCCCAGGACCAGCACCGCAGCCCCGAGTGGCTTTGAGCGCGAACTCCACAGGTTCACCGCGCTCCCGGGATGATGCGTACCTGCGTCGCCACGGTTCTCTCGGGGACGGTCGGCCCGGCCACCGGTTTTCGTACAGTTCATGGGAGGTCATCGTGCCTCTTGTGAGCGATACCCTGGGCGGCATCCACACCGGCCATCAACGCAGGCGGTCTGACCCAAAATCTCTGACCCCGACCGCTGCCGCAACCGGGGGATTCAGTGCGACTCGAAGGACGATCTTTCCTGACCGAGCCTGGCCTTCTTTTCAGGTTTTTCTGTTGCCGGAGTCTCTATTGCCAGTAATAGCGCGTATCAATGGGTTGCGTCATGTGCCGATTCGGCCCCTCGCCGGTGAGGTTTGTACGGTAGCGAGATAACCCGGGTATTCACCCCAGGCGAGAGCGCGTGTGCGGCTCCCCAGGCGGGAGCAGCATGCCGGCTTGCAGCGGAATGGCCAGTGATCATAGGCGTGGCGCGGGCTTTCTGACTTTCTTGGGCACATCAGCTTTCACTTGGGTCGAGCAAGTGCTGCCTGTCACGCCGCTGGACGCAACGAAACCGGCCGGGGTAGGGGTGAAGCTTGGCCGAGCCGCAGTTAGGCCCACAGCGGGCCGTGTAGCGCGTGCGGTGAAGCGCGGCGGGACCAATGGCGGCCAGCGGCGCATGGCGACCCGCCCCTGGCCCGGTAGGGCGAGTGACTTGCTACCCCGGGCTAGGAGACAAGCGCCGGTGGTGCTGGCCCGGCGCTCGCCACAGGACCGGCTGCAGCGTCAACCCTGCAGGTCTGTTGTGTTTGCAAATTTCCGCATTGGTGATTTCGTGCTCTGAGCGCACATGAGGTGTCACGGTTTTCACCTGGAAGAAGATTCTTGTCCACATCACTTGACAACTCATCGGGGTATGTGAGTTAGGATTTCCGGAACACGAGGATGGGTTCGAGTTCCACGTTGGGTTTTGCGTCGGTGAGTTTGACGCGTTTGCGGTGGTTTTGTAGATCGCCGGGGCGGGCTCGGGGCGCAAGATAGTGGAGGTTGACGAGTTCGAAGCCGTCGCCCTCGGTGTGCTCGACCCACCGATCCACGATCTGCATGACTTCCTGACGTCCAGTTACAGGGTCCTTTTTGCCTGTTCGATAGTCAGTAATGTTGACCAGGAACAGTCCGCCGGGCTTCAAAGCTTCCCGGACGCGCTCCGATGTTGGGCGTACATATCTGGTCAGCCAAGCGTCGACGTTACTAAACGACGTCACTGACTGTGACGGCCTACCCGGCTCAGCGCCTTTCTCGTCGTAGATCTCTAGGTCGAAGTACGGCGGAGACGTGAAAGCAAAGTCAACACTGTTGGACGCCAATTCAAGGTCCTGGGACCCTCGGCAGTGAAGGTCATACGAGTCTGTGCGTCCAGTGACGGACTCAATGAGTTGCCCGAGACGGTCCAGGTTGTAGATGGTCTCGTCATTCGGGTCGCATCCGATGTATCGCAAGTTGCCGGGTGCGGTGAGTGCACCGAGGAGTCTGCCTCCATACCCGGCGCTCGGATCGAGCACCGTGCCCCCGTTCGGGAGGTAGGTCTGGTAGATCGCCCGCGCAGTCATCGGGCTGAAGTTTCTCGGGTAGTAGCCCTTCGACCGCAGTTTTGACTGAGTCAGGCGGTCGGGCCCCCTACCTTCTCGCAGAATGCTTCGCACGCTCTTTGCCAGATGCTCTGGGTCCATGAAATCGGTACGTAACGATCTGCCAGTGACGGCTCGCGCATCAAATAAGTTCGGGAACATCCAGTTGCACAGATCAACACCCTTGCGTGACGCGCTCCCTGGCACAAAGTAAAGGGTCTCCGGTGAGTACCAAACTTGATGTGTCGCCTTCGCGTTCGTCTTTGCGCCCAATTTCAGACTGGATGCAATCTCTTTTCGAGCGGCCGCATCAGAGTAGTAAACGATGGGGAAGGCGTCGGCTTCTTGATACGCCCGCACCACACGATCAATAATTGCGCTCTGCTCTTCTACGGTTGCGCTGGCATACGTTTCCGCGCCGGAGTCTTTGAATAGGTCAGGAAGTATCTGCTCGAAGGTTTTCAGGGCACCAAGTTTCGGGGACCCTTCAGGCAGGGTGATTCCCCATGAACGGTACCGCCCTGCCAGGCCCCTCTCTCGCACCTCTTCAATTGAGAGGGAATCGCCTGGCGACGCGGCATCAGATCCTGCACTCACTTGATCCAACACGCTCCACACTCCCAAGGTTCGCGATTAGGGTCTGGCTTCTCGGGCGGGGTGCAGAGGCCTGGTTCCCTGAGATAGTTGCGGACTGTACGAGGATCGCAGCCCAGTGCGCGGGCGCATGCGGTCTGCGTAAGCTCCCGGTCGTTATGGCGAAGCTCACAGAGCTTCCTCATTCGCGTTTCGACAAGCTGCGCGCGGACGGTGTTCGCGCGTTCAAGATTTGCCACGCTCGACGAACGTTTGGGGGATTCACCCCGACGCCTCTGCGCCTCATACCGGGCTGTCACCTGACCTCCTGGGTGCTGCGCTGCCTCCGTCACTAGCGTTGCGAAACGGCTTCGCGACCTCGCCGGCGAGATAGTGTTCAGAAGTAGGAGATCTGCGTGCGGTGATAGCGGGTAGGTGTACGTGTTCTCCAGCCCTGCACGGCGAGCTGAGTATTCCATCGGTTCGGCGCCGATCACTTCCCTCAGCTGAGCTTTCCAGCCTCTAGCTTCTGCCAGCAGCGCTGCTTCGTCTTCGAACACGACTGCGCGTCCTGTCTTCTGCTGAGCACCTTTGGACTCTGCCCTGCTTTTGGGATCAAAGATTGTGATGAGGGAATTCGGGCGAAATACGAACCAACCCGCTTCAATCTCTCCCCACCTGTTCTTCAGCATCCACGCTGGCATTGGCAGTCCGCCCTCAATCGCGGCTAGCAGGGGCCTCGGAGATTTCACCCGTTCTACAACGAGTTCGACCTCGCTCCACTCTCGTGCAAAAGGCAGCGCGTCACGGACGACAATGTTTTCAGGGTTCGCCATTAGCCCATTGGAGGTTTCCCTTCCGAGCGCGTCGTACCCGTTCACGTAACGCACCTCTGCAAGAGACTCTACGAGCGTCATGATCGTGTTTGTCGGTTGTGTCGCGCGACACATCCACCTCTGCAACTGCCCCCAAGCAACGGAGAACATGTCAGACTCGGGCCTCGCTTCGAGCTGAGCGACATCGATTGAGTCAGCGACGTACACGATGCCCGTTCTGTCACGGCGGGTACTGGAGCCTCTGGCCCGGACAGCTAGCTCAATGATGTTCACCCCGCCATCCTCTCAGGAACAGTAAAAGGTCCGCCCATTCAGCACATCACTGCACCAAACTGGCGGACCTCTCACGTTGCTTCTGAGGTTATATCTTCAGATACGAGGCATACTCGTTATCTCGGCGTATCGCTTTAAACAGCTCCACCGCAGTCACTCGCAACGCGGTGGCAATCCGACTGAGCGGCACTCCGGCAGCGAGCTGCTGCTCAGCGCCCAGCACCCGTTCCAGCGTCAGCAGCGGGTCGGTCTCGTGCATCGTGGCGAAGTCGAACGCGAAACCTCGCGGACCCTTCATTGTCTTTGCCCGCTCAAGCGCAGCCATACGGCCAATCAGTTCCAGCGATTCGTCTGGCGCTTGGGTAGGCCGCGAATCCTTCTGCGTAGATGGGCTGCCGTCTGCGTGAAAGTCCACGCCTGTCGTGGGCTTCAAGATGAACGCATCTTCCAACGCCTCGAACCCGACCCCACGCTCCTTCAAGAACAGCAGGAGATTATGGAAGTCGGATACCGAGTCAGCGATCCGGTCGATACGTTCCACGAAGATGAAATCGCCCGTCTGGGTTGCTGCGAGCATCCGGTTCAGGTTCACCCTCGCCGTGTCATACCGTGGCCCGTAATCACAGAAGAGCGCCACCGATCCGAGCGCTTCCGCGCGCTGCTCGGGGTGTTCGTCGCTGTAGTCGAGGTGCATATATCCGTAAACCTGGGATGCCATTGTGGCCTGCCTTCCGTCTCATCGATGAGCGGCACTGTGCCGCCGATGATGAAGCCACGCTCACTGCTCGCACTCCGCAGCGATACAGCATCAAAAGCATGAATAGAAGCGCAGAGGTTAGCTACGAGTCTCTTCTCAGCGACGAAGCCCGGAATTCAGGCGCGGCCAAGGACGTTCGAGCACTAGTTGCTTGGAACACCGCAGGCTCATCAGGCCACACGCATCTACTGAGGCCAGGAGCCGACTGATTGCCTGTATTCAGTAGCTTCCGCGTCTTCCGTGAACTCGAGAATATTTCCAACTCGTTGCAGCAAAACTTCTCGCACTTCGCTAGGTGTGGCAAAGAAGAATTCCTTCCGCGAATTTGCCTGATTGAGCGCCCGCGTGGCGAAATGCTTATGCAAGTCATTTTCCAGCGTCACGGCATCCTCTGAGAAGAAGAGTGCGTGTACGTCAAATCTGAATGGCACGGAAGCACCGCTGAGTTCAGAGATACGTTCCAAAGGCTGAAGACGCCGGGTCAGCCCAATCTTGACCACGCCCGCGCCAAAAGCTCCCTCGTTCGAAATTACATAAATGTAGCCCGCCCGAATATTGGCTGCGCGATAATCGTTCTGCTCGATGGCCTGATCTACAGCTGCAAGCCGCGCGATCAGATCCGAGTCTTCTCGACCTTGCAGCCGGAGCGCTGCAAGGGTATTTGTAAGGTGAGTTCGTTCCTTGTCCAACCGTGCGCGCTCTTCTTCAAGTTCGCGTTGCACGCGGGCTTCCTCCCGAAGCCGCGCTCGTTCTTCCTTGGCCTCTTCACGCTCTTCTTGCTTCTTCATCAGCCAATCAGCCGTAAGCTCAATTTCGGCTATGCGAAGCTGGTGGAAAGCCTCGTCGATCCGCATTTCCATGAGAGCGCCAAGTTTTGCAATCGCCGAACGTGAAGCTTCAAGACGCCGCTTCGCAGTCTCTATGTTTCCCGCCCGGAGCGAGCGGATCACATTGTCTGCTTCAGCGTTATAGGCACGAAGCATCAACTTGCCAAGGTCAGCGGTCATCCGTCGCCCTTGGGCGAGCGAGTTGTTCAATGTGAACAACTCAGACTTTGCAATTGCCCGTCCGCTTCGCACCGAGTCGGCAATATCTGATTCAAGAGATTTCAGGCGATCTTTGTATGCTGCCGCCGACTCAAGTGGATGGTGATAGCGATAGATTCCTACATCCTGAAGGACACGTGCGTCATCCAGTTCGATAAGCCCTTGCCCTGATGATTCCTCAAGTCGAAGTCTCAGCTCCGCGTTCTCTGCTTCAAGAAACTCGACTCTTGCATTTTCGCTAGTCCCGAGAGCGCTTGTCTCAGCTGCCTTAGCTGTCTCGTTCTCGGCATCGCCAGTTGTATTTACGACAGGTGTCCCGTCATCAGATACCCAGAGTTGCCACCCTGCAGGCGGTTCCGGCCAGTTTGGGTCTCGGGTCCACCCCGCGGGCGGTTGCCATCCTGCCGGGGGTTTAGGCCAGCCCGGTGGTGGATTGAAAACAACGCTCATTGCCTACGACACTCGCTTTATGCCCGAAGAATCAATTTCTACAAGCCCCATCGGGTTCTTGGAGACCGTAGCTCCAAGGTGATCAAGCGTTGCCGAGGGAACTACAGAAGAAAGATCCAAACCAGCAAAGGCGCTTCGCTCTACTGCAACAGCAACGAAAGGAACATATGTTTCTCGTCCAGTCGCTGGGCTGATCGTCTTCGCCCCCAGTTCCAGGGAGATGCTACGCACAATTTCGCGACGATCTGCCTCAAAGACTTCGTGGAGGCTCCTTAAGGCGACCTGGTGCACGATACCGGCGTATCGATCTTTCATATCCTTTTGCGAGAGCTGCGTTTCAGTGATCTGATCCGTCGACTTCGTGTACTTAAACGCTTTGGTCTTTGGGACAGCCTCAGGCCCCGGAATTGTGAGTCGCAGCGTAAGCTCCGCCGCTGTCGGGTCAAAACTCGACTCGTGCTTCACCGGGAAATGCTCGGGATACACCGAGTTCATGAGCACAATGCTGACGTATTCTTGGACAGCATCGACGGTCCCGTACCCAAGACCTGCGATGAGCTGGTCAAGCTCCTCGTTTTGTTCGGCCGCGTCTCGCTCGCGCGCTTCGCACTCAGCCGCGTAACGCTGCTCGGCTTCTTCCAAAGACACAAGTCTGGCCCGCTCAGCCTCATCGTACTCGGCAGCTTGTGCTGCCCGGCGACCAGGCAACGCTTCCGTAGCGGCTTGCCAGGCATAGTAGTCAGTCGCATACTGTTGCTCCACGGCTGCATGTGCCGCTTCAAGCTTCTTTTTCTTACCAAAGAGCCCTGTCGGCGCTGGTACTTCACCGCGTACCGGCAAAGGTGGATCAGCAATTGGGGTAGGCGAAGGAGTCGGTCGTCTCAATTGTTCAGCAGGAAATGGTGGATGTTCCGCTACGACCCGCAGCGTTTCGAGGTCAACGAAATCATCGACACCAAGTGTTGCTTCAAGAAGTCCATCAAGCTCTGCATAATGCTCAGACAGTCCAAGGTTCAAAGACTCAACTTCTGCCTGCATCGCGGCAACGTGAGCGGCGAGCGCCTCACGTTCGAGTCGCTTTCTGTCCGCTTCAGCCGCGCGGGTAGCCGCTGCTTGAGCCCGTTCCGCAGCTTTCTGAGCCTGCTCCGCACGCCTTGCAGCGGCAAGCTGTTGCCTCGCAGCCGCACGCTGCCTTTGCTCGGCAAGCCGAGCCTGATGCTGCATTTCTGCCAAGAATCCTCTACGACGAGCCACTCAAACCTCCGAATGAACCGAGCCCATCCTAAATTTGAGTCAGGGCACAACTGAATATCTGGCAACACAGGCTTCCCTATGCGCATGGATCACCAGTTGTCATCTTATCTAGTGGCCCGAATGTGGCGTCGCCATCCCAGGCTGAACATTGGGATGCAGCTAACACGCTTGGCAGGCTCACCAAGCGTGTACATGAAATGTGCACACATTGGACTTTGGGCAGCATTTGAGGCACTCCCAGCCCTGGCGACAACGCCAGGCAGATTTGGACGCGTCTGCGGCGATGACGACTGAGCGAAGCCCTCAGATGGAGTCCTCTTGAAGGGCAGCACCGACACCTGCGCGATCCCCCAACCAACCCCAGGTACAACAAAACCCCCGGCGTGACCAGGGGTTTCAGTTGCGGCTTGTCGTAGCTGAGGCGGGGCTCGATCCCGCGACCTCACGATTATGAGTCGTGCGCTCTAACCAGCTGAGCTACTCAGCCATGCTGACCATAAAGATCAAACAAGCCAGAGCCCCGACCGGGACTTGAACCCGGGACCCCTTCCTTACCATGGAAGTGCTCTACCACTGAGCTATCGGGGCGAAGCCACCTTGCGGCGACAACCGTTTGAGAATAACACCTTTCGCATCCCGATGCGAAATCTGCTTGGCTAGTACGTGCGCGCCGGGCATGTCGGCGCAGAATTACAACAGAAAGAGGAGCGCGTGAACAGCCGCGTCGTTGCCATCGTCGGAATCATCCTGGCCCTGTGGATGTCGCTCGGGCGGTGGGTGTTTGGCATTGGCGGCACCCTCTCCTGGTGGTACGTGCCGGCGATTGGCCTCACCTTCGCGGCTCTGCAGCTCTGGCTCGCGCGCCGCCTCACCATCACCCGTGCGCGCGGCAAGCGCACCGGACGCAGCACGATCGTCTCGCTGATCCTCGCGTGGGTCTGCGCGATCGGCTTCGGCCTCACCGTGCCCGATCTGGCGGACGGCAAGCTCGAGTCGATCCTCAGCCTCGCGTCCGGATCCGCGTTCTCCGCGGAGATGTCGATCGCGCTCTGCAACCCGCTCGGGATCATCGCTTTCGCACTCGCCATCGCCGCGCTCGGCTTCGCGTACGCCGACGCCCGCGATCCCAAGCCCGAAGAGGACGAGATCGACGAGGGCGGCATGGTGCCGCACCCTCTCGGCTAACACCTCGACAAGCCACGAAAAAGCCCCCTACCGGAGTAGGGGGCTCTTTGCTGAGCGGAGGGTAGGGGATTTGAACCCCTGAGACGGGGTTACCGCCTGCTTGTTTTCAAGACAAGTTCCTTCGGCCGCTCGGACAACCCTCCACCGACGAGCCTAGCAAACGGCGGGGGTGTCGAGCGACGCGCAGGATCAGACCAGGCCGGGGAAGCGCTGCTGCAGCGCTGTGAGCAGGCCATTCTCCTCGATGGTGCCCGTGACGCGCGCCGCGACCTTCTGCACCTCAGGAACTGCCTGCCCCATCGCTACCCCGTCGCCGCGGCGCGACGCCCAGGTGAGCATGTCGATGTCGTTGCGGCCGTCGCCCGCGGCGAACACCCGCGACGCGTCGATACCCACGCGCTCACGCACCACCTCGAGCGCGCTCGCCTTCGTCACGCCGTCGGGCGCAATGTCGAGCCACGACGTCGTGCCCACGGCATACGAGACGTGCGTGAGCCCCAGCGTGCGCACGGCGCCCACGAACTCCTCGAGCCGGTGGTCCGGGGACACGACGACCACGCGGGAGGCCTGCACCCCCAGCAGCTCGTCAAACGTCACCTGGCGCTGCTCCGCGGGGAGCGTACCGGTTGGGATCTGCTCGGTGTAGAGGAAACCACCATCGGCGAGCTCGACCGCGAAGCGGGCCGTGACCAGCTGCGTGCGGATCTTCTGCAGCGCGTCGCTCGGATCAAAGGCCTCGACCATCTCGCGTCGGTACGCGCGCGGGGCGAGCGCATCACGCTTCAGCGTGACGGCACCGTTCGCCGCAACCACCCACTGCGGGCGGATGCCGAGCCGCTCAACGATGGGCAACGTCGCATCGACCGAGCGCCCCGTGGCGATCACGACCTCGTGCCCCGCCGCCTCGAGCGCGCGAATGGCGGCGGCAAGATCCGGATCGATGCGACCACCGTTGGGATCGTCGCCCGCGCCCTCACCGAAACCGTGGCTCAGCACAGTCCCGTCCAGGTCGAGTGCGATGAGATGCCGCTCAGCGGCGGACACGGCCTGCAGCGAGGGAATGGTCATCGTGTGTATCCCTCACCCATCGGGGTCAGCACCTCAAGGCCGCCGAGGTAGGGGCGCAGCGCCTCGGGCACCGTCACGCTGCCGTCAGCCTGCTGGTGCGTCTCGAGAATCGCGACGAGCCAGCGGGTGGTCGCGAGCGTACCGTTCAGCGTCGCGACCGGGGCGGTCTTGCCGCTCTCGGTGCGGAAGCGGGTGGCCAGACGGCGCGACTGGTACGTGGTGCAGTTACTCGTCGAGGTGAGCTCGCGGTACGCGTCCTGCGTCGGCACCCACGCCTCGATGTCGAACTTCCGCGCCGCGCTCGAGCCGAGATCGCCCGCCGCGACGTCGATCACGCGGTAGTGCAGACCGAGCGACTGGAGCATCTCCTCTTGCCACGCGACCAGGCGATCGTGCTCTGCCTCGGCGTCGGCCGGATCGGCGTACACGAACATTTCGAGCTTGTTGAACTGGTGCACGCGGAGGATGCCGCGGGTGTCCTTGCCGTGCGAGCCGGCCTCGCGGCGGTAGCAGGTCGACCAGCCGGCGTAGCGCATCGGACCAGCGGCAAGGTCAATGATCTCGTCCGAGTGGTACCCGGCGAGGGCAACCTCGCTCGTGCCCGTGAGGAACAGGTCGTCCGCGGGCAGGTGGTACACCTCGTCCGCGTGCTCACCGAGGAAGCCGGTGCCACGCATGACCTCAGGCTTCACAAGCGTCGGCGTGATGAGCGGCGTGAAGCCGTGCGACAGCGCGCGATCCAGCGCGAGGTTCATGAGTGCCAGCTCGAGGCGTGCACCCACCCCACGCAGGAAGTAGAAGCGGGCACCCGAGACCTTCGCGCCGCGCTCCATGTCGATCGCGCCGAGCATCTCGCCGAGCTCCAGGTGGTCACGCGCGGGGAAATCGAACTCGGGCTTCACGCCCACCTCGCGCAGCGTGACGAAGTTCTCCTCGCCGCCAGCGGGCACGCCGTCAATCACGAGGTTCTCGATGCGCATCGAGATTGCGGAGAATTCAGCCTCGGCGGCCTTGGCGCGCGCGTCGGCGGCCTTTACCGCGGCGGCAAGCTCCTGCGCGCGGGCGATAAGTGCGGGCTTGTCCTCCTTGGAGGCGGCCTTCACTTGCTTGCCGAACTCGTTCTGCTCAGCGCGGAGCGACTCGAACTCGGTGAGCGCTGCGCGGCGGGACGCGTCTGCGGCGAGCGCTTCGTCGACCACCGCCTCGCTGTTTCCACGCGCGCGCTGCGAACGCTTGACGGCCTCAGGATCAGTGCGGAGGAGTACTGGATCGATCACATCGCCCAGCTTACCTGTGCTGAGCTGGGCGATGGCGGCCCGGGGACTACGCTTGTCCCATGATCGCCACCCCGGAGCGGCATCAGCCGAGCGCGGCTGTTGTGTACCACCCGCTGAAGACCGACATCGCAGCGCTGCGCTCGGCCGTGATGGTGCAGGAGCGCCGACTCGGCTGGTCCCCCACGCAGTGGCACGAGACCGAAGCGCACGACGCGGGCGTGGGTGCGACCCGGCGAGCAATCGCGAACGGAGCGAGCGTGGTGCTCGCGAGCGGGGGCGACGGCACGATCCGCGCGGTGTCTGAGGCGCTGCGGGGCACCGGGATCCCGATCGTCATCATTCCGCAGGGCACGGGGAACCTGCTGGCCCGCAACCTTGGGGTGCCACTGAACCGGATCGACGAGGCGGTGCGGGCCGCGTTCACGGGGAACAACCGCGCGGTGGACGTGGGCATTCTCACGATCACGCGGGAGGACGAGAGCGAGGACGAACACCTCTTCCTCGTGCTCGCCGGCATGGGCCTTGATGCACGGGCGATCTCTGCGACCCGCGCGACGCTCAAGAAGCGGCTGGGGTGGCTCGCCTACGTGGATGCGGGGGTACGCACGATGCTGCGCGACGGCCCGCTGCAGATTCACTATTCGATCGACAACTCGCCGCTGAAGCCACTCTCCGTGTACACCGTGATGATCGGCAATTGCGGGCTCATGCCGGGCGGCGTGCTCCTCATCCCCGACGCGAAACTCGACGACGGCATGCTCGACATCGTGGCGCTGCGCCCACTCGGCGCGTTCTCGTGGCTGCGCATCTGGAACAAGATCGGCTGGGAGAACGGCGTGCTCCGGAAGACGCAGACCGGGCGTCGGATCATCGACCTCGTGCATGACACGAGGTCGGTGAACTACTCGCAAGTGCGCCGCTACGCGCTGTCGGTGTCGAAGCCGGAGCCCGTGCAGCTTGACGGCGATGACTTCGGGCTCGCACTCGCGGTGAGCGGCGTGGTCGACCCGGGCGCGCTCGTCGTCCGCGTGCTCCCGGAGTGGAAGGCGCAGGCCTAGCGCCCACCACCCCGGGAGCGGAGCGCGGGATCAGCCCTCGCTGTTGGGCGTCGCTTCAGCACCCTTTGCGTCGGCACTCTTCGCGTCGGCGCCCTGAGTTTCAGCATCATTCGCTTTGGGTTCCTTCGTTTCGGTGTCCGCCGCCGAGCCTGCCAGGGCATCGCAGTTGCCAAGGCTCGGCACGCGCTCGTACGGGAGAACCGAGACCTCGCCCGTCGCGTCAGGATCCGGGTATACACCGTCAAGAACGCGCGCTTCTCTTAGCGGGAATACGTTCCATTCATCGGGCATCGTGGCGACCGCGTTGCGGCGGTAGTCGAGGAGTTCCCCGGTCTCGGGATCCGCGCCGGAGGCGGGAAGCCAGTCGGCATCGCGGGGATCGCCTGCGCCTGTGTGGAGCGGGGTCCCATCCTGCGCGAAGAGCTGCACGCCGTCGAGGGGCTGCCCCGCGCAGTCGTACGCAAAGATGTTCGAGATCTCGGTGCCGTTGCTCGTGAGCCCCCAGCTGGTCTGCATGTCGGGTTCCTCCACGTACGGCGTCGTGGAGCCCCGGAGCAGACCGAGGGCCGCGGGCGAGAGCAGCACAATCGCCAGCACGGACACCGCGCTCGCGACGCGGCGCAGCCACACGCCCCAGCCGTCGGGCGCCCATCGACCACGCCCCCACTGCACACTAACGATCACCGTGGCCACGGAGACGAGTGCCCACACCGCAAGGCTCGGGATCCCCACCAGCATGCACAGCACCGCGGCGAGCGCCCCGCCACGCGCCACCCACCACAGGGGGCGGAGGGCGAGCGCGAAGTCGCGCACGGCGACCCGCGCGGGCGTGCCAGCCCACCAGGCGTGCCAGCCGCGGACAAGCGCGGCCCAGCTCTCCGCCACGCTGTGACGCGCGTCTGAGCGCGGGGCCCGCTGTGGGAGCCCCGCGGCCTGACGCAGCTCGGCGGCGTACTTTACGGGGTCACCCAGCGCGGGGTCCTCGCCCAGCCGATCCGTGAGATCGGCGGCGAGCCCGTCAGTCAGCTCGTCAACCTCTTCTGGACCGAGGTCGGCGAGCTGCGAGCGCACGGCGGCCACAAAGGTGCGAGCGCGGGCCTCGCGGCTGCCGGCTGCGCCCTGCCCGATTCCCAGCCCGGCGGTCGGCTCTGCACCCGGGAGCGGGGTGGTGGCGTTCCAGTCTTCGGGGGTGCGGCTCTCGGGGGCGTGGCCCTCGGGGGTGCGCGATGCGGTGTTCATGCGCGTGCTCCTTCCTGCGCGGCGGGGGTGGTCCCCGCGGCCGCAACGGCGTGCGAATCGTCTGCGATGAGCCGGGTCAGTGTCCCGGCGAAGCGGTTCCAGCCGGCCCGCTGCTCGGCAAGCAGCTCCTGCCCAGCTGGGGTGATGCTGTAGTACTTGCGGTGCGGGCCGCCCTCGGAGGGCACCACGTAGGTGGAGAGCGCACCGGCAGCGTACAGCCGACGCAGGGTGCCGTACACGGAGGCGTCGCCCACCTCGGCAAGACCCGCGTCGCGCAGGCGCCGCACCACGTCGTAGCCGTAGCCGTCCTCGCGCTGCACGACGGCAAGCACCGCAGCGTCGAGCACTCCCTTCAGGAGCTGAGTCGCGTCCATCCGTGTTCCTTTCCTGGGCTGCGCACGGGAGGACTGTGGCACGGCCGCGATCCCCATCAAGAAACTGCGTGGGATCGTGGCCGTGGTTGACTTCCCGCGTCCGCACTAGTGTGCATTACACAATAGTGCGGTGTCAAGAAGACTTCTCCGGCGCAGCGGAACGTCAGCCGCCGAGAACGCGGCCGCTCAGGCAGCGGCGCTGGCGCTACGCCTCGCCGTCGGCGGTGCCCTCGATCACACCGCGCAGCCAGTCTCGAGCATCCCGGAACGAATCATCATCGTGCGCCGCGCGGGTGGTTGCCGCGATGCGATCCGCGCGCGGATACGAGCCGAGGAACACCACTTTCGGGCTGAAACGCTTCACACCGAGCAGTGCGTCAGCCACGCGCGCGTCCTTCACGTGCCCCTCCGCGTCGATCACGAAACGGTAGCGCCCCATTCGATCGCCGATCGGCCGCGAGGCAAGGAGCGTGAGGTTGACCCCGCGGGTGGCGAACTGTTCGAGCAGGTCAAGCAGCGCACCCGAGCGGTCGTCGGGCAGTTCGATGATGAGGGAGGTCTTGTCGGCCCCCGTCGGCTCCCCCACGGGCACCGTGCGGCTGACCATCACGAACCGCGTCACCGCATCCGGGTTATCCGCAATGCCCTCCGCGAGCACCTCAACGTCGTAGTGCGCCTCAATGCCGGGCGGGGCAATCGCCGCGTCGATCCCTTTCTCGGGGTCGAACAGATCGGCGGCGGCCTGCACATTCGACGTGGCAATCAAGTGGCGGTGCTGCGGCGCGTTCGTGTCGAGCCAGGTGCGGCACTGACCGTAGGCCACCGGATGGCCCGACACCACGCTCACGTCTTCGAGGCGCGTGCCCGGCTTTGCCACGAGCACGAAGCGCACGGGCACGAGGTACTCCCCCACAATGCGCAGGCCCGGGATCGTCGCGAGGAGATCCTGCGCCACGGTCACGCCGCCGTCGATCGAGTTCTCGATGGCGATCATCGCGGCGTCGCTGCGCCCCGACACCACATCGCCGAGCGCCTCGCCCAGGTTGTCAACCGGGTGCCACTCCTGGCCGGCCGCCTCGGGAGCTTGCTTGAGCGCCGCCTCCGTAAACGTCCCGGCCGGCCCCAGGTAGGAGTAACGGCGGGCGGGGGCGGTGGTCTCAGACATGGTCCCTAGAGTATCGCCCGGCGCGCCCCGGTTGGCACGTGCATTCGGGGCGCAAGCCTGGAAGTTCAGCTAGTCGAGTACGCGGGCGACGAGCGCCTGGGCCGCCTGCTGCACGAGCGCGAGATGCTCAGGCCCACGGAACGACTCTGCGTAGATCTTCATGACGTCCTCGGTGCCCGAGGGGCGCGCGGCGAACCAAGCGTGGTCCGTCTGCACTTTGAGCCCGCCGATCGCCGCGTCGTTCCCCGGTGCGCGCGTGAGGATCGCCGTGATGGGATCGCCTGCGAGCTCGGTGTCGGTCACATCGCTCGATGCGAGCGCGCCGAGGGTCGCCTTCTGGGCGGGCGTCGCGGCGGCATCGATGCGCGCGTAGGCGGGCTCGCCATACTGCGCGACGAGCGCACGGTACCGCTCGGAGGGCGACTGCCCCGTGACCGCCTGAATCTCTGCGGCGAGCAGCGCGAGCAGAATGCCGTCCTTATCGGTGCTCCACGCGGTGCCGTCGAAGCGCTGGAATGAGGCTCCCGCACTCTCCTCGCCGCCGAACACCACCGTGCCGTCGAAGAGGCCAGGCACAAACCACTTGAAGCCGACCGGCACCTCGAGGAGCGTACGGCCGTGGCCCGCGACCACCCGGTCGATCATGCCGGAGGACACGAGCGTCTTCCCGATGCCCGCCGCGGCCGGCCACTCGGGTCGATGGGTGAGCAGGTAGTCGATCGCGACCGCCAGGAAGTGGTTGGGGTTCATCAGACCGTCTGCGGTCACGATGCCGTGGCGATCCGCGTCCGCGTCATTGCCCGTGATCAGCGAGAACTCGTCACGGAACTCGTCCACCGTGCTCATCACGTGCGCGGAGGACGGGTCCATGCGAATCTTGCCGTCCCAGTCGAGGTGCATGAACCCCCACTGCGGGTCCACGCCCGGCCCCAGCACCGTGAGGTTCAGGGCGTGCTGATCCCGAATCGCGTCCCAGTAGGCAACGCTTGCGCCGCCGAGCGGGTGCGCTGCGAAGGCCACGCCCGCGTCACGGATGGCCGCGAGGTCAATCACCTCCGCAAGGGCGCCAACGTAGCCGGCGAGGAAGTCGAAGCGCGGTGCCGCAGCAACGGTGTCGGCATCCGCACGCGAGATCGCCGCGATCCCGCGCTCAAGCAGTTCGTTGGCGCGCGCCGCGATCCAGTTGGTTGCGTCGCTGTCGGCGGGACCGCCGTGCGGCGGGTTGTACTTGAAGCCGCCGTCGGCTGGCGGGTTGTGGCTCGGGGTGACAACGATGCCGTCGGCGCGGGCAGGGTCGTCCGCGTCTCGCCCGCGGTTGTAGGCAAGGATCGCGTGGCTGAGCGCCGGGGTGGGCACGAACCAGGCGTCGCCCTCGCCCGCGGAGGGGCGCACGTCCACGCCCGCAGCAAGCAGCACCTCGACCGCGGTGCGCTCGGCGGGAATCGAGAGCGGGTGGGTGTCCGCCCCGATGAAGAGGGGGCCGGTGATGCCCTGGGCGGCTCGATACTCGGCGATCGAAGCGCTGATCGCCGCGATGTGCGCGTCAGTAAATGCGCCGGAGAACCCCGAGCCGCGGTGACCCGAGGTGCCAAACACGACGCGCTGCGCGGGATTCGTGAGATCGGGCGTGGTGTCGACGTAGGCCTGGAGCAGCGCCTCGACGTCGACGAGGTCTTCGGTACGGGCGATGGTGCCGGCGCGTTCGTGCATCCCCCCAGTGTGCCACCCCACCACCCTCCCCCTCCGATTCGGGGTCACTTCGGCACCGTGTTGCGGGTGGGCGGGTCCGCAACACAGTGCCGAAGTGACCCCGATCTGTGGGTGGGCGTGGTGTGGGCTTTACCGGACGTTCATGGGGCCGGGCTATCCTGAAGCCATGATCGAGAGTGTGGTCCACCCCCGCCGAGACGACATCGAATGCTGGCTCACCGACATGGATGGGGTGCTGGTTCACGAAAACCGCGCGATCCCCGGTGCCGCCGAGTTGCTCGAGCACTGGCGCGAGGAGGAAATGCCCTACCTCGTGCTCACGAACAACTCGATCTTCACCGCGCGCGATCTCAGCGCGCGCCTCGCCTCGTCAGGCATCGATGTGCCGGAGGAGCGGATCTGGACGAGCGCGCTCGCCACCGCGGCGTTCCTGAAGCAGCAGAAGCCCGGCGGCTCGGCGTTCGTCATTGGCGAGGCCGGCATCCTCACCGCGCTGCACGACGCAGGGTACGTGATGACCGAGTCTGATCCCGACTTCGTGGTGGTGGGCGAAACCCGCAACTACTCGTTCGAGGCGATCACGAAGGCGATCCGCCTGATCAGCCGCGGTGCGCGCTTCATCTCGACGAACCCGGACGCCACCGGGCCGAGCCCCGAGGGCCCGCTGCCCGCCACCGGCGCGATCAACGCGCTGATCACGAAGGCGACGGGCATGGAGCCCTACGTCGTGGGAAAGCCGAACCCCATGATGTTCCGCTCTGCGCTCAACAAGATTGGCGCGCACTCGCACAACACGGGCATGATCGGCGACCGCATGGACACCGACGTGGTCGCGGGCATGGAGGCGGGCCTCCACACCGTGCTCGTGATGACCGGGATCTCGGATCGCGCAGAGATTGAGCGCTTCCCGTTCCGTCCGGACGAGGTGCTCGGCTCGGTCGCGGAGCTGCTCCCTCGCTAGCGCGTTCACGGTGCAGGCCTACCCCAGAGGTCCGCGCCAAAACTGCGGCGCAACGCTCGGCTGACCTCTTCTGTTCCGGCGTCGCCGCGGAGCAGCGCGGCGATCTGCTGCGCAATCGGTTCCGCATGTTCGAACCCTGCACCCAGCCGCACAATCTCCTGTGTTCCGATGCGGATGCCCTGCGGCGGGGCATCGGAGGCCTGCCCGACCAACCGGCACGCTCCCACGTACACGCCACCTGATTCAAGCGTTCGCATTGCCGCGGTGCCGCCGCCGAAAGCAGCGACGTCCACGACTACCTGGTGGGTTGCGGTCACCCCGCGCTCAATTGCCTGCACGCTCATGCCGTGCGCAGCCAGTCGCTCCCCCAGCGCAACTGCGAGCTCAATCGTTCGTTGCGCCCAAGCCGGACGTTGTTCCACTGCCTCAGCCGTTGCGATGGCGAGTGGCCCGAGCCGGGCAGGATCGTAGTTTGAGGAAAGCATCGGGTAGAGCGCATCGCTCAACCGTTCAGCAACCTCGGCGCTGTTCGTCGCGACCGCGCCACCCGCGGGCCCGGCAAGCGTCTTATACGTGGAGAACGTGAGCAGGTCAACGCCCTCGTCGAGCGGATTCGGGAAGGCTCCCGCAGCGATCAGCCCCGCCACGTGCGACGCGTCAAAGATCAGTATTGCCCCAACGCGGTCCGCAGCATCACGCAGCGGCGCGATCTGGGTGGCGAACTGAATGACGCTGCCGCCCACCAAGATGATTCGCGGCCGCCTCGCCACTACGAACGCGTCGAGCTCCGCTGCATCGATATCCCCTGTATGCGGGTTGCTCGGCAGATAGCTTCCTCGAAGGCCGCGCACCCCAGCGGTTCCGGCAGCCAGGTGGCTGGCATGGCTCCCCGCGCTGGGCGACAGTGTCGCGATCGTGTCGCCAGGTTCCGTGAAAGCCGCGTAGGCAGCAAGGTTCGCAAGGGTCGCAGTCACGAAACGGCCATCAGCGAACTTCGCGCTGAACGCGCGGCGCAGCTGTTGGGCAGCAATAACCTCAAGCTCTTCAACGTGTTCGAGGGCCGGCTGTATTTTCTCGCCCGGCCAGCCGAGCGCCGGCCGTGGAGCCAGATCCGATTCGTGCGCAGCCCGTACGCGGGGAGACAGCACGTTGCTCCCCGCGTACAAGTTGAGCCCGCGTGCACCACCAATGTCGAGCTGAGCGTTCTGCGCGGCATGCACCGCTGCAGTGACCGTGGCCGCGTCCTGCTGCTGGTTGGCTTTCAGCAACTGCGCGGTTCGTCGCTGCGCTGCCGGGGATCCCCAGGGGATCAGCGGAGTATCAAGCAGAGCGCTCATGACGTCACTCACCTTCGGTTGGTGTGAATAGGGGTGCCTGCGCCGCTCTGGCGCATGGGATGTTTACTTGCCCTTAAACGCATCGCGCAGGTCGCGCAGCGTGGGCGGCAAGCCCATTGCCGTCACGGCGAGGCCGACGATGATGGCGAGAATTACGCCGCCGTACAAGATCACTCCGTACATGCTCTATCCCTCCTTCGTTGCTGGTGCGGCGTCATCGCTGACTCCGCTCGTCTCGTCCCACACGGTTTCAACGGCCTGGGTGTTGGGTGCCACGATGTCGAAACCGTGCGGTTCCATACCCTTCTTCGGGGTGGCCGCGACCACGACGAAGAACACGATGAGGTTCGTCACGAGGCCGACCGCGAGGCCGAGGATGCCGAATGGTTCGCCAAGCGGGCCGTTCCACAGCCAGGTTGCGAGCAGACCCGCGACCATCGCGATCGGTCCAGCCAGGCGGTGGCGGATGTCGAAGAGAACGCCAAGCAGCAACGGCACGATGACCGTAGGCGCCCAGGTCGAGAAGTACACCATGAGGATGTCAATGATGTTGGGGAACGACAGCCCCACGATGAGTGCGACCACACCGATGATGAGGTTCATCACCCGCTGGAAACGGAGCCGTGTGTGATCCTCGATCTTGCGGCGCCCGCCGAGCGTCCAGAGGTCACGCACTACGACGACCGTGGTGGAGTTCAGGAACGAGGATGCGCTCGACATGATGATCGCGATGAATCCCGCGACGAGCAGCCCGGTGAATCCTGCGGGGATCACACGGTTGATCAGCTCTGGCATCGCTGCGTCAGAAGGAATCGTCGGGTCGAGAGCGCGTGCAAGAATGCCGCCGGACGAGGTCGTGAAGAGGAACACGATGCCGAAGATTCCGGCGTAGATAAATGCCTTGCGTACCGTCTTCGTGTTCGCGCCTGCGAACGCTCGCTGCGAGTACGGCTGGATGAGAGTCTCACCAAACACGAAGCCGATGAAGAGGCTGATGAAGAAGCCCAGAGACTTGTCGCCCGTGACGGTGAAGAACTCCGGCGGCACGCTTGCCACGATCTCTGCGGGTGTTCCCACCGCGCGAATCGCGACCAGAATCGCGACCGGGATCGCGACCGCGAGCACCGCGAAGTGGATCACGTCGGCGCGCACATCGGACCACAGACCGCCCGCCGTTGAGTAGACGATCACGATCAGCGTGAGGACAATCGCGCCGATCGTGAAGTCAATCCCGGTAAATACCTCGAGGATGGTGCCCAGCGCACGGATCTGCGCTCCGAGAATTGCCGCGCACACCACCATGGAGATCAGGCCGGTGAACACACGAGCGACGACACCGTAGTGATGCTCCATCACATCGCCCACGGTCTCCGCCGCGTATCGACGGAGACGCGGCGCCACCCAAATACCGACCGCAATCGTGGCGAGCGGGAATCCGAGCAGCGCAAAGAAATAGGTGTATCCCTCACGGAACGTCGCTCCTGCCGCGCCGATGGCGAACGATCCGCCAATATAGCTCGCCGCGAGGGTGGCGGTGACGATTCCTACGGGCAGCGACGATCCGGCAACCGCGAAGTCGCGGCCCGTCTTCACCTTCTTCAAACCCGCGAGCCCGATGAGCACAATGATCACGAGGTAGCAGGCAACAATGACCCAGTCGATAACTGTCATGATGAGATTCTCCCCGTCGAGATCTCAGTGCAAATGTCTGCGAACACGTTTCCTCCTTGTAACGCCTTCTTGACTCTGGCAGAGCAGCGTCGCTCTGCCACTGCGGGCCACGGCCGATCAGCCGTGGCCCGCTCCGGTGGGCACGCGCGGGTGCAGCGTGCCGGTGACTACGCCGAAATGGCGATGGTGATGTTCTTCACGTTGGTGAAACTCTCGAGCGCGCCGTCGACGGAGTACTCCCGTCCGAGCCCGCTCTGCTTGTTCCCGCCGTAGGACATGCCGGGAAGCTGACCGCCACCGCGGTTCACTTGAATCCAGCCGGCCTCGAGCCGGTTCGCGGTGCGCAACGCAGTGGAGACATCCTTGGTAAAGATGTAGCCAGCGAGCCCGTAGTCGCTGTCGTTCGCCCACTCGAGCACTTCTTCCTCGTCGGACCAGGGGATCACGACGAGGACCGGCCCGAAGACCTCCTCACGCGTGACCGCCCAGTCAGCCTGGGCGCCCAGAATCACGGTCGGGGCGACATAGTAACCGTCACGATCGGCCGGATTCGAGACCCCACCTGTTGCAAGCACGCCGCCAGATTCAACGGCGCCTGCGATGTAGGAGAGCACAGTGGCGTGCTGGTGCTCGTTGACAATGGCGCCAATATCGGACGCCTCATCGAGTGGATCCCCGACGCGCAACGTCCCGAGCGCGTCAACGAGCTGAAGGACGAACTCGTCGATGATGCTCTCGTGCACGTAGAGCCGCGACCCCGCGGTGCACGACTGCCCCTGCCGTGTGAAGCGCATCGCGTTGATCACGTTCTGCACTGTTTCCGCGTCGTTTGAATCCGGGAACACGATCGCCGGCGACTTGCCGCCCAGCTCAAGCGTGACGGGAGCAATCCGATCGGCCGCCGCCGCAATGATGTCCTTGCCCACGCCAGTGGATCCGGTGAAGGTGAGCTTCGAAACGCGGGGGTGGCGGGCTAGCGCGGCGCCCGCCACGCTGCCCGAGCCGGTGAGTACGTTGAGCACGCCTGCGGGCAGGATCTCGTTGGCCCACTCCGCCACTTTCAGCACGGCGAGCGGCGCGAGATCGGCTGCCTTCAGCACAAGCGTATTGCCCGTCATCAGCGCCATCGCGATCTTCAGCGAGGACAGCGTCACCGGGGCGTTCCACGGCACGATACCGCCGACCACACCAATCGGCTCGCGCACCGTGTAGCTCAGCAGTCCATCACCAAAGGGCAGTGTCTCCCCCTTTTGCTGCGAGGCGACCTCGCCGTAGAAGCGGAAGATGTCCGCACCAGACGCAGCTTCGCCACGAGCCTGTGTGCGGAGCGCGTTCCCCGTCTCCGACGCGATCAACCGAGCAAGCTCCTCCTGGTGCTCAGCAATCTTGTCGCCAATGGCGAGGAGCAGTCTCCCGCGATTGCGGGCGGGCAGACGCCCCCAGGTGGCGAAGGCTGCGCGCGCTGCGGCAACGGCGTCATCGACGTCTCGCTCGTCCGATGCGGGAACGAAGGCGAGGGTCTGCTTTCGGCCGGGGTTTTCGACGGCCGTCCACTCACCACTCTGTGCGCCCTTCCACTCACCACCGATGAGCTGGGGAACCTCGGGGGCGGTCGCCTCGTCTGCGTCAAGCGCTGTCCGAACAATCATGCGTGTGCTGCTTCCTTCGTCTGGAGTCGTGTGCCGGTGAAGTCTTCGTAGAACTCGACCACGCTGGTGAAGTCCTTCCCGCCGCGACCATCACGGTGCCCAATGCGGAATAGGTCGCCCACCACGTTGGAAACCGGTGTGGGCAGCTCCGTGCGTGCGGCAGAGGTGAGGAACAGCTTGATGTCCTTGAGCATGAAATCGAGAGCAAAGCCGGTGGGGCGGTCTTCGGTGAAGAGTGTCCGCGGGAAGTAGCTCGACAGCACGTGGCTGTTCGCCGAGCTGGTCGTCAGTACACGCGCCGCCGTATCGAGGTCGACGCCCGCTGAGACGGCAGCGCTGAGTCCCTCACCGAGAGCCGCGATGTTGATGGCGGTGATGATGTTGTTTGCCAGCTTGATGGCCTGCCCGCTGCCCGATTCGCCGACCAGGAACACGTTGCTGGCGTAGGCCTCGATGACCGGACGGGCACGATCAAACGCTTCGGCGTCTCCGCCTGCCATAACCGCGAGCGTTCCTGCTTCGGCACCCTGGACGCCTCCGCTCACGGGAGCATCCAAGTAGGTCACCCCCACGTCTGCGGCGCGTGCAGCAAGCTCACGCGAGGTCTCTGGGTCGATCGTGCTGTGATCGATGATGATGGTGCCGGGCCGAGCGCCCTGCAGCACGCCGTCATCCCCAGCCACAACGGCACGAACGATCGCTGGCGATGGCAGGCTGAGAAATACAAGCTCCGCGTTCTGTGCGGCTTCGGAGGCCGAACCTGCAGCGGTGGCGCCCTGCGCGACGAGCGCCGCAACCGCTTCGGCGTTGAGGTCAGACACGGCCACGCCATGCCCCGCTGCGAGCAGGTGCGGAACCACCCGACTGCCGATATTTCCGAGGCCGATGAAGCCCAGCTGTCCTGCCACGATGTGCTCGCTTTCGTCTTTGAGAATGGGGCCTGCAGAGTCCTGTCTCGGCCGTTCGCCTCTGAGATTAGGGAAGTTGCCGCGGCGAAACGCACGAGAAGTGTTGACGATTCACTACCGGAAGTTCGACAATTGTCGAAGCGTGGGACGGGGCCCGCCTGTGCCCCACCACCTCCCCGACGAAAGGGCCTCAGCCGTGCAGCAGCGGGAACTGGACGAAGTCGTCTCCCTCGTATCCGAAAGCACCGGCAGAAACGTCTCGCTCGACGACGTCGCCGGTCGCGTCGTGGCGTACAGCACGATCGTGCCGACCACGGATCGCGTGCGAATCGACGCTGTGCTCTCGAAGTCAGTGCCCTCCCACGCAAAGATCTGGGAATCGAAGCACGGCATCAGCACACGCACACGGCCCTTCACCGTGCCAGGCGATCCCGAGCACGGCCTGCTGCCCCGGATCTGCATCCCACTACTCGTGCGCGGGGTGCGCGTCGGCTACCTCTGGGTGCAGGCGAACAGCGCCGAGGACACGTTGGCTCCGCTGCTCGCCGAGCTGGAGCAGCGGCACAGCGAGACGGAGCGGCTCGCCGAACGGGTGCTCCTCGCGCTCGGCACACCGAGCGGAATCGCCTCGGCGGCGAATCGGGACTTCCAGGATCTGGTGAGCGGGCAGGGCGATGTCGTCCATGAGGAGCTCGCCGAGCGCATGCGCCCCGATCGCGATACGCACCTGATCGTGTTTTCGAGCGCTGCGGCGCAGAAGAACGCTGAGACCCTTCCCGCGCTGGCCTACGCGCATGCTCTGCAGGATGCTGCCCGGGCCGTCTATGCAGCGGCCTCTCCGCTCGAAAGCCCGGAGGTTGTCGGCTTCAGCACCGATCAGCACGGCGTGTTCCTCATTCCGAACCGGAGCCTCATCGGGCCGTTCGCCGAGCGACTGTCCATCGCCCTCGAACTGCGCACCTCAGCGCGGCAGGAACGCGAGGTCGCCTACGGTGTGAGCGCGCCCATCAGCGAGGCTTCGGAGCTGCGCCTGGCGTATCGCCAGGCCGTCACGGCGCTCCAGGCGTCCGTCGTCGACCCCGCGCTCACCACGCACCGCTTCGACAACGTGGGCATCTACCGGCTCCTCGCGCACGCGGCGACGGCGCATGTGCCCGAGCGGATCCAGCGCATCGCCAACGCACCCGAGGGTGAGGAACGGCTGCGGATCCTGGAACGGGTCTACGACTCTCCCGGCACCATGCAGCGGGTCGCGGACGCACTGCACATGCACCGCACGAGCATCTACAACCACCTCCAGCGCATCGCCGCGATCATCGACGCGGATCCGCTGGACCCGCTCGTGCGACTCGAGCTCCATGCGGGGCTCAAACTCCGCCGCTGGCTCGACCGGCCCCGCTTCGAAGCCCCGCTCGGCACCCGCTCAGCACCCCAGGTGTTCTGATCCCCCTCCCCTACGCCCCGAGGCGGCGATAGCGGTCGTGGCGGCGCAGCCGGCGGTGATCTTCGTTCTGCAGCTGCAGTCCCGAGAGCTCCTGCGCGATCGCGTCGCCCATCCGTCGGCTGAAGGCCTCCGGTTCGTCCGCCGCGTCCGGGTGCTCCGCGATCACGCGGTCCACGATGCCGTGTGCGACGAGGTTTCCGGTCTCAACGCCCTGCTGCGCTGCGAGCTCCGGCGCGTGCGCCGTGTCCCGGTGCACGATGGCCGAGGCGCCCTCGGGCGGCAGCGGCGAGAGCCATGCGTGCTCCGCCGCGAGCGTGCGGTCCGCGGGGAGCAGCGCAAGCGCGCCGCCGCCCGTGCCCTCGCCGAGCAGGATCGAGAGCGTGGGCCCGCGGTGCTTCGCGAGGTCCGCGAGGCAGTGCGCGATCTCGGCGGCGAGCCCGCCCTCCTCGGCCGCCTGCGAGAGCGCTGCGCCGGGCGTATCGATCACGGTGATGAGCGGCAACTGGAGCTCGTCGGCGAGGCGCATCGCGCGGCGGGCGGCGCGCAGCGCCCCGGGGCCGAGCGGGGCGCGTGTGCGCTGGGAACGCCGGTCCTGGCCCACGACGACAGCGGGAACGCCGCCGAAGCGTGCGAGGCAGAGCGTGAGCCCGGGATCGCGCTCCCCCTGTCCCGTGCCGGAGAGCGGCACGACATCGGTCGCGGCCGTGCGGAGCAGTTCGCGGAGGCCCGGGCGGCGCGGATCACGCGTCCTGATGATCGATGCCCACGCATCCGCGGATCCTGCCGGACGCTCGTGCGCGGACCCCGGCGTCTCCGCGAGTTCGACGAGCTCCTGATGCGTGGGACGCTCGAGGATTCGGAGTGTTCGTCCCACCACGTCGCGGAGCTCTCGCGCGGGGAGCACGCCATCGATGAGGCCAAGCCGCGCGAGATTTTCAGCGGCCTGAACGCCTGAAGGAAATGTCTCGCCCATGAGCGCCTCATAGACGCGCGGGCCGAGGAAACCAACGAGTGCCCCTGGCTCTGCGACCGTCACCTGCCCAAGGGATCCGAAGGAAGCGAGCGCGCCTCCTGTCGAAGGGTGACGTAAGTAGACGAGGTAGGGCAGGCACGCCGCCTTATGGGCAGCAACCGCCGCAGCGATCTTGACCATCGCTACGAAGGCGACCGTGCCCTCTTGCATCCGGGTTCCCCCAGACGCGGGCGAGGCCAGCACGGGAAGCCGCTCGGCCGTCGCCCGCTCCAGGGCACGCACGAAGCGCTCGGCGGCCGCGGTGCCCACGGAGCCTGCGAGGAAGCGGAACTCGCAGGCGATGAGTGCGACGCGGCGACCGTCGACGAGCGCCTCGCCCGTGAGGATCGACTCGTCGGCCCCGCTCCGCTCCGCCGCGGCCGCAAGCTCGGCGCGATACGCATCGCCGAGCTCCGGCTGCTCGGGCGGGGTGTCCCAGCTGACGTAGCTTCCCGGATCCGCGATGAGCTCGATCAGCTCGCGCGCGGAGCGCCGCTCGGCGCTCACGCGCTCGCCCCCGTCGCGGCGGGCACTCGGTCAGCGGTCTCCTCGAGCCAGGCGCGGATCTCGTCGCCGTGCTGGTCGAGCGTGGGCGGGGCGGTGTGCGCCGTGCGGGCGCGCTCCGTCTCACCGTCGCTGTCGACATCGAAGAAGCGCAGCGCCGGCCCGGGCAGCGAGATCGCGCCGAGCGCGGCGTGGTCCACCTCGACGACGAGCCCCTGCGAGCGCACCTGATCCCACGCGTACACCTCGGGCAGGCTCCGCACGCGGCCCGCGGGGATCCCCGCGGCCGCGAGCCTGGCGAGGAGCGGCTCCGTGTCGCTGTCCGCGAAGGCCGCCTCGACAGTGCGGATCGTCTCCGCGCGCGCGGCGACCCGCTCGGCGTTCGAGCCGAAGCCCGGAGCGTCGGCGGCGATCCCGAACTCGGCGCAGAACGCCTGCCAGAGACGCTCGCTGCCGACGCTCATCTGCACCGCGCCGTCCCGGCAGCGGAAGAGCCCGTAGGGCGCGATCGAGGGGTGGTGGTTGCCCTGCGCGAGGGGCCGTTCGCCGGCGACCGTCGCGCGCGTGCCCTGGAACGCGTGGACGCCGACCACCGAGGAGAGCAGCGAGGTGCGCACCACGCGGCCGACGCCCGTGCAGGCACGCTCGACAAGGGCGGCGAGCACGCCGACGACGCCGTGGATCCCGCCGAGCAGGTCGGCGATCGGCGTGCCGACCCGCTGCGGGTCGTCGGGGCGGGAGCCCGTGAGCGACATAAGTCCAGCCTCCCCCTGCACGATCTGGTCGTACCCCGCGCGGCCGCCCTCGGGGCCGTCGTGCCCGAAGCCCGTGATGGAGAGCTGCACGAGGCGCGGGTTGAGCTCTGCGAGGCGGGCGGTGGAGAAGCCGAGGCGGTCCATCACCCCGGTGCGGAAGTTCTCGATGAGTACGTCAGCGCGGGCGAGGAGCTCGGTGAGCACGGCGCGGCCATCGTCGCTCTTCAGGTCGAGGGCGATCGACTCCTTGTTGCGGTTGCAGGAGAGGAAGTAAGTGGAGTAGTCGGCACCATCGGCGCCCGTCACGAAGGGCGGCCCCCAGGAGCGCGTATCGTCACCGCCGGCCGGCGCCTCCACCTTGATGACGCGCGCGCCGAGGTCCCCCAGCATCTGCCCGGCGTGCGGGCCCGCGAGTGCGCGCGACAGATCCACCACGAGCATCCCATCCAACGATCCCTGGTTCATAGCTCCGACCCTTCCTTCCTGCTGACGATGTCGCTCACGCGCGCGGCGCGAGGTAGTGCCCGATGGCGGCGACGGCCGCGCTCACTCCCGTGCTGAGCGTCGGCTCGAGATCGGGGAGAAAGTGGGGCGAGTGATTCACCGGCGGATCGACCGTGCCCGCCGCGAAGCCGCCGAAGAACCAGTAGACGCCGGGCACCCCGATGCTGTCGGGCAGGGTGCCGAAGTCCTCGGACCCCATGGCTGGCGGGATCCGCAGCACATTCCCCGCGCCGAGCTCGCGTTCGAGCACGGCGCGCACGGCCTCCGACTCCCGCTCGTCGTTCGTGAGCTGCGGGAAGCGGTAGATCTCCTCGATCGTGGGCCGCGGGGCGCCCGAGGCCTCGGCCTCGGCGTTGACGATCCGCGTGATCGCGCCGAGCACGTGGGCGCGGATGTCCGTGCCGAGGGTGCGGATGTTCAGGGTGAACTCAGCCGCCGCGGGGATGATGTTCTCCTTCAGCCCGGCGTGGAAGGTGCCGCACGTGACCACGGCGGGCGACTGCGGCGGCAGCTCGCGCGAGACGATCGTCTGCAGGCGGGTGACGATGTGGGCGCCGAGCACGATGGGATCAATCGAGTCCTGCGGCTGCGATCCGTGCGACTGCCTGCCGTGTACGGTGACGCGCAGCGAGTCGGCCATCGCCATCGCCGGGCCCGTTGCGAGGGCAACGCTGCCCGCAGGGGCCGCAGGGAAGACGTGCTGCCCGAGCACGACGTTCGGGCGGGGCGCACGCTCCCAAATACCGTCAGCGACCATCGCAGCTGCACCGGCCGCGGTCTCTTCCCCGGGCTGGAACACCCAGACAACCGTGCCGCTCCACTCACCCGTCTGGCGGACGAGGAGCGCGGCAGCGGAGAGCGCCGCGGCGACGTGCGTGTCATGCCCGCAGCCGTGCATCACAGGTACGACGGTGCCGTCGTCGAGGGTGCCGGTGGCGGTTGAGCTGTAGTCGGCACCGGTGTCCTCCTGGATGGGCAGGCCGTCGGTGTCGGCACGGAAGCCGACGACGGGCCCGTCGCCGTTGCGGAGAATCCCGACGACGCCCGTGCCGCCACACCGAAAATGCTCGATACCGAGTTCGGAGAGCCGGGCTTCGATGAACTCAGCTGTGCGGTGCTCTTGCATCGACAGCTCGGGCGTGCGGTGCAGATGGCGGTAACTCTCGTGGAGATGCTCCCGCTCGGAAGCGGTGAGGTGAGTGGTCAGCATGGTCTGGTCCTTTCGAAGGGGCGACGCCGCGCTAGTTGACGAGAGCTTCGTCCTCGGCATGCGGGGTGCTCGCACGGTCCCGGATGACGAGCGAGAGGACAATGGAGAGGAGCACCACGATCGCGGTCGCGAACATGCCGAGCGCGGGCGCGACGGGAACCACGACAAACTGCATGATGAGCGCCAGGGCGATCGCGATAATCGTGGGGCGGAGCTGCTTCATCGAGACGATGGCCTGCACGAGCACGGCACCCATGAGCGAGGGAAGGATGTACAGTCGCGCCACCTCGATGAGATCGGCAGGGATCACGGAGACGAGCCAGCTACCGAGCACACCGACAAAAACGAGCAGGCTCACGAGGTGGACGGTTGCCGCTCCACAGATCGCCATGACCGAGGCGAGGTCGCCGCGACGTGATCCGGGCTTCGCGCCGATGCTCGACTGCGCGACGATCGCTGCGGGCAGCAGCTTGTTCGAGATATTGCCAATCATGAAGGCCTGGTACATCGCCGCTGAGCCGAGGATCGGGTAATAGGTGACGGGCTCAACGATCCAGAACACGCCGAAGGTCGCAGCCACCGCGACGAACGCGGTGAGCACCATCGGCCAGCTGAGCCCGAGGTCGGTGAAGAAGAACAGGTAGAAGGGGCCGGCGAGCGAGAGCAGCAGGCCGAGGACCATCGTCGCCGAGCCGTAGCGGCTCGTCTGGCGATCGAATCGGTCCATCGCGGCGTCGGCGGTGGCGGATGCAGCGGGGGCAGTGGTGAGTTCCATGGCGATGCTCCTAAGCGCTTAGGCGGCGACGGGGGTGTGGAGGAGGAAGGCGACGAAGAGGGCGACGAGGATCGAGAAGCCGAGCGCCCACTCCTTCAGCCATTTGAGCTGCAGCAGCTTCGCGATGAGCAGGCAGAGCGCCATCACCCCGGCGGAGATGAGCACAAGAAGCAGGTGCAGGGACGACTTGCCCGTCTCCGCGACGGCGAGCATCGAGAAGGCGCCGAGCAGCGCGGCGGCGGGGATCAGAGCCATGACGGCGGGGTTGCGCTTGCCGAGGGTCTGCGAGCCGCGCTTCAGGATCGGGGTGAGGAGCAGCGTGCAGAGCATCCACATGCCGCCCGAGAGGCTCATCGCCATAAAGGCGACGGCGAACACCTGCTGGGTGTAGCTGTCCGCGCCGAGTTCAGCGCCCATGCTCGTCGCGGCGATCCCGGCGGAGGCCGTCTCGGTCGCGGCCGAGCCGATGAGCCCGATCCGCACGAGCACGGCGGGGGTGCCGAAGAGTGCGAGCAGCGCGATCGCAACGAGCACGACGGCAAGCGAGGGCCCGATTGAAGCGACCGCACCGGCTCGGTACGACTCGCGGATCTCCTTGAGCGGCATGTCGATCCCCGCGGCCGCTGTGCGGGCGGCGCGAATGTACAGGAAGGTCTGGACGAAGATCACCCCGAAGACCCCCAGGGCGAACACCCAGAGGATCGGCGAGTTCGCAATCGCCCAGATGTCGGTGGATCCGGGGTCCGCAAATCGGTACGGCGCAGCTGTCGGCATGTTGTGCTCCTTTGCATCTCATGCGATCAAGACGAGAAATCTTCCGATCACCCTGCGGGAGAAGCCTGCCCGCCGACAAGGGCCTGGGCGAATCGGCCACGGATGTGGCGGGTCCCCCCGTTCCGATACTTTCCCGACTTTCCGCTTCGTGCGCCGCGCGAGTTCCGGCAGGGTGGGGGCATCCGCATTTCAACGGCGAAAGGCACCCGATACTGATGGATATCCAGAACCTGAGCGCGGTCGAGGTCACTCACCTCATCCGCCGCCGCGAACTCTCGGCCCGCGAAGCGCTTGCGAGCCACATCACCGCGATCGAGCAGCGCAACGCTCCAGTGAACGCCGTGATCACGACCGATTTCGAGCGAGCCACCGCGCTCGCGGCCGAGGCCGACGAACGCACCGCGCGTGGGGAGCCGACGGGCATCCTGCACGGCCTCCCGATGACGCACAAGGACACGTTCAACACGGCCGGCCTGCGCTCCACGCAGGGCTCCCTCGCGCTCGAGCACCACACCCCCGAGCACGACGACCTACAGATCGCGCGGCTCTCAGCGGCGGGGGCGATCCGCACGGGGAAAACGAACGTTCCCGAGTTCGGCGCGGGTTCCCACACCTTCAACGATCTGTTCGGCACAACCACGAACCCCTACGCCCCAGACCGCTCGGCCGGTGGCTCTTCAGGCGGCGTTGCCGCGGTCGTAGCGTCACGCATTCAGCCCTTCGGCGACGGCTCGGATATGGGCGGCTCCCTCCGCATTCCGGCGTCCTTCTGCAACGTCTACGGGCTGCGCCCCTCCTACGGGGTGATCCCGATGGAGGGCGCGACGAACGCGTTCACCTGGCTTGCACGCTCCGGTCCGATGGCACGAAGCGTGGAAGACCTGGCGCTCTTCATGCGCGCGAGCACGGGACCGACGGAGCTCCCGAATCCGAGCCCGCTCACGCCTGCTGATTTCGGCACGCCACTCCCGAATCTGCGCGGGGTGCGCATCGGCTACAGCTTCGACTTTGGGATCGGCATGCCCGTCGAAACCGAAATCGTCGACGTGCTCCGTGAGCAGCTGCGCGTCTTCGAGGAAGCAGGCGCGATCCTCGAAGAAGCGAGCATTGATTTCTCCGACGCTGATGAGGTCTTCCAAGTGACCCGCGCCTACGATTTCGCGACGGGGATCGGACCGCTCCTCGCCGAGCACCGTGACGTGATCAAGCCCGAGGTGATTTGGAACGTGGAGACCGGGCAGCGACTGAGCGCCGCCGAACTGATCTCAGCGCAGGCTGCCAGGACGCGCCTGGAGGCTGCAACGCAGGCGTTCTTCTCGCGATATGACGCCTTCCTCAGCCCCGCGGCGCAGGTGCTCCCATTCGATGCGAGCTGGCGCTGGCCCGCGACGATCGCGGGCGTCGCGGCCGAGACCTACCTCGACTGGATGCGCTCCGCGTGTGTTCTCTCCGCGACGAGCTTGCCTGTGATTGCGATGCCAGGCGGCTTCACCTCCGCTGGCCTTCCCGTCGGGTGGCAGCTCGCCGCGAATCACTACCGCGACCCGCAGCTGCTGCAGTGGGCGGCCGCGTACGAGCAGGCCACTGGATTCGCGAAGCTGAGCCCCGAGGAGGTCGCACAGCGTCGCTAGACTACAGCTGCTCGCTTCTGAGCACGACCGGTCAAGGAGGACTGCGAGATGGCCGCACCTGGGCTCAACCACCTGCAGCAGCGGATCGTAGCCGCACTCCAGGTGGACGGTCGGGCCTCCTGGCGGAAGATCGCGGAGGCGCTCGGCGAACCCGAGCGTACGGTCACGCGACACGGCTCAGACCTCCTGGAGAGCGGCCGTGTCGTCGTCGCCGCCGTGACGCACTACGAGCACCAAATGATCCTCGCGTGCGAGAGCACCGCGGGCACCGCGCTGCTCAGCAGCGAGGCGCTCGCGCAACGCCACGACGTGACGTTCTGCTACCTCACGACGGGGCGCGCGGAGGTCGTGGCAGAGATCGGGTACCACGACAATCTCAGGGAACTCCTCACGCTCCAGCTCCCCGCGACAGCCGGGCTGAGAAGCTTCGCGGCTTTTCCCGTGTTGAAGTACTTCAAGACGATCCGCGGCTGGCGGAGCGGAGCACTCACACCAGCCGAAGAACAGACGCTCCTCGCGCGCACGGGGCATGACCGCACGGAGTGGACGCTCCCGGAGACCCGTGGGCCGAAGGACGACGAGATCCTGCGCACGCTGCGGGAGGACGGCCGTGTGAGCCTTGAGGCGCTCGCCCGCCGCACGAAAATGAGTGAGACCTCGGTGGCCCGTCGGCTCGAATGGCTGCTCGGATCAGGCCAGTGCTCGATTCGAGCGCTCGTCGAGCCCGCGCTCGTCGGCTACCCCGTCGAGTCAATGCTCTGGGTGCAGGTGCCCCCGCACCGCGTCGAGGCGCTCGGGCAGCAGCTGAGCGCGTGGCCCGAGGTGCGCTACGCCGCCGCGATCACGGGCGACTACCAGCTCGTGCTGAACCTCACGGCAGCCACGCACGCCGAGCTCTACGCCCTCCTCGCGCACCCTGTGTGGTCGAGCGACGTCACGCATCTGCGCACCGACCTCATCGTCGAGGCGCGCAAGCGCGGCGGCCGGCTACTTCTTGATCGTCTTCCAGAGCATCTGTCCGAGCACGAAGGCGAGGAGCAGGGAGAACGCGACATTCGACCAGAACGGCGGGATGTGCGTCGCGATCACGGAGCCGAGCGGCGAGAGCACGCTCGCCGCGATGCCGAGGATGGCGGCGGCGCGCAGGTCGACGTTGCGGCGGCGGGCATTGCCGATTGTGCCCGAGATCGAGCCGGGGATGAGCATGATGAGCGAGGTACCCTTCGCGATGAGGTCGCTCGCCCCGAAGAAGAACATGAGCACCGGGACGACCACCACACCGCCGCCGACGCCGAGCAGCCCGGAGAGCACGCCCGTGACGAGTCCAGTGACGACGAGCAGCACGATGATGAGCGTGCTCTTCTCGATCTCAGCGTCGCGCTGCGGCACGACGAACCACAGGCTCACCACGACGGCGGCGAGGAAGCCCATGAAGAGCCAGCGCAGGAAACCGGTGGGCACCCGCGAGAGCAGGTAACTGCCGATCTGCGCACCCACGATCACCCCGGCCGCGAGCGCGATTGCGGTGATCCAGTCGACATTTCCCTGCACCGCGTAGCCGATGCCGCCGACCACCGCGGCCGGCAAGATCGCGGCAACAGAGGTGCCTGCGGCGAGTCGCTGCTGGAAGCCGAGGAACATGACGAGCATCGGGACGAGCACCACGCCGCCGCCGATGCCGAAGACGCCGGAAAGGAGTCCGGTGAGGGCGCCGAGCAGGGCAAGGACGATAAAGCTGGAGCGGGGAGTCTGAGTCATGGAGCGTCGATTCTGGGAGAGCGTGTGCGGGGTGCGGTGGGGTGCTGCAGGCCTCACGGCCTGCTCGCTCAGCCCGGCGCCGGCACGACGATCGCGGAACCATCGGAGCGCGGATCGCTCGCGGCTTCGTACCCAGCATCGGTCACGCGAATCAGGTTCGAGTGGCCGAGGTCTTCCGTGTACGGTGCGACCTCGGTGATCACGAAGCCCGCCGCAGCGATCGCGTCAAGTGCCTCCTGCGGCACGTCAGACTCGGCCATTACGCCCACGGGCCCGATGCCGCGCCACTCTTCCACCATCCATCGAGGGGCGTGCGTGGCCTCGTGGGGCGATGCACCCGCGAGGGATCGCAACAAGAGCTGCGTGTGGATCTGCGGTTGCGCCGCGCCACCCATCGTCGCGGGGACCCATGCAAGCTCGTCACCTCGCAGAATGAGCACGGGCATGAGCGTGTGGCGCGGCCGCTTTCCCGGTTCAAACGCGTTCGGTGAGGCCGCGTCCAACGAGAACGAGGTGCCCCGGTTCTGAAACAGGATTCCCGTCTCGGGCTCAAGGATGTGAGCACCAAAGCTCCAGTACACGGAGTTAATGAAGGAGACGGCCCAGCCGTCCTCACTCACCGCAGCAAAGCCGACCGTGTCGCCGCTCGCCTTCGCGGCTCCCGCAGCAGGGAACTCGGGGGCACGCATTGCGACGAGTTCTTCACCTGTGGCACCACCAAAGGTGGGGTCGGAGAGGTGGCTCGCTCGGATCGCGTTCGCGTCGCGGAACGCGCGCGCAAGATCGCCCGCGCCGGCACCGAGCGGATCCTCGATCCCCGCGGCAACCTCGTTCAAGGCTCGGAGCAGCATGAACCCCGAGGTATTCGGTGGGCCGGTGAGGACGCGCACATCGCCGAAGGTACCCTCGAGCGGCTCGGCCCAGAACCCTTGGTAATCGATTGCGTCCTGCTTCGTGATCTTCGAGCCGAGTTGCTGCAGGCCAGCGATCCAGCGATCCGCGGTTTCTCCCTCGTAGAATTCAGCTGAGCCACCCGCCGCGATGCGCCGCAGAGTCTCCGCGAGCGCAGGCTGCGCAAGGGTCTCGCCTTCGGCGATGGGGTCGCCGTTCGGGTAAAACACGGCACGCGCGCCGGGATCCTGCTCGAGCGTTGCCCGATCGTCGGTGAGCGCCGCAGCAACGGAGCGGGAGTTGGGAAATCCCTCCTCAGCATGCCGAATCGCGGCCTCAAAGTGCTCGGCCCAGGTCCGGGTCGCTCCGTACTCGTGCAGGGAGTTCCAGCCACAGACGCCACCGGGCACGGTGACCGTGTCGATTCCCCGCAGCGGCAATGCCTCGCCGTGCTTCTCGCGGAGCGCAGTGAGTGTCTGTGCGGCAGGCGCAGTGCCCGTGGCGTTGAGGAACCGGACTTCACCGTCCGGGCTACGCACGAGCGCGACGAGGTCACCACCCAGCGCCACGTTGTTCGGGTACACGACACACAGTGTCGCAGCCGCGGCAAGCGCGGCATCGACTGCATTGCCGCCGGCGGCGAGTGCCGCGGCCCCGGCTTCCGTTGCCAGGTGGTGAGAGGTGGAGATGGCGCCGCGTGGGCGCGCAGGGGTGGAAACCATCTTAGGAACCTCCTGGCTTGCCGACCGCCTTCGCGATCTCCTTACTGATGTCGAGTACGTGCGCGCGCGCTTCGTCTTCTGCACGCGCACCGTCGCCGGAGGCAATTGCCTCGTAGATGCGACGATGCGCCACGCTCGATGCCTGCCGCCGTGCCTTGGTCTGATATCGGCTTGCACGGCTCGGTGCAATCTGGTTAGCGATCTGCTCATTGATCAACGAGAGCAGCGGGTTGTGCGTATATTGCGCGATGGCCTGATGGAACGCGCGGTCGAGCTCGGCGTACCGTTCTTTCGTCACATCGAGCTCCATCGCTTTCACGAGCTCCTCGAGCTGCGTGAGGTCTCGGGGCTGCGCACGCGCCGCGGTGATGCGCGCGATTGGGGGCTCCACGATAGCTCGCAGCTCCATGATGTCCGTGAGTTCGGTGCGTATCGCTGAGAATGCCTCGAATACCTCCTCGGAGGCGCTCGCCGCTTCTCCTGGGGCGAGGATGATCGTTCCTCTGCCGGGTTTCCGGTCAATCAACCCCCGGTTCTCAAGCTCGCGCAAGGCCTCGCGAATCGACACACGTGACACGTTGAGCAACTGCGCGAGTTCGCGCTCCGCGGGAAGCTTCTCGCCAGGCGTGAGATCCCCTTCAAGGATCAGCCGCTCAAGGTCGACCGAGAGCCGGTCGGGTACCGAGAGCGTTTCGCTCCGGCTCATCGAACCCCAGTCCATTTCGTCCACCAATCTCGTTCACATGCCGCCCGCGCACCACCGCGAAAACCGCAGCGGCACTACTCGCCTTCGGCCTCAGCGCTTTTGCCGAAGTAGGCCTCGTGCAACCGCTCGTCCTCAAGCATCACACGTGCATCCCCACCGCCGGAGAGCGTTGCCGTCTCCATCAGATACCCGCGATGGGCGATAGAGAGCGCCATCCGAGCATTTTGCTCGATGAGGAGCACGCTCGTGCCCGCGGCGTTGATCTCACTAATGATCTCAAACATTTGCGCCACGATCTTCGGGGCGAGACCCATCGAGGGCTCGTCGAGCATCAGAAGCCGCGGCTGCCGGATCAGCGCCCGCGAGAGCGCAAGCATCTGCTGCTCCCCACCGGAGAGGGTCGCCGCCACCTGGTGCTTCCGCTCCTCCAAACGGGGGAAGCGCGCGAACACGTCCGCGATGCCCGCCGGAAGGTTCGTCCGCGCGCCCCAGTGCGCCACCTGCAGGTTCTCGAGCACGCTCATGCGGCCAAAGATGTGCCGCCCCTCAGGCACGAGCGAGAGTCCGCGTTTCACGCGCTGCTCCGCCCGGAGCCCCGAGATCGAGTCGCCCGCGAAGCTGATCCCGCCGCGGTGCTTGTTCAGCCCCGCGACCGCGCGCAGCAGGCTACTCTTCCCCGCACCGTTCGCGCCGACCACGACCACGAGCTCGCCGTCGTCCACGTGCAGGCTCGCATCGAGCACCGCGCGGACCACGCCGTAGCGCACGTTGAGTTCGTCGACTTCGAGCATCTTCATGCTGCATCACTCCCCAGGTAGGCCTCGAGCACGGCAGGGTTTGTGCGGATCTCCGCAGGGGTGCCATCGGCGATGATGACCCCGTGGTCGAGCACCACGATCCGATCCGAGACCCCCATGAGGAGATCCATGTCGTGCTCGATGAGGATCACGTCGATGCCGTGCTCCCGGATCCGCGCAATGAGGGTCGCGAGGTCGCGCGTCTCGCTCTCGTTGAGACCGGCCGCCGGCTCATCGAGCAGCAACACACGCGGCCGGGTCATGAGCGCCCGCGCGATCTCGACGCGGCGCTGCTGATACGCGTCGAGGGAGGACGCCCGCCGATCCCGGAACTCCCAGGCGTCTACGAAGGCGAGCACCTCCTCCGCCTCGGCAACCGTGACCCGTTCCCCGCGCCGCACGAACGGGAAGGGAGACAGGAACTTCGGCACGAAGCCGGCGAGGCGCGAATGCCCGCCCACGAGCAAGTTCTCGAGCACCGTCATGTCCCAGAACAGACGCACCGTCTGGAACGTTCGGGCGATCCCGCGGGTTGCCACGGCGTTCGATTCGAGGCGCTCCGTGCGCTCTCCGCCGAACTCGATGGCCCCGGACGTGGCGCGCGTCACCCCCGAGATCGCGTTGAGGAGTGTGGACTTTCCGGCACCGTTCGGCCCCATAAGCCCGAGCACCTCGCCGTGGCGAAGATCGAAGGAGACGGATTCGAGGGCGGTGAGGCCGCCGAACACTTGCTTCACCTCGCGGATGCGCAGCACCGGCTCGCCCGCCGCCAGAGCAGGCCCCGCAGTCTCGGCGGGGGTGAGCGTCCCGGCGGGCGGCAGCTGGCCGCCCCGCGCTCGAGTGAGCTCGAGCCGCTTCGACACGATGCCGCCTGGACGGAGGATCATGAGCACCACGACGATGAGGGCGAGAATGCCCGTGCGGAACTCGGGGTGAGCCTGGATGAGCGGGATGTCTTTCGCGACCGCCTGGAAGAAGATCCAGAGCACCGCGCCCGTGATCGGACCCCAGAGCGTCCCGGCACCGCCGAGGATCACGAGGCTGAGCACGATGAAGTTGTCCTCGAGGGTGAAGCTGTCGGGATTCACGAACTGGTTCATGTGCGCGAAGAAGACCCCAATCACGCCCGCCGTCGCGGCGCCCACCACGTAGGCGAGGAGCTTGTAGCGGCGGGTGCGGATGCCCATCGAGGAGGCGACGAGCTCGTCCTCCCGGATCGCGACCCACGCGCGGCCCACCGGCGAGGCGATGAGCGAGGCGAGGGCCACAACCAGCAGCACCACGACCACGAGAATCACGTAGTAGGTGGTTGTCGGAGGCACGGCGCCGCCGCTCAGGCTGAGCGAGGGGATATTGCGGATGCCCACCGCGCCGCCCGTGAACTCGGTCCAGTTGATTGAGACGATTCTTACGATCTCACCGAACGCGAGCGTCATGATTGCGAGATAGTCGCCGCGGGCACGAAGCGTCGGGTAGCCGATAATCGACCCCGCAATTCCGGCAAAGACTATGGCCGCGACCACGCTGATGGGGAGCACCCAAGCCAAGGCAGCGGGGTTCTCTGCGAGAAGCGGCCCAAACGTGCTCACGGTGAATATCGCTGCGGTGTAAGCCCCAACGATGAAGAAAGCGATGAAACCCAGATCGAGCAGGCCGGTGAGGCCCACGAGGATGTTCAGGCCAGAGGCGAGCGCCACGTACACGAGCGCGAGCGCTGCGACGCGCACCCACTTGTCGCCCGGGAGGACGAACGGGGCGATGAGGCCCAGGATCAAGAAGATTCCCGGCCAGATCCAGCGGCTCAATCCAAGGTCTGGCTTGAGCACAACGATGGGTGTGGTGTGTGTGTTTGACATGGTTAGACCTTTTGCACCTCACGACGGCCGAGCAGGCCCTGCGGGCGGAGCCACAGGATGATCACGAGGATCCCAAACGCGATGACATCTCGGTACGCGGATCCCTGGGGAACGTATGCGGCGGCAAGCTCTTCGCTGACGCCGAGGACGAGGCCTCCGACAAAGGCACCTGGAATGCTCCCGATCCCACCCAGCACGGCCGCAACCAGTGCTTTCAGGCCAGGCAAGAACCCCATTGTTGCCGCGGCGAAGCCGTAGCGCTGCGAATACAGCAGACCCGCAATCGCGGCCATCGCGGAGCCCAGCACGAAGGTCGTGGAGATGACTCGGTCGACACCAATGCCCATCAGCCGAGCTGCGTCCTTGTCCTCGGCGGTGGCTCGAATCGCGCGTCCGATTGGCGTGAAGCGAATGACAGCCCAGAACGCCAGCGTAACGAGCACGGCAACCGCGAGCACAACGGCATCGATTGGTTGGACCCTCGCGCCCAAGATCGTAAGGGGCGGGCCCAAATCCGGTCGTTGGACCGGCACCTGAGCGGCTCCGAAAAGGAAGGTCGCAATCGCTCTGAGCAGCATTGATACCGCAATTGCCGTGATGAGCATCGACAAGATCGGCGCGCTTCTCAGCGGTCGATACGCGATCCGCTCGATCAGCCACCCGATGAGCGACCCCACAATCACGCCGATCAGGATCGCTAGCCACGCGGGCAGCGCTGCGCTCTCGACTGACTGTCCAGCAATCATGCTGTTCGTCTGACCCGCAACGAGAGCTCCAAAGGCCCCAAACATGAAGATCTCGCCGAAGGCGAAGTTCACCATGCCGAGCACACCGTATACAACGCTAAAGGCGACGGCAAGCAGGCCGTAGATGCCGCCGACGGCAAGTCCATTGATGATTTCCTGCATCACATGTCTCCGTATTCTGTGGTGAGGAGGAGCAGCGTCTGTGGGGCGCCGCCAGGCGCCCCACAGACAACTACTCCGTAATCACAACGAACTTTCCGTCCTCAACGCGCTGGAAGGTCAGCTCCCCGACACGGTTGCCTTCGTCATCGAAGCTGATCGTGCCTGACGCCCCCGCGTAGCCGTCGGTCTTGCGAATCGCGTCTGCGACCGCTGCTCGATCCGTGCTTCCCGCTTCAGTGATGCCCTCGGCCGCGATGTATGTCGCGTCGTATGCAAGGGCCGCCCATGAGCTCGGATCCTTGTTGTACTGAGCCTGGAACGCTTCGACGAACTTCGCCGACTCTGGCCGCGGGTCGCTCGCCGAGAATGCGGCGTAAACCTCGACGCCCTCGGCGTTCGCCCCTGCGAGGTCAAGGAAGAGCGGACTCGCCGCCCCGTCTGAGGCGAAAATGGGAAGGTCAGAGCCAGCGTCACGAACCTGGTTGACGATCTTGCCGGCCTCCGTATAGAAACCGCCAATGAACACCGCATCCGGCTGGTCCTTCAGGGCCGCATCAACCGTGCTCCCGAAGTTCACTGTACCCAGCTGGTAGGCCTGAGAACTGGTGACAGTTCCGCCGGCGGCTTCAAACGCTTCGGTGAAGGAGTCAGCCACTCCCTTGCCATAGTCATCCTGCTGGTACAGGATCGCGATCTTCTTCACTCCCCGGTGTTCGGAGATGAAGCTTGCGGCCTCAGCACCCTGGTAGGCGTCGGTGAACACGGTGCGGAAGAAAATGTCGCTCGCGCCGCTCAGTTCGGGTGACGTAACCGCCGCCGCCACGATCGGCAGCCCGCACTGCGTGTAGATCGGGAGCCCGGAGAGTGCGACGCTCGAGAAACTGAACCCCAGTACCGCCGGGATCTCAGAGTTGTCGCACATCTCCTGGGCGATCACCGGCCCATTGGCCGGCTTCCCTTCGTCATCAACGACCTCGGTCGTGAGGTCACGGCCCAGGACGCCCCCGTCGGCGTTGATCTCAGAGATGGCCAGGTCAATGCCCTCACGCATCTCGAGCCCGTAGCTCGCGAAGTCTCCAGACAGCGTTGCGGTGTACCCGATCGGGATCGCCCCGTCGGCGCCCCCTTCTCCCCCTGTGCCGGAATCTCCCGACGAGCAGGCGCTCAGCGCGATCAGCGCTGCGCCCGCGGTCAGCGCCAGTGCGGCGCGTCTCCTGTAGCTCATGATCCTCACGTCCTCTGGTCGAACGATCAGTCGATCGTCTCGATCGTCATCCAGTTCTCGAAGCAGTGGTTCGCAGCGAGAGACGTCACACCGATCGTGGCACGACCGCCGAGGCCAAACTCCTCGCCGAACACGTCGCGGAAGAGGTCCGTCGCTCCCGAGGAAACGAGGTTGACGTCAACGAAATCGGGGGCCGCCACCACGAAGTTCAGCGAGTTGACCAGGCACTTGACCTTGTCAAGCGAACCGAGTGCCAGGCGCATCGTGCCGAGGCAGTTGAGCGCGGTGCGGCGGGCAGCCTGGTACCCCTCCTCGATCGTCACGTCTGCGCCGAGCTTGCCAGCGTGAATTGGCTGGCCGTTCTTTCCCAGCGCGTCCTCGACGTGGCCGGACAGGAACAGCAGATTCCCTGTCTTGTGGAACGCCTTCATCGAGCCGTAGTAGGTCCCGTGGTAGCCGCCCTGGCTGTAGTCGGGAATATCGAGACCGAGCTCAGCGACACGGGCTTCAAACGAAACAGACACCATTATCTCCTTCATAAATCTCTTCAACTGTGGAGCCGGTCGTGGCGAGAACTTGGTCTGACCAAATGACCGACTGACGATGATGCTATCAGCGAAAGTTCGCCAGAGAGAAGCGTGGGATTGACACAAAGATCACGCAGTGAACTTGGAGCACAGCTACAAGTGGGCGCCACAAAACCCCTGATGGGGGCACACGTCCAGCGTTATGAACCATGTGCCATTGCAACGCCGCGAAAGTTTCGATGTTCCGAGAAGCAGAAACGGGTGTGGCCCGGACGAATTCGTCCGGGCCACACCCGTTTCTCTCGCTCCGCGCAGACGGAGCGATCACGTTACTGAGGCAGGAGCCCCAGGTCTTCGAGGCCGATCGCGTAGCGGTACTCGTAGCCCGCAGCCTCGATGCGCTCCTTGGCGGGCGCCTGGCGGTCGACCACCACGGCGACTGCAGCGATCTCCGCGCCGACCTTTTCGAGCGCCTCGATGGCCTGCAGCGGGGAGCCGCCCGTCGTGGACGTGTCCTCGACCACGATGACGCGCTTGCCCTGCAGGTCCGGGCCCTCAACCTGGCGGCCACGGCCGTGATCCTTCGGCGCCTTACGCACCACGAAGGAGTCGTACACCTCGCCGCGCGCGACACCCTGGTGCATGATCGCGGAGGCGATCGGATCGGCGCCCATCGTGAGACCACCAACCGCAACCACACCGTCAACATCGGCGATCAGATCCAGCATGACCTGGCCGATCAGCGGTGCTGCACGGTGATCCAGGCTCAGCTTCCGCAGATCGATGTAGTAGGTAGCCTTCTTGCCACTGGTCAGCGTGAAGTCGCCGTGAAACACGGCCTCGCTGGTGATGAGGTCGATGAGCTGTTCGCGCGCGGTCGTCATACCGCCAATTCTAGTGGGCGGTTGCCGGGACGGCTCCCCCTGAGCACGCCCCGGCCCCACCGCTACGCCACGCTCTCGAGGAAGCTGCGCGTACGCTGCCGTTCCGGATTTCCGATGACCTGCTCAGGCGGGCCAGCCTCAACGACGACGCCACCATCCATGAAGACGACCTGATCAGCCACTCCCCTGGCAAAGCCGATCTCGTGCGTCACCACGATCATTGTCATGCCGTCACGAGCAAGCTCTCGCATCACGTCAAGCACGTCGCCAACCAGCTCGGGATCGAGTGCCGAGGTCGGCTCGTCGAACAACATGAGCTTCGGTTCCATGGCGAGCGCCCGCGCGATCGCCACGCGCTGCTGCTGTCCACCTGAGAGCTGCGCTGGAAAGTGTCCGGCAAAGTCCGCGAGCCCAACGCGATCGAGCAGCTCCATCCCCCGTGCCTTCGAGGGGCCCTTGCCGCGGCGCATAACGCCGACCGGAGCCTCAGTAATGTTCTCGAGCGCGGTCATGTGCGGGAAGAGGTTGAAGCGCTGGAACACCATGCCGATTCCTCGGCGCTGCTGCGCGATCTGCCGCGGCGTCATCTCGTGGGTCTTCCGCCCAGCCTGTCGGTAGCCGATGAGCTCACCGTCAACAATGATTCTGCCGCCGTCAATCGTTTCCAAGTGATTGACGCATCGCAAGAGTGTCGATTTTCCTGAACCCGACGGCCCCAGCAACACGGTGACGGTTCCGGCGGGCACCGCGAGCGATACATCGCGAAGCACCTGATGGGCGCCGAAACTCTTGCGCACCCGCCGGATCTGCACCAAATCATCTGCGGTGGGCGTCGTGACTGCGTTCGTCATCTGCATGCTCATGCTCCGATCACCTCAGTTGCTCGTGTGGCGGGCGCCGGCTCGGGGCCCGGCTTGCGGCGATCCAGCGCAGCTCTCAGCCGCTGGAACGGAGTGGGCGGCAGCGATCGCGAACTCCCACGCCCGAAACGACGCTCCAGGTAGTACTGCGGGATCGAGAGCACGGTCGTCATGAAGAGGTACCACGCGCTCACCACGATGAGCAGCTCGACCTGCTTCAGGTTTGCGGCAGAGATCATCGAGGCCTGCGTATACAGCTCGAGCACCGCGATCACCGAGAGCAACGACGTGCTCTTGAGCATCGAGATCAGCTCGTTGCCCATCGGCGGAATGATCACCCGCATCGCCTGCGGCAAGAGCACCCGGCGGAAAGTGTAGAGCGGCGACATACCGAGGGAGTACGCGGCCTCACGCTGCCCCTCATCGACCGACATCATGCCGGCGCGGACGATCTCGGACGAGTACGCCGCTTGATTCAGCGTCAGTGCCAGGAGACCAGCGACGAGCGGCGTCACGAGCGTGTTCGTGTCGATCTGCCAGAAGACGATGTCGGTGAGCGGGATCCCCAAGCGAATCTGGTCGAACAACAGACCAAGGTATCCCCACAGGACAATCTGCACGAGCACCGGAGTGCCCCGGAACGCCCAGACATAGAACCATGCGACACCCGACAGCACGGGATTGCTCGACAGCCGCATGGCGGCGATGATGACGGAAAGCAGGGTCGAGACCACCATCGAGATCACCGTGATGAAGATCGTGAGGCCGACACCGTCAAGAATCCGGGGGTCGAACAGGAACTGCCCGACCGCCGCGAAATCAAGGTTCGGGTTCGTTGCGACGACAACCACAAACGAGGCGACAAGCGCGACCACCACCAGGGCACTGATCCAACGCCACGGCCTCCGGAGCGGGATCGCGACGACGTCGTCATCATTGCCGAGCTGCGAGTCGGTGCGCTCGGCGAGCACTGTGTCAGACACCGGGCTACTTCGCCGTCGCCTGGTTGACCTCTGCGGACTCGACGGCGTACGCGCCGATGTGATTCCGCTCGAGGACCTTGGCGTAGCTGCCGTCGTCAATCAGCGCCTGCAAGGCCTGCTTGACGGCTTCAACGAGCTCGGTGTCGCCCTTCAGGATCCCAATCCCTGAGTACACAGGGTTGAAACCGGCCGGGTTCTCCGGATCTCGCACGATGTCAAACGCCTTGCCGTCGTCCGTTGTCGCCACAACGTACTCGGTGACCACCGCATCCGCCGAGTAGGCGTCGCTCTTGCCTGCGCGGAGAGCAGTCTGAGCGTCCAGATCGCTCGGCAGCTCCATCACGGTAATGCCGCAGTCCATCGCGCGCAGCAGTTCACCCTGAATGGTCGCCTTCTGCACGGACACCGTCTTGCCACAGAGGTCTTGCTGGGTGGTGATCTTTTTCGGATTGCCCGACTTCACCGCGATCGCAAAGCCACCGTGCGTGTAGGCGACGAAGCTCAGTGTCGCCTCGCGCTCCTCGGTGTCGTTCATGCCGCTCATGATGATGTCGTTCTTGCCGGCCTGCAGCGAGGGAATCACGGAGTCAAAGGCCTGCTTGTTGAGAGACACGTCGATACCGAGCTTCTGACCGAGCAAGCGAGCGAGCTCAGGATCAAACCCGATCGCTCGGTTGTTGTCGTCGTACATCGCCATGGGCGGGAACGGGATATCGACGGCGACGTTGATCTTGCCCGCCTTCGTAATGTCCTCGGGGAGCAGTTCGGTCAGCTTGGGGTCGGCTGTCGTGCTGATCTCGTCGCCCTGCGGAAGCTCCGCCGGGCCAGCGGCAGCGGAGGAGTTGTCCCCGCCGCCGCTCCCCGCGCAGCCGCTCAGCGTGAGCGCGAACGCGGCTGCGACAGCCAGCAGAGTGATCGGTGCCTTTTTCATCTTGATTCCTTCGTCGTTGGAGGGTGATGTGTCAGAGCGGAGCGTGCACGCTAGCCGATGGCTGGCTCGTGCAGGCGGAGCAGGTCTTCGTACGTCTCACGGCGAGCGACCAAGCGGCTCTCGCCGTCCTTCACGAAGACGATCGCCGGGCGCAGCGCGCCGTTGTAGTTGTTCGAGAGGGTGTAGGAGTACGCGCCCGTCGTGGCCATGACTACGAGATCGCCGACGCGAGCGGCCGGCATCTCGGCGCCATCGATCAGCAGATCGCCCGACTCGCACTGACGACCCACCAGCTGCACGGTCTCCGTCCACGGCTCCGTTACGCGATTGGCGAGCACCGCTTCGAAGCGCTGATCGGTAAGCGCGACGTCAAGGGTGTCTGCCATGCCGCCGTTCACCGCAACAAACGTGTCGCCCGTGTGCTTGACCGAGAGCACGTCGTAGACGGTGACGCCGGCGCGGGCGACGATGGAGCGGCCGGGCTCAATGAGCAGCCGCGCCCCCTCTGGGAGGTGCTCGCGCGCCGCGGCAACAATCGCGTCCAGGTATTCGCCGACCTCGGGAGCTTGCTCGTCGTAGGTGTACTTCACCCCGAGGCCGCCGCCCACGTCGTAGGTCGCGAAGTCTCCGGCCGTCGAGATCTTCGCGACTGCCTCAGCGAACTGGCGGGTGTTGAGGATCTGGGAGCCAATGTGCAGGTGCACGCCCTCGAACTCCATGAGCGGGTGCGCGCGCATCCGCTCGATGGCGCGCAGCGCCTGGTCCATCGGCAGGCCGAACTTCGAACGGTCGCCGCCGGTGGCCTGCGATGCGTGGGTCTCCGCGTCCACACCGGGGATCACTCGAAGCAGGAGCGCCTGGGGGCGGGTGAGGAGGCGCTCGAGCCGGTCGAGCTCGTCTTCGTTGTCGACGATGATTGCGCCGATCCCAGCAGTGAGGGCCATCTCGAGCTCGGCGTCGGACTTCGCATTTCCGTGGAAGTGGAGCTTCGCGGGATCAACGCCTGCGGCGAGCGCGAGCTGCAGTTCACCGCCACCGGCGATATCAACCGACAGTCCCTCTTCCGCTGCGAGGCGATACATGCCAACGATCGGCAGCGACTTGGAGGCGAACAGCACCTCGGAGTTGGGCCAGCGCTCGGCCAGGCCGTCGATGAAGCGGCGGATCTGGCGGCGGAGGCCGGTCTCGTCGAACACGTGGAGCGGCGTGCCGTACTGCGCGGCGAGCTCCGTGATCGGCACCCCTCCGATAGCGAGCACCCCGTCGTCGGTGACGCTCGATTCCTCGGGCAGCACGTCCCACAATTCGCCGATCCGGGTGTTCTCCGGTGCCGGCTGGGCGCTCGTCGTGACCTTCTCCATCGCTGCTCCTTTGGTTCGTTGCTCACTCACCCTAGGGGAGTTTTTCTCCCCATTTTTTGGAGTAATACATTAGATTGAACATGTGGCTGAAGCGATTTCTCCAAGTTCGATTCCAGTGAGCATGCCGATCGGTGAGCTCATTCGCGGCATTGGGCCTGATGCGGTCTCGGTGCTTGGCCCCCTCGACTCGGCACGCCCGGTGTCGGGCGCGGAGCTCTACGATGCGCTCGACGAGTCGCTCCCCGAGCCCGGGCTCCTGCTCCTGCTGCCCTCCGCGACCGGCCTCGCTCCCGCGGATGTTGAACGCCTGGCGCGCAGCGCGGCCGAGGGGAGGGCCGCCGGCCTCGCGCTCAAGTGCAAAGAAGAGGATGCGGAAGCGGTTGCCCAGGTGGCACGGTCCACCGGCCTGCCGATCCTGCGTGTGGAAGAACGGGTGAGCTGGCGGCTCTTCGACGCGCTGCTGTCTCGGCTGCTCGGTGAGCATCGCTACAGCGACAATGCCCAGGGCGACCGCGGACCTGAGCCGCTCTTCGCGTTGGCGAACGAGCTTGCCGAGTTCTTTGGCGGCTCCGCAGCCATAGAGGATCTCGAGCGCCGGATCGTGGCGTACTCCTCGGTGCCCGGCCAGGTGATCGACAGCCTACGCACCCAAGGAATCCTGACCCGGCGAGTGCCTGAGTCGCCATTCAATGAGGATCAGTACCGCTCGGTGCTTCGCGCGGACCACCCGATCGGGTACCCGCAACTCGATGATGAGGAGCCGCGCGCTGCGATCGCGGTCCGTGCCGGCGCGATGCCACTCGGCACTATCTGGGTCATCAATCCAACGGGTGACCCCGAGACGCTCTCACACGAGCAAGAGACCAAACTGCACGCCGCCGCCGCGGTCGCAGCCGCGCACATGCTCGACGATCTCCGCGCCCGAAATGCGACGCAGCTGCCGCGGGAGGACCGGCTGCGCACGCTACTCGACGGTACTGAGGTGACCGGTACCGAGCTTGCGGAGCTCGGGCTCTCCGAGGAGCGGGGCGCAGCCCTCGTGATTTTCGCCCCGCCCGGTGAACCACACCCCATGACGCTCGCCCAGCTTCGCTCGATCGTGCAGCGCCACTTCGCGCTCCACCGCCCCGAGGCCGTGACCGTGGTGCGCGGCGACCTCGTCTACGCACTCGTCACGTGCGACCCGCAGTACGGCGAGGAGCCGCTCGTTGCCCCGTTTCTCCCGCTCGTGGATCGACTCATCGGCGAGGGCACGCGGGTAGCCCTCCCCGGCGTCACGCACCGATCGAGCGAGATTGCGCAGCTGCGCCAGCTCGGTCGGCGACTCATCGAGGCGGCGGCTCGGCACTCGGACGCCGTGCCCGAGCGCGTCCTCACGGTTCCGCTGCTTCGCGCGATCCTCACGTTCGAGCAGGTGGCTGAGGTGTACGCCGTCGAACCCGAACTGCGCATCCCAGAGCTGGATCGCCTCTTCGCTGAGCAGCCCGCGTTCGCCGCAACGCTCCGTGCATGGTGTGCTGCGCTCGGCAATGTGGCGCGCACGGCGCGCGCGTTGGATGTGCACGAGAACACGGTGCGCCACCGACTGCACCAGATCGATGAGCGGTACGAGCTGCGGTTGGGATCCGACGATGATCTCCTCGCGGTCTGGCTGCAACTCCGTGCGCTGCACAGCGGGGAAGGAATACCCACGCGCCCATCGCGTTGACCTCATCGGACACGTAGGCTGCAGGAAAAGGGGGCGCTCATGCATCAGGTGGCAGATCTCGCGGGGCTTTTCGCCGACGGGCCAGTTGCGGTGCTCACGGGTGCCGGCATCAGCACGGACTCTGGGATTCCCGACTACCGGGGCGCAGGAACCCCGCCCCGCACGCCCATGAGTATCGCCCAGTTCTCTGAGGACCCCGCCTACCGTCAGCGCTTCTGGGCGGGCGCCCGTGTCGGATCAGGGCCGATGAGCGCAATTGAGCCGAACGCGGGGCACCGCGTTCTCGCAGACCTCGAAGCGGCCGGCCGCGTCGACGGAGTCATCACCCAGAACGTGGATGGCCTGCACCGCCGTGCCGGATCCCGCACCGTTGTCGAGCTGCACGGCAGCGGCTCCACCATTCGCTGCACGGAATGCGGCGCGCGGTGGACGCGCTCGGAAGTGCTGCACTGGTTCGACGTGGCGAACCCCGGCTACGCCGAAGCACACGCGAACGCTCCCCTGCGCCCCGATGGCGACGCCGCGGTGGGCGACCTTGCCGGTGTGCGCGTGCCACAATGCCCCGTGTGCGGCGGCCAGCTGCGCCCCGATGTCGTCTATTTTGGCGAGGTCGTGCCGGCGAAGGTCTTCGCGAACGCCGAGCGGCTCGTAAATGAGGCGAGCGCGCTCCTGCTCGTTGGCACCTCGCTGGCGGTCAACACGGGCGTCCGCCTGCTGCACCGCGCCGAGCGCCGCGGAATCCCGGTTGGCGTGATCAACCGGGGTCCCACGGCTGCCGACTCACGGGCGAGCGTGCGCATTGAGGGCGGCACTTCGGAGACCCTCACCGATCTCGCGGGGCTGCTCGCATAGCTGCGCCGGGCCACTAGAACGCGCCGGTGAGCGCCATCACACCGAGCGTGGTGCTCGCCACGAGCAGCGACAGGATCCCGCCCAGGATGAGGGGCTTGAGCCCGGCCGCGCGGATTGCGCGCAGATCGGTCGACATTCCGATTCCGGCGAGCGCCATCGCTACGAGGAAGACACTCACTTGAGTAAGCGCGTCGGCCGCGGGCGCGGGCACCGCGCCGAGCGAGGTGAGCGTGGCCACCACGAGGAAGCCGACCAAGAACCAGGGCACTAGGCGCAGGATCCGGCCGAGCGTGAATCGCTCTCCCTGCCCCGTGCGACGGCCATCCATCACGGCGAGGCCGATGCTGATGGGGATGATCATGAGGGTACGGACGAGCTTCACCACAACTGCGAAGCCGAGCGCGGAGGCACTGAACACGCTCGCGGCTGCGACCACCGAGCTCGTGTCGTTCACCGCGGTTCCAGCGAAGAGGCCGAACGCATGCGGGGTCATACCGAGCGCGTGCCCGAGCGCTGGGAACAGCAGCACTGCGAGGATGTTGAAGAGGAAGACGGTGGAGATCGCATAGGCGATATCGGCGCTTTTCGCGCGGATCACGGGGGAGATCGCGGCAATCGCCGAGGCGCCACAGATCCCAGTGCCGACGCCGACGAGCACGCGGAGATCGCGATCGACCCCCATGGCACGGCCGATCAGCCACGCCCCCAGGAGACACACGGTCAGTGACGAGAGCATCACCGGCAGCGACTCGGCGCCCACCTCGATGATGCTCGCGAGCGAGAGCTGCGCGCCCAGCAGCACGACCGCGCACTGCAGCACGAACTTACTCGCGTAGCCGATGCCCGGTTGCAGGCGCGTGTGCGGCTTCCGCACGAGTGCGATGAGCACCCCGATCAGCACCGCGGGGATCGCAGAGCCCAGAATGGGCAGGAACCCTCCAATCACGGTGGCGACGGCGGCGACCGCGGCGCAGACAAGCGCGCCGGGAAGCACCTCGACGCCCCGCGCGGCGAGGCGCTGGGGCAGGGTGGGAAGCGGAGAAACCTTCATGGCTCTAGTGTTTCGAACCTCAGCGCGCAGCGGAACCTGGCAACTCGTTGGGGGATCCAAGCGGTGCTTGTATCATTGCCGCGTGGCCTCTCCCGATCTCATCGACATCCGCTGCTTCGAAGCGGCGCTCCGCACGGGCAGCATTTCCGCGGCCGGTCGCGAGCTCGGCGTCACGCAACAGGCGGTGTCTGCGCGCTTGCGCAGCCTGGAACGGCGCGTCGGCGTCGACCTGGTGCAGCGCTCACCCGCCGGCGTCACCGCTACGCCCGCGGGCGACGCCGTCCTCGCTTGGGCACGCGAGGTGCTGACCGCCGCGGCTCGCCTGGACGAGGGCATCGCCAGCCTCGCCGGGGGCGCCGCACGCGCCCTCTCGGTCGGTGCCAGCCAGACGATCGCCGCGCACCTGCTACCGGCTTGGCTGATCGAACTGCGCGGAGCGCAGCTCGCGGCCGGGCGCGACGCCACCTCCGTCGCCCTGCGCACGGCAAACAGCGCCGAGATCATTGCGGCGGTGCGCGCGGGAGAGCTCGACCTCGGCTTCATTGAGACCCCCGCGCTCCCCCACGGGCTCGGGGTCGCCCCCATCGGCGTTGACCGCATGGTGCTCGCAGTGTGCGGTCAACACGAGTGGGCCACCCGCGACAGCGTTGCACTCGCCGAGGTCGCTGCCGTGCCCCTCGTCACGCGGGAGCCAGGTAGCGGCACTCGTGCCGCATTCGAGGCCGCGGTCTCACAGCAGCTCGGGATCACTGCGCCCACGCCCGCCCTTGAACTCGCCACCGAAGCCGCCGTGCGTTCAGCGGTGGCGCAGGGCGTGGCCCCGGCGGTGCTCAGCGAGCTGAGTGTGCGCGACGACGTGCGCCTCGGGCGAATCGTCGAGGTCAGTCTCGATCCCGAGCCGCTCGAGCGCCCCCTCACCGCGGTGTGGCGCGGAACCCGGCGGGACCTCACGGGCCCGCGCCGGGAGCTGGTTGCGATCGCCGCGCGAGCGACCGCACCCGCCTAGTCCGCGCGGGAGATGCGCGTCATGTCGTCGCGCGGCACCACCTTGATGCGGGTGCGACCGGCTTCCTCGCCCAGGGCGAGCTCGTGCTCGTCCAGGCGATGCCAGCCCTCGATCGTGGTGTACGGCACCTCGCGCTCGTGCAGCAGGGCAGGGATAGCCTCGCTATCGTCGACGGTGGGCTGCCACCAGGATGCCTGATCCTCGATCACGCACTCGAGCGTCTCCATGGCGTCCGACTTCGTGTGGCCGATGAGCCCGATCGGGCCGCGCTTGATCCAGCCGGTCGCGTACAGGCCGGGGATCTGCTGGCCCTCGAGATCCTGCACACGCCCCTGGCTGTTCGGGATCACGCCCTTCGCGTCGTCGAAGGGGATCTCGTCGAGCGGCGAACCGAAGTAGCCGATCGCGCGGTAGAGCGACTGCATCGGGATCACCTCGAACTCGCCCGTGTCGATCGCGCCGCCCTCGCCGTCGGGCGCGGTCCGCTCAATCTTCAGCCCTGCAACGCGGCCGTCCTCGACAACCACCTCGACGGGCTTCGACCAGAAGTGCATGTGCAGCCGACGGGAAGCGCGCTCCCCGCTCTCCTCGCGCTCGCGCTGCTCCTGACGCCACTTGTCCATCACACGCGTCATCACGGTGACCTGCTTGTTCTTCGCGAGCACCTCATCGGCGTACGCGTCAGGCAGATCGAAATCGCGCTCGTCCACCACCATGTCGACGTCGCGCACCTCGCCGAGCTCGCGCAGCTCAAGCGGCGTGAACTTCACGTACTTGGGGCCGCGGCGGCCGAAGAGGTGCAGCTCCTCGATGGGGTTCTTCTTGAGGCCCTGGTACACATTGTCCGGGATCTCGGTGGGCAGCAGGTCGTCGGCGTGCTTGATCAGCATGCGCGAGATGTCGAGGGCGACGTTGCCGTTGCCAATCACACCCACCGATGCGGCCTCGAGCGGCCAGGTGCGCGGCACATCGGGGTGCCCATCGAACCAGCTCACGAAATCGGCGGCGCCGTACGATGCCTCGGCGTCGATACCCGGGATGTTCAGGCCGGCGTCGCGGATCGCGCCGGTCGAGAAGATCACCGCGTTGTAGTGCTGCTTGAGGTCGTCAAGCGTGATGTCCTGCCCATAGCGCACGTTACCGAAGTAGCGGATCTGGCCACTGTCGAGCACGTCGCGCAGCGCGTTGATGATGCCCTTGATGCGCGGGTGATCGGGGGAAACGCCGTAGCGGACCAGCCCGTACGGCGCGGGCAGCTGTTCGAAGAGGTCGATCTCCACCTCGAAGTCGCGCTCCGCTTTCAGCATCAGGTCCGCCGCGTAAATCCCGGCGGGTCCAGCCCCGACGATTGCCAACCGCATCTTGCTCATCGCATTCCTACTTCCGGTCTGCCGCGAACGGTATTATCCGCCGGGCGTCTCACTGAGTTATGGGTGCCCCGCACGGAGCGCTCCCTGCTATCCCTCTCGGGAAACGATCGAATCAGCCATCCGCTCGAGCGCGCGCTTCACCGGCGACTTCGGCAGCGGGTCGAGCGCGGTCACGGCCTCAGCCGCCCAACGGCGGGCCGTCGCCTCGGTCTCGCGGGTCACCTCGTGTGCGCGGAGCGCGACGACCGCGGAATCGAGCACCGACGCGTCGGCTCCCGCTTCAATGTCGCGCACCCCCGCCTCGATCTGAGCGAGCAGCTCGGCGTCTGCACCGCCGGACGCCGCCGCGCGCTGCTGCAGCAGCAAGAGCGGCAGGGTGGCCACGCCAGCGCGGAGGTCGGTGCCCGCGCGCTTGCCCGTCTGCTCCTTCTGCGGCGACAGGTCAATCACGTCGTCGATGAGCTGGAACGCGACGCCGATGCGCTCGCCGTACTCGGTCACCGGATCCGCGTACTCCTTCGGCGCCTCGCCGAACATCACGCCCATGCGCGCGGCGGTCGCGATGAGGGCGCCCGTCTTGTCTGCAAGCACCTGAATGTAGTGCGCGATCGGCTCGTCCTCGGGCTGCGGGCCGACGGTCTCGTGCAGTTGGCCGAGGCACAGACGCTCGAACGTCTCCGCCTGCAGCAAGATCGCTTCCTCGCCCATGCCGGAGACGAGCGACGACGCGCGCGCAAACAGCAGATCGCCCGCGAGAATCGCCACCGAGTTCGACCACACCGTCTGCGCGGCGGGCACGCCCCGGCGCAGCTTCGCGTCGTCCATCACATCGTCGTGGTAGAGCGAGGCGAGATGGGTCATCTCGACCGCCTGCGCGGCACGGCGCACCAGCTCGTTGGGGCCGGTGCCCAGCTCGCTCGTGAGGAGCGTGAGCATCGGTCGGATCCGCTTACCGCCCGCGCTCATCAGGTAGCGGGCCGGCGCGTCCGCGACCGGGGAGGCGAAGCGCAGGTGTTCCATCAGCTCAGCCTCGATCAGCTCGAGCTGATCCTGCAGCTGCTTCGCGTGGCGGCGATCCTGCGCACCGCGGAACAACCGCATCGGCAGCGCCTGGGTGGCGGTGTCTTCTGCGATAGGACGGTTCACTGCTCGCCTCCGGAGGCCTCGGTCTTAGCGGATGTCGGTTTCGTCGCGGGCGCGGACTTTGCCGCGGGCGACGTTTTCGCTGCGGGCTTCTTGGCCGCCGGCTTCTTCGCCTCGGACTGCTTCGCGGTGGAGGCAGCCGCCGGCTTCTTGGCCGCAGCGGGTTTCTTCGCCGCTGCAGGCTTCTTCGCCGCGGGTTTCTTCGCGGCAGGCTTCTTCGCGGCAGCCGGCTTCGGCGCGGCTGGCGCCTCGCGCGGAACAAAGCCACGGTGCAGCGCGACGATGCCAAAGGTGAGGTTGCGGTAGGCGACTCGCTCAAAGCCGGCCTCGCGCAGCCACCCGGCCAGCGCTTCCTGATCCGGCCACTCTTCAATCGACTCGTTGAGGTACTGGTACGCGGCGGCGGCCTCGCGGTTGATCGCACCGGCGATGCGCGGCAGCACGTGGCGGCCGTAGAACGCGTACGGACCCCGGATCACGGCCGAGGGGGGCGTCGAGAACTCCGCAATGACCACGCGGCCACCCGGCTTCACGACGCGGCGCATCTCGGCGAGCGCGGCACGCGGATCGCTCACGTTGCGCAGCCCGTACGAGATCGTGGCGGCATCAAAGCTGTTGTCCTCGAACGGCAGCGCGGTGGCGTCAGCGTGTACGAACTCGATGAGCGCGTTATCCGCGTGGCGCTTCCGGCCCTCGGCGAGCATGCCCTCCGAGAAGTCCGCGGCCACCACGTTGGCGCCGTGCGCTGCGAGCGCGGCGGACGACGTGCCGGTCCCGGCTGCAAGATCAAGGATGCGCATGCCCTTGCGCGGGCCAACGGCTTTCGTCGTCGCAATGCGCCAGAGCCGGTCGTTGCCCACGGTCAGGACGTCGTTAATGAGGTCATAGCGGGGCGAGACCTCGTCAAACATCGAGGAGACGTCGGCGGCGTGCTTGGTCGCGGTGTCGGGTCGAGTCACCCCACCATCGTATCTCCTTGTGCCTGAGCGCCGGATGGCACGCGCAGACCCGCTGAACGGCCTGCTCAGGGCGGAGGGGTAGATTGATGGGGTGACGAGTGAATCCGCTGTGCCCCGCCTCCGCGCGATCACCCGACCCCTTGCGGAGCGACCCGAACTGCTCGACCTCGCGGATCCCGATTCGCCGCTCGTGTGGCTGCGCGGCGACCGCGGCTGCGTCGGCCGGGGTGAGACCCTACGCATCGGCTTCCACGGCCCGAACCGATTCCGTGCGGCGGCTGGCGCCTGGCGTGCGATCTCAGACAACGCCGTGATCGATGACCCCGTGCGCATGCCGGGCTCCGGCCTCGTGGCGCTCGGTACCTTCGCGTTCGACGACGAGAGCGACGCGGAGAGCGTGCTCATTGTGCCGGAGGTGCTCATTGCGCAGCACCGCGATCAGTGGTGGATCACGGAGACCTCGATCATCCGCGATCCCGCACCAGACGCAGGCACCGACGAGTCTCTCGATCGGGATCTCACGCTGCCGCCCGCAGCCCCTGCAGGCGCATGGCCCGGCCTGGAGCTCGCTCCGCGCACCGACGACTCCGCTCACGCGGTCGACCCCGTCGCGGCCTACCTCACCGGCGTCACCGAAGCCGTGCGTCGCATCGAGGCCGGCGACGCGGAAAAGATCGTCCTCGCCCGCCAGATCGAGGGGCAGCTACCCGCGGGAGCGGATCTCCGTGTGCCGCTCGCACGCCTCGCGGAACGGTACCTCGACTGCTGGACCTTCGCGGTCGACGGCATGGTGGGGGCGAGCCCAGAGACGCTCATCCGCTCCACCGCGGGCGCGGTGTCGGCGCGCGTGCTCGCGGGCACCCGTGCTCGGCACGCTGAGAACGGTGCGCGCGACGCCCAGGCTCGTGACGAACTCCTGACGAGCGCCAAGGAACAGCACGAGCACGCGTTCGCCGTGCAGAGCGTGGTCACCGCGCTCGCCCCGTTCGTCACCGAACTGCGCACCAGCGAGGAGCCGTTCCCGCTGCAGCTGCCCAATGTGTGGCACCTCGCCACCGACCTCGGCGCAAGCCTCGGCGAGCGCAGCTCCGCGATTGAGCTCGTGGGAGCCCTGCACCCCACCGCGGCGGTGGCCGGCACGCCCACCGCCGACGCGGTCGCCGCGATCGCCGAACTCGAGCCGTTCGACCGCGGGCGCTACTCAGGGGCCGTGGGCTGGATCGACGCCGCGGGCGACGGCGAGTGGGTCATCGCCCTGCGCTGCGCACAGCTCGGCGCGGCGGATCCTGAGACGGGCGAACGCACGCTCACCGCGAGCGCGGGCGGCGGCATCGTGGTGGGGTCCGATCCCGATCACGAGTTTGGTGAGACCGTATCGAAGTTCCGGCCGATCACCGAGGCCTTCGCGCGCTGAGCCCACCCGGCGAGCTCAGCTCCGTCAGTTCAGCTCGGCCAAGTCAGGCCGCGCGTCGCTTCGAGCCGCGCCTGCTCCTCCACAACGTCGAAGTCTGCCGCGGGCCACGCAGGCTGCAGCGCCGCAAGCTCGGAGATGACGATTCGCTGCACTGCCGCGCGGGCGTACCACTTCGCATTCGCCGGCACGACGTACCAGGGCGCGTGGGCCGCGTGCGTGCGGTCGATCGCGATCTGGAACGCGGACATGTACTCGTCCCACAGCACGCGCTCGTCGACGTCCCCGGGATTGTACTTCCAGTGCTTCGCGGGGTCCGCAAGCCGATCGGCGAGACGCTCAGCCTGCTCCTCGGGTGACACATGCAGCATGATCTTCACGATCCGCACCCCGTCGTCGGCAAGGCGCTGCTCGAAGTCGGCGATCGCACCGTAGCGGCGCTCGATCTCGGCGGGCGGCGCGAACTCGCGCACCCGCTGGATCAGCACGTCCTCGTAGTGCGAGCGGTCGAACACGCCAATCACGCCGGGCTCGGGCACGCGCGGCTCGATGCGCCAGAGGAAGTCGTGTGCGCGCTCCTCTTCGGTGGGCGCTTTGAACGCAGCGAGCGACAAACCGTAGGGCTCAATCTGCGAGAACACATGGTTCACGATTCCGCCCTTGCCCGCGGCGTCCATGGCCTGCAGCACGACGAGCACACGCTCGCGCGCGCCCACGCGGCTCTGCGCAAAGAGCTGCTCCTGCAGTTCACGGAACTCCTGGGCGGAGGCGGCGAGCTCGGTTTGACCGGCCTTCTTCGTCGCCGCCGTGCCCGGTGTTGCGGCGGGGTCGATCCCGCGCAGCTCGAAGCCCTCGCGCACTCGCAAGAGCTGCGCTACATCGTCGTTCCAGAACTGCGTGCCCATCGGCCCTCCCCCGTCAGTGTTCCCCACTGTAGGGCCTGAGCGCGCCGCGGCGCACGAGATTATTTCCGCGCGAGCGGCACCTCGACGATGCCGGGGCCGGTGACCGGCTCCGTGAGCAGGCGCTCGAGCTCGCTGCGCGTCTCCACCCGGCGATACTCCCAGCCGTACGCGGCGGCGAGGGCTTCGAGCGACACCGAGTGCGGCGTGAGCATCACACGGTCGAACGCGTCTGCGGCCGCGGCGTCCGCAACCTCAAGCCCATCAAAGATCGTCCCGCCGCCGTCGTTGCCCACGAACAGCTGAATGCGCACGGCGCGCTCCGTCTGCGGCAGGAGGAGCGACCCGGCGTCGTGCAGCAGGGCGAGATCGCCGATGAGTACGCGAGTCACTCCCGCGGCGGCCGAGCTCTCGGGGTCCGCCTGGCTCGCGGCGGCGATGCCGAGCGCGGTGGCGACGGTGCCGTCGATGCCCGCAAGCCCGCGGTTCGCGTGCACGCCGAGCTTGCGCCCCGGGGCGAGGCCGTCGAGCACACGCACCAGACGGGAGGCGGCGAGAACCAGACGATCGTGCGGCCAGGAGCCGCGCCACACGCTCTCGGCGAGGAGCTCGCGGCTCACCGCCTCGCGCATCGTTGCGACCTCCGAGCGCGCGTACGCGTTGCGTTCCTTGTACCCGGGCGCGGTGGCCGCGGACAGGTTCGGCGCGTGCACCGTGGTGCGCTCGCGCTGCAGCTCGCGGTCGGCCACCACCCACGCGCCCAGCCAGCGGTGCAGCAGCGCGGGATCGTGGTCGGCGGCGGCACGCGCCGCACGCACGACCGTTGCGCGGCGGCCAGGATTCACGTGCTCAACGCCGGGGCCCGCGTGCGGGTCGACGACAATCACCTCGACGGCGTCGCGTCGCAGCAGCGCGTTCGCCTGCCGCGTGAGCGTGGGGTGCCCGAACACCACGGCCCGCTCAACGAGCCCGCCGATTTCGGGGTGCTCAAGCAACGTGGCGTAGGCGGCAATTGCTTCCCGCCCGTAGCGCGCGCCGCTCACGACCTCCGCGAGGAGGGGAGCACCGATCGCGCGGGCGAACACCTCAGCGTCGGGGCCAGCGTCGGCACCAGCGAGAACGACCGTGTAGGCATCGCCGGAGTGGATGTACTGCTCGTCGTCGGTGAAGCCCGCGTGGCTGCGGAGCCCACCCGGAACCGCCTGCGCTGCCGTGCTCGCAATGCCGAGCGCGTCGTTCTCTCGAATCTCCGCTGCTTCGGCCGCGGCCGCCTCGAAGCCGCGGTCGATCATCGTCTCGAATCCGGCGACTCCTGAGAGCGGTTCGCGGAACGCCAGGTTGAGCTGTACGGGGCCCGCCGGCGCTGCGCCGAGGAAGCCGGTCGCCGCAGAGATCGCACGCACGGCGAGCGTCTGCGGGTCGGTCGCATCCGTGCGCACGAGATCGCCGTCTGCTCCGAGCGCGGGCGCGGGCACATCCAGGCTGAGCCGAGCGGCCGGGCCAAACAATCCTGCCTGCTCGGTGGTCTGGTTGCTGCGAATGCCGCGCAGCTCAGTGGGGCGGTCCGCGGTGAGCAGCAGCATCGGCACTCGCCCGGCGTGCGCCTCAAGTGCCGCGGGCAAGAGGTTTGCGACGGCCGTTCCGCTCGTCACGATAACGGGAGCTGGCACGCCGGTCTCGCGCGCGATGCCGAGCGCGAAGAATGCCGCGGAGCGCTCGTCGACGCGCACGTGCAGGCGAATCGCACCGACGCGCTCGGCCGCCGCTGCGGCGAGCGCGAGCGCCTGCGAGCGGGAGCCGGGGCACACCACGACGTCGCGCACCCCGAGGCGAATCAGCTCGCCGAGCAGCTCAACCGCGAAGATCGAGGCCGGTGCGGGAGCCGCGGGAGCGTCAGCCTGGCTCACGGCTGCGACGCGTCGCCGTCGGCCTGCGTGCCGCCGTCGCGCCGATTCTCATCGCGCCGGTTCTCGTCGCGTGCTGGGCGCTCGGCCTCGCCTGCAGCGGGGCCCGGCTGCTCGCCGGGGAAGGTCTCTTCGTCGAGCTCTCGCAGGCGCGCCTCAAGATCACGCATGTGCGCATCGAGGTAGCCCGATGACATGTTGGTGCCGCTGAACCGGGGGTCATCATCTGGCGCGGCGGGCCGCACCGCGGGGGTGTCTCCCTTGCCGATGACAAACCAGAGGATGCCGCCGATCACGGGAAGCACGACGATGAGCACCACCCACACGGGTTTCGCAACGCCGCGGGCTCGCGCGCCGTCCGTCATCGCCGCGTCGACCAGCGAATACAGCGTGAAGGCCACCGCGATGACGATACCGATAATCCCGAATCGCACCATGCCCCTATGGTACTCGCACCACATCACACTGGGCTGGGCGCTCGCGGCCCCTCGGCTCAGGATCGCCGCAGTTACGCCGGGTAGACTCGTCGCCGTGAAGAACCCCCGGACCGCCTGGATTGTGTACATCGTGCTGCGACTGCTCTTTTTCGCAGCCCCGTTCGCGGTGTTCTTCCTGATGGGCATCAAGCCGTGGCTTGCGGCAATCTTCGCAGCCCTCATCGGGGTCTCGCTGTCCATCATTTTCCTCTCGAAGCCGCGTGACACCGCGTCCGAGAGTATTTACGACTGGCGCAACCGCGAGCGCACGGCAGACAGCATCGTCGAGGACGAGGCGATGGACGCCGAGACGCAGGGCACCGCGGCAGCAGCCGCTGAAACGGTGAGCGCCGAGGCAGTGGACGCTGAGACCGCACACACCGACGCGAAGCCCACGCAGCTGTAGCCAACCAAGCGCTAGGCGCGGGCGGCCGCCATGTGCTCGTGCAGGCGAGCCTCAAGCCGGGGCACCCGCCCATCGAGCAGGAAGCCGTCGCCCCGCGGGATGTCGCGCGAGACCGACACCTCCCCCGCAATCGCCCCGGCGCGCTGTGGGAGCACGAGCACCCGGTCGCTCAGCCGCACAGCCTCGCGAATGTCGTGCGTGATGAGCAGGATGCTCCAGCCGTGCTCGGCCCAGATGTCGAGGAGCCAACGCTGCAGCTCATCCCGGGTGATCGCGTCGAGCGCACCAAACGGCTCGTCGAGCAACAGCACGGGCTTCCCCTGCACCACGGTGCGGAGAAACGAGACGCGCTGGCGCATGCCGCCGGAAAGCTGCCGCGGGTAGCGCTCCTCTGTACCGGCGAGCCCGAACGGCGCGAAGAGCGCGGCCGCACGATCGCGCGCCGCACGCTTCTGCGCCCCGGCGACCTCGAGCCCGATGCACGCGTTGTCGAGCACGCGCCGCCACGGCAGCAGCACATCGCGCTGCGGCATGAACGCGAAGGGACGATCGAGGCCCATCTCGGCGGGATCGATGCGAGCGCCGCCGTAGCGAATCTCGCCCGTGTCGGCGCGCAGCGCGCCCGTGAGCAGTGCGAGCAGCGTCGACTTCCCCGAGCCGCTCGCGCCCACGAGCGAGACGATCTCGCCGGCACTCACACGCAGCGAGATGTCTGCGAGCACGGGGTGCTCGCCAAACGCCTTCGCGATCCCAATCAGCTCGAGTGCGCTGCCCGCCCCGCTCACCGTGCGCGTCCCTGCTCGATGCGCAGCCAGGGCACCGAGACCCGCTCGATGAGGATCACGAGGCCGAACAGCGCGAGCGTGACGAGCGAGGACACCGTGACCGCCGCAAGCACGAGATCCGTGCGGAACACGTGCTTCGCCGACTGCATGTAGACCCCAAGCCCCGCGACCGCCCCCGCGTACTCGGCAAAGATGGTGCCCACCACGGCGTAGGTGATGGAAATGCGCAGGGCAGAGAAGAAGGATGGGATGCCCGCGGGGAGGCGCACGAAGCGAAACAGCTGCCAGCGGCCCGCCCCCATCGAGCGAAGCAGCACCTCCGCATCGGGATCGGCCTCAGCGAAGCCGCGCAGCAGCCCAACCACCATGGGGAAGAAGGTGACGAACGCGACAAGCAGCACCTTCGGGAGCAGACCGAAGCCGAACCAGAGCACCACGAGCGGCGCAAGGGCGATGAGTGGCAGGGTCTGGCTCACCACGAGGAGCGGGAGAATCGCACTGCGGAGGAGCGGGGAGAAGTCGAGCAGCGTCGCCGCGAGGAACGCCACCGCGACGGAGAGCGTGAAGCCCGTGAGCGTCGCCGTCACCGTGGTGAGGGTGTGGCGCAGCAGCGCGTCGCGTTCAGCGAGTCCGGATTCGAGAATGCGTGTGGGGGCCGGCAGCATGTCGGGTGGCACGAGACCCGCCGTCGTGGCGGTCTGCCAGATCACGAGCAGCAGCGCGAAGGCCGCGACGGGCGGCAGCACCCGCGCGAGCGCTCGGCCCACCGTGTGACTGGCGGCGTTCCCCGCACCGCCAGTCACCGCGGTGCGCGGCGCTGCGGCCCCCACGCCGCTCACCCGCGGAGCTCGGTGTAGTACTCGGTCCAGTCGGGTTCCTCGGTGACGGGTTTGCCCTCGGAGTCCGTGAGGAAGCCGCCGTCGAAGAGGAAGGCGCCGAACTCTGCCCAGGCTTCCGGGTTCACCTCGCCGATGTCATGCCCCTTCGCCACGAGGTAGCCATCCTCCGCCATGAGTTTCGCGCTGCGGCGCACGAGCTCCTCGGCGGTGCCGAGGGTGTCTGGATTCGCCGCGATCAGGATGTCGGCGGCCTCCTCCGGGTGCTCTGCGGCAAACGCGTAGCCGCGCGCAACCGCCTCAACGAACGCGCGCGCCTCCGTCGGGTGCGCTGCGAGGTACGCGTCGCTCGAGATGATGCCGGTGGACTGCTGCTCGGGCACGCCGAAGTCCTGGTAGCGCCAGGCGCGATACGGGTGGCCGTCGATCTCCATCTGGAGGTTTTCCCACGTTGAGACAGAGAGAGTGAAGTCGATGCGCCCCTGCGAGAGCGCCTCATACGCGCCGGTGTCGAGCACGACCTCCTCAAAGTTGCCTGCCCCGCCGTCACCCTGGATCGTGGTCTTCGCGAGCGCGCCGAAGAGCGGGGCGCCAAAGCCACCGAACACGAGGCCGTCGAGATCCTTCGGACGGGTGAGGTCATCGCGAGAGCCGAGCACCACGAGGCGGCCAGTGTCGGTCTGCGTGACGCGGTAGACGGACACCACGTCAAGGCCTGAAGTGCGCGCCATCTGCACGCCTGACTGCCCACCGATGCCAAAGTCGGCCTCGCCGGCGGAGACGAGCTGGCTCGAGGGGGTCGACCCGTAGGGCAGAATTTCGACGTCGAGGCCGGCGTCGGCGAAGAAGCCCTCCGCCTCGGCCACGTACACGCCAATGTGGTTCGTGTTCGGCGCCCAATCGAGCGCGAAGCTCACGTGCGCGGTGCCCTGCCCCGCTGCCGTGGAGTCGGCGCTCTGCAATCCCGCGGGAGCGGCACAGCCAACGAGCGCGAGCGCGCCCGTCGCGAGGACCGCAGCGGCGGCGAAGAGACGACGTGCGGGTGGACGTGAGTGGGTATGGTGACGCAAAAGCGTGCCCTTTCATTCATTGATGGGCACGGGTGTGAAAAGAGTGTCTCCCTGCGCTGGCATGATCCAGATCAGGTTCGACGGTCGAAGGTTGATGACCTTCCTCTCAGCCCGGCCTACCGGACTCCCGTGTGCTCAACACCGTAGCAGAATTCCGGATCGCGGAATTGGGCCGGAATCTTCTATGGTGGGTGCCGTGACCCACGCAAGCGACACCGCAGACTCCGCATCCCCTCAGACCCCGGCCGTCGGGCCCGACATGACCCCGCAGCAGTACGGGGTGGGCGCCCGCTTCACGCTCTCCGTGTACGACTCCGACTACGTGCGGATCATCCTCGGCGCGCTCGAGCAGGCCGACCGCACGGGCCTCACACTCGAGACGAACGACATCTCGACCTTCGTCGGTGGCACCGAGCAGCGCGTGCTCGAGTTTCTGCGCGACGTGATCGGCGCTGCGGCGGCGAGCGGTGCGCACATCTCCGCCGCGATCCTGCTCTCACGCGGCTGCCCGGGGGAACTCGCCTGCGCGCTCCCCGCCGGCGTGCCCGCGCTCGGCGCGGCCCCCGTATCGCTCGCCCCGGCTGGGGTGCGCGCCCGCGCACACTGGTCGCTCTATCCCCTGCTCGACGGGGGCAGCGAGGGTGACCACATGTCACCGATATACGCCGCCATCGAGGACGCGAAGACCGCAGGAATCTACTCGGGATCGGACCACTTCGCCACCCGCCTCGACGGCGATCTCGCCGCCGTGCTGCAAACCGCGGCGAACGGCTGGATCGGGGTGGGTGGTGTCGTGCAGCACGTCACCACCCACCTCACCGTGTCACTGAACAGCCCCACGCAGATCGCCGACTGAGCCGGCGCCGGGCGCGGGGGGCCGGGCGGCTACGCCTGCGAGGCTTCCCACCCGGCGTTCAGCGCCGCATAGCGCCCACCCGCTGCGATGAGCTCGGCCGGGCTCCCATCCTCGACCACTCGACCGTGCTCCATGACGAGCACGCGATCGGCGATCGCGACGGTCGAGAGGCGGTGCGCAATGATGATCGCGGTGCGATCGGCGAGGAGCCGCTGCAGCGCGTCTTGTACGAGCCGCTCGCTCGGCAGATCGAGCGAGGCGGTGGCCTCGTCGAGGATAAGCACCCGCGGATCAGCGAGGAAGGCGCGCGCGAACGAGATCAGCTGCCGCTGCCCCGCCGAGACGCGGCCGCCGCGCTTGTTCACGTCAGTGTCGTAGCCGTCGGGCAGCGCCTCGATGAAGGCGTCAGCCCCGACGGCGCGCGCCGCGGCGCGAATCTCCTCGGCGCTCGCGTCCGGTCGGCCGAGCGCGATGTTGTCGGCGACCGTACCGCTGAAGAGGTACGCCTCCTGCGTCACCATGACGATCGCGCGGCGCAGGTCCGCGGGGTCAAGCTCCCGCAGATCCACCTCGTCGAGCGACACCACACCGGTCGTCGGGTCGTAGAAGCGCGCCACAAGCTTCGCGAGCGTGGACTTGCCAGCGCCCGTCGTGCCCACAAGCGCAACGGTCTGCCCCGCAGGAATCACGAGGTCGCAGTCGGCGAGCACGGTGCGCCCGCCGCCGTAGCCGAAGCTCACGCCGTCAAACTCAAGCTCACCGCGCGCGGCGGGGAGCGGGGTGGGGGCCTCCGGATCCCGCACTGTTGGATCTTCCTCGAGCACGCCCGACACCTTCTCGAGCGCCGCGGTGGCCGACTGATACGAGTTCAAGAACATCGCCACCTCCTCGATCGGACCGAAGAAGTTGCGCACGTAGAGCACAGCTGCGAGCAGCACGCCGATGGCGAGCGCCCCGTCGGCAACGCGCAGCGCACCCCACAGCAGCACCACGCCGATGGTCACGTTGGCGAGCAGAATGAGGCCCGGATCGAGCACCCCGAAGAGGCGGAACACGCGCAGGTTCGCCTGGCGGTAGTTCTCCGCTACGGTGCCGAACTCCTTGCGGTTGCGCGGCTCGCGGCGGAACGCCTGCACCGCCCGGATGCCCGTCATCGTCTCAACAAACTGCACGATGAGGCGGGCGCTCACCACACGGGTGGCGCGGAACCCCTTTTGCGACTCGACCACGAACCAGCGCATCAGGATAACGAGCGGGATCCCCATGCCGAGCAGGATCAGGCCGCTGCGCCAATCGATGAGGAACAGCATGATGAGCGTGAAACTGCCGATGAGGATCGCGTCGATCAGCTCATTCAGACTGCCATCGAGCAGCTCCTGGATCGACTCGAGGTCGCTCGTCTGGCGCGCAATGATGCGACCCGAGGTGTATCCCTCGTGGAATTCGAGGCTGAGGCGCTGCGTGTGCCGGAAGATCCGGATCCGCAGCTCCATCATCACGGCCTGCGTGAGCCGCGCGATGAGCACGATGTACCAACCGACCAACAGGGAGCCGAGCGTCCCCGTCACGAGGAAGGCGAGCCCGATGCCGACCGCCGGCATCCAGTCGCCATCGTTCACCGCGCGCGGGAGTGCCTCGTCGATGCCGAAGGCGATGAGGGTGGGTCCCACGGCGCGCGCCGCCGTCGAGATGACAATGACGATCGCGGTGAGAGCGATCAGGCCCTTGAGCGGGCGCAGGATCGAGCCGAGCAGGCGGAGCGAGCGGCGGCGGATCGCGCGGCTCTCCTCGCGGGTGTACTGGTCGCGGTCTTCGCCGCTCGTGCCGTGCACGCTTGCGGGGCTCATGCGCGGTCCTCCTCTCGGGGCTCCGGGGTTGTGGCAATCAAGTGTCTGTAGTGGGCGCTCTCGCGCAAGAGCTCGGTGTGCGTGCCGATCGCGATGATCTTGCCGTCACGCAACACGGCAACCCGGTCGGCCATCGATACGGTCGAGGGGCGGTGCGCGACGATAAGCGCGGTGGTGCCCTCGAGCACGCGACGAAGCGCGGCCTCAACGAGGGCCTCCGTGTCGACATCGAGCGCCGAGAGCGGGTCGTCGAGCACGAGCACATCGGGGGCGGCGGCCACCACGCGGGCGAGCGCGAGGCGCTGCCGCTGACCACCGGAGAGCGAAAGCCCTTCCTCGCCCACCTCGGTGTCGAGCCCCTCCGGGAGCTCGTAGGCAAAGCCGGCCTGCGCGACCTCGAGCGCTTCGGTGAGCACCGCGTCAGCCTCGGGGCTGGCGGGGTCGAGGTCGTCTCGGCCGAGCAGCACATTCTCGCGCACGGAGGCGGAGAACAGGATCGGTTCTTCGAACGCGACCCCGATGCGGCGGCGCAGTTCTTCAAGCCGCAGTTCGCGCACATCGACCCCGTCGAGGGTCACCGCGCCGCCCGTCACGTCGAACAGGCGCGTCGGGAGCGTGGTCATGGTCGTCTTGCCCGAGCCCGTCGCGCCGACGAGTGCGAGGGTCTCCCCCGGGCGCAGCGCGAGGTCCACGCCGTCGAGCAGCGCGGGTTCCGATGCGGCGGCGTCCGGGTAGCGGAAGGTCACGTCGTGGAACACGAGTTCGCCGCGCGGCTCGGAGATGGTGCGGGGCGTCTCGGGATCCTGCACCGTGATCGGCGCGTCGAACACCTCGAAGATGCGATCGGTCGCCGTGCGCGTGTCGACGAGGAACGAGTAGAGGTACCCGAGCGACGACATCGGCCACTGGAGCGCAGCGGCCATCGCGAAGAACGCGACGAGCTCACCGACCGTGAGCAGGCCGTGCGCGGCAAGCCACACTCCCGTAATGAAGCAGGCGCCGAGCGCGAGAATCGGCACAAGTTCGTGCCAGAACCAAAGCGCGCCCACCTCTTTCGCCTTACGCATCTCTGTCTCGCGCAGCGTCTCCGCGCGGCTGCGGAACTGGCCGAGCGCGTGGCCGCCGCGGCCGAACGCCTTCAGCACGCGGATGCCGTGCACGCTCTCTTCGACCGCGGTCGCGAGGTCGCCCGCCTGGTCCTGGCTGCGCCGAGACAGCACACCGTAGCGCTGCTCGAAGCTGAACCCCACGATCCAGACCGGGATCGAGCAGATCACAAACACGGTGCCGAGCGCCCAGTGCCAGCGGAATAGCAGCGCCGCGCCGATCACAATGGTGAGCAGGTTGATGAGCAGCAGGATCAGGCCGAAGGCGAGCCACCGGCGAATGGTGCCGATGTCCTGCATCATGCGGCTGAGCAGCTGCCCCGACTGCCACCGGTCGTGGAACGCGACCGGGAGACGCTGCAGGCGATCGTAGAACGACTGGCGAATGCGGTACTCGATGCCCGTCGAGGGGGCGAGCACGAAGCGGCGACGCAGGAAGACCATCAGGGCTTCCAGCACGCCGAGGGCGAGCACGGCGAGCGTCGCCCACACGATTTGGCGGCGATCGCCGGTGGTGATGGGGCCGTCAACAGCCCACTGCAGCACGAGCGGAATGAGCAGGCTGGCAACTGCAGCGCCGAGCCCCACGAGCGCGCCGCCAATGAGGCGGGGCAGTGCGGGGCGCGCAAAGGGAAGGAGGCGCGCGAGGGCGCGAGCCGTCGACAGGCGAGGCGCCTGAACGGCTGCGTCGTCAGTGCCGGGGGTGGCGTCGTCTGCGGGCGACGCGGAAGCGTGAGAAGTCATGATCCCTGATCGAAGAGTGCGCGCGAGTGCGGCGCGAAAGAAGCTGGAAGCGGGAGGGGCGGCAGCGCGCGAAGCGGCGGGCCGCGGGAAACCTAATGTCCGGTCAGCAGGGTGCCCGGACGAGCGAGATCTGCTGCGGTGATGATTGACGCCATGATCTGCTCCTTTCCGGGTCTTCGGGGATACCGAGAATTACCCTATCCGGGTGAGCGCGCGCCGCGCAAGCACCAATTCTGTGTGGTTCGGCGTGGTGTGCGCAGTAGCCTGGGCGCATGACCGCCCGCCGATCCCCCTGGCTGTGGGGCGCCGCGACCCTGCTCGCGGTCGCGCTGCTTGCCGTCTCCGCCGCGCTCGGCGTCACCGTCTACGGCATGCCGGTGGTGGAGAGTCTCATGATTGCGGCCACGCAGTCGGCCGGGTTGCTCATCGCGCTACGCTTCCCCCGCTGGGGCCTCGCGGTGCTGACGATTGCGGTGATCTCGGGGCTCACGCTCGCGCAGCCCACCGCCACGGCGCCCTGGCCTGTGCAGGTCACCTCCCTCCTCGCGCTCCTCGCGACGTACGTACTCGTCGCGCTCCACGGGCGGTGGCTGGCCGCGGTCGCGAGCGCCGCGCTCATCGGTATCACGGCGAGCGGTGTCGCCTCGGGCGCGGGGAACACCGTCCCGGGTGGCCCGATGGTGGCGAACCTCATCGTGCTGCTCGCGCTCTCCACGATCACGATCGGGATCACGACGCTGGTGCGCGCCGTCCGCGCGGCACGGGGTGAGCTCGCCGAGGCGCGCGAAGTCTCCGAACTCGAACTCGCGCGCCGCCAGATCGCCGAGGAGCGCACGCGCATCGCCCGCGAGATGCACGACGTGGTGGCGCACGGCATGTCGGTGATCCAGGTGCAGGCGGCGAGCGCGCGCTACCGCTTCCCGGAGATCGACGAGGCGGTAGCCGACGAATTCGACGAGCTCGCGGCAACCGCCCGCACCGCGCTCGGCGAGATGCGCGCCCTGCTCGGCGTGCTGCGGGCCGACGACGGCGCCGAGCACGCGCCGCAGCCGGGCCTCGGCGACCTCCCCGAGCTCGTCGCCCGGTCGCGGGCGACGCTCACCGACCAGCTTCCCGGCCCCCTCGCCGCACGCATGGACCCCGTGTGCCAGCTCGCGGTCTACCGGGTGGTGCAGGAGTCGCTCGGCAACGCAGCCCGGCACGCCGCCGGAGCATCCGCCACGGTGTCGCTTGCCCCCGAGCCGCCGGCACCCGCAGTGCCCGCGGGCGTGCGGGTCATCGTGCAGAACGGAGCGCCGCCGGCCGACCGCACGGTGCGGGCCGCCCCCGACCCGAGTGGCCACGGCATCCGCGGCATGCGCGAGCGGGTCACCGCGCTCGGCGGTGCACTCTCCGCGGATCCCTCCCCCGGCGGCGGGTTCCAGGTCACCGCCCTGCTGCCCATCGTTCCGGGCACGCAGCTCACACTCCGCCATCCCGTTTCTCCCGAGGAGCCCTCCGCATGACCATCTCCGTTCTCATCGTCGACGACCAGGCGATGGTGCGCGCGGGCTTCGCCGCGATCCTCGATGCGCAGCCCGACCTCACCGTGGTGGGCCAGGCCGCAGACGGCGCCGAGGGGGTGGCGCTGTCGCACCGCCTCCGACCCGACGTCGTGCTGATGGACGTGCGCATGCCGGAGATGAACGGCCTCGAGGCAACGCGGGCACTCATGTCGCCGCCGGCGCGCGTCGACCATGTGCCGCGCGTCGTGATCCTCACCACCTTCGACATTGACGAGTACGTGCACGAAGCCCTGGGTGCGGGAGCGAGCGGCTTCCTCCTCAAGGACGCACCCCCAGCCGACCTGGTGAACGCCGTGCGGGTGGTCGCCGCGGGCGATGCGCTGCTCGCCCCGAGCGTCACCCGTCGCCTCCTGGAGCGCTTCGCCGAGCAGCGCCCGCCGCGCGACACGCACGCGCTCCGACTCGCCGAGCTCACCGAACGCGAGCGCGAAATCCTGGTGCTCATTGGCGCGGGGCGTTCGAACACCGAGATCGCCGGCGAGCTGTTCATCGCCGAGCAGACGGTGAAGTCGCATGTCACGCGGATCTTCACGAAGTTGGGGCTGCGCGATCGTGTGCAGGCGGTGATCCTCGCTTACGACGCGGGCCTCGTCGAACCGGATCGCTAGGCCGCACCCATACCCCGGTAGGGGGTCGAAAGCGCACCTCGGGGTGATGCCTGCGCGAGTTTCCTCGCGGGACTGTTCTTCCAGCACGTTGGAAGGACCCTCGCATGACCCTCGTATCGCCCGCGCCTCGTCGCGCGTCAGCCCCGCCCGCAGCGCCCCACGCTCCGCAGCCGGGCACCGCTCCCCTGACCGCCTCGCGCAGCGCGGCGCCCGGCCGCGATCGCGCGGTCGACCTGGTGCGCGCGGCCTGTCTCATCGCGGTCGTCGTGATGCACAGCCTCATGGTGGGCATCGGTATCCGGGATGGTGAGGTGGTGCTCGAGAACGCGCTCGAATCATGGAGTGGCTTCACGGTGTTCTCGTGGTTCACGCAGATGATGCCACTGTTCTTCATCATGGGCGGTTTCGCCTCCGCGACACACTTCCGTCGGGTGCGGGGTCGGGGCGTCGGAACCGCGCCGTACCTCGCGACCCGCATGCGCCGCCTCCTCCCCGTGCCACTCGCCGCCGCCGTGGCCGTCACCGCCACGCTCGCCGCATTGAGCGCCGCCGGTCTGTCCCCCGAACTCGTCGCCACCGCCGGTTGGCGCATCAGCCAGCCGCTGTGGTTCCTCGGGGTCTACGTGCTCTGCACGGCGTTCGTGCCGCTCGGGCTCCGCCTGCACGAACGCGCCCCCGTCGCCACACTTATTTCGATCGGGATCGGGATCGCGGCCGTCGACGCCGTCCGATTCCTCAGCGGGGTGGACGCGATTGGCTTCGCGAACCTGCTCTTCGTGTGGCTGTTCGTGCAGCAACTGGGGTTCTGGCTCGCGGACGGCCGGGTGCCTTCACTCCGCGTTGCCGGCTGGGCAGTTGTTGGGCTCGCCGCGCTCATGCTCACGGGGCTCAGCCCGGCGAACCTGTACGAGGCGCTCAACCCACCCACCGCCGCCCTCGCGCTCCTCGGGGTGGTGCAGCTGGCACTCTTCGCGCGTTTCCGCCCGGCGCTCGCGGCGTGGGCTGAGTCGCCACGCGTGCAGCGCTGCTCTGATGCACTGAACGGCGCCTCGATGACCGTGTACGCCTGGCACATGCCCGTGGTGGTGCTGCTCGCCGGGGCCACGCTTGCAGCCGGCTCACTCGGAGGCGCTGCCGCGCTGATCCCCGATCCGCTCTCCGCAGCATGGTGGCTCGGCCGCCCGGCGTGGCTGCTCGCCGCAGCGCTCGCGGTCGCCGCGGTGATGCCGCTCGTGCACCGCTGGGAGCGCCGCCCGTCTGCCGCACCGGTCAGCGCACAGCCGATCCGAGTGGCGGCCGCGGTGCTGTGCGGCGCGGGTGGCGTGCTCGTGGTGCTCGCCACCGGCGGCGCACTCTGGGCCTGGGCTGCCGGCGCGATCCTGCTCGCCCTGGGCACCCGTGCGGTGACGGCCCGGGCGGCGACCAGGCCCCCGGCTTCTCCCCGTCCCCCTGCCCACCCCCACTCGATCGGGGTCACTTCGGCAGGGTGTCGCTGAGCGCATCCGCACGACACCCTGCCGAAGTGACCCCGATTCAGGAGGAACGGGGGGGGAGGGGCGGGTCAGGTTAGAAGGCGAACGCCAGGCCGAGCAGCACGCCGTAGACGAGGCCCGCGAGGCTCGTGAGCTGCAGCACGAGGATGAGCTCCTTCGGCGTCTTCGCGGTGAGCACGATCAGGATGCACGGGGCGACGATGAGCAGCACCAGCCACACGAGCACCATGCCCGGGTGCGCGAAGCCGAACACCGCGGGCACCACAAACGGCAGCAGGAGGCAGACGACGAAGAGAATCCGCGAGGCGCGATCCCCCATGCGCACCGCGAGCGTCTTCTTGCCGGCAAGCTTGTCCGTAGGGATGTCGCGAACGTTGTTCACGATGAGCACCGCCACCGCGAAGAAGCCCACGCCGGCGCCCGCAAACCACGCCTCCTGCGTCTGAACGTCCGTCTGCAACCACACCGTGCCGACCGTGGCGACGAGGCCGAAGAAGATGAACACGACCACCTCGCCGAGGCCCGCGTAACCATACGGACGCTTGCCGCCTGTGTAAAACCACGCGGCGACAATGGCGACCGCGCCGAGCGCGAGGAACCACCAGCGACCGCTCAGCGCGACCGCGACGAGGCCGGCCACCGCGGCGAGGCCGAAGAAGGTGAGTGCCGTGACGAGTACGTGCTTCGGGTTGACGAGCCCGGAGCCGGTCAGCCGGGCGGGGCCCACGCGGAACTCATCGGTGCCGCGCACGCCATCTGAGTAGTCGTTCGCGTAGTTCACGCCGATCTGCAGGAACACGGCCACCGCGAGCGCGAGGAGCGTGAGCGGCCAGGAGAAGCCTTGCACCATGTGCGCGATACCGGCACCGGCCGCAACGGGCGCGACGGCCAACGGGAGCGTGCGCAGGCGCGCACCGCCCACCCAGTTGCGCCACGTGATGCGCGGCTCAGCTCCCGCAGCAACACGCTGCTCCGCCGCCGCGCGCACCGCCGGGTTGCCCGACTTCCGTCGATCCTTCGCCTGGTTCACGCCTGATCCTCCCCTGCTGCGCGCCGCGTCTCACGGAAGCTGTCGCGCACACGCCCAATCCACTCGCCGAGTGCGGCGAGATCCGGTTTTCCCCCCGCGAGCCGCGGGATCGAGTCTGTTTCGGTGACCCACTCGGGTACCGCGGCGACGCCCAATTGGGCGCGCACGGCCTCACGCACCGCGGCGAACTCCAGCCGCTCGGTCTCCCCGGCAAGCTCTACCACGAGGGTGACGCGCTCCCCCCACTCGGGGTGCGGTGCGGCGAACGCGACGGCAGAGGCCCAACCGGTGAGCTCGCGCACCACGCGCTCCACCTCGTCGAGCGACACGTTGATGCCGCCGGAAATGAGTACACGATCGAGGCGTCCAGTGACGGTCAGCATGCCGCCCAAGAGTTCCCCGGCGTCGCCGGTGCGATACCACCGGGCGGGCACGCCATCGCGCCCGACCTCGGTAATGAATTTCTCTGCAGTGAGCTGCGGATCCCCCAGGTAGCCGAGCGCGAGCGCCGAGCCCGCGAGCTGCACCTCGCCCGCGCGAATGCGCACCCGGGTGTCGCCGATCTCGACGCCGTCGTAGACGCAGCCGCCCGCGGTCTCCGTCATGCCGTAGCTGCGCTTCAGCGCGACGCCGAGCTCGTGGCAGCGCTGCCGCAGCGCCACGGATACCGCTTGCCCTCCGACGAGCACGGCGTCAAAGCGGCGCAGCGTCTCGGCCGCGGCCGGGTCTGCCGCCGCAAGGTCGAGCAGCCGCGTGAGCTGCACCGGCACCAGCGACACGTAGCGTCGCTCAGCGCTCATCGTGTCCGCGGCTGCGAGCAGCGCCGCGGGATCGAACGGGCCGTCGAAGAACACCGGGTCGATGCCGCTGCGCGCGCTGCGCACGAGCATCTGGATGCCCGAGATCAGGTGGCTCGGCAGGGCGACGAGCCACTGCCCCGGGCCGCCGAATCGCTCGTGCGTGGCGTCGGCGCTCGCGATGAGGGACGCCGCGGAGAGGGCAACCGCCTTCGGGATCCCACTAGAGCCAGAGGTGCGCACCACAAGCGCCGTGCCCTCGAGGAGTGGGGTGTCGAGCAGTTCAGCCACCACTGCGTCATCCGTCCCCGGAGGCACGGGGAACACGGGGGCGCCGCCCGCGAGCGCGTCCTGCAGGGCGGCCAGCAGCCAGGCGCGATCATCGGTTGGGATGGCGCGAAGTCCGGAGTGCGAAGTCACCCCTCCAGGGTACTCGCTGCACCGCGGCGCTCGCGCGCTCGACGGACGGTGGCGCCCTACGCGAGCTCGTTCGCAGCGCGCGTGAGCTCGGTCACCGCACGCTCCACAATCGCGTCGGTCATGCGCGCGTTCGGTCCGGAGATGGAAAGCGCTGCCGGGGGCACCGCACCGGGCACCGCAACCGCGATGCACCGCACCCCCACCTCCTGCTCTCCGTCGTCGATCGCGAAACCGCGACGGCGAGTCTCGCGCAGGTCGGCAAGCAGCGCCTCCTCGCTCGTGATACTCGTCGGCGTGTAGGCCGGCATGCCGGTGCGGGCGAGGATCTCGCGGACGCGCCGCTCGGGCAGGGTGGCGAGCATCGCCTTTCCCACGCCGCTCGCGTGCGGCAGCACACGTCGCCCCACTTCAGTGAACATGCGCATGCGGTGCCGAGAGGGCACCTGCGCAACATAGGCCACCAGGTCACCATCGAGCACCGCAAGGTTCGCGGTCTCCTGCGCGGCCTCCTCGAGCTGGATCAGTGCCCCGCGCGCCGACTCCGCGAGCGGCGGTGTGGCACGCTCGCCGAGGCCGATGAGCCGCGGGCCGAGCGCGTAGTCGCGCGTTTCGAGCTGACGCGCCACCCCGAGATCGAGCAGGGTGCGCAGCAACCGGTGCGCGGTGGGCACTGCGAGGCCCGTGCGCGCGGCGATCTCGGCGAGCGGGAGCGGGGTGTCGGCCGTCGCAAGCGCTTCGAGCAGGCTGAACGCGCGCGCAACCGACTGCACCTGTCCGCCGCCAGAGGCGGGGACCGAGGGTTCGGATCTCATGATTCCATCATACGGAGTGAATACTCCAAAACAGCAATCGGCCTCCTATCGTGGGCTGTGGCGCGAAGCAGCGCCCACCGCCCCCAGCATTGGAGCTCGCATGACCGCATACGCGTCCCGCGCCGACCTTTCTGTCGCCGAACCGATCCTCGCTTTCGCCGAGGAGAGCCTGTCGCGGCACCAGATCGACCCCGACACGTTTTGGGCGGGGGTGAGCGCGATCGTCCACGAACTCGCGCCACGCAACGCCGAGCTGCTGCGCACCCGCGATGAGCTGCAGGCCCGCATCGATGCGTTTCACCAAGCCCAGCCCGGCATCCCCGAGCCCGCCGCCTACCGCGCGTTCCTCACGGAGATCGGCTACCTTGCACCCGAGCCCGGCGAGGTGCGCGCGACAACCGCCAACGTCGCACCCGAGATCGCCAGCATGGCGGGCCCGCAGCTTGTCGTGCCGATCCTCAACGCACGCTTTGCGCTCAACGCGGTGAATGCACGCTGGGGCTCGCTCTACGACGCGCTCTACGGCACCGACGCCATCTCGCAGGAGGGCGAGCTCGCCCCCGGCGCGAGCTACAACCCTGCGCGCGGCGCCGCGGTAATCGCGCACGGCCGAGAGCTGCTCGACACGATTGCGCCGCTTGTCGTGCACTCCGGCAGCTCGCTCGCCTCCGATCCCGAGCGAGGCGACGCCCCCTCGCACGCCGCGGCAACGGCGTACTCGGTTGTCGACGGCGAACTCCGCGTGGCGCTCGACGAATCCACCACTGCGGTTCTCGCCGATCCCGCAACGTTTGTTGGCTACACGGGCGAGCCCGCGGCCCCGACCTCGATCATGCTCGTGCACCACGGCCTCCACGCCGAGATCGTCATCGACCGGACCGGGCAGATCGGCGCGGGCGACGCGGCGGGCGTGCAGGACATCGTGCTTGAGGCCGCCCTCACCACCATCATGGATCTCGAGGACTCCGTTGCCGCCGTCGACGCCGAGGACAAGGCGCTCGGGTACCGCAACTGGCGCGGCCTCATGGATGGCTCGCTCACCGAGGAGGTCGCGAAGGGTGGCAAGACCTTCACCCGCCGCATGAACCCCGACCGGGTCATCACGTCACCCCAGGGCGAGGAACTCACGCTGGCCGGCCGCTCCGTGCTGTTCGTGCGCAACGTCGGCCACCTTATGCTCGGCGATTCGATCCTCGACCAGACGGGCGCGTGGACTCCCGAGGGGATCATTGACGCGATCATGACGGCGCTCGGCTCGCTCGATGACCTGCGCGGCGCGCAGGCGAACTCGCGCACGGCGTCCATGTACATCGTGAAGCCCAAGATGCACGGCCCCGCCGAGGCCGCGTTCACGGCCGAGCTGTTCGCTCGCGTCGAGCAGCTGCTTGGCCTGCCCGCCCTCACGCTGAAGGTCGGAATCATGGACGAGGAGCGTCGCACCTCCGCGAACCTCGCCGCGACGATCGCTGCGGCGGCCGACCGCGTCGCCTTCATCAACACGGGCTTCCTCGACCGCACGGGCGACGAGATCCACACCTCCATGCACGCCGGGCCATTCCTCCCGAAGGCCGCCATCCGCACGGAGCCGTGGCTGCCGGCCTACGAAGCGCGGAACGTGACGATCGGTGTCGCTTGCGGGCTCGACGAGCACGCGCAGATCGGCAAGGGGATGTGGGCGATGCCCGACCTCATGGCCGCCATGCTCGAGCAGAAGATCGGGCACGTGCGCGCGGGGGCCTCGACCGCCTGGGTGCCCTCCCCCACCGCGGCAACGCTGCACGCCACCCATTACCACCGGGTGGACGCATTCGCGGCGCGCGCTGAGCTGGTTGCCGCCGCCGCCGCGGACCCCACGAACGCGGAGCGCGCGCTCGCAGACCTGCTCACCGTGCCGCTCGCGGAGCCCGGGGACCTCGACGCAGAGACCGTCGCAGCGGAGCTCGAGAACAGTTCGCAGTCGATCCTCGGCTACGTGGTGCGCTGGATCGACCAGGGCGTTGGCTGCTCGAAGGTGCCCGACATTCACGACATCGGGCTCATGGAAGATCGGGCCACCCTGCGCATCTCCGCCCAGTTGCTCGCCAACTGGTTGCTGCACGGCGTGATCAGTGAGGCTGAGATCGATGCGGCACTGACCCGCTGCGCGGCCGTCGTGGACCGCCAGAACGCCGCCGATCCGGCGTACGAGCAGCTGCTCGGCGCCGACGGCGAGACGCCCGGCATCGCATTCACGGCCGCACGCCGCCTCATCATCGAGGGCGGGGCACAGCCGAGTGGCTACACGGAGCCCCTGCTGCACGAGCTGCGCCGCGCGAAGAAGGCCGAGCAGGCCGCACTCGTGTAGTGCGCGTGGGTGGGCGGCCGGGCCGCCCACCCACGCTCCCGCGCCCTAGAAGTGGTACGGGAACGGGCTCCAGTCGGGCTCGCGCTTCTCGAGGAACGAGTCGCGCCCTTCGACGGCCTCATCGGTGCCGTAGGCGAGGCGCGTAGTCTCGCCGGCGAAGAGCTGCTGGCCCACGATCCCGTCGTCCACCGCGTTCATCGCGTACTTCAGCATGCGGATCGCGGTGGGCGACTTTCCGAGAATGGTGCGCGCCCACGCAATGCCCGTGCGCTCCAATTCCGCGTGCGGCACGACCTCGTTCACCGCACCGATCTCGCGCGCCCGCTCGGCGTCGTAGGTCTCCGCGAGGAAGAAGATCTCGCGCGCGAACTTCTGCCCGACCTGACGGGCAAAGTAGGCGCTGCCGTAGCCGGCGTCGAACGACCCCACATCGGCGTCCGTCTGCTTGAACTTCGCGTGCTCGCGGCTCGCGATCGTCAGGTCGCACACCACGTTGAGTGAGTGTCCGCCGCCCGCCGCCCACCCGGGCACCAGCGCGATGACCACCTTCGGCATGAACCGGATGAGGCGCTGCACCTCGAGAATGTGCAGGCGGCCTGCGCGTGCTCGCTCTTCGGGCCCAACCGCCGTCTCCGAGTCGGCGTACTTGTAGCCGTCGCGCCCGCGGATGCGCTGGTCGCCGCCGGAGCAGAACGCCCAGCCGCCGTCGCGCTCCGACGGCCCGTTGCCGGTAAGCAGCACGACGCCCACGCGCGGGTTCACCCGCACCCGATCGAGCGCATCGTAGAGCTCGTCGACGGTGTGCGGGCGGAACGCGTTGCGCACCTCCGGGCGGTCGAACGCGATGCGCGCGATCCGACCGTCAAGGCTCAGGTGCGCGGTGATGTCGGTGTAGCCGTCCGCGCCGGGGGCGAGCTCCCACTCGGCGGGGTCGAAGAGTTCGGAAACCTGCTGCGTCATGCCCCCAGCCTATTCCGCGCGGCACCGCATGGGCGGCCCGCCGCTACGAGACGGCGACGCCGAACAGCAAGCCAATCGCGTACGTTGCGATCATCGTCGCACCGCCCATCACGATGTTGCGCAGGATCGCGGGGCCCCGCGGCGCCTTCCCCAGCACCGCGCTGATCCATCCGGTGAGCAGCAGCCCGATCAGCACGGCGACCGCGGCGACCCACACCCGGGACTCGCCAACGGGCAGCAGGATGACCGCGAGCGGGATCAGGGCCCCCACGCTGAACGCAACGAACGAGGACACCGCGGCCACCCATGGGCTCGTGTACTCGTCGGGGTCGATCCCCAGCTCGACTTCGGCGTGCGCGGCAAGCGCGTCGTGCGCGGTCAGCTCTTCGGCGACCTGCTGCGCGAGCTCGGGCGAGAGCCCCCGCTGCTCGTACAGCCCCGCGAGCTCACGCAGTTCCTCCTCGGGCATTTCGGCGAGCTCGCGCTTCTCCTTCGCGATCATCGCCCGCTCGGTATCCCGCTGGGTACTCACGGACACGTACTCGCCCCCGGCCATCGAGAACGCGCCGGCGACGAGCGCCGCAAGCCCGGCCGTTGCGATCGCCAGCACGTTTCCCGGCGTCGCCCCTGCCACACCGATGACCACGCCCGCGGTCGACACGATGCCATCGTTCGCGCCGAGTACCCCGGCACGCAACCAGTTGAGCCGCTGCCCCAGGTTCTCGTGCGGTTCGTGCGGGTGCTGGCCCGGTGCGGTGACTGCCTTCTCGCTCATGCTCTGATTGTTGCCCTGAACCGGGCGACGCACAAGCGCCCCCGGGCGTCGGCTGCTCAGTGCGGCGGCCGGCCGCGGCTACCCTGGGGGCATGAGCGCCAATCAGATTGGGATCCCGCCCCTCGACGAGGTACTGAGCGCCGTCCGCGTGGTCGCGATCCCCACGCGCACGCGGTTCCGCGGGATCACCGTGCGCGAAGCGGCGATCTTCGCGGCACCGGAGGGGGCGAGCGAGTTCTCCCCGTTCACCGAGTACGGCGACGCGGAGGCAAGCGCGTGGCTCGCGGCGGCGCTCGACTTTGGGTGGCAGCCGCAGCCCAAGGCGCATCGCGAACGCATTGAGGTGAACGCGACGGTGCCCGCGGTGACGCCCGCCGAGGTGCCTGGCATCCTCGCGCGCTTCCCCGGCTGCCGCACCGCGAAGGTGAAGGTGGCCGAGCGCGGGCAGAGCCTCGCGGACGACATTGCGCGCGTGCGGGCGGTGCGCGCGGCGATGGGCCCGACGGCGCGCGTGCGCGTGGATGCGAACACGGGCTGGTCGGTTGCCGAGGCGGTGACCGCGTTGGCCGCGCTCGCCGAGTTCGGGCTCGACTATGCGGAGCAGCCCTGCGTGTCCGTCGGCGAGCTCGCCGAGGTGCGCACCCGGCTCGCCGCCGCGGGCGTGCCCGTGCGCATCGCCGCAGACGAGAGCGTGCGCAAGGCCGCCGACCCCCTCGCGGTGGCGCGGGCGGGCGCGGCAGACCTCATCATTGTGAAGGCGCAGCCCCTCGGCGGTGTCGCCCGCGCGCTGGAGATCGTTGCCGAGGCGGGCCTGCCCGTGGTGGTATCGAGTGCGCTCGACACCTCGGTCGGCATCGCGATGGGCACCCAGCTCGCCGCGGCGCTGCCCGACGGCATGCTCGCGGGCGCGTGCGGGCTCGGCACGGTCGCGCTGCTCGACGGGGATGTCACCCGGGCGTCACTCGTGCCGGAGGAGGGCTCGATTCCGGTCGGCCGCCCACCCCTCGATCCCGATCTGCTGGATCGCTATGCGGCAGCGCCCGAGCGCATCGCCTGGTGGCGGGAGCGCGTGGCGCGGTGCCACGCACTCCTCACCAACCCGCGCGAGCGTTAGACGCGCACGCGGCGGGCGCCCTCACCGAGCGCCTCAAGCTTCGCCCACGCGATCTGCGGGTGCACGCGGCCGCCCAGGCCGCAGTCCGTCGCGGCAATGACGCGCTCGGGGCCGACGATCTTCGCGAAGCGCTCAATGCGCTGCGCAACGAGGTCCGGGTGCTCAACGAGGTTGGTCGAGTGGCCGACGACACCGGGAACCAGGATCAGGTCGTCCGGGATCAGGTCCTTCTGCTCTTCCCAGACCGCCCATTCGTGCTCGTGGCGCGCGTTCGCGGCCTCGAAGGAGATCTGGCCGACCTTCGCGCCGAGCACCGTCTTCAGGATGTGCTTCAGCTCGATATCGGTGGTGTGCGGCCCGTGCCACGAGCCCCAGCACAGGTGCAGTCGGATCTGTTCCTTCGGCAGCCCCTCGATGGCCTGGTTGATCGCGTCGATGCGGATCTGCGTGAACGCGAGGTAGTCAGCCACGCTCGGCTCGGGGTTGATCTGATCCCAGTTCTCGGCGAGCGAGGGATCATCGAGCTGCAGGATCAGGCCGGCGTCGGTCACCGCGCGGTACTCCTCGCGCAGCGCCGCGGCCCAGGCGTCGATGTGCTCCTGCTCGCTGCCGTAGAACTCGTTCTCGATGCGTGCTGCCGAACCCGGCGCGATCGCGGTGAGGAAGCCACGCTCGCCGGGCTGGAGGGCTGCCGCGAGGTTGCGGGTGTCCGCTGCGATCGCCTCCTGCCCGGTGTAGGTGATGGGGCCCGTCGTCGCGGGGAACGCCGTGGCGTTCTTGCCCACACTGATGCCGCTCTCCGGATCCTGGTACGCCTCCGCGAACGCGGTCCAGTCGCGACGGTCGGGGAACGTGGTGAGACGCACGTTGCCCGGCTCGGAGCGCACGGGCTCCTGGCTGAAGATGTCCTTGCCCGTGAGCTCGAGGCCCGAGGTGCGCTGGAACGAGTACGTCCACCAGGCGCCGTAATCGACCGCGTTCGACATCGCCTTGCCAAACTCGCCGTCGCCCGGCTGCGTGATGCCCGCGGCACGCTGGCGCTCCACCACGTCACGCGTCGCCTCAGCGACAAGCGCCTCGAACTCGGGCGTCGACTGCAGCGTGAAGCCGTCCTCTGCGAAGGTTCGGGCGGCGTTCGCCGCGATCAGGGCTTCCGTGCGGGGAAGGCTGCCGGCGGTGGTCGTCTCAATGCGGGTCATGCCTTGACCGTAGTGAGCGCGATGCCGCGGCTCCCAGTCGAGTGACGTTCGATGACGACATGTGACGCCGCGTGACAGCCAGGGTCGCGCGGGCGCCTCATCCCCACCGGAAAACTACCCCTTCAGGCCGGGGAAATCCTCTTCGCGCCACTCACCCGCTGGGCGCTCGCCAGCGGCGTACGCGGCTTCCTCCCGCTCGCGCAGCTCGACCCGTCGGATCTTCCCGGAGGTCGTCTTCGGAAGTTCGAAGAACTCCACGCGCCGCACGCGCATGTACGGGGGCAGCGCCACGCGGGCGTGTGCGAGGATCTCCCGTGCCGTCTCATCCGACTCGGCGACGCCCGCGGCGAGCGCAACGTACGCCTTCGTGACGTTCAGCTTCGTCTCGTCGGGCGCACCAACGACCGCCGCCTCGGCAACATGCGCGTGCTCGAGCAGCGCGCTCTCCACTTCGAACGGCGACACCTTGAAGTCGCTCGATTTGAACACGTCGTCCGTGCGCCCCACGAAGGTGAGCACGCCGTCCTCGCCGCGCTGCGCGACGTCGCCCGTGTGGAACAGCCCGTTCGCGGTGGCACGCGCGGTTGCCGCGTCGTTGCCGAGGTACTCCGTCATGAGGTTGAGCGGCGCACGGCGTGGGGCGGCCCCGTCGCGATCCGGATCTGCCGCCTCAATGCGCAAGCAGATCTCGCCCTCCGTCGCCTCCTCACCTGTCACCGGGTCGATGAGCACGGCGTCGACACCCGGCAGCGGCAGCCCCATCGCGCCCGGCACGATCGGGTCGCCCGGCATGTTCGCGATGAGCGCGGTGGTTTCCGTCTGGCCGTAGCCGTCGCGAATCTCAAGCCCCCACCACTCCTTGATGCGGGCGATCACCTCAGGGTTCAGCGGTTCGCCCGCAGAGACGACCTCGCGCAGCGCGTGCGGCTTGCGCTCCAGCTTGTGCTGAATGAGCATGCGCCACACAGTGGGCGGCGCGCAGAACGTGTTCACGCCGACGCGATCCAGCTCTGAGACCAAGAACTCTGCGTCGAAACGCGCGTAGTTCGCAACAAAGATGGTGGCGCCCACGTGCCAGGGGCCAAAGAAGCTCGACCAGGCGTGCTTGCCCCAGCCAGGCGCGCTAATGACGAGGTGGGTGTCCCCCGGGCGCACCCCCAGCCACGACATCGTGGTGAGGTGCCCGAGCGGGTAGCTCGTGTGCGAGTGCACCACGATCTTCGGCAGGCTCGTCGTGCCCGAGGTGAAGTAGATAAGCGCGGGATCGGTGCTGCGCGTCGTCTTCGCGATCGCGCCGGCGCCCGCAGCGCGAGACTCCTCGTAGTGCAGCCACTCCCAGAGCCCGGCGCGCTGCTCCTTGGTGCCGTGTGCCAGACCAACCCCAACGCCACGGTAGGAGCCAGGCACCTCCGCGAACTTTACCGCGTCCTCTGGCGCAGCGAAGACCCAGCGCACACGCGCGCGCTCGACGCGGTCGACGAGCTCGTGCGAGCCGAGCACCACCGACGTCGGCAGGATCACCACGCCGATCTTCATCGCGGCAAGCATGATCTCCCACAGCTCAACCCGGTTGCCGAGCATGAGCATCGCCACATCGCCCGTGCGCGCGCCGATCGAGCGGAGCCAGCCCGCAACCTGGTCTGAGCGCCGCTTCAGCTCCGCGAAGGTGAGCTTCTGCTCGCTGCCGTCCTCTTCCGAAATCCACAGCGCGGTCGTGTCGTTGCCCTCGGCAATCACGTCGAACACGTCGTGCGCCCAGTTGAAGGCGTCTCCCACGTCAGGCCAGCTGAACTCAGCGCGTGCGCGAGCGGGGTCGCCCGCGCAGGCGAGCAGCTGGTCGCGTGCGGCGAAGAATGCGGCGGTGGCGTCGGTCTCGGTCATGGTGTCTATTCTCCACCCGCAGCGCCGAGTCGCCGTGCCAGCACGACACATTGGGCCACGACGGCGGCCCAGGTCACCCCCGCGAGCACAAACGCCCCGGTTCCCCGAGTATCGCTGCCCGCCATCGGCCCGATGACCCACCAGAACAGTACGCATTGCGCAACGAGCAGCACGGGGACGCCGATGAAACCCACCAGCTTCAAGCCCAGGCTGGGTGCTCGGCGGCGAAGTGCCGCTGCGGCAGTGATCCCGATCGCGACTCCGAGGACAACGCCAGTCAGCCACATCAGTCCAACGTACGGGCGCTCATACGCCGCGAGAGCCCGCTCCGCGGCTCCCTCTTCCACTCCGGGGAAGGTGCCGGCGGGAAAGTCGATGCGTGCCCCCAATTCAGTGAAGGCGCCCACCTCGAGCTCGTATTTCCCCAACTGTGCGTTCACATCAGCTTCGATCTCGAACGAGCCGCCCTCGCCCAGTACATCAACTGCGCGCGACTCCACCGCGTCCGCATCGAAGGTCACTACCAAAGCGCCGTCGCTGCGAGTGCGCTCCGTGCCGATCCGAAGCTCCCTCCGTTGCCCCGTGTCGTCGTACCAGGAAGACTCGCTCTGCCAGGGGAGCACGGAGTTGCCTACTGCCCCCGGAACTCGCGGGCGGTCAAGATCCAAATCGATCCAACCGCCCCCACGGAGCTCTGCAGCGAGGTCCGCAGCCACCGTGAGCTCGAGGCGGAGGGGACGCACGGGCGCAGAGCCGTCATACGGGCTACTCGGATTCGTGTAGTACTCGTCATCCCAGGTTTCGAGCCATGCAATCCATGGCACCTGCTGCAGATTCCCCGCACTGTGAGGGGCTGCAACCGCCGCGCTCCGCAGCGTGTAGCGCAGCTCAATCTCATGCCTGCCGGAGAGCGCCTGCGAGAACTGAGTCACCATGACGCGGCTCCGAGGCTGCTCAATCTCGCGCACCGTCATGGGGGTACCGTCGATCGTCACTGGGCCGAGGTCGAAGCCGAGATCCTGGCCGAGATACTGCGTCGGCCATTCCCGGGCGTACTGTGGCACGCGCGCGGAGTCTTCGGCAAATACGGCCGTGAGCCGCTCGGTGACTTCGAGTCGGGCTGTTCCGTCGACGCCTCGCGCGAGCTCAGCTCGCACGTCGAAGCCGGCAGTTTCCGTGTACAACGTGCCCGGAAGGTTACTGGCCTCTTCACTGTAGTGATCCGTCTTCTCGTAGGGCGGCGCCTGCGTCGCGACAACAACAATGGTGCCAGCGAGAACAGCAACCGCTGCAGCGAGCGCGAGTAGTGCGGAGAGTGAGACGAAGCGAGTGCCACGCCACCCGCTCGCGATCGATCGGTCTCGAGCCTCGTCGACGGCAAGCCTCTCCACGTGCTTTCCCGCGCGCCGGGAAGAGACGAAGAGGAGCGCGTACGGCAGCACCGGCTCAGAGAGCGGGCCGCGCTCCAGGAGCCGCGTCGCGCGCGCGAAAACGTGCACGCCCTTCAACTGTTGCACTGAGAGAGCGCCCATACGGGTGAGCGGTCGCGGACGATGCACCAGCGCAAGGGTCGTCACCGCGAGCACTGTCGAGACCAGCACGAATGCGGCCGGCCACCACACCACAGAAAGAATGACCTGTTGCGAAAGCTGCCGAAGCAGACCCCATTGCAGGAGCGTGATCGCCACGGGGGCGAACACAAAGAAGTCACGCACGTAGCTGTCGGGCACCCACCGGAGCCCACGCTCAACTACTTCATCGGTGCGGCGCCAGCGCAACGCTGCTGCCCAAGCCGCGGGAAAGTTCCCCCATCGGCCGGCCCGTCGGCCAGCGCGCGCAAGCCGTGCGAACTGACGCTCGTCACTCCTGGCGGGGCCAGGGTTGGCAGCAAGCTCAGACAGCAGCTCAGCATGCCCAGATTTTCCGAGCAGCGCAGTGGCCAGATCCGGGGTGAGCCCCTGCGGCGGTTCGCTCCGAGCCAGATACCAAGGCTCTCCGGCGCTATCTGCCCAGACCACCCGCCTGGCGGCGCTCGCGAAAAGCGCGAGGAGCGCGAGGGCGCCGAGTGGCAGCACAGGCCCGTAGCTCTGCCACCAGAACAACGTGGTCGTCTCCGGCTGGGCGAATGTCCCCGGTTCGAAGCTGGTGCGGATCAGAATGTCCGGGAACGGCGGCAGCCCCTGATCATTGCTGAAGTGATAGCGCACTGTGTCGCCCGACTCTGGCTCGGTTCCCGCCGCGTCGACCGCTGGCTCTTCCGGGGTCAGCCACTGCGTGGCACTCGCGAGCAGCCAGCCGACGTGCGCCTGGGGCGGCCGAATCAACGCAGCATCGAGCTCGACGGGGAGTGTGAGCTCAACGTCGATCCCCTTCGTCGCTTGCGGCCAGAGCTCACCGAAGACGGGCCAATTCCAGCTGTCCACAGGAGCGCCGGTGGCATCATCGATCGCGGAGGTCACCAGGTTATGGAGTCGATAGGAAACGACGATCTCGTGCTCGCCCGAGAAATCTGACTGATCTGGTCGCGTGATCTGCACCGTCGTGGTGGTGGTTCGGCGAGCAATCTGCGCCGCCACCTGAACCCCGTCGACCGTCACTTCATCAAGCTCGAACTCAGCGTCGTGTCCAGCGAACTCGGTCACAAGGACCCGGTTCACGCTGTGCTCCGGACCGTTTCGGAAATCCGCGGTGTAGCGTTCCGAAACGGCAGCGCTGAAGCGCCCTGTGGCGTCGCGGGAAACGTCGTACTCGACAATCACGTCGCGCGCGACCCAGTCGACCTGATCGACTTTCGCTGCTGCGATCACGTCGTCAAACTCAAGGGGTTTGTTGATGATCGGGCCGAGCAGCAGGAGGACTCCGACCCCCGCGATCAACGCCCAGAAGACCCGAAAGATGTTGCGCCAGGCCGCATTGCCACGCGCACGGAGCCGCGCCTCAACGGCGGTGAGTACAGCGGCGAGCCAGCGAAAGAGCGGCGTGTGCTCTGGAGCAGGATCGGGGATCCGGCCCGAGTTCAGGAGTTCCGGGTCACTGCCGGCGACATCGAAGAAATCGGCGCCGGGCAAGCCGCGTCGTGCCGCCCTCGCGTCTTTGCTCATCGCTATTCCCCTCCGTCGGTTCCTGCGCGGGGAGCCGAGCCCAGCAGCCTAGCTGTGGAAGACCGTGTGCAGCTTCGGGTCGTTCAGCGCGTCTCGTCCGCCCAGATCATCGATCTCGAACAGCACCGAGGTGCCGGCAACCTCGTACCCGAGCTCGCGCATCAGCGAGTGGGCCGCCACCAGCGTTCCACCGGTCGCGAGCACATCGTCAATGAGCAGCACGCGAGAGCCGCGCGGGAAGTCGGCGTGGGCCTCAACTACCGCGACGCCATATTCAAGCGAGTAGTCGACCTTTGCGGCCGGGCGTGGCAGCTTTCCCGCTTTGCGGATCGGCATCAGGCCGGCCCCACTGGCGTAGGCAGCGGCGCTTGCGAACAGGAAGCCGCGGGCCTCAAGCCCAGCCACCACATCGAAGGTTCCCGCGAACGGAGCGATGAGCGCGTCAACGGTCGCACGGAAGGCGGGGCCGTCTGCAAGAAGCGGAGTGATGTCGCGGAACACGATCCCGGCAGCCGGGTGGTCCGGCACTTCGAGGATCAGGGACTCGGCGCGGGCGAGCTGCGCGGCGCCGTCGTTCATCGACCGGGTGGCAGCGGGCATTGTGGTGTTCTCAGGCACACAGACCAGGGTACCGTGCCGGGTCGCGTTCCTCCGCCGCAGGACTAGACACTCTCCGGCGCCTAGATCGGCGGAATCACGCGGCACACGCCCGGGATGCACGCCCGAGTTTTCATATCTTGAAAGCCTCGTGTAATGTTTTACGAGTTGGGTCACCAACGTGCGCCCCTAGCTCAGCTGGATAGAGCATCTGACTACGGATCAGAAGGTCGGGGGTTCGAATCCCTCGGGGCGCGCCAATCACCTGAAACCCCCGTCGCGAATGCGGCGGGGGTTTTCTCGTTTCTGAATCGTCTGCGGCCGCTCCCGCCGCCTCACTGAACCTTCACGCTTTACGCATAGGTTCAGATATCGTTGAGATGCATGGCCCTCCCGACTTCTGCTCGCACTACGATCAACGCGCGGGCGAGCGTGAGCCCATGCTGAAGCAGATGGCCCAGAACCCGAGCGCGGGAATTGCTGCCGGAACACTGGCCTCGCGCCTCCTTGGAGTGGCACGCAACATGCTCCTGGTGACAGCCATTGGGTCGACGGGCGTCTGGGCCAATAGCTTCGCCACCGCGAACCAGATCCCAAACTCGATCTACACCCTGATCGCGACCGGCGCGATTTCCTCAGTGCTGGTCCCACAAATTGCGAAGGCAATGGCATCGCGGGAACACGGGCAGCGATACGTGAACCGGCTCTTAACGCTCACCCTCGTGCTGGCGACCGTGGCCTGCGTTCTCACCCTGCTCCTCACGCCAGCGCTGATCGCCCTCCTCGGCAGCAGTTGGGACAGTCCCGGGCAGGTTCAGCTCGCGACGATCCTGGCCTACTGGCTTGTCCCGCAGGTCGTCTTCTTCACGATGTACTCCGCACTCGGAGAGGTCCTCAACTCTCAGTCGGTGTTCATGCCGTATGCCTGGGCACCAGTACTCAGCAATCTCATCGCGCTCGGCGGGATTGTTCTCTTTATCGTGGTCATCGGCACGGACCCAGACGGGCAACGAACCGCAGACCAGTGGGGCACGACGGAACAGCTCCTGATCGCGGGCTCCGCGACCGCAGGGGTCCTGGCCCAAGTGATCGTGCTCATGGCGTTCCTCCGGCGGGCGTCGATCCGATTCCGACTCGATTTCCGTTTTCGAGGGGTTGGCCTTGGGGTAACCGCGAAGCTCGCCGGGTGGACTCTCCTTTCCGTCGTTGTTGCACAGCTCGTGCTGATGCTCACAGTCGGAGCCATGAACCGCGCTGGCACGCACGACGCGGGAATCGCGGCCTGGAACGTGACGAGCTTGATCGTCGTGCTCCCACACTCAGTTCTCATCATGTCCGCCGTTACGAGCAAGTTCCCGCGCATGAGCATGCACGCTATCGAGGGCAAAAGCGCCGAACTCGCTGGCGAGATTGCGCGCCTCCTCCGCCGGTCGGGGACGGTAATCTTCTTCTTCACCGCGGTGATGATTCCGCTTGCGGCTCCGGCCATTCGTGTCGTGATGTTCGAGGCCAGCCAAGAAACCGTAGCAACGGTCTCCCCCGTTCTCGCGGCCGGGGCCCTCGGCTGCGTGGCGTTCAGTGGCCTCTACATTCTCAACCGCGGCTTTTACGCGCTCAGCAACACTCGAACGCCGGCGATCGTTCAGATATCTGAGGCTGCACTTGCGGCGGTCGGAATCGCCTTCTCCTTTTTCGTCGACCCGGCCCATGTGGCCTGGGCAATCACACTCTGGCTGTCGCTCCTACTCTGGGTCGAGGCCGCGGTGACCTATGCGCTCCTCAAGAAGCGACTCCCTGAGCTTGCGGGGCAGAGTATCGTCTCGGACGCGATCCGAACCTTTGCGAGCGCGGCGGTGGCTGGTGGAGTGGGCTGGATCACCTACCAGGGACTCGGGGGCGGATCCCCGGATGGCTTCATCCTGAGTAGCCCCCTCGCGGCGCTGGCTGGGTGCGTGGTCGTTGCGGCAGCCACCCTCGCCTTGTACGTGCCCTGCCTCGTCCTCCTCGGCCATTCTGACTTCCGTGCGTGGCGCCGGGGACCGCGACCCCCACGCCAGTAGCACTGTCTCAGAAACGCCTGCCGGAGCATCACGGCCTCCTGGACTGTCCGAATCGGTACCCGATCGGGAAGAATGCGTAGCTCAGCTCAGAAAACAGTACGGCGCTTGAGCGCGCCTCGAATCACTCGCGCAAGGGAGGCGCACAACTTGCGGCAATCAGTAGCGTGGCCTCGAACAACAGTCCAGCTCAACTGCTCACGCAGCAACATCAGCATGAAACCGCTCGCCGGGCCGAGCACACACGCATCATTCGGATTGGGGCAGTCGTGACACTCGTCGACACTGAAACCTACGAGTGGTTTGCCGACTGGATTCGAAGCGATGCCGGACTTCTGCCAGCGAAATACCCTCGCCGGCTCCTCGTTCCCCGCCCGGGCGCGATACCGCACGACGATCCCGAGATTCCTTTCGTTGACCCGCACCACGCTGATAATCCCCTCAGCGAAGCGCATATGGTCGCGCTTGACGACACACTCAGGGGCATGTGCGGGGCCGATCAGCCGTGCACGTTTGCCCGCTACGGCGGATTCTTGAGCGACGAGGGTGAAAAACTCGCGTGCGATCGAGGGCTCGCGCCCCTGTCCGCACGATTGAGGTACTTTGTTGGCGCAGCCGCTCTCGGCGAGTGCCTGTTCCTCGACTCGGTCGACGATGAGCTCGGCATCTTCGATCAGTCATTTCTCTGGGCGAACGACCGATCCTGGTTCGTGAGCTCAATGCCCGACCTCGCGTTCGCCGTGATCGGCTGCGGTGACGGCCTCGCCGATCGCCTCCTCAGCAGCGCAGCCTTGGGCGCGCACGAGGCCAGGCAGGAGAGCTGAGAAGCTCAGCCCTCGGACGAGGCGGCGCGCTTCGCGAAAAGCGCGTCGATTGAGAGGCGGCCCGGGCCTGTCAGTGCGAGAGCGATCGCAGCAGCGCCGAGTACGGCCACAAACTCGAACCCGCCGTTGTCCACCCAGAGCCCCGCCGACGCATGCACCATCACGAGGGCACCCACCATGTCGAGCGCGAGCAGCACGGCGACCACCCGCGTCAGAGCTCCGGCCGCCAATAGGACACCGCCGACGAGTTCGATCACCGCGATCGCGGGCGCGACAACCGCCGCGGCGGGGACGCCCATCCCGGAGAACGCCTCCGTTGTGCCCGCGAGCGTGAACTCGAACACTTTCTGGAAACCGTGAGCGGCAAACACCCCGCCAGCAACGATGCGAAGTACGAGGAGCCCCCAGGCCGACCGGGTGATGGACAGTGCAGCAGTAGTCATGTTCCCACTTTCGTTTAGTTGATGCGACAACCTTTGCACTCGAGCCTAGAGACTCCGCGAACGCGCTTCCGGAGACTTCGCGGATTCTCAGCCACCCCCAGGGTTTTCCGCAGTTCAGCGCGTATCGTGCGGGCCATGAGCTCCGCAACGACGCGTCATCGAGTCCTCATAATCGGCATGTGGACCTTCCTCAGCGCCGCGTTCATCGGCTGGGTAGTGTCGCTCGCGCTCGAAGCGCCGTGGGCCCCATGGTTCACCTTTGCGCTGTGGGGCACGATCGGGATCGGGCTTGTGGTGCGTACGGTGCGAGGCGCCACTCGCACGCAGGAACCGCTCGATGCCTTTCGCGAAGTGAACCAGGCCCTGCTTGGTCAGACCCACACTCCGCTGCTCGACGATCCCAATCCGAAGAGCGCGGAGATCGGCTCCCCGTTCCCGGAGTCGGACCGCAACTAGGAGAGTGGCCAGCGACGCAGCACAACCGCGTCCTTGCCGCCGCGCTTCGCCGCGTACATCGCCGCGTCGGCGGCCGCGAGCAACTCGGCCGCCGACGGCAGGGCAGCCGCCTCGCCGTCGCCCCGGAGCACCGGATTCCAGTGGATCACGCCAACGCTGGTCGACAGCGGCCAGCCCGCGGCCGCACCCTCGAGCGGCACGCGGATTGCTTCGCGCACGCGCCCGGCTAGCTCAGTCGCGTCCGACTCGGACAGCCCCGTCGCCACAACCACAAACTCGTCGCCACCCAGCCGACCGACGGTGTCCGTGCGACGTGAGTTCGCACGCAACCGCTCCGCGACCGCCTTCAGGACCTCATCGCCGGCGCCATGCCCCGCGCCGTCATTGATGGCTTTGAAGCCGTCGAGGTCGAGGAACAACACCGCGCAGCTCTCCCCTGAACGCACGGAGCCTGCGAGCGCGCGCTCAAGTCGCTCACTGAACAGCACCCGGTTCGGCAGACCGGTGAGCCCATCATGCAATGCGCGGTGACGAAGTTGGTCCTGGAGCTGGAGATGCTCAAGCACGCGCTCCGCCTGCGTGGCAATGGAGCGCAGCGTCTCAAGCTCGTAGGCATCAAGCGCTCGAGGCCGTCGAAACCAGCATCGGATCTCACCAAACACCGGTCGCTCGTCAGAGATCTCGCGCACGATGGGGGTGACGACGATCGCCTCGACCCCGTCGCCCGAAAGCCGTTCCGCTGCCTCCGGGTCGCACGCCGCGAGCTCATCCGGGTCATGACACACGAGCTGCTCGGCGCGCTCCGGGAGCGAGCGCCAATCCGCCTCGGCGGGCGGCGCCGAGCCCCAGCTCCGCAGGCCCGATCCCGATCCGCTGTCCTCGTAATCCAGCAGCGTCACCCTGGTCCAGGCCGCGTTCGTGGCGCGCGCGGCGGCCGCAACGAGCGCCGCGCCGAGGTCGTCAAGCCCGTCTGCGACAGCGAGCGCACTCGTAGCGCCGTGGAGAACGGAGAGTCGCTCGTGTGCGAGTTCAGCCTCGTGGCGAGCGGTGACGAGCTCACGCTCGAACGCGATCCGGGCGCTCGCGTCGAACGCGGCGATGTGCACCACGCGGGTACCCGATGGCGAGCTGCGCAGATCCGCGTTGCACAGGGTGGGTCGGGCGGTGCCGTCACTTGCGCGAAGCTCAAGCACGATCTCCCGCGCGCGGCCGGTCTCGAACAGTTGCGGGAGCACGCGCGTCTCATACAGCAGACGGGCCGCGGGTGTAAGCCACTCAACGAGGTTGCGGCCGACTAGGCGCTCGGGGCTCCCCGAGCCGTCGATCCACCGCTGCAGCGCGTGATTGTGGGCGAGCACTTCCCCGTTCGTGTCGACGGCGAGCAGCGCCACCGGGCTCTCCCACAGGAGATCCTGATCGAGCGTCACAGTGCCGCCCGAATGCGACCCATCACCAGCTCGGGCTCCGTCAGGTGCACGAAGTGACCCGCTGACTCGAGCTGCACGAGCTCGCTCTGCGGGATACGATCACGCAGGTACTCGCCGATGTGGGGCGGGCAAATGATGTCGCCGGCCGACTGCAAGATAACGCTCGGCGTTGGAATCTCGCGCAGCCGATTCCGCACATCGCTGAAGAACACCACACGGGCAAAGTGTTTAGCTACGCGCTGCGGCGTCGCAGTGAAGAGCTCACGCACCTGCGCAGTGACTTCGGGACGGTCCTCTCGCGCGGTGACCGCAGGTGCGAGCGCCGCAGCCCAACTCGGCTGGTTTGCATCGATCGCATCGATAAGCCCGAGCACGTCCTCGCGCGAAAAACCCCCCTCGTATCCGTCATCGTTCACGTAACGAGGCGACGGCGAGACCATGATGAGCCGCGCAAAGAGGTCGGGGCGTTCGATCGACGCCATGGCCCCGATCATCCCGCTCGCCGAGTGCGCGACGAGGATCGCGTCGCGTGCCCCCACCGCGTCAAGCACCTCAATGAGGTCGGCCGCGTAGCCGTCGTAAGAGTCGTAGCGTTGTTCGTCGTAGGCGTTGAGATCTGAGGCGCCGGATCCGACGTAGTCGAACAGCACGACCCGGTAGTCGGTGGTGAAGTGTGCGGCGATACCGGCCCAGGTGGATTGGTTCGTGCCGTACCCGTGGGCGAACACCATGACCGGCGCCCCCTCAGGCCCCTGCACCGTGACCGCATTCCGCCTGATCACTTCTTCGGCAGACGCGTCAACGCGCTCCGATACATCCATGGTCGCCTCCCCTTGCGTGCCCACTTCTCTTCTCGAGAGTATGTCACGACAGGGAAGGTACTCCCTCTTTCTCCTGAGAAATCTGGTGTTCGTTCTCCCTAATTTCCAGCTGGCGTGAAGCCCGCCGACCACGATTCGAACTCGGCCACCGGTCTTTCACCCAGCCCGCCACTGACTCCCAAGTGCGATCTCTAATGAAGATCATGTCCCCAAGGATCATCATGAGCGAGAACCAGGGAAGCGCGAGCAGGATCCCAATCGACGCATGCATGCCAGTCACGAGCACCAGCCCGAGGATGCGGGTCCACCGGTTCACGAGGAGTAGCGGGAAGAAGAGTTGGCCGTACACGCTGAGCCACGATGCAATGAACACGGCGGGGGTCACCTGCCACGCGAGGTGGTTCAGCCAGGGGAAGAGCGTCAGCTCTTCAAGTTGCAAGGGGTAGTAGGCGGCCACGCCGGATACCCACGTGGTCCCCTGCAATTTCCAAAGCGCACTGGTCACGTAGATGATGCACAGTTGGTACGCAATCAGAATGAGCGCCAGATTGTTCGCCAGCACCGGCACCCAGCGTGGAAGCCGCCACCGCCCCCATCCCAGTTGCGGGTCTGGGGCGCCCCGACGTACACGGCGCCGCGCGTCAAGCGACCATCGGTACGACGTATCAGCGAGGAGCAGGAATAGGAGAAAGATACGGAAGGTTTGGTAGTGCCCGGTATTGAGAATGACAGGATTCGTCGAGGCAAAACCGAGCCAGAGCACCACGAAGAGCGGCGACACGACACGCATGCGCCAGCCGAGCGCGTAGGCTACGGCGACTGCGCCGAGAATCAGGATCTTGATAAGCAGCACGGCGTCGGAATCGTCGCGCGCAAACAGCTGCGGAATCGGCCAGATGTAGTCGTTCACTGACGAGTTCCTGAAAAGAGCCTCGCCCCATCGCGAGCCCGCCCCGAACGAATATGAGAAGTTCGGCAGATACATCGCGAGGATCACTACCGTCATCGAACCAAACCCGATTCGCATAAGCGCGAGGCCGTAGGTAGCGTGACGAGCTTCCGTGAGCCACTGGAGCAGCCTGCCCCACGTTCGCGTCAGGAGGTTCTCACGCGGGCTGATATTCCGTACAGCCTTGCGGCTCAGCTCAGCGCTCATCGTGTGGCCTCCATCTGAGGTTCTGCTTGCTCAGCCCAAGCCCGGAAGGTGCGCGCGAACGCGTCTCGATCCTGAGCGGGCCATTCCATCGGGGGTACCCACCCAAGATCGGTGTAGCGAGATGGTGGACGCTCGGCGTTCGGGTCTTTTCGGTCGGCCCAGCGCACCACGGGATCATAGACGGCGCGAACCTGCACCCCCCGGATTGTGCCGGAATCCCCCCACATCGCATACGCAACTTGCGTCGCGTATGAGGTCACGTAGTTGTCAGCACGGATGAACTCGTCAACCGCGGCTTGATTCGAGCCATCAGCCGCAACCATGGCATCGCGGAGTCCATAAAGCGCATCGCCATCAAGATGGTTCTCCGCAGCAACACTCTTGTGATCCTCGCTCAGTTTCGAGAACGCCCCCATCAATCGTTCAGCGCCCACGATCGATAGCTGCTTGCGGAGTGTCTTTCGATACGTTGCTGCGAGCTCGACGTGAGTTGCGTTGATCCACTCAGTTGCCTCTTTTGCGCCGCTCTCGTCTTCGACCCAGGCGCGCACCCACAGTTGTCGATCAGTGTCCGCTGGGTCTGGGGCGAAAATCTTGTAGTCCTGAACGAGATGGGGCTTGGCGTAGCGGTCGGCTGCTGCGCCCGGAAGCACGTTGTACTTGATGTCTGAGTTTGGCGTGTTCACAACCGCGGTGAAAAACATGTGAACGACGAGAAGTACGAGCGCTACTGCGGCAGTGATTTGCACGGCACGGGACGCTCGAAACCTGCCTGCCTGTGCGGTCGCATCGCTCGCACTGGGATCTAACCGGTGATCTGCCATTGATCGCTCCCCATTTAGCTTTCACTCGCTTGTGCTCAGCATAGAGATCGGTGGCCTCCGCGGCTACTACTTGCGGAGACCACCGATTCTCACTACCCGTTGACTACTCGGAGCGGCGAACGACACCCGCGCGGCGGCGGCTAGCGATCAGCAGCCCGGCTCCCGCCGCAAGGCTGAGGATCGTCAGCAGAACCAGCGGCGCCGTCTCTGCGCCGGTGACGGCTAGTCCGCCACCCGCCTTACCGCCGGGGACCTTACCGGGCGGCGTGACCGCTCCGGTCACCGTCACCGAGGCTTCAGCAGATCGGCCGCTCTCCTGGCCGACCGCGGAGAAGCTCGCAGTGCCCGCGGACCAGTTCGCCGGAACCTTCCAGGTAGTGGTGAACGCGCCATTGGCATCTGCAGTAACGGTTGTTGTTCCTCCCGTGGGCAACGTGATCACTACCTTTTCCCCGGCAAGGAAGCCAGAGCCGGTCAGTGTCACTGTGTCACCCGGTGCGACCGAGCCAGGCGTCGCAGTAAGGGACGCGGTCTTCCCCCCAGGCGGGTTCCCTCCGGGATCCGTGCCGGGATCAACCCCTGGATCAGAGCCCGGGTCAGTACCCGGATCGATACCCGGGTCAGCACCAGGATCGGTACCCGGGTCAGCACCAGGATCGGTACCCGGGTCAGCACCAGGATCGGTACCTGGGTCAGTACCGGGATCCGTGTCCGGGTCTACCCCAGTGTCCGTACCCGGATCAGTGCCAGGGTCAGTACCGGGTTCCGCACCGGGATCGGTGGCCGGGTCCGTTCCCGGATCAGTGCCGGGATCAACCTTCGGCTCGGTGCCGGGGTCCGTTCCCGGATCGCTACCAGGGTCTGCACCGGGATCAGTACCAGGATCGGTGCCCGGGTCAGTACCAGGATCAGTTCCTGTGTCCGTGCTCGGATCCGTTCCCGGATCGGTACCAGGGTCAGTACCAGGATCGGTACCGGGGTCCGTTCCAGGATCAGCACCAGGGTCCGTACCGGGATCCGTTCCAGGATCAGCGCCCGGGTCCGTACCGGGATCAGCACCAGGGTCCGTACCGGGATCCGTTCCAGGATCAGCGCCCGGGTCCGTACCGGGATCCGTTCCCGGATCGGCGCCTGGGTCCGTGCCCGGGTCAACACCGGTATCTGTGCTCGGGTCCGTGCCCGGATCGGTGCCTGGGTCAGTACCGGGATCCGTTCCCGGATCGGTACCGGGGTCGGTGCCAGGATCAGTACCAGGATCTACACCGGGGTCCGTGCTCGGATCAGTACCAGGGTCCGTACCCGGATCAGCACCGGGATCGGTACCGGGGTCGGTGCCAGGATCAGTACCAGGGTCTGTACCCGGATCAGCACCAGGATCCGTACCGGGATCCGTGCCCGGGTCAACACCGGTATCTGTGCTCGGGTCCGTTCCAGGATCCGTGCCCGGATCAGTCCCAGGGTCAGTACCGGGATCCGTTCCCGGATCGGTCCCCGGGTCGGTGCCAGGATCAGTACCGGGGTCTACACCGGTGTCCGTGCTCGGGTCCGTTCCCGGATCAGTACCGGGATCCGTTCCCGGGTCAGCACCAGGGTCCGTTCCAGGATCGGTCCCCGGGTCGGTGCCGGGATCGGTGCCCGGGTCCGTACCGGGATCTACCGCTGGGTCGGTGCCCGGGTCCGTTCCAGGATCAGTGCCCGGGTCCGTACCCGGATCGGTACCGGGGTCGGTGCCAGGATCAGTACCGGGGTCAGCACCAGGGTCCGTACCCGGATCAGCACCGGGGTCTGTACCCGGATCAGCACCAGGATCCGTACCCGGATCAGCACCGGGGTCTGTACCCGGATCAGCACCAGGATCCGTACCCGGATCAGCACCGGGGTCTGTACCCGGATCAGCACCAGGATCCGTACCGGGATCCGTGCCCGGGTCAACACCGGTATCTGTGCTCGGGTCCGTTCCAGGATCCGTGCCCGGATCAGTCCCAGGGTCAGTACCGGGATCCGTTCCCGGATCGGTACCGGGGTCGGTACCGGGGTCTACACCGGTGTCCGTGCTCGGGTCCGTTCCAGGATCAGTACCGGGATCCGTACCCGGATCAGCACCAGGGTCCGTTCCAGGATCGGTCCCCGGGTCGGTGCCTGGGTCCGTACCGGGATCGGTCCCCGGGTCAACACCAGGATCGGTCCCCGGGTCAACACCAGGATCGGTGCCCGGATCCGCGCCTGGGTCAGTACCAGGATCAACGCTCGGATCAGTGCCGGGGTCCGTACCGGGATCAGCGCCCGGATCGGTACCGGGGTCTACCGCGGGATCGGTGCCCGGCTCCGTGCCGGGGTCATCCGCGAGCGCCTTCACCGACGCAGACCCGAGCTGAAGTGCCACGGCACCATTTGTCGCGACATTCGGGAGCAGACTCACATTGAGCGCTCGAACGGTGAAACTCCCCGTTCCGAGGTCGCCCGGTGAAACCTGCTGGTTGATGGTAATGCTCGCGAGGCCGCGGAGCACTGGCCCGACACCATTGGTGAGAAGTCCGCTCACGATCGGTGAGAGCCAGTTGAAGAGGGTGGGCTGCAGGTTGCCAAGCAAAGTATCGACCGTGCCCTTGAGTGCGACACCGATCGGAGCGACCGCGCCGTTCAAAAGGTTGATGACAGGCTGCAACACCGTTCCGACTGGGATGCCCGCAACGTTGATATTGCTGGTGTCGATCACCGGGGCAGGCTTGCCGGGGATACCGATAAAGCCGCCGATCGACCCCGCAATCGTCACGGGAGCCTTCACAAGTCGCACCGTGCCGAGCCCGAGGTTGACCCCAACATCAGCTTCGATACTTACGTTGACGGCGACGTCATAGATACCCGACGAGATGATGCTCACCGTCTTCGAAAGCAACGAGTTCGGGCCCGCGCCCGTGAGCGCGTCTGTCACACCGTCGAGGATCGCGTTCACCGTGGCGCCGTCAAGCACCTCGGTGTTTGCCGGAAGCGTACTCAAACTGGCCGCACCCGTTCGGTCAACGACGAGGCTTCCCAGGTTCACGCTGATCGTGCCCGTGCTGAGGTCAACGAGCACACTACCGTCGGTGTTTGAGAGGGGTTCCGCGAGGAGAGTCGTTCGCACCGTGTCCAGCAGTGGCTGGGTGTCAATTGATGCCGAGTTGAGCTGAGCATCAACAAGTGGCAGCGCGCCGATGCCCTGCACGAGTGTGGAGAGCACCGTTTCGATGCCACCCCCGGCGCCCAGAAGACCCTGGAGCGGCTGCAAGATCGTTCCCAGCTGCGTGTTGAGCTGCGTCACCAGCCCCCCGACGAGAGGGCTGTGCAGATCAACGTTCAGATCGCTCAGCATGTACTCGCTGGTGGTGGCACCCGCCGTGCTGTTCGCGCGCGAGCCCAGTGCCCCAATCTCGACAGCAGCCTCATCGACCAACGTGTTCACGAGGCTCGGATCAATGATTTGCGTCAGCAAAGAGTTGGCGTCGAGCCGAGCAGTTCCATACTGACCGCTGCTCGCCGCGTCGATGTTGAGTGAGCCATCAGAATTGATGAGGCCAGATGACGCGACGCTCGTGGTGACGTTCGGCGATGAACTGTAGCTTGAAATGGCGCCGAGATTGCCCAACCGAAGAAGACCGGGGTCAGTGTCGCTTGGCTTGATCACGGGCAAGCTCACGGTTCCCACCTGCAAGCTCGCGAGCCCACCAAGAACCGAGAGGTTCAACGGGTCGGCGGCCGGCGACGGATTACCCGGATACTCGGACTGCGTCGTGGCTGCGCCCACAACGTCCAAGCCGAGCCCCTCTGCCCACAGCCAATGGCCGTGCGCTGCCGAATCCGCCGAAACTGTTGGCGTATTTGCATATGCTGCCGGAGCCGCAATGAGCCCCGATGCCGCGACCACGACAGCTGCGGTGCCGAGGGCAAGACCTCGAAACCGGCTCCCTGGCGGGATCGCCTTGTGTTGATGTTGTCTCAAGATCCCTCACCTTTGCTCAGATTGCAGGAAAAGCTGCCGGAATGCCCCCACCGTGATTGGCATCAGTGCAGCCTGTTCGGAGCCTATGACTCGAAGGTGGCCCCCGCCTATCGATCTCCGACCCCACGAGAGGTCAAAGCACATGACCTGAGATGTTTGCGTCAACTACTGAGATATAGGAACGAAATACCTGCTCAGAGGCAATAAATCTTGCAAGCAAAAAGAATCCCACTTCCCACCAGAAGCTTGTTGACAGTAGGATTCCGAGCAGTACAGTCGGCTCAGTGGGGCGGCCCGCGCGCGGGCTGTTGAAGGGTTGAACAGCGTATGGGGACAGAGACGCTCAGCACGCGCACGTCAGTGCTCACAGAGGCCATTGGGTTGCTCGAAAGCAACGCCAATGTGCTCCTCGCGGGCCCCAATGGCTCGGGCAAAAGCCACATGCTCGAGCAGGCAGCGCTCCGCTTGCACGAACGCGGTCGCTCTGTCGTCAGATTCGACTGCGCCGACCAACAATCACGACTGGCGCTGCTCCAGTGGCCCAGGCAGGGCGTACCCGCACACACTGTTCTTGCTCTCGACAACCTGGAGCAGGCCGATGCGAGCCTGCTCCACGCCCTCCTCGACCATGACGCAGCCGGGCACCGAGCGATCGGCACTCTGGAAACCGGCAACCAACACATCCCTTACCTCCGCGCGATGGAGGAGGTCATCCAATCTCGCGAGTCGGCGGCCGAAGTGTTCGCGGCGGTGCAGCAACTCACACTTCGCTCGCTCCCCGACGAAGATGTCGCCTGGCTCTTGCACGAGCTGAGCCCCATAATGTTGAGCTCGGCTACGGTACGCACAATCACAACGCTCGCCGCCGGGCGGCCAGCGTGGGCCCGCGATCTCCTTGTTCTAGCCCAACAAGATGCGCTGATCCATCTCCCCCGCCCCGCCATCACAGAGCGCCTTCCCCGGGAACTCAACCTCCCGGCACTTCGTGCAATCACTCGTTCGCTCGGCCCAGTGAGCGAGGAACTCGCGACTGCCGCGGTGATATCCGCCGAGATTGGCCCGACCGACGACGCGCTCCTCGAGGACCTCCTCGGGGCTCGTGTGGTTCGCGAGCTCAATGACAGTGGTGCGCTCACACGGGAACCGGGCAGCGAGAAGTTCTCGGTACCCCCGTTCGTTGCAGCGGCGATGCAGTCGGCAGCCTCTCCCGAAGCGGTTGCGGAGGCGCGTCGAGTCCTCGCACGATCATTGATCGCCCAAGATTCGCTCGGGCTCCCTCTCTCGAGCGCGGATACGCTGCGTTGCGCGCGGAGCATGGTGGTCTCATCGGATCACTCGTCCGCTGGGGAGAGCCGGTCAACTCAGGTGCAGATTCTCCACCGCGCCATCGCCCACAGCGTGGCAGTCGGTCAGGAGTCACAAGCGCGAGGCATGCTCCTTCGAGCCAGCTCGATCGATGCACCACTCTCCCCTGCCCAGCATGCTCAGGTTGTCGGTGCGCTCGTCGGAGCTCAAGCAGCGCTCAGCGTGCTCGATGCGGCAGAGGAACAACACGCTGTCGCACATGAGCGGATGTCAGGAGATGGACTCACCGCGTATCTCCGCGCCCACTTCACTACTCAAACCAGAGGAACGGCACCACGGGAGACACCGGCTGAGTATGTCACGGCGCTGTGGCACAGCACCGAGCCCATCGATGAGTCGCTCAGCCGCCTGCGCCATCTGGCGGACACCGCCTCACCAGAAATCGCCGAGCTCTCACTTGCTCTGATCGAGCTTGATGCGGTCTGGGCCGGCCGGCTCCCGCGGGGTACCTGGCTTGCGCAGGGAACTCCTATTCCCGCGCTTCCGAAACAGTCGCGGGGACCCGATGACGTAGTTTCGGGGACGCTGCTCCTTGCCCGAGGGCTCACCGCTTTGCTGGCTGGAGAGCTCGCCCTACGAGCGAATGAGCTTCGCACGGCATGTGTTGCGAGCGCCACCCCCGAAGCACACCTGCATTGGCTCCGCCACCTCACCGCGGCAGGAGAGGCGCTCGCATGCGGCCAGGGCGAACGCGCAGCGTTGGAGTGGCGGCTGCTTGAACAGGCCATTCCCCGCTTCACGGCAAGTCGCCTCCGCCACTATGTGCACGCGCTTGGCTCCGCCATCGTCGCGACAGGAAGCAGCGCGCACCCCTCGCTGAGGGCAGCGCAAAACCCGGTGACGCCCGAGCACTTCACTCGCTACCTCACCGGGGATCACACTGCGCTTCGCCATTCCGAGCCCCAGGTCGCCGTTGGCGCGGAAGCGCTTCCGGTGCTGCGCTTCGCCCGGGCCCATCTTGCGGCTGCCGCTGCACAAAACCCTGTCGAGCTCGTGCGCGCCTCACGGAGACTCGAACGGCTTCACCTCTGGGCTCCCGCGGCATTCGCGGCGTCTACTGCGCGCGCAATCTACCTCAGCCGCCGCACCGTCAGCGGTGTTCGCGAGTGCGACGCGCGACTCGAGGCACTTGATGCGCACCTTGCTCGGACGCTGCCCTGGTACCGCTCCGGCAGCCTCCCAACGGTGCGATTCGCACGTCTCACCCGCCGCGAGCACGAGGTTGCCCGGCTAGCCGCTCGAGGCCTCACCAATGCTGCGGTGGCCGCACGCCTGGGCTGCAGCACCCGGACCGTGGAGTCGCACCTCGCCCAAGCGAAAGCAAAGCTTGGAGCTGCCTCACGACAAGAACTCGCGGCCCGAATGGGACTCGAGGAAGCCCCAACCAGGATCTAGATCGCGAGGGCGAGATCGTCGAGCTCCGTGACGGTGCCGCCTGCAGCAAGGGCTTCCTCGTACGCCGCCAGCCGCTTCGCATCAATCTCGGAGTTCGTGGTGCCGCGCTTCCAGTACCCGAACACTGCGACGTCGTCTTTCGCAAGGCCGGCATCCGTGCGGAAGAACGAGCGGATCTGCCGCATCTCGTCGCGCTCGCCGGCTCCCCACACGACCACGCGCGCAGGATCCGATACCTCTCCAAGCTGCGTTGCAAAGCCCGCACCGGGCGCGATGCGGGTGAGCGTGAGTCCGGGCAGCTGCGGCAGCTCAGCGAAGGCCACCTCGTCATCGGTGGCGATCCAACCGCGACCCGAGGTCGCCGGATCCGCCTGCTGCAGGATCGCGTAGAGCGCGGGGATCGAGGTCGCATCGGCAAAGAGCACAACGTCGCGGTCCGCACGCTCCGGGATGGAGAAGTGGGGGCGCGGGCCACCAAACTCGACCGTGTCGCCGATGCTGAGGCTGTCGAGCCACTGCATCATCGGGCTCGCTGCGCCGTGGCGCACCACGTCCACCTCGACGGTGCTCGTCGCGGGGTCTGCGGCACGCACCGTGTACACGCGCGACGTCGCCCCGAAGCGCTCATCCAAGTAGAACCTGATCGCGACGTTCGGGCGCAGCCAAAGCGGCTCCTCGTTCAGCCCGGGAACCTCGAGCACCACGCGCGCAAGCTGCGGCGTGACGGTCTCGATGCCCCGCACAGTGGCGGTGTCGAGCTGCAGGCCGCGGTTGTGATCCGCGGACTGGATCGCGGCGGAACGGTGGAGGGGGCTGGTCGACTCGGTCATGCTGACTCCTTTGGTGCCGCTGGCGCGGCGTGAGTGGGGTGAGTGTTGGGCTGGGGTGCACCCGATTGGCTCCGGCGCGCAGCGCGCCGATCCCGGGGAACAATCAGTGGGCTGCCCGTTTCGGGGTCGGGGATCACCCGCGCATCGAGATCGAAGACGCTGCGCAAGAGCTCAGCGGTAATCACCCGATCCGGCGTGCCCTCTGCAACGATCGCGCCATCGCGCATCGCGACAATGTGGGTGGCGTAGCGGGCGGCGAGGTTGAGGTCGTGCAACACCGCAACCAGCGTGCGCCCCGCCTCGTGCAAGCGCGAACATAGGTCGAGCACATCGATCTGGTGGGCGATATCGAGGTACGTGGTCGGCTCGTCGAGCAACAGGATCGGCGTCTCCTGAGCGAGCGCCATCGCGATCCAGGCGCGCTGCCGTTGCCCGCCGCTGAGCTCCTCGACGAGGCGATCAGCGTGTTCGGCCATGCCCACCTCGGCGAGCGCCGCGCCCACCGCCGCCTCGTCGCCCGCACCCCACTGCCGCAGCAGACTCTGGTGCGGGTTGCGGCCCCGGGCAACGAGGTCAGCCACGGTGATCGCCGCTGGGGTGGCGGGCGACTGCGCGAGTGTGCCAATACTGCGCGCAATCGTCTTGGTCCGTATGCCAGCGAGATTCTGCCCATCGAGAGTGACGGCCCCCGCCGCGGGTCGAATCATGCGCGCGAGCGTGCGGAGCAGGGTCGATTTGCCGCAGCCGTTCGGTCCGATAATCACGGTGAAGCCGCCGCTGGGGACAGTGAGATCGAGGCCCGACACGATCTCGCGTGCGCCGTAGCGCACGTGGAGCGCGCGAGCAGCGAGCTCAGCGGGCGTGATCGCCTGATTGGGATCCGCGAGCGCGGGCGTTTCGGCGACGACCGGGGCGGGCGAAAGTGATGAGGTCATGAGGAGTCCAATCAAATGCGGCGAGCGAGCAGCCAAAGGAGGTAGACCCCGCCGAGGAGGCTCGTAACGAGGCCAACGGGGGTGCGCATGCCCACTTCGACGTGCTGGGCGAGCAGGTCGGCGCCGACAAGCAGGGCCGCCCCGACGAGACCGGCAAGTCCGGTGAGTACTCCCGGAACGGGCACGAGCCTGCGGGCGATCTGCCCTGCGGCGAAGGCGATGAACGCGATGGGGCCGGCCGCGGCGGTCGCGGCCGCGGCGATGACCACGGCGACGATCATCGCGATGAAGCGCACGCGCTCGGCAGGCACACCGACACCGTGCGCGCTGTCATCCCCCATCTCGAGGATGGCGAGCCCCCGGCCCAGCCCGAAGAGGACCGGCACCGCGATAGCCGCGACGATGGCGAGTGCGACAACGTGCGTCCAGCCGCGACCCGTGAGCGATCCCGCGCTCCAGAGCTGCGCGAGCAGCGCATCGTCGATGTCGGCGCGCGCAATCAGGAGCGAGGAAAGCGCGCTCACCACGGCACCCACACCGATGCCCACGAGCACCAACCGGAGGCCGCCCGATACGCCGTCACGGCGCGCGAGCGCGTAGACGAGCAGCGCGGTCACGAGGCCACCGATCACCGCAGCGCACGCGGTGGCGAGCATGCCGCCACCGAGCACCACGATCTGGAACACGGCGGCGGTGGCCGCGCCAGAGGTAAAGCCGATGATGTCGGGGGACCCCAGTGCGTTGCGCGACAGCGACTGGAATACCGCGCCGCTCATACCGAGGAGTGCCCCCACGAGCGCCGCGGTGAGGGCGCGCGGCAGTCGTCGGCCCAGCACTGAGCGGGTCACCGAGGGGCGCGCGTCGCCCGCGAGCACGGCCGGCAGATCGGCGAGGCCATGCTGGGCAGACCCCACGACGAGAGAAAGAAGGATGAGTCCCGCGATCACCACGATGATTGCGGCGCCGGTGATGATGACGCGCGGTCGAATGCGCACGGTAGCCGGGCCGATCCGCAGCACCGTGCCTGAGATTGGGATCGCGCCTCGCGTCTCGCGGGCAAGCACGCCGCTCACAGCGCAGCCACCCGACGCGAGCGGACGAGCGCGACAAAGAGCGGCCCGCCGAAGAGCGCTGCGGCGACGCCGGTTTGCACTTCCGCCGGGGCCGCGAGCGCGCGGCCGAGGGTGTCGGCCACGACGAGGAGCGCCGCCCCAACCACGAGCGACGCGGGAATGAGACGCCGGTGCTCGTTGCCCGCGCAGAAGCGCGCGATGTGCGCAGCGCCGAGCCCGATGAAACCGATCGGCCCCGCCGCGGCCGTCGCGGCACCGGCGAGGAGCACGACGGCGAGCGCCGCTCCCAGCCGCGCGCCGGCGACGGGGGTGCCAATCGCTGCGGCAACCTCGTCACCGAGCGCAATGGCGTTGAGCGGGCCGATCAGCGCGAGCGCGACGAGCAGGCCGGCAGCGAGGAACGGCAGCACCGCAAGCAGCACATCGAAGCCGCGCCCCTGCAGTGAACCTAGCGCCCAGTAACGGTAGCTGTTGAACGCGGTCTCGTTGCTCAGGATGACCATTTGTGTGAGCGCTCCAATCACGATGCTCACGGCGGTGCCCGCGAGCGCGATCCGCACCGGAGTGGCTGCGCTGCGGCGAGCGGTGCCGAGCATGGCGACGAGCACAGCGGTGAGGGCGGCGCCCAGGAAGGCGAACCAGATATAGCCGCTCACCTGGGTGATCCCGAACAACGAGATCGCGACCGCAACGAGGAGCGCGGCACCGGCATTGATGCCGAGGATGCCGGGGTCTGCGAGCGGATTGCGGGTCACGGACTGCATGAGCGCACCGGCGACGCCGAGCGCCGCGCCTACAACGATGCCGAGCACGATGCGCGGTAGGCGCGACTGCACCACCACGAGGTGCGCATCGTTGCTCGGGTCGTAAGCCGTGAGCGCCTGCACGACGGTGGCGGGATCGATCCGGAGCGAGCCGAGCCCGAGCCCCAGCACCGCGGTGACCGCCACCACGAGCGTGCTCCCGGCGATGAGCATCGCGGTGCGGGTGGGCTGGCTCACCGGGTTAGCCCGAGAAGGTGTCGACGAGCAGCTCGACCGTCAGCTTTGCGCTGTAGTAGTCGAGGCGGAACGACTGCGTGCCGAGAGAGAACACGCGCTTCGCTGCAACCGCGGGCTGGTTTGCGAGCAGCGGGTCGCTCGTGAAGTCGGCCACCGGGTCGCCGCCGCCCATCGCGACCGTGAGGATCGTCTCGGCGTTCGCGAGGCCCGCCGCGGAGTTCTCGCTCGTGAGGACGTCGACGCCGCGGCCGCTCTGTCCCTCGCTCGTGAACTCCTCGATCACCGGTGCGTACTCGAAGCCGAGGGCGGAGATCAGCTGCGCCTGCGGGCTGTCCTCGGTAAAGGCCCACGAGCCGTCGGCGCCCATGTAGACGAGCGCAGTGGTGGGCTGCTTCGGCAGTTCGATGAGCTTCGCCTGCTCGCTCACCCACGCGTCGTACTCCGCGATGCGGTCGGCGGCCTCGGTCTCAAGGCCGGTGATCTCACCGAGCTCGGTGGTGAGCTCCTGCCAGGTCATGCTGCTGTAGTCGAGCATGACGGTGGGCGCGATCTCGGAGAGCTGCTCGTACGCGTCGCCGGTCGCGTCGCCGCCGTTCGCCGAGCCGATGATGAGGTCCGGCTCGAGCGCGTCGACACCATCGATGTCGAGCGTCAGGTTCGTGTACGCCACCTCAACGCCGCGCTCCTTGGCGACATCCGCCCACTGGGTGAAGAAGCCCTGGTCGTCGGTCAGCGGGGTCACCGTCGCGGCGCCAGAGCCGACGAGCGGCGCGTCGATCGCGAGCAAGCTGCCGGTGATTGACGGCGAGGTTGACACGATGCGCAGCGGCGCCTCCGTCAGCTCAGTCTCACCGAGCTCGTGCGTCACGCTGCGGGGCCAGTCGCCGCTCGAAGCGGCCTCCCCACCCGATGCGGAGTCTGGCGCGGCACCGGTGCTGCATCCTGCAAGCAGGGCGACCGTCGCTGCGGCGATCATAAGGGCAAGGGGACGTCTGGCCACGCGGCCACCTCCGGGCTGAGTCGAGTTCACAGCGCGGGCGAACTCCCGCGCGCTATCCTCGAACTTAGTCAAGCCTTACTTCCATCTGTTGATTGAGAGTGACACCGTGTTACCAGCCCCGCCGCTCCCCGAGCCACTGCTGTACGCCGTGCTCCGCGGGACGGCCCGGGTGACAGTCGACGGCACAGAACACCAGCTTTCTGCGGGCACTGCCCTCTGGCTTCCTGCCGGGGTGCGGCCCCGCGTGGTTCCCGCTCCCGGCGCGATCGTGCTGCCGGTCCCCGCACTCCCCGGCGGCCCAGCGGAGCCCGCGACGACGCCCATCGCGCAGGCCCAGGTGCCCGGCCTGCTGCACGAGTTCGGTTGCGCACTCGGCCACCTCGCGGGCGCCGAGCGCGCAGCGGTCAGCGTCCAGGGCTCCGCCGCCCCACACCTCACGGCACCCCCCATGCCCCACTCGGATGAGCTGCGCGATCTCGCCGAACTGCTCACCGATGATCCGGATCGCGGCATCGCAGAAGCCGTCAGCGCGACGGTGGCCGGGTGGAGCGTCCGCACCGTGCAGCGTCGATTCACCGCAGAGACGGGGCTCACGCTGGGGGCCTGGCTGCGGCAGCGCCGAGTCGCGAGCGCGTCCGAACTCCTCTCCCGCGGCCATGACCTCGAGTGGGTCGCCCACCGCGTGGGCTATCGCACCGTCGCCGGTTTCATCCGGAGCTTCGCTGAGGTCGCCGGGGCGACCCCGGGGCAGTGGCGGCGGGCCGCCACCACCCCCACCAAGGCGGCCGCCACCCTGCACGTCCCCGCCTCGTGGGAGCGGCGCACGCACCGCACCTGGTCACGGGTCAATGGCGCGCACATCGCAGTGTGGGCCGCGGAAGGCGAGGCCCGCGTCACCGTCGGCGCTCGGGTGCTGCACCTCACGCCGGGCGAGGCCATCATCATCCCGGCGGGCACCCCGAACCACGTGCAGATCCCACCCGGCTCGCTGCTCCTCCCGATTGGGTACCGCAGCGGACGCACCGGAGCCGTGGGCGCCCCGCTCACCCCCGCGCAACTTGGGTGCCTCACCGAGCCCGCGGCGCTCGACACCGTCGAATCGATGCTCGCGGCCTACACGCGCGTTGGCACCTCCGGCGTGCCGAGCGAGCGCGGCTTCGACGCGGTGCTCGCGTCGTCGAAGCGTCAGGCTAGTTCTGCCGCCGACTCGGCGCTCGCGCACCTCGCGAGCCTGGTCTCCCGCGAGCCCGACATCACGCTCGCTGCGGCCGCGCGAGAGATTGGCCGCCCGGAGGCCGAGCTGCGTCGCGTCGTGCGCGAACGCACGGGAGAGCCTTTTGCGGTCTGGCTGCGCGCCGCACGCATGACGCGTGCGCGCAACCGCCTCGGCCACGGCGACTCCGCCTCCGAGGTCTCACGCGCAACGGGCTACTCGCACCTTCCCGCGTTCTCCCGCGCCTTCCGCGCGGTGCACGGCGCCGGGCCGGCCACGGTGGACGTGACCGATCTCCGCCCCGCGCAGGCCTCGTGGGGCCACACCGACTCGCCTGGCGCACGCGGCGCAGCGTAAACGCCCGTCGGCGTCATCCGAATGGATGACGCCGAGTTCACTCCCCCAGCCGATGCCGCCAGACGGTGAACACGGTGGGGTGGAAACATGGAAGATTCTCTCGCGCGCAGGCGCTTCTCTGACCGGCTTGTCTCGCGTGGCGGGGCGTGGATTTCACTCGGCGTGGTGCTCATCGTGATGGTGGGCCTGTTCGGCCTCTTTGGTTCGGCGAAGGCCCCCGCACGCAACGCGGCAGCACCCGTCGACTCAGAGAGCACCCGCGCTGCCGAACTGCTGCAGCAGTTCCCTGGGGCCGACACCCAGTCGGTGCTCATCGTCGCGACCCGAGCTGACGGTGAGGCGCTCACCCAAGCCCAGCTGACCGAGCTTGAGGCGTTCGCCCCCTCGCTCACGGGCGCGGCCGACGGCGCCGTAGATGGCCCCGTGAACGGCCCGCTCGTCAGCGATGACGGTGGTGCAGCATTGCTTGTCACCCCCATCACAGCGGGCGAAGACAATACGGCGAACGCGGCGACGATCGCTGCCCTCCGCGACGCGGTGGCCGCCGACGGGCCGAAGGACCTCACACTGCAGGTCACGGGCGGACCCGCGTTTGGCGCGGACATCGCGGGCGCCTTTGCCGGCGCGGACTTCACACTGCTGCTCGTCACGATCCTCATCGTCGCGATCCTGCTCATCATCACGTACCGCTCCCCCGTGCTGTGGCTCGTGCCGCTCATCGTGGTGGCGCTCGCCGACGGTCTCGCCGGGCGCATGACCGCTGCGGCCGGTGCTGCCTGGGATCTGCAGTTCGACGCGGGCATCATCAGTGTGCTCGTGTTCGGCGCGGGCACCAACTACGCGCTGCTGCTCATTTCCCGCTACCGCGAGGAGCTGCTCCTCACGGACGATCACCGCCGCGCGCTCAGCACGGCCTGGCGGAAGACCGCCCCAGCGATCCTCGCCTCGAACCTGACGGTGGTGGTCGCGCTCCTCACACTCGTGCTCGCCGTGATCCCGGGCACGCACGGCCTCGGCATCTCTTCCGCGATCGGCTTGCTCATTGCGCTCGGGGCGGTCCTGTTCGCGCTGCCTCCGGTGCTGGCGATCTGCGGCCGAAAGCTGTTCTGGCCGTTCATCCCGAAGCCGGGGGCGCAGGCCGCTCAGGGGCGCGCGTGGCGGGCCATCGCGGCGCGCGTGATGCGTCGACCTGCAGGGAGCCTCATCGCCGGGCTCGCGCTCCTCGCGATCATGGCTGCCGGGCTGTTCGGCACGAGCGTGGGGCTCGACCAGGCGGCGAAGTTCCGCGTTGAGTCAGAATCGGCCGCGGGTCTCGAGTCGCTGTCCGCGCACTTCCCGCCCGGCGAGGCGCAGCCCATCTGGGTTGTCGCGAAGAGCGCCGCCGCGCGCGAGGTCGTCACCGCAGCGCAGGATCTCCCCGGCGTCGTGCGGGCACACCCCGCCGGAGCGACCGACGACGGCGAGCTCACGAAGATCATGGTGACGAGCGAGTACACACCAAGCTCCCCCGAAAGCCTCGCCCAGATCGACGCGCTTCGTACTGCCGTGCACGCCGTGCCCGGCGCCGACGCGGTAGTGGGTGGCGCAGTGGCGACCGACGTCGACGCGCGGGTCGGCAACCAGCACGATCTGCTGCTCATCGCCCCGCTCGTGCTCGCGGTGAGCTTCCTCGTGCTGCTCGTGCTGCTTCGCTCGCTCGTCGCACCGGTGCTCCTGCTGCTCGTCAACCTCGCGAGCGCGGTCGCGGCAATCGGTGCGGGATCATGGCTCAGCCGTATCCTCTTCGGGCAGGAGGCGCTCGATCTCCAGGTGCCACTCCTCGCGTTCCTCTTCCTCGTGGCGCTCGGCATCGACTATACGATCTTCCTCGTGCACCGTGCCCGCACCGAGGCTGAGCAGCACGGTACGCGCGAGGGAATGGTCCACGCGATCGCGCACACCGGCGGGGTCATCACGAGTGCGGGCATCGTGCTCGCCGGGGTGTTCGCAGCACTCGGTGTGCTGCCGCTCGTGACGCTCGGTCAGCTCGGTCTCATCGTGGGAATCGGCGTGCTCGTTGACACGCTTGTCGTGCGCACCGTGGTGGTGCCGGCACTCTTCGGGATTGTGGGCGAGCGAATCTGGTGGCCCGGAAAGCTGCGCGCGCGGGCGTGATCCCGCCGAGGGCGGGGACGGGTTAGTCCTCGCCCTCCAGCTCGTGCGCGCGCCAGCGCACCGAGGTCACCTCGGGCACGGGCACGATGTCGGCGATCGCCGCCTCGAACGCCGCGTCACTCCGGTCGAGCGCTGTCAACCGCGCGGTGAGCTCCACCTCCCCCGTGCTGAGGTCGCTCGCTTCGAGTGAGTGCATGGTGAACTCCGGTCGCTGCAGGGCGGTCACCACCTTCGAGCGGATGGGTACCTCGGCGTCCGAGGCGGAGCGCACCACAAACACGTACTCGGTGGTCACCGCTTCACGGCCACCTTCGCGGCTTCGGCGGTCGAGCAGCCGCCCCACCGGGCGAAGCACAACATTCGACACCATCACCGCTGCGGCCCCGCCCACCGCAACGAGAATGAGCCCGCCACCGGCGAGCGCGCCCACCGCGGCCGACGCCCAGAGCGTCGCCGCGGTGTTGAGCCCGGTGACGGATACACCCTGCTTCATAATCACGCCGGCGCCGAGAAAACCGATCCCCGACACGATCTGCGCGGCAACCCGGGTGGGGTCGGCTCCGTCAAAACTAAAGGCGCCCATGATCACAAACAGTGCGGAGCCGAGGCTCACCAGAGCGTTGGTGCGCACGCCTGCGGTGCGCGAGCGGAGCTGGCGTTCGAATCCAATGGCGGCGCCGAGGGCGAGGCCGGAAAAAATACGCAGGGCAAGGTCGAGTGTCTCCATGGGAACCTCTTTTCAAGGGGGCAGAAATGGAGCCGATGTGTTCGGCTGGTCGCTCGCTCAGCCCCTCTTCGGGGAGCGATGCGTGTCACGGTGCGATCGCAAAGATCGCGGATGGTCGTCGTTCACGCCTCACCTCCTCCACGGAGCAGCGCTCGACAGGCCGAGCAGGCCGAAACCCAACGGTTTCGCGACACACCTCCACGTCAGAGCTTTGGCACTGTGCGACGTATCCGATGCCGGAATCCGCTTGGGATCACCCCTTAATCCGGGGAGACCTGTCCTCAGCCTGGGCGTCTCTCGACGTCGTGGGATGAGCGGACTGTGTTCGCGCAGGAGCCTCGCCGAACGAAGCGCTACAAGGCCGTATCTTAGCGCCTTCGCCTCCCAATGGGCTGGCGGCGCTCAGCTGGCGGCGCTGTCAGGCTTCGTGAGCCCCAGCTCAGGCTCGGGGAGCCCGAACTCGTGCCACAGCGCTGCGCGTGCCGCGTACCAACCGGAGAGCCCGTGCACGCCCGGGCCGGGGGGCGTCGCCGCCGAACAGAGGTAGAGCCCTGCGACGGGGGTGCGCCAGGGCTCGCGGCTGGCGACGGGGCGGGCGAGCAACTGCCGCATCGTAATCGCGCCAGCGCTGAAGTCCCCGCCAACGTAGTTGGTGTTGTAGGCCGACAGCTCGGCCGCGGTCGTGACGCGATGCGCGATCACGCGGTCGCGGAACCCCGGGGCGAATCGCTCAATCTGAGCCATCACTGCGGCAGCCACGTCACGGTCTGAGCCGTGGGGCACGTGCGTGTAGCTCCACACCGCGTTGACCCCGGCCGGGTTGCGCGCCGGGTCAAACTCGCTCGGCTGCGCAAGCAGCACGTACGGCCGCTCCGGGTGCCGCCCACGGGCCACCTCGCGCTCGGCTGCCGCGGTCTCGGCGCGTGTGCCTCCCAGATGCACAGTCGGCGCCGCGGCCACCCGAGGGTCGCTCCAGGGCACGGGGCCGTCGAGCACGAAGTCCACCTTGCTCGCACCATCGCCAAAGCAGAAGCGGCCAAGCGCCCGGCGGTACCCCGCGGGAAGCATCGACCCCGCGATGTGCAGCAGACCGCGCGCAGAGGTATCGAAGAGCTTGACTCGGAAGCCATCGAGCTCGCCCATGCGGCTGATCCGGTGCCCGGTCTCGATGCGGCCGCCGTGGGCGAGCAGGTCGGCCGCGAGGGCGTCAGTGATCGACCGCGAGCCCCCGATAGGCACCGGCCAGCCCCGAGCGTGTCCGAGCGCACCCAGCACGGACCCGACCGCTGCGGTCGCAAGGTTCGGCATGCGGCCGATGCTGTGAGCCGCGGCACCGGCAACGAGCGCGGGCGCAGCCGCCTCACGGAAGCGAAGATTCCACGCCGGGCTCCCCTGCTCCGCCGTGCGGAGCGCGGTCGCGAGCGCAGCAAATGGGTCGCGCGGAAAACGTAGCATGCTGCCCCCCAGCGCGAAGTCAACCACCCCGTCGAGCCGCCGCACGAGCGGGCGGTACAACCGTGCGTACGCGCTGCCGTCGCGGCCGAGCTCCGCCGCTGTACGATCGAGATCACGATACGCAATCGCCGCGCGCGTGCCTGCCGCCCCATCGAGCGGGTTTGCGTACGATGCCTCTGGCACGCAGAAGTCCACGCGACGCTCAAGCTCGAAGGCCCTGAAAAAGCCAGTGGCGAGGGCCATCGGGTGGATCGCAGAGCACACGTCATGGAGCACACCCGGCTGCACCACATGCTCCGTGCGCGTCCCTCCTCCGATCGTCTCCGCGGCCTCGAACACGGTGACGGGCACGCCAGCCCGGGCGAGCGTCACGGCTGCGGCCAGCCCGTTCGGCCCGGATCCCACGACGGCAGCCCCGCGACCCTCACTCATGGTGCGAGTCTAACCGTGTCATGCTCACAGCAATCACGGCACGCACTGACTAGAGTTACACAGCAACCAGTCATTCGACGCCACATCGCTCCGCAAGAAAGGCACCACCGTGGGTCGCCCGCAGAACCCCCGCCGTCGCGCCGAGCTCCTTGAGCAGCTCATTGCGCTGACCGCACGCATGCCACTGTCACACCTCACGTTTCGCAGCATCGCGAAAGAACTCGATGTGAGTACATACACCCTGAGCTACCACTTCGGCTCACGGCGCGACATCATTGATGCGGTGCTGGGTGAGGCAATGCGTTCACGCCTCGAGGTGATTGGCGGCATGTCATTCCAGGGGTTTTCACGCGAGGAGATGGCGTCCGGGCTGCGCACGGCGTTCCGCGCAACCCTCTCTGACGAGCACATGGGCTCGCTCCGGCTGCAGTTCGAGGGTGCGGCACTCGAGGGCCTCGACCCAGACGTGGGCCCCCATGTGAGCAAGACTTACGACGCATGGGTGCACGAGTTCTGCCTGTGGGTGCAAGCGCAGGGCGTAGCCCCGGAACGGGCTACGCTCCTTGCGCGCATCATGTCCGACTCGGTCACCGGCATGCAGTTCGCTCAGGTACTCCGAGGCAATCGCGAACAGACCGTTGCAGAGTTCGATCTCTTCGTCGAGGGCTATATGAAGCTCATCTCAACCGAGAACGCCCAGCGGTCTGTCGAACCGTAGCCGGAAGGTCGCCCCAGACAAGGGGGTGGGGTGGGGCGACCCTCCGTGCGGTGCGTCCGAGAGGGCACTGCGAGGAGCCCAAAAGCCCGTCCCATCCCGATCGCGTGTGCCACACTATCCCGACCCTTCAGGCTTTCGCAAACGATCGTTTTGAAATAACCAGATTCACAGGCTTTATTGCACGACTGTGCCCCAGAAGAACACGGCCCCCCTGGCAACATTGGGAAACTTCGTTTACATAACGGATGTTATTCACTGGGTGTGGTGCCTGGTCCCTCGTCTCGCTGAAACCAGCCAGGAAGCAGCGCCATCCCCTGCTCAAGGATTTCCTCAGCGCTTGCTTCGATCTCACCCTCAATCCACGCATTGAGCACGCCAAAAATCGCTCCCGCCACCCAGCGCGCAATGTACTCAGGCCTGGCCCCGTCCGGCAGTCCTGGTCGCGCAGCGACAAGCCCCTGCAGAATGCTCGCCAACGCGTGCATGCCGCCTTCTGCGACTTGCTCCGCGCCAGGCAATCGACGCACCGCGAGGAAGAGCGCACGGTGCGCGTGGTAGAGCTCAATCCACTCCAGAACACGCGCCCGCAGCACAGACTCCCACACCGCGCCTGGCGCATCTTGCCGGATCCCATCGTCGATGTAGGCCATCCGGTCGAGGAGCAAGGTCGTCGCGATCTCAGTCACGCTGTCAAAGTGCACATAGAACGCGCTCCGACTCACACCGGCACGCGCAGCAACACGCGCGGCGGTGAGAGATTCAGGGCTCTCGAGTGCAAGCTCTTCCGCAGCCTCGATCAGACGAGCGCGGGTGCGAACAGCTCGCGCATCACGTGACGCTCGCGCCGAGCTGCGTGTGCGTTCGCGGTACGACTCCCTCTGAGGCTCGGCCATCTCCCCGAGTATATTCTTTCCCTCTGAACACACCAGTCCGCCGAGTCACACGAACAGCACAGAAAGAACAAAAACCCCTGCCGGGCTTAGCCCAGCAGGGGTTTTGTGATGTTCGAACTGGCGGAGACGGGGGGATTTGAACCCCCGGTCGAGTTTAACCCCGACCCTTCATTAGCAGTGAAGTCCGTTCGGCCGCTCCGGCACGTCTCCATACGCGAACAACGTCAGCAATCCTACCCGACCGAGGCCACTCAGTGGAAATCGACTCCGCGGCGCGGCGCGATCGCCGCGGAGTGCAGATTCCGTCTAATAGACCGTGCGGCCCGCTGAGCAGGCCTCGTTGCTCGCTTGGATGCCCGTAATGCTGTCGGGGAGCTTGGTCGGCCCAGTGTCCTCCGGCGCAGCAGGGGTGTCCCCGGGGGTCTCGGGTGCCGGGTCTTCCGCAGCAGGATCCTCCGTCACGGGCGCCTCCGCACCAGTACCGTCAGCCGGGGCGTTCGGGTCGACCGCAGCCTGGGATCCACTCGCCTCGACCCCCTCACCCACGCCGGTCACGGCGAAGGGCTTGCCGCTCTTGATGATGTCAATCAGCAGCTCGGCATTCGCGGCGTCCGCCATGAGGCGCCCCTCTTGGTACGGGTGGTTCACCGTGGGGTACTGCACGAAGTTGATGCGATCAAGATCGATGTCCTTCACCGTGCCGGCAACCGCCTGCATGAACTCCACGCTGGCCATGTTGCTCGACAGCGTCATGTTCTCCACACCCGCCTTCGCAAGCGCGTACACCTTGACTGGGTCAGAGAGCGTCTCCGCGCTCTTCAGCTTGCGCACGAGCGAGGACATGAAAACCTGCTGGTTGCTGATGCGGCTCGTATCGCCGCCATCACCAACGCCGTGGCGGGTGCGGAGGAATTGCAGCGCATCCCATCCCACGAGCGAGTTCATGCCCGCGGGAAGATCGAGGTCTGCCTTCTCGTCCACGATGGGCTGCGTGAGGCACACGTCCACTCCACCCAGCGCGTTCGAGACTCCCACCACGCCATCGAAGGTAACGAGGGCCGCGTAAGGGATGTCCATCCCGGTGAGGTTCGAGATCGTGCGCGCGACACAGGGCAGACCGCCGTACATCATCGCGCTATTGAGCTGCTGCTCGCTCATCGGCGGATAGTAGTCGGGCTCGCCGTTCGGGCCGGGGCAACTGGGGAACGGAACCATGAGGTCACGCGGCAGGCTCATCACTGTGGCGTTCTGATGGTCTGCGGAGACATGGAGCAGCAGATTGACGTCGTTGAGCTCGCCCTCCTCGCCGTCGTTGTACTCCTGCCCCTCGCGGGTGTCCGAGCCAACGAGCAGAATGGTGAGCTCGCCGTCGACGCTCTGCGCGCCGGCCCCCACTCCACTGGCCTCATTGCCAAGGTCAACCGTGTTGAGGCTCTGCGTGAGCCCCCACACCGCATACGCGACCGTTGCGACGCCGGAGAGTCCTACCACCACCAGGGTGGTGAGCAGCACACGCAGCGCGTTTCCCCACGCGTTCGACCGACGCAGTTTGCCGTGACGCACGAATGCGGGCTGCGCGGCATCGCTCGCGGTGTTCTTGGCCATAAAGATTCCAGTCCCTCGGGGCGCCCGGGTCGAGCGCACAGCGGTAGGGGCCCAATTTACCGGACCCCTCTGGGTGAGCGCTTAGAGGCGCGGGATCAGGCTCACGCGTCCGTGCGCACGGCACTCGCGCGGTCGCGCGCCGCCCAGACGCGCAGCTCGTCCCGATTCTCGACACCGAGCTTGCCAAACACGTTCGACAGATGGGTCTCGACCGTGCGGGCGGAGATATGCAGACGCTCCGCGATGAAACGGCTACTGTGTCCGAGCGAGGCGAGCAGCGCCACCTCGCGTTCGCGCGATGTGAGCCCAGCGGCGGGCGGCAGCGGGAGCCACACGCCCAGCTCAGCGAGGAGACGCACTTCCGGCTCATCGGTCTCCGTGGCGGTCTCCCGCGTGCCGGCGGCAATGCGTTCGATGTGCGCGAGGTACGCCTCACCGAGCGGCGGGTCGATTGCCAGCGCAAGATCTCGAGCGCGCTCGAGCGCCTCAGGAGCGACCGCTCGCGACTCGTAGGCGACGACGTGCAGCGCCTGCATCTCGATGAGCTCAAGACTCTGCTCACGTGCCCAGTCGACCGTGCGTTCGGCCGCCGCGACGACGTCGCAATCTCGCAGCCACTGCCGCGCGCGAAGTTCAAGGATCCGGCGGTGTCCGCCAGCTGCCTCGCCGATGCCACGCGTGCCTTGCGCGCTTGCGCGCAGCGCTCGCGCGGCCTCGTCACGCTCACCCAGTACTGCGAGCGCGAAGCCGAACGCGGCCTGCACGAGCGTCGCGATGCCGTAACTGTCCTGCCGCTCGAGGCGATCGAGCAGCCGCTCCGCGCTCTGCGCGGCGTCAGCCCAGCGCCCCTCTTGCACGGCGATCAGCACGGCGCCCGCCTCAATGAGCCCGGAGTAGTGCGCCTCAGCGTGCGTATCCGCGGACGCTTCCGCGGCAAGCTCGTCGAGCACGCGCCGCGCGAGCTCGGCGCTGCCACCGACCCAGTGCCCCAGCAGCCAGCAAAACCCCTGCATGTCGACTACGTCTGGCCGCGCCCGTGGACCGAGGCGGCTGAGCCGTCGCGTGTGCTCGGCGTTGAGTGCCGCACGCCCGATTGCACCGCGCTGATCGAGGATCAGGCCACCCATGGCGCGCGCCGGGGAACGGATCCACTCCTTCTTCAGGTCCGCCGACACGTCGTCGTTCGGGCCTGCGAGCGCAGCGTCACGCAGTCTGCCGGTGTACGCAAGCGCGAGCACTCGGCTGCACCGCACCGCCTCGCGCGCCGCAGGCTCGTGCTCCCCGACCCCGCCCTCGAGTGCGTCAAGCTTCACGAGTGCCTCATCGACATCGCCCTCGTCGCGCAGATCCTGCTCAATGAGTGTCGTGGCGAGGCGCACGCGAAGCATCGGGGTCATTCCCTCCGTGCGCGCCCGGTCTGCCACCAACCGCCCAACGATGCCGAGCAGGGGCCGGAGGCTCCCCTCGTCGCCAATCAGTCGCGCCGTACGGCACGCACGCAGTGCGCCGGCGCCGGCCTGCATCGGGTCGGCATCGGGGTGCAGCGCCACCGCGCGCGCGACGTTCAGCACCAACCACGGATCACCGCCGCGGACCGTCTGCTCGAACGCCGCCCACAGCCAGGCGAACGGCAGGTGCTGCCCGCTCTCCACCCCGAACACGACGAGTCGCATCAGCCGCGTTGGGGTATAGATGGGGTCAACCCCGCCAAGCCCGTCAGAGAGCACTCGAAAGATCTGATCGTTGAGCTGGATCCGCCGCACCGGCGACATTCCCGTGCGCAGCATCGCGGCGACGAGTGGGTGTCCGGTGACGAGGGACAGCCCCTCTGGGTGCGGCCGCGACACGACAAGGCCGCGGTCGAAGAGCGCAGCGAGGAGCGTCGCGTCGATGCTGCGCAGCAGGCCAGTCTCGGTGACGGGCTCTGCGAGCGCGAGGAGCTCGAGCACCGCGATCTCCTCAACTGAACACGAGCTCAGGATCGCTTTCGCGTAGTCACCCGGCACTCGATCAACGTCGACGGTTGTCCAGGCGGCGCCTCGACTCCGCTTCAATACTCCGGCACTGTCGGCGGAGAGGGCGAGCACCGCGAGCGCGTAGCTGCTCCCCGCGGCGACCTCGAGCCAGCCGCGCAGCGTCTCCGCTTCGATGCGCTCAACCCCGAGCAGCGCGCACAGATAGCGCTCGGCTTCCTCACGGTCGAGCGGGGCGATGGAGATCTGCTGGCGCGGAGACCCCGATCCCAATCTTTCCAACGCGCTGCTCAGCTGTCTGGCCGTGACCACACCACGAACGCGCGGGTCGTGGAGCAGAAGTTCGAGGAGGCGAGTGTCGAGCGGTGAATACCGGTCCGCATTCGACGCGACCAGCACCGCTCGCTCCGTGCCAGGGTGCGCGAACACGCCAGAGAGCACACGTTCAGCGATCTCCGCGGCCTCGGTGCGCCCCTCAAGCGCAACACCAAAGTGCTGCGCAAAAACCGAGGTGTGCCCGCTCGCAGCGTGCGGTGGGTCCGGGAGTTCGATCGTGCGCATCGTGCCGGCCGCACGCTCCGCGATGACGCGGGCTGCTCCCTCGGCGAGCGACTGCCTGCCCGTGCCGGTCTCGCCGATCAGGAGCGCAACGGCCCCCTCGGGCTCGAGTGCAGAGACCACGCGCGCAAGCCGTTCGGGCACAGCAGCAGCGATACCCGCTCGCTGGCGATCCTGCAGCCCCGCAACTCGCGCTGTCCCCTCAGCCTCGTGCTCGGTGCTGCGTTTCGGTCTTCGTGCATCTCCCATGATCACTCCCCCACACGTCCATAATTGGACGCTGTACAAGCCATTCTCCGGCGAAGACCAGCCATTCCCAAATCTCTGAGTCACGCTTGAGGCAAAATCCCAGCAGATAGGCTGGCAGCATGCGCATCGCCACCTGGAACGTCAACTCGATCCGCACTCGATTCGGCCGTGTGGTCGACTGGCTCGTGCGCGAGGACATTGACGTGCTCGCCATGCAGGAAATCAAGTGCCGCCCCGACCAATTTCCGGTCGGGGCGTTCGAGCAGGCGGGCTATCACCTTGAGATCCACGGGCTCAACCAGTGGAACGGCGTCGCCTTCGCGAGCCGCCACGAGATGACCGACGTGGCCCGCGAGTTCACTGACATGCCCGGCTTCGGTGCCCCCATCAAGGGGCAGGAAGCAGTGCAGGGCACGGGGCCGAACGGACTGCCGCTCGAGGCGCGCGCCCTCGGAGTTACCGTCGGCGATCTGCGCCTCTGGAGCCTCTACGTGCCGAACGGGCGCGCGCTGGGCGATCCCCATCTCGACTACAAGCTCGCCTGGCTCGACGCGCTCCGAAAGGACACGGCGCAGTGGCTCAACGAGGATCCCGATCTGCCGCTCGCGCTCATGGGTGACTGGAACATCGCGCCGCTCGACAGCGACATGGGCGATCCGAGCTTCACGCTCGGAAAGTCCACGCACGTCTCCCCCGAGGAGCGGGCCGCGTTTGCTGCGTTCGCCCCTCACGTGGAGGATGTGGTGCGCCCCATCGCACCCGAGGGATACACCTTCTGGGACTACAAGGCCGGCCGCTTCCCGAAGAACGAGGGCATGCGCATCGACTTCATCATGGGCTCGCGGGCGTTTGCCGACGCGGTGACGGGCGCCTCGATCGACCGCGAGGAGCGGAAGGGCGATGCACCGAGCGACCATGTCCCGGTGGTGTGCGAGATCGATCCGTCACTGCTCGGCGGGACCTTTGAGGACGAGTACGACCGCCCGATGGTCTTCTAGCGCGCGTGCGGAGCGCCCACCGTGTCGGTGGGCCTGCGTAGACTAGACGCATGGTCGAAACCCTGCGCGTCGCGTCCGTTAACGTCAATGGCATCCGTGCCGCCTACCGCAAGGGCATGGGCGAGTGGCTCGCGAATCGCGATGTCGACGTGCTCGCCCTCCAGGAGGTGCGTGCGCAGGATGAGCATCTCGAGGAGTACCTCGGCAGCCAGGGGTGGCACTGGTTGCATGACCCGTGCGACATCAAGGGTCGCGCCGGCGTTGCAATCGCCAGCCGTGTGCCCGCGACCGCGCACCGAGTGGGTCTCGGTGCTGCGGATCAGCAGGAGGCGATCCAGTCGTCCGGCCGCTGGCTCGAGGCCGACTTTGACTTTGGGGGCACCCCGCTCACCGTCATCTCGAACTACACACACTCCGGCGAGGTCGATACGCCGCGGCAGGAGGCCAAGTGGGCCTTCCTCGACGCCATGGGCGTGCGCATGGACGAACTGGCCGCCGAGCGTGAGCTCGTCACGATCGTCGGCGACTTCAACGTTGGGCACCGCGAGTTCGACATCAAGAACTGGAAGGGCAACGTGAAGCGCGCCGGCTTCCTGCCCCGCGAGCGCGCATACTTCGACCGCTTCTTCGGCGAGCGCGGCGCGACCATCACGGGTGTCGACGGCTCCGAGGGCCCCGGCCACGGCTGGGCAGATGTGGGGCGTCGCTGGGCCGGCGAAGTCGATGGCCCGTACACCTGGTGGTCGAACCGCGGCCAGGCCTTCGACAACGACACAGGCTGGCGCATCGACTACCACGTCACCACCCCGCAGCTCGCCGAGCGCGTGGCCGACTACACGATTGACCGCGCCGCCTCGTACGCCGAGCGCTGGTCCGATCACGCCCCCGTCGTGGTCGACTACCGCATCGGCGCGTAGCGCACCGCGCGGCGTCTGCACACGGCCCCGCTCCCCACAATTTTGCCCCTCGACTTTCAGGGAACCAGGAACTCATGAACGCCACGCCCAAGCCCGTCCTTTTCTCCGGCATGCAGCCTTCCAGCGACTCGCTGCACCTCGGCAACTACATCGGCGCGCTCAGCCAGTGGACGCAGATGCAGGAGGATTTCGATGCCTTCTTCTGCGTCGTGAACCTCCACGCTATTACCGTGCCACAGGATCCCGCCGAGCTTGCCGCACGCACCCGCCGTACCGCCGCCCAGTACATCGCCGCGGGCATCGATCCCGCGAAGTCGACGCTCTTCGTGCAGTCGCACGTGCCCGCGCACGCCGAGCTCGCGTGGGTGCTGAACACGCTCACCGGCTTCGGTGAGGCGAGCCGCATGACGCAGTTCAAGGACAAGTCACAGCGGTTTGGCGCCGACACGGCATCCGTGGGCCTCTTCACTTATCCGATCCTGATGGCCGCGGACATCCTGCTGTATCAGGCGGCATCGGTGCCCGTTGGGGAGGATCAGCGCCAGCACGTCGAACTGACGCGTGATCTCGCAAACCGATTCAACCACCGCTTCGGCGAGACGTTCGTGGTGCCCGAGGCGCAGATCCAGAAGGAAACTGCGAAGATCTACGATCTGCAGGAGCCCACCGCGAAGATGTCGAAGTCCGCGGAGACCGAGGCCGGCCTCATCAAGGTGCTCGACCCCGCGAACGTCACGAAGAAGAAGATCATGCGCGCGATCACTGACGCGGATGGCGAGATTCGCTTTGACCGCGAGGCGAAGCCGGGCGTCTCGAACCTGCTGACCATCTACTCGGTGCTGAGCGGCGAGTCGATCTCCGCGCTCGAGGCGGAGTACGCGGGCCGCGGCTATGGCGATCTGAAGAAGGGGCTCGTCGACGTGGTCGAGGCGGGTCTCGGCCCCGTGCGTGAGCGCACCGAGGAGCTGCTGGCCGATCCGGCCGAGCTCGATCGCTTGCTCGCTGGCGCTGCCGAGCGCGCGAACGAGGTTGCGAACCGCACCCTCGCCTCGGTGTACGAGCGCATCGGCCTGCTCCGCTAGCCGGCAACAGTGTGGTGTCCGGGCCATTCTCGCCCGGACACCGCAGTCAGCTCTACAGCAGATCGAGTTCCTGCGCGGTGCGCTCGATCCCCTCCATGCGCTCGCGCGCGGGAGCCCCAATTTTGGTGAGCGTCGCCTCGAAGAGCGCCTCGATGAGCGCCATCACCGGCACCACCGAGTCGAACGGGCCACGCTCCGAGGCCATGCTGGTCAACACCGTGTCCGCGTCGCTCGCACACGGCGACACCCACTTGTCCGTGATGAGCACCACGGTGGCCTTGTGGGCCTTCGCATGCTGCACCAGGTGACGCGTCTCGCTCTCGTAGCGGCGGAAGTCGAACGCGATGAGCACGTCCTTCGCGTCGAAACCGACCACGGCTGCAGCCCGCACGCTCGCCATTTGGGGCACCATCTGTACGGCGCCCCGCAATTGCTGCAGACTTGCCGCAAGGTACTCGGCGAGGAACATGCTGTAGCGGCCGCCGACGAGCCAAATGCGGTGCTTGGGATCAGCGAGCGCACTCACCGTCGTCGTGAAATCGTGCTCCGAGAGCCCGCCGAATGTGGCCCGGAGATTCTCGACCGCGGGCTCGGCGAGCGCGGCCAGGTCGTCCGGGTGCGGCGGCCGCTGGTCAGCGTTCGTCCGCGCGTACAGTGACGCGGGCGACGCACTGCGCTGTTCAAGCTCTTCACGCAGGGCCCGCTGAAAGTCGGGGAAACCGGCGTAGCCCAGCTTCGTGGTGAACCGCACCACGGTCGCACCGCTGACCCCTGCGATGTCCGCGAGGCCAGCCACGCTCTCAAACCCAGCGGCGGGATACCCCGCAAGCAGCGCGCGAGCCACTTTCCGCTCGCCCGGGGTGCATTCACCGAGCCGGTCACGGATGCGGGCGGCGGGCGAATCGCTTTCAGCCGCGCCGGGCAGCGGCTTGGATTCGTCTGCCATCCACCGCACTTCCCTCCGCGATCCTGCCTGTCTGGGAAACCCTATCGAGCCGAGCGAGTTCAAACAATCTCCGGGTTGGCGCCAATTTCGGCAATGAGCGTGGCGAGGAGGGCGACTCGCTGGGGGACTGAAGACAGGTCGAGCCACTCGGACTCCGAGTGGTCTCCACCCCCAACCGGGCCGAGCCCATCAAGCGTCGGCACCCCACGTGCGGCGATGCGGTTCGCGTCCGACACCCCGCCGGTGCGCGCGAGTCCAGGGGCGAAGCCGAGCGTCCCTGCGATAGCAACCGCGCGTTCTGCGAGCGCGAGCACAGCCGCGCTCGCCTCCATGGGCGGGCAGTGGTCAATGCTCACGATCTCCGCGCTCGTCCCCGAGGTCTGTGTGGCCGCAACACGCGCACGAATCTGTGCCAGCGTTGCGTCGAGGTCGGCGGCGACGGTCGCGCGGACCTCCACGTGCAGCGAGGCGTGATCCGGCACGATGTTGAGCCGGTCGCCGGCACGGAGCACGCCGACGTTTACGGTGACCCCCGCCTGCGGGTCGGCGAGCCCCTGGAGGAACAGCGTCAGGTGAGCCGCTTCAACGCCGGCGTGCGCACCGCGCTCCGGTTCGATGCCCGAGTGCGCTGCCTTTCCCCGGACCACGACCTCAAGATCAGCCACGCCCTTCCGGGCGACAACAAGATCTCCGTTCTCGCGCGCGCACTCCATGCATAGCGCGGCATCGGCGCCCTCGCTCGCCACCCGCAGCACCCCGGCCCCAAACGGTGAGCCGATCTCCTCGTCAGGCGTAAACACCAGCACGAGTTCACCGTAGCTCTCTTCTTTCAGCGCGATGAGGTGTTCGGCCGCGTGCAGGCTCGCAACCACACCGGCCTTGTCATCCGTGACGCCCGGGCCGCGGCCATGCCCGCGCTCGTCCACCCGGAAGGGGCGCGCGGCTGCGTCACCGATCTCAAACACCGTGTCCATGTGGGCAAAGAGGACAATGCGTTTCGTCCCCGTGCCTCGCCGCGTTGCGACGAGCGCGTCGCCCCACACTCCCGTCGGGTCGGAGTGGCGCACCACGCGGAACTCAAGCCGTGCGAGCCGGGCTTCCACCCAGTCCGCCACGCGCTTCACCCCTGCCGCATCGGTTGATCCCGAATCAATCCCGACGAGTTCGGCGAGGTCACGCTCGTAGTCCGGCTGCGCGGCGAGCGCTGACTCGGCGAAGCGTGCGGCGAGCGCGGCGGAAAGCTCAGGTGCGGAGGTGTTCATTGCAGATCTCGTTCCAAGTGCCGGGGAGGAGCCCCGGTCCGAGCGGATCGCTCAGACCTCAGGGGCGTGTGGGAGCAGACGGTGGTGGTGTCCCCCGGCCTGGCTCAACGATGAGGCGCTGCGGGGAACGTCACCGGCACGAGAACACTATCCCGAAAAGACGCATTTATGAAATGAATGTTGCAGTTCTTGCAGCGAATGCGAATTTATGAAATGATTTCGATCACTTCATCGACGAGGCCTCGGAAAGGGAAACCGTGAACACGCACGCTCCAGCTGATCCACACACGGCTCCCGATCTTCCAGGCAACGACGCATCCGGCACGCTCGTACTGATCGGCGGCGCACTCGACGAGAGCACGGAGATCCTGTCACGCATCGTGCGGCTCGCGGATACTCGCCGACAGAGCGGTTCCCCGCGGATCGCAATCTTCACCACCGCCTCCGAGCCTGCGGCGTCGTCGGCAGCGGCAGCGGACCCGAGTCTTGAGAACGACGAGGCTGACGGCCGGTACTACGTCGAGCTGTTTGCGCGCCATGGCGCGGTTGGCGTGCCCATTCCCGTGGGCGTGAACCCGACCCCGCCGTACCCGGGGGCACCCTACTTCGCGGATCGCGCGAACGATCCCGCTGTCGCGGAGCTGGTGCGAAGCGCCGACGGCGTATTTCTCGGTGGCGGCGATCAGAACCACTATGTGCGCGCGCTGTTCCGCGACGCGTCGGGCCATGGCGCCGCAGACGCGAAACGCACGGAGACCCCCGTCCTCGTTGCGCTCCGCGAGGTGCTCGCGCGAGGCGGAGTCGTTGCAGGAACCAGCGCGGGGCTCGCTGTGCAGCAGGGTGCACACATGGTGAGCGGGGGTGCCGACATCCACACCGCGTGGACGCACGGCGCAGCACCCGGTTCCGACCTCAGAATCGCGGGGTACGAGGCGCTGAGCTACGACCTCGCGGGCGGGCTTGCACTCTTCCCAGAGGCTCTGCTCGACTCGCATTTCGCTGAGTGGGGGCGCCCCGCACGCGCGATTCGACTTGCCTACGACACCGGGCAGCCCGTGTGCATCGGCGTCGACGAGCACACCGCGCTTGTCTACGATCGCGCGAGCCGCCAGTCCGAGGTCATCGGCGCACGGGGCGTCTCGTTCCTCAACCTCGAGGGCGCCACGGGCCGCGGCGACGCGGTGCAGGGCGTGCGCTGGAGCTACCTCGTTCCGGGCGACCAGCACGACTTCTCCACGAGTACGACGGCGCGCGGAGACCGTTCGGCTGAGCTCGAGCTCACCCCCACTCCGCACAACGCGCAAACCGACCTCTGGGCAGACGACGGAAGTCGCCCGCTCCTCGCGCTCGCTCAGCGCCTGCTCGCATCGCGAGCGCGCACCGCAACCGGCGAGAGCGCCCGCGACCGCACTCCTCTCTACCGCACCACCCTGCAACGTGATGCGCGGACAACCGCGCTTCCCACCGGCGGCTTCGCCGATCTCATCATCTCCATTACTCCCACCCACCCGACTCACTAGGAGCCATCAATGACCTCTCCAGCACCCTCTCCACGCCGCGCACGCGTCATGCGCCGCGTGGGTAGCGCAACCGCAGCGCTTGCGGTTGGCGCGCTTGTGCTTTCCGGCTGCGCTTCCGGCGATGCCGGCGGCGGGGACGAGGCGAAGAACATCGTCAACCTCGTCACCCCTGCACAGCCTGAAAGCCTTGATCCCCAGATCTCCACGGATTCGATCATGGGCGAGATCACCGGCCCGATCTTCGAGACGCTCGTCACCGCCGACGAGAACCTCCAGGTCCAGCCGATGCTCGCCGAGTCGTACGAGGTGAGCGACGACTCGCTTGAGTACACCTTCCATCTGCGGGAGGGCGTGAAGTTCCAAGACGGCAGCCACCTCGACGCAGACGACGTGGTCGCCTCCATGAATCGCTGGACGCGCGTGTCCGTTGCGGCCCAGGAAGCCTTCGCTGGCTCCGAATGGACGAAGGTCGATGACTCGACGGTCAAGCTCACCGTCACCTCCCCGAGCTTCCTGCATCTGCTCTACCTGTCGCAGGTGTCGACCGCGTACCCTGCAATCCTCCCGACCGAGGTACTCGATAAGGTCGGCGACGGCCCCATTGAGGCGGTCGAGGACATCGTAGGGACCGGCCCCTTCCAGCTCACCGAGTGGGACGCTGATCAGAAGATCGTCATCACAAAGTGGGACGACTACCAGTCGGTTGACGCACCGTCGAGCGGCCGAGCCGGCGCGAAGGATGCGACGCTCTCGGAGGTGGTCTTCAACTTCGTTCCTGACGCATCAACCCGCACGATGGGTCTGCAGTCCGGACAGTATGACGCGACGACGGAGCTGCCGTTCGATAGCCTCGATCAGTTCGCTGACGATGAGAACCTGACGCTCGACACATACATGGTCGGCCCGATCAACCTCGTGTACAGCGACGACGCATCGAGCCCGTTCTCGAAGGTGGAGAACCGCCAGGCGATCAACACCGGCCTCGACCGAGACCCGATCATGCTCGCCGCGGTGGGGTCGAAGGATCTCTACGATCTCGTGCACCACAACATGACGCTGGGCCAGAAGGCGATCTGGGATACCGAGGTCGGCAAGGCCGACTTCAACACGGCAGACGTCGCACAGGCAAAGAAGATGCTCGCTGCGGGCGGGTACACGGGCGAACCCGTCACGGTGCTCGCGAACAAGGACTACTCCGAGGCGTACAACTCGGCGGTCGTAGTGGTTGAGCAGCTGAAGGGCATGGGCGTCGACGCCACCCTCGACGCGTACGAGTGGGGCGCGTTCAGCGAGAAGTACCGCGAACGCCGCGACGAGTGGGATCTTGTCGTCTTCCCGTTCGGCACCGAGCTCGATCCGACCCAGACCATCGGCTTCCTCCCGACGCGCGCCGGCTACTTCGATGGGCCCGAGCTGCAGAAGCTGCTTGCGGACTTCCGTGGTGCCCCGACGCAGGCCGAGGCAAGCGCGCTGTTCAGTGACATGCAGCAGTGGATCGAAGATACCCGCCCCATGAGCCGCATCGGCGACGCACACAACGTGTACGCCGCGAACAAGGATCTGGATCTCGCTTGGTTCGACGGCCACTTCGTGTGGTGGAACGCCCACTGGAAGAACTAGCGGAGCGCTCTTCCGCTCACGTGTGGCCGCGTTCTCCAGAGCGTGGCCACACGCACCCCCACACCCCACCTCGACACCGAATCCGGAACACCGATGCTTCGATTCATTTTCCGCAGACTCCTCAGCCTCATTCCCGTGCTGTTCGTGGTGTCGGTGGTGATTTTCTCCCTCATCCACCTCACACCGGGTGACCCCGCCCGCCGAATTCTCGGCGAGAAAGCGTCCGATGAGCAGGTCGCCGCACTGCACGCCACCATGGGACTCGACCAGCCCATCGTTATGCAGTACCTCAAGTGGGTCGGCGGCGTGTTCACCGGCAACCTGGGTGACTCGTATTTCCTTCGCAAGAGCGTCGTCGAGGCGATCAGCGACAACGCCGTCCCCACCATTCAGCTCGCCCTCATCGCGATCATCGTCGCTGTCTTGCTCTCCGTGCCGTTCGGCACCATTGCCGCCCGGTACCGCGGAGGCAAGTTCGACAAGATGGTCACCGGCTTCACGCTGCTTGGCATGACCGTGCCCAGCTTCGTGCTCGCCATCGGCATGATGCTCCTCTTCGGCTTGACGCTGCGCTGGCTGCCCCTCTCCGGGTACGTGAATCCGTTTGAGAACTTCGGCGACGGCCTCAAAACGCTCCTCATGCCCGGCATCGCGCTAGGCGCGATCACCGCAGCGCTGATCACGCGCACCACGCGCGCAGCCGTGCTCGATGTGCTCAACGCCGACTACATTGACGCGGCCCGCTCGCGCGGCGTTGCCGAACGGCGGCTCCTCTTCAGCCACACGCTCAAGAACGCGAGCCTGCCGATCCTCACGATTGTGGGCCTGTCACTCGGCGGGCTCGTCACCGGCGCGGCGGTCACGGAAACCATCTTCAACATCCCCGGGCTCGGACAGTTGCTCGTCACCTCGATCTCGCGTCGCGACTATCCCGTAATCCAGGGCGTCATCTTGTTCATCACCCTGATCTACTTGCTCACCAACCTGCTGATCGATGTGCTCTACGGCATCGTCGATCCGCGAGTGCGCGTCGGAAAGGCCTGAGCGCATGACCGCAACCAGTCCCCAGAACCCGCCAGCCCCCAGCACGACCGTACTGTCGATGCAGCCGGAGCAACCCAAGAACTCGGTGTGGCACCGCGTGCTCGCCAACACGGGCTTCATGGTGGGGCTTCTCATCATCCTCGCGATCTTCCTCATCTCGTACGTGCTGCCGCCGCTGCTGCAGCTCGACCCCTACGCGGTCGATCCCGCGAACCGTTTGGCGAAGCCGTCGGCCGAGTACATTTTCGGCACGGACAACTTTGGCCGTGACCTCTTCGCGCGCATTATCTCGGGCGCCTCCACCTCGCTGCTCGTCGGCTTCGTCGTCGCACTCGTCAGCGGGGTGATCGGCACACTGATCGGCATCCTCGCCGTGTTCAACTCGGTGCTCGACGCGATCCTGATGCGCATCTGTGATGGCCTGATGGCCATCCCGGCAATCCTGCTCGCCGTCGCCCTTGCTGCCGCGCTCGGCCCCAGCGTCACCAACCTCGTCATCGCCCTCGCGATCGTCTACACGCCGGGAATCGCACGCCTCGTGCGCGCACGCGCACTCGCTGTGAGCTCGGAAACGTTCGTCACGGCGAGCACCATGCAGGGTGGCGGAATGTTCCATATCATGCTGCGCCACATCCTCCCGAACGTCATGTCCGTCCTCGTGGTCCAGGCCACGTTTACGTTCGCGGAGTCCGTCATCACCGAGGCCGCAATGAGCTTCCTCGGCGCTGGCGTCCCCGCGCCGCATGCCAGCTGGGGCAACATCCTCTACGACGGGAAGTCCGTCATCATGCAGGCCCCGCAGATGATCCTCATCACGGCCGCGTTCCTCGTGATCACGGTGCTCGCTTTGAACCTCATCGGTGATGGGCTGCGCGACCTCGTTGACCAGCGCTCACGTTCCGCGCTCGGACGCCCCGGTATCTTTGCCCGCATGGTCTCCGTGTTCGCACCGGGACGCATGAAGAAGGAGTTCCAGGCATGACCGCCTCGACCGCCCCCACCGCCGGCCCCGGAACCGGCGACGCATCCGCGCTTCCGCTCGAGATCGACCGCTTGACGCTGAACATTGACACCCCGCACGGCACCGTTCACGCGGTGAACAATGTGTCGCTCAGCGTGGAGCCCGGCGAGATCCTCGCGATCGTCGGCGAATCAGGATCCGGCAAGACCCTCACCGCACGCGCGGTGCTGGGCCTCTTCCCGCCGCGCACCCGCCGATCCGGTGTGGTGCTGCTTTCCGGCGCGGACGTGCTGACCGCTTCCCCCGCCGAGCTTCGTGAGCTGCGCGGCAACCAGGCCGCCATGATTTTTCAGGAGCCGTCCACGGCGTTGAACCCCGTGTTCTCCATCGGCTGGCAGCTCGAAGAAGGGCTGCGCGCGCACGGCATGTCCGATCGCACAGAACGGCGCACTCGCGCGATCGAGATGCTCCGCGCCGTCGGCATCCCCGAGCCCGAGCGCCGCCTGCATCACTACCCACATCAGTTCTCGGGTGGCCAGAAGCAGCGCATCGTCATCGCGATGGCGCTCGCCCTGCGCCCCAAAGTGATCATCGCCGACGAGCCCACCACGGCGCTCGACGTCACCGTGCAGGCCGAGATCCTCGACCTGCTGCGCGAGTGCCGCGATCAATTCGGCGCGTCCATTGTGCTGATCACCCACAACATGGGTGTGGTCGCTGACCTCGCCGATCGTGTGGCCGTGATGTACCGAGGCGACCTGGTTGAGGAAGCCCCGGTTGCCGAGCTCTTCGCGAATCCGCGCGAGGAATACACGCAGCAGCTCCTCGCCGCAGTGCCGCGCCTCGGCGCCGGAGGGCGCCTGACGGACAGTGTCCAGGAGCCATCGGCCGCACCAGCGGTGGCCGCAGCGGCAGAACCCGAGCAGGCGGTCACACTCTCATCAGTCGACGTCGTGTATACGAGCGGTTTCGGCACGCACCCCGTCCGCGCCGTGCGCGGGGTGGAGCTCACCATCGCCCGCGGAGAAGTGCTCGGCCTGGTCGGAGAATCCGGCTCGGGCAAATCGACAATTGGCCGCGCGATCGGGGGTCTCGAAACCATCGGTGCCGGATCGCTGCGGGTGTTCGGCGCCGAGCTGACCCAGCTGAAGCGTCGGGAGCTCCGCGCGCTGCGGCGCCGCATCGGCTTCGTATTCCAGGACCCAGCGGCCTCCTTCAACTCTTTCATGACCGTCGAACAGTGCATTGCTGAGCCGATGCGAATCCATCGGGTAGGCGGCGGCAAGCGAGCACACCGAGCCCGAGCAATCGAGTTGCTCGACGCCGTCGAGCTTCCTGCCTCGTACGCCGATCGCCATCCATTCGAGCTTTCGGGCGGCCAGCGCCAGCGCGTGGGCCTCGCGCGGGCGCTCGCTCTGGGGCCCGAGCTGGTCATCGCGGACGAGCCGACGAGCGCACTCGACGTGTCCGTGCAGGCAAAGGTGCTCGACATCTTCTCAGGGCTGCAGCGGGAGCTGGGCTTCGCGTCGCTGTTCATCAGCCACGACCTCGCCGTGGTCGAGATGCTCGCGCATCGCGTGGGTGTGCTGCGGCAGGGCGAGCTCGTGGAAATCGGCCCGACCGAGCGGGTGCTGCACGAGCCGCAGCACGAGTACACGCAGCGCCTCATCGCCGCGGTGCCCGTGCCCGACCCTGCCGTGCAGCGCCAGCGCCGCGCGGCAAGCGCCGATCCCGAGCATCCCATCCTGCTGACCGAGGAGCCCGCATGACCGCCCCGACCGCCCCGTCACACCCCCACCAGGTTCGAGCGGACCTCGTGCTGCTCGGCGGGCGGGTGCGCACCGGGCTGGGCCCGACTGCCGATCTCCCCGAGCTGCAGGCCGTGGCGGTGAACGGCCGGCGTATCGCAGCGGTCGGCACGCGCGCTGAGGCGCACACCTGGGACACGAGCGACGCCACGATCGTTGAGCTCGGTGACGCCACGATTACCGCCGGCTTTGTCGACGCCCACGTCCACCCGCTCTCGGGTGCCGAGTCGCGGCACCGCGCGCTCATGCTTCATGAGTGCGAGAGCGTCGCCGAGGTGGCCGAGCGGATTGCCGCGTTCGCCGCGGATCTGGGGCCCGACGAGTGGGTGCGCGGCTTCGGGCTGTCATTCGACCTGTTCGTTGGCGAGGAACTCACCAACGAACCCTTCGCCGAAGCGTTTGGCGGCCGTCCCGGCTACCTGCTGCTCTTCGACGGCCACTCGGTGATCGCCAGCCCGCGCGCACTCGAGCTCGCCGGCATCGACGGCCCCCGCGACTTCGGCAACAACTCCTCGATCGAGTGCGACGCGAACGGTGTGCCCACTGGCTACCTCATCGAGTCGGATGCCGAACTGCTCGTCACCGATCTCTACCCACGCATGCCATTCGCTGAGCGCGTCGCCGCGGTGGGCGACAAGCTCGCCGAGTTCGCTGCATCCGGCTACACCTCGCTCCACCAAATGAACATGGAGGAGGGCGACATCGAGGTGATGCGCGCGCTCGAGGATGCGGGCGATCTCCCCGTGCGCGTGAGGATCTCGCCGCTCTGGCGGGCGAGCGAGCCCTGGGCCGAAACGCTGCGGCGCATGATTGATCTGCAGGGCGTCGGCGGGCGACGCTGGCAGATCGAGGGCGTGAAGTTCATGCTCGATGGCAGCATCGACAACGGCTCCGCGTGGCTCTTCGAAGCCGATACCCGCGGCGGCGGGCTCGAGCCCTACTGGGTGCCCAGCGAGCTCTTCACGCAGACCATCCACGCGCTCGCGGCGAACGGGGTGCCGAGTGCGACGCACGCGATCGGCGACCGCGCAGTCGAGTTCGTGCTCGACACGGTTGCGTCGATCCCCGAGCAGCACCGCGGGGTGACGCACCGCATCGAACACATCGAAACCATCCCGGATCACCTCGTACCCCGCTTCGCTGAGCTGGGAGTGCCGGCGAGCATGCAGCCGATCCACGCGTTCGCCCAGCGCCCTGACGGCTGCGACATGTGGACGACGCTGCTGGGCCGCGGTTCGGAGCGCGCGGCCAACGGCTGGCGCGTCGCCGACCTGGACGCCGCCGGTGCGATCGTTGCGCTCGGTTCTGATTGGCCCGTTGAAGAGTTCGACGCGCGACGCGTGTTCGCCGCGAACGTGACGCGCCGCAGGCACGGCTCGGATCGGCCGGCCGTCGACGCACACCAGGCGCTCTCTCCCGAGCGCACGCTCGTGGCGATCACGCAGGGGCCGTGGGCTTCGATCGACCGCCCCAGCGACGGGGTCATTGCGGCGGGGGCGATTGCCGATCTCGCGGTGTTCCGAGATGACCCGCTCAGCGCCGCGCCCGAACGCTTCGCCGAGTCGGAGGTGCTGCTCACAGTGGTGAACGGCACCGTCTCGCACCGAGTACCGTAGCGAGCATGATCTCGCAGCTTCGCTCTGTCCGTTTCCTCGGGCAGGATGCCCCAGTCGACGTCGCGCTTGAGCACGGACGCATCGCCGGAGTGACGCCAGCGGGCACGACAGCCGAGGCCCCCGCGGGGATCGACGCCGACGGCCGATTTCTCACCTCGGGCCTGTGGGACGAGCACGTGCACTTCGGACAGTGGGCGCAGCAGTCGAGCCGCTTCGACCTGGGTGCCGCGGAGTCAGCGGCAGAGGCGCTCGAGCTCCTCGCAACTGGGCTGCGCGCGGACGAGGCTGCGCGCGCAGCGGCGGACGTCTCTTCGGCGCCCGAGTTCGTGGCCGTACGGGCGCGAGCCGGCGCGTGGACCACAGGAATCACCCGCGCGGCGCTCGACGCGCTCGCGGGCGAGCGACCACTCGTAGTGATCAGCGCGGACCTGCACGGAATTTGGTTGAACTCGGCCGCGCTCGCCGCGCGCGGGCTGCCCGTCGAGGGCGACGGACACATCGTCGAGGACGAGTGCTTCGCCCTGCTGCGCGCGATTGACTCGCTCGCGCCGACCGAACTCGACGAACTTGTTGCCCGCGCGGGCCGTGCAGCGGCCGCGCGCGGTGTGGTGGGCATCGTGGACCTTGAGATGCGCTGGTGCATCGACGATTGGCTGCGTCGGGAGGCCGCCGGCTTCGATCTCCTCCGCGTTGAGGCGGGTATCTACCCGAACCAGCTCGAGCGTGCGATCCACGCGGGGTACCGCTCCGGTGATGCGCTCGGCAGCGCTGGGCGACTGACCGTTGGCCCGCTCAAGATGATCACCGACGGCTCGCTCGGCACGGGCACCGCCTGGTGCTGCGACCCGTACCCGTCGGGCGACCACGGGCGTTCGCTCGTCGCCGCCGACGAACTGCTCGCCATGATGCGCCGTGCCACCGCGGCGGGGCTGGGCCTCACCCTGCACGCCATCGGAGATCGCGCCGTCGCCCAGGTGCTCGACGCATACGAGGCGCTGGGCCGTGGGGGCCGCATGGAGCATGCGCAGCTGCTCCGCACGGCGGACATCGCGCGCTTCGCGGAGCTCGGCATCACCGCGAGCGTGCAGCCCGAACACCTCGTCGACGACCGCGAGGCAACGGAGTTGCAGTGGCCGGGCCGAGCCGAGCGTACGTTCCCCTTGGCTTCGCTGCACGCGACGGGTGCGCACCTCGTGTTCGGCTCGGATGCCCCCGTGGCGCCGCTCGATCCGTGGCGTTGGATCCAGGCGGCGGTGACCCGTGCCCGGCCGGGCGAGACACCGTGGACGCCGGCCGAGCGGCTCCCCGCCACCGTCGCACTCGCGGCGTCGATGCGGGGCGCGCTGCGCCCGGCGGTAGGCGATCCTGCCGACCTGGTGCTGCTCGACACGGACCCGCTGCGCAGCGATCCCGATCTGCTGTCCGAAACGCACGTGGCTGCGACCCTTCTGGGTGGCACGCTGACGCACCGCGCGCCGGAGCTCACGCAGCGCTAGCCCCAACGCCCGACGGACGCGGGCGGGCTAGTCGGTGACCAACGCCGCCGCGATCAGCTCCGCGATGAGCCCCGGGTAGCTCAGGCCACGCGCCGCATACATGCGCGGCACCTGGGACTGCTCGGTCATGCCGGGCGCCGTGTTCACCTCGTTCAGCACCAGCCCGTCGGCCGTGTGGAAGAAGTCAAAGCGCACCACCCCGCGGCAGCCGAGCGCGTCGTAGAGCTGTGTCGCCGCCTGCTGCAGCGCGGCCTCCTCGGGCTCGTCGAGCGGCGCGGGCACCGTGAACTCGGCGCTGCCGTCGTACTTCTCAGCCCGATCGAACACTCCGCCGGGCACCACGCCAATCTCAAGCGTTGCCCCCACGCGGAGCTCACCGGTGCGGTCGCGGAACACCGCAATGTCGATCTCGCGGCCGTGCACGTACTGCTCAATGAGCACGGGCTCCCCGAAATCGCGCGCCCCCTCGACCGCGTCGGCCAGCCCCGCGCGATCCGGCACCACGAACACACCGTTGCTTGACCCGCCGTTCGCCGGCTTCACCACGAACGGCGGCTCGAGGTCGCGGGCGGTCTGCGGGACCGCCCCTGCGGCGAGCGCTGCATCGCGTGTGGGGGCGAGCATGCCCGGCGCGACGCCGATTCCGAGCTCTGCCGCGAGGTGTTTGGTGGCTTGCTTGTCCATCGCGAGCGCTCCCGCGCGCACGGGCGACCCGGCGTCGGGCACGCCGCAGAGCTGCAAGAAACCAGCGATCGTGCCATCCTCACCGTTCACGCCGTGCAGCACGGGGAAGGCGACGTCGCACGCTGTGAGCTGCTGCACGACCTCGTGTGCGGGGAGCGGCCGGCCGGCGTCGTCGCACCAGGAACCCTCGGCGGTGACGGTGAGCGGCACGGGGATCAGTTCCAGTTCGCGCACCGCGCGCGCAACCGCGGCAGCAGAGGCGAGCGAGACGCTGTGCTCGTCGTTCGCGCCGCCCCCGATGACGGCGATGCGCGCGGGCTGTGGCCGGGTGCGGCCATCACGCGGGCGTCGCAGGGGTGCGGGGGTGAGCGGCTGGGTCATTGCGTGAGTCTCCTCAGAGTTGCGGGATGTTGACGGTGTCGCGGGTGCGGGCGTCGCTGACGGCGTTGGCGGTATCGAGGGTGCGGCTGATGCGTGACGCGCGGCTGCCGAGGCGGGTGACGATCTCGTGTTCGATGGTGTGCGACCACTCGGCCCACTCGGCGACCGTGGGCTCACCGGTGTCGCCCGGCCCGAAGAGCGTGACGGCCTCGTTCGGCTCGAGCACATCGTCGCCGGTGTCGACTACCACCATGTCCATAGAGATGCGGCCGACGAGCGGCCGGCGACGGCCGCGGACGAGTACCTCGGCCTTGCCCGAGGCCTCGCGCGGCAGGCCATCCCCATAGCCGACGGGGAGCAGGGCGAGGTGCGTCCGCCGCTCGGCGACAAAGTCGAGGCCGTACCCTACACCGGTGCCGGCACCCACCTCGCGCACGGACACCACCCGGGAGCGGAGCGTGAGCGCGGGGCGGAGCGCCGTGGTGCTGCGCGATGGATCAATCCCGAAGAGCCCCGCACCGATACGCGACACGTCAAAGCGCGGCACTGCTCCCGTGAGCGTCGCCGCGGTGGCAGCGAGGTGCAGTGCACTGGGTGAGAGGCCTCGTCGTCCCGCGGTACGCGCAGCGTTCTCGAACACGAGACGCTCGCGGATGTTTTGCGGGTGCTCGGGATCATCCGCGCACGACAGGTGCCCCATGATGCCCGTGACCCGAATCGCCCCGATCGCCTCGTACTCGCGCGCGAGCGTGCACAGCGCCGACCACTCACGCGGCGGACAGCCGTCGCGCGCCATGCCCACATCGGCGTGCAGGTGGACGCTGGCCCGTGTGCCCAGCCGGGCCGCAGCTGCACCGATGGCATGCAGGTGTTCGGCGCTTGGCACCGCGAGCTCAATCCGAGCGTGAATCGCCGCCTCGAAGTCGGCATCGGGCGTGTTCAGCCAGCTGAGCAGCGGCGCATCGACGCCGCCCTCGCGCAGGGCCAGCGCCTCGGGCAGTGCTGCGACGCCGATCGAGCACGCGCCTGCTTCGAGCACGGAACGCGCGATCGCGCCGTGGCCGAACGCGTCCGCTTTGAGGACGGCCATCACGCGGCCGCCGGTGAGCGCCGCAAAGGTGGCCGTGTTCTCTCGGATCGCGGCGTCGTGCACGATGAGTTCGGAGCCAGTGGGGTGCATGCGGATCAGTTTTCCAACGGCCGTGTTGCCACCCCGTATGCGGTTTTGCATACGCTCGCGATATGCGGCGGGCGGTCAGCAGCGCGAAGCTAGGCTGCCCGCATGACGACCTATCTCCTCGCGGGCGGGGGCACCGCCGGGCATGTGAACCCGCTTCTCGCCACCGCCGACCGCTTGCGCACGCGCGCCGCCACCATCGTGGTGCTCGGCACCGCCGAGGGGCTCGAGTCGCGGCTGGTGCCCGAGCGTGGCTACGCGCTTGAGACGATCCCGCGTGTGCCGTTTCCACGCCGCCCGAACGTCGCCGCACTGCAGTTCCCCGTCCGATTCCGCCGCGCAGTGACGCGCACGCGCGAGCTGCTGCGGGAGCGCAAGGTCGACGTGGTGCTCGGTTTCGGCGGCTACGCGGCGATGCCCGCCTACGTTGCTGCGCGCCGCGAGCGGATCCCGTTCGTGCTCCACGAGGCCAACGCGCGGCCCGGCCTCGCGAATGTGTGGGGTGCGCGCCACGCGGCGGCGGTCGGAACCGTCTTTCCGGACACTCCGCTGCGCGGTGCCCGCGTCGTGGGGATGCCGCTCCGCGCGGAGATCGAGACCCTGGATCGCGGGGCGGAGCGGGCGGCGGCGGCCCGACACTTCGGGCTCGATCCGGATCGCCCAGTGTTGCTCGTGTTCGGCGGCTCCGCGGGCGCGCGCCGCATCAACGAGGCGCTCGCGGACACCTGGCCCGAGGTGATCGCTGCGGGCTGGCAACTCCTCCACGTGACGGGCAACGCGCGCGCCGAAGAGGTCGACGCGAGCGGTTCCCCGGACCGCGTAGTCATCCCGTATGCGGATCGGATGGATCTCGCCTACGCGGTCGCTGACCTTGTCGTGTGCCGCTCGGGTTCGGCGACCGTGAGCGAGCTCAGCGCGCTCGGGATCCCTGCCGTGTACGTGCCCTACGCCGTGGGCAACGGCGAGCAGGCGCTGAACGCCCGCGGCGTGGTGGCGGCAGGCGGGGCACGCCTGATCGATGACCGCGAGTTCACCGCGCGCGCGGTCACGGAACGCGTACTGCCCCTGCTCGGTGACCCCGCGGAGCGTGCCCGAATGGCGGCCTCCGCCGCAGCGTTCGGCACCCGAGACGGCACTGATCGCCTGCTCGCACTCGTCGAACAGGCGATCAGCGCCTCAGCCTAGGCAGGCTCAGGGGACGAGGACTGCGCGCCCCGCGATGCGACCGTGGTGCAGGTCATCGAATGCCTGCACCGCGTCATCGAGGCCGTAGCGCACCACCTCGACGCCGATCTTGCCCGCCTGCGCGAGCGCCACCACCTGACGCATGTCGGCGCGGGTTCCGCCGTAGGCACGCTCGATGTTCACACCCCACGGCAGCGCGCTGTTGCCCGCGGTGTAGGTGAACGACCCCCCGCCGAGACCGACGAAGCGGATCGCGCCGCCGCCGCGCACCACCGCGAGCGCGAGGTCGACCGTCGGCTGCACGCCAACGAAGTCGAACACCACGTCAGCGCCCACCCCGCCGGTCTCGGCGAGGATTCGCGCCGCAGCCTCGCCATCGCTCGGAATCGCGAGGTCCGCGCCGTGCGCTTCGGCGAACGCGAGCTTCTCGGGATCGGTGTCGAGCGCAATGATGCGGGCGCCCGAGGTCGCCGCGAGGATCTGCAGCGCCATGTGGCCGAGCCCGCCCAGCCCGATCGTCACCACGGTGGCGTCGCCCGAAAGCCGATCGCGCACCGTGTTGATCGCGTGCATCGGGGTAAGCGCCGCGTCCGCGAGCGGCGCAGCCGCGACGGGGTCGAGCTCACCGATCGGGTCGAGGTGGTGCGCGCGCACCGCGATGTAGTCGGCCATGCCGCCCGGGCTCCCGATCCCGGGCGAGAGGGGCGCGAGCGAACCGCGAGGTGCAACCACCTCGCACTGGTTGTCGCGACCGGCGAGGCACTCGCGGCACTGCCCGCATGACAGGATCAGCGCGACGATGGCGCGCTGCCCCACTTCCCATCCCGTGACGTTCGCGCCGAGCTGCTCGATCGTGCCCGCAACCTCGTGGCCCAGTGTGCTGCCGATCAGCGGGTTCTCGTCGCCCATGCCGATGATGGAGATGTCCGAGTGGCAGACGCCGGCGCCACCAACGCGCAGCAGCACCTGATCCGGCTCGATTTCGGGAGTGGGCTTCTCCCGCACCTCAACGGTGTTGTTCTTGACATAGGTGACTGCTCGCATCGGTTCTCCTCCTGCGGCGACGGAAGGCCGCGACACTTGGGGCGTCGGAACGGCGTCCTCACGATCCAGGCTACTGGCGAGCGCTGCGAAAACTCTAGACTGTGTCCATGACCGACGACGCCGTCCGCCCCACGGCCGCGCCCCAGACCACACCATCGCTGCGGCAGCGCCCACCGTTCGTTGCCGTGCTGCGGCGGCTCCCGTTCACGGTTGCCCTCCTCGCCGCGCTGCTCGCGGTCGGCGCCGCCACCGGCACGCTACTCAGCCCCGTGGTCGACAAGCCCTGGTACGACCAGATTGCCACCGGCATTCCCGCGTTTGCGGAGGGACGCTGGTGGACCCTCGCGACCTCGCCGTTCTTCGTCGACCACCCGCTGGTCTACCTCACGCTGTTGCCGCTCGTCGTTGGCGGTGTCGGCTGGGCGGAGTGGCGCTTCGGGTGGCTCCGCACGCTGGGGCTCTTCGCGGCCGGCCACGTGGTCGGCGTGCTCGGCGCTGCGGGGCTCCTCATGCTCGTCGCGCAGACCGGCTGGCCCTGGGCCGTTGAGATCGCAAAGCACTCCGACGTCGGCCCCTCGTGCGGTGCGCTCGCCGCGCTCGTATTCGCGATCGCGACGCTCCCCGCCCCGTGGCGCCTGCGCGCCCGCATCGCGGTGGTGATCTGGGTGGGGATCTCGCTGCTGTACCTCGGCCAGCTGCATGATGTCGAGCACGCCGTCGCGATGATCGCGGCCCTCGCGGTGAGCGGGTGGCTCCCCGCGTTCCGCCGCCCCGCGGGCCGGCCGAGCGAGCGCGAGTGGCGCCTCATCGCGTTCTCGGGCCTCATCGCGATCGGTGTGATCCAGGTGATCGACCTCATCGTCCCGTACGACGGCCCACTCGGACAGAACCAGCCGATCGCCTCGTTCGTCGACGTCGCGATCGACGTGGTGGTCATCGCGATCATCGCGAACGGAGTGCGCCAGGGCGTGCGGCTGGCGTGGATCGGCGCGATCATCCTCGCGGTGTTCAACATCGCGGTCGCGGCGCTGGCGTTGGCCGCACTGAAGCTCTTCGTCGCCCTCGAGCTCATCGACTCGGTGGGCGAGTATCTCGGCGGGCTCATCGCGCCCGCCGCACTGTGGGCCGCGTTCCTCGTGGTGATCATCATCGGCCGCGGCGCATTCCGGGTACCGCTGCGTCGTTCGCGACGCACGCTCGCGGCCGAGCACCTCACCACCGAGCAGGCGACCGAGCGCCTGCAGCGCTTCGGCGGCGGCACGATCTCGTGGATGACCACCTGGCGCGGCAACCGGCACATCGCCGCGGGCACGGGCGCGATCACGTTCCAGCCGCACGCGGGCGTGGCCATCATGCTCGGGGACCCGATCGTGGCGGCCGGCGAGCAGCCTGCGGCCTTCGCGGAGTTTGAACGGGTCTCGCAGCGCGCCGGGCTCATCCCTTGCGCCTTCTCCGTGAGCGAGGCGGGCGAGCGTGCAAAGCCCGCTGGGTGGCGCTCGGTGGTGATCGCCGAGGACACGATCGTCGACCTCCCCGGGCTCGCCTTCACGGGCAAGGCCTGGGGCGCGGTGCGCACGGCGATCAACCGCGCGAATCGCGAGGGCATCTCGTTTCGCATGGTGCGGCTCGCCGCCGAGCCCTGGAACGTGCTCGCACAGGTGCGCGCCATTTCCGAGCAGTGGACGGGCGACAAGGGGCTGCCAGAGATGCGGTTCACGCTCGGGACGGTCGACGAGGCGCTCGATCCCGCCGTGTACGTCGGCATCGCGGTCGACGCAGACGGGAGCCTGCACGGCATCACGTCGTGGCTGCCCGTGCACGGACCCGCGGACCCGGCGACGGGTGAGCCCCGCGTAGTCGGCTGGACCCTCGACCTCATGCGGCGCCGCGATGGCGGGTTCGGGCCGGTCATGGAGTTCTTGATCGCATCGGCCGCACAGCACTTCTCTGAGGCGGGCTTCGAATTCCTCTCGCTCTCCGGCGCGCCACTCGTGCGCTCGGCAGCGGCCGCAGCCGGGCCGGTCGACCAGGTGCTCGACCAGGTGGGGGCACTCATCGAGCCGCTGTACGGCTTCAAGTCGCTGCACCGCTTCAAGCAGAAGTTCAACCCCCGTGCGGCGCCGCTGCACCTCCTCTTTCGCGACGAGGGGGACCTCCCGCGGATCGGGATCGCGCTCACGCGCGCGTACCTCGCCGACGCGTCGCTGCGCGATCTGCTCGCGTCGACGGCCGCCGCGAAACCGGCTCCGGCTGCGGCCGGGGAGGGCGCCCAATGAGCGCCGCACCTCCGCACGAGCGCGGGCCGCGCCGATCTTTCGGCCGCACGCTCGGCACGACGCTCAGCGTGGGCGGCGAGATCCTCGGCATCGGCGCCCAGATTGTACTGATCTGGCTCGGCTGGCTGCTCCTGTGGGGGCCCGAGGACGGCTTCGACCTCGGGGCGATGCTCACCTGGTGTCTGGTGGCCACGCTGTACCTGTCGTTCACCATCTTCGCCCTCAACATTCTGGTGCGGGTCGGTGACCCGAACCCGGCAGCAACCCGAGTGCTCGTTGGCCACCCGCTCACCCGGGCGCTCTCGACGCTCATCTCACTCGGTGCGAGCGCGGTGGGGCTGAGCGTCGCCATCGACCTCATCACGAGCATCGGGCAGGATCAGCACGAGCCGGTGAGCGAGTTCATCGCGGTGTGGGCGATGCTGCTCTCGTGGGCGATGTTCAACTGGGGCTATGCACGCGTGTATTTCTCCCGCTACCACCGTGCAGCGTCTCCTCCACTCGAGTTTCCGGGGACGCCCGACCCACGCCTCGTCGACTTCGTGTACCTCGCGTTCACCAACGCCACCACGTTCGCCGTCTCCGATGTGAAGGTGGTGGATTCGCGCATGCGCTGGACCATCGTCTGGCACACCACACTCGCGTTCTTCTTCAACGCGCTCATCATCGTGCTCACGATGAACGTGATCGCGAACGGCAAGCTCTTCGCCCAGCTCTTCGCGTAGCGCCTCGCGGTGACGCCCGCGCAGATATTCCCGAAAACACCCGGTTCCGCCACCGGCGGACAGGCGGACCCCGCACTGGTCACGCACCACGCAACGGGGTACGATGAGTCCCGTGTTCCGGGGTCGGTGTGATTCCGAACCGGCGGTGACAGTCCGCGAGCTCCACTCCGTGGGGTTGACTTGGTGAAATTCCGAGACCGACGGTGATGGACGGGGGTTCCCGTTCGAGTCCGGATGAGAGGAACGCGCAGTCGCGGCGACCCCGCGACCCCGCGCGCACCCGGTACGCAGGAAGTAGCGGACGGGATGCTGGAGCAGGAGCTCATTGAGGCGGGGATGCGACGCGCACTCGCCATCGCGACCCGCGGCCCTGCGCTCGACGCAAATCCTCGCGTCGGCTGCGTTCTGCTCGGACCGGACGGTCGCATCGTCGCTGAGGGCTGGCACCGCGGCGCAGGCACCCCGCACGCGGAGGTGGACGCGCTGGCGCACCTCCCCGCGGAATGGCAAGGCCGGATCTCGGAGCTCACCGCCGTCGTGACGCTCGAGCCGTGCAACCACACGGGACGCACGGGACCGTGCGCCGTCGCGCTCGCGGAGGCTGGAATCGGCGCCGTGGCGTACGCGCTCGGCGATCCCGGTCAGGCGTCTTCGGGTGGCGCGGCAACGCTGCGCGCCGCTGGCACTGAGGTGCGCGGCGGTGTGCTCGCCGGAGAGGCACGTACGCTGCTTGCCGATTGGCTCGGCCGCCACGCAACGCAGGCCGCCGCAGCTCAGACGGACACCGCCGCCGAAACGCCGCTGCCGCGCCCGCGGGTGACCGTGAAGTGGGCGCAGACACTCGATGGTCGCGCCGCAGCCGCCGACGGCAGCAGCCAGTGGATCACGGGGGTCGACGCGCGCGGCGACGTGCACCGCCGACGCGCCGAGGCAGACGCGATCCTGGTCGGCACCGGCACGCTGCTCGCCGACGATCCGGCGCTCACCGCGCGTGCCGAAACCGGTGGCCTGCTCGTTCCTGCGGCAGAGCAGCCCGTGCCCATCATCGTTGGCCATCGTGAGATCCCGGCGAACGCACGGGTGCGCGAGCACCCGGCCCTGGCCGCCCGCGGGCTCGCGGCCCCGATTCGCGTCTCGGGCGATGATCTTCCCGCCGAGCTTGCGGAGCTGCACGCAGCAGGAATCCAGCACATCTTCGTGGAGGGCGGGCCGCGCGTCGCGAGCGCGCTCATCGCTGCCGGGCTCGTCGACGAGGTGCTCGTGTACCTCGCACCGGCGCTGCTCGGTGGGCCACGCCTCGCGATCGGCGATCTCGGTATCTCGTCGATAACCGGCATCACCCGTCTTCGCGTCACACACATCGCGCAGCTCGGCGCAGATCTACTCGTCAAGGCCGCCATCCAGCCGGCCGGGGAAGGAAACTGATGTTCACAGGACTCATCGAGGAGATCGGGGAGATCGTCGCGGTCGCCCCCGTCGGCGATTCGCTGCGCCTCACGATCGCGGGCCCGCTCGTCACGAGTGACGCCGAACACGGCGCGTCCATCGCGGTATCCGGCGTGTGCCTCACCGTGATCGAGCAGGGATCCGCCGCCGATGGCCGCGGCACTTTCACCGCCGATGTGATGGCTCAGTCCATCAAGATGTCGACGCTCGGCGAGCTCGCCGCAGGCAGCGCCGTCAACCTTGAGCGCGCGGTGCGCGTCGATACCCGTCTCGGCGGTCACATCGTCCAGGGGCACGTCGACGGGACCGCCGAGCTCATCTCGTCCACCCCCGCGGAGACCTGGCGAGTGCTGCGATTCAGTCTCTCCCCCGAGCTCGCACCGCTGCTCGTCGACAAGGGTTCGGTGACGCTCTCGGGCGTCTCCCTCACCGTGTCCGCGATCTCTGCACCAGAGGCCACGGACGCGTGGTTCGAAGTGTCCCTCATCCCCGAGACGCTCGCAGCGACCACGCTCGGTGCGCTGGCCCCGGGCGACCGCGTCAACGTCGAAACCGACATCCTCGCGCGCCACGTCGCGCGCATGCTGCGCCTGGGCGTTGTGCCCGCAGCCCCTCAGACCCCCGCGGCCGCTGCCGTCGCCACCACCATCGAAGGATCACACGCATGAGCACCACCGACACCGCAGCGTCTCGCACCCCGGGCATCGCCAGCATCGAGGACGCCATCGCGGCCATCGCCGCGGGCCGTCCCGTCATCGTCGCGGACAACGAGAACCGCGAGAACGAGGGCGACGTCATCATCTCGGCCGAGCTCGCGACGCAGGAGTGGATCGCTTGGACCGTGCGCTGGTCGTCCGGCCTGCTCTGCGCACCGATGACCAACGCGGTGGCCGATCAGCTCGATCTGCCCATGATGGTGGAGCGCAATGAGGATGCCCGCGGCACCGCGTACACGGTCACCGTCGACGCCACCGAGGGCATCACCACCGGCATCAGCGCGAGCGACCGCATGACCACGCTCAAGGCGCTCGCGAACGCCGACGCCGTGCCCGGCGACGTGCGCCGGCCGGGTCACATTCTGCCGCTGCGCGCGGTCGACGGCGGCGTGCGCGCCCGCGATGGGCACACCGAGGCGGCCGTTGAGCTCATGCAGCTCGCAGGCCTGCGCCCGGTCGCCGCGATCGCCGAGATCGTGGCGGAGGATGGCGAGATGATGCGCCTGCCCGGCCTCATCGAACTCGGCGCACGCGAGGGCGTGCTCGTCATCACGATCGAACAGCTCATCGCCTACCTGAACGAGCACGATCCGGCCGGCGCCCCGACGGGTGCGACGCGCAACCGCAGCGTCAGTCTCCGCGCGAACACGCTGCTGCCCACCGAGCGTGGCGATTTCCGCGCACTCGCGTACCGCGACCGCCGCGCCGGCATCGACCACATCGCGCTCGTTGCGCCGACCCCGGACGGGGCGATGCCCACGGGCGAGACGCTCGTGCGCGTGCACTCGGAGTGCATCACCGGCGAAGCCTTCGGCTCCCTCAAGTGCGAGTGCGGGCCGCAGCTCGATGCCGCGCTCGATCGCATCCATGAGCGCGGTGGCGTGGTCGTGTACCTGCGCGGGCACGAGGGCCGCGGCATCGGCCTGGCGAACAAGCTGCGCGCCTACCAGCTGCAGGAGCAGGGGGTCGACACGCTCGACGCCAACCTGCAGCTCGGGCTCCCCGCGGACAACCGCGACTACACCGCGGCAGCGGAGATCCTCGCCGATCTCGGCATCGACCGAGTGCGCTTGCTCACGAACAACCCTGACAAGGTGGCACAGCTCGAGGCGCACGGCATCGACGTGGTTGAGCGGGTGCCGCTCGTCGTCGGCGTCACCGAGCAGAACGTCGGCTACCTGAACGCGAAGCGCGACCGGATGGGCCACCAGCTGCCCGACCAGGTGAGCTAGCCCCGACGCACACGATCACCCCGACCGAAAGGAATCCCCATGAGTGGAGCGGGAGCCCCCAACCTCACTGTCGACGCAGCCGGACTGCGCGTCGCCATCATTGCCGGCAGCTGGCACGAAGAGATCATGTCGTCGCTCGTCGTGGGCGCGGCGGAGACGCTCACCGCGTCTGGCGCGGAGCACAGCCTGTTCCGTGTTGCCGGCGCATTTGAGCTGCCGCTCGCCGCGCAGGTTGCGCTCGCGCCGGTCGCCGAGGGCGGCGGCGGTTTCGACGCAGCCGTGTGCCTCGGCGTCATCATCCGCGGCGGCACCCCGCACTTCGACTACGTGTGTAACGCGGTGACCGATGGCCTGACGCGCGTGCAGCTCGACGCGGGCCGCCCCGTTGGCTTCGGCGTACTCACCACTGACACGGAGCAGCAGGCGCTCGACCGCTCGGGCCATCCCGGCGCTCCCGAGTCGAAGGGACAGGAGGCCGCCGAGGCGGCCCTGCACCTCGCCATCACGGCGAAGCAGATTCGCGAGGAGGGCCCCACCCTCCGCCTCGTTCCAGAGCACTAACCGCGGGCACTGGGCGGCGACCTGCCACGGTCGCCGCCCAGGCGCGCTCGGTAGAGTTGAGCGTATGTCCGGGCTCCCTGATTCCTCCTCGTCGGACCGCAGGGCGTCGCGTCGCCGCGGCCCCGCACGGTCCGCAGATTCGACGCCGCGCGGCCCCCGCGCCTCGCTGAAACAGCTGATCCCGTATCTCTTCGAGCAGCGCCGCCTGCTCACCATCGCACTCGTGCTCGGGCTCATCAGCGCCGCCGCCTCCCTCGTGCAGCCGCTCCTCCTCGGCCAGGTGATCGGCCGCGTCGAGGCGGGCCAGGCGCTCGGCTGGCTGCTCGTGGTGCTCTGCGCGGTTGTGGTGGTCGGCGCCGTACTCAGCGGCCTCCAGCACTACGTGCTGCAGCGCATGGGCGAGGGCGTGGTGCTGACGAGTCGCCGACGCCTCATCGCGAAGATTCTGCACTTGCCCATCTCGCAGTTCGATCAGCGCCGCACGGGCGACCTCGTCTCGCGCATCGGCAGCGATACGACGCTGCTGCGCGCCGTCCTGACGCAGGGCTTTGTCGAGGCGATCAGCGGCATCCTCGTGTTTATTGGCGCACTGATCGGCATGCTCATCATCGATCCTGTGCTGTTCGGGATCACCTTCGGCGTGATTCTTGTCGCCCTCGTTGTGGTGGTGCTCGTGGGCAGCCGTATCCGCCCCGCCGTCGCGCGTGCACAGGAGAAGGTGGGCGATCTCGCGGCGCAGGTCGATCGCACCGTCTCGTCGATCCGCACGATTCGCGCGGCCGGCGCCGCGGAGCGCGAAGAACGCGCCACCGTGCGCGACGCGGAAGAAGCGTACGGCCTGGGTGTGAAGGTCGCGAAGATCTCGGCGTTCATCGTGCCAGTCTCGTTCCTTGCGATGCAGCTCTCGTTCCTCGTGGTGCTCGGTCTCGGCGGCTACCGCGTCGCCACGGGGGCGATCACCATCGCGCAGCTCGTCACCTTCATCATCTTCCTGTTCCTCATGATCATGCCGCTCGGCCAGGCGTTTGGCGCGATCACCGCGGTGAACCAGGCACTCGGCGCGCTGGGCCGCATCCAGGAGATCACCTCACTCCCCACGGAAACCGCGCACGATGCCGAGCTGTCTCCGCTCGGCCGCATCGTGCCGCTTGCGCAGGCGAGCGTGGCGGGCGAAGCGGCGATCCGCTTCGCGGACGTGCACTTCACCTACCGCTCCGCAGCGCCCGAACGGGCGGATGCGCGGTCGCTCGTGCGCAGCACTCGTGGTGCACGCGACGTTCCCCCAGCGGAAATCGTTGCCACTCCCGTGCTCCACGGTGTGGACTTCGAGGTGGCGCGCGGCACACGCGTGGCGCTCGTCGGCCCCTCCGGCGCGGGCAAGTCGACAATCCTCGGGCTGATCGAGCGTTTCTACGATCCGGATCAGGGCTCGGTCTCACTCTTCGGCGCAGACCTGCGCGTGCTCGACCGCACGGAGCTGCGCGCCCAGCTCGGCTACGTTGAGCAGGACGCACCCGTGCTCGCGGGAACGCTGCGTGACAACCTGCGCCTGGGTGCGCCGGACGCGAGCGACGCGGCCTGCGCGCGCGTGCTGCAGGCGGTCAACCTGGGCGGGCTGCTCGGCCGGGCCGCCGGCGGGGCGGCAAGCTCGGGCAACACCTCGGCGCCGAGTGAGCAGAGCCCTGCAGAGCTCGCCGCGGCGCTCGATTTGCAGGTCGGTGAGAGCGGCATCATGCTCTCCGGCGGCGAGAAGCAGCGGCTGGCAATCGCTCGTGCCCTCCTCTCCGCTCCGCCCGTGCTGTTGCTCGACGAGTCGACCGCGAGCCTCGATGGCGTAAACGAGCGGCTGATGCGCGATGCCCTCGACTCGGTCGCGACGGGGCGCACGCTCATCGTCATCGCGCACCGCTTGTCGACCGTCGTCGACTCCGACAAGATCATCGTGCTCGATGGCGGCCGCGTGCTGGGCGAGGGCACGCACGAGGAGCTCGTTGCGTCGACACCGCTGTACCGCGAGCTCGCACGACACCAACTATTGGTGCCCGAAACGCAGGAGTAGAACGGCCCCGCGCTGCTAGGATTTGGGCGTGTCAGATGCTTCCAAAGATGCACGCAGCGCTCCTGCAGTTGAGGGACTCGCGGCCCGCTCAATCACTGAATATGGAACTCGCGAAATCTCGGAAACCGGGGTTCGCGGGGTGGGTGGCGCGCACGGCGTGAACGCGCACGTGCGCGCCTTCGGTGCGCTGCTTGTTATCGAAGCATGGGGCACCGCATCGGAGATCGAGCGTCGCCCGCTGCGACCCGGTTTCCCCACGATGGACGTCATCTTCGTCGAGCAGGGCGAGTTCGAGTACCTCGACGGCAGCGCGTGGCGCGTCTCGCGCGGGCCGCTCATGATCGCGCCGAGCGGTCTCCCCCACCGCGTCCGCTTCACCACCGATTGGCGTTTCATCGTCGCCCGCGTGCCGCGCGAGGCGCTGCTCCCCTACGTGCCGATGCTCTCTGACCAGGTGAACATCGCCACGGAGCTGCGTATGACCGAGCGCGCAATGCAAGCGCTCCTCACCGACCTCGTGCGCAACCCGGATCCGGCCACGGAGGCGGACAGCCAGACCATCGACCGGCAGGTGCTCGACATGGCCGGTACGCTCGTGCTGGGCAGGCAGCAGCCCGACATTGGCATCGGCAGCCCCCGCAACAGCCTCCGCAGCCGCGCGCTCTCCGCAATCGCCGAGCGCAGCGGCGAAGTGCAGCTCACGCCCAACGAGCTTGCCGACGACCTCAGCATCTCGCTTCGCCGACTGCAGGGCGTGTTCGCCGAAGCCGGCAGCTCCGTCGCGGGCGAGATTCGCCGCGAGCGGGCTCGCGTAGCACGCTCGCTCCTGCAAGATGCGCGCTACGACGAACTCAGCACCACCGAGATCGCCGAGCGCGCGGGCTTCGGCTCGAGCACGAGCATGCGCCGCGCGCTCGAGGACCTGTACGGTCTCGGGCCACGCGATCTGCGCACGGGGCGCGCCGCGGCCTAACTCTGTCAACCGGCTCTCCCTCATCACAGGTATGCCGTTCGCCGGCGCCGAGCGGGCGCGCTCCAGCATTCTCAGGTCGGATCAGGTTGAACTCAAGCAGGCTGTGCAGCCGGTGGCGCCTCGAGCCCGAGTGCGACTTCGACGTATGCACGAACATCGGCGCGAGACTCTCTGCGTAGAGCTTGTTCTCCGAGCAACACAGAGAGATCGTTGGCCTGTTCGAGCGCGACAATCGTGCGGGCAATCACCAGTGGGGAAATGCGGGGAGCGAACTCGCCCTGATCTGTTCCCAGCTCGATGAGCCGCTGGTAGAGCATGATCTGACGACCAGATGACTCGCGATGAGCTGGCTGAAAGTCCGGGTGCTCCGCAAGCGTGCCAAGGTTCTCGTAGAGGTGCCTGCGCCGGATGCTGATCTCATCAGGCACGCCGGCATTGACCATCGCGTAAATCCGCTCAGTGGCGCTCGCTGTCCTGTTGAGAATCGACTGCCTCCGTGCGCCATACTGCTCAAGCGCTGCAGACACAGCCGCCATTTGCAGCTCTCGCATGGATTCGAAGTAGTAGAGCACATTGCCCGGAGTCATACCCGCTTCAGCGGCTACTGCCCGCAAAGTGGGTTCCTTCGGTGCCGCATGCACAACTCGCCAATATGCCTGAAGGATCTCCTCCTTGCGCTCCAGGCGCCGGCGTACTGTCGCATTCACGCGCTCAGTCTAGCCCTACCGGGTCTTCTCCTCTTTCTTCTGGCGGCGCCTGCTGCCACACGACGAGATTCTTGAACGTTGGTCAAAACTATGTTAATTTGAACGCCGATCAAAGATGATCGCTGCGGTGCCTCGCAGCCATTCCACTGGAGGAAAGACAGCCATGGCTTCAATAAGGAAAGTTTTCATCAGCGGCGCCGTCGGGCTTTTCGCACTCGCGCTCACGGGCTGCGCGGGAGACAGCTCCGAATCTACGGGCGAGGTCAACACCATCAGGCTGGGCGTAGTGCCCGCTGAAACGGTTGAGGCCACACTGAGCAGCTACTCCACCTTCGTGTCTCTGTTCGAGGAAGAGACCGGCTACACGATCGATTTCTTTGAGGCCACCAATGTCGCCCCGGTCATTGAAGCGACCATCGCCGGCGATCTCGATCTTGTGATGCTTGGCCCCTTCGCTCAGCTGATGGCGCGCGACAATGGCGCGGAGATCACAACTATTGGCCCCCTCCTCGACAGCCCGTGGTCCCAAGACAACACATCCCTCGGGCTCGCTCTGGCCGACAGCGGGCTCTCGTCGATCGAGGATCTCAAGGGAAAGGATGTGTGCTTCATCGACCCCGCGTCAGCCACCGGGTATCTCTTCCCCGCCGCAGCATTCCTTGAAGCTGGCCTCAATCCCGAGACGGATATCAACCCTCTGTTCATTGGCGACCACACCTCCGCAGTTCAGGCGATGGCCGCAGGCGAGTGCGCAGCCGCGTTTACCCACGGCACCAACCTCGAATATGTCGACAGTCCGGGCACATTCACAAAGATCTTCGACCAAGTCGTCCCCGCTCCCGGCCTCTCGGTGTCCACGAGGCTCCCCGAGAACGTACAGAAGAGAGTGACTGACGCCGTGCTCAAGATCAACGGCGATCTCGCGCTGGAACGCGATGTGTGCCCCGCAGAGATGACCATCAACGACGATGAGCGCGGCACCTACTGTCACGCCATCGACGTATTCTGGGGCGTCGTTCCCCGGGATGATTCCTACTGGGACTCCCTCCGCGAAGTTTGCGAGAAGACCCGGGCTCCGGCGTGCGAGGCATGATCGTGTCGCGTCAGAGAGAGCACGGGCTCGCCAGTCTCGCCCGTCGCGCCGCAGAGAGCGTCTCCGCCGATATTGCTGAGAACTACCTTTCCGACATTCTCGTCGAGCACAAGACCTCACGGCTCGATCCCGTGACAGAAATCGACCGACGATCTGAGAGGCGGATCAAGCAGATACTTCTTGAAGCGATGCCGGGGTCCGAAATCATTGGCGAAGAATTCGGCCGCTCAGCGGGCGAAACGGGCTGCGTAAGCTGGCACATCGACCCTATCGATGGGACGCTGAACTACGTCAGCGGGATCCCTTACTTCGCCACTTCAATCGGAGCAGAAGTCGACGGAAGAATCGTCGCTGGCGCAGTACACGACCCACTGCGCCGGGAGACGTTCTGGGCGACTCCTCACGAATCATGGGTGAATGATGAGCCGCTGCCTCGAGCAGGCTCGGCCCCCGCGCCTCCCGGGGTGAACACACATTGGCCCTACTACGGGCTCGAGCCGAAGGAGGCCCAGCACGCTGCACTCGCACGGACGCTTCGCTCGCACGGTGTAGTGCGAGGCCGTGGTTCCTTCGCGCTGCACATTGCGCACGTCGCCGCAGGCCGAGCATCCGTTGCGCTGGAAATCCGCGCGACCGATCCGTGGGACACTGCCGGGGCGATCGCAGTAGCGCAGGGCACAGGATGTGCAATCCGCACGCTCGAGCCGGGCCCCGAAGGCTTCGGCTCGTGGGCGAGTCCCACGTTCATCGTGGCCAGGGACCCAGAAGTTGCGGACGCCCTCAGCCGCGAAATTACCGAGCTGCTCAGACCTCAGTGAGTATCGGCCCCTGAAGTTCATCGAAACAATGGAGTTGCAGATGTCAGAAACCGATGTCCGCGCGGTAGAGCTGCGCGGGATTACCAAACAATTTAACAACGGTGCAGTCACCGCTCTCGACAAGATTGACCTAGAGGTGCCGAGCTGGCAGAAACTTGTGCTCCTCGGCCTGTCCGGGTCCGGGAAGTCAACCACGCTTCGTCTTCTCAACCGGCTCCATGAGCCAAGCGCGGGAGAGGTCCGCGTACTCGGCCAGGACGTCATGGCGATGTCGCAGCGAGAGCTTCGGAGATTTCGACAGCGAGTCGCTTTCGTGTTCCAACACTTCAACCTCGTGGGGCGACTGAGCGCAATCGAGAATGTGCTTGCCGGCCGACTCGGCTCTCTTCGTGGCCCGCGATCTGGTGTCATGATGTATCCGAATCGGATGCGCATCGAGGCCCTTGAGCAGTTAGATCGTGTCGGTCTCGCAGACAAAGCCTTCCAACGAGCAGGAACGCTGTCGGGTGGGCAGCAACAGCGAGTCGGGATCGCTCGGGCGCTCTTCCAAAGGCCGAGCTTGGTGCTCGCTGACGAGCCCGTGGCGTCACTCGACCCAGAGTCCTCTCGCCAGGTCATGGACATCTTGCGTGCGGCCTGCGAGGAAGACGGGTTGACCGTCATCTGTAGCCTGCACCAGGTCGATCTCGCCATTGATTGGGCTGACCGCGTCGTTGGCCTCAGGAACGGGCAGATTGTGTTCGATCGGATGGCGAAAGACATGTCGATCGCAGATGCCTCGACAATTTACTTGCCCGAGGCGGGGAGCGCGCAGTGACCCACCAAGTAACTCGTCAGGGAGTTTCCGAGACGCCCACAGTGGTGCGTCCCCCACGGAGTGCACTGCAGATCAGGCTCCGCGCAGTCGCGCTCATCCTTGCTGCGCTCTTCGCGCTCGCGCTCTGGCAAACAGGCTTCACTCCGTGGAACGTGCTTGGGAGACTCGAGTCGGTCGCTAGCCTCATGAGCCGGATGCTCCCCCCGAGCTTCTCGGATGGCGGGCGCTATATCCAGGCTGTGGCAGAGACGCTCTGGATGGTACTCGGCGGCACTGCGATCGCACTGGTCATCGCAGTGCCACTGTCAGCACTCGCTGCGCGGAACCTCACGACTGGACGAGCGGCGTTCACCATAAGCCGCTTTCTGATCACGCTCACCCGTTCCGTTCCTTCCCTCGTACTCGCACTCCTCTTCGTCCGCGCAATCGGAGTAGGTCCGATGGCGGGCGTGCTCGCGATGGGTATCAGTTCAATCGGCATGGTCGCGAAGTTCTTCGCGGATCGCATCGAAGAGATCGACATGGGCATCGTCGAGGCCCACCGCGCATCCGGGGCCACTCGTCTCCAGGTCTTCGTCTCAGCGGTGTTGCCGCAGGTGGTGACGAACTGGATCTCACTTGGCCTCTACCGCTTCGATATCAACCTCCGCAACTCAGTCATCCTGGGCTTCGTCGGCGCTGGCGGCATTGGCTTCGAACTCCAACGCGTGCTTGGGCAAATGGCATACAAACGAGTGCTTGCGATCTCGATCCTCATCTTCATACTGATCCTCGCAATCGAGCAGGTCTCAGCGCTCGCACGCCGCGCAGTTCTCGGCGCAGAGAGCGACCCGGGTCGGAACCCCTTCTCCCTGCGGGGGCGATCACGCGCGAATCGTACCGCGAGGAGCGATCAGCCCACCCACCCGACCAGCGCGATCACGCTACCGCACCGATCTTCCTTTCACGTGCACACGTCATCACGAGAGGCCCGCATCCACGCCGGGTGGAGCTTCGAGCGAGTCACGAGGTGGACACTGGGGTGGGGCTCAATAGCGCTCGTCCTCCTCAGCTTCGTGGTTCTCGGGATCAACCCCACGGCCGTCGGCGAGGCCGTCGTGAGCATCCTTCCGTATCTCGCGAACCTGTTCCCGCCCGATTTCGTTACGAACATTGCCGCCCACGGGGCCCTCATGTTTGAGACACTCTGGATGGCACTGGCAGCCACGGGGCTCGGCATGGTGCTTGCTATCCCTGTGGGAGTCATCGCAGCACGAAACGCGACGTTCCATCCCGGAGCTGCGCGAGTCTCTCGCCTGCTGACCGTGCTCGTACGAGGAATCCCCGACCTCATGTTGGCCATCCTGCTCGTGGTCGCGGTTGGCCTTGGCCCTCTGGCGGGTGTGCTTGCCCTCACAATCGGCTCAATCGGCTTCACGGGGAAGCTCATCGCCGACGCGATCGAAGACACGGACCTCTCAAAGCAGAACGAGGCAATGCACGCCGTCGGTGCAACTTGGCTGCAACGCACGATCGCGTCGACCCTTCCGACCGCATTCCCAGCAGTGGTCGGAGTGGGGCTCTTCACCTTCGACGTCTACGTTCGCTCCGCCACGGTCATGGGCATTGTCGGAGCTGGTGGAATCGGGCTTGCTCTCGATGCCTCGATCCGCGGCCGTCAGCTGGGTCAGACGTCTGCGCTGATCATCATGATCTTCGCCGTCGTATACCTTACCGAATGGTTCTCAGGGTGGCTGCGAAAGCACATCATTCAGTAGCAAATGGTGAACGGGCGAGCTTCGGGTCAAGCGACAGAATGCGCCGTGGCCTAACGCGGCTCGGGGCGCGGGTCCGGCGCGAGCAGGCGATCGATGTTCGGGGCGATGAGCGGGCGAGCAAGCCGCGACACCCACGCGCCGGAGAGCACGAGCGCGATCGCCACCCCGATCGCGACGAGGAGCAGGACGCCGGGCCACCCGAGCCCACCGATCCAGTCAATCGCCCCCGTCTCGCGCATCGCGTAGACGATGGGGCCGTGTAACAGGTAGACCGCCATCGTGCGCGTGCCCCACACGGTCGCACGACCGTGGCCACGCGGCACGACAACAAGCAGCGCAAACGTCATTGCCGCGGCGATGACGAGAAGCCCCACCGTCACGAGCGTGCCGCTCACAGCCGTTGCGCTCCACGACTCGGGCTGCCAGTCACTCACCGGCGGCGTCTCGAAGAGCCACTCGTAGTCGTCCCGCCACGTGAGCCAGCGGTCGATCCGCCACTCGTATCGCAGCTGTGGCACGAGCGCGAAGCAGAGCGCCACGATCCCGAGCAGCGACCAGGCGCCGGCCCGCAGCGCACGGGAGGGAGCCATGAACCACTCGCCGTCGAGCCAGCCGCGATCCCGAATGAGCCAGCCGGCCACAAAGAACGGGAGGAACGTGAGCGTGCGCGCGGCCGAGAACTCAGTATCGATCGCGGGGATGAGCCCCGAGCCGAGCGCGATCACGATCGACACGATAAGTGGATGCTTCAGGCGCGCAAAGAACGGCAGCAGGATACGCATCGTGACGAGCGAGACGAGAAACCAGAGGGTCCAGGCCGGGCTCACGAGGAACGCGCTCCCTGGGGTCCGCCCCTCGACAAAAAATCGGATGACTGCCCAGATGCCCTCCCACAGGCCCCACGTGACGAGCAGCTGCAGCGTGGAGCGCACCATCTTGCGGTCCGTCACGGGTCGCGCGAAGAGTCCGGAGAGCAAGATCATCGCGGGCATATGGAACAGGTAGATGTACGCGTAGATACCGAAACTGAGCGCGGTGTCCGTGCGCACGGTCGAGATTGCGTGCCCCACCACTACGAGCACAATGAGCACAAAGCGCGCGTTATCCCAGAGCGCGATGCGGGGCTTCGGCGACGTGGTCACGTCTGTAGCCTAACCGGGCGAACGGAGAATTCTCGGGAACGATACGGGGTTGCAGAAACGCAAAACGGCCCCGGTGTGCACCGGGGCCGTACTGGAGCCGCCTACCAGAATCGAACTGGTGACCTATTCATTACGAGTGAATCGCTCTACCGACTGAGCTAAGGCGGCCTGGCGCGGGATTGCTCTCGCGCACAAGCAATTACTTTAGCATGAGGAACCCCCTGCTCCGCACACCGACGGCGCTTCCCGCCTGCAGGCCGGGCGCGCCGCCGCGCGCGGCTCAGCCAACTACACCGTACAGTGCGGGTCTGCCGCCGGCACGGTGCCGTCGAGGAAGTAGGCGTCGACCACCTCGCCAACGCAGGAGCTCGTCGTGTAGGCGGTGTGCCCCTCTCCGACGTAGGTGACGAGCGTGCCGCTCTCGAGCTGCGTGGCGAGCGACTCGGCCCAGCGATAGGGCGTGGCCGGGTCGCCTGTGGTGCCGACGACGAGGATGGGGTCCGCGCCCGCGGCGGTCACTGGGGTGCGCTCGGCAACCCCCGGGACGGGCCACTCCGCGCAGCTGATGTCACCGTACCCCTGGTAGCGACCGATCGTCGGGGCGATCTGCGCGAGCTCTGCCGCATCGTCACGCATGCGCTGCACATCGAGCTCGTTCGGGTAGTCGAGGCAGTTGATCGCGGAGAACGCCTCCGTCGAGTTGCTCTGGTACTCCCCATCCTGCCGGTCGTTGTAGGCGTCGGCGAGGATCAGTGCCATCTCAGGGTCGTCAACAGCGAGCGATGTGAAGAGCTGGTCGAGGTAGCCCCACATCTCCTGCGAGTACAGCGGGAAGACGATCGCGGTGAGCGCGACCCCCGAGGAGACCGTGCGCCCGTCCTTGCCGGTGAGCGAGTTCGCGTCGACGCGATCCAAGAGCGCACCGATCTGCGCCATCGCCTCGTCCACCGAGCCGGTGAGCGGGCAACCGCGGCGCTGCAGGCAGTCGGTTGTGTACGCGCGCAGCGCGTTCTCGAAGCCGATCGTCTGCTCGCGCACCACGTCTCGCATGGTGGCCTCGGGGTCCATCGCACCGTCGAGCACCAGCCGCCCCACGCGCTCCGGGTACGCATCCGCGTAGCGTGCACCGATATAGGTGCCGTAGGAGAAGCCCAGGTAGTTCAGCTTCGCGTCGCCCACGATGCCGCGCAGCATGTCAAGATCCTGCACGGTGTCGCTCGTTGCGACGTGCGCGAGCAGGTCTCCGTTCCGCTCCTCGCACGCCTGCGCGAATTCCTTCGCCTGCGCGCGTGCCACATCGATCCAGGCGTCGCTGCCGCGCTCGAGATCCGCGGTCTCGGCGTCGTCACCGTAGAGGTACTCGTCCATCCCCTTCGTGTCGAGGCACTCCACGGGAGCAGAGTTCCCCACACCGCGCGGATCCCACCCAATCACGTCGTATGCCGCGCGCACGTCGGCGGACACGGCGTGCTCCACCGCGTTCGCCACGTACTCGGCGCCCGAGGCACCAGGGCCGCCCGGGTTCACAAACAGCGTGCCCAGCTTCTTCACGCCGCCCGTCGCCTCGCTCTTCACGAGCCGCAGCGTGATCGCCTCCCCCTCGGGCTCGCTCCAGTCAAGCGGCGCGTACACATCAGCGCACCGCATGCCGCTCGCGCAGGGCTGCCACTCGGGCTCCTGCTCCTGGAAGCTCTGCGCATCACCCACGGGCTTCGTCGGCAGCTTGGGATCGCTTCCGCCGCCAGCTCCGCCGAGCCCAGGGATGAGGGAACAGCCAGCGAGCAGCGCGGCAGCCGCGAGCGCAGCCCCACCGAGGGTCAGCCTGCGCCACACGCTGCGGCGATCGTCGGGTGCGGCCATTATGCGTCCTCCACTGCGATGATTCCGGCGAACAGTGCCTCGAGTACGAGCCCGGGGGTGATGCCACGACCCAGCCGCTCGCGCGCGGTCTCGACTGCGGCCACCACGGCGAGTGCCCGCTCGGGCCCCCATCGTCCGGCCCGATCCGCGATCTGCGCAAGCTGCTCCCGGTTGATGACCTCGATGCCGGGATCCGCCACCGGCTGCTCCGCGTCGCGATCGACGATGAGCGAGTACAGCAAGATGTCGCGCGTCACCGAGAGCAGGTCGGTGAGAATCCGATCGATGCCGTCGCGCAGGCTGCGCGTGGCCCGCCGCTTCTGGTCTTCTTCGAGGGCGCGGATCTGTGCGCGCATCTGCGGCGGGATCGCAGCGCCCGGCGCGAGGCCGAGGCTGCGCAGCGCGTCCTCTCGTTCGCGCGCGTCGCGTTCCTCGGTCAGCGCGGTGGCGTCGGCTTCTGCGACCTTCATGAGCGCTGCCGCGGCGCGCATCGCGTCGCCGAGAGTCGCGATGCCCAGCGCAAGCGCCACGCTTCGATCGCGCCGCGCCATCGCGTCAGGGTCTGAGGCGAGCCGGCGCGCCATGCCGATGTGGCTTTGCGCCAGGCGCGCTGCGCGCTCGGCCGCTGCCGCGTCAATGCCGTCGCGCTCGTGCAGGAGGCGCGCGATGTCGTCAGGGCTCGGGGTTGCCAGGCGCAGCGAACGGGTGCGAGACCGGATGGTGGGAAGCAAGTCGGCCTCACTCGGGGCGCACAGAATCCACACGGTGCGCTCCGGCGGCTCTTCAAGCGCCTTCAGCAGCACGTTCGAGGTGCGCTCCGGCATACGGTCCGCATCTTCGATCACGATCACGCGGTAGCGTCCCTCGGCGGGTGCGTAGTGCGCGGTCGTGACGATCTCGCGGGCCGCGCGAATGTCGATCAGCAGCTTCTGGGTGGTGAGCACACCGAGGTCCGGGTGCGTCCTGGCGCGCACCTGCTCGAAGACGTGCGCCCGCTCACTCTCCTGCCGCGCAATCAACGCGGCAGCGAAGCGGAACGCAAGGTTCGAGCGGCCCGAGCCTGGCGGGCCGGTGATGAGCCAGGCGTGCGCGACCACCGCGTCCGGCTCGCTGGCGCGCTGCAGTGTGCCAACGGCCTCGCTCTGACCGACGATCTCTGCCCAGTACTCCACCCCAAGAGCGTACCGCGAGCCCCTGACAGGGACGGGCGCTCCCGGTGCAGACGGAGCGCCGAAGCGGAGCTCCGCGGCCGCGCTCAGCCCGCGAGGTCGACGAACTCGGCAGGCCCGCGATCCATCGTTGCGGCCCCGGCGCTGAGCTCAGCCGAAAGCTCCGCGAGCGGCGCGATCTCGTTCTCCGCGATGTGGAAGCGCTGGGCAATGTGATCGGAATAGTCTGCGCCACCCACCCCGTACCCGCGGCGGCGCGCCTCGGCCTCGATCTGCGCGGCCACGTCGTAGGCGCAGTGGACGGTCACCTCGTGGCGAATCGCGCGCTGCACGCGCCGGGCACGGAGCATCGCCTCTGCGACCGCGGCACGGTACGCGCGGGTGAGCCCGCCTGCCCCAAGGAGCACGCCACCGAAGTAGCGCGTCACCACCGCAACCACGTCGCTCACGCCGGCGGAGGTGAGCGCGTCGAGCATGGGTGCCCCGGCGGTGCCGCTCGGCTCGCCGTCGTCGTTCGAACGCTGAATCCGCGCTTCGGGTCCGATCACGAATGCCGAGCAGTGGTGGCGTGCGCGCGGGTGTTCGGCACGCACGCGCGCGATCACCGCGCGCGCCTCCTCCTCCGAGGCGACCCGCTCCAGCCGGGTGAGGAAGCGCGATCGCGAGATCTCGAGCTCGGTGTCGACGGCCTCGCCAATCGTCTCGTACTCCATGACCCCTCCCCGGGCATTTGCGGCGGCCCGGTTCCCGGGCGAAGCCCACCGAGTCTCGGTACCATCGAGTCTATGGCTGGCGAGAGTGTACGGATAGACGCGTGGGTGTGGGGTGTGCGCCTCGCAAAGACGCGCAGCCAGGCCACCGCCGCGTGCCGTGCAGGTCATGTTCGCGTGAATGACGCCACCGCGAAGGCCGCGCAGCCCGTCCGCCTCGACGACGTGGTGCGGGTACGCCTGCACGGCTTCGAACGCATCTACCGGGTCACCGGACTGCCCGTGCGCCGCGGCAGCGCGGAGGAGGCCGCGAAACACTTCGAGGACCTCACGCCGCCCGCCCCGCCCCGGGTGGAGCGCCCCGCCGCGGTTGTTCGGGATCCTGGCGCGGGCCGCCCCACGAAGCGCGATCGGCGCGAGCTCGATCGGCTGCGCGGCCGGTGAGCACGGCAGTCGCACCCTCGCTCGTCGAGGCGGAGTGGCGCGCGCTCGAGCGGGCCCATGAGGAACGCGCGGATGCGCTCACCGCGGGGCATCGATCCCGCACACAACTGCGCGAGAAGCACCCGATCGAAGACTTTCTGTGGACGTACTACTCGGTGAAGCCGGGCGAGCTGCGGCGCTGGCATCCGGGTGCAGGTGTTCGGCTCGCGGGCGCCGGCGCGGCCCGCTCGGAGTGGCGGTACTACCGCGCGGCCGGAGCTGATTCCGCCGACGCGCTCGTCGATCTGCCCACGTTCTTCGCGCGCCGCGGCGGCACCGTGGACTTCGTCGAGCAGCTGCTCGCAGCCACACTCGAGCACACCCCCAAGTACGGCTGCTTCGGATTGCACGAGTGGGCGATGGTCTACCGACTCACCCCCGAACAATTGCGGCACAGCGCCCTGCCCCTGCGTATCGGCCACGCCGCGACCGACGCCGTGGTTGAGTCGCACCAGATTGGCTGCACCCACTTCGATGCCTACCGTTTCTTCACGCCCGAGGCGGCGCCGCTGAACTCGCTGCGGCCCACTCGCGAGACGCAGCCCGCGCTCGAGCAGTCCGGCTGCCTGCACGCGGGCATGGACGTGTACAAGTGGGCCTCAAAGCTTGGCCCGATCGTGCCGGGCGATCTCTTGCTCGACACGTTCGTGCTCGCCCGCGACATCCGCGAGGTCGATATGCGGGCCTCCCCCTACGACGTCACGGGGTATGCGGGGGCTGACGGCACGCCGCTTGCGCCGATCCCCATCGAGACCAGCGCGGGGAAGCGTGAATACGCGGCGCTGCAACGAGGTTTTGCGGCGCGCGGAAATGCGCTGCGGGAGCGCGTGCTCGCGGCGATTGCCCGGGCTCGGTCTGCGGGGTCGCGGCGCTACTCTGCGGAGTGAGCGGCGGACTCGGCGAGCCTCGGGGCGCGGGCGACACGCTCAGCCGAGCGGCGCGGCCCGCGGATCGCCCGCAGCGCGCCCAAGATCGCCACGAGGTCGACCAGCTCCTGCATCCACGCTCCCACGAGCGCCGGCAGGAAGCCGAAGGCAGCGACGAGCATCAGCACCACGCTGAACGCAATGCCTAGCCAGATGCTCTGCACCGCGATGCGCACCGTGTCGCGCCCAATGCGCACCGCGTCAGCCACCCCGGCGATCCGGTCGAAGCGGTTCACCACGTCGGCCGACTCGCTCGCGGCCGTCGAACCGCGCGCACCCATCGCGAAGCCCACGTCGGCCGCCGCAAGCACGGGCGCATCGTTCAGCCCGTCGCCCGTCATCAGCAGCGGGCGCGTCTCCACCCCGGCGATGATGCGCACCTTGTCGGCGGGGGTGCACTCCGCGTGCACCTCACCGATGCGCAGCTGCGCCGCGAGCGGGTTCGCTGTCGCCGCGACATCGCCCGTCACCATGAGCATGTGTTCGACGCCCAGCTCGCGCAGCTCGGCCACCGTGTCGATCGCGTCATCGCGCAGGCGATCCCGCATCACGAGCGTGCCGGCGAAGCGCTCATCGAGCGACACGTAGATCGCAAGTTCACCCGGCTCGAGCCCCACGTGCCGCAGCGCCGGCGCGGCTTCGGCCACCCACGCGGGCTTGCCGACGCGCACAAGCCCGGCGGCCACACGTGCCTCGACGCCATTGGTGGCGTATTCTTCCGCCGACTCGACAGCAACGAGCTCGATGCCGCGCTCCTTCGCCGCGCCCACGACGGCGCTCGCGAGGACGTGCGAGGAGAACACCTCGGCGGAGGCGGCGAGCTGCAGCACCTCGTCCTCGGTGAAGCCCTCCTGCGCAACGATGCGCCGCGGCTCGGGTTTGCCGGTGGTGAGCGTGCCCGTCTTGTCGAACGCGGCCGAGCGCACCTGGGCGAGCTGCTCAAGCGTGCCGCCGCCCTTCACGATGAGCCCAGACTTCGCAGCGCGGCTCATGCCGCCGAGGAACGCGACGGGCGCCGCAATGAGCAGCGGGCACGGCGTCGCCACGACGAGCACCTCGGCAAAACGCACGGCGTCACCGCTCACGGCCCAGGCGATCCCGGCGATTGCGAGCGAGAAGAGGGTGAATGGCACGGCGTAGCGATCGGCCATGCGCACGGTCTTCGCCTTGCTGCCCTGGGCGTCCTCGACGAGGCGCACAATCTGCTGGTACTGGCTGTCGCTCGCAAGCGCGGTGGCGCGCATGCGCACGGCGACCGGCCCGTTGACCACGCCGGAGGAGACCTTCTCTCCCGCAGCCCGCTCAACAGGCAGGCTCTCGCCGGTGAGCGACGACTCGTCGAAGGAGGCACCGTGCTCGAGCAGGATCGCATCGACCGGCACGAGGGTTCCGGGACGCACGAGCAGAGTGTCGCCGACCATGATCTCGTGCACGTCGACGTCCTCGGTGCGATCGGCACCATCTTCGTCGAGCTGCCCGGTGAGCACGCGGGTCGCGCGGCTGGGCGCCCGCTCGAGCAGTGCGGTGAGCTCGCGCTTCGATCGGTTCTCGGCGTAGTCTTCGAGTGCCTCGCCGCCCGTCAGCATGAGCACGACGACGAGCGCGGCCCAGGGCTCCCCCACCAGCACTGCGGCGACGATCGCGGTGACCGCGAGGATGTCGAGGCCGGCGTGGCCGCGCAGCAGCTGCCGCACCATCTCGACGGCCTGCCACGCGGCAATGAGCAGCGCGTAGCCGCCCACGAGCCACGGCGCCGCGTCGCGACCCGGGGTCGCGAGGAGCAGGAGGCCGACCACACCGACGACGAGCGTGGCAGCAACGGCGGGGTACGCGCGCGCGGCGCTCCGCAACTTCTTCATCTCTCCATTGTCTCCCAGAGCAGGCATTCCCGCACCACAGCGTAGGCATACCTCACCCCTCAAAAACGCGACAGCGCCCACCCGAAACCGGGTGGGCGCTGCGTGCTTCGATCGGGATCTGACCCGACGCGTTAGCGCTCGGAGGCGATCTGCGTGTGGTGCTGAATCACCTCGGCGACAACGAAGTTGAACCACTTCTCGGCGAACTCGGGATCGAGGTGCGCGTCCTCCGCGAGGCTGCGCAGGCGAGCGATCTGCCGCGCTTCACGCGACGGATCGGACGCCGGCATCTCGTTCTCGGCCTTTAGCAGGCCCACCTCCTGCGTGCATCGGAAGCGCTCCGCAAGCATGTGCACGAGCGCTGCATCGATATTGTCGATGCTGGAGCGCAGGCGGTCGAGGCGTTCGACAGGGGTCGGTTCAGTCATCGCGATCCCTTAATCGAGCAGATCGTGCAGTTCGACGACCTGCTCGCGCTCGGGGCCAACGCCCACCGCGGAGAAGCGCGCGCCGCTCATCGCCTCGAGGGCAACGATGTAGTCCTGCGCGTTCTTCGGCAGCTCATCGAAGCTGCGGCAGCCCGTGATGTCTTCGTCCCAGCCCGGGAACTCCTGGTACACCGGCACGGCGTGGTGGAAGTCGGATTGGTTGACCGGCATCTCATCGTGGCGCACGCCGTTCACGTCGTAGGCGACGCAGACGGGGATCGTCTTCAGGCCGGACAGCACGTCGAGCTTCGTCAGCACGAAGTCGGTGACTCCGTTGATGCGCGCCGCGTAGCGAGCCATCGGTGCGTCGTACCAGCCACAGCGGCGCGCGCGGCCGGTGGTCACACCGAACTCGCCGCCCTTCGTCTGCAGGAACTCGCCCATCTCGTCGAACAGCTCGGTCGGGAACGGGCCCGATCCCACGCGAGTCGTGTACGCCTTGATGACCGCGATGATGCGGTCGATCTTGTGCGGGGGCACGCCGGAGCCGGTGGCCGCGCCGCCCGAGGTCGCGTTCGAGCTCGTCACGAATGGGTACGTGCCGTGGTCGATGTCGAGCATCGTGGCCTGGCCGGCCTCGTACAGCACCGTCTTGTCGTCGGCGAGAGCGTTGTGAAGCAGCAGTCCGGTGTCGCACACCATCGGCTCGAGCAGCTCGCGGTAACTCAGCAGGTCGGCGACCACCTCGTCGGCGTTGATCGCGCGACGGTTGTAGATCTTGACGAGCACCTGGTTCTTGAACTCGAGTGCCGCTTCGACCTTCTGGCGGAGGATGCCCTCGTCGAAGATGTCCTGGATGCGGATGCCGACGCGGTTGATCTTGTCCGCGTAGGCGGGCCCGATGCCGCGGCCGGTGGTGCCGATCTGGCGCTTGCCAAGGAAGCGCTCGGTCACCTTGTCGAGGGTGCGGTGGTACTCGGTGATGACGTGCGCGTTGGCGCTCACCTTCAGCTTCGAGACGTCGACGCCGCGCTCCTTGAGCGCATCGAGCTCGAGCTTCAGCACGGCGAGGTCGACCACCACGCCGTTCGCGATGACCGGCACAACGCCGGGCGTGAGGATGCCCGACGGGAGCAGGTGCAGCGCGTACTTCTGGTCTCCGATCACGACAGTGTGACCGGCGTTGTTGCCGCCGTTGAACTTGACGACGTAGTCGACGCGGCTTCCGAGGAGATCGGTCGCGCGTCCCTTGCCCTCATCGCCCCACTGGGCACCGGTGATGAGCACTGCGGGCATTTCAGCCCCTTCCTTCGCACTAGGCAGATACCGCCCCAGTCTACCCGTGACCAGGGTCAGGGCCGCCGCGCTTGCCCTTTTCCGCATTTTCAACAGGGCTTTTCGGTCGGTACACGCGCTCGTTAGCCTGTGCAGAGCGGCCGCGTCGCGGCCCCGAGAGGAGCACCATGCCACACCCTCCGCGCCGGCTCGTCATCGGCGGTGCCTCTGGCTTCCTCGGCACCCGGCTCTCGGCAGAGCTCGCGGCGGATGGCTGGCGCGTCTCGACGATTGGCCGCGCGGGTGCCGACGCGAGCTGGGATGACCCTGCGGCGATCCGTGCCCTCGTCGACGGCGCCGACGCCGTGATCGGGCTCGCCGGGAAAAGCGTGGATTGCCGCTACACGGACGCGAACCGCGACGAGATCCTCCGCTCCCGCCTTGACACCACCCGCGCGCTGTCTGACGCGATTGCGGCGAGCGCGCAGCCACCCGCGGTGTGGCTCAATGCGAGCACCACCACGATTTACCGGCACGCGATGGACCGACCGCAGACGGAAGCCGACGGCGAGCTCGGCACTGGCTTCTCCGTGGACGTTGCGCGGTCGTGGGAGCGGGAGTTCCTGGCCGCGGACCTCCCCGGCACGCGCCGCGTTGCACTTCGCACCTCCATCGTGCTGGGCGATGGGCCCGCAACGCGCCTCCTCTTCCGGCTTGCCCGCCTCAGGCTCGGCGGCCCGCAGATCGACGGCCCGTGGTTTCCGCACCGACGCTATCGCGGCTTCGGCACGCACCCCACCGCCGCGGAGCGGCCCCTCTGGCGCCCCACTCGCGGCCGCCAGCGCTTCACCTGGGTGCACGTCGACGACTTCGTGGGAATCGTGCGCTTCGCACTCGCGTCGCCTGACATCAGCGGCCCCATCAATGTCGCGGCACCGGGTGTGAGCGACAACCGCACACTGATGCGCATTCTGCGCCGCACCGTCGGGGCGACTGTCGGACTGCCTGCCTTCCGGTGGATGCTCGAACCCGCGACGTGGGTGCTGCGCACGGAGACCGAGATGGTCTTGAAGAGCCGGTGGGCGCCGCCCGCGGCGCTCCTCGCCGCCGGCTACGAGTTCGCCTGGCCAGAGCTCGAGCCCGCGCTGCGCGACGTCGACGCTCGCCTGCGCAGTTCACAGCTGCGCGGGTACGCTGGAGAGTGAAGGGGGCCGTCCCCTGAAGGGACTCATGCCTACTCACCACCCCACCATGCCCGCTGAACGACCCCAGTCACGCGGCTTCTTCGGCCACCCGTGGGGGCTCGCGAACCTCGCGGGCGTCGAGATGTGGGAACGCTTCAGCTTCTACGGCATGCAGGCGCTTCTCGCCTACTACCTGTACTACTCCGTCACCGACGGCGGGCTGGGCCTTTCGCAGGCCGCGGCCACCTCGATTGTGGGCGCGTACGGCGGGCTTGTCTACCTCTCCGCGGTGCTCGGCGGCTGGGTCGCCGACCGCGTGCTCGGCGCGGAGCGGACACTCCTCGCGGCGGCCTGCCTCATCATGGCCGGGCACATCGCGCTCGCGCTGCTGCCGGGGGTCGCGGGGCTCGCGGTCGGCCTCGTGTGCGTAGCACTCGGCTCGGGATCGCTGAAGACCACCACGTCGACCGTGCTCGGTGACCTGTACGAGAAGACCGACCAACGACGCGATGCCGCCTTCTCGATCTACTACATGGGCGTCAATATCGGCGGCTTGCTCGGCCCGCTCGCCACGAGCGCGCTCTGGGGCTGGCAGGGCTTCCACTGGGGCTTCGGCCTCGCTGCGATCGGCATGGCTGCTGGCCTGATCCAGTACATCGCGCTGCGCCGCCACACGCGCAGTGCCGCCAGTTCGGCTCCGGCGAACCCGCTCTCCTCCAGCGAGCAGCGCCGCTGGCTGCTCATCTTTGGTGCGGCGATCGCCGTGATCGCCGCCGCGGTGCTCGCTGGCTGGGTCACCGCAGAGAACCTCTCCGACATCGTCGTGGTGCTCATCGTCATCGCCGTGATCACGCTCTTCATCGTGATCCTCTCGAGCCGTGCCATCTCTCCGATCGAGCGCCGGCAGGTCACGTCCTTCATCCCGCTGTTCCTCGCCTCGGCCGTCTTCTGGACGCTGTTCCAGCAGCAGTTCACGGTGCTCGCGATCTACGCCGATCAGCGCCTCAACCGCACCGTGTTCGGCTGGGAGATGCCGCCGAGCATGGTGCAGTCGATCAACCCGGTGTTCATCATCGTGCTCGCGGGCGTCTTCGCGGCGATGTGGGTGAAGCTCGGTGACCGTCAGCCGAGCACGCCCGTGAAGTTCTCGCTCGGTGCGGGCATCATGGGCCTCGCCTTCCTGTGCTTCATCCCGCTCGCGGGCAGCGCGAACGGCACGATCCCGCTCATCGCGTTCGCCGGAATCCTACTGCTCTTCACAATCGCAGAGCTGTGCCTGTCGCCGGTCGGCCAGTCGCTCGCGACAAAGCTCGCGCCGCGCGCGTTCCACTCGCAAATGGTGGCGTTGTTCTTCCTGTCCATCTCGCTCGGCTCTGCGGCGTCCGGCTCGCTCTCCGCGTTCTACGATCCGAGCAATGAGGTGCCGTACTTCCTCACGATCGGTGGCGCATCGATCGTGGTCGGCATCGCACTCTTCCTCGCGCGAAAGCCGATTCTCCGCCTGATGGAGGGGGTACGGTAGCGCCGCACCCGGCGCGAGCCGCTACGCCTCGATTGCGGCGATGGCCTCCGGGTCTGCGCCATCGAGGAACTCGGTGAGGCGCGTCACCTCGGCCTCCTCGCCGATCGCGGCGGCGCCCCGGCGCAGCGCGTAGAGCGCGCGCAGCACGCCACGGTTCGGCTCGTGCGACCACGGCACGGGGCCGGCCCCGCGCCAGCCCGACTTGCGGAGCGCGTCGAGCCCGCGGTGGTACCCCACGCGCGCAAACGCATACGCTTCGATCTCGCGCCCTGCGGCGGCTGCCTCATCCGCGAGCACCGCCCACGCGAGCGGCGACTCGGGGTGCGCACGCACCACCTGCTCGGGATCGATACCAGCAGCAAGCGCGTCTGCCGCGACATCCGTGGCCAAGCGAGTGGGTTCAGGTCCGAGGAGGTTCTCACCGATCATGCCGCCAGTGTAGCGACCGGCCCTTCGAGTGGGATCCGCACCTCCACACGGAACTCCTCAGTGCCGGGCCCCGCGCCCTCCGTGCTCGGAGCCGACGCGACTGTGAGCGCCCCGCCATGAGTCTGGGCGACGGCAGACGCGATCGCGAGGCCGAGGCCGCTGCCTGAGCCGGTCCGCACGCGCCCGCCACCACGAACAAACGGCTGATGGAGCCGTTCAAGGGTTTCAGCGGGCAGGGGCTCTGCCGCGTTGCGGACAGCAAGCACAGACTCTGCACTGTCAGCTCGCCACTCGAGAGCGACGCGGCTGCCTGCAGCGGCGTGCCGGGCCGCGTTCTCGACGAGGTTGTCGAGAAGTCGCGTGAACATCGCCGGGTTGACCCACACGGTGTGTGCGTCAATGTCGAGGTCGACAGTGAGCCCGCGCTCCTCGAGTCGCGCTGCGGTGTGGTCGAGCGCGGCCGCCGCGAGCTCGCGAGCCGTGCGCGGTTCGACGGCGAGCGATCCCGAGCTACCGTTCCCGCCGAATCCGCCGGCCGCTGCGAGTCCGACCTGAGCTCTCGTCAGGTCGAGGAGTGCCTCGCCCGTCTCGATGCTCCGCGCATTCACTTCTCGGAGCCGCTCTGCCGCGAGCCGGTACTCGGCCAAGGTCGGCTCGGGCCCGTCGAGCAGCACATCAAGCATCGCCTTCTGTGTGGCGAGTGGGGTGCGCAGCTCGTGCGAGGCGTTTGCGGCGAACAACTGCTGCGCTGTGAACGCGGATTCGAGCCGCTCGAGCATGTCATCGAGAGTGTCCGACAGATCGGTGAGCTCGTCGCGTGGGCCGCGGAGAGCAACGCGACGGTCGAGTCTGCCGGGGGTCGCGGCCCGGGCCGCGGCATTGATGTCGTGCAGCGGTGAGAGCACCCGGCCGGCGAGCACCCAGGCGGCGACGGCGCCAAGCGCGACAATCACGAGGAGCGCGATGATCGACGACCAGAGCAGCGTCTGGAAGACGTCGGTCACGTCCCGAATCTCGAGAACTGGGGCGGCGAGCGACAGCGCATCAGAGTTCTCAAGCGGCCCCGCAAGCTCGGCCGCGTCATCTCCATACGGGGAGGTGGGCGCGACCGAATCGACGCCGAGGTCGAGGGTCTCCGCCGGCATCGCCGGGGCTGACTGGATTGCCCACACCGGCCCATATTGCATGAACAGGTTCAGACCAACAACGAGCACGCCACCACCGAGTGCGATGAGCAACGCGACACTGAGCGTGATGCGCGCCCGGATAGTGAGGCGGAACCGGCCGCGATCCTGACCGCGGCTCTGGGCAGCATCCGCGCTACGCATCGCCGCCGCCGACAGCGGGTCCGAGCGCGGGTTCCGGCCCGACGATCCGGTAGCCAACTCCCGGAACCGTTTGGATGATGCGGGGCTCGCCGAGCCGCTTGCGCAGCGTCGACATGGTCACGCGGATGGCGTTCGTGAACGGGTCGGCGTTCTCGTCCCACGCGCGCTCGAGCAGCTGCTCCGCGCTGAGGACGCCGCCGCCGGCTTCCAGCAGCGTGCGCAGCAGTGCGAACTCCTTGCGGCTCACGTGCACATACCTGCCATCGCGAAACACCTCGCGGCGGAACGGGTCGAGGCGCACTCCGTGGGCCTCGAGCACGGGCGGCAGGGGCGGCGCGTTTCGCCGGTGCAGCGCCTGGAGCCGCACGAGCAGCTCGGGAAAATCGAACGGCTTGACGAGGTAGTCATCGGCGCCCAGCGCAAACCCCTCGACCTTTTCGTCGAGCAGCCCGGCAGCGGTGAGCATGAGCACCCGAGTGCCCGGCACATTCGCGACAATCCATGCGCACACCTCGTCGCCGTGCAGGCCGGGGAGGTCGCGGTCGAGCAGCACAACGTCGTACTCGGTGTGCCCGAGCTGTTCAATCGCCGCGTGCCCGTCGAGCACGATGTCGGCGGCGATCGACGAACGCCGGAGCACCGTCTGGGCGGCCTCAGCGAGGTATGCCTCGTCCTCGACGATCAGTACGCGCATGATGCTCCTCCTTGCGATGGCCCGCCCAGTCAAGCACGCGCGACATTAAGAAAAGGTCTGCAATTTCGCAGACGCTCTGCTGAGCCCGTGTGCCCTGGACTGGGTGCGGGTCGCATTCGCGACCGCACACCGTATCGAGGAGTCACCATGAATCATCACACACCCCTTCGCCGCATCGCGCTCATCGCGCTCCCCACGGCGGCCCTGCTGCTCGCGGGGTGCACAAGCAGCGCACCCGCAGCGGGTGGTCTGGATTCCGGTAAGTCCGAGACGGGTTCCTCCGCAGCGGGAGCGGGGCCCGAGGACTTTCAAACCTGGCATGTGAAGTACGCCGAGTGCATGCAGGGCGAGGGCATCGACTACCCGACGCCGAGCTCAGACCCGAACGCCGCCGCTGAGGCACTCAACATCGACGAGCTCGGCGGAATGGATGTGTTCGAGGCTGCGAACAAGACCTGCGAGGCGAAGGTCGGCCAACCGCCGGCCCCAGTGGGGCCCGATGGCAAGCCGATGACCGAGGAGGCGATGCGTGAAGAGACGCTGAAGCTCACCCAGTGCCTCCGTGAGCACGGCGCTGACGTCGAAGATCCGCAGCCGGGTGTCGGGCTCACCCTCACCGAGGAGATCTCGCCGGAGGCGCTCGAGGCGTGCGGCATTTCCGGTGTCCCGGCGAACGCGGGTTAAGCGATGAGAAAGCTCTGGGTGGCGGTCGCCACCACCGTCGCGGTCGCGGGGCTCGCAGCCACGGGACTCGTGCTCATGCGTCCAGCGGCCCCGCCGCCCGTCGAGAAGCATGCGCCCGGCACCACAGTGAAAGTCGCGCAGGGCGACCTCTCCGAACGCACGCTCGTGCAGGGGACGCTCGGCTACGCGGGTGAACGTGCAGTCTCGGGCGGCGCCGGCACGCTCACCTCACGGGCGAAGCCGGGCTCAACCGTCGACCTCGGGGGCGAGCTCTTCGCCATCGACAACTCCCCCGTCGCTCTGTTTCGGGGGCCGCTGCCGCAATGGCGGTCGTTCGAGCTCGGCATGACGGACGGCCCCGACGTGCAGCAGCTCGAGGCTTCACTCGGCGAGCTCGGCTATTTCTGGGGCGGCGCCGACGAGATCTTCGATGACAACACGCGGATCGGGATCCGGCTCTGGCAGGAAGCGACGGGCAGACCCCTCACCGGCGAGATCGGCCTCGGTGAGATCCTCTTCGCACCCGGCCCGCTGAGGGTCGCCTCCGCCGAGCTCGAGCCGGGGGCGACGACCGCCCCGGGCACCCCGATTCTGCGGGTGTCTGAGCTCGGCAAGAGCGTGACAGCTGAGCTCAAACTCGCGCAGCAACGCCTCGCTGTTGTCGGCGCAAAGGTTGAGGTTGAGCTGCCGGGCGGTGCGAAGTCCCCCGGCACCGTCACTGCGGTCGAGCCGCCGCGCACTCCTGAGAAGTCCGGCGAGGGAGCACCCGAGGCACCCGCCACGGTACCCGTGACCGTCACGCTCGACACGCCAAAGGATGCCGCAGACATCGACCGCGCGTCCGTGCGCATCGCGTTCACGAGTGAGACCCGCGAGAACGTGCTCTCCGTTCCTGTCGGCGCGCTCCTCGCGCTGCCCGGTGGTGGATATGGCCTGGAGGTCGTCGGCCGCGACGGCACGAAAACGACACAGGTGCCCGTCGAGACAGGCATGTTCGCGGGCGGCATGGTTGAGGTGTCCGGCAAGGGCATCACCGCGGGCACCGAGGTGGTGACGGCAGCCGCATGATCGAGCTCACGGATATTACCCGCAGCTTCGGCACCCCTCCGGTTGAGGTGCTCCGCGGAGTGAATCTCTCGGTCGCGGCGGGCGAGTTTGTCGGCGTCGTCGGCCCGTCTGGCTCGGGCAAATCAACCCTCCTCAATATCCTCGGCACGCTCGACAGACCAACGAGCGGGCGCGTTGTACTCGCGGGTGACGACGTGTCGCAGCTCAGCGACAACGCCCTCTCCGATGTGCGGTGCCACAGGATCGGTTTTGTGTTCCAGCAGTTCCACCTCTCGGACGGCAGATCGGCGCTCGACAACGTTGGCGATGGGCTGCTCTACCGCGGGTGCTCGCGTCAGACGAGGCGGCGGGAGGCGACGGCCGCGCTCGAACGGGTCGGCCTCGGCCACCGGCTGCGTCATCACCCGAGTCAGCTCTCGGGCGGCGAACGTCAGCGCGTCGCCATCGCGCGCGCGACGGTTGGGCGCCCGGCGATCCTGCTCGCCGACGAACCGACCGGCAACCTCGATCAGGCCTCAGGAGCAAGCGTGATGGAGTTGCTCGGCGAACTCAATCGGGAGGGAACGACGATAGTGATGATCACCCATGACCGCGAGCTCGCGGCGGGCCTGCCGCGCAGCGTCCGCGTAACCGACGGCGTGATCCACGATCAGCCGGCGCATCATCACGCGGGGGCAGTCGCATGAGCCGGGCATCGGTGGAGCGATCACGTTTGCGCACCATCGACCTTGCCGCGCTCAGCACGGCAGGGTTGCGCGCCCGACCGCTACGCGCGGTCCTTTCGGCCCTCGGCATCGCGATCGGCATCGCGGCAATGGTTGCCGTGCTCGGCATTTCAGCGTCGAGCCAGGCGAAACTCTCGCAGCAACTCGACGCGCTCGGCACCAACCTGCTCACCGTCGAGGCCGGTCAGGATCTCTTCGGCGGCGAAGCCTCACTTCCGAAGGACAGCACCGGCAGGATCACGCGCGTCGCTGGCGCCCAGAGCGCAGCGGGTGTGGGCGCGCTCTCGGGTGTCCGGATCTATCGCAGCGAGCTCATTCCGGAGGCGCAGAGTGGCGGGCTCGCCGTGCGGGCGGCAGACACGAGCCTCGCCGAGGTGCTCAATCTCTCCGTGCGCTCGGGTGCCTGGCTCACCGAGGCCACGGGGGCCTACCCGGCGGTCGTGCTCGGCGATCGGGCGGCCCGGCAACTCGGCACCGAACGGGCCGGCTCCCTCGTGTGGCTGGGCGGCCAGCAGTTCTCAGTCGTCGGCATTCTCGACCCGGTCGAACTCGCACCCGAGCTCGACACCTCGGCCCTCGTGGGCAAGCGGGTCGCGCTCGACCGGCTCGACTTCGACGGCTCGCCGACGCGGATGTACCTGCGCGCGGCCGAGAAGACGCTTGCCGAAACGCGCGCGCTCTTGCCGCAGACGCTCTCGCCGGAGCAACCTGAAACGATCACGGTGTCCCGCCCCTCCGATGCGCTCGCGGCGAAGGCGGCAACGGATGAGACGTTCACGGGTCTCCTGCTCGGGCTCGGTTCGCTCGGGCTCCTCGTTGGGGGCATCGGCGTCGCGAACACAATGATCATCTCGGTCATCGAACGCCGGCGCGAGATCGGCCTGCGCCGTGCGATCGGCGCACGGCGCTCGCACATCAGGCGGCAGTTCCTTGGCGAGGCCCTGGTGTTGTCTGCCCTCGGCGGAGTCGGAGGCACCGGAATCGGCGCAGCAGCAACGGCGGTCTTCGCTCAGACGGGTGGGCTGCCGTACACCCTCCCACCCTTTGTGCCGATCTCAGCGATTGCGGCAACACTGCTCGTGGGCGCGGTTGCTGGCATCGCTCCCGCCTGGCGCGCGGCGCGCGTTCCGCCAACGGTCGCGCTGAGCGGTTAGCCAGGGGACGGGGCCGCGCCTACGCTGCGAGGCGCGATCCCGTCCATCGTGGCGAAAGGTCGCTGCTCCTCCGGAGCATACGCATCGCCCTGCCTGGCCTAGCGGAAGTTGACGAACTGCAGCGCAACCTCGATGTCGGCACCCTTCAGGAGCGCCATCGTGGCCTGCAGGTCGTCGCGGCTCTTCGAGGAGACGCGCAGCTCGTCGCCCTGGATCTGCGACTTGACGCTCTTGGGGCCCTCGTCGCGAATGAGCTTGTTCAGCTTCTTGGCGGTGGGCTGGTCGATGCCCTCCTTGAGCTTCGACTCGATGCGGTACTCCTTGCCGCTCGCAAAGGGCTCGCCCGTGTCGAGCGCCTTCAGCGAGAGCGAGCGCTTGATGAACTTCGACTGGAGCACGTCGAGCACGGCGAGCGCGCGCTCCTCCGTGTTCGCCTTGATGAGAATCGTCTCACCGGACAGGGTCACGTCAGCACCCACGCCCTTGAAGTCGTAGCGCTGCTCGACCTCCTTACGGGCCTGGTTCACCGCATTCTCGACCTCCATCGAGTCGATCTTGCTCACCACGTCAAACGAAGAATCAGCCATGCCATAAGCCTAGCGGGCCGCACGTGGAAACAGTTTGCAATACCTGGAATAAGAAAAGCGAATGAGTTGCTACACTCTCCGTTGGCCCGGCGCACTTGCGCCACCATTGCACGAAAAGGATTTCTCCGCCCATGGCTTCTCCCGCAGTTTCCGCACCACCGACACGCCGCGCGCTTCCCCGCTGGATGACCTCGTTCGGCTGGCAGATTCTCGCCGCACTCGTGCTGGGCCTCGTGCTCGGCGGCATCGCGAAGGCGATCGGACCGGACGCTGCGGAGAATCCGAACGGACTGCACGCGACCCTCGCGACGATTGGCGGAAGCTACGTCTCGCTGCTGCGCGCGGCCGTGGTGCCGCTCATCTTCACGGCGATCGTGTCGAGCATCGTGGGCCTGCGCAAGGTCACGAATGCGGCGCGGCTCGCGGGGCAGACACTGCTCTGGTTCGCAATCACCGCACTCATCGCGGTCTCGATCGGGATCGTGCTGGGCGTCGTCCTGCGTCCCGGCGCCGTCGCCTCACAGACTGATCTCCAGACGGGAGACCCGTACACCGTGGGCACCTGGTGGAACTTCCTCACCGGGCTCGTGCCCGGCAACTTCCTCGGCCTCACGGTGGGCGGCTCCGTCGATCTCGAGACCGGCGCTCTCAGCGCGAACCCGAGCTTCAACGTGCTGCAAGTGATCGTCGTGTCTGCCGCGGTCGGCATCGCCGCGCTGAAGATCGGCGAGAAGGCCGAGCCGTTCATCACGCTCACGGAGTCGGCGCTCGCCGTCATCCAGAAGGTGCTGTGGTGGATCATCCGCATCGCACCGCTCGGCACGGTCGGCCTGATCGGCAATGCGGTCGCCGAGTACGGCTGGAGCACGATGGGCTCGCTCACCGCGTTCGTCGGAGTGCTCTACCTGGGCCTCGCGCTCGTGCTGTTCGTGGTCTACCCGCTCCTGGTCCGCGCGCACGGGCTGTCGGTCAAGCAGTACTTCTCGGGCGTGTGGCCCGCCGTGCAGCTGGGCTTCGTGAGCCGCTCGTCGATCGGCACGCTGCCGCTCACGCAGCGCGTCACCGAGCGCAACCTCGGCGTGCCGCGCGGCTACGCGTCTTTCGCCGTGCCGCTCGGCGCGACAACGAAGATGGACGGCTGCGCCGCGATCTACCCGGCAGTCGCCGCGATCTTCATCGCGCAGTTCTTTGGCATTGAGCTGACCATCGTGCAGTACCTGCTCATCGTGCTCGTCTCGGTGGTCGGCTCGGCGGCGACCGCCGGCACCACGGGCGCAACGGTGATGCTGACGCTCACGCTGTCGACGCTCGGGCTGCCGCTCGAGGGCGTTGGCCTGTTGCTCGCCGTCGATCCGATCATCGACATGGGCCGCACCGCGGTGAACGTTGCTGGCCAGGCGCTCGTGCCCGCGATCGTGTCGAAGCGCGAGGGCATCCTCGATGAGGAGCTCTACAACGCGCCGCGTCGCGGCCAGGCGTTCGACAACGAGGACGTGGACTCGGCAGCGGGCCCCACCCCCGCGGCGCAGCTCGCGTAACCACTCCATCAACGCACTCAAGCGAGGGCGATCCGGTTCACTCCGGGTCGCCCTCGCCTGTTGTCCTGTGCCGCGACTCGGCTTAGCGCACGGAAGCTCGGCGCATCGCGAACCAGGTCCCCACGAGCGCAACCACGATCGCGATGACCGCGCCGAGCGCAACCCCGCCGCGGGTGATCCCCGTGAAGATCTCGCCCAAGTTTGGTGCGAGAATGAGCACCGTCAGCGCGAGCGCGAGGCCGAGCGCAAGACCCAAGATCCCGGGGCCCTTCGCCCCGAAGCGCACCCAGATCGCGCCGAAGAGCCCACCCACTGTGAGGCAGAACAGCACCCCGAGGAAACCGCTCACCGCGAGGATCAGGGGGTTGCCGGCGCCCACCGCGTACACGTCGAGCACGTACGCGTTCGAGAACCAGTGCCCGGTGGCGAGCTCGAGGCCGAGGAGCGCCACGAGCAGCAGCGCAACGTAGGCGGCCTGCAGCACATTCGAGATCATCGTGCCGAGGATGAAGTTGCGGCGCGTGGTGCCGAGGGCCAGCGCGAAGGGGTAGGTCGTCGCGACGGCCTGCACGCCGTAGTAGATGAGGAAGCCGGGGAGCGACCACACCACACCCATGTTCATACGCGCGCCATCAATGTACTCGGCACTGCCGCTGGCCATGCCGGTGGCGCGCTGAATCGCGAGCGCGATGATGATCGACACAAGGAGCACGATCACCAGGATGATCGCCGGGGTGCCGAGATAGTTGCTGAGCCTGTTGAGGTGCAGCCGGGTGACCTTCAGTGTGCGATTCATGAGCGGTTCCCTTCCAGGCTGGGCGTGCGGGCGGCGTCGGCCGCGAGGTCATCGTTCACGCCGTAGGCGGCAACGAGGTCCTGCAGCGAGACGGGGGTGATTTCAAGACCGGCATCCGTCGCCGCGGCGCGCGCCTCGGGCGTGAGCGCCTCGTCGATCACCGCGGACGCAAGCCCGCCGATACCACGGCGCGAGAGCACCGGTCGGCCGACGAGGAACCCGTCGAGCGCGGACGCCTTCCCGGCGAGCTGATACGCGCCGCCGCGCAGCTCCTCAACGTCCTCATGGCGCACGACGCGGCCCTGGTCGAGCACGATGACGCGCTCGAGCAGCCGATCCATCTCGTCGATGAGATGCGTAGAGAGGATGATGGTGCGCGGATGCGCCACGTAGTCGCCCAGCAGCTCGTCGTAGAAGATGGCGCGCGCCGTTGCGTCGAGTCCAAGGTAGGGCTCGTCGAAGAAGGTGATCGGCGCGCGGGAGGCGAGGCCCAGCACGATGCCGAGCGCGGAGAGCTGACCGCGCGAGAACTTCTTCACCACGGGCTTCGTGGGAATGCGGAACTGCTCGATGAGCCGGTCGGCGAGCTCCTGCGACCAGTTCGGGTAGAAGATCGCTGCGGCGCGAATCGCGTGCTTCAGTTTGTAGTCGTCGGGGTAGCGCTGGTTGTCACGCACGAAGCACATCTGCTCGATGGTTTCCGCCCGCTCGAAGGGGTCGTGGCCCGCGACGCGGAGGCTGCCCGAGCTCGGGCGATCCTGCGCGGTGAGGAGCGACATGAGCGTCGTCTTCCCGGCGCCGTTTCTGCCGAGCAGCCCAGTGATGGTGTTCGCTCGGATGTCGAGCGTGACCCCGTCGAGCGCCACGGCGCCGCGGTAGCGACGCGTGAGCTCGCGGGTCTCGATGGCGATGTCGGTCATGAGTTCGGCTCCTCCTTCTCGGAGATGATGCGGATCAGGTCTGTGGTGGTGAGGCCGAGCGAGCGGGCCTCCTCAAGCAGCGGGTCGACGTAGCGCTCGGTGAAGTCGCGCTGGCGCTCCGCCTGGATCTGGGCGCGCGCGCCGGGGGTGACGAACATGCCGATGCCGCGTCGCTTCTCGAGCACGCCCTGGTCCACCAGAACACCGAGCGCTTTCCCCGCTGTCGCGGGGTTGATGCGCAGGTGCGCGGCCAGCTCGTTCGTGGATGGCACCTGCTCCCCTGCGGCGTACACCCCGCGCAGCACCTCGTCGGCGATGCGGTCGGCCAGCTGCAGAAAGATCGGTCGAGTGTCGTCGAACACGTCCACCCCTTCCTTGGTTCATTACTTCACTAATGAACCTACGCACCATATTCCAGGTTGTCAAGAATCTCGCTTCATCAGATGATGGTGTGGGTGGGCTTACTTCACACGTTTCGTTGCGGCGGGCCCACACCCCGCCCCCAGCAAGGAAGTGCCGCATGCCCGCTCAGAACATCACCGTCTCCCACGCCGACACCGGACTCGTCACCGCCGAGGTGACACGAGCCGAACGGATCTCGCCCAGCTTCGTTCGCGTGACCGTGAGCGGGGCCGACGTGCGCGCGTGGCGCGGCCTCGGCTTCGACCAGTGGTTCCGTCTCGCCATCCCCGTGGCAGGCGACGCAACCCGGTTCGATCGGATGTCCGAGCGCTTCGACATGCGCGGCTACCTCCGCTACCTCACCCTCCCGAAGGCCACACGCCCCGCGATCCGCAACTACACCGTGCGCGAGTTCCGGGCGGAACTTGGTGAGATCGACATCGACTTCGTGGTGCACGGCGGCGGACACGACGATGAGCACGGCGGCACCGACGCCGGGGTGGCTGGGCCGTGGGCGACCGGACTCCCCGTTGGCGCACGCGTCGCACTGATTGACCAGGGCTGCGGCTTCGCGGCGACGAGCGAGGCGGCTCCGCACGTGCTGCTCGCGGGCGACGAGAGCGCGCTTCCCGCCGTGGCAGGGATCCTCCGCGATCTCCCCGCCGAGGCAACCGGCGACGCGATCATCGAGGTGCCCGAGGCGGCAGACCGGCAGGAGCTCGTGCATCCCGCCGGCGTTCGCGTGCACTGGCTCAACCGGGCAAACAACCCCGCCGCTCGACCCGGCACCGCGGCGCTCGACGCGCTCCGCGCGCTCTCGCGTGAACCCGGCACCCGGATCCCCAGCCGCGCGTTCGTTGCCGGCGAGCAGCAGCTTGCGAGCGGCGGCCGCAAGCACCTCGTGAGCACGCTGGGCGTCCCCAAGGAGGCGGTCACCTTCTGCGGCTACTGGCGGCAGAAGTAACGCCTGATCACACTCCCCAAAACTCGCGGCGCGGGCTATCGTGAGGGCAGGGCGACTCCGTCCGGGGCGTCCTCCCGGCACGCGAAGGAGCCACCGTGACCTCAGCAGACCGTTCCGTCCCCCTGCACCCCATGCACCGGCGCCCGGGTGATCCCGCCACGGTGGCGCGTCACCGCATCCCCGAGCAGGGCATGGATCCGCTCACCGCGTTTCACGCGGTTCGCGACGAGACGATGCTCGACGGGAATGCCCGGCTGAACCTCGCGACGTTCGTCACGACGTGGATGGAGGAGGAAGCCTCCGAGCTCTACCGCGAAGCGTTCGACAAAAACATGATCGACAAGGACGAGTATCCGCAGACCGCCGCGATTGAGCAGCGCTGCCAGCGGATCATCGCGGACCTATGGCACGCACCCAACCCCGACGCGGCGCCCGCGACCTCGACGGTGGGCTCGAGCGAGGCGTGCATGCTCGCGGGGATCGCGCTGAAGCGCAGGTGGCAGCATCGACGTGAGGCCGCAGGCGCTGAACCCGCGCGCCCCAACCTCGTGATGTCGAGCGCGGTGCAGGTCTGTTGGGAGAAGTTCTGCAACTACTTCGAGGTGGAGCCGCGGTACGTTCCCGTGAGCGACGAGCACCCGATGCTCAGCGGGGCGGCACTCGACGCGGTGGTCGACGAGCACACCATCGGGGTGGTGGGCATTCTCGGCGTTACCTACACCGGAGCCTATGAGCCGATCGCGGAGCTCGCTGCAGCGCTCGACGCGATCGAGCGGGATCGGGGACTCGACATCCCGATCCACGTTGACGCCGCCTCAGGGGGCATGGTGGCGCCGTTCATCCAGCCTGAGCTGGAGTGGGACTTCCGGCTGCCGCGCGTCGCCTCCATCAATACCTCGGGCCACAAGTACGGGCTCGTGTATCCGGGGCTCGGCTGGGTCGTGTGGCGGGACGCCGCGGCGCTGCCCGAGTCCATGATCTTCCGGGTGAGCTACCTGGGCGGCGAGACGCCGACGCTGGCACTCAACTTCTCGCGCCCGGGCGCGCAGGTCCTGCTGCAGTTCTACCTCTTCCTCCGGCTCGGCCGCGAGGGCTACGCCGAGGTGCAGTCGGAGTCGCAGCGGATCGCTGTGCACCTGTCGAGCGTGATCGGCGCGATGCCCGCCTTCGAGTTGGTGAGCGATGGCACCACGATTCCCGTGTTCGCGTGGCGGCTCCGCGCGGGGCACACGGATAACTGGACCCTCTTCGACCTGTCGGACCGACTGCGCATGCGCGGCTGGCTGGTGCCCGCCTACCCAATGCCTGACAACCTTGCCGAGCAGATTGTGCAGCGCATCGTGGTGCGCAACGGACTCACGATGGACCTCGCGGATGCGCTCCTCGACGCGATTCGAGAGGAGACCGCCTACCTGGAGTCGCTGACGAGCCCGCTGCCGCACCCAACCGCGCACCCGGCGTTCTCCCACTGACCTCCTACGCCCCCTGAATCGGGGTCACTAGGGCAGGGTGTTGCACGTGGGCGGATGGCGACACCCTGCCCTAGTGACCCCGATTCAGGGGGCGGCGGGGAGCCAGGCCGTGGCGCGCAGGCCGCCCTCCGGCTGCGGGGTGAGCACCAGGGCTCCGTCATGCACGCGCACGATGCTCTCCACAATCGCGAGGCCGAGCCCCACCCCCGCGGAGTTGCGGCGGGTGCGCGTGGCACCCCGCTGAAACGGCTCGGTCAGCGTGCGCACGAGCTCAGCGTCAAGCACGGGGCCCGTGTTCGACACGCTCACTTCGACGACGCCCTCGCCCTGCCGCGTCTCGATCCGCACGGTGCCCGCGGCGGGCAGGTTGTAGACGATCCCGTTGTGCACAAGGTTCGTGATGAGCTGCAGGAGCAGCGCGGGTGAGCCGCTCGCGAACACCGCTGGGCCGTCCACTTCGAGCGCCACCCCGTGACGTTCGGCAAGGGGCAGGAGCGTCTCGATGGCCTCTTCAGCGAGCAGTGAGAGGTCGACGCGCTCGGGCGTGAAGGATCGCTGACCGCTCCGGCTCAGGAGGAGCAGCGCTTCAGTGAGCTCGATTGCGCGCTCGTTCACGGTCGACAAGCGGTCGATCAGCGCTGCCGGATCGAGTTCGGGATCGCGCCGGGCAACCTCAAGCGTGGTGCGGGTGATCGCCAGCGGAGTGCGGAGCTCGTGCGAGGCGTTCGCCGCGAAGCGCTGATGTTCGCCGACGTTTGCCTGCAGTTGCGCGAGCATCGCGTCGAAGCTGTCGGCGAGCTCACGAAACTCGTCGCCCGGCCCCTCGAGCCGCACCCGCGCACCGAGATCACCCGCCCCTGCGGCACGCGCGACGGCGGTGATCTTCGCGAGCGGTGCGAGCATGCGCCCGGCAAGCAGCCAGCCGCCGACGACGGCGACGACCAGCAGGAAGACGAGGGCCCACGCTGCTGCCGGCAGGAATGCACGCACGAGGTCGTCGCGGCCGGGCATGAAGATCTCGTAGATCAGCGCCGCGTCCTGCGGCACGTAGCGCAGCAAGAAGCCCCACACGACCGCGAGCAGCGCGACGCCGGAGAGCATCAGGAACGCGACGTAGCTGAGCGTGAGCTTCAGCCGCGCACTGAACCCCGGCGGCCGGGTCACGCGGGCTCCGCCTCGCCCGCCTCGATCCGGTACCCCACACCGGGAACCGTCGAGATAATGCCGGGCTCGCCGAGCCGCTTGCGCAGCGCCGACACGGTGATGCGCACGGCGTTCGTGAAGGGGTCTGCGTTCTCGTCCCAGGCGCGCTCGAGCAGTTGTTCGGCACTCACCACGCCGCCCTCCGCCGCCACGAGTACTTCCAGCACCGCAAACTGCTTTCGCGTGAGCGCCACGTACTTGCCCTCTCGGAACACTTCGCGCCGGAAGGGGTCGACCCGCAGCCCCGCAATCTCGCGCACGGGCGGGCGGTGGTGCGCTCGGCGACGGTCGAGGGCGCGCAAGCGCAGCACGAGTTCCTGCAGCTCGAAGGGCTTCGTGAGGTAGTCGTCGGCACCGAGCTCAAACCCGGAGGCCTTATCGTCGAGCCGATCGGCCGCGGTGAGCATGAGGATCGGGATCCCGGAGCCCGACTCGACGATTCGTGCGGCCACCTCGTCCCCCGAGGGGCCCGGAATGTCACGGTCAAGCACCGCGAGGTCGTACTCGTTCACGCTGAGCAGCTCGAGCGCGGTGTCGCCGTCACCCGCGATGTCTGCCGCGATCGCTTCGAGGCGCAAACCATCGCGAATTGCCTCGGCCAGAGCTGGCTCGTCTTCTACGAGTAACACGCGCATGGCTCCATGCTACGAGCCTGCGCGTATCGCGGGCGTATTGATTTTCGCGCCAGAACTACACACGTGTAGTTTCCATCCACAGACCTTTCCCCAGCTTGTGGATAGATTCGTCCACCGCTTGTGAATAGTGGGGATCGACGCGCCCGGCCTGTCGCAGCGCGCCGCCCAACTGCGCCGATGGCACGCCCGAACCTCGCCTCGATTCGACACGAAACTCCCCGGAAATCCCCGTGATTCCGCGGAACTCAAAGAATTCGCTCCATGAACCCGGCCCGAAAAACTACAGCTGTGTAATTCTCCACAGGCTGGGGACAGTCTTGTGGAGAACGTGTTAAAAACCTGGGGAAACGAGGATTCCGTACTCGAATGCGCGGGTCACCGCGCGGGTCCGATCGGACACCTCGAGCTTCTCGAAGATGTGCAGCAGGTGAGTCTTCACGGTCGACTCGCCGATGACCAGCTGAGCGGCGATCTCGGGGTTGCTGAGACCCTGCGCGACGAGCCCAAGAATCTCGGTCTCGCGGGGTGTGAGCCGCGGCCGCGCAACAGGGGTGCGCATGCGCGCAACGAGTTGGGCGGCGATCGACGGCGCAAGGACGGTCTGGCCCGCCGCAACCGCTTCAACGGCGGCAAGCAGTTCGGCGGCCGGGGCTGCCTTCACGAGGTACCCACTCGCCCCCGCCTCGATTGCGGCGAGGATCTGCTCGTCCTCTTCGTAGGTGGTGAACACCAGCACACCGGGAGCGGCGGCGGCCGCGCCCGGATACTCGCCGCGCGCGATGCGCCGGGTCGCTTCCACCCCACCCATTCCCGGCATGCGCAAGTCCATCAGCACCACGTCGGGCTGCGCATCACCGAGCAGCGCGAGCGCGGCCTCGCCTGATTCTGCCTCCCCCACCACGGTGACACCGGCCTCAGTTTCCAGCAGGCCGACAATCCCGGCGCGCACAATCGGGTGGTCATCGACCACGAGCACTCGGCTCATTCGCGGCCCCCTTCCATCGTGCGCGGCGACAGCCGCACCTCCAGCACGGAACCCGCGTGCTCGGCCGCACCAAACTGCACGGCGCCTCCGATGGCCCGCGCTCGCTCCGCAAGACCGGTGAGCCCGAAACCGCCGACCGCCGCACCGGGCGAAGCCTGAGCCGAGCCATCGTGTTCCGCGGCAGTGTGCGCGGGCCCCACCCCATTGTCGACCACGCGCAGCAGCGCGCCGCCCCCGGGGAAACCGGTGAGGGTGAGCGTGACGCGCGTTGCACGGGCATGCTTGCGGGCGTTCGCGAGGCCCTCCTGCGCCGCGCGCAGAAGCACGACCTGCTGCTCGCGATCAAGCGGCACGTCCTCAAGGACACACTCCACGGCCAAGCCGGTGTCCGCCTCCAGGCGCGCCGCGACCCGCTCGAGCGACGCATTCAACCCGCTCTCGCCGAGCGGTTGCGTGGTTGCGACGAGTGCCCGCGCCTCGGCCACCGACTCGCGCGCTGCTGCCGACACCCGGCCCGCGCGCTCGGCGGCCCGCGCGGAATCGCCTGCGGCGAGCGCGCGCTCGGTCTGCTCGCTCAGCATGACAAGCCCCGCGAGGGTCTGCGTGAGCGTATCGTGCAGTTCGCGTGACAGCCGCTCGCGCTCCGTCGCGGCCCCGCGCGCCACCGACAGTTCAGCGACCTCGGCCTGCGCGAGACGCAGTTGCTCCGCGAGTTCGCGGTGCCGCTCCCCCTGCTCGTAGATCGACGTGATCCACATGCCCAAAATCACCGCGAAGGTGAACGAGGCGCCGCCGATGCCCGCAGCGGTGAGCATCGGGTTCGGCACGTCATGGCGGAGGAAGGAAACGCCGGCGCCCACCGTAATGATCAGCGCAAGCACCGCGCTCCAGGCGACCGCGCGCAATCGCCCCCGCCGCCTTGCAGCGCGCGCGCCGAACCGCGCAACGTCTGAGGCGCCGACGCCCGCGATCACCCAAATCATGGGGTAGACGATGGCCTGCAGCGTGGCGAAGCTGGTGCTCACCGCCGCCCCGAGCCCGACAACGAACACGACACCGGCGAGGAACACGAGATCCCACCAGATCCGCGGCTCGTCGAACGCGGCGCGGCGCAGTGCCGGGCGGCCGAGCACGGCGTACAGCACCACGAACGCGCCCAGCACCGTGAGTGGCGCCAGCACGTCGCTCGCGGCGAGGCCCCCGCCGCTCGCCCAGTTCAGTGCACCAATGCCGCCCGGCACGCACATGACGAGCACGAGCACGACGACCCCGAGGTCCCACCACCGCAGCGGGTGAGGTCGGTGCTCGGTCTGCGCGCTCATGGCATCACTCTCTCACGGGCCCCGGACATTTCGCGGCCCGGCTTACGACCGACGCTGCCACCGGAACGTCAGGAGGCTCACCACAAGACCCGCAATAAGCCATCCCGCGAGCACGAGCGCGACCGTGCCGATCTCCCAACTGCCGGAGAGCTCGGCTGCCGCCAGGTGGTCGGGCAGGAATACGCTGCGCATGCCCTGCGCGAGCCACTTCAGCGGGAACACCGATGCAACGTGCTGGAGCCACTCGGGCAGCATGGTGAACTGCAGGTAGATGCCAGAGATGAACTGCAGAACGAGCACCACCGGGATCACGACCGCCGAGGCGCTGCGCGACGAGCGCGGCAGCGCCGAGAGCGCGACACCGAGAAGGGTCATCGTCGCGATACCGAGGAGGAACAGCCAGGTGAGGCGCAGCCAGGCCTCCGGCTCACTCGGCAGCTCAACACCAAATGCCACCACGGCGAAGGTGAGCAGCAGCGCGAGTTGCAGCACCGAGGTGATGAGCGTCACGCCGATCTTGCCAATGAAGTAGCTGACGGGCGAGAGCGGAGTGCCCCCGAGCCGGCGCAGCCAGCCATCGCTGCGCTCGCGCGCGATGTCGATCGCAAGATTCTGCACACCCGCGAGCAGCGGACCAGCGGCAACAAGCCCGGGCAGGTAGTACGCCGCCATCGAGACGCCCCCGGTGCCGTCGGGCAGCTGCCCCACCTCGCCCATCGATTGGAACGCTGCGCCGAAGATACCGAGGAGCATGATCGGAAAGAGGAAGGTGAAGAACACAGTGTCGGGCACGCGGAAGTACCCGCGCAGTTCGAATCCGATTGCGCGCACGCCATCGCTGAGCACGCCGCCGCGCGCCCGCGGGCCGGCCGCCCGCTCCACTGTCTGCGTCATCGCGCGTCCTCCTGTCCGTTCTGGGCGATCAGCCCGAGATACACCTCTTCAAGATCCGGGCGCCGCACCTGCAGCTCGCCGGGCTCGCCGCCCGGGATCCCCGCTGCGAGCGCCGCCTCCCGCAGCTGCGCCACACGCGCCGCGGGCGCCTCGCTGCGCTCCTCGTGAAGCACACCGGCCGCATCGCGCCAACTCACCACTGGGACACGCGATTCGGCGCCGCCGAGCTCCGCGGGCGGGGCCTCCGCAACGATGCGCCCGCCCGCGAGCACACCCACGCGATCCGCGAGCCGCGCCGCCTCGTCGAGGTAGTGGGTGGTGAGCAGGATCGCCACCCCCTCCCCTGCGAGCCCCTCGAGCATCTCCCAGAACTGGCGCCGGGCGGCGGGGTCAAAACCCGTCGTCGGCTCGTCGAGGAACACCAGTCGGGGGCGCCCCACGATACCGAGCGCGACGTCGAGGCGGCGCTGCTGCCCGCCCGAGAGCTTCGATGCGCGCACGCCGGCCTGCTCCGTGAGACCAACAAGCGCAAGCACCTCGTCGACGCCGCGCGGTCGCGCATAGAGCGCACCGAAGTGCGAGATGAGCTCGCGCGGGGTGTACGGCCCGGCATCGCCGGTACTCTGCGCCACGATGCCGATCTCGGCCCGCCACGAGCGTGGAGCGGCGAGCGGATCTTCGCCCAGCACGCGCACCTCGCCGGCGTCGGCCCGGCGCACCCCCTCGAGGATTTCGATCGCGGTGCTCTTGCCCGCACCATTCGGCCCGAGCAGCGCGTAGGTTTCACCTGGCGCCACGTCGAGGTCGAGGCCGGCAAGCACCTCGCGGTCGCCGTATCGTTTCTGCAGTCCGCGCACCCGGATGGGGGCCGCGTCACGTTCGTGGATCATGCCTCTAGCCTCGCGGCAACGCGCGCCGGGCGGCAGCGACCAAGCGACGGATTTCCGCATCCACCGGTCGGTGGATGCGCGCGGCGTGGGTCTGGCCGGGCGTAGGCTGGAACGGTGACCAGCACCGCAGCTTCTACGCCCAGCCCACTTCCCCGCTCATTCGCGTCCGACAATTGGGCCGGCGTGCACCCGGAGGTCCTCAGCGCCCTCGCAACAGCGAACGCCGGCCACGCTCCGGCCTACGGCGGCGACCCGTGGACCGCCGAGTTCCAGGAGCTCGCGCGCACCCTCTTCGGCTCCGAGACCGAGGCGTTCCCGGTGTTCAACGGCACCGGCGCGAACGTGCTCGCGCTCCAGGCCGCGCTGCCCCGCTGGGGCGCGGTGATCACCCCCCGCACGGCCCACATCAACGGCGACGAAGCGGGTGCCCCGGAAAAGACCGGCGGCCTCAAGCTGCTGACGGTGGACACCCCGGACGGCAAACTCACCCCCGAGCTTGCCGCACGCGAGGCGTGGGGATTCGGCTCGGAGCACCGCTCGCAGCCGCTCGCACTCTCCGTCTCGCAGGTCACCGAGCTCGGCACCTGCTACACGCCGGATGAGCTTCGCGCGCTCGCCGATTTCGCGCACGAGCACGGCATGGTGTTACACGTCGACGGCTCGCGGCTCGGCAACGCGGCCGCCCACCTCGGCGTCTCGCTCGCGGCCCTGACGAGCGAGGTGGGCGCCGATCTGCTGAGCCTCGGCGGCACGAAGAACGGACTGCTCGGCGCCGAGGCCGTCCTCGTCTTGCGGCCGGAAGCCGCGCCGGGCATGAAGTTCCTGCGCAAGATCAACCTGCAGCTCGCCTCGAAGATGCGTTTCATTTCCGCGCAGTTGCTCGCGCTCTACGGCGGCGACCTGTGGCACCGATCCGCGAGCCACGCGAACGCGATGGCGGCGCGGCTCGCGGCGGGCATCGAGGCAATCGAGCAGATTGGGATCGCGCAGCCCGTTGCCTCAAACGCCGTGTTCGCGACGATGCCCCAGGCCACCGCCGCCCGCGCGCAGGAGCGCTTCGCGTTCGGCGCCTGGCCCGGGGATCCTGAGCTTTACCGCCTCATGTGCGCGTGGGACACGACGCCCGAGGACGTCGACGCGCTCCTCGCCGCGCTCGCGGGCTGAGGCTGCGCTACGCCGCCTGCGGCGCGCGGCGCGGGGTGAATCGCGACAGCGCGAACGCGAGCACCAGCGCGGCGATGATACCCACGACGGGCGGGATCCCGATCCCGAGCTCGCCGGCGCCCCACGCGAGCGCGCAGGCGACTGCGTACACGCCGAGGTTCAGCCAGTTGAAGCGCGGCAGCGCCTCACCCTCTGGCATCTGCGTGCGCCGCCAGCGTGCCAGGTAGTCGCCGATGATCACGCCGCCGAGCGGCGGGATGAACGTGCCGAGCAGGCCGAGGTACTGCGGCAGGTGCTCACCCACTCCGAGAAGCGCAAGCACGGTGCCGATGATGGAACCCGCGATGACGAACGGGGTCTTGCTGGGTCGCTCGAAGAGCTCTGCCCCCGCGACGCCGAAGGAGTACGCCGCATCTGCGTTCGACTTCCAGAGGTTGCCGAACAGCAGGAACAGGCCCCAGCCGATGAGACCGAGCTGGAAGAGCACGAGCACGAAGTCGCCCTCGCCAAACGTGATCGCCCCGATCGCGCCGAAGAAGATCATCAGGCCGTTGCCGATGAGGAAGCCGACGACACACGCGATGACCGCCTGCTTTCCGGTGCGGCCGAAGCGGGTCCAGTTGGGCGCCTGCGTTCCTGCGGAGACGAAGGTGCCGACCACGGTGGTCACCGCGACGGCAAGCGTCATCTCGCCAGCGGGCTCGATCGCGGCGAGGCCGGCCCAGCCGCCCACCTCTTCGAGCGAGCGGAACATCACCCAGAACGCAAGGATCAGGATCAGCGGAGTCGAGATGAGCGACACCCAGTACATGCCGCGGTACCCGTAGACGGCGGTGGCGCACATCAGCGCGCTCACCACGATCATGACGACCGCGCGCGGCCCGAATCCATTCCACTCGAACGCCTGCGCCGTGAGTTCGCCGATCGTGCCGACCACCACGCCGTACCAGCCGATCTGCGTGCCACCGAGCAGCACGGATGCGAGCTTCGAGCCGCGGGTGCCGAGCGTGTAGCGCGCCATGACCACGGTAGTGAGGCCCGTGCGGGCGCCGATCCAGCCGAGCACCGCAACGTACGCGCCGAGCACGAGGGAGCCGATCGCAATGACCACGAGCAGGTCTCGCAGCCCGAACGCCTGGCCGAGCGATGCGCCGGCCAGCATGGTGGGCGTGAACACGGTGAAGCCGAGCAGCACCACCATGAGCGAGAAGAAGCCCTTGCGCGCGTGCTGCGGGACCGGGGTCACCGGGTAGTCGGGGTCAACGACGCGTGCGTCGGCCGCGGGCGGTTCCTGCGTGACGCGATCCTGGGCGGTGGGCTCGGGGGACGTGTCCCGGCTCACGCGCGGGGCTCGATGCCCGCTGCGGCCGTGCCGAGCTCCTCGGTCTCCACGCCGATGTCCTCAGCCCAGACCTCGGGGCGCTCGTCCATCATGCGCTGCATGAGCTCGCGGCAGGTGTCGTCGTCGGCTGCGACGAGCTCGACGCCCTTGCTGCGCAGCCACTCCTCGGACGCCTCAAAGCTGTCGCTCTCGCCGATCACGATGCGCGGAATGTCGTAGAGGATCGCGGTGCCCGCACACATCGTGCAGGGCGACAGCGTCGTGTAAAGGGTGCACTCGCGGTACACGCTTGCGGGGAGGCGGCCGGCGCGCTCGAGGCAGTCGGTCTCGCCGTGACGGATCACGCTGCCGTCCTGCACGCGGCGATTGCGGCCCACGGCGAGCACGCGGTCGCCCTCCGGTCCATGGTGCACGAGTGCGGCGCCGATCGGCACCCCGCCCTCGTCCCAACCGAGCTGCGCCTGCTCGATCGCGAGGTCGAGGTATTTCCGGTCGTTGTCGCTCAATGCCATGACTCAAATCGTACCGCGCGCCGGATGCCTGCATGGTCGGCGCGGGGCGCACGGATCCCGCACTCCCGGAGCCGGAGCTGATCGACCCCGAGCTACATGCCGCCGAATGCGAGCCGCGCCGCGATGATGAGCATCACACCCGCCACGACTCCGTCGAGGATGCGCCACGAGCGCGGGGTCGCGAAGAAGCGGGTGAGCGCGCGTGCGCCGTACCCGAGCAGGAAGAACCAGGCGATGCTTGCGAGCGCGCCGCCGAGCGCGAACCACCAGCGCCCCGGATCGCCCTGCGCGTTGCCGATCGAGCCCATGAGCACCACGGTGTCGAGATAGACGTGCGGGTTCAGGTAGGTGATCGCGAGGCAGGCGAGAATCGTGCGCTTGAGCGATCCCGCCGAGCCGGAGTCTGCGACCAGCACCTCGGGCTTCATCGCGCGCCGCGCGGCCGACCAGGCGTACCAGAGCAGGAAGGCGACGCCGCCCCAGCGCACGATCTCAAGCACGAGTGGCGCTCGCTCGATCAGGTAGCCGATCCCCGCGACACCGAGGGTTTCGAGGAGCGCGTCGGTGAGGCCGCAGATGAGCACGACGGGCAGCACGTGCTCCCGGCGGATGCCCTGGCGCAGCACGAATGCGTTTTGGGCGCCAATCGCGACGATGAGGGAGAAGCCGCTGCCGATACCGACGAGGAAGGGGACGATCATGCTTCGACGCTAGGGCCAGGCGGGCCGGCGTTCCAAGTTCAGCGTGCCTGAATATTCTCATGCATCGTAAGATTTGCTTCAGAAGCAGGCGGCTGCCGCGCAGAGGCCGTCGCGTGCCCTACCACCGGAGCGCCCGCATGCGCACCGACCACCCTTCAGCACAGGAGCACCGTGGACTTTCCCGTCGAACACCTGGCCACCTTCACCGCGGTCATCGATGAGGGCAGCTTCGAGGGCGCGGCGCGGCGCCTGCACATCACCCCCTCAGCGGTGAGCCAGCGCGTGCGCGCACTCGAGGAGCGGGTGGGCTCCGTGCTCGTGCAGCGCACCCGCCCGGTCGCGGTCACGGAGGCGGGCGCAGCCGCACTGCGGGCGGCCCGGCAGATCGCCCGCGTTGCCGACGATGTGGCCGCCGAGCTGGGGGCCGGGCCGGCGGCGGGCACCCTGATCCCGATCGTCGTGAATGCAGACTCGCTCGCCACCTGGGTCGTGCCCGCGCTCGCCCGCGCGGCCCGCGAAACCGGCGCTCGTTTCGAGGTGCTGCGCGCCGACGAGACTGTGTCGACGGAGCGGCTCCGCCGGGGTGAGGTGATGGCCGCGCTCACCGCCACCCGCGAGCCCGTGCCCGGCTGCACGTCGACGCGGGTGGGCACCGACCGGTACCGCGCGGTGGCGAGCCCCGAGTTCGTGGCCGAGCACTTCCCGAGCGGCCTCACGGTTGAGGCGCTTCGCCGCGCGCCCGCGGTGGAGTTCGATCGGCACGACGCGTTTCAGCAGCGCTTCCTCCGGAAGGTGACGCGCGCCGATGTGCACCCGCCACGCCACTTTGTGCCCTCGTCCGCCGAGTTCGCCCTCGCAGTCGAGCTCGGCATGGGCTGGGGCATGCTGCCCGAGCTGCAGTGCACGGAACCGCTCGCCGCGGGGCGGATGGTCGAGCTCGACCCCGCCTCCGCGATCGAGCTACCGCTCTACTGGCAGCGATGGAAACTGCGCTCCCCCGTGCTCGACACCCTGTCTCGGGTGATCGAAGAGGAGGCGGCCACCGCATTGGGCGCCCGCTGATGCGGCGGACGCCCGAGGCGTCCTAGCCGCCGAAGCTCGCGTAGCCCGCGATCAGGTACGCGATGAACGACAGCACCGCCGCCGCGCCCGCGTAAGGCAGGATCGAGAGCATCAGGCTGAGCGGTTTCACGCCCACCGACTTCGCGGCAAGCACCATACCGTCGCCGTACATGCAGGTGGTCGAACCGAGGGCGGCGCCCGAGAAGACTGCCGTGCCGGCGAGCACGGGGTCAACGCCCATGCCAATCGCGAGCGGCAGCACGACGGGCGTGATCACCACGGCGAGGTCCCAGAACGCGCCGGTCGCGTAGGCGTAGATGCCGCACACGAGGAAGACAACGGCGGGCAGCAGCGCGCCGTACATCACGGGCTGGGTGGCGTCGATGATCCAGTCGGCAAGCTGCAGATCGATGTTGATCTGCTGCATCATGAACGCGAGCACGAAGAGCACCATCACGTAGCCCATGCTCGTGATGCCCTCGAACGCCTGGTCGAGCACGCCCTTCAGCGTGAGGCGGCGCTGTGCGACGTAGAGGATGATCGCGACCACGACCGCGGCCGCGGCGCCCTTGATGATGTCGACCTCGGTGAAGATGGTCACGAGCACGAGCGTGACGATCGGGATCAGGAAGTTGAACGGCAGGGGCCGCGTGCTCTGCTGCCCGTCTTCGGCGAGCTCGAACGCGCGCTCCTCAGGCGTGAGCCCCTCGGGCAGGGTGTCCCCGGTGCGGGCAACGCGCGCCTGTTCACGCTTCAGCGGCCCAACGAGCGGCAGCACGCCCAGGGCAAGCAGCAGGCCGATCGCGAGCGCGAACCAGCCGAAGAAGATGGTGGGAAGCCCCGAGAGGTACGCGCCGAAGCCCGAGCCGTTCACGGTCACGCCGTCTTGCTCGAGCAGCGCGGAGAAGAACACGGCCCAGGTAGAGAACGGGATGATCACGGCAATGGGTGCGGAGGTCATCTTGACGATCGTGCCGACCATGGTGCGGGGCACGCCGTGCCGGTCGGTGACGCGCTTCATGGAGGTGCCGACGGTGAGCGCGTTCAGGTAGTCATCGATGAACAGCGCGATGGTCAGCAACCAGGTGAGCAGTAGCGACTTGCGGCGCGAGTTCACGAAGCCCTCGGTCCACCGCGCAAAGTCGTTCGCGGCGCCCGATGCGTTGAAATAGGCGATGAGGATGCCAAAGAGCACCACGACGAGCGCGAGCCAGTGCACGGTCTCGTTGGTCAGCGAGGCCCCGAAGGCGCCGACGAAGGTGTCAAAGAATCCCCACCCGCCCAGCAGGATCGTGCCAACGAGCACGCCCGAGAGCAGGCCGAACAGTGCGCGCTTGGTGAGCACCGACACGATAAGAACGGTGAGAACTGGCAGCAACGCCAGGGCTGTGTTTTGGACCACGGTGGCCTTTCGGGCGGGCGGCGGCTGTGCCGCGGGCGGAAGGGAGAGGGCGGTGTCGGGCGAGTGCCCGCGCGTCAGCCCTCGTGTGAGGTGTGCAGGCCGTCGAGGTAGGTGGCCAGTACGGGGAGTTCGACGAGATCATCGCCGGGGGTGTCGAGCGGGTCCTCGGCCCACACGGCAAGGTCGGCGCGAGCGCCCGGACGGATCACGCCCAGGTCGTCGTCGCCCTGCGCGAGGGCGGCGCCTCGCGTGTAACCGTGCAGCGCCTCCGCGGCGGTCAGCCGCTCCTCGGGCTCGTACACGAACGCGTCGCGCGCGCCGGGTTCGCGGCGCAGCATCGACCAGGCAAGGCCCACACGCGCGTCGAGATCGGCGATGGGCCAGTCCGAACCGAGCGCCAGGGGGGCGCCGGCGCGCAGCACGCTACCGGCTGCCCATGCGCGCGCCGCGCGCACGGGGCCCAGGCGGCGTGCCCACTCATCACTGCCGTCGGCGATGCGCCACTGCAGGTGGGGCAGCTGCAGCGAGGCGGTGATGCCCGTCTCGGCGAGCCGCGCAAGATCGCGGGGGTCGAGCGTCTCCAGGTGTTCGATGCGGTGCGGCACGCCGGAGAGCGCCCGGCTCCCGACGGTCTCGTACGCGGTGATCGTTTCGCCGACCGCGCGATCGCCGATCGCGTGCGTGGCGATCTGGAAGCCTGCGGCGTGGAACTCCTGCACGGCGGCGACGAAGTCGGCCTGGTCGGGCCAGAAGCCGTCGAGCCCCTGTCCGTCGGCGTCGGCCTCGTAGAGCCAGCCGGCGCCCGTGTCGATCACCCCGTCGGCGTAGAGCTTGATCACGCCACCGCGCCAGCGGTTTCCGGCGCGGTCACGCTGCGCGGCGATGGCGGCGCGCTCCGCGGCGGTGTAGACGGGCTTCACGTCCATCGCGCTCACGATGCGTACGGGCAGGCCGAGGCCCGAAGAGTCGAGCGCCTCGAGCAGGTCGAGGGTGCCGGAGTTGCCATCCATGATGGTGCCGCCCGTGAGCCCGGAGCGGCGCATGCGCGCAAACGTCGCCCGTGCGGCTTCGAGGGTCTCCTCGGTGCTCGGTTTCGGTGCGACCTCGAGGATGGGCTGGTACGAGCTGTCCTCGCGCAGCTCGCCGGTGGGCACACCCGCGCCATCGACGACGATCTCCGAGCTGTCCTCAAAGGTGCGCGCACCGGTGATGTCCGCGCGGCGCAGCGCCTCAGTACTCGCGAGCGCGGTATGAAAGTCGAAGAAGAACACCATTGCGGGCACCCCGGCGACCGCCTCGTCGATGAGCGCTGAGGTGAGCTGCGCGCCCTCGAACACGGCGTAGTCGAGGTTCCAGGCCCGCACCCAGCCGTCGCTCGTGTCTCGGCGCACGCGCTCAGCCTCTGCGGCGAGCGCCGTCCGGAGACCCGCAACGTCTCGGACGCGGCCGAGGTCGATGCCCTGGCAGAGTTCCACGCCCTGAATGGGGTGGAGATGCGCGTCGATGAGGCCGGGGGTGATCGTCGCACCACTCGCGTCATCCACCTGCGTGTTCGAACCGCGGAAGGCCTCGGCAATCTCCTGGGCTTCGCCGACCGCGAGGATGCGCCCATCGGCGATGGCAATGGAGCGCGGCGCCGGTGTGGCGTCCCCTGCAACCATGGTGTGCACGCGGGCACCAGAAATGATCAGCTCGGCGCTCGTGTTCGGCACGCGGTCCTCCCCCGGGGTTTCGTGAGACCCCGTATCCTCGAAGTGACGCGGAGCACCATCAATTTACGCAGATTCAATATGCAATGCAAACACCGCGGCACAAGGGGGTTCCATGACTTCGGCGCCTGAGGCTCGCCGAGCGGCTGGGCGACCGCGCACCGCTGTGCTCTCACACGAGCGGATTCTCACCGCAGCGTTCGAGCTCGCAGATGTACGCGGCGCCGATTTCACCCTCGCCGCGCTTGCCCGCCGCCTGGAGGTTCGCCCCTCGGCGCTGCACCACTACTTCGCGGGAAAGGACGAGCTGATCGCGGGGATGCGCGGCCAGCTCACCGCGCGCGTGGGCGACCACGGCTTCGACGCGCTCCCCTGGCACACGGCGATCGTGCCGTGGGCCCGCGCCTACCGCGCCACCTTCGGCGCGCACCCGGGCATCATCGCCGCGCTCGCAACCCTGCCCGTGGCTGACGAGCCCGAGTCGATCATCGATTACGAGCGGATCGCTGCGGCCATGCGCCGCGACGGTTACCCCGAGCACCGCATCGTGCCCGCGCTCGTGGCGATCGAGTCGTTCATCATCGGCTCAGCCCTCGACTCGCTCGCGCCCGACGACAACCTCCGGCCCACGAGCAATGCCGCGATCGCCCCGGCGCTCACCGCCGCCGAACTTGCCGCACGCGCGCACGCGACCGCGCAGGGCCGCAGCACCGCCGAGGAGACCTTTGAGTTTGGCCTCGTCGCCCTCATCGCGGGCCTCCGCACGGCAGGGAGCACTGCCCCCTAATGCTCGGTGTGCTGCAGGGGTTCGCGCTCATCCTCGGGGTGATCGGCGCGGGCTACCTGGCCGCACGCTTCGGCGTCGTGCGCGGCGAAGAGCGGCGCGTGCTCAACAACGTGGCGTTCTTTGTGGCCACCCCAGCCCTCCTCTTCGCGGTGCTGCACGACAGCGATCCCGGCATCATCTTCTCCCCCGTAATCCTGATCACAAGCCTGTCTGCCCTCATCGTCGCGGCCCTCTTCGTGCTCGCCTCACGGCTCTGGTTCCGGCGCGACCTGGCAGCCACCACGCTCGGCGCCACCTGCTCCGGCTACGTCAACTCGAACAATCTCGGCCTGCCGGTCGCGGTGTACATCCTCGGCGACGCGGCCTACGTCGCCCCGCTGCTGCTCGTGCAGCTGGTCATCTTCGCCCCCGCGGTGCTCGCAATCCTCGAGACCACGCGGGGCAATCAGCGCGGGGCACTCGTCGCCCTGGGCCGCGCCGCGTCGAACCCGATCATCCTCGCCTCGGTCGCCGGTCTCATCGTCGCGCTGGTCGGCCTCCCCATCCCCGAGCTCGTGCTCGCCCCCATCGAGATGCTCGGCGGCGCCGCGATCCCGATGGTGCTGCTGAGCTTCGGGATGTCGCTGCGCGGTCAGCGGGCGCTGCAGCCGGGCACGGGGCGCGCGGCCGTCTTCACCGCGTCGGGCCTGAAAGTGCTCGCCATGCCCGCGGTCGCCTGGCTGCTCGCGACAGCGTGTGGCCTCTCCGCGCACGAAGTGTTCGTCGCGACCATCATCGCCGCGCTGCCCACCGCCCAGAACGTATACAACTACGCGGCCACCTATCGTCGCGCCGAGACGATGGTGCGCGACACCGTGTTCCTCACGACCTTTGCGGCGCTCCCCGTCATTGCGTTCATCGCCTGGGCGCTTGGCGGGTCATAGCTGAGAGCGCACACGCGCAGTCGATGGGGATCGCGGCACACGCCGCCCCGGTATTCCCGCACCGGGGGAGCGGGAATAGCGGTCGCATCCCGGGCGTTACAGACTGCCGGGTAGCGGCGCGTGCCGCGACCTCACCGCCCCCAATTCTCAAGGAGACCCATCACCGTGAGCCCGCGCACCGCACAGACCAGCGCCCCCGTTCTCGACACGCTCGCCGAGCGCTGGAGCCCCCGCGCATTCGACGCCGATCACTCGTTCCCGGAGGGGGCGCTGCGCGGCATCTTCGAGGCGGCCCGCTGGGCGCCGAGCGCAAACAACTCGCAGCCCTGGCGCTTCATCCTCGCGCGCCGCGGCACCGAGCACTTCACCGCGATTGAGGAGACGCTCGCCGGCTTCAACCGCATGTGGGCGGGCAGCGCTGGCGCGCTCGTTGTGAACGTCGCAGAGGTGGCGAACGCTGAGGGCAACCCGCAGCCGTGGGCCGAGTACGACCTGGGACAGGCCGTCGCGCACCTCACCGTGCAGGCACACGCCGAGGGCTTCCACGTGCACCAGATGGGGGGCTTCGACCGCGACGCGATTCGTGCGGCCTTCAACCTGGATGCGCGGTTCGAGCCTGTCTCCGTGATGGTGATCGGCGCGATCGGCGATGCCGAGCAGCTGCCCGAGCCGCTCCGTGAGCGCGAGCTGGCACCCCGCACGCGCATCGTGCTCGAGGACCTCTTCATCGCGCGCGACTAACCCCCCGCGCACGGGTCAGCGCGCAGGTGGGTCGGGCTTCCGGCCCACCGCCGCGACCCGGTGCCTAGTCGGTATCGAGGGTGACTGAGCCCGAGCCGTCGTCAAGGCGCAGCGCACGCACCAGCTCGGCCGCGTGCACGGTCGACAGAATGACGCGGGAGAACGAGTCGAACTCGCTCACCCAGCCGCGATCCTCCGCGGTCTCGGGTGCCGGCTCGAGGTCGATCACCACGGCGTCGCGGCCCTTGCGGGCGAGCACGAAGTCGCGGCCGGTAAAGCTGCGCCAGGTGCCCGAGGCAAGCGTGCCGGGCACGTGGCTCCCGGCAGCGCGCACGCCGCGCAACCACACCCACGGGTCAGCGGTGATCACCGCTGAGGTGATGGCAGAGCGATCAAGCGTAATGTCGCGACGGCGCAGCGCGGCCACCCGCTCCGCACGCGTGAGCCGGATCACCACCCGGTCCTCGTGCACCTCGACGCGCGCCATGGCCTAGTCCAGCATGTCGCTCTGGTCGATGACCGATTCAACGGTCTCGATCAGTGCGCGCTTCATCGCGTAGTCGGGGTGAGCGGGATCATCCGCGTCGGCGGGCAGACCCACCGCCGCAGCGGCCTCGAGCGTGTTGACGCCCACGCAGGCGACGATCGTGTTCTCGGGGAGCTTCGGGAACTGGGCAGCGACCTCTTGCGCGATCTTCGCGGACGCGACGAGCAGCGCATTGATGCGGCCCGACTCGATGTCCTCGCGGATGTGCACAGAGGCGGGGACACCGACGGTGCGGAAGGCCAGCACCTGAGTGACATCGTGCCCGCGGTCGATGAGCCCCTCCGTGAGCACGGGGATCGCGACGTCGGATCGGAGGGTGAGCACGCGGAGCACGTCCCCCGTGTCGATCTCGGTCCACTCGTCGAGCAGCGCGTGCGTGCTGTTCTCCGCCTCGGGCGTGCGGGTGATGTGGTAGCCGGCGTCGCGGAAGGCAACGGCGGTCGCCTCGCCCACAATCGCGACGTTGGTCTCCGCGGGGATGACCGCGTTGTGGTGCGTGAGCACATCGGCAACGGTCGAGCTGGTCGCCGTCATCCAGTCGAACTCACCGGCTTCGAGGCGCTTCAGCGCTTCGACAAGCTTCTCTTCCTCGCTCGTGTGAGCGAAGTCCACGAGCGGAGAGGTCACCGTATGAGCACCCTGCTCGCGCAAGGCCTTCGAAACTAAATCCCCCCAGGTGCCGCCGCGGGGGATGAGAACCCGCAGCCCACTGAGCGGTTTTGCCTCTGACGACATAGACCCCACTCACTTGACGACAATAAGAAAGACCAACTATCGAGTCGCTGATGGACCTGGAGCTGGTCGCGCACGGAAAACCGTTATCCCCTATTCTCACCCCGAGTCGCCCCGGAAGCAAAATGAGGGCCCCCGAGACCGGTAACGGAATGGAACTGTGACCTCGGTGAAGGGCTGGGCGACTACGCTCCGTGCTCAGCGCAGGCGGCGCGAGACCGCGCGAGCGATCCCCCACACCACGAGCCCCGCGGCGACCGCGACGCCCGCAACTCCCGCAGCGAACACCAGCGGGTTCTGCTCCTTCTCGGCGGCAATGCGGCGCTTCGCGTCGGCCACCGAGTCGTCGATGCGCTGGGCGTAGTTCAGGCGCCCCTGCAGCTGCGTCAGCGTGTCGTAGAGCTCGGTGCGCGCCTGTGTGGCGTCCGCGACGCCCTGCTCACGGTTCCAACCGCTCATCGCCAGTTTCCTTCCTCGCCGACGCGCGGCATTCGGTACTGCTCGCCCTGCCCAGTACCCTCGGACGTCCGGCCGCCCGGCTGCGCGCCGGCACGCGGGGCACCAGGCTCGGGCACGGGGGTCGTCGCGTTGAAGCGCACCTCGCCCATCGCGGCGACGTCGTCACCCACTCGCCCCAGCGTCTCCTCGGGTACGGGGTTGCCGCGCTTGATGAGCGCAACTCCGGCGAACACCGCGCCCGCCGCGAGCAGCAGGAGAAGCGCCGCAACGACGAGCGCCGCCAGCCACCAGGGCCACACGAGTGCGAGCGCAGCGATGGCAGCGATCACGAGCGCCTGGAGCATGAAGAACACGAAGAACAGCGCGATAGTGATCGCGCCGGCGCCGATGCCAGCCTTCTTCGCCTTCGATGCAACCTCGTGCTTTGCGTTCTCGTACTCGATCTTTGCGAGCGAGACGATCTGCTGCGGCAGGCGCGAAAGCAGTTCGAACGTGCCGGCCTGGTCTTTCTTTCGACTCATTCGGCATCGCCCGCTTTCGCTGCACTGGGCTCCGGCTTGGCATCCGCCGAGGCGGAGCGCGCGGGAGCCGACGTGCTCGGCGCTGCCGGGTCACGAGTCATCGCGTCGAACGCGCCCTTGCCTGCGCGCACCACGGTCGCCTTGAGCTGGTCAACGCGCCCCTGCGCGGCATCCCGCACCACGCCGACGCCGCGCTGCACCGGCTCCGTGTTCCACACGGACTGTGCGCCGCGCTTGATCTGCTCGTAGCGTTCCCGACCCGCGCGCGTGCCCAGCACGTATCCAACGGTCGCTCCGAGAACGAATGCGATCTTGCCCTTCATACTGCCTCCAGCCGAAATCGTCCGGTGTTCCTGGCAAGCCTACTCCGGCTTCCCTGGCTGTTGCATACCGTTTGCGTCATATACCCGAGATCGAATCACTCAGCGATGCCCGCGAGGTGTCTGCGCAGGCGCACGGAGCGCGCCCGCGCGTCCTCCAGCGCCGCGGGAATCGCGCCGCCGTGGAGCGCCGCTCCGACAGGCAGTACCTCGGATCGGGCCGCGCACCACACCGCAAGGCGATCAGCCGCCGCATCGCGACTCACGGCGGAAGCATATGGCGCAAACTGCATCCATGTGCGTCCGGTGCCGCGCGGAACAAAGCCGGCGCCCTCGACCGCCTCGCGCGCACGCGCGGCAATACTCGCCTGCGCAGCGCCCTGCGGCGCGCCCGCTGGGCCACGCGCGTGCGCGCTCCAGCCCGTCGCGCCACGCTCGGCGCGCACACTCCAGGTCGCGCCGTCCTGCAGCACGACCGTTTGCACCGCTGCGCAACGCTGCTGCTCAGCCGAGAACCCGGGGTCGTCGATGCTCAGCTCACCCACCGCGCGCTTCGGCCCCACGCGCAGCTCCTCGAGCTCCGGCAGCAGTTCGGTCGCGGCACGAGCGTCGACGCCGATTACGAGCGCCCGGGCCACCAGTTCGCCCTCGGGGCCAGCGGTGTCAATCAGCCAGCTCTCTTCCGCTTCGCGGATGCGCGCGGGCGCCGTCTCAGCGAACTCCACGCGGTAGAGCGCCAGCCGGGCGACGAGCGCGTCGCGCAGCTCACCCCAACCGGCGGCCGGTGCGACGAGAGTTTCACGTGCAACATGACGCTCCACCGTGTCGAGTGCCGCACCCGAGAGCGTGCCCACGCGGGTCATCGCCTCGTTCAGCCCGGGGGCGATGAGCGCCGCGTCAATGTCGTCCGGGTGCACCCCGTAGGCGTCTCGCGCGAGCGGTTCGACGAGCCGGTCAAGCGCAGCCGCTCCCATGCGCGCACGCACGAGGTCGCCGAAGGCGTGCGTCTTGCCGATCGTCAGCACGGGGCGCACCCGGTCGACCGCAGCACGCAGCGCGCCGGCTGTGCCGAGCACGGCCATCGAATCGGCGGCCAATGGCACCGCGGGGATGCCCCACACCGCCGGCTGCGGCTCCGGCACCCAGTTCCGCTTGGCGCCGCGCAGCAGCACCGGGCTGGGTGGCGAGGTACGCGGCGTCGCGCGCTCCTCCGCGGGATCACCCGGGGTGATCGGCGCAGCGATGTGAGCAAGGAACTCTTGCAGCTGCCCGTCCGGGTCGGTGACGCCACATGGATCGCTGAGCGTTTCCCACCCGGCACCAGCCGCCGCTTCCGGCGCGGGGAACACACGCACGCTCAGTCCCACCTCGGCGAACTCGAGTGCTGTCGCGAGCTCGACGAGCCCATCGCCGACCACGCATACATCGATCATGCTGCGCCCCCGGTCCAGCCCTGGACCGGGCCGTTCTGCGGCGGGGTCGCCGGGGCGACCGGCACCGCGCGCTGCACGAGGTCGATGCGGGTGCGACCGTGGCGATCCCGAGCGAAGACCTTCAGCGTCAGCCAGATGAAGAGCCCGAGGCCCACAATCTCGCCGATCACGCTGCCGAGCCCACCGCCGTCGGCTGTCTGCGCGGTCGAACCGCCCACACCGGCCGTCATGAAGCCGAACGCAATGAGGTTGTTTACCACGTGGATGGCGATCGCGGCCTCGAGCCCGCCCGTGCGCCAGCTCAGCCAGGCAGCCACCCCACCCATGAGACCCACCGCGGCGAGCCCCCAGATGTCGTAGATGTGCGCCGCCGCGAAGCCCACGGTGGGGATCAGGATCGCGAACCACGGATTCTTCAACCACGCACCAAGCACCTGCATGAAGAGCCCACGGAACACGACCTCCTCGGCCGTCGCCTGGAACGGCACGAGCAGGATGATGAGCAGCAGCGACCAGAGCGCGGCGTTCACGTCGAACTCGCTCGCGGGACCCTCTGCGGGGGTGGAGACCACGGTGGGGTTCATGAGCAGTTCGACGCCCATGCCCACGGCGTTCATCACGAGCACGGAGACCACGGCCACGCCGAAGAGCTTGCCGAGCAGCCCCCAGCGAATGCGGGCGGCGACCGACCATACGCGGCCCACCGGGCGGATGCCGAGGGTGAGCATGGCGAGCAGCACCGCCGGAATCATGATGATGATCGACACCATGCTGAGTGCCACGGAGACCGGGCGCTGCGTGTCGATCATCTCTGCGGCGCCCGTCGCGACGTCCGTGAGGTAGGTGGGGTCGAAGATCATCATGATCGGCATGAAGATCAGGGTCACCACAACCGTGAGCACCCCGAAGTACACACCCGAGAGGAGCAGCAGCACCAGCGGCTTCCACCAGGCGTAGCCCTGCATGCCGCGCAGCAAGCGGTGGTACTCGAGTGGCTCGGTCTCCACGGTCTGCAGCTGCATCGGCGGCTGCGCCCACGCGTACTGGGGCTGCGCGGGCTGGGGCTGGGAGGGGTGCTCCGGTCCAGGGCTTGTCATGGCTCCCATTCTCCCATCTCTCCCCTGGGCTGTCCGGGGAAACCCGCGAATCCCACAATGCACACAGCCCCGAGCCGGGATCGGCTCGGGGCTGTGTGCATGAGGCGCTGGGCGTTACGCGCCGCGCAGGCGCGCAGCGAGGTACGCGTGCAGCTCAGCGCGGGGCACGCGCTCCTGCCGCATCGTGTCGCGTTCGCGCACGGTCACGGCGTTGTCCTCGAGCGAATCGAAGTCGACGGTCACGCAGAACGGCGTGCCGATCTCATCCTGGCGACGGTAGCGGCGGCCAATCGCGCCGGAGTCGTCGAAGTCGACGTTCCAGTCCTCGCGGAGGTCCTGTGCGATCTCGCGCGCGGCGGGCGAGAGTGCCTCGTTACGGCTGAGCGGCAGCACGGCCACCTTGACGGGTGCAAGACGCGGGTCGAGTGCGAGCAGCGTGCGCTTGTCAGTGCCGCCCTTCGAGTTCGGCACTTCCTCCTCGCGGTACGCATCGACGAGGAACGCCATGAGCGAGCGGGTAAGGCCGGCGGCCGGCTCGATGACGTAGGGCGTGTAGCGCTCGTTCTTCGTCTGGTCGAAGAAGCTCAGGTCCTTGCCCGAGTGCTCCGAGTGCGTCGAGAGGTCGAAGTTCGTGCGGTTAGCGATGCCCTCGAGCTCGCCCCACTCGCTGCCGGTGAAGCCGAAGCGGTACTCGATGTCTGCGGTGCGCTTCGAGTAGTGCGAGAGCTTCTCCTGCGGGTGCTCGTAGAAGCGCAGGTTGTCGGCGTTGATGCCGAGGTCGGTGTACCAGCGCATGCGCTCGGCCATCCAGTATTCCTGCCACTCCTCGTCCGTGCCCGGCTCGACGAAGAACTCCATCTCCATCTGCTCGAACTCGCGGGTGCGGAAGATGAAGTTGCCCGGCGTGATCTCGTTGCGGAAGCTCTTGCCGATCTGGCCGATGCCGAACGGGGGCTTCATGCGCGCGGCCTGGAGCACGTTCGCGAAGTTCACGAAGATACCCTGCGCCGTCTCGGGGCGGAGGTAGTGCATGCCCGCCTCGTCGTCGACGGGGCCGAGGTAGGTCTTCAGCAGGCCGGAGAAGGCGCGCGGCTCAGTCCACTGACCGCGGGTGCCGCAGTTGGTGCAGACGATCTCGGCGAGGCCGCCCTCGGGGGCGCGACCCTTCTTCTCCTCGAACTCCTCGATGAGGTGGTCCTCGCGGTAGCGCTTGTGGCACTGCAGGCACTCCACCAGCGGGTCACTGAAGACCTCGACGTGGCCTGAGGCCTCCCACACCTGCTTCGGGAGGATGACGCTCGAGTCGATACCCACGACGTCGTCGCGCTTCTGCACCATGGTCTTCCACCACTGGCGCTTGATGTTCTCCTTCAGCGCCGTGCCAAGGGGACCGTAATCCCATGCGGAGCGAGATCCGCCGTAGATCTCACCCGCCTGGAAAACGAAGCCGCGGTGGCGGGCGAGGGCGATGACCTTATCAAGGCGGGACTGTTCAGCCATGTTCGTGTGTCACTCCAAGGTGCAAGCGGGGATCTTGGGAATACCGGCCGGAGCCAGCATCCGCCCAGTCTACTCGCGTTCCTGAACAGCGGTTCGGGGAGCGTCTGCCGGGCGATCCTGAAACGACGTTGGCCCGCCTCGGAAGCCGAGGCGGGCCAACGTGCAGCGCTTACTTCGCGGTGAAGAAGAGGCGGCGGTTGGCGAACTCGCCGATGCCCACCGGGCCCATCTCGCGGCCGAAGCCGGACCGCTTCACGCCGCCGAAGGGCAGCTCGGCTGCCTCAGCGGCGATCGTGTTGACGTGCGCCATGCCCACCTCGAGGCGCGAAGCGACACGGGTGGCCCGCGCCTCATCGGTCGAGAAGACGGAGCCGCCGAGGCCGAGCGCGCAATCGTTTGCGAGCTCAAGCGCCTCTTCGTCGCTCGACACCTTGTACACGGTGGCCACCGGTCCGAAGATCTCCTCACCGTACGAGGGGGCCTCGCGCGGCACGCCCGTGAGCACTGCGGGCGAGTAGTAGGCGCCGGGACCCTCGGAGAGCACGCCGCCCGCGAGGAGCGTTGCGCCCTCGGCGACCGCCTGCTGCACCTGCGCGTGCACAGTCTCCGCTGCGGTGCGCGTGGAGAGCGGCGCGTACTGGCCCTCTGCGAGCGAGAGCTGGTCGCCCGGCTCAAGCCCCTCGGCAAGCTTGACCAACTCGGCAACGAACTCGTCGTAGATGTCGTCCATCACGATGAGACGCTTGTTCGAGTTGCAGACCTGGCCACCGTTGTAGGTGCGGAAGTTCCACGCCTCGGCCGCCACGGCTGCGACATCGTCACTGTCGAGCACCACCATCGGGTCGATGCCGCCGAGCTCGAGCACGCACTTCTTGAGGTGCGTGCCGGCCTGGGCGCCGATGATGGCGCCGGCGCGCTCCGAACCGGTGAGCGAGACACCCTGCACGCGGGGATCCGCGATCATGGTGGCGATCTGGTCGTGCGAGGCAAACACGTTCTGGTAGCCGCCCACGGGCACGCCGGCCTCCTCCATGATCTCCTGGATCGTGAGGGCGGAGCGCGCGCAGATGTCCGCGTGCTTCAGGATGATCGTGTTGCCGAGCACCAGGTTCGGGGCCGCGAAGCGCGCCACCTGGTAGTACGGGAAGTTCCACGGCATGACGCCGAGCAGCGTACCGATCGGCTTCTGCTCGATGAGCGCCTTACCGGGGATGGTGCTCGGAATCTCGACATCGGTGATGAGTCCCGGCCCGTAGACCGCGTAGTACTCAATGATGTCGCGCGCGAACTCGACCTCGTCGATCGACTCGGCGAGCGACTTGCCCATCTCGAGTGCGATGATGCGCGCAAGCTCGTCCTTGCGCTCCTCGAAGAGCTCGGCCACGCGCTTGACGACGGCGGCGCGCTCCTGCACGCTCTTCTCGCGCCACTCGCGGTAGACGGCATCGGCGGCAGCGAGCTTCTGCTCAATCTGCTCATCCGTTGCGGATTCGAAGGTCTCGACAATCTCGCCCGTCGCTGGGTTCTGAACTCGATACTTCGCCATTATTTATCGTTTCCTGTCTAGTGTTCAGCGCGCATAGTCTGCGGCTGTCCCCCTATCGTCGCACTCCGGACCGGGGGATTTCGACCCCCGCGCAAGAAAGTCCGGCAACACCCAGGCAGCACGAAGCCCGGGCCGCGGCGTGCGCCGGGCCCGGGCTTCGTACTGTGTACGCCGCGCCGCGTGTGGTGCGGGGCGGCGGGGACGCGACAACCGCTGGCCGCGATCCTAATCTGCGACTACTGCACCGAGACCTGGCCGGTGCGGCGACGGATCTCATCCGCCACCTGCTTCGCGTCGCCCGACGGCGCCGTCGAGAGGCGATCCGGACGTGCGATGAAGAGATACAGCAGTCCGGTGACGAGCACCACGCCGAGGCCGAGCAGCACAACGTAGTCGGTGAGGAAGTTGCCCGTGTCGCCCGGCTGCGCGAGCAGGATCATGGCGAAGACGCCGTACGCCAGCGCGAGCACGTTCACCACGATGCCGAAGCGGCCGAGGTTGAAGGGCCCGGCCGGACGCCATCCCTGGAAGCGCTGCTTCAGCGAAGCGAACACGACCATGTGGAAGGCGAAGTAGATGCCGAGGATCGCGAACGAGGTGACGGGCACCAGAATGCCCTCGTTGAAGTAGATGAGTACGCAGATGAGCGCGGGCACCGTGCACGCGACGATGAGCGCGTTCGTGGGTACCTTGCTGCGCTCGGACACCTGCGACAGCCAGCGGTGGCCGGGGAGCATGCCATCGCGCGCGAACGAGTACAGGAGGCGCGAGGCCGCGGCCTGCAGGCTCAGCACGCACGAGATGAATGCAAGGATCGCGATCACGAGGAAGATCTTCGCACCAACCGTGCCGAGAGTGGCCTCAAGGATCGCGGGGATCGGATCCCCTTCCTCGCCCGCCACGATCGCCTCGAGGTTCGGGGCCGCGAGCACGTAGCCCGCGAACGAGAACAGCGCCGAGATCGCGCCGACCACGATCGTCATGAGCATGGCGCGCGGGATGCGGCGGGCCGGATCCGACACCTCCTCCGCAACATCGCCGCAGGCCTCAAAGCCGTAGAAGAGGAAGAGACCGGCGATCGCGGAGGCGAGGAAGACTGGCACGTACGAGCCGTCGCCCTCGGTGCCCATGGTGTCGAAGAAGACGCCGAACGAGTGCTTGCGCTGGAACAGGAGCAGGTAGAGCCCCAGGCCGATGACGCCGATGAGCTCCGCGAAAAGGCCGATCCGCGCGATGCGGGCGAGCCACTTCGTGCCCGAGAAGTTGATGAGCAGCGCGAGCAGCAGCAGCCCGAGGCCGGTGAACAGGGTCGACTCGGGGGTGAGCGTGATGCCGAACAGGCTCGTGATGAAGCCGGCGCCGAACTCTGCAACCGCCGTGATCGTGACGATCATCGCCCAGATGTACACCCAGGCGGCAAGCCAGGCGTAGCGGCGGCCCCAGAGGCGGCGTGCCCAGGGGTAAATGCCGCCGTGGATCGGGTACTGCGACACGACCTCGCCGAACACGAGGGCGACGAGCATCTGGCCGCACGCGACGATGATGATCCACCAAATTGAGGGCGGGCCGCCCGTAGCGAGCGCGGTCGCAAAGAGGGAGTAGACCCCGACGAGCGGCGAGAGGTAGGTGAAGCCGAGGGCGAAGTTCGCCCACAGGCTCATGGAGCGGTCGAACTTGCCCTCGTAGCCGAGGACGGCGAGGTGCTCGTCATCGGCGAGGCGACCGGTGGGTGGGGTTGCGGACATGCGCTGTGTTCCTTTCGGATCGACACTGATCCGGGGGACCGAAGTGTCCCCGCTGGAGCGAGCATAGACCCGCGCGCCGCTCAGAGAAAAGCGATTCTGCACAGTGCTGCACCGCGGGCGCTGTGCACGTTTCCCGTGGCGCGGCGCCCGCGGCATCTGCGCGGAGCTACGCCCACTCCCCCAGCACGAGGTTCTCGGGCGCCTCACCCGCCTGCAGGTGCGCGATCTGGCGGCGAATGAGCGCCACCATGCGCGGCAGCATGGCGGTCGAATCGCCGCCGACGTGCGGGCTGATCAGCGTGCCCGGGCACTCCCACAGCGGGTGGTCAGCGGGAAGCGGCTCGGGATCGGTGACGTCGAGCGCAGCGCGCAGGCGGCCGCGCTGCAGTTCGGCGACGAGCGCATCGGTGTCGACCACGGGGCCGCGCGCCACGTTGACGAGCAGTGCGCCGTCGGGCATGCGCGCGAGCTCGGCCTGACCAAACATGCCGCGGGTCTCGTTGGTGAGCGGTACCGCGACGAGCACGATGTCGGCATCCGCGAGCGCATCGCCCAGTTCGTCAAACCCGCGCACCGGCACCGTCTCGCCCGCAAGGTTCCGGTCCTCGCGGGCGGTGCGGGCGAGGCGCGTGATCCTGGTCTCGAAGCCGGCGAGTCGGGCCTCGATCGCCTTCGAGACACCGCCGTAGCCGACAATCAGCACGCGCCGGTCAGCGAGACTCGGGAAGGATCGCAGCTCCCACCGGTGTTCATCGCCGGCGCGCACGAACTCGGGGATGCCGCGCTGAGCGGCGAGGGTCAGTGCGAGCGCGAGCTCCGCGGTTGAGGCCTCGTGTACGGTTGCGGCGTTTGCGAGCGGCACCCCCTCGGGCAGATGCTTCGCAACTCCGTTGTACCCGATCGATTGCCACTGCACGAGGCGCGCCTCCACCGCGGCGAGCGCGGCAAGCTGTCGTGCGCCACCCCAGTACGGCGGCACGACGATGTCGAAGCGCTCGCGCGGGGCGGGCTCGGCGAGATCCCACTCAACGAATTCGACGCCGGGCACCTCCCCCAGGGCTTCGCGCAGGCCTTCAGCGGGCAGGGAGACGACGAGGTCACTCATGCCCCGAGTGTATCGCTCAGCGTGCCTCGTTGACGGGTGCGTTCCGCGATACTGGTTCCGTGACGAGATCTCAACGCGCACTTCCCGCTGTACTCTCGAGCGGGCTCGCCGCCCTCCTGCTCCTCACGGGCTGCGCGGCGTCGCTCGCCCCAGACATCACGCTGCCGCCGACGGGCGGCACCCCCGACTATCAGCTCGGCGGCGCATCCGAGCCCCCGCCCGGTGTGACGATAGTGGCGCGTGATCGCAGTGCGGCGCCCGCCGAGGGCGTGTACTCGATCTGCTACGTGAACGGCTTTCAAACCCAGCCGGGAGAACTCGCAGAGTGGCCCGACGAAACCCTGCTGCGCGACGATGCGGGCGAGTTGGTGCACGATCCGGCGTGGCCCGACGAGGTGCTGCTCGACACGCGCACCGCGGCGACACGCGATGCGATCCGCGAGGTCGTGGACCCGTGGATCGAGGGTTGCGCACGCGATGGCTACGACGCCGTCGAGTTCGACAATCTGGACACGTACAGTCGCTCCGCGGGCGTGCTCACGCGCGCCGACAACGTCGAACTCGCTGCCGCACTCGTCGAGACCGCGCACGCGGCCGGGCTCGCGGCGGGGCAGAAAAACGCCGCGGACGACGTCGCGTTGATGCGATCCCAAGCTGGTTTCGATTTCGCGGTGACCGAAGAGTGCATGGTGTTTGCCGAGTGCGAGAACTTCGCTGAGTTCTACGGCGCGCACGTGATCGACATCGAGTACACCGACGAGCTACCCCGTCCGTTTGCCGAAATGTGCGTCGACCCGGCGGCTCCGCGCTCGATGGTGCTGCGTGACCGCGATCTCACGGTCCCCAGTTCCGCCGAGTACGCTTTCGAGACCTGCCCGGCGGAGTAGTCGCGCGCGGGGTCCATGCACGGCGGCGCGGTGCTCAGCCCGCTGGCGTGGCCACGATCGCCTGGCGCCATCCGGCGTCGCCGCGCGTGTACTCGACGCGTGTGTGCTGCCGGTCTTCACGCGCCTGCATGAACTCGAACTCGGTGGGGCGCAGGGCGTAGCGCTGCCAGTCGAGATTCGGCTGCCCGGTGTAGCTGGGCCGCCCGGCCCAGTCGCGCTGCGTCGCTGCATCGTCGAGCGGCACGGCGACGCCAGTGACGCGCACCTGGCGTCCGAACTCGCGCCAGAAGAACAGCATCGAGCAGCGCGGGTCGGCGGCGATCTCGATGCCCTTCCGCGAGGTGCGGTGCGTCGAGAAGTGGTATCCGTCCGCATCAACGTCTTTGAGGATGAGTGTGCGGGCGACGGGCTCACCGTCAGCGCGTGCGGTCACGAAGGCCATCGTGTGCGGCTGGCGCTCGCCGCTTTCGATCGCCGCGTCGAGCCAGTCGAGGAAGAGCGTGTCCGGATCCGCGGGCATGGTCGCGGGGTCGAGCACAGGCAGGGGCTGCGGGAAGGCGGGCAGGCTGCGGAGACGGGTTTCGAGTTCGCTCATGCCCTCAGCGTACGCCTCGATTGCCTGCAGCCTGGATCGCATAGTGAATTGGTAGTTTTACCACTGCAATGACATGATGAGCGCTATGACTCTTCCGCCCGCGAACTGGTACCCGGACACCGAGAATCCAAGTGACGAACGGTACTGGGATGGAACGCAGTGGACCTCCCGCGTACGTGCTTCGGGAACTGCTACGCCTTTGTTGCAGGATGCCGCGGCAGAGAAGTCCTCCCGCAAGCGCCGCGCTCCGCTCTGGGTCACGATCACCGTGGGCGTTCTCGGATTTGTCGTTGGAGCCGGAGCCGGGAATGCGAGCGCAGGCACTCAATCGGAGATTGCTCAGCTTCAGGAAGAGTTGCAGGCCGCAGACTCCACAATCGAGGCCCACGAGCAGAAGCTCGACATGACCGCTCGCGAAATCACGCAGCACGAACAGAACGCCGAACAGTTCGCCTCCGAGAAAAAGGCACTTGAACAGAAGCGTTCCGATGCTGAAGCGCGGGCTGAAGCGGCCGAGAAACGAGCGGATGAAGCCAAGAGCCAGGCCGAAGCGGCGGAACTCCGCACGCGCGAAGCGGAAGCCGCGTACGAGGCCCCTGCCTCAGAGCCACGCTCGTTCCTCGGCGAACCCGCACAGGACACCGGCACCGTGTACTTCCAAAATTGAACCGCCGCACGGAACGCCGGGGCAGCGCCCGTGCGCATGGGAGACCCGGGCTACGGCCCCCACCTCGACCGCGACGGTGATGGAGTTGGCTGCGAGTAGACGGCACGCACTGCGGCCCCGGCGAGAAGGATGTCCTCTTCGCCGGGGCCGCAGTTTGCGGGCGAGCAGTCTCGCTACTCGCTGGCCGCCTCGCGGCGACGCGCCACCATGATCGCACCGCCGGCGACGAGCAGCAGGGCGCCCGTCGCTGCACCGATCAGCAGCAGGTTGTTGCCACCCGTTGCCGCGAGCGCGTCATCGGGATTCGCCACCGGCTTGGTGCCCGGCTTGGTCGGCGTGACGGGCGGCTTCGTTTCACCAGGCTTCGCCGCGGCGAATTCGAGCGTTACGAGCTCGCTCGGGTTGCCCGCCACATCGGTTGCGCGGAACTCGACACTGCCCGCCGCGTCTCCGAGGGGAACAACGACCGTGGTCTCGATCGGCATCGGATCGGCCGAACGACGAAGCGCCGCCGGGAGGGGCGCTTCCTGCCACTCCCCGCTCGGGAGGACGCGGTACTCGACGCCAGCAACGCCAGAGGTCGCATCCGTCGCGCTCACGGTCACTTCACCGCGCGTCGAGGCGCTCGGTGTCGCGGTGAGTACCGGCGCACCCGAGTCAATGCGGATTGAGCGCGAGTCTTCAGCGACGTTGCCGCTCGCGTCGGTTGCCCGCACGCTGACGACCGTCTCGCCCTCGGCGCCGACCTCAATCGGCGCGGTGTAGGGCTGCCATTCGCCGCCGTTCACCGAGAACTCAACAGTGGGCGCGGTGTCGCCCGCGTCCGTCGCCGAGAGCGCAAGCTGCACGGGCCCGCTGCGGTACCAACCCGCAGCGTTTTCGCCCTCGGGAGCAGCGAACTCAATGCTCGGCGCAGCGGTATCGTGCGCCAATCCGATCTGTACAGCCCCGGCGCCGGTGACCTGCTGGTCCAGCACCGCACCACGCGAGCCGTCTGCGGCGAGCGCTGCGAAGTCGCACTCGAGGGCGGGAGCCAGTGCCTCTACCGTGCCGGCTTCGTCGGTGCGGCCAACCTCGCGCCAGCCATCGTCCTCACCGCACGACATAGCCACGGGAACATCCGCCTGCGGCTTCTTCTCCGTGTCGGCGACCGTCACTGCGACCGGGTTGAGCGCCGCGCGGAACGCGGATCCGCCGATGAGCTCAGCCGCGATCCCAATCCGCTCCTGCGAGATGTTATCGATCGTGTCCGAGGGCTTGTGATAAGTCGGTTCGAGCACAATCGAGCTCGTTGCCGACCAGAACATCCAGCTGAACACCGCAGCATCGATGCCCACGTCGTGGAACGACTGGTGATCGCTGCGGCCCACGACGCCGCGGTTCAGATCCCCGCGCCCCGTGATGTTCGACAGCGCCGATGCCTGCTTGAGCACCGCGTTGTTCTCGTTGTCCTTGTTGACCGTCAGCCCCCAGAACTCAAACGGCTGCTCAGCCGTTCCGAGGAACGATGTGCCCGCCATGTCCATGTTCCACGCGCCAATGGTGCGATCGATCTCGTCCGGGCTGAGTTGCGTGGCGTGCGTCTTCGACCCCACGATGCCCTTCTCCTCAGCGCCCCAGGTGCCCACGCGAATCTCGGTGTTCAGCGGGTACTGGCTCATAATGCGCGCGGACTCGAGCAGGATCCCGACGCCCGAGCCGTTGTCGCTCGCGCCCGGGCTTCCCACCACGGAGTCAATGTGCGCACCGATGTAGACGATGGGTGCGTTCTCTGCGTTCTCACCCTGGGCGGGCCGCACGCCAATCGTGTTGGAGCTCTCGAGGCTGCTCTTTTCGGTGGTGAGGGCGAGCGAGAGCGGCCCTCCCGCGAGGAGCTCGCGGATACGCTGGGCCTGGCCATCTGCGGCGCCGACCACCTGGATGCCGGTGGCCGCAGCGGAGACGTTGCCGACTGCCGCAAGCGAGCTGTTCTGCGTGGTCTGCGCGACGATGACGCCGGCGGCGCCGGCCTCGGCGAGTTCGACGATCTTCGCGTTGCGTACCGCCGCCGTCGCGTTCCAGTTCAGCAGCACAAACTTCCCGGCGACAGCCGCCGGATCGAAGCCCTCGCCGGCGCCGACATCCACAACCTCTGCGTTGACGGGCGCATCCGGGCCCGTGAAGAGCGCGTTGCTCGCCGGGCGGAACTGCCAGCTCACCTGCAGGCCCGCATCGCGGCTTGGGGTCGCGTTTGCGAACAGCGATTCGCTCACGGGGAACTTCTCGATCTCGGTGCTGAACCCGTAACTGTTCAGCAGGTCTTGCACATAGGCGTTGGCGCGCACCTCGGCGGCGGTGCCCGCGACTCGTGGGCCGATATCCACCGCGAGGTGACGCACATGCTCGAACACCGTCGCGTCGTCGACCTGAGCGGCGAATTCTGCGGCGTAGCCGGGCAGGTAGGTCCCCGAGGTGATTGCGGAGATCGCGCCGCGGGGCACCGGGGCGGGTGCGGGATCCGCGGGCGCAGCGTTCGCCGCGACAGGGGTCAGCGCGAGCGGGAGCGCGATCGCGGCAGCACCGAACGCGCCGAGCGCGCGGCGCCGAGCGGGCGGTGGTGTTCCAGTGGGTGTTGCAGACATGCGGAATGGGTGTCCTCTCTGACAACCGTGTCCTCACCAGGCCCCTCGCCGAACGCACGCCAAATACACCCTCCCGAACATGTGGTTCTGCTATGAACCCCTGCCGGGCCGGCTACCGAGCACACGCGCCATAACCCGGCAAAGCACCTGGTCAGAAGCTGTGGTGTGGGGCGCGATTGCACCCCTCAGTGACTCTATCGAAGTTCACACACGGCGCGCTCGCCTCCCAGCCCGCCGTGGACGAATGCGGCGAATCTCACCGAAACTCGTGCTCACTGTCTCCGCACTTCCCACGTCCCGGCCGCGCGAAGCCGTGCACCGAGCCACTGTGCAATCGCGCTGCAGATCACCGCGACGACGACAGAGAGCAGGATCGCCTCAATACGGCCCGCCCCGAGAGCGAGCATCGACCCCTCCGGGTTGCTCGTCAGGAGGATCGCGGGCGTGAGGAACGTCACGAAGAGCGTGTAGTTCCCCGCCCGGAGGTACGCGACGCACAGGAACATGGCGGCCACCGCGACAACAAACGGCGCGGGATCGGGCAGCAACGCAACCAGCACCGCCGCCGCAGCGCCGACGATGGTGCCGATCGTGCGATCCCGCGCGCGAGCCCGGCGCTGATCCGCACCAACCGCGAGAATCATGCAGAACGACAACAGCGCCCAGCTCGCAAAGGGGAAGTGCAGGGCGTCAGAGACCAGCACAATGAGCACGGAACCTGCGGCGAGCATCAGGCCGTAGGCAATGCGCTCGGGCGCCGTGCGCGAGGGCGGCGCCAGTGCCCGCTTGGGCGGCATGAGCTGGGCGATCCCCAGCATGCATGCGGCCCCGATAACCGAGCCGAGCGCAACCTGCCACAGCTGGGTGTCGGTCTGCGCGATTCCCGCGAACACCACGAAGTTCACCGGCGAGCGCGTCAGCGAGGCAACCTCACCCAGGCGGAACAGTCCCTGCACGAGGCACACGACGACCAGGCCGATGAGCGGCACGCCCTCACCGAACTCGCCGGCCAAGAAACCCGCGATCGAGACAATCACGGCCCAGAGCGCGGCGATGGCGCGCACGCTGGGCCGCAGCGCCCGCGCAGGCGAGAGGAGCAGCATGATCGCGAGATAGCCCGCGTGCGCGACAGCGGGGCCGTACGCCCACGCCGTGCCGCCGAGCACCGCTGCACCGATGGCGAGGAGTGCGCCCGAGTAGGCCAGCGCTTTGAGCGGAAGCCGAAACGAGAGTCGCTGCAGCTTCGCCATTCGCTCCCCTTCCCCGACACTCAAGCTTCAGGATATCCGGCGGACCGCTCGCGCCCGAGTGTTCACACTTGATCGAGAACCGCCAACTTCCCCGCCATTCCCAGCTCGCCCTCTTACCTTCGAGGCACACGCACCCGCAGCCGCAGGTGCCCGGAATACGGGGGACAGATGCGACAGGATCAGGCGCCACTCCCGCGAAGGACCGCGCTGCGACGCGCGCTCCTTGCGGGCACATTCAGCTTCGTCACCATGGTGATCATCGCACTCGCACTGCTCGTGTGGGTCGTCGGCGTCGATTCGATCCTCGCGCCGCTCGGCTCCGCGGCGCTCTTTGGCGTGTGCCTCGGCGGCTCAGCGTTCCTCGTCTGGCTGCTGCTCGTGGGGCGACGCCCGGAGTGGCCGCTCTCCCGCACCGCAGTCGTGGCGGTACCACTCACGCTGCTGCTGTTCTTCATCATCATGCTGCTCACGGCGCTCGCCAGCACCGTGTCTTCCCTGGCCTCGGGCTCCACAATGGGTGGAGTCGGGTTCGGCGTGGTCGCGTTTCCCCTCATCTTTACGCTGATCGCACTCCCCGGCGCGGTGGGCGGCGCCATCCTCACGGTGATTGTGCGCGGCTCGACCGAGCACCGCACAGCGCCCCCAAGCCACGCGGCCCCACTTCCGGAGGGGCACACCGCATGAGTGGGATCCTGATCTGGAATGTGCTCGGAGCCCGCGCTCCCGAGGCATCAGGGAGCACCCCATAACCTCATGAGCGTTGGCCAAAACCTACAGGGTGTAGGATTTGATCATGGCCCGCGCTAATCTCACCCCCGAACGCCTGATCACAGCTGGTGCAGAGCTCGCCGACACCGCGGGGCTCGAGCAGCTCACGCTCAGTGCCCTCGCGAGACAGTTTGGGGTGCAACCCGCGAGCCTCTACTCGCACCTGGCAAGTCGCGACGAACTCATCGCCGGCGTACATCGATTCGCTCTCGGCGAGCTAGCCCAGCGGGTCGCGGAAGCGGTTGCAGGACGCGCGGGGCGCGATGCGCTCATCGGCCTCGCCAACGCACACCGGGACTATGCCCGGGAACGACCAGGGGCCTGGGAAGCCCTGCTCAGGCCCGCTTCTCCGGAGACCGCACGCTCCACTGAAGCGGCGCGCCTGAGCACGCTCACGCTCGCCGTGCTGCGCGGATACAACACCCCAGAAGACAGCCTGGTCGACGCGACGCGCTTCGTCGGCGCAACCATCAATGGGTTCCTCTCGCTGAGTCGCTCCGAGAGCTTCGCCCACCGCAGCGACGATGTGGCGCGCTCCTGGCTGGCCGCGCTCGATGCGATCGACCGGGCGCTCACCTCTTGGCCCCGAAAGGACACCCCAGCATGATCATCACTCCCATTACCGCGGAGTTTGTCTCTGACGTTGCCGAGCTCGTCGAGACTGAGCGCGGGATCGCGCCCCACCGCCTCCCGGCCTGGGTACGCCGGCAGTTTCCGGACCCTCAGCTTCTCGCGATGGAAGGGCAGCCTTCCGGGGTACGGGTACGCTTCACCACGCAGAGTCGAGAGGTTGCACTTGTTTCGCACGCGCACCGCGTCGTGTACCGGGGCGCAGACCGGCCGCGCGGCCGGGTCGACGTCGTCGTCGACGGTGCGTTCATACTCAGCGATCCGCTCAGCGGGGGTGACGCCACGGAGGTGGATCTCATGACCGGCCAGGCGGTACCCCGCAGCGGTGAGCCGCACGTCACACAGTTCGCCCTCCCCGAGGGCACGCACGAGGTCGAGATCTGGCTCCCCCACAACGAAGGCCTGGAGATCCTCGAACTGCGCTCGGACGCCGCACTCTCGCCGACCACGAGCCGCAAGCCCCGCTGGGTCCACCATGGAAGCTCCATCAGCCACGGCTCCAACGCGCTCACGCCCACCGAGATTTGGCCTGCGGTCGCTGCGCGGCAGGCGGGGCTCGATCTGAAGAACCTGGGCCTCGGAGGCAGCTCGCTCGTCGACCCATTCATGGCGCGGGTGATCCGCGACACGGAGGCGGACCTCATCAGCGTGAAGTTCGGGATCAATGTGGTGAACCTCGACGGGATGCGGCTGCGCACGTTTGTACCCGCCGTACACGGATTCCTCGATACGATCCGCGACGGGCACCCCCAGACACCGATCGTCCTCATGTCGCCGATCTTCTGCGGCATCCACGAGAACACCCCGGGGCCGGGCGCCTTCGATCCAAGTTCAATCGGCTCCGAGCAGGTCCGCTTCGTCGCGACCGGCACGGAAGGTGACACTGCGCACGGCCGCCTGACTCTCCGCGTGATCCGGGATGCGCTTGGTGACATCGCTGCGCAGCGTCAACGTGACGACACACATCTTCACTTCGTCGATGGGCTCGACCTCTATTCAGAGGCGGATGCCAAGCGCTTCCCGCTCCCCGACAACCTGCACCCGACGGCGGAAGCCCATGCCCTGATGGGCCACCGCTTCGCGGATCGGCTGCTCGCGGGCGCACACCCGCTCGTCGCCTCGTAGCCGGGAAGCTTCAGGCCGCCTGGACCGCGGACTCCAGGCGGCCCACTCCCTCGCGGACAGGCGCAATGAGCGCCTGTTTTTGGGGTCAAAAAAGGGAGGGCCACACCCGCAAGCCACCATCACTGGTGACCAACAAGTGCAACCCTCCCTATAAAAAGGTGTCCGGCGGTGTCCTACTCTCCCACACCCTCCCGAGTGCAGTACCATCGGCGCAGTCAGCCTTAGCTTCCGGGTTCGGAATGTAACCGGGCGTTTCCCTGACGCTATAACCGCCGTAACTCTATCAACATATCAACCACACCCACCCCACAAGGGTGTTGTGTGTGGCCGTCCGTTGGGAACCACAAAGTGGACGCGAAACATCGTTACATCTGAAAACCTATGCCCACCCAAAAGGTGGTGGAAATCAAGTCATCGGCTTATTAGTACCAGTCAGCTCCACCCGTTACCGAGCTTCCACATCTGGCCTATCAACCCAGTCATCTACTGGGAGCCTCACACACTCAAAGTGTACGGAGATCTCATCTCGAGGCCGGCTTCCCGCTTAGATGCTTTCAGCGGTTATCCATCCCGAACGTAGCCAACCAGCCATGCCCTTGGCAGAACAACTGGCACACCAGAGGTCCGTCCAACCCGGTCCTCTCGTACTAGGGTCAGATCCTCTCAAATCTCCAACGCGCGCAGAGGATAGGGACCGAACTGTCTCACGACGTTCTAAACCCAGCTCGCGTACCGCTTTAATGGGCGAACAGCCCAACCCTTGGGACCAACTCCAGCCCCAGGATGCGACGAGCCGACATCGAGGTGCCAAACCATGCCGTCGATATGGACTCTTGGGCAAGATCAGCCTGTTATCCCCGAGGTACCTTTTATCCGTTGAGCGACAGCGCTTCCACAAGCCACTGCCGGATCACTAGTCCCGACTTTCGTCCCTGCTCGACCTGTCAGTCTCACAGTCAAGCTCCCTTGTGCACTTACACTCGCCACCTGATTGCCAACCAGGTTGAGGGAACCTTTGGGCGCCTCCGTTACATTTTGGGAGGCAACCGCCCCAGTTAAACTACCCACCAGGCACTGTCCTAAAACCCGATCAGGGTTCGTAGTTAGATATCCAATATGACCAGAGTGGTATTTCAACAACGACTCCACCAACACTAGCGTGCCAGCTTCACAGTCTCCCACCTATCCTACACAAGCCACACCGAACACCAATACCAAGCTGTAGTAAAGGTCACGGGGTCTTTCCGTCCTTCTGCGCGTAACGAGCATCTTTACTCGTACTGCAATTTCGCCGAGTTCACGGTGGAGACAGCTGGGGAATCGTTACGCCATTCGTGCAGGTCGGAACTTACCCGACAAGGAATTTCGCTACCTTAGGATGGTTATAGTTACCACCGCCGTTTACTGGGGCTTAAATTCAAAGCTTCGACCCAAAAGTCTAACCTCTCCTCTTAACCTTCCAGCACCGGGCAGGCGTCAGTCCGTATACGTCCACTTGCGTGTTGGCACGGACCTGTGTTTTTAGTAAACAGTCGTTCCCCACTGGTCTCTGCGGCCACCACACCCTTTCCGGAGTAAATCCGTATAAGTGGATGGCCCCCCTTCTCCCGAAGTTACGGGGGCATTTTGCCGAGTTCCTTCACCATGATTATCTCGATCTCCTGAGTATTCTCTACCTGACCACCTGAGTCGGTTTGGGGTACGGGCAACAGCAAACCTCACGTCGATGCTTTTCTCGGCAGCATAGGATCACCTGCTTCCCCAAACGGGTCCGCATCGTATCTCACCCAAAGCCGAAAACTATTAATAAACGACGGGCTACATACTTACACCGGGACAACCATCGCCCGGCACAGGCTACCTTCCTGCGTCACACCTCACGCTCACCACCCCAGTTCGGGTTCGCAGCCGCCACCGAACATCACCCGAAGGATCCATCCAGCTTTGGATTGCTTAGCACTACTAGTTAGGTCTTTGACGGTTTACCGCCGGTACGGGAATATCAACCCGTTGTCCATCGACTACGCCTGTCGGCCTCGCCTTAGGTCCCGACTTACCCAGGGCAGATTAGCTTGACCCTGGAACCCTTGGTCTTCCGGAGGACGGGTTTCTCACCCGTCTTTCGCTACTCATGCCTGCATTCTCACTCGTGTGGCATCCACGACTGGTTCACACCGCCGCTTCACTCGCCACACGACGCTCTCCTACCCATCCATACGGCTGGACCACGAAGGCCTACCTGTTATATGAATGCCACAACTTCGGTGGCGTGCTTGAGCCCCGTTACATTGTCGGCGCGGAATCACTTGACCAGTGAGCTATTACGCACTCTTTCAAGGGTGGCTGCTTCTAAGCCAACCTCCTGGTTGTCACAGCAACTCCACATCCTTTTCCACTTAGCACGCGCTTTGGGACCTTAGTTGGTGATCTGGGTTGTTTCCCTCTCGACTATGAAGCTTATCCCCCACAGTCTCACTGCTGCGCTCTCACTTACCGGCATTCGGAGTTTAGCTGACGTCAGTAACCTTGTAGGGCCCATCGGCCATCCAGTAGCTCTACCTCCGGCAAGAAACACGCAACGCTGCACCTAAATGCATTTCGGAGAGAACCAGCTATCACGAAGTTTGATTGGCCTTTCACCCCTATCCACAGCTCATCCCCTCAGTTTTCAACCTAAGTGGGTTCGGTCCTCCACGCGCTCTTACACACGCTTCAACCTGGCCATGGATAGATCACTTCGCTTCGGGTCTAGGACACGCGACTGAATCGCCCTATTCAGACTCGCTTTCGCTACGGCTTCCCCACACGGGTTAACCTCGCCACATATCGCTAACTCGCAGGCTCATTCTTCAAAAGGCACGCAGTCACACCAACAAAGGGTGCTCCTACGGATTGTAAGCAAACGGTTTCAGGTACTATTTCACTCCCCTCCCGGGGTACTTTTCACCTTTCCCTCACGGTACTAGTCCGCTATCGGTCATCTGGGAGTATTTAGGCTTATCAGGTGGTCCTGACAGATTCACACGGGATTTCTCGGGCCCCGTGCTACTTGGGATACACACCACGCGGTAAAACCATTTCGGATACGGGACTCTCACCCACTCCGGTCCGCCGTTCCAAGCGGTTCTCCTATAGCTTCACTCTCACGTTCGAGACTCAGCAGCGTCTCACGGCATGTCCCGCAACCCCGACCATGCAACCCCTGCCAGGTATCACACATGATCGGTTTAGCCTCATCCGGGTTCGCTCGCCACTACTACCGGAATCACTGTTGTTTTCTCTTCCTGTGGGTACTGAGATGTTTCACTTCCCCACGTTCCCTCTACCCGCCCTATATATTCAGGCGGGAGTCACCAGGTCAGCAAGCCGCCTGGCGGGGTTTCCCCATTCGGAAATCCTCGAATCACAGCCCGTTTATCGGCTCCCCGAGGCTTATCGCAGATTACTACGTCCTTCTTCGGCTCCAGATGCCAAGGCATCCACCGTTTGCTCTTAGAAACTTGAAATCACATAAGTATTCAGAAACACACACCCACCCAAAAAGATGAGCATGTGACCAATGAAATTACATTAAGAATCAGTAACACCACCAACACAAAACACACCCCCAAAAGGATACGAATCATGCGTGGCATCACTAGATGCTCGCGTCCACTGTGTAGTTCTCAACGTACGGTCGATCCCACAATCATGAGCAACACGTCCCATAACCGCAGGTCAGAAAACCAAGTCCACCCACCCCCAAAGAGGCAGATCGGCTGGTCTTCCAGGACCCAATAGTATGCACCAGAGAAACACCAACTCACACACCCACACGTTCCAACAACCCTGTCCACGAGGAACAACGCTGCGTACTAGCACAGGCGAGCAAATCAATGCTTGCATTGTCAAATGTTCCACCCATGAGCGGTTGCGCATCACACGTGTGGTGATGATCGCACCATTCTGCAACAACAATGTTGTTGAGTGCTCCTTAGAAAGGAGGTGATCCAGCCGCACCTTCCGGTACGGCTACCTTGTTACGACTTAGTCCTAATCACCAGTCCCACCTTCGACAGCTCCCTCCACAAGGGTTAGGCCACCGGCTTCGGGTGTTACCGACTTTCATGACTTGACGGGCGGTGTGTACAAGGCCCGGGAACGTATTCACCGCAGCGTTGCTGATCTGCGATTACTAGCGACTCCGACTTCATGGGGTCGAGTTGCAGACCCCAATCCGAACTGAGACCGACTTTTTGGGATTCGCTCCACCTCGCGGTATCGCAGCCCTTTGTATCGGCCATTGTAGCATGCGTGAAGCCCAAGACATAAGGGGCATGATGATTTGACGTCATCCCCACCTTCCTCCGTGTTGACCACGGCAGTATCCCATGAGTTCCCACCATAACGTGCTGGCAACATAGGACGAGGGTTGCGCTCGTTGCCGGACTTAACCGAACATCTCACGACACGAGCTGACGACAACCATGCACCACCTGTATAGAAGTGTCCAAAGAGTTCTGTATCTCTACAGCGTTCTTCTATATGTCAAGCCTTGGTAAGGTTCTTCGCGTTGCATCGAATTAATCCGCATGCTCCGCCGCTTGTGCGGGCCCCCGTCAATTCCTTTGAGTTTTAGCCTTGCGGCCGTACTCCCCAGGCGGGGAACTTAATGCGTTAGCTACGACACAGAACCCGTGGAACAGGCCCTACATCTAGTTCCCAACGTTTACGGCATGGACTACCAGGGTATCTAATCCTGTTCGCTCCCCATGCTTTCGCTCCTCAGCGTCAGTTACGGCCCAGAGATCTGCCTTCGCCATCGGTGTTCCTCCTGATATCTGCGCATTCCACCGCTACACCAGGAATTCCAATCTCCCCTACCGCACTCTAGCCTGCCCGTACCCACTGCAGGCCCGAGGTTGAGCCTCGGGTTTTCACAGCAGACGCGACAAGCCGCCTACGAGCTCTTTACGCCCAATAATTCCGGACAACGCTTGCACCCTACGTATTACCGCGGCTGCTGGCACGTAGTTAGCCGGTGCTTTTTCTGCAGGTACCGTCACTTTCGCTTCTTCCCTACTAAAAGAGGTTTACAACCCGAAGGCCGTCATCCCTCACGCGGCGTTGCTGCATCAGGCTTGCGCCCATTGTGCAATATTCCCCACTGCTGCCTCCCGTAGGAGTCTGGGCCGTGTCTCAGTCCCAGTGTGGCCGGTCACCCTCTCAGGCCGGCTACCCGTCGTCGCCTTGGTGAGCCACTACCTCACCAACAAGCTGATAGGCCGCGAGCCCATCCTTCACCGATAAATCTTTCCCACAACAGACCATGCGGCCATTGTGCATATCCAGTATTAGACACCGTTTCCAGTGCTTATCCCAGAGTGAAGGGCAGGTTGCTCACGTGTTACTCACCCGTTCGCCACTCTTCCACCCAGCAAGCTGGGCTTCATCGTTCGACTTGCATGTGTTAAGCACGCCGCCAGCGTTCGTCCTGAGCCAGGATCAAACTCTCCGTAAAAAATTACATGCACCCTGGTAAGCGGAATAAGCCACCACGATGCGAGTTCAACCTGACAAAACGAACATCATTACTGACGTTCATATAATTTGTCCAAAAGGAATCGCCATCAACCAAACCCAAAAGGGCTTAGCGACGGGATAAATAATTGGCATTTGACAATCAAGTGCACACTATTGAGTTCTCAAAGACCAGACACCACCCGTAGAATCCCCCGAAGGAACCCTTCCGAACAGCAACTGTGCCCCAGGCAAACACCCAACCGGGCATTCGCTGCGCATTCATATAGACCGGACCGCTTCGCTTCTGCTTAGCTGCCCGGCTGCGTTGCGCTGACAAAGGAATACATTACGCAGAATCCGGGCACACCGCAAACCACACCCCGTTCCCGGGAGTGTTCCCGCATGAATCCGCCGTTCTTGACTGCAGGCTCAGTCAAGACCTTTGCCCGCTCATGACTGCGCCAAGGTCGCGACCAACTGATGTGGCAAACCCACACGGAACCGCAGCGTTGTCTGGCGCCCACTTCAATGGTGCACTTTCGCGAGCACCCCACGAGTGTCGCGCCAGCGGAGTTGCTCCGGCAAGAAGCACGAGGGCCCCAGAAGGCGCGAGAAATTACGCCACCAGCACGCGCGTAGGCACCACAACAATCTCGCGGGCGTGCGGCTCAATCCCCAAGCTGTGAGCCGTACATTGCGCGCGACTACGCTGAGCCCATGAACGCAAAAGATAAGCCCCCGGAAATGACCGAATGGGAACGTGAAGTGCTCAACGCGGGTGGGTACACGCCGTCCGCCGAAACACAGCTTCGGCGTGATGCCGAGATTCTTCGGGACCAGAAAGCCGAGGAGGCCACGGGTCGCTCGGAAGGGTCCGCCACAGCTGTCGAGATACCCGACAGTGGTGAACACAGCGCGCAGTAAGCGGGCCAAGCGCTCTGCGTACTGAAGCGAACTCGGCCACTTGGGCGCAGTCCGGAGCACCGATGCATCGCGAGGTCAGCTCCAGTGGATGAGGTTCCCCGCGGACGTGAGCGCTTCAAGTCAGACGCACCCTCGTTCTCTACGGAATCGGTTCCTTGGGTACACGTCGGTGAGAGCTACTGAGAACGGCCGTACTGAGCTGCGATGGGGCAGTCGAAGGGGTCTCTAGCTGCGAGGCCGACTCTATTGAGGTATTTGATCACAATCCCGTAGGACTGCATGAGCGATGTCTCTGTATATGGAACATTCAGCGTGCGACAGTGCTCTTGCACGATCTGGCTCGCCTTCGACAAGTGCGGCCGCGGCATACTCGGGAAGAGGTGATGTTCGATCTGGTAGTTCAGCCCACCCATCAGCCAGGTGGCCCACCAGCCGCCACGGATGTTTCGAGACGTTCGCACCTGTTTCGTGAAGAAATCAAAGCGAGCATCATGCGCGATCACTGGCATTCCCTTGTGGTTCGGGGCGAATGATGCGCCCATGTACACGCCAAAGAGCGCGAACATCACTCCCAGGAACGCGAAGGCCTTGCCAACTGGGAGGAAGACAAAGATGGGAGTGATCAGTATGGCGAAGCGGGACACGATCAGCGAGAGCTCAATCCAACGCCCCTTCACGGGCCCGCGCTGGCACAGGTGAACGATTCCCTGCAGATGCAGGTTCAATCCTTCGAGCGTGAGCAACGGAAAGAAGAGCCAGCCCTGACGCTTTGTGAGCGCTCGAATCAAACCGCGCGACTGGCCGGCGTCCTCCTCAATAAAGGAGATCGTGTCAGCCTGGATATCTGGATCTTTGCCAATCCGGTTTGGGTTTTGGTGATGACGGGAATGCTTCGAGTCCCACCAGTTGTAGCTCATCCCGATGACCCCGAGAAGTGCGAGAGCAAGCCGATCGTTCGCTGGGCCGGTCTTGAGAATAACGCGGTGCGCGGCTTCGTGGCCGACAAAACCGATCTGGGTGAGGACGATCGCCAACGCAGCGGCAATGAGGAGCTGGAACCAGCTGTCACCCAGGAGAATGAAACCTGTGATCACTGCCCCCAGCGAAACCGCAATGCCAGCGCCCACCATTGCGTAGAAGCCCGGGGCCCGGCGCAAGAGGCCCGACTCGCGCACGATCTGCGAAACCTCCCGATACGCCTTCGCGACAGGAGGGAAATCGCCAGTTCTGGCGCGCGTTGGGATGAACGGACCCGTGCCCGAAACTTGGGGAGAGTATGTAGTTGTCATGCGCGGCACCGGTTTCGTGGAGAACCGCGAGTCAAGCGATTCATGTTGAGCCAAAGGCAGCTGCCGTTCGCTCCCCTCACGCTACCCAGCCAACCATGCAGCGGGCTGAGATATGCGTTACTGGCAGTCAGCACACAGGCTACATTCCTCGCCGCCTGCGATTTGATCCTCAGCGCCACATTTGCTGGCTTGCCCGCTCTGGCCCGGGCCATACCAGTGCTGCCAGAGGGCGACTCGCCACCCTCTGGGAGGAGGGGCATGCAACAGTGCAACTCTGAGGCACGAAAAAGGCCCTGACCTTGGAGCTTTCGCTCCTGGTCAGGGCCTATTTTCTTGCTGTGGCGGGTGAGGGATTCGAACCCCCGTAGGCAGTGCCAGCTGATTTACAGTCAGCCCCCTTTGGCCGCTCGGGTAACCCGCCGTTGTCCGCGCGAACGTGGACGAGCCAACTTTACCCGCTCGGTGCCGCGAACGGAAATCGACCCGGCGTGCCGGGCTTGTCCACCAGGTCACGGCCTCTGTTGCACGGCGCAACGCCGTGGGAGGATCGGGGTATGAGCGAGACTCCCATCACGCGGCCCATGCCCGACGAGCTCCGCCTCCGCGTCGCACGCGGCCCCGCGGCGCTCGACCTCGAGACGTTCCACCGCATCGCGCGTCTCCGGCAGGAGGTCTTCGTCGTGGAGCAGGATTGCCCGTACCTCGACCTCGACGGCCGCGACCTCGAGCCGGGCACGGTGCAGGTGTGGGCGGAAGACGCGGCGGGAGACATCGCGGCGGGCCTTCGGATCCTGAGCGAGAGCGATGCTGTGGCGCCCCGCTTCAGCATCGGCCGAGTCGTCACCGCGCCCGATTGGCGTGGACGCGGCATTGCGGGATCGTTGCTGCGCGCGGCGATTACCGAATGCGGGGAGACCCCCATCCAGATTCACGCTCAGTCGTACCTGACCGAGTGGTACGCCGGGTTCGGCTTCGTCACGAACGGCCCCGAATTCCTCGAGGATGGCATTCCGCACACTCCGATGCTGCGCACTCCAACAAGCGGGGACGCCGCCGCGAACGACTAGGGCGCCTCGAGCATCTCGTCGAGACCGGGCACCGGAATCGCAAGGCCGTGCCGGTGGGCGCGCGCAGAGATCGCCTGCTCCCGCAGCAGCGTCAACAGCTCCACTGGGCCAGCCATCGTGACGGTGTCTGCCCAGAGCGCGGCGCGATCGAGTCCGCCCATCCACTCCGCGGCACGCACCGGATCGCCCCCGATCAGGCGCACGCGCGCGGCCGGAAGCTCCCCCGGGCCGAGCGGCCCAGACACCGCAAGGCGCTCCATCCAATCGTCGTCGCGCTCCAACGACACCTCGATCCCCTGCCCCGCGAGCAGGTCGGCAACCGGCGCCGGAAGCACCTGCCCCGTGGAGAGCGAGATCGGAGCGCGGACCAGAAGCGCGGCCGCGAGCACCCGCACGAGCGCGGCGAGCGGGCCATCCTCCGCGAGCCGCACCTGCGTCACCACCGAGCGGGTACGCACGGCATTGCGCTCGATGCCGAGACCAATCGTGTCGCGGTCGACACCGAGCGAGGTGCGCCACACGAGCGCATCGGCGAGCGCGGCACGCCGCACCGCGTCGAACTCTTCGTACGCGAGGGTGGGCTGCGCCGCTTCAATGAGGAGGCGCACCTCGGGGTCGAGCCCACGCAGGTGCAGCGTGTCGCTACGCGTACCCGGCCGCGGCTCCCACGAGCCGAGCGCGAGCAAGCGGTTCGGCCCACCGGCGAGGGTCGGCAGACCCATCACGGCGTCGCCCCAACCGCCGCCCGGCTGCCGCTCGATACGTGCGCCGGAGGTGGGTCGGTTGATCGCGAGCGCCGCCGCGCTGACTTGCTCGACCCAGGCAACAATCTCTTCGCCGTCGTTTGACTGCAGGCCGGCGACGCCACCCCCGCCCGGCGCGTTCTGCATGCGCAGCGCGTCGGAGAGCGAGTGCGCATGCGCAACCGTGAGTACGGGCACGGCGACCGCCCCGCTCCAGCACTCGGACTGCTCGGTGACGCCAATCTTCACCCCGGGGCTCCACAGCCGCCCCTCGGTGTCGAGCTGCTCGGGCTGCACAAGCCACTCTTCGCCGCGGCCGAGCTCGGTGAGCGCGCGCAGCGCGGCGCCGGAGGCCGGCTCCGCGAGCGGTCCCAGTCCGAATGCCAGCGGGTCAGCGTCGCCGGGGCGAGCGGTGTCGCCCGGACGGAGGGCGCGGACCGCGTCGGCAAGCCCCTCGCGGAAGCGCCGAGAGCGAGCCACACTGCCCATCAGGATCACGGCATGTGCACCGCGGGGATCCCCGCCGCCCGCGCGGAAGGCTGAGGCCACCACATCAGCGATGGCGTGGTCAAGATCGGCCGAGGGGGCGACGAGGATGGTGCCGCGCGCGCGGAACTGTCCCTCGATGCGCAGGTCGGGGCGGCGGCGGGCGAGCTCTTGTCCCACTTCACGCGCGCCCAACACGATCGCCCGGTCGACCTCGTGGTGCGCGGCAAGCTCAGCCACAGTCGCGTCGACCGCCACGGCTTCGATGCGCACGGCGCCCGGGGTCAAGCCACCCGCCTCGCACTCCTCAACGAGCGCGGTCGCGGAACCGAGGAAGCGATGGGGCACCGCCCACAGCACCCCGGCGCCCGCACCGAGCGCGGAAAAGACTGCCTCGGCCTGGTGCGAGAGCGGCGTGCCCGCATCCCCGTGCACGAGAATCAATCCGTCAGACACAAAACTTGCCCCGCGCACCGCTCCGAGCCCGGCGGCAAGCTGCCCCGCGTATCGGGCGGCGTCGACAATGTCGTTCACCTCGGCGTCGAGCTCGGCGACGGGCGCACCCGTGTCGGCGGCAAGGACGGTGAGGAGGCGGTCGCGCGCTGCGACAAGCGCGAGCGCTGAGCGCCGCAGTCTCACTCCACGCGCAGCAGGTCCATGAGTCGACCAGCGTTCCCCCGACTCTCGGGCCGCCAGCGCGACTCGCTCGGGATCCAGGTCGGCAGGCGACAGCGCGACCGTCGCGTTCGCCTCGTCCTCTTGGCCCACCCGCGCGTTCGCGAGTCGCAGCTGCTCGCGCATCCACTCTCGGTTCGCTGGGAGGCTCGCATCGGTGCCAGGCTCGTTGGCGAACCCGGAGTCGGAGACTGCGGGGATCGCACGCGGCGGGGCGAACTCCTCGAGTTGGAACGCGCCGGTGGCGCCACGGCTGAGCCCGAGCACCGCTGCGGTCAGGCCGCCGGTGTCGAATCGAGCGGGCTCATCGGGTGAGCGGTAGAACAGGGCGCTGTCGCGCTCGCTCGGATCCCACTCGCGGGCGCGCAACTGCGTTCGGTGCGACTCCGGTGCGGCCTCGGTCGCGAGCGCGAAGGCCCGTTCATGCGCCTCCCACTCTGCGGCGAACGTGTTCTCGTCGCCGGAAACCAGCGCGTCGACGCGCGAGGGCGCTGACTCGGGATCGGCCGCCTCGCCGGCAAGACCGACGAGCAACTCGACCGCGCCCGCGAACTCGCTCGGCGCGACGACGTGCTGCTCGATCCGCACCTCGATGTCCTCGCCACCATCGGCCACGATCGCCTCGGCGAGACCGGGCACCACTCCCCCGCGCAGCTGCAGCGAGGCGAGCCCGGTGGCGCCAAGCTCCGCGGCACAACTCACCACTGCTGCAAGCACGATGGGATCCTCGCTTGCAATCACGGGGCGCAGCACCGCGGCACGGCCAGGATGCAGTGCGAGCTCAGCAAGTCGGAGGAGCTGCGCGGCCACCGCGTCGCGTTCCTCGAGCACGGGGACGGGCAGACCGCTGGTGATTGCGGCAATCCGCTCCGCGCCTGCGACACCGCCGACGCCGATCACCACCTCAGCGGGTGCCCCGCCCTCTGCCACACGCCGCTGCGCCCACCGGCTCAGGCGGCTGTACAGCTCACGCGACTCGGGCAACTCGGCAAGGAGCCGCGTGCCCACACGCGCCCGATCAAACGCGGGGTCGGCGAGTGCGCGGTCCAACAGGTCCGGAATGAGCCGGGCCCACCGCACGCTCTGCGGTTCGATGTGCAATGTGGTGCCGTGTTCCGCGGCTGCCGCAAGGATGGGCTGCAGCGCGCAGGCCGCCGCGGCGACGTCCGCATCCGCGGACCACTCGGTGCCGCCGGGCACGAGCCGTTCGGGATCGACGCGCATGTGGCCGATCGTGGGGTGCGCAGCGAGCGCCGTGAGTCGCCGTGCCTCTGCCGCAGCCTGCTCTGGCCCGTGCACCGCCAGACCGAGGGGCGCCACCACGGGCACGAGGCCCGCATCTCGATGCCGCCGCAGCGCTTCAGCAAGCGCAGTGATCTTGCCGGGGTCGATCTGTTCGCCCGCGTCGGGCAGGCCCGGCGAGGGCAGCTTCGCGGCAAGCACGAGGCTCGACAGGCGGGTGCGCAGCCAGCGGCGCGCGACCGGCATGACGGCCCAGGGGAGCCCGAGCGAGGCGGCTCCGCCCGCGCGCACCGCAAGGCGGTCTCGAATGCCTATCGATTCGGGCACCTCATGCGCCATCTCGCGGAGCCCCACCGCGGAGGCGAAAGCATCGTCGGTCCCTGCGACAAGGTCGAGCAGCCGACGGGTGAAGTCGAAGCTCTCGGGGTCACGGTGCATCCCGCCGAGCGGGGCGCGGGCGGCCTCGTCGTCACGACCGCGCAGCGCCTCTAGCCAAGCGGCCGCACGTGCCTCGGCCGAAGCGGCGGAAACGGCCCATGCCGTTCCCTGGGGAGACGAGGTGGCTGCCATGACTTCACTCTAGGGTTCGCGCCCCGCTTTTCCTGGAGGCGCACGCCGAAACGCACACGCTCCCGGCCCCCATTCAGGGAGACCGGGAGCGTTCGCGACGCGTCAGGCTATGCGAGGAGTGCGCGATCGTCGAACGTCGCACCCTTGATCTTCGCGAACTCAGCAAGCAACTGCGGCACCGTCAAGTGCGTCTTCTCTTCAGCCGTTGCCTGGAACACAATCCGCCCCTCATGCATCATGATGAGACGGTTGCCCAACTTCAGCGCCTGCTCCATGTTGTGCGTGACCATCAACGTGGTCAACCCACCCTGGGCAACAATGCGCTCGGTCAAATCCGTCACAAGCGCCGCACGCTGCGGATCGAGCGCCGCCGTGTGCTCATCAAGCAACAGAATACGCGGCTGCGTGAACCCAGCCATCAACAGCGACAGTGCCTGCCGCTGCCCACCCGAGAGCAGCCCCACCTTCGCCGGAAGGCGCTTCTCAAGCCCCAACTCCAACGACTTCAGCTCCTCGACAAAGCGCTCGCGCAGCGAACGAGTGAGCGCCAGCTTCAGCCCACGGCTCCGCCCACGGCGTACCGCGAGCGCGAGGTTCTGTTCGATCGTCAGGTCGGGCGCGGTGCCCGCCATCGGATCCTGGAATACCCGGCCCACGTACTGTGCGCGCTGGTGTTCCTTCAGCTTGTTGACGCGCTTGCCGTCAATTTCGATTGTGCCGGTGTCAACCGTATACCGGCCCGCAATCGCGTTCAGCAGCGTCGACTTGCCCGCGCCGTTCGAGCCGATGACGGTAACGAAGTCACCCTCATTAAGCTTGAGGCCGAGGTCAACGAGCGCCTTCCGCTCATTGACGGTGCCCGGGAAGAAGGTCTTAGAGATCTGATCGATCGTCAGCATGCGGTTACCTCCCCGCGGTCTCGGTCGATGCGCCGGCGGGTGCGGCGCTCGGGGCTGCGGTCTGCGGTGTCCCCGTGGGGTCCGATTCACGCGGTTCAATCTTGCCGCCCCGGTTGCGCAGCGACGGGAGCTTCTTCAGGAAGCCCCAGCGCGGCAGCAGCAGCGCCGCGACCACGAGCACCGCAGTGACCAGCTTCATGTCGTTCGGGTTCAGACCAGCCTGCAGCGCAAAGAAGATAATGAGGCGGTAAATCACGGCGCCAAGCACCACCGCGAGGCTCGCCAGCCAGATGAAGCGCTGACCGAAGATCGCCTGCCCCAAGATCACCGAGGCGAGACCGATCAGAATCAGGCCGATGCCCATGCTGATGTCCGCGAAGCCCTGGTACTGCGCCACCAGCGCACCGCACAGTGCCACCAGACCGTTCGAGAGTGAAAGCGTGAGGATCTTCGTGCCATCGGTGTTCACACCGAAGCTGCGGATCATCTGCTCGTTATTTCCCGTCGCCTGAATCGACAGACCCAGGTCGGTCGACAGGAACCAGTCGATCACGATCTTGAGCAGGATCACGGCCACAAAGATGATGCCGATGCCCGCCCAGGTGCCCAGCACGCCGGCATCCTTCAGCGGGGTGAAGACGGTTTCAGCGCGCAAGAGCGGCACGTTTGCCTTGCCCATGATGCGCAGGTTGATCGACCACAGCGCGATCATCGTGAGAATACCCGCGAGCAGACCGTCGATCCGGCCCTTCGTGTGCAGCAGACCGGTGATTGCACCGGCGACCAGGCCCGCCGCGGCTCCGGCCAGCGTCGCGAGGATGGGGTTCTGCTCGAGCGTGATCAGCGACGCCGCGACCGCAGCGCCCGTGGTAAAGCTGCCGTCCACGGTGAGGTCGGGGAAGTTCAGCACTCGGAAGGTGAGATACACCCCGAGCGCCATCACTCCGTATATGAGACCCAGTTCGAGCGCGCCGATCATCCGGTTTATTCCTTGCGTTCGGGACACGGAATCCGGCGGATTCCCGTCCGTGAATGGGAAGAGTGGCTGCCGCGCGTGCGCGCGACAGCCACTGCTTCAGGGGTACTGCGTACGGATCTACTCTACGACGGTCGCGTCGTCGAGGATCGACTTCGGGATCTCAACGCCCATGCGCTCCGCAGCCGCGGGGTTCACCACGTAGCTGAGCTCAGCCGGCGTCTCAACCGGGGTCTTCGCGGGATCGGCGCCCTCAAGGATCTTGATGGCCATCTCGCCGGTCTGCTTGCCAAGCTTCGTGTAGTCGATGCCGTAGGTAGCAACCGCGCCACCCTCGACGGTGCCGGGCTCAGCGCCGATCACGGGGATCTTCGCCTTCTCCGCGACCTGCACGAGCGATGCGATGCCCGAGACCACCATGTTGTCGGTGGGCACGTAGATCGCGTCGACGTCACCGAGGGCCTCGGTGGCCTGCGCGATGTCATTCGCGGTGGTCACGGTCTTCGTGACGATCTCGAGGCCGAGCTCCTTGGCAACCTTCTCAGCTGCCTCGACCTGCACCTGCGAGTTGACCTCGCCCGATGCGTAAACGATGCCGACCTTCTTCGCGTCGGGCTTCAGCTCGGTGATGATCTCGAACTGCGTCTTCAGCGCGTCATCGGGCACGGCGTCAACCGTGCCGGTGACGTTGGCGCCCGGTGCGTCCATCGACTTGACGAGCTCCGCCGACACCGCGTCGGTCACAGCGGTGAAAAGCACGGGCTTGTCGGTGATCGCCTGCGCAGCGGCCTGCGCGGCGGGGGTCGCGACCGCGAGCACGAGGTCAACGTCCGAGGTCGCGAACGTCTGCGCGATGGTCACCGCGGTGGCCTGCTCGCCGTTCGCGTTCTGCACATCGAACTTCACGGTGTCGCCGTCGACATAGCCCGCATCGATGAACGCCTGCTTGAAGCCCTCGGTCGCTGCGTCGAGCGCCGGGTGCTGCACGAGCTGGCTGATGCCAATGCTCACCGTCTCGGGCTTCGCGGCATCGTCGCCGCCAGAGCTATCCGAGGGTGCGGAGGAGCAGGCGCTGAGCGTGAGTGCGGCGGCCGCGCCGAGGCTCGCGAGTGCGAGCATGCGGCGGCGAGATGAAATCTGTCGCATGTGTATCAGGTCCTTAGCAAATATGGATCCGCCCTGACCAGAGCCAGGGCGCACTGTGTGGTCCGAGGCAAAAGCCCCGACGTCGCCATCGTAGACCGCGGAGCGGGCGCAACGGCAACTTCTGACACATTGTGATGCGGACGTTGCGATCCCAGTGCCTGAGCGGGTTTCTGCGCCAAAACGCGCACAGGGGCGAGCGCCCGGCTGCCAATCCGTTCCGGATCCTGCAGCACAGCGCTCGCCCCTGGACGAGATGAAAGTTACGGCTATGCGAGGAGTGCGCGATCGTCGAACGTCGCACCCTTGATCTTCGCGAACTCAGCAAGCAACTGCGGCACCGTCAAGTGCGTCTTCTCTTCAGCCGTTGCCTGGAACACAATCCGCCCCTCATGCATCATGATGAGACGGTTGCCCAACTTCAGCGCCTGCTCCATGTTGTGCGTGACCATCAACGTGGTCAACCCACCCTGGGCAACAATGCGCTCGGTCAAATCCGTGACAAGCGCCGCACGCTGCGGATCCAACGCCGCCGTGTGCTCATCAAGCAACAGAATACGCGGCTGCGTGAACCCAGCCATCAACAGCGACAGTGCCTGCCGCTGCCCACCCGAGAGCAGCCCCACCTTCGCCGGAAGGCGCTTCTCAAGCCCCAACTCCAACGACTTCAGCTCCTCGATGAACAGCTCGCGGCGCGCCTTTGTCAGGCCGAGACCCAGCCCGCGCGGCTTGCCACGCTGGAGCGCGAGCGCGAGGTTCTGCTCAATGGTCAGGTCGGGAGCAGTGCCCGCCATCGGATCCTGGAACACCCGGCCGACGTAGCGAGCGCGCTGGTACTCCTTGAGCTTCGAAACGGGGTTTCCGTCAATGGTCAGCTCGCCCGTGTCGACCGTGTAGCGGCCCGCAATCGCGTTGAGCAGCGTCGACTTGCCCGCGCCGTTCGAGCCGATGACGGTAACGAAGTCACCCTCATCAAGCTTCAGGCTGAGATCAACGAGCGCCTTCCGCTCATTGATCGTGCCGGCAAAGAAGGTCTTGGAAATCCGGTCAATGTTCAGCATGGTGTTCTTACCTCTCCACCGGGACGGTCACGCCCGTCGTTGCCGATGCCACGGGGTCGGGTGCGGGGTCTCCCCCGCGCTTGTTCCCGCGATCCCGCAGGGATGGCAGCTTCTTCAGGAAGCCCCAGCGCGGCAGCAGCAGCGCCGCGACCACGAGCACCGCCGTCACCAGCTTCATGTCGTTCGGGTTCAGACCAGCCTGCAGTGCAAAGAAGATGATCAGTCGATAGATGATCGCGCCGAGCACCACCGCGAGGCTCGCGAGCCAGATGAAGCGCTGACCGAAGATCGCCTGGCCCAAGATCACCGAGGCCAGACCGATGAGGATCAGACCGATGCCCATGCTGATATCCGCAAAGCCCTGGTACTGCGCCACGAGTGCACCGCAGAGGGCAACGAGACCGTTCGACAGCGAAAGGGTGAGAATCTTCGTACCATCGGTGTTCACACCGAAGCTGCGGATCATCTGCTCATTATTGCCGGTTGCCTGAATCGACAGACCCAGGTCGGTCGACAGGAACCAGTCGATCACGATCTTGAGCAGGATCACGGCTACGAAGATGACCCCAATGCCCGCCCAGGTGCCAAGCACGCCGGCATCCTTCAGCGGCGTGAAAATCGTCTCCGCACGCAAGAGCGGCAAGTTCGCTTTGCCCATGATGCGCAGGTTGATTGACCACAGCGCGATCATCGTGAGAATACCCGCGAGCAGGCCGTCAATGCGGCCCTTCGTGTGCAGCAGACCGGTAATTGCGCCAGCGACGAGACCGGCTGCGCCGCCCGCGAGGGTGGCGAGCACCGGGTTCTGGCCCGCGGTAATGAGGGAGGCCGCGACCGCGGCACCCGTGGTGAAGCTGCCGTCGACGGTGAGGTCGGGGAAGTTCAGCACGCGGAAGGTGAGATACACCCCGAGCGCCATCACGCCATAGATGAGGCCCAGCTCAATTGCGCCGATCATGGTTACTTCACCACGTTCGCGGCGCGCTCGACGAGCGCGTCCGGCAGCGTCACGCCGAGGCGCTTCGCCGCGTCGGGGTTGATGGTCAGCTCAAGGTCCTTCGACGTCTCGACCGGCATCGTCGCGGGGTCAGCGCCGTCCTTCAGGATGCGGATCGCCATTTCGCCGGTCTGCTTGCCGAGCTTCGTGTAGTCGATACCCACGGTTGCCGCGGCGCCGCCCTCGACGTGGGTCGAATCGGAGCCAACCACGAGAATGCCCTTGTCCTCGGCAACGCCCACGATCGCACCGATGCCGGAGGCGACCAGGTTGTCACTCGGCGTGTAGATCGCATCGACGTCGCCCAGCGACTCGGTGGCCTGCATCAGCTCGGAAGCGTTCGTGACGGTGGCCTCGACGACCTCGATCCCGTGCTTCTTCGCAGCCTCGCGCGCCAGCTCGACCTGCACCTGCGAGTTGACCTCGCCAGAACCGTAGACCATACCGATCTTCTTCGTGTCGGGCTTAATCTCGGTGATGAGGTCGATCTGGTCAGCGACGGGGCTGAGGTCGCTCGTCCCGGTGACGTTGCCGCCCGGCTTTTCGTTCGACTCGACGAGATCTGCCGCGACCGCGTCGGTCACCGCGGTGAAGAGCACGGGGATATCGGTGAGGTTCTGTGCAGCGGCCTGCGCGGAGGGCGTTGCGATGGCGAGAGCGAGGTCCACGCCGTCGCTCGCGAAGGTCTGGGCGATCGTGGTGGCCGTGGCGACCTCAGCGTTCGCGTTCTTCACGTCGAACGTGACCGTCTCGCCCTCAACGTAGCCCGCATCGATGAATGCCTGCTTGAAGCCCTCGGCCGCGGCGTCGAGCGCGGGGTGCTGCACGAACTGGCTGATGCCGATGGTGACCGAGTCGGCATCCCCGCCGCCCTGGTCGCCCGAGCCGGAGGTGCAGCCGCTCAGTACGAGCGCAGCCGCGGCTGCGAGTCCGGCGACACCGAGCGCCCGGGTCTGAAAGCGTGTGCGTGCCATGGGTGTTCCTCACTCCAGTGTGATGATCCTCGAGGCGATCCCGCGCCGAGGGGTTGCTGCTCGACGCCGTAGTGACATCGATGTCCGTTGCTCGATCGTAGTGAGCTTCCGTTTGTGAGTAAACCTGACACCTAAACGGTAGACAGATATGACAATTCGGACAGCTCAATCGAGATATTGCTAGTCAAGTTGCTCGGTTTTCCGCATCTCGTTCAGCGTGCCCCCGAGCGGGCAGTTTTCGCGGGGCGTGCGCACAGCTGCGTGCGCGCGCCCCGCGAGCGGACCGCTACTTCGCAGCCGAGCCGATGCCCTCAGCGCGCACCGCGGCGATCACCAGGTCATTTTCCGCCGGGTCGCCGATCGAGATCCGCACGCCCTCACCCGCAAATGCGCGGGCCGAGATGCCGTGGCGCTCAAGCCCCTCAGCCGCAGCCATCGTGTCCTCACCGAGCGGCAGCCAGACAAAGTTCGCCTGCGACGGCACCACGGTGACCCCGGCTTCGCGGAGCGCGGCCGTGAGGCGATCCCGCTCGAGCACCATCTCGTCGATGCGCACCTGCAGCTCGCCCTCCGCTTCGAGCGAGGCGACAGCCGCCTCCTGCGCAAGGCGGGTCACCGCGAACGGAATCGCTACCTTGCGCAGCGCCTCAGCGACGGCGTCGGGAGCGATCGCGTAGCCGACCCGCAGGCCGGCGAGGCCATACGCCTTCGAGAAGGTGTGGAGTACTGCGACATTGTCGTAGCGGCGGAAGAAGTCGATGCCGCTCGGCGAATCTGCGGCAACGTCAAAGTGGACGTACGCCTCGTCAACCACCACGAGCACGTCGCTCGGCACGCGGGCCATGAACGCCTCGAGCTCGGCCTCCGTGACCACGGTGCCCGTCGGGTTGTTCGGGTTGCACACGAAGATGAGCCGGGTGCGGTCGGTGATCGCATCGGCCATTGCCGAGAGATCATGGCGTGCGTCGGCGTCGAGCGGCACCTCGACGGGCACGGCTCCGGCGACGCGCACAAGGATCGGGTAGGCCTCGAACGAGCGCCACGCGAACATCACCTCGTCGCCAGGGCCGGCGAGCGCGTGGATGAGCTGCGCGGCGACCTCGACCGAGCCAGAGCCCAGCGCCAGGTTGTCGGCAGCGACCCCGAAGCGCGTGGCGAGTGCAGCGGTGAGCGACTCTGCGGCGATGCTCGGGTATCGGCTAATCGATTCGGGAAGCGCCTCCGCCAGACGACGCACCACAGAGGGCAGCGGGGCGTACGGGTTCTCGTTCGACGAGAGCTTCACACTCCGCCCATCGGGCCCCACGGGCGCGGGCTTTCCCGCGCGGTACGCCGCGACCTTCTCCAGGCCCGGACGGAACTGCGTCACCTTCGACATGCTCACTCCTTCGATTGCATCGCGGGCTGCGCGCGGCAACCCTCCTGACCGAGCCACTCTAGGGAGCCCGAGGTGGGCAGGTCAAACGGTACAAGTTTTCCTCGACAATATGCTCAGTTCGTATAGCCTGATCACGGAAAGTCGGTACAGAATGCCGCATCAAGGAGGATCATGAGCATCGACCAGCTGGACGTCCGTCTAATCACGCTGATCAGCGAGAATGCGGGCATTTCTGTTGTCGAGTGCGCTCGGCGGCTTGGTGTCGCCCGCGCCACCGCGCAGGGTCGGCTCGATCGGCTCCGCCGCACGGGGGTGATCGCGTCCGAGGCGCCGCACATCGACCCCGCGGCGCTCGGCTACCCGCTCCGCACCTTCTGCACGATCCAAATCCACCAGTCGGTCGGCCACCAGCGCGTGGCCGAGGGGCTCGCGAAGATCCCGGAGCTGCTCGAGCTGCACACCATCACGGGCGACTACGACATGATGGCGACCATCGTGTCGCGCTCAACGCACGATCTGCAGCGCGTGCTCGACCTGATGTCGCACACCGAGGGCGTGGCGCGCGCCTCCACGCGGCTGGCACTCGAGAGCCACTTCAAGAACCGCACGCTGCCGCTCGTGCGTAGCACGGCGCCAGACGTCGCGTAGCGCGCCCAGAGCGGTGTCTCGCGGGCCGAGCTCGAGGCGGCAGGCTTAGGCGGCCTGGCCGAACTCTCCCGTGGCGACAATGATGGCGCGCGCGAGCACGGCGTCGCGCATGGTGAATCCCATCACCGCGGGCGTGGCCTGCGGGTCGACCTCGATGCGCTCGACATCGAGTGCGTGCACGACAAACCAGTAGTGGTGCACGCCCGTGTGCTCGGGTGGCGCCGCGCCCGTGAAGGCGGGTTCGCGCATCTCGTTGGGCATCGTCAGCGCACCCTCGGGCAGCAGCTCGCTTCCCGGGGCACCCGCGCCGGCCGCGAGCTCCGTCACGGAGAGCGGGATGTTCGCGATCGACCAGTGCCAGAAGCCGGAGCCGGTGGGCGCATCGGGGTCGAAGCACGTCACCGCAAAGCTCTTCGTCCCCTCGGGGAACCCCGACCAGCTGAGCTGCGGCGAGCGGTTCGACCCACCTGCATACGCGGCGTAGAGCTCTGCGGGCAGCGGCTCGCCATCCTGGATGTCTGTGCTGGTCAGCGTGAAACTCGGGACCTGGCGCATCCCTGCGTACGGGTTGAGCGCGCCGCGCCCCTGCTGTGCATGCGTCATGTTCATGCCCCTCGTGTGTGGCGCCGCGCGCGACCCCGGGGCAGGATCCGCTTCCGGCGCGAGTGTCGTTGCGCTCAGCATACGGGCCCGCCGCCCCAGAAGGCCAGGAGCCGCGCCCGCTATACTTGGGGCAGGATCGGCGTGCCTTCGCCGAAGAATTCCGGGGGTGACCATGGCAGTGACGACAGGTTCCGAGCGCGCACGCGCGACCCTCGCCTACCTGCGCCGAAAGATCACGACCGGCGAGTGGCCCGTGGGCAGCCGGATCCCGATCGAGCCCGAACTCGCCGAGCAGACTGGCGTTGGCCGCTCTACCGTGCGTGAGGCTGTGCGCTCGCTGGCGAGCATCGGCATGATCGAGACGCTCCCGGGGCGCGGCACCTTCGTGCGCTCAGCAGCGCCGACGAGCACGCTGCTGAACGAGTTCCTTACCGACTTCACGCTCGAGGAGATCCTCAGCTACCGCCGTGCGCTTGAGATCGAGGCGGCCCAGCAGGCCGCGATCCACCGCACGGAAGACGACGTTGCGGCGCTTGAGCAGGCCGCGGCCGAGGAAGTGGGCTGCACCCGCTGCCCCGTGCTCGGCTTCGCCGACGGCGGCGATTCGGCCTTCGACAGCAAGTTCCATCGCCTCGTGTTTGACTCGGCAAAGAACCGGCTGCTCGCGGCGCTCTACGCCGGCATCAACGACCGCCTCCGCACGCCTGAGCACCGCGGTCGCCTGGCCAACGTTGCGACGGGCGCCGAGATGGAGCGGGATCACGCCCGTGTGCTCGACGCGATTCGTCGCCGCGACTTCATCGACGCGGTCCACGCGATGGTGGATCACGTCGACCACGACGTCGTCATCGTGAACGATCAGCACGAGGTGGTGCCGCCGCTCACGCGCACCCCCGAGCAGCAGCAGCGCATCGACAGCGCGCGCGAGGCCGCAGAAGAGAAGGCGCAGGTCTAGCCCACCCACCGTGGGGTGCGCCGCACCAGCAGAACGAGCCGTCCGGCATTCCGGGCGGCTCGTTCTGCGTTAGCGGGGGTCGCGCTCGCGCGCGATGTAGGCGTCAAGTGCGTCGCGCACAAAGGTGGCGCCCGCGATCCCGCCGTAGTTCGCGGCGAAGCGCTCATCCGCGACGTACATCGCGCCGAGGCCGCGCACATAGCCCGCGAGGTCGCCGCCTGGCGTCGCCGCGGGGGTGCCCGGCACGCTGCGCAGCCAGGCAACGTGGCGTGCCGCGAGCTCCTGCCCGACCGCTCCGCCCGGCTCTTCGCCGGCCTCGACCGCAGCGATCCACGCTGCGTTCAGCGCGGCAACGCGCTGCATCCACTCGCCTTGCCCTGCCTTCCCGAGGCCGCCCCACCAGCGCTCGCTCGCTTCGGCAGCGCGCTCGCCCCAGCGGGCGGCCACTTCGTCACGGTGCTGCGCGTGGTCGAATCCGGCAAACATATCTTCAGACATCAGGTCTCCTTCGGTGTGTGGTGTGGTGACGGGCGTGCGGGTGAGCGCCGCGACCGTGCGCTCGACAGCCCCGATCTGCGCGTCAATGCGATCCCGCTCGGAGCGCAACAGCTCCAGGTGGGCGCCGAGAATCCGCGCCTCGGCAGCCGCCGGCGACTCGCCGCGAGCGGTACGGTGCGCCGCCTGCGCGTCCTGCGCCGCGAGCACCTCCGCGATGGCGTCGAGCCCCAGCCCGAGGCCGCGTAGCAGCAGTACGCGCTGCAGCCGCACGAGCGCACGGTCGTCGTAGAAGCGGTAGCCGTTGGCGCCGATCCTGCTCGGCGGGAGCAGCCCGATCCGGTCGTAGTGCCGCAGCGTGCGCGAGGTCGTGCCCGCGGCGCGCGCCACCTCCTGAATCGAGCGTTCCATGCTCTGCCCCTCCTCGCAGTGTCAGTCCCGGCGCCACTGCGGCGCCGTCACACTCACCGTAGGAGTTGACGTTACGTCAAGGTCAAGCACGGCGCACGCAGCCTGACCGCGGCGCAGGCGCGTACCATGGTCGGGTGACCGCCAAGATCCTGCTCTACTACGCCTTCGCTCCTATTTCGGACCCGGAGGCAGTTCGCCTGTGGCAGCGCGAGCTGTGCGAATCGCTCGGCCTGCGCGGGCGCATCATCATCTCGAAGCACGGCATCAACGGCACGGTGGGCGGCGAACTCGACGCGTGCAAGCAGTACGCGCGCCGCACGCGCGAGTACGGCCCGTTCGCCGGCCTCGAAATGAAGTGGAGCGAGGGCACTGGGTTCGAGCCGAGCACGCCGGAGCTGCTGCACGGGGTCGACCGCAGTGCGCCTTGGAAGCGCTCGCTCGATTTCCCGAAGCTGAGCGTCAAGGTGCGCGACGAACTCGTGGCGTTCGGGATCCCGGACGAGACCGTTGTCGACGAGAACGGGGTCGTTGGCGGCGGCACCCACCTCTCCCCCGCCGCAGTGAACGAACTCGTGGCCGAGCGCGGCGACGATGTCGTGTTCTTCGACGGACGCAACGCGTGGGAGGCCGAGATTGGCCGCTTCCGCGACGCGGTGGTGCCCGATACCCGCACCACGCACGACTTCATCACGCAGATCGAGAGCGGCGCGTTCGACGAGCTGAAGGGGCGCCCCGTCGTCACCTACTGCACGGGTGGTATCCGCTGCGAGATCCTGTCGGCGGCGATGATTGAGCGCGGGTTCTCCGAGGTGTACCAAATCGATGGCGGCATCGTCCGCTATGGCGAGGCGTTCGGCAACGATGGCCTGTGGGAGGGCTCGCTCGCGGTGTTTGATGGTCGCGAGGCGATGGACTTCGCGCCGGGTGCTGCACAGCTCGGCCGCTGCACGGTGTGCGGCGAGCACACGACCAACATTCCGAACTGCGCCGACGAGGAGTGCCGCGCGCGCTTCGTCGCGTGCGCGTCGCACGAGGCACCGCTCTGCCCGGCCCACGAGGTGGCCTCGGCCTAGCCGCCAGCCCCACCCCACCCGCTCCGCACCCCACCTCCCCGCCTCACGGATCGGGGTCACTTCGGCAGGGTGTCGCGGTCGGCGTGTGCGCGACACCCTGCCGAAGTGACCCCGATTCACGGGGGGGTGGGGTGCGCGCTCAGGAAGATCGCTGTGCCGAGAGGAGTTTTCGAGAATGAGCTCGGGCTGCCCGACAAGCTGTCGCGCTACGGGGTGAGCATGCGCACGAGCGCCGCCTCCGCTGCGGCGAGCGCCTCAGGCTCCGTGAAGTGTCCGGCCGCGCAGAGGGTGCCCAGGCCGTGCACGAGGCCCCACACCGCACGGATCTCCGCGGCGGACGCGAGCCCCGCCACCGCTGACGTCTCCGCGAGCACAGCCTCCAGGTGGTCAATCAGCGGCGCCATCGTCTCAGTCGGCTGCCCGGGTACGCACACCTGCGGATCGTAAACGACCGCGAAGGCGTGCGGGCGCTCCACCGCGAATCGAATGTACGCGGCCCCGCCCGCCCGAAGTCGCGCGTCCGTTGCCGACTCGGCGGAGATTGCCTGCTCTACCGCGCGCGTGAGCTCGACCATACCGCGCTCGGCGAGTGCCTTCAGCAGCCCCAAGCGATCCCGAAAGTGGTGGTAGGGCGCATTGTGGCTCACATCAGCCGCGCGCGCGACCTCGCGGAGGCTGATCTCAGCGGCCGGCATGCGCTCGAGCAGCTGCATCGCTGCGTCCTCAAGCACCTCGGCCAGGTTGCCGTGGTGGTACGTCCCGCGTGAACTTGACATGCGCAACATTGTCTCCTATCTTGGCGTTGTCCACATTGGTTGACACTGTCAAGATAGGATTCCGCATGCCCCCTGCGCTCGTCATCGACGGCCACCCGAACCCCGACTCCCTCACCGCGGCTCTGGCACAGCGCTACGCCACAGGTCACGGCAACGCTCGGGTGCTGGCGCTGCGCGAGCTGAACTACGATCCCAATCTGCGGCTCGGGTATCGAGGCAGGATCCCCGTCGAGGCCGAACTGCAGGAGGCACGCGACGCTCTGCACGGCGCCTCGCGCATCGTGATCGTCTCTCCCATGTGGTGGGGCGGTGTGCCCGCGCTGCTCAAGGGGTTCTTCGACCGGGCACTCCTGCCGGGCGAGGAGTACCGCATGTCCAAGCTCGGGCTGCCCATCGGCATGCTGCGTGGCCGCCCCGGGCGGTTCCTGATGCTCGCCGACACCCCCGCGTTCGCGCTGCCCTTCACCGGAAATGCCGCCGCGGGGCAGGTCGCGCGGCACACCATGCGGTTTGTTGGGGTGCGCCCGTTCCGCGTGCACCGCCTCCTCGGCGTGGGCACGGCGAGCGAGCGGAGGATCGCGCAGTGGCTCGATCGGGCTGAGCGCATGGGCGCACGCGATGGGCGCACGGACCGCCGCGGAGAGGGGGCGGGGCGGCGGGACGCCCTGAGCGACCACATGCCCCCGGACTCAGCGGCGTCGCCTATTCTGCACGTGTGAGCACTGAACACGAACGCCGAGCGGAGCACGCACCAGACGCTGCGCCCGCCCCGCGCTGGCTGCCGCCCGAGCCGTGGCCGCCCGCGGGTGCGGCCGGCGACCGCGGCGCGGCAGGCGCCGAGCAGCCCGGCACCGTCATCGACGTTCCCGGCTACCAGGCCACGGCCTACCAGTACGCACCCCCGGTTGAGGATCAGTCGGCGGCAACCCTGACGCTCATTGACCGGGCCGTCGACCGCGTGCTCGCGATCCAGCGGCCGCTCGTGCTCGCGCATCTGCGCCGGCTCGGCGTCAAGAACCCCGGGATGACCCCCGCGATGCTCACCCGCGCGCTCGAGCGCCGCTACGTCGCCGCGGTGACAGCGGGCGGCGGCGGTGTTGGTGCGGCAGCCGCGATCCCCGGCGTGGGCACGCTCGCCGCACTCGGCATCGCGAGCGCGGAGACCGTTGGCTTCCTCGAGGCGACCGCGCTCTACGCGCACTCCCTCGCGGAGCTGCACGGCGTCACGCTGCGGGATCCCGATCGGGCCCGCGCACTCGTGCTCACGCTGCTGCTCGGCGACGAGGGCATCACCCTGCTACGTCAGATCTCGCAGCAAGCGGGCGGCGGGGCCTCGCGCTCCTCGTTCTGGGGCGAGCTCGTCTCATCCTCGCTCCCCCGTCAGCTCGTGGGCCCGCTCGCTGGGCAGCTGAAAGACATGTTCATCCGTAAGGCGGCGAAGACGGGCGGCGCCTCGGTTGTGAGCAAGGCGATCCCCTTCGGGGTGGGCGCCGTGCTCGGCGGCTCTGGCAACTACGTGATGGCGCGCCGCGTGGTGGCGCGCTCGCGCACGGCGTTCGGCCCGGCCCCGCACGCGCTGCCGCTCGAACTCGCCGAGCTGCGTGCCGCGACCGCCGCGAAACCGTCGCTGCGCCAGCGTGGTGCGGAGCGCTCGGCCGAGCGTCGCGTGCGCCGGGCATTGAAGAAGGGCGGCTCGGAGGCCGCGGAGTAGCGGCGCCACGAGATCGCGGGGAAGCTCAGTCCAACCAGACCGGCTGATCCGCGCCCCACGCACGCCCACCCCAGGGCCCCGGCTCCGGCTGCCACGCCGGCTGGTACGGCGGCCCGGCGAGCAACAGCTCACCCCACGCTGTCGGCGCGGACGGCCGATTCGGCCCGCTCGACGCCACGGGCTGGACGTCAGTGACGGAACCTGGTTCGGAACCACGGAGGGAACTTGGATCGACAGGCGCACGCCCCGCATGCAGCAGCGCGAGCGCAATCCCTTCAAGCACCGTCTCCACCCGGCCGCCCGTCCCCCGCGCGAGCAGACCGAGCACGCCCGAGGCGATGAGCGCCCCCGCGGAATGATCCAGCGCCTGCGCCGGGAGCTTGCCCGGGGTCCCGGAACCATCAGACTCGACGAGCGCGATTCCGCTCGCGGCCTGCACCAGGCTGTCAAAGCCGCGCCGAGACCCCCACGTACCGCCCGGCTCCCAGGCCGCCACGCTCGCAATCACCGCACCCGGGTACTCGGCAACAAGCTGATCGGGATCGAAACCCGCGTGCGCGAGTGCCCCCGGGCGGGCACCGCACACCACAACATCAGCCGTGCTCGCGAGCTCACGCAACGTGCGGGCATCGGCCCGCACGCGCAGGTCGAGCAGCGTCGAACGCTTCCCACGCCCGGTGTCGAGCCACTGCCAAAAGGGCTCGGCCCGACCCGGCGCGTCGACGCGCAGCACGTCGGCACCGAGGCTCGCGAGCGCCCGGGTACCCGTTGGCCCGGCGATCACCCGCGTCAGGTCGAGCACCCGCACACCCGCCAGAGGGAGAACGTCCGCCGGCTGCTGTGGCGCGGGCCAGCGCACGCCCGGCTGTTCGTTGGGCGTCACTCGGAATCCGGCCACCGAGCGCCCCGCCTCCAGAACGGTGCCGCGCTGATCCGCCGCCCGCTCGGCCGCCCAGGTGTCCGCCTCGCGCACCGCGACAGCAAGCCCACCGGCCGCGAACACCGCTCGCTCAAGCTCGTGCGCCGAACGCTCGCGGATCGCTTCGCCCGCCCGCGCAGCCGCGTTCGGCCCCTCAGCGTCAATCCCGAGGACTCCTGCGAGCGCTGCCGCGTGCCACGGGTAGTTCGCGTGCGTGCGCACCCAGCCGTCGCCCGCGGCAAAGAACCCGCTGAGCGGAGCCCAGGCCGGAAACGGCTTCCCGTCGAGCCTGCCCAGCTGATCGCTCCGAAACGAGTCCGCGATGCGCTGCGGGTCCAAGCGAATGGCGGCTCCGGGTGTGGCCGCACTGGATGTGGCCGCGCTGGGCCTGCCCAGCCGGGCGGCACGGGCAGAGTCCATCGCCGCCGCGAGCACGGCTACCGCGTCGGCAGCAAGCTCCCCGACCGGCAGCCGGGCATGCAGTGGGACGGCCACGGATGGCGCACCCGATTCGGGCTCGGGTTGCTCGGCCCCGATCCCGATCTGGGAAAGCCACCCCGCACGGAACCGCCCCACTGGCGTCGCCGAACTACCAGATGCTCACGCGCTCGGCGGGATCAAGCCAGAGCGCATCGCCGGGCTGCGTGCCGTATGCCTCGTGGAAGGCGGCGAGGTTCCGCAGAATCTGGTTGCAGCGGAACTCGTTGGGCGAGTGCGGGTCGATCGTCAGGAGGCGCACGGTCTCCTCGGGGCGCGACTTCTGCTGCCAGGCCTGGGCCCATGAGAGGAAGAAGCGCTCCGCGCCGCTCAGCCCGTCGATCACGGGCGGCTCAGCACCCTCGAGTGAGCGGAGGTACGCCTTCCACGCGATCTCCAGCCCCGAGAGGTCGCCAATGTTCTCACCAATGGTCAGCTCACCGTTGACCTTCTGGCCGTCAGCGCCCTCGGGCGACAGCTCGTTGTACTGTCCGATCAGTGCGCCCGTGAGCTGCTCGAACGCCGCGCGATCCTCCTCGGTCCACCAGTCGGTGAGGCGACCGTCGCCGTCGTAGCGCGATCCCTGGTCATCGAAGCCGTGGCCGATCTCGTGCCCGATCACGGCGCCAATCGCGCCGAAGTTGGCCGCGGCCTCCGCCTGCTTGTCGAAGAACGGGGGCTGCAGGATCGCCGCGGGGAACACAATCTCGTTGAATCCGGGGTTGTAGTACGCGTTGACCGTCTGCGGGGTCATGAACCACTCATCGCGGTCGATCGGCTTGCCCACCTTGCCGAGCTCGCGCACAAACTCCGCCTCGGACACGCGGCGCGAGTTGCCCACGAGATCGCCGGCGTCGACGACGAGCGCCGAGTAGTCACGCCACTTCACGGGGTAGCCGATCTTCGGCGTGAAGCTGTTGAGCTTGTCGATGGCGCGCGCACGCGTGTCCGCACCCATCCACGACAGGTTCTCGATCGAGTCGCGGTAGGCCTCGATGAGGTGCGCGACGAGGCCATCCATCTCGGCCTTCGCGTCTTCATCGAAGTGTCGCTCGACGTAGATGCGGCCCACGGCCTCACCCATCGCACCCTCCACGAAGGAGACGCCGCGCCGCCAGCGATCCCGCTGCTCGGGGGCGCCGGTGAGCGCGGTGCCGTAGAAATCGAAGTTGGCGCGCGAGATCTCCTGTGAGAGGAGGGCCGCGGAGGCCCGCACGATGTTCCAGACGCTCCAAGCCTTCCACGCCTCCAGCTCGCCCTCGACGAGCAGTGCGGCCATGCCGGCGAGCGCGTCGGGCTGAGCCGCCACGACCTCCGCAAATGCGGCCTCGGGGGCGCCCATCTCTGCGAGGTAGCGCGACCAGTCCAGCTGCGGGGTGATCTCCCCGAGCTCGGCGAAGGTGCGGAGGTTGTAGAGCTTCTGAATGTCGCGGCTCGCGACCTTGTCCCAGTGGGTCGCCGCGATGCGACGCTCGAGATCGTAGGCGAGCTCGGCAAGCCGCTCAGCATCCTCGACCCCTGCGAGGCCCAGCATGCGCGCGATGTGGGCGCGGTACTGCTCGCGAATCTCGGCGAACTGCTCCTCGCGGTAGTACGACTCGTCGGGCAGGCCGATCCCGCTCTGCATGACGAACACCACGTAGCGCGCCGGGTCGCCCGGATCGTTGTCCACGAACATGCCGAAGAAGCCGCCGAGCCCCTGGCGCTCGAAGCGGGCCTGCAGCGTGATCAACTCGTCAATCGAGGCGACAGCGAGCGTGCGCGCCAGGTCCTCCTGGATGGGCTGCGCGCCCAGTTCATCGGCGCGGTCGGTGTCCATGAAGCTCGCGTAGAGCGCAGCCACCTGGTCGCTCTCGCCCGAGGCGGGCGCACCGGGCGCGGGTGCTGGCGTGCCCGTAATGATGTCGCGAACGGCCTCCTCGGCGTTCTCCGCGAGCACGGCGAACGAACCGTAGCGCGCCTTGTCGGAGGGGATCTCGGTGCGGGCGATCCACTTGCCATTCACGTGACGGAAGAGGTCGTCCTGCGGGCGGATCGCAGGGTCGAGTTCAGCGAGGTCGATGCCGGAGACAGGCGCTACGTTGCTCATGCGCCCAGCCTAGCCGCGCCCCCAGTGCCACGTCCCTCGAAGATCGGATCGGGATCGCGGCTGTCAGCGAACACACGGCCGCCCGCGGCGGGTACCGTACTCTCATGCCCTCCGATTCCGCTGCGCCCGATCTCGCCCTGCCCGCTCGTACGGCTCGGCGCCAGATCGACCGCCGCATCGCGGGCCTCGCGATCCCGGCGCTCGGTGCGCTCGTTGCAGAGCCACTCTTCCTACTCGTGGACTCCGCGCTCGTAGGGCACCTCGGCATGTCCGCGCTGGCGGGACTCGCGGTGGCGAGCGCAATCCTGCAGACCGCGGTGGGGCTCATGGTGTTCCTCGCGTACTCGACCACGCCGCTCGTCGCGCGGCGGCGCGGGGCGGGCGATCTCCGAGGCGCGGTGCAGGCGGGCATCGACGGGCTCTGGCTCGCGCTCGCGATCGGCGCCATCGTGGGAACGCTCATGTGGCTGATCAGTGGGCAACTCGTCGGGCTGTTCGGCGTCGACGCGGAGACCGCCGAGCAGGCCCGCATCTTCCTCTCGGTGTCGTGTCTCGGCATCCCCGCGATGCTCGTGGTCTTCGCGGCGAGCGGGCTGCTGCGCGGGCTGCAGGACACGCGCACACCGCTCGCGGTCGCGACCATCGGCTTCGCCGTGAATGCGCTGCTGAACTGGTGGTTTATCTACGGGCTCGGGTGGGGCATTGCCGGCAGTGCCTGGGGCACGGTGCTCGCGCAGTGGGGCATGGTGCTCGTGTACCTCGCGGTCATCGTGCGGCACGCGGTGCGCGCCGGCGCCGGTTTCCTGCCGCGACGCGATGGGCTCGGTCACGCCGGCCGCACCGGCGGGTGGCTGTTCATCCGCACGCTCGGCCTCCGCGCCGCGCTCCTCGCCACAGTGTTCGCCGCAACGAGTCACGGCACAGCGGCGACCGCTGGCTACCAGATCGTCTTCACGATCTTCTCAACCGCGGCGTTTGCCCTCGACGCACTCGCCATCGCCGCGCAGGCGCTGGTCGGCGACGCGCTCGGTGCGCGGGATGCGGCGCGCGCACGGCTCATCACCCGCCGTACGGTGTTTTGGGGCGTGGCGAGCGGCGCCGCGATCGGGCTCGTGCTCGCGCTATCGAGTCCGCTGCTCGGCCGCGTCTTCACGAGTGACGAGGCCGTGCTCGGCATCCTGCCGCCCGCCCTCTTCGTGCTGGGCATCTCGCTCCCCCTCGGGGGTCTCGTCTTTGTTCTCGACGGCATTCTGATGGGTGCCGGCGATGCCCGCTATCTCGCCTGGACGAGCCTCGTGAACCTCGCGGTGTACCTGCCGATCCTGTGGGCCCTCACGCGCGCGGTGCCGAGCGGCACCCCCGCGCTCGTGGCGCTCACGGCCGGGTTTACGGTCGTCTTCATGCTGGCCCGCGCAGTCACGCTCGGGATCCGTGCACGCAGCGATTCGTGGGTGCGCCTCGGGGTCTAGCTGCCCCGCATACCCAGTGCCCTCTCCCGAATACCCAGTGTCTTCTCCCGGACACATCGGGGCCCTAGAATCTTCTGATGACCTCACCGAACGCCGCGCTTCGCGCCCGCGCCGCCCACCGCTGGACGGTTGGTGTCCTCGTCGTGTTTGCCCTGCTCGGAATGGGGTTCGGCAGCTGGTTGAGCCGGCTCCCGGCCGTGCGAGACCATCTGGGGGCATCCACGCTCGAAATGAGCGTGTTCGGGCTGACGCTCGCACTCGGATCCCTCACCGGGTTGATCTTCTCCGGGCGCACCGTCACCTGGCTCGGGCCCCAGCGCACACTCGCGGTCGGGATCGTCGGCCAGGCGATCGCCATGCCCGCGGCCGCCGCGCTGTTCTGGGTCGGCGCGCCGGTGCCGGCCGCGGCCTGCCTCGCGCTCTTCGGCATCATGTTTGCCACCTCCGACGTCGCGATGAACGTGAGTGGCGCCGCGGCCGAACGCGAACTCGGCAAGCCCCGCATGCCCCTCTTCCACGCCGCGTACAGCCTCGGCAGCGTGAGCTCGATGGGTTTAGGCGCACTCGCGGAGTCGCTGCGAATCCCGGTGCCCGTGCATCTCACGACACTCTTCGCGCTGCTCGTGCTCGGGGTGCTGCTCGCGCTGCGCGTCGTGCCGAACACCGCGCAGGCCTCCGACGTGGAGCCCCACGCGAGCGTGCACACCGGCCCGATCCCCACGGTCACGGCCGCCGATCAGGCCGCTGCCGCAGCCGCGCAGGCCGCACGCGCCGCACAGAAGCGGCCGTACAGCCCGTGGCGTGACCCCCGGATCCTGATCATTGGTGGCATTGCAATGAGCATGAGCCTCGCAGAGGGCACCGCGAGCGATTGGTTGCCGCTCGCGCTCACTGACGGACGCGGCTTCGCGAACGAGACGGCGGCGCTCACGCTCGGCGCGTTCTTCGTGTCGATGACGCTCACGCGCGTTGCCGGTTCCTGGTTGCTCGGCCGATTCGGGCGCGTGCTGGTGCTGCGCGGCGGCGCGCTCTTCGTGATCGTGGGCGTTATCGTCACGATCCTCGTGCCTGCGAGCTGGGCCAGCGTGGTGGGCGCCGTGCTCTGGGGCATCGGCTGCGCCTTCGGCTTCCCTGTGGGGATCTCTGCTGCGGCCGACAACCCCCGCACGGCGGTGCGCGACGTGGCCGCGGTCTCGGCGATCGCCTACACCGCGTATCTGCTCGGCCCGATGCTGATCGGCTTCCTCGGCGAGCACTTCGGGCTGTTGCAGGCGTTCTGGCCGCTCGTCGCGTTCGCCGTGTTTGCGCTCGTGTTCGCCGGCACCGCGCGCGAACCGGAGCCCGCCGCGAAGCCTGCGCCTGGCGCAGCCCCCGGCGCCCCCGCGTAGCGCGTTCCGCGGGCGAAACGTCGACGGGATCGGGACGCACGTCAGACAAAGGTCGCACCGGGTAAACTACGGCGGGTGCGAATCGTTGTTGCTGACTGCTCTGTCGACTATGCCGGCCGCCTCTCGGCCCACCTCCCCCGGGCGAAGCGTGTCCTCATGCTGAAAAACGATGGCAGCATCCTCGTTCATTCAGATGGCGGCTCCTACAAGCCCCTGAACTGGATGAGCCCGCCGTGCTCGCTCGAAACCCTCGAGCTCGAGGACGACCACCGCGAGGCGGGAATCGTCGAGCAGTGGCAGGTCACGCACAAGAAGACCGCTGACAAGCTCATCGTCTCGCTGTTCGAGATCATTCACGACTCGGCGTACGACCTCGGCGTTGATCCCGGTCTTATCAAGGACGGCGTGGAGGCCCACCTGCAGCAGCTCTTGGCCGAGCAGATCGAGCTCGCTGGCGAGGGCCACACGCTCGTTCGTCGCGAGTACATGACCGCCATCGGCCCGGTCGACATCCTCGCGAAGGATGCCGAAGGCGGCTCCGTGGCGATTGAGATCAAGCGCCGTGGTGGCATTGACGGCGTCGAGCAGCTGACCCGCTACCTTGAGCTCATGAACCGCGACCCGAAGCTCGCCCCGGTGCAGGGCATCTTCGCCGCGCAGGAGATCAAGCCGCAGGCGCGCACGCTCGCCGAGGACCGCGGCATTCGCTGCCTGCTGCTCGACTACGACGCGATGCGCGGCATGGAAGACAAGAACACCCTCTTCTAGGCGAACCCCCCACTTTTCCCCGGGAAACACGACACTCCCCACGGAGAAGTCAGCGATCTCGGTGGGGAACCTGACGGTTCCTTCACGAAACGTGATCTCTCAGTGGGGAGTGGTGGGGTGAGGGGTGTGTGCGGCGAGGGCCGCGTGCGGGGCTAGTGATCCCGCATCTCGTCCTTCGCCTCGTTGCGCGCCTTCACTGCGTCGCGCTCAGCCTCGGCCTTTTTCACCTCGGCCTCGGCCTGAAATTCGTCGATCTTGTCCTTGGCCTTGTCAATGCCGTCTTCGACGACCTTGCCGACCTTCTGGGCCGCCGCCTCAGCGTTGGCCTTTGCGTCATCAAGGAATCCCATGGTGTGCCCCCATTCGTTGCCGGTTGGTGGAGCTCCAGTCTTGCGAGCCGAACTGAAAAAAACTGCAACATCCGCTGAACGCGCGTGGAGGTCGCCCGTGTATTTTGACGCGGGGGCCCGCGCGCAGGGGCCGTGCGATCCCGCCCAGATTCGTCGCGTAAAATCGACCCAATGACCGATACACCGACTGGCCCGGCGCTGCCCGGCGGCTCCGTTGATCCGGCCGAACTCGAGATCGCGCTCCGCGTGCTCGCCCAGGCACACACGCTCGACCCGGACCACCCCGACCACGCGGCACTGCGCCAGGCGACCTCGTCGATGTTCAAGGCGCAGAAGCGCGAGCGCCGCCGCACCAAGCGCGAGACCGTGGCCGCGGCGGATCGCGCCGTGATCGCCGCAACCGCGACCGGTGCCTCCGACCGCATTGACGACGAGACGCGCGGCCTGCCGCTCTCCTCGAGCACCACCGCGGCCTCGGCAGGCGAGCTCATCAAGCCCCGCAACTGCTACATCTGCAAGCAGCCGTACACGCGGGTCGACGCCTTTTACCACCAGCTGTGCCCGGAGTGCGCTTCGTTCAGCCACGGCAAGCGCGATGCCCGCACCGATCTCACCGGAAAGCGCGCCCTCCTCACGGGCGGCCGCGCAAAGATCGGTATGCACATCGCACTGCGCCTCCTCCGCGACGGCGCGCACACGACGATCACCACGCGCTTCCCGAAGGATGCCGCGCGGCGCTTCGCATCCCTGCCCGACTCCGCAGAGTGGATCGACCGACTCCACATCGTGGGAATTGACCTCCGGGATCCCTCGCAGGTGATCGCGCTCGCCGATTCGGTTGCCGCCCGCGGCCCGCTCGACATCCTCATCAACAACGCCGCGCAGACCGTGCGCCGCTCGCCGGGATCGTACTCGCTGCTCGCCGACGCGGAAGCGCAGCCCCTGCCCGCGGGCGCCCTGCCGGAGATGGAGGTGTTCGGGCACCCGACCGAGCTGCACCCGAAGGCGATCCAGTCGACCGTAGACGCTGCCGGCGCGCTGTCGATCAACACGGCACTCCCCTCCGCCCTCACAGGCACGATCGCGGCGGGCCTCGCCCAGCACCGCTCCGCGAGCGAGCTGACCGAGCTCGCGATGGCCCCGGGGTCGTCGTCGCTCGAGAAGCACGCAGACGGGACCGCGATCGACGCCGGCGGCCTCGTGCCCGATGTGACGCGCGTGAACAGCTGGGTGCAGAACGTGCAGGACGTCGATCCGCTCGAGATGCTTGAGGTGCAGCTGTGCAACGCAACCGCACCGTTTATCCTGATCAGTCGCCTCCGCGCCGCGATGGCGTCGTCGCCCGCGCGCCGCACCTACGTAGTGAATGTGTCGGCGATGGAGGGACAGTTCTCGCGCCGCTACAAGGGCCCCGGCCACCCGCACACGAACATGGCGAAGGCCGCGCTCAACATGCTCACGCGCACGAGCGCAGGCGAGATGCTCGAGACCGATGGCATCCTCATGACCGCGGTCGACACGGGCTGGATCACCGACGAGCGCCCGCACTTCACCAAGGTGCGGCTCGCCGAGGAGGGTTTCCACGCCCCGCTCGATCTCGTGGATGGGGCGGCGCGTGTGTACGACCCCATCGTGCGCGGCGAGGCAGGCGAGGACCTCTTCGGGTGCTTCTTGAAGGACTACGAGCCAAGCCCCTGGTAACGGGCCAGCTCGCGACTGCGGGAGCTCGTGCGCTAGTGCGCGCGCGGATCCGGCAGCTGTGCGAGGCCGGCAAGAATGAGGTCGAGGCCGCGACCGAACGACGCGTCGAGATCAAGACCGGCCTCGGTGCCGGGCACTGACCGCTCGGCATCGCTCAGCTCTTCATTCCCCAGCTCGGGATCCGCGAGATCAGGATCCACGAGCGCGCCGAGCGCGGCCGCCTGGCGGTGTGTCTGCGTGGACTGTGCGTGGCCGAAGGTGAAGAGCAGCAGCGTACGCGCCCCGTCGCCGCCCACGAGACCCGCGAGCCGCTCCTCGACGCGCGAGCGGCCGAGTCGAAACGCGGCGGCCGTTGCGACCACGTCGGCGCCGTCGCGGACGGCAAGCATGGCGGCGCGCAGTTCCACGCAGAGCTGACGCGCGGCCGCGGCTGCGGCTTCGGGCGTCGTGGCTCCGGCGCGCGCCTGTGCGACACCGACCCCACGCACGATCTCGTCGGCCATGAGCGCGAGCAGGCTCTGCTTGTTCGGCACGTGGTGGTACAGCGCGCTCGGCTGCACCTCGAGCTCCGCCGCGACCCGACGCATGGAGCAGTTTTCGAGGCCCTGCGCGTCGAGCACCCGCAGCGCCGCGGCGACGACGTCGGCGAGTGAGTTGCGCATTTGCTCAGCCTAACGCTAACCTGAACACCATTCACCAGAACAGTGTTCAGGTGGGCCGCACGCGGGCCGCCGGAAGCAGAAGGAAACGCATGACCACCACGCCCCCGGAATCCTCACGCGCAGCCGCAAACGCCGGCGCGCGACGCCGCAATCCCGCGACCGACCTCGCGCTCATCGCAACGTTCGCCGCGCTCATCGCAACGTTCGCGCTGCTCCCCGCGATCAACATCGGCGGCGCCGTGCCGATCACCCTGCAGACCTTCGGTGTGATGCTCTCGGGCGCCGTGCTCGGTGCGCGCCGCGGGTTCCTTGCGACCCTGCTGTACCTCGCGGTCGGCGCCATCGGCCTGCCGGTATACGCGGGCGGCTCAGCAGGGCTCGCCCCGTTCGCAGGCCCCACGGTGGGCTACCTCGTGGCGTTCCCGTTCGCGGCGTTCGCCACCGGCTTCTTCGTTGAGCGACTGCCCCGCCGTCGCATCGCCGCGAGCATCCCGCTCATCGTGCTCTCCGGTCTCGCGGCGAGCTTCATCTTCATCCACCCGCTCGGCATCCTTGGGATGGCCTGGCGCGCGGATCTTACGCTCGGCCAGGCGTTCCTTGCCGACCTGCCGTTCTGGCCCGGCGACCTCGTGAAGAACATCCTCATGGGCATCGTCGCCACCGCCGTGCACCGCGCATTCCCCACGCTGCTTCCCCAGCGCGCGCGGCGCGCACGGTCCACCGCCGTGACCGCGGCCCCTATTGAGCCCGCGGCGGATCCAGCGACGGCAGCCGAGCGCAGCGCGTAGGATCGCCGGGTGATCGAGTTTCAAGCAGCAGCCGTCGTCGTCCCCACCCCCGAGGGCGAAACGACGGTGCTGCACCCCACTTCGCTGACGCTCACCGAGCCGCGCGTCTCGATCATCGGCGCGAACGGCTCGGGCAAGTCCACCCTCGCGCGGCTCATCAACGGCCTCGTGGAGCCGAGCGCGGGCGCGGTGCGCCTCACCGTCGCAGACAGCGAACCACTCGACACCCGCGCGAACGGCGCAGCGGTGCGCCGCGCCGTCGGCTTCGTCTTCACGGACCCGGCCGCGCAGCTCATCATGCCCACCGTGATTGAAGACGTTGCGCTGTCGCTGCGGCGCAGGATTCGCGCCAAGGCAGAGCGGCGCGAGGCCGCCCTGGCTGTGCTCGACCGCTTCGGCCTGACCGCCCTCGCCGACCGCAGCGTGCACACGCTTTCGGGCGGGCAGAAGCAATTGCTCGCCATCGCCGCGGTACTTGCCACCGAGCCCGCAATCGTTGTCGCCGATGAGCCCACCACGCTGCTCGACCTGCGCAACGCGACTCGGATCGGTGACCTCCTCGTGGGCCTGCCGCAGCAGCTCGTCGTGGTGACCCACGATCTTGAGCTCGCGGCGCGTGCCGATCGCACCCTCGTCGTGGCGGACGGACGTGTGGTCTTCGACGGCGCCCCCGCGAGCGCCATCGCGCACTACCGCGCGCTGGCGGCAACCTCGCCCGCGGAGCCCACCGCGTGAGCACCGTCAACCCGCTCGGTGCATACAAGCCCGGCACGGGCCCGCTTCATCGGCTCCGCCCGGGCGCGAAGCTGCTCGGCCTGTTCGTCTTCGCCACGCTCGTCGTCGTGCTTCAGGGCGCGCCGAGCACCGCGATCCTGCTGGGCGCCGCGGTGCTCCTTGCTGTGCTCGCCGGGCTGCGCGGTCGCGACTTCTGGCGGGTGGCGCGTGGCTTCGCACTCATCGCGATCCCACTCTTTGCATTCCAGGCCTGGCAGCAGGGTTGGGAGCGCGGCATCGAAGTGGTCGGCGATCTCTTCGCGATGATTCTTGCGGCGAGCGCGGTGACTGCGAGCACGGCAATCGACGACATGCTCGACACCCTGACCTGGGCGCTGCAGCCCCTGCGCCCCCTCGGCGTGCACCCGGAACGCGTGGCCTTCGCCTTCTCGCTCGTGATCCGCGCAATTCCGAGCATCATCGAGCTTGCGGGCGAGACCCGGGCCGCCGCCCGCGCGCGCGGCCTCGAGCGGAGCCCCCGAGCGCGGCTCGTGCCGTTCGTGCTGCGCTCGGTCGCGCACGCGCAGCTCACGGGCGATGCGCTCATCGCGCGTGGGATCGGCGACGACGATTCGGACCCCCGCAGCGCGTAGGCTAGTTCGCATGGCTGAGGCGGAAATCCCTGAGGACGTGCACGCGGACTACGTGAACGAGGAGGCGCGGGCTGCCCTGCAGTCGCTGCAGGCGACACCCGACTATGTACACCTCGCCGCCTTCTTGAACGCGCTCCGCGAGGGCTACCTCGTGGTGGATGTCTCGGGCACGCAGACGAAGAAGCGCGGGCCGCGCCTGCGCACCATCCGCTCAACCACGGGCCAGCTCGTGCTGCCGCTCTTCACGTCGATGGAGGAGCTGCGCGCGGTTGTGCCGGCGAGCCGGCGGGAGGAGCTTCAGGGCGCGGTGATTCCGGCCCGCGAGGCACTCGCCCTGATCTCGTCGGACCGCTTCGCTGCGGCCGAGTTCGATAAGGCTTCGGCCGCGCTCGTGATGCTGCGCAAGTATGTGTCGCTCGCCGCGGGCGAGGAGCCCATCACCGCGGAGTCGCTGGAGGCGATGCGGTAGTCTCCGCGCGGATCCCGCGCCCCGTACGAACACACACGGCGGCCCGCTCCGAGAGGGAGCGGGCCGCCGTGTGTCGTGCTGCGGAGCTTAGACCGACTTGACGGTGAACGCGCGGATCACCTGGACGATGCCCATGACGATCATCGAGATGCCGAGCAGCAGCCACAGGGTGACCGCGCCGAGCATGGGCGAGACCATGAGGGTGATGCCGGCGATCACGCTGATGACGCCGTAGATGATGGTCCAGACCTTGCTGTCGCTCTTGCTCGCGACGGTGAACGCCATGACGCCCTCAAAGAGCCAGAGGATACCGACCGTGATCGAGAGGAACAGCGCGAGCACCACTGCGGCACTACCGATGTTCAGCATCATGATGATGCCGCCAGCGATGTACAGCAGGCCGAGCAGGATGTGCCCCACGCGTGCCCAGCCGCCGAGCGTGCGGCTGAAGATCGACGAGCCGAGGTAGACGACGCCGACCACGAGGGCGTAGGCGGCCATGATGACCGCGAGCACCTGCATGGCGACCGCGCCCGACTTCGCCGGGTTGAAGATGATGAGCAGGCCGAGCACCAGTGCGATGAGACCGCCCACACCGAAGGCGGTGCGCACACCGTCGGTGAAGCGGGCCTCGAGCGTTGGCTCGGTCGGAGTGGTGGTGTCGGTCATTGGACGCTCCTCACGCTGGGGCCACCCATTCCAGGAAGTGGCTGTGATTCATCTGTACCGCATCTGAGTACCGAGCGCCAGGCCCCGCGCCGCGAAAGCCAGAGGCTGTGACACGGTGCGGGGCCGGAAACTCTCCGTGCAGCCGGGCTACGCGGCGTGGGTCTCGCGCTCCGCGGCGACCCCGAGCACCGGGATCAGGCCGGTGCGGCTCGTGGGGTGCGCCCGCCACAGGATCGCGTAGCTCACGGCCGCCGCAACGGCGGTGAGGATCGGCCCCCAGGTGGCCCCCACACCGGCGAGCGCGGGATCCAGGCCACCCAGTTGCAGCATCCCGAGGCCGATCAGCGTCGCGATCGTCCAAGACACGAGCCCGTTCGTGTTGAACGCGCGGTAGTGCTGGTCTGCGATTGCCGAGTGCTCCTGGTGCTTTCCGCGGGCGAGCAGCACATGCGTGAGCGCGATCGCCACCCACGCGGTGACGAGCACGCCCTGCCACGCAAGCGCAACGAGGATGTACTGCACCACGGGGAGCAGCATGAGCAGGTAGATGATCGTCGAGGAGATGAGCACCCACACGATGTTGGGCACCGAGATGCGGAACACCTTCTCGCCGAAGGCGCGGAGATTCGCGGCGCCGAGGTAGTAGTTCGCCGTGTTGATGCGCGTCTGCGTGGCGATCACCACGAGCAGCCCGAAGCCACCCATCATGCTCACGACGCCGCCCACGATTCCGGTTTCAGACGCCTCGACGCCCGGGATCGTGACCGCGAGCGTAATCCCGACCACAGCGGAGAAGCCAAATGCCACGAGGTAGAACGGCATGCCGAAGGTGAAGGCCTGGTGGAACCTTGTGTCGCGGCGCTTGCCGAGCGCTGCGTAATCCATCGTGTACATCATGAGGATCCACACGCCCATGTACCCGGAGAAGGTCGCAAGCCATCCCGGGCCGCCCGCGGCGAGCGGCAGGTCGACCGACATGGGGGCCTCGGCCCCACCGCCGAAGCCGTACTGCACCCCGGCCCAGATCACCGCGGCGATGAGGCCGAAGAAATAGATCGGCAGCAGGATGCCATTGATCTTGTCGAGGAAGCGGCGCACGCCGCCAATGATGAGCGGCGTGGTCGCGGCAACCACAATGAGGCTCCACAGCCACATCTCACCGCCGAAGGCCGTCATGAGCGCGTACGCGACGAGCGAGCCCTCGAAGACGGCGTAGTAGATCGCGATCAACGCGAAGATGACCATCGCGATCGCGGATCCCGCGTTGCCGAGAATGGTGCGCGAGAACGCGGCGACCGTGGTGCGGTTGTTCAGCGCATAGCGCGAGAGCACCGCGTTGATGAGTCCGTAGACGACTATGGAGAGCGCGACGCCGATGAGCGCGTCGACAACGCCGTACGCCATTGCCATCGCGGCGCCGATGTAGACGAAGAAGAAGGCGCTCGCGACGCCGTACCAGGCCATGGCGAGCGAGCCGCGCGACATCTGGTCAGCGTCGTCACCTTCGCGGGCGAGCGCATCGGTCGCCTCCACGTCGGTGTTGGATCCGGTGAGATTGAGCATGAGGGTGTCCTCCAGGTGGGGTGCCGGCCGCGGGCGCAGGGCAGCTGCCTTGGCGCGTCAGCCACGCAGCGGCGCTGCTGCGCGCGGGCACGGCTCAGGAACGCCGGGTGTGTACCGCGGCGAGAGCGGCTCCGCGCGGCCCGCGCGACGCTGCGCGGGAGAAGCGGGAGCCGGAGAGTAGAGCATCGCAGGCGGCGAGCCTGCGAGGAGTCAATCCGGTGGAGCGGGTACTGCGTCTTACGGTGGTGCGGTGCACATGGGTGGTGCGGGAGGCGCGGATCGGGTCGACCCGCTGCGGGCCCGAGGCGGGGTGCGCCTCAGGCCCGCGGAGCTTAGCGTGCCCAGCCTGCGGCGGAGCGGCGCTGCATCTGTGCGCGGTGCTGACGGGTGGTCTCCTCGAAGAGCTCGCCCGTGCCCCAATCGAGAATCACGCCGTGGCGGCGGATCACATCGAGCAGGTCGAGCTCGCCGGAGCGGTAGCGCTCGGCCACGCTCTTCGGGTCTTCCTCGAGCCAGCCGGCGCGGTTCGCGCGGATTTCGGCGCGCAACACCGCGGTGGCCTCGCGGTCAATGCGGTACTGATCGAGCTCGGGATCGATGGCCTCGATCACCACGCCGTAGTCCGCCGCAGCGCGCCCGACTGACACGTACTCGTCGATCACGTCCTCGAGCACCTCCTCCGGCGTGCGCTCAAGCGGATCGCCGAAGCCACCGCCGCCCGCTGACGGTCGGTAGAACGTGTCGCCCGGCTGCACGGGAACAGATGAGAAGATCGAGCCGAGGAAGCGCTCGCCATCCGTGTCGCGGTTGAGCCATACCCCGTGCGGAATCGAGGGCAGGCCGCCTTCAATGCCCCAGGTGATCGAGCGGGCGCGGTCACAGCAGTAGCTCATCACCGAGGCATCCGCGTCAGTGAGTGTGCCACCCTTTTCGACCCCGCACCCGCCGCGGAAGCGACCGGGGCCGCCGGAGTCGGTGCCGATCTGGTGCATCGTGGTGAGTACGGGCGTCAGGCGCTCCTGCCCCTCGCACGCCTGCACCGCGAGGCCGACGCCGAACACGGGGGCGGTGGCGCTCGAGCCGTCCTTCGAGGAGCGACCGCCCCAGCCGCCAGCCATCCAGTCGTACCACATGAAGTACGGGTTCTCTTCGCTGCGCGCATCGCGCCCACCGACGAGGAGGTACTCGAGGTTGAACGCGCACGCCATGGCGCGCTCAGGCATGATCTGCGACCAGATCTCGAAGATGCCATTCATGAGCTTTTCGTACGGCCCCGAGCAGAAGCCGGTCACGGCGTAGGGCCAGCCGGCGTTCACCACGGTGCCCTCGGGGCCGATGTCCGCAGTCACCGCCGCGTAGAACCCGGAGTTCAGCGGCACGTCCGGGAAGAACGTCTTCGTGCCCGCGTAGATGGCGGAGAAGGTCGTGCCGTAGCCCGAGTTCAGGAACGTGTCCACGACGTCCGCGCTGCCCTCGAGGTTGTAGTGAATGCCCTCACCGTCGAGCGTCATCACAATCTTGATGGGCACGAGTGCTTCGGGCTTGCCCGGATCCAAATCGAGATAGTCAACCGTCTCCCAGCGGCCCTGCGGCAGCTCCGCGAGGCGCCGGCGCACGGTGCGCTCGACGTAGTCCTGTGTCTCCTGCATCGCGAGCTCAACGGTCTCAGTGCCGTAGCGCTCCACCAGGCGAAGCACCTCGCGCTCGCAGACCGCGGTGGCCTCCGACTGCGCGTGCAGATCGCCGAGCGCCTGTTCGGGAGCTCGGGTGTTGGCGACGAGCAGCTGCGCAACGTCGTGCAGGAAGGTGCCCTTCGACCAGACTCGGATCGGGGTGATGCGCAGGCCCTCGCCGAAGTGCTCGGAGGCCGAGACATCGAAAGAGCCGGGTACCTTGCCGCCAATGTCAGCCCAGTGGCCCTTGTTCTGCGCGAAGGCGATGATGCGGCCCTCGGAAAAGATGGGGCGCACGAACGACACATCGTTGAAGTGCGTTCCGCCACGGTACGGGTCGTTGATCGCGAACACGTCGCCGGGGTTGATGTCCTCGCCGAACTGCTCGATTACGGCCTTCGCCTGGAAGTGCAGGGTGCCGACGTGCACGGCGATGTCACCAGACCCCTGCATCACGGTGTTGCCGTTCGCGTCGCAGAGCGCTGAGGAGAAGTCGCGCGAGTAGATCACAAAGGAGTAGCAGGTGCGCAGAATCTGCTCGCTCATGAGGTCGACGCTCGTCGCGAAGGCGTTCTTCAGCACTTCGAAGGTGACGGGGTCGAGGGCGGTGTCGCGGTGGGCCACGGGGGCCGGGGCGGCGAGGGTACCGGTAGGGGTGTTCATCGGGTGACCTCCTCGAGGTGGATGCGGATGTTCAGCCACTCGTCGATCTCGGCGCGCGTGTGCGGCGGGACGACCGTGGTGGAATCCAGCTGGTTGATGATGGCGGGGCCGGCGAAGGCCGTGCCCGCGGGGAGGGCGTCGCGGTCGTACACCGGGGTGTCGAGCCAGCCGTCGCCGCCGAAGTACACGGGGCGGCGATCAGCCGGCGTGCCGGGCGCCTGCGGAATGGGTTCAGCGGGGCGGAAGGAAGGCTTGGGGATCTTGCCCACCGCGCCAAGGTGCAGCTGGTACACCTCGACCGGGGCGTCGTCCTGGCGGAACGCGAACTCGCGCTCGTACTGCTCGTGGAACGTGCGCACGGCCTGCGCCAGTGCGCCCGGGCCCGAACCCATCGGCACCTGGAGCGAGCGCCACTGGCCCTGGTAGCGCATCGAGATCTTGCGCTGCAGGATCGCGTTCTCCTCGGAGACGCCCTCGTGGCGCAGCCGCGCGGAGGCTTCGGTCTCGAGCTCAACGAATGCCTGCTCGATCCCCTCCTCGTCGGCGCCCGAAGCGAGCCCCGTGTACATCTGCGCGAAATCGTGCTGAATGTCGACGAGCAGGCAGCCCATCGCCGAGGTCACCCCGGGGCTCGGTGGCACCACCACCGTAGGGATGCCGAGCTCGCGCGCCACGTCGGCGCCGTGCAGCGCGCCCGCGCCGCCAAAGGCGAGGAGCGCAAAGTCGCGGGGATCGTAGCCGCGTCGAATCGAAACGAGTCGCACCGCGTCGGCCATGTTCGCGTTGGCGACCGAGACGATCGCCTGTGCGGCCTCCTCGAGCCCCATGCCGAGCGGCTCCGCGATGACGCGGCCGATCGCTTCCTCAGAGAGCGTGCGGTCGAGTTCTTTGACGCCGCCGGCGAGCGAGGATCCGAGCCGCCCCAGCACCACGTTGGCGTCGGTGTTGGTGGGCTGATCGCCGCCCGTGTTGTAGCACGCGGGCCCGGGGTCTGCGCCGGCCGACTGGGGGCCGTTCCGCAGCGACCCCGCGATGTCGATGTGCGCGAGCGAGCCGCCGCCCGCGCCGATCGTCAGCACCTCAATCGAGGGGAAAATGATGGGGTGGCCGTACTCGACCTGCCACTCCTGCGAGACGCGTAGTTCACCGTCGGCAACAAGCGCGATGTCGGTCGATGTGCCGCCCATGTCAAGGCTCACCGCGTTGTCGTAGCCGCACTGCTGCGCAATGTGCTTCGCCGAGATCGCGCCTGCGGCGATGCCGGAGGCCGCGAGCCGCACGGGGAACTTCTCGACCAGGCGCGGGGTCATCGATCCGCCGCCCGAGTGAAGCAGGAGGAGATCGCCACGGTAGCCGCCGTCGCGAAGGCGGGTGGCCAGCCGGTTCACGTACCCCGAGACAAGCGGGGCGAGCACCGCGTTTGCCACTGCGGTGTTGAAGCGCGGGTACTCGAAGATCTCGGGCAGCACCTCCGCGGAGGTCGACACCGTCGCATCGGGGATGATCTCTTCGAGGATCTCGCGCATGCGGGTCTCGTGTGCCGGGTTCGCGTACGAGTTGAGGAAGCACACCGCGATGGTCTTCACGCCGCGGCGGCGCAGCAGCTCGGCGAGCTGACGTGCCTCGGCCTCGTCAAGTTGCGTGACGGTGTTGCCGTTGTAGTCGATGCGCTCGGTCACTTCGAAGCGGTCGCGGCGCCGGATGTACGGCTCCGAAACGTCGTTGTACGCGTCCCAAAGGTCATCCTTCGTGCCGTCGCGAATCTCGAGCACGTCGCGGAAGCCGCGGGTGGTAACGAGCGCGGCCGCGGGGAAGTTGCGGGTAATGAGCGCGTTGGTGGCAACCGTCGTGCCGTGCGAGAAGAGCGACACCTCGTTGAGATCGATCTCGCCGCGCTCGACGCCATTCATCACCGCCACCATCGGGTCGCTCGGTGTCGATGGCACCTTCGTCACGCGCATCTGCTGGGTGTCATCGTCGAAGATGCAGACGTCGGTGAACGTCCCTCCGACGTCGACCGCGACACGGACACTGCTCATGGGGCTCCTCCTGAAGTTCGTCGTTGAGTTCCGGATGCATCTAACCTTTGTGCTCCGCAGGAGCGCGGTCACTGGAGAATTCGAAGCTTTGTCGAGTCTGGACTGTAGAATCTCCAAAAATCCTCGAAATGCGGGGTCAAAAACCTCCCGTTCATACAATCCACGAAGGTGTGGCATGGCAAATCCGATGCTGGACCCTGCCGAAACGCAGGCCGAACTCGCGCGCGTTCAAGTGACCCTCGAGCTCACGAACACGCTGCTCTCAGCGGTTGCGTCGACCGATCCAGTGCACGCTCTCACCGCTCGCATTGCGACCCTGTGCCACGGCACCGCCGTCATCTACGACTTTGAGGGCTCCCTGGTGGCGAGCACCGGTGAGGCGCCCACACAACTCATCTGGAACGAGGTTGCCGCCACCCACCAGCGCGAGCTCGATCTGCAAATCGGGCGCTGGCGCGTGCGCACGCGGCGGGTGTCACTGCGCGACGGCGTGCACGTCATCGCGATCGCGAGCCGCGGCTCGGAGACCATCACCGAGATCGGCGATCAGCTCCTCGACACCTCGGAGCGGCTCCTCGGAGCCGTGCACGGGATCCAGTACGGCGCTACACAGCGCGACCGACGCGACAACGAACAGCTCATCGCAGCACTGCACGACGGCGTGGTGCCCGCGCGCGAACATCGATTCTGGAGTCGGCTGACGCAGTTTCGTTTCCCCGCCTACGCCCCCGTGCGCGCGCTCGAACTCGCCCCGCTCGATGGAGCCTCCGCCACTGAGGCACAGCTCACTCTCCTCATCGGCCGTGCGCGCTCCGAGGACGTGCCGCTTCTCGTCATGCTGCGGCGCGCCGACATGGACTCGCCCGCCACCATCGCCGCGATCGTGCCCGACTCCCCCGCGGCGGACGCGTGGATCGCGGCGGCCTCTGAGCAGTTCTTGCTCGGCGCCTCTGCCCCGTTCTCCACCCTGTCCCGCGTCTCCGAATGCGTGCGCGAGGCCGAGACCGCGCTCGGTATCGCCCGGCAGTGGGCGGCCGCCGCGCCCGCTCCCGAGCGGCTCGGGGCGGTGCTGATCGACCGCATCGACCTCGCCACGTGGTTGCTCTCACACGTCGATCAGCGCCAGCTCGAGGATCGCATCGCCCGCACGCTTGCACCGCTCGCGGCCCCGCAGCTGCACGAGACCCTCGTCGCATTCTTCGCCGCCGAGCAGAACATCACCCGCACCGCAGAGGCGCTCTTCGTGCACCCGAACACGATCCGGTATCGCCTCGCCCGCATTGAGGAAGCGATGGGTCAGCCCATCTCCTCGGCATTCGCCGCATCAAACCTCATCCTCGCGCTCTACCCGGAACTCATCGGGCGGTGGTCGGAGCTGCGCTCGGATCCCGAGGGGCAGCGCACCGCCACACCGATCCCCTAGGCTGAGGGAATCGCAACGGCGATGCCCGGCGCAGCCCGGGCCTCACGCATCAAGGAGGATCATGAGCACCGGTTCACACGGCGAAGTTCAGCTGGAAAACGAGCACTTTCGCGTCACCAAGTGGACGATCGAGCCCGGTGGCGTCATCCCGATGCACCGCCACGAGTACGAGTACGTGGTGATTCCGCTCGTCACGGACACGATGCACGTCACGAACGCGGATGGCAGCGAGATCGTTGCCGAGCTCACCACCGGCCAGAGCTACACGCGCCCCGCAGGCTCCGAGCACCAGGTCGAGAACCGCAGCTCCGCAAGCGATGTCGTGTTCGTTGAGGTGGAGAAGCTCGCATGAGCACGGTGACCGTGCGGCCCATTGCCGACTCCGATCGCGCGGCCTGGGAGACGCTCTACCGCGGCTACCGGGACTTCTACGCCAAGCCACACGACCCCGCCGTGTTCGACACGGTGTGGGGCTGGCTCCAGGATCCCACGCATGAGACGCGCGGTCTCATCGCTGAGCGCGATGGCGTTGCGGTGGGAATGGGCCACTTCCGTCGCTTCGCGCGCCCGATCGATGGCGGTCATGGCCTGTACCTCGATGACCTGTTCACCTCAGCGGAGGCGCGCGGCACGGGTGCCGGCAGTGCGATCCTGCAGCGCCTCGCCGAAATCGCGCGCGATGAGGGCGCCACCCTCGTGCGCTGGATCACCGCGGAGAGCAACGAAACCGCGCGCAGCCTGTACGACCGCGTCGCAACGCAGACCCCCTGGGTCACGTACGACCTCGCGCCAGCCGAGTAAACGCCCGCCGCCACAGGGGGACTTCGAGCGCGTGCCCGCGGGCTACGACACCGCGCGCACGCGCTCGAGGCCGGGAGTCGCCTCCGTCTGCCCGTGCACAATCGCCTTGCCGTCGCCGTCGACCGCTACAAAAACAATCTCGTTCAGCGTGAGGATTTCCTCGTCAGTCACGGCATTCGTGACCCGGCAACTCAGCGTGATCGAGGTGCGACCAAACTTCACCACCGAGTACTCGAGCTCGAGCAGGTCACCACGGTCAGCGCGCGAGATGAAGTCGATGGCGGAGACGTGGCGGGTCACCACGTCGATGGTGCCGAGCTGCGTGATCGCCATGATCGCCGCTTCCTCGTCCACCCACTGCAGCAGCCGACCCCCAAACAGTGCGCCGTGCTGGTTGAGATCCTCGGGCTTGACCCACTTGCGCACAATGTGCCGGTAGTCGCTCATGGCGCCAGCCTACTGCGCGGGATCACACCCGCCGATATACGCGACTCGAGCTGAACCGCGGAGCCTACTCCGTCTCGGCGATGAGGCGCTCGATGATCGGGATCGTGTCCGCGCGGCTATGCTCCACGTGCGCGAGCGCGAGCGCGGCCGCGCGCTCCACCTGACCATGCACGATCGCATCACACAGATCTTCGTGCTCGCGATGCAAGTCGACGTCATCGCGCTCGTTCGCGATGTTGAACAGCCGTTTCACACGCCCCTGGATCGGCACCATGAGGCCCTGCAGCAGGCGGTTTCCTGCGAGCTCAACAACCGCGGCATGAAAGTCGGTGGTGGCCCCCACGATTGCACGGGCATCCGTTCGCCCGGTGGCTTCCTCTGCGTGACGCAGCGCCGCGATGAGCGCCGACCCATCGGCGCCCAACGCACAGCGCTCGGCAGCGAGCCGCGCGGCGAGTACCTCGAGCGAGGCGCGCACGTCAAACAGCTCACTGACATCGGCGAGCGCCATGGGCGCAACGACAGCGCCCCGCCGGGGCAACGTTCGGATGTACCCCTCCGCCTCAAGGCGCGGAAACGCCTCACGAATCGGCACGCGCGAGACGTTGATCTCTTCTGCGAGATCACGCTCCCGGATCCGACTTCCCGTGGGGAGGCGTCCGTCAATGATGCGGTCGCGCACCCACTCGTACACGGCCTCTCCGCGCGATAGGGGCTCGTCAAGCATCACCGCGTCCTCTGTGTCATTCCTGAGCATCTCCGCCGCTCCCGTCCGCACCACCCTCGCATGCGAGCGGCGTCTCCCATGATGCCCGTCGACTCGAGCACCACCAACTTCTCCCATTTTGGCATTCCAAACGACGCATTCCAACCCGAAAGATGCTGCGATTTCCCTATCTCTCAGTATTTGGCATACAATCCATCCGTGGTTCGCGTGCAGCGGGCCCGCTGGGTCGTCCACCAGAGCAAAGGAGTCTGTGCATGACCACCACCGCCCCACCCTCCGAGGCCACGCGCCCGCGCACCCTGAAGCGCGAGCTCGGCCTCCCGGCACTGATCGCCTACGGCCTCACCTCAATGGGGGTGCTCTCCGTCGTCTCGGTGTACGGCCCTGCCACCGCGCTGAGCGATGGCCATCTTCCTGCCGCCTATGTCGCCGCGATCATCATCATGCTGTTCACCGCGCACAGCTACGGTCGCATGGCGGCACACGTGCCAATCACCGGAGGCGCATACGCCTACGTCACGCGAGCGTTCGGCATTGGCCCCGGCTTCCTCACCGGCTGGGTGATGCTCCTCGACTACCTCTTCCTCCCGATGGTCAACTTCCTCCTCTTCGGGCTGTACTTCAATAGCCTGTTTACGGCGGTTCCCGCATGGGTGGGCACCCTCATCTGCATCGCAATTGTTGCGGTGCTCAGTGTGATCGGGGTGACCTGGATCAAACGAATGAACAGCGTCGTCATCGTGGCCTCCGTGCTCGTCATCGTCGCGTTCCTCACGCTCGCGATCCTGAACGCCCCGAACCTCAGCATGGAAGCGGTCATGACCCCGCTGTCCCTCGGTTCAGGCGGCCTCGCCCCCATCCTCGCCGCGGCAGCGATCGTGGCCTTCGCGTTCCTCGGCTTCGACGGCGTCTCAACCCTCGCGGAGGAGACGCGCGACCCGCGCCGCAAGATCCCCAAGGGAATCGTGCTCGCGACACTGTTTGCTGGCCTCGGGTACCTCGCGTTCTCGATTGCGGGCAGCCTCATCGTTCCCGACTGGCGCACGCTCGAGAATCTCGACGCCGCGGGCACCGAGCTCATGCAGCAGGCCGGCGGCGACACCCTCATGGTGATCTTCGTGGTCGTCAACGTGATTGGCATCGTGCTGTGCGGCACCGCAGCGCAGATGAGCGTCAGCCGCGTGCTCTTCGCCATGGGCCGCGACGGGATCCTTCCCGCGCCCCTCGCCCGACTCCACCGCCGCTTCCGCACGCCCTATGTTGCCGCGCTGCTCGTGTCCGCGGTCGCTCTCGTCGCACTGTTCATCACCCTTGATCAGGCCGTCTACATGATCAACTTCGGCGCGCTCGTCGCGTTTGCCATGGTCAACCTTGCGACGATTAAGGTGCTGTTCTTCGACCTGGGGCTCCGCAGCGGCTGGGGCGTCGTTCGACACCTGATCATGCCGCTCATCGGCTTCGTCTCGATTGCGTGGCTCTGGACCTCACTCGCACCATTCACATTCGTGCTCGGCGGCACCTGGCTGGCCATCGGCGTGGTGGTGTTCCTCCTGCGCAGGAAGAAGCACGGCGGCGCACTCGCCTTGCAAATTGACGGCGCCGCCACCGAGGCGATGCCCACGCTCCCCTACCGCGAGTAGACGCGCCACGCATGAACGCCGCTGCGGCGGGGATCCTCTCGGGGATCCCCGCCGCAGCGGCGTGTCAGACACGGTGGAGGAACCTCAGAGGCCCCCACACTCGGCCCGCGGGAACACGGGCGGAAACAGCTGATCGGGATCGCTGCCGTGTGTTGGGGCAAGCGCATCCCGCTCCGCATACGCCGCGCGCAGCTTCTCAAAGATCCGCTGCCCTTCGGCCCGGAGCTGCGTGGTGTTCAGCCCAGGGATCTCTCCGTCTCGCATCACGACGCGGCCGGCCACCATACTAAAGTGCGCATCGCGGCCAGTTCCCGCGAGGGTGAGCGTGCGAAGCGGGTCATCAATCGCCCCAGTGCGGAAATCCGCGAGTGAAAATGCAACGATGTCGGCCTGTGCACCCACGGCAATGCGACCGAGGTCGCTGCGGCCGAGCGCGGACGCGCCGCCCAGGGTGGCCGCCTCCACATACTCGGCGAGGAGCCCCTTTCCGAGGTCCCTGTGCTGCGCCTTTGAGATCTGCACACCCGTGTCGATCGCCCGGATGAGGTCCGGTGGAAACGAGTCAGTGCCGAGTGCGACGTTGATCCCCGCCGTGAGGTATTGCGAGAGCCGCTCGAGGTGAAACGCGTAGCGCGCGTTGGTCACGGGGCAGTGCACAATCGACACCCCAGCTTCGGCGAGCGTGGCAAGGTCGCCCCGGTCCTCGCCGTGCACCTCGGGGTGCACATCAATGTAGACCCCGTGCGCGAGGATCAAACGGTCTGAGAGGAGGCCCGTCCGCTCGAGCAAACCCAGGGGAGTCGTGCCCCGATCCCGCGCGAGGAATCCGATCTCAGAGTCGAGCCCCTGCGTCGCATGCACCCGCACCCGCACCCCGCGCTCTGCGGAGAGGCGCGCAGTGCGCTGCAGGAGCTCATCCGTGACCGTCTCCACCCGGCACGGCACAAGCACCCCCGTGACCAGGGGATCAGCGAGGGCTTCAACTGTGTCAAGGAAGCGCTCGGCGTCGGCGAACGCTGCCCGCCCCTTCGCCTCGTCCCAGTAAATGTCTGGGGTGCCATCCGCACGCGTGACGTGCACCCCGGATCGGTATGAGGGGCCGAGAAACACTCGAATACCCAGCTCGCTCGCCGTGCGTGCCGTATCAAGCAGGTCGTCGTGAGTCTCCGCCCAGGCGCCGTGCACCTCCGAGGAGATCGGCATCGCAGAAGTGATGCCGTGCAGAATCAACTGGACGAGCCCATACCGGCGAAGCGTTGAGCGCTCCGCAGGCGTGAGCACCTCGCGAGGCGCTCGCGCGTACTCCTCAGACCACTCCAGGCGCGCCTCATGCGCGGGGCCCCACCAGGAATCGAGCAGTAGGTGGTCAATGTCCACCAGGCCTTCGAGGTCAATCAGGCCCGGGAGCAGCACGCTCTCGCCGAGCTCAATCACCTCGTCTGCCTGCGCAACGAGCGCGTCGCCCGCCACGCCACCAGCGACCGCGATCACTCGATCCCCCTCGACGAGCACCACCGCGTCGCGCAACTCCGCGAAGCTCGGCGCGGTCGTGGGAACGCTCGGATCCGGCGCGACACCCGCTGGCGCTCCCACAATTGCGTGCGAACTGCGCAGCGCACGGATGCTCATGAGGCCAGCTGCTCTCGCCGCGTCGGCTTCCAGCCGGGACCGGGCACGGCGGCGCGAAGCGCGCGCGTGTACGGGTGGGTGGGGTGCGCGAGTAGTTCGGCCGTATTCCCGCGATCCACCACCTGCCCGTTCTCCATGACAATCATTCGATCCGAGATCTGGTTGACCACCGCAAGATCGTGCGAGATGAAGAGATAGCTGATCTGCCGCTCCGCCTTGATGTCGGCGAGCAGATTGAGAATCTGCGCCTGAATCGAAACATCGAGCGCGGCTACTGCCTCGTCGAGCACGATCACGCCCGGGTCTGCGGCGAGCGCGCGCGCAATCGCCACCCGCTGCCGCTGTCCTCCAGAGAGCTCCCGCGGAAAGCGATCGAAGAAGCGCTGCGGCAGGCCGACGGCGTCAAGGATCTCCTGTGCGCGAGCGCGCACGCCGCCTCGCGCGGCGCCGGGGGCCGCGTGCAGGCGAAGGTTCGCTGCGATGACCTCACCAATACGCTGCCGCCCGTTGAGCGAGGAGTAGGGGTCCTGAAACACGTACTGCACCTCGCGGGCTCGGATTCGACGCTCACGCAACGAGCGAGGCGCACCCGTGCGATCGCGGCCACCGATCTCAATCGCGCCGGCGGTGACCGTTTCAAGTCCCACGATCATTCGTGCCACCGTCGTCTTCCCCGAGCCGGATTCGCCGACGATCGCGAGGCACTCGTCGGGCATGAGCTCGAACGAAACGTCGTCAACGGCGACGACATCTTCGCCGCGGGTTCCGCGAGGAGCGGGAAACACCTTGCGCAGGTCGTTCACTCGGATAAGCGGTTCGCCCTGCGGTGTGGCCTGAGGGGCTGCGTTGTTCACTGCGTGGTCCTCGCTTTCAACTCCTGGTGCAGCTCGAGCGAATACTCGAGCACGGGAAGGCGGTCGAGTCGTTCCTCGATACTCGGGCGCGCGCCCATGAGCTCAACCGTGTAGGGGTGGGTGGGTGCGTCGTAGACGTGTGCGCCCTGCTCGACGATCTCCCCCGCGTACATCACCGCGAGCCGGTCGCAACAGGCGTTCGCGAGCTCGAGGTCGTGCGTAATGAAGAGCAGCGCGAGCCCGCGCGCCCGGCGCTGCTCGTCGATGATTGCCATCACATCCGACTGCGCCGTGACGTCGAGCGCCGTGGTCGGCTCATCCGCAAGGATGAGCTGTGGCTCGGCGAGCAACACGCTGGCGATCATGACGCGCTGTAGGAGGCCTCCGGAGAGTTCGTGCGGGTACTGCCGGAGCCGCCGCTCCGGGTGCCTCACCCCCACTTCATCGAGGATTTGGATCGCGCGCCGCTCGACGTCCGCGCGGGGCAGGCCGCGATCGCGAACAAGTGCCTCCGTCAGGAAGTCGCCGACCGTGTGCACGGGGTTCACATGCGCTCGCGGATCTTGGAAGATCATGCCAACCTCGCTCGCCCGATACTTCCGCAGGCGCTCTCGGTTCATGCCCTGCACGGACTCACCCGCGAAGCGAACCTCACCGGTGGTGCGGAACCCTTCGGCGAGCATCCGCATTACTGCGCGCGTGGTGAGCGACTTCCCGGAACCGGATTCGCCGACGAGCCCCAATGCTTCGCCCCGGTCGAGGGTCAGACTGACCCCGTTCAGCAGGTCGAGGCGTCGGTACTTCGTGACCAGACTCGCGTGCAGGTTTTCGATTTCAAGGAGTGGTGCGTTCATCGGATGCTCCTGGTGTTTGAGGCGAGCCGGTCGCCGATCACGGTGATGCTCCACACGATGAGCACAATCGCGAGGCCCGCGGTGATCGCCTCGAGCGCCTGCCCGCGCAACAGCGAGTCGAAGCCGCTCTTCACCATGAGTCCGAGATCAGCCGTTGGCGGCTGCACACCGAGCCCGAGGAAGGAGACGGCCGCGAGATCGATCACGGCGAAGCCGAGTGACGAGACGGCCTGCGCAACCACAATGGGCTGCACGTTCGGCAGGATCTGCGTGAGGCTGATGCCGATGCCCGACTGTCCCTGCAGCCAGGCCGCCTGCACATAGGGCATGCCACGCTCGCGCAGTGCAGCGCCGCGCACGACGCGTGCAACGTAGGGGATGTAACCAATCGACAGGCCAACCACCACGGTGGGCAGGTTGGGCCCAAAGATCGCCACCGCAATCAGCGCAAACACGATACCCGGAACCGAGAACAGCACGTCAAGGATCCAAGAGATCACCGTGTCAACTCGCCCACGGTTCCACGCGGCGATGAGGGCGAGCGTGGTGCCGACGACGGTCGCAATGAGAATGACCAGCGTCGGCCCGAGCAGCGTAATGCGGGCACCGTACATCAGCCGAGAGAGGAGGTCGCGGCCGAGGGCATCCGCTCCCAGCAGGTGCTGCGCGCTGGGGCCCGAGAGCGCCGCGAGCAGATCGGGGAAGTCGGGATCATACGGTGCGAGCCATGGCGCGAGGAGTGCCGCAAGCACGAACACCGTCAGCACGCACGCGGCGATGATGCCGGTGGGGCCGAGCTTCCGGCCGAGCAGGGTGAGGCGACCGGGGTCGTTCGCAGCCACCTTGCGGAGGGCGATCTGAGTGGTGCTCGGTGCGGTCATTGCTTACTCCCCAGCTGGATGCGCGGATCAATGATCGTGTACAGGAAATCCACGATCGCGTTGATCACCACGAACGCGATGACAAGAACGAGAATTACGGCCTGCACGACGGCGAAGTCGCGCTGCAGGATCGCGCGGACGAGCAGCGATCCGAGGCCGTCGAGCGCGAACACATTCTCGATGACCACAGCCCCCGCAATGAGTGTCGCGACCGTCAGACCGAGCACAGTGGTGATCGGGATCAGGGCATTGCGAAGAATATGCCGCCGCACAATGAGGTTCGTGCGCAGACCACGGGCCACGGCGGTCTGGACGTGTTCCCTGCCGGCCTCCTCCAGCACCGAGGCGCGCGTGATGCGTGCCTGATACGCCGTGCTCGCAACGGCAAGCGCCGCTGCCGGAAGGATGAGGTGGAACAGGGTGTCGAGTCCCCCGCTCCCGCTCCCATTCGTGGGGAACCAGCCGAGCCCCACCGCAAAGACACTGATCAGCGCGACGCCGATCACGAATGCCGGAGTGGCGAGGCCAAGCGTCGCGAGCGTGGTGACCACCTGATCCGCCCAACCACCGCGCAGCGAGCCGAGCAGGCCGAGCCCCACGCCGAGCACGGCGATGATGAGCGTCGCAAGCGCGATGAGGGCTACGGTGGTGCCCACCCGGCCGCCGATGAGGTCGGCGACGGGCTGACGGTAGACGACCGAGTCGCCGAGGTCTCCCGTGAACAGATCACCGATCCACGCGAAGTACCTGACGAGGAACGGATCATCGAGGTGGTACTGGGCGGTCACCCGTGCGATTTGCTCCGGCGTCCCGCCCCGGGGGCCGAGCACAAAGCTCAGCGGACTCCCCGGGGCGAGATAGAGCATGCCGAAGACCACGAATGACGTGACAAGCAGGACGAGCAGGAGGCTGCCCGTCCGGCGCAGCAGGAATGCGGGGATGGACACGGGACTACTCCACGCCTCCGATGGTGGCCGCCCACGGGTAGCCGAGGTACGCGGAGGAAGCCGTCGCACCCGAGATCTCGTTGTTCTGCACGAGGATCACCGGCAGGTCTCCCATGGGGAACCAGGGCAGATCGCGCGTGATCTTCTCCTGGGCGGCAATGGTCAGCTCGGCACGCTTCACGGGGTCGAGCGTGGCGCGTGCTTCTGTGAGCTCGGCGGCGGCGCCATCGTACTTGATGAAGTTGTTCGTGCTGTCCGGCATGAACGTCGTGTACACGTCGAGCGGATCAGTCACGTTTCCGTAGTAGGTCGTGAAGAAGCCGTCGAGGCCTTCTCGCGCCTTCGGGTCGAAGTAGAGGTTGCCGAACTGCTCGACCGGAATCACCTTCGTCTCGATCGTGAGTCCGATTGCCTGCCCGGCGGCCTGAATCAGGTTGGCTGTCTGCTCGTGCACTGCGGACGAACCCTGCACACCAAGCACAATGGGAGCGGAAACGTCGCCAGCCTCAGCGAGCAGCGCCTTCGCGCGCTCAATGTCTGGCTTCAGTTCGTACCCGTCGTAGGCCGCCTGGAAGAGCTTCCCCGCCTCATCGTCACCGTAGTACGCGGGTCCGGTCAGCACCGGTGAGGGGATCGCCGCGCCCTGGAACACGACGTCGGCAATAGCCTGGCTGTCAATCGCGGCGAGCAGCGCCTCGCGCACCTTCGGGTTCGAGAACGTGCCCGTCTCCTGAATCGCGCGGAGCGACCAGAAAATGTAGGACTTGCCGAAGGTGATGCTCGCGTCGCTACCCTCCAACTGGCTCAGGCCGGCCGGCGGGAGGTAAAAGAACTGTCCGTCAACGTCACCCGAGCGAAGCGCGTTGATCGCGGTCGATTCATCGGCAATGAAACTGAATGACAGCTTCTCCACCTTCGGGATCAGCGCGTCATCCCAGTAGTTCTCGTTCTTCACGAGAGTGATTGCTTTCCCCGGCTCCCAGGAGTCGAGCTGGAACGGGCCAGTGCACATCATGCCGCCCTTCGGGGTGCCGAACTGCTCGCCAGCGGCTTCAGCCGCAGCCTTCTGCACAATCGCGCCAGCAGCGCTCGACATGCCCTGCGCAAACAGCGCATCCGGTGTGCTGAGCGTGACGGTCACCTCGGCGTCGCCTGTCTGCGTCACGGACTCCACGTTCGTGAAGTAGTCCGTCCAGTACGTGGGCGCATCGGCCCCCACCTGTCGTTCGAGCGAGTACACAACGTCTGCGGCGGTGAGCGGCGAGCCGTCCCAGAACTGCACGCCATCGCGCAGTGTGTACACGTACGTCGTATCGTTCGGCGACTCCACCTGCTCGGCGAGCGCGTTCTCAATCTCAAGATCGGGGGTGATGCGCGTGAGCCCCTCGCACATGTTCGAGTCCACCGTGTTCTCCGCGTAGTTGAACGAGAGCATCGGGTCAATTGACATCGGCTCATAGGGAAGGTTCCAGGTGACCTCGGGAACCGCCGCTGTGCCCGCGGGCGTGGTGGTTGCGAGCTTCGCTGGGTCAAGGTCGAACTTGGCTTGGCCAGCGGCGGTGCCCGAGGGGGCGCCGCCACCGCCGCCAGCGCATGCGGTCAGCGTGAGCGCTGCCACAGTGGCTGCTCCGAGCAGCGTGAGACGTCGAATGGACACGGGGACTCCTTTGTTCCGGTGATGGGTACTGCGGGTGTTCAGGTGGTGGGAAAGAGGGGCTGAGAGAACGCGTTAGCTGAGCACGACACCATCGCGCACCACGCGCGTGGGTGCTGGGCGATCGACCACCAGCTGAGCGATGCTGTGCGCGGCAAACTCGAGGCGGGTCGCTGCGGCTGCCCCGCTCCACTCCGCGATCTCGGGGATTCCGAGCATCTCGCCGCCGGCGACCGAAGCGATGCGGAACGCACGCTCAAGCTCCATGTCCGTGATCGCTCCCGTGCGGTAGGCGAGGAGGTGAGCGCGGTCGACCATACTGCCGGTTCCGAATGGGCTCCAGGAGTCGCGTACGCCGTCTGATCCGGCGACGAGTCGCACGCCGTGCTGCTCGAAACGATCGATGTTGGGCACGGGGTCCGGCCCCAACGCGCAGGTCGCGATCCAAATACCCGCCTCTGCAACCCGGTCAAGGGTCTCCGGCAAGCTGGGCAGCGACTCGTCGCAGAGCGCGAACGCGTGGCCAATCGTCACGCGCCCCTGGCGGCCAGTGGCAACAGTGCGCCGCGCGATCTCTCGGATCTGCGCGAGTCCATCCTCGCCACCGTCGTGGAGGTGAATATCGATGTCGCGGCTCTTCCGCTCCGCGAGGCCGAACACCGCGTCGAGATGGCCATGCAAGTCGCCCTCGATCCCGCCCGGGTCGATGCCGCCCACAAGATCGGCGCCCGCGTCCAGTGAGGCCGCCATCACCTCGAGCGTGCCGGGGTTGCGCAGCAGGCCGAACTGCGGGAACGCGACGATCTGCACTGTGAGTCCGGGAAGCCGCTCTGCCGCGGCACGCACGCCCTCAACGTTGCGAATGCCGAGTTCGCTTGCCACATCCACGTGCGCGCGCATCGCAAGGGTGCCGTTGCGGCGGGCATTCGCGAGCAGCGCATAGGCCCGCTCCTCCACGCTCTCGGGAAAGTCGAACTGGGTCGCACGATCGTTCTCGATCAGCTCCGCGAGGTCTCGCGCCGGGCGGCGCGACATCCACGCACTTCCCCATGAGGTCTTATCCGGGTGAATGTGACCGTCAACGAGGCCCGGGGTGGCAAGCATCGCGGGGTGCGGTGCAGCTGGGGTCGCCGTCATTGGAAGACCTTTCTCGGTGATTCTGCAGGGAAATCCGGCGCCAGCCTGGCGCCGAACCACTTGTCAGACATATGATAACCATATAACCAACCGAAGCTGCAAGGATAGATACCGTGCGACCTATTCAACGACGATCGCTCGTCGACACCGTTGTCGACGAGCTGAAGCGCGAAATCAGTGCCGGCCGCTGGGCACTCGGCGACCGCCTCCCCTCCGAGGCGGAGCTCACCACCACCCTCGGCGTGAGCCGACCCTCCGTGCGCGAGGCGGTTCGTTCCCTTGTCCAGCTCGGTCTCCTCGAGACGCGACAGGGAGACGGCACCTACCTCATCGCCACTGACCCCACGCAAGTAGCTTTGCGCCGGGCGATCCACTCCGCGGATGGCCGCGAAGTCATCCGCGTGCGCCGCGCGCTCGATGCACTCGCTGCACGCGAGGCTGCGCAATTCCGCACCGCGGCCAACCTCGCTGAGCTCGAGACGCACTTGCGCGACCGGGCTGCAGCAATCGCCGCGGGTGACGCGGAGGGATTCGCAGATGCCGACGTCGCGTTCCACCTCGGCATCGCCGAGGCCTCAGGAAACCAGCTCCTCACCGATCTGTACGCGAGCTTCGACACCTCCCTCCGGGAGTCTGTTGCAGACGCGTCGTGCCTCACCCAGCGCCACGACCCCGACCGCGCCGACATGCACGACGCGCTGTTCCAGGCCATCGTCGCGCAAGCCGCGGACGCAGCAGCAGCGGCAGCACTGGGAGTGCTCGAGCAGCAGGAGCGTCTGCTCGATGAGTCGAACTGAACGACGTCAGGCCGCAGCTGCAGGGATCCTCATCCTCGCAATTGGCTTGAGCGTCCGATTTCCCATCACTTCGGTCTCCCCGCTTCTCCCAGAGATCGGCGCACGCTATGGGCTGAGCGCCGGCGGTCTCGCGATCTTGAGTTCGCTCCCCGTGCTCATGTTCGGCGTCGCCTCCCCGTTCGCTCCCCTCCTGGTACGGCGGCTTGGCCTGGCCCGAGCGATCACGGTGCTGCTCGCACTGCTCGCGACCGCGACCCTGCTCCGCCCGGTGTCGGCGCCCCTCCTCTTCACCGGCGTCATCCTCGGCGGGATGACCATCGCCCTGCTCGGAGTCTTGGCACCCCAGGTGATCCGGCAGGCGCTTTCTCGACGCGGCGGATTCTGGACAGGGGTCTACACCACGTCGTTCGGCGTCAGCGCCGCAGCGGGTGCCGGGCTCACGGTACCCCTGTTCCACCTCCTCGACGACCGCGTTGCGCCCGCGCTCGCCGCGTGGGGGATTCCCCTGCTGATCGCACTCGGGCTCTCACTCGGGCTCGGTTCCGCCCTCGGCTCGAGCGCGAGCAGCGGCCAGCAACACCCCGCCCAATCGTTCCGAGGCCTGCTCCGTACGCCAGGAATCTGGGCGGTCACCGGATTCTTCGGATGCCAAGCGCTCATTTACTTCGCGTTGACCGCATGGCTCCCGACGATTGCCATCGACCGCGGCATGAGCCCGAGCGAATCAGGCATGCTGCTCGCCTGGCTCAGCATCGCTGGCCTTCCCGCGTCACTCATCGCACCCACGCTCGCCTCACGCCCGCGGCTGCGCACCCCGCTCATCGTTGGTGTCGCCGCGCTCTCTGCCGTCAGCCTGCTGGGACTCGCCTACGGACCCATCTCACTCGCCCCGCTCGTTGTCGCGGCGCTCGGCATCGCACAGAGCGGCGCGTTTGGGCTCGCAATTGCGCTGATCGTGTTTACCGCACCAAGCGCCACGGCGACCGCGAGCTTCTCCGCCGTGAGCCAGGGCGTGGGCTACGCGTTCGCGGCAACCGGGCCGCTCCTGCTGGGCTTCCTCTCCCAGGCAGGGATTCCATGGTCCGCCGCCCTCCTGGTGCTTTTCGCGGTCGCCGTCATCGAGCTCGGCTTCGGCATCGCAGGGTCTCGTGCGTCTCTGCGCCGCGGTATTGAGCCACCTCCGTCCACGTAAGCTGGAGGCATGCTGACGCTCGCCGGAATCCTGCTGCTCGTAAACGCTGTCTACAACATCGTGGTGTGGCCGCGCTTCTGGACGCGCGTCGCGAAGGATCCGCGCGCCCGTGACGAGCAGGGTCGCCCCACTCGCTTCCTCACGGTGCACGCAGTGCTGATCGGGATCGCGCTGCTCATCGCCGCGGCGTCCGCCGTTGCGGGCGTGATCGCGCTCGTGCAGGCGTAGCAGCCGAAAACGGAACGAGGGAGGCCCGCCCACGCTTCTGCGTGGGCGGGCCTCCCTACGGTGTCGCGACTACTCTTCTTCGTCGTCCGACTCGACATCATCCTCGTCGTCTGCGTCGTCGGGATGACCGGCACGCACGTGCGTCGCAGGCCCCAGGTGTGACGCTCCGCCCTCGCCCACCCAGCCATCGCCGGGAGTGCGTGCAGGATCGGAGTCGTGATCCGGAACTCTCTGATCTGGGTGCTCTGACATCGTGCCCTCCATCTCCGTCGATGCGCGGACCCGCCGCGCGGATACCTCCCTCCCAGCTTACGCCGCCACGAGCTCCACGGCACCAGGGAATTCGTCGCGCACGCGGGCGGGCTGGCTTCCCAGCATGGAATCGGCTCAGCGCTTAGACTGGAGGGATGAAGCGGATCCTCACCTACGGCACCTTTGACCTCCTGCACTGGGGTCACATCCGCCTGCTGCGTCGCGCACGTGCGCTCGGCGACTACCTCGTGGTCGCCGCCTCCACGGAGGAGTTCAATGCGGGCAAGGGGAAGAAGACCTACCACGACTTCGAGACGCGCAAGAACATGCTCGAGGCGGTGCGCTACGTCGACCTCGTGATCCCCGAAGAGGCGTGGGATCAGAAGATCCGCGACGTGCAGAAGTACGAGATCGACGCCGTGGTGATGGGCGGCGACTGGGAGGGCGATCCCCGCTTCGAGGTGCTGCGCGACTACTGCGAGGTCATCTACCTCGACCGCACCGAGGGCGTCTCCACCACCAAGATCAAGCGAGATCTCGGCGTCAACGCCTAGCGCCGAGCTGCCGCAATGCACAGTGGCCCCGGTTCCCTCGCGGGAAACCGGGGCCACTGTGCGTGTACCGAGCAGTGCTCGCGCTAGAGGACCTTGGAGAGGAAGGCCTTCGTGCGTTCGCGCTGGGGGTTCGACAGCACCTCGGCCGGGTCACCCTCCTCGACCACCACGCCGCCGTCCATGAAGACCAGCTTGTCGGCCACCTCACGGGCGAAGCCCATCTCGTGCGTCACCACGATCATGGTCATGCCGCTCTCGGCGAGGCCCTTCATGACGTCGAGCACTTCACCCACCAGCTCGGGATCGAGGGCGGAGGTCGGCTCATCGAACAGCATGAGCTTCGGCTCCATCGCGAGCGCACGCGCAATGGCCACGCGCTGCTGCTGCCCACCCGAGAGGTGCGCAGGGTAGTAGTCGTGCCGGTCCGCGAGGCCCACACGAGCAAGCAGTTCCATCGCCCGAGCCTTGAGTGCGGCCTTATTGCCCTTCTTGAGCAGGGTGGGCGCGAGCATCACGTTCTCGAGCGCGGTCATGTGCGGAAAGAGGTTAAAGCGCTGGAACACCATGCCGATGTCGCGCCGCTGCTTCGCCGCCTCGTGCGGGTGCATCTCGTAGAGCTTGTCGCCCTGCTGCCGGTAGCCGACGATCTCGCCGTCGACGGACAGTCGGCCCGCATTCACCGTCTCCAGGTGATTGATGCAGCGCAGGAAGGTCGACTTGCCCGAGCCCGAGGGGCCAACGAGGCACAGCACCTCACCACGCTGCACCTCGAGCGAGATGGACTTCAGCACCAGGTTGGACCCGTAGGCCTTCGAGACACCCTCGGCCATCACCATTGGAATGTCGGTTGCTTGCTGGCTCATACCATGCCTCCCCCGGGGCGCTGGCGCGGCGGCACAATCCCGGTGCGGCCGTCCTTTTCCTCATACGTCGGGTACGTCCCGTCGGTTCCCACCACACCGATGGCGGCGGTCTCTACCGTGGGCGTCATCACGTCGGGGCGCTGTGCGACGCCCCGCGCGAAGTGCCGCTCCAGGTAGTACTGGCCCACCATGAGCACCGAGGTGACGGCGAGGTACCAGATCGAGGCAACGATGAGCATCGGCACCGGCTTGTAGGTGACTGCCGAGATGTCCTTCGTCTTCATGAAGAGCTCGAGCGTGAATGGCACCGCGTTGACGAGCGAGGTGGTCTTCAGCATCGAGATGACCTCGTTGCCCGTCGGCGGGATGATGACGCGCATCGCCTGCGGCAGGATGACCCGGGTCATCGTGTGCCACCAGCCCAGTCCGAGCGCCACAGCGGCCTCGTCCTGACCCTTGTCGACCGACAGCAGGCCGGCGCGCACGATCTCGGCCATGTAGGCGGCCTCGTTCAGCGCGAGGCCGATGATCGCGAGCGTGAACGCCGTCATGATCGTGTTCGTCTCGAACTCGAAGAACGGTTCCATGAACGGGATTCCGAAGCCGATCTTCGGGTAGATCACCGCAAAGAGTCCCCAGAAGGTGAGCTGCACGTAGACCGGGGTGCCACGGAAGATCCAGAGGTACACCCAGGCGATGGACTTCACCACCGGGTTCGGCGACAGACGCATCACCGCGAGCAGGATCCCGAGCACGATGGCGATGATCATCGAGTAGACGGTGAGCTGCAGGGTGTAGCCAACGGCCGAGACGATGCGCGTATCGAAGAGATACTTGCCCACCTCAGGCCAGTCAAAGGCCTCGCGGTTCGCGGCATCAATCACAAACAGAACGGCGAGCACTGCCAGCACGACGGCAAGCGCGATGCGGCCGGGATGCTTGAGCTTGATCGCCTCGATGGGCTCGGATTCGTAGAAGGGCTGGGGCTTCGGGGTGGTCCCCGAAGCCCCGCCCGTGTTCTCAGACATAGCGGAGTGTTCCTACTTCACTGTGGGTTCGGATACGACGGTTGATCGGGATCAGGAGCCGGCGTTGATCGTTGCCTTCTCGATTGCCCCGTCTTCAACGCCCGCCTTCGTGAGGATCTCGAGGTACGTGCCGTCGTCCATAAGCGACTGGAGCGCAAGCTGGACGGCCTTCGTGAGGTCGGTGTCCTTGGGAAGCGCGTAGCCGTAAGGTGCGACGTCGAACGTCTCGCCGGCCGCCGCAATCTTGTCGCTCTGCGCTGCGATCGCGTCGAGGGTCACGGGCGAATCAGCGCTGAACGCCTCAGCCTGGCCCAGCACGACGGCGTTCGTTGCCTCAGCCTGGCCTTCGAAGGGCATGATGTCAATCTTGGGCTTGCCCGCGGCCTCGCACTCGGCCGACTTCGCCGGGAGCTCGTCGGTGTGCTCGAAGGTGCCCGACTGCACGGCGACCTTCAGCCCGCATGCGTTGTTCGGGTCGATGTCGGAGCCGATGGGTGCGGCCCACAGCACGCCGGCCTCGTAGAAGTTGACGAAGTCGACGGTCTTCTGGCGCTCGGCGTTGTCCGTGAAGGACGACGAGCCCATGTTCATCTTGCCGCCCTGAATGCTCGGGATGATCGTGTCGAAGCTTGCTTCCTCCCACACGGGCTCGAGGCCCAGGCGGGCGGAGACTGCGTTGGCAAGGTCGACGCCCCAGCCGACGATCTCGCCGGAGGAGTTCTTGTACTCGTTGGGCGGGTACGATCCGTCGGTGCCGAGTACGAGCTTGCCGGTGTCCTTGATGTCGGCGGGGACGAGCGCCGCGGCCTTCTCATCGACACTGATCTTCGAGGTGTCGGTGGACTCGTGCTTCGGGCCCTCCTCGTTCGTCACGCACCCGGTGAGGGTGAGCAGCGCGGCTGCGGCGAGCGCGGGGAGCGCGTATCGAATCTTCATTGATCTCTCCAATGTGAAGCATCGCGCAATCCCGGTGCCGGGAGTGGACGTCGCTTCGTTGCGTCATGTCGCTCCGAGTGTACTGCGCGTGGGACGCCACTCAACTACAGAGTCTCTACCCGGCTCCATACTGGGGCTTGATCCGGGGCAAGATTGACCGGAATGGCGCGAATCTCCGGCCCGCTCGGGTACGCGCGGGCGGATAACATTCTGATGACGCCCTCGGCTTAGCGCGCGTCGAGCTCCAGCCGGTACCCCATGCCGGGCTCCGTGATGAGGAAACGCGGGACGCTCGCATCCCGCTCAAGCTTCTTCCGCAGCTGCGAAATGTAGAGCCGCAGGTACCCGGTGTCGGTCACGTGTTCGCTCCCCCAGATGTGGGTGAGGAGCGTCTGCCGCGTGACGAGCTTCCCCGGGTTGCGCAGGAGCAGTTCGAGCACCTGCCACTCGGTGGGCGTGAGACGGATCTGCCGTCGCCCGCCTCCCGTCGCGTCCACGACGCTGCGCGCGGCAAGGTCCACCGTGATCTCGCCGAGCGTCACCACGAGCGCGGGAGGCGCCGTCTCCTCCTGTTGCGGCAGGCGGCGCGTGAGCGCGCGCACGCGAGCCAGCAGCTCCTCCACCGAAAACGGCTTCGTGAGGTAGTCGTCGGCGCCCGCGTCAAGGGCGTCCACCTTGTCCGCGGTGCCCGCGCGCCCGGACACCACGAGGATCGGAGCCTGTGACCAACCGCGCACCGCGTGGATCACCTCGACCCCATCGAGGTTCGGCATCCCGAGATCGAGGATGAGAAGCTCGGGGCGCTCAGCGATCGCGGTACTGATCGCCGACGCGCCGTCGACCGCGGTGAGAATCTCGTAGCCCTGCGCCGTGAGCGTGATGCGCAGCGCTCGGAGCAGCTGCGGATCATCGTCGGCGATGAGAATCTTCACGGCCGTCCCTTCGTCCCGGAGGCCGCCGCGAGCGAGACGACCATCGTGAGGCCCCCGCCCGGGGTATCCTCGGGCTCCAGTGTGCCACCCATCGCCTCGACGAAGCCCTTGGAGAGCGCGAGGCCCAGGCCGAGGCCGGTGCCGTTGTCGGTATCTCCCAGCCGCTGGAAGGGCACGAACACCTCGTCGCGGCGGGCGGCCGGGATCCCGGGCCCGTGGTCGATCACGCGCACCTCGACGCGATCTGCGAACGTGCTCGTCGCGATACGGACGGGGCTGCCGGGCGGCGCGAAGCGCGTGGCGTTCGCGAGGAGGTTGGCGAGCACTCGCTGCAGCAGCACGGGATCCGCGCTCGCCTGCTGCTCGCCATGTTCAAGCGCGAGCTCCACCTCTGCGGGGCCGAGGCCCAGCTCGTCGAGCGCGGGGCCCACGACATCCGCGGGGTCGAGCGGCGCAGTGTCGATGGTGAGCGCGTCAGCTTGCAGGCGGCTCACGTCGAGCAGATCGGTCACGAGCGCGGTCAGTGCGGTGAGGCTCTCGTCCGCCGTGTCGAGGAGTGCGCGGCGATCGTCCGCGCCGAGGGAAGGTCCGGTGGTACGCAAGCCCCCAACCGCCGCGGTCGCTGCGGCGAGCGGGCGCCGCAGGTCATGGCTGAGGGCGGACAGCAGTGCGCCGCGCACCCGGTCCGACGCCGCGATGGGCGCGATCTCGCTCGCCGTGTCCGCGAGATGCTGATGCTCGAGCGCGGCGGCGAGCTGGGCGGTGATCACCGCGAGCAGCCGCTGCTCAGACGCGGGCAGGTCTCCGCCGAAGAGCAGCAGCTCGCCGCGCTCGCCCACGGGCAGCCGGCTCGTCACCTCCCCGTCGTGCACGCCCGACTCGGCAACCGTCTCGCCGTCCTCCACGAGCCGCACCCCGCGCAGCGCAAACGCCTCGCGCGCACGGTCCACGAGTGCCTCGACCGCGCTGTCGCCGCGGAGCACGCTCCCGGCCACGGTTTGGATCAGCTCGGACTCAGCCGCAGCGCGTCGCGCCACCCGGGCGGCGCGGGCCGCGCGATCCACCACGAAGCTCACGAGCGCCGCAATGGTCGTGTACAACAGCAAGGCAATCACGTGCATCGGATCCGTGATCGTCACCGTGTACAGCGGCGCGATGAAGAGAAAGTCGAGCGTGATCCCCGAGAGCACGGCCGCAAAGAGCGCCGGCCACAGGCCACCCACGAGCGCAACGATGACCACGAGCAGCTGATAGCTCAGCACATCTCCCGTGATCGACTCGGGGCTGCGCATGGTGAAGAGCAGCCACGTGAGCAGCGGACCCGCGATGAGCGCGAGCAGGAAGCCGGCGAGCCGCCGCCGCACCGTGAGCCCACCGCCCAGGCGGGGCAGCGCGCGCGTGCCACCGGCTCCTGCGTGGTTGACGATGTGCACATCAATGTCGCCAGACTCGCGGATCACCGTCGCGCCGATCCCGGGCCCCGTGAGCGCCGTCGCGAGGCGGCCGCGCCGACTCGCTCCGAGCACGAGCTGCGTCGCGTTCTGCGAGCGGGCGAACTCGACGAGCGCGGTTGGCACGTCCGAGCCGAGCACCTGATGGTACGAGCCACCGAGCTGTTCGGTCAGCGCGCGCTGCTGGGCGAGAGCGGCAGGGTTACCCGCGCGCAAACCGTCTGGGCTCGTCGCGTGCACGGCGACGAGCGCGCCGCCGGAGGCCCGCGCCGCGATGCGCGCGCCGCGGCGCAACAGGGTCTCGCCCTCGGGTCCGCCCGTGAGCGCGACCACCACACGCTCGCGCGCCTCCCAGGTGCGGTCGATGCCGTGCGCGCTGCGATAGCTGGTGAGCGCCTGGTCCACCTCGTCGGCGAGCCACAGCAGCGCAAGCTCGCGAAGCGCCGTGAGATTGCCCAGCCGGAAGTAGTTGGAGAGCGCGGCGTCGATGCGCTCAGCCGGGTACACCACCCCGCCGGCGAGCCGATCGCGCAGCGCCTGCGGGGCGAGATCGATTACCTCGATCTGATCCGCGTCGCGGAGGAAGCGATCCGGCACCGTCTCACGCTGCGGCACCCCGGTGATCTGCTCCACCACATCGTTCAGTGAAGCGATGTGCTGAATGTTGAGGGTGGAGAGCACATCGATGCCGGCTTCGAGCAGCTCGGCAACGTCCTGCCACCGCTTCTCGTTGCGCGACCCCGGCGCGTTCGTGTGCGCGAGCTCGTCAACCAGCGCGAGCTGCGGTCGGCGCGACAGCACTGCATCGAGGTCCATTTCCTCGAGCGCCACTCCCCGGTGCGCCACAGCGCGGCGTGGCACCGCGGGCAGGCCCGCCGTCATCGCGGCGGTCGCGGCACGGCCGTGGGTCTCCACGATCCCAATCACCACATCGGTGCCCGCGCTCTGCAGGTGCCGGCCCTCCTCGAGCATCGCGTAGGTCTTGCCCACGCCGGGGGCGGCCCCGAGCAGCACCCGCAGTCGCCCCCGTGTCGTCATGCCGCAGCCTCTCGTTCGTCGAGCTCCAGATTAATCCGCAACACATTGACGCGCGGGGAACCGAGGACACCAAGATCTGGCGCCTCCGTGAACTGCGCGACGAGGGCGCGTACTTCTTCGAGCGGGATCGCACGCGCCGCGGCGACGCGCTCCGCTTGCAGCGCCGCATACTCCGGGCTGATGTGCGGGTCGAGGCCTGAGCTCGATGCGGTGAGCGCATCGACCGGGATCGCGTCCTCGGGCACCCCGTCGCGCGCGGCAATCGCGGCCCGCCGCTCGGCCACCGCCGCCACGAGATCCGGGTTCTCCGGCCCGAGGTTGCTTGCGCCCGACGCCGCGCCGTCGTAGCCGTCGCCCGCGGCAGACGGTCGCGGCTGGAAGTACTGCGGCAGCGGCTCCCCCTCCGCGTCGACGAACGACTGGCCGATCAACGCCGAGCCGACCGGCGCCTCGGCGCCCGCCCCGCCTGGGCCCGCGAGCAGCGAGCCGTTCGCCTGCGCCGGGAGCGCGAGCTGCCCGATGCCCGTGACAAGGGCGGTGTACCCCACCCCGAGCGCGAGCGTGCACACCAGGAGGGTGCGCGCCGCGACCCAGAGCGTCTGTCCCGTGGTGCGGGATCCTGCAGTCATGATGCTGTTCTTTCTCTTGTGTGAGGGTTAGAAGCCCGGGATCAGCCGGACGGCAAGGTCGATGAGCCAGATGCCGATGAACGGCGTCACGATGCCGCCCAGCCCGTAGATGGCGAGGTTGCGAGCGAGGAGTTGCGCCGCGCTCGCCGGCCGGTAGCGCACGCCGCGCAGGGCAAGCGGCACGAGGAACACGATCACCACGGCGTTGAAGATCACGGCGGACAGCACGGCAGACGCCGGTGAGTGCAGGCCCATGATGTTCAGCACCGACAGCCCGGGGAACACCCCCATGAAGAGTGCAGGGATGATCGCGAAGTACTTCGCGATGTCGTTGGCGATCGAGAACGTGGTGAGGGCGCCGCGCGTGATGAGCAGTTGCTTGCCGATCGCCACAATGTCGATGAGCTTCGTGGGATCCGAGTCGAGGTCGACCATGTTGCCGGCCTCCTTCGCGGCGGAGGTGCCCGTGTTCATCGCGACGCCGACATCGGCCTGCGCGAGTGCGGGCGCATCGTTCGTGCCGTCGCCCGTCATCGCGACGAGCCTGCCGCCCTCCTGCTCGCGGCGAATGTACTCGAGCTTGTCCTCCGGGGTTGCCTCGGCGAGGAAGTCGTCGACCCCGGCCTCCTTCGCGATCGCGGCGGCGGTGAGCGGGTTGTCGCCCGTCACCATGACCGTGCGAATGCCCATCGCCCGCAGCTCGCGGAAGCGCTCGGTGAGCCCCTCCTTCACCACGTCCTTCAGGTGGATCACGCCGAGGATGCGCGGCACTCCCGTTGCCGACTTCTCCGCGACGACGAGCGGCGTGCCGCCCGACTCCGAGATGCGCTCGACCACCGCGCGCATCTCCGCACCCACTCCCGCGGGGAGCGCCGCACCGTCGGCCTCGAGCCAGGCGATCACCGCCGAGCCCGCGCCCTTGCGCAGCTGCGAACCATCGGGCAGGTCGAGCCCCGACATGCGCGTCTGCGCGGTGAACGGCACGATCTGCGCGGCCGGATCCTGCACTGCTTCGACTCCCTGCAGCCGCGCGAGATCAACGATCGAGGTGCCCTCAGGAGTGGGATCCGCGAGCGAGGAGCTCGCCGCCGCCCGCACGAACTCCTGTTCAGTGACACCACCCATGCGCACGAACGCGCTCGCGCGCCGATTGCCGTAGGTGATCGTACCGGTCTTGTCGAGCAGCAGCGTCGTCACGTCGCCCGCCGCTTCGACCGCACGACCCGACATCGCGAGCACGTTGCGCTGCACCAGGCGATCCATGCCCGCAATGCCGATCGCGGAGAGCAGCGCGCCAATCGTCGTGGGAATGAGGCACACGAGCAGTGCCACGAGCACCGTGATGCTGACCGGAGCCGCCGCGTAGGAGGCGATGGGGCCGAGGGTCAGTGCGACCGTCACGAACACGATCGACAGTGCCGCGAGCAGGATGTTCAGCGCAACCTCGTTGGGGGTGCGCTGCCGGGCAGCGCCCTCCACAAGCGCGATCATTCGATCAACAAAGGTCTCGCCGGGCCGGGAGGTGATGCGCACCACGATGCGGTCGGAGAGCACGCGCGTGCCGCCCGTCACCGCCGAGCGGTCACCGCCCGACTCGCGCACCACCGGCGCGGACTCGCCCGTGATGGCCGATTCGTCGACCGAGGCGATGCCCCACACGATGTCGCCATCGCCCGGGATCGCTTCGCCCGCCGAGACCACCACGACGTCGCCGAGCGTGAGCTCCGCCGAGGAGATGTCGACGAGCTCCGCGCGCTCGGCCGCGGGGTCTCCCGCGGCGTCGTAGTGCGCGACGCGGTGCGCGAGCGTGCTCGTGCGGGTCTGCCGCAGCGAGTCGGCCTGCGCTTTGCCGCGGCCCTCCGCGATCGACTCGGCGAGGTTCGCGAAGAGCACCGTGAGCCACAGCCAGCCAGCGATGATCGCGGTGAACGCCACGGGCACGGTCGCGCCGCCCGAGTCCTGCGGCCCGCCGAGGAACGGCTCAGCAAGCGCGAGCGCCGTGGTGAGCACGGCGCCCACCCAGACGATGAGCATCACAGGGTTACGCCACTGCGCTCGCGGATGCAGCTTGCGCACGGCCCCGGGGAGCGCATGGCGCACCTGCGCCCAAGTGAGCGTCTTCGTGGCGCGCGCAGCCTTCGTCGCCGCCGCGTGCTCGGCCGCCTGCGCGGCGGCCTCCGCGGGAGTGTGAGTGAGGGTGGACATGGCTTACATCAGCCCTTCCGCTAGGGGACCCAGCGTGAGAATTGGGAAGAACACGAGGGCCGTGACGAGCACCGCAGTGCCGGCCATGAGCCCGATGAAGAGCGGGCGGTGAGTCTGCAGCGTGCCCGCGGTCTCGGGAACCGGATCCTGCGCCGCAAGCGCACCGGCGAGCGCCAGCACGAGCGCGATCGGCAGGAAGCGGCCGAGCAGCATCGCCACGCCAATCGCGGCGGTGAACCACGGCGTGCTCGCGGTGAGGCCCGCGAATGCCGAACCGTTGTTGTTCGCACCGGAGGTGAAGGCGTAGATCACCTCGGACAGACCGTGCACGCCGGGGTTCGCGATCGACTCGCCGATCACGCTCTCGCGCACCCCGGGAAGCGCGAAGCTGAGCGCCACCCCCGTGAGCACGAGGAGCGGCATGACCAGGATCGTGAGGCTGGCAAGCTTCATCTCGCGCGGGCCGATCTTCTTGCCGAGGTACTCGGGAGTGCGTCCCACCAGCAGGCCGGCGAGGAACACCGCGATGATCGCGATCACGAGCATGCCGTAGAGGCCAGACCCGACGCCGCCCGGAGCGATCTCGCCGAGCATCATGTTGAGCATCGGCACCATGCCGCCGAGCGCCGTGAACGAGTCGTGCATCGAGTTGACCGCACCCGTCGAGGTGAGCGTTGAGGCCGAGCCGAAGAGCGTCGACCCCACGATCCCGAACCGCAGTTCTTTGCCCTCGAGTGCGCCGCCCGCGAGCAGAGGTGCTGCGCCGCGGCCGGCGAGCTCGAGCGCCGTGAGCGCGGTCGTGGAGATGAGCGCGAGCAGCGCCATGACCGCGGCGACCGCTCGACCCTGGCGACGATCCCCCACCATCGTGCCGAGGGTGCGTGGCAGCGCGAACGGGATGAGCAGGATCAGGATCACCTGCACCACGTTCGTCCACGCCGTCGGATTCTCGAACGGGTGCGAGGAGTTCGCATTGAAGAAGCCGCCACCGTTCGTGCCGAGCAGCTTGATCACTTCCTGAGATGCGACCGGGCCGCCCGGGATCTGCTGCGCCGCGCCCGAGAGCGTTGTCACCTCGGTGAAACCCGCGAAGTTCTGGACCACCCCGCCCGCCATGAGCACCACGGCTCCCAGCAGCGAGATGGGGAGCAGGATCCGGAGAGTGCCGCGAATGAGGTCCACCCAGAAGTTGCCGATCGTGCCCGAGCGACGGGCTGCGAATCCCCGCACAAGGGCAATCGCCACGGCCATGCCGGTCGCGGCGGAAACGAAGTTCTGCACCGCCAGGCCCGCAAGCTGCACCGTGTAGCCCACCGTCACTTCCGGCGAGTAGGCCTGCCAGTTGGTGTTTGCCACGAAGGAGATCGCGGTGTTGAATGCGATTCCCTCGGGCACTGGCGGAAGCCCGAGCGAGTAGGGCAGCACGTGCTGGGTGCGCTGCAAGAGGTAGAGGAACAGCACGCCCAGCAGCGAGAAGGCGAGCACCGCGCGCAGGTAGGCCTGCCACGACTGTCCGGCGCGCGGGTCAACGCCGATCACGCGGTAGATGCCGCGCTCTACCGCCCAGTCTTTCCGAGTGGTGTAGACGTGCGCCATGTAGTCGCCCAGTGGACGGTGTGTGACGACGAGCACGAGGACAACGGCCGCGAGAGCGGCAAGGAATGCGAGCCACGCCATCAGAAGCGCTCCGGCTTCACGAGGGCGATGACAAGGAACACGATTGCCGCAAGGCCGAGGGCCGCGGCAAGAGCTTCGAACACGATCACAGCTTCGCCACCGCCTTCCCGACCACCGCGACGATCGCGAAGAGGACGAGCGCGCCGAGAATGTAGACGACGTCGAGCACGAGGAGCTCCGATCGAAGAACTACCGCGGGGCGAGTGCGCCCTGCAGGGCCCCCGAACGGGGCGCCGCAGCTAGTGCACCACGGGGCGGCAGCGCGCACATCGGACCCTCACGGGATCCGTACGGCGGGGCACGATTCAGGCCCAAATCCTTACGCTTTCCTCACACTCAAGGCCCTGAGACTCCCCGCAGAGCGCGGATGCTCCGCAGCGTTCGTAATACGAACGAGGGGCCCGCACCTTTCGGTACGAGCCCCTCGTTCAGCACAGCTCGAACAGCGTATGTTCGATGCTCACAGAACTAGCTGTGGCGTGCCTCGCGGCGACGGCCGCTCAGCAGCAGTGCGCCAGCTCCGAGGAGCAGCAGCGCAGCACCACCGGCGAAGTAGCCCCAGAGTTCCATGCCACCCGTGTTGGCCAGACCACCGATGGTGGTGCCGCCCTTCGGGTGCTCAGGGGTTCCGGGCTCCGTCGGGTCCACGGGCTCCGGGCCGGGGCCCGGGGTCGGCGTGTTCAGCACGATGACGCCAGCATCCCACGTCGGGTCGATGCCCTGCGTGGCCTTGATACCGCCAACGTAGTCGCTGTACTCGTAGTCAGTGGTCAGGTCTGCATTGGTGTCATCCAGGATGAACCACTCGCTGAAACCGTTCTCACCGGCGTTCGAGTCAAGCGCCGTCTTGCCCGCTGCGTACTTCGTGAACTTGTAGATCTTGGCCTGAGCCGGGGTCAGCTCGAACTGCACGCGGTACTTGCCCGCGGGAAGCTCGTCGAAGACGTAGAGTCCCTGCTTGTTCGTGGTGGTCTCGCCGACCAGCACTGCCTCGATCTCGCCATTCTCGTTGACGACCTCTTCGAACAGGCGGACCTTCACGCCAGCGAGCGTGTACTCGGTGTCGTCCTGGAGGCCATCCTTGTTCGTGTCGATCCAGACCACATCGCCGACTGCGTACGACTTCACCTGGAAGCCGAAGTCGAGCGAGGGATCGTGGTCACCATCATTGACGAGGTCACCGGACTCGGCCTCCCACGAAGAGGAATCCTTCAGACGGTCGTCACCCTGGCCGGGCTTCGTGGGCGTGAGGCCCTTCAGCGCTTCCTTGGTGCGATCGTCCTCGCGGTCGATCTTCACGGTGTACTTCTCGCCAGCCTCAAGCGCGGGAAGGTTCGTGAACTCGTAGAAGCCCTTATCGTCGGTCCACACCGGAGCAACCTCGTTGCCGTCGATGTCCACAACGGGGTTCCCGTCGGGCCCAACCAACACGAGCTTCACGCCCTCAATCGGCTTCTCGTCTGGGCTGGTGCCCTGAATGCCATCGCGATCAACGTCGAGCCACACGTAGTCACCTACCGACACCTGCTTCGCAAAGAAGCCGAAGTCAAGCGAGGGATCTCGGTCGCCGTCGTTGACGAGGTCATCACGCGACACGGCGGTCCACGAGGAAGAATCCTGCTCGCGGTCGGTGCCCGCGTGCTCTTCCGTCGGTGTGAGACCCTTCAGAGCCTCCTTCGTACGCTCGTCGTCGCGATCAATCTTCACGGTGTACGTCTGCCCGGCGCTGAGCGCAGGAAGCAGGGTGAACTCATAGAAGCCCTTCGCGTCGGTCCACACCGGAGCGACAGGATCACCGTTAATGTCCGTGACGGGCTTCCCGTCGGGACCATTGAGCACGAGCTTCACTCCCTCAATCGGCCGCTCGTCCGAGCTGGACCCCTGGATGCCGTCGCGGTCGACGTCGAGCCAGACGTAGTCGCCCACCGACACCTTCTTGACCGCACTCATCGGGGTGTTGAAGAACTTCGTCTCCGGCGAGTTGCCCTCGCTGTCGACGACAAGCTCCACGGGCTCGTTGTTACGCACGTACCCGGCGGGGGCGCGCAGCTCGTGGATCGTGTAGGTCCCGGCAGCCTTCACGGTCGGCACGAGGTCCGCGCCGTTCGGGCCCGCCAGTCGGAGCTTGCCGCCCACGACGTAGAGGTCGCTGAGCACCACGTCGCCCGCGGCGTTGCGCAGCTCGAAGCGCGCGTCGCGATCGGTGATCGCGGGGCCCTCGGGAACGATCGCGTCGAGCTTTGAGATGTCGAGCGGGAACTCGTTCGTCGGCGTGATCGTCACCTTGGAGGAGCCGATAACGTTCTCGACGCCCTCGCCGTAGGTGTAGTCCTTGACCTTCACCTTGAAGAAGAGCTCGATCTTCTCGCCGCCGGGAACCGGCTGGCCTGAGACGATGTTGAGCGTGTTCCCCGCGGCGTTGTAAGTCACGACGATCTGCGTGCCTGGAATCGTGTAGCTGTCGGCCGGCGTCGCCGTACCGTTCTGGATGTCGGACTTCTCGACGAAGCCGAGGAACTCGAGCTTCGAGTCAAGCTGATCGCGCACGTCGTAGAGGAGCTCGGTGAAGCTCATCGTGGGGAGCAGCTGCACCCGGTAGACGAACTCGTCCTGGATGAGCTCCTTGGTGTCCTCGTCTACCTCCGCGCGGAGGTTCGTCGTATAGCCGTCGCGCTTGGGGTCGTAGACGGTCTTCGTGATCTGGATCTCGCTGCCCGCGACGCCGGCCTTCGACTGCGTGGTCGAGGTGTACTCGTACTCGATGTCGTCGCCCGAGTAGGAGGCCGAATTCTTCACCACGAGCGCGGTGTTGCCCGTGATCTTGTGCGTCGGGATCGTCACCGTAAAGTGGTAGCCGTCCTTGCCGATCTCAGCCGGGAAGGCCGCATTCGGCTGGAACACGAGGTGCTCGTCGGCGTTCAGCGACAGATCGAACATCGTGCCGTCGAGCTTCACGCCGCTGTCGCTCCGCCCGGTGAGGGTCTGCGCGATGTCCGCGAGCGTGTCCTCGGTGACGTTGAGCGCCGTGTGATCGATCACGTCGACCACTCGCGACTTCGCCGCGTCGCCGAGACCCTTGCCCACGGTGAACGTGAAGGGCACCTGCGCGACGTCCTTGCCCTTCTCAAGCTCGATCACGTTGCGCTCGGCCCGCTTGTCGAAGCGGTTGCCGTCGTCGATGACGCTGCCCGGATCCTTCGGAGTGAAGGGGGTGTGGCTCGTCTCCGCGTCCTTCGTGAGGCCATCGCCGTAGGCGAAGGTGGCGCGGTTCGTGATCTTCGAGAACTCGATCTCCGCGTACTGGTTCGACGAGTTGGCGACCTTCGTGAGACCCGCGACGGAGACGAGCTGCGCGCGTACCTTGATCTCGGACTTCTGCGTGGTGTCCTTGCCGACGTTGATCCGCAGGGTCTGGCCATCGAGCTGGTACTTGCCGACGTACGCGTCGCCGCCGAAGTCAGCTGCGCTCACCCCGGTGACCTGCTCGAACGCCGGGCTCAGGAAGTCCGCCTCGGACCCGAGCCAGCGCAGCTGCGCCGGGAGGATATCCGTGATGACGACGTTGCTGGTGAGGGCGTACTTGCCACCCGCGAAGGCGTTGAACTCGCGGAGGTCGGCCTTCAGCGTGTAGGTCACATCCTTCGGCTCGACGAGCGTCACGCCGTCAGTCTCGAGTTCGACACGGGTCGAGCCCAGCGTGCTCTTCTTGGTGAAGGCGGAGCCCACGTTCGGCTTCGGGTCGACCGGGGTGTAGCCGCCGAGCCAGGTGGTCGTGGCGTGGGTCTCGCCTGCGACAGTCGCTGAGTTGCCGAGGGTAATGCCATAGAAGGCGCCCTCCTTGGCCTGCACGGCCTCGTACTCGGCCTGCAGCTTCGTGCGGAGCTTTGCGAGCGCCTGCGCATCCGCGATCTTCGCCTGGTAGGTGAGCACGTACTTCGAGTTCGCGTCTGCGTCGAGGTCGAAGGAGAAGCCGGTGCCCGTGAACTGCCCGACGGTCTCGGCGGTAGGGCCGGTCTCGTTCATGCCCTTCGCATCCCATACCGTCTTCTGGAGCCCGAAGGATCCAGGAACGAAGGTGAGGTTCTCGCCAAGCTGATCCGCGATCGAGACGGTGCGCGCGGCGCCGCTGTCGACAGTGATCCGGTAGCTGATGGTCGCGTCCAGGAACTCGTCACCGAGCACGACCTGACCGTCGACGATCTGCACCTGCGGCAGCGTGGACCCGGTTGCGCTCTTCGAAGTGGCCGGGGTTACGTTCGTGAAGTTGTCGCCGCCTTGCTTGACGACGATCGTCGTCGTCTGCTCCTGGCCTTTGACACCCCAGCTGATCTCCTTCTCGGTGGACTCGGTGAGCGTGTCCACGGTGAAGTTCACGTCGATCACGCCCTGCGTGATCGTAATGGGGTCCTTGAACTTGATACGCAGTTCGCCGTTCTCCAGCGTGAACGACTCGACCGCCTTGTTCTCAGCGGGGATGCTGCCGATCGAGAAGCCCTTGGGCACCACGATGACAGCCTCGTGCCCACCGGGCACCTTCGAGTTGTCGTACTTTACGCGCATCAGGTAGGACTGGCCTTCTTCGAAGACGGGCGTCCCGTTCCAGTTGCCGGAACCGGTCGGGAACTGCACGTCCACCGTTCCAGATGGTGCGGCCATCGCGGGCGCCGCATTCACGCCTGTGACCACGAGCAACGCGGTCAGGAGGCCTGCGAGCAGGGCTGACAGCCCTCGCCAGCCTCGTTTGGGCGCGTCAATAGCGCCCGGATATGCCGTCGGCATATATCCCCCAAAAATTGTGTTTCGGCGCACCAAAATGGGCAGGCGCACCGAATACCCCTGTGATGTGTGTGAAGTGCAGCTCGATCCCCCGAGCTGTGTCCGCGCGATCCCCATCGCACTTCCATTTACTGCCACACGGGCCCAATTGCCCCACGCGAGCCTAGCACGCGAGACCCCAAAGTTGTCTGACTTCCACACTGCGGAACGTACGCAACTCGCCCGGACAACCTATGCGCCCCATTTCATGCGGTCGGATATAACTTGCCCTGGCTTCTCGCCTCGTTGGTTCTACCAGAGCGGATCTTCCCGCAGCCCCACCGTGGCGGGTGTCACGATGAGCAGCGCGAGGATCTCGCGCACGGGCCCCGGCTCGCTCCGCGCTTCAACCACGAGGTGATACTTCTCGCGTGCGTAGTCTCGCCTCACGCGATCCGGCTCCACGGGGTACACCCCCTGGCGAATTTGTTCCCAGCCCTCCTGTTCAAGCCACGGCGCGAGTTGCTCGGCCAAATCTCTCGCGAGCAGCTCGCTGTCGGCGGCAAGATCGAGATGCCGCGTCCAGACGTAGTACTCGGTGGACGGCCCACCCAGGTCGTTGCTCAGACGGGGCCCACTCGCGGGATCCAATTCATCGGCGATTGGTTCCCCCGGGACCTGACTCAACAGGTCCTCACCCCACTGTTCGGCTTGCCGGGCAAGCACGCTGAGCTCCTCAGCTTGTTCACGAGCGCGCTCGGCCCGACGGTCTTCTATTCCCGCACAGGCTGGCGCCCCAACGAACGCCCCCACTAATAGCCCGCACAGCATTGCCCGCCGCCAGGCACGGACGAGCGTCACGGTGTTACTCCCCCGCTACGCGATGACACGAGTTCCCCGGACAACACCGGCACTCGGGCCCACCGCTGGCCCCCAGGAGCGCGATCCATCGCCCGTTCCCACCCGGGATCAACTTCCTCGAAGCGGTTCACTTCCCGCCCCTCGACTACCGCGACCAGATTACGCATCGCGGTGCTCCCGGCAGTGAATGGATTCGAGTGCGCGGCCACTGGTCCTTGAGTTTCAAGCAGGCCTGAACTGGGATCACCGTCCACAAGGTAGCCCGTCTCCAACCGAGTGATCCCCGCTGTACGCAAGGGGTGGAGGCGGCCGTGGCCAAGGCCGAGGCCTGCCGCGACTGGGTTCCCCTGGTTCCAGCCGACGATGCCGTCGTTTCGCGTCTGCAGCACGAAGTGTGGCCGCTGTCCCGTCGCGGGGAAGTCACCGAGCCCACGCACGCCCCGGCCGAGACCCGCTGGCGCAACGTAGACCACGCGGTCTGCCCGAAGCCCCCGCTGTTCTGCCCCGCCCAACACCACAGCCCCATAGCTATGAGCGATTGGAGTGAGCTCGGCGCCCGGGGGAAGCGGCAGGGCATTCACAAACGTGGCAAGTCGAGGGCTCCCAACTTCCGCAAAACCCCGCGACGCTGGCTCGACAAGAGATCCATGGGAAGTGAATTCCGGCATCGGCGATCCCCGCCAGACAAAGTATGCCGCTCCTCGGCTCGAACCCTCCGCAAGATCTCGCACACGTCGTAGTTCGTTGGTGTAGTTCCCAAGGGTGGCATTCGTTCCCGGAATCACTACCCCGATCCGGCGCACCGACGACGCGATGTCGCCCGACACCGGATCAAGCGCGCCGTGGTAGGTGACGATGCTGTCCCGCACCGGATCAAATGCCACCAGCGTTATACGTCGATTTCTCGCGGTCTCGGCGCTTGGGACGACCTCGCCGAGAATCACGTTCATGCCGTGAATCTCAGCGATCAATTGCTTCTGTTCACGCTCGCCTACCCCAGCACCTGGCTCACCTCGAGACAGCCACTGGAGCATTTCCAGATGCTGGGCGAGTTCTGCTCGGTGTTCGCGCATGCGCACACGGTTTGCCCGGTCGCGGTCGCGCAGGGGGATTCCTTCTAAGTTGCCGATCAACAACAGCTGTTGTTCGATCAACCGCCCGCGTTGATGGCCTGAGAGCTCGCGCCACCTGCGCGCAATCACCTTGGGGTCTCGGGCAGCCGCGAGTTGCTCGGCCTGAGTCTTGAGCGCGAGTGAACCGGAGGCAGGCCTCGCCGGCCTACTCCACGTCGTGGCGGTCGGGCCGCTGAGTTGTACCCGGGGGAGCTTCCCACCCACAGCCGCATACTGACTGCATGCAGCGTCCGCATCTGCCACCGCTCCTTCGTCCATGGCCGAGCGCTCATGGTTGAGCTGGTCCAGTGCCATTCGCGCCGGAGAGGCCGGGCCCACCGCGGTGAACGGGCGACGCGCCTCGAGCTGCCGTACCGCTGCCTCGCGTATTTCATCGATTCGGCACCCATAAATACGGACCGCTGCGCCCCACTCACCATCAACCTGCTGGACGGCAAGCGCGATACCCGCAGTCGCTTGCACCACCTGCTGCAAACGACGGACAGACACCGCCGCACCGGCTCGCCGTGTCAGCCCGAGAGCTACCCCGCTGAGGCAGCGCGCAACCTCGCCTCCGACTGCCCGCCCCTGCAGTCTCGCGCCTACGCCATGCGTAGCGCCCGGGCGGCCGCTCAAGGCGAGCTCATTGCTCGTCACGGATCGAACCGCTCGGTCGCCCACGCGACCTGCGCATCGAGTAGTTGAAAGCTCTGCACCATCTCCTCGCAGAGCTGAGCCTGGTCCCGAGCCAGCTGTGCGAGGTGAGTGACCACACGAGCACGTTCCGCAGTCGCATCGTGGGCCTCCCTCTCGACCCGCAAGCTCCCCGATTCGAACGCCGGGACCACCCCGCCCTCCGCAACGATGATGCTTGCCGCGGCGCGCAGCCCGCGCGCCAGCCCGTTCAGTGCACCGTAGTCGACCTCCATACGAGTCCTCCGTCTGTTCCTTCACGATTGCGGGATGCAGGACACAGCCCTGTCAGTTCCCGCCGACGAACTTCAATACTGGATACGAGCAGCAATTTGAGCGTCGGCGTCATGAAGAACCTGCGCGGTTGCAGATAGGAAGAACCCCATCTCCTGTAGTTCGTCGTTGATGACGTTCGCCGCCGAAGTGAAGCGCAGATAGGCTTCGTGAAACTTTCCTGACGCCTGGTCCGTCACAAACCCAGCGCTGAGCAGTTGATCAATCCGCGCTTTCATGTGCGCCAGCAGTCGTGCAATTTCCGCATGCCCGGCACGCAATTCAGCTGCGGCCTGGTTCATCTCCTCATAGCTGACCGTGATGTTTGCCATGCGTGTCTCCTCACGTGCGTTGGGCCCCTGAGGCGGGTGCCGAGGGCGAGCCGTGCGGCAACTGTACGCAGCCGCGACGCGACACAGGACCGTCGCATGGTTTCTGTGGATAACTCACGTCCCAGGTGTCCAAGCGCTCCCTTGGACGTTGGCAATAGGTGACGAGTCGCTCACATCGCCCGCGCGACCGTCGGCCCCCACAGTTGCGACGGAGCTCTTGCGCCGTCAGTGCGCTGCGCAGCTATGGTCGAGCATCCGCACGCTCCGACCACAGAGCTACCGAACGAAAGGCGGGCTCCTTGGAACTCCGCGTCCGGCTGCGGGTGCCTCACGCAGGAGAGCGCACAGCCACCCGCGATCTCAGAGTGACCGCTGATCCGGCGACCCCCGTATGCGATCTCGCGTTGGCGCTTGCCCATCACGTCTCCAGCCCGTCACCAACTCGCCAGCTGTCAGGCAGACTCGATGACCGGTCCGTGCTGAGCCCTAGCGCACGTGACGACGCTCGCAGCCCTCGAGACCCGCTGAGTCTTCGCGTCACACTTCCCGGCCGCGCACCCCGGGTCTGCGCACCCGAGTCACGGCTCGACGAGTCAGGTATTCAGTCAGGCGCATGTCTCGAGGTGGTCACCCCACACCCTCGGCGCAACGTTCTGCCTCCACCTGCCGGGCAGCTCATCGTGCTTGCTGGGCCACAGCGGGGTCACGTTTTCTCGCTCCGACTGGGCGAGCATGTCATAGGGCGCGATCCGAGCTGTGACATTCAGCTGACGCATCCCAGCGTGTCCCGCCGACACGGCCTCCTGCGCGTGCGGCGCGGCGAGATGTTCCTTTCTGATCTCCGCGTGACAGACACGAGCACGGCCGACAGCGCCGATGCGCTGCGGCTTCCCTTGCCAGGCGTGGTGCGACTCGGGGCGCTCCCGGTCCGCGTGGTCGCCTCAGCTCCGCCCGAGCAAGCTCCCCGCCTCACAAATACGTATGCGCACCTCCCGCCTGTCCGCGTCGTTCCGCATTTCACCCCGTCCACAATTCGCCTCCCCCGACTCCCGCCTCAGCGAGCCACGACGCGATTCCCCGCGCTCGCCGTCGCTGCGCCCTTGCTCATGGCCACGGTGTGGTTCCTTTCTGCGCGTTCGCCCCTCAGCCTGATGATGCTGGGAGCATCGCCCGCTGTTGCACTCGCGGCATGGCTCGGCGCCGTCCTCGTCGCGCAGCGCGCACACCGGCGCGCACACCGAGAATTCGAAGCCGAGGTTGCAAAAGCGGAGCAGATGGTGGCGGAGGCGCACCAGCGAGAACGACGTGCGCGGGAGGAGCAACACCCGGCGACAGCGCAGTTACTCGACGACGCGATGCGTCGAGGACCACGTCTGTGGGGCGGCAACGCGGAGGCGGCCCATCCTCTGACTTTCAGGATTGGCCGCGGGACCTCTCCCAGCGCGGTCCGCACAACGGCACACCGCAGTGCTGACCAGCCCGATGCGGCTGGGCAGAACGCACTTGTCGCTCTCCAGCACCGCGCGGAGGAGCTCCACAATGCCCCAGTCTCTGCCGAGCTGAAATGCGCCGGCGCATTCGCGATCGTGGGGTCGCTTCCACTCAGGGCTGCAGTATTGAACTCTGCGCTCGCACAGCTCTGCACGCAGTATTCCCCCGCCAATCTGATCGTCGCAGGGTTCTTCTCACCCGAGCGCCAAGACGCTTCTGGCTGGGTCGCGTGGCTCCCTCACGTCGACTCACCGCAGAGTCCACTCACCGTGTCGCATCTCAGCGCCACTGCGGCGAGCGCGGCGGCCCTGATCACCGCGCTTGAAGACCTCACGCAGCTGTGGCACACCGCAGACTCACGCACCACCACCGCAGCCAAGCGCCCTGCAGTCTTGGTCATCGTCGCCCACACGGGTCTGGTGGACCGACGCCGCCTGGTCGCGCTTGCTGATTCGGGCTCGGCTGTCGGTGTGCACGTGGTGTGGTGCGCCGCTGCGCTCACCGAGGTTCCCGCGAACTGCTCAACCGTGCTCGAGCTTGGCGCGGTCAAGAGCTCACTGCACCGCATCTCGGACGAGAACTCCGTCAACCTCGATTCGGTGGAATCACTCGCCGCACACGACGCCGAGCGGTTTGCGCGGTCACTCGCTTCTGTCGTCGACGCTGGCGCCCACCCGATGGGCTCCGAGCACGCTCTTCCGAGCCGGGTGTCTCTCGCGAGTCTCCTCCCCCCGGATCTCTTGGAAAGCGCCCACTCGGTTGCTGCGAACTGGCGTCTCCGCGACAGCGTGAGCCGCACCTGGCAACGTGGGTCGACACGCTCCTCTACCTCACTCACGGTGCCTGTCGGACGCGACGTGGCAGGACCGGTCTCGCTCGACCTGGTCGGGGACGGCCCCCACGCGCTGATCGGCGGCACCACAGGGTCAGGGAAGTCCGAGTTCCTCGTGAGCTGGATCCTGTCTCTTGCAGCACACGTGGCACCGGATCGACTGACGTTCCTCTTTATTGATTACAAAGGCGGAGCATCGTTCCTCGATTGCGCGTCGCTGCCGCACAGCGTTGGCCTTGCCACGGACCTCGACCCACACCTCGCCGAGCGGGTGCTCATTTCACTCCGCGCAGAGATTCGTTCACGAGAACGCGCACTCGCGAACGCCGGAGCGCCCGACCTCGACACGATGGAACGTAACTCCAACCCCAAAGCACCGCCCCGCCTGCTCGTCGTGATCGACGAGTTCGCAGCGCTCCGCCAGGACGCCCCGGAGTTTCTCGCCGGTGTTACAGACCTCGCTCAGCGAGGACGCTCGCTCGGGATCCATCTCATCCTGGCAACCCAACGCCCGGCTGGCGCGATCTCGGACGACCTCCGAGCCAACGCAAACCTCCGCGTCTCACTCCGCACCGCAGACGACGCGGACAGCCGCGACCTCCTGGGTGATAGTTCGGCCGCAACGTTTTCGCCCAGGCTTCCCGGTCGAGCGGCGTGGGTGCTCGGTGCGGGATCGGTCCACCCGTTCCAGTCCGCGACCACCGGCGTTCCACCGGCCGCCGGCACGCGGGGGCGGGTTGTGATCGCGCCGCTGTGGCCCGAGTCGTCGCCCAGCTCGCCGAGCGCAGACGCCCCAGCCCCACCCCAGAGTGGGCCGCGTGACTCCACCCGCCTCATCGCGACGATCACGCGCGCGGCCCACCTTGAACAGTGCGCGGCCCCGCCACGCCCCTGGGTGGAACCACTCGCGCCGAGCTACTCGCTCGATGAAGCAGCGCAGCTCACCGCCAGTCTTGCCTGGCCCCGGCTCGTCGTCGGTGTGCGCGATGAGCCGGACCAGCAGCGTCACGCGGCTTTCTCGATCCGGCTTCCCGAGTCTGGAAACGTGGCCGTGTTTGGTGGGCCCGGGAGCGGGAAGACGACTGCGCTTTTCACAATTGCCGCAGCGACCATACGGGCGCGCCCCGGCACCACTGTCTACGGCATTAATGGCGGGGATGGCACACTCACCGCGATCGCCGGGCTCCCGGGGGTGGGAAGCATTGCCCGGGCAGACGCGCACGAACAAGTCACCAGACTCTGCGAAAAGCTCGCCGCGCTGAGCGACGAACGACGGCATCGAGAGGCCGCCACCTCCAGCCCCGTACTCCTGCTCATCGATGGCTTCGCCCGCCTTCGCGAGGCTGACGATCGCGCCCGCACACCGGGCACCGTGCTGTCACTCCTCATGGACATCGCACGAACGGCACGAAGTTCCAGAGTGCATCTTCTCCTGAGCGCCGAACGCGCTGGCGGCCTGCCCCCAGATCTAGAGGCCAGCTTCCCCGAGCGCCTTGCGCTGCGCCCCGCGCTCCCCGACGACCTGCACCTGATGGGGCTCTCGCGTGGCGCGCTGCACTCCGCGCCACCCGGCAGGGCCATTCGGGTGACGGACGGCACCGAGATCCAGTTTGCGCTCCCTGGGCTGCGCAGCGAAAACGCCGTCGAAGGCTTCACTCGCGCTGCCCGAGTCCGGCCCACAGAAGCCCCGAGTGCGTTCTTGGTGCCGGAGATTCCCCGGACAGTGCAGCGGGCAGCACTCCCGCCCGCCCCTGGCGAGGGTGCTCCCTTCGCACTGAACACCGCAACGTTCCGTGGCATCTCCGCGCCGGACGCGGGGCTTGCCCTCGTGAGTGGCCCGGCCGGGTCCGGCCGCACAACAGCGATCCACGCGTTGCTCGAGGCATTGACGGCGACCAGGTCGGAGGCCAGAAGCGACGGCGTCACGGCGCTGCTCTCCCCGCATCGGAATAGCGGTCTCGCAACAACCCACCCCTGGCACACCGCCGCGCTGACGCCCGCAGCGCAACGCACCCTGCTCGCCCGGCTCACCGCTGCGGTGGATGCCGAGATGGGCGTCCCGGTCTCTCGTGCACCCGCGCTCTCCATTCCGGGGCCCGACGGCCTTCCAGTAGACCGGCATTTGTCCTCCCCAGCGTCGTGGCCGGGCGCTGGGGAGCGAGGAGTACTCGTGATCGAAGACATCGGCGCGTTCGCAGGCTCTGGGTTTGAACGCGAACTCGGTGCACTGCTGCAGCGACTCCGCCACAGCGAACTGCTCACCATTGTTGAGGGCGAGAACGCAACACTGAGTTCGGTGTGGGAACTCGCCACACCACTCCGCGGCCTGCGCTGGGCACTCGCGCTTCGACCGGACGAACACGATACGCCCTCCGTATTTTCAGCCCCGTTTCTCCGGATGACCCGCGCGGACACTCCGCCAGGACGCGGCGTGCTCGTGCGGGGCGCGGACACTCATGGCGTACAGGTGGGATTGCCGGACCTGGCTTCGCCTGCCCGCGCCGCTCCGGCTCACAGCCGCGAAGCAGACGAATCGTCAGTCTCAACGTTTTCCGTCCGAGTACCGTAGCGCGCCGCGAGATAAGCGTTGTACTCGTCGAGCTCCGCGTCTTCCTCCGCCCGCCTGCGGCGAGCGCGTCGCTCATCCGAAGTGCGCCACTTCGACAGCGTCACGATCAACACAATCAAGAGCGGGAGTTCTCCGTACGACCAGATCAGCCCACCCGCGATCGCCTGATCGAGCGCCCGAGTCATGCCCCAACCGGGCGGATCCTCCGCATACCAGGCAAAGAGCGACCGAGTGCTGAGGAGCAAGATCAGCCCAAAAATCGCGTGGATCTGAATCTCCAGGACCACATCAACCAACCGAACCACGTACGACGGCGTACGCGGAAGCGGATCCAGTGCCCACAGGGGCGCACCCGCGATGACACCGGCCAGCAGAAACACGAGGAGCGCGAGGGTGTGCCCCCCAGGAGTAGCCATCACCACGCTCACCCCATCGCTGAAGTAGAAGCCAGGGAACGCAAGCAGCGCGATGACAATCGCCGCAGCCGGGTGGAGGAGCAGCTGCGCCGCACGCGAGCGGTAGCCACCCAATGCGGCGCGTAAAATCCAGCGGCCAGGACCACCGTGCGGAACCGAGCTGAGCAGGAGGCGCCCCGGGCTGCCCATCAGCAGGAAGGGTGGGACCACCACCATGAGCGTGATCTGCTGAAACAGCAGCGCAGACACGAGCACGTTGGCGTGCGCGTTCAGCGAGAGGCCACACACGAGAAACCAGAGCACACATCCGAGGGTGAAGAGCAGCGTTCGTCCCAGACTCCACCCGCGTCCCACCTGCCACAGCCTGATCGCACCAGCCCAATACGCCAGCAGCGTTGGCACCGCCAACCAGGCGAGCGGCGACGCCTCCGCCGGCGAAAACGCGACAAGGTCCGAGATACCAAGCTCGCCGGACTGGGCATGAAGAACAGAAACGAGTGAAAGAGGTGTCAGCACAGCGGCACTCCAGAGCAGTCGAGATGTCACGCAGCGCCGGGTGAGCTGCGCACACGCAGCCCTCCCCCGGGTCTTCGCACACGCGCCGATACTCCGGGCTCCGTTCTCCCTACGCTAACAGCCGTGGGCTGCGCACCACCGGAGAGTCACGGCGTCAGCGCCGCAGGACCTCCGGACTGGAACTGCCGTCAAGCTGGCGTGTCTTCGGCGACAAACGCTCCAACCGGAGCTGCCTGCCCCCACACATTCATCGCATCGAGCACGGGTTGAAGCTGCCACCCCAACGGGGTCAGCTCGTACACCACACGCGGCGGGATCTCCGGGTAGGCCGTGCGCGTCACAATGCCGCGCGCCGCGAACAGGCGAAGTCGGTTGGTCAGCGTGTGCGCGCTGATTCCGGGGAGCGCATCGCGCAGCTCACCGAAACGCTGCGGTCCGCGCATCAGCTCTCGAATGATGAGCGTGGCCCACGGGCCGTCGAACAGCAGCAGAAACCGGGCTACTCCGCACTCCGGGAGATCGTTCTCCTGCATATCTTCACAGCCTTCCATTAGTGCACTTGATGTAACCCGTGCAGTGTGTGCACTAATAGAAGCATGACATACATCGTGCACGGCGCAACCGGCGCCCAAGGATCCCCAGTTCTCGCGTCCCTTCTCGCTGCTGGCCATGCGGCAACCGCCGCCGTTCGCAACCCGGACAGCATTCCCGCAGGGGCCACTCCCGCCGCGGTCGACCTCACCGACGCCGCCGCGCTGACCGCGCTCTACACGGGCGCCGATGGCGTTTTCGTGCACCTGCCCATGGGTGCGCCCGGCGTTGACTCGGCGCAGGCTGACGCTGTCGCCACGGCGATTGCAGCCGCACGCCCCGCACGCGTCGTGATCTCAACGAGCGGACTGATCGTCGACCAGCCCGAGTCGCCGCTCCAGGCCACCGAGAGCGGCCCCCTTCGCACGCTCATCCGGCGCGTTGTCGAGAGCGGGGTGTCGACCGCCGTCGTCTCCCCTCGCCTCTACCTTGAGAACCTCCTGCTGCCCGTTATCGCGGGGCCCGCGCAGGAAGACGGTGTGCTCCGGTACCCGCTGCCCGCTGACTATTCGGTGTCCTGGAGCTCACACTTGGATGTCGCGGAGGTTGTCGTGCGACTGCTCACCGAGGATGCCGGCTCCCGCACCGAAGGTGTGATCTCGATCGGACATCTCCCCGGCCTGACCGGAGATGAGCTCGCTGCAGAGTTCTCCGCGGCACTCGGACACACCGTGCGCTTTGAGGGGATCACTCCCGCAGCGTTCGGTGAACTCATCACTCCGCTGTTCGGCCCGGGTGCCGCAGCCGTAGTGGGACTCTACGAAGCACTGAACGCGCAGACCGGTTACGAAATCTCCCCCGAGAACAGTGCGCAGCAGGAGCTCTCGCTGACACCGCGCCCCGTCGCAGACTGGCTCCGCGGCATTCTCGCCTGAGAAAGGGCCTGCCGGCGCATCGCCCGCGCCCCTGGGGACGGGAGCGGCCCTGCGACTCGACAATGTCGGGTCGCAGGGCCGCTTTGCCGGCGCGGAAGAGCTTCTAGACTTCAGGCGAAGACTCACCTGCGGCTGCGTTCAGAGCGACCTCGACGCGACGATGAGCGATCCAAATCTCCTCGGGCACTCGTTCAAACTGAGCAAGGTGCTCGGCCCGGAAGCTCATTTCCTGCTGCCAGCGCGGCACGTCGACCGCGAGCAGCTGCGCGAGGATCTCGGAGTCGATGTCGAGTCCACTGAGATCCAGCTCTTCGAGTCGTGGCACCGTGCCGACGGGCGTCGGGGTGCCGACCGCAGTCCCATCGTGGTGCTGCAGCAACCAGAGCAGCGCACGCAGGTTCTCTCGGTATCCCGGCCAGAGGTAGGCGCCCGTCTCGGGATCGCGCTGGAACCAGTTCACGTGCGCGAAGGCGGGCGCGTGCGACGCTCCGCCCAAGACGTTGAGCCAGTGCTGCGCATAGTCGCCCTCGCCGTACGACATGAATGGCCGCATCGACATCGGGTCGTAGCGGAGCTGCCCGGCGACGCCCTCCGCGGCAAAAGTTGCCTCAGCGCCCAGGGTGAGCCCGTCGTACACACCCTCCGCCAAATCGTCGATGGCGCGAACGAGCGGCTCGCGGTCGCGCGTTCGCCCGCCGAAAATGACGGCATCAATCACGACCCCCTCAGGCGCGTTGACGTCACCCGCAATGTTGGGGATCCTGTCGAGGGGAATCGTGAAGCGGCTGTTCGGGTGCGCCCACGGCTCATTCACCTGGTCCGGCCTGCGAGCCGCGATGGGCTCGCCGCGCCAGTCGAGCCACCCATCGAGCTCGGTGGGAGGCTCGGGCGTACGCCCCTCCCACCACACTTCCTGCGTGCGCTCGTTGTAGGCCACGTTCGTGAAGATCGTGCCCGAACCCTCTGCAATCGCCGCCATCGCGGTCGGGTTCGTCTCCTCATTCGTGTCTTTCGCGACGCCGAACGCACCGTTCTCAGGGTTGATGCCACGCACGCGCCCTTCGTCGTCGACCCACAGCCACGCAATATCGTCGCCGTAGAACTCAACGCGGTAGCGATCGGTGAGCGCCTCGGGGGGCAGCGTCATCGCCAGGTTGGTCTTGCCTGACGCGCTCGGGAAGCCACCGCAGATGTGCCGCTTGGCGCCGGTCTCCAGGTCCACGATTCCGAGCAGCAGGAACTGTTCCGCGAGGAACTTCCCGGACACCTTGCCATCGTAGGAGGCGAGCCGTAGGCCGTGCGCAATCTTGCCCAACAGCGCATTGCCGCCGTACGCAGAGCCGAAGTGGAGAATGGTGCGCTCGTGGGCGATCGTCGCGAACAGTCGCTGATCCTCCGCGGTACCCTGCCCGAGCGCGTCAAGATCACCGGTCACGTGCACACCGCGAACGAAGAATGCGGGATCGGCGAGGCCGTCAATGTGGGCCATGCCGACCCGCGCCATGCGGATCATCTGCAGCACGACGTTCCGATCGTCGGTGAGCTCGACGCCAGCGGCGAACGCCTCGAGCGGTGTGCCCGGGGGCGCCATCAAGTACGGGACGACGTACATCGTCTTCCCGCGGGAGGCGCCGCGCATGCGCTCGATGAGCACCGGCTTCACCTCGCCGGAGTGACGCCAGTTGTTGTATGCGCCCTTGTCTTCGGGGTCCGACGTGGCCACGACGGTGCGCTCTTCGGAACGAGCGGTGTCCTTCTCGTGCGACCGAGAGAAGTAGCGTCCGCGGCCCGCAGGGAAGAGCGTGCCGGCGGCGAGCGACTCGGCGATGAGCCTCTCGTCGTCCTCCGTGCCCACCACCTCGATCCGTTCCGGCTCAGTGATTGCGGCCCACTCGGCAATGAAGGCGCGGACGTGTTCGTTCTGCACCCCTGCCGGGATGACGGGCAGCTCGGAATCGCTCATGGCAGACGCCTTTCTCGGGATCGACTCGATGACCCCAGTCTCGCAGGGCCGCGGCATTTGCACGAGTGGCTTCCGTGCGCGTCACGGCGTCCGCCCACTACGCCTCGGCCCTGCGTCCACCCTATTGTTCGACGCGTCTAACTTTCAAATTGGGCGTGTCGTAGAAATTCGCCGTGAAGTCGTGTTAGGACTAGATCTAGTGGCAATTGACGCAAGCAAGCACCAGATATAGTCCAAACTCAAGCGAGAGGAAACTCGATGCGCCCTCCGAGCCCACCCCGTTTTGGCGGCACAGCGCCACCGCCGCTGCAGGAATTCGCACCCGCAGAGTCGCCCGATCTCGTGTACTTCTCAAGCGTCTCGGAGAACACTCGTCGCTTCGTGGAACAGCTCGACCGCCCCGCCGCGCGCATCCCACTCCGGCCGCGGATCGAGGGTGGGATCCGAGTGAGCCGGCCATTCACGCTGGTGCTCCCTACCTACGGCGGCGGCGCACTCAATGGCGCAGTGCCCAAGCAAGTCATCGCCTTCCTCAACGACCCCGCAAATCGCGGCATGCTCCGCGGCGTGATCACCGCGGGCAACACGAACTTCGGTGAGCACTACTGCCTTGCAGGTCCGATCATCGCAACGAAGTGCGGAGTGCCCGAGCTGTATCGCTTCGAGTTGCTCGGCACACCGCTCGATGTCGAACGCGTCACCGCGGGCCTCGCCGAGTTCTGGCGACGGGCAGAGCGCGATCCCAATCAAGCCACCACAGCATCCACCCATCCGTCACCTGAAAGGTCCGCATGATGCCCGATTTCCCCCCTCTCCCATCGGTCACGCCGCCCGGGTTCCGCCACGACCCCACTGCCCGCATCCGGCCGATCAATTGGAACCGGGTGAGCGACGAGAAGGATCTCGAAGTGTGGAATCGCCTCACCGCAAACTTCTGGCTTCCCGAGAAGGTGCCCCTCTCAAATGATTTGCCCGCCTGGCAGGGCCAGCTCACCGCGGAGGCGCGCACGCTCACCATGCGCGTGTTCACCGGGCTCACCATGCTCGACACCGTGCAGGCGACAGTCGGCGAGATCGCGCAGATCCAAGATGCGCGCACGGAGCACGAAGAGGCGGTGTACACGAACATCGCGTTCATGCAGGCGGTGCACGCGCGCTCCTACTCCTCGGTGTTCTCCACCCTGACGAGCACGCCCGAGATCGACGACGCGTACCAATGGGCCGTCGCAAACGACCTCCTGCAGGAGCGATGCAAGAAGGTTCTCGTGCACTACTACGGCGACGATCCGCTCAAAAGAAAGGTGTCGTCCACCCTGCTCTCGTCACTCCTGCTCTACGCGGGGTTCTACCTCCCCCTCCACTTCTCTGTGCGCGCGACGCTCACCAACACCGCAGACATGATTCGGCTCATCCTGCGTGACAAGGCCGTGCACGGCTACTACTCCGGCTACAAGTACCAGCGCGGCCTGGAGACGAAGAGCCCCGAGCGGCAGGAAGAGATGCGCAAGTTCACCTTCTCGCTGCTCGAGGAGCTCTACGAGCTTGAGCTCGCGTACTCGGGCGAACTCTATGAACCGCTCGGCCTCATGCCGGATGTGGCGGCATTCGTGCGCTACAACGCCAACAAGTCGCTGATGAACCTGGGATACCCCGCCCGCTTCGCGGCAGCGGAGACCGCGGTGAGCCCGGAAATCCTTGCTGCGCTCGCTCCCGGGGCTGACGAAAACCACGATTTCTTCTCGGGATCGGGGTCGTCGTACGTGATCGGCCGCGCCGAGGAGACAAGCGACGCCGACTGGGACTTTTAGTCCGCGAGCTGTTCACCCCGCCGTGCAATAGTGGCGGGGTGAACAGCTCACCACTCTCGGCCCCACCCGCGCTGCCCGATCTCGAAGCCGTGCTCGCACAGATCCGCACGGACGCGACGGCGGGCCAGTTCTTAGCCTGGGGCGGGTCAACACTCATCGACGAGTTCACCGGGGTCCCATCGATCTCTCGTGAGCTTTTCGACGAGCTTCACGCGGCCGCAGGCCTTCACGCCGACTTCCCGGTGGGCAACGCGGGCCTCCTGCACGTCTACGGCTACTGGTTCTCGCAGGTGCCCACCCCCTTTGGGTACAAGCGCGATCGCTGGGTCACGGGCGAGCTGGCCCGCGCACTCGGACGACCGACAGACGAATTTCTGCTCCGCACGGACGCGACGGCCACCACGCTCGCGCGAGTGACGAGCGCAGCGCTGCCTGTCCTGCTCACCCCGCCGGCCGGCGCGCGGGTGGCCGACGCTGAGTTCTCCTCCCCGGTGGGGCTGCGCCGCGCACGCGTAGTGCTGCACGCGGCTGAATCGGGCGGGCCAACCGCTCTCGTCTACGGCATCAGCGACGCTGGCACGCACGCGGGGTCGCCCCTGCGGCTCATCACTGCGTTTCCCGTTTCGGGCGATCCCGAGCTGCTTCTCGCCGATTTTGAGCGCGATCCGGGATCGCGTTGGAATGCTGTTGCCGACTGGTAACCGAGCGTTCACCGCCCCATAGACATTTCGTCCATTTGCGTCCCTAAGTTTGGATTCATCGTCCAAACCGAAAGGGAGTGCGCATGGCGCCGAGTATCGTCTTCGACTTTGATGGCACGCTAGCCATCGGCCACGGGCCCGTCCGTGCCTACGCGCAGCAGATCGCGCCGGCAGCCGGGCCAGGGTTCGCAGAGCGCGTCGAGGCCGAGCTCGCCCGCTTCGACGCGGGTGAGGCAGCGTTCCGCGATGGCTACGACGTGGTGGGATCGCTCGCCCGCTCAGCGGGCGTCGACGACGAGACCCTGCAGGCCGCCTACATGGCAAGCCGCGCACAGCTCGGCACCGACCTCGCTCCCGTCGACACCATTCCCGAGCTCGACGCGTTCCTCGAGACGCTCGGGCGCTCGGCCCGCCTCGTGCTCGCCACGAACGCCCCTGAGCAGGGCATCGATCGCGTGCTCGCAGCCTGGGGGGTGCGGGATCGCTTCGCCGAGCTCCACTTCGCGATCGGCAAGCCCGCGGGCCTCACCCGCCTCATCACCGCGCTCCGCGCGCGCGGCCCCGTGCTCAGCATCGGCGACATCGCCGAATTTGATCTTGCGCCGGCGCGCGCCCTCGGCGCCGACACGGCGCTCGTGGGTGCCACGGCGGCGCTTTCCCCTGCTTCGGTGACGCTGCGCGGGCCCTCGCTCGCCGCGCTGCGCACCGACATCGAAACCTGGGCCGCGACCGCGGCGTCCAGCACACACGAGCCGCTCGGCTCGGCAACCGGCATTGAAAGGTAACTCCCCTCATGCGCAAGTCACTCATTGCAGCTGGCGCCCTCACGGTCGCAGCACTCGGCCTCGCAGGCTGCAGCACCGGCGGGGCGGGCGATTCCGCGTCGACCGAAGAGGCGCAGGCCTGGCCCGAGTCGATCACGCTCTCCCTCGTCCCCTCGGTTGAAGGCGAAGACCTCGCCGAGGCGCTCGACCCGCTCACCACCTACCTCTCCGAGGGGCTCGGCATCGAGGTGGAAGGGGTCGTGGCAAGCGACTACGCCGCGACCGTCGAAGCGCTCGGCGCAGACCAGGCTCAGGTGATCATCGCCGACGCCGGCTCGCTCTACAACGCGACGAAGCAGTACGACGCTGAACTGGTGCTGCGCGACGTGCGCTTCGGCGCAACGTCGTACGCGGCCGTCGGCTTCACGAACAACCCCGACAAGTACTGCGCCGAGGCGCCGGTGAAGGCGCGCTACGCGGCGAGCGACATCGAGCTGCTCTACTGCAACGGAATCGAGCAGGCGGGCGCCGACGCGACCGGCCAGGGCCCCGCGGGGATCGACGCACTGAAGAAGATCTCAAAGGGCACGAAGGTTGCGCTTCAGGCGGCCACGTCGCCCGCCGGCTACCAGTACCCCGTGGTCGCCATGCGTGATGCGGGCATCGACACCGACGCGGACATCACACAGGTGCCGGTCGAGGGCAACAACAACGCGGTGCTGGCCGTCGCCAACGGCGATGCTGAGGTGAGCTTCGGCTACTGGGACGCGCGCACCACCGTCACCGCGGAGGCACCCGAGGTGGCCGACAAGGTCGTCGCGTTCTCGTACTCTGAGATGATCCCGAACGGCGGCGTTGCGGTCTCCTCGGCCCTCCCCGCTGACTTGGTGACCAAGCTCACGAAGCTCATGGACGACTACGCCGACTCCTCCGAGGACGCGAAGACCGTGATGTTCGACCTCGTGGGGCTCTCCGACTGGACGAACGAGACGGCTGAGGACGAGATCACGCGCTACGGCGAGATCCTCAGCCAGTTCACGAACTAGGTTCTGCTCGCTCCATGTCACACACACCCGATGCGCGCCGCGAGGCGGAGGTCCGGCACACGCCGGACGCCGCCTCGTGGCGCATCGCCCTCGACCACGCCTCCGTCACCTACCCCAACGGCACTCGCGCACTGCGCGATGTCTCCCTCACCATTGAGCCCGGCGAGATGGTATCGATCGTGGGGCTCTCCGGATCAGGCAAGTCCACGCTCATCCGCACGATCAACGGACTCGTGCCCGTCACTTCGGGTGCCGTCACCGTCGGCCCGCACCGGATCTCCGAGCTGCGCGGTCGCCCCCTGCGGGAGGCACGCGGCCACATCGGCATGATCTTCCAGGCCTTCAACCTTGCCGAGCGCGCGAGCGTCTACCGCAATACGCTCGTGGGCCGCTTCGCGCACTCGCCCGCGTACCGCACCCTGCTTGGGATCCCGAGCGCGCAGGACCGCGAGATCGCGCTGCGCGCCCTCGACTCCGTGGGCATCCTCGACAAAGTGTGGACTCGCGCCGGTTCACTCTCGGGCGGACAGAAGCAGCGCGTGGCGATCGCCCGCGCCCTGTCCCAGGAGCCGAGCGTCATGCTCGCCGACGAGCCCGTGGCGAGCCTCGACCCGCCCACCGCGCACTCCGTGATGGCGGATCTCGCTCGCATCAACGCGGAGCGCGGCCTCACTGTGCTGATCAACATCCACCTCATGGACCTCGCACGCCAGTACACCACCCGCATGATCGGGCTGCGCGACGGAGCGGTGGTCTACGACGGCCCCGCGGCCGACGCGCGCGATGCAGACTTCGAGGGGATCTACGGCCGCCCGATCCAGCCTCGCGACCGGCTCGGGACGCGCGCATGACCGTGTCCGCGCCGAACGCAGCCTCCCCCGAAGCCCTCGCGCTGCCCTCGCGGCCGCGCGACTGGCTGCGAATCGTCCTGATCGTCGCCGCGGTGGCCGCGTTCACCGCGGCGACCTGCCTCCCCGCGATCGGTGGGATCGAACTCGATCTCGCCGCCATCGCGAAGAACTGGCGCAACGGCGCGGAGAAGATCGCGCAGCTCCTGCAGCCGAACCTCGCGTTCCTCCCCCGCACCTGGGCGCCCATGCTCGAGACGCTGCAGATGGCGCTCGTGGGCGCCGTGCTCGCCGCGATCCTCTCCGTGCCGCTCACGCTGTGGGCCGCGTCCCCCACGAACCCGAACGGGATCACGCGCGGCATCGTGCGCACCGCGGTCAACATCATCCGCGCGGTGCCCGACCTGGTGTACGCCACCGTACTTGTCGCGATGCTCGGGGTGGGCGCGCTCCCCGGCGTGGTCACCCTCGTGCTCTTCAACCTCGGCGTGGTGGTGAAACTCGTCTCCGAGGCCATCGACGCATCCGACCACAGCTACATGGAGGCGGGCCGGGCGGCCGGCGGCACACAGTTCCAGATCAACCGAGCCACGGCGCTGCCGCAGGTGTGGCCGCTCTTCACGAACCAGTGGCTCTACGCGCTCGAACTCAATGTGCGCATCTCCGCCATCCTCGGCATCGTGGGCGCCGGCGGCATCGGGCGCCTGCTCGACGAGCGACGCGGCTTTTACGCCTACTCCGATGTCTCCGTGATCATCCTCGAGATCCTGGTCGTCGTCATCGCGATCGAGATCCTCTCGAACCTGCTGCGCAGGAGGCTTGTATGACCCAGACCGCCCTCACCCCACCGCCCGCCACCCGAGGCACCTCCGCGCCAAGCAGTTCCCGGCACCGCGGCGCTGAACTCCAGCTGCCCGAGCGACCCTCGCGTCTCGCCGCGACGCTGTGGTCGATCCTCGCCGCGCTCGTCATCCTCATCGCCGCTGGCGGGCTACAGATCTCCTGGGCTGACCTTCCCGAACTGCCGGGCCGCATCGCGAACTACCTGTGGCTCATGTTTGAGTCGCCGAACTGGGAGAAGCTCCCCCGCGCGCTCTTTGAGACGTGGCGCTCTATCTCGATGGCGTGGCTCGGCGCGCTCCTGTGCGTCGTCATCTCGATCCCACTCGGCATGCTCGCCGCGACCGGAGTGGGCCCGCTCTGGCTGCGCGGGATCCTGCGCGGCCTCTTCGCCGTGATCCGGGCCGTGCCCGAGGTCATCATTGCGCTCGTACTGCTGACCGTCACTGGGCTCACCCCGCTCACCGGCGCGCTCGCGCTCGGGATCGCGGGCATCGGCACGCAGGGCAAGTGGGTGTACGAGACCGTCGAGTCGGTGCGCGATGGCGCCCCGGAGGCGGTGCGCGCGGCGGGCGGCACGACGGCCGAGGTCACCCGGTGGGCGCTCTGGCCCGCCGTGGCCCCCGCGCTCCTCTCGTTTGCGCTCTATCGATTCGAGATCAACATCCGCACCTCGGCCGTGCTCGGCCTCGTGGGGGCCGGCGGCATCGGCAGTATGCTCTCGAACTACACGAACTACCGACAGTGGGACACCGTCGGCATGCTGCTGATCGTCGTGATCGTGGCCACCATGATTATGGACACCATCTCCGGGGCGATCCGCCGCCGGCTCATGAGCGGAGGACGGGCATGACCTGGACCGGATCCCCCGAGGCGCGACCGAGCGTGCGGATTGCCGCCCTCGCGACGGGCCTGCAGAAAACCGAACGCAAAGTCGCAGAGGCAATCGCGCAGGATCGCGGGCGCGCGGTCGAACTCACCGCGCAGGAGCTCGCCGAGTGGGTGGGCGTGGGGCGCACCACCGTCATTCGTGCGGCGCAGTCCCTCGGCTACGAGGGCTACCCGCAGCTGCGCGTCGCGCTCGTGCAGGAGCTGGCGTTGGAGTCTGCCGCGCAGCGCAGCGACGCCACCGTGCCCGCCGCCGACGGGAGCGCGATCGGGGCGCTGCGCAGCCGCATCGCGCAAGTGGGCGCCCGGCTCGGAGACACGCTCGCCGCGCTCACCCCCGAAGCCGTCGATGGGTTTCTCGACGCGCTCGAGCACTCTGACCGCGTGCTGGTGGTTGCCAACGGGCTGTCCGGGCCGCTCGGGCTCGCGCTCGTGATGCGTCTCAACGCGGCCGGCCGCTCGGTGGAGCACTTCGCGGACCCGATTGCGCAGCAGATCGCGGCGCGGCAGCTCGGCGCCGGGTCCGCGTGCATCGTGTTTTCCGGCTCCGGCGCGAACCGCCCCACCCTCGAGGCAATGGCCGCGGCCCGCGAGGGCGGTGCGCAGGTCATCGCGATCACCTCGTTCGCACGCTCCGCAATCGTCGCGCAGGCCGACACGGCGCTCGTCGTGCCGCCCATCAACGACAGCTTCCACGACGAGTTGATCCACACCTCGCGCGCGGCCCTCATGCTCCTCACGGAAGAGCTGGTCGACCTGTTCGTGGAGCGCAGCGGCGAGCGCGGACGTGCCGCACGCGCCGCCGCCCTCACCGTTCTCGCCGGAGCAATCGCCGAGTAGCTCGCCCTACTCGGCGGCGAGCACGCGCAGCTGGGCCACCGCCGGATCGAGCGCACCACGCACGTACCCGATGGGCGCAGCCGCGACCGCGCGCAGAAACTCGACCGTCTCACGTGTGATCTCCTCGCCCGGCAGCACGTTCGGGATCCCGGGCGGGTACGCGGAAAGCGCGTCAACGCTGACCCGTCCGATCGCATCCTGCGCGTCAACGGTACGGTGCGTACCGAAGTACGCCTCGCGGGGCCGCACTCGGAGCGCGCCGGGGCGGGGCAGCGGCGGGATCGCGTCAAGCCCCATGAGCCCTCCACCGCCGTGCTCCGCGTGCAGGGTGTTGAGCGCAGCGAACAGGCGATCCAAATCGGGGAGCTTCCCGGGGCCCACAAACGCGACCACCGCGCTCACTGTAGCGATCTCGAGGTACACGGCGAAGCGCTCCCCGAGCAGGCTGCGCACCGCGTGCCCCGTGAGCCCGGTGCTCGTCACGTCGATGGAGACGCGCATCGGGTCGTCGGCAACAATGTCGCTGAACTCGCCAAAGCTGTCGGACACGATCGGGAAGCGGCCGTCCTGTCGCAGCCGCTCGCGGAACGCCGCGACCGCCGCGACCGACTCGGCGAACCCCTCGCCGTCCTCGAGCGTGGCGCGTGCAATGTCGAGCGAGCCGAGCAACAGCGCGCTCTCGCTCGTGCTCTGCGTCAGCATGAAAGCGCGCTCGAGCAGCGGCGCGAACTCATCCGCGAACGGCCCTTCGCCCAGGTGGATCATGGCCGACTGCGTGAAGCTACCGCCCAGCTTGTGCGTACTCGAAATCACGATGTCGGCGCCCAGGCGAGTGGGTGACTCGGGGAAGGACTCGTGGAATCCGAAGTGCGCGCCCCACGCGCCATCGACGATCAGTGGCACCCCTGCGGCACGGGTGACGCGCGAGATCGCGGCCACATCGGCCACCGCGCCAAAGTAGCTGGGGCTCACGATGTACACGGCTCCCACGTCCTCGCCTGCGGCCCGCGCCTCGGCGAGGTGCTCCTCAACCTGCGCAGCGGTGACGCCGTGGTGGATACCGCGCGCAGTGTCCACGCTCGGCATCATGAAGAAGGGGAACAGGTCTGCCACGAGCACACCATCGGTGAAGCTGGAGTGGGCGGAGCGCTGCATGAGCACCGCGGATCCTCGCCCGCGGCTACCGACCGCAATCGCGGCCATCCGGTTCGCCTGTGACGCGCCGTTCGTGAGGAACCAGGTGCTTCGCGCACTCCATGCTTCGGCCGCGAGCTCCTGCGCCCGCGCGAGCGGCGATCGCGGGCCCACGTCAATGCCCTCGATGAGTCGCGGAATGTCCATCGCGACCGCGCGCTCCCCCGCGAACTCGGCAAGTCGCCGACTCGGCCCCGCCGCCGTCGCACCGTGCCCGGGCACCATCAGCATGGTCGGCTGCCGCTGCATGTGCCGCTCAAGCGCGGACGCGTACGGGGTGCGATCCCCAGCGAAGGGGTACTCTGCGGGCTGTGTCACTGCGCATCCTTCCGGGTGGGTGCCCGCCGGTCTTCTGCGCCCGGTCGGCTCACCCACCCCACGCTAGTTGACCCCGTCGTTTCAAAACACCTTCACCAGGCTCACCGAGCGCGCGAGCTCGTGGAAACCGGCGCGCGCGTACAGCCCGTCCGCTCCCGTGGGGCTCTCGCTGTCGACATCGAGAACGGCTCGCTCGAAGCCCTCCGCGCGGAGCGCTGCGAAGGTGCGGGCCAGGAGCGCCTGCGCGATTCCACGACCCCGCCAGGTACGCGCGACTCCCAGCACCTCGATGTATCCGAAGGTGAAGCCGTTCGGCTCCCACTCCTCCTCATTCACCTCAACGGTGAGCACGCCGGCAACCTCCTCGCTCCCGTCGGGCAGCGTGGCCACCACGACCGTACCCAGGTCTGGCCGGAACGCGGCAAGTCGCTCGGACGCCTGCCAGTCCTCGCGCGACGTGGGCTGACTGCCCCAGTGATCACGGAACGCCGCGTTGATCACCAACCGCGAAGGCTCCGACCAGGCCGGGCCGTACGGCTCGAACCGCAGCTCCGGCCCGAGCGGCACCTCGGCAATCGGCGCGGCAAGATCCCGATCCATGGTCATCCACCAGCGCACGCGAGCGTATCCGGCCCCCTCGAGCAGCGCGCGCGGTGCGGCGGCGTCCTCCTCAGCACCCGCGCTCAACCACCCGGGCAGCCGCAGTTCGGAGGCCGCGAGCTGCTGCAGTCCGCGCGCCTCCTGCCACGCAAGGATGGCGCTGCCGATGCCCTCGCGCCGCCGCTCTGGGTGCACGACGCCGTTCACGTGCACGGTCACCACGGTCTCGGCTTCCTCGTCTTGGTAGGCCTCGCCGTACGCGACCGCTCTCCCCTGCGCGTCGAACGCGATGACACTATCTCGATCGGGATCGAACCCAGCGCTGTCGAAGTCTTCCTCCAGCCCGTCAAGCCGTGGCACGAAACGCGGGTTGTCGACCGCGTTTGCCGCGCGCTGCAGCTCAAGCAGTGCGGGCAAGTCGGTGCGGCGCAGCGGGCGCCACTCGAGCCCCGCTCCCACCGCAGGAATCACGACCTCCGTGGGCGCGGTCACCCGCTGCGAGAGCGGCGGGAGCTCTTCCCCGTTTCGTTCGGGTTGACCCGCAATGGCGGTGACCTGCGCGGTGTCTACCCCCTGGGTGCGAGATTCCGACCCGTGCGGTCCAGCGAACATCTCACGCCGCACATCGCCAGTGGCGTGCGCCGCATCCGTACTCTGCGATGCGTCGCGAACCGTGTCGCGATCGGGAGTATTCGTCACGGGTGGCCTCCAGCCTGTGCGGCGCCGGAACTTCCCGGGCGCGTCGGATTCTTAGAGTAACGAGGTCTGCGCTGGGCATTCACATAGATCTCACGGCTTCAGGCCCGGAATCCGTCCAGCAGCACCGCAAGCCCTCGCGCGAATACGGTCTCCGGCCCCCGAATGGGATCCCCTCCCGCGGCGTGGGCGAGCGCGTAGCTTGGCGCAGCTTCCGGGTCGACTGACGTCGAGGCTTCGTGCTCCGCGACGCCCGCGGTGAGGGCGCTCCCAATCACAAAATTGGAGAGCGCGTACGACGCTGCGAGCGGCTCTTCAACCCCTGCGCGCTTGAGCCCAACGATGAGCCGTTCAGAGAGGCGGAGGTAGTGAGGGCCGCGCGGCGTACGCGCTGCAATGATTCGGCACGCCCAGGGGTGATGTCGTAAGTGCTGAAAGAGTGCGTGCAGCACCTGTTCCGGGGCACTATCTGTCGATTCGCACAGCGCACGCAGCGTTGGATCTGCACCCAGCGCGCGATCCAACGCAAGATCAGCGAGGTCATCGACCGACCGAACACGTGAATACAGGCTTGGCGCGGTCACGCCGACGCTGGCTGCCACCGCACGCATGGTGAGTGCCGCATTGCCTCCCTCGTTGAGCAAGGCAAGAGCTGCCTCCGAGATCTGCTCGATTGCCACGGCACGCTCACGCTGCACGGGCTTGGGTTGTGTCCAGTAACTCACAGCACGAGCTTATCTAAACACTGTTAGTTTAGGCGAATGCTGAATTCTCGATTCCTTCCCGTTGAGGCCGGTACCACCCGGCTCCGCCCACTCGACGCTTCAGATGCTGCCACCTACGCCGAAGGGACTGCCGACCCAACCGTGCGGCAGTTCGCTCACCTCCCAGAACCCGAGTACACCTCCGCGTCAGTCCGCGCCATGATCGCCGCGACCGTCATGCCAGCACTTATCCGCGGAGATCTTGCCGTCCTCACGATCGCTGACGCAACGAGTGACGCTTTCGCAGGGAGTCTCGTACTGTTCGATGTGTCTGCAGAGTCCGCAGAAGTGGGGTTCTGGTTGCACCCTCGTCACCGTGGCCAAGGTCACGCCCAGCGCGCGCTCACTGCCGCGCGACAGTTCGCCACAGCGAGCGGTCTCCACACCCTCACCGCACAGACCGCGCGCGACAATGCCGCATCGCAGCGCACACTCGAAAACGCGGGGTTTGTGCGCGCCGCCACAACAACAGGCCGCACTCCCGCCGGCGCAGAAATCGAACTCGTACAGTACGGCCTCGAACTGTGCCCTGACGAAAGACCAGAGGCTGATGCCTTTCGCGAGCAACACCCGACTGCCACACTGAAGGCATGACCTACTCTGCGCTCATCACCGGCGCCTCCGCAGGGCTTGGCGCCGAGTTCGCCAGGCAGCTCACCGCGCTCGGCGTCCACGTGATTCTTGTGGCGCGCGACGAGCAGCGTCTCACGCAGCTCGCCCACGAGCTCGATGCGAAGCGCACAACTGGCGATCCCAATCGAGACACTCCTCAGGCACCCACAGCCGAGGTCCTTGCGGCCGATCTCACCACCGAGGTGGGGCTCGAGCGCGTCGCCGCACGGCTCGCAGATGCTTCGCGGCCAGTCAACATCCTCATCAACAACGCCGGCTTCGGCGTCTATGCGAGCTTCGAGACGAGTGACATCGCCGACGAGCGCCGCATGCACGAGCTCCTATCGTGGGCCCCGCTGCGTCTCGCGCACGCCGCGCTACCGGGCATGCTGGCCCGTGGCGAAGGGTGGATTCTCAACGTTGCGAGCGTGGCCGCGTTCACACCCACCGGCACCTACGGCGCCGCGAAGGCCGCCGTGGTGTCGCTCTCCCGCTCGCTGAATGCGCGGTACCGTCGCCGCGGAGTACGCGTCACCGCGCTCTGCCCCGGCCTCCTCGCTACCGAGTTCCACGAGCGCATGGGCGAGGAACACCTGCCGCAGCTGCCCCGCATCGCGTGGGCCGACACCCGGCGCGTGGCCCGCGAGGGTCTTCGCGCCCTGCACGCCGGGCGCTCCGTGCGAGTTTCCGACTGGCGCTACCGGCTCACAGCACCGCTCACGCGCCTGCTCCCCGACCGGCTGCTCGAGCGCATGACCACGACCAGCGCGCAGGCATCGGGCCGCCCCGCACACGACGATCACGGAGAATAGACGCATGACTGATTCGACGGCCGACGCGCTCCCCGATGACGTGCTGCAGTTCGCGCACGCGCTCTTCGACCTCGCACGCGCGGGCGATACGGCGCAACTGATCGCCGCGATCGAGCAGGGTGTGCCAGTCGATCTCACCGACCCGAAGGGCAACACGCTCCTCATGCTTGCCGCCTATCACGGGCACGCGGCGCTCGTCGTCGCGCTGGCAGAACGCGGCGCCGACCTCGACCGCGCCAACGATCGCGGGCAGACCCCGCTTGCGGGCGCCGTGTTCAAGCGCGACACCGCGGTGATCGAGGCGCTCATGTCGCGCGGCGCTGACCCAGATGCGGGCACCCCGACGGCGCGCGCCACTGCCGCCATGTTTGAGGTCGAGCTCCCCTTCGATGGCGCTGCTGCACCAGACACCGCACCGGACACACCCGCCGGCCCCACCTCGACGCGCTAGCCAGCAGCGCACCCCTAGCAACGGGGCTTGTGTTCCTTACGTCTCCTCGGCAGCGAGGAGATCCTCGTAGTCACGTCCCCCGGAGTAGATGCCCAGCACATCGACAGACTCTTGCGTCACAGCGAACGCGATCACTACGCGCTTGCGAAAGCCAAGCGTGCGCAACCCGGGACGCAGATCATCTCGCACAGTGCCAACGAACGGAAATATCGCGAGGTTCTCGCAATAGTCGAGGATCGATGTGACGTATTCCTCTGCGCGATCTGGAAAGCCTGACTCGTTTGCTATCCAGGTATACAGATCGGTCAGCTGCTCCCGCACGTGGGGTGAGTAGCCGACCCGGCGAGTCATGCGCTGTTCGCGGCGGTCCGTCTTGCATGGGCGCCCGCGAGCTGCGCACGCATGTCCTCCGCACTGATCACCTGCGACGGCTCAGCGAGCAACTCATCGTAGGCCGTCGCGACCTCGGTCTGCAGCCAGGACTCGACGGCCTCATCACGGGCGAACAAGGCCCGCAGACCATCGCGTACAACTTCGCTCTCACTCGCGTAAGCGCCGGACGAGACACGCTCCTTCAAAGCTTCAGCCATGGCTGTGGGAAGGGTAATGCTGAGCTGTTTGGTCGTGCGCATCGCGATTCCTGTCTACGAAGTAGGACTTAATCCTACTTGGCTTCTCTCACCTTGCCCAGGAGCTCCGCATAGGGTGAGGGAACCCGCCTCCTCACGAGTGGGTCGGCGGGAAACCAAGATGCCCGGCGGGATCCCGACCGGGCTGCTGCTGAGCAAGGAGGCACCGCATGACCATTCCGTCGACGATGCAGGCGTACCGAATTCCGGCCTGGGGAGAACCCGCCCGTTTCATGGAGGTGGAGGTGCCGACGCCGGGAGCCGGGGAGGTTCTTGTGCAGGTTGCGGGGGCCGGGCTCTGCCACTCGGACTTCGGCATGCAGCAGATGCCCGCCGAGTACGGCGCTGCCCTCGGCTGGCAGATGCCCTTTACTCTCGGGCACGAAACCGGTGGCACCGTCGCAGCGATCGGTTCGGGCGTCACAAAGGTCGAGGTTGGCCAGGCCGTTGCACTCGTCTCGCCTTCCTCGTGCGGCGCCTGCGAGTTCTGCCTCACCGGGCACGACAACAACTGCCCCTTCGGCGCGAGCGGCCGCGGGTACGGGCGCGACGGTGGCCTCGCGCCCTACGTGCTCGTTGATTCCGAGCGGGCGCTCATCCCCCTCGACACACTCGACCCGGCAACGGTTGGCCCGCTCACTGACGCGGGGAACACCGCGATGCACGCAGTGAAGCGCGTGCTTCCAAAACTCGGCGCGGGATCGAGCGCGGTCGTCATCGGTGCGGGCGGCCTCGGCGCCTTCGCGATCCAAATCATTCGGGCGCTCTCGGGCGCCACCGTGATTGCGGTCGACACCAATCCGCAGCGCCTCGAGATCGCGCTGGAGCTCGGCGCGCACCACACCCTCACTGGCGTGAGCGACACCACAGTCAGCGAAATCCAGGCGCTCACCGGCGGCATCGGCGCGAACGCAATCCTCGACTTCGCCGGTTTTGACGCAACAATCGCCGCTGGGCTCGCCGCGACACGCCCCGGCGGCTCGTACGGTCTCGTTGGCGCCGGCGGCGGCAAGCTCGACGCCCAGTGGTTTGGTGCGCTCCCGCGCGACGGCGAGGTGTTCGCGTTCCAAGGCGGCACAATTGCGGACACCCACGACGTCATTTCCCTCGCCGAGAGCGGTGCGATCCGCAACGACGTCGACACCTACCCGTTCGAGCGTGTCGCGGAGGCTTACGAGGACCTCCACGCCGGACGCCTTCGCGGCCGCGCGGTGATCCTGCTGTAGTTCGGGCGCCTCACCGGAAACACAAAAACGGCGGGATCCGAAAGGATCCCGCCGTTACTCGTGCGCGAGGGGGGACTTGAACCCCCACGCCCTTGCGGGCACTGGCACCTGAAGCCAGCGCGTCTGCCAATTCCGCCACTCGCGCGAGTTGTTGTTCTGAGCGTTTCTGCTCAGGCAACTCCACTACCTTAGCAGCTCAAGCCCCTTCACACCAAAGCGGGCTAAACTGGGGAAAGACGACACCGTCGACCGGCGGTGCCAAGCGAAAGGGCGATACCAACACGTGGGCATTCTCGACAGCGTAGAGCGTGGGCTCGAACGTGCCGTCAACGGCGCATTCGCCCGCACCTTCCGCTCAGGTGTGCAGCCGGTTGAGATCGCTTCGGCGCTCAAACGCGAGCTGGATATCGGAGCTGTGGTCGTGGATCGCGACCGCATTCTGGCCCCCAACCGCTTTATTGTGCGCCTCGCACCGAAGGACGCCGATCGACTGATCGGCATGGGCTCGTCCCTGCAACAGGAGCTCGTCGGCGTAGTGCTGAAGCACGCGCGCCGCCAGAATTACCAGTTGATGAGCGATCCGTACATCGAGCTGCAGGCAGATGAGTCACTCACCACCGGTGTGCTTGAGATCACCGCGACGCAGGTGGAGGGCTCCGTGAACTGGGTCGCCGCCATCGACGTCGATGGGCAGCGCCACGAATTGCCGCGCGGCACCACCACAGTGGGTCGCGGTTCGGACTGCGGCATTCGCATTACCGACACTGCAGCCTCACGCAAACACCTTGAGATCATCTGGGATGGCTCCGCGGGCATCGCGCGCGACCTCGGCTCGACCAATGGCTCGAAGATTAACGGCCAGCGCTTCCGCGAGGCGGCACTGCAGCCCGGCATCACCTTCACGATCGGGCAGACGGCGCTCACCTTCCAACTGGTGCCCGCGCACGATCCTGCCGCTCAGCGGCAGACGCCCCCGGCCGCCAGCCCGACCGTGCCGTTCTCGGCTCCGGATCCGGCCCAGCCCGCACCGGCAGCACCGCGCCCGTCGGCGACGCCGCCCGCGGCACAGGTGCCCCCCGCGGCCGATCCCGGGAATTTTCCGCCGCGAACGCGGCAGGGCAGCCCGCCACAAGCGCCACGCGCCAAGCGCGCAGTGGACGGCGAGGCGCCCGGTGTCGATGAGGACTTCTGGAGAGGCCTATGAGTGAGCTCACGCTCCTGATCCTGCGGATCGGTTTCCTGCTGCTGCTGTGGCTATTCATCTTCGCGATCGTGTACGCGCTGCGCAGCGATTTGTTCGGCGCCCCGGTGCGCCGCATGCGCGGTGACGCGGCCGCGAGCGGGAACAACGCCGGCGGCTCTCCCGTTATCGCCGCGGCGGCCCCGGTAGCCGCAGCCCCGGCAGCGCCCGCACCAGCGGCACCTGCACCCGCGCCGCACTCTGGCCCCGCGATCACTCCTTCGGGCGGCGCACTGCCCACCGCCGGCGGAGCGCAACCCGCACCCAGCTTCACCCCCGCGGGCGCGCCAGGCACGCTCGCCATCACGTCCGGTGTCGCCACCGGAACGACAATCACGCTCGACGAAGACACCGTGACGATCGGTCGCAGCGGCGACTCCACGCTGGTCATCGTCGACGAGTACACGTCCACATACCACGCACGTCTCGTCCGCTCGGGCGAACAGTGGATCCTCACTGACCTCGACTCAACGAACGGCACGAAGCTCGACGGCGTGCGCGTCACGAAGCCCGTGCAGGTGCCCCCGTACACGCCCGTCACGATCGGCACCACCACGTTCGAGTTGAGGCCCTGAGCGTGACGATCGCTTACGAAAGCGCCATCGGCTCCCATGTGGGGATGGTGCGGTCAAACAACCAGGACTCCGCGTTCGCGGGCGACCACCTGTTCCTGGTCGCCGATGGCATGGGCGGCCACGCGGGCGGCGACGTTGCCTCGGCAATTGCTGCAAAAGAGATGTCGGAGTTCGATCAGCCGCCGCTCGGCAGCCCCGAAGCGTCGACGAACACCCTGCGCACCGCGGTGCTCGAGACCAACGCGAAGCTCCGCGCAACGGTGCAGGATCGCCCCGAGCTCGCGGGCATGGGCACCACCTTTACGGGGTTCCTCACCGTCGGCTCGCAGCTCGCACTCGCCCACATCGGCGACTCGCGCCTCTACCTCCTGCGAAACAACGAGCTTCGTCAGATCACGAAGGATCACACCTTCGTGCAGCGACTCGTCGACAGCGGCAAGATCACCGAAGAGGAGGCAAAGACCCACCCGCGGCGCTCAGTGCTGATGCGCGTGCTCGGTGACGTTGACTCGTCACCGCAGGTGGACACCCAGGTGCTCGACACGCTGCCGGGTGATGTCTGGCTGCTCTGCTCCGACGGTCTCTGCGGCTACGTCGAGGACGTCGACATCGAGAAAATCCTCCGCCGCCGCAGTTCATTGCAGGGCGCGGTCGACGGACTCATTGACAAGAGCCTCTCGCACGGCGCACCCGACAACGTGACCGTGGTGCTCGTGGAGACCGTCGAGGAGCCGGATCGCGACCCCTCGGACACGCTCGAGTTCCCGAAATCGAACCGCCGCTTTGCGGGATCCGCCGCGACGGCGCCCGCACCGCGCGATGGCACGACCTCGACCGCGCGCACCCGCATCCTCAGCCGGCGCCCCGTTCGCCGCCCACCCGTCATCGCCGAGAGCCACTTCGAGCCCCGCGTCGACGAGTACCTTGCTGAGCTCATCGCCGAGACGAAGCGGCGCAATCGCCGCCGTCGCCTGCTGTGGGCGCTCGGCGGGCTCTGCATTCTGCTCGGGATCGCTGGCGTGCTGACCGTCGGCTACCAGTGGACGCAAACGCGCTACTTCGTGGGCACCGACGGCCAGACCGTAATCATCTACCAGGGTGTGCAGCAGAACATCGGTTCGATCTCGCTCCACTCCGTCGCCGAGGACACCGAGATCCCGGTGTCAAAGCTGGATGGGCTGGAGCAGCGCCAGGTGGAACGCACACTTCCCGCGGGCTCCATCGAGGAGGCACGTGAGATCGTGCTTCGTTTGGGGGTGCACGATGAGTGATTCCGCATCGCCTGCCGGCGAGCCTCGCACGTTCGAGAAGACCCGCACCAGCGAGACCGTGCTGCAGCGCATCACCGCGCTACGCGCCCCCCGCCTGCTGCTCGGGCTGGAGCTCTCGCTGCTGATCTTCGCGATCGCGATCGGCGTCGCCGCCGTGATCATCATCGATCTCACGGTGCAGGGCGAGGTCACCACGACGCTGCTGCCCGCTGGCGCGCTCTTCGTGGCGTCACTCTTCGCGCTGCACTTCACGATCCGCAAGATCGCGCCAGACGCCGACCCGCTCATCATGCCCATCGCGGCCATGCTGAACTTCGTGGGTGTCGCGATGATCTACCGCCTAGACCTCGCGAAGGATCTCTCCGGCTGGAGCTCCGACGCCATGCGCCAGCTCGTGTGGTCGACCGTGGCAGTTGTTGCCGCCATCGTCGTGCTCGCGGTGATTCGCAACCACATGGTGCTGTTCCGCTACACGTATCTCATGGGCCTCGGCGCGGTGATTCTGCTGCTGCTCCCCATGCTCCCGGGCATCGGCGCAACCATCAACGGCGCGCGTGTCTGGATTCGCATCGGCGAGAACTTCTCCTTCCAGCCCGGTGAGATCGCCAAGATCTTGCTCGCGATCTTCTTCGCGGGGTACCTCGTGCGCAATCGCGATTCGCTCGCGATGGTGGGCAAGAAGGTGCTGGGCATTCGCTTCCCCCGCGGGCGCGACCTCGGCCCGCTGCTCGTGTTCTGGCTCGCCGCGATGAGCGTGCTCGTGTTCCAGCGCGACCTCGGCACCTCGCTGCTCTACTTCGGCCTGTTCCTCTCGATGCTCTACATCGCGACCGGCAGAATCGGGTGGATCATTCTCGGGGTGGGGCTCTTCCTCGTGGGTGGCATCACCGCGAGCCAAACGCTCGAGTACGTCAACCGTCGCTTCGTGAACTGGCTCGACCCCTTCGCCGACCCGTTCAACGCGAGCCACCAGATGGTGCAGGGCCTCTTCGGCATGGCCAACGGCGGCATGACGGGCACGGGCCTCGGCCAGGGTTACCCCACCGACACCCCGCTCGCGCAGAGCGACTACATCATCCCGAGCCTCGGCGAAGAACTCGGCCTCATCGGGCTGTTTGTCATTCTCGCCGCGTACCTGTTGCTTGTGGGCCGTGGCCTGCGGATCGGCTTCGCCGGCCAGGATGACTTCGGCAAGCTGCTCGCCTCCGGGCTTGCGTTCACGCTCGCGCTGCAGGTCTTCATCGTGGTCGGCGGCGTGACCCGCCTGATCCCGCTCACCGGCCTCACCGCCCCGTTCCTCGCGGCGGGCGGCTCCTCCCTGGTGTCGAACTGGATCATCATCGCGTTGCTGATCCTGCTCTCGAACTCTGTCCGAAACCGCCCGAAGTTGGTGATCCGCGCATGAACAAACAGCTGAAGTTCCTCACGCGCACCGTGTTCATCATGTTCCTGGCGCTGTTCTTCTCGGTCACGATGATTCAGTTCGTGAACGCCGATGAGCTGCGCGCCAACGAGCTGAACATGCGCACCGTGAAGAACGGGTACAAGATCGAGCGCGGCTCGATCCTGGTCGATGGCGATCCGATCGCGTACTCGACGCCGACGAGCGACACCTACCGCTTCCTGCGGCAGTACTCCGACGGCGCGCTCTACTCGCCGATCACGGGCTACTTCTCGCACTCGCAAGGCATCACCGGCCTCGAGTCGGCGATGAATCAGGAGCTCTCGGGCAGCGGCGACTCGCTCTTCTTCACGCGCATCATGAACACGATCAACGGCGTCGCGCCGCAGGGCAGCTCCGTGCAGACCACGATTGACCCGAAGGTGCAGGCCGCGGCTGCCGCTGCCATGACCGAGCAGGGCTTCGAGGGCGCCGTCGTGGCCATCGAACCGAAGACCGGCCGAATTCTGGCGCTCGTCTCGACGCCGAGTTTCGATCCCAATCTGCTGTCGTCAAACAGCGATGCCGAGATTATTGCGAACTATTCGCAGCTCGATAAGGATCCGGGCCAGCCGCTGCAGAACCGCGCCATTGCGGGCGATCTCTACCATCCCGGGTCCGTGTACAAGCTGCTCGTCGCGGCCGCCGCGATTGAGAATGGTGAGGCGACGCCGAGCTCGCAGTTTGCGAACCCGGCCGAGCTGCCGCTGCCGCAGACAAGCAACGTGATGCAGAATGCGTCGCGCACCACGTGCGGCACAGGCGACAAGGCCACGCTCGAGCAGGCGATCGTGATGTCGTGCAACATTCCCATCGCCGAGCTCGCGATGAAGATGGACCCGGACACTGTGCCCGAGATGGCGCGCGCCTTTGGCTTCGAGCAGGAACTCAGTGTGCCGCTCACAGTTACGCCGAGCGTTTCGCCGACGCCCGAGGACAAGGCGCAGACCGCGCTCTCCTCGATCGGGCAGCTCGACGTGCGCGCCACGCCGCTGCAGATGGCCATGGTGTCGGCCGGCATCGCCAACGGCGGCACGGTCATGAAGCCGACCCTCGTTGATCAGGTCATCACCCCTGATCTGCGTGTGTCGACCCAGGTTACGCCCGAAGAATTCGCCAAGCCGATTTCGGAGAAGACGGCGAGCGCGGTTGCTGGGATGATGGAGAAGGGCGTCTCCGCACAGGAGGGGCTTGCGCGCCAGTCAGGAATCCCTGGAGTGCGCGTGGCCGGCAAGACGGGCACCGCGGAGAACGGCACCACCGCCGAGGGGAATGCACTTCCCTTTACGCTGTGGTACACGGGATTCGCTCCGGTGGACGATCCAAAGGTTGCCGTCGCAGTCGTGGTGGAGGACGGCGGCGGAGAAGCATACGGTTACGAGGGGGGCTCGTACGACCTCCCGACAGCCGTCGGAAAACGAGTAATGGAAGCGGTGTTGAGCGAATGAGACCAGCTGCAGGGATCACATTCGGCGGACGCTACGAGCTGAGCTCGCGGATCGCCGTCGGCGGCATGGGCGAGGTATGGAACGCCACCGACAGCATCATCGGGCGCACCGTGGCGATCAAGATCCTCAAGGACGAGTACATGGGGGACCCCGGGTTCCTCGAGCGGTTCCGCGCCGAGGCGCGTCACGCTGCCCTCGTGAACCATGAGGGCATCGCGAACGTCTTTGACTATGGCGAGGAGCAGGGCTCCGCGTACATCGTCATGGAGCTCGTGCCCGGCGAACCGCTCTCCGCGATCATCGACCGCGAGGGTCGCCTGCCGGCCAACCGCGTGCTCGGCATTGTCGCGCAGACCGCGACGTCGCTGCAGGCCGCACACGACGCCGGCCTCGTGCACCGCGACATCAAGCCCGGCAACCTGCTGATCACGCCCGAGGGACGCGTCAAGATCACCGACTTCGGGATCGCGCGCATTGCCGACCAGGTGCCGCTCACCGCGACCGGTCAGGTGATGGGCACGGTGCAGTACCTCGCGCCCGAGCAGGCCAGCGGCCACACCGCGACCCCCGCGACCGACATCTACTCGCTGGGCGTTGTTGCCTACGAGTGCTTGGCGGGCAAGCGCCCCTTCACGGGCGAGTCGCAGGTGGCCATCGCGATGGCGCAGATCAACGACACCCCGCCGGATCTTCCCGCGGATGTGCCGGAGCCCGTGCGCAACCTTGTGTATGCGTGCCTCGCAAAGGATGCAGCCGGACGCCCGGAGACCGCTGCGAAGCTCGCTCAGGCCGCGACCGCGCTGCACCGCGGTGATGTGCGCCTGGCGGCGAGCTACGTGCCGCAGGTGCTCGGCGAGACCGCGCCCGCAACGACCGTGCTCGAAGGACAGACCACGGTGATGGATGCGGCGACCACGGCACTGCCGCGCACCACCGCGCTGCCCGGCCAGACTGCCACGACCGCCGCCCTCGGCGCCGACGGCGAAGAGCTGGAGGCCGCGGAAGGCGACCTGAAGAAAAAGAAGAAGAGCCCCTGGACGTGGCCACTCATCACCCTGCTCGCGCTGCTGCTCCTGATCGGTGGCGGTACCGTTTACGCGCTGATCAGCGGCAACAACGCTGAGAAGAAGCCCACGTCGCCCAGCACATCTAAGACCACTACCTCGAAGAAGCCCACGACGCCGGCGCCCGAGACCACCGGTGTGGTCGACGAAGGCCAGCTCCTCGGCATGAAGGTGGACGAGGCGAAAGCTTTCCTCGAGGGCCAGGGCTTCACGAACGTGCGCACGGCGCCCGGCAACCAGGCACCCGACGAGCAGGTGAACAATGTAACCGACGTGAACCCCGTTGGTGACAAGGTGCCCTTCGATCAGGCGATCACGCTGACGTTCAACGTCGCCTTCGGTGATGTGAACGCCCCGAGCGCTCCCACCGCAAGCCCCGCGACCGTCGACGCCGGCGCGGTGAGCAACGTGAGCTGGGGCGTCGCGAGCTGCCCCACCGGCCTTACCCTCCAGGCATACAACGTGCAGATCTCCGGTGACGGCTCCGGCCCAGGCTCGGCGCAGTCGCCGAACGTTGCGATCACCGCGAACACGCTCGATGCTGGTGCAAGCGATGGCCAGATCTCGGTGACGTACTCGGTGACCTGCGGCAACGGCTCGTCCGTCACGCGCGAGTCGGCGAAGTCGGACCCGGTGACGATCACGGTGAAGGCCCCGCCGAAGCCGACCACGCCGCCCACCACGCCGCCAACCACGAGCCCTGATCCCGATGGCGAGGATTCGGGGAACTAACTCGCGCGCGGGCTCCGGGAACGGGGCCCGCTTCCCGATAAACTTGGAGGCATTCCCATGAGCACGGAAGAGGTGACCATGCCCGATACGGCAGAGAACGGCGAGCAGCGCATCCTCGCCGGGCGCTACGCAATCGGGGAGTTCGTCGGACAGGGTGGCATGGCCACGGTGTACCGAGGGACCGACACGAAGCTGGGCCGCCAGGTTGCCATCAAAGTGATGAAGGCCGAGCTGTCGAGCGACGACCAGTTTCGCGCCCGTTTCCGCCAGGAGGCCCAGTCCGCCTCACGCATGGCACACCCCACCGTGGTGCGTGTGTTTGATGCGGGCGACGACCTGATTCAAACAGCTGACGGCGCGAAGCGCCTGCCCTTCATCGTGATGGAGTACGTCGAGGGCACGAACCTACGCCAGCTCGCGGCCGAGCACAAGCTCTCGCAGGCAGAGGCGTGCCGCATCGTCGACTCCGTGCTCACCGCACTTGAGTACTCGCACCGCGCCGGCATTGTGCACCGCGACATCAAGCCCGCCAACATCATGATCACGAAGAGTGGTCAGGTGAAGGTGATGGACTTCGGTATCGCGCGCGCGGTGTCGGAGACCTCGTCGACGCTGCAGCAGACGACCGCGATCCTCGGCACGGCGGCATACTTCTCACCAGAGCAGGCGAAGGGCGAGGCCATTGATGCCCGCACCGACCTGTACTCCACCGCGGTGCTGCTCTACGAACTTCTCACGGGCGACGTACCGTTCCGCGGCGACAGCGCCGTGGCGGTCGCGTACCAGCACGTCAGCGAGCGGCCGAAGCCCCCGAGTGAGCAGGACCCCGAGATCACGCCCGCGCTCGACCGCGTGGTGCTCTTTGGGCTCGCGAAGGATCGCGCCAAGCGCTTCCAGTCGGCGTCCGAGTTCCGCGAGGCGCTCCGCCTCGCGGCCGACGGGACGATGCCGAAGCTCGATCTCCAGCAGCAGGATGCGGTGCTCTTCTCTGGCGGCGAGGAAGTCTCGGAGTCCGATCTTGCGCTCCGCCAGCTCGCCGAGGGCGGGGGTTCCGCCCGCACCCAGAGCCGGCCTCCCGTCATGTGGACGTGGGCCGCGATCCTCACGGTGGGCGCCGTCATTGTCGCGGTGGTGTTCTGGCTTGTCACGCTCGCTCCGAAGCAGTTCCTGCCCGATGCGTCACGTGAGATTCCGGCGCTCGTCGACATGGAGCGCGGCGAGGCGATCAAGCTGCTCGAGAGCGAGGATCTCATCGCCTCGACCGTCGAGCAGACGGACGATGAGATCGCTGCGGGCAACGTCATCTCAAGCGATCCCGAGCCCGGCACTATGGTCGCCAAGGGCGAGACCGTCACGCTGCACATCTCGACCGGCCCCGAGGACGCGGAGGTGCCCGAGTTCTCGCGCATGTCCCTGGACGAGTATAAGAAGGCCATCACGGACCTCGGTCTCACGGTGGGCGTCGTCACCTCGGTCGATGATCCGGTCGAGGCTGAGAATCGTGTGCTCGGCGTCTCACCTGAGCCCGGCTCGAAGATCGAGTCAGGCAAGAGCGTCGATCTCAAGGTGGCAAGCGGAAAAGTCCTCGTACCCGAGGTCCAGGGCCAGCCGCTCGATGTTGCGAATTCGCAGATCGACGGCTTGGGCCTGAGCGTCACGCAGACGCCCATCAACAGCTGCCCCACGCAGCCCGGCTATCCGATCTTCGAGCAGTCGCTCGCGGGGCAGCAGCCGCAGGGCTCGGCGCTTGAGCTGAAGTACTGCACGGGCTAGCCACGCACCAAATACAGCTGAGGCCGGACACCACTCCAGTGGTGTCCGGCCTCAGCTGTATTCTCGGGCGTTCTCGCGCAGCAGGCCCGGGGCGCTGCGCGTGAAGGCTGTCGTCAGCGCATGAGCGGGGACAGCGAGCGCGCGATCTCCGCGGCGTTGCTCAGTCCGGCTACCGCGAGCCAGTTGCCGAGCTGCTGGTAGCCCCCCTCGGTGAGCACCGACTCCGGGTGGTACTGGACCCCGTAGATCGGCAGCTCGCGGTGGCGGAGCGCCATGATCACGCCGCCGGCCGTCTCCGCGGTGATGGTCAACGCCTCGGGCATCGTGTCGCGCACCACAGCGAGCGAGTGGTACCGCGTCGCGTCGAACTCTTCCGGCACCCCTGCGAAGAAGTGATCATCGCTGTGTCGCACGCGCGACACCTTGCCGTGCATGAGCTCCTCAGCGTGTGTGACGGTGGCGCCCAGCGCCTCAGCGATCGCCTGGTGGCCGAGGCAGACGCCGAGGAGGGGAATGCCCGTCCGCAGCGCGATGCCCACCATCGCGATCGAGACACCCGCCTCAGCCGGTGTCCCTGGCCCCGGGGAGATCAGCACGCCGTCGTACTCGGTAACGAGCTGCTCGAGCTCGCCCGGCGTCAGATCGTCGTTCCGCACCACGCGAGTGGTGGCACCCAGTTGTTGCAGGTAGCCGTTCAGCGTGTATACGAAGCTGTCGTAGTTGTCGATCACCAGGATGTTCGTCATGTGCCAACCGTCACTTCCTGTTCGGGGAGCTGCAAAGCTACCCAGGGGTACACATAGGTGATGAGCGCGTAGACCAGGGCCGCAAGCGCGAGCAGCAGCACGATGACGCGCAGCCACGCGGGGCCCGGGAAGAATCGCCACAGGATGGAGAACATCAGCTCGCGGCTCCCTTCAGTGCGGGGTTGAGTTCGAGGAGCTCGGCCGGTGGGCCGTCAGCGTGCGCCTGGAAGCCCTCAAACACGGAGTAGGCGATCGCGCGCTCGTCGCTGCCCGCCCACTTCGGGTGGCAGGTCGTCAGTGTCATGATCTGGTCGGTTCCGGGCACACCCTCGAGACGCGGGAAAGGACGCAGCACGTCAGTCTCGTTCGGCAGCACGTACTCGATGTCGCGGAAGCGGTAGGTGTACCAGCCGTCGGCGGTCTCGATGAAGAGCGGATCACCCACGCGCAGGTTCATCACCTCGCGGAAGGAGTTGATGAGCGGCCCCGAGCGATGGCCGGCGAGCGCAAAGTTGCCCGGTTCGCCTGGCAGCTGCGTGGTCTCGTAGTGCCCGATTCCCTTTTCATCGAGGTTCAGCACGGTCCACCAATCGGTGGTCTCACCAATTCGGTTCGCGTAGCTGGTACCGAATGCCGGTGCGTGCAGCACGGCGAACACTTCCGCCGCCTCGGGTTTTGCCGGGACGGGCACGCCCTCCGTTTGCAGCGGCCTCGCCTCGGTGCGCCACTTCTCAGAGTCGGCGGCGGAGAGCTGCTCTTGCTTCGCGGTGACCGTCACGCCCGTGTGCCACGGCTGCCACACGATGTACCCGAGCACGCCCAGGCCGGCAACCAGCAACAACTCGCCGATCACCGTGAGGGGGCTGAGCCGTGCCCTGCGGCGTCGGCCGCGCACGCGTCGGGTCTCCGTCATGAAGAACATTCTAGATTGCACACCTGAGACACACACGGGATCGGGATAGAATCGGACGTATGGCAGCAGCTGGCAAAAATGTAAGCAAGCGCGCGTCGGGCGAGCTCGACCGCGAACGTGCGGAGCGCGCTTCCGCACGCAAGGACGCTCCGAACCCGGTGTGGTTCAAGCCCGTGATGTTCGGCTTCATGCTGCTCGGGCTCGTGTGGATCGTGCTGTTCTACATCACGAGCGGCAGCCTGCAGCTGCCCATCCCCGCGCTCGGACAGGGAAACATCTTCGTCGGCTTCGGGCTCGTGCTCGTCGGCTTCCTCATGACGCCGTGGTGGAAGTAACCCGATCCCACTGATCGAATGACACATTTCTTGTCATTAATCACACCGGTGTAATTCGTCCCCAACTGGGGAGGAATCTGTGGATAACTTCCCTTCGATGCACTGACTGAAACACTTCAGGCCCGAATCCCTCGCTGGGGATCCGGGCCTGAAGTGTCTCTTCTCCGCGTTCGACGCTTTAGAAGATTGCGGGCATCACCACGAGGTAGGCGCACGACAGTGCCGCGAGCACGACGCCGAGGCCCACCAGGCCCCAGATCCGAGCCTGACGGCGGCGCGGGCCGCGCGTTGCGAGCAGGACACCCATCGTAGCCGCGCCGACAATCATGCCGCCGAGATGGGCCTGCCACGAGATCGCAGCGCCGGGGATGAGCCCGATGCCGAAGTTGATCGCGAGCAGAACGGCGAGCGAGGTCACGTTGACGCGTGCCGCGCGGAACGCGACGAGCGTCGCCGAGAGCACGCCAAAGATCGCGCCGGACGCTCCCACCGTAGGGATGTTGATGGTCTCGGGCGACAGGTACGCCCAGAACATCACGCCCAGCGAGCCACCGACCCCCGCGAACAGGTAGAGCGTCAGGTACGCCCCGCGCCCAATGGTCTGCTCGAGGTTTCGGCCGAACAACCAGAGCGCATACATGTTGAACAGGATGTGGAACAGGAACCCGGTCGAGTGCGTAAACATCGCCGTGAACATGCGCCAGGGCTCAAAGCCCATTCCCGTCGGCAGAACCGCGTCGGGCAGCGAGTACAGGGGCGCGTACCAGAGGGTACGCGTCACCTCGTCAGCACCGAAGTAGTGGCTGATGAGCTGCAGCACGAACACCACGGCGCACGCGATCATGATGCCGTAGGTCACCGGGGTGTCAGACCCCAAAATCCGCCGTCCCGTGACGCGTGACGCTCGCGCCGCCCGCTTCGCGGTGCTCGGCTGAGTCTGCTTCACGCATTCCGGGCACAGCACGCCCACGGCCGACACCACCTGACAGTCCGGGCAGATGGTGCGGCCGCAGCGCTGGCACAGCGTGAAGCTGTGCACGCGCGGGTGGCGATAGCAGACGTCGTCAGGCCCGTATTGGACGCGCTCGCCGTACGCGGGCCCCGATCCGTTGCTCGCCACTTCTGTGCCTTAGGCCGCGACGATGTCGACGCCGGAGATCACGACGTCCTCGACGGGGCGATCCATTGCGCCGGTCTGTACACCCGAGATCGCCTCGACCACGGCCTGCGACGCCTCGTCCGCAACCTCACCGAAGATGGTGTGCTTTCCGGTCAGCCACTCGGGTGCCGTGGTGGTGATGAAGAACTGCGAGCCGTTGGTGCCCGAGAGGCGGCCGGTCATGTCGGGGCGCTTGCCGGCGTTCGCCATTGCAAGCTGGTACTTCCGGTCGAACACGAGCTCGGGGTGGATCTCGTCGTCGAAGTTGTAGCCGGGGCCGCCGGTGCCGGTGCCCGTGGGGTCGCCGCCCTGAATCATGAAGTCGCGGATGATGCGGTGGAAGATGACGCCGTCGTAGAAGCCCTTCTCCGACAGGTCGACGAAGTTCTTCACCGTCTTCGGGGCGTGATCGCCAAAGAGGTTGACGACGATGTCGCCGTGGTTCGTGTGAATGGTCGCTACCGCAGTGTGAATGGTCATAAGCACTAGTGTAGGCGGGCCTCCCGCCAGGAACTGAGCGCGCACCGGGGTTCCTGTGAGGCACAGCTGAGAATCCCAGGCACTCCTGCGCCGGGGCCGCGTTTGACGGGAAGATCGGTGTAGCGTGGAGACAGCGAGCACCCTTGCTTCCCGCCTCGCCAAGCTAGGAGGACCGTAATGAAACTCTCACGCAAGCGCCGCCGCGAACTGCGCAGCCTGCGGGGTGACGCGCAGGAGCTGCTCGATCAGCAGCGCGTCGTACTGAGCCACGCCGGAGATGTACTCTCCCAGGCCGGCCAGCAGGCCAAGCTGCTCAGTGACGAGCACCTCGCACCGCGGATCGAAGGCGCGATCGACGCCGCCCGCCCGACGGTTGACCGCGGTGTTGCTTCGGCCCGCCGCGCAGCCGACAGCGTGCGCCGCGTCACGACCCCGCTCGTGGCGAATGCTCTTGCGCGCACCATTCGCACGCTCGACGAGCTCGACAGCGGCGAGGCTGCTGCCCAGGTGCGCGGCTTCGGCGAGCGCGCTGGTTACCTCGCGCCGCAGAAGAAGAAGCGCCGCGTGGGCGGCTTCGTCGCACTCGGCCTGGGCGTTGCCGCCGCGGCCGGCGTGGGGTACGCACTGTGGCAGGCGTTCCGCACGGACGATGAGCTGTGGGTGGCTCCCGAGCACGATTCAGCTCGCTGAGCCCACGTTCCACACGGAGCGCACGATGAGAGGTGTCGCGATCGGTTCGCCGATCCGGCACCTTTCGCGTTTGCGGTCGCTATTCAGCCGGTGCGCTGGGGGCAGTATCGGCCGGGCTCTGCTGACCGCTCTGCCCTCCGCGACCGCGGCCCCCGCGATTCTGCGGCGGCTTCCCGCCAGACTTGCGCTGACCAGACTTGCTCGGGGTCGAACGGCTCTGACCCGCTTTGCTCGGACTCGTCTTCCCTGCAGCGGCCTTCCCCTGCCCGGAACGGGCTTGCCCAGTCTTCGCCGGCGCAGCCTTCGCCTGCTTGGCCCCGGACTTCGCCTGGCCTTTCCCTGACCCGTTCGTGGGTCGTCGCCCGATTCCGGCCATCCGCAGCGCTGTCTGCACGAGCGAGAGCGTGCGCAGCTTCCCGAGTTCACGGATGGGCACCCACCGCGCCTCGTCGGAGGATCCATCCACCTCGTGCTGCAGCGGCCCGTCTTTCACCGTCGCTCGGTAGACGATGCGAATGGTGTGCAATTCGGGATCGGTCCCCTCGGGCACCTCTTCACGCACCATCACGCGCGAGTCCACACCGAGCAGCTTCCCGACCTTCGCTTCAAGCCCGGTCTCCTCGAGCACCTCACGCACCACCGCGTCGCGCGGATCCTCGCCGGCTTCCAGCCCGCCGCCCGGCAGCGTCCACCCGTGGAGATGGCCACGTCGCCAGTGGGTGAGCAGAATCTTCCCGCGCCGCTCTACCACCGCGTAGGCGGCCACTCGAAGATCCATGGCACCGAGCCTAGCCTGTCGCGCCGTGAGCGCCCCGGTGGCGCTCCGCAGCGCGGGCGATGGCGACGGTCTGTGCTCGCCACCCCACCAGCCACCGCTCGAGCCGGTCATACGCGTCGGCGCGTGGGGCCGGAGCTGAGAGAAACAGGTCGTGCAATCCACCACTCACACGATCAACGGTCACACTGGGCCCGAGCCGGAGCGCGGCACGCGCCACCGCCTCGACATCGAGCACTGTGTCCGCACGCGTGAGATCCTCGCTCCACCGAAGTGGCGCGATCGAGCGTTCAGAAAGCAGTACCTGGATCGGGATCGGGATCCCCAAGCCCTTGCTCACGCGCTCATGGCCCGCGAGGATTGCTCGCAGCCATCCCGCCGACATTGTGTGGCTACGTTCGGGCCGCCACTCGAGATTGAGGTGAGCAAGTTCGTCCGCCGGCCCAACCTCCCGCTGCGCACGCATGTAGTACCCGGCATCGATCTGTGGCGCCATCTCTTTCGGCGTCATCCGGGCACTCAGGCTGACAAGGGGCGCGATCGCTTGCCGCCCCGCGGTGGCCAGCTGAAACTCGAGCCAGGGGCTGTTCAACACAAGCGCCGCCGCTGCGCCGGGGTGACGCGCGGCCCAGAGGCTCAGAACCAAGCCGCCCGTGGAGTGGCCGAGGAGCACGAGCTCGCGCTCGGGGCCCTCCTCAGCGATGCACGCAACCGCCTGGTCGATCTCGGCGTCGTAGTCTTCGAGATGTTCGATGTAGCCCGGCGTCTGCCCGGGGCGGAGGCTTCGCCCATACTTGCGCAGGTCGAGCGCGTAGAAGCGGGCGCCGCGGCTCGTCCAGAAGTGTGCCAGCTCGGTCTGGAAGAAGTAGTCCGACCAACCGTGGACGTAGAGCACGTCCACGCCGTCGAGCTGGGGCGCGTGCCCGCGAATCCGTTCCCAGAGACTCAGTGGCTCAGGCAGGCACCGCACGAGCGTTGCGCAGAGCGGACCTTCTTCGTCCGCACCGAGATCGAGCTCGGTGCAAGAAAACCCTGCACCGAGCACATCCCCGCACCATTCCGTCATGCTCGTAGTCTAGGACGCGCTCCGCAGTGTGAGGTCGCCAGCCGAGATGTTCGCCGTAATTGTGTGCGGCGAGGTTGGCGAGGTGCGCAGGCGATTGGTGATGTCGCCCAGTGTCACCGTCGTGTCCACGTGGTACTCGGCGTCCGGCAGTGTCATCGTCACGGATCCAAGGCTGGTTTCGACGTTCACGGCATCGGGTGCGGCCCCGCGGAGCGTCGCGTCAGCATCCCCCATCGACACCTCGAAGTCCGCGGTGCGCACGCCGCTCAGTTCGCCCACGAACTCGCCAACGCCGACGGTCACGTCGAGTGAGCGCGCAGCACCGTTGAGCTCCGCGCGGCCCGCCCCGATCTCGACCTCCACGTCGCCGAAGCTGCCCTCCGCGGTGACCTGGCCTGCCGCGAGCTGAATATCGGCATCGAGAGGCTGGGTGCGGTACGCCTCAGGCAATGTGAGGGTAATCGAGCTCGAGCCGATACGGCGTTCCGGCGGGCAGAAGCCAAACCAGCAGCTGCCCGCTCCGACACGGTCTGGGGTGTCGAGCACGAGGGCTCCCCCATCGCGACGCAGCTTCACGCGGTCAGCCTGCGCCCCGCGGACAGTGAGCTCCGCGTCCACAACGTCGCCGTAGGCGAGCGTAAAGTCCGCGGCACCGATGTGCAGCTCAAGCTCGGTGATCCCGCGCGCAGAGGCCGCTGTAGCGCCCTGCTGATCGCTTCCGCGGTTCCACACGACCGCGGACGCCGCTGAGGCGCCGACTGCGAGAAGCGCCGCGCCGCCCAGCACGGCCGTGACGATCGCTACAGGGCCCGTGCCGCGGCGACGAGGCCCCCTGGGGCCCTGAGGCGGGAGATCACCCGCCGGAGCGGTGTACGGTGCGGCTCCGGGCTGCGTGGGCTGAGGGTTCGGCATGGTGGTCATCGGGTGGCTCCCGTCTGGGGCGGTGTGTTGGGCTGCGGTGGCACCGCGCCCGTGCTTTCAAGGTGCGCAATCGCGGCGAGCACTCGGCGGTTGCCGAACTCGTCCGGCTCGAGGCCGAGCTTCTGGAAGATTGCGGTGATGTGTTTCTCGACGCTTGCCTCCGAAAGGAAGAGCAACGCCGCAATGGCCTGATTCGAGCGTCCTTCGGCGAGGGCGGCGAGCACCGTGCGCTCGCGGTCAGTGAGCGCGCTCATGCGGTCATCTCGTCCTCGCCGCGTGAGCAGCTGCGCGACCACTTCCGGGTCGAGCACCGTCGCCCCGTGCGCGATTCGATCGACCGCGTCGATGAACTCAGCCACATCGGCCACGCGGTCTTTCAGGAGGTACCCGAAGGCACCGCCCTGCGCAGCAATGAGTTCGCTCGCGTAGCGCTCTTCGACGTACTGCGAGAGCACGAGCACTGGGAGCTGGGGGTGCTCCGCGCGGAGCGCGCGCGCCAGCCGGATCCCCTCGTCGGTGAAGGTCGGGGGCAACCGCACATCGAGGATGCAGAGCTCGGGATCCTCGGTGCGCACCGCTTCGGGGACCCCCTCCGTGGTGGGGTGTGCCGCGACGACAGTGTGTCCGGAGTGCTCGAGCAATCGCACGAGCCCCTCACGCAGCAGAACGGAGTCTTCGCAGATCAGGATGCGCATGGGACGCTCACCTCCAGTGCCGTGGGCCCGCCCTGCGGGCTGTCGAGTCGAATGGTGCCGCCGGCCGCGACCACGCGGTTCGAGATCCCGTCGAGTCCCCCACCGGGCAGCACGCGTGCGCCGCCAATGCCGTTATCCTCGACTCGAGCCCAAAGCGTGCCGCCGTCGCGCAGGCGCACCGTCACGCGGCACTCGCTCGCCCGCGAGTGCTTCGCCGCGTTCGTGAGCGATTCGGCGATCACGAAGTACACGGCGGTCTCAGCCTCCTTCGTGCAGCGCCCGTCCAGACGCACGTCGAGCAGTACGGGGATGTGCGATCGGCCGGCGAGCGCGGAGAGTGCCGCGTCGAGCCCACGATCGTCGAGCACGGAGGCGTGGATACCGCGTGCCAGTTGCCGCAGTTCTGTGATCGCCGCCTTCGTCGAGGTGTGCGCCTCTGCGATGAGCGCCTTTGCCTCATCCGGGTTCGCATCGATCTGCTGCTGGGCAAGCCCGAGCGTCATGCCGACCGACACGAGCCGCGGCTGAACGCCGTCGTGCAGATCCCGCTCAATGCGTGTCCGCTCCACCTCTGCGGCGCGCACTGCGCCCGCCCGCTGTCTGGCCGAGGTCTGCGCATCTGAGGTGAGCTGCTGGGTGCGCGCGCCGGAACGAATAATCGCCACCGTGATGGCACGGTGCAGCAGCGCAAGGCCGAAGATTCCCGCAGCGCCAAAGAGCACCACCAGCAGTGCCCAGAAGGGCGATGTCTGCTCGTCGAAGAGCCCGAACAGTGTGCCCAGCGCGGGATCCGGGGCGCCGATTCCCCCGAAGAGCCCCGAGGCAGCGTTGATCCCGGCCCAAATGGTGCTCTGCGCGAGCACGAGCGCCACGGTACCGAGCACTGTCGCGCTCATGAAGCTGCCGAGCGCCTGCCACATGCGGCCGTCGCAAAACTGCGCCCACAGCCCGCGCAGGTACCCACCAAAGCCGGGACCCCGTGCCGAGACGGGGCGAAGTGCTGGGACATCGAGTGCGTACAATCCTGCCACTCGCTCGATCTCGAACCAACCAACGCCGTACATTGCGTAGACCAGGGCGACGAGCATTACGAGGCCGATGCCCAAGACGATCGCGGTCGCAACGCCCACACTGGCAAGTCCCAGCAGGATCGTGAAGACGATCCACCCCCCGATGCCGAGCGCGGCGAGGTGGAGAATCGTGAGGGCGAGGCGCAACGGAGGACGTGATGCCGATGCGGGCGTGGCGGGCTGTGCGCTTGCTGCTTGTGCACCTGCCGCGGTGTGGGCCGCTGGGGCCGAAGAACTGCTCATGCTTCTCAGTTTGGCCCCTCGGGCGGCGTCTGCCCACCCGGCCGACCAGACAGCTCGGTTCGGGGTTTCCCTACCCGGGTCCGTGGTTCGGAGACCCCGGAAACGCAAATCACCCCCGGGCATTGCCCGGGGGTGATTTCTGGCCGTGGATCCTGGGAGAATCGAACTCCCGACATCCTGCTTGCAAAGCAGGCACTCTACCAACTGAGTTAAGGACCCGTTTCGATCAACATTATCATGCAAATCGGTGGGGCTACCAGGACTTGAACCTGGGACCTCTTCATTATCAGTGAAGCGCTCTAACCACCTGAGCTATAGCCCCTCGACCAGAAAGTAACTTTACCGGAAGAGAAACGAAAGTTGAAATCCAGTTCGCATTTCGGGCGCGTTGCGCGGAATTTCGCGGCATTTGGGCCCCGGTCTCCCGGGCGACACACCCGGGAAACGGGAAGGGCACCGGTCCCCCAACCGAGTCTTATCCTCGGTAGGCCGGTGCCCCGTTTCTGCTTCTGAAGCGCGTTTAGTTGCTCGTGAAACCGAGCTGGAAACCACCCAGTACGCGCACCAGCAGGTTGTAGACCAGCGAGGCGATCGCGCCAAGCGCGGTGCCGACGATCACGTTCAGAATCCCGACAACCACCGAGAGTCCCAGCACCTGCGGGAACCCAATGATCTTCATGAGGCTCTTGTCCTCACCCACGATGTCCATGAAGAGCGAATCAACCTGGCTGAACACACCCGTCTGCAGCAGGACCGTGTACACGAGGATCGTCGCGACGATGCCCACGATGGCGAAGCAGATGGACACCAGGAAGGAGAACTTCACCGCAGACCAGAAGTCGACGTAGACGAGCTTCAGTCGGACCTGCTTTGCAGGAGCCTTCTTGCGGGTCTTCTTGGCCAGCTTGTCGGCAACAGTATTACTCATTCAGGTCTTCCTCGTTTTCCGCGGTCTCGGCGCCCGGTGCTTCGGACTCAGCGTCGTCGAGCCCGCGTTCCGAATTTCGCGCGATGCCAATAATACGGTCCGCCTCTGGGAATCGTGCAAACACGACGCCCATTGTGTTCCGACCCTTTGCGGGAACCTCGGACACGTTCGACCGCACGACCTTGCCGCTTGCAAGCACGACCAAGACCTCGTCCGCCTCGTCCACGATCAGCGCACCCACGAGATCGCCACGGTTCTCATCAAGCTTTGCAACCTTGATGCCGAAGCCGCCGCGCTGCTGCACGCGGTACTCGTTCGCGGCGGTGCGCTTCGCGTAGCCGCCCTCAGTCACGACGAACACGAACCCGCCCTCGTCGCTCACGCGGGAGGCAGAGAGCAGCGCGTCATCATCGCGGAAGTTCATGCCGCGAACGCCGCTCGTCGAGCGACCCATGGGACGAAGAGCCTGATCAGAGGCAGTAAATCGAACGGACATGCCGTGTCGTGAGACCAGCAGCACATCATCATCCGCCTCAGCGATCAGCGCAGAAACAAGTTCATCGCCGTCGCGAAGCTTGATCGCGATGATGCCGCCCGTACGATTCGTGTCGTACTCCCCGAGCGCAGTCTTCTTGACGAGCCCGTCACGGGTTGCAAGAAGGAGGTAACCACTCTCGAAGTCACGCACATCGAGAATCTGCGTGACGGTCTCATCGGGAGCCAGGGCGAGCAGGTTCGCCAGGTGCTGGCCCTTTGCGTCGCGCCCGCCCTCAGGAATTTCGTACGTCTTCGCGCGGTACACCCGCCCCGTGTTCGTGAAGAACAGCAGCCAGTGGTGGGTGGTCGTCACGAAGAAGTGCTCGACAATGTCGTCTGCGCGCAGCTGCGCACCCTTGACACCCTTGCCGCCGCGGTGCTGCGAGCGGTAGTTGTCGATCCGCGTACGCTTCACGTAGCCACCGCGGGTGACCGTCACCACCATCTCCTCTTCGGGGATGAGGTCTTCCATCGACATGTCGCCATCAAACCCGTGCAGGATCGTCGAGCGCCGCTCATCGCCGAACTTGTCAACGAGCTCACTGAGCTCCGTGACAATGATGCTGCGCTGCTCAGTCGGCGATGCCAGGATCCCCTGGTACTCCGCAATCTGGGCCTCGAGCTTCGCAGCGAGGTCCAGGATCTTCTGCCGTTCCATTGCCGCGAGGCGGCGAAGCTGCAGTCCGAGGATCGCGTCGGCCTGGATCTGGTCGACATCGAGGAGCTGCATGAGCCCTTCGCGTGCTTCCTCCACGGTCGGCGAACGCCGGATCAGCGCGATGACCTCGTCGAGCGCGTCGAGCGCTTTCAGGTAGCCGCGCTGGATGTGTGCCTCGGCTTCGGCCTTCCGCAGGCGGTACTCCGTGCGGCGAACAATAACCTCAACCTGGTGCTTTGCCCAGGCGGTGATGAACCCGTCAAGCGACAGCGTGCGCGGCACACCATCGACAATCGCGAGCATGTTCGCGCCGAAGTTTTCCTGCAGCTGCGTGTGCTTGTAGAGGTTGTTCAACACAACCTTCGGAATGGCATCGCGCTTGAGCACGATCACCAGACGCTGACCCGTACGACCACTCGTCTCATCGCGGATATCCGCGATGCCCTGCACCTTGTTTTCCTTGACGAGGTCGGCGATCTTGACCGCGAGGTTGTCCGGGTTCACCTGGTACGGGAGCTCCGTCACCACGAGGCAGGTACGGCCCTGGATTTCCTCAATGTTGACCACTGCTCGCATTGTGATCGAGCCGCGGCCGGTCCGGTAGGCCTCGCGAATACCCTTCGTACCCAGGATCTGTGCCCCGGTCGGGAAGTCTGGTCCGTGCACGCGCTCCATGAGCGCTTCAAGCAACTCCTCGCGCGTTGCGTCGGGGTGCTCAAGGTGCCAGATCGCTCCCTCAGAAACCTCACGAAGGTTGTGGGGAGGGATGTTCGTGGCCATGCCCACTGCAATACCCACGGAGCCGTTGACAAGCAAGTTTGGGAAACGGCTCGTGAGAACCGTCGGTTCCTGCGTTCGCCCATCGTAGTTGTCCTGGAAATTGACGGTGTCCTCGTCGATATCGCGCACCATCTCCATGGCGAGCGGGGACATCTTGGTCTCGGTGTATCGGTGAGCTGCGGCACCGTCGTTGCCGGGTGAGCCGAAGTTTCCCTGTCCCAATGCAAGCGGGTATCGAAGCGACCACGGCTGCACGAGGCGCACCAACGAGTCGTAGACCGCGCTGTCGCCATGCGGATGGAACTGGCCCATCACGTCTCCGATGACACGCGTGCACTTCGAGAACGCCTTGTCCGGGCGGTATCCCCCGTCGTACATCGTGTAGATGACGCGGCGGTGCACGGGCTTGAGGCCGTCACGCACATCGGGCAGCGCACGGCCCACGATCACGCTCATGGCGTAGTCGAGGTACGAGCGCTGCATCTCGAGCTGCAGATCGACCTGATCGATCCGTCCGTGAACGGCGTGCTCTTCCGGCTGGGTCTCGTCGGTCACGGGATCGGTCTCCGGGGTCTGATTCTCAGATGTCAAGGAATCGCACATCCTTCGCGTTCTGCTGGATAAACGAGCGGCGTGCTTCGACGTCTTCCCCCATCAGGGTGGCAAAGATCTCGTCAGCAGCGGCCGCGTCTTCCATGGTGACCTGCAGCAGTGTGCGGGTCTCGGGGTTCATCGTGGTGTCCCACAGCTCTTCGTGGTTCATCTCGCCCAGGCCCTTGTAGCGCTGCACGCCACTCTCCTTCATGAGGCGTCGACCGTTCTCGGCGCCTGCTGCGAGTCGTTCGTCGCGCTCATCATCGCTGTACACGTACTCGTGATCGGCGTTTGTCCACTTGATCCGGTACAGCGGTGGCTGAGCGAGGTACACGTAGCCAAGATCAATGAGCGGACGCATGTAGCGGAAGAGCAGCGTGAGGAGCAGCGTCGTGATGTGCTGTCCATCAACGTCAGCATCGGCCATGAGCACGATCTTGTGGTACCGAACTTTTTCGGGATCGAACTCTTCGCCGATGCCGGCACCAAATGCCGTGATCATTGCCTGCACTTCGGCGTTGTTGAGCGCACGATCGAGACGAGCCTTCTCAACGTTCAGGATCTTTCCGCGCAGCGGCAGGATCGCCTGGGTGTGAGGATTACGGCCGGTTTTCGCGGAACCACCTGCGGAGTCGCCCTCCACGATGAAGATCTCGGAGATCGTGGGATCCTTGCTGGTGCAATCGGAAAGCTTGCCGGGCATGCCCCCGGACTCCAGCACGCTCTTGCGTCGTGCGGTCTCGCGAGCCTTCCGCGCGGCGAGTCGAGCGGTGGCCGCCTGAATCGCCTTCCGGATAATGTCCTTGGCCGGACCAGGGTTCCGCTCGAGCCAGTCCCCCAGCTGATCACCCACTACCTTCTGCACAAAGGCCTTCGCCTCGGTGTTTCCGAGCTTCGTCTTCGTCTGGCCCTCGAACTGCGGTTCTCCCAGCTTTACTGAGATGACTGCGGTGAGGCCCTCACGCACGTCGTCGCCCGAGAGGTTGTCGTCCTTCTCGCGAAGAATGTTCTTGTCGCGCGCGTAGCGGTTCACCAGCGTGGTGAGCGCCGCACGGAAACCCTCTTCGTGGGTGCCGCCCTCGTGGGTGTTGATCGTGTTGGCGTAGGTGTGCACGCTCTCGGTGTACGCATCCGTCCACTGCATCGCGATCTCTACCGCGATCTTGCGCTCTGTGTCTTCCGAGTCGAACGAAATGATCTCTTCGTGGACCAGGGTGGCGCGCTTCGCTGAGTTCAGATGCTCGACGTAGTCCTCGATGCCCTTTTCATACAGGAACTCATCGTGGGGAGCGGCCGGAATCACGAGCTCGCCGTCGGCGTTCTCGACCGCTTCCTGCGGGCGCTCGTCAGTCAGTGTGATTTTGAGGCCCTTGTTCAGGAAGGCCATCTGCTGGAAACGAGTACGCAGCGTCTGGTAGTCGAAGTCGACCGTCTCGAAGATCTCGGCGCTCGGCCAGAAACTAATCGTGGTGCCGGTTTCCTCGGTGGGTTCGCCCTGCGCCAACGGCGCGTCGGGAACGCTCCCCGTAAACGACATGTTCCACGTGAAACCTTGACGCTTCACCGCGACAGCAAATCGCGTTGAGAGGGCGTTCACTACCGAGGATCCGACGCCGTGGAGGCCGCCCGAAACCGCGTACCCGCCGCCGCCAAACTTTCCGCCGGCGTGCAGCACCGTGAGTACGACCTCGACGGTCGAGCGCCCCTCGGTGGGGTGAGGGTCGACAGGAATACCGCGACCATTGTCGATGACCCGGACACCACCGTCCGGGAGAATCGTCACGTTGATCGTGTCGCAGTATCCTGCGAGCGCCTCATCAACGGAGTTGTCAACGATCTCGTACACCAGGTGGTGCAGGCCCCGGGGGCCAGTCGAGCCGATGTACATGCCAGGACGCTTGCGAACCGCTTCGAGGCCCTCAAGCACCTGAATTGCGCCGGCGCCGTACTCTTCCGCGGCTGCGGCCTGTTCTGAACTCATGCCTGTGAATGATCCTTTTCTTGGCGTCTCAGAGCGTCGTTTGACCCCAGATACTTCCGCACACCAGTCTATCAAGAATCCCGCGTCGGAGCCGGGATTCTGGGCCGGTGGGGTGGGGTTTTCCTGCGGGATCGCCCCTTTGCTAGTTGTGCCTCGCAGAGGAAGGTGGTCGCCTAGCCGTACGTGTCCCTCGGGCCACGGCCCGGGACGGTCCGCGGTCCGTGACGCCAGCTCGGAGCGCCTGGAGCAAGGAAACGAATATCGCGAACTTCTGCACCGGGGTACTCCCGGAGGAGCCGCGTAAGCATCTCCGCGCGAAGGCGGCGAAGCTCAGTTGCCCAGGTGGTCGAATCGCACTGAATCTGAAGGACGCCGTGAGAGATTCCCATCACCGTCGTGTGCTCAGCGGTTGCCGCCCCGGCAAACTCCGGCCACTCCCCCATAATCCGAGCCTGCTCGAGCTCAAGACTCCACCCCATCTCGCCGGCCATGGTGGAGAGTACATCCCCGAGTGCCCGTGGGTCTCGGCCAATTCCGAAGGCCTGCCCCCCGGGACCATCTGCAGCAATCCGCTGGCGCCGGCGGACTGGCCGCCCGCGCCAGACTGACTTGGCGCGGAGGTATGCCTCGCTCGCGAAACCGAGCTCTGAGCCCTGCTGCATCAGGCACCTCCCGCGGGGCCGGCCTCGACAATCTCGCCGGCCTTGATATGAATCCGGTGCCAGGATACGTCGTCTGGGACGTCACTTTCCACCGCCGCGGTCACAATTACTTGCTCGTAGTCCTGGACAGCGCTCATCAGCCTCTCCCGGCGGCGCGCGTCAAGCTCGGCGAAGACATCATCCAGAATGATGACCGGATCCCCCGCAGGCGATTCTTCGCGGAGGAGTCCTGCGAGGGCGAGCTTGAGCGAGAGAGCAAAAGACCAGGATTCGCCATGGCTGGCGTACCCCTTGACTGGAAGATCGTTGAGGCCGAGAAGCAGGTCGTCGCGGTGCGGTCCGACAAGTGTGACTCCGCGCTCAATCTCTTTGGAGTGCACCTTCTCGAGCGCGGTGCGGATCTCGGCCGTGAGTGTTTCACGTGAAACGGTAGCGAGTTCAGCCATCGAGGGTGTTTCACGTGAAACACCCTCCTGCACCACGTCTCGGACAGATTCGCTCAGCTGCAAGCTTGGTCGATGATCCTGCTCGACGAGCGATGCGTAGCTGGTGTCAAGAATGGGCTGTAGATCTCGCGCGAGTTCGCGTCTCGCCAGCATGATCTGCGCGCCGAAGTTCGCGAGCTGTTCGTCCCACACTTCAAGCGCCGCGCTCGGTGGGCCACTTCGCCCGCGCGACGACTTCAGCAGCGCGGTGCGCTGGCGCACCACTCGTTCATAGTCAGAAAGAGCGCCCGCAGCCACCGGGTGGCGGAGAACGAGAGATTCATCGAGGAAGCGGCGCCGTAAGGATGGCTCTCCACGAACGATTGTGAGGTCTTCCGGTGCAAACAACACGGCTGCGAACCAGCGAGTTACCTCTCGCGGGCGACTCACATTTCGATTGACCTGTGCGCGGTTCGGCCGGTCGCGATTGATCTGGAGCTCAAGCAACACTTCCCGATCGACAGCGATGACGCGGAGTCGCGCGATCGCCGATTCTGCCCCCGCACGAACAAGTGCGGCATCCCCCGTGACACGATGAGAACGCAGCGAGGCAAAGTAACCGATCGCCTCGACGAGGTTGGTCTTGCCCTGACCATTGCGGCCAACGATCAAGTTCGGGCCGGGTTCGAGCGCGAGCTCAGCGGTGCGGTAGTTTCGAAAATCGCCGAGCGAGAGATGTGCAACCCGCACCGCTCCCCCGTTTCCTAGCGCAACAGCAGGTTGGGCTGGAGGAGATACTTGAAGCTCTCCTCGTCTACCTCGTCCTTGCTGCGCTGACTCGTGATCAGCACGGGACCCGGCTTGCCCGGGTTGTCCGTGCGCGTGAATGCAATTCGCGCATACTCGGAATGAGTTGAACGCAGACCATCAAGCAGGAACTGGGGCTTCAGCGACACCACCATTTCCTCTCCGACCAGGTGAGCGTCCACGGTCTCGACCGCCTGAGCGGACTCGGTTCCGGCCGCCTCAAGCGTCACCGTTCCCTCAGCAAAAGAGAATCGAAGCGCTGCCTCGCGCTCGAGCACTAGACCCACACGACCCACTGCTTCAACGAGCTCGGCGGTGTTCACCACTGCGTAGTTGTCAACGCTCTCCGGGAAAAGCCGTCCGACCGGCGGATAGTTGCCCTTGATGAGCAGCGACGTGACCGTCTTGGTGCCCCCGGTGAAGGCGATGAGCTCGCGTTCGCCGTCCTTGATGATGGAAACGTTGACCTGGCCGTCACCCGAGAAGGTCTTGCCGACTTCGGTGACGATCTTCGAGGGAACCAGAGCGGAGAGCGCGTCTTGATCACCCGCGTGTTCCCAGTCGATTCCACGGGTAGCCACGCGGTACCGGTCGGTCGCGGTCAGTGTCAACGAGTTCTCGCTGATTTCGAACTGTACGCCCGTGATCACGGGGGTGACGTCGTCCTTCGAAGCTGCAAGAGAGACCTGCGCAATAGCGTCCGAAAAAACGTCAGCAGGTACGGCGCCCGAGACTGCGTCGACGCGGGGAATCTGCGGGTACTCCTCAACCGGCATTGCCGGGAGGCTGAATGACGCCGAGCCACACCGAACTTCGACGCGGCTCTCGAGGAGAGTGACCTCGACGTCGGCGTGCGGAAGTCGCTGCGCGATCTCGCTCAGCAACCGACCAGAAACAAGTGCTCGACCGGCCTCAGTGACCTGCGCAAGAACGCTCGTGCGAGCAGAAACTTCGTAGTCAAAAGAAGAGACGGTGAGGCTTTCACCTTCAGCCTCGATGAGTGCACCACTGAGCAGTGGCTGCGTCGGACGCTGCGGAAGCAATTTCACCGCAAACGAAACGGCCTCACTAAAGACATCACGGTTAACGGTGAATCGCATGGGGATGCTCCTTCCGCCCGTGAGCGTGGCTGAGTCGATGGGCTTCACAATCTTTGCACACTCCGCGAGGAGGAGCATCCAAAGGGCGTGTCACGCCACTTTGAGTCCCGCTCGATCGCGTGATCGAGTTTGTGACAAAAAATAAGAGAAATTGTTAACAGTGTTAACGGCTGTGGATTGTGTGGATAAGTCACAACTTCTTTGTCGACCACAGGGAACTACAGCTGTGTCACTTGTTGGCAGGCTTGGGATAGATCCACTTCCGCGGAGTGACAAGAAAGTTGTGAGACGGAGTCCCACTCACAGGCCTGTGGATTTCTTCCACAGAAACGCGCGAGTTCTCCCCAGCTATCCACAGATCTTGTCACAGTTGTGGATAACTCGTCTCACCGCGTGCCCTGTTTGATGCGCGTGGTGAGCTCGGTCACCTGGTTGTAGATTGAACGACGTTCAGCAATGAGCTGCGAGATCTTCTTGTGCGCGTACATGACCGTTGTGTGATCGCGCCCTCCGAAGAGCTGACCGATCTTCGGAAGCGACAGCGGGGTGAGCTCGCGGCACAGGTACATCGCGATCTGGCGCGCGGTGGCGATCTGCTGGGCACGCGTGGGTCCGTACAGATCATCAACCGAGAGATCGAAGTACTCCGCCGTGCGGCTAATGATGTCCGAGGGCTGTACCTCGTTGTCGGCGTCAAGGGTGATGAGATCCTTGAGCACGGTGTGGACCAGCGCCATGTCGATCCGCTGCTGATTCAGGCTCGCGTACGCGGTGACCCGGATGAGGGTGCCCTCGAGCTCGCGAATGTTCGAGGAGAACTTGCTCGCGATGAACTCAAGGATGTTGTGGTCGATTTCGAGGTTCTCGCGCTGCGCCTTCTTCCGAAGGATCGCGATACGTGTTTCGAGGTCAGGCGCCTGGATATCGGTGAGCAGACCCCACTCGAAGCGAGAGAGCATGCGCTCCTCGAAGCCCCGCAGTTGCTTTGGCTGCACATCGCTGGTGATGACCACCTGCTTGTTGTGGTCGTGCAGGGTATTGAACGTGTGGAAGAAGGCTTCCTGAGTCTCCACCTTGTCTTCGAGGAACTGGATGTCGTCCACGAGCAAGATGTCCACGCTGCGGTACCGCGCGTGGAAAGCGGCACCCTGGTTGTTCGCGATCGAGTTGATGAAGTCGTTCGTGAAGTCCTCGGAGCTCACATAGCGCACGCGCACCTCGGGGAAGAGCTCCCGGGCGTAGTGCCCGATTGCGTGCAGCAGGTGAGTCTTACCGAGCCCCGAATCACCGTAGATGAAGAGCGGGTTGTACGCGCGTGCGGGTGCCTCGGCAACGGCAACCGCAGCAGCGTGTGCAAAGCGGTTTGACTGGCCGATCACAAAGCTGTCGAAGCGGTACTTCTCGTTGAGTCGACTATCCCCGGGATCATCCCCGCCGTGCCGCCCACGCGGCTCGTGTACGGGGCGAGTCGGTTCGGGGCGAGCGCTCGGCTCGTCGAACGGGGCGACCGGCGCGGCAGCCGCAGGCGCCTCCGCAACCGGCTCAGGGTCAAGAGAGGGGTGTGCGTCCTCATCGACGATTACCACGAAATTCTGGATCTCCTGTGCGTCGGGGATCGCGGCAATCGCCGTCATGATCGCCGGGCGCAGTCGGTTTTCAAGGAGCTTGAGGGTGAACTCGAGCTGCACCGCGAGGTAGAGGGTGCCGGCCGCAATACCGCGGGGCAGGGCGAGCGCCAGCTGTGCGCCGACAGCGGGACCGACAGCAGGGTCGGCCATCACAGCCTGGGTCACGCGGTCCCAGACCTCTTGTACTTCGTCCTCAGTCACGCAAATACCCGGCTCGTTCGTAGTGGTGGTTGAACGATGTTATACCCAGGCTTATCCACAGAAGGTGAACCAAAACTCGGGGGAATTTCGGCGATCTTGT